>CAVRBO010000001.1:0-1746486 GCA_963719285.1 uncultured Chloroflexia bacterium
GCTGCGATCGCGGCGGTAGAGAAGGCCAACGCCAAGCACCGACGTGCATCGCTCGAGGCGCGCGTCGCCGATCTCGCCGCGGTCGATGTGCCCGCGTGCGACCTGGTCAACGCGAGCCTGAGCCTGCCCTTTCTCCCGCCCGACGCATTCTGGAGGACGTGGCAGAGGATCCTTGCAGCCCTGCCCGTCGGCGGTCGGTTCGCCGCCATGCTCTTCGGCGACGGGGATGGGTCGGCATCGGATCCCTTGATGACGTGCCTGCCACCCGCGGAGATCCGAGGGCGCCTCGGTTCATTCGAGATCGAGCACTGGACCGATCGGGAGGAGGACACCCAGACGGCGCTTGGTGAGCCGCACCACTTCCACCTCGTGGAGTTCGTGGCGCGTCGCGTGGTGCCCGGTTGACGCGGGGAGGCAGCGCTCCGCGCCGATGAACTCCCGCCACGGCCCGCCTGATGCCCGGCAAGGCGCGTCCTCCTCGTCGTTTGGCCGGTTCCGATGACGAGGGCCGAGCCACCATGCCTCCTGGCATCCTCAACGCGCTCGAGTGAGCGGCAGCAGGGTCCTCAGTCGCCCTGATCGAGAGGCTCAAGGAGCGGCTCTGCCTGGAAGAGGTTGATCCCACTGTCGACGAGATCGAGCAGGCCCCGCATCGTCCGTTCTTCCTCGACCTGCTCGTCGATGAACCAGTGCAGGAACTCGGAGGTCCGGTGGTCCCCCTCGGCTAGCGCGGCGGCAGCCATGGCATCGAACTGAGCGGTCACGCGGATCTCATTGTCCAGGGCTGTCTGGACGGCCTGGGTCGCCGACTCATAGTGGGTCGTCGCGATGCCGACCGCCGGGAGGTCGAAATCGATCTCATTGTCGATGAGGAAGGCCATGATCTTCGCGGCGTGCTGCGCCTCTTCGGTCGCCTGGTCCCGGAAGAGGCCGGCCCACCGCTTGAGGCTCCGGCGCTCGAAGTAGATCGAGATCCCGGTGTACGCCTGATGCGCGCTGAGTTCGTGCGCTACCTGCTCGGTGAGGAGCACGCCGAGCTGCTCGTTGATCATGTTCCAGCCCTTGCGTCTGTGGATTGCGACACGTCGAAAACCCTCCTCATCGAGCAACCTTCACGCCCCGGCTGGCCGCAGGTGTCCGATCGTACCCAACGTGGTCCGGCCCGGGGAAGGGGAGACCGCAGAACGTCTGTCGTCGTGCGCCCTGAACCGGGATTTGGACGAGCGATCACCGCCGCGAGCGACCGTCAGCCGCGACGGATGTGGGCTGCATCTTCGGCATGCGTCGTACGGACACAGCGGGTCGCCGCTCGGGCCGCACCGGGCATGTCCAGCCGGCTCGAGCCGTGACGCCCGATGTTCCCGGGCAGCGACACGGTGGCCGCCGCGGCCGGCGCACGCGCGCTTGACGCGCGCGCCCGAACGACGAAGCAACGCGATCCCCCCACCATGAGCCACCGTTCGAGGCGCCTGACGCTCGAGCGTGGGTCCGACCTTCGACGGATCCGCGGCGGAAGAAGAGGTTCATGGCGCGTCGACCCGCGATGCCGGTACCTCGGCTCGACTCGCGTCCCGCGCCCGCACCAGGCCATCGAGGATCAGGTCGAGCCCGAACTCGAACTCGCCGATGCGATCGGCGCTGGGCGGGCGCTGGTGGTAGGCCACATGGTCGAGCAGATGGGGATAGTCCTCGAGATGCAAGTCGCGGAGGATCGTGGCCATGTCCGTCGGGAATCCCCGGAGGCCGATCCTGTAGCCGGCCTCCCACAGCGTGAAGCCGAGGATGTGGCTGTCCAGGGCGTGATAGCCGAGATCGTTGAGGTTGGCCGGCAACCCGGCGTCACCGAGGCGACCCAGGAGCGCATCGATGTACGCGAGGCGGGCGGGGCGGACCACCGGCCCCGACATCAGGAGGTTGCACGCCCAGGGGTGCTGTCGCAGCACCCGGTGGGCCGAGATGGCACTGGCCCGGATCGCCGCCTTCCAGTCTCCTTCCAGGGCCGGCAGTTCGATCTCCCGGACCACGAGGTCGACGATGCCCGCCAGGATGTCGTCCTTGTTGGCCGCGTGGTGGTAGAGCGACATCGCCTCCACCCCGAGCGCCCGGGCAAGCCTGCGCATGGTGAGCGCCTCGATCCCACCCCCGTCGGCGAGGTCCATCGCCGTCCGCAGCACGCGTTCCCGCGTCAGGCGGCCGCGCGGCTTGGGCGCTGCTGCCACATCCGCTTTCTGGCGCGGTTCCGCCCCCGGCTCGGGCTCGATGGCGTCGCGTCCTTGCACCGATCCACCTCGTGAACGACGCTGGCCTGCCAGGGACTTGACAGCCATACACCGTAAGGCCTAGCCTTCTACCGGTAATCGTACACCGTAAGGACCGCTCGAAGAGAGGGCATCGTGGTGATCATGCAGAAGGCTGAGGCGGCCGTGGGATCGAGCGCCATGAAGGCGATCGTCCAGGATCGCTACGGGTCATCCGGCGTGCTGGCACTCAGGGATCTCGACGTGCCCGTGATCGGCGACGACGGCGTGCTCGTGCAGGTGCGTGCGTCGTCGGTCAATGCCAAGGAGTGGCACCTCATCCGGGGTCGGCCGTATCTCGCCCGCCTGATGTCGGGCGTCCGCAAGCCGAAGCAGGCCGTGCCAGGCACCGATGTCGCCGGCATGGTCGTCGCCGTGGGCAGGAGCGTGACCGAGCTGCGACCGGGCGACGAGGTGTTCGGGGCAGGCGGCGGCGCCTACGCGGAGTACATAGCCGGCCGCGTGCGCAACTTCGTGCCCAAGCCGGCCAACCTCAGCTTCGAGCAGGCGGCCGCCATCCCGGTCGCGGCGATCACCGCCCTCCAGGCGCTGCGAGACAAGGGCCAGGTCAAGGCCGGGCAGGAGGTGCTCATCCTCGGCGCGGGGGGCGGCGTCGGTTCGTTCGCCGTCCAGATCGCCAAGGCGTACGGGGCCACAGTCACCGCGTCGACGAGCGCGGGCAACGTGGACATGGTCCGCGCGATGGGCGCCGACATGGTCATCGACTACACGGCCGAGAGTGCCACCGGGACAGGGCGCCAGTACGACCTCATCGTGGATGTGGGCGGCTATGGATCGCTTGGCGATCTCGCTCGGGCCGTCTCTCCGGGTGGGACCGTCGTCCTCGTCGGCGCGGGCAGCGCGAGTTCGCTCTCGATCGTGGTCCAGCTCCTGGCCGTGGCGCTCCGCTCACGTCTCCGAGGCCAGCGGATGCTGTCGTTCCTCGCGCGCGTGACCAGGGACGACCTGCTCGTGCTCGCGGAGCTCGCGGCAGCCGGGAAGATCGACCCGGTCATCGACCGGACCTATCCGATGCGCGACGTCGCGGAGGCTGTCCGGTACGTCGAGACCGGCCAGGCGCGAGGCAAGGTCGTCATCACGGTCTGAGGCCCCGTCTCCATCGGCTCGGACGTCCGCGTCGATGATCGCCCGGCGGGTACCCGGGGGGCCGCTTCAGACGCCCGGTCCGGGGTCAGCGAGGAGCTCCCGGATGACCCGCTCTGAGCCGTCGTAGTCCCCCTCGCCGAAGTGCGTGTGACGGATCTGCCCGCCCTTGTCGATGAAGTAGAACGCCGGCCAGTAGTTGTTGCGAAAGGCGTTCCAGGTCGTGAAATCCGGGTCGACCGCGACGGGAAACCGGACGTCGGCCGTCGCCACGGCGTCCCTGACATTGGCGAGGTCGCGCTCGAACGAGAGCTCGGGCGTGTGAACGCCGATGACGACGAGCCCGGCCGTCGCGTAGCGGTCGTACCAGGCCTTCACGTACGGCTGGACATGGATGCAGTTGATGCAGCCGAAGGTCCAGAACTGGACGAGGACGACCTTGCCCCGCAGGGAGGCGATCGTGAGCGGGTCGGAATTGATCCAGGCGGAGATCCCGGCCAGTTCGGGCGACGGGCCAAGATCCGCGAGGGCGACGCTGGCGGGGAGCGTCGCTGCGATGGGGTCCGGCAGGCGGTCGATGCCCGGGCCTCCGTCGGCCGCCGTGGCCGGAACCCGTGTCCTGGGAGGCGTCGCGCGGTCCGTCGTGAGCATGTCGAGTTCCTCCTGGATCCCCGGTTGCTGTTCGATCGCGAAGAGCGCGCCCGACCATCCTGGCGGCAGGACGGCGGCGACCGCGTTCTCGACCCTGAGGTCGAGGCCCGACACGATGAGCGCGGCCGTCAGGACCATGGCCACCCCGAAACCGCGTCGCATCGTGGCGTGTCGGATGGCTCCGCCAAGCGCGGTGCGTGCACGGCGACCCCAGGTCGTGACGATCGCGATCGGGATCGCGGCGCCCGTGACGTACGCGGTGGCGATGAGGGCCGTCTCGACGCTCGGGCCGCGGGTGGCCGCGACCGCGATCACGCCGGCCATGATCGGTCCCACGCACGGGGCCCAGACCAGAGCGATCGCGCCGCCGAGGACCAGGCCGCCGATGAGGCTGCCATCGACGCGTCCACCGACGATCCGCCCGCCCAGCGAGGCGACGGGTGCCAGGCCCCGCTCCGCCCACCGGTCGATCCGTCGCACGGCGAGGGTCAGGCCGACGATCGCCAGGACGATGGCGCTACCGAGGCGAAGGCGCTCCGTGCCGAGGCCCGCCGCGCCGAGGGCTGCGGCGAACACGACGGTCAGGGCGATGAACGTCGAGCCGAATCCCACCACCACGCCGATGCTCCGGCGGCGCCCGCCGGTCGCGGACGCGCCGAGGACGAGCGGGACGACCGGCAGGGTACACGGCGCCAGGATCGTGAGGATGCCCGCGACGAACGCGAATGACAGGACGACCAGCATCGGCCCATGGTCGTCGGCGCGTATGACGCGACGATGACGGCCCTTCGGGCCGAGCTACAGCCAGCCTCCGGTGAAGCCCGCTCGCCGCAACCCGGTCACGACGTGGGGGCAGCCTCGCATGAGCTGCCACAGCAATCCGGTCCGATGGTTCTCGATCATGGCGACGATCGGTCCCTGGTTGATCCCGTAGTGCCACGGCGATACCCAGCCGTTCGGACCGCCCGAACCGGCCGGATACGTCGGGTTGAACGACGCCTTGAACCCGTACGGGTTGCCGAGCTTGAGGTGGACGTGATGGACCAGGTAGTCGATCGCGGGCACGACGATCTCGGGAGCGAAGGGCAGGGATGCCACGACGGCCCATGGCGCGATGGTTCCATCGTCCGGTCCGTCCGGCACGCCGCGCGCGAGATACCCGAAGAAGTGCCGTTCGACACCGTCCACCGTGACGGTCTCCGGGCCTGGTCCGTCGCTGGCGGTGATCCCCCAGCAATCCCTGCCGTACGCCGCGAAGCCCAGGGGATCCTCGATCGCGTAGGCTCGCTGGACATGCGTCGCACGCCGCGTGTTCTCGAAGTAGTCGATCCCCTTGTCGCGCATGAACGCGTCCCGGATGCCGCGGAAGTCGATCCAGACGTGGGCCAGCTGGTGGGTGAACAGGGGACCGGCATACAGGTAATCGAAGCCGTGGCTGCGCCTCCACTCGTATGTCGAAGCCCACGCCGCGTAGCTCTCTTCTGGCAGCGGATGAGTGGGCGAGCCGAGGCCCAGGACGTACAGGACCAGCGCCTCGTCGTATCCTCGCCAGCGCCACTCGAGGAAGCCCGACTCGGGCTTCCAGCCATGCGTCAGCGTGGTGCCTCGATCCTGCGCCCAGGTCCAGTCAGCCCGCCGATAGAGCGCGTCGGCTAGGGTGCGTATCTCCGCTTCCGCGGCCGTGGATGCGTCGAAGTACGCCCCGGCCGTCAGGGCGCCGGCAAGCAGGATCGCGGTGTCCATCGTCGACAGTTCGCATGTCCATGCGCGCTGCCCGGTCTGCATGTCGAGGAAGTGGTAGTAGAAGCCGTGGTAGCCGGTGGCGTCCGGTTCGGGACCCTGCCGGCTGTTCCAGAAGAAGCGAAGCGTGGTCAGGACGCGTTCGATCGCCGCGGTGCGCGTGATGAAGCCGCGCTCGACCCCGACCGGGTAGGCGGCCAGCGCCAGGCCGGTGGCGGCGATGCTGGCTGGCCAATCGGGCGCGGTCTTGTCGAGCACCAACCCGGTGCGTGGGTTCGTCTCGTGGACGAAGTAACGGAACGTCTCGTGCTGCAGCGTTTCCAGCTCGGCGTCGATCGATCGCCCGTCCAGCTTCACCTATCCGGGTCACCGCGTGGACCAAGGGCCGCGTCGACCATCGCTTGCGCCTCTTCCACGATCCGATCCAGATGGGCCTCGCCGCGGAAGCTCTCCGCGTAGATCTTGTAGATGTCCTCGGTCCCCGAGGGCCGGGCCGCGAACCACCCGCTCTGGGTGACCACCTTCAAGCCGCCGATCGGAGCGTCATTGCCGGGCGCCCGGTCGAGCACGCCCTGGATCTCGTCTCCGGCGAGCCTGGTGTGGCGGAACTCCTCGGGCGAGAGCCTGGCCAGCTTGGCCTTCTGGTCCGGCGACGCCGCCGCTTCGACCCGACGTTCGACCGGCTCGCCCAGGTCCCGGGTCATCGCTTCGTAGATCTCGCCGGGGTCCCGTCCCATACGCACGGTGATCTCCGCCGAGAGCAGGGCCGGGACGATGCCGTCCTTGTCGGTCGTCCACACGTCGCCCCCGGATCGGAGGAAGCCCGCACCGGCGCTCTCCTCGCCGGCGAACCCGAGTGACCCGTCGATCAGTCCGTCGACGAACCACTTGAAACCCACCGGGACCTCGTGGAGCCTCCGGCCAAGCCTGGCGGTCACCCGATCGATCAACTGGCTGCTCACGATCGTCTTGCCCACGGCCGCAGCCGGCGACCATCCCGGCCGATGCTGGAACAGGTAGTCGATGGCCACCGCGAGGTAGTGATTCGGCGGCATGAGCCCGGCACTGCGCGTGACCACGCCGTGGCGGTCGTGATCGGTGTCGCTGGCGAACGCGATGTCGAAGCGATCCTTCATCCCGATCAGCGACTGCATCGCGTACGGGGAGGACGGATCCATCCGGATGCGCCCGTCCCAATCGACGGTCATGAACCGGAAGGTCGGATCGACCGCGTCGTTGACGACGTTGAGGTCGACGCCGTACCGCTCGGCGATCATGGCCCAGTAGTGGACGCCGGCCCCGCCGAGTGGATCGACGCCGAGCCTGATGCCGGCGCCGCGGACCACGTCCATGTCGATCACGTCCGCGAGATCGGCGATGTAGGCCGCCCGGAAGTCGTGCCGGTGGGTCGTCGCGGCGCTCAGGGCACGTGCCAGGGAGACGCGCCGAACACCTTTCAGGTCAGCCTCGAGGAACGTATTGGCGGCAGCTTCGATCCAGGAGGTGACGGTCCCGTCCGCCGGGCCACCGTTCGGCGGGTTGTACTTGAAACCCCCATCCTCCGGCGGATTGTGGGAAGGCGTGACGACGATGCCATCCGCCAGCCCGGTGGTGCGGTCGCGGTTGTAGCCCAGGATGGCATGGGACACGGTGGGAGTGGGCGTGTACTCATCGCCCTCGGCGATCATGACCTCGACCTTGTTGGCGGCCAGCACCTCGAGCGCGCTGGCATAGGCCGGCGCCGACAGGGCGTGTGTGTCGATCCCGAGGAACAGCGGCCCGTCGATCCCCTGACCCTTCCGGTAGTCACAGATGGCCTGGCTGATGGCGAGGATGTGCCGTTCGTTGAAGGCCAGGTCGAAGGCCGAACCCCGATGCCCGGATGTACCGAAGGCGACTCGCTGCGCGGGCACGGACGGGTCGGGGACGCCCGAGAAGTAGGACGTCACGAGCCGGGGCACGTCGACCAACAGTTCCGGGGGTGCCGGCTTTCCCGCCAGGGGATCGATCTTCAACAGATGCCTCCGCGGACTCCGTTCCCTTCGTGCCCGGACGGTCCGTTCCGCGAACCTGCCCGTCCGGCGAGCCGCGCTCGCCATCGCCGGACCGGGCCGGGCATGGTCCGATACGGGTCCAGATTGACGAGCCCGGCGTCGATGGTCAATCACGGCCGTCTGGCGGCCTCAGTCCTCCGTGACACGGGTGAGGTGGCCCGTCGTCCCCGGGCCCCCTGACTCTTCCGGCTGCGTCGGAGGGGAGGCAGGCCCTTGGCCGGACGCACTCGGCTGACCAGCGGATCGCCGGTCGTCGCGCAGCGCGAAGCTGGACTGCAGTCCGGCGTCGAGCAGGCGGAGCTGTCGAGCGATCGGTTCCTGGCGGAATGCTGGGGCCACGGCTTCGAGGTCGAGGAGGAGGTAACGGAGGCGTCGGGCCACCTGGATCGAGCCTGATCCGTACTGGCGGATCTCGTCCAGCGCGAGCGCCACGTACTCGGCCCAGCTGGGGCGTGGCAGAAAGAGCAGGATCGAACCGTCCTCGTCGACCCGGACGGATGAGGGGATCCCGCGCACCGCCAGGCGTCGGAGAAGGTCGTGGAGCTCGTCCAGGGCCTGCACCGCGGTGGTGGGATCGTTGGTCCCTGGGGACAGTGCCCGCTCGGCGATGTCCACGAGTTGGCGAAACCCGAAGGCCGCATCCTGGGTCATGGTGCGCTCAGGTCCGATCTGGATCGAGCGCACGAGCTTGTCGGCAGGTGAGTCTTCTACGGCCGTACGGTCCCGGAACCACGCCCTGGCGAGGGGTGCGCCGGTCGGCACGAAGTCGCCGACCATGGGAATCACTTCCACGATGCACCGTTCCTCGCGAGCCAGCGTCACGAGGCGCTCGTCATCGACGGATGTCACGATGCCATGCCTCTTGGATAGCGTCACGACGAGATCGGGGACCCGATCGGGCAGGGTTTCCGCGTCAGGCTCGGGTTCGGCGGCGATCCCCTCCGGGTAGAGCCGCCCGATCGCGTCACGGGTCTCGTCAGCGACCGACCGGAGCACCGTCGTCGCCCGGATGGCCTGGGCCATGTGGTGGATGTACGCGACGAACGAAGCGACCGATGTGAGCAGGAGGGCGTACGCGAAGCTGACGGCGATCGCCGGCACGAAGGGTGGCCCGTCCGATGGCGAGCGTACCTCTCGCAGGACCAGGAGCGAGTACAGGAACGTGGCGACGAAGAGCCCCAGGACCGCCTGATTGATCCGGTCGCGCAGGAATGTGCGCATGACGCGGGGCGAAAGCTGGCTGCTCGCGAGCTGGAGGACGAGCATCGTCACCGAGAAGACCAGCCCTGTGAAGGTCATCATCGCCGCGGCGATCGTCGACAGCACGAGGCGCGCACTCTCGGGCCCCCCGGCGAACAGGATCCCGCTCAGATCCCCGGACACAGACGAGTCTATGAGACGGTCGAGCGGCACGAGGACGAAGGCCGCCACGGCCGAACCAAGGGCGAACGCTCCCGGGATGACCCACAGACGGGAGCGCAGGTCATCGAGCAGGGCCGTGGTGCGAAGCGAAAGCGTGCGAGCGGCCGGTCGTGCACGCGCTGCACCGGCGACGTCATCCCCGTCCTGCACGGGACGGTCGCCGCGCCCGTGGTCCGGGCGACCTGGCGTTGAGCCGCTCGAGCCGCTCGTGGCGCTCAAACGGGCCTCCCTTTCCAGTGCCCCGCCGGTCCGACTGGTGCCTCCTTCGCGGGGCGGTCATCGTGTCACATGCGGCCCCGTACAGCGCTCACCCCGAGCCGCTTCGAGCTGCTGCCCACATCCGACGATCACCGTCGAGTGCTCGCGGTGCTCGCCCACCTGCACGGGTCCGGTCGGGCGAAAGCCTGATCGGAGCGCTCGTGGCCGATCGCACTCGCCTCCTTCGCCGGGGCAGCGGTCCCGGGGTTGTTGACCGTCTCTCGATGGTCCTTGGTCCGACACCGATCGACCGTAGAATCCGTGGGTGAAGAAGATCGGTTTCCTCTCGTTCGGGCATTGGTCGGCATCGCCCTATTCGCAGGTCCGGTCGGGCTCGGACGCGCTGCTGCAGTCGATCGAGCTGGCCGAGGCGGTCGAGGACCTGGGCGCCGACGGTGCCTACTTCCGGGTCCACCACTTCGCCCAGCAACTCGCATCGCCGTTCCCGCTCCTTGCGGCGATCGGAGCGCGGACGAAGCGGATCGAGATCGGCACGGCCGTCATCGACATGCGCTACGAGAACCCGCTGTACATGGTCGAAGATGCCGGCGCGGCCGACCTCATCGCCGGCGGTCGACTCCAGCTCGGGATCAGCCGAGGATCGCCCGAGCAGGTCATCGACGGCTTCCGCCACTTCGGCTACCTGCCGGCCGACGGCGAGACGGACGCCGACATGGCCCGCCGGCACACCGAGGTCTTCCTCGAGGCGCTGTCCGGCGTCGGGTTCGCCCGGCCCAACCCCACGCCGATGTTCGCGAATCCGCCCGGCCTGCTCCGCCCGGAGCCCCACTCGCCCGGTCTGCGCGACCGGATCTGGTGGGGCGCCGGCTCGCGGGCGACCGCGGAGTGGACGGGGCAGCAGGGGATGAACCTCATGTCGTCGACGCTCCTGACCGAGGACGCCGGCGTGCCGTTCCACGAGCTCCAGGCGGAACAGATCCGCCTGTTCCGGGAGGCCTGGGCCGCGGCAGGCCACCAGCGCGAGCCGCGGGTGTCGGTCAGCCGGAGCATCTTCGCCCTGGTCGATGACCGCGACCGCGCCTACTTCGGACGCGGCAACCAGGAGGCGGACAAGGTCGGCTACATCGATGCGCAGACGAAGGCGATCTTCGGGCGCTCGTACGCCGCCGAGCCCGACGTCCTCGTCAAGCAGCTCGCCGGGGACATCGCGATCCAGGCGGCCGACACGCTGCTGCTGACCGTCCCGAACCAGCTCGGGGTCGAGTACAACGCCCACGCCATCGAGAGCATCCTCAGATACGTGGCCCCGGAGCTCGGTTGGCGCTGACCGGGGATCAGGACCAAGGGACAGCGGGGCCGATCGAGGGTGCACCGCGTGCCTCGTCCGAGTTCGCACTCGACGGTGATCTCGCCGCCGGACGCCCGAACGATCGCCGCGACGATCGCGAGACCGAGCCCCGAACCGCCGGAGTCCCGGGATCGGGAGGGATCCGCTCGGAAGAAGCGCTCGAACGCCCGAGACCCGGCGAACTCGGTCATCCCGACGGCGCGGATCCGATCCGCGACGAGACCTGGCGTCGTAGCGTGACCGCCGAGCCGGGCTAGTGGTAGGTCGGGATCTCCGCGTCCGAGCTCGGCAGCGACTGGAGCGGCACCGGCGCCGGCCGCCGGCAGCGGCTCGCGACGTCGGCCCGGCGACCGGTCCGGGCCGACTCCAGGAGCAATTCCATGACGTCCAGAACGTGGAACGCGATGGCGCCACCGGCGCGCGGCTCCTCTCCGGCGGGGGTCGCCGCCAGGTCTGCGATCCCGTAGCCGCGCGAGCTGCGCTCGTACCCGGCGCTGATCGGGAGCGTGACGCAGCCGGTCCCGTCGAGCTCGCGCAGCTCGACGTCGCCGCGGAACAGGTTCGGGTCCGGCGCGATGAGCGACCCCAGCTCCCCGTGGATCTCGATCCGCGACGCCCTGGAGGCGACCGCGTCGAAGCTCATGACGAGCGTCGAGATCGCGCCCGACTCGTGGATCAGGGCGCCCGTCACGTGGCTGTCGACGGCGACCGGGACGGTCTCGCCGGCGCGCGCGCCCGAGCGGATCGTCCGCGTCCTGCGCGTGCGGCTCGCGGCGCCGATGGCGGCGACGACCGGGCCGAGGATCGTGACGAGGGCGGTCACGTAATACGGCCCCATGTCCAGAAGCGGGCCGCCGCCGGGTTGGTAGTAGAAGTCGGGATCGGGGTGCCAGCGCTCATGGCCGGGCGTGACCATGGTCGCGGTCGCCGCGATCGGGGCCCCGATCCGTCCGTCGTCGACGGCCTTCCGCGCCGTCTGGATCCCCGTTCCCAGGATCGTGTCGGGCGCGCAGCCGACCTGCACGCCGGCCGCCCCGGCAGCCTCGAGGATCGAGCGCGCCTTCGCTGTCGTCGCTGCCAGCGGCTTCTCGCCGTAGACCGCCTTGCCCGCGGCGATCGCCTGGAGGGCGATGGCGGCGTGGGCGGCCGGGATCGTGAGGTTCAGGACGACATCCACCTCGGCATTCGCGAGGAGGTCGGCGACCGGCATCGCGGGGATACCCTCGGCCGCCTCGACCGCGGTGGCGCGGGCCGGGACGCGATCCGCCGCCGCCACGATCTCGATCGCGTCGAGCCGGCGGGCGGTGTCGAGGTACTGCCGGGCGATCGCGCCGCAACCGATCATCCCGATCCTCACCGGCCGGCCCACAGCAGCCCCCGCTCAATGACCGTGTGGACGGTCGGATGGGCGAGGACGTCGAGGCTGTGGCCGGGGGTGCAGACGAAGATCCGGCCCTTGCCCCAGCGCCGCGTCCAGATGGCGGGCGAGGTGATCTCGCGGTGCCACTCATCCCACGGCCGGACCTTCTGGGTCGTCGTCGCGAGGACGTCGAGATAGCGGTCCCAGAGCACCCAGTACTGCTCGGTGACCAGGTCGAAGTCCGCGAGGCCCCGGGTGATGGGGTGGTCGGCCGCGGCCGGCAGCAGGTTGACCGTGTACGGCACGTAGTTGTTCTCGGGTCCGTCGCCGGTGATCGTCGCCGGGTCCTTGCCCGGATGGCACGCGAACTGGGCGCCGATGAGCTGGAAGTAGTCGGACGAGTTGCGATACGAATCGGCGATCCCGCCATGCCAGCCCGCCATGCCGGTCCCGTTGGCGATCGCCGCTCGCAGGCCCGCAAGCTCGTCGCGGGCGATCGTCGCCATGGTGTTGCACTGCATGATCAGGTCGGTCCGCGCCATCAGGTCCGGATCGGCGTACGGCGCCGGCGAGTCGAAGATCCGGACCTCGTAGCCATTCGCCTCGAGGTGCGGGATGAACAGGTCTGTAGCCTCGATGGGCGCGTGGCCGTCCCAGCCCCCGCGGACGACGATGGCTAGCTTCGATGGGGCAGTCGGCATGCGGGACGCGGTCTCCGTTCTAATGGTGCGATGGGCGGGCGACGCGATCCGCGGGTCCGAGCCGGGCGGCGCGGGCGCCGCGTGATCCCGGGCGACAGCCCCGGCGGACATCGTCCGAGTTCTATCACGGCTCCGGCTTCCGCGGCGGCGCTCGCCGCCGCGTCGATCAGGCGGAGGCTGGGCTGGCGGCCAGGCCGGGGTGCCCTTGATCGGCTTGATCACGACCGTGCCGGTCAGGGCGTCCGACGGAGTCCGTTTCTCGCGTACGGGATCCTGCCGACGAGCACAACGACGATGTAAACGAGGGAACTGGCTTAGCCTTCCGCTTGGAAGTCGAGCCAGCATGACTTGGGTGGTACCAAGGTCTCAAGTTCGGTCCACAGGTCAGGCGGCGGCTCGACGGCGGCTGATGCCATGAGCGTCGAGATCCGGCTAGGTTTTGTGAAACCGACAACGGTTGAGTGCACGCGGGGATCACGCATCGAGAATTGCAGGGCCGCCGTGGCTAGATCAGTGCCGTTTCTCAAGCAGGCGTCGTTCATGGCAGCGACGGCATCGAGGACGAGCTTGGGTGCCTCGGCATAGCCGTACCTAGACGACCCGGTTGGGTTGGCGAGGACACCTCCGCCGTAGATCGCGGCGTTCAGCACCCCCATGCCGGCCGCGGTTGCCTGGTCGATCAGCTCGTCCGCGCTTCGATCGACAAGGGTCCAACGATTGTGTGTGAGTAGAACCTCGAAGACGCCCAGGTCGAGGTAGCGTGAAACAACGTGAACATTGCCTGCGGCGATGCCGATGTGTTGCACCCGGCCTTCGTCCTTTAGAGCAACCAGCGTGTCAACTGCTCCTCCTGCCTGCGTGATCATGGCGAAGTCGTGGTATTCCGGATCGTGCAAGAAGAGCAACGGAAGTACACCAAGCCCGAGCCGCTCCTGACTCTCATCAAGCGAGCGTCGCACCCGATCACCGGAGTAGTCACCGTGTCGTGCGTCCACTTTGGTGATCACCGTAAAGTCCTCTGGCAATCCCCCCGCGGCAGCAATGCCGATGCCGATCCGGCGCTCGCTCTCGCCTTCGCTGTAAGCGTTGGAGGTATCGAGGGCCCGAATCGGACTCTTCAGTACCTGTTGGACGAGATCGATGGCATCGGCCTCCGCGACCGCGTAGCCGTACGTCGACAGCATGGTCCCAAGGGGGGAAGCACCCGCGATGATCGCCGAGGTCGAAACTGAAGTATTGCCCAGTCTGCGGATCCAATTCCTGGGCAACGGGTCAGTCATCGAGAGCCTCCCCGATCTGCGCATGGCCGTCACGGAGCCAGTCCCGTTCGCGCACGCTGCCGACGCCGACCGCGGCGGCCTGACCGTCGGCGGTCACGGTTGTCCCACTGCGAGCACCCGAACATCCCAGGGCCCGAGTTGGACGTGATCTTGGGTGTGGAACGTTTCCCCAGTCAGAATGTCGTGCACCTCGGTGGGCACGGATACTGAGGCGGTATTCCAGGACCAGTTGTGCAGGAATCGGAGCCTGGTTCCGTCGATGGCCACTGCGCCGGTCGAGGTCATCGTGGCCGGCAGCTCGCACCACGGTTGAACGAGGTCGGTGGCTAGCCACTGGAAGAGCGACTTGGCAAAGCTCGAGTCGGGGATGGTGCCGACGCATGTGATGCGACCGCTCTCGTGGTCGCGGGTGGTTATCGCTGGCCATTGACTGAAGTGCGGGTGTTCGTATGTCGCGACGACCTGCGCGTCGTCTACGAGCAGTCCGTCACACCATCGCGTGGCCGTGGCCGCGTCGAGCTTGATCGTGGCCCCGTCGGCAGGAAGAACAGGAATCATGCTCTTCAGGTTGCTGAACTCGTCATAGTGGACGCCTGAAGCCTGTGCCAGGCGGCCGGGAGCCGTCTCGGTCCGAGCGCGCGCCTCGTGATCCGCGTATCCGGTCCGTGGGCCGATGACGAGATGCCCTCCCGCGGCCGCGTAGTCCGTCAGCCAGTCGAGTAGGTGGTCCGGGCTCATGTAGTGGCCGGGCACGACGAGGAGCGGATGACTGGCGGCGAACTCGGCCGGTTGGGTGGTGGTCGCCTGCCGGGAATGCAGGATCCGGGCCGAGAGTCCGGCGTCGAAAGCGCCGCGGTAGAAGGGGGCGAAGATCCCGTCGTACGCCCGGGCATCGGGTCCTCCTCCCGCTGCCGCCAACGGCGGGTATTTCTGCATGAGCCAGCGGTTCGGGAGCGAATACAGGAAGGCGACTTCTGCGTCGGGTCGACATCCCGCGACCAGCCGTCCTGCGCGCCGGAACTCGTCACCGACCTGGCGGAGCTCGTAGAAGGTTCGGCCCGGGTGCCCGGCGTGGGGAAGGACCCCACCCCAGGAGGTCTCGGTACCGAAGTGCAGCGTGTGCCAGTGCCAGTACTCGACCATCCGCGCTCCACGGGCGACCAGCGCCCACGCGACCTGACGCCACTGGCCGTCAAAGGCAGGGCGGTTGTCCCAGGAAGGACCGATGTGCATGGCATTGGTTTCGGTGACGAGGAAGCCCTCTTGGCGTGAGGAGTACATCCGGTCCGCGGAGAAGTACAGCGCCCAAGTTCCGGTGGTGGCCCAGCCCTGATCGTGCGGTCCGGAGCCGTCGTCCGGGAGCTGTAGGCCGTCCTGCATGCCGTAGTAGAGGTTCCCCCCAGTGGTGTCGAGGGCATCCGTGACCAGATCGTCGTCGACGGCGGGCCGGTCGTAGGCGATGCAGGTCGTGACGAACTGTCCGGGGGAGGAGTACTCGCGGACGATGTCGGCCTGCCAGTTGATGAACTGGGTGGTCTGCGCGGCCTGGAAGCGACGCCATGCGACGTCGTACTGGGGCTGCGTGTTGCCATCGGGTGCCCAAAGATCGTCCCAGGTCGAGAGTCGGTGCGACCAGTAGACCAGGCCCCACTCACGGTTGAGGCTGTCTACGTCGCCGTAACGATGACGCAGGTCGTCCACGAAGCGTTGGAAGACGCCGCGGTTGTGAAGGAGATGAAGGCCGGGTTCGTTGTCGACTTGGAAGCCGACGACGGCGGGATGCCCCGCATACCGACGAAGGATCTCGCGGATCACCCGGTCGGCATGGAAGAGGAAGGCTGGGTGCGTGAAATCGACTTCCTGGCGAGCCCCCCAAGGAATCCGTTCGCCCGTGGATCGTTCGCCGGCGATCTCCGGATACAGCCGGGCCAACCACGGCGGCACGGCATACGTGGGCGTGCCAAGGATGACGGAGATGCCCCGCTGCGCGGCACCGTTGAGAACCGGCTCGAGCCAGTCCAGATCGAACTGGCCGTTCTCCGGTTCCCAGGTCGACCAGACCGACTCACCGACTCGGATGACCGAGAAGTGCGCCTCCTGCATGAGATCGAGATCGACATCCAGCCGGTCATACGGTTGGTACTCGTGGTAGTAGGCCGCACCGAACAACACGCGGTCGGAACCGGCCAACATCGCCCCACTCCTGTCGTCGTTCACTGCCCGGGTCACTCCTTGACGCTCCCAGCGGTGAACTTCGGGATCCGCCTGGCTTCATCGGTCGCGCTCCCGCCGACGACAAACGTCTCCAGCCGCTGCAGCGCTGACACCAGGTGGACACGCATCGCTTCCTCGGCCCCGTCGGGATCCTGCCGGGCGACCGCATCGGCCACCGCCAGGTGCTCGTTCTTCGTCACCGAATGAAGGCCCGCGTGGTAGTAGAGCCGGAAGGTGTGCAGGTGGCTGCGTAGTCGGGTCAGCATGTCGCTGATCATCTGGTTGCCCGCGAGGTCGGCGACCATGGCGTGGAAGGTCGCGTCATAGACCATGTCCAGCCGGTTCGCCGCAGCCGTGATCTCGGCGCCGGCTCCACCGGCCCGGGCGACGCGGCGCAGCTCCTTGATCTCGTTCGGCTCCGCCTGGGCAGCGATCTTGGCGGCCAATGCGGGTTCCACGAGCAGCCGCAGCTCGATGAGCTCGCGCACCTGCTCGATCCCCATGAGGGGCGCCACCGTGTAGCTGCGCCCTGGCTGCTTCACGATCAAACCGTCGGCCTCGACGCGTGCCAAGGCCTCGCGCACCGGTGTCGGCGACACGCCGAGGGTGCGGGCGAGCTCTTCGATATTGAGCCTGGCGCCGGGTTCGAACGCGTGGGTCATGAGCATGTCGGTGACGATCTCGTAGACCGAGCCGGGCAGCGGTTGCCGTTGGGCCAGGCGCTGTCCTGCGGCAGAGTCATGGATTGCTTTGATCTGATAACGGTCCATCTCGGCCTTCGCGTGTCGAGTACTGGACGGCCATGTTACAGCATCCTAATCATCTATCCTATAGACAATAGGATAGAGGGCTGGCATAGTCACCGACCATGCAGGACAAGGGACGGCGCGACGTGCTCGACGACGAGTCGATGACTCGCCCTGCTGCCGACGTCGCCGACGTCGCACCAGAGCCTGAGATCGGGATGGGTCCGGATACGGCCAACGACCGATCGTCGCGCGCGATCAAGGGTGTCCTGCTGGCGCTGAAGGCGGGGCCGCTATTCATCCTGGCGCTGATGATGCTGTTCCTTTGGGCGGCCACCGAGGGCCACGTCTTCATGACGTTCGGGAACATCGGCAACGTCCTCGAGCAGTCCGGCGGTGTCTGCATCATCGCCTTGGGCCAGCTCCTCGTGATCCTGACCCGGGGCATCGACCTGTCGATCGGCTCGAACGTCTCGTTGTGCTGCGTCATGGTGACTGTCGTCTACCGCGACACCAACTCGGCGTCGCTGGCCATCGGGGTCACCTTGCTGACGGGGTTGTCCGTCGGTCTGGCCAACGGGCTGCTGCTGGTGTCGGGGCGTCTGCCGCATCCCTTCATCGCCACCCTCGCCACCTTGAGCGTCTGCGCCGGCCTCGCCCTCTACATCGCCGGTGGCTCCACCGTCCTGGGCTCCCCGGACATCGTGCACCTGCTCGGCGGCGGACGTATCCCTGCGATCCCGGGCGCGGGCCAGATCGGATGGTTCCCCTACGCCACGCTCGTGGTGATCGTCTTCGCGGTCGTCTGTGCCGTCCTATTGCACAAGCTGGTCTGGGGACGATGGATCTACGCCGTCGGTGGCAGCCCCGAAGCCGCGGTCCGCACGGGCGTGCCGATGAACGGGACGTTGATCTCGGTCTACGTCGTGAGCGGGCTGTCGGGGGCCATCGGCGGCATGCTCTTCGTCGGAACCGCTAACGCCGGCTCGCCGTTCACCGGGCAGGGCATGGAGCTCAACGCCATCGCCGCGGTGATCATCGGCGGCGGCAGCTTCCTGGGCGGCCGTGGCGGTGTCTTGAACGCCCTGACAGGTGCGTTGATCCTCGGGGTCATGCACAACGGCCTCAACCTGCTCGGTCTCGACCCGAACTTCCAGTACATCGCGGTGGGAGTGGTCGTCATCGTCGCGGTCGAGCTCGACGTCTTGCGGGCGCTCGTCGAGAACCGGTTCCGAAGCATGCAGGCGAGGCTCGCATGACTGACGCCGTTCACGTCGTGGTGCCCTCCAACGTGGAACCCGTCCTGAGCGTTCGTGGTGCCACCAAGACCTTCGGGGCCGTGGTTGCACTCGACGGCGTCGACCTCGAGGTCCGCGCCGGTGAGGTTCTCGCTCTGCTCGGCGACAACGGCGCCGGCAAGTCGACCCTCATCAAGTGCATCAGCGGCGTCCACAAACTCGACCGAGGCGAGATCCAGATCGACGGGGCCACCGTGCAGATCACCTCGGCGGCCGATGCCCGATCAAGTGGGATCGAGACCGTCTACCAAGACCTGGCCCTGTTCGACAACCTCAACCCGACGGCGAACTTCTTCGCCGGCCGCGAAGTGGCGGGGCCGTCCTGGTTGCCACGCGGTCTGCAGTGGATGAAGCAGAAGGAGATGTCCACCCGTACAAAGGACCTTCTCGACCGTTTGCAGATCCGGCTCCCTGACTTCGATGCTGACGTGGCGCTCATGTCGGGGGGCCAACGCCAGGCAGTGGCGGTCGCGCGAGCCGTGGCGTTCTCCTCGAAGCTCGTCATCCTCGACGAGCCGACTGCCGCCCTCGGGCTTCGGGAGTCGGCGCGGGTCCTGGAGCTGATCGATCGGCTCCGAACCTCCGGCGTCGCGGTCATCTTGATCTCTCACAGCATGGATCACGTGATGGCGGTCGCGGACCGGGCGATGGTCATGCGCCGCGGCCGCAAGATCGGCGAGGCGCCGGCGACCGCGGACAACCAAGGCCAACTCGTGTCCTGGATCGTCGGGGCCCGAGGGAGCACCACCGTTTGAAGCTTTACGACCTGGACGCACGGCACGTGGGGCGGATCCGACTAGAAGGAGGAACACACATGCAAGAAGGAGCAACACACATGCAAGAAGGAGGAACACACATGCAAGAAGGAGGAACACACATGTCGACTCGAATGAAAGCGTTGGTCGTGCTCGGAGCGGTGGCGATGCTCATCACCGCGTGCAGCAGCGGCGGCGGGGGGACCCCGGCGCCGTCCGCGAACGTCACCGCGCCGCCGTCCGCGAACGTCACCGCGGCGCCGTCCGCGAACGCGAAGATCAAGGTCACTCTTCTTACCAAGGCCACGGGCGGTTTCTGGGATGCCATGATCGCGGGCGCCAAGCAGTATGAGACCGATCACCCGAACGACATCGAGCTCACGACCAACGCGTGCAAGACCAACGACGACACGCCCTGCCAGATCGCGGAGATTCAGGACGCTGTCACCAAGGGCGCCCAGGCGCTCGTGATCTCCCCGATGGGCGTTGGCGTCACCGATGCCCTCAATAAGGCTCAGCAGGCAGGCGTCCGGATCGTCTTCGTCGACAACACGATCCCCGGTGTCGTGCCGGATGCGGTTGCGGCTACAGACAACGTCAAGGGCGGCGAGGCTGCCGGCGCGTACATCAAGAGCCAGCTGAAGTCGGGCGACACCATCGGTTTGCTCGAAGCCGTGCGTGGCGTGCCGAACCTCGACCAGCGCATCGACGGCGTCAAGGCAGCGCTCGAAGGTACTGGCGTCAATGTCGTGATCGGGGCTCAGCAGACCCTGTGTGACACCAAGACCGGCGCCGCGGTGACGCAGGACCTGCTCACCAAGTACCCGAACCTCACAGCGATCTACTCGGCGTGCGACTCCCCGGCGATCGGTGCCGTGGCGGTCGTGGAGTCCAAGCAGCACCCGCTGCTGATCTTCGGCTA
Organism: uncultured Chloroflexia bacterium; assembly: GCA_963719285.1. Lineage (GTDB taxonomy): Bacteria > Chloroflexota > Limnocylindria > Limnocylindrales > CSP1-4 > C-114. Next base: position 20,112 of record CAVRBO010000001.1, read on the forward strand.
CGACGGTGACCCGGAGATGGCCAAGCTCATCGAGGCAGGCAAGACCACAGCCACCATGGCACAGTCGCCGTTCAAGATGACGAACCTCGGCGTCGAGGCGGCAGTCAAGTCGCTCAAGGGCGAGAACTACGTGAAGGCCATCGACACAGGCACCACGCTCGTGACGAAGGACAACGCGGCCAAGTTCACGGCAGCCTGGCAGTAACTCCTTCCGCATGGGAGCACGCTTCGGACGCCGGCTCAAAGGGCATCCGAAGGGCCCGGCACGTACCGGTGAGTGCCGGGCCACGTGCTCCCGTGTAACCCTGGTCCACCAACGCCTGTCCGCTTCGGCTGGCCTCCTCCGAGCCGAGGCGGACAGGCCCCCTCATCCATCCCACGGAGAAGCACGTGCCGGTCACCATCACGGCGGTCGTCGCATCGGACATCCGCTTTCCCACGTCACTCGCCCTCGATGGATCCGACGCGATGCATGTCAGCCCGGACTATTCGGCGGCCTACGTCGTCCTCAGGACCGACCACGCGGACGGCCTGGAGGGCCACGGTCTGACCTTCACCAGTGGGCGCGGCAACGAGCTGTGCGTCGCCGCGATCGAAGCTCTCGCCCCACTCGTCGTGGGTCGCACGCTCGAGTCGTTCACCGCCGACCTCGGGGCGTTCTGGTCACACATCGTGGGCGACAGCCAGTTGCGCTGGGTCGGGCCCGAGAAGGGCGTCATCCACCTGGCTACTGCCGCGCTCGTCAACGCCGTCTGGGACCTGTATGCCAAGATCGAGGGCAAACCACTCTGGAAGCTCATCACCGACATGACTCCCGAGCAGCTCGTCCGGTGCATCCCGTTCCGGTACATCACCGACGCGCTCACGCCCGCCGAGGCGCTCGAGATCCTGCGCCGGAATGCGCCGGGCAAGATCGCCCGCGAAGCCGAGATCCGGGCCATCGGCTACCCGGCCTACACGACCTCGACCGGCTGGCTCGGCTACCCCGATGACAAGGTCCGGCGGCTGGCTCGTGAGGGCGTGGCGGCGGGTTGGACCCACTTCAAGCTCAAGGTCGGACGAGACGTCGACGAGGACATCCGACGGGCGCAGATCCTGCGCGAGGAGATCGGGCCGGATCGGATCCTGATGGTCGACGCGAACCAGGTCTGGGACGTGGACCAGGCGATCGCCTGGATGGAGCGCCTCGCGCCCGTTCGGCCATGGTGGATCGAGGAGCCGACGAGCCCGGACGACATCCTTGGCCACGCCCGGATCGCGCGCGCGCTCGCCCCGTACGGGATCGGAGTCGCGACCGGCGAACACTGCCACAACCGGGTCATGTTCAAGCAACTCCTCCAGGCCGAGGCGATCGCGTTCTGCCAGATCGACGCATGCCGCCTGGGCGGCGTGAATGAGGTCCTGGCCGTACTTCTGATGGCGGCCAAGTTCGGCGTGCCGGTCTGCCCCCACGCGGGCGGCGTCGGACTGTGCGAGTACGTCCAGCACCTGGCGATGATCGACTACATCGCGATCAGTGGGTCGCTCGAGAACCGCGTCGTCGAGTACGTCGATCACCTCCATGAGCACTTCATCGATCCGGTCGTCGTGCGCGCCGGCCGCTACCAGGCGCCGTCCGCGCCCGGCTACTCGATCGAGATGAAGCCGGCCTCCCGGGTCGCCTACGCCTACCCCGACGGCAGCGCCTGGGTCGCGCTGCGCACGTCGGCCGCGGTCGCTGGGTGAAGCCCCTCGAGCGGATCGCCGCCAGCGGCCTGATTCCCGTCGTCCGGATCGAGCGCGCGGTCGATGCACCTGAGCTTGCCCGCACGCTCGCCCAGGCCGGCCTGCCCTGCATCGAGATCACCTTCCGATCCGCCGCCGCGGCGGATGCGATCCGAGCCATCCGGGCGGAGGTCCCCGAGGTCCTCGCCGGGGCAGGAACCGTCGTCTCCGTGGCCCAGGTCGATGCGGCCCTGGCGGCCGGCGCGACGTTCGTCGTCAGCCCCGGCCTGCAGGTCGACGTCGTCCGCGCGTGCCAGGACGCCGCCATCACGGTCCTGCCCGGGGTCTTGACGCCCACCGAAGTGATCCGCGCGATGGATCTCGGCCTGTCGGTCGTGAAGCTCTTCCCGGCCTCGTCGGCCGGCGGCCCGGCCTATCTCCGGGCACTGGCCGGCCCGTTCCCGGCGATGCGTTTCGTGCCGACCGGCGGGATCGAGGCGGCTGACCTGGAGGCCTACCTCGGTGTCCCCTCCGTGGTGGCCGTGGGTGGCAGCTGGATGGTCCGCCCGGCGTTACTTGCCGAACGCGATTGGGCGACCGTCGGTCGGCTGGCTCGCGAGGCCACAGCGGTCGTCCGAGCCGCCCGCCGGCCGCCCGCGACATGACCCTGACCCTGCGCGCCCGGTCGGACTCGCGCTGGGACCTTGTCGCCCTGGGCGAGGTGATGCTACGGCTCGACCCGGGCGACGAGCGGATCCAGACCGCCCGCCGGTTCCGTGCCTGGGAAGGCGGCGGCGAGTACAACGTGGCCCGCGGCCTCAGCCGCTGCTTCGGCGCGGAGACCACGATCGTGACCGCCTTCGCTGACAACCCGGTCGGCCGGCTGATCGAGGACCTGATCCGGCAGGGCGGCGTGGATCGTTCGCATGTGCGCTGGGTCCCGTATGACGGGATCGGCCGTACGGTCCGCAACGGCCTCAATTTCACGGAACGTGGTTTCGGCGTCCGGGCGGCTGTCGGAAGCTCCGATCGCGCCAACACGGCGGCCTCGCAGCTGACAGCCGACGACATCGACTGGGAGGCGATCTTCACCGGGGAAGGAGCGCGCTGGTTCCATACCGGCGGCATCTTCGCGGCCCTGTCCGACACCACCCCGGGCGTGGCCGCCGCGGCGATCGCGGCTGCCCGGCGCAATGGGACGGTCGTGTCGTTCGACCTCAACTACCGCGACTCGTTGTGGCGCGGCCGGGGTGGCGGTGCCGCCGCCCAGCGGGTCCTGGCGGGGCTCGTCGCCACGACCGATGTCCTGATCGGGAACGAGGAGGACTTCGGCACGGCCCTGGGCCTGGAGGCGGCCGGGGGCGACGGGTCGTTCGGCCGGCTCGAGCCCGAGGCGTACGCCGCGATGCTGGCGGCCACCGCGGAGCGCTTCCCGAACCTCCGGGCGATCGCCGTGACCCTGCGGGTCGCCCGGACGGCCAGTCGCAACGACTGGGGCGCACTCCTCTGGTCGGACGGCGCGGTGTACCCGGCGACCACCCGTCGCGACCTCGACATCCTGGACCGGATCGGCGGCGGCGACTCGTTCGCGTCCGGCCTGATCCACGGGTATCTCGCCGGGCATCCGCCGGCCATGGCGGTGGAATGGGGAGCGGCCCACGGGGCCCTGGCGATGACCACGCCGGGAGATACCTCGATGGCCACCCAGGCCGAAGTGGAGGCGCTGATGGCGGGCGCCGGGGCGCGGGTTCGCCGATGAGCCGGCCGGCCCTGGTGCTGACGGGCGTGGATCGGTTCGCCTTGGAGGACCGCGAGCCCGAGGAGCCGACCGGCGACGAGGTCGCGGTGGATGTCGGTTGGGTCGGCCTGTGCGGGACGGACCTGCACATCGTCGAGGGCTCCCATCCCCGGGCGCGCTTTCCGCTCGTCCTCGGCCACGAACTGGTGGGGCGCGCCCTGGCCGGGCCGCTGGCCGGGCGGAAGGTGGTGGTCGACCCACTCATCGCCTGCGGGACGTGCGCTGCCTGTCGCCTCGGCGAGCGCCACGTGTGTGCCGACCTGCGCCTGGTCGGGATCGATCGGGACGGCGGGCTGAGCGGGCGGGTGGTCGTCGACCCCGACCGGCTGCACCCGGTGCCCGACGGTCTGGATCCGGTGGTGGCGGCTCTGGCCGAGCCGCTGGCGGTGGCGGTCCACGCCACCGGCCGAGCCGGCGTGGGGGCCGGCGACACGGTCGCGATCATGGGCGCCGGACCCATCGGCCTGCTCGTGGCCTTCGCGAGCCGACGGGCCGGAGCGGCCACGATCCTCATCGGCGAACCCGCCACGGCCCGGCGCACGTTCGCGGCGTCGGTCGGCTTCGACACACTCGACCCCGCCGATCCGCTGGGCGATCTCGAGCGGCGGACGTCGGGCGGGCTCGCCGACGTCGCGTTCGACGCCGCTGCGGTGCCGGCCGTGGCCGCGCTCCTGCCCCGGCTGGTCCGGCCGGCGGGCCGGATCGGCCTCGTGGGCACGTATGGCCGGCCGGTGGAACTCGACCTTCAGGCCGTCCTCTTCCGGGAGCTGACCCTGCTCGGCAACCGGGTCTACCGGCCGCGCGACATCGATGCCGCCCTGGGGATGCTGGCGGCCGATCCGGCCGCCTTCCGGCCGCTGGTCAGCGATGTCGTGGACCTCGGCGGGGCGCCCGGGGCGTTCGCCCGGCTGCGCGCGGGCGAAGGGGTCAAGTACCTCGTTTCGACGGGTGCGCTCTGATGCGCGCCCTTGTCAAGACGACCCGCGGGGTGGGTCGTCTCGAGCTGCAGGAACGGCCGGAGCCCGTGGCGGTGGCCGGCTGGGTGACGATCGAGGTCCGCTACGCCGGGATCTGCGGGACCGACTTGCACATCGTCCAGGACGAGTTCCCGTACTGGCCGCCGGTGACCCTGGGCCACGAGTTCTGCGGGACCGTCGTCGGGCTCGGCGACGGCGTCGACCCGTCCTGGCTCGGAGCGCGGGTGGTCAGCGAGCCGCACTCCCTCGCCTGCGGAACCTGCCACCTGTGCCGGCGGGGCTTCGCCGAGCTGTGTGCCGACAAGAGATCGCCCGGGTGGGGGATCGACGGAGCATTCGCCAGCCACCTGGCGATGCCCGCCCATCTCCTCCACCGACTCCCGGATGGGCTGTCCGACCGCGTCGCCGCCCTGGCCGAGCCGATGGCGGTGTCCGTCACGGCCCTCGCGCGGGGTGGCGTCCTGGCAGGTGACATCGTCCTGATCGTGGGCCCCGGCCCGGTCGGCATCCTGCTCGCGGCGGGGGCGCTCGCGATGGGTGCGGCCACCGTGGTGATGGTCGGCCGGCATGACTCGGACCGGCTTCGATTCGCCGAGTCGATCGGAGCGCTGACGACGCTGGGCGATCAGGCCGCCGAGCTTGTCCAGGACCTGACGGCCGGTCGAGGGGCGGACCTGGTCGTCGACGCGACCGGCTCGGCCGACGCGATCGCCCTGGCTATTGGCGCCGTCCGACGGCGGGGTCGGCTGGTGGCCGTGGGGATGAGCGGTCGGCCGGCCGTGGCCGTTCCCTGGGATCTGGCGGTCACGCGTGCCATCGACGCGTCGTTCTCGATGAGCTCGAACGCGACCGCCTGGGATCCGGCGATCACCATCCTCGAGCGAACCCCGCGACTGGAGGGCATGACCGCGGTCTTCGCGCTGGGCGACTGGGAGGCGGCCTTCGCGGCCGTGACCGACCGGACCGTGATCAAGGCGCTGCTCGATCCCGCGGTGGGGTCCGACCGGTGACGGGGGTGGGCACGATCCTGATCACCGACTGCGACCATCCGTCGACCGACATCGAGCGGGACATGATCCAGGCGGCCGGCTTCCGCCTCGAGGTCGCCGCCTGCCGGACTGCCGCCGACGTGATCGCCGCTGGATCCGCCAGCGCCGCGGTCGGGCTGATCGTCCAGTACGCCCCGATCACTGGGGCCGTGTTGCGCGCCCTGCCGGCCTGCCGGGTCGTGGGCCGGTACGGCGTCGGACTCGACACGATCGATGTCGCCACGGCGGCCGAGTTGGGCATCCGGGTCGTCAACGTGCCCGACTACTGTACGGACGAGGTGGCCGACCACGCCCTGGGCCTGATCCTGGCCCTGACCCGCGGGATCGTCCCGCTCGACCGGGGCGTCCAGACCGGCACATGGGACTTCCGGCTGGCCGGTCGCGTGCGCCGGCCGTCGAGCCAGCAGGTGGGGGTGATCGGGCTCGGCCGGATCGGCTCGGCCCTGGCCAGCCGTGTGCAGGCGCTGGGCTACGCCGTGGTCGGCACGGATCCGCTGCGACGACGCGAGTCGAGTGTCCCGCTCGTCGAGCTCGACGAGCTCCTGGCGACGAGCGATGTCGTCAGCATCCACGCCCCGCTCGACCGGACGACGCGCCACCTCATCGATGCCCGGGCACTGGCCTTGATGCGACCGACGGCCATCCTCGTCAACACCAGCCGAGGGGGCCTGGTCGACCACGACGCCCTCGTCGACGCCCTGCGGACCGGCCGCCTGGCCGGTGCCGGCCTCGATGTGCTCGAGCGAGAACCGATCCCCACCGACGACCCGCTGATCGGGCTGCCCAATGTGGTCCTGACACCCCACGCGGCGTTCTACAGCGAGGAGTCGCTGGTCGAGATGAAGCGCAAGGTCAGCGCGCGGGTGCTGGCCGGTCTGGCCGGCGAGGGCGACTGAGAGCCTCGGCCCCGCGACACGTTCGGGCCGGGGGACGGTCAGTCCTTGGGAGCGGGCCATCGACATCCTCGGATCACGCCGGGGCCAGCCCGTAGACCTCCTCCGCCGTCACGCCGAAGATCGCCGCGCGTTCCGTCGGCGACAGGCGACCGGTCAAGGTCCGGGCGACCGCCAGCACCGACTCATACGGGGCGGCCAGCAGGCAGACCGGCCAATCCGAGCCGAACATGATCCGGGCAGGCCCGAAGACGTCGAGGGCGACGTCGACGTAGGGCTGGATATCGGTCGTGGTCCAGCTCGTCCAGTCGGCCTCGGTCACCAGCCCGGACAGCTTTGCCGAGACGTTCTGGAGCGGCCCGAACTCCGCCACCAGGCCGGCCCACGGCTGGCGCTCACCCTGTGCGATCGGGGGCTTGGCCAGGTGATCGATCACGAACCGGACATTCGGCAGCCGGCGGGCCAGGGCGATCGCGGCCGGCAGCTCTCGGGTTCGCACGAGCAGGTCGTAGACCAGGCCGGCCTTGCCCACCGCTGCGATCCCACGCTCCACGTCGGGCCGAAGGAGCCAGTCCGGATCGGCCTCGTCATGGGCCTGGTGCCGGATGCCGACCAGGCGATCGCCGCCGGGGCCGGCACGAAGATCGGCGATCACATCGCCGGCAGCGGGATCGATCAGGTCCAGCCAGCCGACGACACCCAGGATGAACGGTGTGACGGCGGCGGTCTCGAGGAACTGCCTCGTCTCGTCCAGTGCGTGCCGGGTCTGCACGAGGACCGTCCCGTCGACCTCCGTGCGGGTCAGGCTCGGGGCCAGGTCCTCGGGCCCGAATGGGCGTCGGATGGCCGCCAGCTCGTCGGTCAGCCAGGGGTAGTCGGCTGTGTCCGGATCCCAGAAGTGATGGTGCGCATCGATCAGCCGGCTCATCCCGGAGTGCCGACTGCTTCGTCCGGATCGTGGAGGCCGAACGATCTGGCCAGCGCCCGGCTGATCATCGTGAAGCGGCTGTCGGCATCCTTGAAGTAGATGTGGTCGGGAATGGCTTCCATGAGCGCGATCAGGCGGGCTCGTTGCTCGACCAGCGCGAGTTCGGCCGACTTCCGCTCGGTGACGTCGAAGATGACGCCGTCGATCCAGGTCATTGCGCCCGCGGCGTCGCCCCCGGGACGTCCACGGTCCTCGACCCACAGGGTGGTCCCGTCCGCGTGGCGGATCCGGTACTCGAGCGTGTACGGCCGGCCGGTCGACACCGATCCCGTGATCGTGGCTGCGACCCTCGCCAGGTCCTCCGGCACCGGCTGGAGCGCTCCGATCGGTGCGCCGGGCGCGACCAGATCCTGGGCTCGATGCCCGGTCAACGACTCGATCGTCGCGCTGACGTAGGCAAAGGACCATGGCCGCGCGGCAGCCCGGCGGTAGACGGCTCCGGGGATGTGCTCGACGAGTGCCTGGACGGGAGGCTCGTCCGCGGACCCGGTCATGTCGCGGACTCGGAGGAGGTTTGCAGCCGTCGCGGACGAGACACGATCAGACGCAGGCCATCAACCGGATGGTGAAACGGAAAGGTGCGCTCATGCTCGCGCGAGCCGGAAGGTCCGGCGGCGCACAGGGGTCAGTGAAGGAGTCGGTACAGTCTTGCGAGCGAGCACTCGATCGGGCCGCTCGGCGTGGTCCGCGATTGGCACACCACCACACTAGCTGGTAGGTCCAGCCCGCCGCGGCTTCCACCACCGCTGGTTACTACTCGACAGGAGGAACCGTCCCGTGACGACACGTGCAGCACATCACCCGGTCTTCGATCGGCTCCTTGCCGAGCGGTCCGCCGACCTGCAGCTGCGGATCGCCGACCGGATCACGGCGTTCGCCGGTTCGATGCCGTTCGTCTATCTCCACGCGCTCGTGTTCGGGATCTGGATGCTCGTGTTCGAGCAGAGCCCGTGGCCAACGCTCACCCTGGTCGTCTCCCTGGAGGCGATCTTCCTGTCGACCTTCGTGATGATCGGCCAGAACCGCCAGGCGGCGTTCCAGCAGGCGAAGGCCGACCACGACTTCCTGGAAGAGGAGCAGGAGCTCAAGCTCAACACACAGCTCACCCGGGAGGTCCATGAGCTGACCCGCCAGGTTCACGCGCGACTCGTCGGGGATCAAGCCGCTGGGCCGGGGCCGAGCGACGCCGGGTAGGGCGGCACATCCCGGTCCGGCCTGTCGGCCGAGAACGTCAGGCGCGCCTCGCGGGCACCAGGGCAGGGCTCGCCTCCGCTCGGAGACGCACGGACCGGCACCCGGCACCCGTTGCCGGTTCCGTCTCTCCGATCGGCGCGGTCACCCTTCAGGGGGCCGTCTGCACCTCGAGGAGCTCGAGCTCGGCCGTTCGGTGGCGCGTGGAGACATCGCCGCACGCCGGGCACACGACCACCGAGGCACTGATCACGTCGTCGTGTCCGAGCACACCGCTGAAGCCGCATGGGCAGCGAAGGTGGACGTCGAATGTCTCCGCCTCGAGTGCCGCGTCGGCAAGGCTGCCACCCTCCGTGAGCATCCGGAACGCCTGCTGCAACGCGGACTCAGGGATGCTCGAGGCGTGGCGGACGCGAACGACCTGGACGGGCCGCCCGGCCGACCGAACCTCGCACTCGGCGATGAGCTCGGCGACCAGGGAGACCTCATGCATGGACGCCACCCACGCCGGTATCGGCTCGGCGCGCGGCGCCCCGCGCGGCGACGAGGTCGGCCACGGCGTCGACGACCCGCGGCAGGACAGCCTCCAGCTGCGGTGACAGCCGGTTCCCGATCTCGAGTGACGCCGCCCCGACGCTGACGATGTAGACGTCAGGCGCCCGGCCATAGAGCTCCTGGCCCAGCGCCAGGAGGCTGGCCGGGTCGAGATGGTGCGACCAGGTCGTGGCGCTGCGGCCGGCTCGCTCCACGGGCTCGATCGTGAACGTGCCCGGCGGGGGACCGTGGCTGGCGTCCACGAGGACCACGAACGTCGCGCGGCTGACGTCGAGGGCGAGCTCAGGCGTCAGCTGATGGCATGCCAGCACCGTCGCCCCATCCATCCGCGGGTCGGCGGCGAGGCGCTCCGCCGCGTGCCAGCCAAGCCCGTCGTCGGAACGGAGCACGTTTCCGTAGCCGATGACCAGGATCCTCTCGGTCACCGCCGCAGCTCGTCGAGGATCGTCCCGTCCGGCCCGAGGAGCTGGAGATGGAGGGCCATCTCGCCGAGGGCGTGCGTCGAGCAGGACAGGCACGGGTCATAGCAGCGGATGACCGCCTCGACCCGGTTGAGCATGGGCTCGGTCAGCGTGGCGCTCTTGACGTAGCGCTGGGCGACCTGCTTGACGCTGCGGTTCATCGCGAGGTTGTTGTGGCCGGTCGCGATCACGAGGTTTGCCCACTGGACGATCCCGTCGTCGTCGACCTTGTAGTGGTGCATGAGCGTGCCGCGTGGCGCCTCGGAGACCCCGATGCCTTCGTTCCGGTTGATCCCGGCCACGGACCGGATCCGCGGCGAGAGGATTTCCCGGCCACGGAGGAGCTGGTCGATCCGCTCGCAGGCGTGAAGCGTGTCGATCAGGCGGGCGTAGTGATAGTGGAACGAGCTGTTCGGGACGCGCCCGATGCGGCTCCGGAACTCGCCGAGCTCCTCGTCCGCCCGGGCCGTCCCCATCTGGTCGGCGACGATCACCCGCGCCAGCGGCCCGACCCGGTAGACGCCGTCCGGATAGCCGAACGCCTTCAGATACGTCGACTTGAGGAACGTGAACGGCTCGACCGCTTCGCCGATGTGGTCGTTGAAGGTCGTCGGGTCGACCCGATCGAGGACCATGCCGCCGTCGGCGTCGAGGACGCGCAGCCAGCCGTCGTAGTAGTCGACGTTGCCGGCGCGGTCGACGAGACCCATGAAGGCCGACGGGAAGGCCCCGAACACCGCGGCCTCCTCCTCCCAGGACAGGAGCGTGGCCTTGTACCAGTCCAGCGCTCGCTGGATCGCGGCGAGGGCCTCGGGGATCGCCGCCAGGATCCGGTCGCGCGTCTCGGCCTCGAGCGGCGCATCGACGCCCCCGGGCACGACCCAGGATGGATGGATCCGCTTGCCGCCGAGCCATTCGATGATCTGCTGGCCGAACCGGCGGACCCCGATCCCGTCGCGGGCGAGCGACGGATTGGTCTGGGCGAGGCCGAGGATGTTGCGCGTTGCCGGATCCGCATCGAAGCCGAACAGGAGATCCGGCGAGGACAGGTGGAAGAAGCTCAGGGCGTTCGACTGGACGATCTGGGCGAGGTTGATCACGCGCCGCAGGTCCGCCCCGGTCGGCGGCGGCTCGACGGCCATGATCTGGTCGCACGCCTTGGCTGAGGCGATCAGGTGGCTGACCGGGCAGATGCCGCAGATGCGAGCCATGATCGAGGGCATCTCGTGGATCGGCCGACCCTGGACGATCCGCTCGAACCCGCGGAACTGGGTCACGTGGAACTGGGCGTCGCTCACCTCGCCGGCATCGTCGAGGTGGATCGTGATCTTGGAGTGGCCCTCGATGCGGGTGATCGGGTCGATGACGATCGTGCTGCTCACGGGTGGTGTTCCTCAGCGGCCGAAACGCGCACCGCGGGTGTCGGGGGCGCGGCCCTCGAGCAGGTCCACGAGCGCCTGGTGGATGAGATCGGCCGACGGCGGACAGCCGGGCAGGAAGGCGTCGACCTTGACAACCCGATGGACCGGGCTCGAGATCGGCAGGAGCCGCGGCACGACCTCGAGCGGGACGCCCGGGTTCAGCGTCACGTTCTCGATGTAGGCCCGGTCGAGCAGCGGCTGGACACCGATCGGATTGCGCATGCCGGGGACGTTGGCGGTGACTGCGCAGTCGCCGAACGAGATCAGGGTCCGGGTCCGCGCCCGGACGAGCTTGATCTTGTGGAGGTCGTCCTCGCTCGAGACGGCCCCCTCGACCAGGCAGAAGTCGACCTGGTCGGGGTACACCTTGGCATCGATGAGCGGGCTGTACACGATGTCGGCGATGGCGGCGATCTCGAGCAGTCGCTCGTCCATGTCCAGGAAGGACATGTGGCAGCCCGAACAGCCGTCGAGCCAGATCGTGGCGAGCGTCGGCTTGGTCACGGTTGGTCCTGGTCGAGCATCTTCAGGTAGGGCAGGAACGGTCGCCGCTCCTTGCTGCCTTCGGCGATCGAGCGGCCCTTCTCGAACAGGGCGCCGGTCGGGCAGACCTGGACGCACTTGCCGCAGCTCGTGCAGGTCGACGACTCGCCCCACGGCGTGCCCATGTCGGTGACGACGCGGGCCTCGACGCCCGAGCCCATCACGCCCCACGTTCGTGCGCCTTCGATCTCCTCGCAGACCCGCACGCAGCGGACGCACATGATGCAGCGGTTGTGGTCGATCGCGAAGAGCGGGTGGCTCGCGTCGATCCGGACCTTCGGGTTGATGACCGGCAGCTCGAAGTGGTCGACCCGCAGGTCGTCGGCGAGATCCTGGAGCTCGCAGTGGTTATTGGCCACGCACACGGCGCAGATGTGGTTGCGTTCGAGGAACAGCATCTCCGTGACGGTCCGGCGGTACTCGACGAGCTGGTCCGATGTCGTCGTCACCTCCATGCCCTCGGTGACGAGCGTCGTGCAGGCCGCGGTGAGCTTGTTCGATCCCGCGATCTCGACCACGCACAGGCGACACGAGCCGGTATCCGAGAGTCCGTCGAGGTGACACATCGTCGGGATGGCGATGCCGTTTTCGGTGGCCACGGCGAGGATCGACTGGCCGTCTGTCCCGGCGACGTCGGCACCATCGATCCGCAGCGTGTGGACGGCGGTCATGCGAGCACCGCTGCCGGCTCGATCTTGCACACCCCGGCCGGACAGACCCGATCCACGATGTGTGCGACGTACTCGTCCCGGAAGTAGCGGATCGTGGAAAAGATCGGGTTCGGGGCGCCCTGGCCGAGTCCGCACAGGCTGGTTCGCTGGACCATGGTGCCCAGTCGCTCCATCTGGGCCAGGTCGTCCATCGTCGCCTGACCGCGCGTGACCCGATCGAGGAGCATCCACAGCTGGGTCGTGCCGACTCGGCAGGGCACGCACTTGCCGCAGGACTCCTCGCGGCAGAAGTCCATGAAGTACTTCGCGACGTCGACCATGCACGACGTGTCGTCCATGACGATCATGCCGCCCGATCCCATGAACGAGCCGACCTCGATCAGCAATTCGTAGTCGACCGGCATGTCGAGGAACTGGGCCGGGACGCAGCCGCCCGATGGACCGCCGGTCTGGACTGCCTTGAACGTCCCGCCCTCGACGATGCCGCCGCCGATATCGAACACGATCTCGCGGAGGGGCGTGCCCATCGGCACCTCGACCAGTCCCGTGTTCACGACCCTGCCGGCGAGCGCGAAGACCTTCGTGCCCTTGCTGGTCGCGGAGCCGATCTTGGCGAACCAGGCGCCGCCGTTGCGGATGATCGGCGCGACATTGGCGAAGGTCTCGACGTTGTTGATCAGGGTCGGCTGCTGCCAGAGGCCGGCCACGGCGGGGTACGGTGGCCGCGGGATCGGCGTGCCCCGTCCGCCCTCGATCGAGGCGATGAGCGCCGTCTCCTCGCCGCAGACGTAGGCACCGGCGCCGAGTCGGACGTCGACTTCGAAGGAGAACTCCGTGTCCATGATCGTGCTGCCGAGATCGCCGGCCAGAGTGGCGTCCCGGATGGCCTTCCGGATCCGGCTGACCACGAGCGGGTACTCGCCACGGCAGTAGACATACCCGGACCTGGCCCCGACCGCATAGGCCGCGATGGCCATGCCCTCGAGGACGCGGTGGGGGTCGCTCTCGAGGATGCTGCGGTCCATGAACGCACCCGGATCGCCCTCGTCCGCGTTGCAGATGACGTACTTGTCCGAGCCCGTCGCCTTCGCGACCGTGTTCCACTTGAGGCCGGTCGGGTAGCCAGCGCCGCCCCGGCCGCGCAGGCCGCTCGTGGTGATCTCGTCGCGGACCTCGGCCGGGGTCATCGTTGTGATGACGCGACGGAGGGCGGCATAGCCATTCGCTTCAACGTAGTCGTCGAGGCTCTCGGGGTCGATCCGCCCGGAGTTCTCGGTCGCGATCCGGACCTGGCGGTCGAAGAACGCCGACTCGGCGAACGGGACGGGGTCCGCCGTCACGGCCGCAAGGGCCTCGACGACCGGCTCGAGCGCATCCGGCCGGACACGGCTGAAGAGCTCGCCGGTCTCGGGGATCAGGACGAGTGGCCCGGCAGCGCAGAGCCCGAGGCATCCGACCCGCTTGATCTCGACGTCGGTCATGGCCGCGGCCGCGACCTGGTCGCCGAGTCCGGTGAGGATCTCGTGGGACGCGGTCGACAGGCAGCTGACGGCCTCGCAGACGTACGCCGAGGCGCGCGGCTCACCGGACGGGGCAGGGGCGCCGCCGTTGCGCCGCGGCGTGGGCTCGGGACGGCCAGGGGGCTGCTGCTGCCCGCTCACAGGGCCTGCAGCCGCGTCACGAGCTCCGCGGCGTCCACCCGGCCCTCTACTGTGCCGTCGATGATCGCGGCGGGCGCGAGGCTGCACGAGCCGAAACAGCGGCCGGTCAGCAGCGAGAGCTTGCCGTCGGCGGTCGTCTCATCCGGGTCCACGTCAAGAGCGTCCCGGATCGACGCCAGCATCTCCAGCGCGCCGTTGATGTAGCAGGCCGTGCCTGTGCACACCACGCAGGTGTGCTCGCCTCGCTGTTCGAGCGTGAAGTAGTGGTAGAACGTGGCCACGCCGAAGACCGTCGAGGGCGGGACGGAGAGACGTTCGCCGATGTATCGCAGGGCATCGGCGCTGATGAACCCGAACGCCTGCTGTGCCGAGTGGAGCGCCTCGATCAAGGCATCGGGGCGATTCCCGAGACGGCGCATCCGCGTCTCGACGATCTCCCAACGCTTGTCATCACTCGGTGCTGCGTGCTTGGCAGCTCGGACAGGCACGGATCCTCCAGTGAGGGGATCGGCTGACGTGCCGGTCCGGCCAGTGTCGATGCCGCAATTCGGTACACGGAAACTACCACGTCTGACCAAGGTCGCCCATCGGGCCTGCGCGTATGCTGTCGGCATGTGCGTCGCCTATCCGGGTCAGGTCCTCGAGATCGCGAACGACATGGCCCTGGTCGAGACAGAACGACGGCGGCATCGAGCATCGCTCCTGCTCGTTCCCGAGGTCGTGGTCGGCGACTGGGTGATCGTGGCGTCGGGGACCGTGCTCGAGATCGTCGACCCCGACGAGGCGACCGAGATCCGGGCCTTGCTCGACCAGGGTCAATAGGGGAGGACCGATCGGCGATGGCTGGAACACGACCTGATCTGATGGCCCGGCGCGGTATCGCGCTCGCGTTCGGGACCGCCGCGATCAGCGGCGTTTCCGTCTACCTCAACTCGTTTGCCGTCAAGCTCGTCCCCGATGCCGCGGTGTACACGACGGCCAAGAACGGCGTCGCCGCGATCCTCCTGGTCGGCCTCGCCCTGGCCCTCGGTGCGGCCCGCGAGGCGCGCGCCCTCGACGGGCGACAGCGGACGGGCCTCCTCGCGATCGCCGTCGTCGGCGGCAGCGTTCCGTTCGTCCTGTTCTTCACGGGCCTGGCCATCGCCACGGCGCCGACGGCGGCATTCATCAACAAGACCCTGTTCATCTGGGTCGCCCTGATGGCGGTACCACTCCTCGGCGAACGTCTCGGTCTCATCCAGGTCGGGGCGCTTGGTCTGCTGCTCGCGTCCCAGGCCCTGATCGCGCCGCCAACGGGTCTTGGCTGGGGTCCCGGCGAGACCATGATCGCCGCCGCGACCCTGCTCTGGTCGGTCGAGGTCATCCTGGCCAAGCGACTCCTCGTGGGAGTCTCGGCGCCGCTTCTCGGGGCCGCGCGCATGGGCCTCGGCCTGGTCGGGCTGGTGGGCTACCTCGCCGTCAGCGGCCGGCTGGGCGGCCTCGCGACGATCAGCGGTGAAGCGCTCGTGTGGATCCTCATCACGGGCGTCCTGCTTGCCGGCTACGTGGCGACCTGGTTCAGTGCCCTTCGCCATGCGCCCGCCACCACGGTCACGAGCGTCCTCGTCACGGCGGTCGTGGTGACGGGCGTCCTGAGCTCGGTTTCGAATGGAGCGGCACCCGATCCGCGCGTGGTCCTTGGCTACCTTCTCGTCCTCGTCGCCGCGGCGATCGTGGTCGCGGGCGCGCGTCGGTTCGAGCGGTTCGATGCACCCTCGGCCTTCGCCGACGCCTGACACGGTCCGGCCCGAACCCGCTGGGCCGGTCCTGTTCGCCCGGTATGCCTACGGGCCGAACCGTCTTGGGCTGTGCGGGCCGGACGACGCCGAAGCCTTGTTCGGCCAGACCAGCGCCGGCAACGACGAGCGTGAACTTCGCGAGCTGGCGCAGGGCTTTGACGGCGCCTATCCATACCTCGAACTCATCGCCCGGGCGAACGCGATCGCGGACCCGCTCGACCGACGGGTCGTCGAGGCGTACTGGCTGGGCAGCGCACTCCTCGAATCGGTGACCCCGAACCTGCTCGGCGAATCGCTCCGGTCGCGCTTCATGCCGCGGCTTGGGCGCCCGACCTGGAAGTGGCTGGAGTCGAGCGCCCCGGCGGGCGCCAAGCCCGTCCATGCGTTCCATGTCTTCGACGTCTTTCCAAAGGTCGGGCTGATGCGGGCCGAGCAGGCCGACAAGGTCCTCGAGACCATGGACTCGTGCCGGGTCCGCTGGGGCCGTGTCCAGGATCGGGCCGGCGATTCGCTCGTCGTCAACGCGGTGCCCCTCGCTCTCGTCGACGGCAAGCTGGCGTTCGGACCGGCTCGCGTGGAGCGGCTCACGGGCTGGCGAGACGGCCGCGGCTTCCTCGGCGAGGTTTGTCGAGGCGACGTGGTCTCCATCCATTGGGGCTGGGCGTGCGATGTGCTCGGCGCCGACCAGTTGGACCGGCTCGTCGGCTGGACGCAACGTCAGCTCAGCATCGCCAACGAGACGATCTGATCCCGCCAGGCGGTGGCCAGTAGCCGCATCGGTCCCGGCACGTGCAGGACGCCGATCACTGTCACGAGTGTCGTCACGATCCGGGTCGTCGGGATCCCCGGGCGATGTCTCGCTCGAAGCCACCTTCTGTCCGGTGGATCTGGAGTTCCACCCGGGCCCGGGGCACCCAATCGTCGAGCAGTTCCGGGCGATGGGTGACGTACAGCACGGTGCGGCCGGCGGCGAACGTCCGCAGGTCCCGGAGCAGAGCCCGCGTCGTGGGCTCATCGAGGTGCTCGGTCGGCTCGTCGAGGATGACGACCGGGCGGTCGGCGAGGATCGACCGGGCAAGTTCCAGGCGCTGACGTTGGCCGCCGGAGATCCGGGCACCGCTCTCACCCACGAACGTTCCGATCCCGTCCGGCAGCGAGCCGATCCACTCGGCCAGGCCGGCTGATCGCAGGGCGGCCGACACCTCCTGGTCCGTGCTCCGGGGCCGGGCGAGTCGGACGTTCTCGGCGATCGTCGAGTCGAAGACATGGGCGTCCTGAGAGCACAGCCCGATGATCCGGCGCACGTCGTCGCCGTCGAGCTCCCGAAGGTCCACGACACCACCGGGCGTGGTGAGCTCAACGAGTCCGGCATCGGGATCGAGAAGTCGGAGCAGGACCAGGGCCAACGTGGATTTCCCGGCCCCGCTCGGACCGGTCACGAGGGTCAGCGACCCCGCGGCGATGTCGAGGTCCAGTCCGTCGAGCACGAGCGGACCGGAGGCATACCCCGCACGGAGACCCCGGATCCGCACGCCGTACGGGCCGGCCGGCGACGGTCGTGGATGCGCCGGATCGACGACCGGGTCGTGTCGGGTCAACACCGTGTCGAGTCGGACCGCGGATCCCCACAGCCGGGCGACCTGCTGGGCCGCCGCGGCCAGGCCCGCCACGAAGTCATGCGCCGCGATCGGGGTCAGGACGACGACCGCGAGGAGGACACCGTCGAGATCCCCCGAGCGCACGGCCGCGGCCCCCAGGGCGAGGGCGGTCCACACCGCCAGACCTGCCATGAGCGATCCGAGCGTGGCGGACAGGCCCGTCCCGAGCGCCGAGCGCGACTCCGCTCGCTCGATACGTCCCGAGAGGGTGTCGAGGGCGCCGAGGTGGCGCTCGGCGGCGCCGGCCACGACGAGCTCCGGACCGGCCTGCAGGAGGTCGTAGGCGGTCGCCGAGAGCTCGCCGCGGAGTGGTCCGATCCGCCGCTCCGCACGCCCGGCGACGACGGCCCCGACCAGTGGACCGCCGACCGCGGCCGCGACCAGGGTCAGGGCAAGGACGAACCCTGCCGCCGGAACGAGCAGAGCGACGAGCGTCACTGCGCCGCAGCCCACGATCGCGGCGACGCCGAAAGGCAGGATGACCCTGGGCCACACGTCCACCAGCCCGTCGACATCGCCGACGAGGCGGGCGACCAGGTCGCCGGACCGCATGTCGGCGAGGCCGGCGGGGGCAAGGCGCTCGAGGCGCCGGTACACCTCGCTCCGGAGCGTCGCCAGGAGGCGCAGGGCCGCGTCGTGAGCGACGAGCCGTTCCGCATAGCGCAGGACGCCGCGCGCGACCCCGAACGCACGGACCGAGACGACCGCCACGAGCAGATACAGCACCGGCGGGTGCTGGGCCGCGCGCGAGATGAGCCAGGCGGACGTCGCCGTGAGGCCGACCGCCGCGGCCGTCGCTCCGACGCCGAGCAGCAGGGCGAGGAGCAGCCGGGCGCGGGCCGGCCACGGGACGCGCAGGACCCGGGCGAGGGTGCCGGTCCGGGGGCCGAGGACCGCTTCCGGCGCGCCCCGTGCGTCGGTGAGAGCGTCCGTCATGCCGCCACCTCCGCCCGCCAAGCGACCTGCACCACCCGGTCGGCGGCCGCGGCCGCGGCCGGGCGATGGGCGACCAGGAGCACTGCCGCGCCGTGCGAGGCCGCGTCGCGGATCGCGGCCAGGACGAGCTCCTCGGACGCCTCATCGAGCCCGGCCGTCGGCTCGTCCAGCAGGAGCAGCGGCGCGTTCACGAGGAGGGCTCTCGCCACCGCCACCCGGCGACCCTCGCCGCTCGAGAGGCCAGTGCCGCGTTCCCCGACCGGGGCGTCAAGGGCGAGGGTCGCGAGGCCGATCGCGTCCAGGGCGGCCCTCACCGCGTGGTCCGGGGCGTCAGGGCGAGCCAGCCGCACGTTCGTCGCCACCGTCCCCGGGAACAGGAACGGCCGTTGGGGGACCCAGGCGACCCGGCTGAGCCAGGCGCGTGGCGCGAACTCCGCGACCGACGCTTCGACGCCGTCCGCGCCGACCGAGACGATACGCCCCGCATCGACGGGCACGAGCCCGAGGACGGCGCACAGGAGCGACGTCTTGCCGGCACCGCTGGGCCCGACGATCGCCACCACCTCACCGGGCTCGACCGCCAGGTCCACACGGTCCGGCGCGACCAGGTCACGGCCGGGCTGGCGGATGGAGACGTCCTCGATCCGCAGCCCTCCGGCGAGGTCCGGCGGGTCGGTCCGTGAGCCTGCCGGACGCTCCGGTGCGTCGATGATCGCGAACGCCGCAGTCGACGCCGCGCGCCCCTCCTCACTGGCGTGGAAGTGAAGGCCGAGCTGGCGCAGCGGCAGATAGGCCTCCGGGGCGAGGATGAGGACGAAGAGGCCCGTCTTCAGGTCGAGCTCGCCGCCGACGAGGCGCAGCCCGATGCCGACGGCCACGAGCGCGACCGAGAGTGTCGCGAAGAACTCGAGTGCGAACGCCGAGAGGAAGGCGATCCGCAACGCCGCCATCGACTCCCGCCGGTAGTCGTCGGTGGTCCGCACCAGGGCGTCCACCTGGGCGCGCGCGCGCCCGAAGACCTTGAGGGTGGTCAGGCCCGCCACGACGTCGAGGAAATGGCGGGCCAGACGGGTGAGCGCGGTCCAGCGCCGCCGCCGGTGGCGCTCCGCGGCCCGGCCGACAAGCACCATGAAGATCACGATGATCGGGATCGTCAGGGCGACGATGATGCCCGAGACGATGTCGGCTGCAAGCAGGGCCACCACCCCGACGGCGGGCACGATCACGGCGAGCACGACCTGGGGGAGGTACCGGGCGAAGTAGGCGTCGAGGGCATCGACTCCCCGGGTCGCCACCGCGAGTACCACGGCCTCGTCGCCGGCGGCGGACCCGCGCGCGCCGGACAGCACGGCCCGTTCCATGATCCGCCGTCGCAGACCGGCCTTGACGGCGGCCGCCGCGCGATGGGCGGTCGACTCCTGCAGCGTGGCGAGCACGGCCCGGCCGACCAGGATCACCGCCAGGGCACCAAGCGGCGGGCCGATGGCGCCGACGCCGGCGCCGTCCAGGAACACCGCGCTGACGGCGCCCGCGATGAGGCTGGCCTGGGCGATGGACAGCCCGACGGCGATCAGGCCCAGCCCGACGGCGACTCCGAGGTAGACCGCGGTCGCCCGCCCGACACGAAGGAGTCGACGGTCAATGGCTCCCACTGGCCCCCGGGTCGGTTCCGGCCGATCCGTCGGGCGGGATCTGCTCCACCCTCACGCGCTGGCGGAAGACCCAATAGGTCCAGCCCTGGTAGACGAGGACGAGCGGGGTGAAGATCACGGCCACGACGGTCATGATCGACAGGGTATACGGCGTCGAGGACGCGTTCGTCGTCGTGAGGCTGTAGGCGGCGTCGGTCGACGACGGCAGGACGTCCGGGAAGAGCGACGCGAAGAGGGCGAGGACGGCCACGGCGATCGTCACCGCGGTTCCCACGAAGGCCCAGCCTTCGCGTCCGAGGCGGTTCGCCACGAGGGCCCCGACGAGCGCGATCGCTGCGACGAGCGAGAGCCCGAGCGACAGCCCATCGCCGCGGATCTGGAACGTCCAGCCCAGGAAGACGACCGCGAGCACGGCCGCCACCAGGCCCGCTCGCCCGGCGATGCGGTTCGCGCGGCTGCGGATCTCGCCGGTCGACTTGAGAGCGAGGAAGACCGCGCCGTGGGTCACGAACAGCCCGAGCGTTGTCAGCCCGCCGAGCAGGCCGTATGGGTTGAGTAACGTGAACAGGTCGCCGGTGTACTCGTGATGGGCGTCGAGGGGCACGCCGGCGACGATGTTGGCGAAAGCCACGCCCCACAGGATGGCCGGCAGGAGCGAGCCCAGGAAGATCGCCATGTCCCAGGTCCTCCTCCAGGTCCGGCCGGGTCGCTTGCTTCGGTACTCGAAGGCGACGCCCCGGATGATGAGGGCGAGCAGGATGAGGAAGAGCGCGAGGTAGAACCCGGAGAACAGGCTCGCGTACCACTCGGGGAACGCGGCGAAGGTCGCGCCGCCGGCGACGAGCACCCAGACCTCGTTGCCGTCCCAGACCGGGCCGATGGTGGCGATAACGGCCCGCCGCTCGCGGTCGTTCCGGCCGAGGAACGGCAGGAGGATGCCGACCCCGAAATCGAAGCCTTCGAGGACGAGGTAGCCGACCCACAGGATCGCGATGAGGAGGAACCAGACCGTCGTGAGCTCCATGACGTTCCCCTCTCAGTACGCGGTGGCTACGGGCCGCTCGCCCGTGCCGTCAGGCGACCCGTCGTGGTCGTCCTCCATCGTCGGCAGGCCGGCCCGGATCCGGCGCAGCAGGAGTCCCACCTCGACGACAGCGAGCGCGCCGTAGAGGGCGGTGAAGACGACCAGGGTGATCGCCACCTCCGCGACGGATGTGCTCGGCGAGACTCCGGCCGACGTCTGCATGAGCCCGAACACGATCCACGGTTGGCGCGACATCTCGGTGAAGATCCAGCCGACGGAATTGGCCACGAGCGGCAGGAACGGCAGGATGATGGCCGCGATGACGATCCAGCGGTTCGGCCGTGGCAGGGCGCGGCGTGTGGCCCACAGCACCCAGGCCGCGATGAGCGCGGCCAGTGCCCCGACGCCGATCATGATCCGGAACGACCAGTAGGCGATGGGCACATACGGCACGTAGTCGCCAGGACCGTACTCGGACGCGTAGGCCGCCTGCAGGTCGTTGATCCCCTCGACCTTGCCATCGAAGCTGCCCGTGGCCAGGAACGACAGCAGGCCGGGCACCCGGATCGAGTAGACCTCCTGGCGGCCGTCCAGGGTGCCGATCGTGAACAAGGAGAACGACGCCGGCTGAGAGGTGTCGTAGAGGGCCTCCGCGGCCGCCATCTTCATCGGTTGCTGGTCGGTCATCACCCGGGCCAACTGGTCGCCGCTCACCGCCACGAGGACGCCCGTCACGAGGACGACGGTCGCCCCGACCCGGGCGGCGCTTCGGAAGGCCGGACCGTCCTGGGCTGGGTGACGCAGGAGCCGCCAGACCGCGACCCCACCGACCAGCGCGGCGGAGGTGAGGAACGACGCGATGATCGTGTGCACGAACGTCACGATCGCGGTCGAGTTGGTCAGCACGGCCAGGAAGTCCGTCAGCTCGGCGCGTCCGTTGACCGCATTGAAGGTGTAGCCGACCGGGTGCTGCATCCAGGCGTTGGCCACGAGGATGAAGTAGGCGGACAAGACCGTGCCGATGGCGACGATCCAGATCGTCGCGAGGTGGACGCGCTTGGAGAGGCGGTCCCGGCCGAAGATCCAGAGGCCAAGGAATGTGGACTCGAGGAAGAACGCGAGCAGGCCCTCGATAGCCAGGGGAGCCCCAAAGATGTCGCCCACGAATCGGCTGTAGTCGCTCCAGTTCATGCCGAATTGGAACTCCTGGACGATGCCGGTCACGACCCCGAGCGCGAAGTTGATCAGGAACAGGTCGCCGTAGAACCGGGTCAGGCGCAGCCAGCGCTCGTTGCCCGTCCGCAGCCAGGCGGTCTGGAAGCCGGCAACGAAGAAGCCGAGCCCGATCGTCAGGGGGACGAACAGGAAGTGGTAGACGGTCGTGATCCCGAACTGCCAGCGCGCGAGATCAAGAGCGTTCATGACGGCGTGCGCCTCCTATGCCGATGGCTGCGGGCACGATATCCAGGCCGGTCGGGGAGCGGACTCGGCCCTGAGTCATCATCCTCCGGGCCATCCGGCAGGGGTGATGATGCACCGCCAGTCGTCGGACCTCGGCGTGTCGCGGCAGCTGCTCCCGTGTGCCAGCTCAGCTTTCCACAGTCCCGTTCCGACCGGCAGCTCGTGCACCTGCCGCCTGACCGCCTTGACCTACGCCAGCTCGCGTGGCGTGCCCGACGCCGCTGAGCCGCAGGACCCACCCCCGGCGGGGTCGCCGGCCCCGACGACCGGGCCGGCCGCGCTGCCGGAGACAGCCCCAACGCCGTCGCCGACGGCCGCGGTGAGCCGCCCTGTCTCTCCATGACGGCCCCGAGGTGGTCGAGATCCGCGCAGCCCAGGGCGCCGCGCTGCGCTGGTGGCATCGGCTGGCTACCTGACCTCGAGCGGCTGCTCGACGTAAGCCGGCCAGTGGTCGGCGGCGCCCGCGTAGCTGATCGTCACCATGTACTGCCCGGCGTCGAGAGCCACCTGCGGGTCGAATGTGGCGTCGCCCCGCTCGTCGGTCGTGGCGCCGTCCAGCTCGATCGGCTGCGGCGTCAGGAAGTGCCTGTCGCGATCGACTTCGGTCGCCCTGACCCAGATCACCGCGACGTAGGCCGTGTCGGCCGACTCGGCCGGGATGGCCGCGGCGACCTCCACTGCGTAGTCGCTGCCGGGCGTGACCGCGAACTCGGGGTGATCGATGTCGATCGACTCATCGGGCGATGCGCGCAACTTGAGCATCTGGCCGGCGCCCCGGTCGCTCGACACGATCGAGGCCTTGCCCGTGCCGTAGCTGCCCCAGTCGGCCTTGCCCTGGGCGAAGTGGCCGTTGCTGACCAGGTTGGCGTCGGAGCCACCTTGCGTGAAGGCGATGCTGTAGATGCGCAGATTCGCCCGGCCCGGCCCTGCCCCGTCCGTGTTGACCCTGATGGCGACGATCGCGCTGCTTACGCCGTCCGGCACCCGGCCGTTGAAGCGGAGCAGCTGGTAGTCGGTGCCCACCGGCTGCAGGCTTGCCGTCAGCGGCGCGTTGCCGATCGGGGCGCCATCGGTCGTCGCCAGAGTGGAGGTCAGCGTCATGTGGTCGGTCGATGTGTCGGCGACCGTCACCGCCATCCGCGTGCGCGGCGCGAAGTAGCGGTCGATCAGCCCGCTGAACGTGCTCGGATCGGTCTCGGGCAGCACGTGGTCGGGATGATCCATCCAGGACTGGAGGATGACCTGGTCCGGCCGGCCGCCGGCGACCTCCTCGTAGGTGAACGCGCGCCGCAGGGCCAGGTCGACCCACTCGGCGTCGGAAGCGGCCTCGCCTCCGTTGTAGATCGGGCCGAACTCGATACCGCGCGCCCGTGATCCGTCCTCGATGGCGCGCACTGCCGTAGGCCAGTCGGCGCGGTGGGCCCAGTCCACGTCGACCTGCAGGAAGGCCAGCGGCTCGCCCGTCGCAGCCGCGTAGGCGTCGGTCCATTCGAGCATCCGCTCAGGGGTCACGTTGGTCCACAATGGCTCGGTGTCGCCGATGAGGATGTCCGGCGCGTATCCGCGCAGCTGCCGGATGTACGGGACCACGTGTTGCGCAGCGTCCTGGGTCGACCAGTGGCAGGCGTTGGGAGCGTCGTACAGATCGCTGCTGAAAGCCCATGACTCATCGAACCCGACCACGTCGACGTGGCCGCCCGCGGCGGCGATCTTCTGCAGGGGTTCAAGCCCGAAATCGAAGCCCTCGATGCCTGAGCCGCAGCCAGCATCTATGGAAAAGGCGCCGATTTCCAGCGCGAGGGCCATCCCGCGTTCACGCACGCCGGCGACCAGCTGGCGCAGCTCGTCGGCTGTGGCGTAGTTCATGACCCAGCTGGAATAGATCTCAAAGACCTGCACGTGGGCCCCGGCGGTCGTCCACGGAGCGCCCGGGGCGAACAGGCTGTCGAAGTCGACCGAGCCGCCATAGCCCATGTGCGGCACGTAGGCGGGCAGCGGCGCAAACCACGTCTGCGGCCGGGTGGCCAGGTCGATCGGCGGCGGCGAGGGCGGACTCGAAGCGAGCGCCGGGCTCGCGCTGGCCTCGGGTGGCTGACTGCCGAGGCTGTTCGCAGTCGCAGGGTTCGATGGCGTCGCGCTCGTGCATCCGGCCACGGCGGCCATCACCAGCACCGCACCAACGCGACCCCTCAAGATCATCAGCTCCCTCGCACTGGTTTCGAGCTCAGTATGGGGGCGGAACTCCCACGGGTCGTCACCAGAAGCTGTACCGACGGGGCCAAGAGGCCGTCGCGGATTCGGCCCTCCGGTGGTATTCGGCGATCGCCGCGCCGCGCCATCAGCCTGAGCCGAGGCCCAGCTCGCTCAGCGGGGGAACGGCCTCGTCGAAGAGCCAGTGCTGCCGCCAGTCGCCCAGCGTGCGCCCGCTGACCTGCTCAGAAAGAGCGACGAAGTCATCGACGCTCGCGGCCTGGCGGTGGAAGCGAACCACCCACGTACGGAGGATCTCGAAGAACGTGTCGTCGCCGACGATGACGCGGAGCGCGTGCAGGGACAGGGGGCCCCTCGCGAACAGAGCGTCGTTATCCGCGATCCTCGATGGATCGGCCGGCGCATCGGTCCGTGCCCCGAGCCGCGCGTACATCGCGGCGATCACCTCGTCGCGGGCTGCGACACCGTCCGCGTGCTCGATCCACAGGAGATCGGCGTAGTTCGCGAAGGCAACCCGCAGGTAGCTCTCGTGGGACGTCGACGGCGTGACGTTCACCGCGAACCAGATGTGCGTGAGGTGGTGCGCCAGCGCCGTAGGTTCGATGCGCTCCGGGCCCCATTTGAGGAGGCCCTCGTCCGGACCCTGCGAGTCGGACAGTCCGTCGACCCAGACGACGCTCAGCGATTCGAACGGAAACGGCCCGTAGAGCTCGCTGAGGTACTCGAATATCGTCGGGATACGGTTGAGTGCCTCGCGCTGCCGCGGCGGTAGATCCTTCGGCTCATAGCTCGTCAGCGGGACTCCGGCCACCGTTCCCAGGTCGGCGATCTCGTAGTCCCGGACGACGATCGAGAACTGGTTCGACGGTCCGGTGCGCCAGTCGAACTCACGGCCGCCTGCCACGTCGGTCACCGAGACAAGGACGCCTGGGCCGATGGCCGTGTACGGACGCGGCACCGTGATGCGGGTCTCGATGACTGCCTTGTCCGCCGGATCGGCGTTCGTGGGAAGCCAGGTCGGGATGACGTCGTAGATCCCGAATGCCGACAGCTGGTCGGCGCCACGCCATGCCCAGCCATCACCACGAACGGGGACCGGCCGGCCCGCGATGTCGATCACGGTGTGGAATGCGCCACCGACCTCGATGGGTCGGGGCGACGTGACCGTCAGCTTGCCGCCCGACTCGGTGAACGCCGCCGCGACGTCGTCGACGCTGACGGATCCCGGGGTGTTGCCGGAATAATCGAGACTGAACCGGCCGAGGCGCTGGGTCGCGACCGCGTCGATGGTGACCCGAAGCCTCGTCTGGTTGTCGACGGGGTTCGTCTCGACGTCGAGGTCGTAGGTCCGGACGTCGTAGCCTCCGTTGCCCACCGTTGGCAGCAGCGGATCGTGCCCGGACGCCGCGCCGACCAGCGCCGGATCGATCGAGGGGCCGGACGACACGTCCGGATCGGCGATGGCCGTTCCTGTGGGGGCAGGCGATCCCGCTGGCGTCGATGACTCGATCGGGACGCACCCGATGAGAATGGTGGCGACCAGCCACGTCAAGCGATGCCCGAAGCGTCGCACCACCGTGCGTCCCGATCGCCGGGTCGTCCAGGAACCGGGCCGACCACCGGCTCGTACCTGTTGACTCCCTGATCGGCGCTCCGGCTGGCCGGCCGGCGAGCCGACTGCCGCGAGGCGAGTGCGCTTCCCATGGCCGTGAGTCATCCGGCGCTCCCGAAATCGGCACTCGAAAAAGTATCGCATCCACGCGAAGAATCCTTCCCGGGCGCGCCACTGCGGCCTCCTCCGGCAACGCCAGCGCCAACCCCTGCGCGTCGGCTGAGAGCGTTAGTCGAGGGCTGAGACGACCGTCGGGCCGGCCACGACGATCCGCTCATAGATGGCGTCGATCAGGTCTGCCTTCGCCTCCGGCATGTCGGTCCGCTGCCAGGTCTTCGCGATCGCCCTGAGCCACGGCCGCACCCACGGCGTAGCGTGGGCAGGGCGCGGATCGTTCGCTCGACATCCTCGTCTCGATGGTCCCGCAGACGCCGCAGGCCACGAGGAGATCTGCGGGCCGGACAGCGCGGCGCGGCCGCCGCGGCGAGCTCACCACCCTGGAGCGTCGGCCTAACTGGCCACCCGGAAGCTGTATTCGCCGATATTGGACACGTCGCCGAACACTCGCACGATGAGATCGCCACTCCGGTGCACGGTGATGGCCGGTCGGCCCATGCCGGCGCACAACACCTCGTTGCTGTACTGCGTGCTCCCGTCGGGATCCAGCACGGCATACCGGAGCGTCCCACAGCCAGTCGAAGGCTGGAGTGGCTCGATCGTTACCGTCTGACCCTCGCTGACCGCGATCCGGTAGATGTCGACGCTGCCCGGGGTCTCGATCCGACCCGCGCCTGGTCCAGGCGTGCCGGTCGAGACCGCCACGCCGAGCGAGAGCGTGAAGGACTCGTCCGGCGGGACGCGCCAGATCGTGAACCCGTAGTTGCCGGTCGCTCCCGAGCGGCTCGAGACCTCGATCGTGTAGTCGCCCGCGGCCTCGAGCGTGGCGTGGCCGAGGTCGATGCAGGCCGTTGCAGGCAGGATCGCCACCGGATGATCGGGCGGGCCCGCGAGGTCCCAGACGATCCCGGATTCGCATGCGCTGCCCACCGGCGTCGTGGTGGCCAGGTAGATCCGATCTCCGGCTTCGGCACGGAACATGAACCGATCGATCTCGCCCGGCGTGGCGACGACCCCGGCCCCGAACCCCGGCCGGCCACGGCCCACGGTGTCGCCGATCGCGACCTTGAATGACGTGTCCGGCGCCACGCCACGGACCGTGAAGCCATACGTGCCCGTCGCGCCGCCGCTCTCGGAGACGACGATCGAGCTCGCTGTGCCAGCCTTGACGGCGACCCGGCCGAGCGCCTGGCAGACCGACGCCGAGGTCGCGCCGAGCGAGTTTGGCAACTCTTTGCCGGCCGCGTCCAGGACGCTCCAGCGAAGACCGTCGGCTGTGCACCCGGACCGTGGCTCGAGATACAGCACGCCGGACGCCGGCGCGGTCAGCCGGTACACGTCGCGCTCGCCGGCCGCGGCGATGGTCCCGGCGCCAGGGCCCGGCAGGTCGGGACCCACGACGCTATCGCTTCCGATCGAGAACTCCTGGGTCGGGCTCGGCGGCACAGCACCGGCCTGGCTCGTACCGGCCGCGATGGCGAAGCCGGGATCTCCGGTGAAGCCGACGTCGATGATGCAGTCGTCGAGGAAATCGGCGTCCGAGATACCGGCGCGACGGCACGCGTCCTCGGCCATGGCCAGCGCCTCTCCGGGCACATCGTCGGAGCGCGCCACGCCGTCCGGGAACGCACGGTTCGTGAAGGTGGCGGAGTCCGCGCCGGCCTCGTAGTCGAAGAGCGACTCGGCCAGGCCGATCCGCCAGCTGTCGGCGAAGCGACCGTAGATCGTGGTCCGGTACGCCGGGTCGATGCGCGCCGGGAGGGTGATCGGGTGACCGTCGCGGGTCGCGAGATCGTTGGCCGGGTCGCCGTCGAAGTTGCCGAACAGCCCCTGGACGGCGCCACGGCGTGGGGCGGCGAGGTCCACGAGGAGGTCGAGCGCACCCATGTGGTAGACGGTCGCGCGGATCCGCGACCCATCGGACCAGACGACGTCGAAGCCGCCGCCCTCGATCCGGTCGACCCGGCCGCCGTGGGGCAGGGCCAGGGTCCGGGTCGTCATCGTCACGGGCTTGCCGTCGACGTGGAGGACCGCCTCGCTGCCCTCGCCGCCGGCCTGGTAGATCCCGACCCGGTCACCGGCGACGAGCATCGCCACAGCTGTGTTGACGCTGACACGCCGCGAGGTCCGATACGGCTCCTGGCGGACCTGGACGACGAGGTCGCCCGTCTCCGACTCGAGGCCGACGAACTCGCCGGCGGCCTGGAACTCGTAGTGCAGGCCGTCGGGCGTGAAGATGTGCGGGTCGCCGTGGCTCGCCCCGCAATTGAAGATGCACTTGTAGTCGGTCTTCTTGGAGTAGGCCCCGAACTTGAGACCGGTCCCCGCGCCTGCCTCGACGCCTTTGTAGGTCGTGTTCGGATTGTCAGGGTCGAAGTTGGACCAATATGACTCTACGCCGGCGGGACCCAGTCCGCCGCCGGCGGACTCGAACGGTCCTTCCCACGAGCTGGCTTCCCTGCCGGGCTCGGGCGGGCAGCCGCCCTGGTACCCGACGTTCCCCGAAACACCCACGCCAGCGCCGAAACCGCTGCCGGAGCCGGCTCCTCCGCCGGGCACGAACGTGTAGACCGCGACACCGTGGCCCGGGATGTACTGGACGCTGATGCCGGTCGAGTAGATGCCCAGCGGGCTGGTCCCGGCGGTGCCGCCGACGCTCACCCCGAACGTCCACGGGTAGGTCTGGGGTCGGCCGCCGCAGGCGCCCCACGGCCCCTGGAGCCCAGATCGGTCGACCACGTTCACTGGGTCGCCGAGGGCGTAGCGGTAGAGATTTAAATCGCCGCCACCGAAGCCGAGCGGGTCGAGCGTGCTCCAGCGTCCGGTCGCGGCGTCGTAGTCGCGGGCGCCGAAGCGCACGAGGCCCGTGTCCGGGTCATACAAGCCACCCGCGAACCCGAAGGGCTGGAAGCCCGGCTGCGAGTCGGAGATGACGCGACCGAACGCGTCGTAATCGAGCGCCTGGGCCACGCTGCCGGTTGCCGCGTCGACCACGAGCCGCGGGCTGCCGAGCCAGTCGCTGAGGATGACGTAGGTTCGACCCCCCCGAACCATGAACGCTGGCGTCGGCGAATCGCCGACGTAGCCGAAGGTCGCGACGACCGAGCCATCCGACCCGAGCTGCGCTACGGCTCGCTGGTCGAGGTACAGCCAGCCGGCCACGAGCTTCCCGTCGAGCCGCTTGCCCACCCGCCGGCCGAGCCCGTCGACGACGTACTCGACCCGGCGGCCGTCAGGCAGGTCGACGCCGGTGAGGTTGCCGAGCAGGTCGTAGGCGAGCTTCGTGACGGCGCCGCCGTCGACCCGGCGCGCCAGGCGACCGC
Organism: uncultured Chloroflexia bacterium; assembly: GCA_963719285.1. Classification (GTDB taxonomy): domain Bacteria; phylum Chloroflexota; class Limnocylindria; order Limnocylindrales; family CSP1-4; genus C-114. Next base: position 49,796 of record CAVRBO010000001.1, read on the forward strand.
CCCCGTCGTACTCGAAGCTTGCGGAACCGTCGCGTGTCAGGCGATCGAGAACATCGAACGTCGCATCCCGCAGGCCGCCCGGCCCGTTCGCCTCCAGGCGGTTGCCGCGGGCGTCGTAGCCATAGGCCGTCCGGGCGCCGTCGCGATCCGCGCTGGCCAGCCGGGCGGCCGCGTCATAACCGAAGCCCAGCTTCACCGGCGAACCGCCGTCGGTGAGCGTCGCGGCCGTCACCCGGCCGACGAGGTCACGCTCGACGTCGAGGGCGAAGACCGGGGTCCCGCCGCGGGTCGCCGTGAACGAGCTAGGGACCCCGAACGCGTCGGCTCCCCAGGCGAGTTCGAGCGAGCCGAGCCGAGCCGTCCCCGGCCGGACGCCATCGAAGCTGACCGACAGCGGGCCGACCTGCTCCGGCAGGCCGGCTGCGGACCAGGTGGTCGTGATCGGTGGGTTGTCGTCGACCGTGATGGACGTGATGCGTGATTGCGGGTCGCGACCGACGGACACCCGGCCGGCGACGCCGCCGGACCAGGTGGCACTCGTCGTGAACCCACCATCCCAGGCAAGGTCCAGGCCGGCACCGGGAGCCGTGACTGTCGTCGGTCGGTCCGTCGCGTCCGCGTAGACGAACGTCGTGTCGCCGGAGGGTTGAGCCAGGGTCTTCAATCGGCCGGCATCGTCGTAGGCGATGCTCAGGATGCCGGCGCCGGTCGCCTGTTCGAGCGGCCGGCCGAGCCCGTCGTAGCGCCACGTCTCGAGCTGCGTGCCGTCTGGTGCGGTGAGGCTCGTCTGGCGGCCCGCACCGTCGTAGCTCAGCCGATACTCGTCGAGGCCAGGGGGCGCGAACGCGAGCAGCCGGCCCGCGGCATCGTAGCGCAGCGCGATGAACGAACCGTCCGATGCTGTATACCAGCGTGCTCGCCCGCTCTCGTCGAAGGCGATCGACGACGTTCCGCCGGCTGGGTCGACAACCTCGACGACCCCCTCTCCGTCGAGCCGCCGAACCTGCGTCCCCCTGCGTGCGCCATCGCCTTCGGCGATGACGGCGGTCGGCCGACCGAACGTGTCGTACTCGACGCGAAGCGGCGCAAGTCCGGGCAGGCTCAGCTCGGTCGCGCGCCCCGTGTCGTCGAGGCGCTCCTCGACGTGCAGTCCTCGTGGGCCGTCGGAGTTGATCGTGTGACTCGCGGCGTCGTAGGCCACGCGGAACGCGGTCCCGTCGACCGTGAGCGTCGCCACGGAGTGGACGACGCTGAGCGGGTCGGAGGCGTCAGAGAGGTCCGTCCGCTGCTCGCCGATTGCGTGCTGGACGAGGCCCCCCGGCGTCGTGGTATCGCGCGCTGCGAGGATCGGCGTCTGGAGCCCCCAGCGTGGGTCGGGTGCCCGCCGTTCCTCGATCCGTACGCCGTCGTGGCGCGTGATGGACCGGCTGCCATCGGGCCGGACAACGACCTCGCTACGGGCGCCGCCAGGCTCTTCGATCGTGCGTGCGGTAGTGCCGTCCGGGCTCTGAGCCGTCGCCTGCGTCCAGGCGCGGCCACCTGGGCCCGTCACGGTCAAAGTCTCCCGGTCGGCTCCGACGATCCGCTCGTAACGCGTCGTCGCGCCCTCGGCGTCGATGGCCTCGCGCAGCCGCCCGTCGGCGTCGTAGAGGAAGGTCGAGCGATAGCCGCCTGGCTCCATTCGGGCCGCCAGGAGCCCGTCGGCGCCTGGCTCGAGGCTGATCCCGCCTAGGCCCGGTCGAACGATCTCGACGAGATTGCCGGCCTCGTCGACGCGAAGGCTCGTGAGCGGGCCAAGCGGCGAGCGGATGCCCGTGGGCCGCCCTGCCTCGTCGCGCTCGATCGTCGTGGCGTTCCCGGCGCGATCGCGAATCGTCGTGAGGCGGCCTGGGCCATCGTACTCGAACGTCAGCAGGTCCACGCCTGCCTGGCCGTCGATCGTCGCCAAGTGGCGTCCGGTGGGGTCGAGCTCGTCGACCCTGCTCCCGTCCGGCGAGGCGATGAGCAGATGACCGGCGGCGCGACCCGACTGAGCCTCGATCGCGCCAACGATCCGGGGCCGCCCGTCGCCGGTGATGAAGAGCCTGCTGGCGGGGTCATATGCGTCGAGGACGTCGAGCGACCAGCCGCCGAGCCCCAGCGGCCGGAGGTCGCGGCCGGGCGTCGCCTTCCAGCCTGGCACCCGATCGCTGCGATAGGTGAGCTGGAACGGCGTCCCGGGGACCGGGATCGTGGCCCGCACGATCGGTTCGAGGCACGGGACGGCGAGTGGAATCTCGCAGCCGACGGTCACGCCCGTCGCCGACGGGGTGGTCGGGCTGGCGATCGTCGTCGGAGACGGGCTAGGCACCGTCGGGCCGCAGGCCGAGGCGACGAGGGCGAGGGCAAGCGCCACTGCATGGATGCGACGGGTCGCACCCTCGGCCGGCAATTCCACGTGCCGAATGATCACCACGAGGTCAAGTCCCAACACGTAGTGTACAGCGGCGACTTCGTGCGCCCGTTCGTTCAGCTCGCCTCGTCAGGCTGGGGTCCAGTCGAGGCTTGACAGTGTCGCCTCGGGCGCCAGGACCTGGACGAGCCGCTCGGCCTCGGATCCCGCCGCCTGTCGCTCGCTTGGACGGAGTGGCCGATGCGCCTCGATCGACAGCGAGGCTCGATCCTTTGAGATCGCCAGCTTCCAGGCGCCGGCGAGGAAGCCGTCGACGAGGAATGCTCCCTTGCGCAGGTACGCCCCGCCCCAGGACAGGTCACCGGTGATGCGCGAGCGGTCCGCGTGGGCCAGGAACACGTTGTCGTATTCACCGGTTAAGCGCACTGGCGCCGGAGTATCGGGTGCGGCGAAGACGCCGTCCTCGACGTCGAGAAGCTCGCGACCGGCCTCGTCGCGATACGAGCGCAGACGAGGGCGGAGCGGCTCGATGATCCCGCGGACGTCGGCGAGCCAGGACCAGGCGCGGACGTCTGCGACGGTCGCGGGCCCGAAGGCGCGCAGGTAGCGCAGGACGACCTCGTCGGGCCGTGCCTCGGCACCGGGGTCAAGGTCGCCGAGCCACGCCTTCAGGGTCGTCATGCGCGGCGCTGCGGAGCGTCGGAGGAGGCCCCGTGGCGTGACCTGGACGACCGGGACCAGGTAGCGCACGGCGTACGCCATCGCCGTGCGATCGTGGGTCGGCCAGCGCTCGGCGAGTGCCGCTCCCAGCTCGGCGATGGTGCGCGGCCGATCCTCCACGACCGTCGTTCCGGCGACTCGCAACGCGTCGAGGTCGATCCCGTCGAGCTGCCGTCGGAACGGGCTCGAGGCGAAGCCACGCTCGCAGACGCCTTGCATGACCGCCCGCAGAAGCTGGGCGTCTCGCGCGGTGACGAGATGGAGCGTCGTCCGCATCAACGTCATCCGCGCCACCTTCCGCTCGAGCAGCAGCTGTTCGAGGCTGGCTGGGTCGAAATCCTGCAGGCGCGACCACAGCGCGATGTACGGGTCGCGGGGGACCTGCGCCTGCAATCCGACCAGGTGCTCGATCAGGTCCGGCACCGGCATGGACACCCGACCCAGGAGCTGCTGGCGGGCCAACAGCGTCCGATTGAGGGTGCGCCTGTCGAGGACGCTGCCTTCGGGCAGTTGCTGCATCAGATCGACCGGGGGCCTCCGAGCGGAGAGAAGCTCAAGAGATGGTCCCACTGAGACAGGTCGCCCGGTGACGGCGGCGGCTACGAACCCCCAGGGACGAGATGTCGACAGAGTCCTGGGTGCCACCATCGAGGGGTGGGTTTCCAGGGACCGGGTCGGCGTGGCTACCAGACCCCACAGGTCGTGGTTTGGCTGGCGAGGAAGTGTCTGAGTTCACGACATAGGTGACACCTGATAGGTGACAGGTGAGTCGGGACATGCGTGACAGTCCCCGGCATGTCGAAGCATCGGGTGGCCGCCGACGCGTCCTCGCCATCGTCGACGAGCAGGAGGTCACGGTCGTCGCCCTCGACACCGGCGAGATCCTCTCGACCCATCGGATCGAGCCTGACAAGGGCTACTGGCGCAACACACGACGAGACCCCGGCCGATGGCCGGGGTCCCAAGCGACCGGCTGATCACGTGTGCCGCATGTCGCGACTCATGTGTCACCTATGTCGCGACTCAAGACATTGGCTGGCGAGGAAGGATTCGAACCTTCGATCTCCTGATCCAGAGTCAGGCGCCTTACCGCTTGGCCACTCGCCAGTGACGCCCGTTGGGGCGCCCGGAGTCTAGCGCGAGTCGACCGCTATCGGGCCGACGCGGCTCGGTCCGCGGCCTGGACCTTCGCCCATGTGTCCTTGAGCATCAGCGTCCGGTTGAACACGAGCGCGCCCGGCCGCGAGTCCGGGTCGGGCGTGAAGTAGCCAAGGCGCTCGAACTGGACGGTCTCGCCGGGCGGCGTCTCCGCGAGGGCGGGCTCCAGCATCGCGCCCTGGACCAGCATCTCCGACGCCGGGTCGAGGTCCGCGAACAGGTCGCCGTCGGCGCCCGGCTCCGGGCGGCTGAACAGATGGTCGTACAGGCGCACCTCGGCCGGCACGGCGTGCGCCGCCGAGACCCAGTGGAGCGTCGCCTTGGGTCGCCGCCCGTCGGGGGCGTCGCCGCCGCGCGTCGCCGGGTCGTACGTGCAGCGCAACTCCACGACGCGACCGGCTCCGTCCTTGACCACCTCATGACAGGTGATGAAGTAGGCGTTCCGCAGTCGCACCTCGCGTCCGGGCGCCAGGCGGAAGAACTTGGGTGGCGGCACCTCCGCGAAGTCGTCGCGTTCGATCCATAGCTCGCCCGAGAACGCCACGCGCCGTGTGCCCGCCGTCGGGTCCTCCGGGTTGTTGACGACCTCCAGCGTTTCGACCCGGCCGGCCGGCCAGTCCGAGATGACGACTTTGAGGGGATCGAGCACGCCGAAGCGTCGCTGCGCGGTCCGGTTCAGGACGCCGCGCACGGCGTATTCGAGCTGGCCGACCTCGATGACGGAGTCCGTCCGGGCGACCCCGATCATCGCCGCGAAGTCGCGGATGCCCTCGGCCGGGAAGCCCCGGCGGCGGAGGCCCGCGATCGTCGGCATCCGCGGGTCGTCCCAGCCGCGCACGTGGCCCTCGTCGACCAGCCGTTTGAGGACCCGCTTCGACAATACCGTGTAGGTGAGGTTGAGCCGGGCGAACTCGACCTGGTGGGGGACCGAGGGCACCGGCAGGTGCTCGATGAGCCAGTCGTAGAGCGGCCGATGCCCCTCGAACTCAAGCGTGCAGATCGAGTGGGTCACGCCCTCGATCGCGTCGGACTGGCCGTGCGCGAAGTCATACGTGGGGTAGATGGACCAGGCGTCTCCGGTCCGCGGGTGCGCGGCGTGGACGATCCGGTACAGCACGGGATCACGCAGGTTGATATTGGGCGCCGCCATGTCGATCTTCGCCCGCAGCACCCGGGCTCCGTTCGGGAAGTCGCCCGCTCGCATGCGCGCGAACAGGTCGAGGTTGTCTGCCACGGACCGGTCCCGCCATGGCGATCCCGTGCCCGGCGACGTGAGCGTGCCGCGTGTCGCGCGGATCTCGTCGGCCGACTGGTCGTCCACGTAGGCAAGGCCGCGCTCAACGAGGTGGACGGCCCACCGATACAGCTGCTCGAAGTAGTCGGACGCGTGGAAGAGGTTGTCGCCCCACTCGAAACCCAGCCAGCGGACGTCCGCCTCGATGGCGTCGATGTACTGCTGCTCCTCCTTCGCCGGGTTGGTGTCGTCGAAGCGCAGGTTGCACTGGCCGCCGAACTCGGCGGCGATGCCGAAGTTGAGGCAGATGGACTTGGCGTGGCCGATGTGGAGGTAACCGTTCGGCTCGGGCGGGAAGCGGGTGATCGGCGTCCCGATCCGCCCCGCCGCGATGTCCGCGGCGACGATGTCCCGGATGAAGTCGCGCCGCTCGGGCGCCTCGCCGAGGGCGGCGCTGGCGTCGGGTGCCTCGGGGGTATCGCTTGCCAACGGGGCGGCTCCTGCGACCGGCGGGGAGGAGTCGCGGCTCATCAGAGGACGCACCACACTCCCGGAAGGAGTTGGCTGGCGCGCCAGGATTCGAACCTGGAACCCCCTGATCCAGAGTCAGGTGCTCTACCGTTGAGCCACGCGCCAGCGACGAACGGGCATTCTAGCGCATGGGTCCCGGATCTCCTGGGCGACGGGTCGGGCGGATCCCGGCGCGAAGAGCCGCGGATGGGCTGACCCGAAGGCCCGTACCATGGACCGTATCGGTGCGGACCGGCACCGACCGGACCAATGCGCGGAAGGGCTACCCCAACGGGGTCATGCCCCCGGAGAAACCCGAGCCCGAGACTCCTCCTGACGGTCCGCCCGGACCATCGTCCGTCACGCCGCCGAGGTCGCATGCGCCGTCCATTCCGAGCGTTGATCGCCTTCGTGGCCTGGACATTCATCGCGGTCGGTCCCGCCCAGGCCGCCGGCCCTGGGACGACGGCGGACGGGCTCACGACCGTGACCGGTGTCCTCCAGGTCCTCCACGCCGACGACTTCGCGCATGGCACGGCGAAGTTCGTGTACGCCCTCCGCTCGGCCAGCGGCTGGCTCGACCTGGACTTCCCGCAGGCGGGCCCCATGGACGACGGCGGAGCCACCGTGCAGGTCACCGGGCGGTTCGAGGCCGGCCGTCTTCGGATCGCCACCGACGCCGCCGACGAAGGCCTCCGGATCATCCGCAAGGCCAAACCGCTGTACAGGACGGGCGGGCAGACGTTCCACCACGATTCGAACGGCGTGGACGTGCCCGACGATCCCGGGGCGGGCGGCACCTTGACCAACGCCGCGATCGATCCGCAGCTGCTCCCCGAAAACATCGCGACGTCCGCCGCGGCCGACCCCATCAAGGTCGCCGTGGTCCTGCTGAACTTCTCGAACAGCGCCACCCAGCCGTACAGCCCCGCGACGGCGAGCGGGATCATGTTCAGCGACTCGAACAGCGTCGCGAACTTCTTCGCCGAAGAGTCGCGGGGCGCGGTCGCGCTGAGCGGCAACGTCTACGGCTGGTACACGATCGCGGCCACGAACGCCGGGTGCGACTACGGCACCTGGCAGACCCAGGCCGCCGCGAAGGCCGCGACCGCGGGCGTCAACCTGAACGCGTTCGACCGGGTCGTCTACGCCTGGCCCTTCGCGAGTTCGTGCGCCTGGGCGGGCATGGGCTACATGCCGGGTCCGACCAGCTGGAACAACGGCTCGTTCAGCCTGCGGGTCCTCGCCCACGAGCTGTCCCACAACTTCGGGACGAACCACGCGAGCACGCTCCAGTGCACCCAGGGCGCCACGATCGTCGCGTTGTCGGCCACCTGCACGTACAACGAGTATGGCGATCCGTTCTCGGTGATGGGTTCCGCCAACACCTACCACAGCGACGGCGAGCAGGTGGGGGAGATGGGCTGGCTCAAGGCCGGCGAGCTCGCCACGGTCGCGCCGGGCGGCACGTACGCCGTCACCCCGCTGCTGACCGGACCGGCCGGCACCGCCAAGGTGCTCCGCATCGTCCGCACGACCGGCGCGTCCGCGTCGTCGTTCTTCGTGGACGTCCGGGCGACGGTCGGGCCGTACTTCGACACGTTCGGGCCCACCTCGGCGGCCGTCACCGGCGTGATGATCCGCCTCTCATCCGACACCGGCGTCCCGATCTGGTCGCCGACCAACACCAAGCTCGTCGACACGACCCCGAACACGAGCACGTACAACGACGCGCCCTTGACCGTCGGCCAGACCCTGACCGACCCCGTGTCGAGCATCTCGATCACGACGATCTCGGTCGACTCCTCCGGAGCCCTGATCCGGGTGACGGAGTCCGTCCCGCCATCCGCACCCGGCGGGCTCACGGGCGTAGCCTTCGGCGCCAGGGCCATGGACCTGTCGTGGTCAGCGGCGATCGACAACGTCGCGGTGACCGGCTATCGACTGACGCGCGATGGCGCGGACCTCGGGACGGTCGGCCCGTCCGTCCACAGCCTCCACGACACGGGCCTGACGCCTGAGACCGCGTATCGGTACACGGTCGTGGCATTCGACGGTTCCGGCAACGACGGACCGCCGGCAACGCTGGACGTGACCACCCCGCCTGACGACACGATCGCACCGACCGCCCCCACCGACCTCGTGGCTGTGCCGGCCGCGGGTTCCGTCAAGCTCACCTGGACGGCCGGGACCGACGACCAGGCCGTCGCCGGATACCGGGTCTCACGCAACGGTGTGCCTGTCGCGACCGTGACCGGGACGACCTGGACCGATACGAAGCGCACGCCGAAGACGACGTACGGCTACGACGTGGTCACCCTCGACCGGGCGGCGAACGCGAGCCCGGTCGCCTCCGTCTCGGTCATGACCCTGGCCGACACGACGGCGCCGACCAAGCCGCTCGGCCTGACGGCGGCGACCTACCACTCCACGTACACGACGCTCAAGTACAGGGCCGGGACCGACGACGTCGGCATCGTCGGCTACAAGATATACAGGGTCGGCACGACCAAGGCGATCGCGACGACCACGAAGCTCTCGGTCCACGTCAAGCGGATCAAGGGCGCTCGCTACTACGTGCGTGCCTATGACGCGGCCGGCCACCTCAGCCAGCGCACGCCGTACGTGAAGTCGCCCTAGCCCGCCCACCCGCGAGCGGTCCGGCGCGCGATCGGAGTTCGTGGTCCCGGCGGTGCGTCAGGCGAGCGGCCGCAGCCGGCCCGTCTCGATCTCGTAGACGAGGCCGTTGACGGGGACGTCCTTGATCCAGGGGTGCTCCCGGATCCGCCGGACCTGCTCGCGCAGGTTGGCCTCGAGATCCGGGAAGGGGAGCAGGGGCAGATCGAGGGAAGCGCCCTGCGTCGCGGCGATCCGGGCGCGCACCGGCTCGTCCTCGAAGGTGAGCATCCCGCAGCCGGTGTGCTCGATCACGATGACCTCCTCGGTCCCGAGCAGGTGCTGGCTGATCACCAGCGAGCGGATCGCGTCGTCCGTCGCGAGGCCGCCGGCGTTGCGGATGATGTGGGCATCGCCGGTCCGGAGCTCGAGGATGTCCTCGACCGTGAGCCGGGCATCCATGCACGCCAGGACGGCGAGTCGACGCCCCGGCGGACCCGGCAGGGCCGAGCTGGTCGAACTGCTCGGCATGGCGCGCGTTGACGGCGATGGCCCGCTCGAATTCGCGCGGTTCGGGTCTGGGCTGGGACATGACGCGATCCTCCGGGACGGAGCGAGGCTCGTCTGATGGTGGCGGATGGACCGGGGATCGGCAGCATGGGTAAGGTTGACCTGGCAAGCCGTTCCCCGGAGGCGCAAGCATGGCTCACGGCGCGATACCCGACGCGTTCCCCGCGTTCGTGGCCGCGCGGCGGGACGATCGGGTCGAGCGCGCTGTCCGCCCGTTCGCGGCAACGGACCTGCCGCCCGGCGAGGTGACCGTCCGGGTCGAGTGGTCGAGCGTGAACTACAAGGACGCGCTCGCGACGATCGCCGGCGGCAAGGTCGCCCGGATCGACCCGATCGTCCCGGGGATCGACCTCGCGGGCGAGGTCGTCGCGAGCGACGACGCCGCCTTCCGGCCGGGCGACCGGGTCCTCGCCCACGGCTACGACCTGGGGGTCGGCCGGCACGGTGGCTACAGCACGTACCAGCGTGTCCCGGCCGACTGGGTCGTGCCGCTGCCCCCCGGCCTGACGACCCGCGACGCGATGGCCATCGGCACGGCCGGCTTCACGGCCGCGATGAGCGTTGTCGCGCTGGAAGAGCGGGGGTTGACTCCCGAAGCCGGGCCGGTCCTCGTGACCGGCGCCACGGGCGGTGTCGGCAGCACGGCCGTGGCCATCCTCGCCGAGCGCGGCTACGAGGTCTGGGCGGCCACCGGCAAGGAGCACGAACAGGGCTATCTGCGCGGACTCGGCGCGGCCGGGATCGTGCCTCGCTCGGAATGCACGGCCGACAGCGCCCGACCCCTCGAAACAGAGCGCTGGGCGGGCGCCGTGGACGCCGTGGGGGCGGCGACGCTGCCGTACGTCCTGCGGACTTTGCGCCACGGCGCGACCGTCGCGGCATCGGGCAACGCGGGCGGTCCCGCGCTCGTCACGACGGTCTTCCCGTTCATCCTGCGCGGGGTCGCGCTCGTGGGGATGGACTCGGCCCAGATGCCGATCGAGGCGCGGCGTCGCCTCTGGAACCGCCTCGCGACGGACCTCCGGCCGCGCGATCTGGGCGCCTCCGCCACGGAAGTCACGCTCGACACCCTCGAGCCCGGCGCTCGACGGGATCCTCGCCGGGGAAGCCCGCGGCCGCTGGATCGTCCGGATCTAGTCCAGCTCGCCGCGCGCCTGGGCGGCGGCCCGCTCGATCGGTTCGCGCGAGGCCTTCGGCTTGTAGGGGGAGCGAGCGACGGCCGCGTCGACCGACAGGGCGCCGGCCGCAACCGATCGCCCCAGGTCCGCGATCGCTCGGATCTCCTCGAGCGAGCGCTCGGCGAACGCCCGGTCGGCCACCTCGCCGTGGCCGGCCGCGATCGTCGTGGCGCCCGTCGCGACGATCGCCTCGACCGTGGCCGGCCAGTCGAGCGGGTATCCGTCGCCGAAGTAGGGCGCGGCGCCGTTCTCCAGGAGATCGCCGGCGAACAGCACGCCCGTGCCCGGGACGATCACCACGATGTCGTCGTCGGTGTGGCCCCGGCCGAGGTAGCGCAGGTCCACGGCCCGGTCGCCGATGTCGATCGTGGCCCGCCGGTCGAAGGTCTGGGTCGGCGGCGTGACGACGACCTCGCGCCACTCCTCGGCCCGGTCCGGCAGGTCGTGCAGGAGCTCCTCGCGCATCTCCTCGGCTCGCTCCACGAGCCTCAGCGGGCAGCGGGTCTGGCCCCACGTTTCGGCTTCCCGGAACACGTGGTTCCCGAAGCAGTGGTCGTGATGGTGGTGGGTGTTGACGACCCAGCGCACGCCCCGGGCAGCTCGGCCAGGTCCGTGCGCAACTCCTCGCCCTGGCGGTGCGAGGTCCGGGTATCGATGAGGAGCAGCCCGTCGTCGCCCCCGACGACCCCGATCGTCTGGTCGTAGAACCGGTAGCGGCGCACCCAGACGCGATCGGCGATCTCGTGCCAGACGGTCATGGAGCCGATGGTAGCCGGGCAGGCGACCCGTAATACGACCCGCCCAGCGGCTACCCTTGCGGGTGCGATGACGTCCACGACCGAGACCGTTCCGCGCGACGGGGCACCCGACCTCCTCGTCCGCCACTGGCCCGCCGCCGGCCGGGCCTGGGCGTCGATGCTGATCGTCCATGGCATCGCCGAGCACAGCGGCCGGTACGAGCGGACGGGCGCCGGGTTCGCCGCCGTCGGCATCGACGTCTCGGCGATCGACTTGCGCGGCAACGGCGGATCCGGCGGTGCCCGGGCCTACGTGGATCGCTGGTCCGACTACCTCGACGACGTCGAGTGGCAGCTCGGGCGGGTCCGCGCCAAGGCCGATGGCGTGCCGGTCGTCCTGCTCGGCCACTCGCTCGGCGGGCTGATCGCGTTCGACTATGCCACGAGCGGTCGGCCCGCCCCGGACTTCCTCGTCCTCTCGGCGCCTGCGCTCGAGGCGACGGTCCCGGGCTGGAAGAAGGCCGTCGCCCGGGTCTTGTCCGGGATCGCGCCGAAACTGACGATCGGGAACGAGCTGAGCGGCGACCAGCTGTCGACCGATCCGGCGGTGGGCGAGGCCTACTTCGCCGATCCGCTGGTCGTGCGGGTGACGACGACCCGACTCGCGGCCGAGGCGCTGGGCTCGCAGAAGCGCTGTCGCGAGCGGCTCGCATCGCTGGCGATCCCGACCCTCGTCTTCCACGGTGGGGCCGACACGATCGTCCCGGTCACCTCGAGCGAGACGCTCGCCGGCCTACCGGGTGCTCGTCGGGTCGTGTATCCGGGATTGCGCCACGAGACCCTGAACGAGCCGTCCGGTCCCGAGATCGTCGCGGATGCCGTCGGCTGGCTGCGCGAAGGGATCGGGCCGCGGGGTCCGATCGGGGCCGCCACGGAGCCCGGAGCGGCCTCGACCGGGACGCCGTCGATGCCCGTCCCGCCTCCCTCGGTGTAGAATCCCGGCACAACCAAAGACCGCCTCCGGGGAGCGCTCGCGCGCTGAGAGTGTGGCTTCCGCCACAGACCCGCCGAACCTGATCTGGCTCGTACCAGCGAAGGAAGCAGGCCCGCATCGATCCGATGCGTCCCATCCCGGGGACAGACTCGAATCGATCCGGAGGTCCAGGTGTCCCGTTCAGGAGTCGCGCTCGTCGTGGCGTTGACGCTCGCGCTCGCGGCCTGCGCCGCGGCCCCCACGCCTGCACCGTCCACGGCGGGCGAACCTTCGTCGACCAGTCCGTCTGCGACCGTCCCGACGGCACCGGCGTCGAGCGCGGCCGGCGCGCCGTCGATCGACCTCGCCCATCCCGACCCGGTCCGATTCGCGCTCGACTGGACGCCGAACACGGACCATACGGGGTTGTACGTCGCGCAGGCGAACGGCTGGTATCGCGACGCGGCGATCGACCTGAGGATCCTGCCCTACAGCGCGGTCCCGCCCGAGGGGCTCATGGAGACCGGCGCCGCCGACTGCGGGATCAGCTTCCAGGATTCGCTTCTGTTCGCGGTCGCCGGCGGGTCGCGGATCAGGAGCGTCATGGCCGTCCTCCAGCACGCCGCCTCGGCCATCGCGGTCCTGGCCGACTCGGGTATCACCCGGCCGGCGGAGCTCGACGGCCGGACGTACGCGGGGTTCGGGTATGCGAACGAGGAGCCGACCCTCAAGGCCGTGATCAAGGCGGACGGCGGCGAGGGCACGTTCACGACGATCCAGGCGGACAGCACGGCCTACGAGGCGTTGTACGAGCACAAGGCCGACTTCACGATCCCGTTCCTGGCCTGGGAAGGGGTGGAGGCCGCGGAGCGCGGGATCGCCCTGCGCACGTTCAGGTTCACCGACTACGGCTTCCCCGATTTCTACCAGGTCGTGATCGCCTGCTCCGACGACTTCCTCACCGGCCACCCCGACGTCGCGCGGCGATTCGTGGCGGCCACCCAGCGCGGCTTCGCGGTCGCGGCGAGCGATCCTGCGGCCGGCGCGGCGGCCCTCATCGCCCAGAACCCCGGCGTCTTCGACACGAATCCCAAGCTGCCGCTCGACAGCGCGAAGTTCCTGGCCAGCGGCGGATACCTCGTCGACGCATCCGGAAGGGTGGGCTATCAGACCCTCGACCAGTGGACCGCGTACTCCAAGTTCCTGTACGACCAAGGCCTCCTCACCGACCCCCGGGGCGACCCGCTGACGTCGCCGCCGGACTACGCCGGACTCTTCACCAACGAGTTCCTGCCCTGAACGAGGTCCCCGCCCCGGTCCGCCGCTTCGGGCCGCCCCTGATCGCGGCGGTGGTCCTCCTCGTCGCCTGGGAGGCGTATGCACGGACGCTCCGCTCGGGCGGGTTCGTCCTGCCCGCCCCGACCCGCATCGTGGGCGCGCTGTGGGACCAGCGTGACCTGGCCGTCCATCACACGCTCGTGACCCTCGGCGAGGCGGTCGTCGGTTACAGCGTGTCGCTCGGGCTGGCCATCGCCGCCGCCGCCCTGATGGATCTCGTTCCGCTCGTCCGCCGCTCCGTCTACCCGCTCCTCGTCGGCAGCCAGGCCGTGCCGGTCCTCACCGTGGCGCCCGTGCTCGTGCTCTGGCTGGGCTACGGCCTCGCCCCGAAGGTCGTCGTCATCGTGCTTCTGACGTTCTTCCCGGTCGTCGTCGCACTCCTCGACGGATTCGCGAGCGTCCCGGCCGAAGCGACCGAGCTCATGCGCAGCTACGGGGCGTCGGACCTGCAGGTGCTGCTCCGGTTGCGCTGGCCGGCCGCCCTCCCGGCGTTCTTCACCGGCCTCCGGATCGCCACGACCTACGCGGTGCTCGGCGCGGTCTACTCCGAGTACATGGGTGCCTTCGACGGGCTCGGGATCTGGATCCTCACGAGCAAGAACGCCTTCCGGTTCGACCTCGTGTTCGGCTCCGTCGCGATCGTGCTCGCGATCTCATTGGCGCTGTTCATGCTCGTCGGCCTGCTCGAGCGACTCGCGATCCCATGGGCCGGCGGGGCGCGCCGGAGCCGTGCCGAGGGTGGTGCGGGTCTGGCATGATGCAGCGCCTCACGGGCGTTTGGCCGCGCGACGTGAGGAGCTGGTCGCGAGACATGAGGGAGCCGTGACCGACAGCCGGACGATCGTGTTCTTCCCCGAGGGAGCCTTCGGCCCGACGAACAACTGCGTCGGCATCGGCAACGTCCTGCGCGAGCGCGGCCATCGGGTCGTGTTCATCGTCGAGGAGAGCTTCGCCGGGACGCTCGAGGCGCGCGGGTTCGAGGAACGGTTGATGCGCCTCGGCCCGGCACCGGCCGAACCGGAGGTTCCCGGCCAGTTCTGGATCGATTTCATCCGGGACACCGCGCCGGTCTTCCGCAAGACGACGCTCGAGCAGCTCGGTGAGTTCATGGCGCCGACCTGGCAGGCGCTGATCGACGGCTCGATGTACGTCGACGCGAGGCTCCGGGAGATCGTCGACGAGCTCGGTCCGGACGTCGTCGTCGAGGACAACGTGGTCGCGTTCGCGGCCCTGCCGGCGAGCGGCCGGCCGTGGGTCCGCATCGTGTCGTGCAATCCGGCCGAGCTCAAGGACCCGGCGGTGCCGCCGTTCTCGTCCGGCTACCCAGCGGCCGATCCCACCGCCTGGCCGGTCTTCCTCGACGAGGTGCGGCGGACCCACGGCGACATGTGGGGCTCGTTCGACGCCTGGCTGCGCGAGCACGGCGCACCGGGCCTGGCGTACGGACCGAATGGACCGGACTTCATGCTCGAGTCGCCCTATCTCAACCTCTACCTCTACCCGGCCGAAGCCGATTACGAGCGCAGCCGGCCGCTGGGGCCTGCGTGGCACCGGCTCGACTCCTGCGTGCGAGCGCCCGACACCACGTGGTCGTTGCCCGACGGGCTGGCGGGTCGGCCCGGCCGGCTCATCTACCTCTCGCTGGGCAGCCTCGGCTCGGCAGATGTCGGGCTCATGCAGCGCTTGGTCGACGCCCTCGGCCGGACGGACCACCGGGTCATCGTCAGCAAGGGACCCCTGGCCGATCAGATCGCCCTCCACGACAACATGACGGGGGAGGGGTTCCTGCCCCAGCCGGCCATCCTGCCGCAGGTCGACCTCGTCATCACCCACGGAGGCAACAACACGGTCACCGAGGCGTTCCACCACGGCAAGCCGATGATCGTGCTGCCGCTCTTCTGGGACCAGGTGGACAACGCCCAGCGGGTGGCCGAGACGGGGTTCGGCGTCCGTCTCCCTGCCTACGACGTCGCCGACGCCGAGCTGACCGGGGCGATCGACCGGCTGCTGGCGGATCGGGTCCTCTCCGACCGGCTCGCGGCGATGTCCCGGCGACTGAGGGCCGACCCGGGGACCGTCCGGGCCGCCGATCTCATCGAGCGGCTGGCCGTCACCGGCGAGCCCGTTCTCCGCGACGCCGTTTCGGCCTGACCTGGATGTTCCGACGCGGGAAGACCAGCGCTGACCCGGGGGCGACGCGGGCCCTGGCGGGGACCACCGGGGATCCCGGGGCGAGCCTGCCGGTCCCGAACCGGGTGGCGCTGCCGGCGGTCCGCGACCTGCTCTTCGCGGACCTGGACGCCGAGGGGGCACAGCGCGAGTTCGGGGCGGCACCGCGACCATCGCCCCTCGCGACCCTTGCCTCGGCCGTGGCCCGCCAGGATCGGCCGGCCGCACGCGTGGCGCTCGCGGACGTGCTCATCCGGCATCCGGAGTCGCGGTTGTGGCTCCAGGCGTGGGCGCTCGCCCGCGAAGTGGGCCTGCCCCTGTCCGATACAGCCGATCGCGCCCGGGGCGTGGTCGTGGAGATGGGCCTGGAAGCGGGCGTCGACACGGTCGCGGGCTACGACGACGGCTCGGCCAGGTACCTCGCCCAGTCCGGTGGCGGCGTGTTCTGGGAGGCCCAGGCGTCCCCCGACGTGGCGATCGTCGCGGCCATCGACGCGCTCCTGGCCGCCGGCCAGATGGTCGTGGACGGCCTCGCCCCGTTGACCCACGTCCGGCCCGATCCGCCGGCGCACGGCCTGGCGGCGATCACCGTCCTCACCGAGGCGGGGTTCCACGTCGGCATCGGGCCGGCCGACGAGCTCAGCCAGGATCGGCTCGGCGGGCCGGTGTTCGATGCGGCGGTGGCCCTCATGGTCGCCCTGATCGACATGTCCCAGAAGAGCGGCTCGAACGCGAACCTGCCGTCCTGACCCGCCGCGAGCGGGCCGTGCCGCCACGCAGGACTCGGTCGACGCGGCGATGCACAATGGAGGCCTTCCGGCGACGCGACGAACCGGCCTGCCGACTTCTCCGCGGCGGCCGCCATCAACATCGGAGGCCTCCCGTGACCGAGACCATCGAACGAGTCAAGACGTACCAGCAGTTCATCGACGGGAAGTGGACCGACAGCGCCTCAGGCGAGACGATCGCGGTCGAGAACCCGGCCGACGGGACCGTCATCGCCCATGTCCAGGCGAGCGGCGCGAAGGACGTGGACCGGGCGGTCGAGGCGGCGTCCGCTGCCTTCCAGACCTGGCAGCACACGACCCCCCAGGATCGCAGCCTCATGCTCCTCAAACTCGCCGACGCGATCGAGGCGCGGGCGGAGGAATTCGGCCGGCTCGAGTCGAAGAACGCCGGCAAGCCCGTCGGCGCGGCGATCGACGAGATCCCGGTCGTGGTCGACAACCTGCGCTTCTTCGCCGGCGGCGCGCGGGTCATGGAGGGCAAGGCGGCCAACGAGTACATGGCCGGCCACACCTCCCTCATCCGACGCGAGCCGGTCGGCGTGGTCGCGTCCATCGCGCCCTGGAACTACCCGATCATGATGGCCGGCTGGAAGATCGGCCCGGCGCTCGCGGCCGGCAACACGGTCGTGCTCAAGCCATCGGCCCGGACGCCGCTCACCGCGCTCCTCCTCGCCGAAGTCGCGGCCGACATCTTCCCGGCCGGCGTGCTCAACGTCGTCACCGGCACCGGAGCGGCGATGGGCGATCTGCTCGTCGGCCACCCGAAGGTCGGCATGATCTCGGTGACCGGCGACACGGACACCGGCAAGCACATCGCCAAGGTCGCCGCGGACAAGGTGAAGCGGCTCCACCTCGAACTCGGTGGCAAGGCTCCGGTCGTCGTGTTCGACGACGCCGACCTGGAGGCCGTCGTCGAGAACCTCAAGATCTTCGGCTACTGGAACAGCGGCCAGGACTGCACCGCGCCGTGCCGGGTCATCGCCGGGCCGAAGATCTACGACCGCTTCGTGGCCGACCTGGCCGGCGCGGTCAAGACCATCAAGTGGGGCGACCCGGCCGAGGGCGACCACATCGAGATGGGCTCGCTCATCGCACCGACCCAGGCCGACAAGGTCACCGGGATGGTCGACCGGGCGAAGACCGGCGCCGAGATCGTGACCGGCGGGCATCGACCCGATCGCCCCGGCGCCTACTACGAGCCGACGGTCATCGCCGGGCCGGACCAGCGCAGCGAGATCGTCCAGGACGAGGTCTTCGGTCCGGTCGTGACCGTCCAGCGCTTCAGCGACGAGGACCAGGCGATCGCCTGGGCCAACGATGTCCGGTTCGGCCTGGCCGCATCGGTCTGGTCGGGCGACATCGGCCGGGCGATGCGAGTCGCCAAGGCCATCCAGTTCGGGACGGTCTGGATCAACACCCACTTCATGCTCGTCTCGGAGATGCCGCACGGCGGGTTCAAGGAATCCGGTTACGGCAAGGATCAGTCGCAGTACGCGATCGAGGACTACACGGTCGTCAAGCACGTCATGATCAAGCTCTGAGAGGGGCCGTCGCCTCGTCGGCGCCCGTCGCGGCGCCGACCGGCGCGCAGAGGGCCGACCTCCAGGCCGCCGTCCTCGGCTGGTACGGCGCGATGGGGCGCGACCTGTCGTTCCGGGGCACGCGCGATCCGTACGCCATCCTCGTCAGCGAGGTGATGGCCCAGCAGACGCAGATCGCCCGGGCCGCGACGTACTGGCGTGCCTGGATGGACCGCTTCCCCACGATCCGGGCCCTGGCGGCCGCGACGCCGGCCGACGTCCTGCGGACCTGGCAGGGCCTGGGCTACGACCGCCGGGCATTGAACCTGTTGCGCTGCGCGCGGGCCGTGGTCGCCGACCACGGGGGTCGGCTGCCGTCGGAGGTCGTCGAGCTGGAGGGCCTGCCGGGCGTCGGCCCGTACACGGCCCGGGCCGTCGCGGCGCTCGCGTTCGACCGGCGGGTGGGCGCGGTGGATGTCAATGTCCGACGGGTCGTCGGCCGGATCGTGGGCGGAACCGACGGACCGCGCGAGTTGGGTTCGGCGTCCCTCCAGGCCGTCGCCGATGAGCTCGTCCCCGCGGCCGAACCGGGTCGCTGGACGCACGCGCTCATGGACCTCGGGGCGACGCTGTGCCGGATCCGCGCGCCGCGCTGCGACGAGTGCCCGGCTCGCCCATGGTGCGCCGCCGCTCGGACCTGGGCGGCGGGGCCACCACTTGCGGTCGGCGCGTCCCGGGCTCCGGCGCGTGCCGTCCGTGAGCGGCCGGCGCCGTTCTCGACGACCAGGCGCTGGTTGCGCGGACGGATCCTCGATCGCCTGCGGGCGGCGGATGGCGACGGCTGGGCGACGTTCGACGGTCCGCTCGGCGAGCACGACCCGGGCGCCGTGGCCGAGACCCTCCGGTCGCTGGCAGCCGAGGGCATGATCGAGCTCGCCGCGGATCCTTCTGCACCACTCGCCGGGCGACCGGCGGATGCCCTGCTCCGCGCCCGCCTGCCGGCGCGGTAGGCTTGCACCGATGACCACGCTGCGCTCGCCGTCGACCCCGCTCCCGGCCGACGACCCGGACCTGTTCTCATTCGATCTGCCCGGCCTGGCCGCGCGCTGGTCGGAGGCGATGGACCGTCCGCCGATGAGCGCCGAGGCCATGACCGGGGCCGATCGGCGGGCTCAGGCGCTCGGGATCCCCGGCGGGACCCTGATGGAACATGCCGGCGCGGCCGTGGCCGCGGCCGCGCACGCCCTGGCCGCCCGCGCCGAGCGTCCGGTCGGCGGACCGTTCCTCGTGCTGTGCGGCCCGGGCAATAACGGCGGCGACGGGTTCGTGGCCGCCCGACACCTGGCCCGCCACGGGGCGTTGGTGGTGGTCGCGTTCGTGGCGCCCGAGGGCAGGCCGCCGGGGCGTGACAGTGGCCCGAACTGGGACCGCCTGGCCGGCGAGGCCAGTGTCACCCGGGTCCATGCCCCGTCCGCCCGCGACCTGGCGGTGCTCGGCCAGGGCGTGGAGCGGGTCTCGGTCATCATCGACGCCCTGCTCGGGACCGGGGTCCGCGGGGCGCTGCGCGACCCGGTCCGCGCGGCCGTGGAGCTCGTCCGGCACGCCCGCGGGGCCGGGGTTCCGGTCGTGGCCGTCGACACGCCCACCGCGGTCGATCTCACGAGCGGCGAGATCTCCGACCCGGTCGTCCGCGCCGACCTGACGGTGACGTTCCATCGGCCGAAGACCGGCCTTCGCACACGCCGCGGTGCCGCGTTCGCGGGCAGGGTCCTCGTGGCACCGATCGGGATCCCCGCCGAGGCCGACCGTGGCTGAGGGGGACCAGGGCGGCGGCTCGAACAGCCCGACCACGGCGGCGCCGACCCCGAACCCCGGCTGGCGCGAGGTGCTGCTCGTGGCCGTCGCGGTCGTCGCCCTGGCGCTGGGCGCGGCCGCCGTCACCGGGCTCCTGCCCCCGGCGGGTCAGGACGTGATCTTCCGGACGCCGCTCGTGATCGTGGTCCTGCTCGTTGGCACGGTCGGGCTCATGGTCCGGCTCGCGATGCGCCGGCCGCCGGCGTGATCGAGACGATGGGAGGCAGTCCGGCCGACGACGACGCGACCGGCCCACTCGATCGGCGGCGCGCCGACCTGGCCCGCCTGGCCGACGAGCGCTGGGACCTGCTCGTCGTCGGCGCCGGAGTGACCGGCGCCGGAGCCACGCTCGACGGGGTGAGCCGCGACCTCCGGGTCGCCTGCATCGAGCGCGAGGACATCGCGGCCGGCACGTCGAGCCGGTCGAGCCGGCTCATCCACGGGGGCCTGCGCTACCTGGAGCAGTTCCGGTTCGGCCTCGTCCGCGAAGCGCTCGCCGAGCGGAGCCGGCTGCTGCGCCTGGCGCCTCATCTGGTGCGCCTGGAGCCGCTCCTCTTCCCGCTCTACGGCGACCCGATCACGGTCCGACCGTTCTACGGCGCCGGCCTGACCCTGTACGACCTGCTCGGAGCCTCGCGCGACGGCGGACGCCACCGCTATCTCGGGGTCCAGGCGGCCCTCGAGCACACCCCGGTCCTGCGCCGCGCCCGGCTCCGCGGTGCGTTCGTCTTCCACGACGGGGTCGAGGACGATGCCCGCTTCGCGCTCGCGGTCGCCCGCACCGCCCGCGCCCGCGGTGCGACGGTCGCCACGCGGCTGCGCGTCCACGGCGCGCTGCGGGAGCGGGGGCGGATCGCCGGCGCGCGCGTCCACGACGAGCTCGGTGGCGGTGACTTCGAGATCAGGGCCAGGGCGGTCGTCGACGCGACCGGCGTGTGGTCGGGCCTGCCGGACGGCGCGTTCCCCGTCGCGGGATCGGCGAAGACCGACATCCGACCGAGCCGGGGGACCCACATCATCGTCCGCCGGGACAGGATCCCGGCGGCCTCCGGGCTCACCATCCGGGTTCCCGGCAAGGTCGTGTTCTTCGTCCCGTGGCCCGGCCACTGGCTCATCGGCACCACGGACCTGCCGTACGACGGGCCGCCGGACGGGGTCGTGCCGACGGGCGACGACGTCGACGAGATCCTGGCCGCGGTGAACCGGACGCTCGACGTCGACCTGACCCGGGCCGACCTCGTGGGCTCGTACGCGGGGCTGCGGCCGCTCGTCGGCGAGGGTCCGTCCGCCGACGGCTCGACCCTGCGCGTGTCGCGCGAGCATCGGGTCCACGTCGAGCCGGACGGCCTCACCCGGATCGGTGGCGGCAAGTACACGACGTACCGGATCATGGCCCGCGACGTCGTGGACGCCGCGCTCGACGCGGCGTACGAGGGCGCGATCCGGAGCGGGCAGGGTCAGGGGATCGCCCGGGCCCGGCCGTCGCGCACGGACGAGCTGCCGATCATCGGTGCCGCCGGGCACCCGGAGCTGAACGCGCTCGTGGACGGGCTGGCGAGCCGGTTCGCCACCGGGGCGAGCGGCCTGGAACGGCGTCACGCGGCACGGCTGGTCGGCCGCCACGGGACGCAGGCGACCGATGTCGTCGCGCTGGGCGACCGCCTCGGCCTGCTCCGCCCGCTCGGCCCGGAGATCGACCATCTGGAGGCCGAGGTGGCGTGGGCCGCCCGTGAGGAGCTCGCGCTCGGCCTGGCCGACGTGCTCGTCCGGCGCACCCGGCTCGCCCAGGAACTGCCCGACCGCGGTGCCGCGATCGCGCCCCGCGTCGCCCAGATCCTCGGGTCCGAGCTCGGCTGGTCCGGGCGCAGGCGCCAGGCGGAGGTGACCTCGTTCCTGGCGCGAGCCCATCGCGACTTCGACGTCCCCGGGCCGGAAGCCTGAAGTTGTATGAAAGTCCTCGTCGCCGCTGTCCGCGCGCCGACAAGCGCACCGGACCGCACCGGACTACCGTCGGCGGGCAGGGTGCGCGAGGATGATTCCACTTTCATGGTGACAGCTGGAACCGCTCGGGCACCCAAACGGGTCATCCGCGCGTACATTCAGTCGTATGACTTCAGATCGTATGACTTCGCCTCCGCTCGGAGGTCTCGCGCACAAGAGGGGATCCCAGATGTCCCGGTTCCGGCGCCGCGTCGTGGAGTGGTGGATGCGGGCCATGCGTTGGGTGGAGCAGTAGTCCGACTGTCGTCGCGACCGCCGGCGAGCCCGTGGGGCCTGCCGACCACTTCATCGAACCGCAGGCCCTGAGAGCGTCGGAGTGCCGGCGCGACACATCCTCGCGCTCGATCAGGGCACGACATCGTCGCGCGCGATCCTGTTCGATGCCGCCGGCCGGCCGGTCGCCTCGGCGGCCCGCGAATTCCCCCAGGTCTACCCCGAACCGGGCCATGTCACCCATGACCCCGAGGCGATCTGGTCGAGCCAGGTCGAGGCCGCCCGGGCCGCCATCGCGGCCGCCGGCGCGGCGCCGTCCGACATCGCCGCGATCGGGCTGACGAACCAGCGCGAGACGACGGTCGTCTGGGACCGCGCGACCGGCCGACCCGTCGCCGACGCGATCGTCTGGCAGAGTCGGATCACCGCTCCGTACTGCGAAGAGCTCCGCTCGCGCGGCCTCGAAGGCCTCGTCCGCGACCGGACGGGGCTGCCCATCGACGCGTACTTCAGCGGCCCGAAGATCCGCCACATCCTCCGCTCCGAGCCGGGTCTCATGGACCGTGCCCGGCGCGGCGAGCTCGCGTTCGGCACGATCGATTCGTTCCTGCTGTGGCGCCTGACGGGTGGCCGGGTCCACGCGACCGACGTGTCGAACGCGAGTCGGACGATGCTCTTCGACATCCGCCGGCTGGCCTGGGACGACGAGCTGATCGAGGCGATGGAGATCCCGCGGGGCGTCCTGCCCGAGGTCCGATCGTCGTCCGAGATGTACGGCTCGACTGAGCCAGACGTCTTCGGGGCCCCGATCGCGATCGCGGGCGTCGCCGGGGACCAGCACGCGGCGACCTTCGGACAGGCCTGCTTCGCGCCGGGCCAGGCCAAGAACACGTACGGGACGGGCGCGTTCCTCCTTCTCGTGACCGGCGACCGCCCGGTCGTGTCGCCCAACGGCCTGCTGACCACCGTCGCCTGGCGGCTCGGCGCCGGGGGGCCCGTGACCTACGCGCTGGAGGGCTCGGTGTTCGTCGCGGGCGCGGCGGTCCAGTGGTTGCGCGACGGCCTGCGCGTGATCGAGCGGTCGGCCGACGTGGAGCGGCTGGCCGAGGGTGTGACGGACACCGGCGGCGTGTACCTCGTGCCGGCATTCGTTGGTCTCGGGGCGCCGTACTGGGACCCCTACGCGCGCGGCGTGATCGTGGGCCTCACCCGGGGCACCGGTCTCGCGGAGATCGCCCGCGCCACGATCGACTCGATGGCCTACCAGGTCGCCGACCTCGTCGGGGCGATGGGCAGCGACGCTGGCCTCGGGCTCGATACGCTCCGGGTCGACGGTGGAGCGGCCGTCAACGATGGCCTCCTCCAGTTCCAGGCGGACCTGCTCGGCGTCTCCGTCGAGCGACCGACCGTCGTCGAGACGACGGCCTGGGGCGCGGCCGCCCTGGCCGGTCTCGCGGTCGGGTTCTGGGGTTCGCCCGCGGAGATCGCGGCGCTCCGGGTCGTCGACCGGAGGTTCGAGCCGGGGATGGCCAAGGAGCGTCGGGCGGAGCTCCTGCGCGGCTGGCATCGGGCGGTGGAGCGCTCGCGCGACTGGGCCAGGCCGGACTGAGTCACGACCGTCTGCGAGGGTCGGCGAGGCCGGTCGAGGCGGTCCCGGAGGGGCTCACGGACCGTTCGCGGGTCTCCTCCGGCGCGTGTGCGCGCCATGCGTCAGATCTGCCCCTGTACAGGGCTTGACGTTGGCCGTATAGTCCCGCCCGTACAACGTCGTGGGGTTCGCCCATGACAGAACAAGTAGCTCATACGAACCGACCCGGACTCCTCTCGGCTGACGCGGGATCACGACGGATCGCGCGGGCTACCGAGAGGAGTTTCGTTTAGGTGTATAACGACAAGACCCTGACCTGCGCAGATTGCGGGCAGCAGTTCGTGTTCACAGCGAGTGAACAGGACTTCTACGCACAGCGCGGGTTCACCGAGCCTCGTCGCTGCCAGAGCTGTCGGGCGAGCCGCAAGGCCGCTCGCGGTGCGACCGGCGGCGGCGCGGGCGCCTATAGCGCCGGCGGAGGCTACAGCTCCGGCGGCGGCTACAGCAGCGGGGGCGGTGGGTACGGCGGCGGCGGTGGGTACGAGCGCGGCGCTCGTGAGATGTTCACCGCCACGTGCAGCAACTGCGGCCGCGAGGCCCAGGTCCCCTTCCGGCCGACGAGCGGCAAGCCCGTCTATTGCAGCGACTGCTTCCGGAGCATGCGCGGCAACTAGTCCCAGACTCCTCTCCGGGTCGGCCGCCCAGTCCGACCCGCCCACGCGAAACCACAGCGACCCGGGCCGTCAGCCGCCCGGGTCGTTTCGAATTCCCGGCGCCGAGCGTCGGGACGGGCCGGACGGAGCCATTGCGCCAGTCGCGTGGACGAGCGCGACCGCGTGGCCGGTTCGAGCGGCGCGGTTCGACGGCGCGGTCAGCCTCGGTTCGACGGCGCGGTCAGCCTCGGCTGGAGCGGCGCCCGCCGAGGAGCCCGAGATCGAACTTCCGCTCCGTGCCGTGGATGAGCCGGTCGATGTTGTCCGCATGGGCGAGCCAGATGAGCGCGGGTCCGGCCGCGGCGTAGACGAGGTACGCCGGCGGCACGGCCCCGCTGGCCACCAGCCAGAGGAGGCCCATCACCGGGAACATCGCGGCCGACGCGAGCAGAGAGCCCAGTGACACGTACCGGGTGACGAGGATCACCACGACGAAGACCGGGCCCGCGATGAGCATCGTGACCGGCTCGATGATGAGCATCGTGCCGACGCCGGTCCCGACGCCACGACCGCCTCCGAATCCGAGGAACACCGAGCGCGAGGCTCCGACGACGGCGGCGAACGCACAGGCGACCTCGACCACGGGCTGGCCCGTGACGACCCGGGCGACGAGGACCGGCAGGGCGCCCTTCAGCAGGTCGCCGACGACCACGACCGTCGCCCACTTGCGGCCCAGCGCCCGGAGTGCGTTGGTGCCGCCCGTCCGGCCCGAACCGATCGTCCGGGGGTCGGGGCCGCCGCTGATCCGAGCGACGATGACCCCGAACGGGATCGAGCCGGCGACGTACGCCACGAGCACGAGGGCGAGGTCGACGGCGAGGCTGCCAGGATCCACGCTCGATGGCTCCGTCAAGTGCGCCCGGACCCGACACGGGCCCCACACGCGCGGCCTCGACCGGCGTGCCCGACAGGCGCGGGCCGAGTCTAGCACCGGGCGATCGGGCCGGACGACGCCGGCGTCGTCCTCCTCGGGCGTGACCGTCGGGCGGGAGCGACCTACGGTTGCGCCTCGCGGGAGGTCGCGCGTACCATCGGAGCGATGACCCTCCCTCCTCGCCGGACGCCGTCGCGGGCCGGTTTCGAGCCCATCTGACCATGGCCGTCGGCTCGTCCAACGACTTCGACGTCGTCGTCCTCGGCGCGGGCACGGGCGGGTACACCGCCGCGTTCCGGGCCGCCCAGCTCGGCCTCCGGGTCGCGCTCGTGGATGAGGACAAGATCGGTGGGACCTGCCTGCACCGGGGCTGCATCCCGACCAAGGCACTCCTCGAGTCCGCCGAGGTGATGAACCGGGCCCACCACCTGAAGGACTTCGGTGTCGTCTTCGCCGGCGAACCGACCATCGACTACGCCCAGATGGCGGCTCGGCGCGACCAGGTCGTCAAGCGCACGTGGACGGGGCTCAAGACGCTCATCGACAAGAACAAGGTGGCCTGGGTCCAGGGCCGCGGCAAGCTGGAAGGTCCCGGGACGGTCCGCGTGACCCAGACCGGTGAGGGCGCCGGCGGCGAGCGCCTCCTCCAGGCGACCGACGTCATCCTGGCCACCGGCTCGCGGGTGAAGAGCCTGGCCGGCCTGACCCCGGACGGGAAGCGGATCCTCACGAGCGACGACATCCTCCGGCGCGCGGACGCGCCGAAGAGCATCGTGATCGTCGGTGGGGGCGCCGTCGGGGTCGAGTTCGCGAGCTTCTTCCACGACATCGGCACCACGGTGACGCTGCTCGAGTACCTCCCGGCGATCGTGCCCCTGGAGGACCGCGAGGTGAGTGCCCTCGTGGAGCGGAGCTTCACCCGCCGTGGCGTCCGGGTGATGACCAGGGCCCGCTTCGACGCCACCAAGGTCCAGGTCACCAAGGACGGGGTGTGCGTCGATGTCGGCCCCGAGGGCGGGGCCACGGAGGAGATCAAGGCCGAGGTCATGCTCGTCGCGACCGGCCGGGCCGCCAACGTCGAGGACATCGGCCTCGAGACGACCCGGGTGGAGGTCGACAAGGGGGTCGTCAAGGTCAACGGTCGGATGCGGACGCGCGAACCCCACGTCTACGCGATCGGCGACATGATCGGCGGCCTGTGGCTGGCCCATGTCGCGGCCCACGAGGGGATCATCGCCGCCCACACGATCGCCGGCGACGCCGATGTCCACGAGATGGACTACGTCAAGCAGCCCCGCGCCACGTACTGCCGCCCGGAGATCGCGTCGATCGGCCTGACGACCCAGCAGTGCGAGGAGCAGGGCTTGCCGACGAAGGTCGGCAAGATGCCGTTCCAGGCCATCGCGAAGGCGCTCATCGGGGGCGAGTACGAGGGTTTCGTCAAGGTCATCGGTCATGCCGAGACCGACGACACCCTCGGCATCCACATCGTCGGGCCCCACGCGACCGACCTCATCGCCGAAGCGTCGCTGGCCTTCAGCCTCGATGCGACGCCATGGGAGATCGGCGCGGCCACCCACGCCCATCCGACCCTGGCGGAGGCGATCGGCGAAGCGGCGATGGCCGTCGACGGCCGATCCATCAACATCTGACCGAACCTGACCTGGATCCGAACCGAGGGGAGGCCGATCGACCGATGGCCGTGCGACCGCAGGGCGGCGGGCAGCCGCGATCTCGCGGGAGCGCGCGCGCCAAGGCGGCGAGCGCGACTGCGAGCGTCCCGGCCTCGACGGCAGGAGGTTCGCACCTCGGGGACGACCTCGACCTCACCGATCCGGAGCTCGTCGAGATGTACCGGATGGTCGCCCTCGCCCGGGCGGTGGACGAGCGGATGTGGATCCTCAATCGGGCCGGTCGCATCCCGTTCGTGATCAGCGGCCAGGGTCATGAAGGGGCCCAGGTCGGGATCACCTGGGCGCTCCGCAAGGGTCACGACTGGATCGCCCCGTTCTACCGCTCGATCGCGACCTGTCTGACCTTCGGGATGACGGCCCGCGACATCCTGACCGCGCAGTACGCGACGGGCGCCGACCCGTCATCGGGTGGCCGCCAGATGCCCGGCCACTATGGCCACCCCTCGCACAACATCGTCTCGGTGAGCTCGCCGGTGGCCACCCAGATCCTGCATGCGGTGGGGATCGCCCTGGCGGCCAGGATCCGGGGGACGGACCAGGTCGCGATGACGTTCATGGGTGAGGGCTCGTCCAACCAGGGCGACGTCCACGAGGGCCTGAACTTCGCGGCGATCCATCGCCTGCCGTTCGTGTTCGTCGTCGAGAACAACGGCTATGCGATCAGCGTCCCCTCGTCGCTCGAGCTCGCGCTCCCGGACGTGGCCGCCCGGGCGTCCGGCTACGGGATCCCCGGCATCGTCGTGGACGGGTCTGATGTGCTGGCGTGCTACCGGGTCGCGCGTGAGGCCGTCGCGCGCGCCCGCCGGGGCGAGGGCCCGACCCTCATCGAGGCCAAGGTCCTCCGCCTGACCGCGCACTCGTCCGACGACCAGCAGACCAAGTACCGGCCGGCCGAGGAGCTCGAGGCCGAGCGCGCCCGCGACGCGCTGCCACTCTTCCGGGCCCAGCTCCGGGCCGCCGGGGTCCTCACGCCGGAGATCGAGGCGAAGGTGACGGCCGAGGTCGCGGCCCTCGTCGAGGAGGCGACGGACTACGCCGAGGCGCAGCCGGACCCGACGGTCGAGACGGTCCTCCTGCACGTCTACGCCGAGGGTGTCGAGGGCACCTTCTGATGCCGACTCGCACGTTCATCGAGGCGATCCGCGAGGGTCTCGGCGAGGAGATGCGGCGCGATCCGTCCGTCATCGTGCTGGGCGAGGACGTGGGCAGGAAGGGCGGCGTGTTCCTGGCCACGGACGGGCTCTATGACGAGTTCGGGTCGGATCGGGTCATCGACACGCCGCTGACCGAATTGATGATCGTCGGGACCTCCATCGGAGCGGCGATCAACGGCCTCCGGCCGGTCGCGGAGATCCAGTTCGCGGACTTCATCTTCCCGGCCTTCAACCAGATCCTGTCCGAGGCCGCCCGGATGCGCTACCGATCGAACGGCACGCAGGGCGTGCCGATGACGATCCGGGCCCCGTACGGCGGCGGGGTCCACGGGGCGCTCTATCACAGCCAGTCCGTCGAGGCGTTCTTCTGCCACATCCCGGGCCTCAAGGTCGTGATCCCGTCCACGCCGTACGACGCCAAGGGCCTGCTCCGGTCGTCGATCCGGAACGAGGATCCGGTGCTCTTCTTCGAGCACAAGAAGATGTACCGCTCCGTGCGCGGCGATGTGCCCGACGGCGAATACGTGGTGCCGCTCGGTCAGTCCGCCGTGACCCATGCCGGCACGCAGCTCACGATCGTGGCCTACGGATTGATGGCCCATTACGCGCTCGAGGCGGCCGACCTCGCCGCGGAGGAGGGGATCAGCGTCGAGGTGGTGGACGTGCGGACCCTCCGTCCGCTCGACAGGGACACGCTCCTGACGAGCGTCCGGAAGACGGGCAAGTGCCTCGTCGTCTACGAGGACAACAAGTTCGGCGGCTACGGCGCCGAGATCGCGGCGATCGTCGCCGAGGAGGCGTTCGAGTACCTCGACGGGCCGGTCACCCGGGTCGCCGGCCCGGACGTGCCGGGGGTGCCGTACAACCATGTCCTCGAGGACTGGTTCATGGTGAACCCCGAGAAGATCCTCGACGCCGCCCGCAAGCTCGTGGCCTACTGATGGCCGGCGGTGCGGCCTGATGGCCGGCGGTGCGGCCTGATGGCCGTGGGTGCGGACTTCCCGATCGTGGCGGCGCGCCTGCGGGCGATCCTCGAGGCCAATGCGGACGGCCTGACATTGACCGAGTATCCGAACGGGGCCGTGAAGCTCGAGCGCCCGCCGGGCACGGCGCCATCGGATTACGTCGCCGGCACGCGCATCGGCAAGACCTACGTCAGCTACTACCTGATGCCGGTCTACGGGCTGCCCGCATTGCTTGCGGACATCTCACCCGAGCTCCGCCGCCGGATGCAGGGCAAGGCCTGCTTCAACTTCACCAGGGTCGACGAGACTCTCTTCGGCGAGCTCGCCGCCCTGACCGCGACGGGCATCGACCGCTTCCGCGACTTTCGGTGGCCGCCCCGCTCTTCCCGATAAGCCGGAGCAAAGCGCGCCCGCTCACGCTGTCGAAGTGAGTGACCTCCGTCTCGGTCGGATCGCTCGAGCGCTGCGCCATCGTCTCGGCTGGCGCCAGGTCGACGTCGCCCGTCGCGCCCGCGTGAGCCAGGCTCGCGTGTCGGTCCTCGAGCGCGGGCAGGTCGAGAACCTGAGCGTCGGGATGCTGCGCAGTCTCCTTCGAGCCATGGACGCTGACCTCGTGATGGTCATCAGATGGCGAGGCGGTGAACTAGACAGGCTCCTCGATGAGGGCCACGCGACCCTGGTTGGCAAGATCGCATCACAACTCGACGGATGGGGTTGGGACACGCGCCTGGAAGTGTCATTCGCCGTTTACGGCGACCGCGGGTCCATCGACGCACTCGCGTGGCACGGGCAGACGTGCACACTCCTCGTCGTCGAGGTCAAGACGGAGATCGCATCCATCGAGGAGACCCTCAGGCGGCATGACGTCAAGTGCCGGCTCGGCACCGGTGTGGCCGTCGAGCGTTTCGGCTGGCGGGCGCGAACAGTCGCGCGACTGCTCGTACTGCCCGACACGATGACCGCGCGTCGCAGGGTCGCTCGCCATGAGGCGACACTCTCACGCGCGTACCCGCTGAGAAGCGATCCCCTTCGCCGCTGGTTGCGCAACCCAGAGGCGACCGCGGCAGGACTCCTCTTCGCATCGGGTACACGCGGCGCGACTGGTGCTGGCAATGCAGTGGGTCGAAAGCGGGTCATGGTGCCCCGTTCAAGCGCGAGACGGCCACCGGCGGGCCCTTGACACGCTGCGGATCGCAAACACCAGTCGCCTGACGACCAGGCGATGGGACCGGCGGCGCTCGAGCTGCGAGCGGGCCACTCGACCTCGGGCGGCGAAATGGGCGACACTAGCGGCCGACGAACGCGAGATCATCGGAGGATCGACCCAGTGGCCAAAGTGACGATGCCCCAACTCGGCGAGAGTGTCGCCGAGGGGACGATCGGCAAGTGGCTCAAGCAGCCCGGCGACCGCGTCGCGAAGTACGAGCCGCTCCTCGAGGTCATCACCGACAAGGTCAACGCGGAGGTGCCGTCGCCCGTCGCGGGTGTGCTGACCGAGATCCTCGTCCAGGAAGGCGAGACGGTCCCGAACAACGCCGAGATCGCGATCATCGACGAAGCCGGCGAGGCCGGTGAGGCCGCCGCCGCGCCAGAGAAGGTCGCCGCCGCCGCCGCGACGCCCGCCGAGACCGCCGCGACGCCCGGTGAGGCGGCCGCCGCGCCAGTCGCTGCCGCGGCCGTGGCCGCGCCCGTCACCTCGGCCGCCGTGGCTGCCCCAGCATTCGGGCCGGCCGGCTCCGATGAGCGCCCCACCCGCGTCCCCGCCGCAGCCCCGGCCGTGGCCGATCCGCTGCCGGCGGTCCTCGCCGGCGCCGCCGTCGGCGATCCCGACGCACGCATGACACCCGCGGTCCGGCGGCTCCTGCGCGAGCACGGACTCGAAGCCGCCCAGATCGTCGGGAGTGGCGGTGGCGGTCGGCTGACCCGGGACGATGTGCTCGATTTCGTGGAGGCCGTCCGGACCGGAAAGGCCGTCGGCGCTCAGGGCGTCGCCGGACCTGTCGAAGCCGGAGCGAGGGTGGCTCCGGCCGCGTCGGCCCCGCAAGCGGCGGCGTCGCGGACCGCCCCGACCGCTGCTCCCGCCCCCATCGCCTTCCCGGACGGGTCGGACGAGGTCCTCGTCCCGATGACCAAGATGCGCAAGGGCATCGCCGCCCAGATGACGCGCTCGTTGGCCGTGCCCCACGCGTACGTGCACATGGAAGTCGACGTGACGAACCTCGTCGCCCTGCGCGAGAAGAACAAGCGCGACTACCAGGCCCGCGAGGGGATCTCGCTGAGCTACGTGCCGTTCGTCATCAAGGCCTGCGTCGAGGCGCTCCGGCGGAACCCCACGTTCAACGCCCACTGGACCGACGCCGGCCTGCTCGCCAAACGGCGGATCAACGTGGGTGTCGCCGTCGCGGTCGACGACGGGCTCATCGTCCCGGTCGTCCGCGATGTCGACCAGAGTTCGGTCAACGGCATCAACCACGCGATCGCCGACGTCGCCGGCCGGGCGCGAGACAACCGGCTCCGCGTCGACGACTTCGGCGGCGGTTCGTTCACCCTGGACAATACCGGCTGGCTCGGCTCGAACCTGACGATGCCGATCATCAACGTGCCGGAGGTCGCGATCCTGACGATGGAGGCGATCACGAAACGCGCCGTGGTCGTCGAGACCCCGAGCGGCGACGCCATCGCCATCCGGCCGGTCATGAACCTGGTCATGGGCATCGACCACCGGGCGAACGACGGCGCCGGTGCGGCCGCGTTCCTCCGGGACGTCAAAGCGTGGCTCGAGGCCGTGGGGCCGTCGACCGCCATCTTCTAGCCGCCCCCCGGCCGCCGGCCGCCTGCCGACCGGCCTGGGCCTCCATCCGTGTCAGGGCGTACAGTTCGCCGATGTCATCCGAGGACCCACGACCCCGCGCCGGGATCGAGGAACGCGCCGCCCGCCGCGAGCGCTTGAGCGCGCCCGGGCGAGACCGGTTCTCCTCGCTCATGCGCGCCCTCCAGGCAGGCCAGGAGGTCCCGCTCCAGCGGCCCGGGCGCGCCGCACCGATCGAATGGAACCCGATCGGCCTCACCCTGATCAAGATCGCGGTCGTCGTGGTCGTCGCGTGGTTCGCTCTGTCGGTCCTCACGGGCTGGATCCGCGACAACCGGGTCGACACGTGGTCGGGCCCCGACCAGAGCGTCCAATCCGGTGAGAAACTCGCCGCCTGTGCCGAGGTCGAGACGGTCCACGACGAGGCCTTCCCGTCGTGGATCCGCTATCGCGGTGCGATCTACCGGCTCACGACGTCGGCCAGCCCGTTCATGGGCCCGGGCGTCACCGCCGGCTACCACGACTCCGGGTATGCCCTTGGCGCCCTGCACCTGATCCTCATCGACAACTCGCCCGAGGGCAGGAGCCTCGACACGATCATGGTCTGGATCGATCAGGGCGCCGCTGGCCGGGAGATGACCAGGGTGGCGGACTGCTGATCGAGCGCCGCGCGTGGCGGCGCTTCGGACGCACCCCGCCGCAGGCGACGGCAGGCGGGTCCGCGTACACTCCCGGCGTGGGCCGCGAACTGCCGATCTACTCACCCTCGGACGCGCATGGAACGAGCCACGACATCGGCGCCCACGACCCGCGCGCCGGGCTGTCGATCGCGCTCGGTGGCGGATCCCTGGCCGAACCCGCGGCCGACGGCTCGACGCCGCTGCGGCGTCATCCGGACTGGATCAAGGCTCGTATCCCGTCGGGCGAGAACTACCACGACCTGAAGCGCCTGCTGCGCGGCCTCCAGCTCAACACCGTCTGCGAGGAGGCCCGCTGCCCGAACATCGGGGAGTGCTGGGACGAGCGCACGGCCACGATCATGATCCTCGGCGACACGTGCACCCGGGCCTGCGGCTTCTGCGCCGTGAAGACCGGCCGGCCGACCTGGAACGACGAGGACGAGCCACGCCGCGTGGCCGAGGCGATCGGCGCGCTCGGGCTCGAGCATGTCGTCGTGACGAGCGTCGCCCGCGACGATCTCGCCGACGGAGGGTCGCATATCTTCGCCGAGACGATCCGCCGGTTGAAGGCGGTCGCCCCGCTGATGGGCGTCGAGGTGCTGATCCCGGATTTCGACGGCAAGCCCGCCCCGCTCCGGATCGTGATGGAGGCGGCACCCGACATCCTCGATCACAATCTCGAGACCGTGGAGCGGCTCCAGAAGCCGGTCCGCAAGCGAGCGAGGTGGGATCGAAGCCTAGGCGTGCTGGCCCAGGCCAAGCGCGACGCGCTCGATCTCGGCAACGCGGTCCACACCAAGAGCTCGCTGATGGTCGGTCTGGGCGAGACCCGCGACGAGCTGTCCCTGGCGTTCCAGGCCCTGCGCGACGTCGACTGCGACATCCTCACGATCGGCCAGTACCTGCGGCCCACGCCGGCGCATCTGCCGGTGAACCGGTACGTCCATCCCGACGAATTCGAAGACATGCGGCTCGAAGCGGTCCGACTCGGCTTCCGCCACGTGGAATCCGGCCCGCTCGTCCGGTCGAGCTACCGGGCCCGCGACCAGGTCCCGGGCGCCGAGCTCCGTCGGGCACGCCGCCAGGCGACGATCGACGCCGAGGGACGGGTCATCCCCGCCGCCAGCTGAGACGCGGAGCCCGCACGCAGAGTCCAGCCAGGTGAGAACGCCGGGAACGATGGGCACGACGTCCGAGACGGAGGGAAAGGTCGCGTTCGCCACCACCAGGGTGGGTGCCGACCGGCGACGCCTCCCCCCGCTCCTGGTCGGTGGGTTCATCGCCCTGGCCCTGCTCGTCGCGGTCGCCAAGCCGTGGTCGGTCCTGGGACCCGCGGCGTCACCGACGCCGTCGCCCGACAGCGTCGTCGCGCTCGCTTCCGGGGATGACGGGGCGACGGGATCGCCGGGCCCGGACGGCGACGTACCGGGCGGCGTCGGCCCGGCGCTCCCGGGCTTTCCCGGACCTCCGCGCCCGGGCTCGTGGGGGATCAGTGTGGGCACGGCGATCATGGGGTCCAGCACCTTCGAGTGGGCGAACTGGAGCGAATGGGTTCCGCTGAGTCCGGTCTCCGATCGGCCCGGTTCGCCGATCCCCGACGCGCGGCCGATCGGGACGGACTGCGCATCGGTCCCGACCCTGCCGGCGGCCCCGACCGTATTGGGGATCAGCGTCCCGGCCGCGATATCGACCGACTTCAGTGTCCTGGGCTGGATCTCGAACGGGCCGTGGGCCGAGCCGCTCGACGAGGAGCTCGCCCGCATCGACGTCCCCGGCCGGAGCGAGTTCGCCGCGCTGGCCCGGCGCGACGGCCTCGCGTTCCCGGACGGTCGCTACGAGCTGCTCCTCCTGGCCGCCGATCGCGTGACCGCGCTGGGCTTCTGCCTCGACTCGAGCGCCTCATCCGGCCAGCCGTCCGCGACGCCCGACTCGACGATCACCGCGCAGATCGTGCGGGAACTCACGGCTCGGGCGGGAGAGTGGGGTGTCGGAGCCGGGGGCAACGGCCCGCGTCTCATCCGTGAAGAACCGTGGACCGACTGGGCGGCCGTGGACCCCGGGCCGGCGTGGAACGGTACGAGCCTGACGCTCTGGCCGGACACAGGCCTGTGCCTGGGCGCTCCGGCCCTCCTGAGCCACCCGTCGCTCCTCGCCATCACCGTCCCGCCCGGCCTCGTGCCCGACTGGACCGTCTCGACCTGGTGGCAGGACGGGACCGGCATCAGGTCGGTGGCCGGGCTCGTCCGCCAGGTCTCGCCACCCGGGAACCGCGGCATCGCCTTCCTCGAGCGAGTGGATCATGGCCCGTGGCCGGTGGGGCGCTACGAATTCGACATCCTGTCGGGCGATCATCGGACGTCGCTCACGGCCTGCATCAACGGGCAATGAGCGTTCGGCTATCCTCGGGCGCATGGCACGCCTCCTGAGCCGCAAGGTCCCGCTCGCCGAGCTCCACTGCCATCTCGGCGGCGCCGTGACGCCGGCCATCATGTGGGGCATCGCCCACGCCCAGGGGATCCGCCTGCCGACCAAGGACTACTGGGAATTCCGGGACATGATCACGATCTCGCCCCGCTCCCGGAGCTTCGACGGCTACCTCCAGCTGTTCCACTGGACCGAGCTCATCCAGTCGTCTCCGATCGCGGTCGAGCGGGCCGTGTACGAGGTGGTGGGCGGGGCGTACCGCAAGAACAACGTGACGACGATGGAGCTCCGGTTCAACCCCATGAAGCGGAACCGGGGAGGGGAGCAGGACCTCGACCACATCATCGCCGCCGCGGTCCGGGGGATGGACCGGGCGACACTCGAGTACCCGGTCAGGCCGGGCCTCATCTTCTGCCTCGACCGGGCGTTCCCATACGAGCTCAACGAGATCCTGTGTGAGAAGGCGATCGCCTGGCGCGACCGGGGCGTCGTCGGCATCGACATCGCCGGTCCGGAGTCGGCCACGTTCAGGGTCGCCGACTACCGGCGGCTCTATCGCCGAGCCCGCCAGTTCGGCCTCGGCCTGACGATCCATACCGGGGAGGCCGGACCGGTCGAGGAAGTCGCCCGGGCCGTCGAGCTGCTGGAACCCGACCGCCTTGGCCACGGCGTGAAGGCCGCCTACGACCCGCGGGCGATGGCGATGATCCGGGAGCGGGGCATCGTGCTCGAGATCTGCCCCACCTCGAACCTCGACACGAAGGTCGTCTCGGGCTGGGATGAGTTCCGCTGGATCTTCGACACGTTCCGGCGGAACGAGGTGCGGTTCACGATCAACACCGACGGGCCGGAGATCCTGAAGACGTACATCCGCGACGAGCTCGCATCGCTCGGCCGGCTCGGGATCCTCTCGCTCGAGGATCAGCAGCAGGCCGCGGCGACCGCGCTCGCGGCATCGTTCGTGCCGAATGTCTCGGACGTCCCGGCCGCGGTCCGCGAGCCGGCCAGGCGGGTCGTCGTGGAGCGCGAAGAGGCCTGATCGTCGGGCTCTGAGCGTTTCGCCGGCGTCGAGCGTCGGTCCGATGTATGGAAACGCGCGTGCTTCCGGCCGTCGCCCGCTCGCGACCGCGGCGCATCATGGCCGTCGTGGATGAAGGATCCGCCTTCAGCATCGCGACACGGGTCGGGGCGGCCGAACGCGCGGACCGCCAGGCGATCGTCGACCTTGAAGCGCGCCACGGACAGGCGCTCTTCGGCTTCGTCCGCCGTCAGGGCCTGTCGGACGAACAGGCCGCCGACTGCGTCCAGGAAGTGCTCCTGCGCCTCTGGGCGGAGCTCGGACGGGGCACGACCGTCGTCGATCCCAGGGGCTGGGCCTTCCGGACGATCTATCGGCTGGCCATGGATGAGCATCGCCTCCGCCGTCGGATAGCCGGTCTCATGACACTTCTCGGCGGGCGAGCCGGCGCAGAGCGACCGCCTTCGGCGGATGTGGACCGGATCGCCGTCTGGGCGGAGGTGGACCGTCTCCCCGAGCGCCAGCGCAACGTCCTGTACCTCCGCTATCGGGCGGACCTCCCGTTCGACGAGATCGGCGAGGTGCTCGGGATCACGGCGAGCGCCGCCCGCAGTCACGCCACCCAGGCGACGGCCACGCTCCGTCATCGCCTTCGCGCAGACGACACCGCGCAGGAGGACTCCTGATGGGCGACGACGCGATCGAGCGCGCCCTGCGCTCAGGACCACCTGACGAACCGCTCTACGTCCCGACGGCCGCCACCCTGGCGGACCCGGCCTCCGCGGGCGTTAGAGGTTCGAGTCCTCGCGCCGGACGGGGAGTCGGCAGCGTCCTCGCGACGGCTGCCATCGCGGCGGTCGTCCTCGTGGGCGTCGTCCTCTTCCGGCCGGCCGCGAAGGTGGACCCGAACCCCGCTGGACACGACCTGCTTGCCGAGGTCACCGCCGCGGGTCGCCTGCGCATCGTGGTGACGAAGGACGCGCCGCAGGTCCTGGTGCCCGGCGTGGGGGTGGACGGGTTCGACATCGACGTCGCCAGGGCCATCGGTGGCCGGTTGGGCGTGCTCGTCCAGATCGACACCGCCGACCCTGCCGAGATCGAGCGCGGCGACTGGGCCGACCAGTGGGACCTCGCCCTGGACTCCGTGATCGGGACGGCGGATCGTCGCGTCCACCTCGGGGTGGGCAACGGCTACTACGTGCGTTCGGCCAGCGTGTACGTCGCGAGCAGCTCCAACATCCGGACGCTCGGCGATCTCGATTCCGCGCGGCTCTGCGTCGTCGAGGGCAGCGATGCTCAGCGCTGGGTCGGCGGCACGCTCCACCTCATCGGCGGCACGATGGCTGCAACGCCCAGCGCACCCAGGCTCACAGCGGCCCCGAGTGCGGATGTGTGCGTCGCGGAGGTCCGGGACGGCGCCACGGATGCGTTCGTGGCCGATCCGGGCACCGAGACCGATAGGAGCGCGCTCATCGCATTGGCGGACAGCCCGTTCCGTGGGGTCGCCGGACCGGCGGTCGATCTCTCACGAGCCGGCAATGCGACACTCCTGGCGGCGGTCGACCGGATCCTCTCCGACCTGCGCGCCGATGGGACGCTCCGGACGCTGTCCGAGCGCCGCTTCGGCGGCCAGGACCTCACGATCCTGCCATGACTGAGCGAATCGGTGACGCGGAGCGTCGGTCCGGTGACGCGGGTTGAGGAGCGGCCAAATTCTCACCGCGCGATCGGAGGGTGACGACATGAGCGCTCCAGCGCGGTTCCGCCGGCAAACCGGGATCCTGTTCGCAACCGCCGTGATGGTCGCGGCCTGTGGCGGCTCACCGGTGGCGTCACTGACGCCGGCCCCGGCATCGATCGCCCTCGTGACGGCGACGTCCACCCCGGCCGCGGCACAGACCGCGAGTCCGCGACCCTCGACATCGGTCGTGATGTCCGCGCCGGTCGCTCCGGCCGCGTCGGCCCATGACTACGTGACATTCAAGGGCGGCCCAGCGAGGACCGGCGAATCCGCAGGGCCGGCTCCCACCGGGACATTGACGAAGCTGTGGAGCGTCGCAACGCACGGCGAGGTCTGGTCCAGTCCGGCCGTCCTGGGTGAGTGGGTGTACGTCGTAGGAGGCGACGGTCGCGCCATGGGTCTCGATCTGGCCACGGGCGGCGAGCGTTGGGCGACGTCCGAGTCGACTTACAGCGGTTCGCCGAGTGTGACCGGCGACCGGGTCATCGTCATGGGGCAGGACGGCGGGCTCTCGGCGCTCGGCGCGGCCGATGGCCGCATTCTCTGGCACACGCCCGCGTCGATCAGCCTGGATTCATGGCCCGTGATCACGGGTGGCCTCGCGATCGCCGGCGGTACGGACGGTCGGTTCCATGCATATGACGTGACCGCTGGGACAGAACGCTGGGCGTCGGCCGCCGGAGGCGGGGAGTTCACGAGGGGTCCCGCGACGGATGGCAAGGTCGTGTTCGCCGGCACGAGCGACGGCACGTTCCGCGCGGTCTCCGCCGCGACCGGAAGAGAGGCCTGGAGCCACACGCTGACCGCCTCATACTTCGGGACGCCCGGGGTCCGCGACGGCGTGGTCGTCGACAATCTGGGCGCGCCGGACGGCTCTGCGGAACTCGTCGCCTTCGATGCCGCGACGGGCAAGGTCCGCTGGCGCTTCGCGGCGCCCGACCGATCCGACATGAGCTCACCCTCGATCGATGGCGCAGCCGCGTATGTCTCGACCGCAACGAGCGGGCTCTACGCCATCAAGGTCGGGGACGGGTCGATCCTGTGGCGAGTACCGGACCTGCGCACGACGGGACCGATCGTCCTCGTCGGCGGCTTGGCGATCACGGTCGAACCGGAGGCCTCCGGCGGGTATGCCGCGGTGGGGCTCGACCGGGCGACCGGCGCCGAACGGTGGCGCTTCGAGGTCGGAGCGGGGGTCAATTCGCCCGTTGCCGCAACGGCCGGCCGGGTCTTCGTCGGGACGGTCACCGGCGACTTCATGGCGATCGGCGGATCTGACCTCGTGGCCGGCTCCATCGGGTCCAGCCCGCCTTCGCCGTCGGCGGGCGCGTCAGCCATGGGCGCCGCCGCGACACTCGTCGGCACGTTCAGCGGCGCGCCGGGCGGGCTCGCGAAGCCCGCGGACATCGACGTCGATCCCTCCGGGGCGAGTTGGGTGGTGGAGGCCGGGGCGAACGACCTCGCGATCTTCGGAGCCGACGGGGTATTCCGCGAACGATGGGGTCGACAGGGGTCCGGGAATGGAGCGTTCGATTTCCGGCGGGTGAAGAGCACCAACCCGTGGGGCGGGCTCGCATTCGATGCCAAGGGCGGTCTCTACGTCGCGGACTCCGCCAACTTCAGGGTCCAGTACTTCGACGCCTCGCGCACGTGGATCCGGACCATCGGGCGGTTCGGTCGCGCGAACGGCCAATTCCTCGACCCGGTCGCTGTCGCCGTCGGGGCCGATGGGCGGATCTACGTCGTCGACGATGCGCGCGATGACGTCCAGGTCTTCACCTCGAGCGGCCTGTACGAGCGGACGATCGGTGCGCACGGCAGCGGGCCCGGCCAGCTCAGGAATGCGGGCGGAGCGCTCATCGTCGGCGACCGGCTGCTCGTCGCGGACTTCGATAACCGGCGGGTGGAGGTGTTCGGCCTCGACGGCGCGTTCATGCGGACGATCACGGACCCTGCGTTCGATGCCCCGACGGGGCTCGCCCTGGGACCGGACGGCCGAGTCTGGCTCGCGGACGCCAGCGACCGGATCCATGCATTCGATCCCGACGGCTCGCGGGTGGACACCTGGTCCGTGGATGCGTCGCCGTCCGACCTCCATGTCCTGGCCGACGGTCGCATCGTCATCGCGGACTACCTATCGGGTGCCGTCGGCATCTACAGGATCCCCTAGGCCGACGGCCCGTACCGAAATCGGTCGTTGACACCTCAACCATATCGTGGGATAGTTGCACGAGCAACAACGGACTCAGCGTTCTCCAGATGAGCTCGCAGCCCGCTGCCGCAGCCGTTCAGGAGGACCGCTCGGATGACCAGGTTGACCCTCGACGCAGCCCACGCGAACGTCGAGTTCTCCATCAAGCACATGATGATCACGACGATCCGTGGCTCCTTCCGCGAGCTGGAGGTCGACGTCGACTTCGACGAGCAGGCGCCCGAGCGCTCGAGCGTCGAGGCCCGGATCGGGACCGCGAGCATCACCACGAACCAGGAGCGTCGCGACGCCCACCTGCGCAGCGCGGATTTCCTCGACAGCGACGCGTTTCCGGAGATGCGCTTCACGAGCACGCACATCCGCAAGCTCGACGACCGCGCCTTCGCCATCGCGGGCGACCTGACGATCAAGGACCAGACCCACCCGGTCGTCCTCGACGCCGAGTTGCTCGGGACGGTCACCGGGATGCGCGGCGAGCGCGTCACCGCGGTCAGTGCCCGCTCGAAGATCAGCCGCAAGGACTGGGGCCTGACCTGGAACGTCGCCCTGGAGAGCGGTGGCTGGCTCGTGGGTGACGAGATCGGCGTGAACATCGAGTTCGAGCTCGTCGCCCCGGCGGTCGCTCCGGCGGTCGAGCGCGAGACCGCCGCCTGACCCCGGGCGGGTCTGGCCCGCCGCGATCCAGGACGACCGAAGCCCCGGCACAAGCCGGGGCTTCTTCGTATCCGCCGTCCCGTCGGGTCAGTCGCGGGCCGTCTCGCTGATCCGGTACGAGCAGCAGCGGTCGCCGGCCATGATGTGCGACTCGCGGACGACATCGGCGCCCAGGACCTCGGCGAACATCCTCAGCTCCGCGGCGCAAGCGCCCGGGTGACCCGCGGCGACCCGGAAGATCGCGCAGTTCTTCTCGGACAGGCGGATCGATGTTCCGTCGTCCTCGACCTTCGCGCTGCACAGGTAGCCGGCCTCGTCCTGGATGACGGCGAGCTCCCGCACCCGGTCGAGGAGCGTCGCGCCCTCGGGTAGTCGATCGGCCAGACGGTCGCGGACCCGCTTCGACACGGCTTCGCGCCGAGCGCGGAAGACCTCTCCGATCAGCTCAGGGCCGCCGACCGTGTCGATCGCGGCGAGCATGTCCGTCGCGAGGCCGTCGTAGTTGGCCGGGAAGAGGCCCTGGGCGACGGGCGTCAGGTCGTACACGTGGCGTGGACGGCCGACGCCGTGCTTCACGGTCGCGTGGCTGGCCAGGCCGGCCGTCTCGAGCGCCCGAAGCTGCTGCAGAGCGCTCGTCCGGCTCGTGCCGACGCGGCGACCCACCTCATCCGGCGACGACGGCCCCGCGGAGCGCAGGTCGTGGAGGATCGCCCGGTGGAGCTGCGCCGAGTGGTCGCGCGGGTGGGGCCATTCACCGAGGGCACGGTCGAACCGCTCCTGGCCGAGCTGGGAGTCGGCGTCGAGCTGTGGGTGCTCGGACATGGCGGAAGGCTAGCAAAGGTCGGCCCCGCGTGCTGCCCGGCGGCAACCGGCGCCCCGGTCCCGCCCCCCGGCGCCCGGTCCCGCCCGCCGGGCGCGGCCCCGCCACCCGGCGCCCCGGCCCCGCCCCCCCGGCGCCCCGGTCCCGCCCCCCGGCGCCCGGTCCCGCCCGCCGGGCGCGGCCCCCGGGGCCTGTTCCCTGTCAGGCGTTCCTCACGCGGTCATACGACCGGGGATCTATGCACCGGGGGGCATCGCCGAGGGTGGTCGGAGCGTGAGCGAGCACGAGATCCGACGCTTCGGCCGTCGAAGTGTCGTCGAACGATCGCCTGGCGAGCATATGGCGAAGACCCGGCCGCCCGCCGCCGACCCCGTGTCCGCCGCCGACCCGGCCGTCCGCCGCCGACCCCGTGCCCGCCGACCCAGCACCCGCCCGCCCACCGTCAAGCCCCGGCCACCCTCCCGCGACCTGCCCGGTGCTACCCTGCGGCCGTGGACCTCGACCTCTCCCCGGAGCATCGGCTCCTGCGTGAGACCATCCGCGACTTCATGGTCAGCGAGGTCGCACCGGTCGTCGACGAACACGAGAAGGCGCGCCGCTTCCCGCGGCCGATCGTGGACCGCCTCGGCGCGATGGGCTGGCTCGGCATCCCGATCCCCGAGGACGAGGGCGGCGCCGGCCTCGATACGCTGGCCTACGCGATCGCGATCGAGGAGATCGGCCGGGTCTGGGGCAGCCTCGGGCTCATCGTCGCCGCCCACACGAGCCTCGGCTGCGGCCCGCTCCACCTTGCCGGCACGGACGACCAGAAGTCGCGCTACCTCGTGCCCATGGCGCAGGGCACGGTCCTCGGCGGCTACGGGCTGACCGAACCGGGCGCCGGCAGTGACTCCGGCGGTACGCGGACGACCGCCCGGCTCGAGCCCGGTCC
The DNA here is from genome assembly GCA_963719285.1 of uncultured Chloroflexia bacterium. Classification (GTDB taxonomy): domain Bacteria; phylum Chloroflexota; class Limnocylindria; order Limnocylindrales; family CSP1-4; genus C-114. Next base: position 92,044 of record CAVRBO010000001.1, read on the forward strand.
GGACGGAGGGACGTGGGTCATCGACGGCGGCAAGCGGTTCATCACGAACGCGGGACAGGCCGGCACGTACATCGTCACCGCCCGCAGCGGCACCCGCGACGACGGTTCGGCCGAGATCAGCGCGTTCATCGTCCCGGCGAGCGCACCGGGGTTCACGATCGGGCGGCTCGAGGAGAAGCTCGGGCTGCACGCGTCGGCGACCGGCGAGCTCATCTTCGACGGCGTGAAGGTCCCGGCGGCCGACATGCTCGGTGCGCAGGGCGATGGCTTCCGGACGTTCCTCAAGATCCTCGACGGCGGGCGGATCAGCATCGGCGCACTGGCCGTCGGGCTCGCCCAGGCGGCCCTCGACGCGGCCGTGCCCTACGCCCAGACGCGCGAGCAGTTCGGCCGCCCGATCGGGACGTTCCAGGGCGTCGCGTTCCTCATCGCCGACATGGCCACCGAGATCGAGGCGGCCCGCCAGATGGTCTGGCGCGCGGCGTGGCTCAAGGACCAGGGCCGCGACTTCGCTCTCGCGGCCGCCCAGGCCAAGCTGTTCGCGTCTGAGGTCAGCTCACGCGTGACCAACGCCGCGATCCAGGTCCACGGCGGGTATGGCTACGTCGAGGAATACAAGGTCGAGCGGTTCTTCCGGGATGCCAAGCTGACTGAGATCGGCGAGGGGACGAGCCAGATCCAGCGGCTCGTCATCGCCCGGCGGATCCTGGGCCTGCGCGTCGTCTGAGTCCCCCTGTCGTCTGAGTCCCCGCGCGGCGTCGGCGACCCCGCGTACGGCGATCCGATCTCGGCTCGCGGTCACTTGACCTGGACGAGGCGGACCATCAGGCGGTACTGGCTGTTCGCGCCGAGGCAGGTCTGGAGGGTCAAGCTCGGCGCGGCGAGCGCTGCCCACGCCCACTTGGCGGCGGTCGTCGGCTTGACCACCTTCCACCACGTGACGCGATACGTGTGGACGGTCCCCGAGGCGTTCGCGTAGATCGCCGTCAACCCGACCTTGAGCCGGCCGTTGTAGTACGCGTCGTGGAGAGCCTTGAAGACGCCGTAGGCATGACCCAACAGGTACACGTTGTTCGTGCCGGCGCAACCCCAGCGGTAGACGTAGTTGGCCGGCGGCTTCTGACGGGAGCACGGGAAGATCGAGATGGCCCGACTCACCCCGAGCGCCGGGATCCACACGTGGTTGGTGCCGTGGTACGTGGGCGCCGGCGTGGCCTTCGCCGGCTTGGGCCGGCCGATCGAGGATCCTGCCGGTTTCGTGACGACGGGCCTGGTGGGGGTGGTCCCGGCCCGCGCGATGGTCGCCTGGGCCGCCGCCGATGCTCCGACGCCTCCGGCCCCCAACAAAGCGGCGAGGAAGACGGGCGAAGCGCTCCCCTGGATCGTCGCGCCCGAGGCGGTCGCTGGGGGCGGCAGGGCGATCGCGGGCGAGACCGTCGTCGCGGCGAGGACGATCGCGGAGAAGGCGACGAAGATCGGTCGGAGGCGGTTCGGGGACATGCCTGAAGCGTCGCCCCGACCGTCTCGCGGGTCTGTGGCCCGGTGGTCAGCCGGCGAGCGACGCCCAGGTCGTCATCGAGCCGCCGGCGGTGGCGTTGGATGCGCTCCGGTAGGGCGGGGTGCGGTCCGGTATGCGGCGCGCGAGTGAGGGACCCCCGGACGGGACTTCCGATGCCCGGTGCCGCCGGGCCGGCTCGTGTCGCAGCTGGAGGTCAGGGCGGGCCACCGGGGGGCCCGGCGCCATTCCCGCCGTTGCCGGCCGCGACCGTGAGTCCATCCCTGAGCGCGGCCCGCAGGCCGGGTGCCCACGGTCCCTGGCCCGCCACCACGTACGGCGACACGTCGAAGGACTCGAGGCCGGCCGGATCGGTCACGTACGACCGGGCGCAGGCCGCGACGTCACCCGCCCGCCGTTCGAATGCCGCCTGGCTGCCGAAGACGTACAGGTGGGCGGCCACCGGCGTCGCCTGGTCGAGGCCGCTCATGCGGAAGCTGATGGCCGACTTCGCGAGGTCCGCGTCCGGGCAGCCGGCGTCGCCGGACACGACATCGGTGACCGTGATCCCGCGGGCGCGCAGGACCTGGCTGATGCCCGCGAAGTCCGCCGGAGTCGGAGCGATCGGGACGTTCGACGTCGTGCAACCGACGAGCCCCGCCGCCAGGCCCAGGCAGGCGACGATGGCGCGACCGAGGGTGCCGCGACGCCGATGGACCACAGATGCGGGGGAGGCCACGGCCCGAGGCTACCACCGGCCGCCGTCGGTACGGTTCGGCGCAGGCGGCCGGCAGTGGCTCCCGAACGCCGGCGGCCCTCCGAACGGTCCGGACGGTAGGATGGGCCGATGATCGAGCCGCGCCTGCGAGGCGCTCCGCAGCCGAGCCACCCGAACCTGCGCGCGCTGATCGCCGAACGGGTCGCCGAGCGGGCCGACGCGCCGTTCCTCATCCGGCCGGAGACCGGCGAGACGTTCAGCTATGCCGAGATGGGCCGGCGGGTCGGGTCGGTCGCCGGGGTGCTCGCGCAACGCGGCGTCGGGCCCGGCACCAGGGTCAGCGTCCTGTGCTTCAACGGTCCCGACTTCGTCTGGCCGTACCTTGCGGTCTGGGCGCTCGGTGCGATCGCCTGCCCGATCAACACGGGTCTCAAGGCCGAGGAGATCCGATACGTCATCGAGCACGCGGAGGCGCATCTCCTCGTGGTCGACCGGCGGCTGCTGCCCGAGATCGCGCCGATCCGGGCATCGATCCCGCGGCTCCGCCATGTCCTCGTCGTCGATGCCGCGGCGGACCCCGCGGCCCGGCGTGGCGGCCCCCGGGACCACCTCCCCGCCTGGGCGGAGGCGCTCGGACCGCTCGCGTCGGAGGCCCCGCCGGTCCTGCCGGAGCCTCCGGAAGGCATCGGCCTGGACGACCCGGCCCAGATCATCTACACCTCCGGCACGACCGGGAAGCCCAAGGGCGTCGTCCTGACCCAGCGCAACTTCCTGCGCGACGCGGAGTACATCGCCGGCTGGCACGGCCTGACCGAGTCGGATCGGGCGATGTGCATCCTGCCCCTGTTCCATGTGAACGGCGAGGTCGTCACCACGCTCACGCCACTCTGGACGGGAGGGTCGGTCGTGATGCCGGAGCGGTTCACCGCGAGCCGCCACTGGGAGTGGATCTCGACCCACGGTGTCACCTGGTTCAGTGCCGTGCCGACCAACCTCGGGATCCTGCTCAACCGGCCGCCCGAGGAGAGCGACATCGCGCGCTTTCCGCGGCCCGGGCTCCGGTTCGCGATCTGCGGCGCGGCGCCGCTGCCGGTCGAGGTCCAGCGCGCTTTCGAGCGCCGCTTCGAGCTCCTCGTCATCGAGGGCTACGGCCTGTCCGAGACGACCTGCTACTCGACCTTCAACCCGCATCCGCCGGCCGGTCTCCGACGATTCGGCGAGGACGACGGGTTCCGGCGGATCGGCTCGATCGGGGTCGCGGTGGGCAACGAGCTCGCCATCCTCGACGACGACGACCGGCCGGTCGGCGTCGGCGCCTCGGGCGAGATCTGCCTGCGCGGCGAGAACGTCATGCGCGGTTACGAGAAGCGGCCCGAGGAGACGGCCGCCGCGCTCGCCCACGGCTGGTTCCACTCCGGCGACATCGGCCATGTCGATGCCGACGGCTACGTCTACATCACCGATCGGAAGAAGGACATCATCATCCGCGGCGGCGAGAACATCATGCCCCGCGAGATCGACGAGGTCCTGTACCGCCACGCGGCCGTCCTGGATGCGGCGACGATCGGGGCGCCCGACGCCAAGTACGGCGAGCGGGTCGTGAGCTTCGTCGTGCGCCGGGACGGGGTCGGGCCGACGGTCGAGGACCTCATCGCCCACTGCCGGGCCCACCTGGCCGATTTCAAGGTCCCGGCCGAGGTCCACTTCCTCGACGAGATCCCGAAGGGCCCGTCAGGCAAGCTGCTCCGGCGCGAGCTGCGCGAGCGATACGCCGAGCTCGCGGGGCGGGCCTGACCATGCGCCGCACCCACAGGCCACGTCGCCGGCCCTTGGCGCCGACTCGCGCGCCCACAGTGCGCTGGCCGGCGCTCGATCCCGAGATCCACGGCGACCTCAACGATTTCGCCCGTGCCATCGACGACCTGTCGTCCGGCGACCTCGAGCGCCTGGTCGCGTTCTGGGAGATGGTGGATGCCGGCGCACGCGATGAGGCCCACCAGCACGCCCAGGAGGCGGCCCTGCGCCTGGGGCGCCGGGACGTGATCCACGCCCTCCAGGAGGACATCATCGCCTGGGGTGGGCCGAGCCAGGCCGCCCGCGCGGGCGCCATCGAGGCGTGGCTTCCGGTCGCCACGCTCCAGTACGGACGACGCCGGGCACTGCCGGCCCTGATCGACACGGCCCTCGCGCTCGCGGTCCAGGACGACCTCGACGACGACGACTTCGAGACCCTCTTCGGGCCGTGGCGTGACGCGATGGGCGACGACGACGTCGCCGACGAGGCGGATCAGGCCGACGACGCCGACGACCTTCCGCCGGACGCAGCCTCCGACGTTCCTCCGGCGACGGACTAGAGCCGAGGCGTCGGCCGGCTCATGTGCCGGGCGTGTCCGGTCGGTGCTTCAGCCTGAGCGCCCGCTCGTGCCTGGCGAGCCCCAGCTCGATGTGCGCCGTGGAGCGGCGGACGACCGGACGCTCGGAGATCGCCCGGCCAAGGGAACCTTTCCGGGCGTGGATGTGCATCTCGACCTGCGCGGCCGTCCTCGTGTCGTGGTGGATCGCCGCCCGGCGGGCGACGGAGATGATCCTGGGCTTGAGCATGGGTGCGTTCCCCCTACCCGATCACGAGGTAACTGAAGTGGATCGGGCTGGTGGCCTTCCTGTTCAGGTAGACCCGGAACCTGCCCGTGGACGGGACAGCGGCCGCGATCGCGACGCCCGCCTTGTAGGTCCGAAGGGTGACGATGACGTCGCTGGCGCTCGTCATGCCCGGGATCGACACGTCCCGGTAGGTGTGGTTCGTCGAGACCGAGGCGTTGCCGCTTCGCCCGCCGAACCGGACCTTGCCGACGGTGTAGAGCGCGTATGACCCGGGGTTGCCGAACGTATTGGCGTACACGCCGACCGACTCGCCGATCCCCGACACGCCGAAGTCGCCGGTGCCGACGACCCCGTTGCCCTGCCACGAATCGCCCCACACGCCCGTCGCGAACGGGGTCTGGTCGCTGAACCCGTACACGCCCGTCTGGTCGGTGTTCGGCGCGATGCCGCCCACGTCCCCCTCGGCGCCCGGATCGCCCGCCACGCCGAACACGCCCGAGCGATGGGTCGAGGCGCTCGGGTCGATGCTCGGACCGGACGTGTCGGTGCTGGCGCCGTGCACGCCGATCCCGTCGAAGCCCTCCCCGTGCACCCCCTGGCCCGTCTCCGCGAACCCGTACAGGCCCGTGCCGTTGGCGGCCTGGATCGCCGACAGGGCGACCCGGTCCGTCGCGGTCACGTTGACCCGCGTCTCCGTCGCGGCGTCGTTGTCCGCGTTGCCCACGCCCGTGCCGAGCTGGACGTTCCCGTTCGTGGCGGCACTGACCATGGCCGGGCCCGCGAACGCGGTCGCGACGACGCCGCCGAGCGCTCCCACGCCCGCGGTGATGACCTTCCGACGGGTCGTCGGCGCCTGATTCTCGATGGCCATCGAGACCTCCCTCTCTCACAAGTCGACCCCGCGCCCCGCCGGTGGCCCGAATCGGTCGGAAGAACGGGCGGACGTGGGGCGATTGTGTCAGGTGCGGTGCGGTCCGGTGGGGCCGGGATGCCGCCAGGCGCGACATCGTGGGAGCCGCCGGCGCACCGCCCCGCCCGGTTCAGCGCTCGCGGCTCCGGCGCTTCGCCTCGCGCAACCGGGCCATCGTGTCGTCGGTCGCGCCGGCCGCCCGTTCCGGCGCCTTCACCGGAGCGTCCGGCTGGGTCGCCGGAGGCGCGACGACCGGGGCCGCCGGCACGGCCGTGGTCTGGGTCGGGCCGGGCACGGTCCCGGTGGGCATGGGCGCGGACGGGGCCGCCCTGTCGCCTCCGGGCGGCTGGCGCAGCGCTGCGCGCATGCCGGTCGCACGCTCCCGGGCCGCGATGAGGACCTCCACGTCGGCCGTCCGCGGGGCCGCCCGCCGGCGTCGGGTCGGGAGGGCGCGGACCCACGCCCGGGCTCCGGCGAGCTCGCGCCGCCCGACGGACACGCGCCGGAGTGCGATGTCGAGCGGCCACAGGAGCATGGCCAGGACCAGGAGGGCCGGCCACAGGTCGGTGAAGGTGGAGGTCGTCGCCAGGTCGTGCTTCCACACGGCGACGGGGTCGTCGGCGACCCGGCCGCCGGTCGCGGACCGGATGGCCGCGAGCAGCGGCTCGTTGGGTCCCAGCGACCGGTACTCGGCGGCCGTCGGCGCGACGAGCCCCACGGTCCGACCCAGCGGCGACGCCCCTGGCTTGGTCTGGTTGAGCCGGATCGCGTAGGCGCCCGGGTCGATCTCGCCGAGTGTCGCCTCGTACACGCCGGGTGCGACCTGGGGCAGCGTCGCCTGGACGGGCGTCAGGCTCGGCCCGACGATCGTCGCCGTCGTGGAGTAGAAGTCGCGCGGCGAGCCGTCGGCGCCCACGCTCTCGACGTGGAGCGTCGTCTTGCCGCCGTGCGTGTCGAAGCGCGCCTCGATGCCGCCGGTCTCCTCGCCCGGGAACGTCCACGACACGAGCTGGCTGAAGAACCGGGAGAAGCCGCTCCAGCCGATCCAGTCCTTCGCCCAGTGCCCGGTCGTGTCCGACGTCCAGGCCACCGACCGGCCAAGGCCGTACTGCCACGTGGCGAGGAGCGGGTCGTCGCGGGCCGTGACGAGGACGGTCTGAGCCGCCGACTTGGCGGTGGTCCCGTTGTAACCCAGGAGTGACGGGAAGCCGGAGGTGATTCCGCGCAGGATCGGCGAGTCGCTGGTCTGGATCGGGTGGAACGACTCCTCGACGATCTGCTGGCCGGAGACCTGCTGGGTCTCCTTGAGGAAGATGTCGGGGATCGACGCCGGGTTGGGCGCCGGGTAGTAGCGGCCGCCGCCTTGCTGGGCCAGCTGGGCCAGGACAGGTGCCGAGCCGCCGCCCGCACCGATCGTCGAGAGGGTGATCCCATCGGCCTTCATCCGGGCGATGATCTGGTCGTAGGCGCCGTTCGTGCTCCAGCCATCCGTGAACAGGATGATGTGGCGGCGGGCCGCCGTCGTCCCCTCGAGCGACTTCACCGCTTCGTCGAGGCCCGCGAAGATGTTCGTCTGGCCGCCGGGCTGGATGCCCGCGATCTGGCTCGCGATGTCGCCCTCGGTGCCCAGCGGCGCCGTGTGGATCGCCCAGTGGGCCGCCTCGTTGAACCCGACGACGCCCAGCTGGTCGCGCGGCGACATGGCCGACACCGCCCGCAGGATCGCCTCCTTGCCGATGTCGACCTTCTTCACCCCCGCGATCTGGGGTCCGCCCATCCCCCCGGCGAACGAGTTGCAGTGGCAGGCGTCCATGGAGCCCGACTGGTCGATGACGACCACGAGCGCGATGTCGGGCTCCTTCTGCCGGTCTCGGACGCCCATGTCGACCGGGAGCGATTCCTCGAGCGGGGTCTTCGCGTAGCCACCCGCCCCGTAGCTGTCCGGCCCGCCGACCATGACCAGCCCGCGGCCGATGTCGCGGACGAACGTCTGGAGGGCGAGCATCTGGGTCGTCGTGAGTCGGCTGCGGGGGACGTCGACCAGCACGACCGAGTCGTAGTTCGCCAGGCCGGCGAGGTCGGCCGGCATCGCCTCCGGGACGACCGTGTCCACCTGCTGGCGCTCGGTCCGCAGGGCATCCACGAGCTGGCTGCCGATGGCCGGATCGCCGGCCACGACGAGGATCCTCGGCTCGCCCTTGACGATGGTGTCCGAGTCGGCCCGGTTGTTCTGGCTGAACGTGTCCTGCCCGGCGTCGACGACGACCCGGAAGATGTGGAACCCGGCCTCCTTGGCCTTGACCAGGAACGTCACTGTCGTCTGGCCGGCCGCCAGGTTCACCTGCTGCGTGGCGACGAGCCCGCCGTCCGCGAACAGCCGGACCGTCGCGAGCTGGGCCACCGTCGAGGTGATGACGGCTTTCGCCTCGATGTCCTCGCCGAGATGGGCGGTCGTCGGCGTCGTCACGCGCTCGACGAGGACCTCGGCCGCCCCGCCGAGCCCCACGACATGGGTCTGGACCTGGATCTGCTGGGCGGCGGCAAGGGCGGCCTCGGCCTGCCCCGCGCCCGTGGTGTCGTTGCCGTCCGTCAGGAGGACGATCCGCTTCTGAGCGTCGTCGGGGAAGAGCGCAGCGGCCAGGCGCATCGCGCCGCCGATGTCCGTGGCGCCCTGGATCGGCACCGACGAGATCGCATCCAGGTCGCGGACCTCCGCCGGCAGGCGCTCGACGAGGGCGTCCTTGCCGAACGCGACGATGCCGGCCAGGTCATCGCGCGGCATCGCCGCCAGCGATTCGCGGACGTAGTCGAGCGCCTGGGTCCGCCCGGCCTGACCGACCGAGTCGGACAGGTCGACGACGAAGACCGTCGCGAGCCGGTCGACCGGCAGCACGAGCTGGAACCCGGCCAGGGCGAACGTCAGGGCCGCGAGCAGGGCCCCGCGCACGACGAGCGAGGCGCGTCGCCGGAAGGTGCCCATCCTCCTGCGCGAGCCGATGTGGAGGACGAGCGTCAGGGCGAGCGTGACCGGGAGCAGCAGGAGGATGAGCGGATCGGTGAAGGCGATACCCATCGCTCAGCGGTCCGGCCGCGACGGCTTGCGCGCGCCCGGGCGAGCGGCCGTGGCGCCGTCGCCGCGCCCGAGCCGGGCCAGCAGCGCGCGCCGGCCTCGGGTCAGGCTGTCGCGCTCGTAGACCGCCCACTCGATGCACAGGAGCGCCAGCACCACGATGAGGAGCGGCGCCCACAGCTCGTCGCGCGCGGCCGGGCGGGCAGCCACGGCGTCGGTGGCACCGGTCCCGGGCACCCCGCTCGCGCCCGGAGCGCCACCCACCGTCCCCAGGGCCTCGAGGCCCGCCCCGGATCCGGGCGTGATCGTCGACTCGTCGACGTCGAAGAGGTCGACGGCGAACCGGACCACCGCGCCGGCCTCGGCCTGCGGCGACCCCCCGGGCGACGCGCTCGCCCCGGCCGGGGCCGATCCGCTCGGTGCGGGCGTGGTGGCGGCGCTGGCCGCGGCGCCGGCCGAGCCGCTCGGGCCGGGCGACGCGGCCGCCGTCCCGATGCCGGTCACCGTGTAGACCCCGAGCTGCTGGGTCGAGGCGTAGGTGACGGTCTGCGCGTCTGCGGTGCCGGCAGTGAGGTCGAGGGAGGAGCCATCCGGGCCGACCACGTGGACGCCGGTCGCCCCCGACGGGATCGCCAGCTCCACGGCCGTGCCGGGGACGACCGCCCCGGCCGGTCCGGCGCCGCCGCCCATCAGCTCGCCCGCGAGGTTCGAGAGGAGGATCGGGAACGCCACCTGGAGGGGCAGGTCGGAGTGACGCGGGTCGAAGGCGAGGACGGCCGTCGGGAGGCCGGCGCGGTCCCCGCTGTACAGGAGCGGAGCCTTGGCCGGACCCGGGATCACCGTCCGGGCCCAGTCGGGCAGGGTCATCTCGGCGGCATCCGCGATATGGACCGTCGAGAGGTCGACGAAGTGCAGGATCGGCTCATCCGGATCGAGCGTGCCGATGCCGGGGCGGCTGAGCGTGCCGGTCACCGCCCCGAGCGGCGACGTCTTCGGTGGCGCGATCGCCAGGATCGGGCGCGCCGGCAGCGGATCGGGGAGGGCGCCCTCGAAGATGATCAGGTCGAACTTCTCGGGATGGGTGTCCGGCCCGAACTGGTCGAGCGTGACGCCGTACAGCTCCGTGCCGGGCAGGTGAGTCAGTGCGGACTCCAGGTACGGGTCGCCGGCGCCGACGAGGAGGATCCGCCGAAGCCGGTCCGATGGCACGACCGCCCATGCCCGATCGTCGGTGGCGAGCTGGTCGGCCGGATCGCCGTTCTCGTCGGTCAGGCGGACCTCGACCACGCCGATGTCGCGGGGCAGGTCGTCGATGCTCACGTCGGCGCGGGCGACCGGATCGAGGTACACGTCGCGTGCCTCGAGGAGCCGGCCATCGCCGTACAGCTCGAGGCGTCGCTCGGCCCGCTCGACGTCCAGGTTGGCGACGCTCACGAACACCGACCGGGTCACCGCCGAGGGCGCGGTCCGCACGGCGAGCGCCACGATCGCCTGGTTGTGGCGCTGGCGGCCGACCGTGATCGTCCGGACCGGGGCGTCGACCCGGACCGTCGGTAGCGGCGTGATCGCGCCGTCGGTCACGACCAGGACCTCGGCGTCCCCGGCTCGTGCCGCCAGCGCGGAGGCGAGACGGAGCGCGTCGGCCATGTCTCCCGGGGCGGCCTCCGGGGCGATGCCCTCGATCGCCGACCGGACGTGGCCGAGATCGCTCGTGGCGTTGGCGACGACCCGCGCCGTCCGCCCGGCCGCGATGACGCTGACGTGCCCGCCGGCCGGCAGGTCCCGGAGCGCCTCGATCGCCCGAGCCCGCGCTTCGGTCATGCGGCTCGGCGCGACGTCGCTGGCGGCCATGCTCGCGGAGGCGTCCATGACGATGACGAGGTCGCGCGCGAAGCCGGCCGGGCGCTCCAGGAAGGGCCGTGCGGCGAGGAGGGCGAGGATCAGCACGAGCAGGAGCTGGAGGAGCAGGAGCAGGCTTCGGCGGAGGCGCTGCCAGGGCGCGTTCGCCTCCACGTCCGTGAGCAGCCGCTGCCACAGGAGCGTGGATGGCACGACCCGCTCGTCCCGCCGGAGCTTGAGCAGGTAGAACGCGACGACCAGCGGCACGAACGCGAGGCCGGCCAGGGCGAGCGGGGCGAGGAACGGCATCCTTCAGCCCACCACGCGCCGTCGGCGCAGCTCGGCGAAGATCACGTCCGCGAGCGGCACGTCCGATGTGAGCGGCACGTACGCGGCGGCGCGCCGAGCGGCCAGATCGGCGAGGCCGGCCCGCCACGCGGCCAGGCGCCCCCGATATGCGTCGATCGTGGCCAGGTCGAGCGTCACATCCACCTGCTCCCCGCTCTCGGCATCGACCAGCCGCAGGTCGCCCTCGATCGGCGGGTCGAGCTCGTCCGGACTCAGGATGTGCAGGATCACGAGCTCGGAGCCGGTCGCCGCCAGATCGCGGATGACGGTCTCGGCCCCCGGGTCGAGCAGGTCGCTGAGGAGCACGATCAGGCCCCGGCCACGGAGCTGCGCGGCGGCGTGGCGCGCCGCCGCCACGAGGTCCGTCGGCCCCTCCGCGACCGGGATCCCGCTCAGCGCGGTGAGCAGCCGGAAGACGCGTCCGGAGCCGCGCAGCGCGACCTGTCGTCGGGCGGCCCGTCCGCCCAGCGCCGAGACCGAGATCTTGTCCTCGGACGCGAGCCCGACGTAACCCAGCGCGGCCGCCGCGCGCTTGGCGAATCGCAGCTTCTCGGGCCGGCCGCCGGCCATCGAGGCGCTGGCATCCACCAGGAGCGTGACGGTCAGGTCCTCCTCCTCGACGAAGAGCTTCACGAGGAGCCGCTCGAGCCGGGCGTACACGTTCCAATCCAGCTGGCGCAGGTCGTCGCCGAGCGTGTAGTCGCGATAGTCGGCGAACTCGACCGACTGGCCGCGCTTGACGCTCCTTCGACCGCCCTTCAGGCCGCCCCGGACGGGGGCCCTGACGAGCAGGAGCAGGCGCTCGAGCTGGCGCAGGAACGCCTCGTCGAAGACCGTCGGATCGAGCTCGGCCGGCAGGAAGACCCGCCGCGTCGGGCGCTCGGCGACCAGGGCCGGCCGGTCGTCGCTCATGGGCTGGGCGCCGGCCCGGCTACTCGACGGTCGCCGGCTGGACCGCGTCGAGGATCGTGCGGACGACCGCCTCGGGCGTGATCCCCTCCGCCTCACCCTCGAAATTGAGGATGAGCCGGTGGCGGAGCGCGGGCAGGGCGGCCTCGCGGATATCGTCGACCGACACGTTCGAGCGGCCGTCGAGCAGGGCGAAGATCTTGCCGGCCGTCACGAGCGCCTGGGCGCCGCGGGGCGAGCCGCCGTAGCGGACGTACTCGCGAACGAGTTGGGGCGCGCGCGGCTGGTCCGGGTGGGTCGCCGCCAGGACGCTCACGGCGAACGCCGTCACATGAGGGGCGATCGGCACGCTCCGGGCGAGCCGCTGCATCTCGACGATCTCGGCCGCCGTGGTCACCTGGCGCGCCGTCTGCGTCTCGGCGCCGGTCGTCCGGTCCACGATCGAGATCAGGTCGGTCTCCGACGGAAAGGGCACGAGCACCTTGAAGATGAACCGGTCGAGCTGGGCCTCCGGCAGGGGGTAGGTCCCTTCCATCTCGAGCGGGTTCTGGGTCGCGAGCACGAAGAACGGGGCGTCGAGTGGGTAGCGCTGGCGCGCGACCGTCACCTGGTGTTCCTGCATCGCCTCGAGCAGGCTCGACTGGGTCTTCGGAGTGGCCCGGTTGATCTCGTCGGCGAGGACGAGGTTCGCGAAGACCGGTCCCGGCTGGAAGCGGAACTGGCGCGAGCCGCCCTCCTCGATGAGGATGTTCGTTCCGGTGATGTCGGCGGGCATGAGGTCCGGGGTGAACTGGATCCGGTTGAACGTGCAGTCGATCACGTCGGCGATGGTCCGAACGAGCATCGTCTTGCCGAGGCCGGGCACGCCCTCGAGCAGCGCGTGGCCGTTCGCGAGCAGGCAGGTGAGGGTCTGGCGAACGAGGTCGCGCTGGCCGACGATGACCCGGCCGACCTCGGCCTCGATCGCGGAGGCCTTCTCCGCGAACGCGTCCGCCGTGAGGGTCGGGGAGGCGGATGAGGCGGATGAGGCGGCGGTTTCGCTCGTGGTCATCGGAGGTCCTCGTCAGCGGGTCGGATCGAGGGACGTGAAGTAGTCCCGGACGTAGTCCTTGACCGAGAGCGGCACGTAGCTCCGGTCGAGGGTGGTGAGCGCGTAGTCGTAGAAGTCGCCGTAGACGCTCTGATAGGGCACGATCGAGCCGTTGTCCGTGCCGCCGCCGGTCTGGTTGCCCTGCTGGGTCTGGCCATCGCCGCCCGTCCCGGCGACGTAGCTCGGGTCACCTGGTTTGCCCAGCCGATCGAATGGTGCGTAGATCCCGCTCAGGTCAGGCCCGAGCGCCGAGGGCTTGTTGTCCTTGGTCGGGCCGGAGAAGCCGCTCTGGCCACCCGTCCCCTGGCCCAGGTAGCGGGCGTTCGAGCCGCCGCCCCCGATCGACCCCTGGCCCTGGCCCTGACCCTGCCCCTGGCCCTGCCCCTGCCCCTGGCCCTGGCCCTGCCCCTGCCCCTGGCCCTGGCCCTGCCTGCCCCTGGCCCTGCCCCTGGCCCTGCCCCTGACCCTGCCCCTGACCCGTGCCGGGGCTGCTCGATGAGCCTGAGCCCTGGCCCTGCCCCTGACCGGTCCCGGGGCTGCTCGATGAGCCGGCGCCGGACCCCTGGCCGCCGCCGGGCTGCGGGGAGCCGCCGCCGTTCGCCTGGCCGCCCTGGCCGCCCTGCCCGGGCTGGCCCGACGCGCCTGGCCGGCCGGCGTCGGCCAGCTGATGCCGGCTGTCCTGGAGCTGCGACGCCGCCGACGCCAGGTCGCGGTTCAGGTCGATCTTGTCCTTGACCGCGCCGAGCGCCTGCGCAAGCCGGTCGAGCGCCTCCTTGGCCGATGCGATGTCGCCGGTCGCCAGGCTCTGGGCCGCATCGCGGAGGGCCGCGCCGGCCGCGCCGTCGGTGGCATCGGCGGTCTGCTGAAGGGCCGCGAGTTTCGCGGCGAGGTCCTGGCGTTCCTGCGGAGTCATCGCGTCGAGCTTCGCGGCGGCATCGCCGAGGTCCTTCTGGGCCACCTTCGGGTCACCGGTCGGATTGGCGTCCTGCCGGCCGGTGGTCGCCTGCGACAGCGACCGGCTCAACGACGTGAGCGCCGACGCGCGCTGCTCGGTCGATGGGTCGATCGACGCCTGGAGATCGTCCTCGATGCTGCCGAGGCGGGCGAGGTCGGCGTCCAGCTGGTCGGGGCGGTCGCGCAGCTGCTGAGCGAGATCGCGGAGATCCTTGGCCAGGCGGGTCCGCGGGTCGTTCGGGTCCTGAGCCTTGGCCGCGAGCTTGTCGGCGGCCTTGTCGATCGTCTGGGCCTGCTGGGCGGCGGCGTCCCTGATCCGGGCTTCGCGGGCGATCACCGCGTCCTGCGGGTTCGGCAGGCCGACGAGCGCGACGATCGCGAGGCCCGTCATGAGCGTGGTGAGCGCCGGCGCCCGCGACCAGCGCGGCCGGAACAGGTCGTGGCGGGTCGCCCGAAGCGTATGGAGGGCGTCGGAGCGCTGGCGCCGCACGAGCCCTTCATGGATCTCGGGATCGAGCCGGCCGGTGGGCGGAGCGGCTGCGTCGTCCGCGCCGTCCACGCCACGAGCGACGGGCAGGCCCTCGGACGCGAGGGCGAGGGCGCTCGACACCCGGTCGCGCAGGCCGGCCTCCGCATCGATCGCGAGGGCGGTCTCCCCGATCGACGGACGGGCGCGGGACACGAGGACGGCGAGGGCGAGCAGGCCGATGGCCGGGATCGCGATGGCAACGGTCGACGCCCGCTCGAGGGGCACGAGACGTGCGACCGTCCACAGGACCGTCTCGGCGATGAACACCGCCCCGAGCGCCCACCATGCCCGCCGAACGGAGCGGCGCAGCCACAACCGGCGACGGAACGGGCGAAGGGCCGCCCGGATCGCGGCGATCGTCGGTTCCAGGGGTGCCTCAACGGAGCCGACCGGATCCCGGGGGATGAGGTCGCCGGGGATCGGCCCGCGTGCCCGGCCGCGTCGCGGGAACGATGGCCGGGCGATCACGGTCCGGCCTTCGGGGTGACCGTCGGTGCGGGAACGGGCTCGAGGGTCACGTCGGTGGCGACGCCGTCGGCGTCCGGGACGACGGGGAGGCTCGCCCCTGGGGTCGGCTTGCGCCCCCGGCCGCGGAGATGCGGTCGCCAGCGTCGGGTCGGCGAGACGAGGTTGACCGAAAGGAGGACGAGGACGATCGATACGACGAGCCAGGCCGCCGCGCTGCGCGGCCAGTAGGTGTCCCGGACGATCCCCGCATTCGGGTCGAACACGACGTCCGCGGCCACCGCGGGTGGCTGGGTGACGCCGCCACCCTGGTTGACGCCGCCTCCGCTGACGATCGTCCCGTCGGGCATGACCATCGAGCCGTCCGCCAGGATCTTGACCGGTCCCGCGACACCGGGCGCGACCACGCCGCCGTTGCCGCCGATGACCTGGAACCGACTGGTGACGCCCGGTTCGGGCTGACCCATGATCGCCGCGATGATCGTGCACGTGCCCCCGCTGCCGGTGCCCGTCGGGCACAGGACGTCGAGGTCCGCGACGAACGGGTTGAACCACAGGAGCCCCTCGGGCCCGAGCTTCGTCTGCTGCATCGTGGACCCGTCGGACAGGGCCACCGTGCGCACGCCGCCGGTGGCGGACAGGAAGATGTACACGAACGAGGCCCCGACGGTCATCGCCAGCACGACGGCGTAGGTCGCGATCGTCGCCGCCAGGGTCCTCTTCAGGAGCGCCGAGAAGAACAGGCCGAGGCAGCCGAGCCCGAAGACCTCGACCAGCAGGACGATGTAGCCGCGGACGAGATCCTCCGGGGCGACGCCGCCGAACACGAACACCATCGCGGTCAGCGGGATCGAGGCGATGACGAGCAGGAACGCCCAGGCGAGCGCGCTGAAGAGCTTGCCGAGGACGATCGACAGCGACGATACGGGCGTGGTCACCAGCAGGTCGAGGGTCTGCTTCTCCCGTTCCTGGCTGATGGCACCGGTGGTGAATGCCGGGGCGAGCACCAGGATCAGGAGGGTCTGGAGGACGAGCAGTCCGGCAAAGATCCCGGTCCCGATCTGGGCCGATTGGTAGTTGGCCCCGCCGAACCCGTTGCTCTGGAAGGCGCTGGCCTGGAGCGCCTCCAGCATCCAGGCGAAACCGGCCAGGATCCCGAGGTAGAACGTCAGGGCGACGAACGCCCGCCGGCCGCGCATCCGGCCGCGCAGCTCCTTCGTCCCGATCGCGCTGATCCCGCCGAACGCCCGCCCGAACGATGGGCCGGCCCGGCGGATGGACGCCCGCGACAAATTCATGCCGCGCTCCCCATCGGGCTCGCCGGGACCGAGTCCGCCGGGGCCGTCACCTGGAGGAACAGCTCCTCCAGGTCGCTCGCCGCACGCGCGAACGTGACGATCGGCAGGCCGGCCGCGACCGCCTCCCGAAGGAGCCGGGCCGAGGCCGGGTCGTCGCCCCGGAACCCGATCTCGATCGTCCCGTCGTCGAGAACGTGGGCCGACGCGACGTCGACATCGGCGGCGAAGTGGGCCCGCGCCGCCTCGAGCGCCTCGCCCTCGGCGAGGACCCTGATCCGGAGGACCGCACCGGAGCGCAACCGCCGCTCGATGTCGGCGACCCGGCCCTGGGCCAGCACCTGGCCGCGATCCACGATCGCGACACTGGTGCACAGCTCCTCGAGCTCGGGCAGGATGTGGCTCGAGATGAGGATCGTCTTGCCCAGCGAACGCAGCTCCCGCAGGAGCTCGCGCAACTCCACGCGCGCCCGTGGGTCCAGGCCGGATGCCGGCTCGTCGAGGAGCAGCACCGCCGGGTCATGGACGAGCGCGTGGGCGAGGCACAGCCGCTGCTGCATGCCGCGCGACAGTCCCTGCACGTACGCGTTGCGCTTGTCGGCGAGGTCCACGAGCTCGAGCAGGTCGCCGATCATCCGCCGGCGCCGGGCGGCCGCGATCCCGTGGCAGCGGGCGAAGAAGTCGAGGTACTCCCAGACCTTCATGTCGTCGTAGACGCCGAAGACGTCGGGCATGAACCCGATGACCCGGCGCACCGCCGTGGGGTCGTCGCGGACCGAGGCGCCGGCGATCTCCGCGTCGCCGTGGGTCGGGCGGAGGAGCGTCGCGAGCATGCGCAGGGTCGTCGTCTTGCCCGCCCCATTGGGCCCGACGAGCCCGAAGATCTCTCCGGGCTCGATGTCCAGGTCGATCCCGGCCACGGCGACCGTGCGGTCGTAGCGCTTGGTGAGGCCCTTGGCCGAGACGATGGCTGTCACTGGACCGTCCCCTCGAGCTGCATCTGGAACGAGAAGCCGACGCCATTCTGGTCGCCCGTCCGGAATCGCACGAGGACCGTGCCCGATGTCGGGTCCACGTAGCGTCCCGGGTCGGTCACGGCGACGGACCGCGAGGTGTTGAAGTGCGCGAGGCGGACCCACGAACCGCTCATCCGGTCGAACAGCTCGATCGCCGGCGTCCCGTCGGTCGACGCCTGGTTCTGTTCCTGGTCGGTCAACGGCGTGTCCCCCGGACCCGTCGGGCTGACCGTGTCTTGCGCCACCCCGACGCTGTTCTGGTTCAGGGCGAGGATGAGCTTGCTCGTCGAGAGTGCGCCGTCGAAGGTCGGCGGACGGTACGCCTGGGTCAGGGTCCCACCCTGGAAGAAGACCATCGTCGGACCGCCTCCGCCGCCCTTGCCCGTGACCTGGCCGTCGCTCGAGACGGTCGTGCCCTGCATGAGGTCGCCGGTGAAGACCACCTGGCCGTGGATCGCGATCGGCAGCGGCACGAAGTAGAGGACGTCGCCGGTGGACGTCGCCGCCGCGCCGGCAAGGCGCGCGCCCACGACGTCGCCGCGCCCGAAGGCCAGGAGGACGGCCCCGTCCGTGGACAGCGGGGTCCACGATCCGGTGAACGGGTCGACGGTCAGCTGGTTGAGGATCGCCTGGCGCACGAGGAGCCGCTGGTCGTCCGGTGTACCGCCGAACGGCTGGCCCCCGAAGAAGATGTTGCCGAGGATCCGGTCGGTGATCGGCTGGTCGACCGGGCCGCCGCCGATCGGAAGGTCGATGACCTGGCTCGCGCCGGGGGCGAGATCGGCGAGCACGGCCACCGATCCGCCCACCACGACCGCCGGTTTCTCGAGCGTCAGGGTCGACTTGTTCGTGACGGTGCCCTTGAGGCGGTCGCCCTCGAGCCGGAGCGTGGCGCTCAGCTCCGGACCGGCGATGGGCACTTCGGCCCGGACGGCCCGCAGCGCGCCGTAACCCACGGCCAGGTCGCGGACCCGGGCGGTATCGCCCTGGAGGATGTCGAGGGCGCCGCCGTTCTGGGTCCCGTCGAAGCCCGACAGCATGTCGCCGCTCGTCGGCGGCGACAGCAGCGCGCCGCCGGGGATCTCGAGCTGGTAGATCTCGCGAGTCGGAGAGAAGACACCGACGTAGGCGACCGCGGTGGCGGCGGTCGTATCCGGCGCCCCGCGCACGATGGCGACCGAGTTGATGATCACCTGCCCGCCTCGGAGCGTGTTGCCGTACAGGTAGGCCGCGGCCGCGAACCCGACGACGAGGAAGGGCATCGTGACCCACGCCCACTCCCGCCGATCCAGGCGTCGCAGGAGGAGGTAGTTGACCGGCCCCACGAGGAGGATGTAGCCGAACAGCAGGATGAGGAGCCCGCCGATCGGCGGCAATGCCAGGGACGGCAGCGTGTTGAGCGCGTTGAGGAGCTGGCTGTCGTCCCCGCTCACCAGCTGGACGCCGAGCGCACGCGGTGGCACGATCCGGTTCCAGACAGCGTCGGACGCGGGCGTCCGGGCCAGCCAGTCGCCGGTCGGGTCGACCCCGAGAAGCGTGACCGCGCCGCTGCCGAACGTCTCCTCCGCCGCGATGACCTGATCGCCGGACGCGGCGAGGATCCGGCCGCGGACGGTGCTCCGGTCGGCGGTCATCGCCGGGATCGCCTGGACCGTCGAGGTGATCGGGCCCACGAGGTCCTGAAGGGCCTGCGGGCTGATGTCGGTCGTGGCGCGAGGTCGGTAGGGCAGCAGGTCGTCGGGCAGCTTCGCCAGCGACGACGCCCCGGACGTCCCGCCCACGATCGTGAGGCGACCACCGCCGGCCAGCCAGCCCCGCATCGCCTCGAGCTGGTCCTTGCTGAGCGTGGACGAATCGACGTCCTGCCAGATGAGCCGGTCGATCGGATCCCACGCCTCCACGCGGCCGGGCAGGTCGTCAACCGTGAGCTGGACGATGATCGTCGGCGTGCCGTTGATCGAGGGCGGCAGCCTGAGGGCGGCGACGACCGGTGCCGGCTTCTCCGCGAGCACGCCCACGACGAGCTGGGCGTTGTCCGGGACGGTGTAGGCGACCTTCGCGGTCGCCGCGGTCCCGCCGGCCGTGACCAGGCTGACGTCGATCGTCTGTCCGAACGCCGGCGGCTGGGCGTACATCTCGAGGCTCTTGCGTGAGCCGGTCGGGAGATCCACCGGCAGGCCGAACCGGGTGCGGCCCTGTGCGCCGCCGTTGATCCGCAGCTCACCCGTGATCGCCGGACCGTCGTTCGCGACCGTGACCGCGATGGCCATCCACGAGCCGACCCGACCGTGGCCGGCGAGCAGTGCGTTCGCCTGGAGGGTCACGCCGGCGGCCGCGGCGACGGGACGCGACGCGGGGCCGACCGGCGCGAGCGTCAGAGCCAGCGCCAGCGCGGTCGCGGCCAGTCCCACGACAGCGGCGAGGGGTCCACGAAGAGGTCGCGGGCGGCGAGCGGTCGGCGGCGCGGCCGTTCGGGCTCGGGGCACAGGGTCTCCTCGGGCGGGGTCCGCGGGGCTGTCTGGTCGCATCGACGTCCGAGCCCCCCGGAAAGTTGCATCCAGCGACCAGGCAACACCGGATCGGCCCGACGGGGCCGCTCTATCGTACGATGGGCACCCGTCCCAGACGTCTCACGTACCGGCGAGGCCGGCCAGCGTGCCCCCGAGGTGCCCGTGCCCCACATCCGTCCTTTCCGCGCCCTGCGTTACGAGACCGAGGCCGTGGGCGACCTCGCCCTGGTCACGAGCCCGCCGTACGACGTCATCGGACCGGACGAGGAGCGGCAGCTCCTGGCGCGCCATCCCCGGAATGTGGTCCGCCTCGACCTGCCCGCGGAAGAGCTGGGCGACGAGCCGGACGACAAATATCGTCGGGCCGCCCGCACCTTCGCCGCCTGGCGCTCCGATGGCACGTTCCACAAGGATCCCCGACCGGCGGTCTACGTGTACGACCAGACCTACCGGCTGCCGGGCGGCGAGGCCGAACGGTCGCAGCGTGGCTTCTTCGCCAGGGTCCGGCTCGAGCCGCTCGGCGAGGGCGGCATCCTGCCCCACGAACGGACCCTCGCCACCCCGCGCGAGGATCGCTACCGGCTGCTCCGTGCGACGGGTGCCAACATGAGCCCGGTCGCGATGCTCTACGAGGACCCGACCGGGCGTTCCGCGGCGGTGCTCGCCGCCGTGGTCGACGCACCGGGCACGATGCCGGTCGCCGACGTGACCGATGGGGATCAGGTACGCCATCGGCTGTGGGTGGTGCCGGCGGTCTCGGCACCGGCCGAGGACGATGGCACTCCCGGGGAGGCCGCCGCGGCCGATCCCGCGACCGAGCTCGTCGCCCTCGCCGGGGGAGGACCGCTCACGATCGCCGACGGCCACCATCGCTATGAGACGGCACTGCGCTATCGCGACGAGCGACGCATGAGCCGCTCCTGCGAGGAGGATCCCGCGTTCGACTACGTCCTCGCCCTCCTGCTCGAGTCGACCGGCCAGACGCTCACGGTCCTGCCGACCCATCGCCTCGTGGGCGGGCTGGGCGACGCCGCGGCCGACCTGGTCACCGCTGCCGAGGCGCTGTTCGTGGTCGAACGGGTCGCCGGTCGGGACGCGCTCGAACGCGGCCTTCGGCGCCGCCGAAGCGGCGAGCGGCCGTGGCGGTCGTGGCCGTTTCGGCCTGTGGACGCGCTCGGGCGGGGCGATCCTGACCGCCCGCCGGTCGGCCTTCGAGCCGGACCTGGCGCACGTGGGAGAGGCCCTTCGAGGCCTCGACGTGACCCTCCTGCAGGTCGCCCTGGAGAAGCTCGCGAACATCGACGCGGCGGCGACCGCTGCCGGCCGACTGACGTACACGCGGTCGGCCACCGAGGCGCTCGACCGGGTCGACGCCGGCGACGGCATCGACGCCGCCTTCCTGCTCGATCCGACCCCCGTCGCCTCGATCACGGCGGTCGCCCGCGACGGCGACGTGATGCCCCAGAAGTCGACCTACTTCTTCCCCAAGCCGCTGAGCGGCCTCCTCATCAACCCTCACGAATGGTGATCAAGGTGTCCACATGGCCGAGGTGACCCCGGGCACGATGCCCCTCACGCCGCAGGCTTCCGGGGGCCGACCGATCCGCAAGGACGAGATCGAGCTCCAGGACCGCGGGATCTACATCGAGAGCTGGCTCCCGGAACGGCGATCGCGGCGCAAGCCACTCCTGTTCGTCCACGGCGAACTCGCCGGATCGTGGGTCTGGGAGCGTTACCTCGGGTATTTCGCGTCGCGCGGCTGGGAGGGCCACGCGCTCAACCTGCGCAACCATTTCTGGTCGCAGACCGCCGATCCCACGTCACTCACGATCGACACCTATGCCGAGGACGTCACGGCCGGACTGCGCCGCCTGGGCGACTCGACCGTCCTCGTCGGTCACGGCCTCGGGGGCCTGCTCGCGCTCAAGGCGGCCGAACGCATCCGACCGGCCGGCATGGTCCTGATCAGCCCGGAGCTGCCTCGCGAGCTCCGCGTCCCCGCCCGCGCGCACGAGCTGCGCGAGGTCGGCGACGTCTACGGCAAGGAGCGCCTCGGCTGGGCGACGCTGTCGGAGCGCCTTCAACGCGATCACAGTGACCTCTCGCTCGAGGACGTCCGGCGGATCCAGCACCTCCTCGGCCAGAAGCCCCACGAGTCCGGGGCTGCCCGCCGCCAGGTCCTCCTGGGTGTGGCCGTGGAGCGGTCGGCGTTCGCCGGGCTGCCGATCCTCGTCATCGGCGGCGGCCTCGACAAGATCGTTCCGGAACCCGGCTCGGAGCGCCTGGCCGACTGGCTCGGTGCGGCGTACGAGCCGTTCGGCGCCCACTCCCATTTCGGGCTCGTCGTGGGCGAGCACAGCCACGTCCAGGTGGCCGACGCGATCCGGGCCTTCCTCGACGCCAACCGCCTCTGAGGGCGGCCACCGACGCCGCCGCGGTGGCGCCATCGGACGATCGGCTGCTATCATGCCGGCCGGTCCGGCGTCCTCTCGTCGAGCCGCCAGCGCCGCATTCGTCTAGAGGCCCAGGACACCGCCCTCTCAAGGCGGAGACCACCGGTTCGAATCCGGTATGCGGTACCAGATGAACATCCCGACGCCCCCGGACCGCGCCCCGGGGGCGTTCTCCTTTCGCCGCGGAGCCACGCTGGCCGACCGCGCTCGCCGCCTCCGGCTCATGCCGCTCCGGCCCATGGCCGTGGGTGCATATCGGCGGGCCGCACGGCGACCTCGACTGGAGCGTATGCACCTACGGCCATGGAGCCCCGGAGCCTCTCCGGGCCATCCGAACGTGATCCGGGGGGTGTCGAGGGGCGACGGTCGGTAGACTGAACGGCCGACGGGGCTCGGTGGGTGGGGAGCACGGAACGAGGAGGCGGCTTTGGCGTCGGGAGCATCGGGGCGACGGATCGTCATCCTCGCCGAGGGGCAGTTCGGCCCGCACCATGGCAAGACCGCGATGGGCGTACTGCGCTACGGGCCCGACCCGGTCGTGGCCGTGATCGACTCGACCAAGGATGGGCGGAACGTCCGTGAGTGGCTCGGCGAGGATCCGCGCTTCGACGTCCCCATCGTGGCCGGCCTCGACGAAGCCCTCGCCCGGGGCCGCGCCACGGGCCGGCCGGCGACCGCGCTCCTCATCGGCATCGCGCCCACCGGCGGCAAGCTCCCCCAGCCCTGGCGCGACACGATCCTCGCGGCGATCCGGGACAAACTCGACATCCTGTCCGGCCTCCACACGATGATCGGCGACGACGCCGAGTTCGCCTCCGCGGCCGCGGCCGCCGGCGTCGAGATCGTGGACTTCCGCCGGCCGCCGGGCCGGGAGGAGACCTCGATCGGGCGGCGCCACAGGCCGGGCAAGAAGGTGATCCTCACCGTCGGGACCGACTGCGCCATCGGCAAGATGAGCGTCGCGCTGGAGCTGGTGAAGGCGGCGACCGACCAGGGCCTCAAGGCGGCCTTCGTGCCGACCGGCCAGACCGGGATGATGATCGCGGGCTGGGGCGTGGCCGTGGACCGGGTCATCAGCGACTTCTCGAACGGGACATGCGAGTGGCTGACCGAGCAGGGTGAGGAGCGCGGCGACTGGGTCATCGTGGAAGGCCAGGGCTCGCTCGACCATCCCGCCTACAGCGCGGTGACCCTCGGGCTCATCCACGGCTGCACGCCCCAGGCGATGATCATGGTCCACAAGCCGGGTCTCGCCGACCACGACTTCGACCACGTCGACGACGCCCACTTTCCGATCAAGCCGCTGCCCGAGTTCATCCGCTTGCACGAGGCGGTCGCCGGGCTCGTCGCGCCGTCGAAGGTGGTGGGGGTCGCGCTTAACACGTCGCTCTACCCGGACGAGGTCGAGGCCCGCCGGATCGTGGCCGACACGGAGGCCCTCACCGGGCTGCCGTGCGACGACCCGGTCCGCTTCGGGCCCGATCGGTTGTGGGCGGCGGTCCGGCCCGCCGTCGAGGCGCTCGTCCCGTGAAGGCCTCGTTCAGCGCGGGTCCGCTCCACCTCGAGGCCGCCTCGATCGCGATCCCGTACCGCGACCCGTTCCGCATCGCCCGTTCGCATGGCCCGGAAGGCATGACCTCGGTCATCGTCGAACTCCGCCATGACGGCCTGCCCGGCATCGTCGGGTACGGCGAGGGGTATCCTGACGCGTACTACGGCGAGACGGTCGAGACGATCGGGGTCGTCCTGCCGGTCCTCCTCGCGAGCGTCGACCCGGCCGTGCTTGACGCCGATGGGGCCACCGCCGAAACGGCCCTGGCCGGCGTCGCGGCCGGGTTCGACGACCGGATCGCCCACAACGGGGCGGCCAAGTGCGCGCTCGACATCGCCCTCCACGACCTGCTCGGCAAGCGCCTCGGTCTGCCCGTGCATCGGCTGCTCGGCCTGCCTGCCGCGATCCCGCCGACCGACTTCACGATCGGCATCGACGAGCCCGAGATCGTCGCCGCCAGGGCCGAACGCGCGAGTCACTTCCCGGCGCTCAAGATCAAGCTCGGCGGGCCGCAGGATCTCGCGACCCTCGAAGCCGTCCGACGCGTGTTCACCGGTCCGATCCGAGTCGATGCCAACACCGGTTGGGAGCCCGACGATGGGGCGCGCCTGCTGCCCGATCTCGTCCGCCTCGGCGTGGAGCTCATCGAGCAGCCGTTCCCGCGCCACCGCCTGGATCAGATGGCCTGGCTCCAGGAACGTTCGGAGCTGCCGATCGTCGCCGACGAGAGCGCCGTGACGATCGACGACCTGGCCGGGCTCGTCGGCGTGGTCAAGGGGGTCAACGTGAAGCTCGCCAAGTGCGGCGGCGTAGGCCCCGCGAAACGGATGCTCGAGCGGGCGCGCGACCTCGGCTTCCAGCGGTTCGAGGGCTGCATGGAGGAGACCCGGGTCGGCATCGCGGCGTCGGCCGCGGTGGCATCGCTCGCCGATTGGGTCGACCTCGACGGATGCCTGCTCCTCGCCGACGACCCGTTCGAAGGCCTCGACCTCGGGTCCGACCACCGCTGGCGGCTGACCGACGCGCCTGGCCTGGGGGTCCGCCCGGTCGGCTGAGTCCGAGATGGCCGGCCCCGTTGGTGGAACGTCTGTTCGTGTGGACGAAGTTGTGGATGAGAAGGTGGAGAAACCCCTTCCCGGTCATCCGCCCCGGGGCCTACGATGTCGGGACCGCCGCCGAAGACCCCGGGACCGGACGAGGCGGTTGCCCCCAGAGGCTCCGTGGCGTGACCCGCCCATCTTCGTGGTCGCGCGCGTCCTCGTAACCGAGCGCGAGGAAGGAGGGCTCCTGATTGATGGATTCCCGCAGGCCCAGCCGGGTCGAGGCAGCGACCGCCGGATCGGCGGCAGCGCACTCGACCGGATCATCGGCCGAGGCCGCAGCGTTCATCCGGTTCTGCTACCGCCGCCGCCGCACCGGCTGGCCGGAGCTGTACGACGAGATGTGCGCCGTGGCGAGCCGACGGTTGTACAACGGATGGGGGTTCCAGGAGCTGGCCGACATCGGGATCGGGTTCAGCCTCTTCGAGACCCCGACGCTGGCGGCCCTGGCACGTGAGATCGCGCTCGAGGAGGCCGAGCGGCGTGCCCGCGGCACGACCGCCCCGGCGACGGTCGCACCATCGGCCGTGACGTCAGAAACAGGGGGCGAGAGCGGAGAGACGGCACCGGCTCCGCTCCGGCTCGCTGGGGTGGTCGCCACCTGACCCGGGCACCGGCCACAGGCCGGCGGATCGCGCACTCATCCCGTTCCGAGGTGGAACGGCCAACGAACCCCCGACGCCACGGCGGCGGGGGTTCTCGAATTCCGCGCCGGACCGACCGGACGGTCGCGATCGGCGACCGGTGGTCAGGCGCGGATCCGGCGGCGGGCCATCTCGCCCTCGATCTGGCGCTCGGCCTCGACGTACCGGTCGATCTGCTCGCGCAGCTGGTTCGCCTCGGGGACGTAGAGGTGGACCTGCTGCTGGAGGATGTAGCTCAGCCGACGACTCGTCATCCGCACGTGATCGAGGTTTTTCAGGAGCACGAGCGGATCCATCGTTGCGAGGTCCGTCGGGGCGTACATCTGCTGCATGGCGGCATTCTATCCGTCACCGGCCGACGCCAGCGGACCTCAGAGGGCGCGGAGGCCTCGCGGCGGCCAGTCCCAGGCGATCGGCGCCGAGAGGCTCGACAGGGCGCGCCGACGGCCGGCGTCCGATGCTCCCAGGACGAGGATGCGGTCGGTCTTCGTCGCCCGGCCCGCCTCCGAGCCCCACAGCTTGGTCATCTTCCGGTGCGAGGCGATGGGGTCCACGACGATGCCCGCGAGCGCGTAGCCCTCGGGCGCCGCGGCGCTCTCCCAGACGTGTTCGGCGAGGCCGAAGCCGGTGCTGATCTCGCGTCCCCGGTCGAGCTCGACGTCGCCGATCACGAGCACGACGATCGCGTCGTCGGCGAGTGCCGGGCGAAGGCCGGCGAGGACATCGCGCACGAACGCGAGGTAGGGTGTGCGGTGGTGGGCGTCGTCGAGCGCCGCGTCGATGGCCCTGGCGTCCTCGCCTAGGAACCATGTGCGCAGCCAGTTGTAGTAGCCGTACTTCACGACCCGGAGGTACGGCGGCGAAGTGACCACCAGGCGGGCTCGATCCGGCAGCCCGCGGGCATGGAGGGCGGCGTGGGCGCGCACCCCGGCGTCCCGCGCGTCGCCGGCGAGCGCGATGCCCGGCGTCGTCGGCAGTGGCAGGCGGTACAGCCGGTCGAGCTTGAGGTCGAGGCAGGCGAAGACGTCGCGCTCGGGCGAGGCGAACGCGGTCCGGGCCGCGAAGTCGCGCACGTAGCGCGGGGCCATGCTGAACGTGTTCGGCATGAGCTCCGAGAGGTACGTCTGCGACTTGCCGTGGAGGATGCCGGTGATCGCCGCGGCGATGAACCGGTCGACCCGCTCGTCCAGGCGCAGGGTCGAGCGGACGTACAGCAGCTGCGCCAGCGTGCGCGGATGGAACGCGAGGGCGACCTCGGCTGGGACGACCTCGTCGGCCGCTCCGGGTCCACGTCCCGTACCGGCGGTGGGGACCCCGGCCGTGCCCCGACCCTCGTCGGCCATCACCCGCTCCGCGAGCGCGACCCAGCCGGCCGCGACGCCCGCCCAGCCCAGGCGCAGGGCCGTGACGCGCGTGCGCGCCTCAGCCGGGCCGGCAGGCTCGACCTTCGAGGCGGTGAGCAGGTGAGCGAACGGGTTGAGGTCGTTGCCGACGCCGATCCGGCCCTCGGCGCAGGCCTGGAGCGGGGTCGTGCCACGGCCGCTGAAGGGGTCGAGCACGACGTCGCCCGGCCGTGACCAGCGCGCGATGAACGCATGGGCGAGCGCGGCCGGGAAGCTCGCCAGGTACGAACACATCGGGTGGAGGCTCGGGCCCCACAGCCGCTGCTGGTCCTTCCATTCGGGCAGGAGTGGCAGCACCGGCAGGTCGAGTGGGAGCTCGAGGGCGAGCTGTCCGGAGGCCGTCCGCCGGACCGGGACCCGCCGACGGGTCGTCGGCGAGGCGGGGAGCGTCGCGCCCCCGTCCGTCCTCGTGCGTGGTTCGCCCACTCGACCTCCGCGCTCACCCGGCCGATCCCGGCGGCAGGGGCGCGGAGCATAGCACGGCCGAATCTCCGGTCCGGGACGCCGCGCGGCCTCGACGTAGCGGTCGCGAAACGGCGGGGAGTACCCTGTCATCGAGCTCGAGGCTGTGTGCGGAACCGCCCGGCCGGCGGGAGTTCGGAGATGGTCGTGAGGCTGTCTTCGGGCATCGACGGTCGATCGCGGGCCCGTCCCCACCGTCCGGTCCGACTCACCGGCGAAGAGGCCACCAGGGCTCATCGCGATGGGCCGCGATGTCGGTTTCGACCGCGGCTCATCGCCCCATCCATCCGTCGTGCGTCGGAGCGCGTTCAGCAGCGGGGTATCCTTCTGGCCGTCGCGCGCCCGTCCCCGTAGCTCAGTGGATAGAGCAACCGCCTTCTAAGCGGAAGGTCGCAGGTTCGAACCCTGCCGGGGACGCCACTCTCGAAGCCACGCGACGCAGAGAACGCCCCTGCTAGTCCATCGCCTGAGCGGCGCTCACCGCGAAGAGCGTGAACACGACCGAGATCGTCAGGTACACGCCCAGGAAGATCAGAACGCTGGTCGGCGGATCCTGGATGTTCGAGACCGCGATGGCGAGCGCGAAGGCACTCAGGAAGGCGAGGACACCCGTGCACCCCAGGCTGTAGCGGCCCGGGCGGATGAGGATCTTCAGGCCGATGAGGATCTCGACGACGCTGATGACCATGGCGATCGCCACGGCGGTACCCAGGGCACGCTCGAGACTGGGCGGAAGGGGCTGGTCGAAGAGCTTGCCCGAGTACCACAGGTTCAAGGTCGAGAAGAATCCGATCACGCCCGGGATAAGCCAGTACAGCCCGATCAGGACGATCACGATGCCGAAGCAACCGAACCGGCCGCGCGTCCGCGGCTCCGAGGGCGTCGCCAGGACCACCGGCTCGACGACGGGTCGTCCGTACTGGGTTCCGGCGTATTTCTCCGAGTAGGACACGTCCTCACGAGGCGGGGTCGGTGGCCGGCTGATCGGGTCGTCCGCGCCGCCCGTCACGTCCTCCCCGCCGGGTGCAACCGGATCGGATCGTCCATCGATCGCCTCCTCCCGTGTCGACAATGAGCGATGTGATGATCGTAGCCCCATCGTCGAGCCCGATGTCGTCGGGGGAGGCTGGTACCGTACGGACGATGCGGGACTTGGCGGGGCCGTGATCTCCCGACGTCGTCGGTCCACGCTGGCCGCCGTGGGCCTGCTCATGGCGCTCGCCGGGTGCGGCGCGAACCCGACGGTCCCGTCGGCCGGGGCCACGCCGGACAGCACGACCGTCGAACCATCGGGGACGGCCCCACCGACGACGAGCGCCCCCACCGCGATCGCCTCCGCGTCCGCGACCGGTGAGCGAGCCTGCGCCTGGAAGCCCGGCGATCCCGTCGCGACGATGCCGGATGCGGTCGTGCACGCTCCGGTGCCATCCCCGGAGCCGCTCGGCAGCCCACCGCCCCCCTCGACCGTGAACCTCGCCACGACCACGAAGCAGATCGCGACCCTCAACGCGCTCGCGCGCGCGGTCAGCGAGAACTACGTCGATCCCGCCTTCAACGGCAAGGACTGGCCGGCGATCGTCAACCGCTACCGCGTGCTCGTCGAGGGCGGCCTGAGCGACGACGACTTCTACGCCGCGATGGAGCTCATGGTCGAGGAGCTCGGCGACGACCACTCGCAGTTCCAGAGCCCCACCGAGAGGGCCGAAGCGGACGCCGAGCTGGCCGGCCACAACGACTACGTGGGCATCGGCGTGAGCGTGGAGCCGCTCCGGGAGGCCGATCTTGCCGTGGTCATCCTCACGTTCCCGGGGAGCGCCGCCGAAGCCGCCGGCATCCAGGCCCATGACGCGATCCTGAAGATCGACGGCGTGTCCGTGTTCGACGCGAACGGGGCATCGACCGTGAGCCGGCTGCGCGGCCCCGAGGGCTCGAACGTCAGGGTCACCGTCCAGCGACCCGGCGAAGTCGCCCACGACATCACGATCACTCGGGCCAAGGTCGGGGGTGGCCTGCCCGTCGCGTCGTGCCTCATCGCGGGCACGCGCGTCGGCTACATCTTCCTGCCGACGCTGTTCGACCAGACCGTCCCGGGCCAGGTCCGCGCGGCCCTCGAGAAGATGACGGTCGATGGGCCGCTGGCCGGCCTCATCGTCGACAACCGCGAGGATCCCGGCGGCTCGAGTACGGTCCTCGAGCCGCTGCTTGGCCTGTTCGTGTCGGGTCACGTGGGCTCGTTCAAGGCCCGGACAGACAGCCGGCCGCTCGTGATCAAGGCCGAGGACGTCGGCGGGTCCCAGAGCGTGCCGCTCGTGGTCCTCGTCGGCCGGGACACCGTGAGCTTCGGCGAGATCATGAGCGGGATCCTCCAGGCTGAGGGTCGCGCCAAGGTCATCGGCGAGACGACGCTGGGCAACGTGGAGACCCTGTCCGGGTTCGACTTCAAGGACGGCTCGCGCGCCTGGCTCGCGCGGGAGACCTTCGTCGCCGACGGGGCGACGTACGGCCCGTGGGAGGACACCGGGATCGAGCCCGATGTCTCCGTCCCCACGCGCTGGGACCTGTTCACGGAGGCGGACGATCCCGTCTTCCCGGCGGCCCTCCAGGCGCTCGGGGTCCACTGACCGGCCCACGCACGGATCGGGGCCTGTCTGGTACTCCGGGTCGGGGGTCACCGGACCGAAGTACGGCTTGTTCCGTCCTCATCCAGACCGCCACACTCCTGCCAGCAGCGAGCCGGACCGCACCCTTGTCCACCACATGTGTCCAAGGACAAGGCGCCGTATCCGGTTCGAAGGTGCGACTGAACGAGGCAACGAATGGCATCGATGGCCGTCAATGAACTTGGGCCCATGCTCACGGCGACCGAGGTCGCCGAGATGCTTCACTTGCACGTGAACACGGTGAAGCGGCTGGGCGATCGAGGGGAGCTTCCCTTCTACCGTGTGTGCAAGCGGGGCGATCGACGCTTCCGGCTGGACGACGTGATGGAGTTCCTCGCCCGCAATCGCTGAACTCCGCGAGCCGGCACGGCGCATCGCGCAGCACACGCACCGAGAGAGCGTCCGCCCGTGGCGGGCGCTCGCTGCTGTGCGGGACGAGCTTTCCCGGTCGGCCCGGAGCGTCGTCAGTCGCCCTGACTCCGGTCAGTCGCCGACGCCACCGCCAGAGCGCGGCAGGCCGGCCAGCGCGTCGCCGAAGATCTCGAGCGCCTCGGACACTTCGGCACTGGTCGCGTCGATCGGTGGGATCCAGCGGACCACCTGGTGCCCGGACCCGCAGGTGAGCAGCAGCAGGCCGTCGTCCGCGCACCGGGCGATGAGAGCCTCGGCCGTGACGCCATCCGGCACTTTCGTGCCCCGATCCTCCACGAACTCCACGCCGACCATGAGCCCGGGTCCCCGGATGTCGCCGACCCGATCGTCCTCCGCCGCGATCCGGCGCAGACCGGAGGTGAGCTCCGCGCCCCGGGCGGCGGCATTCGCCACGAGGCCTTCCGTGCGGATCGTCTGCATGACCGCCACGCCCGCCGCACATGCGACCGGGTTGCCGCCGAACGTGGAGCCGTGGGCGCCACGTCCCCAGCGCTCCTGGAGCGCCCGGGAACTCACGATGGCGGACAGCGGCAGGCCGTTGGCGATCGCCTTCGCCAGGCACACCACGTCCGGAACGACCCCCGCGTGTTCGAAGGCCCACATCGTGCCGGTCCGCCCGAACCCGCTCTGGACCTCGTCCACGATGAGCACGATCCCGTGCTCGTCGCAGAACGTCCGCAGGCCGCGCAGGAAGGCCGCCGGCGCCGGGGTATACCCGCCCTCGCCCTGGACGGGCTCGATGAGGACCGCCGCGATGGCTTCGGCCGGGATGACGCTGGAGGTCAAGTCGTGGAGCGCCGCCAGGCAGCGTTCGGTGGCCAGCGCCTCGTCGCCGCCGAAGTCGCGGTACGCGGCGGGGAAGGGGAGCAGGTGGACGCCGGGCAGGAGCGGCTCGTAGCCGCGCCGGTAGTTCAGGTTCGAGCTCGTCACGGACGCCGCCCCGAACGTCCGACCATGGAACGCGCCCCGGAACGCGACGATGCCCGGGCGTCCGGTCGTCCGCCGGGCGAGCTTGAGCGCCGCCTCGACGGCCTCCGATCCCGAGTTCATGAAGAACACGCTGTCGAGAGGTTCCGGGAACGTGGCCACGAGCTCGTCCGCGAGCCGGATCGACGGCTCCGAGTAGCCGATCGCGGCGGTAGGTGCGATGAGCTTGTCCACCTGGGCGTGGATGGCCGCCGTCACCGCCGGGTGGTGGTGGCCGAGCGCGGAGACGGCGATCCCGTTCGCGAAGTCCAGGTAGGCCTTGCCCGCCGTGTCGTACAGGCGATGGCCCTCACCGTGGCTCCAGCTGCGTTCGAAGTAGCGGCCGAGGACCGGCGTGATGTGGGCGCGGGCGAGCGCTCCGAGATCGGTCGCGGGGGGTTCCTTGTGGGCCGTCATGGGTGTCCTCGACTGGGGCGGAAGCGTCAGGGGGAGCCCAGCGAGTATAGGAGAGCCTCGACCGTCGCTCCGGCTGCGTAGAATGGCCGGACGCCGCGACCCCGCCGCATACCCCCTCCAGCCCCGGAGCGACCGTGATCGACTTCACGCTCACGGACGAGAACCGCCTCGTCCAGCAGAGCGCCCGCGCCTTCGTCGAGGCGGAGATCCTGCCCTACATCCGCGAGTGGGATACGAAGGGCGAGGTCCATCGCGAGGTGTTCGCGAGGATGGCCGAGCTCGGGTTCCTGGGCGCGCCGATCCCGGAAGCCTATGGCGGATCGGGGATGGACTACATCAGCTTCGCGATCCTGTGCGAGGAGCTCGAGCGTGCCGATACCGCGTTCCGGGTGATCCAGAGCGTGCACGTCGCGCTCAACTCGCTGGCCCTGCTCCAATGGGGCAACGAGGACCAGCGCCAGCGCTACCTCGTCCCGCAGGCACGGGGCGAGAAGGTCGCGACCTTCGGCCTGACCGAGCCCGGGGCCGGCACGGACGCAGGTGCGCTCCAGACCACGGCCCGCCGCTCGGGCGACACGTACCGGCTCAACGGCCAGAAGATCTGGATCAGCCTCGCCGACATCGCCGACCATTTCCTCGTGTTCGCGACGGTCGATCGGGCGAAGAAGCATCGAGGCGTGACCGCCTTCATCGTGGAGCGCGGGTTCAAGGGCCTGACGACGGGCACGCTCCACGGCAAGCTGGGCATCCGGGCCGGCAACACGGGCCTCATCAATCTCGACGACTGCGAGGTCCCGGTCGAGAACCGCGTCGGGGAGGAGGGCGAGGGCTTCCTCGTCGCGATGAGCGCGATCGATCAGGGCCGCTACACGGTCGCCGCGGGCGCCGTGGGTCTCGCCCAGGCCTGCCTGGATGCGAGCGTCCGCTATGCCCACGAGCGCCAGACGTTCGGTGAGGAGATCGGCCGCCACCAGCTCGTCAAGCAGATGATCGCCAACATGGCGAAGGGGACCGAGATCGGGCGCCTGCTGGTCTGGCGGGCGGGCTGGCTCAAGAACCACGGCGCGCGCAACACGCGCGAGACGAGCCTCGCCAAGTGGCACGCGACCGACCACTCGGTCCAGGCCGCGCTGGACGCGATCCAGATCCACGGCGCGAACGGCTACAGCGACGAGTTCCCGGTAGAGCGCTACCTGCGCAACTCGAAGGCCGCGGTGATCTACGAGGGCACGAGCCAGCTCCACACGCTCATCCAGGCCGACTATGCCCTGGGCTACCGCGAGGACCGGCCGATCCGCTGCGAGCCGTGGCCGGCCCAGGGCTTCGCGCGGACGGCCCCCGGCTCTCCCGGCCGGGCGTGACCGAGCAGGTCCCGCCGCCGGCGGCCGATCCTTCCTCGCGGGGCCTCATCCCGGGCGCGTCTGCGCCGGCCGTCGATCCGATCGCCGGCTGGTCGGCCGCGGAGCTCGCGACGCTCGCCGAGATCGCCGAGACGTTCGTGCGCGGGGGCGCCGTGCGGCGGGCTCGTCTCGCCGCCCAGGCGATCGCTTCGCTCGATCCCGCGCAGGCCCGCCAGCTCCGGCTCGTCCTGAGGCTCGTCGAGTCGCGCCTCGTCAACCTCGCCCTGTACGGCCGCCCCACGGCCTTCCGCGACCTCCAGCCGGACGCCCGGGCGCGCTACCTGATCGGCTGGGCGACCTCGCGGCTGGCGCTCCGCCGGTCCGGTTACCAGGCGTTCAAGAAGCTCCTGTGCTTCCTCGCCTACGCGGACCCGGGCGAGACCGGCGCGAACCCGCTCTGGACGACCATCGGCTACCGCTCGCCGATCGAGCCGCTGACCGACGAGCCCAGCCCGATCGTCCCGTTCGCTCCGCCACCCGCGGATGCCGCGGCGACCCTGCACGCCGACGTCGTGGTCGTCGGGTCCGGCGCCGGCGGTGGCGTCGTCGCGGCCGAGGCGGCCCAGGCGGGCCGCTCGGTCATCGTCGTGGAGGCAGGGTCGTTCATCCCCGAGCCCGACATGCCGACCGACGAGCTCGCGGCATACGACCGGATGTACCTCGACCACGGGATGACGGCCACCTGGGACGGTTCGGTCTCGATCCTGGCCGCATCCGTGGTGGGCGGCGGGACGACCGTCAACTGGTTGACGTCGATCCCCGCCCAGCCGAGCGTGCGCGCGGAGTGGACGCGCGACCACGGCATCGACGGCGCCGACGGTGCCGAGTTCGACGACGACCTCGGGGCCATCGAGCGTGCGATCGGCGTGCAGGGCCCGCCCAACGTGCCGGCCAAGGATGCGGCGATCCTGCGCGGGGCGGCCGTTCTGGGCTGGGAAGCCGGCGAGACGCGGCGCGACGGCGTGGGCTGCGGGGATTGCGGCTCCTGCCCGTTCGGCTGCCGGCGCGGCGCCAAGCAGAGCGGGCTGCGGGTCCATCTCGCCGACGCGTGGCGGACCGGAGCCCGGATCGTGCCCGACGCGCGCGTGGAGAAGGTGCTCCTCGCCGGCGGCCGGGTCGGCGGCGTGGCGGTGCGCCTCGCCGATGGCCGGAGCCTGACGATCCGGGCCCCGCAGGTCGTCCTCGCCGCGGGAGCCCTGCGCACGCCCGGGATCCTGGAGCGGAGCGGGGTCGGCCATCCGGCCATCGGACGGTACCTCCGCCTCCATCCCGTCTCGGTCATCGGCGCGTTCATGCGCGACGCCGTCACGATGTGGTCGGGAACGACCCAGGCGGCCCGGTCGCTCGAGTTCCTCGAGCCGCGAGAGCCCGGCGGCTCCGGCTTCGTCATCGAGTCGGCTCCCGGGCATCCCGGGCTCATCGGCCTGGCGTTCCCGTGGGAATCGACGGCCGGCTTCCAGGAGATCATGACCCGGGTCCGTCGTATCGCGCCGCTGATCGCGATCGTTCGCGACACCGGCCCCGGCGGCCGCGTCCGCTCCACGGGGAGTGGCGGGGTCCGGATCGACTACCCGATCGGCCCGGTCGAGACCGCCACGTTGCGCCGGGGACTCGTCGAGATGGCCCGTCTCGGCCGCGCAGCCGGTGCGGGGGACATGGTCGCGCTGGGTATGCCGCCCGCGTGGTACCGGCCAGGCGCGGTCGCGGAGGCCGAGGAGCGTGCGTTCGATGCGTACCTGGCACGCCTTCGCTCGTTCGACTTCGGACCGAACCGCGGGATGGTCTTCTCGGCTCACCAGATGGGGACGGCACGGATGGGTGCGGACCCCGCCGATCATCCGGTCGACGAGCGGGGTCGCGTCCGCGCGGACGCCCGCGGCGCGGTCGTGCCGGGGCTCTATGTGGGAGATGGCTCCCTGTTCCCGACCGCGACCGGGGTGAACCCGATGATCACGATCATGGTCCTCGCCCGGCGTGTCGCGCGGACGGTGATCGCCGAAGGCGGGGCCCAGCCGGCCTAGCCGGCGAGTTCGGGCGGAGCCGGCGGGGCTGTGGGCGTGGCAGCGGCGGAAGCGCCCGGCCGGGCGAGCGGCTGTGCCGGTCGGTCGTCCGCCCGGTCGAGGGCAGGCTCGCCGACCTCGATCGTCGCGACGGTCTCATTGCCATCTGTCGAGCGGCTGCGGGCGGTGACGATGATCGCCACGGCGGCGACGATGACGACTGCGGCGACGACCGTCCGGATCGAGATCTCCTCGCCCAGCACGATCGCGCTGAGCACGAACGCGACGATCGGGTTGACGTAGGCGTACGTGGCGATCTTGGGCAGCGGCGCGACCCGGAGCAGCCAGACGTATGTCGTGTAGCCGATGAGGCTCCCGATCGTGACGAGGTACGCGAACCCGAGCCAGGATCGTCCGGAGATCGAAGCGGGCGAGAACGTCGACAGCTCACCGCTCACCGCCGCCAGTCCGGCCAGCACGATCCCGCCGCAGATCATCTGCGCCGCGGTCGCCACGAGGGGCAGGCGCGGGAGGCGCGCCCGATGCGACGAGTACAGTGAACCCGAGGCCCAGCTCACGGGCGAGCACAGGACCGCCGCGATGCCCCCGCCCGACAGGGCGAGCGCACCGACGCCGGTCGGGGCGACGAGGATGACGACGCCCACGAGCCCGATGACGATGCCGGCGATGACGAGGCGCGAGGTCCGCTCCCCGAACACGAGCCGGCCGAGGATGGCGACCCAGAGCGGCATCAGCGCGATGAGCAGGGCCGTGATCCCCGATGGCACCGTCTGCTCGCCGAGGGCGACCATGCCCATCCCGCCCCCGAGCAGGAGCGCACCCACGACGAACGAGTCGCGGAGCTCGATCCGGGAGATCCGGAGGGCCGCCCGCCCGTCCCGGGCGAGGCTCCAGCCGAGCAGCAGCGCGCCCGCGAGCAGGAAGCGGCCCGAGGCCATGACGAAGGCCGGGATCGTCTCGACCGCGACCCTGATCCCGATGTACGTCGAGCCCCAGACGAAATAGAGCGTCACGAGGCCGGCCCAGATCGCGACGGTCGACGCCGGCGGGCGGAGCGTGGACTTTGTCATAGTCGAGTGGTCCAAGCGGCGAGGATAGCAAGTCCCTCGGGACCCGTCAGGCCGCGTACGCCACCGGGCGGCAGACCTTGCACGGCCGATAGCCCGAGCGGGCGGCTTCGTCCATGGACCGGAACGTCATCAAGTGGCGGTCCGTGACGCGGCGGGCGTGGTGACAGGTCGGATGGCAGACGATCCGCGTCGTATCCGAGCCGAAGTAGCGGATCCCGGCCTTGGCCAGGCGCTCGAGCTCGTCCGGATCGGCGCCCTCCCACTCGAGCAGGGCCCGCTTGTTGTCCGGGCCGCCGAGCGAGTACTGGCCGATGTGCCCGTCCGAGCGGACGACGCGGTGGCACGGGATGAGCAGCGGCACCGGGTTGTGGCCCAGGGCCGTCCCCACGGCCCGGACGGCCGCCGGGTGGCCGATCTCCGACGCGATCCAGCCGTACGGCCGGACCTCGCCCCGCGGGATCTGGAGGGCCTTCAGGAGCACGGCCCGCTCGAACTCGGTGCGGCCGCGCAGGTCGACCTCGATCTTCACGCGGCGGTCGCCGGCGAGACGACGGGCGACGGCCTTCGCCAGCCGGGGAGGCAGCGTGTCCACGCGGCGGACCGGTCGCCCGAAGTCGCGCTGGAACGCCGCCTCGAACTCGGCACCATCCTCCGCGGTCGTGACCGTCGAGACGCCGCGGCCGCTCCAGGCGACCCAGACCTCGCCGATCGCGCTCGACAGCGGGGCGTACAGGTCGGCCAGGCCCACCGCGGCAAGGGTCGCCGGCAGCAGCGTGGCCGGTGCCTTCGTGCGCAGGTCGCGCAGGTTGCTCTCGATGGTGGTCAGGCCCTCATCGGGTCCCTTGGCGTTCATGGTCATGCGATCGACTCCTGGCGCTGGTCCGCCTCGATGGCGGCGCGGAGCAAGGCCAGGCCGCGGTGGACCTGGGCCTTGACGGTGCCCTCGGGGCGACCGAGGACCTGGCTCATCTCCTGGTAGGACAGGCCGTCGACGTGGCGGAGCACGACGGCGGCACGGTAGAGGACGGGCAGGCGACCCACGAGGTCGGCCCAGTGCTCGGTCGCCTCGCGCCGGGCGGACCGTTCGTGCGGCGTATCGGCGGGTGGCGCCTGCAGCCGCGTGTCGTCGATGCCGCCCGCGACGACCGCCATCCGGGTCCGGGTCCGCCGCCGATAGCGGGTGCGACACAGGTTGAGCACGATCGAGGACAGCCACGGCCGGAGGTCGAGCTCCGCGATCCGGCGGTCGTCGTATCGCCTCAGTGCCCGATAGACGCGAACGAACCCGTCCTGGACCACCTCTTCCGCGTCGGGCGCGTCGCCCAGGAAGCGCAGGGCGAGGCTGAACAGGCGGTCCTGGTGCCCACGCACGAGCGCCTCGAACGTCGCGTCGAGGTCGGCGGCGAGTCCGGGCCGGAGGTCTTCGTCCATCGACCCATTGAACACCGCGCACGGCCGCCCGGTTGCATGTTCGGGCGAGCCGAGTCGACGTGGGGCCACGGATGTCGCCCCCATGGTTGCCTCACGCTCAAGACGAGACGATCGAGACGCAGGCTCGACGGCCTATGGCGCCATCCATCGCGCCCACTCGTATCCGAGCTGGATTCGGCCGATAAGGTGCGCTTCGAGGTCCGCGTCCCGTGCGCAGTGGCGCGCCTTCGTGCTCGCGGTAGCAGTGAGCACGATCTGGCCGACCACAGCGCGGGATCGGGGCGTCGAGGGCCTCCGGTAGGATGGCGGGCGTCCAGCGACCACGACGACGAAGGGAGGTCCGATGCCCGCCGGCGCGCTCGACCTCCGCGGTCGACTCTCCCGCGCCACGCTCAACGCCGGCTTCCTGGCGGTCGTCGCATGGGCGGCCGTCGTCGTCTTCTCGGAGCCGTGGGGCCGGGCCTGGGGGACCGGCCAGGACGCCCGCTGCTACTACCAGGCGACCCTGGCGGACCCGTACCTCCACTCGAACTGGACGGACCCGATCGCCTACGTCTACTCGCCGGCGTTCCTCCAGCTCGTCTCGCCGCTGACCGCCCTGCCGTGGCAGTCGTTCATGGCGGTCTGGACCGCGATCCTCATCGGCGCCGTCTGGTACCTGTGCGGGCCGCGGTTCTTTGCGCTCGGCCTGCTCATCGGGGCGATGGAGATCGCCGGCGGCAACATCCACCTGCTCGAGACGGTGGCGATCGTCGTGGGCTTCCGGTTCCCGGCGGCCTGGGCGTTCGTGCTGCTGACGAAGATCTCGCCCGGTGTCGGCCTGCTCTGGTTCGCGGTCCGCCGCGAGTGGGGCTCGCTGGCGATGGCCCTTGGCGCGACGGCCGCCATCGTCGCCGTCTCATTCGCGCTGATGCCCGACGCATGGCGGACCTGGATCACGGTGCTCACGAATGTCGCCGGCCGTGACGGGACCTGGGCGGCCGTTCCCATCCCGTTCCTCGTCCGGTTGCCGTTCGCGGTCGCGCTCGTGGTGTGGGGCGCCCGCACGAACCGGAAGTGGGTCGTGCCGGTCGCCTCGATGATCGCGCTGCCGGCCCTTTGGTACGGCGGTCTGAGCATGATCCTGGGCACGATCGCGCTCCGCCGCGACGCGCTCTCCGGCCCGGGCTGGAATCCGTTCCGGCGCGACTCCTGGGGCGCGGCGCCGGCAGCCGCCTAGGGCACGCAGTCTCCGGGCACGCCAGGGCCTGGAGCCGGGCCGATGAGCGGCGGACCCGCCCACATGTCGAGCCGTCCGCAGGACAGGTCGACCCGCGTGCCGTCGCCCCGCGATGTGTTCGCCCCGTAGAAGATGTCGCCGCTGTTCACCGTCATCGTCAGGAGGACACGCCCCGAGGACGTCCTGGCCTCGACCTGCCAGGGCATCGGGCCGAGTACGTCGGCTGCGATCGGCTCATGCGTCCCGTCGCCCGGTCCGATGTTCCGGACGATCGCGCCGTTCACGACGATCGTGATCGGGAGGGTCGTTCCGTTCGCGACTTCGAGCCCGATCGGGTGTCCGACGACCGGCGCACTCGATGGCAGAAGCGATCCGACGACCGAGCAACCTCCGATCGCCAGGGCGATGGTGAGCGCGACGACCACCGCTCCAGCCGCTGGAGCCTTCATTCGCGTCATGGCCTCCCCCGATCACATCGATCCTCGACACGTCAGGGACGTCGCTGGTCCGAAGATGGTTGCGCCGCTTCACGCGCTCCCGATCAGCTCCACCTCGCCGGTCGGCTGGATGAGGAAGATCCAGACGTCCCAGGCGCAGTGGCTCACGACGAGGGCACCCAGCGGCACACCGGCTGCGTAGAGCGCGCACCAGTGGGCACCCGCGACGCCCGCCGCGCCCATCAGGGTGAAGTTGCCGGTCACCACGTGGACCCCGCCATAGGCGACGGTCGCCAGGGCCGCCCCGGTCCAGCGGCCGTAGCGGCGCATGAGCGCCTCCTGGACGAGGCCGCGCCAGAAGAGCTCCTCGGCCGGGCCGATGATCGTGGCCAGGCGCAGCGCGATCTCGCCCCTCGGGCGGAGCGTCCGCAGCGTATAGATGTCGCGGATCTGGCGGTCGCCACCCGGCACGAAGTCGCGGGCGAAGCGGTCGCCGACCGTGAACGTCACGTACAGGACGCCGGCCGAGGCGAGCCCCACCGGGACGTGCCACGGCCGGATCCGGGCTCGACGCGCGGCCGGAGACGCAGCCAGGGCGAACCCGCCCAGACCGAGCCCGGTCAGCGTCATCCGCTGCCAGAACCGTGGCCGCGGCCCGCGGAACGTGGCCGTGAACGCCGCGGTGGCCGCTGCCAGCCCGACCGCCAGGGCGCCCGCCGACGGTCCCTGGTCCCTTGGTCGCGTCTTCGACGCCGGACTCACGCCCGCACGATGCCCGAGAGCAGGATCCCGGCCACCAGCAGCGCCCCGAAGGTCATGTGCAGGCGGGCCGTCTGGAGGTCGATCATCGCGATCGCCCGGGTCTGGCCGGTCGCCCCGAGCTCGGCCGACCGGATGACCTGGGCGAGGAACGGCAGCGACAGGATCGCGATCAGCGTGGCGGGTGGCAGGAGCCGCGCGGCGACGGCCAGGCCCAGCGCCATGTACGCGCCCAGGACGAGTGCGACGTACAGGTAGTGGGCGTACTCCTTGCCGATGTTGCCCGACAGCGTCCGGATGCCGGCCCTCGTGTCCTCGCCGATGTCGCGCCACTCGTTGCCGTCGAGGATCGCGGTGACGAGCAGGCCGATCGGGATCGACACGACGAGCGCCTGGACCGACCACGCGCCGGTCACCGCGAAGTACGACCCCTCGACCATGAGCGGGCCCATGAGCAGGAAGA
Source organism: uncultured Chloroflexia bacterium (assembly GCA_963719285.1). Lineage (GTDB taxonomy): Bacteria > Chloroflexota > Limnocylindria > Limnocylindrales > CSP1-4 > C-114. Next base: position 132,682 of record CAVRBO010000001.1, read on the forward strand.
CGAGCGGGAACGCCGAGCGCCCGGTACTTGTAGGCGAACGGCGGGGCCGTATAGAAGTAGCCGCCGAGGACGCCCAGGACCCCGAGGCCCACGATCGCCGGACCTCGCAACGCGATGAGATACACCCCGACGACGACCGCCAGCACGAAGGCGGCGAACGCGACGACGAAGGCCGACCGCTCGGTGAGGCGGCCCTTGACGATGGCGTGGCTCGCCCGAGGGCTGGCGATCGTGTCGATGCCCTTCCGGACGTCGTAGATCTCGTTGACGACGTTGGTGCCCGAGTGGAGCAGCACGCCGCCGACCAGTGCCGCGAGGAACGGCAGCCACGTGAACTGCCGGTCCACGGCGGCGAGCGCGCCGCCGGCGACGACCGGTACGACCGAGGCCGTGTAGGCGAACGGCCGGAGGATCTCCCAGACGCCGCCCGCCCGGCGCCGGAGCAGGCCGCCCAGGCCGAGGCGCCGATCGTCGGCCAGGGCGTCGACGGGACCGGACCCGCCACCGACGAGCTCCGGTGCGGCCTCGTCCGGTGCCACCGCACTGGACGGAGCCGGCATCGCCGCGTACATCGCGGCGGCCGCCATCAGCTCCTCGATCTGGCGATCCTCCTGGACGACCGGCTGGAGGAGGGGCAGCCCGAGACCCGCCCGGGTGTGGAACGCCATCGCCTTGGCCGCGACGTCCTCGCGGGTCCCGCACAGCATGAACGCGTCGAGCAGCTCGTCGGGGATGAGGTTGCCGGCCGTGGTGTAGTCCTCGGCCCGCCAGGCGGTCGCGATCCGGTCGCGCAGGTCGGCCTCGAAGCCGGCCCGGGCCAGCGACACGTCGGACAGCACCGACATCATGTAGATCACGAACGGCTCGCGCTTGGCCCGGTTGAGCGCCTCGCGCCGGGTCGCGTCGACGAGCGAGAGCAGGTACCCGGCGGTCTCGAGCGCGCCCGGGTCGCGGCGGGCCTCCGTGGCGGACTCGCGCAGGCGCTCCAGGATCCCGGTCAGGCTGGGGATGGATTCGGCCGGACGGGCGAGGTAGCCATCGGCCTTCTGGCCGGCCAGGGCCACGAACTCCTTGCGGTACGCGGCGATGACGATCGGGATGCGGTGTGCCGGGGGGAACATCGGCTGGATGGGCGGCAGGCCGGGCGTCGCGGACGGCAGTCGCTCGCCGGCCCACAGCGCCCGGATCTGATCGATCGCGTTCGAGACGCCCTCGACCGCCGAGACCGGGTCGTACGGGATGCCCATCTGCTTGAGCCGCAGCGGCAGCCCGGTACCCATGCCCATGACGATCCGGCCGGGGAGCATCTCGTCGAGGGCGGACCCGGTCATCGCCAGCACGACCGGGTGACGGGTGAACGGATTGACGGCGCCGAGGGCCACCCGGAAGCCGGCCTCGCCCTCCACGAGGCTTCGCTCGCCGTCCTGGCCGATGGCCGACGCGATCGCCGAGCAGAAGCTCACCGCGTCGCGCTCGTAGTAGGAGTCGTGGACCCAGACCGAATCGAGGCCGGCGTCGCGGGCGCGTCGGCTCCAGTCGATGACGTCTTCGATGTCGCCCCGGGCGGCGAGTCCGAGACCGACCGGTCGAGCCAGGGTGCTCATGGTGGCGGCGCTCCTTGCGCGCTTCGTGGTGGACCCATGATAGCGACTCCCGACGTCACTTGCTCATTCGCGCTAGCACGTTTCCCGGATGGCGTGACCGGCGAGCGACGCGACGCTATCGTGCCTCGATGACGCCCGACGGAGAGCTCGAGATCGACTGGTCGACGACGGATCCGCCGGCGCTCGCCGCGCGCCTGCGGGCCGCCGGGTTCGGGTTCGACGTCGACCGCGTCCTGCGCCTCCCGAGCGCGACGATCCGTGTCCGACGGGGAACGGCTCCCGCCGATCGGCTCGAGGTGGTCGAGGCGCCCTACTCGGGCACGACGAGCGCTCCAGTCGCTACCGGGACCGATCCCGGCGCCATCCAGGACGTCGTGGCGATCGGTTGGGCCACCGTCGACCGGGAGCGGTTCCTCGCCGACGCTCCCGGTGGGCCGAACGTGGATCTCCCCCGGGACACCCACCTGGGTGCGTTCGCCGTCCGGCACGGGGCCGCCGGACCGGGGCCGCAGGTCCTCGTCCTCGAGCCGTACACGGAGGGTCGCCTGGTGGCCTCGCTCGTCCGATCCGACGAGGGCCCGGCGGCCGTGTACGTCGCGGCGCAGCGGGGCCTCAGGGCCTTCGTCGCGGCCGCCCGCCGGCGAGGTACGCCGGTCTCGGGCATCCGGACGGGTCCACTCGGACCGTCCGTCATCCTCCTCGACGGTCCGCCGTGGGGCCCGCACCTGCTCGTCGTCGAGCGCTCCGGCGGTACCATCGAGACATGACCGACCCAGCGGGCTTCACCATGCGCCCGGCGCAGCCGTCGGACGCCGATCGGATCGCCTCGCTCTTCACGGACGAGGGGTATCCGGCGGGTCCCTCGGACATCGTCGACCGCCTCGAACGGTTCGCATCGCCCTATTCCACGGTCAGCGTCGCGGAGGCGAACGGCGAGGTCCTCGGGTTCGTCGCCGTGCACCTCGTCCCCCGGTTCGAGCACAACGACCGGTTCGCCCGGGTCGTGGCCATCGTGGTCGATGCGGGTGTCCGTGATCGCGGACTCGGTCATCTGCTCATGGGCGAGGCTGAGCGCATCGCCCGCGACGGCGCGGCCGCCTTCATCGAGATCACGGCCGGCCATCATCGAGCGGAGGCCCGCCAGCTGTACGAATCGCTCGGCTACGACGGTTCGGTGGCGGCGTACCTGCGCAAGCGACTCTGATCGTCGAGGGCGACGGTCCGTTGGCAACGGTTCTTCAGGACAAGCGTCCATCGGATGTCCACCCGCGCCCGGCCAGCCTGAGGGCCGTCGGCGCCCCCTGATACCCCAGCAGCAAGGACCCACGCCCATGACAGTCGTCGCCACCGATACGGTCATCCGCTGCCGTGACGTCCGGAAGACGTATGGCGCCGTGCACGCGGTCGATGGCGTGACCTTCGAGGTCGGTCGAGGCGAGATCTTCGGCCTGCTCGGCCCGAACGGCGCCGGGAAGACCACGACCGTCGAGATGCTCGAGGGGCTGCGGTCGCCCGATGGTGGCGACCTCGAGGTCCTCGGCATCGATGTGGCCGCTCATCCGGACGCGCTCAAGGAGCGGATCGGGGTCACCCTCCAGACGGCGGAGATGTACCCGAAGCTCACGGTGGTCGAGGTGCTCGATCTGTTCCGGAGCTTCTATCGGCGTTCGCTGCCGACCGAGCAGCTGATCGACTTCCTCGACCTGGGCGAGCGGCGCAACGGCCGGACGAAGGAGCTGTCCGGTGGCCAGCGCCAGCGGCTCGCGGTCGCTCTCGCCCTCGTGAACGATCCGGAGGTCGTGTTCCTCGACGAGCCCACGACCGGGCTGGATCCGGCCGCTCGGCGGTCGCTCTGGGACCTCGTCGAGAAGCTCAAGGAGCAGGGCAAGACGATCCTCCTCACGACCCACTACATGGAGGAGGCCGAGGCGCTGTGCGACCGGCTGGCCATCATGGATCACGGCAAGGTCATCGAGATGGGAACGGTCGCCGAGGTCGTCGCTCGCCGGTTCAAGGAGCGGGCGGTCCAGTTCGACCGGATCGACGGGCTCGCCGACGACAGGCTGGCGGCGATGAGGGCGGTCACGTCGGTCAAGCACGATGACGGCGTCGTCCTGCTCTACTCGAGCGATGTGCCGGCCACGATCTCCGACGTGCTCGCGGCCACCGATGCCATGGGCATCGAGGCGAACAACCTGACCGTCCGCCGGGCCACGCTCGAAGACGTCTTCCTCGACCTGACCGGTCGCGCCCTGCGCGACTGAGGAGACCCGACCGATGCAAGCACTCCTCAGCCTCACCGTCGCCAACATCAAGAGCTTCGTCCGTGACCGTCAGGCACTGTTCTGGACGCTCGCGTTCCCGCTCATCTTCATCTTCCTGTTCGGGGCGATCTTCTCGGGCGGCTCGAACAAGACCAAGATCGGGTGGGCCGACGGCGACGGGACGCCCGCGTCGGCGGCCCTTCGCCAGGTATTCGCCGCCGTGCCGGTCGTCGAGCTGGTCGAGGGGACCAAGGACGACATGCTGGCCAAGTTCCAGCACGGCGACGTGTCCGGCGTGGTCGTCGTGGACAAGGGCTACGGCGCCGCCGTCGCCGCGGCCGAAGCGGGTGGGAGCGCACCGGCGCCGGTGACCGTGTACACGGACCCGAGCCAGTCGAGCACGGCCAACATCGTCAAGGGCCTGGTCAGCGGCGTCCTGGCCCAGGCGAACCTCGGGACGCGCCCGGTGGCGATCGTGCCCGTCCTCCAGGACCTCAAGACCCAGGATCTCAACGCGGTGAGCTATCTCGTGCCGAGCATCCTCGGGATGTCACTGATGCAGCTCGGCATCTTCAGCGCGCTGCCGCTCGTGGCCGACCGCCAGAAGCTCATCCTCAAGCGGCTGAGCGCCACGCCGCTGAAGCGGTGGCAGCTCATCGGCAGCAACATCATCATGCGGCTGATCGTGGGCCTCGCCCAGACGACGATCATCGTGGGCATCGGCGCGGCCGTCTTCGACGTGAAGATCACCGGCAGCCTCGTAGCCGTGGCCGGCATCGCGCTGCTCGGCGCGGTGGCCTTCATCTCGCTCGGCTACGTCGTCGCCTCGTTCGCCAAGACCGAGGACTCGGCCAACGGCATGGTGAGCGCGATCCAGTTCCCGCTCATGTTCCTGTCCGGCACGTTCTTCCCGATCGACGTGATGCCGGACGCGCTCAAGGGCGTGGCCCGATTCCTGCCCCTGACGTACCTCTCGGATGCGATGCGCCAGGTCATGGTCAACGGCGCGGCGTTCGCGCCCCTGTGGGTCTGTGTCGCGGTGCTCGCCGGCTGGGCCGTGGTCTGCTTCGGGATCTCCGCCCGCTTCTTCAAATGGCAGTGAAGACCGCCTGAGAACGGCCGGCGTTACCAGCGCTCCTCGTGGACCAACGCCGCCAGCGGGCGGCGGCCGCCGGGGCGCGGCGGCGAGGTCATCGCAGCCGGGTCGGCCGGGTAGCCGAACGAGAGCAGGTACTCGCAGTACCGATCGGCCGGGTAGCCGAGCAGGCGACGGGCGAGATCGTGCTCGTAGACCGTTGCCGGTACGCTGCCGATCCCGATCTCCCATGCGGCGAGCTGCATGTTCGCGGCCGCCTGGCCCAGGTCGAACAGGATCGACAGGGGCGCGTCCGACCCGTGCGGGTTCGGGGTCACGAGCGCGACCGCCACGGCAGCCCCGGCCACGTGCGACGCGTATGGCCCGACGGCCGCGAGCTCGCCGAGATGCGCCCGGTCGCGGCAGACGATGAAGTCCCAGCGCTGGCAGGTTCTTGGAGCTCGCCGCGTGTCGCCCGGCGTCGAGGATCCGGTCGAGGTGCGCCGGGTCGAGCGGCCGGTCGGCGAATCGGCGGATCATCCGCTTCGAGCGGATCGCCTCCCAGGTCGACAGGGTCGTCGTCGTCCGGTCGGTCACTCGTCCGCCTCGAGGCGGACGGGCTCGGCCGATCCGAGGAGCTCGGCGATCGTCCGACCCCGGCCCGGCCGCATCGCGACCGCGGCGAACGGCTCCTCCGGCTCCGGGACCCGCACGGCGTCGATGGCCGCCGCGGCAAGGTCCCCCGCGTATCGGGGCTCGAGCGGGCCCTTGAACGCCAGGGTGAGGAACCGGGCCACGAGCCGCCGGTAGTCCTCGTGCTCGTACAGCCAGGAGTGCTGGCCCTCGGGGATGAGGGCCACCTCGATCGGTCCGCCGGCCTTCCGACCCGCGGCGACGCGCAGAGCCGCGCCGCGGCGGGCGGCCTGCTCGAGCCGCGCTTCGTGCGCCGGCGGGACGACCGGGTCGAGCGCGCCGTGGACCAGGAGCAGTGGCCCGGCGTAGCGGGCGACGCCCCGGCTGGCCGAGAGATCGCCCATGGCGTGGCCGCGCGGGCGCAGGTAGACCCTCGTCGTGAGCTCGGCCAGGGGCGTCGCGAAGGGCTCGGGGATCGGCAGTCGGGCCAGCCGGAACGTCTGGCGGGTGAGCCGGCGCGGGTCCGCCGGAGCGGAGGTGCTCACAAGCACGGCGCACCGGTCCCCGGCCGCCGCCGCGGCGAGGATCGCCCCGACGGCGCCCAGCGAGTGGCCGAGGAACCCGCCCGTGGTCACCTCGGGCCGGGCGAGCAGCGTGTCGAGGGCGGCCAGTGCGTCGTCGCGGAACTCCGCGACGGAGATCGGCAGCGTCTCGGGCGGGTTGTCGCCGTGCCCGCGGACATCGAACGTGAGCACGTGGAAGCCGGCTGCGTGGAGGACCTGGGCGTTGGGCAGCGTCCGGTCGCGATTCGATTCCCAGCCGTGGACGAGGACGATCCCCGGCCCCGTGGCGCCATGGCGGGCCGGGATGAACCAGGCCGGCAGCTCGCCGCCGGGGGAGTGGACGACGGTCTCCTCGAACGGGAGGCCGCGGTCGGCCGGGGTCAGTTCGCCCGGTCGACGGCGCGGCAGGCCGGCTCGCTCGCGATAGACGACGGCGAATCGGTAGGCCAGGGCGGGAGCGGCCAGCAGGGCGGTGACGATCCCGGTCCGGCGGATGGAGGGCATGCCCGAAGGGGACCGCACGCCGCCCGGTCTGTCAAGCACGCTGCCGCGGCGCAGTGGCGCGGCGCACGGGGCGCGTAGACTGGGGGCGATGGCGGACCGCGACCCTCACGCAGTACTCGGTGTCGCGCGTGGCGCAAGCCAGACGCAGATCAAGGCCGCCTGGCGACGCCTCGCCCGGGAGAACCATCCCGACCTGACCGGCAAGGACCCGGGGTCGCTCCGCGCCGCCACGCGCCGGATGGTCCAGATCAACGCCGCGTACGAGCGACTGCGCGAGAGCCCGGAAGCCAAGCGCCGCCGGACCGGAGAGCCACGGTCCACCACCCGGACCGAGCCCGAGCCGGCCGACCTCGGCGGGCGCAAGCGGCCGAGTGGACCGCCACCACCGAGGCCCACCCGACCCGTGACGGGGCGGCTCGACACGAGTGGCACCTTCCGGGTCCGTAACCGCACGACGACGCCGCGCGGGTCGCGCGCGCACAGCTCGACCGAGCCGCCCCCGACCCGACCGGCGGCCGAGGATCGTGAACCGCCGCGCGCGTCCGACCCCACCGGTCCGTTGCGCCGGGCGCGGATCCACAGGTTTCGGCCCCAGCCGCTGCCCGAGCTGGCGGCCGCCCAGGCGGTCGAGATGGAGTTCGGGAAATTCCGCGGTCACACGCTCGGCGAGATCGCGGCCTTCGAGCCGTCGTACATCGACTGGATCTCGTCCACGATCAGCCGGGATGCGGACCTCGTGGCCGCCGCCCGTGCCGTCGTCGCGGACCTGGACCGGCGAGGAGTCGTCCGGCGCCGCCGCGAGACGGAGCGCCAGCAGCGGGACAGTGAGCGCCGGCGCCGGGAGTGGCAGCGGATCTTCGCCGACGGGACCGGCAGCTGAGCGGTCCGAAAACGGCCCCGGACGCCACGATCGCCCCCCGATAAAGCCGGGAGGCGATCAGATGAAGGCGGTATATCAGTCCTGCCGTCCCACGATCCGGGCCTGCTGGCCGATGATGCTGTTACTCGGCTCGTGATCGAGATCCGGATGCTGGCCCCCGACCGCCCGAGTGGTCCTCCCGAGCAGGCCGCCTGTCCATATCTCGATCCGTGACCGACGCCCCAGGGAGTTCCCGGTCTGTCGTGTTACGGCATGGCCTACGTTACGACGGAGCCCGGATCCTTGGGAATGGCCCCATCGGGCCGTTCTTCGGCGGGCGATGGTCGGGCGCACCGACGCACCACGCCGGGACCGCCGTACCAGTTGCTCGCTGGCACCATCCGGCGGCCCACGCTTCGGGTGCCGCATGGCGGGCCGGTCCCCGCTAGGCTGGGCGCGTGCAGGACGTGCTCCGCCGTCGACGGCGGCTCGATCGGAGGGCCGCCGGGCCTCGAGCGCGCGGGCGCGCGCCCATGATGACCGCCCTCGTCCTGACCCTGCTCGTGGGTGCGTGCGGTCCGGCGGCGGTCTACTCGAGCTTCGATCCATCGAGCCCGTGCGTCGTGGACGGACGCTTCCCCGGCGCCTATCCGGCTCTCGAAGCGAGGCTGCCGGCGTCGTTCCTGGGGCGCGCGCCGGACGTGGTCGACTCGGGCCGCAATTGTTCGGCGACCGAGCTCGGGACCCTGGCCGGCCACGGCATCGCCGAGGTCCGATACGCCGGCGCCACCTGGTTCCTGAGTGGCAACGCAGGAGTCACCCTGGCCCTGTTCACCGGCACCGGCCTGACCGCCGAGTGGCTCGGCGAGTGGTACGAGGCGTCCGCGCGGGCCGCGGGTAACACCCGCGAGATCGACCCCACTCGACCCCAGGTCGGTGGCGTGCAGGCCTATCGGCTCGACACGCTCAACGGCGAGTCCGTCCAGACGACGATCGACTGGATGGTCCCGGGCGGCGACGCGGTCTACGTGGTCATCGCGGCGGATGCGCCGGTCGCGACGATCGACGCGGCGACTGCCGCCTTCCCGAGCGACCACTGACGGCCGGTGGCCGGCGCCGCTCCGGCGTGCCCGGCGCCCGGTGCTAGCATCGCGGCCATGACCGACTGGTCGCGTCGCCGGCGCGCGTGGGAGCAGGCCCGGCTCGAACCCGCGCTCGAGCGAACCCCGGAACGGCAACCCCGGTTCTCCACGATCAGCGACGTCGAGGTCGATCGGCTCTACGGGCCGTGGTCGACCGACCCGGACGTGGACCCGGTCGCGCGGGTCGGGTTCCCCGGTGAGCCGCCGTTCGCCCGCGGGATCCACCCGACCGGCTACCGGAGCCGGCTCTGGACCATGCGCATGTTCGCGGGCTTCGGCTCGGCCGAGGATACGAACGTGCGCTTCCGGCGCCTGCTCGACGCCGGCCAGACCGGATTGTCGATCGCCTATGACATGCCGACCCTCTATGGCTATGACACGGACGACCCCGAAGCGGAAGGGGAGTTCGGGACCTGCGGCGTCGCCGTGAGCAGCCTGGCCGACATGGAGGCCCTGCTCATGGGCATCCCACTCGACCGGGTGAGCACGTCGATGACGATCAACTCTCCGGCCGCGCCGATCTGGGCGATGTATATCGCGGCGGCCGAGAAGCGCGGCGTCCCGCGCGCCGTGCTCGAGGGCACGACCCAGAACGACATCCTCAAGGAGTTCGTTGCCCAGAAGGAGTTCCTGTTCCCGCCCGAGCCGTCCATGCGCCTGGTGACCGACACGATCGAGTTCGGGACGCGCGAGCTGCCGCGCTGGAACACGATCTCGATCAGCGGCTACCACATCCGCGAAGCGGGCAGCACGGCGGTCCAGGAGCTCGCCTTCACGATCGCCGACGGGATGGCCTACGTCGAAGCCGCCCTTGCGCGCGGCATGCGCATCGACGACTTCGCCGGTCGCCTGTCGTTCTTCTTCAACAGCCACAACGACTTCTTCGAGGAGATCGCCAAGTTCCGCGCGTCGCGGCGGATCTGGCACCGGCTCATGACCGAGCGCTACCACGCCGAGAACGAGCGCTCGACCTGGATGCGCTTCCACACCCAGACCGCCGGGGTGAGCCTGACCGCGCAGCAGCCGCTCAACAACCTGACCCGGGTCGCGATCCAGGCGCTCGCCGCGGTCCTCGGCGGGACGCAGTCGCTCCACACGGACGCGTACGACGAGGCCTGGGCGGTGCCGTCGGCCGAGGCCGCCCTGCTCGCCCTGCGCCAGCAGCAGATCATCGCCGAGGAGACCGGCGTGACGAACACGGTCGATCCGCTCGGCGGGAGCTGGTTCGTCGAGGCGCTCACGGACGAGACCGAGGCCGCCGTCTGGCGCTACATCGACGAGATCGACCGGCGGGGCGGGATGGTCGCCGCGATCGCCGAGGGCTATCCGCAGCGGGAGATCGCCGACGCCGCGTACCGCTACCAGCGCGAGCTCGACGCGGGCGAGCGGGGGATCGTGGGCGTGAACCGGTTCGCCGACTCGGACGAGCCGCTGGCGATCCCGCTCCTTGAAGTGCCGGAGGCGTCACTGCGTGGCCAGCTGGCCCGCCTGGAGCGGGTCCGGCGCGAGCGCGACGGCGAGGCGGTCGCGTCGGCGCTGGCCGGATTGCGCGAGGCTGCCGGCCGGCCTGGTTCGTCCGAAACGAACCTGATGCCGCACTTCCTGCGCTGCGCGAACGCCTACGCCACGCTCGGGGAGCAGTGCGCGGTCCTGCGCCAGGTCTTCGGGGAGTACCGCGAGCCCGTCGCGGTCTGAGGCGACCTGGTCAGGGCGGAGGGTCCGACCGGAAGTCGACCGACCAGACGCCGTGGTCCGGTGTCTCGCATCCGCCGCCGACGGTCGAACCCTCTCGTGCGATCACGCGTCCTGTGTCGTCGAGCACCTCGAGGCCCGGCACGAACCGGGCGCTATACCCGACGGGCCAGGCCAGCTCGTGGCGGGACCCGTCGGGGATCGTCATCCAGGCGCTCCGCGCATCCAGTGGCGACCCGTGAAGGAAGAAGCCGCCGGCGAATCCTGTGCCGGCGCACAGCAGATGCACGCCATCGACCACCCAGGTCGCGACGGGAAGCCAGCGCTCGCCCGGCCCCAGCGACCGTGGAGGAGTCGGTGCCGGCGTGCCCACCGTGAGCGCGGAACACGAGCCCAGCACGATGACGAGCATGAGTGACAGAAGGGCCCGATGGATCACGAGGCGATCCTCGGACTGCGGCTCGCCCGCGTCGAGCGATGGAATCCCTACTACGATGGCGTGGTGATGTACCTGTCGGCGCTCGAGTTCCTCGAGGAGGAGCGCGACGCGTGGCGCCCCTTCGAGGCCCTGGGTGAGCTCCCCGACGAGGCGATCGAGCGGCCCGTCGCTGCCGCTCACGGCTGGTCCGGGCGCGACCTGATGGGTCATCTCGCCGGCGGACACGAGCGAGCCGTGGCCGTCGCCCGCGAGCTCGCGGTCGGCGAGACGAGCGTGACCAAGGACCGCTTGGACGCCGAATGGGCGACCGGTGGCGACGCGGTGAACGACAGCTACCTGCGCGAATGGGCCGCGCTGCCACTCGCCGACGTCCGGAAGCGGTTCCACGATGCGCCCGGAGAGCTGCGCGGCACGCTCACCGTCGTGCCCGAGGTCCGCTGGCTCAAACACCCCACGAACATGGACGTTCCTGGCCGGCGAGACGATCGACCATTACGTGGAGCACGAGGCCGACCTGGCCGCGATCCTCGCGGCCGCGGCGACCGGCTGACGGCACGTGGACGCGGCGGATGGTCCGACACCAACGCTCCGCGATCTCGCCGTCGAGGCCGTCGAGGCCGTCGACGGGCTCAACGAGGTCAGCTCGACCCGGGATGGCGCCGCCATCGTCTACGCGCGAGCGGGCCGTCCGTTCGCGGCCCTGACCGAGCGGGAGCTCGAGGCGCGCCTGGAGCCGTTCGTGGCGACCGCCGCGCTTCGGACGCCCGACACGACGATGTCACCCCGCGGATCCGGCTGGGTGCGCTTCGCCCCGCCGACGCTCGATCGGTACGCCGCCGACCGCGCGGTGGCCTGGATCGAGCACGCCTGGCGCCACGCCCAGGACTAGTGCGACAGGGCTGGTGCCGGAGGGACGAGTCCGCAGTCGGGCGTGGTGCACAGGTCGAGCCCCAGGTCCGCCAGGCCCTCGGCCAGGGGCGTGAACCCGAGCCAACCGCCGAAGTTACGACTCGTGACCCCGGCCGGGATGCCGCGCACGAGGACGACGCCGCCGGAGTCGCCGCCACCCACCGGAACCTGGGCGGCGATCATGCACGGGAAGTACGAGCCGTCCTGGGTCGGGTCCTTGAGGTTCTCGCCCTTCTCGGCGACGATCCCACTTCGGTACACGCCCCTGCCGTCGATCTCGACCGGATCACCGATCGCGATGTCCGCGCAACCGAGTGCTCGCGTATCCGGAGCGATGACCCGGTACCCCGCCGTGCCGAGGTCCACGATGTTCAGGTGCCCCCACGGGATGCGATCCGCGGCGACCACGAGGTAGTTCATGTCCGACGCGTGACAGGTGTGGCCGGAGTACGGGCAGCTCGCGTCCTGGGCGGTCGGGCCGAAGACGCCCTGGACGGTCTTTGCACCCGGGTCGTACGCCACCCAGCCCTCGCTGGCGCAGTGAGGGGAGGTGGTGAGCACGATCGAGTCCCCACGGCGCGCGTAGAACCCGCCGGAGCAGTACCCGGGGATCTGCTGGCCGGCGAGGACCGGCGGCGCGTAGACCGGCGTGGTCCGCCGCGGCTGCGTGACGACGCCCACGAGCCAAAAGGCGCCGATCCCGAGCAGCAGACCCGCCAACCCGACCGTGATGAGCCGGACCAGGCGAGCCCGGAGCCGCCGCGGTGTCGCCGCCGTCGATGCCATCCTGCCGCCTCATCCGTGGTGGTTCGCGCACGCGGACCGGCGACCATCCTCCGCGCCTCCACCCGAGGGCGAAACCCCCTGATAGTCACCGATCCGCGCGGCGCGGTGAAGCCGCTTGACCTCCGGACCGGTCGGGGTTATCGTGATACTTGTGAGTAACAGGTTATAGCGGCCACGCCGAACGGTCGGGCGCACGGGGGCCCTGAACGGGACGGCAGTGCTCGTGGGTTCACTCTCGAATCGGGGATCGATGCCATGAAAGTCGTCGTCGCAGGCGGATCGGGGCTCATCGGGCGGGCGGTATGTGAGGGGCTGATCGAGGCCGGTCACGAACCCGTCGTGCTGACCCGGAACGCCGCGCGGGCGTCGGCGCGCATGCCGGGCGTGCGGGCCGTGACGTGGGATCCCCACTCGCCGGGCGCCTGGCGCGACGAGCTCGCGGGAGCGGGAGCGGTCATCAACCTCGTGGGCGAGACGATCGGCCGCTGGCCGTGGACCGCCCGCCGCCGGGCCGACCTCGTGGAGAGCCGGGTCGGGGCGACGCGCGCCCTCGTGGACGCGATCGCGGCGCAGCCGACGGAACGCCGACCGCGCGTGCTGCTGAATGGGTCGGGGACCGACCTCTATGAAGGGCGCGATGCGACGCCGGCCGACGAGGAGACACCGCCCGCCGACACGTTCCTCAGCCACCTCGTGGTCGCCTGGGAGGCCGAGGCACGCAAGGCCGAACCCCTGGGCGTCCGGGTCGTGCTCATGCGCGCGAGCCCGGTCATCGCGCCGGGCGCTCCGTCCCTGCGCCTGCTCGCGCTCCCGGTCCGCCTCTTCGTGGGTGGCCGGCTGGGCTCGGGGCGGCAATGGACGAGCTGGGTCGACATGGACGACGTGGTCGGCCTCTACCTGTGGGCACTCGACACGCCAACCATCGACGGGCCGATCAACCTGGCCGCGCCCGACACGCGATCGCAGGCCGACTTCGTCCGAGCGCTCGGCTCCGCGCTCCACCGTCCGATCTGGTTCCCGACCCCCGCCTGGCTCATCCGCCTCGTCCTCGGACAACAGGCGACGCTGGCGCTCGGCAGCCGTCGCGTCTGGCCGGCGAAGGTCCTGGCGGCGGGCTACACGTTCAGGCGCCCTCGGCTCGAGGATGCCCTCGCCAACGCGTTCGGCTGACCGGCGCTGCCTCTGGCCCGGGACAGGGAACGACCCCGGCCGATGGCCGGGGTCGTCCTCAAGGAGGAGCGAAGGATTACGAGGCGCTGGCCTTCGGGGCGGCGAACTCGGCGAGCCCGAACTGGGACTCGAGCTGCTCGAGCGGCTTGAAGCCGATCACGCCCGTCGGCTGCTGGCCCGGCTTGAAAAAGGCGATCGTGGGGATGCTCATGATGTTGAACATCCGCGAAAGCCCGGGGTTGGCGTCGACATCGACCTTGACGACGTCGACCTGGCCCTCGTACTTGGCCGCGAGCTTCTCCATCTCGGGCGCGACCATCTTGCAGGGGCCGCACCAGACGGCCCAGAAGTCGACGACGGTCGGCTTGTCGTTGTTGAGGACGAGCGCCTCGAAGGTCGCATCGGTCGCTACTTTGATCTCGGCCATCGCCGGGTGATCCTTTCTCCCGCATCGCGGGATCGAACGTGTGGCCCTTAGCGGGCGAGCGTCTGGATGAGTGCATAGGCCTCGAGGATCCGGGGATCCGCGAGGCGGTAGTAGATCGTGCTCCCTTCCCGGCGGGACTCCACCAGGCCGGCCGACCGCAGCACCGCGAGGTGCTGGCTCATGTTCGGGACCTGGCAGCCGACCCGCGAGGAGAGGTCGCTGACTGAGAGCTCACCGGCGGCCAGGGACTCCAGGACGCACAGGCGCTTGGGATCCGACAGCGCACGACCCACGGCGGCGAACCGCACGCGATCCGTGTCGCTCGAGATCGTGGCCGAGGTGGGCATCGCACGGATTGTGTCACTCCTTGCGCAAGTACGCAAGTAGGAACGACGGGAGCGCGGTCGCGGCTCCACGGATGGACCCTCTGCGATACTCCGTCGATGCCCGACCACATCGTCACCCTCGAGGCGATCCTGGCCGCTCGCGCGGTCGTCGCGGGCCGCGTCCATCGGACGCCCATGCTCTCGTCGGCGACCGCTGCCCGTACCCTGGCGCTCGCCGGCGGCCCCGCCGTCGCCGAGGCGACGATCTATCTCAAGGCCGAGCACCTCCAGGTCACCGGCTCGTTCAAGCCTCGCGGGATGACGAACAAGGTCGCGTCCCTCACGACCCGGGAACGCGCGCGTGGGATCGTGACGTTGTCCGCCGGCAATGCCGCCCAGGCGTACGCGTGGGCCGGGCGCGAGGCCGGGGTCCGTGCCACGGTCGTGATGCCGGCCCAGGCCGTCCGCTCCAAGGTCGATGCCTGCCTGGGCTACGGAGCCGAGGTCGTGCTCCACGGCGCGCACGTCGGGGAGACGCTCGCGCGGGTCCGCGAGCTCGAAGCGGAGCGTGGCCTGGTGTACTGCCACCCGTTCGACGATCCGGCGGTCATCGCCGGCCACGGGAGCGCAGGCCTCGAGATCCTGGACGACCTGCCCGAGGTCGACGTGGTCGTCGTCGGTGTGGGTGGCGGCGGCCTCATCAGCGGGATCGCGGCGGCCATCAAGGAGCGCCGGCCCGAGGCGCGGGTCTACGGCGTGGAGCCGGACGGCGCGAACTCCATGACCCTGTCCCTCGAGCGGGCGGAGATCGTCACGATCCAGCCGTCGACCGTGGCCGACGGCCTGGCGGCCCCGTTCGCCGGGGCCTGGACGCTGGCCATGGTCCGGCGCTATGTCGATGGCATCGTCCTCCTGGACGATGCCACCATCCTGGCGGGTGTCCGGTTCGGCGCGGAGCGGATGAAGCAGGTCCTCGAACCGGCCGGGGCGGCCGCCCTGGCGGCCGTGCTCTTCAACCGCATCCCGATCCGCGCAGGCGAGCGGGTGTGCGTCGTGGGATCCGGCGGCAACGTCGAGATCGGGCGGCTGGGTGCGCTCCTCGAGATGGCGACCCCGCTACCGACCTGAGGCCTCGGCGCCTACTCCATCCCCAGCTCGTCCAGGCGCTCCTCGTCGATGCCGAGATGGTGGGCGAGCTCGTGCAGGATGGTGATCCGGATCTCGTCGGCGAGGTCCTCGAGGTCGGGGAAGTCCTCGATCAGGGGGATCCGGAAGAGGCTGATCTTGTTCGGGATCGGGAACGTGTCGGCGCCCCACTCGGTCCGCGGGATGCCCTCGTACAGGCCGTACAGGGTCTCGTCGCCGTGCAGGTCGTTCTCGCGCCGCTGTTGCGCGTTCGGCTCGTCCTCGATGACGATCGCGACCTCGTCGAGCGCGCGGTCGAATGGCGGTGGGATCTCGTCCAGGACCCCTTCGACGACCCGCTCGAAGAGGTCGTCCGCGAGGTGCGCGGCGAGGCGCCGGGCGCGCAGGGCGCGGGTCGGGCGGCCGGTCCGGGAGCCGCGATGGCGCTTCGGCATCGTCCGCCTATCCTACGGCCGTGACCGCACCCCACGACGCAGCCACCCCTGCGCCAGCCCCGCCCGGTGTCGACGAGGCGGCCGCTCCCCGGCCGGACATCGCGGCGGTCCCGGCGGGCTATCTCGTCACCGTGGACCAGGCGGTCCGCCTCCACTTCCTCGACTGGGGCGGCCCGACCGGAGCGACGGAGACGACGGACGCGGCGGACGTCCGGCCGAGCGTCGTCCTCCTCCACGGCATCGCCCAGACGTCCGCGGTGTGGGCACCGGTGGCCCGCCGTCTGCGCGCGGCTCGCCCCACGATCGCGATGGATCTTCGAGGGCACGGGCTGTCAGATTCGCCGACCCACGGCTACGACCCCGACACGCTCGCCAGCGACGTCGACGCGGTCGTCGACGCATCGGCGGGGGAGGGGGAGCCGCCCGCTCGGGTGGTCCTCGTGGGGCATGGCTTCGGCGCCATGGTCGCCGCCTGGGCCGCCGCCCGGCTCGGCGACCGATGTGCCGGGCTCGTCCTGGTCGACGGGGGCTGGGAGGACGTCGCCGCCTCAAGTGGCCTGGACCCCGCCGAGTTCGTGCGGGCGATCGAGGAACCGCCGGAGATCCTGCGCTCGATGGGCGCGTACCTGGCCGATCGTCGCGCGTTCGATCCAGCCACCTGGGACGCCGACCAGGAAGCCGCCGCCCGCGCGGCCGTCGTGGAGGTCCCGGCGGGCAAGGTCGTGCTCGGCATCCGGCCCCATGCGCTCGCCGCGTCCGTCGAGGCGATGTTCGCCTACCGCCCCGAGCGCGCCCTCGTCGCGGTCCCGGGCCCGACCGTCGCCCTGATCGCCGCCGACGGGGACGGCACCCGGCGGGCGGCCCTCGACCATGTCGCCCAGGCGGTCTCCCGTGCGGGCGGCGGGCCGATCGCGGTGGTGGACGCGCACGGCTCGGGCCACAATCTGATGCGCTACCGACCCGCGGCGGTGACGGCCGCGATCCTGACCGTCGGCTGATCCCGCCGGGTCGTTACCATTTCGGTCGCCTCGTCCTGGGCGGTCAAGATCTACGGAGGCTGCGTGCGCGTCGTCTATTCGCCGCTTCACCTGGGCCACGACGTGGTGACCGAGACCTACATGGGCCAGTCGATCCCGGCGAACGAGGTCGTGGAGCGGGCCGAGCGGATCCGGTCCACCCTCGCCCTCGACGACGGCTTCGAGTTCGTGGCGCCCGCCGATCACGGCGAGGACCCGATCAGCGCCGTCCACGACCCGGGTCTCGTGCGCTTCCTCGAGGAGGCCTGGCGACAGATGCGGGCGGAAGGCATCGACCACGGAGCCCTCGTGCCGGAGGCATTCAATGTCCGCGCCCTGACCGAGGGGATGACCGCGCTCGGCGAGCCTCGGCGGGCGATCTCGGGCCGGGCCGGCTACTGGGCCTTCGATACGTCGTCGCCGATCGTCGCCGGCACGTACGTGGCGGCCCGGGCGGCCGTGGACGTCGCGCTCACGGCGACCGACCTCGTGCTGGGCGGCGAGGCCGCCACGTACGGCCTGTGCCGGCCGCCCGGCCACCACGCCGCCCGGGCGATGTACGGCGGGTATTGCTTCTTCAACAACGCGGCGATCGCCGCCCAGGCCATCGTCGCCGCGACGGGCGAACGGGTCGCGGTCCTCGACCTGGACTACCACCACGGCAACGGCACTCAGCAGATCTTCTGGCGGCGGGCCGACGTGCTGTACGTCTCGCTCCATGCCGACCCAGAGCGTGCCTACCCGTTCTACCTCGGTCGTGCCGACGAGACCGGGGAGGGTCCGGGCGCCGGTGCGAACCTGAACCTGCCGCTGCCGGCGGGTACCACCGACGAGCGCTACCTGGACACCCTCGATCGCGGGTTGGCGGCGATCGCGGCGATCCCGAGCTCGGTCGTCGTGGTCTCCCTCGGGTTCGACACCTATGCGCACGACCCCATCGCCGACTTCGCCATCACGACGCCGGCGTACCACGAGATGGGCCGACGAGTGGCCGCGCTCGGCCGGCGCCTCGTGATCCTGCAGGAGGGCGGCTATCACCGGCCGTCGCTCGGAGAGAATGCGCGGGCCTGGCTGCGCGGCGCGGAAGGACGGCCGTACGACCCCCTGCCGGCGGCGGGCTTCACGCCGGGCGGCTCGAAGGTCTGACCAGGGCGGCAGCCGCCGGCCGCGGGCTCCGTGGGCGCCTCCCGACCGGGCGCGCGCTACCATGCCGTGGCCATGGCCACCCTGCCCGACCACGTCAAGCGGATCGTCGCCGAGATCGAGACCGAGATCGGCGACGAGCCGAGCCTCCCGGTCGCGATGATCGAAGGTTCGGTCGACGACGACCACGATGCGGGGGCGGCCAACGGGTCGGTCGAGCGGGCGGTCCGGCGGATCCTCGAGGAGATCGGCGAGGACCCCGGGCGCGACGGGCTCGTCGGCACGCCCGGGCGGGTCCACCGGATGTACACGGAGCTCACGGCCGGCTATCACGTCGACCCGGACCGGCTCATCAACAACGCGGTCTTCGAGGTCGACTACTCCGAGATGGTCGTGGTCAAGGACATCCCGTTCTACAGCCTGTGCGAGCACCACCTGCTGCCGTTCTTCGGCACGGCGGCGGTGGCCTACATCCCGCGCGGCCGGGTCGTCGGGTTGTCCAAGATCCCTCGCGTGGTCGAGATGTACGCGCGGCGACTGCAGGTCCAGGAGCGTCTGACCCAGCAGATCGCGGCGTTCCTGGAGGAGCGCCTGGAACCGCAGGGCGTCGGCGTCGTCCTCGAGGCGACCCACCTGTGCGCGGTCATGCGCGGGGTGCGCAAGGCCGGCACGATCATGACCACGTCGGCCGTCCTCGGGCTGTTCCGTTCGCGCGACAAGACCCGGGCGGAGTTCCTGGCCCACATCGAACGGCGCCCGCCCGGGTTCTGAGGCGGCGATGGCCGACCCGGACGTCACCGACGGGACCGTCCGCTTCACGGCGGCACTGGTCCTCGTCCCCGAGGGGACCGGGACATTCGTCTACATCCCCGACGAGATCGTGGCCGCCGTCGGCGCTCGCGGGCGAACGTCGGTCGCGGGCACGATCGACGGGCATCCGTTCAAGAACCAGTTCATGCCCTACACCTGGGACGACGGGCGCCGCCGGTACGCGATGGCGGTCAACAAGGCCGTGCGAGCCGAGATCGGCGGCAAGGGCGCGGGCGACTCGGTCGCATTCGTGCTGCAGCGCGACGACGCGCCGCGCGGCTCGAAGCGCCCGTAGTGCGCTCGCCGGCTCAGTCGCCGGCGCGGCCCACCGTCATCTTGCTGACCCCACCGTCGAACTCGATCGAGATGCGATCCGCCGCCCCATCGGCGCCCGGAGTCAGGAGCGTCGCCCCGGTCGTCGCGCCCACGTGCTGGTCGTCCAGGTCGATCGAGGCGGCACCGCCCCGGACGGTCAGGCGGACCGGCACGTCCGCCGGTCGATCGACGCGCACCTGGCTGGCGCCCCCGGCCATCCGGATGACGGTTTCGCCGCGCGGGCGTCCCAGGGTCACCCGGAGACGATCGGCGCCGCCGTTGATCTCGAGCAGGCGCAGGTCGATCCGGCTCGCATCCACGGTCACCCGTGACGCCCCGCCGGTGATGGCCGCCGTCCACGGGATCGTCGAGTTGAGCGCGATGTCCCCCCGTCGCTTCCGCCAGTCCCAGGCGCGCCCGGAGCGGTACTGGATCGAGACCGTCCCATCGCGCACCCGGACCTGGGGGACGGGTCCCTCGAACCGCCCACGGTAGAGCTCGGTCGGTCCGGATCCGCCCCGGATCGTGAGCTCGTTGGCCCCCGACCGAAAGACGAGCGCGGCGCTCGCGGTGCCACCCAGCGGGGCACTGTGCTCGGCGGGTCCCGTGTCCAACGGTGCCTCCGGTGAATCGCGCAGCGCCGTCGACTCCGTCCGGGTCACCTCGGTCATCCGGGCGAGGAAGTCGGCGATCGCCTCGACCTGGTCCTCCGTGTAGCGCGCGAGCTCGGCCTCCGAGGCCTGGGCCAGCCGATCGGTGAGTGCCTCGAGCCCCGCCGTCTTGTCCGGGACGAGGGTCACGATCACCCGACGCCGATCGGCCGGATCGACCGACCGCCTGATGTAGCCGGCGTGCTCGAGCCGGTCGAGGACGCGGGTGATCGCGCCCGTCGAGAGGCCCATGAGCTCGGACAGGTGGCCCGCGGTCGTGGCGCCGTACTCCGCCAGCCGTTCGAGCGTGTCGACATCCGACTCGGACAGGCCGAATCGCACGGCGACGTTCTGGCCGAAGATCGAGCCCTCGAAGTTGACCCGGCGGAGGGCCTTGATGACCCGGTTGGCCCGCAGCTTTCGATCCATCTTGACAGGTGCTCCTGTATCGGTAAATATCTGCGCTGTGCAGATAATGACCGATGTTGCAGAGTGGCGCAAGGGCCGCCCACCCAGCATACGGCGGGACCCAGCACAGAGGAGTGGCTCATGACTGCCCCAACGCCGATCGGCCGGACGATGATCGAGACGCGCGACCTGCGCCGATCGTTCAAGACGCGGAAGAGCACGGTCGAGGCCGTCCAGGGTGTCGACCTGACCGTCGCCGCCGGCGAGGTCTTCGGCTTCCTCGGTCCGAACGGGGCCGGCAAGACGACGACGCTGCGGATGCTCGCGACCCTCCTGGTCCCGAGCGGAGGTTCCGCGACCGTCGCCGGGGCGGACCTGCGCCGCGAGCCCGCCCTCGTCCGCGAGCGCATCGGCTACGTCCCCCAGGGCGGATCCACCGATCCCGCCGAGTCGGGCCGACGCGAACTCATCATCCAGGGCCGTCTCTACGGGATGAGCCGCTCCGCGGCTGTGAGCCGGGCCGCGGAGGTCCTGGCGGCGCTCGACCTCGAAGCGGCCGCGGACCGCAAGATCGGCACCTACTCCGGCGGCATGAAGCGCCGGCTCGATGTCGGCCTCGGGATCGTCCATCGACCCGCCGTCCTCTTCCTGGACGAGCCGACCACCGGCCTCGACCCGCAGGCTCGGGCCCGGATGTGGGACGAGATCCGCAAGCTCAGGTCGGAGGGCACGACGGTCTTCCTCACGACCCACTACCTCGAGGAGGCGGACGCGCTGGCCGATCGGCTGGCGATCATCGACCACGGCAGGATCGTCGCCTCGGGGACGGCGGACGAGCTCAAGAGCGAGATCGCCGGTGACGTCATCACGCTCGGGGTGGACGGACTCGCCGAGCGCGTCCTCGAGCTGGTGCGGCGCCAGCCGTACGTGCGCGAAGCGACGATCGACGGTGAAGTCGTGCGCCTGTACGTCGAACGAGGGGAGGCCGCCGTGCCCCAGATCCTGCGCAGCCTCGACGCAGCCGGCCTGGCCCCGCAGACGATCACGCTCGCGCGCCCGAGCCTGGACGACGTGTTCCTGCGCCAGACCGGCCGCTCGCTCCGCGAGGAGGCCAAGCCGGCCGCCTGAGCGGACCCCACTCCCGGATCTCGACGCTGATCACCCAAGGAGACCCATCGTGAAGTTCTTCCGCGACACCTGGCTCATCTTCGAACGCTCGGTCTGGCTGACCTTGCGCAATCCCGTCTGGCTGTACTTCGGGCTGATGCAGCCCATCCTGTACCTCGTCTTCTTCGGGCCGTTGCTCGAGCGGGTCGTCCACGCGCCCGGGTTCCCGGCCGGCGGGGCGTGGAACGTGTTCGTGCCCGGGTTGCTCATCCAGATCGCGATGTTCGGCGCGTCGTTCGTGGGCTTCGGGCTCATCTCGGAGCTCCGCTACGGGGTCGTCGAGCGGATGCGGGTCACTCCGCTGAGCCGGGCGTCCATGCTCCTCGGCCGCTCGCTCCGGGACATCGTCTTCCTGCTCGCCCAGGCGATCGTGCTGATCGTGGTCGCGACGCCGTTCGGACTCACGATCGACCTCGGCGCGGTCGCCGTGACCCTCGGCCTGCTGGCCCTCATCGGGCTCGTCCTGGCACCCACGTCGTATGCCCTGGGCCTGTGGCTCAAGAGCGAGGACGCCTTCGCGCCGATGCTCAATACGTTCCTGTTCCCGATCCTCCTCCTGTCCGGGATCCTCCTCCCGATGTCGCTCGCGCCGGACTGGCTCCAGACCGTGGCGAGCTTCAATCCGTTCGAGCACGTGGTCGAGGCGGCCCGCGCCATGTTCAACGGCCAGTGGGGCAACCCGGAGATCCTGATCGGCGCCGGCCTGATGGCGGGTCTCGCCGTCATCGCCGTGTGGGTCGGGTCGCGGGCATTCAGTCGGGCCGTGGCGTAACTGCGCGGACCACGACCCGGTGCCGGTCCGGTCGCCGTCGGGCGGTCGGGCCGGCGCCCTCGTTTCCGGGACCGCCACGGTCCTACAATCGCGCCATGACCGAGCGGCCCATCAAGGTACTCATCGCGAAGCCCGGCCTCGACGGCCACGACCGCGGCGCCAAGGTCCTCGCCAGGGGGCTGCGCGACGAGGGGTTCGAGGTCGTCTACACCGGCCTCCGCCAGACGCCCGAGATGGTCGCGACCGCGGCCCTCCAGGAAGACGTCGACGTCGTCGGACTGTCCATCCTGTCCGGCGCCCACATGACCCTCCTGCCCCGGATCTGTGCGCTGCTCAAGGGCCAGGGCCAGGACGACGTGCTCGTGACCGCCGGCGGGATCATCCCCGACGACGACGTGCCGGCGCTCCGAGAGGCCGGCGTCTCGGCGGTGTTCGGGCCCGGGACGACGATCGCCTCGGTCGCGGCGTTCCTGCGGGCCAACGTCCGGCCGCGCGGATAACGTGCCGGCGGTCCCGATGCCGGTCGTCCCGACAGCGGCGTCCGACCGCGTGCGTCCGGAGTCGGCCGGCGCCCGGGGCGCGGAGCTCGCGGCCGCGGCGGCCGCCGGTGACCGGCTCGCCCTCGCCCGCCTCCTGACCGCGGTCGAGAACGGCACGCCGGTCGCGGAGGCGGCGCTGCGGACCCTCTATCCGCAGGCGGGTCGAGCCCATCTCGTGGGCATCACGGGGCCCCCGGGCGCAGGCAAATCGACCCTCGTTGCGGCGCTCATCGGGCTCGTCCGCCGGGCGGGTCGGGCGGTCGCGGTACTGGCCGTCGACCCGTCGAGCCCGATCACCGGCGGGGCGCTGCTGGGCGACCGGGTCCGGATGCAGGCCTATGCCGGCGACGGCGACGTGTTCATCCGGTCGATGGCCGCCCGCGGCCATGCCGGCGGCCTGTCGTCCACGACGAGCGCGGCGGCCGCCGTGCTCGACGCCGCGGGGTTCGATCTCGTCCTCATCGAGACCGTCGGCACCGGCCAGAGCGAGGTCGAGGTGGCCGCCGCGGCCGACACGACCGTCGTCCTGGAGGCGCCCGAGATGGGCGACGAGGTCCAGGCGATCAAGGCGGGCCTGCTCGAGGTGGCCGACGTGGTGGTCGTGAACAAGGGCGACCGCCCGGGCGCCGGCCGGACCGCCAGCCAGCTCCGGGCGATGCTGGCCGCCGCCGCCCCCCGACCCGCCCCGGGGGACGACCGTCCGCGTCCCAAGCGACCGGACGTGCTGGTCACGACCGCCTCGACCGGCGAGGGGGTACCGGAGCTCCTCGCGTTCATCGACCGCCACCGCGGAGCGGCGACCGCGCCGGACGCGCGCGCCCGGCTGGCCCGGGCCGAGGCCCAGGTCTGGGCGATCGTGGGCGGCCGGGTCCGGACGGCGCTCGAGGACGGGTCACGCGCCGCGGCGACCGCCTCGACGATCGCCGAGGTCGCCGACCATGCGCTCGACCCGTACGCCGCCGCCGACCGGCTCCTGGACGCGCTCGGTCGGGGGAGGGCGACGTGACGATCGAGCGGGTCTTCGTCGCCGGCGCCGGACTCATGGGCCATGGCATCGCCCAGGTCCACGCGGCGATCGGCTGCGCCGTGGACCTGTACGAACCCGACCTTGCCCGCGCCTCGGCCGGCCGGGACCGGATCGCCGGGAACCTCGAGCGGGCGGTCGCCAAGGGCCGCCTGACGAGCGGCGACCGGGACGCCGTGCTGGCCCGCGTGACGGCGACCGATCGGATCGCGGTCGCGGCCCGCGCCGAGCTCGTCGTCGAGGCCGTCTACGAGGACGTCGACGTGAAGTCCGCCCTGTGGGCGGACATCGATGCGGTCGCACCGCCGGCCACGATCTTCGGCACGAATACGAGCTCGATCTCGATCGACCGACTCGCCGGAGCCGTGCGGACCGAGCGACGTCCCCGCTTCCTGGGGGTCCACTTCTTCAGCCCGGTGCCGGTCATGCCGCTCATCGAGCTCATCCGCGGCTCGGCTACCGACGATGCATCGGCCGAGGCGATCCGAACGCTCGCTGCCCGGCTCGGGAAGCAGGTCATCGTCTCGGCCGACCGTCCGGGCTTCATCGTCAACCGGATCCTCATGCCGTTCCTCGCCGAGGCGATGCGGGCATACGCGGAGGGTCTCGGGACCGCGGACGACATCGATACCGGCGCCCGGGTCGGGCTGAACCACCCGATGGGCCCGCTCCAGCTCGCGGACTTCATCGGCCTCGACGTCTGCCTCGGGATCATGCGCGTGCTCCACGAGGGCCTGGGCGACGAGCGGTTCCGCCCGCCGCCCGTCCTCGAAGAGCTGGTCGCGGCCGGACACCTCGGCCAGAAGACGGGCAGGGGCTTCCACGACTACCCGTGAGGCGCGGCGACGACCGGAGGCTCCGGGGACCGGACGGAGCCAGGCAGGTCAGGCGTCGGGGATGACGGCGTGTGCCGACATCTCGGCGATGATCGACTGGAGCGTGCCGATCTCGAACGGCTTCGACAGGAGCCGGATGGCTCGCCCCTCGGCGAAGGCGAGGAGCTCCGGATTGAGGACGTCGCCGCTCATGAGGACGAAGTGGCGGGCGAGGTCGGGCTGGATCGCGGCGACGCGCTCGTAGACGTCGGTCCCGGTCATGCCCGGCATCCGGTGGTCGCAGATGATCCCGTCGAACCGGTCCGCTTCGATCAGCCGGAGCGCGGCGGCGCCGGTCGCGGCCACGACGACATCGACGCCGCCGCGCAGCACGCGGACGAGGAACGTCCGGATCGTCTCTTCGTCGTCGACGACCAGGACACGCAACCGGCGCGCCTCGGGCGAGGACGGTGCCACGGGCGCGCGGACCTGTGGGGTGGTCGGAACGTCATCGCCGCCGTCGGGCTCCGCCAGCCCGGGCACCACGACCGAGGAGTGGCTCCCACCTGACTGCACGAGCGGAAGCTGGATCGTGAAGACCGAGCCACCGCCGGCCCCCGGTTCGAACCACAGGCGCCCGCCGTGGCCCGCGACGATCGCGAACGAGACGGACAGTCCGAGACCGGTCCCGACCCCCGGGTCCTTGGTCGTGAAGAAGGGCAGGAAGAGCCGGTCCCGGTTGCCCTCGGCGACCCCGGGACCGTCGTCGGCGAAGGCGAGCCGCGCGACGCGCGCCCCGGCCTCGTCCTCGCCCAGCCGGGCCGAGATCCGGAGGGTGCCCTTCCCTGGACCGCCGCGGATCGCCTGGATCGCGTTCTGGGTGAGGTTGAGGATGACCTGTTGCAGCATCGCCCGATCGAGCGGCACGGGCGGGAGGTCGTCCGGGATGTCGACTTCGACCGAGATCCCGCCGAAGAGCTCGTACGACTGCAGGTCGAGGATGCTCTGCACCAGGACACCCAGGCGCGTGGGGTACCGCTCGGGCGGCCGATGGCGGGCGAAGTTGAGGAGGTTCTCGACGATCCGCTTGGTCCGCGTCGCCTCGGCGACGAGCAGGCCGGCGTCCGAGCGCAGCTCATCCGGCAGGGCCGGGTCGCTCCCGAGCAGCTTGCTGAAGCCGATGATCGCCTGGAGTGGGTTGTTGAGCTCGTGCGCGACGCCCGCGACGAGCTGGCCCACGGCTTCCATCTTCTGCGCCTGGAGCAGCTCGGCCTGGAGCCGGTCGGCCTCGGACGTGTCGCGGATGGTGACGAGATGGCGCGGCTCGCCATCGAGGACGATCCGCCGGACGTTGAGCTGCTGGGCGAACACGGAGCCGTCGACGCGCCGGCCCACGCCCAGGAATGTCGCCTGGCCGTCGCGTGCCATCGCCGCCTCGCGACGGGCGTCTTCGGCCGGGTCGATGTCGGTGATCTCGTCGACGCGCCGCCCGACGAGGCCCCGCGGGCCGGTCCGGTAGAGCCGCTCGGCGTGGGGGTTCATGTCGGTGATGGTCCCGTCGACCGTCGTGACCACGTACGCCTCCGGGGCGTCCGTGAAGAGGGTCCGGTAGCGCTGCTCGGACGCCTCGATCTCGGCCCGCAGCCGGTGGTTCGCGAACGCGACGGCGATGCTCCGGCCGATCGCCTCGAGGGCTCGCTCGTCCACCGCGACGGTATCGGCCGCCCGATCGAACCACAGGACGAGGGCGGCGTTCGGTGGGTCGACGTCGGCGACGGGGAAGACGGCGCGCGAGCGGTAGCCTGCCGCGAGGGCGGCCCGGATCATCGGGTCGTCCGTGGCCGCGGCGTCATACGACTCGACATAGGGCACCGGACCGTCGGGGCCCCATCCGGCCAGATCCGCGATCGCGGTCGTGGCGAGCAGGTCGCGCATCGCGTCGTCGACCGAGACCTCCACGACCGGTTCCCAGTGGTCGGGCCCGACGCGCCACACGCCACCGGCGACCGCTTCGAGCGCCCAGATGAGCTGGCGGACGACCGACTCCGCGAGAGACTCCGGATCGCTCGTCTGGGGCAGGCGAGCGAGCTCGACCAGGGCCTCGAGGCGGGCCGTCAGGACCTGGGCGGTCTCGAAACGTGCGCTCAGGGCCTCGACCAGCCGGGCGTTCTCGAGCGCGGCACCCAGGTGGATCGCCGCCTCCCGGACCGGATGCTCGGCCGGCTCGTCCGGCGACCCGTCGACCCAGCCCAGGGCCAGCAGCCCGACGATCGTGTCGCCGCTCCAGATCGCGGTCGCCGCCATCCAGCTCAGTCCGATCTTCTCGATCAGCGTGCGAACGTCGTCGCGCAGGGGCAGGCCCGCCGGGTCCCCGGCGAGCACGAGCCCGTGCGTGGCGATCGCGCGAAGGAGGGTCGATGTCACCGGGTCGATGACCCTGACGACGTCCGCGAATCGGCCCTCGCTGATCTCGGCGAGGGTCTCGTAGCGGCCCCCGTCGAGCAGGGCGACGATGCCGTCGTCCGCACCGGTCGTACGGCGCAGGATCTCCAATGCCTCGCGCGCCACGGCATGGCGATCGCGGACGCCACCACTGTCCGTCCCGAGTGCTGCCAGCGCCGCCATCTGGGCGGCGAGATCGACCGAGCTCGTGACGTCGCTGCCGGAGACCACGATCCGCCGGACGCGACGATCCACGCCTCGGTCCGCGGCGGTGGACGTGTCGACGACGATCAGCTCGCCCACGCGCGATCCCAGTCGCGGCCTGTCGAGCCGCCGCTCCGACCACGGCTTCTCTTCCCGCAGGACCCGCCCGGGGTCACGGCCCGGCCCGCTGACCGACTGCCAGTCGACGAGATCGTCGAACAACCGGCCCACGGCCTGCCCGGCTGGGATGCCCCACATCGCCTCGGCCGCCGGGTTCCAAGCTTCGACGACCCGGCGTGGGTCGAGCGCGTAGATCGCCTGCGGTCCGTTCCACACGCTTGCGAGCAGGTCCGCGGGCGGGAAGGGGAGCCGGTGCGAGGATCGGAGCGCGTGACGGCTCGACGGCAGGGCCTTCGATCGAAGGCGACGGTCGGGGAGCGGTCCCGCTCGCGAGCGGCGGCTTGGGGGCTCGCACGTGGGTATCGTACGCGCGACCCGGTCCGGTGCCCCTGCCCCGGTCGGATGGCAGGCGCTCCACCAAACACATGAGACGGCCGACGGCCCGCGCCGCGGCCACCCGCGCCGGCCGGCGAGTATCGGCCGCTCTGCCCGGGTTCCTGCGATGCCGGTGTACATTCGTGGCATGCAGCCCGACGGCCGGAACGGCCACGTCTTCCTCGTAAGTGCGGCCCGGACGCCGATCGGCAAGTTCGGTGGCGGCCTGTCGACGGTCCCGGCCACGGAGCTCGGCGGGGTCGCGATCCGGGCGGCCATGGACCGCTCGGGCCTTCCGCACGACGCGCCCGTGGACGAGGTCCTGATGGGCCAGGTCCTGCAGGCCGGAGTCGGCCAGGCCCCGGCCCGCCAGGCCGCGCTGCAGGCGGGCCTGCCGGTGACGACGAGTGCGACGACGATCAACCGCGTGTGCGGCTCGGGTCTCAAGGCGATCATGCTCGCCGCCGCCGAGATCCGGGCCGGCGATGCCGAGATCGCGATCGCCGGCGGCATGGAGAGCATGAACCAGGCTCCGTTCCTGCTCCGCGACGCCCGCTTCGGGTACCGGCTCGGCGACGCGGCGCTCATCGACGCGGCCGTCCATGACGGCCTGTGGTGCGCGATCGAGGACTGCCACATGGGGACCCACGCCGAGCGCGTCGCCATCGCCGAACAGGTGAGCCGGGAGGACCAGGACGCCTTTGCGCTCGAAAGCCACCGGCGCGCGATCTCGGCCATGGACGCGGGCCGGTTCGCCGACGAGCTCGTGCCCGTCATGGTCCGCGATGCCCGCGGGCGCGAGACGATCCTCGCCGTCGACGAGGGGCCCCGCCGCGATACGAGCCTCGAGGCGCTCGCCCGGCTGAAGCCCGCGTTCGACCTCCCGAGCGAGGCCTCCGGTGACCGCGCCGATGCGACGGACGGCACCGTCACGGCCGGGAATGCCCCCGGGATCACCGATGGCGCAGCCGCCACGGTGGTGGTCTCGGAGCGGGTGGTGGAGCGACACGGCCTGAAGCCGCTCGCGCGGATCGTCGGCTATGCGCAGGCGGAGGTCGAGCCGAAGTGGCTGTTCCTGGCCCCGATCGCCGGGGTCCGCCGCCTGCTCGATCGGATCGAGCTGCCGATCGAGGCATTCGACCTGGTCGAGATCAACGAGGCGTTCGCCGCCCAGACGCTCGCCGACGGACGCGAGCTCGGGTTCGACTGGTCGAAGGTGAACGTCAATGGCGGGGCGATCGCCCTCGGCCACCCGATCGGTGCGAGCGGCGCGCGGATCGTCGCGACCCTGCTCCATGAGCTCCGCCGGCGCGAAGGCCGCTATGGCCTCGCGACCCTCTGCCTCGGCGGCGGCGGCTCCGTCGCGATGGCGTTCGAGCGTGCGACGTGACCGCGCCACTCTCCGATCGGCCGATGGCCCGACCGGCCGAACCGCCCACCTTCCGCCTCTTCATCGCCGGGGAGTGGGTCGATTCCGAGTCGGGTGCGACATTCGAAAGCCGCAATCCGGCGAATACGAACGACGTGATCGGCGTGTTCCAGTCCGGCAGCGCGGCCGACGTGGCCAGGGCCGTCCGCGCGGCCGAGACGGCCGGACTCCTGTGGCGACGCACCCCGGCTCCGAAGCGCGGCGAGATCCTGTATCGCTTCGGAGCGCTCATGGCGGAGCACAAGGAGCGCCTGTCGCGGGCGATGACCAGGGAGATGGGCAAGGTCCTGGCGGAGGCGCGGGGAGATGTCCAGGAGGGCATCGACATCGCCTTCCTCATGGCCGGCGAAGGCCGTCGCATGTTCGGCGAGACGACGCCCTCGGAGTTGCCCGACAAGTGGGCGATGAGCGTCCGCCAACCGATCGGCGTCGCCGGGATCATCACGCCCTGGAACTTCCCGATGGCGATCCCGTGCTGGAAGATGATGCCGGCGCTCGTGACCGGCAATACCGTCGTGTTCAAGCCATCGAGCGACACGCCCCACTGCGCCACGCTCCTGGTCGAGTTGATGGTCGAGGCGGGCTTCCCGCCCGGGACCGTCAACCTGGTGACCGGCTCGGGTGCGGAGGTCGGCGACGCGATCGTCGAGAGCCCGGACGTCGCGGTGATCAGCTTCACCGGCAACACCGAGACGGGCCGCCACATCGCCGCCCGGGCCGCCCGCCGGCTGAAGCGCCTGTCGATGGAACTCGGCGGCAAGAACGGGATCGTTGTGCTGGCCGACGCGGACCTCGACCTCGCGACGGACGGCATCGTCTGGTCGGCCTACGGCACGACGGGCCAGCGCTGCACCGCCGCCAGCCGGGTCATCGTCGAGCGCGCCGTGCTCGACCCGCTCCTCCAGCGCCTGGAGGCGCGCGCCCGGGCCCTCCGCCTGGGCGACGGCCTCCTGCCGACCACCGACGTGGGGCCGCTGATCAACGAGCCGGCCCGGACCAAGGTCGAGGGCTACATGCCGGTCGGGCTGCGCGATGGCGAGCTCATCGTCGGCGGGGAACGCCCGACGGGGGCCGACCTGGCCCACGGCCACTTCTTCACCCCGACGATCTTCACCGGCATCCGGCCCATGGACCGCCTCGCCCAGGAGGAGATCTTCGGGCCGGTCCTGTCGGTCATCGCCGTCGACGGCTACCAGGAGGCGGTCACGGCGCTCAACCAGACGCGCTACGGCCTGTCGTCGAGCATCTTCACCCGCGACGCCAACGCGGCGTTCCGGGCCATGCGCGACTTCGAGACCGGCCTCGTCTACGTGAACGCCGGCACGACCGGCGCCGAGACGCACTTGCCGTTCGGGGGCATCAAGGACACCGGCAACGGCCACCGCGAGGCAGGCCACGCGGCCCTCGACACGTACACCGAGTGGAAGTCCATCTACGTCGACTTCTCCGGCCGGCTCCAGCGCGCCCAGATCGACAACCAGCCCACGGACTAGCGTCGGCGATGCCCACGTTCCAGGACGTCCGGCGCCTCGCGATGGCCCTGCCGGAGGTCGAGGAGGTCCCGACCTGGGAGACGGACCTGACCTTCCGGGTCCGGGGCAAGATCTTCACGATCGGTGGCGAGGGTGCCACCCGCGTCTCCATCAAGGCCCGACCCGACCGGCAGGCCGAGCTCATCGACCTCGACCCGGCGACGTTCGCGAGCTCGCCCTACGTCGGCCGATTCGGCTGGGTGACGGTGGATCTGGGGCGGGTCGACACGGGTGTTCTCGCCAGCCTGCTCGCCGGCGCGTGGCGGCTCACCGCCCCGAGGCGCCTCGTCGCGACCGTGGAACCCGAAGGCTGACCTGAGCGTATCCAGGGGCACGGGGGCCGGGACGCACGAACGGCGGACTGTCGGTAGACTCTCCGGGCCCTAGACCTGAGGAATCCGCGCACGATGTCGTCCGACCCGCCGAAGCCCGCGCATCGCCCGTCCCGAGAGCCCGCGACCGTCCGGGTCGCCATGTGGAGCGCACGCCATCGCTGGCTGGTGGCGGTCGCCTGGTTCGTTGTGACGATCGGGATCTTCGTGCTGAGCGGGCAGATGGGCGGCATCCGCAGCCTGGATGCGAGCGGCAACCCAAACGAGGACACGGTCGAGGCCCAGAAGGCCTATGACGTGTTCAACGCCGGAGGCACCTCGGAACCCCCATCGGAGCGCTTCGTCGTCGTCCTCGCCGGCGCTCCCGGCGTCGCGACGGATCCCGCCTTCAAGGCCACGGTGAGCGAGCTCGTGACGTCCCTCGGCGCGGCTCAGGCGGATGTCGACGGGACCACGATGAAGACGTTCGACCAGCTCCTCGACCCGCTGACTGCCCCGCCGACGGCCGGCCTCGTGTCGGCGGACGGATCGGCCGTGCGGATCATCGGCCGGATCCCCGGCGAGAAGCCCCGGGTCCTGCAGCTGCTGACGCCCATCCGACCGCTGATGGAATCCTTCCGTGCCGCCCATCCCACGACGACGATCCACGTGATCGACTCGACCTTCATCAATGACGACATCAACGGCCTCATCTCGCACGACCTCGACAGCTCGATCGTGCTCACGATCCCGGCCACGTTCATCATCCTCATGATCGCCTTCGGAGCGATCGTGGCGTCGGTCGTCCCGATGGTCCTGGCGATCACCTCGCTCATCGCGGCCTTCGGCATCCTGGGCATCTTCAGCCAGCTCGTGCAGCCGGTCAGCCCGAACGCCGTTCAGCTCATCGTGCTCATCGGCCTCGCTGTGGCCGTCGACTACTCGCTGTTCATGATCACCCGCTTCCGGACCGAGCGGCGGGCCGGCAGGCCGGTCTCCATGGCCATCGAGATCGCCAGCAGCACCGCCGGGCGAGCGGTCTTCTTCTCGGGACTGGCGGTCATGATCTCGCTGGCCGGCCTGTTCACCCTCGGCATCGCGCTCTTCTCGTCGATGGCCGTGGGCACGATCGGGGTCGTGCTCGTTTCGGTCATCGGCAGCCTGACGTTCCTGCCGGCCACGCTCGCCATCGTGGGCGACCGGGTGAACCTGGGCCGCCCGGCGACCTGGCTGCCACGCCTCGCCGGCCGCCTCTTCTTCGGACCCGCGCGCTCGGGCGGCAAGGCGGTGCTCGCCTGGCTCGACGACCGTGCGGCCCGGCCCGAGGGGACCGGCTTCTGGGGCAGGCTCGTGACCTGGGTCATGCGCCAACCGCTCGCGCTCGCTGTCGGCTCGACGGCCATCCTCTTGCTGATCGCGTACCCGGTCCTCCACCTGCGGACCGGCGTCACGGACATCACCGGCTTCCCGGCCTCGATCGACGGCGTCGCCGGGATCCGGCTCCAGAACGAGAAGTGGCCGCAGGGCACCGACCTGACCCTCGACATCGTGGTGACCGACGCCCAGGCCCCGGCCACGATCGCCGCCATCGACCGCCTCAAGACCGACGCCCTCGCGATCGGTGGCCTCAGCGAGCCCGTTCGGGTCGTCCCGTCAAAGGACGGTCAGGTCGCGCTCGTGTCGTTCACGATGGGCGGGTCGCAGAACGACCAGACCAACCGCGACATCGTCCGGACCGCCCGGACCTCGCTCGTGCCGTCCATCTTCGGCGGCCTTCCGGACGTGCACGCCTACGTGAGCGGCGACGCGGCCTATTCGCTCGACGTGACCAACATCTACGCCAACGGCACGCCGCGGATCTTCCTGTTCGTGCTCGGCCTGTCGTTCCTGCTCATGCTCGTCGCCTTCCACTCGATCGTCATCCCGATCAAGGCGATCCTGCTCAACCTGCTGTCGACCGGCGCCGCGTTCGGTGTCCTCGTGCTCGTCTTCCAGGACGGTTGGTTGGCCGAGCCACTCGGCATCACCGCCGGCGGCGTCATCGAGAGCTGGGTGCCCATCTTCATCTTCACGATCCTGTTCGGGCTGTCGATGGATTACCACCTGTTCATCCTCACCAGGATCAAGGAGGCGCGCGACAGGGGTCTCGAGTCGCGGGCGGCGGTGGCGAAGGGCATCGCGATCACGTCCGGGACGATCACCAGCGCGGCCTCGATCATGGTCGTGGTCTTCGCGGTCTTCGTGACCCTCAAATTCGTGTTCATCCAGCAGCTCGGCCTCGGCCTGGCGGTCGCGGTGTTCATCGACGCGACGCTCATCCGGAGCGTGCTCCTGCCGGCGTCGATGACGCTGCTCGGCGACTGGAACTGGTGGATGCCGCGCTTCCTCGGTTGGATCCCGAGGGTCACGATCGAGGGCGAGCCCGACGACGAGATCGCCGCGCCCGCGTGAGGCGGGGCCGAGCGGAGCCGGTCCTGCGGTATCATCCGCCCGGGCCGGTAGCTCAACGGCAGAGCAATTGACTCTTAATCAATTGGTTGGGGGTTCGAATCCCCCCCGGCTCACCATCGTTCGAACATATGACGAGGCCCCCGGTCGATCCGGGGGCCTCGTCGAATTCGATGGCGCCGGTGCAGCCGGCGCATGGTCAGCGGAGGAGCAATCCGACGAGCATGGTCGCAGCCACGGCGCTCAGCGCGATCGGCAGGGCCCAGAACCGCAGGCCGGAGGCGACCGACGGCGCTACCGCGACGACCGAGCCGCCCTTCGGCGCGAGGCCGCAGTCCGAACAGAACTGCGCGTCGATGGGGTTGACGGTGTAGCACCGCTTGCAGGACCAGCGGAGGCTGGTCGTCGCTGGTCGTGGGCGTGCCCAAGCCATGATCGTTCTCCTCGTGCGCCGGAACGGATGAGTGCGTGGCTCGGTCGGTTCTGGGTGGTTCCGCCGGGGGACCCACATGGTCGCCACGGGGTCCCATCCGTGTCCAGTACCTCTGGAGCATCGGTATCCGCCCCGGTCCGTCCCGGACCAGCCCCGACCTCACCGGCGCGCCGCACGTTTTCGGTGCCCGGCCGCACCGAGGGTCCTGGGTCGGAACAGGACCTTCGTTCCGACGCGTCGCCCGTCGCTCCGAGATAGGGCTGGCGCCCGATGCGCACCCGACCGCCTTAGGGCCACCGTCGAGTCGAAGCCGGCGCTCGCCCGGCGACTCACGAGGCTTCGATGGACCCGATCCACCTTCAGGACCCGTACGGCATGGCTGCGACCAGGATCGTGGAGGCGGCCTGGACCGAGCACGGTCCGGCGCTGAATCCCTATCTGCTCTCGCTCACCCGCGACCCGTCCGCGGCGGAGGACATCGCCCAGGAGGCGTTCCTCCGGCTGACCCGTGAGGTGAACGCCGGCCGCATCCCAGACAACATCGGAGGCTGGCTTCATCGGGTCGCCACCAACCTGGCCATGAGTCGAGCCCGCCACAACCAGGTCGTCGACCGCTACGCGCCGGCTCTGTACGACCGGCGCGTCGGCGGGTCGCCCGAGGAAGAGGTGCTCCGGCAGGAGCGCGACCGGCTCATCCGCGACGCGCTTGCGGGACTGTCGGAGACGGATCGGGTGGCGGTCGTCATGGCCGCCGAGGGCTATCGCGGGCCCGAGATCGCCAAGGCGTTGACGCGCACGCAGGCGGCCACCCGGACCCTGCTCTGCCGCGCCCGCACCCGTCTGCGCGGTTCGCTCGCACTCTCCGACGTGACCGCCTGACGGTCGTCGTTCGAACGCCCCGCGAGCGGCCTCCGTAGCGAGGCCCTGCCGACCCGACCGAGCGGGCGGGATCGGCGGGTATGATCGGTGCGTGGTCGATGCTGCCGCGGCATCCGTGTTCGTCGGTCGGGCCGTGGAGCTCGACCGGCTCGAGGCGTGCTTCGCGCGGGCCATCGCCGGCACGCCCGCCATCGTGCTGGTGGGCGGCGAGGCCGGCATCGGCAAGAGCCGCCTCGTCGATGAGTTCGCCCGGGGCGCGCGAGCACGGGGCGCCCGGGTCCTGACCGGCGCGTGCCTGCGCATCGGCGATGGGGGACTCCCGTTCGCGCCGTTCGTCGCCGCGCTGCGCGAGCTCGTCCGGGGCGAGGACCCCACCGAGCTGGTGGCGCTGCTCGGCCCTGGCAGAGGACGCCTGGCCCGGCTCGTGCCGGAGCTCCACGGTCCCAGGTCCACGGACGCCCACGGCCTCGATTCGCGCCGCCGCGCGAGGGCCCAGCTCTTCGAGGCGGTGCTCGACGCGCTCGAGCGGGTCGCCCGCCACGCACCTCTCGTGCTCATCATCGAGGACCTCCAGTGGGCCGACCGCTCCTCGCTCGACCTGTTGACCTATCTCGCCCGCGTGCTGCGCGAGGGCCCGATCCTCATCGTGGCGACGGTCCGGAGCGATGAGATCCGCGATCGCCAGCCATTGCTCAAGCATCTCGCCGAGCTCGAGCGGATGGACGACGTGGAGCGCATCGAGCTCGGGCCGTTCGGGCGGCGCGACGTGGGGGCGCTCGTCGAACGGACGGTCGACGGGGACGCGGACGAGGCCCTCGTCGACGCTCTGCTCGAGCGGACGGACGGCAACCCCTTCTTCATCGACCAGCTGCTCGACGCCCGGCGCGAGGCCACGCTGGCGGCCGGTCCCGACGCGCCCGACGCCGGCGCGGACGACCCGACCACGCTCGACCTGCCGCCACGACTCCGGGACGTGCTGCTGGCCCGCGTGGCGGGACTGTCGGGCCCGGCCCGGGAGGTGCTCCGCGCCGCCGCGGCCGCCGGCCGGATCGTCGACGACGACCTCCTCGCAGCTGTCGTCGAGCGGCCCGCCCGCGAGATCCGCGACGCGCTGCGCGAGGCCGTCGCGCGCCGGATCCTCGTCGCCGTGGAGGACCCGGACGACCGCGCCCACGTCGCGCTGGACCCGCCGGTCGCCCACGCATTCCGGCACGAGCTCATCCGCGAGGTCGTCCTGGGCGAGCTGTTCGCCGGCGAACGGCAGCGCCTCCATGCCGGGTTCGCCGCCGCCCTGGCGGCGCGCGCGGTGGACGGCGGCGCTCCGTCGGCGGATCGGCCCGACCCTGCCGAGCTCGCCTACCACTGGGACGCCGCGCACGACTGGCCGCGCGCCCTGCAGGCCACGGTCGAAGCCGGGTTCGCGGCGGAGCATGCGTACGCGTTCGCCGAGGCGTACCGGCACGATGAACGTGCGCTCGAGCTGTGGGACCGGATCGAGGACGCCGACCGGCTCGTGCTCGGCGACCGGGCCACGCTCCTGCAGCGCACCGCCGAGATGGCCTCGCTCGTCGGAGAGCAGCGCCGGGCGGTGGAGCTGGGCCGGGCGGCGGTCGCGGCCATCCCCGTCGGGAGCGATGAGACGCGGCGCATCCTGTACGTCGAACGGCTGCGCTGGTTCCTCTGGGTCGCCGGCGACCGCCAGGCCGCCGAGGCGGCCCTCAGCGAGGCCGCGCGGCTGGCCCCGGAAGGCCCGCCGACGGCGTCACGAGCGCGGGTCCACGCCCATAGTGCCGCGCTCGACATGGCCGCCGGCCGGTTCGAACAGTCTCGCGGGGTCGCGGCGACAGCAGTCGACGAAGCGCGAGCGACCGGTGCGCGCACGGAGGAGGCACTCGCCCTCGGCGTGCTCGGCTGGGACGTCGCGATGCTCGGGGACATCGAGGCGGGGATCGCCCACCTGGTCGCCGCGCGCACGATCGCCGCGGAGATCGACAACGTGGAGGGCGTCGCCCTCGGCTGGACGACCCTGGCCGGGCTGGAAGAGCGGGTCGGCCGGACGGAGGCGGCGGTCGCCTCGGCGCGGTCGGGTGTGGCCGACGCAACGAGACTGGGTGTCCTGCGGACGTACGGTGGCCGCCTCCGGGCGATCGAGGCCGCGGCGCTCCAGGCCCTGGGCCGCTGGGACGAGGCGGAACGAGCGCTCGGGGCCGGGCTCGACGCTCGACCGACCGGCCGGGCCGAGATCGCGCTTCTCGTCGCGGCTGCCCGGCTCGACACCGGCCGCGGACGGTTCGCCCAGGCCGCCCGCCGACTCGGCGCCGCGCGCGCGGCCGATGAGGCCCGCGGCGGGACCGACGACCGCCCGGCGATCCTCGCCGCGATCGCGGAGCTTGGCGTGTGGCACGGGTCCGTGGCGGACGTCCGCGACGCAGCCGACGAGGGGGTCCGGATCGACGAGCGGTATCTGTCCGATCCGGCCGTCGCGGGCCTGCTCACGCTGGCGATCCGTGCCGAAGCCGACACCGCGACGCAGGCCCGCGCCCACCATGACGAGGCCGCCGCGGGTGCTGCGGTCGCGGCGGCGGTGGCGCGGCTGGCCACACTCGAGGCGTGGGCGCGCGACCGGCTGACGACCGCGCCCGGGGTCGCGCCCCGGTTCGCGGCCTCCGCGGCGCTCGGGGCGGCGGAACTCGCCCGCGGCCAGGGTGGGGCGTCGCCGGATGCCTGGCAGAGACTCGCCGCGACCCTCGATGCCGCCAGCCGGCCCGTGGACGCGGCCTATGCCCGGTTCAGGGAGGCCGAGGCGGGCCTGGCCGCGCGCACGGCCCGCGGGGGCGTCAGCGCCGCGCTCCGGTCGGCGCACGCGACGGCCGTCCGGGCCGGGGCCGCGCCGCTGGCAGCCGAGATCGCGACCCTGGCCCGCCTGGCCCGGATCGAGCTCGCGGTCGGGGACGTGCCGGCCGACGGACATCCGGCCCTGGCCGGTCTCGGCCTGACCGAGCGCGAGGCCGAGGTGCTCCGCCTCGTCGCCGGCGGCTGGACGAACCAGCAGATCGCGGATGCGCTGTTCATCGCCCGCAAGACGGCCAGCGTCCATGTCTCGAACATCCTGGGCAAGCTCGGGGTGGACAGTCGGGTCGAGGCGGCCGCGATCGCCCATCGCCTCGGATTCGGAGCGGAGGCGCCGGCACCGCCGGACGCGGCCTGATCCACCTGACGGATCCGGAGGGTCGTCGGCAGGGCTCTGCTAGGATGCGCCGCGTCCCATGACCGATACCGACGACACATTCCCGGTCGACCACGAGTCGAAGACCCCGATGCCGTTCGACGACGAGACGCCGGCCCCCGCGGCGGCCGCTGCCATCCATCGCTCGTTCCCCGGCCGGGTGCGCTACGGGGCGGCCCTGCTGTCCGCGCTCGTGCCCGGCCTCGGCCAGGTCGCCATCGGCCGGCGGCGCCGAGCGTTGCCGTTCCTGGTGCCGCTCGTCGTCGCGCTCCTCGCGCTCGTCGTCATCCTGCTCACCCGCCCGATCCTCTCGGTCGCGGCGACGTTCGCCGACCCGGACGTCGTCGGGATGGTCCTCGTCATCGAGCTCATCGTGCTGGCCGTGCGGGTGATCGCCGTGGGAGCCGTGCTCGTCGATGGCCGCTTCCCGCGCCTGCGGCCCCGGGATGCCCTGCCGGT
Source organism: uncultured Chloroflexia bacterium (assembly GCA_963719285.1). GTDB lineage: Bacteria > Chloroflexota > Limnocylindria > Limnocylindrales > CSP1-4 > C-114. Next base: position 171,172 of record CAVRBO010000001.1, read on the forward strand.
CGTGCTCCTCGCGGTCCTGGTCGTCCTGCCCCAGGTGGGCCTCGCCGCGTGGACCCAGCAGCTCCAGCGCACCGACCAGGCGGTCTTCGGCCCGTCCATCGGCGATGACGGCATCGACGACAACGCGCCGTTCCCCACCTTCCCGCTCATCACTCCCGAACCGGACCCGAGTGGATCCGCCCTGCCGTCCGACTCGCCGTCGGCCAGCCCGACTCCGGGGCCGCCGCGGATCACGATCCTGCTCATCGGGGTGGACTCCGGGGTGGGTCGCAACACCGCCCTGACGGATACGATGATCGTGGCCTCGCTCGACCCGGTCGGCAAGACCGTCTCGATGGTCTCGGTCCCGCGCGACATGGTCGACGTCCCGCTGGCGAGGGGCGGAGTGTTCCACCCCAAGATCAACAGCCTCGTGTCGGACGTGCGCTGGCACCCGGGGAACTATCCGGGCTACAAGGGCGATGGGCGGGCGGTGCTGGCCGGCGCCCTCGGCCGGCTGCTCGGCATCCGGATCGACTATTACGCACAGGTCGACCTCGGCGGGTTCGTCAACGTCGTGGACAGCATCGGCGGGATCACCGTTGACGTGGACCACGGGATGTGCGACGCGAACTACGACGAGTACGGCTACCAGAACAGCCACTACAGCATCGGGCCCGGACGGCACCACATGAACGGGAACCAGGCGCTGGGGTACGCCCGGATCCGCAAGTCGATCGGCGAAAGCGACTTCACCCGTGCCGCCCGGCAGCAGCAGGTGATCGTCGCGATCCGGAACAGGATCGTGTCGGGTGGCTTCCTCGACGACCCGATCGGGTTCCTGAAGGCCATCGGCGACACGATCCGGACGAACGTCCCGCCGAAGATGCTGCCGGACCTCGCCCCGCTCGCGAACCAGATCGGTGCGAAGCACACCTACCAGGCCGTCATCCGCTACCCGATGGTCCATCCGAGCGCCGTCTACGACCCGCGGGGCTCGATCCAGATCCCGGACCTCAAGGCGATCGCGGCCCTCGGCCAGCGGATGTTCACGACGCCGGGCACGACGCCGGACACCAAGTACCTGGCCCCTGTGCCGACGAAGGTCGCCAGTGGGCCGCCGGGCCCGGCGCCGGTCTGCTCGAACCCCCACTCGACGCCCAAGCCCACCCCGAAGCCGACACCCAAGCCGACCAAGTCGCCGAGCCCGAGCCCGAGCTCCAGCGCAAGCGACGCGGCGAGCGACGACCCATCGGCGGCGCCCTGACCTGAGCCCGGCGGGGGGCCGGCATGCTACCCTTTCGGTCGTCCTTGGCGGCCGGTCCTGTGAGGCCGGCGTACCGGTCCCGTGAGGCCGGAAAGGAGGCTCGTCCGTCGATGGTCGCGGCTGCCCGCGGCGCCCTGAGCGCCGGTCCGCACCGCCGTTCCAGACCTCCGGTCGATCCGTTCCCTCCGTCCGCCCGTCGGTCGTGCGCGTCGTGATGACCCCGCCCCAGCCGCGTCCCGGCTCGATCGTCGATCCGCGCATCGGCGATCTCGGGCCGGCGCTCCTGGCGCTCGAGGACGGCGCGATCTTCCCGGGCATCGCGTTCGGCGCCAGTGCGACCGCCGGCGGAGACCTGGTCGTGAACACGAGCCAGACCGGCTACCAGGAGGTCTGCACGGATCCCTCCTACGCGGGCCAGGTGGTCGTGATGACCTATCCGCTGATCGGCAACTACGGTCGCCTCGCCGCCGACGACCAGAGCATCCGCCCATGGCTCCGGGCCCTCGTCGTCGCGAACGCGACCGCGGCGGTCATCGACGATGCCCGGCAGCTCGCGTCGCTCCTGCGTGGAGCGTCGATCCCCGCCATCGCGGGCGTCGATACGCGAGCCCTGGCCAGGCACCTCCGGGCGAACGGCTCGCTTCGCGCGGTCGTCACGGAACCCGGCATGGTGGATCGTGACGCGGCGGTCGCGGCGGCCCGGGCCGTGCCGCGCTGGGAGGACCAGGACTTCGTCGCCCAGGTCTCGCCGGCCGGCATCCGCGAGGAAGGCGACCCGTCCGAGGGCGGCCCGCTCATCGCGATCGTCGACTTCGGACTCAAGGAGAACATCGTCCGGTCGCTCCGGCGGCGCGGCGCGCGGGTCCGGATCCTGCCTCACACGGTCGGCGCTGCCGAGGCGCTGGCGGACGGGGTCGACGGCCTCGTCCTGTCGCCCGGGCCCGGTGACCCGGCCCGCCTCGACGGCCCGGTCGCGCTCGCGCGGGCCGCCATCGCCGACGGGCGGCCGCTCCTGGGGATCTGCCTCGGCCACCAGATCGTGGCCCGGGCGGCCGGGGCCGACACGCGTCGCCTGCGCTTCGGCCACCACGGCGCGAACCACCCGGTCCGGGACGTCGACCGGGGCGTCGTCCAGGTGACGGCCCAGAACCACGAGGTGACCGTCGTGGGCGACAGCCTGCCGGCGCGGGGCGGGTTCCACGTCAGCCAGGTCAACCTCAACGACGGCTCGGTCGAGGGGCTGCGCCATCGCGAGCTCCCGATCGAGACGGTCCAGTACCACCCGGAAGGCGCACCCGGACCCCTGGACGCGCTGGCGGTCTTCGACCGGTTCGTGGCCACGGCGGCCGCCCGGCCCGGGGCGGTGGGCTGGTGACCGGCGCCGAGGTGTCGCGGCCCCGCTCCGTGCTCATCCTGGGTTCCGGGCCGGTCGTCATCGGCCAGGCGGCCGAGTTCGACTACGCCGGGACCCAGGCCTGCCGCGCGCTCCGGGCGGAAGGGATCCGGACGATCCTCGTCAACAGCAACCCGGCCACGATCATGACCGACCCGTCCGTGGCCGACGCGATCTACCTCGAACCACTCACGGTCGAGGCGGTGGAGGCGGTCATCGCGAAGGAGCGACCGAACGGCCTGCTCGCCGGCCTGGGCGGCCAGACCGCGCTCAACCTGACCGTCGCGCTCGCCAAGGCCGGGGTCTTCGAGCGCCATCCGATCAGGCTCCTCGGCACGCCGCTCGAGGCGATCGAGATGGCCGAGGATCGGGAGCGCTTCCGCGACCTGCTCGACCGGCTCGGGCAGCCGTACGCGCCGTCGGCGATCGTCGAGGGCGCCTCGTCCGAGGACCGGACGGCGTCCGCGGATCGCGCCCTGGCCGAGATCGGCCTCCCGGCGATCGTGCGCCCGGCGTTCACTCTCGGCGGGACCGGCGGCGGCATCGTGGGCACGGAGGCCGAGTACCGCGAGCGGGTCCGGTCCGGGCTGCGCGCGAGCCCGATCGGTCAGGTCATGGTCGAGCGCTGCCTCGTGGGCTGGCAGGAGATCGAGTACGAGGTCATGCGCGACGCCGACGACACGTGCATCGCCGTGTGCTCGATGGAGAACGTGGATCCACTCGGCATCCACACCGGCGATTCGATCGTCGTCGCCCCGGTCCAGACCCTGACCGACGGAGTCCACCAACGCCTGCGGAGCGCGGCCCTCGCGATCATCCGGGCCCTGGGCGTGGAGGGCGGCTGCAACGTCCAGTTCGCGCTCTCGCCGGACTCGACCGACTACGCGGTGATCGAGGTGAACCCGCGGGTCAGCCGATCTTCGGCGCTCGCCTCGAAGGCCACGGGCTACCCGATCGCCCGGGTCGCCGCCCAGATCGCCATCGGTCGCCGGCTCGCCGAGATCCCGAACGTCGTGACCGGGACGACGGTGGCCGCGTTCGAGCCGGCCCTCGACTACGTCGTCGTGAAGCTGCCGCGCTTCCCGTTCGACAAGTTCCCGACCGCCGACCGGAGCCTGGGCAGCCAGATGAAGGCGACCGGCGAGGTCATGGCGATCGACCGCACGTTCGGGGCGGCGCTGAACAAGGCGCTCCGGGGCCTGGAGCAGGCCGGCGCCGGGCCGCTGGCCGAGGATCCGGAGTGGCGGCCGACGATCGACTACCTGGCGGCCGTGCTGGCCGTGGATCCGGACGACCCGGACGGCGCGGACGCCGCCCTCGCGACCCCGATCGCCTGGCTCGACGTCGACGGGCAGACGTGCGAGTCGACCCGGCTGGCCGAGCGGAGCGCCGCGCCGATCGTCCTGCGCCGGTTCCTCGCCCCATCCGATTCGCGCCTGTGGCGGATCCTCGCCCTGCTCCGGCGCGGTGTCCCGGAGCGCGACGTGGAAACGGCGACCGGCATCGCCTCGTGGTTCGTCGCGGAGATGGGCCGCAACGTCGCGCTCGAAGCGGACGTCGCGGCGGCCGGTCCCCGGATCGCCGAGGCGGCGGACACCGACGCCATGGTCCTCCTCGCCACGGCCAAGCGGGCCGGCTTCGGCGACCGCGAGCTGGCCGGTCTTGCCGGCGTCCCGACCGACGACATCCGGACGGCGCGGGTCGCGACGGGCCTCGTGGCCGGCTACGCCATGGTCGACACGTGCGCGGCGGAGTTCGCGGCCGAGACGCCGTATTTCTACGCGACCTATGCCGCGTCCGGCTCGGCCCCGGAGGCGCCGCCCGTCCGCCGGCCGGCCGCCCTCGTCATCGGCTCGGGACCGGTCCGGATCGGCCAGGGGATCGAGTTCGATTATTGCGCGGTCCAGGCCGCCGACACGCTCCGCAAGCTCGGCTGGAGCGCGGTCATGATCAACTCCAACCCGGAGACCGTGTCGACCGACTTCGACGCCTCGACCCGGCTGTACTTCGAGCCGCTCGATCCCGAGAGCGTGCGCAGCGTCATCGATGCCGAGTCGCCGGGCGAGATGGGTGCGGGCACGGGTGAAGCAGACGGTCCCGACGCCGCGGGCCACGGCCTCCTCCCCGCGCTCGTCCAGTTCGGCGGCCAGACGCCGCTCAACCTCGCCGCGCCCCTGGCTGCCGGCGGCGTGCCGCTCCTGGGCGCGGACCTCGAAGCGATCGACCAGGCCGAGGACCGGACGCGCTTCGCCGCGCTGCTCGACCGGCTCGGCATCCCCCAGCCCGAAGGCGGGATGGCCCACAGCGTCGAGGAGGCGCTCACGCTCGCCGACCGGATCGGCTATCCGGTCATCGTCCGCCCATCGTTCGTCATCGGCGGCCTGGCCATCGACTTCTGCTACTCGCCCGGCGACCTCGCTCGTCAACTGGCGGCGGCCACGGTCGTCGACCCGGATCGGCCCGTCCGCATCGACCGCTACCTCGAAGGCGTGGAGGTCGACGTCGACGCGGTCAGCGACGGGCGCGACGTCCTCATCCCCGGCCTCCTGGAGCACGTCGAGCGGGCCGGTGTCCACTCCGGCGACTCGGTCGGCATGTTCCCGCCCCAGACCGTGAGCGCCTGGGACCAGGAGCTCATCGTCAGCGCGATGGAGCGGGTCGTGCGGGCGCTCGGCGTGCGCGGCCTCGTCAACGCCCAGTTCATCGTCCGCGAGGACGGCGTCTACCTCATCGAGGTCAACCCGCGGGCCTCGCGGACGGTCCCGTTCCTGTCCAAGGTGACCGGCGTGCCGATGGTCGAGCTGGCGGTCCGGATCGCGCTCGGGGCGACCCTCTCGGAGCTCGGTTGGGCGAACGGGCTGCTCCCGGCGCCGCCGTTCGTGGCCGTGAAGGCGCCGGCATTCTCGACCGCGAAGCTGCGCGGGGTCGACCCGTCCCTCGGGCCGGGGATGCAGTCCACGGGCGAGGTCATCGGGCTGGCGGTGGATCCGCTCGTGGCCCTGGCCAAGGCCCTCCTTGGCGCGGCCCTGGTCCCGCCCCGTCCGGGGGCATCCGGCGAGCTCGCACTGCTCTCGATCGCGGACCGGGACAAGCACGAGCTGCCACGCCTCGCCCGTGCCCTGTCCCTGGCCGGGTACCGGTTCGCGGCGACCGCCGGGACGGCCGCGGCGCTCGCCCAGGCCGGGTTCGAGAGCCGCCTGGTGGCCAAGGCCGGGGCGCCCGTGGGCGCCGAGGGTGAGTCGATCTTCGCGCTCATCGGCTCCGGCGAGGTCCGGCTCGTCGTCAACACCCCGACCCCCCAGTCCGGCGCGGTCCGCGACGCGGCCGAGATACGCCTCGCGGCGACCGCGGAGGGGATCCTCTGCCTGACCGCGATCGAAACGGCGGTCGCGGCCGCTGAGGCGCTCGATCCGGCGATCGCCGCCCGGCTGTCCGAGGTCCGCTCGCTCGCGGAGTGGGTGCCGGACGCCACGCCGCAGGGGCTGGTGGCGACGCCCGCCTGAGCCCGCCCGCACGGCCCGGCGCGCCACCCCGCAGGCGCCGCGTGTCCGCCGCGCTGCGGCCGCGGTCGGGCGGCCGTCGCCTCGCTCGACCGCTTAACTGTGTTCGACGATGACCTGTCCGAGCGACCAGAGGGTGAGGCTCGTCAGGCCGACCATGAGCGCGGCCAGCGGCAGCTGCCGGAGCCGGATCGCGCGAGTCGTCTCCGCTGCCGTGGAAGTCCCGGCCCGGGTCGCGGCGTCGACGGCCGCCCGGTGGCCGGCCCACGCCCCGACGATGTGCCCGCCGACGACCGCGCCGAGCTGGATCCCCCACGCCACGGCGGCCGGCAGCCACGACTGGGCCGGCTGGAACTCGTCGATGCCGAGGAACAACGCGCCGCGGTTCAACGGGTCGTTGACCAGGGCGACGATCCGCTGGCCGTCGAACAGGAGGTACGTCAGGTAGTGGGCGATGAGGTAGCCCACGGCGATCGGCAGGAGGCCCGCTCCCAGGGCGGGCAGCCCGACATACCGGCCCACGATCAGCGCGAGCCCGGCCACGAGCGCGAGCCAGCCGAGGAGCAGGGCTGTCGCGCCGATGACCGCGGGTACGCCGAACAGGTCGAGGAAGACGACGGTCTGGGACAGGCCGTCGTACAGGATGCCGCCGGTCGCGATCGCGACGAGGACGACGAGGTCCGCCGTCCATGGCCCGGCCGCGAGTGCCGCACCGAAGCGACGCACGTGGAGCCGGCCTTCCGGGCCGGACGCCTCGTCGAGGACCAGTGGTGCCAGCCGGCCCAGCGTCCCGAACCAGACCGAGAACGTCTCCCCGCGGGCCCGCCACGTGTCGCGGCCGTACTGGGCCATCATCGCCAGCGTCCAGAGCGTGTACAGGACGAGCAGCGCCGACAGCAACCGCCCCGCCCGGGCTCCCTCGATGACGAGCTCGAGCCACACGAACGTCGCGTACCCGGCGACCGCGGGCCAGGAGCGCAGGACCGCGGGGTAGGGGATGGTGGCCGGTCCGCCCAGGCGCAGCCGCCGGCCGAGCCCGGCGAGCAGGTCGAAGATCGTGCTGAACGGGTCGATCCAGTGCCATGCCGGACCGACGAGGGCCGAGACCAGGGACAGCCCGACCCAGCCGTAGACCCACAGGATGAGCGACGGCGCGTCGGCCGCGTCGCCGAAGGCGCCGGTGACACCCTGGACGACGACCCACAGCCAACCGACGAGCCCGACGACCCGGAGCCCCGCCCGCACGGCGCCCGGGACGAGCAGCGATCGCATCGCGTCGGGCTCGGACACCCGGCTGCTCCGGCTCGAGCGGACGACCACGAACCCGAACGACAGGGCGACGGCCGTCGCCGCGCCCAGGACGTAGGCCGCGAGCGGCAGCGGCGATTCGTATCGCTCGGTGAGCTGGTGGGCCGCCGCTGCGATGGGGGCGAACGCGCCGGCGATGGTCCCGCCGAGCGCTCCGAGGATCGCGCCTGCCAGGCGCGATCGGCGATCGGTCATCCGGTCAGTGCCGGGCGTCGTGTGTCATCACCCCCGAGTCTACGGCGTCCGGGGATCGGCGCCTCGCTCGCAGGCGGGACGGTGTCGGTCCGAGCGCGATCGACCGGTTCAGGCCGCGCGGCGCGCCGGATCCGGCTCGTCCTCCCCGGCGATCGCGGCACCGAGCGCGAGCAGGCCGCGACCGAACCGGACCCGGAGCGACGGGCCCGATGCGACGATCGGGGCGGCCGCTTCCCAGGCTGGCGCGCCGACCCGGGCGCGTGTCGCCCAGGACGGAGCATCTCGCCGGAGGTGGCGCTCCGAGAGGTGGAACGCCTCGAGACGAGCCTGGGCGAGCGCATCGATGAGCACTTCATGCGGGTTCATGCCGTCTCCTCCTTGCTATCGTTATCGTTCTTGTGTTTCACGCCCGTCTAACACGCGGGCGGAACGGTGGCCGCGGCCTGGGCAGACCGCGGCCGATCCCGGGTCGTCAGTCGGTGATGAACCGCCGCAGGTCGACGCCGACCTCGTCAAGGCGGTCGCGGCGGAGGCTGTAGTAGGTCAGTGATCCCGCCTCGGTGAGGGTGACCAGGCCGGCCGCCCGCAGCTGGGCCATGTGGTGCTTGACGGTCGGCTTGGACAGTTCGAGCGCGGTCGCGATCTCGGTCAGGTAGCGGTCGCCGTCGGCGAGCAGGCGCAACACCCGCAGGCGCGACGGGTCGCCCAGCGCGCGATGCAGACGGACGACCGCCGGGGGTGGTTCGAGCGGGTCGCCGGAATCGAGGGCGCTGTCGGCGATGGGGTAGCCGTACAGGCGCCAACCGTCCTTGCTGAACAGGAAGTTGTAGGGCCGGGCGAAATAACTCGGCGCGAGGACGACCCGCTCGACGCCCGGTTCCGGGATGAATCGAAGCCCGCCGGTCGTCTTCTCGATGAGATCGCCCGGTGCGAGGGTCCGGGCGTCGTCGGCTCGCTCGTCGACATCCCGTTGGAGCATCGCCATCACCCGCGGTTCGATCTGGGCGAAGGGCGCCTGCCAGGCGTCGAGGACGCCGATGAGCCGCGTGACGATGCCCGTCGGGTCGCGCAGGATCTCCGCGGCCGCAGCACGGTGGTATTCGGGCGCGTCGGCGATCACCTGGTCGACCGCGGCCCGGTCGCCGTCGATGGCCCGGTCGGCCAGGGCGGCCGAGGCCGGATCCCGGAACAGGCTCGAGGCGATGGCCCTGATCGCCTCCCGCGGTTCCATCGCCCGCAGGGCGGCCACGAACGCGGCCGGGGTGCCGATCTCGGGCCGTTCGACGATGACCTCCGCGATCTGGATGCAGAGCTCGCTGGCCAGGAGTTCCTGTCGGTCCGAGCGGACCGGTTCCGGCAGGGTCGCGCGGGCCTCGGCCAGCCAGCGCCGGTCGGCCGGCGGCATGTCGTCCGTGGAACCGGCGTCGTCCGAAAGGCTGAACACGAAGTCGTAGACCGACCGGACGTCCCACTCGATCCGGTACCCGGCGCCACCGCTCCTGAAGTCACGGACGACCGGCGCCGGGCGCGCGATCGGGCGGCCGACTCGGGTCGGACGGGGCGGGCTGGTGCGGGCCATCGGTGCGCGTCTTCTCCTAACGTGTGTTAGATAACAATCTAACGTTGAGCCACTTCGGTGTCAAGCGTCCGCGTCGGGGGCGCGCGCGGCTACAATCGCCGCCATGCCTCCCGCGACGCCCCATGTCGAATTCACCGATGAGCGCCTGCCGAACGGCCTCCGCCTGATCATCGCCGAGGACCACCTGGCCCCGGTCGTGGCGGTCAACGTCTGGTACGGCGTGGGGAGCAAGCACGAGGTCAAGGGCAAGACCGGGTTCGCGCACCTGTTCGAGCACGTCATGTTCCAGGGCAGCGCCCACGTCAAGAAGGCCGAGCACATCGCGCTCGTGCAGGGCGCGGGCGGCACGATGAACGGCACGACCTGGCTCGACCGGACGAACTACTTCGAGACGATGCCGTCCCACCAGCTCGAGCTCGCGCTGTGGCTGGAGGCGGACCGGATGGGGACCCTCCTCGACGCCCTGAGCCAGGAGAACCTCGACAACCAGCGTGAGGTCGTCAAGAACGAGAAGCGCTGGTCGTACGACAACCGGCCGTACGGCGACTGGAACGAGAAGCTCAGCGAGCTGCTGTTCCCCGAGGACCATCCGTACCACCACACCACCATCGGGTCGATGGAGGATCTCGACGCGGCGTCGCTCGACGACATCAAGGCGTTCTTCCGGACCTACTACGCGCCGAACAACGCGGTGCTGTCGCTGGTCGGCGACGTCGATCCGGCCGAGGCGCGCGGCTGGGTGCGGCGCTATTTCGGGAACATCCCGCCGAACCCGGCGATCCCGCCCCTCGGCGACCTGAGCCTCGATCTCACGCTCGGCGGGGAGCGCCGGGCGACCGTGGAGGCCGCGGTCCCGCTGCCGCGCGTCTACATCGCGTTCCGGGCGCCCGTCTTCGGCGATGTGCGTCTCGATGCGCTCGAGGTCGCGTCGCAGATCCTCGCCGGCGGCAAGGGCAGCCGGCTCCACACCCGCCTCGTCCGACACGACCGGATCGCCCAGGACGTGGTCCTGTTCACGCTCGGCTTCACGGGCGGTGCGTCGCTGTCGGCCGGCTGGGCCACGGCCCGCCCGGGCATCCCGATCGAGCGGGTCGAGGCGGCCCTCAACGAGGAGCTCGACAGGATCGGCCGGGAGCTCGTCACGGACGACGAGATGGCCCGTGCCCGCGCGCTCGTGGAGACCGACGAACTGGGTGCGCTCCAGCGAGTCGAGGAGCGGGCCGACCGTCTCTCGATGTACGCGACACTGTTCGACGACCCGGGGCTCATCGACCGGATGCTCGAGCGTTACCTGGCCGTGACTCCCGAGGCGATCCGCGCGGCTGCGGCCGAAGTGTTCCGACCGGACAACCGGGCCGTCGTCACCTATCTGCCCATCGCCGGGGCGACCGGCGCGACGGACGACGAAGGCGCCGACGGATCGGACCCGGGCGCGGGCGAAGCGGCCGAGACGGGCGGGGCCGGCGGGTGACCGACATCGTCGTCGCCGAGCGTCCGACCCCGGGCCACCCGCGCTCGTACACCTTCCCGGCGTTCGTTCGCGACCGGCTCCTCAATGGGCTGACGGTCATCACGGTGCCGCTCGCCGGCCGCCCCCTCGTCACCGCGACGCTCGTCCTGCGCAACGGGGCGGTGGACGAACCGGCGGAGGTCGCGGGGTCGACCGTCCTGGCCGCGCGCGCGTTGTCCGAAGGGACCGAGAACTACGACGCGATCGCCCTGGTCGAGGCGTCCGAGCGGCTCGGAGCCTCGCTCCACGCGGAGACGAGCTGGGACTCCATGTCCGCCGGCGTGGAGGTCCCCGGCGCACGTCTCGAGGCGGCCATGGAGCTGCTGGCCGAGATGGTCGGCCGGCCCACCTTCCCGGATCCGGAGGTGGAGCGCCTTCGTGACGAGCGGCTCAACGACCTGCTCCAGGCTCGCGCCGATCCGCGGCGGCGCGCGGAAGAGGCGTTCGTCGAGACGATCTACACGTCCGATTCGCCGTACCACCGGCCGGCCGGCGGCCTGGAGCCCACCGTCCGGCCCCTCGACGCGGCCATGCTCCGGGCCGCCTGGCAGCGCGGCATGGACCCGGCCATGACCACCCTCGTCGTGGGCGGCGACCTCGCCGGCCTCGACATCCCGGCACTTGCGGAGCGGCTGTTCGGCCGCTGGACCACCTCACCCGGCGCGCGCCGCCAGACGGCGATCATGGACCGGCCGGCCCTCGACAAGCGCCTTGTCCGGCTCGTCGACCGGCCGGGATCGGTCCAGACCGAGATCCGGATCGGCCATCCGGGACTGCCCCGGCGGATCCCGGACTACCACGCCGTATCGGTCATGACGACGATCCTGGGCGGATTGTTCAACTCCCGACTGAACCGGAACCTGCGCGAGGACAAGGGGTACACGTACGGCGCCAGTGCCGGGTTCGACCTGCGTCGGGCGGCCGGTCCATTCGCGGCCCGGGCGGCCGTCAACACGGAGGTCACGGTGCCGGCCATCCGCGAGATGCTCAAGGAGCTCGAGCGGATGCGCGACGAGACCGTGACGGACGCCGAGCTGCGCGCCGCGCGCGACTTCCTCATCGGCGTGTTCCCGCTCCGGTTCGAGACGCCCGGACCCGTCGTTGGATCCATCGCCGGCCTCGTGGTCCACGGGCTGCCCGACGACGAGCTGGCCCGCTACCGGGACGGCATCGAGGCGGTCAGCGCGGACGATGTGCGCACCGCCGCACGGGCACACCTTCATCTCGAGCGTGCCGGGATCGTCCTCGTCGGGGACGCCGAGCGGGTGGCCGCGGAAGTCGAGGGCGCGGACGTGGGGCCGGTCGAGGTCGTCCGCGACGAGGCGACCGCGCCGGCCTGAAACCTTTCGGGGCGGGCCCGTCTCAAGCGGGGAAGAAGCCGGTCGATCGACCGGTGCCGACCCAGGAGACACCACCTCGATGGACCGAACCCGCCTGACCCGCGCCGCCGGTGGCATCCTCGTCGCGGCCTTCCTGGTCGCGAGCGCCGTCATCGGCGCCGACGCGCTCTCCCGGCCGGCGTCGCCGGCCAACCCCGTCCTGGTCAACAACGAGACCACCGAGACGACCTCGACGACCGACACGTTCGTGACGACCGAGACCTCGGAGACCTCCGAGACGACGGAGACGTCGGAAACGAGCGAGACGTCGGAAACGACCGAGACGTCCGAGCCCACCGAGAAGCCCGAGAAGACCCACGCCCCGAAGGCGACGACCGAACCGAACGAAGACGATGGCGACGACAACGACACGGAAGACGGTGCGTCCGGCGACGAGCAGGGCGACCACCAGCACCAGGCGGGGAATCAGGGCGGTCACGACGCGACGCCCGAGCCCGGCGACGACAACAGCCAGGGCGGCGGCGACGACTGACCGGGCCGAACGGTACTCGGCTGGCCCCATCCGCCTCGACGAACGTGACGAAAGGCATGATGTGGACGGGCTCCACCTTCCGCATGATGGCCAGGCCACCCGGGCACCGTCCCGGGTGAAGCCCTCCAGGACGGAGACGCAGCCATCGAACCTGCCGCCCAGCTCGCTCGCTCGTCGGCCGTCTTGGACGACACCGAGGCCCGGACCGTGGTCGACGCCGTGCTGCGCGGCGATCGAGATGCGTTCCGGGTCCTCGTCGAGCGCGAGTCGACGTCCGTCGTCCGAGCCTGCCTGCGGGTCCTCGGCGACCTCCGCGATGCCGAGGATGCGGCCCAGGAGTCGTTCGTGACCGCCTTCCGGTCGCTCGACACATGGCGCGGCGAGGGCACCTTCGGGGCGTGGATGTCCCGTATCGCCATCCGCGTCGCCCTTCGCCAGGCAAGCCGGCGCCGACCCGTGACCCGGATCGACCCGCTGACCGTGGAGTCCGACACGGACGCGTTCACCCGGACCCCCGCGGACCGGGCCTCCCGGGCCGCCTTCGCGGCGGGAGCCCTGGACGCCGCAGGTGGCCAGGACCCGGCCGCGATCGCCGTTCGCGGCGAACGCGAGGTCGCCGTCCGCTCGGCCGTCGCCGGGCTCGAGGAGCCGTACCGCGAGGTCGTCGCCCTGCGGTTCTTCGGCGACCTGTCGCTGTCGGAGATCGCGTCCGTCTCCGGTCGCCCGCTCGGCACCGTCAAGACGCACCTCCGCCGGGGCCTCGGCCGGCTGCGTGACAGCCTCGCCGCGGAAGCCCTCCGATGAGCCATCGCCCGTTCCATCCGTCCGAGCTCGGCGATGAGGCGGATCCGCTCGGGTCGGCCGACCTGCTGTGGATGGCCCGCGAGCTCGAGAGACTCGACGGGGGTCCCATCCGCCCGTCGGACGGGTTCACGGACCGCGTCCTCGCGGCGATCGCCGACGAGCCGCTGCCCGCGCCGATGGGCGTGGCCGGACTGGCCGCCCGGCAGGGCCGCCTCGGGGCGATGATCGCCGCGCTGCGCGACACCTGGCACGTCGCCTGGACCGGTGGCCGACCGGTCGCGGTGCGTGCCCAGGCCATGGCGTTCGTGCTCCTCCTCATCGTGGCGGTGGGCTCCGTCGGCGCCGTGACCACGGTCGGGGCGATCAACGTGCTCTTCCCGACGGTCAGCTCGCCGTCGCCGACGCTTCCGGTCGTGAACCCGCCACCGCAGCACGCCGAGACGGCCGAACCGACCGAGCCGGCCGAGCCGACCGAGACGGCCGAGCCGACCGAGCCGACCGAGACGGCCGAGCCGACCGAGACGGCCAAGCCGACCCAGACGCAGAAGCCCCATGCGACCGAGACCCCCGATCCCACGGATCGACCCGGTCACACGGAGAAGCCCGAGCCGACCGAGACCCCCGAGATCGATGACGGCGGCGGCGGGAGCAGCCACGGCGGCGGGGAGAGCGAGGCCCCCTAGGTCGGTCCCGCCGGCCGGGCCCGGATGGCGCCGACGTCCCGACCCGGCTACGCTCGTCCGGTGATCGTCGTCGTGGGTGACCCGATCCTGCGCCCCGCGGGCGTGGGTGCGCCATCGCATGCCGGTGGGTCCGCAGCGGCGGTCGCCCGGGCCTGCACGGCCGCGGGCGCGACCGTCCAGCTGGCGGGCAAGGTCGGCGACGACCCGGCCGGGGACGAGATCCTGCTCACCCTGACCCGGGACGGGATCGGCCACGTGGCGCTCCTGCGGGACGCCGGGACGATCACCGTCGTGGGCCCGGCGGCGGTCTCGGCCGGCGCTGTCGACGACGATGCGGCCGACCCGACCGACGGCGCGACGTTCGACGCTACCGGACCCGGCGTCGATCCGGGACCCGACGCGGTGGACGACGTCGGCGCCCCGGCGCCCGTGTCCGCGCTCGCCCCGGAGGACCTCGACCTCGCCCTGCGCTACCTCACATCGTTCGCGGTCCTCATCGTCGCCCAGCCGCTGAGCGCCGCCACGCTCGCGGTGGCCGTCGAGAGCGCCGCGTACTCCGGTGCGCACCTCATCCTCATCGACGCCACCGAGGCCGAGACCGCGGCCTTGGCCGGGGTCCCCGTCGACGACATCACGTCGTTGCTCTCGCCGGCCGACGACCCCGAGGGCCAGTTCGCCGGGCTCGTCGGCCGGTATGCGGCCGGCCTGGACGGTGGCGCTGCGCCGGCCGCGGCGTTCCGCGCAGCGCTCGGGAGCGCGGGCTGGGAGCCGACGGCTCCGTAGCGCTCCCTGAGGCTACCTGCGCTCCGGCATGTCGAGCGCGTCGAACAGCCCGGGCGTGGCCGGATCGACGCCGGCGACCGCGCCGGCCCGGGACGACGAGAGCGGCACGATGAGCTCGGGCCCGTTGTTGCGGACGTTGTTCACGAGCGGCTCGACCGGGTAGGCCTCGAGGCCTTCGTCCGGGGCCGGAACGAGCAGCCCCTGGAGCTCGGCGACGTCCTCGAGCGAGGGGTCGAGCCAGCGCTCCCACGCGTCGGGTGCGAGCACGACCGGCATCCGGTCGTGGATCGGCGCCATGAGCTCGTTCGCGCTGGTCGTGACGATCGTCATCGTCCGCAGGATCTCGCCGGTCTCCCTGTCCTTCCAGCCGGCCCACAGGCCGGCGAACGCGAACGGCGCTCCGTCGAGACGGTGGATGACGAACGGCTGTCGTCGTCCCGGGTCCTTCCGCCATTCATAGAACCCGTCGGCCGGGACGAGGCAGCGTCGGTGGGCGAAGGAGTCCTTGAACGCGTTGTTGGACGCCAGGGTCTCGGCCCGGGCATTGATCATCTTCTGGCCGATCGTGCGGTCCTTGGCCCAGAACGGCACCAGCCCCCAGCGATAGGCCGTGATCGCCCGGCGCTCGTCCTTCTCCACGACGATCGAGACCGGATCGGTCGGAGCGACGTTGAACCGTCCGCCCGGGTCGTCGACGAGCTGCTCGGCCTCGAAGTACTCGGCCAGCTCGTGGTCCGAACGCTGCTGGGTGAACCGACCGCACATCGGGTTCCAGTCTAGTAGAGTCGGCCCCCATGACCAGCGATCCGAATCTGCCGGGCCCGCTCGACCGGCCGACCGCCCTGGCGGTCCTGGCCCGAGGCGACGAGCTCCTGGGGGCCGGTGAGCACGAGGCGGCGGCGAACCACTACCGTCGGGTGATCGGCTTCGACGACCCGGTGGTCACGGCCGGTGCCTACTACGGCCTCGGCAATGCCCTCTACCGGATGGACCGCGAGGACGATGCCGTCCAGGTCTGGGCGCAGGTCCTGGCCCTGCCGGAGACCCCGAGCACGTACCTCGCCTGGCGCCAGATCGCCGCGGCACGGGTCCGCGACGGCGACCTGACCGGCGCGATCAAGGCGTACCGCGAGGCCGATCGACGGGCGCCCGCCGCCGACAAGGCGGAGATCGCATCGCGCCTCGGCTGGCTGGCCAAGGAGACGGGCGACCAGCGCGGAGCGGCCCGCCAGTTCCGGCGCAGCCGCGGCGGCGGGCAGTCGAACCTGACCCTGGCGATCATCGCCGTGACGTCGATCGTGTCGTTCAGCGCGTGGGCCGGGCTTTCGTTCGGGCGAGGTGGCTCGATCACCGACTTCGGCCCGCTCTATCCCATCCTCGCGCTGACCAAGGAGGGCATCGCCGCGGGTGAGCTGTGGCGGCTCGTCACGGTGACCCTCGTCCACAGCCCCGACCAGCTCGAGTTCTTCCTCCACCTCGGGTTCAACATGTACGCGCTGTACCTCGTCGGCCCGGCCGTCGAGGCGATCTACGGCTGGCAGCGGATGCTCGTCATGTACGTGGCGTGCGCGGTCACCGGCTCGGTCGCGAGCTTCGTGTTCAGTCCGCCGTACCCGTTCGCCGTCGGCGCCTCGGGCGCGATCTTCGGCCTGTTCGGCGTGCTCCTCATCGCGTCGCGCGTCCACCATCCGATCCTGGCCCGGCGAGAGCGCCAGATCATGTCCCAGGTCGGCATGCTCATCCTCCTCAACCTGGCGATCGGCTTCGGCCTGGGCGGGGTCATCGGGATCGACAACGCCGCCCACGTCGGCGGGCTCGTCGGCGGGTTGTGGCTGGGGCTGATCCTCCTCCCGTCGGACGCGCCGACGCTCGCGTCGGGCTGGCAGAGCGCGGACGGTCGCCGGGTCGGCTGGCGGCCGACCGCCGGACTGCAGATCGCCGGGATCGTCGTGCTCGTGGCTGCCGTCGCCGTCGGGATCGTGCTGGGTGACGACGCGTTCCGCCGTGGGGCCGGCGCGCCGCTCGCCGCACCGGTGGTCGTCGTCCCTCCCCGGCCGGATACCGCTCGGTCCTGACCCTCAGGCCGACAGCCGGGGGACCCTCGGCATGACGATGCTCACGCGTGCCCCGTGCGGCGCGACCTGCTCGGCGACGGCGCGACCCCCGTGCGCTTCGGCGAGCTCGCGCACGATCGCCAGGCCCAGGCCGCTGCCCGAGCCCGCGCGCGACGGGTCGCCCCGGTAGAAGCGCTCGAAGGCACGCTCGGTGGCGCCGGGCGGGAAGCCGGGGCCATCGTCCGTCACGGACAGCGCGACGTCGCCCTGGTCGCCCGTCGCGACCGGCGCGATGGGCCGCGCGTCGAGCCAGACGTGGCCGCCCGGCCGCGGCGCGACCGCCAGCGCGTTCGCCACGAGGTTGCCGAGCATCCGGTCGACCGCGAGCCGGTCGGCGGCGAACACGAGGTCCGCCGTGCCGCTGGCCGCCTCGCCCACGACGACCACCTCGACGCCAGCTCCGGCCACGCCCGGTCCGAACCGGTCGACCGTCTCCTGGAGCGCGGCCCGGGCGTCGATCCGCTCGGGTCGCAGGCCTGCCGCCCCGCTCCGGAGCCGCTCCATCGCACCCAGCTCGCCGACCAGGCGCTCGAGCCGGGCCGCCTCCTCGGCGATCGCCCGGGCAGCTCGCCCGGCGTCCTCGCCGGTGGCCGTCCCGTCGGCGAGCGCGTCGGAGAAGCCGGTGATCACCGTGATCGGAGTCCGCAGGTCGTGGCGGAGGTTCGCAAGTAGTTCGGTCTCCCGGGCGCGCGTCTCGGTCACGGCGAGGGTCATCGCGTTGAATCGGCGCGTCAGCTCGCGGACCTCGGACGGACCCTCGATGGGGAGGGGCAGGACCGGCGCGCTTGGAACGTGCGCGGTCGCGGTCGCCAGGCGCCGCAGTGGCGCGCCCACGGAGCGCGCCACGACCCAGGCCAGCGGGCCGCCCACGAGGAGCGTGACGAAGACGACCGCGGGCAGGGCGGCGATGAGGTCCGCGAGCGCGTCACGGCCGGACCGATCCGTCGTGGCGATCACGAGCGACTTCACGCCGGCCGCGGCGTTCGGACGCAGGACGATCGCGCCATACGCGACCGTTCGCCCGTCGGGCAGCGTCGCCGTGCCGTGGTTGGTCGCCGAGCGGCCACCCGGGTCGACGACGAACGTGCCCGAGGGCACGGCCGGTGCCGCGTCCAGGCCGACGACCCGACCGTCGACCGTCACGATGTACGCGAGCAGATCGGCGTCCTGGAGCGACGACCGGATCGTCGACAGGACCGAGGCGGCGTCGCCGGCGTTGACCGCCTGGCGAGCCTGGACCGCGAGCGCGGTCGCCTGGTCCTCGAGCCGGCCGCCGGTCGTCTGGGCGTGGAGCCCACGCAGGATGATGAACAGGGTGCCGCCGATGGCCAGCCACGTGACGACGGCCACGCCGACGAACGCGAGGGCGATCCGGGCGGTGAGCCCGCGGGGCATCGCCGTCAGCCGGTGAAGTCGGCCGGGACGTGGTGGTCCTCGCCGGACGCGGACCCACTCCCGGCACCGGGCTCGAAGCCGTCCGGGCCCGACGCCCCGGACGCGGTGGGTCGGACGGGCTCGCGCGGGGGCGGGACGAGCCGGTAGCCCACGCCGCGGACCGTCTCGATCGGTGGACCGTCCGGCCCGAGCTTCTTGCGCACCTCGGCCACGTGGACGTCGATCGTGCGGGTCTCGCCCGGGAAGTCCGTGCCCCACACGTCCTCCAGCAAGCCGTCCCTGGTCAGGACCACCCCCGGGTCGCGCGCGAGTGCCGCGAGGAGGTCGAACTCGCGGGCCCGCAGCTCGAGTCGTCGTTCCCCGACCGTCGCCTCGCGCCGCCGTGGGTCGATCCGGAGCGGGCCGACTTCCATCGGCCGGCCACCGCGCGACATGACATCCGTCCGGCGGAGGATCGCCTTGACCCTGGCCACGAGCGCCCGCGGATTGAACGGCTTCGTGACGTAGTCGTCGGCGCCCAGTTCGAGTCCCACGATCGCATCGACGTCGTCGTCCCGGGCAGTGAGGATGAGGACCGGCGTGTCGCCCCGTCGGCGAAGCTCGCGGCAGACCTCGAAACCGTCGATCCTGGGGAGCATGAGGTCGAGGACGATCAGGTCGGGGTCGTGTCGGGCGTGCAGGGCGAGTCCCTGTTCGCCGTCGGGCGCGCTGATGACGGCGTAGCCCTCCTTCTCGAAATAGAGCCGCAGGAGGTCCACGATGTTCCGCTCGTCGTCGACGATGAGGATCGTCTTCATCGCCGGAAGGATACCCACGACCTCCGGGGCTCCGGGCGGCGTGTGTAAGGCCGATGTAAAGCGAGCGTGATTCTGGCGACCGACGCGACGCCGATCGGGGCGCAGAACGCTACGGCCGGGCGCGGGCCCCGGACGGCTGTGCGCTAGCATCGGGCGGTGTTCGCCACGCTCGGCGGGTCGTTGCCGATCCCGCACCGATCCCCGGACGTTCCCGCCGACGCGGCCGAGGGCATGGACGGACTGGTCCGCCTCGCGATCGCCGAGCAGGAGGCGGCCGGGCTCGAACCGATCACCGACGGTGGTTTGCGACACCCCGACGTGGTCGTGGCCGTCGCTGGAGCCCTCGCTGGGGTCGAGCTCCGCGACGGTGCGCCGCCGCTCGTCATTCGGTCGCCCGAGTGGCGCGCGCCCATCCTGGTCGATGGGTGGCGGTTCGCCGCCTCGTGTACCGATCGGGCGGTCAAGCAGGCGATCGTCGGGCCGTTCACGCTCGGTCGGCATGTCGCACCGGGACGGCTCGGTCGGGAGCGGGTGACGCTGGCCTTGGCCGAGGCGCTCAACGCGGAACTCCGGGCGCTCGCCGAGGCCGGTTGCCCCCTGGTCGAGGTCGTCGAGGACGGCGCCGTCGCCATCGGCGAGGACCCGGCCGAGCGGCGGCTCTTCCGTGAGGCGCAGCTCCGGCTCACGGCCGGCGTCGATGACGTCCACCTCAGCCTCGCCATCCGCGGCGGGTCGGCCCACCCCGCCGGGGCCGAGACGATCTTCGCTGCGCCCTACGCCAGCTACCTGTTCGACCTGTGCGCCGGCCCCGACAACTGGCGGCTCGTCGTCGCGGCGCCGGGCGAGCGCGGCATCGTCGTCGGCGCCGAGGACGCCTCCGTCACGAAGGCGGAGGGCCCGGAGCTGCACGCCTTCGCGATCGGCTATGGCGCCTCGACCGGCGGTCGCGGGCACGACCGGATCGGCCTGGCGACGTCCGGCGACATGAGCCGCCTCCCGTGGGCGGCCGCGCGGGCGAAGATGGCGGCGATCGGGCGGACCGCGGCGCTCTATGCCGGCCCACCGGGGAGCCTCGCCGCCGCGATGGACCCTCGAGCCGTCGACATCCGGAGCGCGGCCCACGGCCGACTGGCGCCCGATCCGCGCGATCGGGCACGCCGTCCGTGACACTGCCCGAGCCGCGGGCCTCGGGAGCCTGGAGGCGCTACCTCCGGATCCAGTACCGGATCCTCCGGATACTCGAACCGGGCATCCGTCCGTTCTGGCGCGGCTACGGCCTGGGCAACATCGTCGAGCTCCGAGTCGTTGGGCGACGCTCGGGCACGCCCCGGATCTTCCGGTTGGGCCTGCTCCAGGCGGGCGGCCACTGGTTCCTTGGCCACCCGAACGGCGACGTGGCCTGGACACGTAACCTGGAGGCGGCGGGCACCGCCGAACTCGTGTTGTCCTGGCCAACGACGATCCCGATCCGCGCCACGCGGCTGCCCCACGGGGAGCTGCGCGACAGGGCGATCCTGGCCACGTCGCAGCAGGTGTTCCCCGGGAACGTCGTCTATCGCCTGGCCCGCCGCCACGTCCGGGCAGTCGGTACCTACTTCCTGATCGAGATCGTCCTGCCGGGGGAGGAGTCCGCCCGGCCGACCTAGGTGGCCAGATGCAAGCCACGCGACCTTCGGGCCGGGTCCGGACGTCGCCGCACGGCCGGTACCGGGCCCGGAGCGGCGTCTCGTGCTCGTCTCGTGCTCGCGGCGGCCACTCGCGAGAGTCGTCCGGAAGCCCCGCGCTCCCGGATCCCGGCCTCACGATCTCGTCAGTTGCATCTGGCCGGATAGGCCGGTGCGCGGCGCCGGCAGGAGGGACGGCCGTGACCGGACCGGAACCGGCTTGCATCCGGCGGCCACGAGGACGACACTCACACCCTTACCGCCGAGCCGGCCATTCGACCCGTGGCCCGGTCCGGCGGACGCGACTCCGCTCCACCCGACGCACTCGGCGTGCTCCCAGACGGAAGGAGGCTCGGCTGGTGACCCAGATCAAGCTGACCGTGAACGGACAGCGGAGAGAGGTGGAGGTCGAGCCCCGCCGGCTCCTGGCGCAGGTGCTGCGCGAAGACCTCAACCTGACCGGGACCCACATCGGCTGCGACACGAGCCAGTGCGGCGCGTGCACCGTCCATCTGGACGGGATCGCGGTCAAGAGCTGCACGGTCCTGGCCATGTCGGCCGACGGATCGACCGTCACCACGATCGAAGGCATGGCGGCCGCAGACGGCACGCTCCACCCGCTCCAGGCGGCCTTCCGATCGGAGCACGGGCTCCAGTGCGGGTTCTGCACTCCCGGCATGATCATGACCGCGGCCGACCTGCTGGCCCAGAACCCGGCCCCCTCCGATACCGAGATCCGGCACGGGATCGAGGGCAACATCTGTCGTTGCACCGGCTATCACAACATCGTCGGCGCGATCCGCGAGGCGGCGGTGACGATGCGAGCCGGAGCCGCCGAGCCGTCCGGCTCCAAGGCCTGAGCGTCCAGAGGAGGATCCGATGGCCGTCGACACACTCGGAACACCGGTCAAGCGCCGCGAGGATCTGCGGTTCATCACCGGGCAGGGCCGTTACCTCGATGACCTGAAGCTGCCGGGGATGACCTACCTGGCCATCCTGCGCAGCCCGTACGCCCACGCCAACATCCGCTCGATCGACACGGCGGCCGCCAGGGCCAAGCCCGGCGTCGTGGCGGTCCTGACCGGCGCGGACATCCCGTACAACCCGCTGCCGATGGCCTGGCCGGCCGGTGGCTCGAGCGGGGTCGTCAACAACATCAACATGCCGCGCGTCCTCGCCACGGACAGCGTCAAGTGGACCGGCGAGGGCGTCGCCGCGGTCATCGCCGAGACGGCGGAACAGGCCGCCGACGCGCTCGAGGCGATCGTCGTCGACTGGGAGCCGCTGCCCGCGGTCGTGGACGCCGAGGCGGCCACCAAGCCCGGGGCGCCGCAACTCCACGAGAACGCGCCGAACAACGTCGTGTTCGACTGGCACGTCGGCGACAAGGCCGGCACGGACGCCGCCTTCGACAAGGCCCAGGTGGTCGTCCGCCAGCGGATCGTGAATCAGCGGCTCATCCCGAACGCGATGGAGGTCCGCGGCGACATCGGCCGCTACGACCCGGGCACGGACGAGTACACCGTCTGGATGTCCAGCCAGACGCCGCACATCCAGCGGCTGCTGCTGGCGGCCTTCGTGACCGGCATCCCGGAGCAGAAGATCCGCTGCATCAGCCCCGACGTCGGGGGTGCCTTCGGCTCCAAGATCTTCTGCTACGCGGACATGGCCCTGGTCATGCTCGCCAGCAAGACCATCGGCGGCCGGCCCGTCAAATGGGTCGAGTCACGCCGCGAGAACTACCAGTCCACGATCCACGGGCGCGACCACATCACCTACCTGGAGGTCGCCGCGACCCGCGAGGGCGAAGTGACCGGCCTGCGGGTCAAGACGTTCGCCAACCTCGGCGGCCGGCTCTCGACGATCGGCCCCGGCATCCCCACGACCCTCTATGCGCGCGTCCTCGGCGGGCCGTACAAGATCCCGAACGTCTACTGCGAGGTGACCGGGGTCTACACGAACACCACGTTCGTGGACGCCTATCGCGGCGCCGGTCGCCCCGAGGCGACCTACGTCCTCGAGCGGGCGATGGACCTCCTGGCCGACGAGATCGGCATGGACCCGGCCGCCGTCCGGCGCAAGAACTTCCTGCCCAACGACGTCTTCCCGTACGACAACCCGAGCGGGCTCACGACCGCCGTCAACGGCGAGAAGATCTTCATCGATTCGGGTGACTACGAGCCGGCCCTGAACAAGGCGCTGACGATGGCCGGCTACTACGAGATCGACAAGGCCAAGGCGGAGGCGAAGAAGCGGGGCAAGCTGCTCGGCATCGGCCTCAGCACCTACATCGAGGTCTGCGGCGTCGCACCCTCGAAGTGGATCGGCGCCGTGGGCGAGGGCTGGGGCGCCGCGATGTGGGAGTCCGCCAACATCCGGGTCCACCTGACCGGCAAGGTCGTCGTCACCGTGGGCACCCAGCCGCAGGGCCAGGGCCACGAGACGACCTACGCCCAGGTGATCGCCCACGAGCTGGGCGTCGACATCGACGATGTCGTCATCCAGCACTCCGATACCCAGGGCACCCCGTTCGGCTACGGGTCCTACGGCAGCCGGACCGGGACCGTCGGGATCGCGGCGGCCATGAAGGCGGCCGGCAAGGTCAAGGCCAAGGCCCGCCGGATGGCCGCCCACATGCTCGAGGCCTCCGTGGAGGACATCGAGGTCGACGGCGCCGAGTACCGGGTGAAGGGCTCGCCCGACAAGAAGAAGACGATCCAGGAGATCGCGTTCGCGATCGACCTCGGCTTCGACCTGCCGGCCGACTCCGAGCCGTACCTCGATGAGACCGCCTATCACGACACCCCGAACTGCACCTGGCCGTTCGGGACGCACATCGCCATCGTCGAGGTCGACGAGGAGACCGGCGTCGTCGAACTCGCGAGATACATCGCGGTCGACGATGTCGGGATGAAGATCAATCCGATGATCGTCGACGGCCAGCTCCACGGCGGCATCGCCCAGGGAGTCGGCCAGGCCCTGTGGGAAGGTGCCGTGTACGGCGACGACGGCCAGCTCCAGTCGGGCTCGATGCTCGACTACGCCCTGCCGCACGCATCCGGCCTGCCGGCCTTCGAGCTCGACGAGACCGTGACGCTGTCGCCGGTGAACCCGCTCGGCACGAAGGGCGTCGGCGAGGCCGGCACGATCGCGAGCACTCCGGCGGTTGTCAACGCGGTCATCGACGCACTGAGTCCGTTCGGCATCCGTCACCTCGACATGCCCCTCACCGCGCCCAAGGTCTGGCGCGCGATGCAGGATGCGAAGGGAGCCAAGGCATGATCCCGGCTGCATTCGCCTACGACCGCCCGTCGACCCTCGACGAGGCGCTTGCCCTGATCGCCGGGAACGACGTGAAGGTCCTGGCCGGTGGTCAGAGCCTCCTGCCACTGCTCAAGCTGCGCCTGGCCGGCGCCGAGAAGCTCATCGACATCGGGCGGATCCGCGAGCTTCGGGGAGTCCGCGAAACGCCCGACGGCGGCACCGCCATCGGGGCCCTGACGACCTACCGTGAGCTCGAGCGATCCGCCGGCGCGACCCGCCTTACCTGCCTGGCCGAAGCGCTTCCCCGGATCGGCGACCTCCAGGTGCGCAACCGGGGCACGATCGGCGGCTCGGCGGCCCACGCCGATCCGGCGTCGGACATCCCGGCCGTGCTCCTCGCCCTGGACGCCACGTTCGTTGCGCGATCCAGGAGCGGCGAACGGCGCATCCCGGCCACCTCGTTCTTCCAGGGTGCGTTCCAGACGGCGCTCGCCGACGGCGAGCTCCTGACCGAGATCGTCATCCCGCCGCCGTCCCAGACGCTCGGTTCGGCATACCGCAAGCTCAGCCAGCCGGCATCGGGCTACTCCATCGTCGGGGTCGCCGCGGCGGTCGAGCGGACGGGTGGCAAGATCTCGACGGCGAACATCGGGATCACCGGCGTCGGCGATGTCCCCTACCGGGCGTCCGCGGTGGAGGCGGCCCTCATCGGGTCGGACGGCTCCGCGTCGGCCATCGAGGCGGCCGCGGCCCACGCGACCGATGGCCAGACCGTCGCCGGCGACATCCATGCCGACAGCGCGTACCGCGCCCGGATGGCGACCGTGTACGTGCGTCGCGCGATCGAGGGCGCGCTCGCAGCACTCGGCTGAGCCGGGAGCCACCGAGCGTCAGAGCGGCCGGACCCGGCAGGAGTGCGCCTCGAGCGCCTGGTTCTCGGCCGCCCGTCGTCGAGCGATCTCGTCGGGGCGGTGCTGCCGCGCGACCTGCGCGTGGGCGGTCAGCGCTGGTCGAAGGGCCGCCGCCTGACCGGGGACGATCTCGCGCGTCTCGCCGCCGAACGCCCGGTCGCGTTGACGGGACCGGGCGCGGAGCCGCCGCTCGTCGTGCTCGTCCCGGAGCCCGGCGATCTCCACGAGGACGAGGCCGCCCTGCGCCTGGCCGCCGCCGTGGCCGGTCCGGGCCTCGAGCTGCGCGGACCGGCCGAGAGCAGGGTCGACCTGCACGCCGCGGTGGCTGGAGTCGTGCGGATCCGGGTCGGCGCGCTCGAGCGCCTGGACCGGATCGATCCGCTCGAGGTGTTCACCATCTACGACGGCCAGGTCGTCCGGGCCGGCGACCTCGTGGCGAGCGTGAAGGTCGCCCCGCAGCTCGTGGCGGAGGCGGTGGTCCGTCGGGGCGAGGCGGTCGCACGGGCCGGTGGACCCGTCGCCAGCGTCTCGGCGTTCCGGCCCGGCACGGTCGGCGTGCTGGTCAAGGAGTCGGTCCACGGCCCGGCCCGCGAGCGCTTCGAAGCGAGCGTCCGAGCCAAGGTGGAGGGCTTCGGCTCGACCCTCCTGCCCATCGCCTATGTCCCGGACGATGCCGGGGCGGTGGCCGATGCCCTGCGCGCGCTCCGGCACGCCGGAGCCACGATCATCCTCACCGCCGGCGCGCGGAGCATGGACCCGTCGGACGCCGTGTTCGTGGCCCTCGACGAGCTCCGGGGGACCGTCGTCCGTCACGGGGTGCCGGCCCACCCGGGCTCGATGCTCTGGCTGGCCCGCCTGGGCCGCATCCCGATCCTGGGCCTGCCGACGTGCGGCGCCTATTCGAAGGCCACCGCGGCGGACCTGCTCCTGCCGCGCCTGCTCGCGGGGGAGCCGGCCTCGCGGGCGACGATCGCCCGGCTCGGCCACGGCGGGATCCTCACCCGGGCGATGCGGTTCCGGTTCCCGTCGTATGCCCGGGAGCTCGACGCGCCCGAGGGGTGAACGCGGCCGTTCGACGCCGACTCCCCTCGGTTTGTTCAGGTGGAGTGAACAGGTCCGACCCGTCCTGGGCTTCCGAGCCCGCCGGCGCAGGCTGGTCGGTGTCCCGCGGGGCATCGACGGTCCCGTTCGGCACGAAACGTGCCCGGATGGCGCCGTTCGGGGGCGACTCGGGCCCGGCAACGATCGTCCTCCATCGCGATCGGGCTCGAACCGTTCACCCTGGGTGAACATCCCGACAGTCCGGCCCTGGCCGCCGGCGTCGCCCCGTCCGGCCCTGGCCGCCGGCGTCGCCCCGTCCGCCCCGACGCCTTTGGCTCGGCCGTCAGCCGTCGCGCGGCGGTTTCAGCTCTCGCGCCACTTCGGGCGGCGGTCACGGTTGAACGCCCCGCCCCCATTCGTCCCCAGGTCGACGAACAGGGCGACGACGATCACCACCCAGTCGAGGCCCTCGATGCCGCCCGGCAGCAGGAACGTGTACGCCAGCGTCGTCCACGGGACCACGAGCCAGCCGATGATCCCGAACAGCGGCTGCGGGAACGTCTGGCCCCAGCGGACCGGATCGAGCAACCACCAGATGAAGGCGATGGCACGCGGACCGAGCAGGGCCGCCACGAGCAGCAGACAGCACATGCAGATCCCCTCCTCCGAAACCCCGGACCCACGGATGTCCAGGAGGAATGATGCCCGACCGGCGGGCCGTCGTGCCCGACCCACCCGGCGGGCCGTCCCGTCCGGACGTGTAGACTCGGGCCGTGACCCAGACCGATGACCTCCGGCCCGTCGAAACGCGCTCGATCGAAGGCATCACGAGCGCCTTCCGCACGCGCGACTACCTGTGCGATCGGTCGTTGGCGACCGCCGTGTTCCTGGCCCTGGAGCTGGACCGACCGCTCCTCCTCGAGGGCGAGGCCGGCGTCGGCAAGACGGAGCTCGCCAAGGTCCTCGCGGCGACGCTCGGCAGCCGGCTGATCAGGCTCCAGTGCTACGAGGGCCTCGACATCGCGAACGCGGTGTACGAATGGAACTACCCGCGCCAGATGCTCGAGATCCGGCTCCGCGAGGCACGCGGCGACGTCGGCGACGGGCGCGGGATCTTCGGTCCCGAATTCCTCATCCGCCGCCCGCTCCTCCAGGCACTCGACGCCGATGACGGGGTCCCGCCGGTCCTGCTCATCGACGAGATCGACCGGGCCGACGAGGAGTTCGAAGCCTATCTGCTCGAGATCCTGTCGGACTTCCAGGTCACGGTCCCGGAGCTGGGCACGATCAAGGCCGAGCGACCACCGCGGGTGATCCTCACCTCGAACCGGACCCGCGAGGTCCACGACGCCCTCAAGCGTCGCTGCCTGTACCACTGGATCGACTACCCGAGTCGCGACCGCGAGCTGGCGATCGTCCTCGCCCGCGTCCCGGCGGCGCCGGAGCGCCTGGCCACCCAGGTCGTGGCGTTCGTCCACCGCCTGCGCGAGGCCGACCTGACCAAGGTCCCCGGCGTGGCGGAGACGCTCGACTGGGCCGCCGCGCTGTTGGCCCTCGGGGCGCGCGAGCTCACCCCGGCCATCGCCGACGAGACCCTCGGCGTCGTCCTCAAATACGAGGAGGATGTCCGCCGGATCCGCGGCTCCACGGCCGCGGCCTACCTGGAGGAGGTCGCCGCAGGTGGTTGAGCCGCGGCGGTACGCCGAGCTCGACGTGGATGGTGGACGGCTGCTTCGCCAGGCGGTCGTGTTCGGGCGGACACTGCGGGCGGTGGGACTCGGCGTGGACCTCGGCGCTTCGATCGATTTCGCCCGGGCGCTCACCCTGGTCGACCTGGGCGACCGGGAGCAGGTCCGCGCGGCCGGGGCGGCCGTGTTCGTCCGGCGGCGCGATGAACGCGAGCCGTACGACAAGGCGTTCGACCGATTCTGGCGGCGGCGGATCGCCCCGCGGAACGACCTCCCGGCGTCGACGATGCCCGACCCGGAGGCGGCCGAGCCCGAGGACGGCGGACCCGAGGACGGGACCGTGGAGGCGCCCGAGGGCCACGAGACGCGCAACCGCCTCGACGGCATCCCCCGCCCGGGCTCCGATGAGGGCGACGAGGACGAGCAGGCCGAGGGGTTCGTCATCGCGCCCGACGCGTACAGCGCGTCGGAGGTGCTTCGCCACCGCGAGTTCGACCGGATGACCGCGGCCGAGTTGCGCGACGCCGAGCGCCTGATCGACCTGCTCGCACCACGGCTCGAGACCCGCCGGACACGCCGCCAGGAGCTCCATCACCAGGGCCGGCGCGTGGCGCCCCGGGCCATGTTCCGTCGCAACATCGGGAACGGCGGCGAGATCCTCGACTGGGTCTGGAGCCGGCCCACCCGCCGGCCGCGCCAGATCGTCGTCCTGTGCGACATCAGCGGCTCGATGGAACGCCAGTCGCGCCTGCTCCTGCGGTTCATCCAGGCGCTTGCCGCGACCAACCGTGTCCGGACCGAATCGTTCGTGTTCGGGACGCGCCTCACCCGGGTCACCCGGTTGCTCCGCGAGCGCGACCGCGATGCGGCGCTCCGCCAGGTGGCGGACACGGTCACCGACTGGGCCGGCGGCACCCGCATCGGCGACAGTCTCCGCGAGTTCAACCTGAAATGGGCCCGCCGGGTCCTGCGCACGAGCGGGGTCGTCATCGTGATCTCAGACGGATGGGACCGCGGCGATCCGTCCCTGGTCGCGACCGAGACCGCCCGCCTCCAGCGCAATTGCCATCGGCTCATCTGGCTCAATCCGCTCGCCGGAACGGAGGGCTACGAACCGTTGGCGGCCGGGATGCGCGCGGCCTACCCCTATCTCGACGACTTCGTGGCGGCCGGCACCTTGGCCAGCCTCGAGCGACTCGGCGAGCTGCTGGCCGAGGGTTCCGCGCCGACGGGCCGGCAGAGCGGCGCGCCGCGCAGGGTGGGGATCGGGTCCGGAACCGGCGCGTGGCGGGCCGGCGTACACAGCACGCGACATCCGGGCGCCCGTCCGGGCGCGGCACGGATCGTCGCTGGGCCGCCGCGAGCGCTCGACGGTGAAGACGCGATCGATCCGGCCGCGGCCCGGCCGCTCGGCTGACGGAGGCACGGACATGCGCGAACTGATCGACACGCTGCAGGAGTGGATGACCCAGGGAGTGGGCGCCGGTCGGGCGGTCGTCATCCGCACGTTCGGATCCGCCCCCCGGCCCGAGGGTGCGGTCCTGCTGGGCGCCGACGACGGGCGGCTCGCGGGCTCGGTCAGCGGCGGTTGCGTGGAGGGCGCCGCGTACGGCGAGATCGAACGGGCGCGAGGCGACGGTCACGCCCGGGTCATCCGCTACGGGATCAGCGACGAACAGGCGTGGGACGTGGGGCTCGCCTGCGGCGGCACGATCGACGTGCTCATCGAGCCGGCTGTCACGGCGGCGGCGATGGCGGCCGCGCGCGACGTCGAACGGGGCACGGCCGTGGTCACGCCGCTCCCCGCGGACACGCCCCCACCCGCGTTCGGGCTCCACGCGCCCGGCGACGGCGAACCGCCGGTCGCGCCGCTGCTCGTCCACGACGACGGGCGGTTGCTCGCGGCCGACGGCGAGCCCACGACGACCGGCGATCCGGCAGTGGACGCCGAACTCGTTCGGAACGCCCTGGAGGCACTCGGTCGTGGTCTGTCCCGGACGGTCGTCGCCGGCGACCGCCAGTGGTTCGTCGAGGCGTACCCGGTCCGCCCGCGCCTCGTCATCGTCGGCGCGGTGCAGGTCGCGATCCCGCTCGTGCGTCTCGCCGGCGAGATCGGGTTCGAGACGGTCGTCGTCGACGGACGCCCGGCCTTCGCGACCGCCGAACGCTTCCCCGACGCGGACCGGATCGTGGTCGGCTGGCCCGACGAGGTCGCGGAGCAGATCGGACTCGGCCCGGCCGACGCGGTCGCGGTCCTGAGCCACGACGTGAAGTTCGACGAGCCGGCGATCGTGGAGGCGCTCCGACGCGGCTGTCGATACGTGGGCGCCGTCGGGTCGCGCAAGACCCAGGGCGACCGTCGGGCGAGATTGATCGAGGCGGGCGTCACGGAGGCGGACCTCGCCCGGCTCCACGGCCCGATCGGCCTGGACCTGGGCGGTCGCGCTCCCGCCGAGACGGCCCTGGCCATCCTCGCCGAGATCGTGGCCGAGCGCCACGGCGGCTCGGGCGTCCCGATGCTCGACCTGGCGCGCGCCGATGGCCATGCGCCACCCGCGACGGTCGGTGCTGCCTGAGCCTCCCGGTCGGCCCGTGACGGATCCCGCCCGGACGGCCGTCGTCATCCTGGCGGCCGGTGCCGCGACGCGGTTCGGGGCGGCCAAGGTGTTCGCCCCGCTCGGCGGACGGCCGCTCGTCGACCGGGTCATCGACGCGGCCGTGGCGGCCGGCGTCAAGGAGGTCGTGGTCGTGCTCGGCCCGGGATCGCCGGCTGAGGCCTCCGCCGGCCTCGGTCGCGCCCGGATCGTCCGGAACCCGAGGCCCGAAGATGGGCTGTCGAGCTCTGTTCGGATCGGGATCGCGGCGCTCGGCCCAGACCTCGACGCCGTCGTCGTCCTCCTCGGCGACCAGCCGCTCGTCCGCCCGGAGGTGATCCGGGCGCTGCTGGCCGCCCACGTGCCGGCCGGCCGGTCCATCGTCGTCCCTCGCTACACCGGCGGGGGAGGGCAGAATCCGACGCTCGTGCTTCGCGCGGCCTGGCCGCTGGCCGACGGTCTGACCGGCGATCGCGGCTTCGGCCCGCTCATCGCTGCGCATCCGGAGCTCGTCGTGGAGGTACCCGTGGACGGTTCGAACCCGGACATCGACACGCCCGCGGACCTCGCCCTGGTCGCCTGGTCGGCCCAGGTCCGGGCGAATCGCGACCAGGTGGACCGGATCCGCGAGGTCGGCGACGGCGACTTCTACGCCGCGACGAGCAGCCTGTTCGTCGCCGATCCGCGGCGCCCGGATGCCGAGGACGCGACCCTCGCCGCCCTGCGCGCGATCGCCCGGCCCGGCGAGACGTGGCTGGACATCGGCGCCGGCGCGGGTCGATATGCGCTGCCGCTGGCGCTCACCTCGGTCGGCGAAGTGGTCGCGGTCGAGCCATCGCCGACGATGCTCCGCGGGTTGAGGGACGGGGCCGCCCGGCACGGGATCGGCAACGTCCGGATCGTCGAGGGGCGCTGGCCGCTGGACGATGGCGTCCTGCCGATGCCGGCGGCGGACGTCGCGCTCATCGCCCAGGTCGGCTACGACATCGAGGCCATCGGGCCGTTCGTGGACGCGATGGAGGCGGCGGTCCGTCGCCTGTGCGTCGCGGTGATGATGGAGCGCACCCCGGCCTCGGTCGCCGAGCCGTTCTGGCCGCCGGTCCACGGCCAGGAGCGCATCCCCCTGCCCGCGCTGCCGGCGTTCGTCGACCTCCTGTCGGCCCGCGGCCGGTCGCCCGAGGTCCGGATGGTCGAGCGGGGCGATCGATCGTTCCCCGATCGCGACACGGCGCTCGGCTTCCTCCGCCGTCAGACCTGGGTACAGCCCGATGGCGCCAAGGATCGAGTCCTGCAGGGACAGCTCGACGAGCGCCTCGTACCGCGCCCGGACGGGACGGTCACGCTCCGTGACGTGCCGGACCTCGCGGTCGGCGTGATCACCTGGGAGCCTTCGCGGGCGTGAACGGCACGGACATGACGATGCCGGAGTTCGAGCCATTGATCGGTGCCTGGCACGGCGTGGGCACGGTCCCGATGGAGCCGCCGCTGGACGTGTCCGTCGACGCGAGGATCGAACGCCTGGGCCGGTTCATCGTCTTCCGCACGTTCGGCGAACCTGCCGAGATGATGCCCGACAGCATCTCGATCGTCGGTGGGGCACCCGACGGTGAGCCCCAGCCGATGCACTACTACGACAGTCGGGGAGTGGAGCGACTGTTCCTGATGACCGTCCAAGGTTCGACGTGGACGATGTGGCGGGCTCCCGGCGAGGACTGGAACGGCCCGGACGGCCCGGGCTTCGACCAGCGCTTCGTCGGTGAGATCTCGGCCGACGGCAGGACGATCACCGGCCGATGGGAGCGCAGGATGGGGGATGCGGGCGACGAGTGGGAGCTCGACTTCCCGGTCGACTACGCTCGCAGCTAGCTTTAGTTCCCAATCAGGTTGTTGACGGGCTGAGGGCCCCTACCCTCGGCTGTCGGTGTCGAAGCCACAGTCGAAGAAGGAGCCCTCGATGGCGCCCATCCTAATGCCCGCCTGACCCCGCACGGCCGGGCGCTGCTGGCAGCGCGGATCAGCACCGGCTGGACGATCAGCCGGACGCCCGTCAACAACCCGCGTGGGAAGAACACCTAGCTCTCACGAGCGTTGGCCGTTCGCCGTTCGACAGAGCGCCCGCGGGGATCGAGCGCTTGCGCCCCGGTCCATAATCCGATGCAGGTCGGTGAACACGTCGGTCCCGATGCGCTCGTCTGGGCTCCCGGTCAACCCGATCGCGAGAGGATTGCCCGATGACAGCGCCTGCAGCACCCCCGATCCCGCCGGTCCGGCGAGGCTTTCTGGGGACTCTGTCAGATCAATTCGGGATCCGCCAGTCGCTCAGCGACTACCTCATACCGGTCGAGACGAACAGCATCTTCTACCTGCTGGGCGGGGTCCTGGCCATCGCGCTCGGGCTCGAGATCGTGACCGGATTCCTGCTCTCACTGGTCTATACGCCCGATGCCGGTCTGGCGTACGGGATCACCCAGCATCTGCTTGCGACACCCGGCTGGTCTCTGATCATCAACTTCCACTTCTACAACTCGTATCTGATCTTCGGCCTCGTGATGATCCACATGGTCCGGGTGTTCATCACCGGAGGCTACCGACGAGGCAAGGAAGGGCTCTGGCTCGTCGGCGTCGGGCTCGCCGGGTTGACGTTCATCATCTCGCTGACCGGCGAGGCGCTCCACTGGGACGAAGTGGGCTTCGGCGTACCGTGGAACATCTCCGAGGTCCTCGACACGGTCGGCCTCGCCGGAGCCTTCGGCTACACCACCGATGCACTCCTGGCGATCCCTACGGCGACCGAGAAGCTGGCCCAGATCTACGCCCTGCATGTCTCGATCGTGCCGATCGCGCTGGTCGCGTTCGTCGGCTGGCACTACCTTCTGATCCGGTTCAAGGGTGTTTCGGCACCGTTCTGGCTCCGCGCGAGCGGGCGCACGGCCGGGTTCGGCGAGCACATCAAGGGTTGGCTCATCCTTGGTGCCGTCCTGGTCGCGATCATCATCGTGATCTCGATCCTCGTCCCCCGCGACCCGGGCACCGCGCCCCAGATCATCTCGTCGTCGCCGCTCTTCGGCACCGATGACGACCCGGGCGGCCTCGGATTCAAGCCGACGTACCCGATCAGCTGGACGCGCGGGATGAACATCATCGCCGCCAACTTCGGGATCGATCCGGACATCTGGGGCACGGTCATCGCGATGGCGGTGCTGCTCATCGCCCTCCTCATCATCCCGTTCGTCGACCGCGGCGAGCATGAGCCGGAGACCACGTCGGCGGCATTCGACCTGCGCAAGCGTGGGTTCGCGTTCGCGGCCATGATCGTGTTCTGGGTGATCCTGATCGCGGGCGTCGTGCAGAACGCGATCTCCGAGGCTGGCTGACGAGGCGCTTTTCCGTTGAGGGAAGCGGACACGCCATGATCACTCAGCTCCACACGTGGCTGGCGGTGGCCGCAGCCTTCGTGATCGTGCTCGTGGGCGTGGAGGCGGGCTGGCGTGCCTGGCGTCGCGTGCCGCCCGGCGCGACGACCGGCCGAGTCGAAGGTTTCCTGCTCGTGCTCCTCCTCATCACGATCGCCGGCGGTCTCGGACTCCTGGTGGGCGGTGGTCACCCGCGCGAGATCCTCCACTTCGTCTACGCGATCGTCGTGTTCGGCGCGGTGCCCATCGCGGCCGCCCTCTCGGTGCGCGCATCACCACGGATGCGGGGTCTGGCCGGGGTCGCCGGAGCGCTCGTGGCCCTGATCGTCGTCGCGCGCCTGTTCGGGACGGGCTAGCGCGATCAGGATGGGCCTGTCGACGACGCCGTTCGGTCGGCTTGGGCGATGACGGACGCGCGCAAGGCGATCGTGGCGCGCGGGTACGACGCGATGAGCGACCGGTATCTCGCGTGGAGCGCGGAGATCGACGACCTGGCGCGCACGAGCTTGCTCGCCGACTTCAACGCACGCCTGGCTGCCGGGTCCGACGTGCTCGACCTGGGGTGTGGGGCCGGGATCCCGGCGACGCGCGCGCTGGCCGAGCGCTTCCGCGTCACGGGGGTCGACATCTCGGCTCGCCAGCTCGAGGCGGCCCGGCGCAATGTGCCGGAAGCGACGTTCCTCCAGGGCGACCTCGCGACGATCGACCTGCCGGCCGCCACGTTCGACGGTGTCACCGCGTTCTATTCGATCTCGCATGTGCCGCGTGACGAGCACGACGTCGTGTTCGGCCGCGTCCTTCGGTGGTTGCGGCCCGGAGGCCTGTTCCTGGCGGTCCTGGGCGCGGAGGACAGCCCGGACTGGGTGGGCGACTGGCTCGGCGAGCCGATGTTCTTCAGCAGCTTCGATGCCACCGAGAACCGCCGGCTGATGGCCGCCGCCGGTTTCGATGTCCTCATCGCCGATGTGCTGCGAGACGCCCGAGCCCGAGGGCGCCGTGCCGTTCCTGTGGGTCCTCGCGCGCCGCCCGGCGCGGCCCGGCTGATGGACCCGGTCGTGCTCGACGAGCTCGTCGCGGGCATCCAGTCCGCGCTCGGAGATGAGCTCGTCGGCATCTATCTCTACGGGTCGAGCGTCTCTGGCGGCTTTGATCAGGGGGTCAGCGACCTCGATCTCGTCGCCGTGACCGTGGACGATGCCGACCAGCTCGATCTGAAGGCCCTGGAGCGGATGCACGAAGGTTTCGCGACCCGCCACCCGGAGTGGACCGACCGGATCGAGGTGGCCTACGTCGGCCGAGAGACGCTCGCGTCGTTCCGGACCAGCAGCCGGCGCCTGGCGGTGATCAGCCCCGGTGAGCCGTTCCATCTCAAGGACGACCGCGCCATCGAGTGGGTCCAGAACTGGTATCTGGTCCGCGAGAGCGGGGTTGCACTCGTCGGGCCCCTGGCAGCCTCGCTGATCCCGCCGATCGCCTGGTCCGAGTTCGCGGCCGCCTCGGTGCGCTACGCGGCGGAACTCGCGTCAGCCTCGCTTGGCGCCTTCACTCCCGGCTATCTCGCCTACGTCGTCCTGACGATGTGCCGTGCCGAGCACACCGTCGTCACCCAGACCTACGCCTCGAAGCAGGTCGCGGCTGCCTGGGCTCAGGCACGGCATCCCGAGTGGGCACGGCTCGTCGACGCGGCCCTCCGCTGCCGGATGTCCGGCGGTCGTTCCGGCTTCGACGACCCACGCACCCGGTCCGACGCGGTCCGTTTCATCCGGACGATCGGCGCCGAGGTCGTGGCCGAGTCGACTGCACTCCAGGGATCCTACGAGCCGCGATGAGTCGTGCGGCGTCCGGCGGTCGTATCGTCGACCTCATCACCGAGGAGGACTTCCGATGCGCAGCGTGACCTATTCGATGGGCGTCTCGCTCGACGGCTACATCGTCGGGGCAGATGGCGACATCACTTCGTTGCCGCCCGACGAGGAAGTCTGGCGACTGGTCATGGACGAGATACGCGGGGTCGGCGTCCACCTGATGGGACGACGGCTGTACGAGACGATGTTGTACTGGGAGACCGCCGATCAGGATCAGTCGCTCGATGAATTCAGAGATCGAGTGGACGGCACTGTGGAAGCCGCTCCCGAAGGTCGTGTTCTCCACCACGCTGTCCGCGGTGCAGGGCAACGCGCGCCTCGCGTCCGGCGGTCTCGCGGACGAGATCGAGCGGTTGCGGGCCGAGCCAGGGGAGGGCAGCATCGCGATCGGCGGCGCGACGCTCGCCGCCGAGGCGGCCGCGTTGGATCTGATCGACGAGTACCGGATCAGGGTCTACCCGGTGCTGGTCGGCGGCGGCATTCCGTACTTTGCGCAGCACGAGCGCCGGGTGGATCTCGAACTCGTCGAGGCCCGCACGCTCAGCTCGAACCTGGTGTATCTGCGCTACCGCGTGGCCAGATAGCCGGCTCGCCCCGCGGGGCCTCGTGCCTTGTGCGCTTCGCGTTCCGGGCGTCCGCTCCGGTGGGTGGCAGACCACCCGACGGACGTGGCCAGATTCAACGCACCGCATCACGGGACCACGTCCGAGCGGTCGTTTCGGTCGGGCCGGCCGCCCCCTGGGCGGGAGGCACGTTCGGATCGAGCGACGGCGGGGGGCTCGGCGACGCCCGGGATCGCGCCTAGCCGGCCCGAAGGTGTCGTGGTTTGCATCTGGCCGGAACCGGCGGTGTGAGGCGGAGGGGACGCCGGAACTGGTCGGAACCGGGCGTCGGAACGGGCCGGGGAGTCGACGGGGACGCCGGACCGTGGGATGCCGGAACGGGGACGCCAGACCGGCGTGGGCCATTGGAGCAGGTGATTCGGCACGGCCGGGTCCGCCCCGGAGCGGCACGGCCTGATGCAGACGAACGGGCCGTCCCGCTCCGGCCGTTCGTTGACGCGCGCACGAGTCGGGCCTACCATCGGAGCCTCACCCCTGCGCCTCCTGACCCGCCACCCACGCGTCCGTCAGCGAAGCATCGCCGACCCTCGCGCACGCTCACCGTGGCGGACCTCGAGACGACGGGTCCGGTCGAGCCGTTCAGATCCGCCGGAACGCCGGCGGTCGTAAGAGCTCCCGACGGGAGCGAGGAGGGCTGAGGCGACCATGATCCCTGGGCAGTTCGAATATGCCCGTCCGGCGAATATCGCCGAGGCGCTCAGGATCCTCAAGGACAACGAAGGTAGCGCGAAGGTGCTGTCCGGGGGTTACAGCCTGTTGCCATTGCTCAAGCTGCGGCTCGCCGCGCCCGAGCTCCTCGTCGACATCCGTGACATCGACGGCATGGACACCATCGTCGAGACCGATGACGGCCTGCGCATCGGCGGCCGTACCACCCACGCCAAGCTCGCCGCGGACGACCGGATCGCCAAGCGCTATCCGCTCCTCCACGAGGCGGCCACGGGTATCGGCGATCCGCAGGTCCGCAACTGGGGCACGATCGGCGGCTCGTGCGCCCACGCGGACCCCTCCTCGGACTGGCCGGCGGTGCTGCTCGCGACCCGCGCGACGATCATCGTTCGGAGTGAAGCCGGCGAACGCCAGATCGCGGCCCGCGACTTCTTCCTCGACACGTTCCAGACGGCCATCGAGCCGACCGAGCTGCTCACCGAGATCCGCATCCCGGGGGCGACCTCGGCCAGCCGCGGCGCCTACGAAAAGCTCGAGCGGCGGGCAGGCGACTTCGCCACGGTCGGGGCGGCCGTCCAGCTCGAGATCGGCGCCGATGGGCGTATCTCGGCCGCCGGCGTCGGCCTGACGGCCGTGGCCGAGACGCCGTTCGCGGCGACCGGCGCGGAGGCGGCCCTGGTCGGCCAGGCGCCAACCGAGGACGTGTTCCGGGCCGCCGGCGATGCCGCCGCGGCGCAGAGCCGGCCGGCCGGCGACGGCCATGGACCGGCCGAGTACAAGAAGGCGATGGCCTCCGAGATCACGGTCCGGGCCCTCCGGCGTGCGGTCGAACGCACGACGGCCGGCTCGGGTCAGCGTTGACGGAAGGGACGGCACACGTGACCACGCATCACATCAGCGTCACCGTCAACGGGGAGGCGCACGAAGCCGATGTCGAGCCCCGACTCCTGCTCGTCCACCTCCTCCGCGAGAACTTCGGGCTGACGGGCACCCATATCGGGTGCGACACGAGCAACTGCGGCGCCTGCACCGTCGTCGTCGACGGTGTCTCGGCCAAGTCGTGCACGATGCTCGCGGTCTCCGCCAACGGCTCGACCATCAAGACGATCGAGGGCATGGCCAGCGGTGCGGATCTCCACCCGCTCCAGCAGGCGTTCTGGGACCAGCACGGCCTCCAGTGCGGCTTCTGCACGCCGGGGATGATCATGCAGGCCTCGACCCTGCTCGAGGACAATCCGGACCCGAACGAGGACGAGATCCGCCTGGGGATCAGCGGCAACCTGTGCCGCTGCACGGGCTACGTGAACATCGTCAAGGCGATCCAGCAGGCCGCCGGCGAGCTTCGGGCGACGCAGGATGCGCCGGCCGAGCAGGCAGCGGTGAGGTAGACGAGATGACCGAGATCGCCACTCACACCACCCTCGAAGTCGGGGGCATGGGCCACTCCGTCAAGCGCAAGGAAGACCCGCGCTTCATCCGCGGCCAGGGCGAGTACATCGACGACGTCAACCTGCCGGGTCAGCTCTGGCTCGACATCGTCCGCTCGCCGTACGCGCACGCGAAGATCAAGTCGATCGACGCCTCGGAGGCGCTCAAGGTCCCGGGCGTCGCCGCCGTGGTCACCGGCAAGGACCTGGAAGGCTACAAGCTGCACTGGATGCCGACGCTCGCCGGCGACATGCAGATGGTCCTCCCCGTCGACACCGTCATGTACCAGGCCCAGGAGGTCGCCGCGGTCATCGCGACCTCGCGCTACGCGGCGGCGGACGGCGTGGCCGCGGTCATCGTCGACTACGAGCCCCTGCCGGTCATCGTCGACCCGCACAAGGCCCTCGAGGCCGACGCCTTCGTCCTCCGCCCGGACCGTGGCCCCGACAAGGCGAACAATCACATCTGGCACTGGGAGTCGGGCGACAGGTCGGACACGGACACGGCGCTCGCGGCCTCCGAGGTCCGGGCCGAGCAGGACATCTACATCCCCCGCATCCACGTCGCTTCGATCGAGACATGCGGCTGCGTCGCGGATTGGAATCCGGTCCGCCAGCAACTCACGCTCCACATGACGAGCCAGGCGCCCCACGCCATCAGGACCGTGCTCGCGCTCGTCGCGGCCGGCGCGGGGCTGCCGATCTACGAGCACAACATCAGGGTCAAGACGCACGACATCGGCGGAGGCTTCGGGGGCAAGGTGCCGGTCTACCCCGGCTACGTGCTCGCGGTCGCCGCGTCGTTCCTCACCGGCAAGCCGGTGAAGTGGATCGAGGATCGATCCGAGAACCTCCAGGCCGACTCGTTCGCCCGCGACTACCACATCCATGCCGAGATCGGCGCGGACAAGAACGGCCACCTCAACGCCATCAAGGTCAGGACGATCGCCGACCACGGCTATACCGACGCCGCTGCCGACCCGTCCAAGTTCCCGGCCGGCCTGTTCAACGTCATCACCGGCTCCTACGACCTCAAGCATGCGTTCGTCGAGGTCGACGGCGTCTACACGAACAAGCCGCCCGGCGGCGTCGCGTACCGCTGCTCGTTCCGCGTCACGGAGGCCGTCCACGCCATCGAGCGGATGGTCGACATCGTCGCCCACGACATCGGGATGGACCCGGCCGAGATCCGGATGAAGAACTTCATCCAGCCGGAGCAGTTCCCGTACCACACGCCGACCGGCTGGGACTACGACTCGGGGAACTACCCGGTGGCTCTCCGCAAGGCGATGGACATCATCGACTACGAAGGGCTCCGCAAGGAGCAGCTCGAGAAGCGCGCCAAGGGCGAGCTCATGGGCATCGGCATCAGCAGCTTCACTGAGATCGTCGGGGCCGGCCCGTCGCACACCTTCGACATCCTGGGCCTCAAGATGTTCGACTCGTGCGAGATCCGGGTCCACCCGACCGGCAAGGTCCTCGCCCGCATCGGCGTCCAGACCCAGGGCCAGGGCCACGAGACCACGTTCGCCCAGATCATCGCCGAGGAGCTCGGCTTCCCGGTCGCCGACATCAAGATCGAGTACGGCGACACGGACACGGCGCCTTACGGCCTGGGGACGTACGCCAGCCGGTCCACGCCCGTCGGGGGCGCCGCCACGGCCATGGCCTCCCGGAAGATCCGGGACAAGGCCCGGTTGCTCGCGGCCCATCTGCTCGAGGCCAGTCCGGACGACCTCGAGTGGACGAACGGCAAGTTCAGCGTCAAGGGCAGCCCGGAGAAGTCCAAGACGATCCAGGAGATCGCGTTCGCGGCCTACACGAACCATCCCCAGGGGATGGAGGCGGGCCTCGAGGCGGTCGACTACTACGACCCGCCGAACCTCACGTTCCCGTTCGGGTCCTACATCGCCGTCGTGGACATCGACAAGGGGACCGGCCAGGTCAAGGTCCGCCGGTTCGTCGCGGTCGACGACTGCGGCAACATCATCAACCCGATGATCGTCGACGGGCAGATCCACGGCGGGCTGACGATGGGGTTCGCCCCGTCGCTGCTCGAGGAGATCACGTACGACGAGAACGGCAACAACCTGGCCGGCACGTTCATGGACTACCTGCTCCCGACCGCGGTGGAGACGCCGCGCTGGGAGACCGACAAGACCGTCACGCCGTCGCCGCACCACCCCATCGGGGCCAAGGGCGTCGGCGAATCGGCGACCGTCGGCGCTCCGCCGGCGATCGCCAACGCGGTGGTCGACGCGCTGTGGCACCTGGGTGTCCGGAACGTCGACATCCCGCTCACGCCGCCCAAGATCTGGGCGATCCTCCACGAGAAGGGGGTGACCCCGTAGGCCCGTCCGCGTTGCTCGAACGGGCGGCCGAGCTCGGCCGAGCCGGTCGCCCGTACGTCCTGGCCACGGTCGTCGCCGTCCAGCGGCCCACGTCGGCACGCCCCGGCGCGCGTGGCATCGTCCATCCGGACGGCACGATCGAGGGCTGGGTCGGCGGCAGCTGCGCCCAGCCGATCGTCGTCCGTGAGGCGCTCCGCGCGCTCGGCGACGGCCAGCCACGCCTGCTCCGACTGTCGCGCACGCCGCCGTCGGACAGCCGGCGAGGCGACGGCATCATCGAGCTCGTCATGACCTGCCACTCCGGTGGCACCCTGGAGATCTACGTGGAACCGCAGCTCCCAGCTCCCGCCCTGTGGGTCGCCGGCACGACGCCGATCGCCGGCGCGCTCGCCGTGCTCGGGACCGGCATGGGGTTCGCCGTGACGGT
This sequence comes from uncultured Chloroflexia bacterium, assembly GCA_963719285.1. Taxonomy (GTDB): domain Bacteria; phylum Chloroflexota; class Limnocylindria; order Limnocylindrales; family CSP1-4; genus C-114. The sequence goes on from CAVRBO010000001.1 coordinate 212,288, forward strand.
CGTGGACCCCGTCGCGGACCCCGAGACGCTGCCGGCCGGCGCCCAGGTCGTCCGCGAGGCCGACCTGTCCGGGCTCGACGGCGCGACCCATCCGTACGTCGTCGTCGCGACCCAGGGCCAGTGGGACGAAGAGGCGCTCGAGGCGGCCCTCATCCGCGACGTCGCGTACGTGGGGCTCGTGGCCTCCCCGACCCGGGCCGCGGCAGTCCGCGAATATCTCCGCGACAACGGCATGCCCGCGGAGCGGCTGGCGGCGCTGCGTGCGCCGGCCGGCCTGGACCTGGGTGCCGAGACCGCCGAGGAGATCGCGCTGTCCATCCTGGCGGAGCTCGTCCAGGTCCGGCGCGGCCGGGCCGCGTTCGTGGCGGCTCCCGGTCCGGCGACCCTCGCCGCGGGGGACCAGGCGAGCGCCCTGCCGCCGCCTCCCGCGACGGACGACATCGTCCTGCTCGACCCGGTCTGCGGGATGACGGTCGAACCCGAGTTCGTGCGCCACATCGCGGAGCACGAGGGCACGGTCTACGCGTTCTGCAGCGTGGGCTGCCGGACGCGGTTCATGAAGGACCCGACCGCCTACGTCGGCCTGGGCTCGACCCAGCCCACCTAGGCCCGCACGAGAGGGACCCGATGCAGTTCTCCGGCACCGTCGACATCAAGGCGCCCCGCGACCGCGTCTGGGCCTTCCTCATCGACCCGAACCAGGTGGGCCCGTGCGGCCCGGGCGTGGAGTCGATCGAGGTGATCGACGATACGCACTTCAAGGCCAAGGCGAAGGTCGGCGTCGGCTTCATCAGCGCGCGCTTCGTCGTCGAGATGACGATGGCCGAGCTGGAGGCTCCCGACCGGGCGCTCATCAAGGCCCATGGCCAGGCGCCGGGAAGTGCCGTCGACGCGACCGCCACGATGACCCTCAAGGATGGTCCTGATGCCGGCACGACGATGGACTGGTCGGCCGACGTGGCGATCTCCGGCACGCTCGCGAGCGTCGGGGCCCGGCTCATCGAGGGCACCGCCAACAAGATGATCGGCCAGACCTTCGACTGCATCCGCGACAAGCTCGAGGCGCCGGCAGCCGCCACGGCCTGACGGCACTCCCGACGACCGCGTGGGCCGGCTGCGACGATCGTGTCGGCGGGCCGGGACGACCGCGTCGCCGGGCCCCGCCGCGACGGGGCCGGCTCAGGCCCGCGACGTGGCCGGCCCAGGCCCGCGACGTGGCCGGCCCAGGCCCGCTCCGTTCGGCAGGGCTGAACAGGATCGCCCGATCCCGGGACTTCTTGCCGGCCGAGTCGTCCGTCGGCCTCCACCCGAGCCCGGCTGGCGCACGGGCTGACCGAACCTGTTGCCCTCCGGGAGTCGTGACAGGGGCTGCCGGCCGTCCAGGCCCGTGAACTGTTCGGCTGCCCTGAACAGGCCGTCGGATCCGGGAGCGCCGGCTGCGCGACCGGCCCGGCGCCAGGACTACGTGCTCGGTTCGGCCTTCCGTCCCCGGCGGGTCGAGACCTTGCGCTTGGCGGTCGGCGCGTCCTCGACGGCGGCGGGCACCGGCACGGGCACGGCGGCGGCCGCCGGCACGGGCACGGCGGCGGTCACCGGTGAGAGGGGCGCCGCGGTCCGGTGGCGTTGGAGGTCGAAGGCCGCCTCCAGGTCGAACTCGGGCGGGCCGGCCTCGGCTTCGGGCTCCTCGCTGCCGATCGGCGGGCCCAGGGTGGTGCGATGCACCCAGCCCTCCGTGCCGACCGGGGTCCGCACGTGGACGTACCCGGCGTACCGATCGAGCACCTCGACCTGGTCGTTCTCCTCGAGCTGCCCGACCTCCTGGCTCCGGATCTCGTCGGGCCCGTCCATCATCCGGACGACGCGGTAGCGGACCAGACGGCGCTCGGAGCCCGCGACCGCGGCCGCGTTGAACGCGAGCTGGTAGGTGGGGCCGGCCGGGCCGCGGTCGCTGGCCGAGCGCGCGGCGCGCAGGGACGGGCGGCGCCAGCGCGGGATCGCGCCTTCCTCGATGAACTCGTCGATCGGAGCGGCTCGCTGGGCGGTCGCCGGAGCGGCGGCCGCGGTGACGGCGGCCGCGGTGGCCGCGATGGCGAGGGGCTGCTCCTCGTCCTTGGACCGACGACGCTTGGCTGCGAGGATCGCGAAGATGCCACCGACGGCGAACGCCATGAGGACGAGCCCGAGACCGACGATCGGCGAAGAGCCTCCGGACCCGCCCGATGGGACGAGGAGGCCCGCCCCGTTGAGGTCCGGTGTCGAGGTCGCGGTCCCGCCGCCGCCGAGCGCGATCGGTGGCAGACCGTCGGACGCCTCGCCGGACGCGCTCGGCGACGGGCTCGGCGTCGGCACACCAGTCGGCGCGACGGTCCCGCCGCCGGCCGGAGCCTGGGTGGGCTTGGCGGTCGGCTTGGGGGTGGGCTTCGGGGTCGGCTTCGGGGTGGGCCTGGGAGTGGGCCGCGGGGTCGGTCGGGGCGTCGGCGCTGGGGTGGGCTTCGGGGTCGGCTTGGGCGTGGGCTTCGGGGTCGGCTTGGGCGTCGGCGTCGGTGGCGGTGACGGTGATCGGCGATGGCGAGCGGGTCGTGGTCAGCGACTCCGCGCGAACCCGTTCCGTGCGTGCCGGTGAAGGAGTACGTGTACGAGCCGGCGGCGAGCGTCCGCGCGTAGACGAACGTGATTCCGGTCGACCAGGTTCGCCGGTCCGCTCGCCGTCATGGCGAACGTACCGACGTCGTCGCACCCTGACGGATCGTCGACGCGTGACGAGTGTAGCGGCGGTCCGGTTGCAAGTGCGTCCTGGTAGACGACCGAGAACGTGAAGCTCGTGGTCGGTCGTCCCGGACCCGGGCGTGACCGTGCCGATGGCAGAGCTGCGTGTTCGTACCGCCGGTGCACTGGCGCGGCGGCGACGGGCTGCGGATCGAGGCCCACGGTGACGGCGATCGCGAGCGCCAACGCGGCCAGCCCGCTGAGAACGGTTCGATTCACGAAATGTGCACACTCCACGGCGTGGTCCCGAGCGTAGGAGACGACACGTTCGGCTGTCCGTAACCCATGGGTCCTGTGCGGTCGTGGTCCCATCGGTCGACGGCGCGGTGCGTCGGAAGGCCTCCGTGTGGCACGATCGGGGCCATGGACCACCTCATCCGGACGGTCGGGCCGCTGGCCACGAACGTCCACGTGCTGGCCGACCCGCGCAGCCGTGAGGCGATCGCCATCGACACGGCGATCCCGTCGCTGGACGTCGTCCGGGGCGAGCTGGACGCGCGCGGCTGGACGTTGCGGCTCATCGTCTCGACCCACGGCCACTGGGACCATATCGGCGACAACGCCGCGCTGGCGGCCCACACCGGCGCCGAGATCGCCGTTCACCCCCTGGACCGGGTGCGCCTCGAACATCCGGACCGGGGCATCGCCCCGTTCGACATCCCGCCGTCCGTGCCGGCCGTCGAGCTTGCCGAGGGCGGCGTGATCCGGTTCGGGGAGCTGCGTCTCGACGTGCTCCACACGCCCGGCCACACCGCAGGCTCCGTCTCGCTGTACGCCGCCGACGAGGGACTCGCTCTTCAGCGGCGACACGTTGTTCGCGGCGGGCTGGGGCCGGGTCGACCTGCCGGGCGGTTCACCCGAGGCGATGGCGGCATCGCTGGCGCGCCTCGCCCGGCTGGAGGACCACGTCCGGGTCTTTCCGGGCCACGGCGCCGCGACCTCGATCGGCCGGGAACGGGCGTGGCTCGACCTCGTCGTGCGCGAGGGCCGCCTCTTCGCCTGAGGCGCCGCTCGCGGCCGGGGCATGGATCGGGAAGGGCTAGGGTCGCAGGGCGCGCCGGTAGCTCGTGGCGCGGCGGGCGACGACGAACCCGAGGTTCTCGTACAGGCCGAGGGCCCCGGTCGGGTTCGCCGAATCGACCCCGAGCGCCGCTTCCGCGATCCCGCGCTCGCGCAGCCCGACGCAGGCCGACAGGATGAGGGCCGACGCCAGGCCGCGGCGCCGCCACGGCCGGCGGACGCTGACATGGTCGAGCCAGCCGCGACTGAGGCCGAGGGTCGCGTTCTCGTCCGTGAACACGAACGTCGACACGACGCCGGCGACCTCGTCGCCGTCCCAGGCGACCCGCCAGAGCCCGACGTCGAGATCCGGATCCGCCATGCGCTCGGCGAAGATCGCGTCGCTCCACTCGCGCCGGCCCCAGTGATCGCGGAACGCCTCGGCCTCCGCGTCGAAGATCCGGCGCATGTCGGCCGCGACGACCGGTCGCAGGTCGAGGCCCGTCGGCAGTGCCACCTCCCGGGTCGTGGCGAGGTCGCGCTTGAGCATCTCGTAGAAGTGGCGGATCGGCTCGTAGCCGGCCCCGGCCATGAGCGTCGCGAACGACGTGTTCGAGTCGGGCATCCACGTGTCGAGCCAGACGGGTTCGCCGGCCGGGAGTGAAGCCGCCCGGTCCGCCGCGCGCGCCTCCAGGTGGGCCAGGAATGCCGTCCCGATCCCGCGCCGACGGGCGTCCGGGTGGACGGCGCCGAGGAGCATGTACGTGTGCGCCCCGTCGCGCAGGACGTAGCGGACGTCGCCGGCGGCGACCGCCCGCCCGTCGACCTCGGCGATGAACGAGTCGACCGCCGGGTCGTAGCCGTCGGGATGGGCGAACTCGTTGGCGACCCGCTCCTCGGACGGGACCTCTTCCGTGTCGTCGAACAGGTTCGCGGCGCGCTGGATCTCGGTCACGACCCGGATGTCGGCCGGGCCGGCATACGTCCGGAACGTGAGGCCCGCCACGGGACGGACGGGGCGGGTGGGCGGGCGGGTGACCATCAACCTCTCCGATCGGGAGCGCTCTTGCGGGCCATCGAGTCTAGCGCGGCGTCGCGGACCATCCGTCCGAACCGGCGAGCCTCCTTGCGGGAGCCGGCCGTCCGGCGCGCCTCGGTCTTGGCGGCCTCGCGCTCGAGCTTGCGCCAGGCCGTGAACCGGCTTGGATCCAGGCGCCCGTCGCCGATGGCCGCGGCGACCGCACAGCCCGGCTCGCGGTCGTGCCGGCAGTCCGAGAAGCGGCAACCGCGGGCGATGTCGTCGATGTCGGAGAACGCCTCGCCCAGACCCTCGCCGCCGTCCATCAGGCCGAGCTCGCGCATGCCCGGCGTGTCGACGATGCAGGCGCCGCCCGGCAGGAGGACGAGCTGGCGGTGGGTCGTCGTATGCCGGCCGCGGTCGTCCGAGCGGACCTCCGCGGTGGCCAGCTCCTCGGTCCCCAGCAGCGCGTTCACGAGGGTCGACTTGCCAACGCCCGAGCTGCCGAGCACGGCCGCCGTGCGACCCGGGCCGAGATGCCCGGTCAGGGCCTCCATCCCGAGGCCCGTGAGGGCCGAGATCGCAACCACGGGGACGCCCGGAGCCACGGCCGTCGCGGCGAGGACGTGCCCGTCGACGTCGGAGCACCGGTCGGCCTTCGTCAGCACGACCACGGGCATCGCCCCGCTCGACCAGCCGACCGCGAGATAGCGCTCGAGGCGGCGCAGGTTGAAGTCGCCGTCGAGGCCCATCGCGATGAGGATCACGTCCACGTTGGCCGCGACGACCTGGCCGTCGGCGCGCTTGCCGGCGACCAGCCGGGTGAACGCCGAACGGCGGGGCAGGAGCGCGTGGATGACGGCCATGCCTCCCTCGGGACCGGCATCGATCGCGACCCAGTCGCCGACGGCGGGGAAGTCCTCCGGCCGGTGCGAGTCGAATCGATAGCGGCCGGAGACCGCGGCCGTGCCCTCGCCGTCGGCCGTGCGGACCGTGTACGAGCGCTGGTGCTCAACGAGGACGCGGGCCGGCAGGCGTCCGGCGGCGAGATGGGCGGCGAACGAGCGATCGAGCTCGGAGGTCCAGCCCAGCTCGGCGAGGCCGCTCATCGGGGCGCACCGTCGAGCGCGAGCGGCTTGTGCCAGGCCGTGGTCGAGCTGGCCACGCGGAAGCCGCACGACTCGTACAGCGTGAGCGTCTGGTTCGGGCTCTGGAGATCCGCTCCGAGGGCGGCACGGTCGGCACCCCGGTCGCGCAGCAGGACGAGCGTCCGGCCGATGAGTGCCCGGGCCAGGCCTCGGCGACGCCAGGCGCGCCCGGTGAACACGGGATCGAGCCAGCCCTCACGGGCGCCGTCATGGCCGAGCTTGATCGACCCGCGTACACCACCGGCGACCTCGTCGCCGTCGAACCCGATCGACCACAACGACAGGTCCTGACCCGGCTCGGCGAGGAATCGGGCGTAGTCGTTCTCGGTGGGGTCATGGGCGTTGAACTCCTCGCGGAACGCCTCGGTCTCCGCATCGAAGATGCGGCGCAGCAGTCCCGGTTCAGGGACGACCGGCCGGACCGCGATGCCATCCGGCATCGGCGGGACGGCGATCGCCTCGAAGTCCGGGCGAATCATGGTCGCGAACCGGCGATGCCGCTCGTAGCCGGTCGCCCTCAGGAGTTCGGTCGTGGCCGTGTCCCCGTCGAGGCACTCGCAGGTCAGGCGACGCGGCCGGTCGCGACCGTCGCCGGAACGGATGTGTTCGGTCGCGATGGCCCGTCGCCGAGCTTCGGTCCAGTCGTGCAGGGCGCGGATCACCTCCGGCCGACGGATGGTCGGGTCGAGCAGGCTCACGGACCAGTAGTCGCGGGTGCCGCCGACCAGGTCGTCCCAATCGACCCGGGCGTACCCCGCGATCGCGCCGTCGAGCTCCACGACGCAGATGTCCCGCTCGGGATCGCTCCGTTCGAGGTGCTCGTAGGTGGATCGCATGTCGTCGACGTCGATCGGCTGGGCCTCGCCATCGGCCGATCGCGCCGCCTGGTTCGCCGCGGCCATCCCGGGGATGTCCGCGTCGATGCCGCGGAAGTGCCGGAAACGGATCCCCGGCAGTCCCGCGAGCACCGGCATGGGCGTGTACGTCGCCACGACGGAGATCATGTCAGCCCACCCGCTTCAGCTTGCCGGTCCGCTTGGCGTAGGCCTCGGCTCGGCCGAAGCCCCACACGCCGACCGGGATGAGGACGATCGCCATCACGACGAGTGGCCAGACGTCGCCCAGGAGCCGGTCGAACCCGACCCCCTCGATGAGCGCGGCCCGGACGCCGTCGAGGATGTACGTGGCCGGCGACAGGTGGGCGAGCACCTGCATCCAGCCGGGCAGGATCGAGATCGGGTAGTACACCCCGCTCACGAGGAGCAGGACCGACTGGAGGACGAACGTCATCTGTGCGCCGCGTTCCACGTACAGCAGGGGCAGGATCGCCGCGAGCATCCCGATCCCGACGAAGCTGACGGAGCCGATGGCCATCATCGCGGCCGCCGCGGCCAGGTCGGCGTGCCCGAGGTCCAGCCCGAAGAACAGGCACAGGACGACGAGCATGGCGCCGGTGTGGACGAGGCCGTACACGATGGCATAGGCGACCGACCCGAGCAGCTGCGACGACCGTCGGATCGGCGCCATCATCGTGTACTCGAGGGTGCCCTCCCAGCGTTCGACCGCGATCGTCTCGGCGATCCAGCTGAAGGTCACCGACAGGTAGTTCCAGAAGATCGCGCCGATCATCAGCGAGAACAGGAGGCGTCGGTCGCCCTGCGCCTCGCCGATGAGGCTGATCGAGAGCGCGCCCGCGACGGAGTAGACCAGGAAGGCGATCTCCCAGGCCCAGTAGCGGCGGGTGAGGTGGAAGTTGCGCTCGATGAAGGCGAAGCTCGCCTTCATCTCGCGCGTCATGGCGGTCACTGGACGGTCTCCCTGGCGGGGGAGGGGCCGGCTCGTCCCGATCATCGGGACCGAGCCGGCTGGATGGACGGTTCCGCTGCGACGCGGGCGCCGATCGCGATGATCCGGCGACCGAGCACGCGGCGGACGGGCTGCCGTTCAGGGCGGTTCGAACGAGCGAACAGGCGCGCGTTCGCCGCGGCCCGCAGATCGTTCGCGCGGCGTTCCCTGGCGAACTGCAGCTGGATCTGAGCCTCTGCCTTCATCTTCCTCACCTCCTTTCGGTCAAGGTTCATCGGTCTCGTCCTCGGCGAAGTCGTCGTCAAGCGAGCGACCGGTGTATGTCATGAACACGGATTCGAGCGTCGGTGGACGGCCGTGCTCTCGCTCGACCATCGCCTTCAGCCCGGCGGGTGTGTCCTCGGCGACGACGCGGCCGCCGTCGAGGATGTCGATCCGAGCGCACAGCCGCTCGGCCTCAGCGAGGTCGTGGGTCGTCAGGACGATCGTCGCGTCGTGGGTCTCGCTGAGTTCCTCCACGAAGCTCTGCACGTCGAGCTTGGACCGTGGATCCAGCCCGGTGGTCGGTTCGTCGAGGAGCAGGAGCGAGGGGCTCGTGAGCAGGGCCCGCGCGATCGCGACCTTCTGCTGCATGCCCCGGCTCATCTGCTCGATCGGCCGGTCGGCCCGGCGCGCCCCGATCCCGAGGCGTTCCAGGATGACCAGCGCGTCACGCCGGGCCGGACCCGCGTCCAGGCCGTAGAGCCGGGCCGCGAATGAGAGGTTCTCCATCGGACTGAGCTTCTTGAAGAACGCCGCGTCGACGCTCACCCGGTTGATGAGCCGCTTGACGGCGAGCTCGTCGCGGGTCAGGTCCAGGCCGAAGATCTCGACCCGCCCGGTGTCCAGGGTGAGCAGTCCGCAGATGAGCCGGATGAGGGTGCTCTTGCCGGAGCCGTTGGCTCCGAGGATGCCCCGGATCTCTCCGCGCTCGATCCGCATCGACACGTCGTCGATCGCGATGACCGGCGGCTTGTTGCGCTCGACGTTGAACCGCTTGGTGGCGTGTTCGACGAGGAGCGCCGGGATGGCTGCCGGCCCGGTCGTGGTCGGTCCGCCGGTCTCCGGCGCGTCCACGGGGGCAGCGTCGAACCGGTCGTCCGTCCTGTTCAGTTGTCGTGGCAGGGTGGCGGTCACGGTCGTTGCTCCTGGAAACGTCGTCGGTGATCGGGGATGGCCCGGAGATGACGAAAGCCGCGGGCCCCATTCGTCCTTGTCGGGACGGGTCCGCGGCTTCCATGTCCGGCGCGAGGTGCGTCAGGCAACAAAAAAGGCCGAGGGCCCGATCTGGCCCACGGCTCGTGGTGCTTCGTCAGGACGGCTTACGCCGCCGGCAGCTCAGCTCGAGATGGGCACAGACCTCCCGCTGTCGACAGCCCCGAAGGGCGTCGCCGGGCGAGGGGCGAAGGTGCTGAAGTGCATCATTTCGGGGACCCTCCTTTCTCGGCTGGACGGCGCACGGATCGGGCGCCGGGCCGGAGTCTACGTCCGGCCGGCGGACGGTGTCAACGTAGACGAATGACGATGTCGGGCATCGTCATCCGTCCATGGTCGGGGCCTGCCGGCGGCCCCGTGAACGAGCCAGGCTCAGCTTGGCGCCGTGCTCGGATCGGGCTTGACCGGCAGGGCCTTGGGGCCGCGGAGCGACCCGGCCAGCACGGTCGTCGCGTCGAGGGAGCCGTCGGCCCGGGCAAGACCCTGGGCCGAGATGTACATCCCGACGGTGACGTCGGACAGCTTCCCGGTCGTCGCGCCCTGGACCCGGTACGTCGTGGATGCGTCGACATGGATGGTCGCGCTCTTGCCGCCCCGGACATCGATCGTGATGGAGCTGCTCGTGACCGCGGTGACCTTGCCGGCCCGGCTGTCCGGAACGATGTGGACGACCGATGCGGCGAACGATGTGCCGTCCGTGCCCTCGACCTGGACACGAGCGCCCACGCTCAGGTCTGACTTGGAACTCTTGGCCGCACCGACCAGGAAGCTGGTCGCGCTCGACGTCGTCACGGTCTTCGACGAGCCATCACGGAGCTTGACGGTGAAGCCGCTCGTGGTGACGTCCGTGACCGTCCCGGCGATGGTCGGGACGCGGACGACGATGAGGGTGACCGAGTAGCTCCCGTCGGCGTTCTTCGTCTGACGCAGGCTGATGTTGTCACCGACCTTGAGGTCCGCGAGCTTGCCCGCCTGGCTGCCGATCATGATCTTGGTCGTGTCAGTGACGGCGATCGTGCGGGTCCAGCCGTCGTCGGTCTTGAGACTCACATTCGAACCGTCGATCTTGGCGATCGTGATCGCCCGGCCGATGCCATCCGCCCGGCCGCCGGAGATGGGCCCGCCGATCTTGGCCGGGCCGCCACCGAAGCCGAAGCTGAAGCCGAAGCCGGGACCGCCGAAGCCACCGAAGCCGGGTCCCCGACCCTTGTTGCCATCGGGCGCCGAAGACGTCACAGGAGCGGCCGCCGACGGATCCGCCGACGTGCTCGGCGAGGCGCCGATCGTGACCGCCGCGGAGGCGACCAGCACGACGAGCGAGCCGATGACGATCCCGATCCGCAGCAACTCGCCGGATCGGAGGCGGGTCCGGGTCCTGAACTGGACGGGGGTCGGCGGCGCTGGTTCGTCGTTCGGCGTCCACTGGTCGGTCATTGGAACCTCTCCGGCGCGAACCCTGTGTGGAGGGCCACGCATCGAAAATACACGTTCGCTTCACGCACGGGAAGCTTGACCGGGAGTGTACGCCCAGGGGTCCTGAGAACCACTCAGGATGGGCCGTCGTCGGTGCGTCCGGGCGCCACCTTCGCGACGGCGGGCCCGCCGGACCGGCCGAGGGGCTCCGGCCTGCCTTCGAACAGACGTGCTATGATCGGGGCTCGTCACAGTTCGTGGCGATGCTTCGCGTGGTCGACAACCCTTCTCGAACAGACCGTGCGCCTGCAGTTCCCAGTTCGGGAAGCGTGGAGGTCGATGTGACCACCGGTACCATCAAGAAGGTCGTCGCCGATCGCGGCTTCGGCTTCATCGCCGCTGAGGATGCGAAGGAATACTTCTTCCATCGCGGCGGCCTCGACTCTTCGCTCGACTTCGATCGCCTCACTGGCGGCGAGCGCGTCGAGTTCGAGATCGAGCAGAGCCCCAAGGGCCCGCGCGCCGTCAAGGTGCACGGCGTCTGAGGTTCAGGCGTCTGTAACGCACGAGGCCCCGTCCATTTCGGACGGGGCCTCGTCGATTCCGGGCCGGCTCGCCCCATGCCCGGCGGGCTCGTGGAGCCTCGCGCGCACGGGCGCGCGCGGATCGCGCGCGCCCTCGCCTGCGCTGATGCCTCGGCCCGGACCCTGTTACCGTTGAGGGAATGACGACTCGGCACCAGCGTTTCGCCCTGGTCGACGTGACGTTCGCAGGAGAACCTCTCGCCGGGGCGACCATGGACCTCTGGGAGGACGACCAGCAGCGCGCCCAATGGACGGCCAGGGTCGTCGTTCGGTCCGCGCCGGTCGCCGAGGAAGGCGAGCTCACGGGCAAGACCCGGGACGGCCGCGCTCTCTCGGGGCACGCGCTCATCGCCGATCGGCAGATGGGTCCGGGCGGACGTCGCGAGACCCTCATCGAGTTCCATGGCGCCGGTGACCTACACGGCCTGAACGACCCGCCCCAGCCGCCGCACGCCTGAACGACTGGCGCGACGGTCAGCCCTCCGAGCCGCGCCGCCCCAGGACCGAGAACGACAGCGGGATGCGGCCTCGTTCTTCGTCGCGGACGTCGGCGTGGCCACCCCACCAGTCGGTCGCGTGCTCGGCGACCCGATCGAGGCGCAGGCCGGCACCCAGGAGCGCGGTGATGACCTCGCCGAGGGTCCAGGCGCGGGCGAACTTCCAGCTCTGGTCCGGGTCGGCGATCGAGAGGTGGTCGATGTACTCGGGCGACCAGCCCTTCGAGGCCTCTGGGCCGGCGAAGTAGTCGTAGTCCGTCGCGATCCAGCCGCCGTCCTCGTCGACGTCGAACAGCCACTCGGCCGGGTGCCCCTCGAACAGGACGAGCCGACCGTCCGGGGCGAGCAGGCGATGGAGGACCGCCGCCCACGCGTCGAGGTCCTGGAGCCACATCAGCGAGCCGCGGCCGGTGTACAGCAGATCGGCCGTGCCATCGAGCTCGTGGGGCGTGTCGAGCACGTCGCTCACGATCCAGCGGGCCGGCGCGCCGACCGCCGCGGACAGACGCTCGGCCAGCTCGATCATCCGCGGGCTGAAGTCGACCCCCACGATCTCCCCGGCACCCAGGTTCCAGAGCGAGAGGCTGTCCCGACCGCCGGCGCATTGGAGGTGGATCGCCCGCCGGCAGCGTCCGTGGATGTCGCCGATGAGCTCGAGCTCCGGGGCCAGGAGGTTCGACCCACCGGATCCGATGAGCTCGATCGCCTCGGGCAGCCAGCGCTCGTACCGCTCCGCCGCCTCGTCCCACGCCGCGCCGTTGGCCGCATGCATGGCCCGGACGTCCGCCCGCTCGGCGGCCGTCGCCGGCCGGATGTGCTCGTCGTCGGGGGAGTGGCCCACGGGCTCAGTCTACGGCCAGGCGTCGCGTTGACCGGCCCGCGGCGCGCCCGTACGCTGCGGCTCCGCCCAGGACCCGGTCAGCCCCCCACTCAGCCTGGAGCTGCGATGGACATCGACCTCGATGGCGGCCCCCGCCTGCCGGGCGGTGGCTGGCTCCGCGACCCACGCTCGCCGACGCCGCACTCGATCGTCGAGGCCGTGCGCGACGGGACGCTGGACGCTTCCCTGGCAGCGCTCCTGTGGCTCCTCGCCGAGGCGCGCGTGCCGCTCGTCGTGGCCGCCGGCCCGCCGGGGACGGGCAAGTCGACGCTCCTGCACGCGCTCCTCGGGTTGCTCCCGGCCGGGGCGCGGATCCAGGAGTTGGCTGGGTACGCGGAGGACTTCGCCTGGCTGCCCGAGGCCGCCACGCTCGGCTGGCGGCCTCACGGCTTCGGCGGACTGGCGGCCCCGGCGGATCGTGCCAGGACGCAGGCCACGACCCCGGTGGAGCCATCGTCGACCGTCCTCCTCGTCCACGAGTTCAGCGACCACCTCCCCATCTACACCTGGGGAGAGGTCGCCCGGGTCGTCGTGCGGGCGCTCAGCCTGGGGTACGGCCTGGGCGCGACGATCCACGCCGAATTGCTCGAGGAAGTCCTCGACGAGCTGGCCGGCCCCGAGGTCGGCCTCACCGCAGACGAGCTGTCGCGCCTGGGTGTCGTCCTCGTGATGCGAGCGTTCCGCGACCGGGCGACCGGGGTGGTCGTTCGCCGGGTGGTCGCCGCGCACTACGTCCGGCCGGTCGTCCGCGACGCCGCCGGCCACGTCCAGCGCCTGGGCCCGGCGGTCCTCGCGACCTGGGATCCCGCCACGGACGCGTTCGAGGACTTCGCGTGGGGGATCGTCCCCGAGCTGGCCGAGCGGATCGGCATGAAGGCCGGCGACTTCGAGCGCGAGCGGACCCGCCGCGCGGACTACCTCAGCGGGTTCGCCCGGGCAGGGATGATCGCCCCAGACGACGTCCGTGCCGCGGTCGGGCATTATCGCCACGGCGTGCCGGACCGCGATGGAGCGGCCGGGGCCTGAGCGGCGACTAGGTCGAGAGGTCGCGTCGGTGCATCCCGAGCGCGCCCACGGCGACGCCGCCCGCCGCGAGCGCGAGGAGGAGCAGCGTCCCCGGCACGTCGAAGATCCCGATCATGGGCTGGCCGAGGTGGGCGCTGAGCGACAGGCCGGCGAACTCGGGTGAGAACTTCGCGGTGGTCGCGATCAGGTCGTACAGGAAGAACGCGAACACGAGGATCGCCGGGGTCGCGGCCGTGAGACCGACGAAGCCGAGGCCGAACACGGCGATGCCGATGCCGGCCAGGGCAGCCGCGTAGAGACCCGCGATCCAGACGCCGACGAACGGCTGGACCGGGTCGCCGCCACCACCGGCCACCCCGATCGCGGCGAGGAGGCCCATGACCAGGGTCTGCAGGGCGATCGCCGCGTACAGGCCCACGGAGGTCCCGATGAGCCAGCGCGCCCGGGAGACGGGCGTCGAGAGGAGCATGTCGAGGCGCTTCTCGTTCTCGTCCGAGGCGATCCCGCTCAGGTACGTGGCGGTCGCCAGGCCCATGATCACGATCCCGAAGCTGAAGAACGCGAGCTGGAGGAAATCCTTCCGGCGTCCGCCACGGGACCCCGGAGTAGAGCGCGTCGATCAGCTTGGCGATGTTGGGATCGTTCGCCAGCTTGACGAACCCGGAGCCCGAGATCGCCACGAGGAACCCGTAGGCGCCGATCGATGCCCCCCACGCGATCGCCCCACCCCGCCAGGCGAGGAACCCCTGGCCCGCCGGCGACCCCATGAGGAAGCGCCGCCCGGGCAGCCCGACCCGGGGGAGGCTCACCGCGGCGCCCAGGTCGCGCCGCTCGAAGGCGAGGACCCCGAGCCCGAACAGGACGACGAGGAGCACGATGACCGGGATCATCGAGACGACGTCCCAGCTGCCCGCCAGCGGCCGCATCTTCGCGGCCCACGAGATCCACGAGAGCGGCTTGAGGACCTCCAGGGCCGACACGACACTGGAGTAGGCGTTGATCAGATACGCCGCGAACAGGGCGACGGCCCCGAGCCCGGCGGCCGCGCCCCGTCCGACGAATGATGAGAGGGCGAACGCGACCGCTCCGCCCACGAGGCCGAGGAGCGCAGTTGCTGCGAACTGGGCGAACGCGTTCGGGAACGGGATGTCGTCGCCGGGGACCGTCCCGTAGACCGCGCCCGTGAGCGTCGTGATCACGGACAGGATGACCACCGCGAGTGCGAGACCGACGAGGTGAACGCCGATCTTCTCTATGGCCAGCCGGCGACGCGAGATCGGTGCCGCCGCCAGCAACTCGAGGCTCTTGTTGCGGATCTCGGTGCCGAGCGTGCCCGAGAGGGCGACGAAGGACCACAGGCCGAACAGCAGCTGCATCGACCCGCCGATCCGCCAGCTGATGAGTCCGCCGAGACGGTCGACGTTGATCGGATCGCCGAGCAGGCCCGCGATCGCGGGCCCCATCCCGACGAGCGCGGACACGAACGCCGTGCGGCTGAGCGCCGTGGGGAACGCGGCGGCCGCGGCCGCGCCGATGGACAGGATGAGCAGGCCGAACCCAACGCCCGCGAACACGATGGCCCGGCGGCTGTCGAGCATGCCCTTGCGGAAGACGCTGCCCGGCCCCCGCAGCGGCCACTTCTGGGGTTTGGGCGTGGATCGCCGGACGAGTCGGCGCGGCACAAGGCGCGCCGGAAGGGACACGACCCTAGCGATCATGGCCGGCCCCGTACTGGGCGAGGAAGACCTCCTCGAGGGTGGGTTCCCGGCTCACGAAGTCGACGAGGTCATAGGACGCCGCGACCTTGACGATGGGGGCGATCGGGCCGGCGACGTGCATCCGCAGGACGTGGTCCTCCGTCGTGACCTTGCTCACGCCGGGGATGGCCGCGAACCTGTCGGCCGGCACGGGCCCGCTGAAGCGCAGCTCCACCTGGTGGACGGACAGGTCCCGGAGCGCCTCGACCCGGTCGATCTGGACGATCCGTCCGTCGCGGATGATCGCCACCCGCTCGCACATCTTCTCGACCTCGTCGATGAGGTGGGACGACAGGAAGATCGTCCGGTTCGCGGCCTTGGCCTCGTTGACCAGGCCCATGAACGTCTGCTGGACGAGCGGGTCGAGGCCCGAGGTGGGCTCGTCGAGGATCAGCAGGTCCGGCTTGTGCTGGAACGCGATGACGAGCCCGACCTTCTGCTTGTTGCCCTTCGAGTACTCGCGGAACTTGCGGGTCGGGTCCAGGTCCAGGCGTTCGATGAGGGAACGCTGGTAGGCGGCGTCGACCCCGCCCCGAAGGTTCGCGAAGTACGCGATCGTCTCGCCCCCGGTGAGACGATCGTAGAGCGAGAACTCACCGGGCAGGTAGCCCACCCGGCGGTGGATGGCCACCGGGTCGGTCGTCGTCTCGATGTCGAAGACGAACGCGCGCCCGGTCGTCGGGCGGATGAGATCGAGCAGCACCCGGATCGTCGTGGTCTTGCCGGCACCGTTCGGCCCGAGATAGCCGAACACTTCGCCCGCATCGACGCTCAGGTCAAGGTCGATGACGCCGCGGTGGCTGCCGTAGGCCTTGGTCAGCTGTTCGATCCGGATGACGGGACTCATCGCGACTCCTTGAAGTGGCGGCGTTGCCATTCCTCGACCATCGTGGGCATATGCTCCTCGAAGTAGGCGTACAGGTCGTTCAGCGCCTCGAGGCGGGCGCGGTCCTCGGGTGGCCAGCCGGCCAGCAGCCCGAGTCCGCGCTCGGTGACCCGGTGGACCCTGGCCACCTGGGCCGTCGCTCCGTCCATGAGCGCCCGAATGCTCTCCGGCGTTACGCGGAACCGGTCGGCGCGAACACCGGCCTGCGACACGCGTTCGACGAGGCCGCCCCGGACGAGCAGGCGGACCATCGTGCTGATCGACCCGCCGCTGGCCTGCAGTTCCAGGGCCAGCGACGCTGCCGTCTGCTCGGCCGGGCGGCATACGAGCAGGAATGCGAGGATCCGCCCGGCCATCCGGGGCAGACCCTCGGACTCGAACGTGATCGCGACCTCTTCGACGAAGGCGCGCGTAGGGTCGTCGGCCTTCTTCGCGAGGTCGATCTTCGTCGACATGGCGCGCATCATACAACTGAAGTTTCAGTCGCGATAGAAGGTGGCGACGGGCCGGACGGGCCGTTTGACGGTCCGACGGGGCACGCGTAGGCTCGGCGTCCCGAGCCCCCATCCACGCGCCGGAGACCCCAGATGACAGAGTCGCCCGAGCCCACGCCGGCCCCGCGTACCCTCGGCGAACTACGTGCCTCGGGCTGGCGCTCGCGGACCGTCAAGGAAGAGATGCGGACGAACCTGCTCGCGCGGCTGGGGGAGGGCCGGGAGGTCTTCCCGGGCGTGCTCGGCTTCGAGGACACGGTGCTGCCTGCGGTCGAGAACGCCATCCTCGCCGGCCAGGACCTCGTCTTCCTCGGCGAGCGTGGCCAGGCCAAGACCCGGATGGCGCGGCTGCTCATCGGCCTCCTCGACGCGTGGCTTCCGACGGTCGCCGGTGGCGAGCTCAACGACGACCCGACGGCGCCGGTGAGCGCTTCCGCCCGGGCGATCGTCGGCGAGAAGGGCGACGAGACCCCGATCGCCTGGCTGCCTCGCGACCGCCGCTATGGCGAGAAGCTCGCGACGCCGGACATCACGATCGCCGACCTCATCGGCGAGGTGGACCCGGTCAAGGTCGCCGAGGGCCGCTACCTGTCCGACGAGCAGACCCTCCATTACGGGCTGATCCCGCGCGCGAACCGGGGCATCTTCGCGATCAACGAGCTGCCGGACCTGGCCGAGCGGATCCAGGTCGGCCTTCTCAACATCCTGGAGGAGCGGGACGTCCAGGTCCGTGGCTACACGGTCCGCCTGCCGCTCGACCTGTTCGTGGTGGCCAGCGCGAATCCCGAGGACTACACCTCGCGCGGCCGGATCATCACGCCGCTCAAGGACCGGCTCGGGTCGCAGATCCGGACGCACTACCCCCGGACGCTCGAGCACGAGATGGCCATCGTCCGCCAGGAACGACTCCGATTCCCGGAGGACGAGGGCGTGCCGCCCGTGGTCACGCCGGCGTTCATGGAGGAGATCGTCGCCGAGCTCACCCATCTCGCGCGGCGGGCGCCTGAGATCAGCCAGCGCAGCGGCGTGTCGGTGCGGGTCAGCGTCGCCAACGCCGAGGTGCTCGAGGCAGCCGCCCTGAAGCGCGCGATCCGCCTCGGCGAACCCGGCGGTGCGCCGCGGGTGAGCGACCTCGGGGCGGTCCTCGCCTCGACCGCCGGCAAGGTCGAGCTCGAGACCGTGGGCGAGGATGTGCCCGAGGAACGGATCGTCGAACGGCTCATCACCAAGGCCCTGTTCGCGACATTCGGTACGCGCATGGCCGGCGTCGACCTGGACGAGATCGTCGACGCGTTCGACGGCGGCCTGGTCATGGAGACCGGCGACCGGATCCCGTCGCGCGAGTACGTGCGCTGGATGCGCGAGGTCCCGGGGCTGCCCTCGGCGATCCTGGCCACCGGCGTCGAGCCGGTGAAGGGGGAGCCGACGGCCGCGGCCGTGACTGCCTCCGCGGTCGAGTTCATCCTGGAGGGGTTGCATCTCCAGCGCCGGCTCAACAAGGACCGCGCCCACGGCTCGGTGGTCTACCGGCGATGACCGGCCTGGGCTACACGCCCGACCGGCGCGACCTGCGCGACGCGGGGACCGGGATCGAGCCACCGGATCGGCTGCTCGCCCGTGCCGCCCGCTATTCGCACTGGGACGGCAGCCAGGCCGTGCCGGACCTCGCGGCCGACGAGATCCTCGACGCGCTGGCCGACGACATGATGGCCGAGGGCGACCTCGAGGCGGCGCTGCGCCGGCTCATGGAGCGCGGCTGGCGCTCGTCCGACAGCACCCGCGGGGACATGGCCGGCCTGCGCGACCTGCTCGACCGGCTGGCACGCCGGCGCGAAGAGCTGCTCGACCGGTACAAGCTCGGCGACGTGCTGGGCGACGTCCGCCGGGAGCTCGACGAGATCGTCGACGAAGAGCGGGCAGGGGTCGAGGCGCGGCTCGACCGTGCCGCCGGGAGGCAGGCGCCTGCGCCATCCGACGCGCCCGGGAGGCTGGGAGCGCCGGGAGCGCCGAGGACGCGTCGCCGTCCGGTGCCGAGGGCGCGTCACCGTCCGCCGCCCAGGAGCCCGCCGACCCCGCCCTCCGGGCGATGCTTCGCGATGCCGCGGCGAAACGGCTCGACCAGCTCGACGAGCTGCCACCGGACGTCGGTGGGCGGATCCGGGGCCTCGAGGAGTACGACTTCATGGAGTCGGGCGCCCGCGAGCGGTTCGAGGCCCTCGTGGAGAAGCTTCGCAAGCAGGTCCTCGACCAGTTCGTCGGCGGGATGTCGGACGCGATCAGGAACACCTCGCCGGAGGACCTCGCCGCGAACAGGGAGATGGTCCGCGACCTCAACCAGCTCCTCCAGGAACGGGTCGCCGGCCGGGATCCGGACATCTCGGAGTTCATGGCCAAGCACGGCTCGTTCTTCCCCGGCGCCGAGAGCCTGGACGACATCATCGAGCAGCTCGCCCAGCGGATGGCCGCGCTCCAGTCGCTCCTCCAGTCCATGTCGCCCGAGCAGCGGGCCGAGCTCCAGGACGCGATGGATGCCCTGCTCCGGGACGACCGGCTGCGCTGGGACCTCGCCCAGCTGGCCGCGACGATGGACCAGCTGCTGCCCGGTGGACTCGGCGAGCGCTACCGGTTCGGCGGCGACGAGCCACTGGGGCTCGAGGGGGCGCTCGCCCAGATGGCCGACCTCCAGGCGCTCGACGCGCTCGAGGAGCAGCTCGACGGGATCGGCGGTCCGGGCGACCTTTCCGAGGTGGACCGCGACCGCGTCGCCAGTCTGCTCGGAGACGATGCCGCGCGTGACCTCGATGCGCTCGACGAACTCGCGAAGCAGCTCGAGCGGGCCGGCTACCTCACCCGCGATGGCGATCGGCTCGAGCTGACGCCCCGAGGCAGCCGGCGGATCGGCCAGAAGGTGCTGGACGACCTGTTCGCCAGGCTTCGGCGCGACGCATTCGGTGGCCATCGCGTCGAGCGCGCCGGCAGCGGTGGCGAGCGCGATGAGACGACGAAGCCGTACGAGTTCGGCGACCCGTTCCACCTGGAGCTGCGGCGAACCTTGGCCAACGCCCTGACCCGCGAGGAGAACGCCCCGGGCCGTCGGGCCGGTCGCGGCGGTGACGTTGACGCCCTCCGACTTCGAGGTCTTCCGGACCGAGCAGACGACCAAGACCTCGACCGTCCTGCTCGTGGACATGAGCCGCTCGATGCTGCTGCGGGGCTGCTTCGTGGCCGCCAAGAAAGTCGCGGTCGCGCTGGACACGCTCATCCGGACCCAGTTCCCGCGCGACGACCTGACGATCGTCGGGTTCGCCTATTACGCCCGCGAGATCCGGCCGCAGGCGCTGGCCCAGCTGTCGTGGCACGGCTACGAGTACGGCACGAACCTCCAGCACGCGCTCATGCTGGCCCGCCGGGTCCTGGCCCGGAGCCACGGGGCGAACAAGGAGATCGTGGTCATCACGGACGGCGAACCCACCGCCCACATCGAGGACGGCCAGGTCGAGTTCAACTACCCGCCGACCCGCAAGACGATCACGGAGACGCTCCGCGAGGTCCAGCGTTGCACGAAGGATGGGATCACCATCAACACGTTCATGCTCGAGCGGTCCAAGGCGCTCGCCGACTTCGTGGCCCTGGTGACCCGGCTCAATCGCGGTCGCGCGTTCTACGCCGAGCCCGAGCACCTGGGCGAATACGTCCTCGTCGACTTCGTGTCACGCAGGACGAAACACGTCTCCTGAGTCGTGCGCGGCGGCCGCGCAGCCGCCGGTCCCCCCGGGGTAGCATCGGAGACCTTGAGCGACGCCGTCCCCGGTCCCAGAGGGCGCCCCGTCGCATGTAGTCGGCGCCGACGCGATCGCGTTCGGCCCGGCGAGGAGGTCAGGTGGATCAGTACCTGTTCCCGATCCTGCTGTACGCCCACGTCCTGGGGGCGATCAGCACGTTCGGGCCATCGTTCGTCTTCCCGTTGCTCGCGCGGCAGAGCCAGCGGATGCCCCAGGGCGGCCACTTCGCCGCCGTGCTCGGCGATATCATCGAACGCCGGATCATCATCCCGGGAGCGATCGTCCAGGGCATCACCGGCGTCGGCCTCGCGATCATCCTCGCCGGCCGCGGAGTGGACTTCTCGAGCGCGCCCTTCCGTTGGCTCGCCGTGGGGATCGTGCTGTACCTCATCGCGGTCGGCTACGCGATCTTCGTCCAGGCGAAGCTGGCGGAACGGATGGTCGAGATCACCAAGGGGATGTCTGGCCCACCGCCGGCCGGTGCGCCCGCCGGACCGCCGCCCGAGCTCATCGAGACCGCCGCCAAGCTCCAGCGCGGTGGCATGGTGCTGACCGTCCTGCTCGTCACGATCGTGTTCTTCATGGTGGTCAAGCCGACGCTCGGCTGATCGCCGCCGTCGCCGGCCCGGGCGGCGCGACCCGGCTACGATGATGGGGCACGAATCGCAAGGAGACCTCGTTCATGCCCCTCGTCGCCTCGTCGCCGCCCGAGCTCCTCGCCGCCCTCGCCGGCCTGTGCCACCTCGACGGGGAGCGGCTGCGGATCGACGACGAGGCCGGTTTCCGCGACCGGGGCATCCGGGACGTCGCCTGGACGGCGGCGTTCGCCACTGATCCCGGCGCCATCGAGGCCGCCCAGTGGCTCGCCTGGGAGGCGCGCAGGAGCTCGGCGCGCACAGCGCGAGCATCCAGGACCTGTACATGGCCCGAGCCCGCGGCGAGGTTTCGGGCTTCACGGTCCCGGCCATCAATATCCGGGCCCAGACCTTCGACATGGCCCGGACGGTCTACCAGGCGGCCGAGGCGGGCGGCGTCGGCGCGGTGATCCTCGAGCTCGCCCGGAGCGAGCAGACGTACACGTTCCAGCGGCCGATCGACTACGCGACGAGCGTGCTGGCCGGGGCGGTGGCGGCCGGCTGGCACGGGCCCGTCTTCCTCCAGGGCGACCACTACCAGTTCAATGCCAGGAAGTACGCCGCCGATCCCGAGTCGATGACCGAGGAGATCCGGCGCGCCTGCCGTCTGGCCGTCGACGCCGGCTACCGCAACATCGACATCGACAGCTCGACCCTCGTCGACCTGTCCCTGCCCACCGTCGACGACCAGCAGCGCGCGAACTACGAACGGGCGGCCGAGCTCACGGCCCTCATCCGAACGCTTGAGACCGACGGACTGACCGTCAGCGTCGGTGGCGAGATCGGTGAGGTCGGCAAGGAGAACTCGAACGAGGCCGAGTTGCGCGCGTTCCTGGCCGGCTACCACCGCGAGCTCGAGGCCCGCTCCCCGGGTGCCATCGGCATCAGCAAGGTGAGCGTGCAGACCGGCACCAGCCACGGCGGGGTCGTGCTGCCGGACGGCACCGTCGGCAAGGTCGCGGTCGACTTCTCGGTCCACGAGCGGCTGGGTGCCGTCGCCCGGGCGGAATACGGCCTCGCCGGCACGGTCCAGCACGGCGCGAGTACGCTGCCGGACGAGCTCTTCCACCGCTTCCGAGAGGTCGAGACGGCCGAGATCCACCTGGCGACCGGGTTCCAGAACCTGTTGTTCGACCACCCGGCGTTCCCGGCGGAGCTCCACGACGCGATCGCCCACTGGTGCGTGGAGAACGCGGCCGACGAACGCAAGCCGGAGCAGACCGAGCAGCAGTTCATCTACACGTCGCGCAAGAAGACGATCGGCCCGTTCAAGCGCCAGTTATGGGACCTGCCGACCAAGGACGAGATCCTGGCCGCTCAGCGGGCCAAGATCGACTTCCTGTTCCGCGAGCTCGGCGTGGACGGCGGGCGGTCCATGGTGGACCGGTACATCCACCCGGTGTCGGTCCATCGGCCGCCGCCCGAGGCCCTGCGGTCCTCCGTGGCCGCCGGTTGAGCTGACCGGTCCGCGGGACCGCAAGCGGGCTCTGGGGGCCACGTGACCCTCGAACAGGACCTCGTCGCCGCGCTCCAGGTCGTGCCCGAGATCGCCGGCCGACGCGTCGCCCTCACGCCGTTATCCGGTGGGATCACCAATCGGAACTTCCTGATCGAGCTGCCCGAGGACCCGGTCCGGTATGTCGTCCGGATGGCCGGCAATGACACCCATCTGCTGGGCATCAGCCGCGAGGTCGAGCACGCCGCGACGGTGGCTGCGGCCGGCGTCGGCGTCGGGCCGGAGGTCATCGCGTTCATCCGGAACGGCGGTTACCTCGTGACCAGGTTCATCGACGGATCGGCCGTGTCCGACGAGGCGGTCCATCGCCCCGAGACGATCCGGCGCGTCGCCGACTCGATCCGGCGGGTCCACGATGGACCGGCCATCCCCGGCCTGTTCATCCCGCTCCGCATCGTCGAGGCGTACCGCGCGCTCGCGCTGGCCCGGGGTGTTCCGATCCCCCCGGAATACGACGCGGCCCAGGCGGTGGGCAGGCGGATCGAGCTCGCGTTCCTGGCGGACCCGGTCGAGCTGCGCCCCTGCCACAACGACCTGCTCAACGGCAACTTCATCGACGATGGGGATCGCATCCGCATCGTCGACTGGGAGTACGCGGGGATGGGCGACCCGTTCTTCGACCTGGGCAACTTCAGCGCGAACCACGGGCTCTCCGCGGAGGAGGACTCGATCCTCCTTGGCGCCTGGGAGCAGGCCCCGGTCCGCCCGGAGCGCCTCGCCCGCCTGACCTTGATGCGGGTCGTGTCCGACTTCCGTGAGGCGATGTGGGGTGTCCTGCAGCAGGGCATCAGCACGCTCGATGTCGACTTCGTCGCGTACGCGTCCCGGCACTTCGAGCGGTTGCTGGCGACGGCCGCGACGCCCGCCTTCGAGCGCGCCCTCCGGGAGACGGGCGGCACCTGACGCTCGCGCCGCGGGCGGGGCATCCGAAACGGTGGGTCAGCGGACCTCGTCCACGTCTGTCCACCACTGGCGGCGATCGCCGACCCGGGCACGCATCCGCCAGGCCATGGACTTCGGTACGTCGTCGATCAGGCTCTTGACGGCCCGGACGGAAGCCAGGACCCGGGCGCGTTGCGCCTCGTCGAGTTGCCCGTAGTGCTCGGCCAGCCGGGCGACCTTCTCGAGGTTCTGGGTCATCGTCCTCCACAGGCCCCAGTCGTCGGCCGCGAGGCGAGCGAGACGGTCGCGGTCGATCGTGTCCGCGTCACCGGTCGCGAGTGGGTGGTCGAGGAGCAGGAGGACGATGTCGACGATGTCCTTCTCGTTGATGCGCACGATCTGCAACTTCGAGAGGAGCAGTTCGGCGAGCGGTATCGTGGGGCTGTCCGCCTCGAGCCGCCCCGCGAGGGGGATGAGGTGGCAGAACTCGAGGCGGTCGTAGAAGACATCCAGGTGGATGGTCCGCGTCGGGTCGTCGAAGATCGATCGGCTCCCTTCGGACGAGATGTAGACGGCCCGATCGTCGACATACCCGAGGCTGGTCAGCAGGGCGGTCAACGGCCGTCCGGAAGCGCGATAGGCCGCGAAGTCGATGTCCGCGTACGTCCGTTCGAAGCTCGGCAGGAGGGCCTTCGAATCCGGGCAGTGCAGCGCCACGCCGATCGAGCCGAGCACGCGCAGAGCGATGCCCGCGGCGCCCGCCGCCTCCACGAGCCGGCCGACCTCGGCCTCGAGGATCGCGCGATCGATCGTGAGCGACGAAGGGTCGCGGGGTCCTGTCACAGCGCGATCGTAGCGGAGCGGAGCGCGGCGCACGGATCGACCGTTCGCGCCGGGGTCCGGTATGTGTATTGTTCGTCGCACTTCGACGAGGGTACCCAGCCCAGGTGGACGTTCTCGTGGATCC
Organism: uncultured Chloroflexia bacterium; assembly: GCA_963719285.1. Taxonomy (GTDB): domain Bacteria; phylum Chloroflexota; class Limnocylindria; order Limnocylindrales; family CSP1-4; genus C-114. The sequence goes on from CAVRBO010000001.1 coordinate 236,598, forward strand.
GATCCGGGCACTGATCGCCGCGGAGGTCCTGATCGACCTCGGCGCCGGTCACGTCCGCGGCTGACCGGGATGCATTTCCTGCGCCGCGGCAGCGGGGCGTCCGGGACACGGGTCTTCTACGCGACGGACGTCCATGGCTCCGAGCGGACCTGGCGAAAGTTCCTGAACGCCGGCGCGTTCTACAAGGCGGACGTCCTGGTCATGGGCGGGGACGTCATGGGCAAGCTGACGATCCCCATCATCCGCGAAGCCGGTGGACGCCAGCGAGCCACGATCGGCGGACGCGTGGAGCGGCTCGAGACAGCGGCCGAGGTCGAAGCGGCGAAGGAACGGATCGGGTTCCTCGGCATGTACTCCACGACCATGGACGAGGACGAATATCGGGCGATGCAGGGCGACGAGAACGCGATCGACCGGCTGTTCGTCCAGCTGGCGACCGAGCGTCTGGTGCGCTGGATGGACCTGGCGGAGTCGAAGCTCGCCGGGACGGGTATCCGCTGCTATGCGACCGGCGGCAACGACGACGTGCCGGAGGTGATGGCGGCGATGGACCGCACGGATACCAAGGCGTTCGTGGCGTGCGAGGACCGGGTGGTCCCGATCGACGACGAGCATCTGATGGTCAGCATGCCGTACGTCAATCCCACGCCCTGGCGCACGCCGCGCGAGGCGCCGGAGCCCGAGCTGGCCGAGCGGATCGAGGCGGCCGCCGGGGGTCAGCCCGACTATGGCCACGTGATCTTCAACTTCCACGCCCCGCCCAAGGATTTCGACCCTCGATACCTGTCCCGAACTGGACTGGACGACCGATCCCCCGTCCCAGATCGTGACCGGAGGGCAGCCGGTCCTCTACGGCGCGGGCAGTTCGTCGGTGCGGGCGGCCATCGAGCGCTACCAACCGATGCTCGGGCTCCACGGCCACATCCACGAGTCCCAGGCGGCCGCCCGGCTCGGTCGGACCCTGTGCGTGAACCCGGGCAGCGAGTACGGCGAAGGCGTCCTGCGTGGCTGCCTGCTCACGATCGCCGGGGGCAAGGTCCTCAGTTATCAGATGACCGCCGGCTGAAGGTCGCGGCACGTGGCGGGGGCGAGGAGGTGAGGGTCCAGGGAGCTGAGCGAGTCACGCGGTATCCATTCCCCGTACTGAGGTGACTTTGATGGCCACAGCATCCGCCACACCCGAGGTCTTCGTCCGCAAGTCGTCCGGCCTCGTTCGGGTCATGTCTCCTTCATCGGCGTTCGTCTACAACGTGCTGACGATGGGCCTCATCTTCCCGTGGACCTATCTCTGGGCGCCCGGCGCCCTGCCCGGTGGCCAGCTCGTGTGGGGGATCCTCCTGGCGATGGTCCTGGAGATCCCGATCGCGCTCGCCTATGTGTGGCTCTCGACGGCGCTCCCGCGTTCCGGCGGTGACTACGTCTTCCAGAGTCGTGTGCTGGGCGGCGGCATCGGCTTCACGCTGGTCTTCTCCGGGTTCGTGATCTGGATCCTCCAGTGGGTGGCGTTGTCGGGCTGGCTGATCTCGACCCTTGGCTTCGCGCCGCTCTTCCTGGGGCTCGCGGCCGCCACCGGCAACAGCAACCTCGTCGACATCTCGTCGTGGTTCACGACCCCCTTCGGGATCCTCGTGACGAGCATCGGGAACGCGCTGATCGCGATGCTCATCCTGTCGTCCGGGTTCAAGAACTACATCCGCCTGCAGCGGGTCATGTGGATCGCGATCCTCGTCTCATTCGGGACGATGCTCGTCGTGCTCGTGACGACGGCGACCGCGGACGTGCCGGGCCGGCTGGACGCCTTCTTCGAGCGCCATCGGTGGCTCCGCCACCTTCACCCAGGACGCGATCGCGGCTGCCCAGAAGGCTCAGATCGACCTCAACCCGCCGTTCAGCCTGCTGGCGACCCTGCTCATCGCGCCGATCGCCTGGACCTCGCTCCAATGGGCGACGTACTCGTCGCAGCAGAACGGCGAGATCAAGTCCGCCGGCTCGTTCCGGAGCCAGCTGTACATCATCGTGGGATCGCTCATCCTGACCGGCGTCCTGCTGGCGATCCTCGCGTTCGTCCTGGAGCGAGCCGTCGGGACGCAGTTCCTGTACGTGGCCGGGTCCGGGTACTGGAGCGGGGTGACCGAAGCCACCCTGGCCGGTTCCTATCTGTGGCCGAACATCCTTGCCACGGCCATCGCCAACAACCCGATCGTGACCCTCCTGATCGCCATCGGGTTCATCCTCAACGGCCATCAGATCGTGCACAACTGCTACATCGGGATGACCCGGGTCATGGTCGCCATGTCGCTCGACCGGCTCCTTCCCGAGATGGTCAGCCGGGTCTCGGATCGGTTCCATACCCCGGTGAACGCGCACGTCATCTACTTCGTGGCCAGCCTGCCCGTGATCTGGCTGTACAACAATTTCTCGGTGGAGTACTCCGACGGCACGTCGACCACGTGGACGTCCCTGACGCTCGGGGTCACGTTCGCCTGCGGCTACGTCTTCGTCGGCACGGCCCTGGCGGGCGCGCTCCTGCCGTATCGCGCGAAGGCGCTGTACGAGGCGTCGCCGGGCGCCGCGTACAAGATCGGCGGGATCCCCGCCGTGACGATCGTCGGGCTCATCGGCACCGTGGCGGGTGTCGTCTTCCTGTTCCTGTTCCTGACGAACTCGTCGCTCGGCCTGACCAGCGACCTCGCCTACAAGGTCGTGGCGGGCATCATCATCTTCGCGCTCGGCTGGTACCTCGTGACGAAGTACGTCCGCCGGTCGAGCGGGATCAACGTCGACTATGCGTTCAAGGAGATCCCGCCGGAGTGAGGCCCGTGCCTCGACGGCAGGCAAGGCCCGGACGAGCGATCGTCCGGGCCTTCGATTCGGGCGTGCTATCGTCCGGCCTGTGGACCGTCCTCGACGGTCGTCGCGGGTCAGCCCAGGCTCAGGCGCCGGCCTCCTCCTCCTTCTTCTCCTCGTCCTTGCGCTCGGCGCTTCGGGCAGTACGGTCGCGCTCGTGCCCGCCCCGACGCCGGCGCCCTCCGTCGCCGTGGTGACACCGGCGCCCAGCGCATCGGTCACGGCGTCGCCATCCGGGACGCCCGGCAGCGATCCGGTCACGGCCGTCCTCGTCGGAGCTGGGGACATCGCGGACTGCGACACGGGGCCGGCGTCGAACTCGGCCGCAGCGGCGACCGCCGCACTCGTGGCCCGGATCCCCGGGACGGTCTTCACCGCCGGCGACGAGGCCTACGAGGACGGCAGTCCGGCGCAGTTCCAGGACTGCTACGACCCGACCTGGGGCGTGTTCAAGGACCGGACGCTCCTGCCCGCGATCGGCAACCACGAGTACAAGACGGCGGGCGGTGCCGGCTACTACGGGTACTTCGGTGCGCTGGCGGGGACATCGGGCGACGGCTGGTACAGCAGGGAGATCGGCGGCTGGCACGTCGTCGTGCTGAACGCGAACTGCTCCATCGTGGGTTGTGGCCCCGGCTCGCCCCAGCTCGAGTGGCTGAAGCACGATCTGGCCGCCCATCCGGCGGCGTGCACCCTGGCGATCTGGCATCAGCCCCGGTTCAGCTCGGGATTGCATGGCGACGATCTCGCGGTCAAGCCGTTCTGGGACGTCCTGTGGGCGGCCCATGCCGACCTCGTGATCGGCGGCCACGACCACGACTACGAGCGCTTCGCGCCCCAGGATCCTGCCGGCCACCTCGACCTCACGGGCGGCATCCGCGAGATCGTGGTGGGCACGGGAGGGGCCCCGCTGCGGCCGTTCTTCTCGGTCGCCCTCAACCGCGAGTCGGCCAGCGTCACGGCCCACGGCGTGATCGTGCTCAGCCTCCACGCCACGAGCTACGACTGGCAGTTCGTCCCGGTGGCCGGCAAGACGTTCACCGACCGGGGCTCGGCGGCCTGCCACTGAGGAGCGGCTGAGCCCCGAACGACCCGGCGCCTGGCTCGGTACGCTTCCGGGGACAGCGGCGTCGTCGAGGAGCAGCGTGGACCAGGCGCGGATCGTCGTCATCGGCGGCGGGATCACCGGTTGCAGCGTGGCCTATCACCTCGCCCTGGCCGGGGAGCGCGACGTGCTGCTCATCGAGAAGGCCCAGCTCACCGCCGGATCGACCTGCCAGGCGATGGGCGTCGTGACCGCGTTCAACCCGTCGTCGACGATGATGGCGTTCCGCCAGTACAGCATCGACCTGTATCGCTCGCTCGGCGCGTTCGAGGCGGTCGGCAGCCTGCGGGTCGCGTCCAGCCCGGATCAGCTCCGCGAGCTCCAGCGGACGCTCAGCCGGACACGGGCCAACGGTCTGGACGCCGACCTCCTCGGGGCGGCCGAAGCGCGCCGATTGATGCCGGCCCTCGCGCCGGACGACCTCCTGGGCGCCGTCTGGCTGCCTCGTGACGGGCACCTCGACCCGCACACCGCGACCCACGCGGTGGCGGCGGCCGCCCGGGCGGCGGGCGTCCGGATCCGGACCAGCGTCCGGGTGACCGGCATCGAGCTGACGGATCGGCGCGAGGTCCGGCGGATCCACACGACGGACGGCCCGATCGAGACCGAGATCGTCGTCAACGCCGCCGGGATGTGGGCGCCCCAGGTCTGCGCGATGGTGGGGACGTGGATCCCGTCCACACCGGTCGATCACCAGCACGCCGCGCTGCGGGCGGTCGCCGGCTCGGAGCTCCCGGCCGACATGCCCTGCTTCCGCGATCCCGACCGGCTCGTGTATGGGCGGAGCGAGGCCGGCGGGATGCTCGTCGGCGGCTACGAGGCGGACCCTGCGGCCCGCTGGGTGGACGGCGTCCCGTGGGATCATGCCGCGACCGCGATGCCGCCCGACTACGACCGGTTCGCGCCGCTGCTGGCCGGTGCGGCCCAGCGCTTCCCGTTCCTGGCCGATGCGCAGATCGGCCGCCTGGTGTGCCATCCGGACGCGATGACCCCGGACGCGAACCCGCTCCTCGGGCCCATGCCGGGGCTGCACGGATTCTGGGTGGCGGCGGGCCTGTCGCTCAACGGCTTCGGCGGGGCCGGCGGCATCGGACGGGCGATGGCGGCCTGGATCACGACCGGCGATCCCGACGCGGACGTCGTCGCCTACCGGGCCTGGCGGTTCGCCGACACGTACCGCGATCCGGTCTACGCGTCGGCGACGGCGCGCGAGGCGTATCGCTACTACTACCGGCTGCGCTACCCGTACGACAACGACGAGGCGGGGCGACCGCGGCGCCTGTCCGCCGTCCATGCCCGGCTCCAGGAGAGCGGGGCGGTGTTCGGCGTGAAGGCCGGCTACGAGCGGGCCGACTACCACCGTCCGGGGGAGCCGTGGCGGCGCGCCGGGGAGGATCAGCGAGCCTGGGGCTGGGGTGAGCCGCCGTTCTTCGGGCGACTCGCGGAGGAGTGCCGGGCGGTCCGCGAGCGGGTCGGGCTCATCGACCTCTCGTCGTTCGGCAAGATCGCGGTCGAGGGCCGCGGCGCGTTGGATCTCCTGCAGCGAGTCGCGGCGAACGACGTGGACCGGCCGGTCGGGTCGGTCGTGTACACGCCGTTCCTCGACAAGGCCGGCGGGATGCTGGCCGACGTCACGGTGACGCGCCTGGGGAGCGACCGCTTCCGGGTCGTGACGGGGGCGGGCTACGTGGCGAGCGATCTCGGTTGGCTCCGGCTCAACGTGGCCCACGTGGATGCCCGGCCCACCCTGCGCGACGTCTCGGACGAGCTGGCCTGCCTGGGCCTGTGGGGTCCCCGCGCGCGGGACGTCCTGGACGCGGTGAGCCCGGATCCGGTCGACGACCGGGCCCTGCCGCTTCGCCAGGCGCGCGAGATCCGGATCGGTCCCGCGCCCGTCATCGCGACCCGGATCAGCTACGCGGGCGAGCTGGGCTGGGAGCTGTCCACCGCACGTCAGTGGGCGACCCAGGTCTGGGACCGGCTCATGGCCGCCGGCGCCCCGCAGGGCATCGAGCCATTCGGGTACCGCGCGCTCGACGCGCTCCGGCTCGAGAAGGGCTACCGCTACTACGGCACGGACCTGACGGCCCGCGACACGCCCGATGAGGCCGGTCTGGGCGCGTTCGTCCGGACGGGGAAGGGATCGTTCATCGGCCGGGAGGCGGTCCTCGCCCAGCGGGCGGCCGGATCGCCCGCTCGGCGGCTGCGGACCGTGCTGCTGGGAGATGAAGCGTTCCAGCCCCTCTACGGGGGCGAGGCCGTGCGCATCGGCGGCGAGATCGTGGGGCGTCTCCGCAGCGTGGCGTTCGGCCACACGATCCAGCGGACGGTCGGGACGGTCTATCTCGACGCCGACATCGCCGAAGGCACCGGGATCGAGGTGGACCTGTTCGGCGCCCGCGTGGCCGGCGAGGTGGCGCCCGATGTCCTCATCGATCCGGCGGGGGCTCGCCTCCGCGGCTGACATCCGCGAGCCACCTCTCGAAGCCGGGGGAACCGAACGCGGACTCAGCCCGGTCCCAGCGCTCCACCGCCCAGCCCCAGAAGTCGAACTCGATCGGGCTGATCCGCGCCTGGATGGCCGCCCAGAGCGTCCAGCCGACATCGCTCATGATCATGTTCAGGCGCATCCGGGCGAGCAGGGCAGGGGTCGCCGCGCCGAAGTACGCGGCGCACAGCGCCTCGATCCCGTCGTCGCCCCAGCCGAGCTCCTGGCAGGTGTTGCCGAGCTCGAACGTTGGGTCGTTGTTGCCGCTGTACTCGTAGTCGACGATCCAGAGGTCCGTCCCGTCGTCGAGGTAGTTCTCGGCGAGCAGGTCGTTGTGGCACGGAACGGTCGGCAGCGGCTGGACGGCCGATGCCGCCCGGATACGGGCGACGTCCCCGAGGCGGCCGCGATAGCCGTCGGGCACGCGGATCGAGCGCTCGTCGCACAGGCTCAGGTAGCGCTCGGCGAGCCGGAACATGTCGAAGTCGTCCCGGAACCGCGGGCCGGCGTGGAGGCGACGCAGGGCGGCCGCCACTCGCTCCGGCATCCCGGGTTCGGCGAACGCCTCGTTGGACATCGTCCGGCCGGGTAGCCACTCCAGGACGAGGGCACCGAGCGTCGGGATCCGATGGAGCACCTTCGGCCCCACCCCGGCCACCGCCGCCGCGGCCGTGTTGAACGCCTCATTCCCGCGGTCGACGGCGAGGAGTTCGGTGGACGGGCCCGGGATCCGCACGAAGACCGGAGCCCCGTCGATCGTCACCCGGAAGTTGGCGTTGGTCAGACCCGCGGCGATCGGCTCGACAGTCAAGGTCCGGCCGGCCCACTCCGGGACGGCGGCGATCACGTCATCGACGGTGGGCTGAGGGGAAGAGGCCACGGTCCGATGCTAACGGCACGCCGTGCGCCGGGCCACCCCAGCGCCTCCGCCCGGGAGTCTCGTCCAAAGGCTCGGTGATCGCTCGCAGACATCAGTGGGGCAGCCGCCGCGCTCGTCTGCTCGGTTCGATGTCCGATGAGCATCGATTCGAGCCCGATCCGTCGAGAAGATGTCTCGCAGGTATCGGAAATCGCGGTTTGGAGCGGATTCGAGGGTTTCAGCCCGGGCAAAACGATGTCCACGAGACATCAACCGGGAGGTTTCGGGTCATGACGCCGAGGATCCGACCGCCTTCGATGCTTCACGGGCATCGCGGCGGCCAAACCGGCTCGGATCTGATGCTTGCCAAGCATCGCGGCATCGCGGCATCGCGGCATCGCGGCATCGCGCCGACGCCGTCGCCCGGGGGTCCCGCGCCGCGGGAAGCGCCCCGGACCACCGTCCGCGCCGCTACGCTGTCCTGCGCGGGGGTCTCAGGGCACCGGAGGGTCGAGTGGAGCACACGCGGGCCGTCGTGATCGGCGGCGGCGTCGGCGGGACGAGCATCGCGTACCACCTGACGGAGCTTGGCTGGAGCGACGTCGTCCTCGTCGACCGGGCAGAGCTCACATCGGGCTCCACGTTCCACTCCGCCGGCCTCGTCGGGCAGCTCCGCTCGAGCGTGACCCTGACCCGGATGATGATGTACGGCAGCGACCTGTACCGGCGATTGGCCGCCGAGACCGGCGTCGACCCTTCCTGGCACGAGGTCGGCTCGCTCCGCCTGGCCTCGACCCGCGAGCGCTACGAGGAGTTGGAGCGCCAGGCGGGCTGGGCCAAGACGTTCGGCCTGCCGCTGGAGCTCATCGGCCCGAAGGAGGCCGGCGACCTCTTCCCGCTCATGAGCCTCGATGGCGTCCTCGGCGCCGTCTATCTGCCGACGGACGGCTGGCTCGACCCGTCCGGGCTCGCCCAGGCCCTGGCTGCCGGCGCCCGCAAGCGGGGGGCGCAGATCCGCACCCACACCCGCGTCGTCGGCATCGACGTCACCGGCGGTCGGGTCCGAGGCGTTACCGTGGAGCATCGCGGCGAGCGGTCCGCCATCGCCGCGGACGTCGTCGTCAACGCGGGGGGCATGTTCGCCCCAGAGATAGGCCGCCTCGCCGGCGTCACCGTGCCGATCATCCCGATGGCCCACCAGTACCTGTTCACCGAGCCCCTGGCCGGCGTGGTCCCGACCCTGCCGACCATGCGCGACCCCGACAACCTGTGCTACTTCCGCGAGGAGGTCGGCGGGTTGTGCATGGGCGGCTACGAGCGCGACCCCGCGCCGTGGTCGCTCGACGGCGTGCCGGCCGACTTCAATGGCCGGCTCCTGGCCCCCGACTGGCCCCGGTTCGAGGCCATCCAGGACGGTGCGATCAGGCGTGTCCCGTCCATCGCCGATGCGGGCATCAACCGGATGATCAACGGACCCGAGGCGTTCACCCCGGACAACGAATTCATCCTGGGCGAATCGGAGGTCCGTGGCTTCTTTGTCGCGGCCGGCTTCTGCGCGCATGGGATCGCCGGCGCCGGCGGCATCGGCCGCCAGCTCGCGACCTGGATCGTGGACGGCGAGCCCGAGCTCGACCTGTGGAAGATGGACGTCCGTCGGTTCGGGGCGCAGTACCGGTCGCAGGCCTACACGCTGGCCCGCTCGATCGAGAACTACGCCACGTACTACGACATCCATTACCCGAACGAGGAGCGCCAGGCCGGGCGGCCGCTGCGGACCTCCCCGACGTACGGCCGGCTCAGGGACCTCGGGGCGTCGTTCGGGGAGAAGTCCGGCTGGGAACGACCGAACTGGTTCGAGTCCAACGCGGCGGCGGGCGACGAGGGGCTCCGGCCGGGCGGCTGGGCGGGGATGCACTGGAGTCCGGCGATCGGGGCGGAGGCGCTCGCGACGCGCCGGGCGGCCGGACTGTTCGACGAGACGAGCTTCGCCAAGATCGAGATCGGCGGCCCGGGTGCCGTCGCCTTCCTGCAGCGCCTGTGCGCCAACGACGTCGACCGGGCGGTCGGCAGCGTCATCTACACCCAGATGCTCAGCCGGCGTGGTGGGATCGAGTGCGACTTCACCGTGACCCGCCTCGGCCCGGAGCGGTTCCTCATCGTGACCGGCACCGCGTTCGGCAACCACGACCTGGGCTGGATCCGCGCCAACGCACCGGAGGACGGCTCGGTGTCCGTGGCCGACGTGACCTCGGCCCGGGCGTGCTTCGGGCTGTGGGGCCCCCGGGCGCGGGACATCCTCGCACCCCTCACGAAGGATGACGTATCCGACGCCGCCTTCCCGTACCTGACCGCCCGCGAGCTAACCGTCGGCTCCGTGCCGCTCCTCGCCCTGAGGGTCACCTACGTCGGCGAACTCGGCTGGGAGCTCTACCCACCGACGGAGTACGCGGCCGGCCTGTGGGACGTGCTCTGGGAGGCCGGTCGGGAGCACGGCCTCGTCGCCGGCGGGTACCGGGCGATCGATGCGCTCCGGCTCGAGAAGGGCTATCGGGCCTGGTCCAGCGACATCACGCCGGACGAGACCCCGTTCGAGGCGGGCCTCGGGTTCGCCGTCCGGCTCGACAAGGAGGTGGAGTTCATCGGTCGCGACGCCCTCGTCGCGGCGAAGGCGGCAGGACCGCGGAAGCGGCTGCGCTGCCTCGTCCTCGACGATCCGCGCTCGGTGGCGCTCGGCAACGAGCCGGTCCGGGTCGAGGGCGATGTCGTGGGGCGGGTCACGAGCGGCGGTTACGGCTTCGCCGTGGAGCGGTCGATCGCCTACGCGTACCTGCCGCCTGACCGGGCGGCCGTCGGCACCCGCGCCGAGGTGGAGGTGTTCGGGCGTTGGGTCGGCTGCGCGGTGACGGCCGAGCCGCTGTACGACCCGGCCGGCGAGCGGCTGCGATCGTGACCGAGCCGTCGGCCGGCCAGCCCTTCGGCCGGGTCTTCTCGGCGTCGTGCGCCCGGGCCAGCGCCGACGACCTCGGGGAGTGGCTGGCGTTCGCGCTGGCCGCCTGCGACGCTGCCGACGAGGTGGCGATCCACCATTTCCGGCGGGACCTCGAGATCATGGCCAAGCCGGACCGCTCGTTCGTGACCGTCGCCGACCAGGCGATCGAACGGCTCATCCGCGAGCGGATCCACGCCCGGTTCCCCGACCATGGCCTGGTCGGCGAGGAGTACGGCGAGGAGACCGGGTCGGGCTCGATGCGCTGGTACATCGACCCGATCGACGGCACCCACAACTACATCCGGGGCATCCCGCTGTTCGGGACCCTCCTCGCGCTCGAGGTCGACGGCGAGATCCAGGTCGGCGTCCTGTCGGCGCCGGCCCTGCGCGAGCGCTGGTACGCCTCGCGCGGCGGCGGGTCGTGGGCGGTGGGCGCCGCCGGCAACGAAGGTCCGCGGCACATCCGCGTATCGCGCGTTGCCGCGCTGGAGGATGCCCAGGTCCTGTACGGCTCGGCGGCCGAGCTCGACGCGAGTGGCAAGGTCCCGGGCTTCCGGGCGCTGCTCCAGTCGGTCTGGCGCGAACGTGGCTTCGGGGACTTCTGGGGCTACGCGCTGCTGGCCGAGGGCGCCGCCGAGGCGATGGTCGAGGTCGACGCCAAGACGTGGGACCTCGCCGCTCCCCTCGTGCTCATCGAGGAAGCCGGCGGTCGGCTGACCGATTTCAGCGGCGATCGACGGATCGACAGGCTCGAGATGGTCGCCTCGAACGGGCTCCTCCACGACGAGGTCCTGGCGCGACTGCGCACCGCGGCGCGCGAGGGATAGCCCCGCGACGGGACCATCGGGCGGGTCGACGTGCCGTCCGTCACGAGTAGCATCGAGCCATGCGGTTCCAGCGTCGCGCGAGCCCCTTCGTCGCGCTCGGCTCGGTCGTCGTCCTTGTCGCGCTCGCGCTGGCCGTCGGCGCCTCGGCAGGGCTCTCGCCGGCCCGTTCGGGCGCCGGGCTCGGCACCGCCGCCGACGACGCGGAGCGATCCGCGCTCCTCGCCGAACTCGGCCTCCAGACCGTGGGGCTGCCCGAGGTCACGACCAGGCCGGCGCCGGCCACCAAGCAGCCGGTGCGCCCGAAGGCCGTCGCCGCCGCCCCGTCGCCCAAGGCCACGTATGGGCAGGCGCAGCAACGGGCCTGCCCGGTCTTCCCCGCGGACAATCCGTGGAACGAGCGGGTCGATTCGCTGCCGGTGGCGCCGAACTCCGCCGCGATGATCTCGGCGATCGGACTGACCGCCCATCTCCACCCGGACTTCAGCAACGGCGGCAACTACGGGATCCCGTATAACCTCGTGAACGGAGCGACGCCGCGCAGCACGGTCAAGTTCGACTACGCGGACGAGTCGGACAACGTGGGCTACCCGATCCCGGCCAACCCCCTCATCGAAGGCGGTTCGGACGCGCACATCCTCATGATCGACACGAGCAGCTGCACGCTCTACGAGCTGTTCGCCGCGCACAAGGTCAGCGGCAAGTGGCACGCGGGTTCGGGCGCCGTCTGGAACCTCCGCTCCAACGCGGTCCGCCCGGCGGGCTGGACGAGCGCGGACGCGGCCGGCCTGCCGATCTTCCCGGGCCTGGCCCGCTACGACCAGGTCGCCACCGGCGCGATCAAGCACGCCCTGCGCTTCACGGCCTCGAGCACCTGCGCCGGGTATGTCTACCCGGCCCGCCACAAGGCCGGCAGCGGCTCGTGCAGCACCAAGCCCCCGATGGGCCTGCGGGTGCGCCTGAAGGCCAGCTTCAACATCAGCGGCTACACGGGGCAGGCCAAGATCGTGCTGACGGCGCTGAAGCAGTACGGCATGCTCCTCGCCGACAACGGCTCGCCCTGGTACGTCACGGGCGCGCCGAGCTCTGGCTGGGACGACGACAACCTCCACACGCTGAACAATGTCCCGGGCTCCGCCTTCGAGGTGGTCGACGCGAACTGAGGGCCTGTCGCGTCGCTGCCCACGGGACGAAGTGGCGGCACGGTCGACGACACGCGCGTCGGGGACGAGGGCGTACGCGAGCCGCGTCGCCGGTGTGGTAGCGTCACGGCGCCAACGATCCGCAGCAGGAGGTGTGACCCCATGAACGCACGTTCCACCATGGGTGCTCCCCTGCGGTCCGGGATCGCGCGACTGCGCTAGTCGCCACCGGGAGCGCCCGACAGACGATCTGTACGAGGCGACTTCCATGAACACGACACCATCTTCGACTCCGGACCTCACCTCGCCGACGGCCGCCGACCGGCCGACGTCCGACCGGGACCGGCCGCGGGTCGACACCGCGCAACCCGCGCCCGGCGCGGACGCGCGAGCCCTGGTCCTGGGCGGCGGCGGCTCGACCGGCAACGCCTGGCTGATCGGCGTCATCGCCGGCCTGTTCGATGGTGGGCTGGACGTGACCTCGGCCGACCTGACCGTCGGGACCTCAGCCGGCGCGACGACCGCGGCCCAGATGGCCGGCGCGACCCCGACCGACCTGCTTGCCGCCACTCTTGCCGCTGGTCCCGGGCGACGGCCGGGTCCGGCCGGCTCCGACCGAGGACGCGCTCCGATCAGGCCGGTGGTGGACCACTTGGAGCGGACGAGCCGGATCATCGCCTCCGCGCAGGATCCCGCCGATATGCGGCGGAGGATGGGCGCGGCGGCACTCGACCTGGATGCCGCGTCGGACGGTTCCTGGCAGGCGCACTGGCGCGCCACCGTCGCCGCGCGGCTGCCCAGCCAGGAGTGGCCGGAGCGGACGGTCCGCATCACGGCGGTCGATGCCCAGACGGGTGAGCCGGTCGTGTTCGATCGCCACACCGGCGTCGACCTGGCCGACGCCGTCGCCGCCAGCTGTGCCAGTGGCCTTCCGTACAGGATCGGGGACCGCCGATACATCGACGGCGGCTACCGATCCAACGCCGAGAATGCCGACCTGGCGGCCGGATACGCCCGGGTGCTCGTGCTGTCGCCGTTCGGCGGCCGGACGCGCACGCCGCCGGCGTGGGGCCTGCATCTCGCGACCCAGGTCGCCGAACTCCGCGACCGCGGCAGCAGGGTCGAGACGGTCTTCCCGGACGGCGACGCCGAGCACATGTTCGGCGCCAACGCCATGGATCCGGCGCTCCGTCCGCCCGCCGCCCGGGCCGGCTACGACCAGGGCCGCGCCCTCGCCGAGCAGCTCACGGCATTCTGGCGCTGACGCCCGCGGAGTCGGTCGATGGGGGATCGTCGGGTCCGCCCCGGACCCCCTCCGACCGTGAGCGCCGGTTCAGGTTCCGACAGTCAGGTCCAGGCGCATCAACCAGCGCGGGCGGCCCGCACTCTTGCCGGCGGTCTCCACGACCCGCCGGAAGCCGGCCGCCTCGAAGGTCGAGATGAACCCGACGTACGAAAGCGTCACGTCGAGGCGGCCGCCCTCCGCGTCGATCGGGTAGGCCTCGAGGGCCGGCGCGCCGGCGGCTCGGGCGAACCCGATGAGCCCCTGGATCAGCGCCTTCGTCACGCCGCGCCGGCGGAACCCGGGCCGGACGAGGAAGCACAGGACCGACCAGACCGGGACGTCGTCGATGAGCGGGATCGTGCGCGACCGCACGAGCCGGCCCATCTCGTGACGCGGCCCGATGCCCACCCAGCCGACGGGCTGGCCGTCCACGTACGCGAGGAGGCCCGGCGGCGGACCGTCGGTGACCTGGCGCTCGAGCGCCCGGCGACCACCGCCGGCACCCAGCGCGGAGAAGTCGCTCGACGTCCAGCGGTAGTACTGGCACCAGCAGCCACGGTCGCCGCCGCTGCCGCCCATCACGGCCATGACGTCGGGCCAGCGCTCGGCGGTGGCCGGGACGACCTCGATCGCGGCGCCTTCGCTCGGGAGCCTTGCGCCCTCCGTCACGCTCCGGCGGCGGCGAGGCTCTCGTCGAGGATGCCAAGGGCCAGGTCGACCTCGGCCTCCGTCGTGACCAGAGGAGGGATGATCCGGGTCACGTTCGCGTACGTGCCGGCCGAGAGGACGATGAGCTTGCGCGAGAGCGCCTCGGCCAGGACCCGCTTCGTGAGGTCCGGGTCGGGCACCCGCCCGTCGCCGATCCCCGGTTTCACGAATTCCATGGCGAGCATGAGCCCGAGGCCGCGGACGTCACCGATCGCCGGATGGCGCGCCTGGAGCGACCGCAGGCCGGCCAGGAACTGCGCGCCGCGCGTGGCGGCGTTCTCGATCAGGCCCTCGTCGTGGATCACGTCCAGGGTCGCGTTGGCCGCGGCGCAGCTGACGACGTTGCCGCCATACGTTCCGCCGTGGGTGCCCGGAGGCCAGGCCGCCAGCAGCTGGCGCTTGGCGATGATCCCGGACAGTGGCAGACCCGACGCGATGCCCTTGGCCATCACCAGGATGTCGGGCTCGACGCCCCAGTGCTCCACCGCGAACATCTTGCCGGTCCGCCCGTAGCCCGTCTGGACCTCGTCGGCGATGAGAAGGATCCCGTGTCGGCTGGTGATCTCGCGGAGGCGGGGCAGGAAGCCCGGCGGCGGGACGATGTAGCCACCCTCGCCCAGGACCGGCTCGATGATGATCGCGGCCACGTGCTCGGGGTAGATGAGCTGGTGGAAGGTCAGGTCGAGCTGGGCCTCCCAGTCGCAGGTGCAGGCCGACGGGTCGTGGGCGCCGCCGACGGCGCGGTAGCAGTACGGATAGGCGGTGTGGTAGATCGAGCCCGGAAGTGGCTCGAAGTGGCCGCGGTAGACGTCCTTGGCGGTCGTCAATGCCATCGTCTGGGCCGTCCGGCCGTGATACCCGCCCCGGAACCCGATGATGACCGGCCGGCCGGTCGCGATCCGGGCGAGCTTGACCGCCGCCTCGACCGCCTCGGCGCCGCTGTTGGAGAGGAACGCGCCCCAGCTCTCGCCCGGCAGGACGTGCTGGAGGCGCTCGTACAGGCGCAGGCCGGCCTCGTGGTACACGATGTTCTGCTGGCCGTGGAGGAGCTTCTGGGCCTGGGCCGCGACGGCCGCGGCCACCCGCGGATGGGCATGCCCGGTGTTCGTGACGCCGATGCCCGAGCTGTAGTCGAGGTAGCGCTCACCGTCCGTCGTGATCAGCCACGAGCCCTCGCCCCGATCCACCGCGATGTTCGCGATCCGGCTCCAGACCGGCGGCACCACGCTCCGGTCGGGCAGGGGAGCGCCCGCGGCTGAGGTGGTGGAAGACGACGGGCGAGTGTCGACCATGGCGGGCTGGACTCCTGTTCAGGCGGGCGCGACGCGCTGCCGGCCGCCGGTCAGCGGATGCGGGCGCGCCGGGCCGTGACGATGTTCGAGATCGCGACGAACGCCACCGCGCCCAGGAACACCATCGAGCCGATCACGTTGATCTGGATGGGCAGCGCGTTCTTCTGGATCGAGTAGACCCAGATCGGGAACGTGTTCGTGGTGGGTCCCGAGACGAGGTTCGTGATGATGAAGTCGTCGATGGACAGGCTGAACGCGAGCAGGCCGGCGGCGACGACGCCCGGCAGGATGAGCGGGAAGGTCACCTTCCAGAAGGTCACCCACTCGTTGGCACCGAGATCCATCGCCGCCTCCTCCAGCCGGCGATCGAACCCGATGAGCCGCGCCTTCACGGTCACGACGACATAGCTGATGTTGAACATGATGTGGGCGATGAGGATCGTCTGGAGGCCCAGCGGGAAGAGCAGGCCCTTCGGTACGACGTCCTTGACCGGGGACTGGGTGGCCGACGCCACGAACAGGGTAAGCAGGCTCGCGCCCATGACGATCTCGGGCGTGGCCATCGGCAGGAAGATGAGCCCGTTGATCACGCCCCGGCCGCGGAACTGGTAACGCACGAGGGCGAGGCCGATGAGCGTGCCGAGGGTGGTTGCGACGACCGTGGAGACGACCGCGATCAGGAGGCTCGTCCGGAGCGAGTCGGGCAGGCCCGGCCAGTCGAGCGGGTGGAGCCAGCCGTTCAGCGTGAAGCCGTTCCAGGCGTAGTTGAACTTGCCCTGGTAGTCATTGAAGCTGAACAGGATCATGACGATGATCGGGATCAGCAGGTAGAACACGACGAGGGCGGTGAACGCCGGCAGTGCGTAGTGGCCGACCTTCCGAAGGAACTGCGACGGTGGGGCGGTCCGGACCGGGGCGATCGAGCCGGCGAGCGGCTGGCTGGTCGAGGTCGTGGCCATCGTCGTCAGCCCGTCAGCTGTTCGGTGCCCAGGAACTTCGCGTACACGGCGACGGACGCGAGGATCCCGGCCATCAGGATGAACGACAGGGCGGCGGCGACCGGGTAGTCGCCCTGCGAGATGAAGCGGTCCTGGATGACGTTGCCGATCATGGTGGTCTGGGTGTTGCCGAGGAGCTGCGCGTTGACCCAATCACCCAGGGCGGGGATGAACGTGAGGATCGAGCCCGCGAAGATGCCCGGCAGCGCCAGCGGGACGGTCACCCGGCGGAATGCCCCCCAGCGCGTCGCGTACAGGTCATTGGCCGCCTCGATGAGCCGCGGGTCGATCTTCTCCAGGGCCACGTACAGCGGCAGGACCATGAACGGCAGGAAGTTGTAGGTGATCCCGGCCACCACCGCGATGGGTGTGTACAGGAGGCTGAGGTCCTCGGGCAGGATGTGGAGGTCCTTGAGCGGGCCGAGCAGCGGCCCGGCGTCGCCGAGGAGGATCTTCCAGCTGATCGTCCGGATCAGGAAGCTTGTGAAGAACGGCGCGATCACGAGGAAGAGCAGCAGGTTCTTGAACCGACCGCCCCGGAACGCGATCGTGTAGGCCATCGGGAAGCCGATGAGGAACGTCAGCAGCGTCGCGCTCCCCCCGTACAGGAGGGAGTTCCCGAACTGCTTGCCGAATTTCGAGATTGCGGTCGCGTAGGCATCCGCGGTGAAGGTCAGCTTGAACCCGTCGATCACGGAGCCCGACGAAACGGACGTCAGGAACATCTGGAGCGTCGGGACGATGAAGAAGAAGAGCAGCCACAGGATCCCGGGGGCCAGGAGCAGGTATGGCGTCGCCTTGCGAACGCGTTCGCGGAGGCCGGGTCCCGGGGCCTGTCTTGGAGCGGCGACGGCTGCCACGCTTCCTCCTGGGCTCGTGACCCGACGGATCAGACGCCGGACAGGTCGGCGTAGAGCTCGTTCATCTTGGCCTCGAGCTCGTCCGAGAGGAACTGGAAGTTGTGCTGCTTCGCGACGACGTCATCCGGCGGGAACAGCAGGGGGTTCTTGGCGGCCTCGGGATCCAGCTTGGCGATCGCGGCCGCCGCACCCTTCACCGGCGAGACGTAGTACACGTAGTTGGCGATCTGGGCCGCGATCTTGGGGTCGTATACGAAATCCATCATCAGCTGGGCCGTATAGGCATTCGCGGCCCCGACCGGGATGACCATGTTGTCCGTCCAGACCATCGACCCTTCGGTCGGGGCGACCCACACGTCGTCGGCCGAGCCCGAGGATGCGAGGTCGCCGGACCAGGTCATGGCCGCCCAGGTCTTCTTGGCGGCGAAGTCCTGGAGATAGTCGTTGCCGATGAAGCGCAGCTGGCCGCCGTTGGAGTACGCGGCGATGTCGTCGTGGACCGCCTGGAGATCGTCGGCCAACGTCGGACTCGCCGGATCGGCGGCCTTGCCGAGCTTGAGCAGGCCCAGGCCGAACGTGTCGCGCTTCTCGTTGAGGAAGGTGACCTTGTTGGGCGGGAGCGCCCACAGGTCGACCAGTGACTTCGGCTCTGGCTTGTTGTTCTTCTTGAGGTTGGCCGTGTTGTAGCCGATGCCGGTCATTCCGGACTGCCACGGATAGTGGTAATCCTGGTTCGCGTCCCAGACCTGGCCCTTGAGCGGGTCGCGCAGGTTCGCGACGCAGTTCGGGACGTTCGTCGGGTCGATCTTCTCGGCCCAGCCCTTGCTGATGATCTTGGCCGCCAGCCAGTCCGTGATCGTGATCAGATCCCAGCCGGTCGGCGCGCCGGCGACGAGCTGCTGCTGGATGCCGGCGAAGAAGTCCTCGTTGGCCTCGATCTTCTCTTCGTAGTTGACGTCGACCTTGTACTTCGCCTTGAACTGCTCGAGGGTCGGTGAAGAGCCGGGCGCGTACTTCTGTTCCTCGCCGGCCTTGCCGGCCAGGTCGATGTAGGCCGGCCACTGGGCCCAGTGGAGCGGGCCGGTGACGGTCTTCGGCGTCGGCGCGACCGTCGGTCCGGGAGTGGCCGGAGGCGGTGTCGGGATGGCGACCGAGACGGGTGCCTGCGTCTCGCCCGATGCCGGCGCCTCGGTAGCGCCGCCCGTGCAGGCGGCCAGGAATGCCCCGAAACCCGCGAGCGCGGTTCCCTGCAGGAATCGGCGCCGGGTCACTCCGCCCCCCGAGGCGGCGATCTCGTCGATCATGGTGCTCCTCCTGGGGTCCGGCGCTCCACCGGACCGTGTGGATCGGTCCGCGTGTCAGGCACCGGCCGTGGCCGGTGGGCCCTCGTGGACGACGAACGAGTGATCGGGCGACCAGGTCAGCCGGACGTCCTCGCCCGGCCTCCACAGTTCGGCCCTGGTGGCGCGCTCGACGTTCTGCTCGTACACCGTGAGGCGCGCTCCTCCGCGCGCCTCGACGATGTACTGGGTGCTCACGCCGATGTAGGACGCGTCCTTGATGACGCCGAGCAGCTGGTTCGAGCCCGGTGCCTGGGCGTCTTCCACGGCGTGCAGCCGGATCTTCTCCGGTCGAACGCCGACTTCGATCGTGGCGGATCCATCGGTCAGCGCCTTCGGCACGCGCGCCGACGTCTCGTCGGTGAAGCGGACGATGGCGTAGTCCCCGTCGGCCCCGGTGATCGTGCCCGGCAGGAGGTTGCTCACGCCCAGGAAGCCCGCGACGAACCGCGTCGTGGGTCGCTCGTACAGGCTCTCCGGGTCGGCCAGCTGCTCGTAGCGACCCTTGTTCATGACGGCGATGCGGTCGGACATCGTCATCGCCTCCTCCTGGTCGTGGGTCACGTAGATGAACGTGATCCCGACCTCCTGCTGGATGCGCTTGAGCTCGACCTGCATCTGCTTGCGCAGCTTGAGGTCGAGGGCGCCCAGGGGTTCGTCGAGGAGGAGCACCGCCGGACGGTTGATGAGAGCGCGCGCGAGCGCGACGCGCTGTGCCTGGCCGCCCGAGATCTGGGTCGGCTTGCGCTTCTCGAAGCCCGGCAGTTCGACGAGCTTGAGCATGTCGGTGACCCGGCTCCTGATCTCGTCGCTCTTGAGCCCGCCCTTGCGCTTGAGCCCGAACGCCACGTTCTCGTAGATCGTGAGGTGCGGGAACAGGGCATAGTTCTGGAAGACGGTGTTCACGTTCCGCTTGTACGGCGGCAGCCAGGTGACATCGTGGCCCTGGAGCTCGATCAGGCCCGAGGTCGGCTGCTCGAAGCCGCCGATCATCCGCAGCGTGGTCGTCTTGCCGCAGCCCGACGGGCCAAGGAGCGAGAAGAACTCGCCATCCTGGACCTCGAGGTTGATGTGGTCGACGGCCGCCGTGTCACCGAATCGCTTGACGACATCGACCAGGCGGACGTCGACTTCCGGCACGGGGCTCCATCTCCTCGCAGGTCGCGTCGGCCCTGGGGGGCCTCACGACTGGACAGCGCCACTCTCCGCCGGGGGACCGGTCGGGGTGGCGAGGATAGGACCGCGCGGAAGCCGATGTCAAGGAAGGCACTCACGTGCGACCTTCGCGCAATGTTGCCGCGTTTGGTGCGAATCCCGTGGCCCGACGCCGGTCCCGGTGATGCGACCCGTGTCTTCCCGGCGCCGCCTTCGGGGGAGGCCCTGCCCGGGTCGCGTCGTGTGGCGCGGCTGATGCGACAGGTCCGGGCCGCCGAACGGCCGCCGGCGTGGACCCGGGGTACGATATAGGCGCCCGATCCGACAGAATCACCGACGTCGAGCCGAGGACGCCCCCAGATGATCCAGCTGACCGAGAGTGCCGTCATCGACGCGCTCCGCAACGTCCAGGAGCCTGAGCTCGGTCGCGACGTCGTGACCCTGAACATGATCAAGGACATCGTGATCGACGGCCCACGCGTCGCCTTCACGATCGAGCTCACGACGCCCGCCTGTCCGCTCAAGGACGAGATCGAGACGAACGCCCAGGCGGCGGTCAAGGCCATCGGCGCGGATGCGGTCGACATCACCTGGGGGGCCATGGTCCGGCGGGCAGCGCCGGCGCGTGCCCAGCAACTCGTGCCCGGGGTCAAGAACGTCATCGCCGTCGCGTCGGGCAAGGGCGGTGTCGGCAAGAGCACGATCGCGGTGAACCTGGCCGTGGCCCTCGCCCAGGCGGGCGCGACGGTCGGACTCCTCGACGCCGACATCACCGGCCCGAACATCCCGCTCATGATGGGCCTGTCCGGCCAGCCCACCGCAACGCCGACCGGGAAGATCGCGCCCCTCGAGCGGTACGGGGTGAAGGTCATCTCGATCCAGTTCTTCGTCCCGGAGGGCCAGCCGATCGTCTGGCGTGGGCCGCTCGTGGGTGGCGCGATCCAGCAGTTCCTGACCGATGTCGACTGGGGCGAGCTCGATTACCTCGTCATCGACCAGCCGCCCGGCACGTCCGACGCGCAGCTGACGCTCGCCCAGGCGATCCCGATCAGCGGCACGGTCCTCGTGACGACGCCCCAGGACGTGGCCCTGCTCGACGTGGACAAGGCGCTGGCGATGCTCAAGCGGATGAACGTGCCGGTCATCGGCATCGTGGAGAACATGAGCGCGTTCGTGTGCCCGCACTGCGGCGAGGCGACCGAGATCTTCGGCCGGGGCGGCGGCGAACGGTTCGCAACGCAACACGGCATCGAGTTCCTGGGCGGGATCCCGCTCGACATGACGGTCCGCCAGGGTGGCGACGCGGGCATCCCCGCCGTCGCTCAGCGTGAGCCCGGGCCGGCGGCCCAGGCGCTGGAGGCCCTCGCCCGCCAGGTCGCGGCCCGGATGAGCGTCCGCGCGGCCTCGGCCCAGCAGCCGGTGCTCACCGTCTCCTGATCCTCGGCGCGGCCTCCCGGTCGCGCGCGCGGGCCGGTGTCACTCCGTCGTCTTCGCTCGGGAGTCTTGCCCGGGCGTACCATCGGGCGACGATGGAGCGGCGGCGGCAGGACAGGCGGGAGGGTGGCGCCGGGCTGACCTGTCCATCCTGTGGCCAGGTCAGCGCCATCCGCGCCCGGTTCTGCGACCAGTGCGGCGCCGCGCTCGCGAGTCCCTTGGCCAGCCCGTCGACCGCTCCGCCGCGTGAACCCGGAGACCGGCGGATCGTCACGGCGCTGTTCGCCGACATCGTGGACTATTCCCGCCTCGTCAGCGAGCTCGATCCAGAGGATGTCGCGGCCCGCATCGAAGAGGCCTTCGGGCTGATGCAGCCGCCGTCGAACGGTACGGCGGGATCGTCGAGAAGTTCATCGGGGACGCGGTGTTCGCCCTGTTCGGTGCGCGCGGGGCCCACGACGACGACGCGGTGCGCGCGGCGCTGTGTGCGCTCGAGATGACCGCGACCCTCGAACGGGCGGCCGCGACCCGAGGCGAGGCTTCGCTCCTTCTGCGGGTCGGGATCGCCACCGGCGAGGTGGTCGCCCAGGTGCGTTCGGTCGGCGAGGCGAGCGACCTCGCCGTCACCGGCGAGACGGTCACGACCGCGATGCGGCTCCAGGAGCTGGCCGACCCGGGCGAGACGCTCCTCGACGAGGCGAGCGTCCGGGCCGCCCGGAGCCGGCTCGACGTGGAGGTCGTGGGGGAGCGCCGGGTCCGGGGCCGGTCCACGCCGGTACGGGTCAGCCGCCTGCGCGGCGAGCGGATCCATCGCTTCGTGGGTGCGGCCGGTCCGGGGCTGCTCATCGGCCGTGCCACGGACCGGGCGAGGCTCCGCGCGACGCTCGAGCACACCCGCGCGTCGGGTCACGGACACGTCGTCGTCGTGGTCGGTGAGGCGGGGATCGGCAAGACCCGGCTGGTCGCGGACCTCGAGGAAGAGGCGCGCGATCTCGGCTTCGCCTGGACGTGGATCGAGAACCTGTCCTACACGACGGGCGAGTCGTACGGCTTCGCCCGCACGTTCGCCCAGCGCGTCGCGGACGAGGCGGGCATCGATTCGGGCTCGTTCGCGCGGCGCCTCCTGTTCTCGGACGACATCGACGAGGCGAGCGCCCGCCGCTACGCCGGCGGCATCGCCCTCGTCGCCCGAGAGGCTGCATTCGGTGGCTGGGAGGCGGAGGCGCCGCTCGTGCCGACCGACCCGGCGCAGATCCGGCACGACCTCGGCGAGGTCGTCGAGCGCTACATGCGTCGGCTGGCGGAGCTCGCCGGGCCGCGCGCCATCGTCATCGACGACTTCCACTGGATGGACGCCTCGAGCGCGCCGCTCGTGGACCGCCTCCTGCGGACCGTCGCCGACGTGCCGATCACCGTGTTCGTCACCACCCGCCCGATGTCGCTGCCGGCCTGGGCGGAGGCCGGCTCACGTGGAGACATTCACGCTCGAGGGTCTGGACGCCGCCGGCACCGAGCGACTGGCCGCCGCGATCGCGGGCGCGGAGCTGGATGACGACGCGATCATCCGCCTCCACGACCGGACCGCCGGCAACCCGTTGTTCGTCGGCGAGACCGTGCGAGCGCTCCTCGAGGACGACGCCCTGGTGACCCACGGCGGGCGCCTCCACCTGCGCGACGCCGACGGGGTGGGTCGGGTCCCGGTGAATCTGCGTGCCCTCGTGGGCGCCCGCATCGACGGTCTGCCGGCCGGTTCGCGCTGGATCCTCCAGGTCGCCTCGGTCGTCGGCATGACCTTCGAACCCGCGCTGGTGGCCGAGTTGATGGGTCGGACCGCGGTCGAGGCGCCCCTCGTCGCCCTGGCCGCGGCCGCGGTCGTCGGCCCGACCGAGGGGTCGACCGAGTGGCGGTTCAGCCACCCGCTCATCCGCGACGTCGCGTACGCCTCGACCCTGGCGTCCCGCCGGCGGGACCTGCACGCGAAGCTGGCCGACCATCTCGAGCGGCGCGATCCGCCGGCGCCGGTCAACCAGCTGGCCCTCCATCGGGCCGCGGCGGGCGACCGCGAACGAGCCGTCCCGTTGCTCGAGCGGGCCGCCGACGCCGCGCTCGCGGTGGGCGCCGTCGTGGAGGCCGTTGGCTACTGGCGGACGGCGCTCGGGTTGCTCGGCGACGATCCGGGTGCGGCCGCGATCCGCGCCCGCGTCGAGCGGCTCGAGGCGGACGGATCGGTGGTCCCGGCCGATGTCAGAGCCGGACGTCGCGACCTCGAGGCGCAGGCCGGGCTGAGCCACCTCGACCGCGAGGGCCGTGGTCCGCGCGGCGGTGGCCTGGAGCTCGGCCCGCCGAGCCGACGCGAAGTGGGTCAGCAGCAGGCGCCGCGCACCGGCCTGGGCCGCGATCGCGATGGCCTCGTCCGCCGTGGAGTGGCCGCGCCGGAGCTCGTCCTCCGCGGGCGACGCCAGCGTCGCCTCCTCGATGAGCAGGTCCGCGCCGCGGGCGATCTCCACGAGGCGATCCGTGGGTCCCGTATCGCCGCAATACACGACCCTGGCCCCGTCGGGGTCGCGCACGGTCAGGGACCAGGCCGGCACGTAGTGCTGCGTCGCCTGGGGCGAGATCGTGAGCCCGCCCAGCATGAACGGACGCCCGTCCACGTACTCGCGGACGTCGAACGCGTCGTCGAAGAACGAGGCCCGCTCGCTCATGACGCCGGCCAGTGCGACCAGATGGGCCCGACCGCCGGGCGGCAGCCAGATCACCGGCCGTCCGGACGACCGCCCGGGCCACGGATGGAGGTAGCGCAGCGCCGCGAGGTCGAGGGCGTGGTCGGCGTGCAGGTGGCCGATCACGACGCCGCCGAGGGTGAGCGGGTCGAGGACGGCTCGCAACCGGCCGACGACGCCGTATCCGCAATCGAGCAGGATCGCGCTGGGACCGGACTCCAGGAGCAGGCCCGAAGCGGGCGTGTCGGCCTGCGGCGCGGCCGGGCCGCACCCGATGACGGTCAGGCGCACGCGGACGTATCCGACCGGCTCGGGGAGGTCATGACGCCATCGTGCAGGACCTCCGGAGGCCACGGGCAGCCGCCCGCCGACGGTCGCCCTGTCTGCCAGCCGACAGGGGCCCGGCCGGGGCTCTCCCGCGGGGTGGCCCTGTCTGAGTAGGATGGTCCGATGGACAGCCGCCTCGTCGATCGGGATCCCGTGGTCGCCGCGCTCGCCCGATGCCCGCTGTTCGCCGGTCTCGGCGACGACGACCTCGTCGGACTCGCCAGGGAGATGCGCACGCGCCGCTTCCGGCGGGGCGAGGTCCTGTTCCATCAGGGCGATCCGGGCGATGCGCTGTTCGTGGTCACGTCCGGCGCGGTCAAGATCAGCCTCCCGTCCGAGGAGGGCGACGAGGCCATCATCGCCACCGTCAACGCCGGAGACTTCTTCGGCGAGCTGGCCCTGCTCGACGGGGCTCCCCGGTCCGCGACCGCGACCGCCCTCGAGCCGACCGAGATCCTCGCCCTCGCCCGGCCGCGTTTCCGGGAGCTCATCGCCGGCGAACCGGCCCTGCGCGATGCCCTCCTGGCGGCCCTGGCCGCGGAGCTGCGGCGCCTGACGACGCACGTCCAGGAGCTCCACTTCCTCGACATCACGGGCCGGCTGGCGGCGCGGTTGACGCACCTGGCGGCGAGCCAGGGCACCGTTGCTCCCGATGGGGCAGTCCGACTGGACGCCCGGCTCACCCAGAGCGACCTCGCCGCGATGATCGGCGCGACCCGCCAGAGCGTGAACAAGCTGCTGGGCATCTTCGCGGACGATCGGCTGCTCCGCCTGGAACGCGACGCGATCGTCATCCTCGATCTTGAGGGCCTGGCCCGGGTCGCCCGCCGCTAGACGGGTCAGGGCGTCCGGAGCCGCCGAAGGAGGATGTCCGCGGCGGCGAGGGCGGCGCGGTGGCGGCCCTGCTCACCCACGAGGAACGCCAGCCGGGACTCGCGATGGGTTCCCCGGGGCGTGATGACGATCGAGCTGACCGCCGTGTCGCCCGCGCGGGGGCGGGCTCGGACGACGAGGGCCACGTCGGCACCGGAGCGGGCGCGGAGCTCGCGTGCCGCATCCATCAACGTGCCTGCGACCGCGGTGCGGACCTCGGCCGACACGAGGCCCGACATGGGCCCGAGCAGGTGGGCGAGCGCGCCACCGGTCCCGACCTCGAGCGTGGCGAGGGTCCATCCGAGCTCGCCGAGGCGGTCGCCGATCGCCTCGGCCCAGGTCGTCTGGCCGGTCGCCCAGATGTGATCGGCCAGCTTCTGCCGGACGACCCGGGCAGAGGCCTCCACGAGGTCCGCGGCCGAGGTCCCGTCGGCGGCGTGCGCGCTGACCCGCACGTCCACCGCGTCGAGCCGGGCATAGGTGGCCACGATCGGATTCGTGGCCCGCAGGAACTCCTCGCCCAACGTGTCCGCAACGACCAATTCGCCGATCCCCGCCAGCCGGTACGTCACCTGTGCGACGTCGTCCCCGAGGCTCCCGGCCTGAAGGCGGGGGAGCACCCAGTCGAGCCACATGGGACGCATCTCGCGGGGCGGTCCGGGCAGCGCGACGACGACCCGTCCGTCGGGTCGGTCCACCCACCAGCCCGGGGCGGTGCCGTTGGAGTTCGGGATCGCCGTCGCGGACGGGATGCGCCAGGCCTGCTTGAGGTTCATCGCGGGGAACGGCAGGCCCCGGCGGTCCCACAGCTCGTGCAGCCACGACTCCAGCGCCCGGTCGACGGTCGGGACCTCCGCGCAGGCCGCGGCGATCGCCTCGCGGGTCAGGTCGTCAGGTGTCGGCCCGAGCCCGCCCGTAGAGACGACCAGATCGGCCCGTTCGAGCGCGTCGCGGAACGCCCGGCTGACCATCGCCAGGTCGTCGGGCAGAGCCACGAGCCGTCTTACCGTCACCCCCGCCTGGGTGAGCGAGCGCGCCAGCTCCCCGGCGTTCGTATCGCGCGTCTCGCCGACCAGGAGTTCCGAACCGATCGACAGGATCTCCGCGGACAGCACCGAACGCGTCGAAGAACCGGTCATCCCGGCAGCGTAGCGCAGGGTCGGCGGTACCTTCAGGCCCCGCATCGCGGGACCATCGCGCGGCTCTCGTTGGGCGCCGGCCGGACCGACGCTCGGCGAGACCACCGCGGCGGCGGGGCCGGCCCGCCGACGCCTGGCGTGCGACCATGGATGCGATGGCAGAGCTCGGGAACTCCGGCTTCTCCCAGTTCGACCGGCTTCTCGCCGTCGTCCAGCGGACGCGTGAGCTCCTGGATGCGGTCGCCGCCGACGGCGCGCTGCCCTCCGGCGGGGCCGACTTCCTGGCCGACGCCGCACTTCCCCACCTCGAGGGGATCCAGGACGGATTCCGGGGCTGGCTGCGGGCGGATGCGGCAGGGCGTGCCGAGATGCGCTTCCTCGTGAACCTGCAGGGCCCGATCCGTGCCGAAGGGTCGGGTGCCATGCCGGGGGCCATGTGGCCCGAGGCCGACGGCGTCCGGACGGAGGATGCGGTGGGGGCCGGGATGCGGGCACGCTCGACGAACCTGCGCCGTCCCGAGGCGTGGCACCTGGCGGCCCTCGGCCATGCCCGCCTCGTGCTCGCGTTCCTGCCCCGTCTGCCGGACGAAGCCGTCCGCTTCCCGGCCGGTCGACGGACCTACGCGGACATCCCCGTTCCGCGCGGACCAGCCGAGCTGTCGGAGCGGATCGACGAGCTGGAGCGCGAACTGTGGCTGACGGCGATCGGTCACGCGGCTCCGCGGACCGATCCCGCCTTCCGGCGGACCTACGGCTTCTTCGACGCCGCCGAGCAATTCGGAGCGACGGGCCGCCTCGCCGGCTGAGAAGCGGTCCTCGGGCCGGCACCCGCTGCTATCATCGGACCGTCCTCGACGCGCCGGACCGGTGCGCCATCGGTCCGCATCGAACTGCCCGGGAGCCCGACCCTGGACGACCAGCCACCCACCGATCAGCCGACGCCTCCCGACGCCGCCGCGGGCGCGTCGTCGCCGCCGGCGTCCGGCCCGGCCGCGACCCCTCCGCCCCGGTCCGAGCCGCCCGGCCTGCGCGAGCAGGTGAAGGCCACGGTCGATGCCGCCCGCGCCATGGTCGACGCCCACGTCGCCCTGGCCCGAGCCGAGTTCGAGGAGATCGGCGACGCGGTCAAGCGGGTCGCAGCGCTCGGCGGGCTGGCCGCCGGCATCCTCGTGTTCCTCGGGTTCTTCTTCCCGATCGGGTTCCTGCTGTTCCTCGGAGAGTGGCTGTTCGGGTCGATCGGTTGGGGTCTCCTCCTGTTCACCGAGCTCGGGCTGGCGGTCGCCCTCACGGCCGTGGTCGTCGCCCTGGGGGTCCCGGGTTCGAGGATCGGCCCCGCGTTCGTCATCGGGTTCGTCGTCGCGGTGGTCCTCGGCGTCATCCTCGCCCTCGCCCTGACCAACGAAGGCTGGACCCGCCTCGGTGCGTCGGTCCTACCGGGCGTCGAGGAGGGCTTCCGGCCGCTCGCCACGGCGATGGCCTTCAGCGCCGCCGTCCTCGGCGTCATCGGTCTGGTCCTGGGGGCCCGGGCGGGCGGCGTCGGCGGTGCCGTCGGTGGACTCGTCGGCGGCGCGATCGTCGGCGTGCTGATCGGCGCCCTGAGCGCGATCCGATTCGGCCCCGGGCCGGGCGCCGCACTGGGCATCGCGGTCGGTGGCATCGTCTGGACCGCGCTCGTCGTCCGCGCCCTGGTGGACGTGGGCGTCGACGGCGACAAGCTCAAGGCCCGGTTCTGGCCGAGCCAGACCATCGACACCACGAAGGAGACGATCGAGTGGGTGCGCACACGGACGCCGCTCGGGCCGCGGCCGTAGCGAGCCGGGGCACGCTCGAGGAGGAAGTCGTCCGCCTCGAGGCTTCGGCACGTGCCGCGGTCGACATCCCGGCCAAGATCCGCCGGGCGCCGGCGAAGACCGCCGGCCTCGCGGCGGGGGCCGTCTTCGTGGCCGTCGGTGGACCGAAGCGGGTCATCCGGCGGATGGTCCGGGCCGTCCGCGGTCCTGAGGCCGAGCTGCCCAAGTCGATGCTGCCCAAGGAGGTCGACCGGACGCTCCGGAAGCTCGGCTCGGACGGCGACAAGGTCCGGGGCACCATCGAGCGCGAGTTCGCCGACTATCTCGAGGCCAAGGGTCCGGAGCGCAAGTCGCGCGACCTCGGCGCGACCGCGTCCACCCTCGCCGGATCGGTCCTGGGGCCGGTCACCAAGCGGGTCGGCCGGCAGCTCGCCGAGGAGTTGTTCAGCCCGAAGACGTCGGGATCAGCGTCGTTCGAGTCGGCCGCCCAGAAGGCCCGCGCGCGGTGGGACGCGTTGACCGGCGCGGACGCCTCGCAGGCGAGGCAGGGAGACGAGTCCGCGCCCGCGTCGCCGCCGCCCGCGCCGGCGAAGGCGACCAGGACGAAGCGCTCGGCGACCAGGGACCGCCCCGCCCGGTAGACTCGCCGCGGGCGAGTGGCGGAATGGCAGACGCGCCGGCCTTAGGAGCCGGTGTCGCGTGAGCGACGTCAGAGTTCGAGTCTCTGTTCGCCCACCAGCGCGGCGGGCCGCCCGCGCCGCGGCCGGCCGGTCATCGTGGCGGGCCATCCCGCCCGGTGCGCCGCGAACCGGCCGGCGCCGCTCCGCCCGTATACTTCGGCACGATGAACGTCACCGCCACGCCCGCTGCCAAGAGTTCGGTCGTGCTCGAGATCGAGCTTCCGTCCGAGCGGTTCGACCAGGCCATCGCGGTAGCCGTGCGCCATCTGTCGCAGCGGACCCGCATCGCCGGCTTCCGGCCGGGCAAGGCGCCGCGGGCCGTCGTCGAGCGCCAGCTCGGGCCCCAGGCCATCGTCGACGAGGCGATGGATCACCTCGTCTCGGACGCCTATCGGGCGGCCGTCCGCGAGCAGTCGATCGTGCCGCTCTCAGATCCCGCGATCGAGGTGGTCCAGGCCGAGGCGGGCAAGCCGGTCATCTTCAAGGCGACCGTGGCGGTGCCGCCGGAGATCGAGCTCGGCGACTACCGGAACTTCAACTTCACGCCCGAGATCGAGACCATCGACGACGCCAAGATCGACAAGGTCATCGACGAGCTGCGCGACCAGAATGCGGCCCTCACTCCGGCCGAGCGGCCGGCCGAGAAGGGCGACTACGCGATCATCGCCTACCGGGGGACGAAGGACGGCGAGCCGTTCGACGGCGGGACCACCGACCGGATGCCGTTGATCATCGGCGAGGAACGCCTCATCCCGGGCTTCGAGGACCACCTCGTCGGGGTCCGGGCGGGTGAGTCGACCGCGTTCGACATCGCGTTCCCCGAGGACTACGCCGAGCCGGCCCTGGCGGGCCAGGAGGCCCATTTCGAGGTCGACCTGAAGGACCTCCGGGCCAAGGTGCTGCCGCCCGCCGACGACGATTTCGCGGCCGCGATGGGCGAGTACGCCACGCTGGCCGATCTCCGCCTTGACGTGAAGGCGCGCCTCGAACGCAACGCGCTCGACCGGGCTCGCCACACGTTCAGCGACCGGATCATCGAGTACGCGGTCGCCAACGCGACGCTCGAGTTGCCGGACATCCTGGTCGACCAGGAGGTCGAGGTGATGCACGGGGAGTTCCGGAGCACCCTGGCCCGCCAGGGGATCACCGAGGAGGCGTATCTCCAGGTGACCAAGCAGACCGAGGCCGACCTGCACGCCGAGTTCCGGCCACGGGCCGAGACCCGGGTGAAGACGCTCCTCGTCCTGTCCGAGATGGCCGACCGCGAGGGGGTCGTGGTGAGCGACGCCGACGTCGCGGCGGAAGTGGCCGAAGCGCACGAGCGCTATCGCACCGAACCCAAGACCCTGGCCTACTTCGAGTCGGCCCGCGGCCGCAACTTCATCCGGAGTACCCTGCGCCGGACGAAGACGGTCGAGGGCCTCGTCGACGCCTGGCTGGCCGCCCATCCCGAGCACCCGGCGATCCCGCACGCCGAAGCGGCGGCGACGCCCTCGATCGGCCCTGCGGCGGCCACCGCCGGCGACGCGGCGGTGACGGACGCGGTCGATGCGGTCGATGCGGTCGCAGACGCCGGCGTGGACGCCGATGAGCCTCCGACGCCGGTCACCTCCGGCACCACCTGACCCGGATCCAGAGCCCAGACGCAGAGCCGCACAGGAGATCCCGAATGCTCGTTCCGATGGTCATCGAGTCGTCGAGCCGTGGTGAGCGCGCCTACGACATCTACTCGAGACTCCTGCGGGAGCGGATCATCTTCCTCGGCGACCAGGTCGAGGACCACATGGCGAACCTGGTCATCGCCCAGCTGCTCTTCCTCGACTCCGAAGACCCCGAGAAGGACATCTACCTGTACATCAACTCGCCCGGCGGCGTGGTCACGGCCGGGTTGGCGATCTACGACACGATGCAGTACGTCCGGGCCCCCGTCAGCACGATCTGCCTCGGCATGGCCGCGAGCATGGCCTCCGTGCTGCTGGCGGCCGGCGCGAAGGGCAAGCGCTACTCGCTGCCGAACAGCCGGATCATGATCCACCAGGGCTCCGGAGGGTTCCGCGGGAACACCCCCGACGTGTTCATCCAGGTCAAGGAGCTCGAGCACCTCAACGAGCGGCTCCACGAGATCCTGGCCGAGCACACCGGTCAGCCCGTCGACAAGATCCGCAAGGACACCGACCGGGACTATTTCATGTCTCCCGAGCAGGCGCGGGACTATGGCATCATCGACGCGGTGTACTCCAACGCCGGAGACCCGTTGAGCAGCCTGGGCCGACCCGGGGGATCCGGTTCCGGTTCGAGCAGCGAGAAGGGCCGCTCCGACGAGCCGGGCGACACCCCGGCCGCCGCCAAGGGATGAACCGCCGGACGCGGACCGGATCCGTACGAGGACTGTGCGAGTGACGTCAACGAGCGGCGCGAAGGGCCCCAAGGTCCCGTATCGCTGCAGCTTCTGCGGCAAGAGCCAGGAGCAGGTCCGCAAGCTGATCGCTGGCCAGGGTGTGTACATCTGCGACGAGTGCATCAACCTGTGCCAGGAGATCATCGAAGAGGAGATGCTCGAGGCGCCCAAGGCGAAGACGTCGAGCACGAAGCTCCCGAATCCCCGCCAGATCAAGTTCGCGCTCGACCAGTACGTCATCAGCCAGGACCGGGCCAAGAAGGTCCTGTCCGTGGCCGTCTACAACCACTACAAGCGGATCAACGCCGGCCACGCCGTCGACGAGGTCGAGCTCCAGAAGTCGAACGTGCTGCTCGTGGGCCCGACCGGCTCGGGCAAGACGCTCCTGGCCCAGACGCTCGCCCGGGTCATCGACGTCCCGTTCTGCATCGCCGACGCCACGTCGTTGACGGAGGCGGGCTACGTCGGCGAGGACGTCGAGAACATCCTGCTGCGGCTCATCCAGTCGGCCGACTTCGATGTCGCCCGTGCCCAGCGCGGGATCATCTACATCGACGAGATCGACAAGATCGCCCGCAAGGCCGACAACCCGTCGATCACCCGGGACGTCTCGGGCGAAGGCGTCCAGCAGGCGCTCCTCAAGATCCTCGAGGGGACGGTCGCCAACGTCCCCCCGCAGGGCGGCCGGAAGCACCCCCACCAGGACTTCATCCAGATCGACACGACCAACGTGCTGTTCATCTGCGGCGGCGCGTTCGACGGGCTCGAGAAGATCGTCGAGGAGCGGGTCGGCAAGCGGGGCATCGGCTTCGGTTCGGACGTCGCGATCTCCAAGATGGACAAGGCCAAGATCCTCGAACGG
This sequence comes from uncultured Chloroflexia bacterium, assembly GCA_963719285.1. Classification (GTDB taxonomy): domain Bacteria; phylum Chloroflexota; class Limnocylindria; order Limnocylindrales; family CSP1-4; genus C-114. Next base: position 268,716 of record CAVRBO010000001.1, read on the forward strand.
CTCATGCCCGAGGACCTGTTGAAGTTCGGGCTCATCCCCGAGTTCATCGGCCGCCTGCCGGTCATCGTCACGCTCGCTGCCCTGACGTCCGAGGACCTCGTGCGGGTGCTCACGGAGCCCAAGAACGCGGTCACCCGCCAGTTCCAGAAGTTCCTCTCGCTCGACAAGGTCGAACTCGTCTTCACCCAGGGGGCGCTGCAGGCCGCCGCCGAGGTGGCCCTCGACCGGAAGACCGGCGCCCGGGCGCTGCGCTCGATCGTCGAGGAGTCGCTGCTCGAGGTGATGTACGACATCCCGGAGCGCACCGACATCCGGAAGTGCATCATCACGGAGGAGACGATCCGCGACGGTCGACTGCCCCTGTTGCTGACCAAGTCGGACGTCGACAGCGGCGTCGACGAGACCAACTACGTGGATTGGCTCGCCGAGCGAGGCGAGTCCGCGTAGTCTGGGCCGGGCCTCCGCGGACGAGGCGAGCACCGCGATTCGAGCACGAGCCCAGGCTAGGGCCCCCAAGTCCATGGCCGTAGGTGCATACCTCGGGGGACCACTCGACATCGTCCGGGACGATCGTCACCTCGCACGACTCCCGGTTCATGCACCCACGGCCATGAACTGAAGCGTCGCCTGCCGATCCGCCGAGAGTGGCGGAAGTCGAAACCCCTCGTGATACACTCCCGCCCTCACGGCAGTGACCGAGAGGAGTAGCGCCGGGTCGGCGACCCAGCGAGCGGGCGACGGTGGAAGGCCCGACCGCACGACGGCGCGAACGTCACTCGCGAGCCGTGCGGCCGGCGCCCGATAGCGCGCCACGAGGGCGCCCGCCCCGCCTCCAGGGCACGGAACCGGGATGACCGGACCGCGGACGGACGCCGAACCAGCAGGTGGTACCACGACCCGTTCGTCCGCTGGACGAGCGGGTTCGTTCTGTTCCGGAGTGGCGACGCATCATGGATCTGCCGAAGGCCTACGTGCCGGGCGACGTCGAAGGCGCGATCTACGAGCGCTGGCTCGCGGCGGACGTGTTCGCCCCCGACGGTGCAGGATCACGGGCCGATCCGTCGGCCGAGCCGTTCGTCATCATCCAGCCGCCGCCCAACGTCACGGGCTCGCTGCACCTGGGCCATGCCCAGCGGACCGCGGTCGAGGACCTGATGATCCGCCATGCCCGGATGCGGCGGCGGCCCACCCTCTTCCTGCCCGGGCTGGATCACGCGTCGATCGCCGCGCAGTTCGTCCTCGACCAGATCATCGCCAGGGACGGCGAATCGCGCCAGAGTCTCGGCCGCGAGCGGTACCTCGAGCGGATGCACGCGTTCGTCGCCGAGACGCGCCCGACGATGCTCGCCCAGCAACGACGAATCGGCGCCTCGGCCGACTGGGGTCGTCTCCGGTTCACGATGGACGAGGTGTCGGCCCGGGCGGTCCGTGAGGCGTTCGCCCGCCTCTACGCCGACGGGCTGGCCTACCGTTCCGAGGCGCTGGTGAACTGGTGCCCCGGCTGCCGGACGAGCGTGTCGGACCTGGAGGTCATCGCGACGCCCGAGAAGGGCACGCTCTGGACGATCCGCTACCACCTCATCGACGAGGCGAGCGGGGCACCCGATGCCGCCGCGACGATCTCGATCGCGACGACCCGGCCGGAGACGCTCCTGGGCGATACGGCGGTCGCGGTCCATCCGGACGACGAGCGCTACCGGAGTCTCGTCGGCCGTCGGGTGCGCATCCCGTTCGTGGAGCGCGACGTCCCGATCGTCGCCGATGCGATGGTCGAGCGGGGGTTCGGGACCGGGGCCGTGAAGATCACTCCCGCCCACGACCAGGCCGACTTCGAGACCGCCAAGCGCCATGGGCTCCCGTCGATCGACATCTTCGACGACAGCGCTCACGTCAACGAGCGCGGGGCGGGGTTCGCCGGGCTCGATCGCTACGAGGCGCGCACGCGGATCGTGGAGGCGCTGGAGGCGGCCGGTGATCTCGTGGGCTCGTCGTCGCACGAGATGGTCATCGGGCGCTGCCAGCGCAGCGACGACGTGATCGAACCGCGGATCAAGACCCAGTGGTTCATCCGGACGCGGCCGCTGGCGGACGCGGCGCTCGCGGCGACCCGCGCCGGTACGACCCGGATCCTGCCCGAGCGGTTCGAGAAGACCTGGGAGAACTGGCTCACCGGGATCCGCGACTGGAACGTGAGCCGCCAGCTGTGGTGGGGCCACCGGATCCCTGCCTGGTACTGCCCGGACGGCCACACCACGGTCAGTGCCCAGCCCTCCGGGCCCGACGCCTGCTCGACCTGCGGTCGCCGGGCGGCCGAGCTGGTCCAGGACCCCGACATCTTCGATACGTGGTTCAGCTCGGGGCTGTGGCCCTTCTCGACCCTCGGCTGGCCGGACGACACGCCGGACTTCCGGCGCTACTACCCGGGCTCGGTCATGGAGACCGGCTACGACATCATCTTCTTCTGGGTCGCCCGGATGATGATGCTGGGGATCCAGCTCACCGGGAAGGCCCCGTTCGAGACGGTCTACCTGTCCGGGCTCATCCGCGATCCGTACGGCGCCAAGATGAGCAAGACGAAGGGCAACGTCGTGGATCCGCTCGAGATCGTCCACGACACCGGCGCGGACGCCCTCCGGTTCTCGCTCATCCATGGCGCGACCCCGGGCATCGACCAGAGGTTCAGTCGCGACAAGCTCGACAACGCCCGGAACTTCGCGAACAAGCTCTGGAACGCGGCACGCTACGTCCTGGGCGCCCGGCCCGGGTCGATCGCGGCCGATGCCGTGCGGCTCGCGCCGGACGCGACGGCGATCGGGCCGGCCGAGCGCTGGCTCCGGTCACGAGTCGCGGCCACGATCGAGGCGGTCGACCGGGCGATGGCAGACTTCGCATTCGCGGAGGTGACCCGCCTGCTGTACGAGGCCATCTGGAACGAGTTCTGCGACTGGGGGCTCGAGCTCGCCAAGGTCCGGCTCGGCTCGGGCGCGGCGACGGCGGCCGAGCGCGAGGCGACATGGTGGACGCTCGTCGAGGCGCTCGACGCGTACCTGCGCCTCCTTCACCCGGTCATGCCGTTCGTGACCGAGGCGATCTGGGCGGCGATCCCGCATGGCGCGGACGACCCGGATCTGCTCATCGTGGCCGACTGGCCCGTCGCCGGACAGCGCGACACCTCCGCCGAGGCCCGGGTCGAGACGATCCTGGAGCTCATCCGGGCGATCCGCAATGCCCGGGCGGAAGCGCACGTGGAACCCGGAGCGTGGCTGCCCCTCGACCTGTACGTGCCGGCGCCGCTCGGGCCTGCCCTTACCGCCCTGGAACCCGGCCTGGAACGCCTGGCCCGGACCCGGTCGGTGACCCGCCACCTCACGCGAGAGGCCCTCCACGCGGCCACGGGGAGCGGCGGGCTGTCCGTGATCGCCGGTGAGGCCGAGGCCGTCGTGGGCCGGGGCAGTGCCGGGTCGTCGGACGAGGCCGGATCCGCCGAACGGGCGCGCCTCGAGAAGGAGCTGGCGATGGCGCGGACGATGCTCGCGAACGCACGGGCCCGCCTCGAGAACCCGGACTTCACCTCGAAGGCGCCGCCGGCGGTCGTTGAGGGTGCCGTGGCCCGGGCGGCCGAGCTGGCCGACCAGGTCGCCCGCCTCGAGGCTCGCCTCGGCGGCTGAGGTCGCCCGTCCCGGGTGACGGCCTCCTCGCAGGCACAAGTCGGCGGGGCACCGAGAGGCCCCGGGACCGATGATCCCGGGGCCTCTGGCCGGAGGAGCGATGTCGCTGGTCGGCCGAGCCGGAGCTCAGCCCTTGACGGCGCCGCCGGTGATGCCGCGCACGAAGTAGCGCTGGAGCGCGAAGAACACGACGAGCGGCAGGGCCATCGAGATGAAGGCCGCCGCCATGAGGTACTGCCAGTCGCCGCCGAGGGAGTTGACCAGGTTCGCGACGAGGACCGTGACCGGCAGGTTGGCCGAGTTCGTCGCTCCCAGGTAGACGAGTGCGACGAGCAGGTCGTTCCATACGAACAGGAACTGGAAGATCACGAGGGCCGCGATGGCGGGCACGCTCATCGGCAGCGCCAATCGGAAGAAGGCCGTCGCCTGGCCCGCGCCGTCGATGGCGGCCGACTCGAACACTTCGCGGGGCAGGCCGCCCATGTAGTTGCGCAGCAGGTAGATCGCAAACGGCAGCCCGTAACCCGTGTGGGCAAGCCAGACCCCGAGGAACGGCAGCGTCTTCGCGAGGTCGCCGTTGCCGGTGATGCCCACCGTCTTGAAGATGTTCAGGACCGGCACGAGCGTGGCCTGCAGCGGAACGACGAGGAGCCCGACGACCGCCACGAACAGGATGTTGCGACCGGGGAACTGCATCCACGAGAAGGCGTACGCCGCGAAACAGGCGATGGCGACCGGGATGATCGTCGACGGGATCGTGATGAACAGGCTGTTGATGAACGCCTGGACGATCCCGTTCTGGTTGAAGACGTGCTCGTAGTTGTCGGTCGTGAACTGGGCGGTGGGGGAGAGGGCCGTCCACCAGCCCGTGCTGGCCACATCCGAGGCCGGCCGGAACGAGTTGACGAGCATCCCCAGGGTCGGCAGGAGCCAGATGAAGATGATGATCACGATCGACGCGTGGAGGGCGATCCGGCCGAGCTTCGGACCCCGTCGCGCGCGTCCCGGCAGGGCGATGGCGCGCGCGGTCATCGGATCGCCTCCTGGGCCTGGAACCGGCGGATGTTGAGCGCCATGACCGGGATGATCAGGAGCACGAGGATCGTCGCGACCGCGCTGGCCCGACCCGGTTGGCTGAAGTTGAACAATTCCTTGTACATCCGGTTGGCCATCACGTCCGTGTTGTAGTTCCCGCCCGTCATGACGTAGACGATGTCGAACGCCTTCAGGGCGGTGATGATCATCGTCGTCGCGACCACGGCGATCGTGGGCATCAGCAGCGGCAACGTGATGCCCCGGAAGACCTGGAGCTCATTGGCCCCGTCGACCCGGGCCGCTTCGAGCAGTTCGGCGCTGATGCCCTTGAGCGCGGCCGACAGGATGACCATCCCGAAGCCTGTCCAGATCCAGGCCCCGACGACGATGAGGGAGACCGTGTTCAGCGGTGGCGTCTGGATGAAGTCGATCGGATTCCCCCCGACCGCGGTGACCGCGCCGTTGAGCGTGCCGATCTGGACCGCGCCGACGGGTTTGTAGTCGTAGATGAACTTCCAGATGGTGGCGGCGCCGACGAAACTGATCGCGAGGGGCACGAACAGGAGCGACTTCGCGACGGGCTCGTAGCGGACACGGTCGAACAACAGGGCGCTGGCGAGCCCCCCGACGACGACGAAGGTCGTGAGCAGGACCAGCCAGATGATGTTGTTGCGCAGCGCGACGAGGGTGTCGCCGGTGCTGAAGAAGTACTGATAGTTGGCCAGCCCGATGAACTGCGGGTCGTTGATGCTCTTGTCCTGGAACGATCGGATCGCCGTGGCGATCGTCGGGTACACGAGGAACAGGAACAGCAGGGCGAGCGCGGGCAGTAGCCACAGCCAGGGCCGAAGGCGCGGCTGGAATCGCTCCGGAAGGAAGCGCAGGGCGCGCTCGACGAGCACGATGTAGCCGATCAATGTCGCGGGCACCGCGACAACCACGATGATCGCAGTGAGCAGTCGCGAGTCCATCTCTCCTCCGTCGAAGCCGGCTCGAAGCGATGGCCGGCCCGACCGGAGGATCCCGGTCGGGCCGTGCCGCAGCGTTCAGACGTCAGCCGCCGTAGGCGCTCGTCTGGACCGTGTCGAGGTTGCTCAGGATCGAATCGAGCTTCGACTGATCCTTGACGAAGTCGAGGATCCCCTTCAGGAACGCGTCGCTCATCGCGACGGGCATCGCATCCGAGCCATCGAAGCGGAAGATCTTGGCGCTCGAGAGCGCCGCGGCCGACTTCTTCGAGATGTCGTCCGGATACACGTCGGGCGACACGGACTTGCTGCCCGAGATCGCCCCGCCGAGCTTCGGCCAGATGGCCTGCGCTTCGGGGGTGATGAGGTACTTCATGAGGGCCTTGGCCTGGGGCGTGTCGTTGAACATGCCGAGCAGGTCGCCACCGCCCGTGACCGCGCCCGCGTTCGCCGGGTTGAGGTCCGGCATCGGGAAGAAGTCATAGTCGGTGCCGGCCTTGATGCCGGCCGTGCCCTTGTCGAAGAAGCTCGTGATGAAGCTGGCCTGATGGGTGAACAGGCAGCCCGGGGGCGTCTTGAACAGCTGGTTCCCGGTGTCGCCGAAGTTCGTCCCATCGATCGAGGTCGGATCGCCGTAGGCGCTGGAGACGGCCTTGCCGAACTCCTGCCAGGCGCTCTTGATCTCGGGCGAGGTCCACTTCTGCGTACCGGCGACCCACGCGTCGTAGACGGTCGGACCGGACTGGCGAAGGACGAAGTCCTCGATCCAGTCGGTACCCGGCCAGCCGTCCGAACCCGGTCCGGACTGCAGCCCGATGCACCACTCCTTGGTGTTCGGGAGGTTGGCGAGCGCGGCGGTGGCCTTCGTCTGGAGGTCATCCCAGCTCGTCGGGACCCCGCCCGTGTAGATCTTGGGGTCGTACCAGATCAGGCCCTTGATGGAGCCCTTGAAGAACTCGGCGTACTGCTTGCCGTTGACCTGGAGCGCCGAGGCGCCCGGGGTATCGGCGACATAGGCCGGCACGTCGATGACGTCCTCGAGCGGCTTGAGCACGCCCTGGTTGGCGAGCTCGAGGACCTTGCCCGGGCCGGGCAGGCCGGCGACGTCCGGAAGGTTGCCCGACGCCACGCCGGTGGTCAGGACCGCGTTGATGTCGCGGGTGCTGGTGTAGTTGATCGCGACGCCGGTGGCGTCGGTGAACGGCTTGAGCACGGACCGGAAGGCGAACTCCTCCGACTTGGGGTCGGTGCCTCCGCTCCACACGGCGACGATGCTGACCGAACCGCCGATCTGCCCGCCGGCGGCGGTGGCCGCGGCGGTCTCGGCGGCGGCGGTGGGCGAAACGCTACCCGGCGCCGCGGGCGAGGGCGTTGCGGCCGAGCCGCACGCGGCGGCGAGCAATCCGACGATCGCGGCGAAGGTCGCCGTCCGGCGGATCCCATGGACTGTTCTGTTGTGCACTCTTCCTTCTCCTCTGCTGGTTCGACTCCGTCTGGTGCTGTGGTTGCCTCCTGTCATCTCAGCTGGCTGCCTCCTCCGATCCGGGATCCAGCCGCGTCGCGGTCGAGTCGCGGACGATGAGCTGCGTGGGCAGCAGCGTCCGGTGCTCGACAGGTCGGCCGGCGACCCGGTCCATCAATGCCCGTCCCGCGGCCGCACCCAACGCGTGGGCGGGCAGGCGGACGGTCGTCAAGGGGGGATCGAAATGCTCGGCGAGGGCGATGTCGTCGAAGCCCACGACGGAGATGTCCTCGGGCACCCGCAGCTTCGCTCCTCGCAGGGCCCGCAGCACTCCGAACGCGACGACATCGCTGGCCACGAACACGGCGGTCGGGACGATCCGGTCCAGCAGGGCCGCCATGGCCGCGTTCCCGCTCGCAGCGTCGAAACTGCCCTCGACGATGAGCGCCGCATCGGGCGCGATGCCCGCCTGGGCGAGGGCGCTCCGGTAGCCGGCCACCCGTTCGGTGGCGGCCGTGTAGGCCAGCGGGCCGTTCGTCACGCAGGCGATGACCCGATGGCCGGCCTCGATCAGGTGGTCGACCGCGCAGCGCGCCCCGGCCGCGTTGTCGACGTCGACGCTCGGGGCATCGAGGTCGGGTCGCGAGCCCTGCAGGACGACCGGGAAGCCCTCGCGCACGAGTTCGGTCAACTCGTCATCGTCGGTCCGCGGACCGGATACGACCAGTCCGTCCACCCGCTGCGAGCGAAGCAGGTCGGCATAGGTGCCCTCGCCCGGGGCCAACGGCTCGACAAGGACCCGATAGCCGCCCGACCGGGCGGCCGAGGCCAGGCCCCACAGCGTCTCGGACAGCAGCGCGTCGGCTGCCACCTGCTCCGCCGACTGGCGCAGGACGAAGCCGAGGGTGTGGGTCTGTCCGGCGGCGAGCTGACGGGCCGGACCGTGGGGGTGGTAGCCCAGCTCGCGCGCCGCGTCCTCCACCCGTCGCCACGTCGGCGTCGGGATCTGCCGATCGGTCCGACCGTTCAGGACGAACGACACCGTGGTCCGCGACACGCCGGCCCGGGCGGCCACATCGGCGCTGGTCGGTCGTCTTCGCGGCTCGTCGGGCAACGGGCGACTCCGGCTACGGGTTCGGCCCGGGTCTGGGACTTGACCCCGGGCGCGCTGGCGGTGGAGACTAACTCGCGTTAGTAACGCGCATTATCGGGTTGTGGCGGCCGGCGTCAAGTCCGAACCTCCGACGACCCACATCTCCCTGAGGGCATCCTTCGCATGGATCGATCAGCCCCGCCGCGACCCGACCCGGCGTCGGTCGGGCTCGACCCAACGGCCACCCGGCTGCCCGGCCGGACCGACGATTGGTGGCGGACCGGGGTCATCTACCAGATCTACCCGCGCAGCTTCGCCGACACGAACGGCGACGGGTATGGCGACCTCGACGGCATCATCGCCCACCTCGACCATCTCAACGACGGCACTCCCGCCTCGCTCGGGGTCGACGCCATCTGGCTGTCACCCATCTATCCCTCGCCCGGGCTGGACGTGGGCTACGACGTGTCCGACTACACGGGCGTGGATCCGCGGTTCGGCACGCTTGACGACCTCGAGCGCCTGCTGTCGGAGGCTCATCGGCGCGGCATCCGGGTCATCCTCGACATGGTCCTGAACCACTCGAGTCACCTCCATCCCTGGTTCATCGCCTCGCGCGCCGACCGCACCAATCCCTATGCCGACTGGTACATCTGGCGCGATCCGGCCGGGCGGACCCGTGACGGGAAGCCGAAGGTGCCCAACAACTGGGTCTCCTACTTCGGTGGGTCGGCCTGGACCTGGGACGAGACCCGTGGGCAGTTCTACCTGCACACGTTCCTGCCCGAGCAGCCCGACTTCGACTGGCACAACCCGGCCGTCCGGGCGGCCCTCCTGGACGTCATCCGGACCTGGCTCGACCGGGGCGTCGACGGCCTGCGCTTCGATGTCTTCAACGCCTTCTTCAAGCATCCGGACTTCCCCAACAACCCGCGCCGGATCGGGCGGCGTGGCGCCTACAGCTGGCAGGACCACCGCTTCGACAAGGATCGACCCGAGCTCGCCGGACTGCTCGCCGAGATCCGCGCGATCGTGGATGAGAAACCCGGCCGGATGACCGTGGGCGAGCTGTTCAGCGGTACACCCGCGCAGGCGGCCGGATACGCCGCGCCCGGCCACCTCGTGTTCGACTTCCGGCTCATCGAGACGCCCTGGTCGGCCCGGGCCTTCGCGCGCTCCATCGCCGACCGCGCCGCGGGCTTCGGACCGGATCGCTGGCCGACCATCGTCTTGTCCAACCACGACCGATCGCGGCAGGCCAGCCGGTTCGATGGCGGGCGCCAGGGAGACGCCCGGGCCAAGGTCGCCGCCACGCTCAGCCTGACCCTGCGTGGGACGCCGTTCCTGTACTACGGGGAGGAGATCGGCCTGCGCGACGTCGCCGTCCCGAAGGCGGAGATCGTGGATCCGCCGGCGCGCCATGCGTCGCTCAGGTTCCCGTGGTGGAACCGCGATCAGGCGCGCGCGCCGATGCCATGGGGGGCGGGGCCGAACGGCGGGTTCACCAGCGCGGAGCGACCGTGGATGCGGATGGCGCCCGATTTCGCGACCCGCAACGTCGCGACCCAGGCGGCCGATCCGACGAGTGTGCTCTCGTTCTATCGCCGGTTGCTGTGGCTGCGCCGGGGCGAACCGGCACTCCACGGTGGTTCGCTGCGCTCGCTGGGCGTGCCCGCGCGGGACGTCCTGACGTACGAGCGGCAGGCCGACGGCACGGTCGCCCACGTCATCCTGAACTTCGGCAACCATACGGCCGAGGTCACCCTGCCGCCGCCCCCGGTCGGCCGATCCTGGGAGACCGTCCTGTCGACCCACGACCCGCTGCCGGAGCTGAGCGACGCGCGCCTGCGGGTGCGGGCACTGGAGGCGGCGATCTTCCTCGCTCGCTGAGGGCTTCCGGGCCGACCCGCATCGCCGCCGGAACGCCATCCGCGCCGGACTGTGGGAGACTCGGACCATGCCCATCCCCGCGCTCCGGATCGCCCAGGTGGCGCCGCCGTTCGAAGCCGTGCCGCCGGCGGCGTATGGCGGGACGGAACGGATCGTCGCGACGCTCGTGACGGAGCTCGGTCGACGCGGTCACGATGTGACGCTCTTCGCGAGCGGCGACTCCACGGCGCCGGCCCGTCTCGTCCCGGTCGTGCCTCGGGCCCTCCGGGCGCTCGGGCTGTCCACCGAGCCCGCTCCGTACCTCATCGCGACCCAGCTGGCCGTCATCCGCGCAGCCGGGGCGTTCGACGTGGTCCACGCCCACCTGGAGTTCGCCGGGCTCGTCCTCGCCCGAGCCTTGGCCGTGCCCACGGTCGTCACGTTCCACGGCCGGATCGACCAGCCCTGGGCCGGTGGCCTGCTCGCCGATCCGCCATCCGGGCTCGTGGCGATCAGCGCGGCCCAGGCCGACTCCCGGCCCGAGGTGCCCTGGTCGATCGTCCACAACGGCCTCTCCCTGGGTCGCGCGCCGTTCGCGCAGCGGCGCGGCGAGGGTCTGTGCTACGTGGGCCGGTTCATGCCCGAGAAGGGCCTCGCGGAGGCGATCGGGATCGCCCGGCGGACCGGCAGGCCGCTCCGGGTGGCGGCCAAGGAGCCGTCGACGGCGGCCGAGCGGGCCTACTTCGACAAATCATTCGGGCCGGGCGCGCGGTCGGCCGACGTGGAGTATCTCGGCGAGCTCGCCGGGCCCGCGCGCGACGAGCTTCTTGCCTCCAGTTTCGCGACCCTGATGCCCGGCGCCTGGCCCGAGCCGTTCGGTCTCGTGGCGATCGAGTCGCTGGCCTGCGGCACGCCCGTGGTGGCGCGCCGGACCGGGGCCCTGCCGGAGATCGTCCGCGACGGGATCGACGGGATCATCGCCGACGACCCGGCCGAGATGGCCCGCCGCCTGCCCGTGGTGGAGGGTCTGGACCGGGCGGCGATCCGCGCGTCCGTCCTGACCCGGTTCTCGGCGGAGCGGATGGTCGATGGCTACGAGGCGGTCTTCGCGCGACTCCTCGGCCTGGAGCAGCCGGTGACCGCGGGACGCGCGTCCTGATCGGGATGCCTCACCGGCGTCCACCGGGGCACGGAATTCGAGCGTCGTGACTGGTCGTCGTGGGCGGTGACGCCTCCGCGTGTTGACGGCGCCGCGTCGGCGCTAGACCCGGATCGTCACCTCGAGGTCGCCGTCCTTGCGCAGGACCTCGGCGCTCGTGTTGCCCCGCCAGCGGTGGATCAGGAGATCCACGGACGCCGAGCCGACCCGTAGGTTCGAGACCGTGAGCTTGCCGAGCCAGGTCGGCAGGTGTGGTCGCACGAGTTCCAGGGCGTGCTCGTCGGCACGGGCGCGGAGTCCCAGCATGGCCCGGATGATGAGCAACGGCGCCGCCGCGGCCCACGCCTGGGGCGAGCACGCGACGGGGTAGGGGACCGGGACGCCGACGGAGGCGCGGTCGAAGCCACAGAAGAGCTCGGGCATCCGGGAGTCCGGGAAGAACTGGGCGACCTCGAACATCTGCCCGGCCAGATCGTTCGCCTCGCGGTCGAACCCGTAGCGCTTGAGACCGGCCACGATGAGCGCGTTGTCGTGCGGCCAGATGCTGCCCACGTGGTAGCTCAGGGGGTTGTAGCCGGGCTGGCCGGCGGCGTACGTGCGGACCCCCCAGCCCGAGTGGAGCCCGGGACCGGTGAGCCCGTCCACGACCGCCCGGGCCCGGCGCGGATCCACGATCCCGCTCCACAGCGCCTGCCCCTGGTTCGAGGTGACCGTGTCGGCCGGGCGCTTGTCCCGGTCGAGGGCCATCGCGTAGGCGTTGAGGTCGGGCAGCCAGAAGACCTCGTCGAAACGCTTCCGGAGGGTCTCCGCGTCGGCCTCCAGCCGGTCGGCGAGGGCGACGTCCCCGCGTCGCCGGGCGAGCCGGGCCATCCGGCGCTTCGCGTCGAAGACATAGCCCTGGACCTCGGCCAGGGCGATCGGCGGCTCCATCGTCGCGCCGGTCCGGTCGCGCACCGCGTCGGCCGAGTCCTTCCAGCCCTGGTTGATGAGTCCGCGGGTGGCGCGCCGCTGGTATTCGACGAACCCGTCACCATCGAGGTCGCCCGACCGGTCGATCCAGTCGAGCGCCGCCAGGGCGTTCGGCCAGAGCCGGTCCACGAGCGCCTCGTCTCCGGTCCAGTCGAAGGTCTCGCCGAGGAGCACGAGCCAGAGCGGGGTCGCGTCGGCCGTGCCGTAATAGGCTCCGAACGGCAGTTCGCCGGTCCCCGACATCTCGCCGGTCCGCAGCTCATGGGGGATCTTGCCCGGCTCCGCGTCGTGATCAGGGTCATCGACGGTGGCCTGGTGCGCGGCGAGGACCTCGAGCGTCTCGACCGCGAGGCCGGGCCGGACCGCGATCGCCTCATAGGCGGTGATGAGCGCGTCCCGACCGAACAGCGTGGCGAACCATGGGACGCCGGCCGCGACGTACCGTTCGCCCGGCCCGGGGCCGTCGTTGACGAGCAGGCGCAGGTCCGTCAGCCCGCGCTCGACGAGCCGGTCGAACAGCTGGTTGTCCGAACGGATCACGGCCGATCCCTCCACCCACCGGGCGTAGGCGGCCTCGCCGTCGGCTTCGCTGATGTCTGGGGGATCGGGGAATGCGACGAGGGTCGGCTGGGCCGGATCCTGATCCGCCGACTCGGTCGCCCAGACCGACCAGGCGATCTCCGTGTGGGCGCCCGGCTCGACCTCGCGCCGCCAGCGGACGACGACCGAGCCGCCTTCGATCCCGTCCGTCGCGGCCTCAACCTCGGCCGCCGGGAACGCCACGAACGTCTGGCGCAGCACCTTGTCGAGGCCCAGGTAGCCGAACGCGATCCGCCGGTCGTCGATCGAGATCGGGCCGAGCCGTCCTCGCTCGGGCCGGTGGTAACCGCGGACCTCGAAGATGTCCGCGCTGTCCATGCCCAGGGTCAGCTCGATCGTCAGGTCGACCGCATGCTCGGTGAAGTTGGCGATGACCAGGCGCTCGGCGAGTCCGGCGCCCAGGACCCGGTGGCGGGTGATCGCCAGCGACTGGCGCTCGAGGGACCGGCCCGCGTCGATCTTGTCGCCCGGATCGCGCCGTTGCTCAGGATTCGTCAGCTGGATCGTGCCTCGGAAGCCGTCCCACGCGTCCCCGCGCAGGAGGGTCGGCCGGAAGCCATCGACCCGCAGGACCGAACAGGACAGGATCCGTGTCTCGCCCGAGTAGAGGCCCAGCCCGCGAGAGTCCGGATGGATGTCCCCGAACGGGTCGCCGATCAGGTACAGGTTGCCGTGCTTGAGGACGTCCGTGCCGCCCAGGTCGGTCGCCCGCTCGATCGTCGGCTCGGCGGGCTGGAACGTCCGGATCGCCGGGTGCGCGCTCGACATGACCACAGTCTATCGAGGCCGGTGGGGGCGAGGGCCACTCAGCCGTCGGCGAGCGCGAGGCCGGCCGCGGCTGAGCGACCCGCGGACCGGCACGCTGGTAGGATGGCGGCAGACCATCGAGCCACGACACGGGGACCCTCGCGTGCCACTCGACTTCCTCAAGCGCAAGGGCGGCGATGCCGCGACGCCGACGGGCGCTTCGTCCGCCGCGAACACGATGTCCGAAGAGGTCACGGCCCAGGAATACCAGCTCAAGCTGTACTACGCCGGTAAGAGCAGCGAGGGCGTCCGGATGAAGGCCGGCCCGCGCGCGCTGAGCGAGCTCCCGTCGATGCTCATCGGCCTGGCCCAGAGCGAGGTCGAGGTCGTCGAGCCCCTGCCGATCGAGTTCGGCCAGGCGACGCCGAACATCGCGCGACCGTCCGAGGCCATGCAGTGGCTCAACGCGCATCACGAGAGCGGCCCGATCACCCGGCACGCCCTGGTTGTCCTCGAGTCGATCGACGCGATCGACCTGGCGTTCGACACGTTCGTCTGCGCGCTGCTCGACGGCGAAGTGGACACGTCCGGCTACCCCGAGTACAACGCGATCATCGGCGGGGTCGCGTCGCACTGGGACGAGGCGACCGGCGACATGATCGTCCGGTCCGTCGTGGGCTGGGGCGGGAAGGGCGTCCGCGGCGACACGGATCGGATCGGCGGGCGGATCCTCGGCGGGCTGCTGACGAACGTCCTCGCCAACCAGTTCGCGATGGGCCTGACCCAGATCGAGCGCCCGGTCCCGGCCGCCGGCCGGGGCGGCCTCGTGTGCGCCCATTGCGGGTTCGCCTCGGGGCACGAGCGCGCGTTCTACTGCCCCAAGTGCGGCATGCGCCTCCTGCGCGGCTGACCGACCCGACCCGTCCCGGATGCCCACCTACGACTATGTCTGCGGCGCCTGCGGCCATCGCGTCGAGGTGATCCACGGGGTCCATGACCACGGACCGGCCGAATGCCCGAACTGCCATGCCCGGGCGATGCGCAAGGCGATCGTCACGCCCACGGTGCTCTACAAGGGCACCGGATGGGCGAAGAAGGACCGCGGCGCCAGCGCGAGCACGAAGGCCGCGGCCAGGGCCGACGCCGGCGGCTCGAGCGGCGCGGCGAGCTCGTCCGACTCGGGCGGCTCAGGTTCGGACAAGGGCTCAGGTTCGGACAAGGGCTCAGGTTCGGACAAGGGCTCAGGCTCCGACAAGGGCTCGGGCTCCGACAAGGCATCGGGCTCCGACAAGGCATCGGGCTCGTCATCGGGCTCGAGCTCGAGCGGCTCGAACGCCTCGGGAACCGCGACCACGACCGCGACGGGCGACTGAGATGCCGAGTCCCGCCGACTGGATCAGCCTGGCGGAGGCCGCCGAGGTCCTGGACGCCGCCAACGTCCACTTCCGGCCGGCCACGATCGGCGGATGGGCCCGGGCGGGCCGTCTCCAGAGCATCAAGCTCGGCGGCCGGCGCTTCGTGCGGCGGGGCGAGATCCGCGCCCTGATCGCCGCGCCGCGAAGGATCCGAGCCGAAGACGTCCAGCCCGGCCTGTTCGAGGACCTGGGGCACTGACGGCCAGCCCGGTCGGGCGCCCATGACCGCCTTGCGCCGGCGACTGACGGCCCTCGTCGACTCCGCGAGACAGCGGCCCCGCGTCGCGACGGCCCTGGCCGTTCTCGACGCGTATGCCGCGGCCGGTGGTGGCCTGCTCGCCGGTGGCCTGGCCTACGCCGGCCTGCTCGCGTCGCTCGCGGCGTGCCTGCTCATCGTCGGCCTCACGGGCTTCCTCGTGCGCGATCCGGTACGCCAGGCGGCGCTCGTCGACGAGCTGGCCCAGCGCGTGCCGCCACTCGCCGAGCTCCTCCATACCGGGCTTGAGCGGGTCGCCGACTCAGCCGCCGAGTTCTCGATCATCGGCTTCCTTGGCCTGTCGTGGGGGATCGGCCGGTTCTACGGCGACCTCGACACGGCGTTCGGACGGGTCTTCTCGAGTTCGCATCAGCGCGGGTTCGTCGCCCGGGTCGTCCGCGGGCTGGGGGTGGCGGGCATCCTGATCGCGGCGATCGTGGGCTCCGTCGTCCTGGGGACCGTCACGGCGCTCGTGGATTCGCTCCTGCCACCGGACGTGCTCCCGATCGTGGGCGGGGTCGCCTCGGTCGGCTTCGCCCTCACGCCGATCCTGCTCTACGTCGTTGGTGTCGGGGCGATCTATCGGTGGGTCCCGCCATTCACCGTCCCGTGGCGGTACGCCGGCCGACCGACGCTCGTCGTCGCGCTCGGCCTGGCCGTGCTGTCGAACGTGTTCGTCACGATCCAGGGGCGGCTGCTCGGCGCGCTCGAGATCTTCAGCGGGTTCGTCGTCGTGCTCGCGACGATGATCTGGTTGTCCCTGGGGTTCCAGCTGCTGCTGCTCGGCGCCGCGTGGGTGCGGGTCCGCCAGACGGCCGTCAGGGGCGGCTGAATCTCAGGCGCTGACCTGGCTCGTCCCACACCGGCGGCAGAACCGGGCGGTGGCGGAGAGCGGGAGTCCGCACTTGAAGCAGGCCGAGACCCCGGTCTCCGGACGGCTCAGCAGGTCGCGGGTCGATTCGGCCCAAACCGCCTCCGCGCCGCGCGTCCGGCTGGCGGCCGGCACCGGCGTGGGCCACGACGGGGCGTCCGGCCACTGGGCCTCGTTGGCCGGGGGCGGGGGCGGGGCGTTGTAGACGTGGCCATTGCCGGACGCCGGAGCCACGTAGGGGCTTTCCGGCGCGACCATCCGCCACGACGGAGCAGGGGGCGGCGCGTACTGCGGTGCCGGCGGCGCGCCGTACTGGGGTTGGAGCGGCGGCGAGGTGTACCCGGGCTGGAACGGCGGGTAGGACGCCGGCGTCGACCCACCCTGGGGCTGGGGTGGCGCCGGGTACGGCTGGACCTGAGCGGCCGCGGGCGTGTAGGGCTGGCCGATCTGCCCGAGGTACGGCTGGGGCGTCGAGGGGTCGTACGGCGGCGGCGTCTGGGCGGCATACGGCATGGCCGGCTGCGCCGGGTAGGACGGCGTGGCGTTCGTGGCCGGGCGCCCGATGACGCCGTATGGCTGCGGGGCGGCGGGCACGGCCATCGGTCCCGCGGCCGCGTACGGCAGGTGCGCCGGGGCCGGGATGCTCGACGGAGGCGTCGGGATGGTCGGCTCCGGCGTCGGCTGGATCGTGGGCGGCGCGGCGGCCACGAGCGGCAGCGGCGGAGCCGGTGGCTCCATGGCGACCCGCGGGACGATCGGGATGGAGGGGATCGGCCGGGGCTCGGAGATGACCACCGGCCGGGCGCGGAACTTGTCGAGGAGTCCGTGGGTCTGGGCGGCGGCCGCGGCAGCCAGCTCGTCCGTCTTCGGGTCCACCGGCTTGACCGGGACCGGCTCGGCCCGCCCGCCCGTCGCGGGGTGGCCCTCTTCGCCCTCCTCGGCCGGCGCATCCTCGACCGTGCCGGCCGTCGCCATCCGTGTGTCCGGCTCGTCCTCGGCTGTGACGTCGGCGATGGCTGCGACGCCATCGTCGCTCGATGGCTCCGCCGCCGCGACATCCGGCGACTCGGTCTCGACCTCGGCCCCGATCATCAACGGGACCGGCGGAGCCGCGGGTTCGTCGGACTCGGTGGCGTCCTCGGACGTCGCGGAGACGGGCTCCGGCGCGACGATCGGCTGCGGTTCGGGCGTGACCTTGCGATCCTTCGGGCGGACCTCCTCGAGGCCGATCATCTCGGGAACGCTCGTGGGCTCGGCGTCGTCGTAGGCGGGCGCGCTCGCCTTGATCCGGGCGGCCTCCTCGCGGCCGAACAGCGCCTCCAGGCGCGAGACAGGCTTCTCTTCCGGCTCCTCAGCGCCGGACAACGAGGCGTCATCCGGGGCGATGCCCAGGTCGGCCGTCGGCCAGGCCGACCCGTCGGCCTGGAGCGGGGCGTGACCGTTGCCGTCGGCGCCGTGACCGTTCGTGAGCGATGCCATGCCGGCGATCGGGTTCAGGGCGGGCATGCCCGATGGGAGCAGGCCGACGCTCAGGCTCGGCGCGCAGGACAGGCAGCGACCCTCGCGCTCGTTCCAGCAGTTGGCGCACGTGTACTGGCGGCACGACATGCAGAAGTTGAAGGTCTTGTGGAACGCATCGAGCTGTTCGACCGACTGCTCGCGATCGTCCACGCTGCGCGCGTCGGCGAGGGCCTCGTCCAGCGACGTCTCGTCGCTCAGGACGTAGTTCTTGAGGCCGCGCGACAGCACCTTGAACTTCGCCATCCGCCCGACTTTGGGCGCGGACGACTGGAACGTATAGCGAGTACCGCAGCGCTCGCAGAAGGATTTGGTGAGGATCTCGGGCATCGTGCTTCCGCTGGTTCTTCCACACGCCGGGTGGCCTGCCGCCCTGCGCGGGAGCGAGAGTATACCGCAGGGTCGAGGCGGTACTCCCCGTCGCTGGTACTCCGGTCCCGCACCGATGGTCCGGTCTTTCGGGAGTCGCTGCTAGACTCGCGGACAGCCCCAAGCGGCCCATGGATCGCGCCCTTGCAGGCCGACGGAGACAGCCGATGACCGGACCCGCCGACGGCGGCCCGCCCGATGGCCCACCGAGCGCGCCGGCCCGCGAGCGCCGACCGTGGATCGAGCGGATCGGCCTCGCCGGCATCGCGATCGTGCTCGGCGGGCTGTTCGCGTTCGTGGCCGTCGCCGCGTGGTCGGGCGGCGAGCCGTTCCTCGCGATCATGGGCGGGATCGGCGCCCTGATGACCTTCTGGGTGGGCGCCCTGACGGTCGTGCGCGGCTGACCTCGCGCCACGGGACTGACCTCGCGTCACGGGTGCGCCCGGTGGACTACTCCCGCGCCAGGAGGCGCCAGGCGCGGAGCACCTCGGCGACCGACCACGCCTGAGCGGGGCAACCGCCCGGTGGGTGCGGCGCGTCGCCGCCGAAGACCTCCGAGATGGACCCTTGGCCGGCATCCGCCAGGTGGGCCTCGAACGGGCGAAGGATCGACAGGGCGGCGGCCCGGTCGCCGGTGATCCGCTCGACCGCCTCGGCGTAGGCGCCCATGAGCCACGCCCACGACGTCCCGCGGTGATAGGCGGCGTCGCGAGCATGCCGATCACCCCCGTAGGCGCCGACATAGGCCGGGTCCGAAGGGGCGAGCGTCCGGAGGCCGTACGAGGTGTGGAGCGCCCGGCCGACCGCATCGAGCGTGGACCGCGCCGGCTCGCCTTCGAGGAGCGCGAAGTGGAGCGACAGGGCGAACACCTGGTTCGGGCGGAGGGCCAGGTCGTCGCCGGCCGGCCCGTCGACGACGTCGGCGAGATACCCGAGCTCCGGGTGCCAGAACCGCTTCCGGAAGGACTTGGCGACCTGCTCGGCGAGGCTCATGTAGGTCTGCCCGCTCCCGGCATCGGCGGTGGCCTGGAGCCACGACCCGACCGTCACGAGCGCGTTGTACCAGAGCGCGTTGATCTCGACCGGCTTTCCCATCCGGGGAGTCACGACCCAGTCGTCGATGCGTGCGTCCATCCACGTGAGCGCTAGGCCGTGCTCGCCCGCCCGCAGCAACCCGTCCGCATGGTCCACGCCGATGCCGTGGCGCGTGCCCGCGATGTGCGCCTCGACGATGGACCGGACGACGGGCAGCAGCTCGTCGCGCAGCGCGTCGTCCCCGGTCGCCTCGTGGTAGGCCCGGATCGCCTGGATGTACCAGAGCGCGGCGTCGACCGTGTTGTACTCGGGAGTCACGCCAGCGACCGACGGGAAGTCGTTCGGAAGGAGGCCGTCCGCGACCCAGCGCCCGTACGCCCGGAGGATGGCCGCCGCCTCGGCCGAGCGCCCGGTCGCCAGGGTCAGCCCGGGGAGCGCGATCATCGTGTCCCGGCCCCAGTCGTTGAACCACGGGTAACCGGCGACGATCGACCGGCCCTCGCCCCCGGCGAGCGGATCGTCCGCGCCCTGGGCGACCGCGTCGCGGCGGACGATGAACGCGTCGGCGGCGATCACCAGCTGGCGGGCGAACGGGGACAGCCGGTCGCCCCCGGCGGCCCGGACCAGGTCGGCGTCGTGGGAGTGGGCGGCGAGGAGGGCGGCCTCCGCGTCGATGTCGGGCGCCTCCTCGGCCGACAGGACGAGCGTCCACGCCCGGTTCGGGCCGAGCGTCGCGGTGTGCGTGGCGGCGAGGTAGAGGTCGCTGAGGTCGCTCTCGCCGCGGGCGGTCTCGGCGCGATGACGGAAGCCGTACCACCACTCGCCGTCCGTCGTCACGTTCGCGTCCGGGCCGAGGATCCGGAGCGATGTCCCGTCAGCGGGCCAGCCGACGACGACGCCGTTCGCGACCCGCTCCACGCTGGGCGTGGGGCCCGCACGGGTCGCCGCATGGAAGTCCCGATCGGTCGCCAGGGTCGAGACCGCGAGCCGCAGGGGGCGCGATCCGCGCGCGAGCCGGTAGCGGACGTAGGTCGTGTTCGCGCCACGCGCCATCCACACCCGCCGCTCCACGATCTGGTCCTCGATGGCGAAGCGCCAGGTCGGGATCGACCCATCGAGGAGGAACGATTCCTGGAGCTCCCAGCCGTGGCCGTCGAGCGTGCCGTCGGCGAATTCATGGGCGTCGAGCGCGAAGGTCCGGTCGGCCGCGGTCACTCGCTCCACGAGCCCGCCGACGAGGAGTCGCCGGCCGACCGGCGGCTGCGTCGCCGCGATGAGCCAGCCGTGGTAGGCGCGCGTGGCCGGCCCCGCGAGCGAGCCCATCGCGAAGCCGCCGAGCCCGTTCGTGACGAGCCACTCGCGCCCGACCCCGGCATCGAGGTCGCCCAGGACCGCCCGGCCATGGGCCACGACCGGCAGACCCGCGCCGAACGACCCGGACTTCATCCGTCGCCCTTCGACGACACCATCGTCCCGCGGCTCGTCTGCTCGATGAGCTTCGCCACGAGGGCTGTCCAGCCCGTCTGGTGGCTCGCCCCGAGACCGGCTCCGGTGTCACCGTCGAAGTACTCGCTGAACAGGATCCGGTCGCGGAACGCGGCATCGTCCTGGAGCGGACCCACCGGCCCGGCGGCCGGCCGGCGTCCCGTGGCGTCGGGCAGGAAGAGCCGTTCGAGGCGGCGCGACAGGTCGTCGGCGACCCCGGCCAGCGACCGGAACGTTCCCGAGCCGGTGGGGCACTCCACGGTGAAGTCCTGGCCGTAGTAATGGTCGAGTCGCTGGAGCGCCTCGATGAGCAGGTAGTTGAGCGGGAACCAGACCGGTCCCCGCCAATTCGAGTTGCCCCCGAAGATGCCGGTCCGCGACTCGGCCGGCTCGTAGTCCACCCGGCTCATCGTCCCCCCGAGCTCGAGCTCGAACGGGTGGTCGCGGTGATAGCGGCTCAGCGAGCGGACGCCGTGATCGGACAGGAACTCCTCCGGGTCGAGCATCCGGGCGAGGATCCGCTTGAGCCGGTGGCCGTGGACGAGGGCGAAGAGGCGGCGCCGTCCCTGGCCCGGCTCCTCCCACGACGCGACGAGGGCGGCCAGGTCGGGCCGATGGGCCAGGAACCAGCGCATCCGCCGGCGGAAGTCCGGCAGCGCCTCGAGGGTCGATTCATCGAGCGTCTCGACCGCCAGGAGCGGGATGAGCCCGACCGCCGAGCGGATCTTGAGCGGGATGAAGTCACCGCCGTCGAGGTGGAGGACGTCGTAGAAGAACTCGTCGTCCGGATCCCACAGGGGCGTCCGCTCCTCGCCATCGAAGCCCACCCCGTTCATGGCCCCGGCGATCGCCATGAAGTGCTCGAAGAACTTGGTCGCGACATCCTCGTAGACCGGGTCCTCGCTGGCGAGCTCGAGCGCGATCGCCAGCATGTTCAGGCAGTACACGCCCATCCAGGCCGTGCCGTCGGCCTGGCCCAGATGACCGGGGACCGGCAGCGGCGCGCTCCGGTCGAAGACGCCCACGTTGTCCAGGCCGAGGAAACCGCCCTGGAAGATGTTGTTGCCGTCGGCGTCCTTGCGGTTGACCCACCAGGTGAAGTTGAGCAGCAGCTTGTGGAAGATGCGCTCCAGGAATGCCCGATCGGCCCGGCCGTTGATCCGGGCGTCGATCTGGTAGACGCGTCGGGCCGCCCAGGCGTGGACCGGCGGGTTGACGTCGTCGAGGGCCCACTCGTAGGCCGGCAGCTGGCCGGCCGGATGCATGAACCACTCACGGGTCAGCAGGATCAGCTGGTTCTTGGCGAACTCGGCGTCGATCTGGGCGAGGGGCACGCAGTGGAACGCCAGGTCCCACGCCGCGAACCACGGGTACTCCCAGGAATCGGGCATCGACATCACGTCTGCCGCGTTCAGGTGGCGCCAGTGAGCGTTCCGGCCGGTCCACCGCTCGGACGGCGGGCGAGGCTGGGCGGGATCGCCGTCGAGCCACTCGGGGATGTCGTAGGCGTACCACTGCTGGCACCAGATGAGCCCGGCGAATGCCTGGCGCTGGACGAGGCGCTCGTCCTCGCTCGCGTCGGGGTCGGCGCGGGCGGCGTAGAACGCATCGGCCTCCGCGCGCCGCCGGGCGATGATCGCGTCGACGTCGCCGAGCGGGTTCGCGGGATCGACGATCGGGCGGGGCGGGCCCGGAGTGGCATCCGCGGGCAGCGCGGCGGTGTCCGCCGGGACCACGGGTTCGACCGAGACGAGGCGCAGGCGGACGATCCGCGTCTCTCCGGGCGCCAGCGTCAGCGTATGGCGGAACGCGGCCTTCGACCCGGTCCGGGCCGGGTTGATCGCGTCGGCCTGTCCGTCCACGACCGCGCGCCCGATACCGTCCTTGAGATATGGGCCCGGGTTCGGGGCGCCGAAGAGTCGCGCCGCGTTCGTCTCGTTATCGGTGAACAGCAGGTCCGGCTCGCCTTCGCTGAGGAGGGCAAGCTGCCCGAGACGCGGATGCGCGGCCACGAGGCTGGGCATTGTCCAGGTCGAGTCGCCGGCCTCGATCGTGGGGTGGGTCTTGTGGCGGCCCCAGGCCCACGTGTTCCGGAACCACAGGGTCGGCAGCAGGTGCAGCGTCGCCGGGTCCGGACCATGGTTCGTCACGGAATAGCGGATGGCGATGTCCTCGGGGCCGCTCTTGGCGTACTCGACCTCGATGTCGAAGAAGCGGTCTTCGGCCAGGACACCCGTGTCCACGAGTTCGTACTCCGGGTCCGCCTTCGTCCGGCGCCGGCTCTCGGCCACCAGGTCGGCGTACGGGAACGCCGGTTGCGGATAGAGGTAGGCCGCCCGGAGGTAACTGTGGGTCGGGGTCGCGTCGAGGTACCAGTACAGCTCCTTGACGTCCTCGCCATGGTTGCCCTCCGGACCGGTCAGGCCGAAGAGGCGCTCCTTGAGGATCGGGTCGTTGCCGTTCCAGAGAGCGAGCGAGAGGCACAGGCGGGCCTGGTCGTCGCAGATACCGAGCAGGCCGTCCTCGCCCCAGCGGTAGGCGCGCGAACGGGCATGGTCGTGGGGGAGGTACTCCCACGCCGAGCCATCGGCCGAGTAGTCCTCCCGGACGGTCCCCCATTGACGCTCCGAGAGGTACGCCCCCCAGCGTCGCCAGCGCGTGCCGGGAACGGCGGCCGACGCGAGCCGTTGCAGTTCCGCCGTCGCGATGTCGTCGCCTGGTCGGTCCATGGAATCCGCATGATGCGTCGGGTCGGCGGGGTCTGCAGGGGCCGCGGTCACGACGGGCGCGGCGCCGCCTCGGACCGGCCATGTCGCCGCCCGGGCGCGGCCTGTCGCCGACCCACCGGGCCCCGGCTCAGCTGGCTCCGGGACTTGTCAGGCGCTCTCCGGGCGGGCGTTCGACGCGACCAGCGCGGGCGCTCGGCTCAGTGGCGTGCTCGGATCGAGCAGCGGGCCGACCGCCTATGCCCTCCGGGGCATAGGAACGCTGTCGTATGACCACCTGAGGGTCGCCTGGCAGGGATCGGGCGGCGACCGGCCACGCCACCTGTCCTATGACCACCTGAGGGTCGCCTGGCAGGGATAGACCTTGACGCTCCGAGATCTGGAACCGTTCGGCCCCGGGCGACCCATGAAGGGCAGGAGCGACGTCCGGGCCGCGGAATCACCGGATCCGCACCACTGTCGGCACAATGACGAACCCTTCGGCGTCTTCGGACGTACTATCCCGTGACACCTCCGGCCCGGGTCCCAGCCCGAGCGGCCCCGCGCGGCCTTCCGGGGGCACGCACCTCGCGAGGAGCCTCATGACGAAGATTCAGGAATCCGGCGAGAGGGTCGTCGCGAACGTCGAGCGCGTCATCGTCGGCAAGCACCACGAAGTCCGCCTCGCCCTCGTCGCCCTCCTGTGTCGCGGCCACCTCCTCATCGAGGACGTGCCCGGCACCGGTAAGACGATGCTTGCCAAGGCCATCGCGCGCAGCCTGGGCTGCACGTTCCGGCGCATCCAGTTCACGCCGGACCTGCTCCCGACCGATGTGACCGGCCTGTCGATCTTCAACCAGAAGACCCAGGAGTTCGAGTTCCGGCCAGGCCCGATCATGGCCCAGGTGGTGCTCGCCGACGAGATCAACCGGGCGACACCCAAGACCCAGTCGAGCCTGCTCGAGTGCATGGAGGAGCGCCAGTCGACGATCGACGGCACGACCTACATGATGCCCGACCCGTTCCTCGTGATCGCGACCCAGAACCCGATCGAGTACGAGGGCACGTTCGCCCTCCCCGAGGCCCAGCTCGACCGGTTCCTCCTGCGCATCCGTCTCGGCTACCCGCAGCCGATCGAGGAGATCGTCATCCTCGATGAGCAGAAGCGGGCCCACCCGCTCGACGAGATCGACGTCGTCCTCGGCGTGGATGAGCTGCGGGACCTCCAGGTCGCCGTCCGCGAGATCTACGTCGATTCGACCGTCAGCGAGTACATCGTCCGCCTCGTCAACGGGACTCGGAACCATCCCGATGTCTACCTCGGCGCGTCGCCGCGCGGGTCGCTCGCGCTGTATCGCGCCGGCCAGGCGATGGCCGCCCTGCTCGGCCGCGACTACGTCATCCCGGACGACATCAAGGCCCTCGCCGAGCCCGCCCTCGCCCACCGGCTGATCATCAAGACGAGCTCGACGATCCACGACGTCCAGCCCGGCCATGTGGTCCGCGAGCTGCTCGACTCCACGCCGGTCGAGGGCATCCGACCGCAGGGTCGGAGCTCCGGCCCGCGCGCCCTGGCCCCCACCGACGCATGACGATCGACCGACCGACCGCGAACGCGGACCACGATCGGCCACGGATCGACCCGGCCACAGACTGAGCGCGAGGACCCGGAGCAGCACATGAGCCGCCGGACGCCGATCATCGGGATGCCCCGGTGATCCGCCGCCTCCAGGCCCTCGTCGTGGCGACGATCCTCATCGTCGCGTCGTTCGCGAGCGGCCAGCCGTTCCTGTTCTACCTGCTCTACCTGGGCGTCCTCGTCGTAGGCGGCAGCTATGTCCTGACCCGCCTTGGCCTGAGCGACCTGGAGGCCGGCTACGCCGTGAATCAGCTTCACGGCCGGGTCGGTGACACGCTCCGCCTGACATACACGCTCCGCAACGCGGGCCGGGTCCCGAAGCCCTGGCTCGAGGTGAACAACCCGACGAACCTGCCGGGAGGCCTTGCCGGCCGAGCCCTGTCGCTCGGCTCGCGCGGCGAGCGCTCATGGGTCGTCAAGACGCCGCTGGCCCGCCGTGGCCACTTCCGGATCGAGCCGCTCCAGATCCGGACCGGCGACCCGTTCGGCCTGTTCGAGGCGTCGGCGGCCGTGGGCCAGGGACTGACCCTCGTCGTATACCCGCGCGTTGAACGCCTGCCGATGTGGCGCCTGCCGGCCGCGAACATCGAGGGCAGCCATTCGGCGCCGGAACGGACTCTCCAGACGACCCCGCTGGCCACCACGGTCCGCCCGTACGCGCCCGGTGACAGCTTCAACCGGATCCACTGGAAGTCGACGGCCCGTCACGGCGAGATCCAGGTCAAGGAGTTCGACCTCGAGCAGACTTCCGACGTGTGGCTGTTCCTGGACCTCGACCGGCGGGTCCAGGCGGGCAAGGGCGACGAGTCGACCGTCGAGGTGGCCGTCCGTGCGGCCGCGTCCATCGCCGACCGCGGCCTGCTCGAGAACCGGGCAGTGGGCATCACCACGAACGGCCATCGGGCCGCGATCCTGCCGGCCGACCGGGGCGGGCGGCAGCATCTCAAGATCATGCAGCTCCTCGCCGCCGTCGACGCCGACGGGACCGAGCCGCTGGCCGAGGCGCTGGTGAACGGCCTGGCCCGCCTGCGGCGCGGGATGACCGCGGTCGTGATCACCGCTTCGCACGACCGCGCCTGGGTGCGCCCGCTCGCCGCCCTGCGCACTCGCGGGGTGGCCTGCGTCGTCGTCCTGCTCGATGCGCCGAGCTTCGCCCGGTACGCTGACGGGAACGCTGCGGCCGATCCGGGTGCCCTCTCGCTGGCCGCGCCGGACCAGGAGACGCGCGCACTGAGCCACGCCCTGTCCGAGTACGAGCTCACGGTCCATCACGTCGTGGCCGGCCGGCCGCTGGCCGAGGCGCTCAAGGGATGAGCATGAATGGCCGGAGCTCGGCCACGCCATTCGCCCCGCGGACCGCGGCGCCGACGGACGGACCGGCCGTCCGAGGCCGGATCCCGCTCGCCCCGGAAGAGGGCTGGCTGACCGTCCTGCTCGTGTTCCTGCTCGTCCTGCCTGTCGCCTGGTCGCTGGATGACGCTCGCTGGGTCCTCGGGCGACAGGAGCTGACGACGTTCCTGCCGTGGGCCGTCATCGGCGGGGCGGCCTGGGGGATGTACGGCGCGAAGGTCGGCTGGGGACGCTGGACGACCCACGTGCTGGGAGCCGTCGTGGCTGCCATCGTGGTGCCGATCTTCGTGGGCACCGTCCTGCCGGGCTCGGGCGACTCGCCGGCCACCTGGTTCCGGGCGACGGCGGACTCGGCCACGGACGCGATCCTCGACTTCACGGTCCGCAACCAGACGACGACGGCGCAGCTCGGCCACCACCTGCTCATCTTCGGGCTCATCTGCTGGGCGACCGGCCAGTTCGCGGGATTCGCGACCCTCGGCCATCGCCGACCGCTCGGTGCGGTGTTCATCACCGGGCTCGCGCTGCTCACGAACATGTCGATCACCGTCCGGGACCAGTTGACATACCTCGTGATCTTCAGCTGCGCCGCGCTGCTGCTCCTCGTCCGGGTGCATGCCGATGACGAGAAGGCGAGCTGGCTGCAGCGTCGCATCGGCGACCCATCGGCCGTGACGGCCCTCTACCTGCGCGGCGGCGTCGCATTCGTGACCGTCGCCATCCTGGGCTCCCTGTTCCTGACCTCCACGGCCGCGTCCGCGCCGCTGGCGGGTGCCTTCTCGGGCCTCGACGACAAGCTCGTCGACTTCGGCCAGCAGATCCAGCGCTTCTTCCCGGCCGGCGGCCCGGGCACGAAGATCAGCGGGGTGAGCTTCGGCCCCTCGACCACGATCTCCGGACACTGGGACCAGAACACCTCGCCGGCCATGACGATCCAGGTCCCAACCGGGGACACGACGCCGTACTACTGGAAGGCCGTCGCGTTCGATACGTTCACGGCCCCGAACTCGTGGTCGATCAACCGCCAGAACACGGCCGTCGACACGCCGGTCGACGTGTCGATCCTCGACGGGACCGGCGACCAGGTGCCGAACCCCGACCTGCGCCGGACGCTCCAGTTCACGGTCCGCAAGACCAACTACGCCGGCAACGCGATCTTCTCGCCGGACGCGGTCTCGGGCATCAACGTCCCGACGAACCTCACGGTCGTTGGCCCGGGTGGCTTCTACGGCCAGCTCGAATCCAAGGACACCTGGAGCACGTACACGGGCACGGCGCTCATCCCGAAGATCGGCGAGGACGGGTTCACGGAGAACAAGCTCCGGGCGGCGTCGACCGAGTACGACCCGGACATCCGCGGGCTCTATCTCACGACGGGCGGTGGCATCTTCGGCCCGTATTCGGCGACCTTGAAGGCGAAGATCAAGGCGAACGCATTGGCGGCATGTGGGGCCCGCACCAAGAGCGTGCCGGATGCGGCCGCTCTCTGCGCGCAGAACGCGTACGACCCGTACGACCTCGCCGTCGCGGCGAAGGATGTGCTGCGCAATCCGGCCGAGTTCAAGTACGTCACGGACGTGACGGACCTGAACTGCCAGAGCATCAGCACGGTCGAGTGCTTCGCCCAGTACAAGCGTGGCTACTGCCAGTACTACGCGACGACGATGGCGATGATCCTGCGCGACCTGGGCGTCCCGGCCCGGATGGTCGAGGGCTGGCTGCCGGGCGATCGCGATGCCCGATCGGGCATCGAGACGATCCTGCTGAGCAACTCCCACGCCTGGGTCGAGGTCTACTTCCCGGGCTTCGGCTGGTACCCGTTCGACCCGACCGGCAACGGCACGACGGAACCGCAGACGATCATCGCGGGTTCCGTGGTCCCGTCCGCGTCGCCCGGCCCGGCCGGTTCACCGCGGGCGAGCGGCGACCTGAAGTTCGAACCGCCGGAGCGGTCCGTCCGCGGCGGCGCGGGGATCGTGTCCACGGACGCGCCAACCTCGTCGAACGGCCCGTTCATCTTCGTGGCGCTCCTCCTGCTCCTCGTGGTCGGGCTCCTCGCGCTGCTGGCCTACCAGCGCGGGCCGCGGGGTCCGACGCAGCCCGAGACCGCCTGGGCCGCCCTCGTCCGCCTGGCCGGCCGGTTCGGCTGGGCGCCGCGCCCCACCCAGACGCCGTTCGAGTACGCCGGTGCGCTCGGGGACATCCTGCCCATCGCCCGGTCCGACCTGCAGGTCGTCGCCTCGGCCAAGGTCGAGGTGGCGTATGGGCGCAAGACCCTCGACGCCGACCGCCTGTCGGTCCTGCGGGTGGCCCAGCGGAAGCTCCGGATCAGCCTCCTGCGACTCGCCTTCCGGCGGCCCAAGCGCAAGTCGCGCGTGCGACGCATCTGAGGCGCCCTTGGGTCGCCGGAGGACGTGTGGTGTGCCCCGGCCACCCCGCGGCCGGGTTCGGGAGCTCTGGCCGTCCGCGTATCCACTGGCCGTCCGCGTATCACTCGCATGCTTACGAGGCGTCGGAACACGCGCCAGGGTCCGGCCCGACGGTGTCCATCGCACCCGCCACGCATGCGAGTGATATCTGGAGCGATAAGCGCCCCCGGAGCCAGCTCCGGCGACCCCGCTGCCTCCGATCGGGAACCTCGACCACCCGCGTATCACTCGCATGCTTACGAGGCGTCGGAACAACCGACAGAGATCGGCCCGACGGTGTTCTATCGCACCCGCTACGCATGCGAGTGATATCTGGAGCGATAAGCGCCCCCGAAGTCGTCGCCGGCGACGATCCTGGCCCCACATAACGATGCGAGTGATAGGCCGCGCGCATCTGATAGGCCGCGCGCATCTGATAGGCCGCGCGCATCGCCGGCACGCCGGGCGCCGGCACGCCGGGCGACGGCACGCCGGGCGACGGCACGCCGGGCGACGGCACGCCGGGCGACGGCGCGCCGGGCGACGGCACGCCGGGCGACGGCACGCCGGGCGACGGCAGCCGGCCGCAGGCCCAGCCTGGCGGCTTCGCTCGGCAGTCCTGCCGCGCGGGCTGACGAGCGCCGGCGGATACTGTGAGCCATGGATCGGATCGACCGGACCCCCGAATGGGCCGCCTTGGAGAAGCACGCCGCGGCGACGCGTGACGTACACCTGCGGGATCTGTTCGCCGCCGATCCGGGCCGCGGTGAGCGACTCACCGCGGAGGCGGCGGGCCTGTTCATCGACTACTCCAAGAACAGGCTGACCGACGAGACGCTGGCGGCCCTCACCGCGCTCGCGGAAAGGGCCGGACTCCGCGACCGGATCGCGGCGATGTTCCGGGGCGACCGGATCAACACGACCGAGGACCGAGCGGTCCTCCACGTCGCGCTCCGGGCGCCGAAGGGCACCGTCATCGAGGTCGACGGCGTCGACGTCGTGCCGGGCGTCCACGCCGTCCTGGACAAGATGGCCGCCTTCAGCGAGCGCGTCCGGTCGGGCGCCTGGATCGGGCACACGGGGCAGCGGTTCCGGAACGTGGTGAACATCGGGATCGGCGGGTCGGACCTCGGACCGGCGATGGCGGTCGACGCCCTGCGCTGGTATAGCGACCGTGGGCTCCGTTTCCGCTTCGTCTCGAACGTCGATGGGACGGATCTGTTCGAGGCGACCCGCGACCTCGACCCGGCCGAGACGCTGTTCATCGTCTGCAGCAAGACGTTCACCACGATCGAGACGCTGACGAACGCGCGCTCGGCGCGGGACTGGCTGCTGGCCGGCCTGGGGGGCGACCAGGCCGCAATCGCCCGTCACTTCGTCGCGGTGTCGACCAACGCCCCCAAGGTCGTCGAGTTCGGGATCGACCCGGCCAACATGTTCGAGTTCTGGGACTGGGTCGGCGGGCGCTACTCGTATGACTCGGCCATCGGCCTGTCGCTCATGGTGGCCATCGGCGCCGACCGGTTCCGCGAGATGCTGGCCGGCTTCCATGCCATGGACGAGCACTTCCGGACCGCTCCATTCGACCGTAACCTGCCGGTGATACTCGGTCTCATCGGGCTCTGGTACGACGACTTCCTGGGCGCCCAGACGCACGCGATCCTGCCCTACAGCCAGTACCTGGGCCGATTCACCGCGTACCTCCAGCAGCTCGACATGGAGAGCAACGGCAAGTCCGTGGATCGCGAGGGGCGGCCCGTCGCGGTCCAGACCGGCCCGGTCGTGTGGGGCACGCCGGGCACGAACGGCCAGCACGCCTACTACCAGCTCATCCACCAGGGCACGAAGCTCATCCCGGCCGACTTCATCGGGTTCGTCCATGCCGCGGAGGAGGTCGGCGGCGCGACCGGCGGCCACCAGGACCTGCTGATGGCGAACTTCTTCGCCCAGACCGAGGCGCTCGCGTTCGGCAAGACCGCCGAGGAGGTACGGGCCCAGGGCGTTCCGGAGGCCCAGGTGCCGCATCGCACGTTCGCCGGGAACCACCCCACGAACACGATCCTCGCGGACCGGCTCGACCCGCGGACGCTGGGCGCCCTCGTCGCCCTGTACGAGCACAAGGTGTTCACCCAGGGCACGATCTGGGGCATCGACTCGTTCGACCAGTGGGGCGTCGAGCTTGGCAAGTCGCTCGCGGTACGGATCGAGCCGGAGCTCACCGCCGAGGCTGCACCGGGACCCGGCCACGACAGTTCGACCAATGCGCTCATCCGGCGCTACCGGCAGGGCAGGGGACGCGCCTGACCGCATCGGCCGGTAGGATGGTCGCGTCCGAAGGAGGAGGCCGATGGGGCAGATCGTGGTGAACGGCGCGATGGTCGCGTGCCCGATGGGATTGCCCGGCACGGCCACGCTGTCGATCCTGCCGACCTCCATGGTCCAGGGCACGGATCAGCCGGTGGCCACCATCCAGGACATGGTCCCGATGACGAACATCGCGACGTTCGGGATGTGCACCTCGCTGGCCAACCCGCAGGTCGCGGCGGCGACGTCGGCGGCGCTTGGCGTGCTCACGCCCCAGCCGTGCATCCCGGCCATCGCCGGTCCGTGGTCGCCAGGAGCCTCCACCGTCGCGGTCGGCAACATCCCCGCCCTCACGTCGGACAGCACGTGCACCTGCATGTGGGGCGGCACGATCTCGATCACGACGCCCGGCCAGATGACGACCCAGACGGGCTAGAGGGCTCAGTAGCCGTCGGTCACGACGTTGATCAGCGGTTCGCCCCGGGCGTAGCGGCCGACCTGCTCGAACGCGAGCTGCCATGCCCGCGGACCCTCGGCGTGGACGTCGCTCGCGACATGGGGCGTGATGATCACGCCGGATGCGGTCCACAGCGGATGGCCGTCGGGCAGCGGTTCGGGGTCGGTCACGTCGAGCGCGGCGCGGAGACGGCCACGGACGACCTCGGCCGTGAGCGCGACCGTGTCGACGATGGCCCCGCGCGAGGCGTTGATCAGGAGCGCGCCGTCCTGCATCCGGGCCAGCAACGCGCCGTCCACCGCGCCACGCGTCGCCGGCGTAAGCGGCAGGAGGCTCACGACGATGTCGGCCGTCGGCAGGATCGCCGGCAGCTCGGCCATCGTCAGGACGCCGAGCCGTGGCCGCCGGGCGATCCGGACGACCTTCGCCCCGAAGGGCACGAGTCGCGCCTCGACGGCCGCCCCGATCGAGCCGGCCCCGAGCAGCACGACGGTGGCGTCGACGAGGTCCGACCCGGTCAGCGACTCCTCGCGCCAATGGGCGCTCCGCTGGCCGTCGATGTGCTCGGCGAGACGGCGCTGGGACGCGAGGATGACCATGAGGACCCACTCGGCGACGGCGACATCGTGCACGCCGGCCGCGTCGCACAGAATTGCGCCCGGTGGCACGCGGCCGATGATCCAATCGACCCCGGCCGAGAAGGCCTGGATCACCCGGAGCCCGTCGATGTGCGAGGCGTAGTCGATGGCGCGGTTCGCATCGTCGGCGGCGATGAGGATGTCGCCCGAGCCGGCGACCGCAGGGATGGGGCCTTCCGGAGGGAAGACGTGGACGGTCGCGATGGCCGCGAGCCGGCCACGCTCGACCTCGGGCGATCGTGCCGGGATCCATACGGTGGGTGGCATACCGCGATGGTCGATGTCGCCGACACGCGCCTCGGTCGGCCGCGTCCGGTTCAATGGCGGCATCGGGTCGCGGTACATCAGCGGTCCGCGACGATCAGACTCATTTGGAGCGTCAGAGTGCGCCGGCGGGCCTCGGTTCGGGCGCCGCTTCGGTCGTCGCGAGGGAGGCCAGGTGCTCCGTGAGGTTGTGGGCGCGCAGGATCCCGCGTCCCTCGCGGAGCTCCACGACGGTGATGCCGCACAGGGCGAACGGGAACGTCCAGAACCGGTCGAGGGGCAGGTCGAGCAGCGTCAGCAGCGTGACCTTGAAGATCCCGTCGTGGGCGACGAGGAGCGTCCACGGAACGGTTGCGATGGCGGGACCGGGATAGCCGGCGACGGTCGGCGGATGCTCACTCGAAGGATGCGACTCGGCAGCTTCGCCGAGCCGCTCGACCACGCCTTCGAGCGCTCCCCGCACCCGGACGGCGGCATCGAGCACCCGTTCTCCGTCCGGCGCATTCGCGCTGAGCGGTGTCCGCCGCCAGGCCGCCAGGAGCTCGCCGTATCGAGACTCGATCTCGGTCCGGTGGGCGCCCTCCCAGCGCCCCTGGCCGATCTCGCTGAGGCCAGGCTCGGGCCGCACCGGCACGGATCCGCCGCGCTCGGCGATGGCCGCCCTGACCGCCTCTGCCGTCGACGCCGCCCGGCTCAGCGGTGAGTGGGCGATCTCTAGCGGCGCCGTCGGCGGGATCGGCAGGACGGGGGATCGGCCGGGGTCGGCCAGCCGCTCGCCGGCCAGCGCTGCCTGGCGCTCGCCGAGCGGCGAGAGCCGCGCGTCGGCCGCGCCCTGGAAGCGGCCCTCGACGATGAACGTGGATTCGCCATGGCGCAGCAGCACCACGACCGCCGACAGGTCGGCGGGGAGCGTCAGGCCGCCGTGCTCGCTCAGTGGTCGGCGCCGAGCCGGATCGACCAGAGCTCGACGACCCCGTCGCTCGACCGGATCGCCTCGACGATCGGGTCGGGCACTTCGTCGTCGAGGGCGAGGATCATCAGCGCGTCCTGGCGCGGTCCAGACCGGGCGAGATGCATCGCGCTGATGTTGACGTCCGCCTCGCCGAGGATGAGCCCGATCCGACCGACCAACCCCGGCCGGTCCGTGTGGTGGCTGACGAGCATGTACTGCGTCGGGGCCATGTCGAGCCGGTAGTCGTTGAGGCGGGTGAACCGCGGTTCGCCGCCGGCCACCGTGCCGCCGACGGTCGTCGTCGTTCCCTGTGCCTCGCCCGACAGCGTCAGCTGCGAGGCGAACGCGCCCGCCTCGGGCGTCTTGCGTTCGACGATCGCGATCCCGCGCGCCTTCGCGAGCGCGCCGGCGTTGACGAGGTTGACCCGCTCCGTCGTGACCGTCTCCAGGAGGCCCCGCAGCACGGCCGCGGTGAGTGGCGAGGCGTTGTACCCGGCCAGCTCCCCGGCCACGTCGAGGGTGAGCGTCTTCACCCCGCGTCGCGCGAACTGGGCGAAGAACCGCCCGAGCGTCTCGGCCAGGGGCAGGTACGGCGCGATCGCGGCGGCCGTCTCGGGCGTGAGGAGCGGAGCGTTGACCGCATAGCGGGCCGGGCGGCCGTCGAGGACGTCCACGATCTGGGCGGCCACCTCCTCGGCGACCCGGACCTGGGCCTCGGCCGTGGACGCGCCGAGGTGCGGCGTCAGCAGCGTGTTCGGGGCGTCCAGCAGCGGCGACCGCGGGTTCGGCTCGAACGGCGGCTCGTGCTCGAACACGTCGATCGCCGCGCCGGCGACCGTCCCGGCCGCCAGGGCGTCGGCCAGGGCCTGCTCGTCGATGATCCCGCCGCGGGCGACGTTGAGCAGCAGCGCCGTGGGCTTCATCCAGCCGAGCTCGCGCTTGCCGATCATCCCGCGCGTCTGGCGGGTGAGGGGCACGTGGACGGTGACGACGTCGGACTTCCGGAGCAGCTCGCCGATCTCGACCAGCTCGATCCCATGGAGGGCCGCCTGTTCGGCCGTGACGAACGGGTCCTGGCCCAGGATCGTCATCTCCATCGCCCGCGCCCGATCGGCGATCGCCTGTCCGATCTTGCCAAGGCCCACGATGCCGAGCGTCCGCCCGCGCAGCTCGACGCCGGTCAGCCGGCCGCGGGCCGCCTTCCAGTCGCCGGCCCGCATCGCGCTGTCGCCCGCGGCGATCCGGCGCGCGAGCCCGTACATGAGCGCCAGCGTGTGCTCCGCCGCCGCGATCGTGTTCCCGGTCGGCGCGTTGACGACGACGATCCCGGCCCGCGTCGCGGCGTCGAGGTCGACGTTGTCGACGCCCACGCCGGCGCGACCGATGACGAGGAGCCGTGGCCCGGCGGCGATAAGTGCCGCGTCGGCCTGGACCTGGCTCCGGACGACGAGCGCGTCGTAGTCACCCACGATCGCGCAGAGTTCGTCACGCGACAGCCCGATGCGCTCGTCGACCTCGTGATGGGCGCGCAGGAGGGCGATGCCCTCGCCGGCGAGCGGCTCGACGACGAGGACCTTCACGCGCCGACTTCGAGGCCCGACGTCACCCCGAGCGCTTCGAGTCCGGCCCGCTGCGCCGCGGCGACCCCGGTGCCCGGCACGACCGGCCGGCCGATCGCGAGGAGGCCCTCCTCGATGACCCCGATCGCGGCGAGGATCTCGTCGAGAGTCACCGTGCCGAGATGGCCGATCCGGAACACGAGGCCGTTGAGCTTGGCCTGGCCGCCGGCGACCACGAGCTTGCGTGCCTTGAGCGCGCCGTTGAAGGCCTTCCAGTCAAGCCCCTCGGGCAGCCAGGCGCAGGTGACGGTCGTCGACGCGTGGGCCGGATCGGCGAACCGCCGGAAGCCCAGGGCATCCAGGCCCGCCCGGGTCGCGGCCGCACACGCGGCGTGGCGGGCGAAGATGGCCTCCGGTCCCTCCGCGTTCATCAGGCCCATCGCGACATCGAGCTGGAAGAGGACGCCGAGGGCCGGCGTGAACGGCGTCTCGCCGGTGGTCATGCTCTTGCGATAGAGCCGGGCGTCGAAGTAGAAGCGCGGCATCTGCGCGGTCTCGACCGCGGCCCAGGCACGCTCGGAGATGCTCAGGAACGCCATCCCGGGGGCGGCCATCCAGCTCTTCTGGGAGCCGGTGATCGCGACGTCGATGCCCCACGCGTCCTGCTCGAACGGCACCGCGCCCAGGGCCGAGACGCCGTCCATGAGGATGAGCGCGTCAGGCGCGCCGGCCCGGACCGCGGCGGCCAGGTCGCGGATGGGGTTCATGACCCCGGTCGAGGTCTCGTTGTGGGTCAGCAGCACGGCCTTCCACGGCCCGCCGGCAGCGAGCGCCTCGCGCACGACGGCCGGATCCGCGGCCTGGCCCCACTCGACGTCGAGCTTGGTAACGTCCGCGCCGTAGACGGTGGCGATCCGGGCGAACCGGTCGCCGAAGGCGCCGATGGACACGGCCAGGACCTTGTCGCCGGGCGAGAGCGTGTTGACGATCGCCGCCTCGAGGCCGCCGGTGCCGGCGGACGTGATCAGGATCACGTCGTTGGTAGTGCCCAGGAACAGCTTGAGACCGGTCGTCACCCGCTCGAGCATGCCCGCGAACTCCGGGCCGCGGTGGTTGATCATCTGGCGCGAACCCGCTTCGCGGACCGCCGAGGGCAGGCTCGTGGGTCCGGGGATCCGAAGGTTGGTCTCGAAGCGGTTCACGGGTCGGCCTCCTGGGTCGGCGGGTCGGCTCGGGGTCGAGCGGCGGGCGTATCCGAATCTACCCGAAGTCGGGTGTTGACCGGGGCGGACTACACTCGTCGGCGATGGACGAGCCCACGACGGTCTGTCCGAACTGCGGGACGCCCCGCGGACCGTATGACCGGTTCTGCACCGGCTGCGCTGCCGACCTCGGCGCGCCGGGTGCGCCGATCGGGCTCATCGGCACCCTCGGCGAGATGAACGTGGCCGGCCCGTCGTCCCGCCAGGCCTCCCGATCCCAGCCACCGGCCGTGCAGCGATCCGTCGCCGGGTGGGTCGTCCCCGGTTCGCGCTCGCGGCCGATCTCCATGAGCGCAGCCCGCGCCGGCGATGGGGCCGGGGGGCCAGCTGAGCGGCATCGGCGGATACGCGTCCGCAACGTCATCGCCGGGCGCCTACCGACTGTGGCGGACGCTGGGCCTGGCGAACCGGATCATCGCGGTCACCTGGTTCGCGATCATCCTGGCCACGTTCGCGGCGTACATCGGCAGCCGCCCGGCTCCCGGAACGGTCGTCGGCTTTGCCGCGGTCATCGCGGTCTTCGCCCTCCCGTCGCTGATCCTGTGGCTGACGGCACCCCGACTCATGCGTGGCGAGCCGAGCTGGGTCCGCTCCGTCGTCCTGGTCGAGATCTTCACCATCGTGATCGTCACGTTCGGCGTCGCCCTTGTACCGCTCCTGTTGATCTTCCTCGTGGTCGCCGACGCGGCCTGAGCGCCAAAGGGGCTCGCCGCCAGCATCGACATGTGCGAGCCTACGCGCAGCGCGGGAGGCGCGGGCTCCGATGGAGGGGGATCGAATGGCCGGCCTAGGTCGTTTGGCTGCCCGACTGGCTGCGGCCGTCGCCGTCTGCGCGACGATCGGAGCCTGCGGATCTTCGCCCCCACCGACGGATCAGGCGGTGCCGCGGTCGTTCGAGACCGCAAGCCCGACCGTGTCGCCATCGCCGAGTCTCACGCCCAGCCCGAGCGCGAGCACAGAGCGCGACGCCGACGGTCACCCCGAGTCCCACGCCCGCGCCGACGCCCGTCCCATCGATAACGTCGTGCCCGGGGGCCGAGTCGCGGAAGACCGCGGCTCGAGCTACCCATACACGGCCAGGAGCTTCGTCGCGTACGTGATCGGGCGCGGCGGTGGCAACGTCACATGCGTCGAGGCGACCTGGAAACAGCCCAAGGTGACCTGCGGCAAGAAGGACGAGCGGTTCGCCGTCTCGGTCGCCGATCGATGGTTGGACGAGCGCCGAGATGCATGTCAAGGCGCCGAAGACCGTCGAGGTCGGGACGGAGTCGGAGTGCGCCGGCGGCGCGTCTGACGACCTCAGGCTGGCACCTGGCGAATCCGGAAAAGTTCTTCAAGTACTTCCACTTCCACCCGGCCGTGGGAGATATCGTCTGGGCCCAGGTGCCGCTTCGCCGGCGGTAAGTACACGATGGCGCTCCGAGACAAGACGACCGGCATACAGGTATCGACCACCCGGAGCGTATCGAAGATCTCCCGCGTGACCGCTCGCTGGGAGGTCTCGGTCGGTCGCGATCGACTGCGACGTGAAGTGCGAGGACCTCCAGCTCGCCAAGTTCTCGCCCATCGTGTTCTGCAAGTGCGCAGGCCACTCTGGCCGGCAAGCGCGTGGCGATCGGCGGCGCCGCCGATCGTGGACGTCATCGACTACGCCGCCAAGGGAAGCGTCAAACGCCTCGTGACCTCGAAGCTCTCGTCCGGGGGACGTTCCTTCACGGTCACCTGGAAGCACGCCTAGGTCGGGCCACGACCCGCCATCACCGGAGCCACGCGATCCAGGGCCCCGATCCCGGGGATCACATGTCAGTCGGCGGCGTCCCGCTGCTCGGTGTCCTTGATCCTCGCCCGGTTCGCCTCGCGGGTCTTCATGACGTTGCCGGCCACGCGCATCGGGTCGACGTCCGGCGTCGGGAGGCGTGAGCGGCGCGGACCGCCGGACGCACGCGCGGCCTGGCGGGCCTCGAGCCGGCCCTCCATCCGGGCGCCGATCGTCGCCTCGTAGCCCTGGTCCGTGGGTCGGTAGTAGCGCCGCTCGCCGAGCTCCTCGGGCAGGTAGCGCTGGTCGATGTCCGCACCCTCGTAGTCGTGCGGATAGCGATAGCCGACACCCAGCCCGTGGTTCTTCTTCTCGGCGTGGGTCGCGCTGCGCAGGTGGTTCGGGACGGGGAGCGAGCCACGCGTTGTGACGTCCGCGACGGCCGCCCAGTAGGCGAGTCCGGAGCGATTGCTCTTGGGCGCGGTCGCGATGTATGAGGTCGCCTGGGCGAGCGCGTACTGCGCTTCCGGGAGGCCGACCCAGTCGAGCGCCTGGGCGGCGGCGACGGCGACGGAGAGCGCCCGAGGATCGGCGTTGCCCACATCCTCGCTGGCACTGATGATCAGCCGCCGGGCGATGAACCGGGGATCCTCACCGGCCGCGACCATGGCCGCGAGCCAATAGAGCGCGGCATCCGGGTCGTTGCCGCGGAGGCTCTTGATGAACGCCGAGACCGTGTCGTAGTGCCCGTCGCCGGCCCGGTCGTAGGCGAGGATCCGCTGTTGGGCCGCCTGCTCGACGTCGTCCAGGGTGGGTTCGACCCGTCCATCGGCGTCCCGTGTCCCCTCGGCCTCGGCCAGGGCGACGGCGCCCTCCAGGACGTTGAGAGCCGTGCGGGCGTCACCGCCGGCGAGGTCGACCAGATGCTCGAACGCGGCGTCGGCAAGATGGACGCCTCCCGTCGGCCCGAGCTCGCCGGCGAGTCCGCGCTCCGGGTCGGTGAGGGCCCGCCGGACCACGGTGCCGACCTGCTCGTTCGTCAGAGGTTCGAGGCGCCAGACGCGCAGCCGCGAGAGGAGCGCGGCGTTGACCTCGAAGTAGGGGTTCTCGGTCGTCGCGCCGATGAGCGTGATCGTGCCGTCCTCGACGTGGGGCAGCAGCGCGTCCTGCTGGGACTTGTTGAACCGATGGATCTCGTCCAGGAACAGCACGGTCCGGGCGCCGTTGAGCGACAGTGCGTCCTGTGCGCCGGCGATGACCGACCGGACGTCGGCGACGCCGCTCATCACCGCAGACAGGGTCTCGAAATGCGCACCCACCGCGTCCGCGAGCAGGCGGGCGAGGCTCGTCTTTCCGGTCCCCGGCGGCCCCCACAGGAGGATCGAGGCGAGGTGGCCGCGATCCAGGCCGCGCCGCAACGGCCCACGCTCCCCGACGAGGTGCTCCTGGCCCACGAATTCCTCGAGGCTCGCGGGGCGCATCCGGGCGGCCAGCGGCTGACGGCCCGGCGGCGGACGGAACAGCGCCTCGGGTCGGGCACCGACGGGTCGGGCAGAAGGGCGCCGAGGGGGCATGGTGCGATTGTAGTTGCATGACACTGCCGTCCTGAACTCCGACCAGGCCCCGCGGTATGGTCCGTGGATGCCTGGGACAGGGGCTCAGGGAGAACGCAGCTGGGCAGGCCGTCCACCTAGTGGGCTTCGAGCCCGCGATTTGTAGTTGGCCGCCCCTGCGACTGCCCGGGTGTGCCTCGAGCACGGATCCGTAGATGTCGTTCGCCCGCCGCGTCTCCAACGGTCGTGAGAGAGGAGGTCGTGATGCGGGCGATCGGACTGGACATCCACCGCGGGTTCTGCGAGGTGGCGATCGCGGAGGATGGGCAGGTGCGGCCGGCGCGCCGGGTCGGCACGGCACCAGCCGAGCTCGAGGCGTTCGGCGCGAGCCTTGAGCCCGGCGACGTGGTGACCCTCGAGGCGACCGGCAACGCGGTGGCCATCGCCCGGATCCTCGCGCCGCACGCCCGGGTCGTGCTGGCCGATCCGAAGGCGACGAAGGCGGCCACCCGGCTGCGCGCCAAGACCGACCGGATCGACGCCCGGATCCTCGCCCAGCTCCTCGCGTCGGGGTTCCTGCCCGACGTCTGGCAGCCCGACGAGGCGACCGGCGCCCTCCGTCGCCAGGTGAGCCGGCGCGCCCACCTGGTGAAGCAGCGGACGATGGCCAAGAACCAGGTCCATGCCGCCCTCATCCGCAACCTCATCGGCCGTGGGCCGGCGAGCGACCTGTTCGGGCGCCGCGGGCGAGCGTGGCTGGCCGAGGTGGACCTGCCGGCCGACGAGCGGGAGGGGGTCGAGGCCAGCCTGCGGGTGGTCGACTTCCTCGACACGGAGATCGCCCGGCTCGACGCGATCCTCGCGGCGGCCGTCCTCGGATCGGCCGACATGCGCCGACTGATGACCTTGCCCGGCGTGAGCGCCACGACGGCCGCCACCCTCGCCGCCGTCATCGGGGACGTCCGGCGGTTCCCGGCCGCCGGTCGACTGGTCGCGTACGTCGGCCTCGATCCGCGGGTCAGCCAGTCGGGCGAGGATCCGGCCCGCCATGGCCGGATCAGCAAGCAGGGCGCGGCGATCGCCCGCCAGGTCCTCGTCGAGGCGGCGTGGGTCGCGAGCCGGACGCCGGGCCCGCTCCGGGCCTTCGCCCAGCGGATCGCCGCCCGGCGTGGTTGGCCCGTCGCGATCGTGGCCGTCGCGCGCAAGCTGGCCGTCCTCGTCTGGCACCTGCTGCACCGGGCGGAGGAGTACGCGTACGGCCGCCCGTCACGCCATCGGGCCAAGGTCCGGCTGCTCGAGCTCCGGGTCGGAGCCGAGCGATCCCAGGGTCGAGCGATCGGCCTCGCCGGCACGGCCGCTGAACGGCGCCTCGAGACCGAACGGGCCGAGCAGGCCGAGGCGGCGTATCGCCGCCTGGTCGCCGAGCGCTCGACCAACGGCAGCGGTGCGGGCGACGCAAACGGGGCGCGCATCTCACGACGCTGAGCGTCAACCAGCGCGGCAGGGATCAGCCCCGAACCCTGCTCTTCGGTCAGGCGATCGCCCGCACCGCGACGATGATGCCCCTCACCCGGGAACCCCCGCAAGCGACTTGACTTTCATCCGTAGGCGGGGAGATCGCACTCGCTATGGACGGGGCGGCGCACACGTCCCGCGAGCTCCGAACTGCTCCATGACCGTGTCGACGGCACTAACAGCCCCTCCCGAGCCTTTGGCTGCTCGTGCCCCGCGGTTAGGCGTGCTTAGTGCCCACCAGGGGGGCATCGAGCAGCGCCGGCGCGGGCGGGACCGAGCCGAGACGCCGGCCGCCGGGGTCAGGCGACGTCGGCGCGCGGCGTCCAGAGCAGGGGCGCGGGTCTGTCGGAGCCGGGCATCGGGGCGTCCGCCACGGTCCTCAGGCCCTCGAGGAACGCGGTGACAAACGTGGGGTCGAGCTGGCTGCCCGCGGCGTCCTCCAGGCGGCGGATCGCCTCCTCGATGTCGAGCGCCTTGCGGTACGGGCGGGTCGTCGTCATCGCCGAGAATGCGTCGGCCACGGCCAGGATCCGGGCGACGAGCGGGATCTCCTCGCCGGCCAGCCCATCGAGATAACCGGTGCCGTCCCAGCGCTCGTGGTGGTGCCGAACGCCGCCGCGGACGACGCGTCAGGTTCGGGACGTCGCGGACGATGAGGTCGCCGAGGGCCACGTGCTGCTTGACGACGGCGTATTCCTCGGCGGTGAGAGGCGCCGGCTTGCGCAGGATCGTGTCAGGGATGCCGATCTTGCCGACGTCGTGGAGCAGGCCGGCGATGCCGAGCGCGCGCCGGGTCTCGCCTTCGAGTCCGATCCGGTCGGCGATGAACAGCGGCGTAGCGGGCGACATCCTCGGAGTGGCGCTTCGTGTAGCGGTCCTTCGTGTCCACCGCGATCACGAGACCCTGCAGGACGTCGAAGCTCGACGATGCGGGCATGTCACGGTCGTCACCGGTCGTCTCCGCGACCCGGATCGCGTCGCCGCCGCTGGCCTTCGCCTCGCGCAGCGTGACGGTCGCCACGGACAGGAGTTCGGTCGCGGCGTCGCCGTCGATCGGTGCGTAGCAGATGCCCGCGCTCACCGACAGCGGCAGCCGCTCGGACGTGCCGAACTGGACGCTCGTGCTCGCGAGAGGGCGACGCGCATCCGCTCCACCGCAGGCTCGAGGTCGTGGGCGCACTCGGGCGGGGCGATGACGAGGAACTCGTCCGGCCCGAAGCGCCCGAGGATCGAGGCGTTCGACAGTTCCGCCCGCAGGATCCGGGCGACCTCGAGGAGGGCGGCGTCGCCGGCGTCGTGGCCGTGCGAATCGTTGACGAGCCGGAAGTTGTCGACATCCACGATCGCGATGCCCACGGCGCCGGCCCGACCGCGCTGGCTTCCGCTGTCGGTGAGCTCCAACACGACCGAACCGTGGTTCAGCAGGCCGGTCAGCGAGTCGCGTCGCTCCGCCTCGACGAGCGCCAGGGTCTGGCGCCGGAGACGCAGGTCCGCGGCACGGAAGATCATGTACAGGAGGACCGACAGGATCGCGGCTGCGAAGCCCACGATCCCGAAGACCTGGTCCCGGGCGGCGGTCGCGGCGGCGACGATCGGACTCGCGTCCCGGTAGACCTCGAACACCGCGCCGATGCGACCGTCGACCGGGATGGGGATGTACTCCTCGAGGACCTGGTCGAGGTGCATGTCGGCCCGCAGGACCGTGGCGACCTCGCCGTCGTCGGCGCTCTTGATCGCGGACGCCGCCTTGCCATCGAGGGCTTCTTCGAGCTCGCCGTCATCGCCGGCGGAGGAGCCCACGACGTCCGCCCGGTCGCTGAACTGGACGATGCCGGAGGGGGAGTAGACCTTGATCTGGATGACCCCGCTGTCCGCGGCGGCAACGAGCGCGGCAAAGTCGTCATCGATCGCCTTGGTCACAGCCGGTGCGACGGGAGCGCTCAGGTCGAGTCCCTGGCCGTCCCGGGTCAGGAACGCGAGGACCAGGGAGGCGTCGGCGCCGGCGCTCGAGCGCATCGCCGACTTCGTGACGCTGTCCGTGACGAGCAACCCGAGGGCGATGGCCGTCCCGGCGACCAGGGCGAGGCTCGCCGCGAAGACGATCGGGAGCAACGTCGGAGTTCGACGCCGGCGGGTTGGTGATGAGACGCGCACGCTTGGGCCGGACCTCGTTTCGAAGGCGGGCAGGCCTCCGACAGGACGGTAGCCCGCGGTCCGGGGCGCATCTATAGGAGATTCGGGGGAGTGGGAGGGC
Source organism: uncultured Chloroflexia bacterium (assembly GCA_963719285.1). GTDB lineage: Bacteria > Chloroflexota > Limnocylindria > Limnocylindrales > CSP1-4 > C-114. Next base: position 311,851 of record CAVRBO010000001.1, read on the forward strand.
GGAAGCGGAACGCCCCGGGTGGGGCGGAAGGTCGTCGGGCGCTCAGATCCTGATGACGCCCACGACCTCGATGAGGATGTACAGGAGAAGCAGCACGCCGACGAGGGAGCCGCCGACGGTCACGATCCGCCGGATGTCGCGGACGACGTACGTGTACTCCTGCTCGCCGCGGATCGCCAGCAGGCTGCCCGATCGGGTCCGTGACGCGTCGTCGCGCAGGAGATCGTCGGCCGGTCGTCGCTTGTCCCGTCCGCGAGCCCGCTGGTTCGCGGCCGCTGCCTCGCTGGCGACGATCTGCGCCTCGATCTCGGCTGCGCGCGCTTCCTCGGCCGCACTCAGGCCGCCACTCCGGGCCGGGGCGGCCGCGGCCGGTCGGGCGCCCGGCCGGGCGCCGCGATTGCCGGGTCGTGAGCCGCCGCGCGGGCGCTGACGCTTGGCCATGGACTCTGACGGGCCTCCAGGACTCGGGTTGGACTCGGGTTGGACTCGGGTTGGACTCGGGTCGGCGGGCGGAGGATACCATCGGGCCGCCCGGTGGTCCGGCGTGCAGGACCGCCTGCTAGACTCGGGACCCCCCGCCCGGAGGCCCTCCCATCGATCTCAACGCGCTCGTCAACCCGTACGTCGGCGTCGCCGTCGTCGGCCTGGCCGTCGTGGCCCTGGTCGCGATCGTGGTCGCGCTCCTGCTGCGGCGCCGGGTCGGCCGGCTCGAGGCGCGGCTCGGACTGCTGACCCGGGGCGAGGACGGGCGGAGCCTGGAGAGCGTCCTCGGCGCGCATCTCGACAAGGTGCTCGCGGTCTCCCGCGCCGTCGACGACCTGGGCCGGCGGACGTCGTCGCTCGAGACGAACGCCCGGAGCGCCCTCCAGCGGGTGGGCATCGTCCGCTACAACCCGTTCGAGGAGACGGGCGGCAACCAGAGCTTCGCGCTCGCCCTGCTCGATGCCGAGGATCACGGGATCGTCATCAGCAGCCTCCACGCCCGGTCAGGCACGCGGGTGTACGCCAAGGCGGTCACGAACGGACGGCCCGAGGGGGCCCTGTCCGAGGAGGAAGCGGAGGCGCTGCGGCTCGCCCAGAGCGCGACCAAGGGTCGGCCGGCCATCGCGGAGCATGCCGTCCCGGGACCCGTCCGAAGCGCGTGACGGACTAGGTGACACGGCGACACCCGATGCTGCTGTCATGGTCCTCGACGCCCCTGTACGCCCACCGACCACTCGAGCGGGTACCGGCCGCCGCCGCACGCGCGGGATGACCCGTCCGCGGGTCCGCCGCGAGCCGGACGGCCTGCGCCAGATCCCCGTCTGGGGCGCGGAACCGGACCGCCCCGCCGACCGGGCGGCCGATCCGGATCGGGGCGTCACGGCGCTGCTCGCCGGCCTCAACCGCGACCAGTTGCGGGCCGTGACCCACGGCGACGGCCCGCTTCTCATCGTCGCCGGGGCCGGGACCGGCAAGACCCAGGTCATCACCCGGCGGATCGCCTGGCTCATCGCCCAGCGCAAGGTCCGCCCGTCGGAGATCCTCGCCCTGACGTTCACGGACAAGGCGGCGGAGGAGATGACCGTCCGGGTCGACCAGCTCGTGCCCTACGGCTACACGGACACGGCGATCTCGACGTTCCATGCGTTCGGCGACCGGCTCGTCCGCGAGTTCGCGCTCGAGCTCGGCCTGCCGATCGATGTCCGCGTCCTGTCGCGCGCGGAGGTCGTCGTCTTCTTGCGCGAGCACCTGTTCGAGCTGGGCCTGGAGCGGTACCGCCCACTCGGCGATCCGACCCGTTTCCTGCGCGCCCTGGCCACCCACTTCTCCCGCTGCAAGGACGAGGACGTCTCGCCGGCCCGGTACCTCGAGCTCGCGGAACGACGGGTCGCCGAGGCTGCCGCGGCCACCGCAGCCTGCGAGATGGCCGGCGAGCGGGCCGAGGAGGACGCGCGCGAAGCGGCCCTGGCGGCGACGGAGGAAGCCGGCCGGACCCTCGAGCTGGCCCGAGCGTACGGTCGCTACCAGGAGCTGCTCGGCCGGGCCGGCTATCTCGACTTCGGCGACCAGGTGAGCCTCGCGCTGCGCCTGCTGCGTGAGTCGCCAGCCGTGCGGCGGCAGGTCCAGGCGCGATACCGCTACATCCTCGTGGACGAGTTCCAGGACACCAATCGCGCCCAGTCGGAGCTCGTGTCGGTGCTGGCAAAGGGGCACGGCAACGTCACGGTGGTCGGCGACGACGACCAGTCGATCTACCGGTTCCGCGGTGCGGCGATCAGCAACATCCTCGGCTTCCAGGAACGGTATCCGCGCGCCCGTCTCGTCGTCCTGCGCCGGAACTACCGCTCGCGCGCGCCGATCCTGGACGCGGCCTACCGGCTCATCCGCCACAACGATCCGGACCGGCTCGAGGTCCGTGCCGGCATCGTGAAGCGGCTCCGCTCGGAGCGGCCGGTCGCGGGCGCGGCGCCCGTCCGGGCGGAAGCGTTCGCGACGGGTTCGGACGAGGCGGACTGGATCGCGGCGGAGATCGGTCGCCGGATCGCCGCCGGGGCCGCACCGCGCGATCACGCGGTGCTGGTGCGGACGAACGCGGGCGCCGACCCGATCGTGCGGGCGTTCAACGTGGCCGGGGTCCCGTGGCGCTTCTCGGGCACGTCGGGGCTGTACGCGCGCCCGGAGGTCCGGCTCCTGCTCGCGGCCCTGCGCGCGATCGCGGACCCCGGATCGAGCGCGGACCTGTACGCCCTCGCGGCTTCCGAGGTCTACGGGTTGGGCGGCGAGGACCTGACGACGATCGTGACCACCGCTCGCCGGCGCAACCGCACGGTCTGGGAGATCGTGGAGGAGCTCGTCCGGCAGCCCGGACTCCTGCGGGTCTCCCCGGCCACGCGCTCGGTCCTGGAGCGACTCGTCGGCGACCTGCGGCGCTGGACGAGCCTCGCTCACCAGCGGCCCACCGGGGAGGTCCTGTACGTGTTCCTGCGCGAGTCCGGATTGCTCGCACGGTGGTCCGCCCCGGACTCGATCACGGCCGAGGAGTCGCTCCGCAACGTCGCCCGGTTCTTCGAGCTCGTCCGCGACCACGGCGAGCTCGCCGCGGATCCACGACCGGCGTTCGTCGTCCCGCACCTGGCCGCCCTGCTGGAAGCCGGCGACGACCCCGCGACCGTGGACCTCGACCCGGGTGCCGATGCGGTGGCGGTGCTGACGGTCCACAAGGCCAAGGGCCTCGAGTTCCCCACGGTGTTCCTGGCCGGCCTCGTCGCCGGCCGGTTCCCGACCACGGGCCGGCGCGATCCGCTGCCGATCCCGGACGGCCTGTTCGACGACGTCGAGGTCGCCGGGGAGGTCGCGCTCCAGGAGGAGCGCCGGCTCTTCTATGTCGCCATGACCCGCGCCCGCGACGAGCTCATCCTGTGTCATGCGGGCGACTACGGCGGGGCCCGTGCGCGGCGTATCTCGCCCTTCGTCCTCGAGGCGCTCGACCGACCGACCACCGCCCTCACGCCGGGCGCCGGTGCTGCGACACTGGCACCGCTCGAGCGCCTCGCGGCGTTCCGGGCCGTCGTGCCACCCACGGAAGGAGCGCGTGCACCGGTGACCGAGCCGCTGATGCTCAGCTTCGGGGCGATCGACGCGTACCTCACCTGCCCGGCGAAATACCGGTACGGCCACGTCCTGCGGATTCCGATCGCGCCGCATCATGCACTCGTGTACGGATCGGCGATGCACGTGGCCGTCCAGGAGTTCCATCGGCGCCACGCCAGGGGCGACATCATGTCCGAGGCGGCACTCGAGGCCTCGTTCGAGGCGGCCTGCACGAGCGAGGGCTTCCTCACCCGGGAGCACGAAGAGGCGCGGCTCGCGGCCGGCCGGGCGGCGCTGCGCCGCTTCCGCGAGGACCAGCTCAGGCCGGGTGCGGTGATCCCGGCCTACGTGGAGCGCGAGTTCACGTTCAGCCTGGGCGGGGACCGGATCCGCGGCCGCTGGGACCGGGTGGACATCGAGACGGTCGACCCCACGGCGCCGGTCGCGGCGCGTTCGACGGCACCCGGCGCGGCGCAGGCGGCCGCCGCGGTCGAGATCATGCCGGACGTGGTCGAGGACACGCTCCCGCTCCTGCCGCGCGAGCGGGTCACGATCACGGACTACAAGTCGAGCGACGTGCGCGATCCTGCGGTAGCCCGGCAGCGCGCGAGGGAGTCGCTCCAGCTCGCGATCTACGCGCTCGCCTACCAGGCCCAGACCGGCCGCTTGCCGGACGCGGTCCAGCTGTGGTTCCTCGACTCCGGGGTGATCGGGCGGGCCGAGCTCGACCCGAAACGCCTCGCGAAGGCCCGCAGCAAGATCGCGCAGGCGAGCGAGGGCATCCGGGCCGGCGACTTCGCGGCCCGGCCGGACCCGCTCGCCTGCGGCTACTGCCCGTACCGGGACATCTGCCCGTCGAGCGCCACGGCGTGACGGCTCGCCGGTGAGCGTCGACCCGGGGCCACGGCTGCGGCCGGCGGCGATCACGTTCGATTTCGGGAACACGCTCGTGGACGTACCTGCCGGATCGTTGCGGCGCGTGGTGGAACGAACCGCGACCGCCGTCATAGCCCGCTCCGGCCCGTTCCCGCGCGACGCCTTCCTCGCGGCGTGGCACGAGGAGCGCGAGCGGCAGTTCGCCGAGGAGGTCCCGAAGGGTCGCGAGGTCGACGTCGACCAGCGCGTCATCCGCGTGCTCGCCCGGATGCGGGGCATGGCGCCGCCCGAGGCCACGACGCGCTGGGACGACGCAGGGGCGGCGGCCCTGTCGGACCCGGCTGAGCGCGCGGCCGCGGTCGAGGCGTACAGCACCGCGTTCGTGGCGGAGATCCACCCGTCCCGGGACGTGGGCCCGATCCTGGCCGAGCTCGCCGCGCGGTTCCCGCTCGCGGTCCTCTCGAACTGGCCGCTCGCCGCCACGATCGACCGGTTCATCGCGCAGGCCGGCTGGAGCGATCACTTCCAGGCGATCGTCGTGTCCCAGCGGGTCGGCGCCATCAAGCCGTCGCCGGAGATCTTCGTGGTCGCTGCGGCGGCCCTGGGCACGCCGGGCGAGCGGATCCTCCACGTCGGCGACGACTGGCTGGCCGACGTGGTCGGTGCGAAGCGGGCCGGCTGGCTCGCGGCGTACCTGCGCGACCGGCAGGGCGACTCACCGCTCCCGTCGAGCGCGCCGGACGACTCGGTCCGCCCGGATCTCGTCATCGACCACATCGGCGACCTGCTCATCGCGCTTGCGGACTGAGGACCGGATCGCCCGCCCCGCCCGGTACACTCGAACCCGATGCAGGGACGCGATCGGCTGGCCAACCTCGCGATCCTGGCCGCCGCCATCGCCGCGTGGGTGGTCGTCGGCCTCATCGTCACGACCCGCGATCCTCGGCTCGACCCCGGGGCCGGTTTCGCGGGGGCGATCTTCATGGGCATCGGGGCCGGGCTCACGACGGTCCCCCTGTTCTGGCTCATCGTGTTCGCGAGGCATCGTCGCATCGCCCTTCGGGGCGACTGGTTCCGGGCGGCCCGGCGGGGCGGCTGGGTGGCCATCGTCGTCGCCCTGTTCGTCGGGCTGCGCCTGCAGGACGCGCTCCAGCTGCCCATCGCCCTGTTCGTCGTCGTCATGGTCACCGTGGCCGAAGCCTGGCTCTCCACCGAGGACTGAAGCGCCCACCCATCCATCACGAGGAGCCGTCCATTGAAGGTCTTCGATCCCACAGCTCGACCAGCCGACCCGCTGGCTGACCCGAAGGCCCGGATCGCCGCGGCCGTGGCGGCGGTCCGGGACGAGATCGTCACGCTCAGCCATGCGATCCACGAACATCCCGAACCGGCCTACGAGGAGCACCGCGCGGCGGCCTGGGTCGCCGAGGCGATCGCCCGGCACGGCTTCACGGTCGAGCATCCCGCCGGCCGGCTCCCGACGGCGGTGCGCGGCCGGCTGCGCGGCGGCCGGGGCGGCGACGGTCCACGGATCGGGATCCTCGCCGAGTACGACGCGCTGCCGGGTCTCGGCCACGGATGCGGCCACAACACCATGGCGGCCTCGGGTGTCGGCGCGGCGATCGCCCTGGCGACGCTCGCGCCGGAGCTCACGGGCGAGATCGTGTTCCTCGGCTGTCCGGCGGAGGAGCGGGGGAGCGGCAAGGCGCAGATGATCGAGGACGGGCTGTTCGACGGCCTCGACGCGGCCCTCCTGTACCACCCGTCGGACTGGACTCAGGCCGCCTGTGCGCTGCTGGCCGCGGAGGATGTCGTCGTGACCTTCAGCGGGCTGCAGGCGCACGCGTCGTCGGAACCGTGGCTGGGCAAGAACGCCCTGGACGCCCTGATCCTGCTGTTCACGTCGATCGGCCTGTGGCGTCAGCAGCTGCCCCAGCACGCCCGGGTCCACGGGATCGTCGTCGAAGGCGGCACGGCCGCGAACATCATCCCGGACCGCGCGGTCGGCCGGTTCATGATCCGCTCGAGCGATCAGGCCTACTACGAATCGATGCGGCCCCGGTTCCGAGCCCTGTGTGAGGCGGCCGCCCTGGCCACCGAGACGACCGCCGAGGTCGCGTTCTCGGGCGGTTCGTCGACGATGAAGGACAACACGGTCCTGCGGGACAGGTTCGCGGCGAACGTCGCGGCCTACGGGTTCGATGACAACCCCGTCGACCTGACCCGCCTCGGCAGTTCCGACATGGGCAACGTCTCCCGGGTCGTGCCGACGATCCACCCGTACATCGCGATCTGCGAGCTCGGCGTACCCGGCCACTCCACCCTGTTCCGGGATGCGGCGGCGAGCCCCTGGGCGGACGAGGTGACCCTGGTCGCGGCCACGGTCGTGGCCCAGACGGCATACGAGCTCTTCGCCGACCCGGCCCTCGTCGCCGCGGCGTGGGCCGAGTTCCGCAAAACCTGACCTCCGCGCGGCGCGCACGACCTCGGGCGGGAGTCCCCGTGCGTCCACGGCAGCGGGTATCCATCCGACAGGTCCGGCCGTCGCGCCTGCCCGACCTGTCGCCGGACTCCGCGGACTTCCGCATGGGGCGGCGTATGATGGCCTCGACGCGCCCCGCTGGACGTCGGAATGCGCACCGGCGGCGCCCCCTTGAGACGGCCTCGACGAAGCCCCGGCCGGCTGCCGACGCGCACCGTCTCCCGGAGGTCATCCGTGCCCGACTCGCAGGTTCCAGCCGAGGGTGGCGACGTCCGCCCGCTCGACTATGCGGCCCTGAACGGCTGGGATCGGCCGTACGAGATCTACGACGATTTCGACCTGCCGACCTACGTCGGACCGGTCTCGTTCAGCGGCCTGCCCTGGATCACCGACCCGGTCGAGATCGCCGCACGGGCCGTCGACGTGGCCGTCATGGGCGCGCCGTACGATGACGGCGTCAGCCACCGCTCGGGGGCGCGTTTCGGGCCGAGGGCGATCCGCCAGGCCCAGTACACGGCGGGCTCGCTCCACTCACTCCAGCTCGGCGTCGAGCCGTTCGAGATCCTCACGGTGATCGACGCCGGCGATGCCAACATCGTGCCCCGCTGGCCGGAGCGGTCGCACGCGCTCATCTACCACAAGGTCCGCGAGATCGCGGCGACCGGCGCGATCCCGATCATCCTCGGCGGCGACCACTCGATCACCTGGCCCGCCGCATCGGCGATCGCGGACGTGCGCCGTCCGGGCAGTATCGGGATCGTCCACTTCGATGCCCACGCCGATACCGCCGACGAGGACTGGGGCGTCCTCAACGGCCATGGCACGCCGATGCGCCGGCTCATCGAGTCCGGGGCCGTGGCTGGCCGCAACTTCGTGCAGGTCGGCCTGCGCGGCTACTGGCCGTCGGTCGAGGTCTTCGCGTGGATGAAGGATCACGAGCTGCGTTACCACTTCATGACCGAGATCGAGGAGCGGGGATCGGAGGCCGTCATCGCCGACGCCATCGCCGAAGCGCTCGACGGGCCCGATTCGATCTATCTCTCGCTCGACATCGACGTCATCGATCCGGGACTCGCGCCGGGGACGGGCACGCCCGAGCCGGGAGGGATGCTGACCCGCGAGGTGCTCCGGGCCGTCCGCCAGATCGTGGGCGCCGTCGAGCTCGCCGGGATGGACGTCGTCGAGGTGTCGCCGCCCTACGACTTCGCCGAGGCGACTGCGATGGCGGCCCACCGGGCGGCCCTCGAGGCGATCAGCGCGCTGGCGGTCAAGAAGGCCTCGGGGCGGTCCGTCCGGTTCGTCGGGTGACCGTGCCCCGATCGATGCCTTCGGATCGGGATCCGCTCCACCCGTACGACCCATCGGCGACGGCCCTGCCGGCGCCGTCTCCGGCCGAGGCGGTCGCCCTGGCCCGGCTGTACGACCTCGACCTCGCCCAGGACCCCGGCGACCTCGACCTGTATCTCGCCCTGGCCGGGCGCACCGGCGGCCCGATCCTGGAGCTGGCGACGGGCACCGGGCGGCTCGCGGTGCCGCTGGCCGCGCAGGGCCACATCGTCACCGGCGTCGACATCGACCCGGCGATGCTCGCCCGCGCCCGGGCACGGGTGGAGGCGATCGGCGGCGGCGCGGTGGCCGGCCTGCAATTCGTGATCGGCGACGCGCGATCGGTCCGGCTGCCCGACGCCGGCCGCTATGAGCTCGCGTTCCTCGCCCTGAACTCGCTCTTCATCATGGGCAACCGCGCCGACCAGCAGGCGGTCATCGCGACGCTCGCCGCGCACCTTGCGCCGGGCGGTCTCGCTGTCGTCGACGTGTGGCTCCCGGACGCCGACGATCTGGCCCGCTACGACGGCCGGATCATGCTCGAGTACCCGCGTCGGGACCCGGCCACGGGCCAGCACGTGGTCAAGATCGGCAGCGCGATCCACGACGCCGCCACCGCCACGGTCAGGCTGACGACGATCTACGAGGAGGGCGACCCGGGCGAACCGGTCGTCCGCTGGATCCGCCGCGACGAGATGCGGCTCGTCGGGGTCGACGAGCTGCGCGGCTTCGCCGAGGCCGCCGGTCTCGTGGTCGAATCGATCGCCGGCGGCTACGACCTGGACCCGCACGGACCGGGCGCCGACCGGGCGATCCTCATCGCGGCGCGGCCGTGAGGCCCTGCCCGCGTGGCCACCGGACCCTGGCGTCGCGTCGGCCGGAGACGCAGGCACCCGACCCGGGCCGACCGGCCGCCCTCGGGTCCGACGTTCGCACTTGGTACACTCGCCCGCGATGACAGCGAACAGCCAGATACGCCTCCTCGTCGTGGAGGACGTTCCCCAGGTCGCCCAGTACATCCGGGGGCTCCTCAACTCGCAGGCGACGATCAAGCTCCTGGACGTCATGACGGACGGGTCCAAGGTCAAGGGCCAGATCCAGCAGCTCAAGCCCGACGTCGTCATCATCGACGCCCTGCTCCAGGGTCGGATGCGTGGGCTCGCGGTCGCCCAGCAACTCCGCGAGGAGCGCCGGGCCACGCCGGTCATCATCCTCACGGTGCCCCAGAACCCGGTCGACGTCGACCCGTCGAAGGGCATCGACGCCGTTCTCTCGATGCCGTTCTCCGGCTACGACCTCATCAACCGGGTGAACGCGGTCCACATCGCGTTCCAGGCCAGCGACGAGGGCACGTCGTCGCGGATGTACAGCGTGTTCGCTCCGAAGGGCGGGGTCGGCAAGACGACGATCGCGTTCAACCTCGCCGTGGCGATCGGGCAGCTCAGCAAGCGGACCGTGCTGATCGACGGCAGCCTGCAGTTCGGCGACCTGCGGGCTCTCCTGAAGGTGCCGGTCGACGCCCCGTCGATCCTGGACCTGCCCACGGACCGCATCCAGGAGTCCGATCTGCAGGACGTCCTGTGGCGCGATCCATCGGGGATCGACATCCTGCTCGCCCCGCCGCGCGTCGAGATGGCCGAGATGGTCACCGTTCGCGACGTCGACAAGGTCCTGTCGCTGCTGCGTCGGGCCTACGAGGTCATCGTCCTCGACACGCCGCCCGTGCTGAACGATGTCAACCTCGCCTTCCTCGACCAGTCGGACCTCATCCTCGAGATCGTCACCTACGACTCGACGACGATCCACAACACGATCGCGGTGGCCGACGCGTTCCGGACGATCGGCTACCCGGCCTCGAAAGTGCGCTACCTCGTGAACCGGGCCAATTCGGCCGGTGGCATCCAGGCCGATGACCTCGCCCGGGCCCTCGGCCGCGTGCCCGAGTACTCCATCGTGTCGGACGGCCGGCTGGTCGTCGCCTCGAACAACGAGGGCGTCCCGTTCGTCCTCGCCGAACCGTCGGCTGCGATCACCCTCGACATCGGCCGGCTGGCCGTGTCGCTCGTCGAGAACCGCGCGCCGGCCGCAGCGAGGCGCTGACTTGGCCGACCCGCGCCCGATCGGGGTCTTCGACTCGGGGGTGGGAGGGCTGACGGTCCTCCGCGAGATCCTCCGCCGGTCGCCCGCCAAATCGACGCTCTACCTCGGTGACAACGACCGCGCACCATACGGCGTCCGCCCCGACGCCGAGGTCCTGGCGTTCAGCCGGCAGGCCCTCGACACGCTCGTGGCCCGCGACGTCAAGGCGATCGTCGTCGCCTGCAATACCTCGACCGCTGTCGCGCTGGTCGACCTCCGGCGGCGTTACGACATCCCGATCCTCGGCGTGATCCGGCCCGGCGCGGCCGCGGCGGCACTGGCGACGCGCAGCCGCCGGGTCGGCGTGATCGCCACCCCGGCGACCGTCCGCTCGCACGCCTACTTCGAGGCGATCAAGGACGAGAACCCGGCGATCGAGGTCTACGAGCACGCGACCCCCACCCTCGTGCCCCTCGTCGAGGCAGGGGTGCTCGACGGACCCGAGGCCGAAGCCGCCGTAGCCGAGGCGCTCGCCCCCCTGCTGGGCAGCCGGGACGCCGCCGGTGAGTTCATCTTCCCGCTCCCGGCATCCACCCGGATCGACACGCTCCTGCTCGGCTGCACCCACTACCCGCTGCTGCGCTCGGTGATCGCGGACCACGTCGGTGACAGCGTCGCGATCGTGGACAGCGCGACCGCGACGGCGTCCGCTCTCGTCGAGCTGCTGTCCATCAACGGGCTCGAGGCGCAGGGTACGGACGGAGGCCGCAACGGGCACGAGCCGGCCCCGGTCCATCATCGCCAGCTCACGACCGGCGACCCGCAGGCGTTCCGGGCCGTCGCCGGTCGCCTCTTCGGGGACGCGTTCACGGACGTCGAGCCCGTCGAGCTCGAGGTGCGGGCATGAGTGGCGGACGCAAGCCGTCGCGGCGGATGGGTCCCACGGATCCGCTCTGGCAGGGTGGCTTCCTCGTCGGCGCGGCCATCGGCGCCGCGGCGACCGTGCTCGGACGGCGGGCCGAACGCTCGGCCAGGCGCGGGCTCGTGGACTGGCCGGCCGCCGAGAAGTTCGCCGTCGACCGGCTCAGGAACGCCCCGGGCAAGCTCTCGCCCGAACAGCTCGCCGAGGCGGAGGTCGCCTACACGGCGGCCCTCGAGGTGATCGTCCCCAGGCTCTCGGAGGTCCTCGGCGCGGAACTTCCCGGGATCGTGGCCCGGGCCGGCGTGGTCGACCGAGCGGGCTGGGTCCGGGCCAACGTCGCGACCTTCGCCCAGCTCATCGGCCACCTCGAGGGGCGCCTGCTCGACCAGGTCATCCCGCCCGGCGGCGGTGTCGCCAAGGCATCCATGGCCCTCGCCAATCGTTGGGTGACGACGCGCCAGCTCGGCTTCCTCCTCGGGTTCATGGGCCAGCGGGTGCTCGGCCAGTACGACCTCGCCCTGCTGTCGGCGGAAGCCACCCCCGGACGGCTGCTGTTCGTCGAGGAGAACATCCGGCATACGGCGCGCGTGCTGGACGTCCCGCTCCCGGCCTTCCGGGCGTGGATCGCCCTCCACGAGACCACCCACGCGTTCGAGTTCGAGGCCCATCCGTGGCTCCGGCCCTATCTCGCCGGTCGCCTGGAGCGCCAGCTCACCTCGCTGAGCGACGACCTCTCGGTCGTGTCGGGCGACACGCTCCGTCAGCTCGGCCGGGCGCTCCGGGGCGAGGGCGGCGGCGACCACTGGATCGAACGCCTCATGTCGGACGAGCAGCGCCGGCTGTTCCGCGAGACGCAGGCGGTCATGAGCCTGCTGGAGGGCTTCTCCGATTACATCATGGACGAGGTCGGCCGGGAGATCGTCCCGGACGTCGAGCGGATCAGCGCCCGGTTCCACGAGCGGCGCGAGCGCAAGACCGGCTTCGAGCGCGCGGTCATGCGGCTCATCGGGATGGACCTCAAGCTGGACCAGTACAAGAAGGGCGAGCGGTTCGTGCGGGCCATCGCGGACCGGGCCGGAGCCGCGGCCCTCACCCACCTCTGGGATGGTCCCGAGACGCTGCCGCGGGAGGGCGAGATCGAGGCGCCGGAGCGCTGGATCGCCAGGGTGCTGGGCCCCTCGGGGACCGCGAACCGGATCGATCCCCGCGGCCCGTCGCCGAGCCTCGAGGCATGACCGAGGAGCTGCGCCGGGTCGCCGGCCCGGGCCACGGACCCCACGGCGCGCCGACGGCCATCGCCCTCACCCCGATCCTCTCGGCCCGTTACCGGGTCCGCGATCTCGACCGGATCCGCGCCGCGGCGCCCGGAGCCCGGATCGTCAACGTCTCGACCGAGGGCCTGGCCGACGGCCCGCTCGACGACGTCGAGGTCCTCCTGCGCGGCTGGCTCGCCGCCGACGCGTTCGATCGGCTCCTCGCCCGGGCCCCGCGTCTCGCCTGGGTCCACTCGGCCTCGGCCGGCGTGGAGCGCGTCCTCACCCCGGCCGGACGCTCGCGCGGGCTCGTCATCACGAATGCCCGGGGCGTGTTCAGCCGCCCGATCGCCGAGTACGTCCTGATGATGATCCTGGCCATCAGCCGCCGGCTGCCCCAGCTGCTCGAACTGCAGCGGGAGCGGACCTGGCAGCCGCTCGAGGGCGCCGAACTGCGCGACATCACCGTCGGTGTCGTCGGCCTCGGGTCGATCGGCCGGGCCGTGGGCTCGCTCGCCGGCGCGTTCGGCTGCCGGGTCATCGCGACCCGCCGCCGGCCCGACGTCGGATCGAGCGCCGGGCATGCCCCTGGCGAGCTCGAGGAGGACGACGGCCGGCCCCTGGGCGAGAGCGGTCTTCGACCGGGTGCTCGGCCCGGAAGGCCTGCCGGAGCTCCTGTCGGAGTCCGACTTCATCGTCCTCGCGCTTCCGCTCACGCCCGAGACGGAGAACATGATCTCGGCCGAGACGCTCGCGCTCGTCAAGCCCGGGGCCTGGCTCATCAACGTCGCCCGGGGCCGCCTCATCGACGACGGCGCCCTTCGCCGGGCGCTCGCCGAGGGCCCGCTCGGCGGCGTCGTCCTGGACGCGTTCCGCGAGGAGCCGCTCCAGCCCACGTCGCCGTTCTACGACCTGCCCAACGCGATCATCACGCCCCACACGGCCTGGTCGTCGGGTCGTGTGGTCGACCGAAGCGTCGAGCTCTTCTGCGAGAACCTCCGGCGTTTCGCCACGGCGCAGCCGCTCGTCAACGTCGTCGATCCCGCCGTCGGCTACTGACCGGTGCAGATCGCGATCGTCGGCCTGGCCGGCAGTGGCAAGACGACGGTCTTCAACACCCTCACCCGGGGGCATGCCGAGACCGGCGGCTTCGGGGGGCTCCAGCTCAACGTCGGGGTGGTCAAGGTGCCCGACGAGCGGCTCGACCGCCTCGCCGCGATCTTCAAGCCAAAGAAGATCGTCCAGGCCGACGTCACGTACGTGGACCTGCCGGCGCCGCCGGCGTCGTCCGAGGGGCGGATCGGGACCGAGGAACTGCCGGCCGAGCACCTGGCCCGACTGCGCGACTCTGACGCCCTGCTCCACGTCGTCCGGGCGTTCGATGACCCGTCGGTCCCGCATCCGCTCGGCAACGTCGATCCGTGGCGCGATCTCGAGAACCTCGATCTCGAATTCGTCCTGGCCGACCTCGCGATCATCGAGCGGCGGATCGAGCGGCTGGCCGCGACCGGGCGCCACGGCACGCCCGCCGAGCGCGAGGCGAATGAACGCGAAGAGGTCATCCTGCGGCGGCTCAAGACCGCGCTCGAGGAGGGGCGGCCGATCCGCGACGAGCCGCTGGCGCCCGAAGAGGAGAAGGCGATCCGGGGCTTCCGGTTCCTGAGCCAGAAGCCCGTGCTCGTGCTCCTGAATCTCGGTGAATCGGACCTGCCGAAGGCCGCCGAGCGGGTCGCCTCGATCGCCGATCGGTACCTCTTCAAGCACGCGATCGTGGACGCGCTGTCGGCCCGGGTCGAGATGGAACTCGGCGAGCTCGACCCGGCGGACCTGGCGGCCTTCATGGAGGAGCTCGGGCTTCACGAGTCGAGCCTGGACCGGGTCATCGCCCTGTCGTATCGGCTGCTCGGGCTCATCAGCTTCCTCACGGCCGGCCCGGACGAGGTGCGGGCCTGGCCGATCCCGGACGACTCGACGGCCGTTGACGCCGCTGCCGCGATCCATACGGACCTCGCCCGTGGCTTCATCCGGGCCGAGGTTGTGGCCTACGAAGACCTGCTCGCCCTCGGCTCCATCGCGGAGGCACGCAAGCACGGCAAGCTGCGCTCTGAGGGCAAGACCTCCCGGGTCCACGACGGCGACGTGCTGGAGATCCTCTTCAGCCGCTGAGCTTCGCCACCCTGGCAGGCCTGTGGCAGGTGCCGGATATCGCCCCCGGAGGATGCAACGTACGAGGGTTCCACCTGCTCATGATCGGCCACCGATCCGGCCATTCGCGCCGGTGATATCCGGCTCGAACCGACCCTCGGTCGGGACCTTGCATTCCCGTCACCGATATCCGGTTCGAAACCGGCTCAGCGAGACGTAGCAGTCCTGCCCGTGATATCCGGCTCGAACGGACCGGCGCGAGTCGAGGTCGCCACTCCCCGTGCGGGCGGGCGCCGCGACCGGTGGCGCATCGGCGGGCGCCGCGACCGCGCCCGCTCAGTGGGGGCGAGTGCGGCCGATCGCGTCGGGGTCGAAGTCGACGAGGATCGCCTTGTAATCGGGCCGGGCGTCGACGTCGTCCTCGTCGTCGTCCTCGTCATCGGACCCGTCGAGCCGACCGCCGTCGATCCCGGCGAGGAAGGTCTCGTCGAGGTCCGCCGAGACGTTCATGGCCGCCGTGAGCCGTGCGTCGGAGATGTACACGAACCCGTACTCGCGCTCGAGCTCCTCGGCGATGGCCTCGATGAGGGTATCTTGGTGATACGAGCCGATCACGCGCTCCCGGACGGCCAGGACGGTCTGGAAGAACTCCTCCGGCTCGATCTCCTCCTCGTGCCCGAGCAGCAGGTCGGCGAAGACGTCGTTGTCACCCTCATGCAGTTCGTAGAAGTACACGCTCGCTCCCGGCGCCTGGTCTGTCTGGATCGGGTCGGGCGTGCCTGCCCGAGCCGTCTTCAGTATAGGTCGGCATGACGGGACCTCCCGTCACGCCGACGGTCGTGGTGGTGGGCGCGGCGGCGCGAGACCTCGATCCGACGGACCCGCGCGGCTGGCGGATGGGCGGGGGGGTCATGTACGGCGGGCTGGCGATCGCGCGGCTCGGCGTCCCCACGGCGGTGCTCCTCGGGGTCGACGCGGAGGCGGCCGATGGCGCGGAGATCGCGCTACTGCGCGAGGCGGGCGCCCAGGTGGAGCTCGTCCCGCTCGAGCGCGGTCCGATCTTCGTCAACCTCGAGACGCCGACCGGCCGCGCCCAGACCGGCTTCTCGGCATCGGACCCGATCGACCCCGCCCGGCTGCCCGACGCCTGGCGGTCCGCCCACGGCTGGCTGCTGGCTCCGGTGGCCGACGAGCTCCCGGACGGGTGGGCCGCGGCCGTGCCGGCGGACGCACTCGTGGCCGCGGCGTGGCAGGGCATGCTCCGCGATGTCGTCCCCGGTGAGCTCGTCCACCGTCGCGCGCCGGCGCCGTCGCCGATCGTCGCCCGAGCGGACATCGTCGGGGTCGGGTCCGACGATCTCACCGCCGACGTCTCGTTCGCCGATCTCTGCCGGCTGATGCACCCCGGGGCGACACTCGCGTTCACGCAGGGCGCCCGGGGCGGGATCTCGATCGTCGCAGGCGAGGACGGCCCCGGCTCGATGGCCCGCTGGCCGGGGATCCCGCCCGACCCGATCGTGGACGCGACCGGTGCGGGCGACGTCTTCCTGGCCGGCCTCCTCGCCGCGCGTGCGGAGCCGCGACTGGTCGGCGGGCGGCTGAACGCGCGGCTTGACTTCAGGCTCGCCGCAGCGATGGCGTCGCTCGTGCTGGAGGGCCCGGGGCTCCACGGCGTGCCGGACCGGGCGGCGATCACGCGACGGATGCAGCGACCCGCAAGTCACTGATCTCGGCCGGCCGGCGGATCCCGGCCGGCAAGCGGCCGCGCTTCCGGTGCTGGCGGCGGGCGATGCGGGCGATCAGCCGCCGCCGACGGTGGACGAGGTCCGCCTCCAGGTTCGGCATCGCCCGGCCCAACGTGCGTGCCCGCTCCGCGACGGCCCAGGCGCGGTCCACCGCCTCGAGCGCTCCGAGCGGGTCGGCCCAGCGATGCTCGAGTGCCTTGGCGACCTCCACCAGGGCGATGCCGACGTACGGTCCGCCGGCGGCGGCGAGCCCGCGCCAGGCGGCGAGCGCCTCCGTGGACCGGGCGAGCCGACGAAGCGTCCGCGCCCGCTCGATCGCGAGCGCGTCGCGCGCCCGCCGGGTCTCCGGGTCGACGGCGCCCTGGTACGGGCGGTCGAGCGCCGCGTCAAGGCAGGCCAGTGCGTCACCGTGCCGTCGGGCGTCGCGGTAGACCCGGGCGAGGCCGGCAAGGTCGCCGGTGGGCGTGCGCGCCCGACCGTCGGGGTCCACGAGGTTGGAGGCGACGTGGCCGAGCAGGCCGGCGAGGGAGGCGATGTCCCGCTCGTTATGGCGGACCACTTCGGCCAACCCGTCCGCCGGGCCGCCGCGCAGGAAGTCGAGGTACCGCCCGGGGATCTCCCAGCCATCCACGTCCCCGACGCGACGGACGCCGAGCAGGCCGCGCTCGACCGAGCCCAGCCGGGCGTCCTCGAGGCGGTGGCGGAACACCCGGCGGACGAACGGCAGGAGATCGAGATGGCCCGCCAACCGCGGCGCTGGCCGGCGGTCCATCCGGTAGCGTGCCACGAGGAGCGGCCAGTCGAAGCCGCGCCCGTTGTATGTCACGAGCCACCCCTCCGGCGGCAGCACGGCGCTCAGGGCCTCGAGGAGTGCCGGCTCGTCGGAGTGGTCGGGCAGGAGCAGCTGGATCTGTTCGAAGGCGTCGCCGCGCCAGCGACCCACGCCCACCAGGAACGCCACGGTGCCCGCGGCCGTGGCCAGACCCGTCGTCTCGGTGTCGAGGCAGATGAGCGGCACGCCCGAGGCCGGCCAGCCCGGGAGCCGGGAAAGCCGCTCCCGGTCGATCGGCACCTCGACCGGCGGCACGTCGCGCCGAACGACCCGGCCGCGGTCCGTGGCCGTGACCTCGCCATCCACGGCGAGGGCGAGCCGTTCGGCGAGGTCGGCCGAACGGTCACGCGGCCGCGGAGCGGGCCCATGGCGTGGCGCCGGCGTCGCACCGCGCCGGTCGCGGAATGCGGCCAGTCGGCGCTGGAGGAGCGCCGCGTCGGTCACCCCGCGACGCCGTCGACGAGTACCGGCTCGTCGTTTCGTGGCGCACGATCCGAGGGCTCATCGGTGAGCGCGGCGAGGAGGCGGCGGGCCAGCTCCTTCGCATCGACGTCGGGTTCGAGGCGCGGTCCCGTGCAGGCCGGGCAGCCGGCGTCGCAGTCGCATGCGGCGATGAGCTCGGCAGCGCCGACCACCAGCTCGGCATGCCGCCCGAACAGCCGCTCCGAGAGGCCGATCCCACCCGGGACGGCCTCGTACAGGTAGATCGTCGGGGCTTCGTGATGCGGTGAGCGGACCTGGGTCACCAGGCCCAGGTCGCGCGGGTCGACCATCAGCAGGACGCTGGCCACCGTCTGGATGGCGCGCCCGGCTCCCATCAGCGCGATGTCGAGCTCGTTCCGGCGCCATCCCCGGGCCGCACCCTCCGCGGTCAGCCAGTACGCCGTCGTCTGCAGCTCGAGCTCCGGCAGGTCGATCGGTCCCCAGCCGACATTCTCGTCCGTGACGAACTTGAGCTTCTTGAACAAGGTGACGAGGCTCGCGACCATGACCTCGCCGTGGACCCGTCGGCCGCCGGGCGCCGCCGCTTCGGCGAACACGTCCAGCGGTTTGAGGGTGACCGCCCGGTTGGCGTAGGTGTAGTGGTCCACGTCGACGCGGTGGACGTACGCCTTCTTCTCGCCCCACTCGAGGCGGTCGACGTAGTACTGCAGCAATTCGTGGATGTAGATGGCCCGCTCGTGGACGAGGACCTGGGCCGAGAACAGGTCGACCTCGCCGAGGACCCGCGGTCGGTCCGGGGTCGTGTCGATGATCACGACATTCTCCGGAGCGGCGGAGCGGAGAGAGATCTCCGAGGCGGGGAAGTTCTCCGAGCTCCAGTACCACCGTCCGTCGCCCGCCTGGCGGACGTGGCCTTCCTCGCCCAGGAACGCCAGGAGGTCGTCGGCCGGGGCCGGCCCGAACACCTCGCCGGGTTCGAACGGCAATTCGAACGTGGCGGCCCGAAGATGGGCGAGCAGGATGTGCAGGTTATCCGGGTCGAGGCGGGCCTCCTCGGGCTTCCCGCCGAGGAGGTACTCCGGGTGGTGGATCACGTACTGGTCGACCGGGGAGGCCGAGGCGACGAGGACCGCCACGCTGGTCTCGAGCCGTCGCCCGGCCCGACCGATCTGCTGCCACGTCGCGGCGACCGAACCCGGGTAACCGGCCAGGATCGCGGCGTCGAGCCGGCCGATGTCGACCCCGAGCTCGAGCGCGTTCGTGCTGACGACACCGAGGATCTCGCCGCTGCGCAGGCCTCGCTCGATCGCCCGGCGCTCCGTGGGCAGGTATCCACCCCGATACCCACGGACGCGAGAGCGCGGACCGAGGCTCTCGCGGAGGGCCTCGCGGATGCCCGTGAGGAGCACCTCGACCGAGGTCCGCGAACGGCCGAACACGACGGTCTGGCGGCCCGCCCGCAGGAACGGGAGCGCCCAGCGCTGGGCGAGCGTGAGGGCCGAGCCGCGTGCGCCGGTCGACGCATCGATGAGAGGCGGGTCCACGAGCAGGATGTGGCGCTCGCCGGACGGCGCCCCGTTGCGGTCCACGAGCTCGATCGGCCGGCCCGTCAGCGCGGCCGCCAGCTCGCCCGGATTGCCGATCGTGGCGGAGCAGCAGACGATGATCGGCTTGCTGCCGTAGTGCTCGCACAGCCTGAGCAGGCGCCGGAGGACGTTCGCGACGTGACTGCCGAAGACGCCGCGATACGAATGCAGCTCGTCGATGACGATGATGCGGAGCTGCTCGAAGAGCTGGAACCACTTGGTGTGATGGGGCAGGATGGCGGAGTGGAGCATGTCCGGGTTCGTGACCACGACCTGCCCGGCACCCCGGATCGCCGACCGGATGGGACCCGGCGTGTCGCCGTCGTACGTCGCCGCGGACACGGACAGCCCGGCCGCCCGCGACAGCTCCGTGAACTCCGCCACCTGGTCCTGCCCGAGCGCCTTCGTGGGGAAGAGGTAGAGCGCCCGGGCGGCCGGGTCATCGGCGATGGCCTGGAGCGTGGGTATCGCGTAGCAGAGCGTCTTGCCCGAGGCCGTGGGCGTCACGACGACGACATCGTCGCCGGCCCGGATCGCCTCGAGCGCCTCCGCCTGGTGGACATAGAGGCGCTCGATCCCGCGGCCGGCCAGGCCGGCCCGGATCCGGGGGTCCACCCAGTCGGGCAGGGGAGCGTATTCGCCCGGGCGCGCCGGAAGCGTCGCGTGGTGGACGACGCCGCGGGCGAGGGACGGTTCGGCCAGCAGGTCGCGCGAGCACTGTCGGCGTGTCGAGCGGGGCATATGTGCGCATGGTTCCTCCGCCGCTTCGATACAGAACACCTGTTCTGTTCGCGACAGTGTAGCCAGCGTCCGCCCGCCGTGTGTCACCTACATTGGCACGGACCTCGTGCGGTTTGACACGGTAGCTGACCTGCAGCTACCATCGGCGGATGGACACTCGGAGGGGGCGCGCGCACGCGGACCTCGACGATGGTTTCGACGACGACGCCGATCCCGAGGCGTCCGCCGAGCTCGACGACTTCGATCCGTACGAACCGCGCCCTCGGGCGTCGCTCGATGGGTTCTCGCTCGCCGGGATCACCCGCCGCCGCGTGGGGCTGCTCGTCGTCGCGATGCTGAGCGCGTGGATCCTGTTCGTGTTCGCTCGCCAGGTCGCCGACACGGCCGCCAAAGCCGCCGAGGCGGAACGAGCCCGGGTGGCCAACGCCGAGGTGGCCCGGAACGTGTCCGACCTCCAGCGCGAGCTCACCCTGATCCAGCAGCAGGCGTTCATCACCCAGCAGGCGCATGGCCTGGGCCTCGGGGTCGAGAAGGATCACGCCTTCGTCCTGGCGGCCGACGCCCCGCCGCTCGCCGACGATGCGCCGGGGTCGGCGTCCGTCCGCCTGGGTGGCGAGACCCCCGGCCAGACGCCCCTCGAATCCTGGCTGTCGATCCTGTTCGGCCCATCCGGCCCCTGATCGGTCGCGCCCCGGCGCACGATCGTCACGGCCCGTGGCAACGGTCGGGCCCGTCGCGCGTCATCAGTACAGGTACTCCGACAGGCGGACGCAACGCGACTCGCCGAGCGTATCCTTGGTGACCCGACCGGCGGGGCGGATGGACGAGGGGACGACCGCGTGATCGAGATCAACCTCACGAACACGATCTTCCTGTTCTGCGTGCTCGTGGGCGGCGGCCTGCTCCTGCTGACCATCCTCGTGGACGACATCCTCGGCGGTGTCCTCGACGCGCTCAACATCGGCATCGACTTCGCCGGCGTCTCCCTGGTCCCGTTGCTGCTCGGCTTCGTGTCGATGTTCGGCGTCGGCGGCCTGCTCGGGACGGAGATCCTCCATCTCGAAGGGGGGGCCGCATCGCTGGTCGGGGCGGCCTTCGGCGTCCTGGGGGCTGGCTTCGTGACGGCGATCTTCCGGTTCCTGCGCCACGCCGAGGCCGCCGAGGCGTTCAGCCTCCAGGACATGGTCGGCCAGCAGGCCCGGGTGTCGGTCTCGATCCCGGCCGGCCGCTATGGGACGGTCCTGCTCTCATTCGCCGGCGCGTCGCACAACCTGACCGCCACGGCCGACGTGGACATCGCGGCCGGCGAATCGGTCGCCGTCAACGGCGTGGCCGGGTCCAACCTCATCGTCGCCCCACTGGCCCGCCCGGCGTCCGCGCCGGGCGCGACATCGCCGCCCGTCAGCTGATCCCACCGCGGCCGCCCGACCGCATCAGCGACATCGCCGATCTGCCCACACATCGGAGGGCCGGCTCGCGCCGGCAGGGAGGACTCGTACCGTGCCCGATCTGTTCAACGTCATCGGCGGAGGCCCGCTCGTCGGCCTCGTCATCGTCGCCATCCTCGGCCTGCTCGTCGCCTATGCGACGACGCGCTACAAGGTGGCCAAGCCGAATGAGGCGCTCATCATCTCCGGCCGGCGCGGCTCGGCGGTGCGCGACGAGCGCGGCACGGTCCTCGACGCGGCCCGCGCCGACAAGGGCGTCAAGGTCGTCGTCGGCGGCGGGATCCTCGTGTTCCCGCTGCTCAACCGCGTCGGCGTGCTCAAGCTCACCGCCCGCCAGATCATCGCCCAGGTCCCGGACGCGGTGACCAGCCAGGGCATCAAGGTGAACGTCCAGGGCGTGGCGACGTTCAAGATCGGCCGCGACGTCGAATCGATCCGCAACGCCGCCGAGCGCTTCCTGGAGGCCAAGGACGAGCAGATCGATTCGATCGTCAAGAACGTCCTCGAGGGTTCGCTCCGCGCGATCGTCGGAACGCTGACGATCGAGGAGCTGATCATGGATCGCCAGAAGCTCCTCCAGCAGGTCCAGGACTCGGCCAAGGGCGACCTCGCGACATCCGGCCTGCAGATCGACGCGTTCACGATCCAGAGCATCACCGACGAGTCCGGCTACGTGGACCTCCTCGGCAAGCAGAAGCTCGCGGTCGTCGAGCGCGATGCGCGGATGGCCCAGGCCACCGCCGACCAGGAGGCCGCGGTCCGTGAGGCCGAGGCCGAGCAGATCAAGATCAACGCCGCCCGGGACGTGTCCCTGCGACGTGCCGAGACCGAGACCCAGACCCAGGCCGCCGAGGCGCGGGCCGCGCAGTCCGGGCCGCTGGCACAAGCCGAGGCGCAGCAGGAGGTCGTGCGCAAGCAGACCGAGCTCGCCGACCTCGAGGCCGCGCGTACGCAGAAGGAACTGCTGACCAGCACCGTCCGACCGGCCGAGGCCGAGGCCGAAGCCCTCGTGCGCCGGGCCGAGGGCCAGAAGGGAGCCCGGATCGCCCAGGCCCAGGCCGAGGCCGAGCAGGTCAAGCTCGCCGGTGGCGCCGAGGCCGCGATCTCGGTCATCAAGGGCGAGGCCCAGGCGAAGGTCGTCCTCGTCAACGCCCAGGCGGAGGCCGAGAAGACCAAGCTCGAAGGCAACGCCGAAGCCGGGATCACGTTCACGAAGGGCGAGGCCGAGGCCAAGGCGCTGACCCTCCGCGCCGACGCCTACAAGCAGTTCAACGAGGCGGCGGTCATCCAGACCGTCCTGTCGCTGCTGCCGGAGATCGTCCGGGCGGCGGCCGAGCCGATGAGCAACATCGGGACGCTGACCGTCCTGTCGAGCGACGGCGCGTCGGAGGTCGTGCGCAACGCGACGCGCACCGTGGCCGAGGCCGGCACCGCGGTCAAGGGCCTGACCGGCATCGACATCCCCGGCCTGATCGGCGGCGCGATCGGCGCGGCGCCATGGGCCAGGACCGGAACCGGCGCGGGCCCGGCGGGCGGCGGTACGACCGGCGGCGGTCCGACCGGCGGTGCCGGTGGAGGTGGCGGCCGACCGAAGCGGCCCGCAGGGCGTGGACCGGCCACTCGCCAGACGGGAACGCCCAGGCCGCCGGCCGCGACCGAAGCCGCCCCGATCGCATCGGCGGGTGAGGCCCGAGCGGCCCTCGACCGTGCGGCCGAGTCGTTCGCCCGGGCGGGCGAGCGGATCGCCCATCACGACGGGGGAACGACCGCGGCACCGCCGACGGACGCGCCGATCTTGGAGGCCCCTCCGGCCGCTCCGGCCGCTCCGGCCGCTCCGGAACCCCCGTCCACGCCGGCCGCGGCGATCGAGGCGGCCTCGGCTGCCCAGGCCGCCGCGCTGGGTGCCGAAGCGTCGACGATGGAGGTCGCGGCGACGACGAACCCGGTCGTGGCGGAGGCCAAGGCCGCCGCCGAAGCGGAGGCGCGTTCGGCAGCGACGAGCGCCGGCGAGATGACCATGTCCGAGGCCGCGCAGCACCTGGCGGCGGCGCTCCGGGCGGTCCCCGGCGTCGATCGCTATGGAGCCCTTCGCCTCGCGGACCTGGAGCGATCCGGGCCGGGACCGTTGCGCACGCTCTGGCATGCGGCGTCCGGTGAGCTCGAGAATCGTTATGGCAACGTCACGATCCGGGAGTTCCTGGACCGCGCGCGAGGACGGTCGTCCGGAGGCGGGGTCACTCCGACCCACTGACCCACGGGCATCCGGGGAACTTGGAGGACAGCATGGACGAGCTCGAGAACCCGAACGCCGACGAGTCGTTCGCGGAGGCGGCCGACGCCCCGCAGGATCCCGTCCAGGCGGCCCGAGACGAGGCGTGGCTGGCCCAGTTCCGGGCCGAAAACGCGGCCAAGGTGATGGAGTACGAGTACAAGTCGACTGTCGAGACCCAGTCCGAGATCAAGGCGGAGGAGGGGAAGCGGGATTACGACCTGAGCAAAGCCGAGACGCTCGAGAAGGGAGCCGTAGGTTCCTACGCGACCGCAGCCGCCATGGAGGCGAAGGCGAAGGCGGACCAGGCACGCCACGACGAATACGAGACGAAGGCGGCGACCGAGCGCCATTACGCCGAAGCGGGCGAGCACCTGGCGGCGGATCTGCGGACCGAGGCGGGCCAGGCCGATGCCGAGGCGAAGCGCCTGACCGTCGAGCTCAACGAGGAGTACGACATCTTCAAGCAGTCCCGGTCGGACTACGAGATCATCCAGGAACAGGCAATCGCGGCCCAGCGGATCGCGACGGACGAGGCGAAGCTCGCGCACCCTGGCGATCCCTCTCCGGCCGAAGGGACCGACCCGCACGAGCCCTGAGGGCCGGTACCGGTCTTCCGGGCCCATCTTTCCCCTCGGTTGGCACGGACCGCCCTGTCCGCACAGGACCCGCGTGCGTCAGCGGCGGCGGATTTGCTCGCCAACCATTGGAGGCACCCGATGGCATGGCGATCCGCACGCTGCCATTGGGCCCGGCGATCTCGTCCGCAGCGTCCGGCAGGCGACGGTGCGCTACGCTCACTGACGTGCAAGGAAGAGAGCCTGCATGATCTGCGCCGCATGTGGGACGGAGAACAGGCCCGGGCGGCGGTTCTGCGCCGAATGCGGAGCGCGCCTGGCGGTCGGCTGCCCCTCGTGCGGCGCCGCTTTCGAGCCAGGCGAGAAATTCTGCGGCACCTGCGGCACCTCACTGACCGCCGAAGAGGCGACTACCGGCAGCGACCCGTCCAGCGCCCCCGCCCCGGCCACCGAGCGCCGGCTGGTGTCCGTGCTCTTCGCCGACCTGGTGGGCTTCACGCCGTTCGCGGAGCAGCGCGACGCGGAGGACGTCCGCACCACCCTGGACCGTTACTTCGCGCTTGCGACGGACGTCATCGGCCGCTATGGCGGCACGGTGGAGAAGTTCATCGGCGATGCGGTCATGGCCGTCTGGGGCACGCCGACGGCCCACGAGGACGACGCCGAGCGGGCGGTGCGCGCGGCGCTCGAACTGGTGGATGCTGTCCGGGTGCTCGCGGACAGCCTCCAGGCTCGCGCGGGCATCCTCACCGGCGAAGCGGCCGTGACCATCGGGGCCACCAACCAGGGCATGGTCGCGGGCGACCTGGTCAACACAGCCAGCCGCCTTCAATCGGCCGCGGAGCCGGGCACGGTGCTTGTGGGTGAGGCGACCCAGCGGGCGGCGGCCAAGGCCATCGCCTTCGAGCCGGCCGGCGAGCAGGCCCTGAAGGGCAAGGCCAGCCCCGTGCCGGCCTGGCGAGCCCTGCGGGTCGTCGCCCAGGTCGGCGGCCGCAACCGCGCCGATGCGCTGGAGGCGCCCTTCGTGGGCCGCGACGACGAGCTGCGCCTGCTCAAGGATCTGTTCCACGCCACCGCCCGCGAGGGGCGGGCCCGCCTCGTCTCGGTCATCGGCCAGGCCGGCATCGGCAAGACCCGGCTGGCCTGGGAGTTCCTCAAGTACATCGATGGCCTGGTCGAACTCGTGTGGTGGCATGAGGGCCGCAGCCCGGCGTACGGCGAGGGCATCACGTTCTGGGCCCTGGGCGAGATGGTCCGACGCCGGGCCGGCCTGCTGGAGACCGACGACGAGACCACGACCCGCGCCAAGATCGCGGCGACCATCACCGAGCACGTGCCCGACGCCGACGAGCAGCGCTGGATCGAGTCGGCCCTGCTGACGCTCCTGGGCATCGAGGCTGGCGGGGCCTCCGACCAACTGTTCGGCGCGTGGCGCACGTTCTTCGAGCGGCTCGCCGCCAAGGCGCCCGTGGTCATGGTCTTCGAGGACTACCACTACGCCGACCCGGGCTTGCTCGACTTCGTGGACCACCTGCTGGAGTGGAGTCGGACCGTCCCCATCTACGTCGTTACGCTTTCGCGCCCCGAGCTCCTCGACAAGCGACCGGCATGGGGTGCGGGCAAACGCAACTTCGTCAACGTCAACCTGGAGCCGCTGCCCGAACCGGCCATGCGCGCCCTCCTCGCCGGCCTGGTCCCTGGCCTGCCGGAACGGGCGGTCCAGGCCATCGTGGCCCGCGCCGACGGCGTCCCGCTGTACGCGGTCGAGACGGTGCGCATGCTCCTGGCGGAGAACAGACTGGTCCTGGAGGGCAACGCCTACCAGCCGACCGGCGACCTCACGGGACTCGCCGTGCCCGAGACCCTCACGGCGCTCATCGGCTCGCGCCTCGACAGCCTCGCCCCGGCCGATCGCGCCCTCATCCAGGATGCCGCCGCATACGGGCAGAGCTTCACGCTCGCCGGCCTGGCCGCCGTGTCGGGCACGGAGGAGGTCGAGCTCGAGCCCTGCCTGACACGCCTTGTCCGGGCCGAGCTGCTGACGCTGACGGCCGATGCTCGCAGTCCCGAGCGGGGCCAGTACGCCTTCGTCCAGGCCCTCATCCGCGAGGTGGCCTACAACACGCTGAGCAAGCCCGCCCGCAAGACCAGGCACCTGGCAGCGGCCCGCTACCTGGAGTCGCTGGGCTCGGACGAGCTAGCGGGCGCGCTGGCCGGGCATTACCTGACGGCCTTCGCCAGCGCTTCCCCTGGCGCGGAAGCGGGGGCCCTCGAGGGGCAGGCGCGGATCGCCCTGAGCGCCGCGGCCGAGCGGGCGGCCGCCCTCGGCGCCCACGAACAGGCCGCCGCGTTCCTCGACCAGGCCATGGCCGTGGCGCACGATGAGGGGGAGCGGGCCGAACTGCTGGAGCGGATCGGCGAGCATTCTGGGGACGCCGGCCGACCGGACCGGGCGGAGCAGGCGCTGCGGCAAGCGCTCGCGATGCGCCTGGGTGCGGGTGACCGATCCGCCGCCGCCCGCGTCAGCGCGGCGCTGGCGGGCGTCCTGCTGGATGTCCACGTGAGCGACGAACTAGTCGAGGAGGTCGAGGGCTTGGCGGCGGAGTTCGCCGACATGCCTTCCGATCCGGGCGTCGTCGCCCTCAACGGTCAACTGGCCCGCGCGCTCTTCCTGATGCGAGGTGAAATCGAGAGCCTGGTGGTCGCGGATCGCGTCCTCGAGTCGGCGGAGCGCCTGGACCTCGCGGCCGTGATCGCCGACACCCTGATCACCAAAGGGTCGGCCCTGGCCTCTGTCGGTCGGGTCTACGAGGGCATGGGCGTCCTCGATGCCGGCGTGCGGCTGGCCGACCAGCGCGGGTTGTTCGCGACCGCGTTGCGCGGGCGCATCAACGTGAACTACTTCGCGAGTTCGCGAGAGCCGGTGGTCGCCATGAAGGTCATTCGGGAAGCCCTGCGCGACGCTCGCCGGCTCGGGCAGCGCGGGAAGATCCCGAACCTCGTCACCAACCTCGCCGGGACCGCGGCGTTCACCGGCGAGTCTGACCTGGCCCTGGCCGAGATCGACGCCGAGCTGGCCATGGACCCCGATCCGGCGGGCCGGGCCTGGCTCGTCGGTGCCGCAGTCCTCCATCACTGCATGCGCGGCGATCCGGTCGACGCGATAATGGCGGAGCTGGAGGACGACCTGCACCGGGTGAAGGACCCGCAGTTCGTCGCGTTCGTCGGCATCGTCCGGGGCATGTGGGCTTTCGCAGCCGCCGACTATGGCCAGGCTCGCGCCGAAGTGCTCGGTGCCGTGCGCGTCGACAAGTCACGCGCCGCCGTGGCGCTCGCGTGGGCCGGCCGGTATGCCCTCTTTGCCGCTGACCTGCGGGCGGCCAGCGAGGATCGCGACGCGCTGGCGGCGGTGGGCCGGCGGGGGGCCGCCGCCGACGCCCGCCTGCGGGAGATCGACGCCGGCATCGCGGCGCTCGAGGGCCGCGATGCGATCGCCATCGATCTCTACGCACAGACCATCGCGGCTTGGAACGAGCTCGGGATGCCCTTCGACGGGGCGATCACGGGCGTGGAGATGGCCACCCTGCTCGACCCGACCGAACCCCGCGTACGGGCGGCCGGTGTGGCTGCTGGAGAGACGCTGGCCCGGCTCGGGGCGACGCCGTTCCTGGCCCGCCTTGACGCAGCTCTGACGCGCACCGAGGTCCGGTTGGTGGCCACCCCAGCCGGTGTGCCGACCCGCTGATCACGCGGGGGCACCGGTCTCAAGATGTCGTTCTTTACCTGAGACCACGACCTCGGCTCGCGAGCGAATGTCCGCCGCCTGGCCCTTCTTGGCCTGGCCGGAAACACTCATGTGCTGTTCGATAGTCATGTGCTCGGGAGACCTCGGTTGCCGCTCCGGATCACCCTCGGTAAGCTTGGCATCGGCGGCGGAGTAGCTCAGTGGTAGAGCAGGGGACTCATAAGCCCTTGGTCGGTGGTTCAAATCCGCCCTCCGCTACCAACCCCTTGGTCCTCCCGCCCGATCCGAGGACGCGCCAGCGTGCGGCATCCAGCGAGGAGATCCGATGACCGGAACGTTCAAGGACGCGATGGCCGGCGCGTACGAGCTCAACGAACCGGCCGTCGTCCTGGGCAGCCCGATCGAAGGGACGAACGTCTATCCCGACGTGCGGGTGCAGGTCGCCCTGTCCGTGCTCAACCGGCACGGCCTCATCGCGGGCGCGACCGGTACCGGCAAGACCAAGACCCTCCAGGCGATCGCCGGCCAGCTCTCACTGGCCGGGGTGTCGTGCTTCATCAACGACATCAAGGGCGACGTCAGCGGCATCGCCCTGCCTGGCGACGCCACGAATCCCAAGATCCAGCAGCGCGCCGCTGACCTCCGGATGGCCTTCGTGCCGAGCGGCCACCCGGTCGAGTTCCTGTCCCTGACCGGGCAGCTCGGGACCCAGATCCGCGCGTCGGTCCACTCCTTCGGTCCGCTGCTGCTGGCGCGGGTCCTCGACCTGAACGACACCCAGACGAGCGTCCTGAGCCTCGTCTTCAAGTACTGCGACGACAACCAGCTGGCGCTGCTCGATCTCAGGGACCTCACGACGACCCTGAAGTACCTCGGCAGCGACGACGCGAAGGAGGCACTGGCCGATTACGGCGGCATCTCGCCGGCGACCCTGGGCGTCATCCAGCGGTCGATCATCACCCTCGAGCAGCAGGGCGCCGAGGTGTTCTTCGGCGAGCCCGAGTTCGACGTCGACGACCTCATGCGACTGATGCCCGACGGGACGGGAATCGTCAACGTGCTCGAGCTCGCCGACGTCATGGACAAGCCGGCCCTGTTCAGCACGTTCATGCTCTGGATCCTGGCCCAGCTGTATCACGCCCTGCCCGAGGTGGGCGACCTGGCGAAGCCCAAGCTGTGTTTCTTCTTCGACGAGGCCCACCTGCTCTTCGATGACGCGTCGGACGCCCTGCTGAACCAGATCGAGCAGACCGTCCGGCTGATCCGCTCGAAGGGCGTCGGCGTCTACTTCATCACCCAGACACCGACCGATGTGCCGTCGTCGGTCCTGGCCCAGCTGGGGAACCGTATCCAGCACGCGCTGCGGGTCTTCACGCCGGACGATTCGGACAAGCTCAAGAAGACGGTCCGGACGTTCCCGATGACGACGTTCTTCGACACCGGCGAACGGCTCACGTCGCTTGGCATCGGCGAGGCCCTCGTCACCGTCCTGGCACCCAACGGGGTGCCGACCGCGCTCGCCCCGACCCGGATCGTCGCGCCCGATTCGCTCATGGCGGCGCTGCCGCCCGACCAGATCCAGCTGCGCGTCCAGGGGGGCGCGCTCCACGCCAAGTACGCCCAGGCGATCGATCCCCAGAGTGCGCACGAGATCATCACGGCCCGCCTCGCCGCGGCCCAGGCGACGATGCAGGCGGCCCAGGCGGCCGCGGCGCAGGCGGCCTCGGCCCCGCCGGTCGGGGGCGGGTATCCGCCGGTGGGTTACGGGCCGACCGGCCAGGCGGGCTCGCCCGCCCAGGCGCGCGAACTCCAGCGCGAGATGGCCCGCTTGCAGCGCGATGCCGAACGTTCCGGTCGGGACCAGGCTCGGCGTGAGGCGTCAGCCCGGGCGGCGGCCAACCGGGCGAAGCTCCAACGCGAGCGCGAGATCACCCAGGTAGGGACGACGCTCCTGCGCGGAGTGATGGGCACGCTGTTCGGTCGCCGCCGCTGACCGGCCGCCGCGAGGGCGCTCGGGAACGACCGGCCGATCCACCTTCGTCCCCGACGCGTATGCAACGTCAGGGGTGGGCGGGGCGTCGTCCAAGGGGTCGCGCCGACCCGCAGCGCTATACTCGACCACGAGCGCCCCGCCCGATCGGCGGGTCTCGCGCATCCGGAGGCTCCGTTCCTTGAATGCCAAGTTCTTTCGCAACGGCATCGTCATGCTCGTGCTCGTCGTGGGCACCGTTGCGCTCCTCGCCGCCGTTCTGATCAGCCCGAACGGCAACGGCAACGCCAAGCCGTACTCGCAGTTCCTCGCGGATGTCTCGGCCGGGTCCGTCACGTCCGTCACCCAGCAGGACCAGGTCCTCACCGTCAACAAGAACACCCCGGGCGCCTATACGGTCATCGTCCCGACGGTCCTCACCCAGGTCTGGACGGACGTCTCGGCGGCCGCCCAGTCGACCGGCAAGGCGCCGCCGGCCTTCGAGGCGGTCAAGGCCCCCGACAACTCGTGGCTCGGTCTCGTCCTGACGGCCGTGCTGCCGATCGTGGTCATCGTCGGCTTCATCATCTTCATGATGCGCCAGGCCCAGGGCACCAATAACCAGGCCCTCAGCTTCGGCAAGAGCCGGGCCCGGATGTTCCTCGGCAACAAGACCGTCGTGACATTCGCGGACGTGGCCGGCGTGGACGAGGCCAAGACGGAGCTCCAGGAAGTCGTGGAGTTCCTCAAGTATCCGGAGAAGTTCAACTCGCTCGGGGCACGCATCCCGCGCGGCGTCCTGCTCGTGGGGCCTCCGGGTACCGGCAAGACGCTCATGGCCCGCGCGGTCGCCGGTGAGGCGGGCGTGCCGTTCTTCAGCATCTCCGGCTCGGAGTTCGTCGAGATGTTCGTGGGCGTCGGCGCCAGCCGGGTCCGCGACCTGTTCGACCAGGCCAAGCGCAACTCTCCGTGCATCGTCTTCGTCGACGAGATCGACGCGGTCGGTCGCCAGCGCGGCGCCGGCCTGGGCGGCAGCCACGACGAGCGCGAGCAGACGCTCAACCAGATCCTCGTCGAGATGGACGGCTTCGACACGAACACGAACGTGATCGTGGTCGCCGCGACAAACCGCCCGGACGTCCTGGATCCGGCCCTCCTGCGGCCCGGCCGGTTCGACCGCCAGGTCATCCTCGACCGCCCGGACATGAAGGGACGCACGGCGATCCTCAAGGTCCACACCAAGGGCAAGCCGCTCGACAAGACCATCGACATCGAGGGCATCGCCCGCCAGTCGCCCGGCTTCTCCGGTGCGGATCTCGCCAACCTCGTCAACGAGGCGGCGATCCTCGCCGCGCGACGCAACAAGAAGACGATCATGACCTCGGAGTTCCAGGAGGCCCTGGAACGCATCGTCGCAGGGCCCGAGCGCAAGAGCCGGGTCATCAGCGACGCGGAGAAGGCGATCATCGCCTTCCACGAAGGCGGTCATGCCGTCGTCCAGCGGATCCTGCCGAAGTGCGATCCGGTCCAGAAGGTCACGATCATCAGCCGCGGCATGGCCCTCGGCTACACGATGGCCCTGCCCCACGAGGATCGGTACCTCCAGAGCAAGACAGAGTTCGAGGACAAGATCGCGGGCCTGCTCGGCGGGAACGCGGCCGAGCGCCTCGTCTTCGGCGACACGACGACCGGTGCGAGCAACGACATCGAGAAGGCGACCGACCTCGCCCGGCGCATGGTCACCGAGTTCGGGATGAGCGACAAGCTCGGCCCGCTCGCCTTCGGGAAGCGCGACGAGCTCGTGTTCCTCGGCCGCGAGATCGGCGAGCAGCGCAACTACAGCGACGACATCGCCCGCCAGATCGACGAAGAGGTCCGGGCGATCATCGACCGGGGCTACTCACGGGCGATGGACGTGCTCGTCACGAACCGCGACCGCCTCCAGACACTGGCCGAGAAGCTCGTCGCCGAGGAGACCGTCGACAGCGACGCGTTCGAGACGCTCTTCGCCGACCTGCCGCCGAAGGAGAATACCCACGGCGGAACGCCGATCCTGCCGACCGGCAAGGCCGCTCCGTCGCCGGACAAGCCGGGTGCATCGCCCGGAACGTCGCCGGCCCCGGCTCCCAGCCCCGCCTGATCCTCGACGCACCCAAGACAGCTATCCGACGGCGGGCCACAGGCCCGCCGTCGACCGTTGGAGGGACCATGACCGCCACGCCCGCGATGGACCTGGACGCGCTCCTCGGCTCGACCCGGGAGCGCCGGCTGGCGGAGTACCTCGAGCTGCTGCGCATCCCGAGCATCTCGGGACTCCCGGACCATGCCGCGGACTGCCGCCGGGCGGCGGAGTGGCTGGCCGACCACATGCGCGCGGCCGGCCTCGAACACGTCGAGGTCGCCGAGACCGGCGGCCACCCGATCGTCTACGCCGACTGGCTCC
Organism: uncultured Chloroflexia bacterium; assembly: GCA_963719285.1. GTDB lineage: Bacteria > Chloroflexota > Limnocylindria > Limnocylindrales > CSP1-4 > C-114. The sequence continues at coordinate 344,307 of CAVRBO010000001.1, forward strand.
ACGCGGAGGGCACCCCCACCGCGGTCGCCTATGCCCATTACGACGTCCAGCCGGTCGATCCGCTCGACGAGTGGCGACGCCCACCGTTCGAACCCGTCGTGGACGGCGACAAGGTCTTCGCCCGGGGCGCGAGCGACGACAAGAGCAGCTGCGCGATCCTGATCCAGGCGGCCGAGGCCGTCCTTGCGACGCGTGGCCGCCTGCCGATCAACCTGCGCTTCGTGTTCGAGGGCGAGGAGGAGTCCACCTCGGCCCATCTCGAGCCGTGGCTCGCGGCGAACACCCAGCGCCTGGGTGGCGATGTCGCCCTCATCTGCGACAGCGGCTTCTTCGCCGGCAACCTGCCGGCCATCACGATCGGCTTGCGCGGGATCATGTATGCCCAGATCGACGTCACCGGGCCGTTCCAGGACGTCCACTCCGGCGTGTACGGCGGGATCGTCGAGAACCCGGTCAACGCGCTGGCCCGGATCGTCGCGGCGCTCAAGGACGCCGACGGCACGATCGCCATCCCCGGCTTCTACGACGATGTCGTGCCGCTCGACGCGGCCGCCCGGGCGGCCTTCGCCGCGCTGCCGTACGACGAGGCGGCCGCCCGCGCCGGGCTCGGTGTGGCCACGTTCGTCGGCGAGCCCGGCTACACGACGCTCGAGCGCAAGGCCGGCCGACCCACGCTCGACGTGAACGGCATCTGGGGCGGCTTCCAGGGCGACGGGACGAAGACGATCATCCCGGGTCGCGCCCACGCCAAGGTCAGCTGCCGGCTCGTGGCCGCCCAGGACCCGGACCGGATCTTCGAGCAGTTCCGCGACCACGTGCTCAAGGTCGCGCCTCCGGGTGTCACGGTCGAGGTCACGGATCTCGGGAGCGGCCGGCCGACCCTCACCTCGGCCGAGCTCCCGGCCGCGCAGGCGCTGGCCCGGGCCCTGGAGGCCGAGTTCGGCCGGCCGCCGCTGTACGTCTACGAAGGCGGTTCCATCCCGTTCGTGGCGACGTTCGAGGAGCTCCTCCACCTCCCGGTCGTGGTCATGGGCTTCACCCCGCCGGACGGCAACTTCCACGCCCCGAACGAGTGGATGGACATGGCCAACTTCGAGTCGGGTGTCCGGACCATGGCGCGCTACTGGGACGAGCTGGCCGCGCTCGACGCCTGATCGCAGTCGTCCGAAAGTCGCAGGTACGGCAGGTACGAACGGTTAGTCGCGCGCCATGGTGCGACGAGGCACCATTCGGGTGGGTCCTGAGCCGGTGCTACGATGCCGGCACGTAACCGACCGGAGGGATCGCCCGCGTGAGCATCGACCAGGCTGAAGAGACAGCGACACCGAAGGGCGCCTGGCGCCTCGACACCGCGAACGGGAGCATGGCGCCCCGGTCGGCGCTCGACGTCCTCGTCGACCTCAACGACCACGTCACCTCCGGCAACATCGGCGAGTACCAGCCGGTCCCGCTCGGCTTCACGCCCCTCGACAAGACGATCGGCACGGGATTGCGAGCCGGCGAGCTGATGCTCATCGGCGGCGCCCAGGGCACCGGCAAGACCACGATGGCCCTCCAGATGGCCCGCAACGTGGCCTCGGGCGGTCAGGCCAACGTCCTGTACATCTGCTACGAGCACGAGGAGCAGTACCTCCTCAACCGGCTCATCGCGATGGAGTCGGCGCTCGCGCACCTGCCCCACAAGACCGGCGCGATCAAGATCCAGGACGTCCGCAAGGAGATCCTCGGGAGCTGGATGGCCGACGGTTCGGGCGCTCCGCAGCTCGCCAACAACCCGCGCCTGCGGCCGTCCCTCGACCGGATCGCGCGTTACGGCCAGAACCTGTTCCTCATGCGCGGCACCCAGACCGTGAGCACGGTCGACAACGTCCGGAACCTCATCCGCCAGCACAAGGTGCTCTCGGGTGACCGGCGCCTGTTCGTCGTCGTCGACTACCTCCAGAAGGTCCCGGTCATCCCCGAGCCCCAGACCGAGTCGGAGAAGGTGACGTTCGTCGTCAACGGCCTCAAGGACATCGCGCTGTCCGAGGAAGTGCCGATGATCGCGATCGTGGCGGCCGACAAGGAAGGCCTCAAGGCGGCCCGCCTGCGTAACCACCACCTGCGCGGCAGCTCGGCCATCAACTACGAGGCCGACATCATCCTGATCCTCAACGAGAAGTACAACATCGTCGCGAAGGTCAACATCGAGTTCAATCCGTACCAGGCACAGCGGTTCCGCGACTGGGTCGTGATCTCGGTCGAGAAGAACCGCGGCGGCCAGGACAACGTCGACCTCGAGTACGAGAAGCACTTCGAGTTCTCCTGCTTCGACCCGAACGGTCGAACCGTCCAGGAGAAGCTCATCGAGGAGCGGCTCTACAACGACGCGTAGGTCGCGGCGGCGCCTCGGGCGCCATGACGCTACGCTGCGCGGGTGAGTCCGTCCGCGCGCATGCCGTTCCCGGATGTCGTCGAGGTCGTCGTCGAGATCCCGCGCGGTAGCCGCAACAAGTACGAGTACGACGAGAAGGCCGGCGTCTTCCGGCTCGATCGCGTCCTGAGCTCCGCGGTCTACTACAACTTCGACTACGGCTTCGTCGAGGGGACGCGGGCAGGCGACGGCGACCACACGGACGCGCTCCTGCTCATCGACGAGCCCACCTTCACCGGTTGCCGCGTCTGGGCTCGACCGATCGGTGGGCTCGAGATGCGCGACGACATGGGCTACGACTTCAAAGTCCTGTGCGTGGCGGTCGGCGATCCGCATCAGGCCCACGTCGAGCGACTCGAGCAGGTCCGGCCCCACCGGCTGATCGAGATCCAGCACTTCTTCGACACGTACAAGCTGCTCGAGGCCAAGGAGACCGAGGTCCTCGGCTGGCGCGAGGCGGATGAGGCGCGCCGCGTCCTGCTGGCGGATCGCGCGACGTTCGTCGCGGAGCACCCAGCGCCGACCGAGCCGCATTGACCGGCGGTCCGGACGGCTGGCGGCAGCGGCTCGCCGAACCGGGCCAGCGGCTGTTCGTGGCGGTGCCCGTACCGGCCGAGACCGTCCGGGCCGTGTCCGCCCTCGTCGAAGGCGTCCGCGCCCTGGACGGCGCCGCGGTGGTGGGCCCGATCGGGCGCGGCTCCAACGACGTCCGCTGGGTGCGCCTCGACGGCCTCCACGTCACGCTCCGGTTCCTCGGACCCACGCTCGAGGACAGGGTCGACGCGGTCGGCGCCGCCGTCCGGACGGTCGCCGCGACCAGCGCGCCGTTCGACGTGCGCCTCGCCGGCGGCGGCGCGTTCCCGAGCCCGGAACGACCACGCGCGCTCTGGCTCGGGGTGACCGAGGGGGCCGACGAGCTGGCCGGGCTTGCGGCCCGGCTGGACGAGGAGCTCGTCGGCGCGGGCTGGTCCCACGAGGAGCGACCCTTCCGCGCCCACCTCACCCTCGCCCGCTCGGACGGCGTCCGGGCCGGCCCTCGGCTCGCGCGCCGGTTGATGGCGGCGGCGGAAGACTTCGGTGCGACCTGGCGAGCCGGCGCGATCGTGCTGTTCGAGAGCCAGACCGGCGGCGGCCCGGCACGCTATGTGCCCCTCGTCGAGGCGCCGCTGACCGGATGATCGCCTAGCCGAGTGTGGGGCGTCCGCGCACCACTGGGTCGCGCTCAGGGGACGTCTTCGGCAGATCGCGGATACGATGGGGCGGATGCCACATCTCGCCTGCTGGTCGTGTGGACGCCAGATCTACACGGTCGTGCCCCTCCAATCGCTCTTCGCCGAGGAGCGCCGCTGCCCGCGTTGCGGTGCCAACCTCAACCTGGAACGACGCGAACGGGAACGCCGCGAGGTCATCCGCCGGGGCGGCGAGGTCGCCGGAGCCCCGCCGGAGGGGCAGGAGCGTCGCGGGGACGATCGGCGCAAGGTCCGCCGGCGCAAGAACACAGACACGTCGAACCGGACCGGGGGCTGGTCCGCCCGCTAGTCCGGAGACGGATCGCCGACCGCGCCACCAGAGCGTCGCGCTAGTAGAGCGTGTCGTCCGAGCGCGGGGGTTCGACCAGGCGATGGCGGAGGGCGAACGCGACCGCCTCGAGCTTCGAGTGGACGCGGAGCTTGCCCATGATGTTCTGGACGTGCGTCCGGAGCGTGTTCGGGGCGATGTACAGCCGCTCGCAGATCTCGGGTGTCGACAGCCCTTCCGTGAGGGCCTTGAGGACTTCGAGTTCGCGCGGCGTGAGCGGGTCGATCTGGCGCCGCTCGGTGCCTCGATCCCGGGCGGCGGCCACGCGCTGGGCGATCCCGACGATGACGGAGCGGGGGAGCAGCGTCTCCCCGGCATGGGCGGCACGAACGGCCGTCACGACGTCTTCGACCGCCCGGTCCTTGGTGAGGTAGCCGTCCGCTCCCGCCTGGATCGATTCGAGGACCGTCTCGTCGTCGTTGAGCGCGGTCAGCATCACGACCCGGGCGGCCGGCCAGCGCGCCTTGATCTGGCGGGTCGCCTCGGCGCCGGTGCCGTCGGGCAGTCGGTAGTCCATCAGCACGACGTCGAGACGCTCACGGGCGATGGCCTTGGCCTCCGCGACGGTCGCCGCGATGCCCACCACGGAGATGTCGCTCTCGCTGGCCATCATCCGGGCCAGGGCGCCGGTCAGGAGCTGGTGGTCGTCCACGAGGAGGACGCGGATCGGCTTCGGATCGCCGGAACGGAGCGCCAAGTTCCCTCCCTTGCGGCCCGGCCGTACCGGGACGCTCGGCCGATCGTATCACCCTGTGTCCCGCGGACCGCCGCGCCCCGCGATAATCGGCCGATGCGCATCGCACTGCTCGGGCTGGGTCTCGTCGGCGGGTCGATCGCCCGGGCGCTCCGGGCGGGCGGCGCCGGATCGATGCCCGTCGAGCGGATCGTCGCCTGGTCGCCCACGGCCGTCGGGCCGCGTGCGGCCGTGGAAGCGGGCGTTATCGATGCGGCCGCCGCCGGTGTCGCCGAGGCCGTCGCCGGCGCCGACCTCGTCATCCTCGCCGCACCCCCGACCGAGTGCCTGGATCTCATCTGGCTCCTCGGGGAGCTGCGCGACCGACTGGAGCCCGACGCCCTGGTGACCGACGTGGCGAGCACGAAGGCGCGGATCGTGGCTGCGGCCGTCGAGGCACGCCTGCCGTTCGTGGGCGGCCATCCGATGGCGGGGGCGGAGGCGACCGGCTTCGGCGCCTCGAGCGCGGATCTGTTCCACGGCCGCGCCTGGGTCGTCGTTCCGGGCGCGACATCGCCGACCGGCGGCCCCGAGCGGGTCGACGCGCTCGCCCGCGCGTGCGGTGCGCGCCCGGTGCGGCTCGACGCCGCGACGCACGATCGCGCCGTCGCGGCGATCAGCCATGTGCCGCTCGTCATTGCCGCCGCCCTCGTGGAGGCCGTCCTTGGCGCGTCGGACGGATCGGAGCGGCCCGATCGCACGGTCGAGGCCGCCCTCGCCTCGAGCGGCTGGGCGAGCATGACCCGGCTCGCCCTCGGCTCGCCCCGGATGGGAGCGGGGATCGCGGCGACCAATGCGTCGGAGATCGCCGCGGGCCTGCGGGAGGTGCGTGCGAGCCTCGACTCCTGGATCGACGCCCTCGAGACGGACGCCGTCGACCCTGAGCCGCTCATCGAGCGGTTCAGCGCCGCTCGAGACCGGCTCGCGCGGATGGGCGACGAGCCCTCGTGAGCGGGGCAGCCCCCGAGCGTGTGCTGGTCGTCCCGCGCGATGTCGTGATCGCCGAACCCTGGCGCGGCCTTCGAACGGACCCGGCCGCCCTGGCCGAAGCGATCGCCGCGATCGATCGGCACGGCCGGTTCGAGCCGCGGGCCGCGATGGAGGTCGATCCGGCCTGGAAGCAGGTGATCCCGTACCTCGTACTGCGCGACGACGAACGCTGGTTCCTCATGCGTCGCACGCGGGCCGGCGCCGACGTGCGGCTGCACGAGCGCTGGTCGATCGGGGTGGGCGGACACCTCAACCCGGGTGACCGCGACCTCGCCGGCGGACTCGAGCGCGAGTGGCGCGAGGAGCTCGCCGCCGCCTTCGTCCCGGAGTTCCGGCCGGTCGGCCTGCTCAACGACGACGAGACGGACGTGGGGACCGTCCATGTCGGGGTCGTGTACGAGGCCGATGCCGCCGGCCGCACGGTGACCGTCCGCGAGGTCGACAAGCTGTCCGGGTCGTTCGCGCCCGGTAGCGAGGTGGCGGCGGTCCGGGACCGGCTCGAGAGCTGGAGTGAGCTCGTTTTCGACGCGTTGCGGGATCGCGCGCGTGCCTGAGGGCGCCGGCGCGGCGGGCCGGCTCTGGCGGTGTGCCTATAATCGGGTTCGCCGGGCCCACCGGCGCGACCACTGGGATCGCGATCACAGGATGATGGGGAGCTGATGGCGGCCAAGATCCTCGTGGTGGACGACGACCCGGACGTCCAGCGGACGCTCGCGTACACCCTCAAGCAGGAGGGCTACCAGGTCGTCGTCGCGGGTGACGGCGCAGAGGGGTTCCGCCTGTGGTCGACCGAGAGTCCGGCCCTGATGTTGCTCGACATCATGCTGCCCAAGCTCGACGGGTACCAGGTGGCGGCCAAGATCCGGTCCGAGGAAGGCCCCACCGCCCACGTCCCGATCATCATGCTCACCGCCGAGCGGGAGGTGGAGCAGAAGGTCCGCGGCCTGCGGGCGGGCGCGGACGACTACCTCATCAAGCCGTTCCACACGGCCGAGCTGCTCGCCCGGATCAAGAGCCTGTTGGCCCGGTTCGCGCCGAGCGAGGCGCTCGTGGGGCGCCCACCCTTGGGCCGGGTCCACGTCTACTACGGCGCCAAGGGTGGCGTGGGCACCACGACGATCGCGATCAACGCGGCGATCGCCCTGCATCGCGAGCTCGGCCGCAAGGTCGCCCTCGTCGACGGGAACCTGCAGTTCGGCGACCACCGGGTCTTCCTGGACCTGGGCCTGGACCGGCGGAGCATCGTCGACGTCGTGACCGCGCCGTCGATCGACATCGACCTCATCCAGCAGATCCTCGTCCGCCACGACTCGGGCGTCGACCTGCTCCTCGCGCCGCCGTCGCCGGAGACCGCCGAGCTCGTGACCTCGGATCACATGCCGGTCATCCTGGACCAGCTCCGGACGGCCTACGACTACATCCTCATCGACATCGACAAGAAGCTCGATGAGATCAACCTGCGGATCCTCGACCTGGCCGACGTCGATCTTCGTCGTCATGACCGCCGACCTGTCCTGCCTCAAGAACGTGCGTCTCGTCCTCGAGACGATCTCGAACCTGGGCTACGAGCACGACAAGGTCCGGCTGGTGCTGAACCGTTCGAACGCGTTCACCGGCATCAACGTGAAGAACGCCGAGGGCGCCCTGAAACGGACGATCGACCACCAGGTGGTGAACGAGTACCGCGGCGCGATCAGCGCCCTGAACAGCGGCGCGCCGTTCATGTTCACACGGGCGGATTCCCTCCTGGGGCGGTCGCTCCTCGAGTTCGCACGTGTCGTTGACAAGCTGGCCCCGGTCGGTGGCGGCCAGCTCGAGGCGTCGACCACTCGGAGCTGAGGGTCGAGTCGGGTCGAGTCGGGCCGGGACGTCGGCGGGTCCGGGGTGAGCGCGAGATAAGTCCGCGGTGAGCGGGCGCCCGTAGCCTCTGGATCGTGCTTGCGACCGTGCTCTCCGCCACCGTCCACGGTCTCGACGGCCGGGTCGTCCGGGTCGAGGTGGACGTCGCGCCCGGGCTGCCGGGCTTCTCGATCGTCGGCCTGGCGGATACGGCCCTCCAGGAGGCCCGCGAGCGGGTCCGCGGCGCGATCCGGAACTGCGGGTTCACCTACCCGCCTCGCCGGATCACGGTCAATCTCGCGCCGGCGGACCTGCCGAAGCGGGGGGCGTCGCTCGACCTGGGTATCGCCGCCGCGATCCTGCTGGGGTCGGAGCAGGTACGGGCCGCGGGGCGGTGGGCGCTCGTCGGGGAGCTGTCGCTCGGCGGCGAGGTCCGTCCCGTGCCGGGCCTGCTGCCGATGGTGGCGGCCCTGGCTCGGCGCGGGGTACGGCGGGTCATCGTCCCGGCCGACGCGCTCGCCGAGGCGCGACTCGTCGCGGGGATCGAGGCCATCGGCGTCGCCGGCCTGGGCGAAGCCATGCAGGCCCTGCGGTCCGCGGCGTCACGCCGCCGGCTGCCCACCGTCGCGGCACGGGTCGAGGCGGCCCCGGACCTGGCGGCCGGCCGCGGGGATGAGCGATCGTCGCTCGGGCCGGAGCCCGATGTGCCGGACCTCTCGGACGTCCGCGGCCAGGTCGAGGCGCGGCGGGCCTTGGAGATCGCGCTCGCCGGGGGCCACGGGCTGCTGCTCATCGGTCCGCCGGGGGCGGGCAAGACGCTGCTCGCCCGGACGATCCCCGGGCTGCTTCCGCCGCTCGGCGACGCAGAGGCGTTGACGGCGACGATCGTCGACTCCGTGGCGGCGGAGCACCCGGTCGCCGGCCTCGTCCGCCGCCCTCCCTTCCGTGCCCCCCACCACACGATCTCCTACGCCGGCATGGTCGGCGGCGGGCCGCGGCTCACGCCCGGTGAAGTGACGATGGCGAACCACGGCGTGCTCTTCCTGGACGAGCTCCCCGAGTTCGACCGGGACGTGCTGGAGGCCCTCCGCCAGCCGCTCGAGGATGGCCGGGTGGCGATCGTCCGGGCCGGCCGGGCGGAGTCGTTCCCGGCGCACTTCCAGCTGGTCGCGGCGATGAACCCGTGCCCGTGTGGGATGGCAGGCACGGATCCACCGCGCTGCTCCTGCAGGACGGGTGTCCCGGAGCGCTACGCGGGGCGGGTCTCGGGGCCCCTGCGCGACCGGATCGACCTGTGGGTGGCGATGCCGCGCGTTCCACCGGCTCTCCTCGGCGAGTCGGCACGACCCGAGAGCAGCATGGCGGTGGCCGCCCGGATCGCGGCGGCTCGCGACCGCCAGGCGGCCCGGACGGGGCGGCTGAACGCGAGGGTCTCCGGCCGGGCGCTGCGCGCTGCCTGCGGGCTCGATCGGGCGACGGAGGCACGGGTCGTCGAACTCGCCGAGGCGGCGGAGCTCTCGGCCCGGGCCGCCGAACGCCTGCTCCGGGTCGCCCGCACGATCGCCGATCTGGCCGCGGCGGACCGGGTGGACGGGGCGGCCCTCGACGAAGCGGCACGTTATCGCGACCCGGCGCTCAGCGTCAGCCGCCGCGGAGCGGCCTGATGCTCGGCGTCGGCACGCCGGGCGTCATGGCGCCGACGACCCTGCTCGAAGCGGCGTATCCGGGCATGGACGAGGAGCGGGACGCCTGGATCGTCCTCGCCTCGGTGGACGGCCTGGGCCCGGTCGCCTTCGGCTCCCTGCTCCGGCGGTTCGGGAGTGGCCGGTCGGTCCTCGAGGTCGCCCGCCGGCCGGGCGGGACGGCCGCGCTGATCGACCCGGTCGACCCGTGGCGGTTCGTCGACGCCGCGGTCGCCGATCGGATCGTGTCAGCCGCCGCGGACCCGGCAGCCATCGTGGGTCGCGTCCGCGAGAGCGGCGTCTCGGTCGTCACCCTGGAGGATCCGCTCTTCCCGCCACGGCTGTACGCGATCGAATTGCCGCCGCACCTCCTGTTCGTGCGCGGCGATCCGGCCGCGCTGGACCAGGCGCACGCGGTCGCGGTCGTGGGCACCCGGCGACCCACGGAGCTCGGACGGCGCATGGCCGCGCGGGTCGCGGCGGCGCTCGCCGACTCCGGCGCCTCGGTGGTGTCGGGCCTGGCCATGGGCATCGACGGAGCCGCGCATGCCGCGTGCGTGGCGGCCGGCGTTCCGACCGTCGCCGTCCTCGGCAGTGGGCATGCCCGGCTCTTCCCGCGCGCCCACGCCGGACTGGCCGAAGGGATCGTCGATGGAGGTGGCGCGATCGTGTCCGAGTTCCACCCGGACCTCCGGGCCACCAGGGGGACATTCCCTCGCCGCAACCGGCTGATCAGCGGCCTGAGTGACGCGACGATCGTCATCGAGGCGCCCCTCAAGAGCGGTGCATTGATCACCGCCAGCTGGGCCCTCGAGCAGGGTCGTGGCTGCTTCCTGCTCCCGGGCCCGATCGATGCCGAGACCTCGGCCGGCTGCCTCGCGTTCCTGCGCGAGTACGAGGGAGTGGCCCAGATCGTGGCCACGATCCCGGACCTGATCGGCGACCTCGACCTGCTCGGCGCGACCGATCGGGGACCGCGGACGGCCGCGGAGGTCGAGCTCGGCCTCGTGGAGCGGGCACTGGTCAACGCCCTCGTTCGAGGTGCCACGACGACCGACGACCTCGTCCGGTCCACGGGCCAACCGGTGGCCACGATCCTCGGCGCGTTGACGCTCCTCGAGATGCGCGGGCTGGTCACGGTCGCCTACGGCAGGCACCGGCTCGCCGGCAGGCTCGCCGGGGCGGCTGTCGCCTGAACGGGGCGCGCTGGCACCGGCCGTGTTTGCCAGCCTCGCGAAGCCGGTGGTAGGGTACGCGCCGGGTCAGGCTCCCGAGTGAAGCGCCGGGTGGACCCCTCGGGAGTTGTCACCGACTCCCATGCCGGACAGCCGCGGGACGCCAACAGGCCCCAGCCTCGCGCCAGGAGACTGTCTATTGCGAAAGCTCGCTGCCGCGGTCCTGGCCCTCCCGATCCTGCTGCCCATCTACCTTCCGGTCGTCCTGCGGCGCTCGATCGCGCTTCGGGTGGCGCTGGCGCTCGGCGTCGGCACGGTGCTCGGCCTCGGGGCCCTCGGGATCGTCGCGCCGCGCCAGACCGTCGCGGTCCCTGCCTCCACCCCGGCTCCGGTCGCCACGACGGCGTTCGGGCCCGTGGTCCGGGCGGGCGTCGCGCCGAATGCCGGCCTGGACGTGACCTTCTCGCAGGCCATGGACCGGGCCTCGGTCGCCTCGGCGGTCTCCGTCACCCCGGCCGTGGCTGTCGCGCTCTCATGGGACAGCGCGTCGAGAGCCGTGACGATCCGTCCTGCCTCGACGTGGGCGCCGGCGACGCTCTATTCGATCACCGTGGGCGCCGCGGCCGCGGACGCGTCGGGCCACCGGCTCGGTGCCCCCGTGCACGCCGCGTTCGTCACCCGCGCGGCGACGCAGGCGAAGATCGAGGCCACGGCGCCGCTCGCCTCGGGCGTCGCCGTCGGGACCGCGTTCACCGTTTCGTTCGATCGTCCGGTGGACATCGTGGCGGCCCAGGCCGCGTTCCACATCGCCCCCACGATCAAGGGCACCATGGTCGCCGCGATCGGACCCGAGGCCGGCGACGCGTTCACGTTCACGCCGTCCGCCCCGCTCGATCCGGACGTCGCCTACCAGGCGAGTCTCGACGGAGCGATCGTCGATGTCGATGGTGCGCCGGTGGAGGCGCCCGACGCGCTGACCGTGACCCCGGTGAGCGGCCCACAGGTCGTCCGCTTCCGACCACGGAACGGGACCACCGACGTCGTCCGGGATGCCCGGCTGTCCGTCCGATTCACCCAGCCGATGAACCACAAGTCGACGAAGGCCGCCTGGTCCGCGACGGCGAACGGCGTCCGGCTGGCGGGGACCTTCCTGTGGGGCGAGAACGACACGGTCATGGCGTTCCTGCCGTCGAAGGTCTTGCCGGCCGGGGCGAAGATCGTCATGACCGTGGGCGTCGGCGCGACGTCGACGACCGGCGTGCCGCTCGACAAGGTCACGATCGCAACGGCGACGGTGGGCAAGCCCGCCAAGAAGACGGCGTCGAGCGCGCCGCCGCCGAAGACCACGCCGATCTCGCACGGCGGCACGGTCGGCAGTGGCAGCTGGTACGCGGTCGAGAAGTACTACCTCAAGCTCATGAACTGCACCCGGACCGGCGGCTGGGTCACGTCATCGGGTTCGTGCAGCAGCCCCGGCGGGCTCTCGACGCCACCGATCGTCCTCGACGCCGGCCTGTCGGACAAGGTCTCCCGACCGTACGCCAAGCTCCTCGCGACGGGCGGTGCCTGCGACCACTTCATCAACGGGACGCCGACGGACCGACTCCATCGGGCCGGCTACAGCGGCTGGGCTGCCGAGAACATCGGCTGTCGGTCGGCCCCCAACGGCTTCGCGTCGGTGCTCGGGACGCACCTCTTCTTCCAGGCCGAGAAGCCGTGCGGCGGGTACTGCCACTACGCGAACCTGATGAACCCCGCGTACAAGAAGTGCGGGATCGGGGTCTGGATCGCGCACGGCCGGGTCCGCCTCGTCATCGACTTCTACCACTCCTGAGGGCGGCCAGGCATGATCCGCGACGCCGTCCTGCACCTCAAGAGCGAGCAACCACTGCTGGTCGATCTCGACGCGCTGCCCGAGCCGGGTGACAACCTCATCATCTGCTCGAACCTGCGGATGATGAACGGGAACCGCCCCGTGTTCATCGACGAGATCGCCTCGACGTTCGTCTTCCCGATGGAGTTCGTCCGGTTCATCGAGATCCCGCCGAAGGCCATGGCGGGGTTCGACCGGATGGGACGGCCGGAAAGCGATCGCCCCGCCGTCGCGGCGCGTGCGGACGGCCGGTCCGCGCCGGTCGTCGAGGAGGAACCGGAGATCGACGAGGACTTCCTCAAGCGAGTGCGCGACGTCTGACCCGTCGGCGGCCCTCGCGCGCACCGCTTCGCGGTGAGCCGGCGGTGATCCGAGGCTGAGGCCCGCTCAAGCGGCCGTGCAGGAGTCGGGTGCTAGACTCCCCGGCGATGGCGCGCAATCTCGTGATCGTCGAGTCGCCGGCCAAGGCGAAGACGATCGAACGGTACCTGGGCCCCGATTTCACGGTCCTTGCCTCCTACGGTCACGTCCGGGACCTCCCGGAGAACCCCGGCAAGGGCAAGTTCGGCGTGGACGTCGATCACGACTTCGCGCCGGAGTACGTCGTGCCCGACGACCGTCGCAAGCAGGTCGACCAGATCGCCAAGGCGGCCAAGCGCGCGGACGCGATCTACCTCGCCACGGACCTCGACCGCGAAGGGGAGGCGATCGCCTGGCACGTCGCCGAGGCGGCGGCGATGGATCCAGCGCGGACCCAGCGGGTCACGTTCAACGAGATAACCCGGGGCGCGGTGCTCGAGGCGTTCGCCAACCCGCGCCAGATCGACTCGAATCTCGTCGACGCCCAGCAGACCCGCCGGATCGTCGACCGGCTCGTGGGGTACACGCTGAGCCCGCTGCTCTCGCGCAAGGTGCGCGGTGGCCTGTCCGCCGGCCGGGTCCAGTCGGTCGCCGTCCGGATCGTCGTGGATCGCGAGCGCGAGATCGCCCGGTTCGTGGCCCGCGAGTACTGGACGATCGAGGTGGCCCTGCGGACGGCCGAGGGCGTCGCGTTCACGGCCGACCTCGTCCGGATCGACGGCGAACCCGCCGAGATCGCCGAAGGCGAGAGCGCCGAGTCCCATGCGGCCGCGCTCCGCGTCGCGTCGCCGGTCGTCGACAAGACCGGCACCCGGCCGGTCACCCGCAGCCCGGCAGCGCCGTTCACCACGAGCACCCTCCAGCAGGAGGCGAGCCGCAAGCTCGGCTTCAGCCCGAAGCGGACCATGTCGGTCGCCCAGCGCCTGTACGAGGGCGTGGAGACGGCCGACGGCCAGACCGGGCTCATCACCTACATGCGCACCGACTCGACCGCGATCGCGGGCGTGGCCATGGGCGAGGCCCGCGAGGTCATCGGCGAGCGCTACGGGCCGCGCTACACGATGCCCAAGGGACGCGTGTACAAGACGAAGGCGAAGGGCGCCCAGGAGGCCCACGAGTCGATCCGACCGACCAGCTTCCGGCGCGATCCGGAATCGATGGCCGCGTTCCTCAAGTCCGACGAGGCGCGCCTCTACCGGCTCATCTGGCAGCGCGCGATCGCATCGCAGATGGCCGCCAAGGAGATGGAGACCTCGACGATCGATCTGAGCGCCGGCCGGTACGGCCTCCGGTCGACGGCGACTCGGACGATCTTCGATGGGTTCAGCCGGGTCTACACGGAGGGCCGGGACGACGAGGCCGAGGACCGCGACGCGGAGCGCGCGGCGCCCGACCTCGCCGTCGGCGCCGTCACGACCGTGGACGAGGTCCGACCGACCCAGCACTTCACCGAACCGCCGCCGCGCTACACGGAGGCGACGCTCATCAAGGCGCTCGAGGAGCACGGCATCGGCCGGCCATCGACCTACGCCGCGACCATCTCGACGATCACCGATCGCGGGTATGTCAAGGTCGTCGACAAGCGCCTCCGGCCCGAGATCGTGGCCGAGATCGTCACGGATCTCCTGGTCGAGCACTTCGGTGAGTTCGTGGACCTCGCGTTCACCGCCCGGATGGAGGAGCGGCTCGACGAGGTCGCCAGTGGCGAGCGCCCATGGGTGCCGCTCCTGCGCGAGTTCTACGGGCCGTTGAAGCAGCTCGTCGACGAGAAGCGGCGCGAGCTCAAGCGCAAGGACTTCACGACCGAAGCATCGGACGAACTGTGCTCCCTCGGCCATCCGATGGTGATCCGGCTCGGACGCAACGGGCGGTTCCTGGCCTGCTCGCTCTACCCGGAGCACAAGGAATCGCGGCCTCTCCCCGGGGAGGAGTTGCCGCCCATCGCCGGGACCGGCGACCCGTGCCCGGAGTGCCACGCCACGGACGGCGGCGTCCTCGTCACCCGGCGCGGCCGGTTCGGGCCGTTCGCCGGTTGCTCGCGCTATCCGGACTGCAAGTACATCCACAAGACCGGTCCCGAACCGCCAGCCCAGCTGCCGTTCAGCGTCACCTGCCCGCAGTGCGGGGAGGGCCATCTCGCGACCCGCCGCGCGCGCCGCACGAACAGCCTGTTCTGGGGCTGCTCGCGCTATCCGGCCTGCGACTTCACGACGTCGCGGGAGCCGGTCGGTGCCGTCCACGACAGCGATGACGGTCCGATCGCCAAGTCGGCCGACGGAGCGGCGATCTGCCTGCGCTGCGGGGCCTCCGTCTCGTTGCCGGCCGAGGCGCCGGTCGTCGGCGAGAAGCTGTCCGGGGGTCCGGCCGACCCCGCGGCACTGGTGAAACCCGCGCGTCGAGGCCGGCCGGCGGCCATCGGCCGCTCGACCGGGGGCCGACGATCCGCGGGGAGCGGTGCCGCGCCCGCCAGGGCGTCGACGACCCGTCGGACGAAGCGCGCGCGGAGCACCCCCGGGGCGTGACGAGCGCGATCGACCGCCCAGCGGCGCTCGACCGGTTCCTGACCGCGCTCGAGGCGCGTGACGCGTCTCCCAACACCCGACGGGCATACGCCACGGCCGTGGGCGCGTACCTGGGCTGGCTCGACGAGCGGCACATCGACTGGCAGGCTCCGGACCGCGTCGCCCTGCGGGCCTATCTCGCGACCCTGAGCGATGGCCATGCGCGCAGCTCGGTCGCGCAGCGTCTCGCCGCGCTCCGCTCGTTCTACCGGTTCGCGACCCGGGCCGGCCTTGCGCCAGGCGACCCGTGGGGCGCGCTCGCGACTCCCCGCCTGCCGCGCCGCCTGCCCAGGGTGCTCGAGGTCGAGCAGGTCGAGCGACTCCTCGCCGCGGTCGACGGCGACGCGATCGCCGACGGGGCCTCGCCGGCGGCGCCCACGGCCGGCGACGACCTGCGGGCCGCCCTGGCCCTGCGCGATCGGGCGATCGTGGAGACGGCCTATGCCGCCGGGCTCCGGATCGGCGAGCTGGCCACGGCGACCGCGGCCGACCTCGACCTGGGGCGCGGGGAGCTCCGGGTGATGGGCAAGGGGCGCAAGGAACGGATCGGCCTGCTCGGCCGGCCCGCCCGCGCGGCCCTGGCCGAGTACCTGGCCGACGGTCGGCCGGCGCTGCTCGAGCGACGCCGGCGTACCGCGCGGCACGATCCCGGATCCACGGCCACGGACGCGGAGCCACGCGAGCTCTTCCTGAACCACCTCGGGACGGCCCTCGGCGCTCGCGGTCTGCGCTTCCGGCTGGAGCGGCTGCGCCGGCGGGCGGGGCTGCCGATCGGCGTCTCGCCCCATACGCTGCGCCACAGCTTCGCGACCCATCTCCTCGACGGCGGGGCGGACCTGCGGGTCGTCCAGGAACTGCTGGGGCACAGCAGCCTCGCGACGACCCAGATCTACACCCACGTCTCGCCGACCCGGCTGCGGACCGCCTATCGCGCCGCTCACCCGCGAGCGACGGCGGGCTCGGGCGACCTGCCCGCGTGACCCGGAGGACGAGCGGCCGGACACTCGCGCGCGCCGGCCTCATCGTCACCGCCGCGTTCCTCGCCTCGCGGATCCTCGGCTGGATCCGCCTGGCGATCATCGGGACGACGTTCGGGGCGGGCGCCGATCTGGACAGCTTCTACGCCGCGTTCAGCATCCCCGACTTCATCTTCCAGCTCGTGGCCGCCGGCGCCCTGAGCTCCGCGCTCATCCCGGTCGTCGCCGGCCTGCGCGCTCGCGGCGAGGACGAGCGGGCCTGGCGGGTCGCCTCGACGGTGGCGAACCTGATGATGGCTCTGCTCCTCGCGCTCGCCGTGATCGTGTGGCTCGCCGCGCCATTCATCGTCCCGGTGATCACGCCGGGCTTCGACGCAGGGCCGCATCGACCGGACAGTCGAGCTCACCCGGGTCATGCTCGCGAGCCCGATCTTCCTCGCCCTCGGCGCCCTCGCGACGAGCCTCCTCAACGCGAGCGGCCGGTTCGCCGCGTCGGCGGCGGCGCCGCTCGTCTACAACGCGGCGATCATCGGCGGGGCGGTCTTCCTCGCGCCGACCATGGGCGTGACCGGCCTGGCGATCGGCGTCGTGGCCGGAGCGATCGGCCATGTGGCGATCCAGCTTGCGCCGCTGCGCGGGATCGGCTTTCACTACCACCCGGCGATCGACCTCGTCGACCCGGACGCCAGGAGCGCGCTCCTGCTCATGGTGCCCCGGGCCCTGGGACTCGGCGCGAGCCAGGTGACGTTCATCGTCGCGCGGGCGCTCGCCTCCGGCCTCCCCGTCGGTTCCCTGGCCGCGTTTTCGATCGCGTTCAACGTCTTCCAGATCCCGTTCGGGGTCATCGGCGTGTCCATGGGGGTCGTCGCCCTCCCCGCGCTCTCGGCGGAGCTCGCCCGTGGCGATACGGCCCGCTATCTCGACCTCGTCACGCGCGGCCTGCGCCTGGTCGTCTTCGTGATGCTGCCCCTGACCGCGATGGGGATGGTCCTGCACGTCCAGGTGATCCAGGTGCTCTTCGGCTACGGACGATTCGACGAGGTGGCGATCGATCGCACGGCCACCGCGCTCCTCGTGCTCCTGCTCGCCCTGCCGTCCGAATCGCTCATCGCGATCCTCGCCCGGGCCTTCTACGCCGGTCGCGATACGACGACGCCGGTCGTCGCCGCGGTGCTCGCCGTGGCGATCAACACGATCGTGGCCGTGGCGAGCGTCGGAGCGCTCGGGCTGCGCGGCGTGGCCCTGGGGATCGTGCTCGGCTCGGTCGCGGAAGCCTCGTTCCTGGCCATCCGGCTCGCCCGTCGTGTCCCCGGCTTCGAGCCACTCGCGATCGTCCGGGCGCTCGTGCCGGCCGGGCTGGCGGCGCTCGCGGGCGCGGCCGTCGCGGCCGTCGTCGTCACGGGCGTCCTGGGCCTCGCCGGTGGAACGGGCAAGGCGGGCGTCGCGGCCGGGCTCGTCCTCGCGACCGCGGCGGGCGGCATCGCCTACCTCGGCCTTGGGCGAACCCTCCGCATCGGGGAGCTCGACGCGGTCCTGGCCCTGGCGCGCTCCGCCGTCCGCCGCGCGGAGGATCCGACGTGAGCGCCGTCCTCGCGAGCGGCGCCGGGTGGGACGCCGCGACCTGGGACGCGTTCGTGGAGGCCGATCCGCGCGCGACGTACCTCCAGGCGAGCGCCTGGGCGGCCGTCAAGGCGGCCAATGGCTGGCGCGCCCGGCGGGTGGTCGCGACGACAGCCACGGGTGCCACGATCGGTGGCCAGGTGCTCCTGCGCAGGCCGCGCCTCGTGCCGTGGTCGTTCGGGTACGCTCCGCGCGGCCCGATCTCGTCGACCTGGGACGCCTCGACGGTCGGGGCCTGGTCCGAGGCGCTCCGCGCGACTCGCTGGGGTGAGCGGGTCGCCCAGGTGCGCATCGATCCCGAGATCGAGGCCGATGGCGAGCTCGACCCCGGCGGGGGCCTGCGCGCCGCGCTGGTGAAGGCCGGCTGGCGGGTCGCCCCATCGATCCAGCCTTCCGTGAGCCGGGTCGTGGACCTCCGGGCGGACGAGACAGCGCTCTGGTCGGACCTGCGCACGAAATGGCGCCAGTACGTCAACAAGGCCCGTTCCGGCGGCGTCACGGTCAGCGAGGCCGGGGAGGACCGACTCCCGGCGTTCCACGCGATCCTGACCGAAACGGCCCGTCGGGCCGGGACGCGGATCCGGGCGGCGTCGGCCTATCGGGACATCTGGGACGCGTTCCGGCCGTCCGGCCGGGCGCGCCTGCTGCTCGCGCTGGGTCCGGACGGGGAACCGCAGGCCGCGCTCATGCTCGTGCGCTGGGGCGATCGGGTCGTGGAGCCGTACGGCGGGATGACCTCCGCCGGCGCACGGTCGCGGGCCAACTACCTCGTCAAGTGGGAGGCGATCCGCAGCTCGCGTGAAGCGGGCGCCACCGCCTACGACATGTGGGGCCTCGTCCATCCGGGCATCCGCCAGTTCAAGGCGGGGTTCGGCGGCCGCGAGATCGCCTACATCGGCGGCTGGGAGTTGGCCATCGACCCGCTCGGGACGACCGCCTACCGGCTGGGGACGGCCGCGAGCGACCGGCTCGCGACGCTGCGCTCCCGACGCTCGGCCGATCGCCGGCCGGAACCGGACGGATCCGCCGCACCCGTGACCGGGGGCCGGCCGTGACCGGGCGCCTGCACGAGGCCACCCCGGACGAGCTCCTGGACTGGGACGCCAGGACGGTCGAGGCGCCCGGCGGCGACGTGGAGCAGTCGCTCGCCTGGGCCCGCCATCGGGCACGCCTGGGCTGGCGGCCCCGTCAGCTGGTCTTCGAGGACGGGTTCCGAGCCCTGTCGCTCGAACGGCCGTGGCCGCTCGTCGGCGGTGCCGGAGCCTACATCTCGCACGGTCCGATCAGCGCCGGCGAGCCCGTCGAGCGGACCGCCGAGCGGCTGCGGGCGGTGGCGGACCATCTCGCGTCGCTGGGCGTGGACGTCGTTTCCTCGGACGCGGAGATCGGGACCGCGAGTGGCTACGGGGCCCTCATCGAGCGTGACGGTTTCCGGCCGATCGAAGAGGCGCGCTCATCCCGTCACCGGATGCGCCTGCTCCTGCCACCGGGCACGGACGAGAAGGCGCTCTTCGACGGGTTCCAGGCGACGCTGCGGCAGCTCATCCGGGGCGCCGAGAAGGCGGGCCTCACGGTGGAGGAGGTCGGCACCCGCCGCGCGTTCGAGCAGCTGTACGACCTCCTCGCGGCGGCGGCGACCCGGCGCCAGTTCCGTCTCGGACCGCGCGAGCCGTTCGTGGACTGGTCGCTGGACGCCCTGGCGGCCGGCCACCTCGTCTACCTCGAGGTCCGGGACCCGGTGGGCGCCGTCCTGGGCGGCGCGACCTTCTACCGGCACGGTGGGCGGCTGACCTACTCGCACTCCGCCGACCGGGTCGAGGTCCGGCGCCAGTACCCGGGGGTCGTCCGGCTCCTCCTGTGGCACGCCATCGGGATCGCCCTGCGCGAAGGACTGACCGAGATGGACTTCGGCGGGGTGGATGTCGCCGGTGCGCGGAGGATCCCGCTCGAGGGCGAGCCGATGTACGGCCTCTATGCCTTCAAGCGGTCGTTCGGGGCGGAGTGGGTCGACCAGGTCGGCAATCACGAGTGGGTCGCCCGACCCTGGCGCTACGGAGCCGGGCGCGTGACGGGCAGGCTGGCCACCCTCGCGAGGCGGATCCGATGACGACGCCGGGGCCGGGGCAGGCGCCATCGACCATCGCCGAGGCGCTCGCCGCGAGCGAACCGAGCGCTCCACGGCCGCTGGCGACGCTCATCGACCGGCTGGCCACCCTGGGCGATGCCGGTCTCCGCGGCGCGCGCCAGGACGGCCGGGCGATCGGTCCGACGGCGCTCGCGGGCATCCTCGTCCGCGGGGTCACGGCCGACTCGCGCAGCGTCGCGCCGGGCGCCCTGTTCGTGGCGGTCCCGGGCGAGCACGTCGACGGGCACGACTTCGTGGCGGCCGCCGCAGCCGCCGGGGCGGCGGCAGCGATCGTGGAGCGGCCGGTCCCCGACGCCGCGCTCGCCCAGATCGTCGTTGGCCGGGCCGCTCGCGCCCTCGCGGCGGCCGCCGCCTGGTGGTACGGCGACCCGAGCCGTGAGCTGGCGGTCGTGGGCGTCACCGGCACCGATGGCAAGACCACGACCTCGTTCCTGGCGGTCGCCGCGCTCGAATTGGCCGGCCTGTCGACCGGGCTCATCGGGACCATCGACGCGAAGGTGGGCCCGCTCCGCGAAGCGAACGCCGAGCACATCACGACCCCGGGCGCACCGGAGCTCCAGGCGCTCCTGCGGGCGATGGTCGCCGGCGGGAACACGGCCGCGGTGGTCGAGACGACGTCCCACGGACTGGCGCTGGAGCGCGTGGCCGACGTCGCCTACGACGCGGCGATCCTGACCAACGTCACCCACGAGCATCTCGAGCTGCACGGGACGTTCGAGGCCTATCGGGCGGCCAAGCTTTCGCTGTTCGAGCGCCTGGCGGCCCCGGGCGCCGGCCGGGATCCGCGCCGGCCCCGGGTAGGGATCGTCAACCGGGACGACCCGAGCGCGCCCCTGTTCGAGGCCGTCGTCCGCGAATCCGGCGCCCGGTTGATCACGTATGGCGCCGATCCGTCGGCCGCCGTCCACGCCACCCGGGTGGTCGAGGACGCCAGCGGGCTTCGCATCCGGTATGCCACGCCCGCCGGTGAAGCCGAGCTGGAGCTTCGCCTCGCCGGCCGCTTCAACGTTCACAACGCCCTCGCGGTCGTCGCTCTCGGTGAGGCCTGGGACCTGGATCCCGCCGCGATACGCCAGGGGCTCGAGACGATGGCCGGCGTGCCGGGCCGGATGGAACGGATCGACGCCGGCCAGCCGTTCGGCGTCATCGTGGATTACGCCCACACCCCGGCCTCGCTCGGTGGCGTCCTGGATCTGCTGGCTCCGGTGGCCGCGGCCCGGGGCGGCGGGCTGATCGCGGTCTTCGGGTCGGCGGGCGAGCGCGACACGGCGAAGCGGGCCGTGATGGGTCGCCTCGCCGCCGAGCGCAGCCGGCTGGTGATCGTCACGGACGAGGACCCGCGCGGCGAGGACCGAGAGGCGATCCTGGACGAGATCGCCCGCGCGGCCGAGACCGCCGGTCTCCGGCGCGAACGTGACCTCCTCGTCATCGCGGATCGACGCACGGCCATCGGAGCGGCGATGGAACGGGCCAGGCCCGGCGACATCGTCCTGCTCGCCGGCAAGGGCCACGAACACACGATCATCGGCCCCGACGGGCCGACGCCGTGGGACGAGCGTGCGGCCGCGCTGGCCGCCCTCGCCGATCGCGGCTACGAAGGGAGCTGACCGATGCGCGGCTGTCTCACCTGGTTCTTCGCCCTCATCGCGATCGTCCTCGTGGCCACCTGGACGTTCGCCCCGGTCGTCGCCGCCGGGCTCGTGTCGGCCGGGCTCGGCACGGCAGGGTTCGAGAGTGCCGACAAGAAGGTCACGGTCATCGCCGACCCGCCGATCGAGCTGCTGACCCTCCGCGCGGACAAGGTCCGCCTCGAGGCCACGAGCGCGACGTTCGCCGGCCTGACCATCGGCGGCGTCGACCTGACCCTCGGCGGGGTCGGGCTCATGGGCCGGCAGGCCGATTCGGTCGACGGGACGCTCACCGCCGTCCAGGTCCCGACCGAGCTCGGTTCGACGGCGAACATCAGCTCGGTCGGCCTCAGCGGTCCGAGCTCCGACCTGCGGGCGATCGTCACGCTCAGCCTCAAGGATGTCCAGGCCCTCGCGAGCGCCGCGGTCGAAGGGCAGCTCGGTCCCGCCCGAACGAAGGTCACGATCACGGCGCCCGACAAGGTCACGGTTTCCACGTCGGGGCTGAACGTGCGCGGCCGACTGGTCGTGGACAAGGGGGGCGGGCTCGTGCTCGTCACGACGTCCCCGGCCGGCTTCAGCGGCCCGATCGACATCTTGCGACCCGGCCCCACCCAGCCGCTGCGCCTGACGGGGATCACCCTGCGCGCGAATGGCGCGACCCTGACCGCGACCGTCGACGCGTCCTTCTTCGGCGGCTGAGGCTATCCTTGCCGCCCATGGCGGTGAATTCGAACACGTCCGACAGCACCTCGAACGGAGCGCCCGCGCCGGCCGCGGGCGCCGCGCCCACGGCGTCATCCCGCGTGGCGACGGTTCCCGCTACCGTCCCGGCCAAGGTCAAGCGGTCGGTCCGCCGACCCTCGTCGAGCGACGGACCCGTGCCATCGATCGAACGGTCGCGCAAGGAACTCCTGGCCGCCGTCGCCCGGCATTACCCGTCGGCGGACCTCGCGCCGCTCGACATGGCGTTCGACCTCGCCGTGGAGGCCCATGCCCCCCAGACTCGCGCATCCGGCGAGGCGTACGTGACCCACCCGATCGCGGCCGCCCAGATCGTCGCCGATCTCGGCATCGACCCGGCGGCCGTGGAGGCGGCGCTCCTCCACGATGTCCCCGAGGACACCGAGTACGACCTTAACGACATCGAGGAGCGCTTCGGCCCGGACGTGGCCCACCTCGTCGACGGCGTCACCAAGCTGTCCAAGTTCAGCACCCATAGCCACGAGCAGCAGCAGGCCGAGAACATCCGGAAGATGTTCCTGGCGATGGCGGAGGACATCCGGGTCGTCCTCATCAAGCTCGCCGATCGCCTCCACAACATGCGGACGCTGGCCGCGCTGCCGATCGACAAGCAGCAGCGCATCGCCCACCAGACGATGGAGATCTACGCCCCGCTGGCCGAGCGGCTCGGGATCTGGCAGATCAAGTGGGAGCTCGAGGACCTCGCCTTCAAGGCGCTCGAACCGGAGGCGTTCCGGGAGCTGGCCCGGCTCCTCGACACCCGCCGGAAGGGCCGCGAGTCGTACATCGACCGGGCGATCGAGACGCTCCGCCCGGAGCTCGCCAGGGCGGGCATCGAGGCCGAGCTCCAGGGCCGTCCGAAGCACCTCTACAGCATCCACAAGAAGATGCAGCGCAAGAGCGCCGAGTTCGGCGAGATCTACGACGTCTACGCGATCCGGATCCTCGTCGATGAGCTCAGGGACTCGTATGCCGCGCTCGGCGTGGTCCACAGCCTGTGGCGCCCGATCCCCGGCCAGTTCGACGACTACATCGCGGTCCCCAAGAACAACCTCTATCAGAGCCTGCACACGGCCGTGATCGCCCTCGACGGCAAGCCCCTCGAGATCCAGATCCGGACCCACCAGATGCACCAGGTGAGCGAGGTCGGCATCGCCGCCCACTGGCGCTACAAGGAAGGCTCGAAGTCGGACCGCGAGTACGACGCCAAGCTCGCCTGGCTGCGCCAGCTGATGGACTGGCAGCGCGACGTGTCGGACGCGACCGAGTTCGTCGAGGGCATCAAGCTCGACATCTTCCAGGACCAGGTCTTCGTGTTCACGCCGAAGGGCGACGTGAAGGACCTGCCGGCGGGCGCCACTCCGCTCGACTTCGCCTATCGCATCCACACCGACGTCGGCCACCGGACGATCGGAGCGAAGGTGAACAACCGGCTCGTGCCGCTCGACTACCGGCTCAAGAACGGCGACATCGTCGAGATCGTCACGACCAAGGCCGAGCACGGGCCGTCGCGGGACTGGCTGAACATCGTCCGGACCACCCACGCCCGCGAGAAGATCCGCCAATGGTTCAAGCGCAAGGACCGCGACGAGAACATCGTCCATGGGCGTGAATCGCTCGAGCGTGAGTTGCGCCGGCTGGCGCGCACGTCGATCCAGGCGGTGGGCCTCGAGCGGGTGGCCGAGATGGCCAAGGCCTACAACTACGAGTCGATCGACGACTTCTACGCGGCGATCGGGTATGGGGCGGTGGCCGCCCAGCAGGTCGTCACCCGGCTGGGGGTCGTCGACGACGCTCAGCTCCACGTTCCAGCGGTCGCGCCGTCGACGATCCCGGTCCGCAACGGCGGCGTCCGGGTCAAGGGCGTGGGCGACCTGCTCGTGCGCTTCGCGAAGTGCTGCCACCCGATCCCGGGCGATCCGATCAGCGGGTTCATCACGAGGGGCAAGGGGGTGACGGTCCACCTCACGACCTGCCCGACCGTCGTGAACGAGCGCGAGGTGAGCCGGCTCATCGACGTCGAGTGGGAGGCCGCGCCGACCCAGACGTATCCGATCGCGATCCGGGTCGAGGCATACGACCGGACCGGCCTCCTGTCCGATATCACCCAGGTGGTCGCCGAGAACAAGGTGAACATCCTGTCGGCCTCCGTCCACGTGTCGCCGGACCACACGGCGACCGTGGTGGCCACGCTCCAGGTGGCGTCGGTCGCTCAGCTGGCCAAGGTCATGGGCCGGATCGAACAGCTCAAGGACGTCCTGAGCGTGCAGCGCGACCTGGCCTGAGGGTCAGTTCAAGCAGTCCCGTCGCAGGCTCGGCCGCAGTCCTCTCTTCCGGCCGGCGCTCTGCTGGGCTTGGGCACACCGATGTCGCGTGCATGGACGCTCCGAGGGCCAAGGGACGGCCCAAGGCCGCGGCGGCTCTGGCTTCGGGCCTCGACCAGGCACGCCCTCCTTCGACCGAGCACGGATCCGGGCGTGCTGACCCGCGGATGACCGTCTGAACGACCCCGGCCCGGCCTTTCGTTTCACCCGTTACGCATCCAGTGTCCACGCAGCCGACGCGGACGCGGTCAAGCCTCAGGCCCGACTGCTGCGCCGTAGACTCAGCCGGGACGAACCGCCCAAGCCTACGGCGGAGGTTCGAGGGCGCAAGGGGAGGAAGCCTTGACGGTCGGCGGCGGGTCGCGCAGGACCGTGACCGTCCTCTTCGCGGACATGGTCGAATCGACCGCGCTCGGCGAACGGCTCGACCCGGAGGCCCTCCGCGCGATCCAGGTCCGCTACTTCGCGGCGCTGCGCGAGGTTGTCGAGCGCCATGGCGGCGTCGTCGAGAAGTACATCGGCGACGCCGTGATGGCCGTCTTCGGCGTGCCGATGGTGCATGAGGACGACGCGCTCCGGGCCGTCCGCGCCGCGTCCGAGCTCGGAGCGTCGCTCGCTTCACTCAGCGATGACCTCCAGCGGCGGCGGGGCGTCCACCTGGAACTCCGGATTGGCGTGAACACGGGTCCCGTCGTGGTGACCGACGGGGACGGCGCAGGCACGCTTGTGACCGGCGATACGGTCAACACGGCCGCCCGGCTCCAGCAGGCAGCCGCCCCGGGCGAGATCGTGCTTGGAGGCGACACGTTCGACCTCGTTCGGGACGCGATCGACGCCACGGCTCTCGAGCCGAAGTCATTGAAGGGAAAGGCGGCGGACGTCCGTGCGTACCGATTGGTGGGGATCACCGGCGGGGAGGGTCGGGCCCGCCGGGCCGACACGCCGCTCGTCGGTCGACGCAGCGAGATCAACGAGCTCGAGACGGCGTTCCAGGCGGCAGTGACCGAGGGGGCTCCCCGCATGGTCACGGTGCTGGGTACAGCCGGTGTCGGCAAGAGCAGACTCGTCCGCGAGTTCGCCGCCTCGCTACGCGACCGGGCGACGGTCGTCCGCGGGCGCTGCCTGTCGTACGGCGACGGGATCACCTACTGGCCGATCGTCGAGATCGTGCGCGCGGTCGCCGGAATCGCGGAATCAGACGACCCGGCCGCGATCCATGTCCGCCTGACCGAGCTTGTCGGTGACATCGCGGGAGCCGAACGCCTGGTAGCGGTCCTGGAGGCGATCGTCGGCGCCTCCGAAGACACGACAGTGGGTGACGACGTGAGCTGGGCTGTGCGACGCGTGGTCGAGACCGTCGCACGACGTGGCCCGCTCGTGGTGATCATCGAGGACATCCACTGGGCCGAGCCCGCACTCCTCGACCTTGTCGAAGCCGTCGTGGACTGGACGTCCGATGCGGCATTGCTCGTCCTGTGCCCGGCCCGGCCCGAGGTCGTCGAAGAGCGGCCGACGTGGGGCTCCGGGATCCGGGCGTCAAACATTGCCCTCGAACCCCTCGGTGCATCCGGCGCGGAAGATCTGCTCCGCCTGCTCCTCGGCGGCGATGCCATTCCAACGGTGGTGCGTGAGCGGGTCGTCGGGATCGCCGAGGGCAACCCGCTCTATCTCGAGGAGATCGTCGCCAAGCTCGTCGACGAGGGCGCTCTGATCGAGGGTGATCGGGGCTGGTCATGGGATGGCGATCCCGGTCAGGTCGAGATCCCCGCAACCGTTCACGCGCTCGTCGCCGCCCGCATCGATGGACTGGAGCCGCTCGAACAGCGCGTCGCCGAGCGGGCCTCGATCGTGGGGCGCGTCTTCGAACGGGGAGCCGTGACTGCGCTTGGACAGGATGGCGGCGAGAGGTCGGTCGGTGCACCGCTCCTCGCGCTCATCCGGAAGCAGCTCGTCCGCCCGGACGGCAGCGGGCTCGACGGCGACGATGCGTTCCGCTTCCGCCACATCATCATCCGCGACGTCGCCTACGAGCGGATGCCCAAGGCCGAGCGGGCCGACCTCCACGAGCGGTTCGCGGACTGGCTCGAGTCCGTGCTCGGCGATCGGTCCGGCAAGTACATCGACATCGTCGCCCATCACTACGCGGAGGCGGTCGCCTACCGCATGGAGCTCGACTCCCTGATCGGAGTCGGTGCCGACCGGCTGGTGGAGCGTGCGGTGGCCCGACTGATCGAAGCCGCCGAGCGGGCCGAGCGACTCCACGTCTATGACCAGGCCGCCCGCCTGTTCGATCGGGCAGCCACGACGCTGGGTGCCGTCGCTGAGCGGGGCGTCGCCGACTCGGCTTCCATCATCGATCTCAGACGGCGTGCTGCCGATGCCCACGGACTCGCCGGCGATGTCGGTGCGGCGTTCGAAGAGATCCGTGGCCTCCTGGCCGCGGTCGGCAAGTCCGATCCGGTCCTGCGCGGCAGCCTCCTCGAGCGCTTCGCGGAATACGCGTGGGGGGTCGGCGATGAACAGGGCGCGCTCGAGGCGATCGAAGAGGCGACCGACCTGATCCTGGCCGAGCCCCCGACCCTGGAACGCGCCCGCGTCCTCGCCGGCCGGGCACGATTCCTCATGCTCCTTCGCAGGTACGAAGAGTCCGTGGTTGTCAGTCGCGAAGCGCTCGATGTCGCCATCAAGCTCGGGGCGTCGGTCTTCCGGGTCCACGCGCTCACGACCCTGGGCACCAGCCTCGGGTCGCTCGACCACGAGCAGGAAGGGGTGACACTGCTCGAGGAGGCTCGAAGATCTCGCCGTCGAGATCGGAGACGGGCCGGGCTTCTTGCGAGCGGGCAACAACCTCGGCGTCACCATCCGCGATCGCGATCGTTCCGATGAGGCGTTGATCATTGCGGTCGACAAGCTGCCCGAGCTCGGCCTGGAGCGCAGCCCAGCTGGGATCCGGCTCATCGGCAATCTCGCCAACGGACTCCTCCACGCGGGTCGCCTCGACGAAGGCGAGAGGATCGTGGATCGGATCCTGGACCTCGACCCGACGGGCGATGACGGCGTCGATGCACAGAGCAAGCGCGCATACCTGATGATTCTTCGCGGCCGCTTGCCCGAGGCGCGTGCGGCCCTGGCCGTCGCGCGCGACCGAGCCTCCCGCGGCGTGCAGCGGGTGACACACGGGGACCTGTGCTGGACCGAAGCGTTCGAGGCGCTGTTCGACGGACGATATGACGACGCCAGTCGCCTCGTCGAGGAAGGCCGGGAGTTCAGCGGCGTCTCTGCCGTCGACCCGGCCGTCGAGAGCGAGTGGCTCCAGCTCATGGTCAGTGTCGAGCGCGCCCTGGCCGCCCGCTCCAGTGGCGATGCGACCGCCGAGCGCGACGCCGTGAACGACGCCCGGGACAGGGTCGCGCGGAGCCGAGGCATGGTGGCCGAGGCCGGCGAGATGATGAACTGGATCCACCGCCACAGCTTGCCGCTCCTCGGGCCGGAGTTGTCCCGGGCAGAAGGGCGCCCCGACCCGGCGGGGTGGCAGGCGGCGGCAGCCGAGCTTCGGGCCGATCGCTTCCTGTGGGACGAGGCCTACGCTCTCTTCCGCTGTGCGGAAGCACTTCTCGAAGCCGGCGCGCCCCGGGCCCAGGTCGCCGGGGCGATCGATACTGCCAGGGCCGCAGCCGCCGCGATCGGGGCTGTCGGAATCGTCGAGTGGACGGCAGAACTCCGGGAGCGGGCCGGCCGCTAGACTGCGCGGCATGCCCCAGTTCCGAGCGCCGCGTGGGACGCGTGACCTCCTGCCACCCGAACGGGCGACCTACGCTCGCCTCGAACGGATCGCCCGCGACCTCTCCGAGCGCTACGGGTACCGCGAGATGGAGACGCCGCTGTTCGAGCTGAGCGCCGTCTTCGAACGCGGGATCGGCGAGGTCACGGACGTCGTCGAGAAGGAACTTTTCCGGCTCCAGCAGCGGACCGAGGACGGCGAGACCTGGGCCCTCCGGCCCGAAGCGACGGCCGGCATCGTTCGGGCGTACCTCCAGCACGGG
The DNA here is from genome assembly GCA_963719285.1 of uncultured Chloroflexia bacterium. Classification (GTDB taxonomy): domain Bacteria; phylum Chloroflexota; class Limnocylindria; order Limnocylindrales; family CSP1-4; genus C-114. Next base: position 372,993 of record CAVRBO010000001.1, read on the forward strand.
ATGCACACCTGGCCGTCGCCGGTGAAGGTCAGTCTGACCGGACCCATGTTCCGGTACGACCGGCCCCAGGCGGGTCGCTACCGTCAGTTCTGGCAGTGGGACGTGGAGGCGATCGGCGACGCCGGGCCGGCGGTCGACGCGGAGCTCATCGAACTCGGGGCGCGCTTCTACCGAGAAGCCGGCCTGGCCGAGATCGAGGTCCACCTGAACTCGATCGGCGACCCGGCCTGCCGGCCCGCCTACATCGACCTGCTTCGCGCCCACTACCAGACGGCGGCCGACCGGTTGCCCGAGCTCGAGCGGCGCCGACTCGACACGAACCCGCTCCGCCTGCTGGACTCGAAGGATCCGGCCCTGACCGCGCTCAATGCCAGCGCTCCCCGCATCGCCGACCACCTGTGCGGACCGTGCGCCGAGCACTTCGCCGCGGTGCAGGGTCACCTCGATGCTGTCGGCATCGCGTATCGCATCGAGCCGGGCCTCGTGCGCGGGCTCGACTACTACACGCGGACCGCGTTCGAGTACTACCCCCGGGCGGCGGGGGGGCAGCAGTCCGCGCTCGGCGGCGGCGGACGGTACGACGGGCTCGTCGAGTTGCTCGGTGGTCGCCCGACCCCCGGGATCGGCTTCGCGCTCGGGCTCGATCGGGTGGTCCTCGCCCTCGAGACCTCGGGCGTCGCCCGGAATCCGCCGGCGGGACCCCTCGCCGTCGTGGTCGGTGCCGACCCCGCGGCCACGTCCGAGCGTCTCCGGGTCGTCACCCTGCTCCGGGCCGATGGGATCCGGGCGCGGGCCGACCTCGGCGTGCGCAAGCTCGGTCGCCAGCTCGAGGGCGCGTCACGGGACGGCGCCCACTTCGCGGTGATCCTGGGCGACGAGCTGGCGGACGGCGACGTGCAGCTGCGCGACCTCCAGGCGGGCACGCAGCGCCCGGTCCCGCTGGTCGACCTCGTGCGCGAACTGCGCCGCGCCGACGCGAGCCACCGTCACGGCGAGGCCGCGGGATCCTGATCGGGTCCGGCTCACGCCGCAGGGCGGCCGTTCGGGAGCCGCGGGGTCAGCCTCGATCGAACTGGACGAGCCCGATCATGTTGCCCTCGGGGTCGAGGAACCAGGCCGCCTTGCCGGCGCCGGTCGTCGCGATGCCCCCTTCGGTCTTGAGCGTCGGGAAGTCGTACTCCTCGAAGACGATGCCACGGCCCTTGAGATCGGCGACGTCGGACTCGATGTCGCTGACCGTGAAGCCCATCTGGGTGTGCGTGCCGGAGGCCTTGCCGGAGCTCCGGGTGACCGCGAACTTCGAGCCCTCGCCGGCTTCGTAGAGGACGGCCGCCGGGTTCACCTCGAATGGCGTGAAGCCGAGGACCCCCTCGTAGAACGTGCGCGCCCGATCCAGGTCCGACACGGGGATCGTCGTGTGGCAGCGGCGCTCTGAGAGCATCGACTCCTCCAGTCAAGGTGATCGTCGTCGCGCCCGGACCGGCTGGCCCGTCGGAACGGCACCGTCGCGTACGATACGCCGACGATGGCGGACCCGAAACCAAGCCTTGCCACACCCTACCGCACCCACACGTGCGGGCAGTTGCGCCTGGCCGATGCGGGGTCGATCGCCCGCCTGTCCGGTTGGGTCCACCGCCGGCGCGACCACGGTCACCTCATCTTCCTCGACCTGCGCGACCGGCACGGGATCACCCAGGTGATCGTCGACGAGGAATCGGCGCCGGCCGCGCACGAAGCGGCGAGCCGGGTCCGCCCGGAGTTCGTGGTCACCGTCTCGGGGACGGTGACGAGGCGCATGGCGGGCAAGGACAATGCCGAGCTCGCGACGGGCGAGATCGAGCTCCAGGCGACCGAGGTCGAGATCCTGGCAGAGGCCAGGACGCCGCCGTTCTACATCAACGAACCCGATGCCACGATCGACGAGACCCTGCGCCTGCGCTACCGATACCTCGATCTGCGCCGCGAGCCGATGCAGCGTCGGCTCCTGCTCCGCAGCCGGCTCGTCCAGGCCATCCGCGACGCGCACCATGCGAACGGGTTCGTGGAGATCGAGACGCCGAACCTCATCAAGTCCACGCCCGAAGGCGCGCGCGACTTCATCGTCCCGTCGCGCCTCCAGCCGGGCACGGTGTACGCCCTTCCGCAGAGCCCCCAGCAGCTCAAGCAGCTGCTCATGGTGGCGGGCATGGACCGCTATTTCCAGATCGCCCGGTGCTATCGCGACGAGGATCTGCGGGGCGACCGCCAGCCCGAGTTCACCCAGCTCGATCTGGAGATGAGCTTCGTGACCCAGGACACGGTCATGGACTTCGTGGAGCGGATGGTCCTCGAGGTGACCCGCGCGACCGTCCCGGATCGGCCGATCCGGGAGGTGCCGTTCCCGCGCTTCACCTACGCGGAGGCGGTCGAGCAATTCGGCTCGGACAAGCCGGATCTGCGGTTCGCGATGGAGCTCATCGACCTCGCCCCGGCTTTGGCCGACCCGAACGGGGCGCCCGCGAGCGGCTTCCGGGTGTTCGACGACGCGATCGCGTCCGGCGGCCGGGTGAAGGGTCTCGTCGTGGCCGGCAAGGCGGACATCAGCCGGCGCGAGATCGACGAGCTCACGGAGCTGGCCAGGCGGTTCGGGGCGAAGGGGCTCGTCCATCTCGCGGTCCAGCCCGACGGGGAGCTGCACGGGCCCGTCGCCAAGTTCCTGTCGGACGACGTCCGGGCCGGGCTGGTCGCGCGCTCCGGCGCCGAGGCCGGCGATCTGATGCTGGTCGTCGCCGACAGCGCGGACGTGACCAACGACGTGCTCGGCCGCCTCCGGGTCGAGCTCGGGGCCCGCCTCGCCCTCGGCGACCCGACGGAGCTCGCGTATTGCTGGGTCTACCACTTCCCGATGTACAAGTGGGACCCGGAGAACAGGCGCTGGCAGGCCACGCACAACCCGTTCAGCGGCGTGGTCCCGGAGGACCTCGACCTGCTGGCGACGTCATCCGGCGACCCGGCGCGACCGTCACCTGGCGACCCGGCCGGGCGGGCCCGGGCGATGCAGTACGACATCGCGCTCAACGGCTGGGAGCTCGGCGGCGGGTCCATCCGCATCCACCGGCGCGACCTGCTCGAGCTCAGCTTCGCGCTCCAGGGCCAGACGCTCGAGGGGATGCGGGCCAAGTTCGGGGCGGTCCTCGACGCCTTCGAGTACGGTGCCCCGCCACACGGCGGGATCGCCATCGGCATCGACCGCTGGGCCGCGCTGTTCACCGATCAGGAGGCGATCCGGGAAGTCATGGCCTTCCCGAAGACCCAGTCGGGCACGGATCTCATGCTCGAGGCGCCGTCCGCGCCCGACCCCGCGCAGTACGCTGAGCTCGGCCTTCGGTTCGTCGGACCGCCGGGCAAGGCGTGACCGCCGATCCGGGGCGAGCGGGGGAGGGACCGTGAGTGAGCGAGACACCCGGTCGTACACCGAACGGTACGCGCCGCCTCCGTCGCCGCCCACGGCGCCCGAGCCCCCGGAGTCGAGCGACAGCCGTTGGTTCGTCGCCGTCATCGGTCTCGGACTGTTCGTGGCCGTGATCGCGGCCGCCTGGATCCTGCGCGGCGGCGCGACCGCCCCCGGCGTGGTGTCGGCGACGGTCCAACCGACCCCCCACCTGTCGGTCGGCCCCACCCGGACGCCGGACCCGGACGATCTCGCGATGCAGCGGTTCTGGGTGATCGTCGAGGATCCCGCGCTCAGCTATCACGTCGACACGAAGGGCGGCGGGACATACGGCAGCGATGCCTACACGTTCTCCGAGTCGCTCGACGTCTCGGGCGATGACTGGGCTGGGCGGGAACGTGCCCATGGCCTGGGCGTCGCCGGCGTGACCGACATCGTCGCCCTCGACACCACGGTCTGGATCAAGTTCCCGGACGGCTGGCACGAGAACATCGAGCACGATCCGTACTTCCGCTCCCGTCCCTTCCTGGGCCTCGACTCCGAGCGCGATCTGGTCATCTCGAGCGAGATCGTGAAGGACGGCCAGACCCTCTACGACCTCAAGGCCACGACGAACTACCAGCCCTATCCGGGCCGGCTGATCGGGTTCGTGTCGATGGGTGTCCGGGTGGACACGCTCGAGTTCGACATCCTGGTGACTCCGGATGGCGTCCCGGTCGAGGCAACCGTGCACATCCTGGCCGGCGGGCTCGGGCCGACCGGGAAGCCCCAGATCGACGCGAAGGCGACCCGCACGTTCACCAGGGTGGGCGCGACGTTCACCATCAAGGCCCCCAAGCCCTGACGTGGGAGCCGGTTCGGTCCGGGGGCCGGCGGCCGGCTCGCTGGGCGCACGCTCCCTGGCGGCGCTCGAGGCGCAGCCACGTCTGACCGCCCTCCTCGGCGCGATGGCGATCGCATTCAGCGGCATCTTCTACCGGTACTCGGGCGTGTCGCCGTCGACGGCCACGGTCTTCCGCTGCCTCTACGCGCTCCCGTTCCTGGCCTTCCTCGCCTGGCGCGAGACGCGGTCGCAGGGCCCCAGGACCCGGCGGAGCCACCTCGTCGCGATCGTGGCGGGCGTCTTCTTCGCGAGCGACCTGACCCTGTACCACCATGGCGTCCAGTTCGTGGGCGCCGGTCTGGGGACGGTCATCCCGAATCTCCAGGTCGTCATCGTCGCGATCGTCGGCTGGCTGTTCCTGCGCGAGCACCCCGATCGGCGCACCTGGCTGGCCATGCTCGTGGCGGTCGGCGGCGTGCTCCTCATCTCGGGCCTGCTCGAGCGAGGCGCCTACGGTGCGGATCCTCCGCTCGGGGTCGCGTTCGGACTGGGCGCCGGGGCGAGCTACGCGGGCTACCTGCTCATCATCCGGCAGGGCAACCGCGACGGCCGGCGGCCGTTCGGGACGCTGTTCGACGCCTCGGCCGCCACGGTCGTCGTCGCCGCGCTGGCGGGCGGTGTCGTCGGCGACCTCGACCTGGTGCCGAGCTGGCCGGCCCACGGCTGGCTGCTCGCCCTCGCGCTCATCTCCCAGGTCGCGGGCTATGGGCTCATCAACCTGTCGCTGCCGCGACTACCGGCGGTCCTGACGTCCGTGCTCCTGCTGGCCCAGCCGATCGCGACGCTCGTCTTCAGCGCGGTGCTCCTCGGCGAGTCCCCGTCGCCGCTCCAGCTCGCCGGAGTCGCGCTCATCCTCGGCGGGGTCCTTCTCGCCGCGGCCCGGCGAGCGGCGCCACCGGTCGCCGAGGGGGCACCCGAACCGACCTGAGCTACGTCGGGTCGAGACCCGGCCGCCGATCAGTCCGCCGCTCGACCCATCGGCGCCCTGGCGGGACCACTCAATGGCGCGTCCTCGGGAGTCTCGGCGGCCGCCGAGCCCCATTCGTTGGCGTGGCCGGCGGTGGGTGCCGTGGGGCCCACGTAGGCGGGCAGCTCGGCCCGCGTCGTGCGCGCATCGAACGTCGTACCCGGGTCGCCCAGGTCGAGCGTGCGCGTGGGCACGCCCCCGGCCTCGAGGTCCGTGAGGAGGTCGTCCGGCATCCGCTCTGCGGGGAGTGCCCGGAGCGCCTCCAGGAAACCGACCGGCAGCAGGGCCGGCCAGCCAGGCTTGTCGTCCCAGGCCGGGCGGAGCATCTCCCCGGGGTACAGGCCGTGAGCCTCGATGAGCGAGGTGACCGTCTCGGGGCCCACCCAGACCATCCGGGCCGGCCAGATGAGCGCGGCGTCCGTGTCCTCGATCTCGGCGACCGCGACGTCGATCCCCCGGACGATCTGGCCCACAGGGCCCGATTCCTGCGGCGCCGGGTCGGACAGCGTGACGGGCGCCCCGGCGAGCGCCCGGGCGATCTTCTCCTCCGGGTCGCCGGCGACGACGATGATCGGGAGCGCGCCGCCGGACCAGGCGAGGTCCGCCAGCCGGCGGACGCGGGGCAGGCCCTCGAGCTCGGTGAGTGCGGAGGCCTCGCTCGCGGCGAGGATGACCGCGGCGACCGTCATCGTGTGCACCCCTCCACGGGTGGCCGCCGCCGTGCTCGGCAGGCGCGCCTGACGGCCAGTCTAGCCGCCGGTCGCTCGAACGCGCCACTCGTGCGACAATGGGAGTCCCCCATGATCCTCTCCAGACCCACCATGCCCTCGACACCGTCCGTTCCCCATCTCGAAGAGCGCCGGGACCTGCGCAACGTCGCGATCGTCGCCCACGTCGATCACGGCAAGACCACGCTCGTCGACGCGATGCTCCGCCAGACCGGTGCGTTCCGGGCGAATCAGGCCCTCGTCGACCGGGTCCTCGACTCGGGCGACCTCGAGCGCGAGAAGGGCATCACGATCCTCGCCAAGCAGACCACGGTCGACTACGGCCACGTCCGGCTCAACATCGTCGACACGCCCGGCCACGCCGATTTCGGCGGGGAAGTGGAGCGCGGCCTGATGATGGTCGACTCGGTCCTCCTCCTCGTGGACGCCGCCGAGGGCCCGCTGCCCCAGACCCGCTACGTCCTCCAGAAGGCGATGGCCCGGCGGTTGCCGGTCGTCGTCGCGCTCAACAAGATCGACCGGGACGACGCCCGCCCGAAGATCGTCCTCGACGACGTGTACGAGCTGTTCATGAACCTGGGCGCCGACGCGCACCAGATCGAGTTCCCGGTCGTGTACACCAACGCGAAGCTGGGCACCGCGACCATGGACCTGGCGGTCCCGGGCACGGACCTGCGCCCGCTGCTCGACCTGCTGGTCCACGTGACGCCGGCTCCCACGTTCGAGGTCGGCCATCCTCTCCAGCTCCTGGTCACGAACCTGTCGGCGAACGAATACGTCGGCCGGATGGCCGTCGGCCGGATCCGGAACGGGACGATCCGCGTGGGCCAGCGGATCGCGGTCGTGCGCGAGGAGCCCGATGCCCCGGACGGTACGGTCGAGCCGGGCCGGGTGGTGACCCTGACCGGGACCGTGACGAGTCTCCAGACCGCCCACGGCATCGAGCGTGTCGAGATCGAACAGGCCTCGGCCGGCGACATCGTTTCGGTCGCGGGCCTGCCCGAGGTCACGATCGGCGACACGCTCACGGACCCGGCCGACCCACGGCCGTTGCCACGCCTCGACGTGGACGCGCCGACGCTCCGGATGACGTTCGGGGTGAACACGTCGCCGCTGTCCGGACGCGAGGGCAAGTACGTGACCTCGCGCCAGATCAAGGCCCGCCTCGACCGCGAGATCCTGGGCAACGTGAGCATCGAGGTTCGGCCGACCGATTCGGGCGACACGTTCGAGGTGCGCGGCCGGGGCGAACTTCAGCTGGCCGTCCTCATCGAGCAGATGCGGCGGGAGGGGTTCGAGCTCCAGGTGAGCCGTCCCGAGGTGCTCCTGCACGAGGAGAACGGACAGACCCTGGAGCCGTACGAGCGGATCACGATCGACATCCCGCCCGAGTTCATCGGCGAGGTCCAGCAGGCGCTGGCCGGTCGCAAGGCACGCCTGGAGCAGATGACCACCGATGCGGACGGCCGGGTCCGGATGGAGTTCGTGCTGCCGGTCCGGGGCCTCATCGGCTATCGCGGCCAGCTCCTCACCGACACGCGCGGGACGGCCCTCATGCACCAGATCGGCGAGGGCTATGGGCCATGGGCCGGCGAGGTGACCCATCGGACGACGGGCGTCCTGGTCGCCGACCGGACGGGGGTCTCGAACGCCTACGGCCTGTTCAACCTCCAGGAGCGTGCCGCCCTCTTCATCGGTTCCGGGGCCGACGTGTACGAAGGGATGGTCATCGGCGAGAACTCGCGACCGGGCGACATGGACGTGAACGCGACCAAGGAGAAGAAGCTCACGAACATCCGGACGCACTCGCACGACGAGTCGCTCCGCCTGACCCCACCCCGACCAGCCACGCTCGAGACCGCCCTGGAGTTCATCGCGGCGGACGAGCTCGTCGAGGTGACCCCGCTCTCGATCCGGTTGCGCAAGCGAGTCCTGGCGGCCCATGGACGTCGCCGCGAGAAGGGTCGCGAGGACGACCGCACCCGGAGCTCCGAGGGCGGCTGACGCCCGCGGCGATCGATCGTCAGCGGCGGTAGCTCTGCCCGGGTCGAGCCCGTTCCATGCCGACGCGGAGGAGGACGGTGGCCCACATCCGGTAGGGCTTCCAGCCCTCCGTGATCCGGTTCCAGCTCGCCGCGTCGAGCGGGCTCGGCAACCCGTAGAAGTCGCCGATCGCCTCCGCCGTCATCGGGTCGCTGGGCAGCTCGTCGACGATGCCGCAGCCGCGCAGGAGGGTGCCCTCGGCCGTGAAGCTGCCGACGCCGTGGAGCGTCTGGAGCTCGGCCAGGGCTTCGTCCTTCGGCAGCGAGCGCAGCCGCTCCGTGTCGAGCCGGCCCTCGATCGCGGCCTCGGCCAGGCCGTGCAGCCGGCGCACCTTCTCGGGCGGCAGGCCCGGGATCTCGCGCGCTTCGAGCAGCCGGTCCGGGCGGGGGAACGCGCGGTATCTCGCCCCGTCGAGCTCGACCTCGTCGCCGAATCGCTCGCCGAGCGCCGCCTTGATCCGGGCCGCCTGGCGCCGGGCGATGCGCTGGCCGATCACGAACGACGTCACGGCTTCGTAGGCCGAATAGAAGCAGACCGGCCGGAGCGATCGATAGGTGGTCTGGAGCCCGCCGATGACGGGATCGCGTCGCCCGACCTCGGGCCAGCCGGCCCCGTCGTGGTCCAGCGACACGGACCGGGTGGCCTGCCGCTGGGCGGTCGCGGGATCCGCGGTCCCCGCGACTCGACCCGTGACCGGTCCGTCGTCCGCCTCCTGGCGCAGCTCGACCAGCGCACTGTCCCGCCAGCCTTCGACCGGGAAGGCGAGGACGAGCGACGTGCCGGTCGCGCCGCCGCCGCCGATGCCGGCGGCGAAGCCGCCCGCGAAGTCCCTGGCCGCGGCGAGACTGAACGGCCCGCGCGGCTCGATCGTGAAGTCGGTCGTCATGAGGCCATCGTCCCACCGTTCGCCCCATCCCGCCGAGGCACGAGTCTTGCCTTCGCTCGGGGGTCTTGCGCCTTCGCTCGGGAGTCCTGACCTACAATCGAGGCGCATGAGCGCCCCGAACCCCATCTACCTCGATCACGCGGCGACGACCCGGCCCCGTCCGGAAGTCCTCGACGCGATTCGGGCCGCCCAGGAGACGGCCTGGGGCAATCCGGGTTCGGCCCATGCGTCGGGCCGGCGGGCCAGAGCCGTCCTCGACGAGTCCCGGGAGCGACTGGCCGCCCGCCTCGGCGCGGACCCGCGCGAGATCGTCCTCACGTCCGGAGGGACCGAGGCCGACAACCTCGCGATCAAGGGCGCCGCGTGGGCCGGCAAGGGCCGTGGCCACAGGATCGTGACGACGACGATCGAGCACCATGCCGTCGGCCACACGATGCGCTACCTCGAGAAGTTCGGCTTCGAAGTCACCGAGGTCGGTGTGGACCGGTACGGACGGGTCGATCCCGACGCGATCGAGGCGGCCATCACCGACCGGACGACCCTCGTGTCGGTCATGTACGCGAACAACGAGGTGGGGACGATCCAGCCGATCGCGGACATCGTCGGGCGGGTGCATCGTCATCGGGGCGTCCTGGTCCACGTCGACGCCGTCCAGGCCGCAGCGTGGATGGCCCTGGACCTCGGCCAGCTCGGCGCCGATCTGGTCAGCCTGGCCGCCCACAAGTTCGAGGGCCCGCGCGGGATCGGCGCCCTGTACATCCGCCACGGCACGCACATCCTCGCCCAGGAGCACGGTGGCAGCCAGGAGCGCCACCGCCGGGCCGGGACGGAAGACGTCGCCGGAGCCGTCGGGATGGCGACCGCGTACGACCTGGTGCGGGACGAGCTGCCGGCGACGGTCGCCCGCGTCCGGCGGCTTCGCGAGCGACTCGGCAAGGCCGTCCTGGCGGCGGACGGCACGGAGCTCACCGGCCATCCCACGGACCGTCTGCCGGGGATCCTCTCGTTCATCGCCCGCGGCACGGACGGCAACTCGGTCGTGCTTGCACTCGACCTCGATGGGGTCGCCGGGGCGATCGGTTCGGCGTGCACGACGGGTTCGACCGAGGTGAGCCACGTCCTGACCGCGATGGGCTATCCCGAGGACGAGGCACGCGGCGCCGTCCGGCTGTCGCTGGGTCGCACGACCACGCAGGCCGAGATCGATGAGGCGGCGACGATCGTCCCGGCCGTCATCGCCCACCAGCGCGCCGCCGCGCTCGTCGGCGGGGGGGACGGCTCGCCCGCCGGTGCATCGGGCGTGAGCATCGGCGCCGGTGCCGGGGCGGGCGGATGAGCCGGGTCCTCGTCGCGATGTCGGGCGGGGTGGACAGCTCGGTCGCCGCGGCTCTGGTCCGGGATGCCGGGCACGAGGCGATCGGGGTCTGGATGCGCCTCCACGACGTCGCGGATTCGTACTCGGATTTCAAGAAGAGCTGCTGCAGCCTGGACGCGGCCGACGACGCCCGGCGGGTCGCGGCGCGGCTCGACATCCCGTTCTACGTCATGAACCTCGAGCGCGAGTTCGATGCCGGCGTCCTCCAGCCGTTCCTCGCCGCGTACCTCGACGGTCGGACGCCGAGCCCGTGCGTCGACTGCAATACGTACGTGAAGTTCGGAGCGCTGCTCGGGCGAGCGCGGCGGCTGTACGACTGCGACGCCGTGGCGACCGGCCACTACGCCCGGCGTGACGACGGCGGTCCGGACGGCGCCGCCCGGCTGCTCACGGCTCTCGATGGATCGAAGGACCAGACCTACTTCCTGTACGGCCTGCGCCAGGACCAGCTCGCCCATGCCTGGTTCCCGCTGGGCGGTCTCACGAAGCCCGAGGTGCGGACGATCGCGCGCGACCTGGGGCTGGCCACCGCCGACAAGCCCGAGAGCCAGGAGATCTGCTTCGTACCCGGTGGGGACTACCGGACCACGCTCCGCGAGCGGGCCGGCTGGCAGCCCGAGCCGGGGCCGCTGCTCGACGCCGACGGGAGCGCGGTCGGGAGCCACGCCGGGGTGGCGGCGTACACCGTGGGCCAGCGCCAGGGACTCGGCGTCGCACTCGGCGAGCCACGCTACGTGAGCCGGATCGAGCCCTTGACCAATACGATCACCCTCGCGAAGCGCCACGACCTCGAGACGCACTCCTTCGCGATCGAGGAGGGGACCTTCGTGGCGGGCACGCCGCCCATCGCTCTCGATGCGCAGCCGGGCACGGCCGGCGCCGCATTCCGGGCCACGGTCCGCATCCGCCATCGAGGCGCGCCGGTGCCGGCGACCGTCCGTCGTGCGACACCGGGTGAGCCCGACCGGGGCGGCCGCTGGCTCGTCGAGACGGACGACCCGGTCTGGGCGGCCGCACCGGGCCAGGCCGCCGTGCTGTACGACGGGCCGGTGGTCCTCGGCGGCGGCCGGATCGCCCGGGCCTAGGCGGGCGCCGCGGGTGGACTGGGCGTCGCGAGGCATCGGCCTGCGCATCGGCGGTCATCGTGGGGCGGGCAAGCTCGCCCCGGAGAACACCATCGCGGCGCTCGAGACGGCGGCGGGCGAGGGGCTGGACTACGTCGAGGTGGACGTCGCGCTGACCGCCGACGGAGCGCTCGTCCTGATGCACGACGCGGAGCTGGACCGGACGACGGACGGTCATGGACCCGTCGCCGCGATCACGTTCGCCGAGCTGTCGAGACTCGACGCCGGGGTGGGCTTCTGGGGCCGGTTCGGGCGGCTCGGCGTCCCGGGCCTGGACGAGGTCCTGGGCTGGCTCGGCGCCCATCCGGCGCTCGGGGCCACGTTCGAGGCGAAGGCGCCGGGGACCGGCGCGCCGCTCGCCCGCGCGATCGCGGGCAGCCAGGCCCGGGTCGCCATCTCGATCTGTTCGTTCGAGGCCCGGGAGCTGGATGCGGCTCGGGCGGTCGATCCGACGATCCCGCGGATGCTCATCGTCGACCGTGACCTCGACGCCTCAGACGCGACGACGGACGAGCTCATCGGCCGCGGCCTGGCGGCACACGCGTCTGTGATCAACGTCGACCCGCGCTGGGTGACGGAGGCGCTCGTCGCCGCAGCGCACGGGGTCGGACTCGGGGTGAGTGCCGGCACGGTCAACGACGCCGAGGGCATCGCGCGCCTCGTCGCGCTCGGCGTGGACTACGTCGACTCGGACCGCCCGGACCTGACCGTCCCCGCGTTGCGCGGCTGACGGCACGCCGAGGTTACGCAGCCGGTCCGGGCGCCGGCCACGCCTATACTCGGGCCGATGGCGATCGGACCGGCCCCGCTCCTCGCCGCCCTCGTCGGGACGTTCAGCACCGCGCTCTTCATCTTCCTGCGAGGCTCGGCCGGGGGCCGAGCGATCGTCCTGCTCATCGCGGCCATCCTGGGCGCGTGGGCGGGCGACGCCGTGGCCGCGCGGCTGGAGATCGATGTGCTGCGCATCGGAGACTTCCGGCCGGTCGGCGCGATCGTGTTCGCCTGGGTCGGCCTCGGCCTCGTGTCGGTCATCGCGATCCTGGGTCCGTCGCGGAGCGGGACATCGGAGCGGAGGTGAGTTCGTGAAACGTCAAACCGACCAGACGCCGGCGACCCCGGATCTGCCATCGGACGCCGATGCCGACCCGCGCATGGCCTCGTTCCTCCGCGGCGTGACGATCGGCGCTCTCGTCGGCGCCGCGATCGCCGGGTCTGCGCTCTGGGAACGGGCGGTCCGCCGGAGGGCGGCCGCCGGGCTCGCCGAGGACTCGGCCGGTGACGGAGACCACGCGCCGGGTTCCTGAGACACCCGCGTCGGCGGTCCCGCCGCGAAGGGCGGTGCGGGCGTTCCGTTTGGTACCGTACTCACGATGCCGACCGCCGAAACCGAACGCGATCCACGGATCGTCAGCCTGCCTGCGTCCGAGATCCGCCGGCGGTTCGTCGAATTCTTCGCCGAGCGCGGTCACGCCGTCGTTCCGTCAGCCAGCCTGGTGCCCGCCGGCGACCAGACGCTCCTCTTCACGAACAGCGGGATGGTCCAGTTCAAGGAGGTCCTGACCGGGGCCGAGACGCGCTCGTACAAGCGCGCGGTGGACTACCAGCGCGTGCTGCGCGTCGCCGGCAAGCACAACGACTTCGAGGAAGTGGGGCGTACGACGCGCCACAACACGATGTTCGAGATGCTGGGCAACTGGAGCTTCGGCGACTACTTCAAGCGAGAGGCGATCCATTTCGCGTGGGACTTCCTGACCCGCGATCTCGCGATCCCCGCCGAGCGCCTGGCCGCCACGACCTACAAGGACGACGAGGTCGCCAGGACGGTCTGGCGCGACGAGATCGGCCTTCCACCCGAGCGGATGGCGGTCTGGGGCGACGTCGACGCCGGCGACGACAACAACTTCTGGCGGATGGCGGAGACCGGCCCGTGCGGACCGTGCAGCGAGATCCATTTCGACCGGGGAGCGCATCTGTCCGAGGGGCCGTGGTGCGTGCCCGACCACTCCGAGAACTGCCCGCGCTGGCTCGAGATCTGGAATCTCGTGTTCATGGAGTACGACCAACGCCCCACCGAGCGGGTCCTGCTGCCCTTCCAGAGCATCGACACCGGGATGAGCCTCGAGCGCCTCGCCAGCGTCCTCCAGCAGGTCCCGAGCAATTTCGACACGGACCTGTTCACGCCGATCCATGCCCGGATGCGAGAGCTGCTCGGCCACGACCCGGACGTGTTCGAAGCGGAACGCTTCAGCTACCAGGTCATCGCGGATCACGCGCGGGCCATCACGTTCCTCATCGCGGACGGGGTGCTGCCGTCGAACGAGGGCCGCGGCTACGTCCTGCGCCGCATCGTCCGGCGGGCCGTCCGCCACGGGCGGCTCCTCGGCCGTCGTGAACCGTTCCTCGCGACCCTCTCGACCGTCGTCGTCGAGATCATGGCCGACGCCTATCCGTATCTGCGCGAGCACGAGGCTGACATCCTCGCCGCGATCGAGCGCGAGGAGGCCCAGTTCGCCCGGACCCTCGACGCGGGGACGGGCCATCTCGAGGCGGCTCTGGAGGGCCTGACGACCTCCGACCGGCTCGTCGGCCGCCGCGTCGACGACCTGCCGGCCGACGCCCCGCTCCTCTCCGGCGATGTCGCGTTCCGGCTCCACGACACGTACGGCTTCCCGATCGATCTCACGATCGAGCTCGCGGCCGAGCACGGCGTGCGGGTCGACCGCGACGGATTCGAGGCCGCCCTGGCCGAGCAGCGCGAGCGGAGTCGCGGCGGGCGCAAGGCGGAGCTGGCGAAGCACGCCGAGCGGACCTCCCTGTACGAGTCGATCCTGCGCCGGGTCGGCGACGTGCACTTCGTGGGCTACGAGACGACCGCGTCCGACGGCCGGATCGTGGCGATCGTCCGCGAGGGCATCGAGTACCAGGAGCTGACCGGCAACGCCGAGGTCGAGATCGTCCTCGACGAGACCCCGTTCTACGCCGAGGGTGGCGGCCAGGTCGGCGATACGGGCGAGCTGCGCGAGGAAGGTGGAGGATCCGTGCTCGTGACCGTCGAGGACACGACGCGACCGGTCGGTGCGCAGGGCGGCGGGCTCATCGTCCACCACGGCCGGCTGCACGGCCGGCTAAGGGTGGGAGAGACCGTCCGGGCCGTCGTGGATGCGGAACGGCGGGCCCGGACCATGCGCAATCACACGGGCACCCACCTGCTCCACCGGGCCCTGCGCAACGTCGTGGGGGAGCGCGCCCGGCAGGCCGGCTCGCTCGTCGCACCGGACTACCTGCGGTTCGACTTCCCGCTCGAGCGCGCGGTCACGTCGGACGAGCTGCGGGCGATCGAGGCGGAGGTCCGGCGCATCATCCGCGACGCGCGGACCGTCACGCCGAGCGTGGTGACCATGGAAGACGCCGTCGCGGCCGGTGCCGACGCGTTCTTCGACGAGAAGTACGGCGAGCGCGTCCGCACCGTTCGAGTCGACGGCTACAGCCACGAGCTGTGTGGCGGCACCCACTGCTCGAACTCGGGCCAGGTCGGCAGTTTCGTCATCACCGGCGAACGGAGCATCGGCACCGGCCAGCGCCGCATCGAGGCCCTCACGGGCGATGGCGCCGACGCCTGGTTGGCGGCCCGCAACGCGACCCTCGAGAAGGCGGCCGAAACCATCGGCGCCCAATCGGTCGAGGCGGTCCCGGATCGGATCGTGGCCCTCCAGGCCGAGCTGCGCGAGGCGAAGCGCCTCCTGAAGGCCGGCGGCGGGGCCGGCATGCCACGACCTGCCGAACTGGCTGCCATGGCGACCGAGGTCGCGCCCGGGGTGCGACTCGTGGCGCAGGCGGGCGCCTGGCCGACGATGGATGCGCTGAAGGCGGCCGCCAAGGATCTCCGCGGCCTCCTGCCGTCCGGGGTCATCGCCCTCGCCCTCGAGGGCGACGAGCCCCAGCTCTTCGTCTCGGTCAGCGACGATCTCGTCGGTCGCGGCATCGCCGCCGGCGCGCTCGTGCAGGCGTCCGTGGAGGCCATCGGTGGTCGAGGGGGCGGCAGCCCCGCGATGGCCCAGGGCAAAGGCACGAAACGTGACGGCATCCCGGCCGCGCTCGCGGCCGTCGCGCGCGCCCTCGAGGCCTCCGGCTAGATGGCCTTCCTGCGCCGGATCTGGCAGCGCGACGGCCATGCGGCGCTCGCGGCCTGCACGGCGCTCGACATCGGGACCGAATTCGCCAAGGCCCTCGTGTTCGAGATCGACGAGGACGGCCACGGCACGATCCGCGGCGTCGGGCGCAAGCGCCAGGGCCTCTCGCACATGCAGTCGGGGACCGTGGCGGACATCGCCGCCGTCGTGGACAACTGCTCCGTCGCGCTCCAGGAAGCCGAGGAGATGGCCGGGTTCCGGCCGACCCAGGTGGTCATCGGGATCGCCGGCGAGCTCGTGAAGGGCTTCACCACCACCCACAACCAGGAGCGCAAGAAGCCCGACGCGGAGATCACGGAGAGCGAGCTCCAGCGGCTCATCGACGGCGTCCAGCGCGAAGCGCTGCGCGAGGCTGAGCGCGCGATCACCTGGGAGACCGGCCTGCCGCAGGTCGACGTCCGGCTCGTCCACGCGGCGATCACGGGGGCGAGCATCGACGGGTACGCGCTCACGAACCCGGTCGGCTTCCAGGGCCGCCACGTCTCGATCAGCATCTTCAACGCGTTCGCCCCCCTCGTGCACCTCGGCGCCCTCCATAGCGTCGCCAGTCAGCTCGACCTGGAGCTCCTCGAGGTGGTCGCGGAGCCGTACGCCGTCGCGCGCGTCCTTGGTGCGGACCAGGTCCGCCAGTCCGGTGCGATCTTCATCGACGTGGGCGGCGGCACGACCGACGTCGCGCTCGTTCGCCAGGGCGGCATCGAGGGGACCCGGATGTTCGCGCTCGGCGGCCGCGCGTTCACGAAGTCCCTGGCCGACCGCCTCGACCTGCCCTTTCCGCGGGCCGAGGCACTCAAGGTGGACTATGCGCGCGGCATCGACGTGCCCGAGCGGTCCGACATCGCCGCGGTCATCGCGGACGACGTCACCGTGTGGGCCGCCGGCGTGGAGCTGGTCACCGAGGAGCTCGCGGCCGGCGACCAGCTCCCGTCCCGGATCCACCTGTGCGGTGGCGGGTCGCGCCTGCCCGAGATCCGCGAGGCCCTCGCGTCCGAGCGGTTCTGGAAGCGCCTCCCGTTCAGCCGCCCGACCGAGGTCACGATCATGTCCCCGGAGCAGGTGACGTCGATCAGCGACGCGACCGAGCTCCTCGTGGACCAGCAGGACGTGACGCCCCTCGGGCTCGCCTACCAGGCGATCGAGCACCAGGCCGCGGAGGATCCGCTCGATGCGGCTCTTCGGCGCGTCCTCCGGGCGATGAAGGTCTAGCGATGGCGACCCCCGTCGGACTCATCTACCTCGACGTCGACGACGAGATCACCTCGGCGGCGAACCGGATCCGCAACGTGACCGAGATGCGGGTCGCGCTCATCCTGCCGGCGGGGTCGCGGCTCGCGACATCACGGATCAACTTCCGGCTCCTCGCCCGCGAGGCGCAGGCGCACGCGCACGACCTGTACATCGTGGCGCCCGAGGCCGCGACCCGGTCGCTGGCCGCCTCGGCGGGGCTCGCCGTGTACACCACCGTCCGCGAACTCGAGGACGCGATGGAGGATGTCGGCGCCGAGGCGGGCGACGGCGGCCTGGGCACCGCGCCGACGGGCGCCAGTGCCGTCTCGCTTCCACTCGATGCGGTCGCGCCACGCGAGCGGAAGACCGTCCCGCCCCGCGGCGACATGGCCCGACGGATCGGTGAGCGGTCGCAGGCGGACGAGGCATCCGGCTACCAGGGATACGAGCGCACGCTCCCACCCGAACGTGGGCGTTCCGTGGTCGGCGGTCGCAGCGCCGGCGCGGATCTCCCCGTCGTGGCGGGCCCTCGGCAGCGCACGGGCGGCCGACAGGGCTGGGCCATCGTCGGCGTGGTGATCATCGTCGTCGCGGCCGCCGCCGGGTTCGTGGGGGCGCAATTCCTGCCCTCGGCCACGATCGTCGTCACCCCGAAGGTCGAGCCCATCGCGCTGACCTTCGACGTCGTTGCCGATCCGACCGTCACGGAATCGGACCTCACCGCCGGCATCGTCCCGGCCACGAGGCCCGAGATCCCGCTCGAGGTGACCGACGACTTCTCGGCGACCGGCCGCAAGGTGACCGAGACGAAGGCGACTGGCACGGTGACCTTCTCGAACCTGGACACCGGCGGATCGAACACCATCCCGGCGGGCAGCGTCGTCGCGACCAAGGGGAACCGCCAGTTCGCGACGAAGGAGGCCGCTCTTCCTGCCGCGGGCGACCATCGACGGCCTGACGATCGTGCCGAGCACCGGCGACGTAGCCGTGGTTGCGGTGAAGGCCGGAACCGCCGGCAACGTCGCGGTGGGCACGATCACGGTCGTCCCGCCCGACGAGAACGCCGACCTCCTCAAGGTGACCAACAAGACGGCCATGTCCGGAGGCACCCACACCGAGAAGGTCATCGTCAGCCAGAAGGACATCGACGCGGCGCTTGCCGCGCTGACGAAGCAGATCGACGACGAGTTCGCCCAGATCATGACCGAGCCGAGCCAGATCCTGCCGGACGTGTCGATCTTCCCGGCGACGAAATCCCGCACCGCCGCGGTGCCGTCGCCCGATCCCAAGACCCTGCTCGGCGATCAGGTCGAGAGCTTCTCGCTGTCGATGAGCCGCGACGGGCACGGTCACGGCCGTCGATGAGTCGGCCGTCTCGACGCTCGCCCTGGCCCGCCTCCGGACCGCTGTCACAGCCGGCCGCGACCTGGTGAAGGACTCGCTCAACGTAACGGTGGGGAAGGGGACCGCCCAGGGCGCCGACATCGTCTTCGCGGTCCAGGCCTCCGCCCAGCAGGTCCGGCGCGTCGTCGCCGCGGACCTGCGCGAACTCGTCCGGGGCAAGTCGCTCGCCGACGCGCGTTCGGCGCTCGAGGCCTACGGCACCACGACGATCGACCTGTGGCCGGGCTTCGCCTCGTCCATCCCCACCTACGACTTCCGGATCGACCTGACGGTCAAGGGCGAGGTGGCCATCGAGAGCGGCAGTCCGGCTCCGGCCGCGTCCACGGGTGCGCCCCCATCGCCGACGGGATCGGCCCCTCCTGGCGCGAGCGGATCGCCCAAGGCCTCGGCCAGACCGTCCGCGAGGCCCTCGGCGAGCCGATCCCCGTGAGCCGGTTGCTCGGGATCGACCTCGGGGAGCGACGGATCGGCGCTGGCCGTCGCGGACACGGACGGGACGCCGGCCCAGCCGCTCACGACGATCCGGCGGGCACGGCGCATCGCCGGCGATGTGGCGACCCTGACCCGGATCGTCGGTGAGCAGGGGATCGTCGAGATCGTCGTGGGGCTTCCGCTCGAGGCATCCGGGGCCGACGGGCCGCAGGCGCGTCTCACCCGGACCTGGGCGGAGGACGTGGCGGCGACGCTCGGGCTCCCGATGTCGTACCGTGACGAGCGTCTGACCAGCCATCTCGCCGAGCAACGCCTCGGCCCGATGCCTCACGGCCGGTCAGGCGGTCCCCCGACGGCTCACCAGCGCGAGACGTATCGCGCCCGGGTGGACCGGGAGGCGGCCGCGATCATCCTGCAGGACGAGCTCGACGCCCGAGCGGCCGCCGCGGCCGCGCCGACGGCCGGCCGGCCCGACCTGCCGGATCAACCATCCGGAGGGCACCGAGTTTGACGATCAGGGGTGGGGGGTCGCCACGAGGGGATCAGGATCCCGCCGTCGATCAGGCCTACCCGATCGAGGACGACGTGGATTGGACCCCGGCCGCCCAGGGCACGTACCGCGACGCCGCGTCGGTCGCGTGGTCGGAGGGGTGGTGGAGGCGGCCTGTCGGGCCTGCTCCGGTTCCTCATCTTCGCCCTGATCATGGCCTCGGTGGTGATGGTCGCGCTGCTGACGCTCCTGCGGCCGATCCTTGCCGGCGCGATCGTCGACTGGGCCTACGACAGCCCGAGCGCCCTGGCGCTGCCGTTCGTCAAGGACCTCGTGCGGGAGGACCTCGGGACGAAGCTGACGACCGCACCCAGCTCGGACGCGACCAAGGTCGAGTTCGTCGTGACCCAGGGCGAGACCGCGGCCGGGATCGCGACGCGCCTGGCGCAGGACGGCTTCCTGCTCGACGCGCGTGCATTCGTGTTCACCGCCATCGACCGGAATCTCACCGACAAGCTCGAGAGTGGCACGTTCATCCTGACCAAGAACCTGACGCCGGACGACCTCGTCACGGCGCTCCTCCAGGCCAAGGACCTCGCGATCGACCTGCCGTTCCGCGAAGGGCTCCGGCTCGAACAGGTCGTGGCGAAGCTCGAGACGCTGCCGGTCAAGATGGATCCGACCGACTTCTACACGCTCGCCAAGCACCCGACCGCGGCGATCCTGGCGGCCCACCCCTGGCTCCATCTGCCGAAGGGCGCCTCGCTGGAGGGGTTCCTCGCACCCGCGGTCTATCACGTCCTGCCGGACATCACGGCCGCGGAGCTGATCAACAAGATGCTCGACGCGTTCTACACGCAGGTCGGTCCGGAACTCATCAACGTGCCGAAGAGCCGGGGCATGACCTTCTACGAGGTGGTCACCCTCGCCTCACTCGTGGAACGTGAGGCCCGCCTCGACAAGGAGCGCGCGCTCATCGCCGGCGTGTTCCAGAACCGACTGAACCCGAAGCTCTTCCCGCTCGGCGAATTCCAATCCGACGTCACGATCTTCTACATCCACGACACGATCCAGCTGGCGAAGGTCCCCGTCTCGGACTGGGTGCAGTACACGTTCTGGGGGCCGGTGGACGGAAAGCTCCAGGGCGTCACGATCCCGGCGGCGCTCCAGGGCTACGACACCTACTCGAGCAAGGGCCTCATGCCCGGACCGATCTGTACCCCGAGCCTCGCGTCCATCGAAGCGGCACTGACGCCGGACACGAAGGCGGGCTACCTCTTCTTCGTCGCCAAGAACGACGGGTCGAACACGACCGCGTTCGCGAAGACCCAGGCGGAGCACGAGAAGAACGTCAAGAAGTACGCGCAGTGACCTCGGTCCCGATCCACCCGGCGGACTTCGCTCCGCCGCCCCTACCTGCGCTGCGAGCACGTTGGGCCGAGGCGGATCGGGTCGCCCGGCCGGCGCGCCTGGGCCGACTGCGTGGGCGCTTCGCGGGTGCTGGCGTCGATGCCTACTTCGGGCTCCGGCCGGAGCACATCCGCTACCTGACCGGGTTCGCCCTCGATGACGGCGAGGAGAAGAACGCCGGCGTCTCCGGACAGTTCCTGGTCGGCGCCGACGAGGTCGTCCTGTTCGCCGACAGCCGCTACAGGATCCAGGCTGCCCGGCAGGCGCCGGGCACGCGGATCGAGGACGTGTACGGCGACCTCGCCGCCCGCTGGCCCGAGCTCGTCGGCTCGCTGGGGGCACGGCGCGTGGCCGTCGAGGCGTCCGTCGTCAGCAAGGCGACCTGGGACCGGCTCGCCGCCGCGGCACCGGACGTGGAGCTGGTACCCATCGACGGCTGGATCGAAGCGGACCGGGCGGTCAAGGAACCGGCCGAACTCGAGCGCATCGCGGCGGCCTGCGCGGTCGCAGACCGGGCGCTGGCCGTGCTCCTGCCCGCGATCCGCCCCGGACGTACGGAACGGGAGCTCGCCCTCGAACTCGAATGGGCGATGCGGACCGGTGGGGCGGACGCGCTCGCGTTCGATGTCGCCTGTCTCTCGGGCCCCGAGGCGGCGCTGCCCCACGGCTCGCCCGGCGATCGACCGGTCCTCGAACGGGCGGTCCTGCTGTTCGACTTCGGGGCGCAGGTCGCGGGCTATCGGAGCGACATGACCCGGACCCTGTTCGTCGGCGACCCCGAACCGCGCGACCAGGCGATCTACGAACTTGTCGCTGCGGCACAGGCGGCCTCGATCGCGGGGGTCGAGGCGGCCGCCCACCAGGGACGCCCGATCAGCGGACCCGCCGCCGACGCGTTCGCCCGCGACGTGATCGCAGCCGCCGGGCATGGGGACCACTTCGGCCATGGGACGGGTCATGGCATCGGCCTGGCGACCCACGAGCTCCCGTCGCTCGGCAGGCGGGCGGCCGACATCCCGCTGCCGTCGCCGACCGTGTTCTCGATCGAACCGGGCGTGTATCTCGAGGGTGAGACCGGTGTCCGCATCGAAGACCTGGTCGTCTACGACGCGGACGCGCGCCGCGTGGAGCGGCTGACCCGTTTCCCGCGCGAGATCGTCGTCGTCGGCTAGGTCGGCGTCGCGTCCGGGAGGGGCTCCGGCGCCTCGGCTACAATCGCACGGACTGACCCCGGCACCGGCCACCCCTTCGGCGCGCGTGCCGAGGGCGCCCGATTTCAGGAGCCCACCGACCATGATCAGCACCGGCGAACTGCGCAAGGGTGTCGCGATCGAGCTCGACGGCGAGCTCTGGCAGATCCTCGACTACCACCACATCAAGATGGGTCGCGGTTCGGCCCAGGTCCGGATCACCCTTCGCAACATCAAGCGCGGCCAGACCGTGGAGCGTTCGTTCCAGGCCGGGTCCAAGTGGCCGCGGGCCCAGATGGAGAAGCGGCCGGTCCAGTTCCTGTACCGGGACGATGACGCGTTCCACTTCATGGAGACCGACAGCTACGAGCAGTTCCAGCTCAGCGCCGACCAGCTCGGCGAGGCGGTCCAGTACCTCAAGGACGGCATGACGCTCGACCGGACGAGCTACCAGGGCGAGACGATCGGGGTCGAGCTGCCGGTGACCGTCGACCTCAAGGTCGTCGAGACCGAGCCCGGCTTCGCCGGCGACACCCAGACCGGGGCGCGCAAGCCGGCCCACACCGAGAGCGGGCTCGTCGTCCAGGTCCCGATCTTCGTCGAGCCGGGCGACACGATCCGCGTGGACACGCGGACCGGGGAGTACCAGACGCGGGTCTAGCCGGAGGCGGGATGGGCGACACGACCGCGATCGAAGCGCTCGGATACCTGCTCGACGAAGCGTTCCGGGGCGCCGGGATCGAGGCGAGCAACGAGAGCCAGGCCCTGCTGCCGAACCTCGCCACGGTGAGCCCCGAAGCATGGCGGGCGCTGCCGGTCGGAGCATCCCGGTCCATCGAGTCGATCGCCCTGCATGTGGGCGCCTGCAAGATCATGTACGACGACTACGCGTTCGGCCCGGGCACGCTCCGGTTCGCGACGCCCGAGGTCGAGCCGTGGGCCGAGGGTACGGCGCCCCAGGCCGAGGTCGTCACGTGGCTCGAGGCCGCCCAGGCGCGCCTCGCCGGTCACGTCGCGGGCCTCGCGTCGGATGCGGAGCTCGACGTCCTCCGACTCACGAACTGGGGTGAGCGCAAGCCGACTCGCTGGATCGTGGCCGCGATGATCACCCACGACGCGTATCACGCCGGCGAGATCAACCACCTCCGGAGCATCCTCGGGACCGACGATCGGTGGCGGTTCATCCAGCTGGGCTTCGGATGACCCGCTCGGACGAGCCGCCGGACTGGGCGCTGCCGTCATGGGACAGCCTGGGCATCGGCTCGGGAGGCCCAAAGACCACGACTCCCGCGGGGAGCCTTCTGCCTCCCCCGACCCGCCTGCGGATCCTCGGGGTGAGCGAGGTCACTCGCGCCGTCCGCGACGCGATCCGGGGCGACGACCGGCTGAAGGACGTCTGGGTCGAGGGCGAGGTCGGCCGGGTCACGGTCTCGAGCGCCGGCCACGGGTACTTCAACCTCAAGGACGAGCGCAGCCAGCTCTCGTGCATCTGGTTCCGGGACGACCGCCTCTCCTCGCCGTTCGAGGCCCAGGTCGGGCTCCGCATCGTGGCCCACGGCCGGCTCGACGTGTTCGAGCCCGGCGGCGCCTACCAGCTCTATGTCAGCGCCATCCAGCCGGCGGGCTTCGGGGACCTGGCGATCAAGTTCGAAGCGCTCAAGGCTCGCCTGTCGGCCGAGGGCCTGTTCGATCGCGAGCGCAAGCGCCCGATCCCCGCCCGGCCGGTCGTCATCGCGGTCGTCACGAGCGCGACCGGGGCCGTCCTCCACGACATCCGGCGCGTGCTGGGACGGCGCTGGCCGATGGCGCGGCTCGTCCTCTCGCCGTGCCTGGTCCAGGGGGACGGCGCAGCGGCGAGCATCGCCAGGGCACTCGACCGGGTGGATCGCGCGGCGTCACGGGCCGTGGCCGCCGGGCACCCGGAGGACGCCGCCGGGGTCACGATCATCGCGCGAGGAGGCGGCTCGCTCGAGGACCTGTGGGCGTTCAACGAGGAAGTCGTGGTCCGGGCGATCGTGGCGCACGGCCGGCCGGTCGTCGCCGGGATCGGGCACGAGACGGACGTGACCCTCGCCGACTTCGCCGCGGACGTCCGCGCGCCCACCCCGTCGGCAGCGGCCGAGCTCGTCGTCCCCGATCGCGCCGATGTCGCCGAGTACGTGGGCCGCGTCGCCCGACGGGCGGAGACGTTTGTGGCCCGCCGGATCGGGACGCTCGAGCAGGCACTCCTCCAGGAACGCCGGGCGCTCGTCCAGCTCCATCCTGCGGCCCAGCTCGCGGCCGGACAGGAGCGGGCGGGTCGGCTGCTCGACCGCGCCTCGGTGACCGTCGCCGGCGCACTCGAGCGCCGGGCCTCCCGCCTGGACCGCGTGGGTCGACGCGCTCCGGCCGTCGTGAACGCCCAGCTCGATGCCCGTGCGGCGCGGCTGGGCCGGGCCGGTGCGGCGCTCTCGGCGCTGGGTCCCCAGGCGACGCTCGAACGTGGCTACGCCATCGTCCGCCGCCGCTCCGATGCCCGGATCCTGCGCGACCCGGTGGACGCGCCCGCCGACACGGGTCTGACGATCCGCCTCGCCCGCGGCGACCTCGGGGCGACCGTGGACCCGGACGGCTCGTAGCGTGGAGATCGCGGTCCTGCTCGTGGCCGGCGTCGCCGTCCTGGCGGCGGGCATCCGGGTGGGTATGCTCCTCGCACCGCGCGTCGAGCGGATGGCCGACCGGGCGAATCGCTTCGACCCGATGCCGGACGCCGAGACGGCCGGTGATGCACCCGCTGAGCCAGCCCACGAGGATGACGATGACCGCACCGACTGAGTCCGGGAGCCCGATCGAGGGACTGACCTTCGACGCGGCCCTCGCCACGCTCGAGGAGACCGTGGCGTCCCTGGAGGCCGGCGGCCAGGCGCTCGAGGACACGATCGCGCTGTACGAGCGGGCCGTTGCCCTGGAGCGCCACTGTTCGAAGCTCCTCGCCGACGCGCGCCTGCGGATGGAGCAGCTCGTCGAGCGGGCCGGCGGCGGCCTCGACGTGGTCGCGCTCAAGGACGAGCCCGAGGCCCAGGCCTGACGGTTCGGGGCCTCGCGGCCCGCGTCCTGGCCCAGGCTTAGCCCGTTTCATGACGGCCAGGCCGTCATATGGCGGGCAACGTGGGCGACAAGGTCACGCGGGGGAACTCGCCCGGGCGCCCGGGCCACGGATCCGAGCGTAGCCGCAGTTCGAACGTCGGCTTCATACGTCGTCCGAACGGGCCTAAGGCCCTCATTGGCCCGGACATGACGGCCTGGCCGTCATCGAGGGCGTCAAAGGGCGCCAGCCGACGACCGAGCGCCATCCCGACCGGCCCGGCCCGACCATCGTCGCCTGACGGGCGTCCACTCGGGGGGTAGACTTCCGGGCGGCCCGAACCGAGCATCCGTCCGGGCCTCGATCGCGCATCACAGGGGGACGGGGCCGCCCGTCCACCGGCCGAAGACGACCGGCCCGAACGAACGAACCGAGGAGAGCGCGCAGCCCGTGGCGATCCTGCCCAACCTGAATGGCCCAGCGGACCTCCGTGGTCTGTCCCATGCCCAGCTCGAGGAGCTGGCCCGCGAGATCCGCGAGACGATCATCGAGACCGTGGCCCGGACCGGTGGCCACCTCGGCAGCTCGCTGGGCGTCGTCGAGCTCACGATCGTCCTGCACCGCCTGCTCGAATCGCCGCGCGACCGGATCGTCTGGGACACCGGCCACCAGGCCTACCCACACAAGCTCCTGACCGGTCGCCTGGGCCGGTTCGGGACGCTCCGCCAGATCGATGGCGTGGGTGGCTTCCCGCGCCGTTCCGAGTCCCCCCACGACGTGTTCGACGGCGGGCACGCGGGGACGGGCCTGTCGGTCGCCCAGGGCCTCGCCACGGCGCGCGACCTGCGCCACGGGCTGGAGCGGATCGCGGTCGTCGTCGGCGATGCGGCGCTCATGAGCGGTCTCTCGTTCGAGGCCCTCAACGACATCGGCCAGCGCCAGACGCGGATGCTCATCGTCCTCAACGACAACGAGATGTCGATCAGCCCCACGGTCGGGGCTCTGTCGAAGTACCTCTCCACGATCAAGCTCTCGTCGGCCTGGCAGGTCAGCCGGACGGCGTACGACCGCTCGATCGAGCGCCTGCCGTTCATCGGCCGAACGGCTCTCGAACTGTCGCAACGACTGCGCCGGTCGGTCGTCCAGTTCGCGCAGCAGCCGGGCAGCCTGTTCGAGGACCTCGGCATCAGCTACGTCGGCGTCGTTCCCGGGCACGACCTCCGGGCGCTCGAGGTGACGCTCCGGCGTGCGCTCCACCTGCCCGGCCCCGTCATCGTCCACGTCCGGACCCAGAAGGGCCGCGGGTACCGCCCGGCCGAGACCGACCAGATCGGGTACCACGGCGCGGCGCTGCCGCCGATGACGGTCCCGACCGTGGACGGCGGAGCCGCCATGTCGCCGGTCGCCACGGCCATGCCCGCTGCGCCGGCCGCGCGATCGCCCATGCCCAAGGAGTCGATGACCGACGACGCGGCCCCGCCGGCCGCCGCCGCGGCGACGCGCAAGGCGCCGAATTACACGGCGGTCTTCGTCGCCGAGCTGATCGAAGCGGCCCGCACGGACCGCCGGATCGTGGCCATCACGGCCGGGATGCCGACCGGCACCGGCCTCAATCGGTTCCAGGCGGAATTCCCGGACCGGTTCATCGATGTCGGGATCGCCGAGCCCCACGCGGTCACCTTCGCGACAGGCCTGGCCCTCGGCGGTGAGCGGCCGGTGGTCGCGATCTACTCCACGTTCCTCCAGCGGGCGTTCGACCAGACCGTCCATGACGTCTGCCAGAACGACCAGCCGGTACTCATCGCCGTGGATCGGGCGGGCCTCGTGGGCGAGGATGGGACGAGCCACCAGGGCATGTTCACCCTGCCGGCCCAGCGCCAGCTGCCGCACCTCGTCATCGCCAGCCCCAAGGACGAGCAGGAGTTGCGGTCGCTCGTCAGGACGGCGCTAGCCCAGGATCATCCGTTCGCGCTCCATTACCCACGCGATCCGGGCTTCGACCTTCCGCCGGTCGAACCGGAGGTCATCCCGATCGGCAAGGGCGAGCTCGTTCGCGAGGGCACCGAGATCCTGCTCATCGGCTTCGGGCCGATCGTCGCTCGTGCGGTGACCGCCGCGGAACGGCTGGCCGCCCAGGGCTGGTCGGTCGCGGTCATCAACGCGCGGTTCGCCAAGCCGCTCGACCGCCAGCTCATCCTGGACGAGGCGCGCGGAAAGCGGCTCATCGTGACGCTCGAGGAGAGCGTCGTGACGGGCGGCTTCGGATCGGGCGTGCTGGAGCTGCTCGAGGAAGCCCGCCTCGCCGACCCTGCCTATCGCGACGTCGCCCTGCGCATCGTGGGCCTGCCCGGCGACCGCTTCGTCGACCACGGGTCGGTGACCGACCTCCGCCGCCTGTTGCGGATCGACGCGGATGGGATCGTCGGCCCAGGTCCGCGAGACGCTCGACCTCCTGCGCGCGA
Source organism: uncultured Chloroflexia bacterium (assembly GCA_963719285.1). Classification (GTDB taxonomy): domain Bacteria; phylum Chloroflexota; class Limnocylindria; order Limnocylindrales; family CSP1-4; genus C-114. Next base: position 400,298 of record CAVRBO010000001.1, read on the forward strand.
CGCCTGGCCGAGAGGCGGAGACCGCCACGGCATGACGGCGGCGGAGCGCCCGAACGTCGACGAGGACAGTCTCGCCACGCTCGATGGGCCGGTCCGTGCCCTGTTCGAACGGGTGGGTCGCCTGAACGAGGCGGTCCTGCCCGACCTCCCCGCGATCGGCGCAGCCCTCGCGGAACTCGCCGGCGACCTCGACTACCTTGCCCGTTGGATCGAGCGGCTGGGCGACGTGAACGGTGCGCTGCCGATCCACGCCCCGGCGCGGGGGCCCCGGCTCACCCTGGTCCATCGGCGCACCGGCGAGATGGGCGCCGTCCACGACCACGGAACGTGGGTCGCGATCAGCCCGATCGTGGGGCTCGAGACGCACCGGCGTTATCGCGTCACGGGGGAGGGCGCGGCTGCCCGCCCGGAGGTCGCCGAGACGCTCTTCCTGAAGCCGACGCAGAGCGCCACGCTCCTGCCGCCGGACGACCTCCACGACCACGGCCACCTGACCGGCCACGGCGCGGCGGCCTTCACCCTGATCATGACCGGCGACGACCAGACGGTCTTCACCCGCAACGAGTGGGACGTCGCGACCGGCCGCCACCGGCTCCTGCTGCCGGGGGACGGCGGGCGCTGGCTGGCCAGCCAGCCGATGCCCGAAGCCTGACGAGCGTCAGCGCCAGCCGCTCTCAGGGTCCAGGGCGATCGCGGTCCGCTCGGAGCGGGACAGGCTCGACACCCGGGCACCCTCGCGCATGAGCCGCTCGATGGTCCGCTCGTCGATGGGGTCGCCGGGCAGGAACGTCAGCCAACGGGCGAGGACCGTGGTGCCCGCGCCGTCGAGCAGGCCGCCCGGATCGGCCATGAACGCGCCGTGGACGAAGCCGAGGTGGACGTGCTCGACCTGGGGCATGATCCAGGCGAAGTAGACGGTTCGCCGTCCGACCGGGACGTCGTAACCGATGATCCGCCAGCCGACACGGACCCGTTCGGTCGCCTCCGGCATCACCCGGCGTATCGCGACGCGCAGGCGGTCCGCGACCGCGCGCATCGGATCCGGGTAACCCTCCAGCAGCAGCTCGGGCGGGAATGGTTCCTGCATCCGACGATCATCGCTGCCCGGGCGGCTCAAAGCTGACAGGAATCGTCACCGAGCTGGCGTGGTCGCGTCCGACCTTGTCATGCGATCTTCAGGAGAGCGTTCGTCAGACCGCAGGGTCGATTCGGATGGTCGCTCGTGCTCAGGCAGATGCCGCCCATGCACCCCGGTGCATGGAGAGCGTGACGTATGACCGCGTGGTGAACGCCTGACAAGAACGGATCCAGATCGCGGGGCGTGGGCCTGCGAGCACGGCCGGATACGTCCGGGTGAAGGCGGCTATGCCACGATAGACGGGTGAGCCCTGTCTCCACCCGCGCGTCGCGCGTCCGTCTCGACCAGCTGATCGTGGATCGTGGGCTGGCGCCCAGCCGCACCCGGGCCCAGGCGCTGCTCCTCGGGGGGCGCGTTCGGGTCGGCGAGGGCGACGCCGCGCGCCTAGACCGGAAGCCCGGCGATCTCGTGGACGGGGCCATCCCGATCGTCGTCTCCGAACCGGACCCATACGTCAGCCGTGGCGGCTACAAGCTCGCCGCCGCGCTCGACGCGTTCGAGATCGACCCGGCCGGGCTCGTCTGCCTCGATGTCGGTGCCTCGACCGGCGGGTTCACGGACGTGCTGTTGCAGCGTCGCGCGGCACGTGTCTATGCTCTCGACGTGGGTCGCGGACAGCTTGCCGAACAGCTCCGCGCCGATCCCCGGGTGGTCTCGCTCGAGCGCACGAATGCCCGCAGCCTCACGGCCACGACCTTTTCCGAGCCGATGCGCCTGGCCGTCATCGACGTGTCGTTCATCTCGCTCGCCAAGGTGCTCGCGCCGGTCGCGTCGACGCTGGATCCGGCCACCGGCGGCCACATCGTCCCGCTCGTCAAGCCGCAGTTCGAGATCGGCCGCGGCGGCACCCAGCGCGGCGTCGTTCGCGATCCGGCCGCGCATCGCGCCGTGCTGGAGCGCGTCTCGGAGGAGGCGGCCGCCGACGGCCTCGACCTCGTGGGCGTCATCGCCTCGCCGATCCATGGGGCCGAGGGGAACCGCGAGTTCCTGCTCGACCTGCGCGTGCCCTCCGGCTGGAGTGGCGGTACGACGCCCGGTACCGTCCCGGCCGACTGGTCGGACCGACTGGCCGAGACGACCGCGGCGGAGGACGCCGGCCGATGACACTGGACCGCATCGGCTTCGCGTTCAATCCTACGAACCCCGCGGCCGTGGACCTGCGCGACCGGGCCCTGGCCTGGTGCCACCTCCGTGAGCTGGAGGCGTGGGACCTGCCCGCCGCCGAATTCGACCGGCTCCTGGCCGAGCTCCCCACGACGGACCTGCTCGTCGTCCTCGGCGGCGACGGGACGTTCCTGCGGGCCGCCCGCGCGGTCGCCGAGATCGACGTCCCGATCCTGGGGGTGAACCTCGGCAAGGTCGGCTTCCTGTCCAAGGTGGAGGAGCACGAGCTCGAATCGGTTCTCGCGCAGGTGACCGCCGGCGAGTACCGGATCGACGAGCGGATGACGATCGGCGCGACGATCCTGCCCCAGGGCCGGAGCGAGCCGGGCGAGCATTTCGTGGCCCTCAACGACGTCGTGGTGGCCCGGGGCCGGCTCGCCCGCGTGTGCCGGTTCGACGTCACCGTGGGCACGTCCCACCTCGCGACGATCATCGCCGACGGGCTCATCGTGTCCACGCCCACGGGCTCGACCGGGTATTCGTTCTCGAGCGGCGGCCCGATCGTGGATCCGCTCAGCCGGAACCTCATCGTCACCCCGATCGCCTCGTACCTGGCCGCGATCCGGTCGGTCGTGGTGAGCCCCAAGCAGGTCGTCCGCTGCCGCGTGGTCGCCGCGACAGAGGCGCTCCTGAGCGTCGACGGGCGCGAGGACGTGGCACTCGCCGTCGGGGATGTCGTGGAAGTGCGGGCGATCGAGCGGCCGATCCGGCTCGTGGAACCGCGTGGCGCGCTGCCGTTCTGGGACCTCGTGCGCCACAAGGTGGAGCTCCTGCCGTCGTGAGCCCGGCCGGACCCGACCTCGACGTGCGGCCGGCGCCGGCCGCCCTGGGCGCGGGACGGCTCATCGAGTTGTCCGTCCGGGACCTCGCGCTCATCGAGAGGGTCCGCCTCGAGCTCGAACCCGGCCTGAACGTGCTGACCGGCGAGACCGGCGCCGGCAAGAGCCTGCTCATCGACGCGCTCGGGCTCGTCCTTGGTGGGCGGGCCGACCCAGGTCTGGTCAGGCACGGCGCGACCGGGGCCAGGGTCGAGGCGCTCTTCGACGCGGTCCCGGAGCCGCGGATCGCCGTCCGGGAACTGACGGCCGGCGGCCGCTCCACGGCCCGGCTGGACGACGAGACGGTGACCGCGGCACGACTCGCGGAGGCGGTCGGGCCGTTCGTGGAGGTCCACGGCCAGCACGACCAGCAGCGACTCCTCGATGAGCGCTGGCAGCGCGACCTGCTCGACGCCTTCGGCGACCTCGCGCAGTCCCGGGCGCGCGTCGCCGATGCCGTCGAGCGATGGCGAGCGAACCGGACGGCCCTGGCCGCGCTCGCCCTCGACCCGCGCGAACTGGCTCGTCGGGTCGAGATCGCCCGACACGAGGCGGCGGAGATCGCTGCCGCCCACCTCAAGGTCGGCGAGGCCGCCGGGCTGGAGGCACGGCTCGGCGCGGCCCAGCACGGCGAGGCGATCGCCCGGGGCGCCGAGGCGATCCAGGACGCCCTGACGGGGGAGGGGTCCGGCGCGCGCGAGACCGTGGCCGTGGCCCTGCGCGAGGCGCGCCACGTCGGCCGGCTGGACCCGCGCTTCGAGGCGCTCGCGGAGCGGCTCGCCGGGTCCGAAGCCGAGCTCGCGGACATCGCCGCCGAGGCGCGGATGCTGGCCGACGGGATCGACCACGACGCAACGGCGCTCGCCGCCATCGAGGAGCGGCTGTCATTCATCGTCGCCCTGGAACGTCGCTACGGCGACGACGAGGCGGCCGTCATCGCCCATGGGGAGCGGGCCGCGGCCGAGGTGGATCGCCTGGGGGCGGTGGACGTCGAGCGGGCTCGCCGGCAGGCCGACGACGCGGTGCTCCTCCACGAGGTGGCCCAGCACGCGGCGGAGCTCTCCGAGCGGCGACGGCGCGTGGCGGCGACCCTCGCGACGAGTGTCGGGTCGGCGCTCGAGGCGCTCGGCTTCCCGGGCGACGTCTTCGAGGTCGCGCTCGGTCGACGTCCTGCGGGCGCGGATGAAGCGGCGGTCGAGGTGGATGGTGACGCCGTCTCGTTCGACGCGACCGGCATCGACCAGGTCGTCTTCCGGCTGGCGCCGAACCCGGGCGAACCGGCCCGGCCCCTGAGCCGCATCGCGTCCGGCGGCGAGCTGAGCCGGGTCGCCCTCGCGATCAAGGAGGTTCTGGCGGCTGCCGACGAGACCCCGACCCTCGTGTTCGACGAGATCGACACGGGCATCGGCGGCCGCAGCGCGGACCCGGTCGGGCGCAGCCTGTGGGCGCTCGGGCGACGGCACCAGGTCCTGTGCGTGACCCACCTGCCCCAGATCGCCGCGCACGCCGACGCCCACTTCCAGATCGCCAAGCGCGAGCGCGACGGCCGGACGATCACCGAGGTCCATCGGCTCGACCGGGAGGGCCGCATCGTCGAGCTCGCCCAGATGCTCGCGGGTGCCGAGGGCGGGGCCGCCGCGCTGGCCGGTGCCGGCGAGCTGCTCGACCGGGCCGAGGCATGGCGCGCGGAGTCCGATGCCGGCGCCTGACACCGCTTCCGGGCCGACCTCAGCGCTGGACCGAGCGTTCGGGGCGTACCTGGACCATCTGCAGGTCGAGCGAGGCCTCTCCCCGGCGACGATCGCGGCGTATCGCTCGGACCTGCTCGCGTTCGGCCGGGATCCCGGCACGGACGCGACGTGGGCGACCGGGCCGGACGTGGCGGTGCGCTACCTCGCCTCGCTCGGGGCGGCTCCCCGGGGAGCGCTACGGCCGCGGCTGGCCGGCACGAGCCGACGACGGCGGACGGCCGCGATCCGCGGCTTCTATCGGTTCGCGTTCGGCGAGGGCCTCATCGGCGTGGATGTCGCGGCCCACATCGACCTGCCCCGGGAGACGCGCCACCTGCCGGAGACGCTCACGGTCGATGAGGTCGCGCGCCTGCTCGGATCGGTCGGCGACGAGACGACGGGCGGCGTCGGCGTCCGCGATCGGGCCCTGCTCGAGCTGCTCTATGCGGCCGGCCTCCGGATCAGCGAGGCGCTGCGGCTCGACGGGGAGGACCTCTCGTTCGATGGCGGCTTCGTCAGGGTCATCGGCAAGGGCGATCGCGAGCGGCTCGTGCCCGTCGGTGACGTCGCGCTGGCGTGGCTGCATCGGTATGCCGACGACGTCCGCCCCGCGCTGCTGTCGATGGCCCACGTGGAGCCCGTGCGTGGAGGTCCGGTCTTCCTCACGGAGCGCGGGCGTCGCCTCGCCCGCCAGCAGGCGTGGTCCATCGTGAAGCGCGCCGCGGCCGCGGCGGGCCTGGACGAGCGCGTCTCGCCGCACACGTTCCGGCACTCGTTCGCGACCCATCTGCTCGAGGGCGGGGCCGACCTGCGCATCGTTCAGGAGTTGCTCGGACATGCGACTATCAGCACGACGCAGCTGTACACCCACCTGACCGGCGAACGGATCAGGGAGATCTACGCTCGCGCTCACCCGCGGGCCTGAGAACGGGAGAGGGAATCGGATGGCGCGCTACGCGGACTCGCTACTCGCCAACGGTGAGGTCGTCGCCCTGCGGGCCCGGCAGCACTGGCTGGCGCCGGTGTTCGGCTCGGCCCGCCCGTTCGTGATCTTCGTCGCCGCGGTCGTCATCTTCATCCTTGGTGGAAACCTCAGCCAGGACGGGTTCTCCGGGACACTCCGCAGCGTGTTCATGTGGGTGGCCATCGCCGGCGTGATCATCGCGATCGCCTGGATCGGCCTGGTGATCTGGAAGTGGTCGGCCGAGGACTATCTCGTCACCAACCTGCGGGTCATCAAGGTCGACGGCATCCTGAACAAGCACTCGGCCGACAGCTCGCTCGAGAAGATCAACGACGCCGTGCTCGACCAGGGCCTGTTCGCCCGGATGCTCGGGTTCGGCGACCTCGACATCCTCACCGCGAACGAGGAATCGGTCGACCGGTACAAGTGGCTCAACAAGGCCGCCTCGTTCAAGAAGGAGATGCTCAACCAGAAGGTCGCCCTCGAAGCCGGCTTCGGCCCGGGCCGCAGCCTCGGCGTGGCGCCGGCCGCTGCGTCGACGGCGCCCGCGGCGGGCGCGCCGGCGCCGGCGGCCGGGGATGCGGACGAGGTGACCGACACGCTGTCGCGGCTGGCCGACCTGCGGGACCGGGGAGCGATCAGCGCCGAGGAGTACGACGCGAAGAAGTCGGAGCTGCTCGGCCGCCTGTGAGTCGGGCCAGCCAGGCCTGACTGTCCCCAAGGTAGGATGGCCGCGTCGGATCTCCATCCCCGAGGTGTTCGTGGCTCAGGATCAGCTCGCCCTACTCGTCACGATCGCGATCATCGTGGTCGTGTCGTTCCCGGTCCACGAGTTCAGCCATGCCCTCGCGGCCTATCGGCTCGGCGACGGGACCGCGAAGCTGATGGGTCGTCTCACGCTCAACCCGGTCGCCCATTTCGACCCGATCGGCGGCGTGATGCTCATCCTGTCGGGTCTCGTCGCACTTCAGGCCCACGCCGCGATCCTGTTCGGTTGGGCCAAGCCGACGCCGGTCAACCCTTCCAACCTGCGCTATCGCCAATGGGGCGAAGCGATCGTGGCGGCAGCCGGTCCGCTGTCCAACCTCGTGCTCGCGGTCGCGGCCGCGCTGCCGTTGCGGTTCATCCTTGCGGCCCGTCTGGATGTGCCCGAGATCGCCATCTACATCCTCGCGGACTTCGTCCAGATCAACCTGGTGCTGATGGTCTTCAACTTCATCCCGATCCCGCCCCTGGATGGGTCGAAGGTCCTCTACGCGCTGCTCGATCCGAGGACGGTCTGGCGCCTTCGGCCGACGCTGGAGCAGTACGGGTTCTTCATCCTGATCGTCCTGATCATCCCGCTCGGTCCCGGCGGTTCGATCTTCGGCCGCGTGCTCGGCGCGATCGTCGACCCGCTCTTCCGTCTCCTCGTCGGGATCTGACCGGATGCGGCTGGACTGGTGGGCTACCAAGGTCCGCCAGTTCCGGGCGCACGTCCGAGCGAGCGTGTCGCCGGCCGAGCGGGCGGAACTGGCGGACTGGATCAGCCCCGCTCAACTCGATGTCTTCGATGCGATGCCGGTCGCCGATCGGCGCCATGGGCTCGATGTCGTGCGCCGGTTGCGGGCCGACAACGTGACCGACCAGGAACTGCTCCTCGCCGGATTGCTGCACGACGCGGGCAAGGGCCCCGGCGTGCGCCTGTGGCACCGGGTCGCCTGGTCGCTCGGCGAAGCGTGGGGCCCGTGGGTCGTGCGGTGGGCCGGCCGTCTTCCGGGGTTCGCACCCGCGCTCGACCGCATCCGGGACCACGCGGAGCTGTCGGCCACCATGGCGGCCGATGCCGGCTGCTCCCCGCGCACGTGCGACCTGATCCGCTACCAGGCCGATCCGCACGACCCGGGCGCCGGGATGCAACTCAAGCGGGCCGACGAGGCCGTCACGTGACCGAACCCATCGTCGGCACGCCCGTCATGGCCGTGTCCCCACCCACGGTCGTCTTCGGCGAGGGGCGGCGACCGGAGACCGCCACGCTCGTGAGCCTTCCGGCGTTCGATGGCCCGTTGGGTCTCCTGCTCGCGCTGATCGAGTCGCAGAAGCTCGACGTGCTCACCGTCCCGCTCGGAGTGCTCGCCGGCGCCTACCTCGAGGCGCTCGCCGGTCTCGAGGGCGACCGGATCGGCAATGTCTCGGCCTTCGTGGCGGTCGCCAGCCAGCTCATCCTCATCAAGAGCCGGGCGATGCTGCCGCGTCGCGCATCCGAAACCGCGGGCGAGCCGTTCGCCGATGAGGGTGGTGACCCCGAGGCCGAGTTGCGGGCTCGACTGATCCTGTACCGGGCGTTCCGCGACGGTGGCCTGCGGCTGCAGGAGGGCGCGCTCACCCGGTTCGGGCTGTTCCGGCGCGAGCCCGCGGCCGCCCAGGCGGCGGCATTGGCCGGGTCGCGACCGCCGTCGTATCCGCCGCTCGATCCGGGCACCCTCCTGGACGCGATCGCCGACCTCGTCCGGATCGTGCCACCGCCGCCGACACCGCCCGAGGCGATGGCCCGGACCGTGACGATCGGCGAGCGGACGGAAGTCATCCGCGAAGCGCTCCGCCGGGCCGGGACGATCGTGCTCCAGGACCTGCTCCGCGACGTGCGCGATCGCGTCGTGGTGGCGGTCACATTCCTGGCCCTCCTCGAGCTGGCAAAGCAGCGCGAGGTCGTGCTCGAACAGGCCGAGCCGTGGGGGCCGATCGTCGCCCGCCCGGTCGAGGTCGTCCCGTGACCGATCTGGACGCCACCGAGCGGCGCGAGGCGCCCGAGGCCACAGACGATGGCGAGCGCGCCGCCGGCGCGACCGAAACCGCCGATGCCATGGAGCCGATCGAAGCCCCGCACGAGCTGACCGAGGCGGCCCTGGAGGCGCTCCTGTTCGTCGCCGAGAAGCCGCTCACGCGACGAGAGATCTCGGTCCTCGCCGGGGTCGACCGGGGCGTCGTCGACGAGCGCCTGGGCGACCTGGAGGTGAGCCTCGCCGGACGAGGGATCCGCCTCGTCGCGAGCGGCGAACGGGTCGAGCTCGTGACCTCGCCCGAAGCCGGAGCCCTCATCGCCCGGTACGTGGGCGCCGACGCGATCCGGTTGTCGCCGGCGGCCCTCGAGACCCTCGCGATCGTCGCGTACCGCCAGCCGATGACCAAGGCGGCGATCGAGCGGATCCGGGGCGTCGACTCCGACTACTCGATCCGGTCGCTCCTCCACCGGCGGCTCGTGGTCGATCTCGGCCGGGCGGACGCACCCGGCCGGCCGATCCTGTACGGAACGGGCTTCGACTTCCTCGAGCGGTTCGGCCTCACCAGCCTCGACCAGCTGCCGCCGCTCGATGCGGAGGTCGCCGCGCGACTCGTCGCGTCGGATGCCGCCGACGCCGTCGACAGGGCGACCGGAGGCGAGCCCGGGTCGGTCGCGTCCTGATGCCGACCGAGCGGCTCCAGAAGATCCTCGCCGCGGCCGGTGTGGCCTCGCGGCGTGCGAGCGAGGCGCTCATCGCCGATGGACGGGTCACGGTGGACGGGCTCGTGGCGACGCAGGGCCAGGCGGTGGACCCGAACACCGCACGGATCGAGGTGGACGGCCGCCCGATCCCGGCGCCGGGGGCCGCGACGCCGGTCCACCTGCTGCTCCACAAGCCGGCCGGCGTGACGTCCACCGTCCGCGACCGCCATGCCACGACGACGGTGCTGGACCTCGTCCCGCGGGCACTCGTACCCGGTGGTGGTCGCCTGTATCCGGTGGGCCGCCTGGACCTCGACTCCGACGGGCTGCTGATCCTCACGAACGACGGGCCGTGGGCCGAACGGGTCCTCCATCCTCGATTCGGGGTGGAGCGCGAGTACGCGATCGGCGTCCGGATGCCCCTCGACGTCGACCGGATCCGTGCCCTGGGGGAGGGGATCGCGCTCGAGGAGGGCGACGCCCTCCTCTACCACCTGCGACCGGCGACGCTGCCGGAAACGCGTCGGCTGGACGGCCTCCTGGCCCCGACCCCGCCGCGGCTCGCCTGGTACCGGGGCACGCTGCGCCAGGGTTGGAAGCGCCAGATCCGCCGGATGTTCGCGGCGGTCGGAGTGCCCGTCGAGCGCCTCGTCCGCGTTCGCATCGGTCCCGTCCGGCTCGAGACCCTGCGCAGCGGGGCCGTGCGGCCGCTCACCGGCGCGGAGATCCGCGCCCTGGGCGCGGGCCACGTCAGCCGGCGGCCCGGCTGACCGCGGTACGGTCGTGGCGCGCCTCGTCGCTATGCTGGGGCCGTGGACACCGCCGGCCGGGAACGCCGCCTCATCGTCGCGCTGGACGGACCGGGTTCGTCCGGCAAGAGCAGCGTCGGGGCGGCCGCCGCGCGCGAGCTCGGCTACCGGTTCGTGGACACCGGACTCCTGTACCGCGCGCTCACCTGGCTGTCGCTCGACCGCCACCTGACCCCGGCGGACCCGGCCGGACTCGCCGCACTCGTTCCGGAGGTCCACCTCGCCCCCGACGCGCTGGGCCGCCTCGATCGGGTCGTGGTCGACGGCACGGACGTGACCGATGACGTGCACAGCGCGATCGTGGACCAGCACGTCTCGGATGTCGCCAAGACCCCTGAGGTGCGCGCGGCGTTCCTGCCGGTCCAGCGGGCGCTCGCCGCGGACGGCGGGATCATCGTCGCCGGGCGGGACATCGGCACGGTCGTCCTGCCCCACGCGGATCTCAAGATCTTCCTCGACGCCTCCGTCGAGGAGCGCGCTCGCCGACGGACCAAGGAGCGCGAGATCGACCCGGACGGGCCCGAGGCGCGCTGGATCCTCGCCCAGCTCCGTCGGCGCGATGAGATCGACCGGAACCGGGCGGTCGCGCCGCTCCGGCCGGCCGACGACGCGCGCCACATCCTGACCGACGGGAACCTGTTCGCCCAGACGGTGGCCGCCGTCGTCAAGACCATCCGCGAGGCGGCCGCCGCGCCGGTGGATCCGTGACGGACCCACGCGAGCCAGGGGCCGCCGTCGACGCGCCGCCGCCGAAGCCGCTGCCCGACCACCTCACGCCGTTCATCCGCCTGGGCGCATTCGTCGCCCGGACGGTCATGCGCTGTCTCACCCGCGTGACGGTCGACGGCCCATTCGACCGGATCCCCCGGGAGGGTCCGCTCATCATCGCCTCGAACCACCTGTCCAACGCCGACGGCGTGATCGTCGGGGGCTGGTTGACGCCCAGGCTCGGTCGTCGGATCCACTGGCTCGGCAAGCGCGAGATGCTCGACTGGCCGATCGTCGGCCCGATGGCCCGGGCCGGCTCGGTCCACCCGGTCGATCGGGGTGCCGCCGACGTGGAGGCCTTCCGGCTCGCCCAGCGGATCCTCGACGAGGGTCACGTGCTCGTCGTCTTCCCCGAGGGGACCAGGAGCACGACCGGCGGCCTCCAGGAGGCCAAGGACGGCCTGGCCCTGCTGGCCCTCCGGTCCGGCGCCCCGATCCTGCCGGTCGGCGTGTCGGGCACGGACCGGTTCTGGCCCCGCGGGACGTTCATCCGGCCCGGTGGTCGGGTCGGCCTGCGCATCGGTGAGGCGTTCCGGCTCGCCGACGTGATCCCGGACGGCGTGGACCGCAAGACGGCCAAACGGCTCGCGACCGCCGAGATCATGGCCCGGATCGCCGCGGTCCTGCCCGAGCGCCATCGCGGAGCCTACGGGGCCGCCATGGACGCGGAACCTCCGGCCGCCGTCCCGCCGCCGGCCTCCGAAGCCGACCCGGCGGCCACCGACGAGCCGTCCGCCTGACCGGCTTCGAGGTCACCCCGTGCGATACTTGCCCTGAGATGGGCACCGTCGCAGAGATCCACATCGCACGCCGGACCGGCTTCTGCTATGGCGTCCGCGAGGCCATCGACAAGGCCAAGGAGGCCTCCGCGGCCGGCAAGACGACCCATACCCTGGGCCAGGTCGTCCACAACGAGGGCGTGATCGCCGACCTCGAGGCCCTGGGCATCCAGACCGTCGAGAGTCTGGACGACGTGGATCATGGCGCGGCCGTCGTCATCCGCGCCCACGGCGTCCGCCCGGAGGTCATGGAGCGCGCCGCCGAACGTGGCCTGGAGGTCATCGACGGCACCTGCACGTGGGTCATCCAGGAACAGCGCGAGATCGTCCGCCTGGTCGAGGAGGGCTACACGATCGTGCTGCTCGGCACGCCGCGCCATCCCGAAGTCGTCGGTCTCCTCGGCTTCGCCCCCGACGCGATCGTCGTCGACGAGGAAGAGGATTGGGTCACCATCCCGCGGCGCAAGAAGATGGCCCTCATCAGCCAGAGCACGCAGCCGCCCTGGAAGTTCGAGAAGCTGGCCGCGTTCATGGTCGGGCGGAGCCACGAGCTCAAGATCATCAACACGGTCTGCCCGGTCACGATCCGGCGCCAGGAGGACACCCTCGAGGCGGCCCGGACGGTGGACCTGATGGTCGTCGTGGGCGGGCGCAGCAGCGCCAACACCAAGGAACTGACCCGGCTGTGCGGGATCGCCGGCACCGAAGCCGTCCAGGTCGAAGGCGTCAGCGACCTGGACGACCCGGCCGTCTTCGTCGGGAAGCGGGTCGTCGGCGTCACCGGCGGCACGTCCACCCCGATCGAGGATCTGCGCGACGTCGCGCGGCGCGTCCTCGAGCTCGCCGGCACGCCCGATGCCGCGGCGCGGGCCGGTGAGTTGGCACTCGCCGCGCTCTCCTCGGCGGCCACGCCGGCCGGCCGGACGACCTCGCTCCCGACGACCCCGACGCCGACCGCGTCCGGCGCCGCATAGGCCCGCCGCGATGAACGCTCTGCCGATCGTCGCCATCGTCGGGCGCCCGAACGTGGGCAAGAGCACGCTCTTCAACCGGATCCTGGGCCACCGGACCGCGATCGTCGAGGACCGGGCCCGGACCACGCGCGACCGCCTGTACGGCGATGCGGAATGGAACGGTCGGCGATTCATCGTCGTCGACACCGGCGGCCTGGAGCTGGACCCCGACGATCCGATCGAGGCCAGGGTCCAGGAGCAGGCGCGCCTGGCCATCGCCGAGGCGGATGTCATCGTCCTGGTCGTCGATGCCGCCGTGGGCATCACGCCGTCGGACGAAGAGGCCGCGGCGATCCTGCGCCGCGCCTCCGCCCCGGTCCTCGTGGCCGTGAACAAGGCCGACAACGAGCGCCGGGAATTCGAGGGCGCCGAGTTCTACGCGCTCGGCTGGGAGGAGACGCACCAGATCAGCGCCGCCCACGGTCGCGGGACCGGCGATCTGCTCGACGCGATCGTCTGGGCACTGCCGGCCGAGACCGCCGACGAGATCGCCCGCAAGGCGCGTGAGGCCGAGGGCGACGAGTGGGCCCGTGACGTCGCGGAAGGTCGCCTGGAGCCGATCCTGGCCGGCCTGGGCGATGACGAGTCCGACGAGGACGACGCCGACCTGACCGAGGCCGACATCGAGGCCCGCAGATGGGACGCGGCGATCGCCGCGGACGCCGACCGCTCCCCGGCTGCCATCGCGTTCGTGGGTCGGCCGAACGTCGGCAAGTCGAGCCTGCTCAACGCCCTCCTCGGCGAGGACCGGGCGATCGTGTCGGACATCCCGGGCACGACCCGCGACGCGATCGACACGCGGCTCGCGTGGGGTCGCAGCGAGATCGTGCTCATCGACACGGCCGGGATCAAGCGGCGGGGCAAGGTCGCGTCGGGCCCGGCGGCCGAGAAGTATTCGACCCTCCGGGCGCTCAAGGCCATCGGCCGGGCGGACGTCGCGATCCTGGTGATCGATGCCGTGGAGGGCCTGACCGGGCAGGACGCCCACGTCGCGGGCTACGTCGTCGAGGAGGGCAAGGGCCTCGTGGTGGCGATCAACAAGTGGGACCTCGTCGCCGAGAAGACCGACAAGACGTTCGAGCAGTACGTCGAGTGGATCCGCCACGAGGTCCCGTTCCTCGACTTCGCGCCCGTCATCAGCGTCAGCGCGAAGACCGGCCAGCGCATCGGCCGGGTCCTGGAGGCCGCGGTCGACATCTGGGGCGAACGCCGCCGGCGCATCTCCACGGGCGAGCTGAACCGCGTCCTCGCCTCGGCCACGGAACGCCAGCTGCCGCCGATCGTGAAGGGTCGCCGGCCCAAGATCTTCTACGCGACCCAGGCCGCCGTGGCCCCGCCGACGTTCGTGTTCTTCGCGAACGACGCGGGATCGGTCCACTTCAGCTACCGGCGCTACCTCGAGAACCGCATCCGCGACTCGTTCGGGTTCGCCGGCACGCCGCTTCGGCTCGTGTTCCGCGACCGCAGTGCCGTGAAACTGCCGCGGCGCAAGAAGCCCGGCGCGGCGCCGGGGCGTCGACCCGCGTCCGGCCGCCCGTCGACCGCGAGCAGGACGTCGGGCGCGATCGCCGCAGCGCCGTCTCCGACGAAGGCCACGAAGAGCGCCACCAGGTCGGCGACCAAGTCGACGACCAAGTCGGTCACGAAGGCCACGGCGAAGCCCGGCAACGATTCCGGTGCGAAGCCCGGTGCGAAGCCCACGCCTTCCGGAGCGCCACGCCCGACCAGAGCGCCAAACCCGCGTCCACGCGGAGCGCCAAGCCCACGGCGACCCGGCGCCGCCGGCCGGCCTCCGGTCGAAGCCCTCGGCCCTCATGACGGACGCCGGGGAGCGCGGTCCCAGGTCGACCCGTGGACCGGCCCGCGTCGCGGTCGTGGGAGCCGGGGCGTGGGGGACCACGCTCGCGATCCTGCTGGGTCGCAACGAGCCGGTGACCCTGTGGTGCCGGACGGAGGAGAGCGCCGCGCGCATCGCCGCGGAACGCCGGAACGAGCTCCGTCTCCCGGGCGTGGACCTCTCGCCGGGGGTACGGCCGACCTCGGACCCCGCGGCCGTCGCCGGGGCCGACCTCGTCATCATCGCCGTGCCGTCGGCCTACGTGCGCGAGGTCATGCTCCTCGTCGGCCCCTCGATCAGTCCGGTCGCGGACGTCCTGTCGGTCGTGAAGGGCCTCGAGCGGGGCACCCTCCTGCGGATGAGCGAGGTGATCGCCGATGCCGGGGGCATCGAGCCGTCCCGGATCGGGGCGCTATCCGGTCCGAACCTCGCCGCCGAGATCGCCCGCAGCCTGCCCGCGTCGGCCGTCGTCGCCGCGTCGGACATCGCGCTCGCGGAGCGGGTCCAGGTCCGGCTCGGGACCCGGCGTTTCCGGATCTACGTCAACGGCGACCTGCTCGGGGTCGAGTTGTGCGGGGCGCTCAAGAACATCATCGCGATCGCGGCGGGCGCCGCCGACGGGCTCGGCTTCGGCGACAACGGCAAGGCCGGGCTCATGACCCGCGGCCTGGCCGAGATGATCCGGGTCGGCATCGCCGCCGGCGCGAACCCGCTCACCTTCGCCGGCCTGGCCGGCCTGGGCGACGTGGTGGCCACGTGCGGGTCGACGCTCTCGCGCAACCATCGGCTGGGCGTGGAGCTCGCCGCCGGCCGGAAGTGGGCGGAGATCGAAGCATCCCTCCCGGGTGTCGCCGAGGGCGCCTACACCGTCGAGGCGGCCGTGGGCCTGGCCGAGCGCCTCGACGTCGACATGCCGATCGCCCGGGAGGTGCATCGCGCCCTCTTCGAGGGCAAGGATGTCCGGCGCTGCCTCGTGGACCTGCTCGCCCGGGAGTCGAAGGACGAGCTTGCCGACGCCCGCGCCTGGCTCTCCGCACGCGACACGCCGCCGGCCCAGGCCTGATCTACGCGAGGCGCGTCGGGCTCGCCGAGCCCGGCTGGTACACTGGCCGCCTGTCGGGGCGTGGCGCAGCCTGGTAGCGCACCTGAATGGGGTTCAGGAGGCCGAGCGTTCGAATCGCTCCGCCCCGACCACTCACCTGAGCACGAAAGGCCCCTCACGGCATCGCCGGCGGGGCCTTCCAATTCGTCGGTACCACAGGCGGTACCACGACTAGCCTGATGCGCGGCGCCCGAGGATGGCGTCCGTGCGGTCCGCGGATCGCCGGAGGATGGCGGGGGTGAGGTGGACGGATCACCTTGCCCGACTCGAGCGCGACGCAGAGCGATCGGTCAGGCAGCCTCGACGACCAGCCCCAGAGCGGTCCAGAAGTCACGCTCGGCGATGACCGGGACGCGGTATTCATTCGCCTTGCGCTGGTTGCCTGAGATCGTCGCGTCGTCGCAGTCGACGAGGAGCCGGACCTGCTCGGTGACCCGAGCGTGGACCTCGATCCCGGCCGCCTTGGCGAACCCTTCCGACAATTCGCGATCGAGCTTGTAGCCGTCGACGGCGTACCCGCTGTCGCCCGTGAAGGCGATCACCTGCCCGACCCACGGGTTACCGCGTGACGGAACCTGGGCGGCTGGTTCGTGGAGGCCGAGAAGCCGCGCGGGCGACGCGATGTGGAGCAGGATGCCGACGTCCGCCCACGATCCATCGGGACGCAGCCGGCCGCTCATCACAACGGCCCGGACGAGTGGAACAAGGCCGTCCGACCGGCAGCGATCCATGACAGGCCGATATCGGACGGCGTCGAACCTCGGCAGATAGCCGCAGATCTCCCCGCCGATCTGCACCGCGACCGCGTTCCGGTCGAACTCGTTGTCAGGTTCCGCGATCAGGAGCGCGTCGACGACCTCATGATGCCCTTCGGGGTGTCGCCCCAGTGCCGAGTCGATAGCGTCACGGTGATGCCACGTCCCGACAACGGCCAGAGGCGGGCCTTCGTCGAGTCGTCGGTAGGCCACCGGGGACGAGGCACTGACCTCGGACCCACCGAACAGACGCTTGAAGAACCCCATGACCGTGCCCCTTTGCGACTCGATACCCCGACCATAGCGGTCTCCTGGATCGTGGGTAAGTACCCGAAGGGGCGTCGCAGAGGCGGCAACGGTCATCGGATCTCGTCATCACCGGCCTCGCCCGGAGCAGGCCAGACGCCTGTCGCGATCACCGCAGCTTGGCCATCACCCGCTGTGACGCCCTGTCCTACTGCGTCGTCGCGTCAGGGACGCTGGCATCTGGCTCATCGTCGGTGCCGGGGTGCTCGCGTGCGAACTCGGCTCGCCTGGCCGCCTCTTCCTCCTCCATGCGGACGGTTTCCGGGTCTTGCGGTGTGTCCCGTTCCATCCCGAACGCGAAGCTCATGGGCACCGCGCCCGCGCCCATCTCGATCGTCTCGCCGACGACATCGCCGATGACGTGGCTCACGATGTGTTCGGCCAGGTGCTCGGTGAGGCTCGACTCGCTGGCGGCCGGCGCCGTCTCCGCGTCGGTATCGCCCGGAAAGCTCGTCGGCGCGTCGCCGCGTGACAGGCCGCCGTAGAGTCCCTCGTCGCTGGGTTGTTCAGCTGCGTCGCCCGCCTGCTCATCGGTCGCGAACCAGCTCTGGTCGTCCGACATGTCGAGTCCCTCCAAGACACCAGCGCAGGATGATCGGGAGCTAGCATGCTCCGGAGTCGGGCACAGCGTGCACTTCCCACCGGCGAGTGGGAACATGAAGCACGCATGACAGGATCGTGGAGTCGAACGACGCGACCCGCGGGGAGGTCCGGTCAAGGCGCGCCCGTAGCGCCGGACGAGGCGCGCCGGGCCCTGGTCCTCCACGACCGCCCACTGGTGGTCGACCTCATCGAGCTCACGCTCAACCACGGCGTCTTCATCGTCCGGGCTGCCCGCAACCTTGCGGAGGCGGAGACCATCCTCGCGGAATGGCCACCGCACCTGACCGTCGTCGACATGGACCACGATGACAGTTACGCCCTCCTGCAGCGGCTCGGCGCGTCGAACACGCTGACGCGAAGCGTGACGCCGGTCCTCGGGCTCACGCGCCGAGGCGATCTCAAGACCAAGCTTCGAGCGTTCGACCTCGGGGTCGACGACATCCTGACGACCCCGTTCTCACGCGAGGAGCTGCTCGCCCGGGCGATCGTGATCACGCGACGGGTCTCGGGGACCGACCGGCCGATCATCCCCACGATCACGCTCGGCGAGATGGAGATCGACATCGTCAATCGGGTCGTTCGGGCGGGTCAATCCGTGGTCCACCTGAGCGGCATCGAGCAGAGCCTGCTGTACCTGCTGGCGAGTCGAGGCGGTCGCGTCGTGACCAGGGAGGAGATCCTGGACGCGATCTGGGGCACCGATTTCGTGGCCGAGAGCAATGTCGTCGACCGCCATGTCCGGAGCCTGCGGATCAAGCTCCAGAACGATTACCGGCATCCGCGGTTCATCGCCACGGTCCCGGGTAGGGCTACCGGTTCATCCCGACATTCTCGAACGCGGGGTGGGGCGGTGGGTCCGCCCCTGATGAGGTCACGCCCCCCTAGGTCAGCCGCCCGCCGTCGCGCCGGGCATGAGCGACGGTATCCGAGGGTCCGGACCGCGCTCGGCTCCGTGGTGTACGCAGGAGCGGGTCGGGCCGACATCCCGAACCGTCGTCGGTCTCCTCGACGACCGCGAAGCCGAGCCGCTCGTAGAGGTGGCGGGCGCGGTTGACCCGAAGGACGTGGAGTCCGACCTCGAGACCCTGGGCACTCGCCCGGGTCAGGATCTCCCAAGGATGCTCGTCCCGATGCCCTTCGACTGGTGCTCGGTGCGATCTCGAGCGTCTCGAGGTACAACTGGCCCGGCCGCACCTCGGTCGAACATCCCCACCAGGCGGCCCCGCTGTTCGACGATCGTCAGGCGATCCGGGCGCCAGCGTTCCCGGAAGCGGAGCGCCTGCCGAGCCTCGTCCCAGCCCCATGTCGCGTCGATGTACTCGGCCATCGTCGCTCGATGAAGATCCCACAGCGCCTCGAAGTCGTCGTCGGTGACGGGACGCACGCGTACGTTCAACGCTTTGTCGCCGCGCGTCGGATCGCCTCCTGCGCATCGCCGACTGCGCTTTGAGTGGCGCCCTCGACCTGCCTGGCCTTGCCGGTCACTTCGGTCTTCCGGTCACCGGTCGCTCTCCCAAGCCCTTCCTCGACGCTTCCCCGGGCCTTGTTGATGGCACCCTCGGCGTGCTCGTCGGTCATTGTCGGTCGTCGTCTCCGCGTCCAGATCGTCCGTCTGCGTTCGTGGCTGTCCGGTCGGGCGATCGTCGATGGGCAAGAGGTGATCGCCCGGGGCCCGATGGGACAGTGGAGTGCGTCCGGCGGGCCGTCATGACGCGCCGTCATGACGGCCCGGCCCACGGCGCGCACCTTTCGGAGTAGCGCCCTCCAGCCGGCGGACGCCCGAGCGCCATAGGGGTCGAAGATCAACGTCACGAACGAGGGAATCGGTCTGCCGATCGCAGACCTGGACCCGCCCAGAGCCCAGCGCGCGCTGGGCTCGGACTTCCTGCATCTGACTCGCGCGGCGCTCCGACCCTGGTCCTCTGGCCATCGCGCTCGTTTCGATCCTGGTCGTGCTGCCGGCGGCTCTGGTCGCCGCAGGGACCTGGTCAGGAACCCTCTCCGGCTCCGCTCCAGCGTCACTGAGGAGGTCGTCGTGAACAACCGTGGTGGTGGCATCGGGGCATCGGTGTCGTGGGCAACGTCCTGATCGTCCTCTGGGTCGTCGGGCGGTCCACGTCTGACGAATCGCTGTCGCTCAGGTTGAGTCGAGGCGGTCCGCCTCGCTTGCCCGCGTCGCCGATCGGATTCTCGGCTAGCATTCAGCGTGCCCCGGTCGGATCCCCCCTCGACCGGGGCGTTGCCGTCCACCGGCCGCCGGCGCACCAGCGACCGCGGCCTAGTTCGGCACGGGTCACCCGCCTTTGCTGCGGCGCTGCTCCGTAAGGTAGGCGTCGTAGGCGTCATGAGCCCTGCGCAGCGACTTGAGGGCGGCGCCCGCGCGCACCTCGGCACCCGCGGCGACGCGTTCTGCGGCGCCGGCGGCGAGCTCTGCGGCGATCGCGACGCGCTCCGCTGCAGCGGATCCACGCTCGGCTGCCTGCCAGCGCTCGAGGAGCTCAAGCTCACGGCTGTCCGCTCGGCCCGTCACTGCCACTCCCTCACGTCTCCCGACTCGACCGACGTCGACCGGGGAGGGGAGTATGGACGCGCCGGCCGACGCCGTCGTCACGCATTCGGACGATTCCTAACCGGTATCGTCGGCTCCGGGGAACCGCGTCTCCTTCACGAGCCGCCCGGCTCGGTCGAAGGTGCGCCAGATCCCGACCTGCGTGCCCTTGTCGAACGAGCCCGTCCGCATCGTGCTGCCGTCAAGACGGAAGAACTCCCACGCACCGTGCGACGCACCGTCCAGCAGATACCCCTTGTAGCGAACAGCGCCCGACGGGTAGTGGGCGGTCTCCGGGACGGGCTTCGAATCGTCTGACATGTCGGCAGTATCGGCGCACGGGTCACTGCCCGTCGCGCGAGAAGTGCCCCTGCGGTGCGACCAGGTCGCCGCCAGGCCTCGTGAGCGACGGGCGTTCGGCACCACCGTGCTGCCATGGCCGCTGGGGGCGGTCGTGGCATATTGCACTCCTTCGTCGGCCCTTCCGGGCCGGCTCGCCTTGAACAACGGCGAACGAGGCGCGGCCATCACGCTGCCCGGGGTCCCTGCCCTGACGCCGCCGGCCGTTCACCGCCGGGCGAGATCATTCGGGCTCGATCCGCGGCTCCGGCCGTGTGGTGGGGCGTAACGCCGCGCGCTCGGAGTCGTTATCACGTTGCATGAGGCTGATCTCGATCGGATCGTCACCAGGGCGGTGGCCGGAGACAAGGCCGCGATGGCCGAGATCTACGACGCGTTCGCCGGGCGCATCTACCGCTTTGTGCTGGTGCATGCCCGCGAACCCTCCGACGCCGAAGACCTCCTCCAGCGGACATTTCTCAAGGTGATCGAAGGACTGCCTCGCTATGAGCACCGTGGGTTGCCGTTCGCGGCGTGGATCTTCCGGATCGCCCGCAACACGGCGATCGACCACGGGCGAAGCCGCCGCGGGGAGTCCACGCTTGACGATGTCCGCGAACGCCCGGATCTGGGCCGGGGGCCGGCCGAACTCGCGGAGGCGTCCGCCGACCAGGATGCGGTTCGAGCGGCATTACTCCTGCTGACCCCGGAGCAGCGCGATGTCATCGAGTACCGCTTCTTCGCGGGCCTCTCGCACCGCGAGATCGGCATCCTCATGGGGAAGCGCGAAGGTTCGGTTCGCGGGCTTCAATTCCGTGCCCTGGAGACGCTCCGGGCGAGCCTCGGGAAGACGGATCCCGCCCGTGCGACGGGAGTCACCCGGCCATGACCTGGTGGAAGCGGACACGGCCATCCCTTCGTCGCCGGACGACATCGTTTGACGACGAGCGTACGTTCGCCGGGCTGGTCGAGAAGGCATTCGCGCCGGACCCGGGCGCCGTCGAACGAGTGCGTGCCGTGGTGATGGCGCACGAGATGGCCCCGACGGTGCCGATCGCGGCACCACAGCGTCCTCGGGCGATCCTGGTTCGCCGCGGCCTGCCGGTCGCGGCAGCCTTCACGATCGTGGTGGTCCTCGGGCTCTTGACCTTCGACGGGTCGGGCCACGTCGCCCAGACGAGCAGTCCGTCGGCTGACCAGGCCGCGATCCTGGCGGTGGATCTGGCCCGATCGGCGACGCGCCTCGACGTGACGACCGCCGCGACCGTTACGGGAGATCCAGGCGCGATCGCGGCGGCTCTGTCGGAATATCGCGCCGGCCTCGTCGGCCTTGAGGCCGATGTGCTCCGACCGGGATCGGACGTCCGTGCGGCGGCGACGGGTCTCGGGTCCCAGGCCACCGAGCTCGCCGCACTCGCAGAATTCGATGCCGGCGGAGGAGATGACCCTGTATCGCGATGTCGTGGCCGAACTGGACCGGCTCATCGCGTCGCTGCCCACCGATCATCCCGGAAGGACGGACCACCCCACGCCGTCCGATCACCCGGGCAAGACGGACCACCCCACGCCCACCGATCATCCCGGAAGGACGGACCACCCCACGCCGTCCGATCACCCGGGCAAGACGGACCACCCCACGCCGTCCGATCACCCGGGCAACCAGGACCATCCGACCCCGCACCCGAAGGGGAGCGCCACCGGCACGTCCAATGGCCTTGGGACAGGCGGTGGCGGAGCGTGATCGGCCGGTGACGTACTGTCCGTCGAGCTGATCCGGTAGCCGGCCGACCGGTCCGTCAGCCGGGTCCGTCAGCCGAAGCCGGCCGCGCCTCGCGTCAGCCGAGGCCTCCGTTCGTCGTCCAGGCCGTCGCGATGTCGTCGTCGCGTCGCAGCACACGCCTGGTCACCGGGATGAGGATCATCCCCGCGACCGCCTGGGCGAGCACGACGAGCAGGATGATCGCCAGTGGGGCGCTGAGAAGCGCGCCCGGGATCGCCCAGGCGAACGACCCGAAGCCATCGAACCCCGCGCCGTCGACGACCAGGCCGCCGTCGAGGACCGACGGAGCGACGTCCAGGCCACCCCCGGCACCACCACTCCCGCCGGGGCCGCCGCCGTGCTGGCTCGTCGTCCCGGCGCCACCGCTTCCGGACGTCGGGGTCGGGTCGGGCGTCCGAGGCGGGTTCGTCGGTTCGGGCGACGGACTCGCCGACGGGGTCGCGCTAGGGCTCTGGGTGACGGCCGGGGTTGACGTCGGTCGCGCCGTGGGATCGGGCGTCGCGGTCGGATCGGGCTTCGGAGTAGGTCGCGCCGTCGGTGTCGGGGTCGGCTCGGGCTTCGGCGTCGCGGTCGGTTTCGGCGTGGGCGTGGATGTCGGCGTGGGCGTCGGCGTGGGCGTGGATGTCGGCGTGGGCGTGGGCGTGGGCGTCGGCGTGGGCGTGGGAGTCGGCGTGGGCGTCGGCGTGGGCGTCGGCGTGGGCGTGCCGCCGATGATGACGAACGGGGACAGCGGCAGCAGCGGCAGCCCGGACGACTGTGTGCCCGTGTTGTGCTGGTAGGCATCCACCTGCCAGGCGCTGAGTCCGGTCGCCGTGGCCGTCGCGTTGATGGTGAAGACGGCCGTGTCGAGGAGCATGCATGGCGTGTAGTCGCTGACCGCCCTGAACGTCACCCGGTTCGCGCCGGTCTGGATCGAGTACGTCCAGGCCGCCCCGTTGGAGATGCTCGTCACGGCAGCGCCATTGAGCGTGAACCCGGGTGGGAGGGAGACCCGTACCTTCGAGATCGGGACGGTCCCGCCGGTGACGGTCACCGCGATGTTGGTGGGCTGCCCCAGGGTCAGGGTCATCGGCGTCGCGCTGACTCCCCAGACGGTGGGCAATGCGGCCTGGATCGGGCTCGCGATGACGAGCGCAAGAGCCGCGGCTGCGAGGAGGGCGCCGCCGGCACGCACGGTCCGTGAACCGCGGTCGCTGGACCGGATCGTCGGGGTCAAGCCACGTCCCTCCGGGCGCGATGGTCGGCCAGCGGGCGGAGCACGGACGGGACCCCGCGGTCCCGGCGCGGCTGGCCGGGGAGCGGCGCATCGTCGGCCGTGCGCATGGCGGAAACGAAGGCCTCGACGAGGTGGGCGTCGAGCTGCGTGCCGGAGGCATCCTCGAGCCTCCGCAGGGCGTCCTCGATCGGCATCGCCTTGCGGTATGGACGGGTCGTCGTCATCGCCGAGAACGCATCACCGACGGCGAGGATGCGGGCGACGAGCGGGATCTGCTCCCCGATCAGCCGGTCCACGTAGCCGTTGCCGTCGTAGCGCTCGTGGTGGTGACGCACGCCGGCGCGGATGACCTCGATGCCCGGCAGGTCGCGGACGATCATGTCGCCGAGCGTGACGTGCTGCTTGACGATCTCGAACTCGTCATCGTTGAGCGGTCCGGGCTTGCGCAGGATCGTGTCCGGGATCCCGATCTTGCCGACATCGTGGAGGAGACCCGCCGTGTGCAGCGCCCGCTTCATCTCGGGGTCGAGATCGAGGCGCTCGGCGAGGAAGTCCGCATAGCGGGCCACATCCTCGGAGTGCCGGCGGGTGTAACGGTCCTTCGTGTCGACCGCGATCACGAGCCCCTGCAGGATGTCGAATGTCTTCGCGTGCGCCGGCGCCTGGGCCTTGGCCTCGGCGATGCGGATCATGTCGCCGCCACTCGTCCGGGCATCGTCGAGCGTGACCGCCACGGTCGACAGGAGGGTCGTCACCGACTCACCGTTGATGGGGTAGAAACAGATCCCGACGCTGACGGTCACCGGGAGCCGTTCGGACGTCTCGAACTGGAGGCTCAGGTCGGCGAGGTTGGTGCGCAGTCGCTCCATCGCCGGTTCCAGGTCGGCCGCGCCACCGGCGGCCGAGATCACGAGGAACTCGTCGGGGCCGTAGCGGCCCCAGATGGAGCCCGGCGGCAGTTCCCGACGCAGGATGCCGGCCACCTCCGTGAGGGCGCGGTCGCCCGCGGCATGGCCGTACGTGTCATTGAGCAGGCTGAAGTTGTCCAGGTCGACGAGCGCGACCGCCGTGGCCTCGCCACCGAGCCGGGTCGCATCGACCCGTGCGACCAGCGTCTCCACGACCGCGCCGTGGTTGAGGGTGCCCGTGAGCGGGTCGCGGCGAGCTGCCTCGAGGAGCTCCCGGGCCTGCCTGGTCAGCCGCTGCTGGGCCGCCCGGAAGACGAAGAAGAGGACGATGACGCTGATCAGGCCGGCCACGATCGTGCTCACGACCACGTGGATCCGCGCCTCGTCGAGATGCGCCTGGATCGGAGCGGCGTCGCGCCAGACCACGGCGACCGCGTAGACCGTGTCGCCGGACATGATCGGGACGTACTCGCGCAGGATCGTCGTCGAACCGAGCGACGAGATGGCCCCCGCGTCGTCCGACCGGACGAGGCTTGGCAGGACGACCTTGTCCTCCACGGATCTCGTCAGGTCCGCGGTCATCGGCGCGACCGTCCCCTCGCCGGCGCCGTCGTCGCTCACGAGGACCGTGCCGTCCGGCGCGATGAGGGCCGCATGGAGGATGCCGCCCCGGTCGACCATGAGGGCGAGACCCTTGCGCAGCATCTCGCGCCGATCCGCGGTCGGACCGCTCGGGCCCAGGTCGGCCGGGACGAGATTGAGGCCGACGAAGCTGCGCACCGTCGCGGTGTCGGAGCCCGCCGCCAATTCGAGCAGCGCCTGCCGAGTGTCCTCCCCGACGAACAGCGCCTGGCCGCTCGCGGTCGTGCCCACGATGAGGAGGAATCCGCTGAACACGAGCAGGAGGAGGACCGGTCGGAACCTCCTGCGCAGACTCATCGCGATCCATCCCCAGCCGACATGGCCGGAGAGTACGGAGGATGTACCGGAGGACCGATAGGTCGATGGTCACGGGGGGTGCCAGTACGACCCGGTCAACTGAACGTGAGACAGGTGGTGGAACGCACCACGAATCCCCGCGGGGGCGCCGCCGGAGGGCCATCGCGGAGTGTCCAGGGGTACCGGTCGACGGCGGTACACTCGGATCATCACCGGCCGGTCCCGTCGGGGTGCCCATGCCCCGGCGAGCACGGTCGCGCCCCGACGGAGACTGACGGATGGACGACACGCCCGTTCAGGACCTGCCCGAGCACGTCCGGCGCAATCGCGAGGCCTGGGACGCCTGGTCGCCGGATTGGGTGGAGCGGGGTCGCCGGAGCTGGTCCGAGGAGCCCTCGTGGGGCATCTTCGGAATCCCCGAGACGGAACTGCGGTTGCTGCCCGATGTGGCCGGGATGGACACGATCGAGCTCGGTTGCGGCACGGGCTACGTGTCCGCGTGGCTCGCTCGACGCGGCGCCCGGCCGGTCGGCATCGACAACTCGGCCGGCCAGCTGGCGACGGCGCGGACCCTCCAGGCCGAGTTCGGGATCGATTTCCCCTTGATCCATGGCAATGCCGAGCGCGTGCCGCTTCCGGATGCGAGCTTCGACCTGGCGATCTCGGAGTACGGCGCGGTGCTGTGGGCCGACCCGGAGGCGTGGGTCCCGGAGGCGGCTCGCCTGCTGCGCCCGGGCGGCCGGCTCATCGGCCTGACGAACAGCGTGCTCGCGGCCATCGCGATGCCCGAGCTGGAGGAGGACGGGCCTGCGACGGACCGGCTCATGCGCTCGCAACGGGCGATCAGGCGGATCGAATGGGACGACGGCGACCGGTCCGTCGAGTTCCACCCGAGCCACGGCGAGTGGATCGACGTCTTCCGGGAGAGCGGCTTCGAGATCGAGCGGCTCGTCGAGCTCTACGCACCCGAGGGCGCGACGACGACATTCCCCTGGATGTCCGCCGAGTGGGCGATGCGCTGGCCGGTCGAGGAAGTGTGGCGGGTCCGCAAGGGCGGCTGAGGCGCCGCGGGCTCGCGGCGCGCCCATCGCTCGGCATGGCATCATTCGGACGTCGCCCGACGAGGAGGATCCCGTCCAAGTGCCGCCGATCACCGGCCTGACCCGCATCGAGCCCGTGTACCTGGATCGCCTCGAGAAACAGGGGATCTTCACGACCGGCATCCTCCTCGAAGTCTCGGAGACGGCGACGCGTCGCCAGTACCTCGCCGATCACGTGGCCGCGGACATCCTGGATGTGCTGACCTGGCGGGACGAGGCGCTGATGCTGAACCTGGCCGCCTTCGGTCCCGCCGAGCACCTCCTCGTGGCGCACGCCGGGTTCGAGGGGCTGGAGGCGATCCTCGCCGTCGATCTCGACACGTTCGAGGATCGAGTGCGCCGGGCCGCCCGGGAGTTGAAGGTCGAACCGCCGACCGACCTCACGATGACCGGCTGGTGGGAGCAGGCGCGCACGCTCGAGACCCCTCCCGAGCCGGAGACCGACGTCGTCGGCGGGGTCGCCGATGTCTTCCTGCGCTTCGTCACCGGCGTCGTGATCGGCGGACTCGGTGCCGGCCTCGCGGCACTCGTCGCCCCGGCGGATCCGCCGCTCGTGGCCGTGCTCCTCGTCGGCATCGTCCTGCTCTTCACGGGCATCGCCGGCCGGGTCGCGGCGGGCGGCATCGCGGGGTTCGCCGGGCTGCTGTCATGCGCCACCGTGACCCTGCTGGTCCTGCTCGGCCGGAACATCCTCATCGCGCTCCCGGACACCGCGCTCTGGCAGAGCGAGGGGATCGGCTTCGCGCTCGGCCCCGGGGCGGGCCTGCCGGCGCTGATCATCGGCTGGCTGGGGGCGTTCGCGACACAGCGGATGCGCGGCCGATCGGCATCTGCCGCCCGCGGCGCCGCGGCCTGATCGAGCGATCTGGCGGCCGGGCAGGGCCGGCGACGGGCCCTCGCCCGAGGGCCGGACGCGCACGCGGCGCTACGATGGTCACGTGAACCGCTCCGCCGCCCGCTGGGTGGCCGCCGCAGGAGTGGCCCTGGCCACCGTCTTCCTGGTCCTCGGGATCGGAGTCGCGGCGCTCTTCAACCCGATCTTCGTCGCGTTCGAGCAGGGCCGGGCCGCGTCCACCGCCTGGACGGGCTACACGACCGAGGAGCTCCGAACGGCGACCGACGGGATCCTGGGCGACCTGTACTTCGGGGGCGACTTCGACGTGACGGTCCGTGGCCAGCCCGTGCTCGATCCACGCGAACAGGCCCACATGCGCGACGTCCGCGGGGTGTTCGCCGGATTCTTCATCCTCGTCCTCCTGTCGGCCGTGGGCCTCGGCGTCGCGGGCTGGCGTGCCCGCCGACAGGCCTGGTTCTGGCGGGCGACCCGCACCGGCGCCATCGTGCTGGCGGCGGGTGTGGCCGTGCTCGGGGTCGTCTCCCTCGTCGCGTTCGATGCCCTGTTCGAGGTCTTTCACCGGATCTTCTTCGCCGGGGGCACGTACCTGTTCGATCCACGCACGGAGCGGCTCGTCCAGCTGTTCCCGGACCAGTTCTGGTCCGAGACGTCGATCGCCCTGGGCATCGTGCTGCTGGCCCTGGCCGGGGCGGTCATCGCGATCGGGCGGTTCCACGGCGGGAGGCCTACCCCCTCCGACCCCGAGATGCCGATCCGGACCGCCGAGCCGGCCCGATGAGCGGCGGCCGATGAACGCCGATCGCGCCTGGGCCGTCGCGCGCATCGCGGGCATCGAGATCCGGATCCACTGGAGCTGGGTGCCCGGTCTCGCGCTCATCACGATCTTCGTCGGACTGGCGCCGTACGGACCCATCGTCGACGGGGACGGCTACGTGCGCTTCGCCGTGGGTGGCGCGATCGCGGTCCTCATCCTCGTGTCCCTGGCGATCCACGAGCTCACCCACAGCCTCGTGGCGCGGCGCCGGGGCCTGTCGGTCGGGCCGATCACCCTGGGCGCGATGGGCGGCGCGACGCGCCAGGACGACGAGCCGCAGACGGCCGCCGACGAACTCGCGATCTCGGGCGCCGGGCCGGTCGTGAGCGTGATCCTCGGGGTGGCGCTCATCGCCATCTGGCTGCCGCTCGAGAACGTCAATGCCGACCTCGCGTTCGTCCCGGCCATGGTCGGGGGAGCGAACGTGCTCATCGGCCTGTTCAACCTCGTCCCGGCGCTGCCCCTCGACGGCGGCCGGATCGTCCACGCGATCGTCTGGAAGCTCACCGGTGACCCGGTCCGCGGCGGTCGGATCACTGGCCGGATCGGCCGCTGGGTCGGCGGCTTCGCCCTGGGCCTGGGGCTGTTGCTCAGCCTGTTCGGAGATGGCGTGACCGGGATCGTCCTGGTGGCCGGGGGGTGGTTGCTCATCCAGGGCTCGCGCATCGTGGACCGGCGCGCGCGGATCGAGGAACTGCTCGCGGGGGTGAGCGTCGGCGAGGCCATGGAGCGCGACGTGCCGGGGATCGGCCCGTCGCTGACCGTCGACACGTTCGCCGAACAGCTGCTCGCCGACGGGGAGCGGACCACCGTCCCCGTCGTGGAGGGTGGATCGCTGCTCGGTCTCGTGGGGATCGGCCAACTGCGCCGGATCGCTCGTCGCCGCTGGTCGCAGCTTCGCGCGTCGGACGTCATGGTCGCGCCACCCACGCTGCCCAGGCTCGCCGCCGAGGATGCGCTTTGGGCCGGGATGGAATTGCTCCGCCGGACGGGCCTGGACGGCGTGCCCGTGATGGCCGGACCGGCGCTCCTGGGCATCCTGACCCGGCGCGGTGTCGTCACGGCGATCCAGGCACGGGTGGCCGCCGCGGAAGGCGGACCGGTCGCATGACCGTCGACGCAACGACCCGGCTGCTGTCCGTCGAGGAGGCGCTTGCGAGCGTGCTCGCGGCGATGCCGGACCGGTTGGCCACCGAGGAGCTCGTCCCGGACGAGGCACTCGGTCGATGGCTGGCCGCTCCGGTCGTCGCGACCACGGACCTGCCGCCCTGGGACAACAGCGCGATGGACGGCTACGCGATCCGGGCGGCCGACACGTCGGGAGCCGGCGAGGACGCCCCGATCGTGCTGCGCGTCTCGGGTGAGGTCCGGGCGGGCGAGTCCGGGTCGGGTCGGGTGGAGGCCGGCCACGCGTTCCGGATCGCGACGGGCGCCCCGCTGCCCGCCGGTGCCGACGCGGTCGTCCCGGTCGAGCAGACGACGCCACTCGACGCCGCGGGCGAGCCGTCCGGACCCAGGGGCCGAGAGGCGAGTGGACCGCTGCCGTTCGCGTGCGCGGTCCATGTCGCGGTCGAGGAGGGCGGGGCGGTCCGCCGCCGGGGCGACGACCTGCGCGGCGGCACGACCGTGCTCGAGGCCGGCGCCCGACTGGGTCCGGGCGGTGTGGCGCTGGCGGCCGGCGCCGGCGTAGGTACGGTGTCGGTCCATGGTCGGCCGCGGGTCGGTGTCCTCGGGACCGGTGACGAGGTCCGGGAACCGGGCCGGCCGCTCGGCCCGGCCGGCATCCCGGACGCGAACGGGCCCAGCCTGCGCGCGCTCGTCGCGAGTGCCGGTGGGGTCGCGGTCCCGCTCGGGATCGCACGCGACGAGCTCGCCGATGTCGTCGGCCGGCTGTCGAGGGCGCTCAAGGACGTCGATGCCATGATCGTCAGTGGCGGTGTGTCGGTCGGCCCCTACGACGTGGTCCGGGCGGCCTTCGGCACGATCGGCCGGGTCGACCTGTGGCGGGTCGCCGTCCAGCCTGGCAAGCCGTTCGCGTTCGGGACCGCCGAGCGGCCCGACGGGCGTCGGATCCCGCTGTTCGGGCTGCCCGGGAACCCCGTATCGACCGCGGTCACGTTCGAGCTCTTCGTGCGGCCGGCCCTGCGCCACCTGGCCGGAGAGCCGGCTCCGCGTCGCGACGCCGATCGGGCGGTCCTGCGCGATCGCGCCTCGACGAGCCTGGGTCGCCGGGCGTTCCTGCGCGTGGTCGCGGAGCGCACCCCGGACGGCGCCGCGGCGCGCGACGCCACGGGGCGCGTATTCGTCTCCCTGGCGGGAGGCCAGGGGAGCCACGTCCTGAGCGGGCTGGGTACCGCGGACGCGCTGGCGATCGTGCCCGAAGATGTGGAGGTAGCCGAGGCCGGGTCGGAGGTGGCACTCTGGTGGCTCGACCGCGGTTGACGCCACGACGAGCGATGGCGCGGGGCGATCGCCGCTGACGCGGCGCGACGAGGAGGCTCGATGGATCAGGGACCCAGGACGCGGCCGGAGCGGCGCCGGTTGTCCCACGTGGACCGGGCCGGCCGGCCGCGGATGGTCGATGTCAGCGCGAAGCCCTCGACCGCGCGCCGGGCCGTGGCGGAAGCGATCGTGAGCATGAGCCAGGAGACGCTCAGCCTGGTCATCGACGGTGGCGGGCCGAAGGGTGACGTCCTCGGGGTGGCCGAGCTGGCCGGGGTGATGGGCGGGAAGCGCACGAGCGACCTCATCCCACTCTGTCACCCGCTCGCGCTCACCGACCTCGTCGTCCAGATCACGCCCGACCGGTCCGCGAGCGCGCTGCGTGTCCGGGCCGAGGCGGCCACGGTCGGTCCGACCGGGGTCGAGATGGAGGCCCTCACGGCCGCGTCCGTCGCGGCGCTCACGGTCTACGACATGGTCAAGGGCGTGGAGCGGGGCGTCGAGATCCGGTCCATCGGGCTCGTCAGCAAGACCGGCGGCAAGAGCGGCGAGTGGCACCGGGTGGAGCGCGTGCCGGGCACCGGCGTTGGCGGCGTGGGCGGTCCGGCGCCGCGTCGCCGGCCCGGCGTCCGCGCAGCGGGTCGCATCTCACGGCGCCCCGGTCCCGGTTGAGCGCACGGTGAGCCTTCGATGAGTGAGCTTCCGACCGGACCGCGACGGGCCGCGTTCGTGCTCACGGCGAGCGACCGTGCGGCGGCCGGCGAGCGCGAGGATGCGTCGGGAGCCGCGATCGAGACCCGCCTCGTCGAGCTCGGTTTCGCGGTCGACCGTGCGGTCGTGCCCGACGAACGGCCGGACATCGAGGCGGCGATCCGGACGGCGGCCGCCACGCACGCGCTCGTCGTGACCACCGGCGGGACCGGGTTGACGCCGCGGGACGTGACGCCCCAGGCGACACGGGCGGTCATCGACTACGAGGTACCGGGCCTGGCCGAGGCGATGCGGGCCGAGGGCCGCCGCTTCACGCCGATGGCCGCCCTCAGCCGGGCGGTCGTGGGGGTCGCGGGGAGCTCGCTCGTCGTGAACCTCCCCGGGAGCCCGCGCGGCGCGCTCGAATCGCTGGACGCGATCGCCGATGTGCTGGATCACGCCCTCGACACTCTCGCGGGACCGTACGATCACGGCACACGATCACCGGGGGCCTGACCGCACCGCGCCGAGGAGTCGATGAGAGCCTGATGTTCCCGACCTTCGCCCACGTCGCCGCCTATCCGCTGGTCTTCCCGCTCTTCTACGGCGCCGCCGTCGTGTTCGGCCTGGTCATGGCCCGTCACCTGCGGATCTTCGCCGTCGCCAGGCCGTCGCGGCCGTTCGCGAACGTGCCCCGGCGGGTCGTCGGCGTCATCGAGTACGCGCTTGCCCAGCGGAAGATGTTCCGCGACCCCCGGGCCGGACTCATGCACGCGGGGATCTTCTGGGGGTTCGTGCTCCTGACCGTCGGCACGGCGAACATCGTGACCGGCGGCCTCGTCCAGGCGATCGTCTCGTGGCCGTTCGACGGCGCGCTGTGGGTGGCCATCTCCGCGCTCCAGAACGTGGTGGCCGTGATCGTCCTGGCAGCTATCGTGTGGGCGTTCGAGCGGCGGCTCATCTCGCGACCGCAACGCCTGACCTTCACCCTCGACGCGCTGATGATCCTGGTCATGATCGGCGGGGTGGTGGCGACAGAGCTGCTCGCCCAGGCCGCCGAGGCGGCGCGGTTCGGGGACGTCCCCGGCGCGTTCGTGGCGGACCTGCTGGCGGTCCCGCTGCGCGCCCTCGGCCCGAGCCTCGTCGAGGGCCTCTTCGTCGTCCTGTGGTGGGGCCACATCGCGCTCGTCGCGGCATTCCTCGTCTACCTGCCGTTCAGCAAGCACCTCCACATGGTCACCAGCTTCCCCAACATCTACTTCCGGAAGCTGGAGCCGCGCGGCGAGCTGCCGGCGATGGACCTCGAGGCCGAGGACGCCACGTTCGGGTTGCGGACGCTCCAGGACCTCGGCTGGAAGGACCTGCTCGACGGGTTCACGTGCACCGAGTGCGGCCGCTGCCAGGAGGCCTGCCCGGCCCATTTCACGGGCAAGCCACTCAACCCCAAGGAACTGATCATGGGCATCCGCCACATGTCCATCGACGCCGAGCAGGGCCTGAACTTCATCCCGAACAGCCCGATCGTGCGCGAGACATACGGGCTGGACGACCGGGTCACCGCGGACCGCCTGTCCAAGCCGATCGTCGACGACGCGATCCCGTACGACGCCGTGTGGGATTGCGTGACCTGCGGGGCGTGCGTGGAGGCCTGCCCGGTCCTCATCGAGCACGTCGACAAGATCGTGGGGATCCGGCGCAACCTGGTGCTCGAGGAGAGCCGCTTCCCGCAGGAACTGACCGGGGCGTTCCGGAACATGGAGCAGGCAGGCAACCCGTGGGGCCAGGCGCGCTCGGCCCGCCTCGAGTGGGCGCGCGACCTGCCGTTCGACGTGCCGACCGTCGCCGACATGGCCGCGGCCGGCCGGCTCGACGAGCTCGAGGTCCTGTACTGGGTCGGCTGCGCGGCCGCGTTCGACGAGCGCAACCGGCGGGTGGCCCGGGCGTTCGCGACCTGCCTGGACGCCGCCGGCGTCCTGTTCGCGGTGCTCGGCCAGGAAGAGTCATGCACGGGCGACCCGGCCCGCCGGATGGGCAACGAGTACGTCTACCAGATCCTGGCGACCGGCAACGTCGAGACCCTGAACCGGTACGGCATGGGCGAGCGGACGATCGTCACGGCCTGCCCGCACTGCTTCAACACGATCGGAAACGAGTACGGCCAGTTCGGCGGCCGGTTCCGGATCCGGCATCACAGCGAGTACCTGTCGGAGCTGCTCGCGTCCGGGCGGCTCCGGACCTGGTCCGAGGACGGCTCGACGCGCTCGGTCACGTACCACGACAGTTGCTACCTGACCCGCTACAACGGGGTCGTGAGCTCGCCGCGGGACGTCCTGGGCGCGGTGCCCGGGCTCGAGCTCCGGGAGATGGAGCGGAATGGCAAGAAGACGTTCTGCTGCGGCGCGGGCGGCGGCCGGATGTGGATGGAGGAGACCCGCGGGACGCGGATCAACGCCGAGCGGACGCGGCAGGCCCTCGAGACCGGCGCCGAGACGGTGGCGACCGGCTGCCCGTTCTGCATGACGATGCTCAAGGACGGCCTGGCCGATGCGGGGCACGGACCCGGCACGGACGCGGCGGTGATCTCGGCCGACATCGCGGAGCTGCTGGCCGACAGCCTCGCACCGGAAGGAACGCCGGGCGGTCGATCGGGCGCGCGCTCCGGTCGCACGCTGCCGGTCATCCAGTAGGGCCGAGCGCGAGAAGCGTCACGCCCGGCGATCCCATCCGCGGCCACATCCACCACCCGTGGTGGTGCCAAGCACGAGATCCGGCCGGCGTCGTGCCATCTACCATCGCCCGTGGTTCGCCACGAACCGAGTGACACCGGATCCTTGCCGGGACGCGGTTACCACCGCCCTGGGTGGTACGTGCAACGGGCCCGTGGCCGAACGGGCCTGCGGCCGCCGACCCACGGCGCCGAGGGCGCCGAGGGCGCCCCTCAGCTGGGGAGCCGCGCTCCGCAGCCCGCGCACGTCGCGCTCGTCACAAGGTTGCCCAGCCCGCACTTGAGGCAGCGCTTCTCGCCCTCGGTCGAGACGGCGAACCGGCTCTCCCGGGGGCCGGCCGCTGCCAGCCGTTCGCGCCGCACGATCATCAACGTCGAGAGCATGCCGATGGCGGCGATGACGACGAGGAGGATCCCGACTTCCCGATCCATCTGCTCCCACCTCGTTTCCCTGTGCGGCGAGAACCGCTGGTCCGACGGTCGGCCGCTGCGGAAAACGTACGCCGGAGCCTGCCTGCGTGCGCGGAACGAAGGTCCCGGCGGGACCATCGGGTGGTGCTAGCATGCCCCGGTGAACGGGGCATCCGAGGAGCACGCCGGCTCGACCTACCGCCTCACCGAAGACCAGCTCATGCTGCGTGACGCGGTCCGCGTGCTGGCCGACGAGCGCATCGCGCCGCGGGCCGCCGAGATCGACCGCACGGCCGAGTTCCCGTGGGACATCAAGGAGCTCCTCGCGAGCCACGACATCCTCGGCCTGCCATTTCCGGTCGAGTACGGCGGTGTCGGCGGCGATCTCCTGACCGTATGCCTGGCCATCGAGGCCATCAGCCGGGTGTGCGCCTCGTCCGGGCTGATCCTGGCGGTCCAGGAGCTCGCCTCGCTGGCGCTCCACTCGGCCGGCACGGACGAACAGAAGCGGCGCTGGTTCCCGGACCTCGCGGCGGGTCGGAAGCTCATCGCGTTCGCCCTGACCGAGGCCGAGGCGGGCTCCGACGCCGCCGCCATCCGGACCCGGGCGGTGCGCGACGGCGATCACTACGTCATCGATGGCGCCAAGCGGTTCATCAGCCAGGGCGATGTCGCCGACCTCGTGACCGTGTTCGCCGTCACCGATCCGGACGCCGGACGCCACCGCAACCTGTCGTGCTTCATCGTCGAGAAGGGGACGCCCGGCTTCAGCGCCCCGCGCGTCGAGCACAAGATGGGCATCCGCGGATCCACGACCGCAGAGCTGGTGTTCCAGGGCGTCCGGGTGCCGGCGGACCACCTCGTGGGAGCCGAGGGTGACGGCTTCTCGCTCGCGATGGGCACCCTCCTGCGCTCGCGCCCGGGGATCGCGGCCCAGGCGGTCGGGATCGCCCAGGGCGCCCTCGACGTCGCCTCGAAGTACGCCACGGAGCGCCGCCAGTTCGGCAAGCCGATCGGCCAGCACCAGCTCGTCGCCGGGATGCTGGCCGACATGGACGCGGCCACCGAGGCGGCCCGCCAGCTCCTCTACAAGGCGTGCACGGAGATCGAGGCGGGTGCACCGGACGCGGGCCGCTGGTCGGCGATGTGTAAACTCGTGGCCGGAGACGCGGCGATGCGAGTGACCACGGACGCCGTCCAGGTCCTCGGCGGATATGGCTATATCGACGAGTTTCCCGTCGAGCGGATGATGCGCGACGCCAAGATCACGCAGCTGTACGAAGGCACGCAGCAGATCCAGCGGCTCGTCGTCGCACGCGCGCTCCTCGGCGGCCGCGACTGACCGTTCGACGGATCGCGCTGGGACCACCACCGCGGGTCCGCTCCGAGCGGACCCGGACGTCCAGACAGGAGACCGTTCGACGTGCGCATCGTCGTCCTCGCAAAGCCGGTCCCGGATGCCACGGGTCAGGAACGACTCGGTCCCGATGGCCGACTCGACCGGGCCGCCACCTCGGTCGTCGTCAACGGCAACGACGAGTACGCACTGGAAGCGGCACTCAAGCTCATCGAGGCGAGTCCCGACGGGGGCGAGGTCACGCTTCTCGCGATGGCCCCGCCGAACGCCCCCGACACGCTCCGCAAGGCGCTCGCCATGGGCGCGACACGGGGCGTCCTCGTGACCGACCCGGCCCTCGCCGGTTCGTGTGTCGTGTCCACCGTGCGGGTCCTCGCCGCGGCGCTGCGCACCCTCGAGTTCGACCTGCTGTTCGCAGGCGCCGACACATCCGACGGGGGAGGGGGCGTCGTGGGTGCCGGGGTGGCCACGCTGCTCGGCCTGCCCTATCTCTCGTACGCCGCGAAAGTCGAACCGGTCGGTGGCAAGGTTCTGGTCCATCGGATCACCGCGACCGGCTACGACATCGTGGAGGCGCCGATGCCGGCCCTCGTCGTTGCAACGCAGGCGCTCGGCGAGCCGCGCTATCCGTCGCTCAAGGGCATCATGGCCGCCCGGAACAAGGAGATCCTCACGCTCTCCCTTGCCGACCTCGGGCTGACCGCGGACGAGGTCGGCGGCGCGGTCGCCACGACTCGGCTCGTGGGATCCCGGCCGCCCGCCGCCCGTGCGGCGACACGCGTCGTGAAGGCGCCGGCGGCGGAGGCGGCCCGCGAGGTCGTCGGCTTCCTGACCGAACGGAGGCTTGCCTGATGGCCGGGGCGATCTGGATCCTCGGCGAGGCGACCGAGACGGGCCTGGCCAGGATCAGCGGCGAGGTCGCGACACTCGCGCGGTCGCTCGCGACCGAGGCCGGGACCGGCGTCGTCGGCATCGTCGCGGGGGCCGATCCCACGGCCGCCGCGACGGCGCTCGCCGCGTTCGTCCCGGAGGTGCTCTCCTTGGTCGTTCCGGCCGCCGACGGTCACGCGCTGGTGCCTGCCATCGCCCCGTCCGTGGCGGCCCTCGTCGAGCGCGAAGGCCCGTCGTGCATCCTCATCGGCGGGACGTCCGACGGCCGCGATCTCGCCGGCGCCCTGTCCGCGCTCCTGGGCTGGGGGGTCCTGACGAATGCCACGGGCATGTCGTGGGCGGATGGCGGACCGACGGTCGAGATGTCCGCGTTCGGCGGCCGTCTCCTGACGACGAGCGCCTTCACGGCCGAGCACGGGATCGTCACGCTCAGGCCGGGGACGATGGATGCCTCTCCGTTGGCCGCGCCCGGGACCGTCAGCTCGGTGTCGGTGACCGCGACCGCGTCGCTGCCCGACGTCGCCATGACCGGCAGGGTCGTCGCGGAGGCGGCGGCCGCGCCCATCGAGGAGGCACGGATCATCGTCGCCGGCGGACGGGGCGTGGGTGGGCCGGATGGTTTCGGCATCGTCCAGGAGCTCGCAGACGCGCTCGGCGGTGCCGTTGGTGCGACGCGGGCGGCGGTGGACTCCGGCTGGATCCCCTACAGCCAGCAGATCGGCCAGACCGGCAAGATCGTGAAGCCGGCCCTGTATGTGGCCCTCGGCATCTCGGGGGCGATCCAGCACAAGGTCGGGATGCAGACCGCGTCGACGATCGTGGCCATCAACAGGGACCCGGACGCGCCGATCGGCGAGTTCGCCGACATGTTCGTCATCGGCGACCTGTTCGAGGTGGTGCCGGCGATCGTGGCCGAGCTGCGCGCGCGCGGGAGCTAGGCTTCCGGCATGCCGATCTACGTCATCGCCCCCCTCGTCATCTTCGTGGCGTTGGCCGGCGTGTTCGGCGTGCTGATCCGGCGGGCGAGCCGGCTGCTCCGCATGACCCGTGCAGCGGACCAGTTCCGGGTGGGGCTGAGCGACCTCGCCGGACGGGTGGACCGGTCGCTGGCCGAGGTCGTCGACCTCGTCGACGCGGTCCGTCGCCATCAGCGCGACGCGTCCACGATCGAGGACAACCTGGCGGCGGCGACCCAGGCCATGGCGCTCTACGGCGACGAGGCGGCGGCCCTGAGCGTCCCGGCCCGGGGCCGCGACCGCCGACCCGACCTGGTGCATGAGCTCGACCGGGCCGGCCGGGCGCTCGAGATGATCGCCCACGGCTGCACCCTCATGGCGACCGCGTCTCGACCGAACGCCGAGCTGGAGGCCCAGACCTCGATCAAGCGCGGGTATCTCAACCTCATCCACGCTCGGGAGGCCATCGGCCGGCTGGCGACGGAGGCGATCGCGCTGTCGACGCCGGTCCCCAAGCCGCTCTTCAAGCGGAGCGTCCGCTGACCGACGCGCGGGCCGTGACCGTCCCGCGGCGGGTGCGGGGGACTCGTTTCGAGCCGGAGATCACCGCGGGTCGTGGTGTCCGCGCCGCGGCGCCCGTTTCGCGCCGGATACCACCGGTGGTAGTGCGATCCGCGCCGCGGCGCCCGTTTCGCGCCGGATACCACCGGTGGTAGTGCGATCCGCGCCGCGGCGCCCGTTTCGCGCCGGATACCACCACATGTGGTGTAAGGCTCAGCCTCATGTCCTAGGGGGCATGGACCGGGATGCGGGATGGTCGGCGTCGAGCGCAGACAGGCTCGGAGCGGCGCCTGGCGGGCGGTCCAGAAGTTCCTTGTACCACCGGCCAGAGTAGGTGCCACCAAACGGTCGGGGAGACGTCCGACGGCCACGGCTCCTGATGCCCCGACCACACCATGTAGTGGTATCCTCGTCGCACACCACAAGTCCTTGTGGTGCCGAGCTGGAGACCTGATGCGCTGCCCCCAGTGCGGCGAGCGGGAGACCCGCGTCGTCGACTCGCGCGATCTGGACGATGCCGCGACGATCCGCCGTCGTCGCGAATGCTCCACCTGTTCCGCCCGATTCACGACCTACGAACGGGTCGAGGCCGCCCGTCTCGTCGTCACCAAGCGCGATGGCTCGCGCCAGGAGTTCGACCGCGACAAGCTCGCGTCGGGCCTGCGCAAGGCCCTGACCCGACG
Source organism: uncultured Chloroflexia bacterium (assembly GCA_963719285.1). Lineage (GTDB taxonomy): Bacteria > Chloroflexota > Limnocylindria > Limnocylindrales > CSP1-4 > C-114. The sequence goes on from CAVRBO010000001.1 coordinate 438,763, forward strand.
GCCCGTTCCGGACGGCGCGGCCGAAGCTGCTGCCGACGAGATCGAGGCCGAGCTGCGCTCGGGCGGGGCCGGCGAGATCCCCAGCTCGCGGGTGGGCGCCATGGCCATGGACCAGCTCCGCCAGATCGATCAGATCGCCTACATCCGGTTCGCCTCGGTCTACCAGAGCTTCGAGGACCTCGAGGATCTCAAGCGCGAGGTCGACACGCTGTACGCCACGCGCGATCCGGAGCTCGACGAAGGCTCGTCGGGCGGCGGTGGCGACCGCGACCCGGACCCGGAAGCCGCCGCGTGATCGTGCTCGCGTGAGCGTCCTCTCGGATCGCGATATCCGGGCCGAGCTGGAGGCCGGTCGGATCAGGATCGACCCATACGACCCGGCCGATCTCCAGCCGTCGTCCGTGGACCTCCACCTGGACCGCTCGTTCCGCGTCTTCCGTAACAACCGCTACGCGTACATCGACGTGCGCGCTCCCCAGCCCGACCTGACGGAGATGCTCAAGGTCGCGGACGACGAGCCGTTCATCCTCCACCCGGGCGAGTTCGTGCTCGGCCAGATCCTGGAGTGGGTGGAGCTGCCCGACGACCTCGTGGCCCGCCTGGAAGGGAAGGCGTTGGCGCTCGACACGCCAGTGCCCACGCCGTCGGGCTGGCGAACGATGGGGGATCTCGAGCCCGGGGATTTCGTATTCGACGAGACGGGGGCGCCGACGGAGATCGTTGCCGCGACGGCGGCGATGGTCGATCGACCGTGTCGCGAAGTGATCTTCTCGGACGGGCAACGGGTCGTCGCAGACGCGTCCCACCAGTGGGTAACGGTGGACAAGAACGGTCGCAGACGCGGCCGGGTGAATCCGAAGGTGCGAACCACCGACGAGATCCGACGCACGATCCGTGTCGGCGGAGAGGTCAACCACCACGTTCCTCTCGCAGGTCCGGTCGAATACCCGGATCGGATCGACCTCCCGATCGAGCCATACACGCTCGGCGCTTGGCTCGGGGACGGAACAACCACCGCTGCCAATATCACCAGCTATGACCCCGAGGTACTCGAACAGGTCAGCGGTGACGGGTACAGCGTGCATGCAGTCGGGTACGCGCCAAACCTGTATCGCGTCGGAGGCACCGGCCAGACCAGGGACCCTGCAACAGGTCGGTACATGCGGAACGGGTCCTTGTCGAGTCGCCTCCGCTCGCTGGGCCTCATGAAGGGCAAGTTCGTCCCGCGACCGTACCTGGAGGCTGGTGTCGGGCAGCGGCTCGCCCTGCTGCAAGGATTGATGGATACCGACGGCTTCGTCGATCCCGCCGGTCGGTGTGAGTTCACGAGTACGCGCCGTGAGTTGAGTGATGCCGTGGTCGAGTTGGCCGCAGGGCTCGGGTTCCGGCCCTCCTTGACGACTGGTCGGGCCACGCTCAAGAGCGTGGATCACGGACCGAAGTACCGAGTCAAGTTCACGCCGGATCGGCCGGTGTTCAGACTCGGGCGCAAGCTCGCTCGGCAAAAGGCAGCGTCTGCGCGATTCCATCGCTTCCGCGGGATCGACGTGGTCCGTGTGGTGCCGTCCGTCCCGGTGAGATGCATCGAGGTCGCGTCGCCCAATGGCGTGTTCCTCGTCTCGAAGTCCTTCATCCCGACGCACAACAGCTCATTGGGTCGCCTCGGCCTGCTCATCCACTCGACCGCGGGGTATGTCGACCCGGGCTGGAAGGGCAACCTGACCCTCGAGCTCTCGAACGTGGCGAACCTGCCGATCGCGCTGTACTTCGGGATGCGCATCGGCCAGATCAGCTTCTTCCGGATGTCGTCACCGGTCGAGCGGCCGTACGGATCGAAGGGGCTCGGGTCCAAGTACCAGGGCCAGTCGGAACCGACGGCGTCGGCGTTCCACGAGGATTTCGAGGCCGGGCGGCGGACCGTCGAGCCGACCCGGAAGGGCTGAGCGCCGGCCCGTGAGCCTGAACGACGCGGTCGACTGGCGCGCGGACCTCGGCGGCGGGGTGACCGTCGGGATCGTCCAGGCCGGGACGTTCCGGTCCGACGCGGGCGCCCTGTTCGGCCCGGTGCCGCGCGTCCTGTGGGACCGCCTCGTGACCGACGAGATCGACCCACAGCACCGCCTCCTCCAGGCGCTCAACTGCCTCCTCGTCGAGACGCCGGCCGGGCGCGTGCTCGTCGAGACGGGCATCGGCGAGCGGGTCGATGAGAAGACCCGGACGATGCGCGCCTATGAGGGGCCGGCGATCCTGCCCGCGCTCTCGAAGGCCGGCTTCGACCCGGCCTCGATCGACGTCGTGGCGATGAGCCATCTCCACTTCGACCACGCGGGCGGGCTCCTGGCCGCCGACGGTGCGCGCGCATTCCCGCGGGCCACGATCGTCGCCCAGCGGGCGGAGTGGGAGATCGCGTTCAGCTTGAACAGCCGCGTTGTCGCGAGCTACGTCCAGCCGGAACTGGCCCTGGTCCGTGACTGGGGCGCCGAGGGCTGGGCGGACGGCGAGCGCGAGATCCTGCCGGGCGTGAGCGTCGTCCCGACGGGCGGCCACTCCGCGGGTCACCAGGCGATCGTCGTGCGCGGCTCGGGACCCTCCGCTCGGACGCTGGCGTTCTTCGGCGACCTGGCGATGCGGCCGTGGAGCGCCAACCCGCGCTGGGTGACCGCGTTCGACGACTACCCGCTCGACTCGGTCGACCGCAAGGCCGAGCTCTTCGCTCAGGCGGCCGAGGGCGGCTGGCTCATCGCCCTGTCCCATGAGCGAACGTCCCCGATCGGCCGGCTCATCCCCGACCGCGACCGCTACCGGTTCGAGCCGCTCTGAGGCGTCGCGCCAGCCGCTGGGCAGCAGCCAGGTCGACGGCGCTCAGGCGGCCTGGGTCGTGGACGCGCCGGGCGCGATGGGGGTCTCAGGCGAGATCGCCGACGCCTCGGAGCGCAGGAGGAAGGCGGTCGCCTCGTCGGCCGGCATGGGGCGGGCGAAGTGGTAGCCCTGGCCGCGCTGGCAGCCGAGCCCCTTCAGCCGTTCGAGCTGGGCCTCCGTCTCGACCCCCTCGGCCGTGACGGACAGGTCGAGCGCGGAGGCGAACGCCAGGGTCGCCGTGACGATCGCCGTATCCGTCCGCGAACCTACCAGCCCGGCGATGAACGAACGGTCGATCTTGAGGCTCTCGATCGCGAAGCGCTTGAAGTACTCGAGCGCGGAGAACCCAGTGCCGAAGTCGTCGACCGCGAGACGGACGCCCATCTCGCCCAGCTGGCGGAGCGTTCCGTCGGTCTCGGATGACTCACGGAGCATGATCGACTCGGTGATCTCCATCACGAGCCACCCTGGCTCCACGCCGGTCGCGGTGAGGATCGACCGCGTCTCGGCGGCGAAGCCGGGCTCGGCCGCCTGACGCGGCGACACGTTCACGTTCATGGTGATCGGCATGGTCGGATAGGCGTCGCGCCAGGCTCGAAGCTGGGTGCACGCGCCCTCGGTGACGATCCGGCCGAGGGGCACGATGAGCCCGGTCTGCTCGGCGAGTGGGATGAAGTCGGACGGCATGATGACCCCCCGCTCGGGGTGGTGCCAGCGGACGAGCGCCTCGAAGGCGACGACCCGCGATGTCGTCAGGTCCACGATCGGTTGATACGCCAGCTCGAACGACCCCGTGGCGATGGCCTCGCGCAGTTCCACTTCCGTCTCGAGGCGGCTCCGGGCCCGGGCCCGCATCGTCGGGTCGAAGATCGCATGGCGGGCCTTGCCGTCGGCCTTGGCCGCGTACATCGCCGCATCCGCGTGCGCGAGAAGGTCGTCCGCGCCGGCGTCGCGACCGCTCGACAGCGCGATCCCCACGCTCACGCCGACCACGATCGAGCGACCGTCGAGCTCGATCGGACGGCGCAGTTCGGTGGCCAGGCGCTCGGCGGACTCGGCCGCGTCGGCCGCCCCGGTCACCGACTCGAGGAGCACCGTGAACTCGTCGCCGCCCTGCCGCCCGGCGATGTCGCCGGCCCGGATCGCGCCGCTCAGCCGGTGGGCGACCTCGACGAGGAGCCGGTCGCCGGCCCGGTGGCCGAGGGAGTCGTTGACGACCTTGAAATCGTCGAGGTCGAGGAACAGCACAGCGATCGACGAACCGCGTCGCCGGCGACGCTGGAGCGCCCGTTCGAGGTGCTCGCGGAACAGGACCCGGTTCGCGAGCCCCGTGAGGGGGTCGTGGAGGGCGTCGTGAAGCAGCTGCGCCTCCATCCGCTTGTGGTCCGTCGTGTCGATCAGCAGGCCCTGCGAGACCCGAGCGTCATCCGTCCCCTCGTTCATCGCATACGCCTCGTCACGGAGCCAGACGACCGACCCGTCGCGGGCGTGCATCCGGTACTCGGCCCGGAGAAGCTGGCCGCCCGACCAATGTTCGGAGTAGGCGTTCAGGGCGATGTCCCGGTCTTCCGGATGGATGAGGCTCGGCCACAGCTCCGGGTCGTTGACGAAGGCCTCGGGCGGGTACCCGAGGATGGCTTCGATCTGGGGGCTCAGATAGAGCAGCCGGCCACCGTCCGTGACGTTGGGATCCTCGATGTCGATGTACACGGCTGCCGGGACATGCTCGACGAGGACGCGATAGCGAGTGTCCGCCTCGGCGCGCCGGGCGAGCGCGTCGGCGAGGTCGGCGTGGGTCTGGGTCGACAGGTCGAGCAGCCGCCCACGCTCGTTCACGAGCAGCCACTGGCGCAGGCCGGTGAGGACGATGATCGCCACGGCCGCGGCTTCGATGAGGCCGGGCATCCAGACGTCGCGATCCTTCGTGGCGATGAGCATGGCGCTCACGGTCAAGGCCAGGAGCGGCAGGCCACCAAGGGCGATCGTGGCGGGCGACCGGCGGCGCTCGTCGAGCGGCGCCTCCGCGCGGAGCGTGGCCCCGCCGACGCCGACGCACAGGATCCCGATCGAGAACAGATCGTTGATCAGGCTCCCCGGCGAGGGCTGCGAGACCGCCGCGTCCTGGAGCCAGCCGACCCAGGCGAGACCCAGGATCGTGAAGCCGAGCAGACCCAGGTACCCGCCGCCCAGGCGCGGTCGGGAGCGGGTGGCCACGAGGATCACCAGGCCGGCGCCGGCCGTGGCGAGGTGGGTGATCGGATACGCGACGGTGACTGCGGCCCCAAGACCTCCCAGGCGGACGACCTGCGCGCCGTACAGGGCCAGGATGAGACCGGTGATGGCCAGGAAGATGGCCGCGGCGTCGAGATAGATCGCGAGTTCCTCGATCCGGGGCAGACGGCCGCGCAGGTAGACCAGGAGAACGCCGAACGCGGGAACGACGAGGAACATGAACCCGATGTCCGACGGGGCGGGCAGGCTGTAGTACCCGAGCGCTGCCTGGAGATCCCAGGTCAGCTGGCCGATGAGCCACGACGCACAGCCGAGGGCGATCCAGGATCGAAGCCGTCGTTCAGGGGGCTGGGCGGCGAGCGCGGCGATGGTGGCGATGGCGGTCGCGACCGCGCCGGCAAGCGTCCAGTGCGCGTTCTCCCACAACGACGCCTGACCGGCGACGTCCAGGCCCGCCAGGACCGCGAGCACGACGACGGCCGGGACACCCACCCAGAGCAGCGGGCGCGGGTCACCCGCGAGCGCGCGCTGGATCAGCTGGCGCACGGCGGTCGCGTTCACGCGCGGACGCACGAAGACGTACACACCGGAGACCTTAGGTGACGATGCGGGGTCGGGACCATGACCGTATCGGGCCATCCGATGGTCATCATCCCGACGTAGGCCGCGCGGCTCAGGGCGCCGGGGTTGCTCCCGGGCCGCCCGGCGGCGACGCCGACGGGACGGGCGCGCCGGCCGCCAGGAGGGCGTCGAGTTCCGCGGCAGCCGAGTCGTCGGTCATCAGCCCGAGATGCACCTGGTCGATCGTGCCGTCGGGCCGGATGAAGACCTGCGTCGGGAGGACATAGGCGCCGTAGAGCCGGAAGATGTCGCCCGAGAGATCGGCCGCGATCGTGTAGCCGAGGCCGTACTTCGTCGCATAGGCGGCGACATCGGACGCGGTGGTCTCCTGGACGCTGATCCCGATCATCACCACGCCCTTGTCCCTGTAGGCGGCATAGGTGTCGCGCAGGACCGGCGTCTCGGCCTGGCAGGGCGGGCACCAGGACGCGAAGAAGTTGATCCAGACCACCTTCCCGCGCAGGTCGGCAAGGCGGACCGGGTCGCCATGGATGTCCGTGAGGGTGAACGGCGAGCCATCCGGACGGCTCGTCGACAGCTCTGGCGCGAGCTGGCCGGGATGGAGTCCGGTCGCCGGGGCCGACGACAGGACGTACGGCGTGGGGTGCGGGTCGCGCGGGCCCGTCGTGCCCGTCCGACCGAGCGGTGCGGTGATCGCGAGCAGGAGCACCACGGCCGCGGCGACGATGACCAGCCCGCCGGCGAGCTGACGGGCGCCGAACGGTCCGATCAATCCGTGCTTGGGCGGCCGGTGTTCGAACGCCGGTCTGGCCGATCCTGTCTTTCCTGCCGGCCCGCTGCTCGCCATCGGTCAGACGAACGAGTAGAAGTTGAAGAACCGGGGCAGCAGGATGAGCCAGTCCATGAGCATCGCCACGCCGATCGTGACGACGAGCAGGCCGCCGACGAGCGAGACGGTCCGCCCGTGCCGGGTCAGCGGCCGCAGGATGGCCGGCGCCCGGTCGTAGACGAGCCCGAGGACGAGGAACGGGACCCCGAGCCCGATCGTGTAGGCGAACAGGAGCACGCCGCCCTGGAGGACGGTGTCCTGGGTCGATGCCATGTTCAGGATCGCGCTCAGGACGATGCCGAGGCACGGGGTCCAGCCGATCGCGAAGATCGCGCCGAGGCCGAACGAGGCCGCATACCCGCCGCGCCGGCCGACGAGCCGGCCGCCCAGGCGATCGATGCGCGAGGCCGTGCCCGGGCCGTCGCCCCCGCCCGGCGAACCGAACGCGATCGTGCCGGTCGTCGTCGCCAGCGCCGCCGAGCCTCCGGCGTCGAGCGGCCGCCAGATGCGCTCGAGGGCGCCGATCCTGAGGATGCCGGCCAGGCTCAGGCCCATGAAGATGAGCACGATCCCGCCGACCTGGCGGAGCTGTGGCAGGACCCGGAAGAGCCCGCCGCCCACGAACGTGGCGGTCACGCCCAGGAGCGTGAACACGACCCCGAAGCCGGCTACGTACGTCGCCGCGTGACTGAGGGCGACCCAGCGCGACGGGCCTGCGCCCGCCTCGCGCCCCGCGACGGCGACCGCCGTCAGCTGGCCGAGGTAGGCGGGGACCAGCGGCAGCACGCATGGCGACAGGAAGCTGAGCACGCCGGCCCAGACGGCCACGACGATCGACAGGTCCGTGCCGCTCGAGATATCGAACAGGAACCTCACGCCCCGACGCCGTCGAGCGCCTCGCCGAGCAGGCGGCGGAGCCCTGCCGCAGACGTGGCCAGGCCGAGCCGCCGGTCGCCGATCTCCACGACCGGGATGTCGAGGAAATAGGCGGCTTCCCACGCCGGGTCGGTGGTGATGTCGCGCTCCTCGACCGGCGGAGCGGAGAGGCCCCGGATGGCCCGGTCGGCCAGGAGTGCCTCGAGCAGCTCGCGCGCCTCGACGCACAGGCCGCAGCCCGGCTTCGAGTAGAGAAGGACGACGGGGGAGGGGCCGATCATGGCCGGCTCATTCTAGTCGGGGCTCGGCTTCCGGCCCGAGGTCGCCGAACCGTCGTGGCGCCGGGGTACGATGATGTCGCGCGCCCCCGTAGCTCAGTGGATAGAGCGCAGCCGTCCTAAGGCTGGCGTCGGCGGTTCGAATCCGTCCGGGGGCGCCACACTCAGGCCGTCGCCTTCCCGCGCCCCGGCGGGTCGATCACGCCGGGACCCATCCCACGCGACGGGTCACGCCCCGAGGCTGGCGAGGATGTCGCGCGGGCGGGCACGTTCGTCGACCCGCCGCGCCCGGAAGGCGAAGGTGATCCGGCCCGAGGCGTCGACGACGAGAGCGGCTGGCATCGCGATGTCGCCGCGTGGCGCCCGGAACAGGAGGCGGTCGTACCAGGGGGCACCGCGCCGGTCGCGCGCACCGATCGATTCGAGGACCGGGACCGGGAAGCTGCACACGATCGTGATCCCGTCGCCCACGTACCCCTGCATCCCGGCGGCCATCTCCGGAGCATCGACCGACGCGGCGAAGATGGTCAGGCCGGCGGACGTCAGTCGCTCGGCGTCTCCATGCAGCTCATCGAGCAGCGCCCGCGTCGAGGGACACCACCAGCCGCGGTAGAGGACGAGCAGCGCCGGAGCTCGCGCCACGATGTCCCGATCGGTGATCGGTGTCCCATCCGCGCGCAGGGCGGCGAACCGGGGCACCTGGTCGCCGGCCCGGATCGTCAGGCGCTTCGATCCGATGAGGGTCAATTCGCGCGCGGTCACCGGGAACCAGGCCACACCGAGCCCGATGGCGATCCAGGCCGGCAGCCCCGCGTCGCCGACGGCGAGCCCGAGCAGCGCCAGCGCGATCCCGACCACGATCACGGCGTGAAAGAGCCAGGTGCGATAGGTGAACCGCCGGAGCGCGAAGAGCATCGCCAGGTAGGCGAGGTATCCGAGTACGACCACGGACAATCCGAGCACGGCCATGCTCTTGCCCCTCCCGCTGGTTGCCCCATGGGGAGTATCGCGCCGAGGGTCAATGGCGGCGGGACCAGCAGAACCAGGAGGGATGCGTCAGCGCGGCAGCGGGAACCGCCGGCAGAGATCCGACACGTGCCTGGCAGCGCGCCCGGCGGTGGCTTCGTCGTCGATCGAGCCGAGGACGTCCCGGATGAGGCCGCCGATCTCCTCGATCTCCGGGCGGCGGATCCCGCGCAGGCTCACGCCCGGCGTCCCGATCCTGATGCCGCTGGTCTGGCGGATCGGCGCCGGGTCGAAAGGGATCGGGTTCCGGTTGCACAGGATCCCGACCGCCTCGAGCGCTTCCTCGGCGATGTCGCCGGTCAGCCCCTTGGGCCGGAGGTCGACCAGCACCAGGTGGTTGTCAGTGCCACCGGACACGAGTCGGAAGCCAGCATCGGTCAGTGAGCCGGCGAGGGCGGCGGCATTCTCGATCGTCGCCCGCTGAGTGTCGCGGAACGCATCCGTCGCGGCGTAGGCGAAGCAGACCGCCTTGCCGGCGATCTGCCCCATCGACGGTGTCCCCTGGGTCCCCGGGAACACGGCCCGATCTATCGCAGAAGCGTGGTCCGTCCCGCACAGGATGAACCCGCCGTGTGGACCCAGGAGCGTCTTGTACGTCGTGGACGTGACGACCTGGGCGTGCGGGACCGGACTTGGCAGGACGCCGGCCGCGACCAGGCCGGCGATGTGCGACATGTCCACGAGCAATGGCGCGTCGACCTCGTCGGCGATGGTGCGCAGGAGCGCGTAGTCGATCACTCGCGGATATGAGCTGCCTCCGGCCACGATCAGCTTGGGCCGATGCCCCCGAGCGAGGTCGCGGACCTCGTCGTAGTCGATCAACTCGGTGTCGGGCCGGACGCCGTAGTGCTTGAAGTCGTAGAAGGCGCCGGTGATCGACGCCGACGCGCCATGCGAGAGATGCCCGCCATGGCGGAGGCTCATGGCCAGGACCGGGTCGCCGGGTTTCAGCAGTGCCGAGTAGACCGCGACGTTGGCCTGGACACCCGAATGGACCTGGACATTGGCGTGTTCGGCCCCGAAGAGCTCCGTGGCCCGCCGGATCGTCAGCTCCTCGAGTTCGTCGACGATGCTGCAACCGCGGTGGTAGCGCCGCCCGGGATAGCCCTCCGCAGGCTTGTTGTTGAACACGGAGCCAAGAGCCGCAAGGACGGCCGGCGTTGCCGTCGACTCGGCGGCGATCATGTTCAGGGTGGCGTCCTGGCGGGTCGCCTCGCGATCGATGAGAGCCATGACGACCGGGTCCTGGAACGCCATTGCGGCCTTCAACTGCATCGGTCTCCTCTCGTCGCTGGATGTCGGTCGCGTCCAAGGCTCGTGCGGACCCGCATCATGCGCCTGACGGCCTCGCTCCTGCTCCTGCCGGCGTCGCCCCACGCGGCCTCCCCGGCACACGTAGATTGAGGCGATGAAGACGACGGCGGCGCCAGCCCTGAACGCGGTGACCGGCCTCAGGCGCGAGCCGGTCCGGGCGTTCGACCTCGCCGCGGGACTGGCCGTCTTCTTCATGATCCTGGTCCACGTCCTGTGGCACTGGGGCGCCCCCGAGACGTGGACGACGCCGATCGGCCAGGCGATCAGCTACGCCGCCGGTCCCACGGCCGCGCCGGTCTTCACGTTCCTGATGGGCGTGTCCATCGGTGCGGCGCCTCCGTCCGCCGCGCGAACGCTCGTGTCGCGCGGACTGTGGCTGGTCCTGCTCGGTTACGTCCTCAACCTGCTCCGCGGCGTGATCCCCGCCTCCCTGGGACTCGCGTCGGGCGTCATCACGGAGCAGCAGGTCCATCCGTACACGCTGTGGTGGCTCGCGACGACGGTAGACCTCCACCACGTCGTCGGGCTGTCGATGGTCGCCATCGCGGTCCTGGGGACCCGATCGCGGCCCGGCTGGCTGTGGTTGGGCCTGGGCGGGGCCCTCGTCCTCCTCGCTCCCTGGCTCCGGACGCTCACGTTCGGGACTCCTGTGCTGGACGCTCCGCTCACGCCGATCCTGGGATCCGCCCCGAACGTGTACTACGCGGTCGTGCCATGGCTCGTCTATCCGCTCGCCGGCGCCGTCTTCGGGGCGATCCTCGCCCGGGCTCCGGACCGGCCGATGGTCTTTCGGCGGGGAGCGGCCGTGGGCGTCGTGCTGCTCGCACTCGGCTGCGCGCTCATCCTCATCCAGCGGCCCGGCTTCGACGTCTTCACCTACTGGCGCCAACCCGTCTCGGAGGTCGTCGCGATCTTCGGGGTCATCCTGCTCTGGCTCGCCATGTGCGACGAGGTGACCCGGCGACCCTGGATCGACCGGCACCTCGGCGTCGTGTACGGCTGGAGCGAGCGGGTGATCGCGATGTACTTCACCCACTGGGTCATCGTGGGCTGGGGTGTGGGCATCGTGGGGTTCCGGGCGCTCGGGCTCGGGCCGGTCCTGCTCGCGATGGCGGGCGCCGTCGTCCTCACCAACTACGGCTCGTGGCTCGCGGTGCGCCTCGAGACGAGCCCGTGGTTCCGGGGCGCGAGCCACGGCACGTCGTCGGAGGTGTCCGTCCACGTCCCGGTCGGGTCAGACTGACGGGCCGTACGCCCAGCCTCGCGCCGGCATCGCACCTAAACTCGACCCATGCCCGCCGAATTCATCTACACCTCGTACAAGCTCGCCCGGCACTATCCGCCGGATCGGACAGTGCTCGAGGACATCTCGATCTCGTTCTATCCGGGCGCCAAGATCGGCGTCATCGGCCCCAACGGTGCCGGCAAGTCGAGCCTGCTTCGGATCATGGCCGGCCTGGACGACGGGTTCTCCGGCGAGGCCCGCCTGACGCCGGGGTTCACGGTGGGCTACCTGAGCCAGGAGCCGCAGCTCGACCCTGCCAAGGACGTCAAGGGCAACGTCATGGACGGCGTCCACGAGGTCCAGGGCCTGATCGACCGCTACAACGCCGTGATGGCGAAGTGGTCCGAGCCGGACGCGGACTACGAGGCCATCGGGGTCGAGCAGGCGGCGCTCGAGGACCACATCGCGGCGGCCGACGCCTGGAACCTGGAGCGGAACGTCGATATCGCGATGGACGCCCTGCGCTGTCCACCGGACGACGCCGACGTGAGCGTGCTGTCCGGCGGCGAGAAGCGGCGCGTGGCCCTGTGCCGGCTCCTTCTCCGCCACCCCGACCTGCTCCTGCTCGACGAGCCCACCAATCACCTCGACGCCGAATCCGTGGAATGGCTGGAGCGGTTCCTGCAGGAGTACGCGGGCACCGTCGTCGCGATCACCCACGACAGGTACTTCCTGGACAACGTCGCGAAGTGGATCCTGGAGCTGGACCGGGGAAGGGGGATCCCGTTCTCCGGCAATTACTCGGGCTGGCTCGAGCAGAAGCTGGAGCGGATGGCCCACGAATCGAAGACGGTCGATGCGCGCCAGCGGACGCTGGCCAGGGAGCTCGAGTGGGTCCGCCTCTCCCCGAAGGCCCGCCAGGCCAAGGGCAAGGCCCGCCTCAGCGCCTATGAACAGATGCTCGCCGAGGCGCAGGCCGACAAGGGCGCCGGACGCGAGCTCGAGATCGCGATCCCGCCGGGGCCACGTCTGGGCGACACGGTCATCGAGGTCAAGGATCTGCGCAAGGGCTACGGCGACCGCCTGCTCATCGAGGACCTGACGTTCTCATTGCCGCGGGCCGGCATCGTCGGGATCATCGGCGCCAACGGCGCGGGCAAGACGACGTTGTTCCGGATGCTCGTCGGGAGCGAGGCGCCGGACGCCGGGACCATCACGATCGGCGACACGGTCCAGCTCAGCTATGTCGACCAGAGTCGAGACGACCTGGAGGCCGGCAAGACCGTCTTCGACGAGATCGCCCAGGGCGTCGAATTCGTGACGGTCGGCAAGCGCGAGATCCCGGCCCGGGCGTACGTGTCCAGCTTCAACTTCCGCGGGACGGATCAGCAGAAGCTCGTCGGCGCACTGTCGGGCGGCGAGCGCAACCGGGTCCACCTCGCCAAGCTGCTCCAGTCGGGCGGCAATGTCCTCCTCCTGGACGAGCCGACGAACGACCTCGACGTGGACACGCTCCGCGCGCTCGAGGCCGGCCTGGAGTCGTTCCCGGGCTGCGTCGTCGTGATCAGCCACGATCGCTGGTTCCTGGACCGGATCGCGACCCACATCCTGGCGTTCGAGGGCGACAGCCAGGTCCGCTGGTTCGAGGGCAACGTGAGCGACTACGAGGCCTTCCGGCACAAGGAGCTCGGCACCGCGGCCGACCAGCCCCATCGGATCCGGTACAAGCGCCTCGCCGGCTGATCGGCCGCCAGCTTGGCGGGACTTCCCGTTACGGCGTTACGCCCCCAGGGCTGGATATCGCTCCACGAACGGCGCCCGCCACTCCGGAGCATCGAATGGAGCGGCGTACCACGTCGTGGTCTTCGCGACCTTTCCGCTGCGAAGCTCGACGATCGCGATGACCTGCCATGCTTCCCCGCTCGCGTAGCGGATCGTCCCGACGTAGGTATAGACGTCGCCGGACCCCTCGACGCGAAGGACGCTGAAGGTGGGAGTAAGGACCCAACGGTCCTCCGCGCCGACGAGCCGTGTGCTGCCTTCGACCACCGTCCCGACCCCACCCGGGTAATTCTGCGAGATGGCGATCCAATTCGCCTTGCCTCGGATACGTTCCCCGGATTGGGGCATCTCGTCGACATAATCGTCGGCCAGGAGTGCCGCCTGAGCGTCGAAGTCCTTGTCCTGCAAGGCGCGCGCATAGCGCTCGACGATCGCTCGGCCGCTGGACTCAGCCATGCTGTCCTCCACGTCGCCCATCGCTGTCAGCCAGCGACTGACATCACATCATAGGCGTCAGCATGGGGCTCCAAGGGTGATCTGGCTCGTTCGCCAGGTGGCTGTCCCACGCGTGCGCCCGGGTCTACGAGCCCGGCTCCGCGCGGTGCGCCAGTCGATCCACGAGCCTGCGGATGATCCCGGGCGGCTCGGGCCCGGGCTCGTGGTCCTCCTCTGGCTCGGCTGGCTCGTCGTGGTAGTCGTCGCTCAGGGTGCGCATGGGTACGGGGATCGGCCCGCCACCAGAACCGCCCGGGTCCAGGAATGCCCCAGCGTTGTGGATCGCCCGCTTGGGCTTGGGTTCAGGCATCTCGGCCCCCTCCTGGTCGGCCGCCGCGACGGGCGCCCGTTCGCGTCGTACCGTGTGCCGGATGCCTCGGGCCGTCAAGGTCCGCACGGCATGAACGTCGCCGATGAAGCGAGGCGCAGGAGGATGGAGATGGATACGGTCGAATACTTTGCGGTCGCCGGGCCGGTCGCCCGGCCCTTCTCGGAGGCGGTCCGGGTCGGGTCGCTCCTCTACCTCGCGGGCGCCCTGGGAGTCGACGCCTCGGGCGCGGTCGTGCCCGGAGGGATCGAAGCCGAGACGGCCCAGGCCCTGATCAACATCCGGGCCGTGCTGGAGCGCCACGGCTCGTCCATGGACCGGGTCATCAAGTGCCTGGTGATGCTCGCCGACATCGGCGAGTGGGCGGCCATGAACGGCGTTTACGTCCAGCACTTCACGACGAACCTGCCGGCCCGCAGTGCGCTCGGCGTGTCGGGCCTCGCCCTGGGTGGCCGGGTCGAGATCGAATGCATCGCCACCGTCGGATAGGAGCACCCCGCCCGATGGGCCGATGACGGCCGCCTCACCACCCACGGGTCGTGCGGACCTCCATATCCACCCGAGCGACGACCCGAGCGCCGCGCACTCGCCCGACGCCTTCTATGCCTCGCTGCTCGGGAGCGACCTGGATGTCGCCGTCCTGGCCGATCATGACCGTGTGGACGTCGCGGAAGAGCTCGTCGCCCGGTCGCGCGCGGAACGGACGTCGATCGAACTCGTGGTGGGGGAGGAGATCACCAGTCGCGGAGGGCATGTGCTGGGCATCGGCCTGACGACTCGGGTGCCCCGAGGGTTGTCATTGACCGAGACGATCGCGGCCATCCATGAGCAGGGCGCGATCGCCGTGGTCGCCCATCCGTTGCTGCCGATCTGGACGGCCGCGTCCGAGGACACACTGGTGGGCCTCGCCGACGGTGACCGGAGGACGCGCCCGGATGCCCTCGAGGCGATGCATCCGCTGGCCGCCTGGCTGCCCGGTTGGCGACGTCGTGTGGAAGAGCTCGCGGTGCGCTGCGGCTACGCGGTCGTGGGGGGCTCCGACGCCCACCTCGCCCGGTCGGTCGGGCGGGGGCGGACGGTCTTCGCCGGGACGACGGCCGCCGACCTGTTCGCGGCGATCCGGGCCACCAGGACGTGGGCCGAGGGCCGCCGCATCCCGTTCCTGGACATCCTTCGAGGCGATCTGGGCCGCTGAAACGCACAGTGCCGGACCGGGTCGGGCAGCGGAGCTGCCCGACCCGAGGTGACTGGTCAGGGCGTGATCTTGATGGAGTCGACGATCGCCTGGAGCTCGGCCCGATCGGCGGGTGTGTTTCCTGGATAGAACGTGGAGTGGATCACGAGCGTGCGGCCGTTGACATCGAGGACATCGACCACGTCGTGTTGGCCGGGCCCCTGGACATATCGGTCGCCGCCGGTCGAGTCGGTCCACAACGTGTACTGGCCACCGTCGCAGGCACTGATCGCAAGGGCGAGAGGCACCATCAGGTCGACGTGCTTGCCGTGGAAGCCGTCGATCGTGACGTCGGTGGGCGTCACTTTCTGACCGCCCTTCTGGGCCACGAGAGCGGTCACGAGGGCGTCGACCGTCGGACCCACGGGGGCTCCGGTCGTCTGCCAGTGGCACGGGTCGCGGTAGACCTTGCTGATGTCGCGCCATGGGTTGAGCGACATCCCGTTCGGCGGGTTCGCGTCGGACGTGAAGATCCCCCAGCTCTCGAACGACGACCAACCTGCCGGCACGGTGAACGTCATGAAGTCGGATTCGTAGGTTCCTTCCGCCACCAGGCCGTTGGGCGGTAGCGTCGGTGTCGGGGTGGGGCTGGGCGTCGGGGTAGGCGATGCGGTGGGCACCGGCGTCACGGGAGGTCCTCCGACGCTGCTCGTGTCTCCGGTCCGCGGCATGAGGTTGATACCGATCAGGGCGACGGCGACCACGGCGGCCGCCGCCAACGCGATGCGGATGGGGTTGTTCATCTCGTGCAACCTCCGCGCCGGCAACCAGGACCGGCGCTGATGGGTCGCAGGGAGTCGGTCGAGCACGTTGTCCAGGACGCGGTCCGGGAGCGCGCTGACGCCCTCCTCCAGCCACGACCGAACGATGCGGTTGATGTCGCGATCGGCGCTCATCGGGCAACCTCCCGCAACGTCGGCCGAGCGTCGGCCTCGAGGGCCGCGCGCAGGCCGCGCATCGCGTGATGTAGTCGGGATCGGACCGTCCCCACAGGGACGCCGACGACGTCGGCGACCTCGTCGAGCGGCAAGTCGAGGTAGTGGTGCAGCACCACGACCGTTCGGTGATCGATGGACAGCCGGCGGAAGCCGCGTTCGAGCTGGTCGCGATCGACGATCGAGCTCAGTCCTTCGCCCTCCGACGTCTCCGTCGGCAGGATGTGGAGGTTCGGCGTCCACTGGCGGGTCCGGCGGGCCTCGGCGTAGCAGGCGCGGACGAGGAGCCGGTACGACCAGGCGTCAAAGCGCGCCGGGTCGCGGAGTTGCGGAAGGTCCCGCCAGATGGCCAGCAGCGCCTGCTGCGTCGCATCCTCGGCGAGGTCGGTGTCGCGCAGGATCCTGTGCGCCACCGCGTGGAGGCGGTCGCCCGCGGCGACGGCCAGGCTCGCGAAGGCCTGCTCGTCCCCGTGTTGCGCCCGTCCGATCAGCTCGGCATCCACGTCACTTCCGGCATGTGGGCGCCCGGTCGATCCGGACGTTCACACGGTATGGGCGCGGTCGAGCCTCCGGCGACTCAATCTTCCTGAGCAGGGGTCGAGGCGATGCGGAAGCGCCGTTTCTCGAGTAGGGCGGGCGACCCTACGAGCGGGCGGTCCAGCCGTAGATGCGGTTCGTCCCGAAGGCCGCGAGCGTCTCGCGACGACGGTGTTGCCGGCGGTCGGCGACGCGGTCCTCGTGGACCGGATCGGAGTCCGGGACATACTGCCGGCGGATCAGCACGCGGCGATCCATCGTGCGGCGCTCGGGCTGCAGACCGGCACCGCAACCTGGACAACGTCGCTCTTCCGCGAACAGCGCATCCAGCGACGCGACCGTGTAGATCTGGCGTCCACAGGTGCGACAGGCGAGGTGTGCCATACCGGCATCCTACCCCCGAACGGCCGGTGGCGCGTCTCGATTCGCCGCCACGTTGTGGTGCGTTTGGACGATTTCACGCGCGATTGTTGACAAGTCCTCACAGCCCGGGGGATGGACGGTGGACGACCGGTGGACGCCCGGGAGACGCTCGACTCTGCCACCATCGAGCCATGCGAGCGTTCGTCATCGATGGGCCGGCCCGGGCCTCCGTCGTGGATGTGGAACGGCCCGTCGCGGGGCCCGGGCAGGTCGTCGTGGACGTGGAGCGGGCCGGCGTATGTGGCACGGACGCCGAGTTCTTCTCGGGCGAGATGGCCTACCTCCACGACGGCCAGGCTCGGTACCCGATGCGCATCGGCCACGAATGGTGCGGACTCGTGTCGACCGTCGGCGACGGCGTCGACGAGGCGTGGATCGGGCGCCGGGTCAGCGGCGACACGATGCTCGGCTGCGGTCGCTGCCGGCGCTGCCTGGCTGGCGCCCAGCACGTCTGCGCCGACCGCTTCGAAGTCGGCATCCGGTACGGCTGGCCCGGTGCGCTCGCGGAACAGGTCGCGCTGCCGCTGACGGCGCTCCACGCACTCCCGGACGGCGTCGGCCCGGTCCTGGGCGCGCTGGTCGAGCCGGGTGGCAACGCACTCCGGGCCGCCCAGGCGGCGGATCTCGCGACCGGCGATCGGCTTCTGGTCATCGGGGCCGGCACGATCGGCCTGCTCGTCGGCCTGTTCGCCCGGGCACGCGGAGCGGAGGTCCATGTGCTGGGCCGGTCCGACCGGTCGCTGGGATTCGCTCGTGGCCTCGGCTTTGCCGACGTCTGGTCAGCGGCGGACCTGCCGAGCCTGGCGTTCGACGCGATCGTGGATGCGTCCAACGACGCCGGGATGCCCGCCTTCGCTCTCGACCGTGTCGAGCCCGCCAAGCGCGTCGTCTACATCGGGCTGGCGGGGACCCCGAGCACGATCGATACGCGCACGCTCGCCCTCAAGGACATGACCGCCGTCGGTGTCCTGAGTGGGTCGCTGGGCCTCGCCGGGACCATCGAGCTGTATGCCTCCGGGGCGGTCGATCCGCGCCCGCTGGTCGCGGCGACCGTCGGGCTCGGTCAGGTCGCCGATGTCCTGGCCGGCCGTCGACCCGACGGTGCGGGCGCGGGACCGAAGATCCAGGTCGATCCCCGCCTCTGACCGCGCGGTTCCGAGCCCCTGACCGCTATCCTCGGCTGGTGACCCGACCGCACGTCCCGTCCGAGATCCTGGATCTGGCCCACCGCCGCAGAGTCGCCCGCGGAGAGCGCGATTTCACGCTCGCCGATGAGTTGCGGGCGTCCATCGAGGCCGCCGGCTGGACCGTCGTCGACCACGGCGTGGACTTCGACCTGCGTCCGATCCGGCCGCCCGACCTCGTGGAGGAAGGCATCGTCCGCTATGGATCGAGCGCGTCGGTCCCCTCCCGGCTCGGCGAGACGGCGACCGCGCCCGCCAGCGTGGTCATCGTGGCGGCCGACTGGCCCGACGACGTCGATCGGGCGGTCCGGGCGGTCCGCACGGAGAGCCCGGACGACACGCAGATCGTCGTGGTCGTCGACGGTGCGACGGCGGCCCAGGAACCGTGGATCGCGACCCTGGCCGCGGACGAGGTGGAGGTCGTCCGGACCGCGGAGCGGCTCGGCCACGCGGCGGCGATCAACGCCGGGATCCGCCGGGCGACCGGGGCGATGATCGTCCTCCTGGATGGGAGCGTGGAGGCGACTGGCGACATCGTCGCGCCGCTCGCCGCGCCCCTGCGCGACCCGGGCGTGGGCGTGGCCGGGCCCTGGGGCTTCGTCTCGACCGACCTGCGCCACTTCGAGGACGCCCCGAGCGGCGACGTGGACGCGATCGGCGGCTACTGCCAGGCCTTCCGGCGGATGGACTACGTGGAACGGGGACCCCTGGACGAACGGTTCGTGTTCTACCGCAATCTCGACATCTGGTGGAGCCTCGTCCTGCGCGACGAGGGCGAGGACGCGCCGCCGCGGCGCGCGGTCGCGGTGGACCTGCCCGCCACGCGGCACGAGCATCGCGGCTGGACCAGCCTGCCGGACGCCGAGCGCGACCGACTCAGCAAGCGCAACTTCTACCGGGTGATCGACCGGTTCGGTGCGCGCCGCGACCTGCTTATCGGGCTGACGGCCGCCAGCGGCTCGACCCGTCCGGGTCGTCCGTGATCTCGAACCCCAGGTCGGTGAGCTCCGCCCGGATGGCGTCCGCCCGCGCGTAGTCGCCGGCCGCTCGACGCCGGCTGCGTTCCGCCACGAGCGCCTCGACCTGGGGGTTCGGCGCGGGCGCGCCTGCGCCGTCGGGCGGGATCGACCTGCCGAGGTCGAGGCCCAGGATCCGGTCGGCGTCGAGGACGAGCCAGCGCCGCTCGTCGACGAGCAGGTCCGCCCGGACGGTGGACCGGACGACCGCGAGCGCCGTGGCCATGTCGAGATCGTCGTCGACCGAATCGACGAACCGCGTGTGGAAGCGCCGCCCGGAGTCACTGAGCGGCGCCTCCGGCGCATGCGCCCGATCGCGGTCCGGCGGGTCGACCGCCTCGTCGCCGCCGTGACCCGTCGTCCCCTGGGCGATGCCGACCGGCCGCGGGCCGGCCGGCGGCGCCGTCAGCGGCCGCGGCGGGACCCACGGACCGCTGGACGGCGGGCGACCCAGCGAGGCGACGCGCTCCCGGAGCGACGCCAGACCGGCGGCGGCCGCGTGGACGCTCGCCCGCGAATACGCGAGCTTGTGCCGATAGCGGTTCTGGAGCGCCAGATAGCGGAACGCCAGCGGATCGATCCCGTCTGCCACGAGGTCGGTGATCCGCTCGAGGTTGCCGGCCGACTTCGCCATCTTCCGGCCGGCCTGGAGCAGGTGCTCCCCGTGGACCCAATGGTGGGCCGGGATCCGGCCACTGAGCGCGGCCGACTGGGCGATCTCGTCCTCGTGATGGGGGAAGACGTTGTCGACGCCGCCGGTGTGGATGTCGAACTCGGGACCCAGGTACCGGGTGGCCATCGCCGAGCACTCGAGATGCCAGCCGGGGAAGCCCTCGCCCCAGCGGACGGTGGGCCATGACAGGAGGCGGCCTTCGCCGGCCCGCTTCCAGAGTGCGAAATCGGCGGGGTCGCGCTTGTCCGGCTCGACCTCGTTCCGTGCCCCGGCCCGGAGCTCAGCCAGGCTGTTGCCCGACAGCATCCCGTAGCCCGGGAACGTGGCGACCGCGAAGTAGAGGTTGCCCGCCTCCGACAGGTAGGCGTGGCCCGCGTCCTGGAGGCGCTCGGCCAGGGCGATCATGTCGGCGATGTGGTCCGTCGCGCGGGGGAAGACGTGGGCGGGCAGGATGTTCACGAGCGCGGCGTCCGCGTGGAAGGCCGCCTCGTACGCGGCCGCGATCTCGGCCGGGGTCTTCGACTCCAGGCCGGCCGCGACGAGCATCCGGTCCTCGCCCCGGTCGAATCGCTCGTCGCGCAGGTGCCCCACGTCCGTGATGTTCTGGACGTGGAAGACCCGGAGGCCGTGGTACAGGAGCGTCCGGCGGATGAGGTCCGCGAGCAGGTAGCTCCGCAGGTTCCCGACGTGGGCGTAGCTGTAGACGGTCGGCCCGCAGCTGTACATCGCGACCCGACCGGGTTCGATCGGATCGACCGGCTCGATCTGGCGAGTGAGCGTGTTCCGGAGGCGCAGGGTCACGGGTCCGTCCGCTGGGCTCGGGCAGGGGAGTCGATGCTACAGGGTCGAGCGCCGAGGGTACGGCGGAGCCTTCTCCGGGACCGCCCGTATACTCCGGGGCATGTCGGCCTGGGGCACCCCCGAGACGCAGCCCACCCGGTACGCCTCTCGCCGACTTCGGTCTCCCTGGACATGGCTTGCGCTCGTGCTCGGGTTTGTCATCGTGGGCACGATCGTCGCCCTCGGTGCCCCCACGCCGTCCCCGGTCAAGGGAGCCGGCACGGGGTCGGTCAGCATCCTCTCGGGCGAGCCCACCACGTTCGACCCGGCCGGCCAGAGTGATGTGGGTACCGCCGCGGTCACCGCCCAGATCTATGAGAGCCTGACCGCCTTCGACGCGAAGCTCGAGCTCCGACCAGCGCTCGCGGCGTCCTGGGACATCCTCGACGGCGGGACGCGGGTCGTCTTCCACCTCCGGCCGGGCCTGACATTCTCGGATGGGGCGCCCATCACGGCCGACGACGTGGTCCGAAGCTGGCTGCGGGTCGTGGATCCCGCCCGTCCGTCGCCGCTCGCCTCGCTGATGGGCGATGTCGTGGGGGCGGACGCCTATCTCCACGGCACGTCGCCCGACCCGTCCAGCGTGGGCCTCAAGGCCTCCGGGCAGGACGTGGAGGTCCGCCTCACCCATCCGGCCAGCCAGTTCCCGGCGATCGTCGCGAGCCCCACCTTCGGGATCGTGCCGGCCGGCACGCCGGATGGACGGGTCGCGAGCGGAGGCTATGTCCTGGCTTCGCAGACCGCGGACGAGGTCCAGCTCCAGGCGAACGACAGGTACTGGGCCGGGCCACCCGCGATCGCCACCGTGCACCTCGTGACATCGCTCGGAGGCGCGAGCCCGATCGCGGCGTTCGCGGCGAACCAGATCGACTACACCTCGATCAGCGGCTACGACGCGGAGTGGATCGCCTACGACCCGGCCCTTGGTCCGTCGCTCCGCTCCGTGCCATCGCTCTCGCTCGAGTACCTCGGCTTCGACGTCCGCCAGAAGCCGTTCGACGACGTGCGCGTGCGGCAGGCGTTCGCCCTGGCCGTGGACTGGGCGCGCATCGTCAAGTTGTCATCCCAGGGCACGACGGTTCCCGCCACGAGCATGGTCCCGCCGGGGATCCAGGGCCGCTCCGACCGTGACTTCAGCCAGCACGCCGATCCGGCCAGGGCGAAGGCGCTCCTGGCCGCGGCCGGCTATCCGGGCGGGGCGGGCTTCCCGACCGTCACCTACATCTCGGGCGGCACCGGCGTCGACGCCGGCATCCTCCGCCAGCTCAAGGATGTGCTCGGGATCACCGTCAAGTACGAGACGATGGACTTCGGGGACTACTTCGCCCGCCTTGCGACCGACCCGCCGGCCATGTGGTCGCTCGGTTGGGTGGCGGACTACCCGGGCCCGAACGACTTCCTCGGCGTCCTCCTGGGCACCGGCCAATCCAACGACTACGGCCACTGGAGCTCCTCCGAGTTCGACGCGGCGATCAGCCGAGGCGGGGGCCGCCACGGACCCGGCGAGCGATCCTCGCCGCGTACGAGAAGGCCGAGGCCGTGGTCCAGCGCGACGCGCCGGTCATCCCGCTGTCCAACGGGTCCGGCTGGGCGCTCGCCCGGACGGGTCTCCTGGGGGCCGCCGACAACGGCCTCGGGTTCATCCGGCTGGCCGGTCTCGCGTGGGCGCCGTGAGGACCCACGCCGACGCGCGAAGCTTCGGCCGGCGCGCCCTCATCGCCCTGGTCAGCGCGACGCTCCTCCTCGGCTCGGTGGGGGTGGGGATCGCCGCGGCGGCCGAGGTGACCTTCGGCGCGGCGTCGGCGAGCTCGACGTTCGGGAAGTCGCTCACCTTCCGGCAGTCGATCGAGGTCGGCTCGTCGGCCGTGACCGGGACCGAGATCCTGCTGCTCTTCCCGGGTGCCCTCGGCCCGGCCCTCATCGAGGTTCCCCAGGCGGCCCCGTTGGAGACCGGCAGCCGGCGACTCACGTACACGTGGGATCCGGCCAAGGACGGGCACATCGTGCCGAACACCGTGATCAGCGCGACGTGGCGGGTCACCACGGCCGACGGCGCCGTGACCGAGGGACCGGCGCTCCGCTACCGCTATGCCGACGACGGGTACGACTGGCGGACCCGTGAGGGCAGCCTCGTGAGCATCCACTGGTACGAGGGCGACGCCGCCTTCGGGACGCGGGCGCTGGCGATCGCAGAGCAGGGCGTGTCGAATGCCGAGAAGCTCCTCGGGGTGACCGAGAAGGACCCGATCGACTTCTACGTCTACGCCGACCAGGACGCGTTCTATGCCGCCCTCGGGCCGGGAACGCCCGAGAACGTCGGAGGCGAGGCCCACGCCGACATCCGGACGATGTTCGCGCTCATCACCCCGAGCGAGGTCAACCAGGCGTGGGTCAAGAACGTCGTGCCCCACGAGCTCACCCATCTCGTCTTCAACACGGCCGTGGACAACCCCTATCACTTCCCGCCGCGGTGGCTCAACGAGGGCCTGGCGGTCTACCTCGCGCAGGGCTATGTGTCGAGCGACCGCGACGCGGTCGCCAATGCCGGCGCGGATGGCACGCTCGCGCCCCTGTCGAGCCTCGCCGGCTCGTTCCCGAACGGCGACCGGTTCTTCCTCGCCTACGCGGAGAGCGTGTCGGCGATCGACTATCTCGTGAAGACGTACGGGAAGCCGGCTCTGGTCAAGCTCA
Source organism: uncultured Chloroflexia bacterium (assembly GCA_963719285.1). Taxonomy (GTDB): domain Bacteria; phylum Chloroflexota; class Limnocylindria; order Limnocylindrales; family CSP1-4; genus C-114. The sequence goes on from CAVRBO010000001.1 coordinate 462,122, forward strand.
TCCGCTCCTATGCGCAGGGTCTGACCGACGATGAGGCGTTCACGGCGGCGCTCGGCGAGGACACCCGGGCGTTCGATGCGGCCTGGCGGGAGGCGCTCGGCGCGAAGCCGATGGCGAGCACCGGCCCGCAGCCCGCCCCGGCCGGACCTCTGCCGCCCGACTGGACCGGAGAAGCCCCCGGCCCGAGCCAGGCGGTAGCGGTGCCGCGCGCAACCGCGTCGCCGGCGTCCATCGCCCCCGACGCCTCCGCGCCAGCCCCGCCCAGTGCGAGCGCGGCCGACAGCGCGAATGCCGGCGCCGGGACCGGGATCGCGATCGCCGTCGGAGCCGTCGTCGTCCTCGTCGTGGTGGTCGCCGGCGTCGCACTGGTGGCCCGCAGGCCCGATTCGTCCGGCGCTCCGCCCGGTGGGCCACCGGCCGCACCGCCCGGATGACCCGCACCCGCGGCGCACCGCTGCGCTGGTACGGCGTCGCGAGCTGGCAGGTCACCCTGGGAGTGGCCCTCCTCGCCCTCGGGTTCCTCGTCGCCGCCCAGCTCAATTCGCAGGTGCCGCGGACCAGCTACACGAGCCAGGAGCGAGGCCCGCTCGTCCAGACCGCGCTCAGCCTCCAGGCGCAGCAGGACCAGCTCAAGCAGAGCCTGCTCGACCTGCGGACCCAGATCCAGGACGTGGAGGATCGCGGTCCGGGGAGTGACGCGGCCGTCCGCCAGGTCAACGACGACCTCGCCAAGGCGCGCATCTCGGCGGGCCTGATCGCGCTGCACGGGGAGGGCCTCGTGATCCAGCTCGAGGATTCCACCGAGCCGGCCCCGCCCGACGCCAACGCGTCCGACCGCCGGGTCACCGCGGCCGACGTCCGTACGGTCGTCGAGGAGCTGTGGCTGGCCGGCGCCGAGGCGGTCGCGGTGAACGGGGAACGGGTGACCGGATCGTCGGCCATCCTCGACATCGGTGGGTCGGTCCTCGTCAACTCGGCGTACCTCGCGCCGCCGTATCAGATCGCGGCGATCGGATCCGCGGACCTGTACACGACGATGTCGAGCGCACCGTCCTTCGTCGACTTCATCCAGGTACGGGCGGGGTCGTCCGGGATCCGGATCTCGTTCGCCCAGCCGGCCGACGTGACGGTGCCCGCCTACGCCGGAGCGGTGAACCTCCGCTACGGCCGGCCGGTCCTGACCCCCCCGCCGATCACCTCGCCGTCCCCGAGCGTGGCGCCATGAGCAGGGGCCTCCGTGCCACCCGGAACAGCATCTCGGTCGCCCTGGTCGCCGTCCTCCTCGGCCTGCTCCTCGTCGTCCAGTTCCGTGCCCAGTCGTCGGGCAGCACCCTCGACACGTTGACCGCGACGGAACTCACGGATCTGGTCGCGAACCTCAATACGCGCAACGATCAGCTCCGGACGGAGATCGCCTCGACCCGGGCGCAGCTCGATGCCCTCACCGCGGCCCGGGCACGCGGCGACACCTCGCTTGGCCAGCTCCAGGCGGACCTCGCCCGGATCCGGGCCTGGGCGGGACTCCTGCCGGTCACCGGCCCCGGGATCCAGGTCACCGTGGCCGGCGGCATCCCCGGCACGGCGGTCCAGGATCTGCTCAACGAGCTCCGCAACGCGGGGGCGGAGTCGTACGCCGTCGAAAGTGTCCGGATCGTGTCGGGCTCCGTCGTCGCCGGCCCGCCCGGCGCCATCTCGATCGAGGACACGCCGCTGGGCGACCCGTTCGAGGTGGACGCGATCGGCAACGCCGCCACGCTGACCGGCTCACTCACCCGCGCCGGGGGCATCGTCGCCCGCCTGAAGGCGACGTTTCCGGGGGTCGAGATCACGGTCACACCGGTCGACCGGCTCGAGCTCCCGGCCACCTCCCGCCCACTCGTGCCGAGCCATGGCCAACCCCGTCTCTGATACCCTGACCGGCCGGATGCCCCCCTCGACGATCCTCGAGCTGTTCCTTGGCGATGTCGTGCGCCTCAAGCGGCCACATCCGTGCGGCGGCGACACCTGGCTCGTCGACCGGCTCGGAGCCGACATCGGCCTGCGCTGCCGGGGATGCGATCGTCATGTGCTCATCGCCCGGCCCGTCCTCGAACGACGCTTCGCGGGCTTCGTGGAGCGGGGCGACCCCGCGATCACCGCCGCGCTGCGAGCCGTCCCGTGACCAGACGCGTCCCGCCGAAGGGCGACCCCACGGCGACCGGGAGCGGCGCGCTCGCCGTCCTCGCGAACCGGCCGTTCCTCCTGCTCTGGCTGTCACAGGCGGCCACGCAGATCGGCGGCAACATGGTCCTGTACGGCCTGACCGTCATCGTCTGGGAGGCGACCCACTCGTCCGCCTCGGTCAGCGCGCTCATCCTCACGTTCCTCGTCCCGGCCGTGCTGCTCTCGGCGATCGCCGGGGTGATCGTCGACCGGTTCGACCCGCGCATCGTTCTCGTCGTCACGAATGTGCTGCGGGGGATCGCGATCGGGGCGATGGTCCTGGCGGGCAACCAGCTCGTGTTCGTCTACCTGCTGAACATCATCGTGTCGACGGCCTCGACGTTCTTCTCACCGGCCGAGGCGGCGATGATCCCGCGCGTCGTGCCGCGTCATCAGCTCGTCGCGGCGAACGGCATCTTCACCGTGACTCTCAACGCGGCGTTCGCGCTGGGGTTCGCGCTGTTCGGGTCCCTGGCGGTGACCATCGCCGGTCCGCAGGGGCTCCTGCTCATCGTCGCCGCGCTCTATCTCATCGCTTCGGCATTCTGTGCGACGTTGCCGTCCCTCGACGAGCATGCAGAGGGGATGTCGCCGCTCCAGGCGGCACGAGACGCAGAGCATGCCGTGTCGTCCACCTTCGGCCAGCTGGCCGAAGGGCTTCGGTACATCCGCGACCATCGGTCGATCGCCTGGAGCATCGTCTACCTCGGCGCGACCGCGTCGCTGGTCGGCGTGCTCGGCTCCCTCGGCCCGAGCTTCGCGAAACAGACCCTCGGACTCGACTCGCGCGACATCGTCGTCGTGGTCCTGCCGCTCGGACTCGGCGTCGTCCTCGGCATCCTCGCCCTCAACAATTTCGGCCATCTCGTCCAGCGACGGCGGTTGATCGAGGGTGGCCTCATCGTCCTCGGCATCCTCATCGCGATGCTCTCGATCGTCGGTTCGATCTCGCGCTTCCTGTCGGGCGTGAACGCGCAGGCCCAGCTGCCGCTGTCGAGCCTCGTCTCGACCCTGAGCATCGTCGTGTTCGTGGCGTTCCTGGCTGGCTCCGCCTACGCCGCGGTCGCGATCTCGTCCCAGACCCAGCTCCAGGAGGACCTGCCACCCGACGTCCGGGGGCGCGTGTACGGAGTCCTGTTCACGCTCATCTCGGTATCGAGCTTCGTCCCGATCATCATCGTGGGACCGATCGCCGACTGGCTCGGGACGACGATGGTGCTGCTCGGCGTGGCCGCGATCCTGGCCGGGACCGGGGTCGTGTCGGTCATCTGGCGACGCCGGCCCGGGGCGCCTCCGTCGACCGGCGAGGCGGCCGCCCTGGCCCACACCGCCACGCAGGCTCCGGCCGAGCCGTTCGTCCTGACCCCGCACTCGCCGGGCATGCGCCCCGACGAGGTCCCGGGCGCCCAGGGCTCCGATGCGTAGGCGGGCGCGCCGCCGGTGACCCGGATCGCGGTGTTCTTCCTCGGGGGAACGATCTCGTCGACGTTCGACCCGGTCGCCGGGGGGAACGTCCCCACCCTCGATGGCGACGCCATCCTCGCCCGGACGCCCGGCCTGGCCGATGTCGCGGACGTGCTCGCGATCGACCTGCCGAAGACCCCGGCCAGCCACCTGACACTCGGCCGGCTCCTCGAGATCGGCACGGCGATCCAGGCGGCGGCGGACGATCCGGCGGTCGACGGCATCGTCGTGGCCCAGGGGACCGACACGATCGAGGAGACGGCCTTCGCCTGGGATCTCGTCCTCACCACACCGAAGCCGGTGATCGTGACGGGCGCGATGCGCTCCTCCAGCGAGGCGGGCTACGACGGCCCGGCCAACCTGACCGACGCGGTGCGCGCGGCCGGGTCGCCGACCCTCCGCGGCGAGGGCGTCGTCGTCCTCCTGGCCGGTTCGATCCACGCGGCCGACGACGTGGCGAAGACCCATGCGAGCTCATTGACGACCTTCCAGAGCCCGAACTACGGGCCGCTGGGCTCGGTCGTGCGCGAGCGCGTGTTCGTCGCCCGGCACCGCCTCGGGCGGCGTCAGGTCGCGACGACCGTGGCGGCGGAACCGGTGGTCCTCATCACGGCGACGACGGGGATGGACGGCGCGCTCCTCGACGCGGCGGTCGCCCTCGGCGTCCGGGGCATCATCGTGGCCGCCACCGGGGCGGGCAATACGTCGGCCGGACCCCTCGAGGCGGGGAAGCGCGCGATCGCGGCCGGGATCCCGGTGGTCCTTGCCACGCGGGCTCCGGCCGGACGGGCGGGCACGGGCTACGCGTTCCCGGGCGGTGGTGCGACCTGGGTCCGCGCCGGGGCGATGCTGGCCGGCACGCTCAGCGGGCTCAAGGCGCGCGTCGCGCTCTCGTACGGGGTGGGGGCGGGCCTGGCGGTTCCGGCGCTGGCGGCGATGCTGGCCGGGCCCGAGGAGGCCGGGTGACGGTCGACCTGCTGGTCGTCGGGCGGATCGTGACACTTTCCGGCGATGGCGCGGACGACCTGGGGGTCGTGGCCGCGATCGCGGTCGCCGACGGACGAGTGGTGGCCGCGGGCACGCTCGAGGATGTCGAGGGGATGGCGGGGCGGGCCACCCGCCGGATCGAGCTCGCGCCGGACGAGGTCGCCCTGCCGGGCCTGACGGACGGCCACCTGCACCTCGCCGACGCGGCCGTCGCGGCGACCCAGCTCGAGCTCGAGACGGCCGTCAGCCTCGATGCGGCCCTCGCCCGGATCCGAACGGCGCACGAGGCGCTGGCCGATCCCTCCGCCTGGCTGCGCGGTGGTGGCTGGGATGCCGGCCGATGGGGCGGCTGGCCGACCTCCGCCGCGCTCGAGACGGTCGCACCGGGCCGAAAGGTCGTGCTCTGGTCGCACGACCTCCACGCCGTGTGGGTGAGTCCCTCCGCGCTCGAGCTGTCCGGAGTGACGGCGGCGACGCCCGATCCGGCGGGGGGCATCGTCCGGCGCCGTTCCGATGGCTCGCCCGAGGGCGTGCTGCACGAGGACGCGACGGCGCTCGTCACCGCCCATGCCCCGACGCTCGATCGCGAGCGCCTCGCAGACCTCATCGAACGCTACGGACGGCGGTTGCTCGCATTCGGGGTGGTGGCCGCGCACGAACCCGGCGAACTGGAGACGGACGCCCGCCTGGAGCGCGGCTTTGCCGCGATCGAGCGCCTGTCCGCCGCCGGCCGGCTGCCGATCCGGGTCCACGCGGGGATCCGCAGGGGCGCTCTCGACCTGGCGGTCGCGCGCGGGCTGCGTTCGGGAGCGCCGCTCGGACCCGCGGACGGGCGAGCCAGGATCGGCTGGTTGAAGCTCTTCGGGGACGGGACCCTCGGGTCGCGGACGGCGGCCATCCTCGAGCCGTATGCCGACGAGCCGGGCCGCGGCGCGCCGCCGGCCGGGCCGTTCGGGACGTTCGTCACGGAGCCGGCCGAGATGGCCGGGCTGGCGGAGACGGCCGCTCGGGCGGGGATCGCCACCCAGATCCACGCGATCGGCGACCGGTCGCTCCGGGCCGCTCTCGACGCGCTCGGGCCGACCGCCGGCCGGACCGCGCTCCGGCCACGCGTGGAGCATGTCCAGCTCGTCGACGACGCGGACCTGCCCCGATTCGGCCGGACCGGGATCGTCGCGTCCGTCCAGCCGGCGGACCTGCGTGACGACGCCGCGAAAGCCCGCCGGGCGTGGGGCTCGCGGGCCGACCGGAGCTACCCCTGGGCCCGCCTGCTCGCGTCGGGCGCGACACTCGCCTTCGGCACGGACGCGCCCGCGGCCGACGACGATCCGTGGCCGGCCCTGGCCATGGCCGTCCGCCGCCGCGACCCGTCGTGGCCTCCGGACGTCCCCGCATTCGCCCCGGACGAGGCGATCAGCCTGCCGCAGGCGCTCCGGGCCGCGTGCGTGGGCGCCGCCGCGGCCGCGGGCGAAGGCGATCGCGGCCGCCTGACGGCCGGCCAGCGCGCGGACCTGGTCGTCATCGCCGGGACGGCGCTATCGGATCCGGAGGTCCTCCGGACGACTCGCCCGAGGCTGGTCCTGATGGACGGCGTCGTCGCCCATGAGGCGTAGGCAGGAGCGGGACTAGCGCCGGAGCTCGGCCAGCGCCTCGGCGAACAGTCCGTTGAAGATCCGCGACGTGGACGGGAACGCGTGGATCGTGTCGGCCAGGAGCTCGATCTTCACCCGGGCCTTGATCGCCAGGACGCACTCGTGGATCGCCGCCGACGCGTCGGGGCAGGCCATCGCGGCACCGATGAGCTCGTGGGAGCGACGGTCCACGGTGATCGTGACGTGGCCGATGGTCGCCTCGACGGAGTAACCCCTGGCCGTCTTCGGGAAGTCGGCCACGCATTCGAAGGCGTCGATTCCGGCCGCCATCGCCTGGTCGAGGGTGAGCCCGACCGACGCGGCCTCCGGGTCCGTGTACGTCGCCCTCGGCAGCGCTCGGTAATCCGGTAGGACCGCCTCGCCCAGCGCCATCCGGACCGCGAGCTCCCCCTGGTAGTGGCCCTGGTGGGTATGCAGCTCGGGACCCGCCGGATCGCCCACGATCCACAGCCCGTCGGCCACCCGGAGCCGTCCGTCGTGCGGGAACATCGCCCGATTCGAGACGTCGAGCCCGTAGTGCTCGAGGCCCAGGTCGTCGAGACCGAAGTCCCGGCCGACGGCGAGGAGGATGGCGTGACCCTCGGCCGTCGTCCCATCGTCGAGGTCGATCGCGTGGGCTCCGTCGGCGCCCGCTCCGGCCCGTGCCCGGATCGCCCGCACGCCCAGGCGGACATGGACCCCGGACGCGACGAGTGCCGCCCGGACGGCCTCGGAGTTGCGCGGATGCTCGGTCGGCATGAGGCGGGGTCCGGACTGGACGATCGAGACCGGCACGTCGAACCGGGCGTACACCTGGGACAGCTCGCAGCCGGTCGGCCCGCCGCCCAGGACGAGGAGGCTCTTCGGCAGCGTCCGGGCCAGGGTCGCCTCGCGGTTGGTCCAGTACGGGATGTCCTGGATGCCCTCGAGGGGCGGGACCTTCGTCGTCGAGCCGATCGCGACCACGACCTCGCGACCGCCGATCTCATGGGTCGTCCCGTCGTGGGTGACCGCGACCCGGCCCCGTCCCACGATCCGGGCGGTCCCGCGGTACGTGACCGCGCCCGCCTCCTCGAGCGCCTTGACGTGACTGGAGTCGTCCGGCTCGTCGGCGTCGGGCGGGCGGTTGACCATGTAGTCGCGCCGGGCCGAGGCCCTCGGCCACTCGTACAGGGCCGGGTTCGCGGCGTGCCGGGCCGCGGCATTGAGGAGCGCCTTGGACGGCACGCAGCCGATGTGCGGGCACGACCCGCCGAACCACAGACTGTCCACGATCGCGACGCTCTTCCCCGACCCCCGGGCCTTTTGCGCGGCCGCTTCGCCGGCCGGGCCGGCGCCGATGATGACGAAGTCGTACATGTCGGTCATGGGCGCTATGGTGCCTCACCGCCCGAGGTCGCCGCGCCGCCCCGCTGGCGGCGAGCCTCGTAGAACAGCACGGCCGCCGTCGCCGACACGTTGAGGCTGTCGGCGACCCCGAGCATGGGCAGGCGGACGGCACGGACGTCCGGTGCCCGCCAGGCATCGCTCAGCCCTTCCGCTTCGGCGCCCAGGACGATCGCGACCGGCCCGCGGAAGTCCTGGGCCGCGTAATCGGTCGCGCCGTCCACCCGCGCGGCGACGATCGTGAGCCCGCGCGCGCGGAGCCAGGCCAGCGTGTCCCCCGTGGATGCCTCGACGACCGGCCGGGCGAAGATGGTCCCCAGGCTCGCGCGGATGACGTTGGGATTGGCCAGATCGGTCCGTGGATCGGCCGCGACCACGGCGTCGAGGCCGGCCCCGTCGGCGGAGCGGAGGATCGCTCCCAGGTTGCCGGGCTTCTCCACGCCCTCGACCACCGCGATGAGGGCGCTGGCCGGTGGGGTGGGGGACGCGATCTGGTCGAGGGCGGGCCGGGGCATCCGGATGACGGCGACGATCCCGTCGGTCCGATCCCCGAAGGCGATCCGGACGAGGACCGGTTCCGAGACGAGGGTGGGGGTGTGGCCCGTCGCCGCGACGTGCGCCAGGAGGGCGGTGGCCTCCAGGCTCGTCACGAGCGATGGGGCGGCGAAGACTTCGATGAGCTCGACTCCGGCGTCCATCGCCCGGCGGATCTCACGGACCCCGTCCACGATGGCGAGGCCCGTCGCGTCACGGTCCCGCCGATCGCGCAGCCGGACCACCGCCTTGATCCGCGGGTTCGCGGTGCTCGTGAGCTCGGGGGCGGTCATGCGTCGGCCGCGTGGCGCGTCACGGCGCCCGGCGCACCCAGCGCGCGGAGGCGCCGAGGTGGAGTTGCACGCCGCTCCGCGCATCGATGCTGAGCGCCTCCGTCGTCAGGTCGCCCGGGCCCAGGGCCCGCTCGAGCCATGAGGCGATCCGTCCGCTCTCGACGTCGCCGCTGTGAGCCGACAGGAGCACGAACGTGCCGCGCCACGGCTCCAGGAGGGCGCCGATGTCGTCCAGCAGGCCGGGAAGGTCGCGCTCGAGGCGCCAGTCATGGCCGCCCGGTCCGTGACCGTAGCTCGGTGGGTCGAGCACGATCCCCGCGTAGCGTCGCCCGCGCCGACGCTCACGGCGGGCGAACACGACGGCGTCGTCGGCGATCCAGCGGACCGGGCGGTCCGTGAAGCCGTTCAGCTCGGCGTTGCGGCGTGCCCAGGCGACCGCCGTGCGCGCTCCGTCGACGTGGGTCGCCCGCCCGCCGGCCGCCACGGACGCGAGCGTGCTGCCGCCCGTGTAGCCGAACAGGTTGAGGACGGCGGGCGGTTCGGCGTCCGGGTTCGCGCCGCGTCGACCCGGCCTGGACAGCGCCACGAGCTTCTCGCCGATCCACTGCCGGTTCGGCGCCTGCTCCGCGAACCAGCCGACCTGGCCCGAGGCGGCGAGGCGCAGCTCCGCCTGCAGCGCTCCCTCCCGGATGCACCACGGCTCGATGGGCTTGCCCGTCCGGGTCGTCCAGCCGGCATGGTCCACGCCGCCGTCGAGCGCCCGATCGAAGCGCGCGTTCGCGGCGGGCCACGCGCCCGGGTCACGCTGCGGCCACCACTCGGCGGGCGGGCACGGTCGATCGAGGAGGACCGACCCGAACCGGTCGAGCCGCCGGCCGCCACCCACGTCGATGAGCTCGTGATCGTCGGGCGTCGCCATCGCCCCATGATGGCGGTTCGGCGATGGCGTCGCCCGCAGCCTCTGGGGTATCATCCGCGGGCGGCGCGACGGAACCGCGTCGCGTTGGGCGGCTAGCTCAGCTGGTTAGAGCACTTGCTTGACATGCAAGAGGTCACTGGTTCGAGTCCAGTGTCGCCCACCATCCCCTTCATCCGTCGGCAAGGCCGTGGCGGCGCGGGCCTTGCGATCCGGTGAAGTGGCCCCGCGACGGTAACGTCCGCGGGCTTCGCACGTTCCTATGTGTGGCGACCCCGCACGAGGACTTCGATGAGCCAGCTTCGACGCATCTTCATCACCTGGTGGAAACGCGCGATGCGCTGGGTCGAGGAGTAGTCGCACGCCGTTCGAGGCAGGAACCGGTTGCCCGTCCGCCCGCGACCGACGATACTGACGCCAACGCGACGATCGGGATATGCCCGCCGCCGACGGTCCCCAGAGAGCCGGACAGATGCTGCGAGTCCGGCGGCCGGAGTCGACGACCGCACCACCCGTGAGCGACCGGTGAACCGGTCCGGGATCCGCCCGTTAGCGCGGCCACGAGAGCGACCGCCACGGCGCAGCCGGGACGATCGAAGGCGGGTGGTACCGCGGGAGTGTCCTGATCGACCTCTCGTCCTGTCGGACGAGGGGTTTCGTGATTCTCAGGAGGCCGACATGAGCGAGCAGCAGCCATCGGGCGACGAGGAGGACGTCGTGTTCGAGGCGCCCGAGCGTGGCTCGGCCGACGAATTGCTCGATGCGGGCGCCCACAGCGAGCTCGACGCGATGCGCCACAGCGCGGCCCACGTGATGGCCGAGGCGGTCATGGACCTCTTCCCGGGCACGGAGCTCGGCATCGGCCCGGCCATCGCGGACGGGTTCTACTACGACTTCAAGCTGCCACGCCAGCTGACGCCCGAGGACCTTGGCGCGATCGAGGAGCGCATGGCCGCGAGCGTCGCGGCGGACCACCCGTTCGTGCGCCGCGAACTGTCGCCGGCCGACGGCCGGGCCCTGTTCCTCGAGCGCAAGCAGCCGTTCAAGGTCGAGATCCTGGACGACCTCGCGGCGAAGGCGAAGGCCGAGGGCGCGCACATGCCGCCGGTCTCGCTGTACGAGCACGGCTCGTTCAGCGACCTGTGCAAGGGACCGCACGTCGCGTCCACGGGCCGGATCGGCCCGTTCAAGCTCCTCGCGCTGGCCGGTGCCTACTGGCGCGGCGACGAGAAGCGGCCGATGCTCCAGCGCATCTACGGCACGGTCTGGGACAACGCCGCGGACCTCGAGAAGTACCTGTGGCGGCGGGCCGAGGCCAAGAAGCGCGACCACCGGCGCCTCGGTGTCCAGCTCGACCTGTACAGCTTCCACGACGTGAGCCCGGGTTCGGCGTTCTGGCATCCCAAGGGCCAGCTCATCTGGCGCACCCTCGAGGGCGCGATGCGCGAGCTCCAGGCCCGCCGCGGCTACCAGGAGATCAGCACGCCCATCCTCGTCGACAAGAAGCTGTGGCAGCAGTCGGGCCACTGGGACCTGTACGACGTGAACATGTTCAAGCTCGAGGCCGAGGGCCACGAGTTCGCGCTCAAGCCCATGAACTGCCCGGAATCCACCTACATCTACCGCTCGAAGGTCCGCTCCTACCGCGACCTGCCGCTCCGCTTCAACGAGTACGGCCGGCTCCACCGCAACGAACGGTCGGGCACGCTGTCCGGGCTCACCCGGGTCCGCCAGTTCATCCAGGACGACGCCCACATCTACGTCCGGCCGGACCAGCTGGCCGACGAGATCGAAGCGCTGCTCGGCGAGGTCCGGGAGGCCTACTCCTGGGTCGGCCTGACGCCGCGATTCGCCTTCGCGACGAAGCCCGACAAGGCGATCGGCGACCCGGCCCTCTGGGATCGGGCGGAGGCGCTCATCAAGGCCGCCCTGGACAAGGCCGGCGGCGACTACATGGTCAAGCCGAAGGACGGCACGTTCTACGCGCCGAAGATCGACATCTACATCGACGACGCCCTGGGGCGCGAATGGCAGATGGCCACGATCCAGGTCGACCTCACGATGCTGCCCGAGCGGTTCGACCTGAACTACATCGACGAGCACGGCGAACCGCAGCGACCCATCGCCATCCACCGGGCGATCTACGGGTCGCTGGAGCGGTTCATCGGCATCCTCGTCGAGCACTTCGCCGGCGCGTTCCCGCTCTGGCTGGCGCCCGTCCAGGCCGTGGTCATCCCGATCGCCGACCGCCATGTCGAGGCGGGGGAGGAGCTCGCCGTCCTGCTCCGGTCGCGCGGGCTGCGGGTCGAGGTCGACCGGTCCGACAACCGGATGCAGAACAAGATCCGGCTCGCCCAGGAGCAGAAGGTCCCGTACATGATCGTCCTGGGCGACCGCGAGATCGAGGCGCGGACGGCGTCGCCCCGGACTCGTGCCGGCGAACAGCAGCCGGCCGAGCCATGGGATTCGTTCGCCGACCGCCTGGCGGCCGAGTCCGCTTCCCGGGGACGTGACTGAGAAGCGCCACGATCCGCGGCCGGCGGCCACTCGCGGCCGGCGCGGGATGGCATCGTCACTCGCGATTGTCGGGCAAACAGACCCTGTGCTATCCTGCGCCGGCGGCCGAGCCCAGGCCGCTGGCCGTGCCGTGCACGCCAGGCGTCGGTGCCAACGTTATGAAGGGGTAAACCATCAGTCGAGACCTGCGCATCAATCAGATGATCCGGATCCCACAGGTCCGAGTCGTTGACGAAGAGGGTGAACAGCTGGGCGTCATGCCCACGCCGAAGGCCCTCGAAATGGCGCAGGAACGGGGCTACGACCTCGTCGAGGTGGCCCCGATGGCCTCCCCGCCGGTCGCCCGTTTCCTCGACTTCGGTCAGTACAAGTACGAGCTGACCAAGCGCGAGAAGGAAGCCAAGCGCAAGCAGCGCTCGGTGACGTTCAAGGAGGTTCGTCTCAAGCCGAAGATCGGCATCGGCGACTTCGATACCAAGGTCCGACGGGCGATCGAGTTCCTCGAGGATGGCGACCGGATCAAGGTCGCGGTCCAGTTCCGCGGCCGGGAGCTCACCCATCCGGAGATCGGGCGGGCGCTCCTGGAGAAGTTCTCCGACAAGATCAAGGATCATGGCGTGATCGAGCGGGCACCGCTCCTCGAAGGCAAGTCGATGCACATCACGGTGGGGTCGATCCACAAGCCGAAGGCGCACGAAGGTCCGGCGACCGCCGGCCCCGGAGCGACGCCTCCGGACGGCGGACCGGTCCCCACCCCGGCACCCCGGGCACCGATCGCACCCCCAGCCGCGACGCCGGTCGCCGAACCGGTACCGGCCCCGGCCGCAGTGGCCGCGGCGCCGGCCCCCGCTCCGCGGGCCGAACCGGCGATCGCCGAACCAGAGATCGCAGTCCCCGCACCGGCGGCCTCGACCGTCGCAGCACCCGAAACGGCACCCGCCACACCGAAGCCACGCACGAGAGCGAAGCCAGTCGCAGCGCCAGCCGAGGCGCCCGAGCCGGCACCGACAGGAGAGTAAGGCCGCACATGCCCAAGATGAAGAGCCACAAGGCGGCCCAGAAGCGCCTCGGCGTCACCGGCAGCGGGAAGGTCTACCGCGTCCGCTCATGGCGCGGCCACCACCTCGAGATCAAGTCGTCTCGACGCACCCGGCGCTACGCCGGCAAGAGCATCGTGGGCGGCGAGCACGCAGCGCAGGTCCGTCGCCTGCTGCCGTACCTCTAGGAGCGACAGATGCCACGGGTCAAGCGAGGCGTAACCTCCCACGCACGCCACAAGCGGCTGCTCGATGACGCCGAGGGCCGGCGTGGCACGCGGTCGCGGCTCATCAAGCCCGCCCGCGAGGCGCTCCTCCACGCCCTCGCCTACGCGACGCGCGACCGCAAGCAGCGCAAGCGCCAGATGCGCGAGCTGTGGATCGTCCGGATCAACGCGGCCGCCCGGCTCAATGGGATCACCTACGGGCGCCTGATCCAGAGCCTCAAGAAGGCGGACATCCAGATCGACCGCAAGATGCTGGCGGACCTCGCCGTGCGCGATGCCGCCACCTTCGGGCGGATCGTCGAGGTCGCCAAGAGCGCCTAGTGGCGCCCGCCCGGCGCGTCGTGCGACGCGCGTCCCCGGCAGCGTCGACCGGCCCCCTCGCCTGACCATGGATCTCGCAGGCATCCGCTCCGACCTCGAGCGGCTGCGCGAGCGTGCCCTGGAAGCCTTCGCGACGGCTCGGGACCTCGCCTCGCTCGACGATCTGGACGTGTCGATCCTGGGCAAGAAGGGCGACCTGACGGTCATCCTGCGCGGCATCGGCAGCCTGCCGGTCGACGATCGGCCGAAGGTCGGCGCGATCGCGAACGAGATCCGCGCGGCGATCGAGGCCGCGCTCGCGGAACGGCGTGGCACGCTCGCGACGTCCGCGCTCGCCGGGCGCCTCGCGGCCGAGACCGTCGACGTCACGACGCCCGGAAGGCGGCCGCCGCGCGGTCATCTCCACCCGGTGGTCGAGACCGCCCGCGAGATCAGCCGGATCTTCGCCCAGTTCGGGTTCGTGGACTACGAAGGACCGGAGATCGAGGACGACGTCACGAACTTCCAGATGCTCAACATCCCGCTCCATCATCCGGCCCGGGACCTGTGGGACACCCTGTACGTCGACATCGACGGCTACCTGCTCCGGACCCACACCTCGCCCGGCCAGATCCGGGTGATGCACGCCGAGAAGCCACCGATCCGGGCGCTCCTGCCGGGCCGGGTCTACCGCTACGAGGCGATCGACGCGAGTCACCAGACCGAGTTCTTCCAGGTAGAGGGGCTCATGATCGACGAGGGCACGACCCTGGGGGACATGCGCGGCCTCCTCGTCGAGTTCACCCACGCGATGTTCGGCGCCGGGCGCAAGACCCGCTTCCGGCCGGGCTACTACCCGTTCACGGAGCCGTCCGTGGCGTTCGACGTGGAGTGCCTGGTTTGCGGCGGAGTAGGCTGCCCGGCCTGCTCGAAGACCGGCTGGATGACCATCCTCGGCGCCGGTATGGTCCATCCCGTCACGCTCCAGTACGGCGGCCTCGATCCCGAGCGCTACCAGGGCTTCGCGTTCGGGATGGGCGTGGAGCGGATCGCGAACCTGCGCCACGGTGTCGGCGACCTGCGCTACTACCTCGAGGGCGACCTGCGCTTCCTGGAGCAGTTCCGGTGAGGGTGCCACTGTCCTGGCTGGCCGACTACGTCGACCTCGACCTCACGCCCGAGCGCCTGGCCGAGCGCCTGACCGTGCTCGGGATGGAGGTCAAGGCGCTCGAGCGGTGGGGCGCCGACTGGCAGGGCGTCGTCGTCGGCGAGCTGCTCACGGTCGCCAAGCACCCCAATGCCGACCGGCTGTCGCTCACGACCGTTCGCGTCGGCGAGGGTGAGCCCCTCTCGATCGTCTGCGGCGCAACGAACATCGCGCCCGGCCAGCACGTGCCGGTGGCCCTGCCCGGGGCCGTCCTGCCGGGCGGCCGGCGGATCGACCGGACCGAGAAGATGGGCGTCGTCAGCAACGGGATGCTGTGCTCGGGCGACGAGCTCGGGCTGACGTCCGACGCGGACGGCATCCTCATCCTGCCGGCCGATACGCCGATCGGCCGAGGCCTCGAGGACCTGTACGGCGACACCGTCCTCGACGTGGACGTGAAGCCGAACCGAGGCGACGCGCTGTGCCTCGTCGGGCTCGCCCGCGAAGTCTCGGCGGCGACGGGCGCGCCGGTCCGCTTCCCGGCGATCGAGCTGGTCGAGCGCGGCAGCGCGACCGACCGGAGCTTCTCGGTCGAGATCCGCGAGCCCGAGCTCTGCCCGCGCTTCGTCGGGCGGATCGTCCGCGGCTTCACCGTGGGTCCGTCGCCGGATCGCGTCCAGATGCGCCTCCAGGCGGCCGGGATGCGCCCGGTGAGCAACGTCGTCGACGCGAGCAACTACGTCATGCTCGAACTCGGCAAGCCCACTCACACGTTCGACCTGGCCGCCGTCCACGAGCGACGCATCGTCGTCCGTCGAGCGGCGCCGGGCGAACGGCTCGTCACGCTGGACCACGTCGATCGGGTGCTCGACGCCGAGACCCTCGTCATCGCCGATCCGGTCGAAGCGCTCGGCATCGCCGGCGTCATGGGTGGAGCCACGAGCGAGGTGAGCGACACCACGACCGAGATCGTCATCGAGTCGGCCGTCTTCGACCCCGTCTCGATCCGCAGGACCGGCCAGCGCTACGCTCTCCGGTCCGAGGCGAGCCTGCGCTTCGAGAAGGGCCAGGAGATCCGCCTCGCCCGGATCGGCGCCGATCGCGTCGCCCAGCTCGTCGTCGAGTGGGCCGGCGGGGAGGTCGCCCCTGGGAGCGTCGACACGGCGCCGCTGGAGCCCGAACCGGCTCGGGTCTCGTTCCGTCCGGCCCGGGTCGATCGTCTGCTCGGCGCCGAACTGACCCTCGAGGCCCAGTCGGCGTTCCTCGCGCGCGTCGGCGTGACGACGGAGCCGGGGGCGCCCGGAACGACGATCCCCGTGTCCCGGGGCACCAAACCATTGGACGTCCCCGCCGAGGGCCCGGCCCTGACCGCGATCGTGCCGACCTGGCGGGCCGACCTGTCGATAGAAGCCGATCTCATCGAGGAGATCGCCCGCGTGGCCGGCTACGAGACGATCGAGCCGACCCTCCCGGACACGGCCTTGCCCCACTATCGTCCGGACCCGAAAGCGGTCCGGAACGTGGTCCGGGAGATCCTCGCCGGCGCCGGCCTGACCGAGGTCGTCACCTACGCGCTGATCGAGCCGGGCCGCGCCGCGCTCGTCCGGTGGCCGGGCGATCCGGGTCCTCCGCCCGAGGGAGAGGGAGCCCGCGCGGGCGACCCCATCACGGTCACGAACCCACTCTCCGCGAGCCACTCGGTCCTGCGGCGCGACCTCGTCGGCAGCCTGCTCGACGTCGTCGACGCCAATCAGCGGCGCGGCCGGGACGACGTGGCGATCTTCGAGATCGGGAAGGGCTACGGGCGGACAGGGTCCGGCCCGACCGAGTGGTGGCGCGTCGCGTTCGCCCTGACCGGAGCCGCCGAGCCGCCGGCGTGGAACCGCGCCGCGCGGGCGTACGACCTGGACGACGCCAAGGGACTCGTGGAGCTGCTGGCCGGAGAGCTTGCGCTGCCCCGGGTGACGTTCGAACCGAGCACGGACGGCTACCCCCTCCATCCGGGCCGGGCGGCGATCGCCCGGGCCGGGGACCGGCTCTCGGGGAGGGTTGGCGAGATCCACCCGGAGCTCAGCGCGGCCCTCGACCTGCGTGCCGGCCGGATCCTCGTCGGCGAGCTCGCCGTGGCCGGCCTGTCGGGCGGCGGGCTGCCGGTCGTGCGCTCCCAGCCGGTCTCGCGCCACCAGGCCGTGGAACGCGACCTCGCTGTCGTGGTGCCGGAGTCGCGCCCGGCGGCCACGGTCGACGCGCTCATCCGGGCCGCGGCGGGCGATCTCCTCACGGATCTGCGGCTCTTCGACATCTACCGGGGGGCGCCCCTCGGCGCCGATGAGAAGAGCCTCGCCTTCCGGCTCCGCCTCCAGGCCGACCGCACCCTCGGTGACGCGGAGGTGGACGGTGTCGTCGCCGCGGTCGTCGCCGCGCTAAGCGACTCGGGTGGCCGGCTGCGGTCCTGACATCGGCCGTCCGTTGGACGGCACCAGGCTCGTGTGGACGGCACCACGCACGTGCCCCTGTGCGGTATGGGACCTTTCGGTCGGTTGTCGCACCCGGATGGCCTGCTACGCTTGGCCGGCCGCTCCGACGGTGACGCCTGTCACCGGTCGGTTCGGGACAACCCGTATCCGGAGACCTTGACCGAACGTGGATATCGTCGGGTTCATCCACAGCCTCAACCTGTTCGACCTGCTCGTCGCCTTCGTGTTCGCCGTGGCGTTCATCCTCGGCTTCATCCAGGGGACCCTGCGTCGACTCCTCGGCCTCGCGTCGATCCTGTTCTCGTTCCTCCTGGCCGCGAACCTGCGCGACACGGTCGGCGGCTTCTTCGCCAACAACTGGCACCAGTTCGCCCGGGAATACAGCTACATGATCGGCTTCGGGCTCGTGTTCGTGACCGCGACCGTCGTGTTCTCCCTCGTCATCCAGGGCCTGTACAAGCATCAGCCCCTGTTCGCGAAGGCGACCGCGGTCGACGAGGTCCTCGGCGGGATCCTCGGCGTCGTCCAGGCGATGGTGCTGCTCGGCTGCGCCATCGTCATCCTCGATTCGTTCTTCCGGCTGCCGCTCCAGGCCTCGGACGGTGAGCTCATCCTCGTGCGCGACCTGTGGAAGGCGATCGACAGCTCCGGGATCGTCCACGTCTACCGCGACGTCCTCATCCCCGGGGTCTACACGCTCCTCGGCCCGTTCATCCCGGACGCCATCCGCAGCCTCCCGTAGGCCCGACCACCTGACTGTCTTCGACCGTTCGCGCCTCGCCGGGGACGCCGCCGAGGCCGCTCGGGCGCTGATCGGGGCGTGGCTCGTCCGCGACGGCGACCGGCCGAGCCGGCGGGTCGGCCGGATCGTCGAGACCGAGGCCTACCTGGGACCGGACGACCGTGCTTCGCATGCCCGCTCGGGCCGCACCGCCCGCAACGGCGCCATGTTCGGGCCGCCGGGCCACGCCTACGTGTACCGTGTCTACGGCATGTACACCTGCCTGAACGTCGTCTGCGGACCACCCGGCTCGGCCTCGGCCGTGCTCGTCCGGGCGGTCGCGCCGGTCGCGGGCACGGACGCGATGCGCAGCGCGCGGATCCGCCACGATCTCGCGGCGCGGCGGGCGACCCGCGACGCGAGCGGCGACCCGGCCGCCCGAGAGCGGGTCCGGGCGCGCGTGGGGCGAGCGCCGGCGGCGGTCCTCGCCTCCGGGCCGGGTCTCGTTGGAGCGGCATTCAGCGTGGAACCATCGCTCGACGGGCTCGACCTGTGCGACCCCGACGCCGCGCTCCACCTGGAGGAGCCGCCGGACCCGACCGACCCGCTACGGATCGTGGAGTCGGCCCGGATCGGGATCGGCTATGCCGGCGAGCCGTGGGTCAGCCGCGCGCTCCGCTTCTTCCTCGCCGACGAGCCCGCGGTCTCAGGCCGGCCGGCCCGCTCGTCCGCCCGCCCGCCTCGCCCGTCGACCCACTCCGCCACCTGACCGACCGGGCCATGGACGAACGCTCGCTGGCCATCCTCGAGTTCCCGCTCGTGCGCGAGCGCCTGGCCGCTGCCACGTCCTTCGCGCCCGGCCGACGGCTGGCCGAGACCCTCGAGCCGTCGAACGACCCGGTGATCGTCGCGCGCGGCCTCGACGAGACCGAGCAGGCCCGTAGCGCTCCTCATCGAGCGGCCGGGTGTCGGCATCGGGGCCGCGCACGACATCGGCCCGTGGGTCGAGCGGGCGGCGCGCGGAGGGCGCCTCGACCCGGCCCACTTCCTGGAGGTCGCCGAGACGCTCGACGCGGCATCCCGCCTGGCGACGGCCCTCGCCGACGAGCGCCGACCGCTCCTGCGCGACCTCGGTCACGATCTCCATGGCCTGCCTGCCCTGCGGAGCACGCTCGCCCGGAGCTTCGATCCGGCCGGCGAGCTGCTCGACACGGCCTCGCCCCGCCTGGGTGGCCTGCGGGCGGCGGTCCGGGTCGCCTACGACCGCCTCCGGCGACGCCTCGACGCGCTCGTCGGTTCGGAGCTCGGCTCGTCGCTCCAGGAACCGATCGTCACCCTCCGCAACGGCCGCTACGTCGTCCCGGTCCGCGCCGACGCCCGGGCCCGGGTCAAGGGCATCGTCCACGACGCCTCGGGCAGCGGCCAGACCCTGTTCGTCGAACCGCTGGTCGTGGTCGAGCTCGGCAACGCCTGGCGTGAGGCGCAGGTGGCCGAGAAGGCCGAGATCGATCGCATCCTCGACGAGTTGTCGGCCGTCGTCGCCACGAACGCGCCGCTCCTGCGAGAGACGCTCGACGCGCTTGCCCGGTTCGATTTCTGGTCGGCCAAGGCGCACTTCGCCGCCGAGCTCGACGCGATCCGGGCGGACACGGCCGACCGGCCCGAGGTCGTGCTCCTGGGCGCCCGCCACCCCGGGCTGGCGGGGCGGGTGGTCCCGATCGACATCCGCCTGGGCGATGGCTACACCGCCCTGATCGTCACGGGCCCGAACACGGGCGGCAAGACCGTGACCCTGCGCACGCTCGGACTGCTGGCGCTCATGCACCAGGCCGGGCTCCAGATCCCGGCCGAGAGCGGCAGTCGGATGCCGATCTTCCGCGACGTGTTCGCGGACATCGGCGACGAGCAGTCGATCGCCCAGAGCCTGTCCACGTTCAGCGGCCACCTCAAGCGGATCGACGCGATCGTGGCGGCCGCGGGACCCGGCACGCTCGTCCTCCTGGACGAGCTGGGCGCCGGGACGGACCCGACCGAGGGGTCGGCCCTCGCCCAGGCGCTCCTGGACCACTTCATCCGGGCCGGGGCGCTCGTCGCGGCCACGACCCACTACGCCGAGCTCAAGGCGTACGCTCACACGACGGACCGGGCCCGCAACGCCTCGGTCGAGTTCGATCTGGAAACGCTCTCCCCGACGTACCGGCTGTCGATCGGCCTGCCCGGCGGCAGCCAGGCGTTCGCGATCGCGGAGCGACTGGGCCTGCCCCAGGCGATCGTCGACGACGCGCGGTCGCGGCTGACGGAGGCGCAGCGGAACTTCGAGGCGACGCTGGCCGCGATCAAGGAGACCGAGGGCGAGACGGCCGACGCGCTCGAACGTGCCCGCCTCGCCGAGGCACGGGCCGTCGAGGCGCTGCGGAACGCCCAGGAGGAGCGCGCCCGTGCCCGGCGCGATCGCGAGGCGGCCGTCCAGGAAGCCCGGGCCGAGGCCGAGCGCCTCGTGGCCGGCGTACGCGACGAGGTCCACGCCACCCGCCGGACGCTCGAGCGCGAGACGATGACCGCCCAGGGCCTCGACGAGGCGCTGGAGCGGATCGACGACAGCCTGGAACGCCTGCCCACCCCGGAGCCGGCGCTCGAACCCGTGCCCGTGCCCCCGGCGCCCCACGTGTGGCGCCTGGGCGAACGAGCCCGCAGCCTGTCGGGAGGCTGGGAGGGCCGGATCACGGCCCTGGAACGTGGCGGCAAGCGGGCCTCCCTCGAAGCCGGCGGGATGCGCGTGACGGTCGACGTGGCCGATCTCGAGCCGGCCATCGAGCCCGCCACGGAACGGGGAGGGAGCACGATCGGCGATGCGGTCGACCGGCAGGCCCGGCGCGACCCGACGAGCGAGATCGCCCGTCTCCGGTCCGACCGGGCCCGCAGCGTCGCGGCCTCTCTCGATCTGCGGGGCGCCCGGGTGGAGGAAGCCCTCGAGGCGCTGTCGGGTTACCTGGACGACGCGTCGCTGGCCGGGCTCGACAAGGTCACGATCATCCACGGCCTCGGGACCGGCGCGCTGCGCGACGCCGTCCGGACCGAAGCCGCGTCCCACCCGCTCGCCCGCGAGGTCCGGGCCGGCGAACGGGGCGAGGGTGGCGACGGAGCGACCGTCATCCGCCTCTAGAAGTCCGTCACTCCGGTGCGCCCGGCCACCCGGGCGCCTTCGCTCGGGACCCTTGGTCACCCGGTCCGCCACGCGCCGGGCCACTCCGGCGCCGTCGACCCGTCGCCCCTATCCTGCTCCTGCTCGGTCGCCGGCGCGGCTGTGGTTGGACCGCGGGAGGAGCGGGCACCGGCAGGCTCGGGGACGGCGATGGACAGCCGAAGACCGGATCGCAGGACGGTGGCGGCTCGCTCGGCGGCAGGGCCGTACAGGTCTTGGTCGGCGCGAACGGCGCACCCCAGGTGGCCCCGAACGGATACACGTGACCGAAGTGGAAGTAGTCGGTCGGGGTGTGCTTCGGCCCGCCGCGCACGCCGGTGCCCCGTCGGGCGCGGGCGATCCAGTCGTTCGTGTACTTCTGCCAGCGGGCGGGGGAGGGCTCGACCTGGCTCAGGTCGAGGAACCCCTTCGTGACCTGCGGCCCCGTGCAGCCGTCCTTCCACAGGAGGCCGGTCGCCTGGTCGATCGAGACGGGGACCTTGGTATTGTCGATGTCCTTGGGCTCGGTGCCCTTGATGAAGTGCTCGGTGATCGTCTTGCGCGTGTACGGGACCGGGCAGCATCCCGCTGTGGGCATCGATCTTCACGTCGACGATGCCGCCGGGCTTCTTGAAGTCGGCGATCGGGTCGCCCTTCGTGGCCTGGTTCAGGAACGATTGCCACAGCGTCGCGGCGCTCTCGAGGGCCATCGTCCCGTTGGGCGGGATGCTGTTGTCGCTGTTGCCCATCCAGGCGCCCACGACGAGGGCGGGCGCCTTGGGGTCCTTGGGCGGGGCGACATAGCCCATCGCCGCGAGGTCGATCTGGTCGTTCGTCGTACCGGTCTTGAGAGCGGCCGGTCGGCGCTTGCTGCCGTCCGTGATCTTGCGGAGCGACCAGAACGGGTTCTGGGCCGGGTCGGTGTTCGCGGCCAGGATGTCGGTCATGACGTAGGCGGCCTGCGGGCTGACGACCTGCTGGCCGGACTGGCTGACCCCGGCGATCGCGGTCGGGTACGGCTTACCGTCGGCGTCCTTGATCGAGAGGATGAACGTGCGAGGCATCAACAGGCCGCCGTTGGCGATGGCGCCATAGGCGCTGATCAGGTCGGCGTAGTGGAGCTCGAGCGTCCCGATGCCGATCGAGACCCCGGCCTGGTTCGTGCTCTTCTGGAACTTGATCCCGAACTTCTGGGCCTCGGCGAAGACGTGGTCGGGGCCCACCTCGGCCGCGTTCTTGATGGCCGGGATATTGAGCGACAGGTTGAGCGCTTCGCGCATCCGGAGCGGGCCGCGCTCGGCCAGGTCCGCGTCGCCCGGCGCATAGCCGCCACCGAAGTCCGTGACGACGTCCATGTACATGCTCGCCGCGGTCTTGGTGTGGTCGTCGATCCCGGTGATGTAGTTGATCGCCTTGAACGACGATCCGGGCTGGCGCCAGCCGTCCGACAGGACGTCGAACTGGGGCTGGAGCTTCTTGCCCCGAGGCGCGGCGTAATAGCCGGCGCTGCCGACATACGCCATGACCTGGCCGGTCCGGTAGTCGAACGCGCCGAGCGCCGCGTTGAACACGCCCCGGCCGACGAGGTTGCGGATCCACTGCTGGCTCGGGGTCTTGTTATCCGACAGGTACTTGAGGGTCGCGGCCATGCCGCCCTTGACGTTCGGGGCGATGGCCGCGGCCTTCACCCACTTCTCGGCCACCTTCTGCATCTTCCAGTCGAGCGTCGAGGTGACCTGGAAGCCGCCGGTGTCGATCTTGGGGCAGTCGTCGGCGTTCGGCTCGCCGCACAGGATCGCGCCCAGCTGGTGGCGCACCTGCCACACGAAGTGGGGTGCCCGCCAGGTGATGGCGCTCTGCTTCTGGATGATGATCGGCTCCTGCAGCGCGGCCGCGATCTGCTCGTCCGTGACCGCCGCGCCGGGGATCTCGAGCTCGTCGCCCGCCTTGGTCAGGTGGCGGTTCGCGATCATCTGCTGGAGGATGAAGTCCCGCCGCTGGGCGATCTTGCTGTCGAGCGGCACGGCCAGGACGCACTTCGCGGCGAGCTTCGGGTCGTCCGGGCAGGGCGAGGCGTCCGTGGCCGACTTCTGGAGCACGGCGTTCTTGCGCAGGTCGAACGCCGTGGGCGACTGCGGGACGCCGGCCAGGATCGCCGCCTGGGCGATCGTGAGCTTGTGCAGGTCCGACACCCCGAAGTAATCGAGGGCCGCGGCGGCCACGCCGTAGCTCTGGTCGCCGTAGTAGTTCTGGTTGAGATAGTCGATCATGATCTCGCGTTTGCCTTCGAGACCGGAGAACTCCTGGGTCAGGCGGATCGACTGGATGATCTCGCGGACCTTGCGGTCGTAGGTCGAGCCGGCGAAGGCGCTCTCGGGCAGCAGGCGCGCCCGGACGAGCTGCTGGGTGATGGTCGAGGCACCGCCGCCGGCGCCACGCGTCAGCGCGAGCGAGGCCGAGATGATGCCCACCGGATCGAAGCCGGCGTTGCTCCAGAAGGTCTTGTCCTCGACCGA
The DNA here is from genome assembly GCA_963719285.1 of uncultured Chloroflexia bacterium. Lineage (GTDB taxonomy): Bacteria > Chloroflexota > Limnocylindria > Limnocylindrales > CSP1-4 > C-114. The sequence goes on from CAVRBO010000001.1 coordinate 485,658, forward strand.
GGTCGTCGCGTCGACGAGGACCGGCGACAGCTGGGCGAAGACGTCGATGACCTGGCGGTGGGTCTGGCCGAATCGGGCGAGTTCGACCTTGCCGGTCCGGTCGTAGACGATCGTCTGCTCATCGAACTGGAGCGTGTCGAACGCGGTCTTGGGGTCCGGCAGGTCCTGGCTGTAGAAGCTGTAGGCGCTCACGGTGGCGACGAACCCGACGACGCCCAGCATGAAGAACGAAGCGAAGAGGAAGAGGGGGAAGCCGATGGCGACGACCCTGGCCGGGCCTGTCGCGCCGCTGCTCCGTCCGCCATTGCGCCGACGGCGCTGGCGCCGAGCGAGGCTGGTATTCATGCCGGTCCGGACGATAGCATAGGTTCGATGAAGTCCCTTTTCCCCATGGCGGTGGCCCGCGTCGTGACGTCCCGCCGGCGGCCGCTGTGACGCGCACGACCGCCCACACGCTCGATACGCTGCTCGCGGAGCTGGCCTGGCGGGGCTTCCTCCAGGACCACACGCCGGGGTTGGAGGCCCGCCTCGCGACGGGTCGTCCGTTCGCCGCCTACAACGGGATGGACCCGTCCGGACCGTCGCTCCACCTCGGCCATCTGGTCCCGATCTTCGGGTTGCTCCACCTCCAGCGCCATGGCGGCCGGCCGGTGCTGCTCGTGGGCGGTGCCACCGGCATGATCGGCGATCCGTCCGGGACGTCGGCCGAGCGGAACCTGCTCGACCGCGACACGATCGCCGCGAACGTGGCCGGGATCCGGGCCCAGCTGGAGCGGTTCCTCGACTTCGAGCCGGGTTCCGGCGCGGCGTCGCTCGTGAACAACCTCGACTGGCTCGGTGGGGTCACGATGCTCGACTTCCTGCGCGAGATCGGCAAGCACTTCACCGTGCCGTACATGCTGGCCAAGGACTCGGTGGCGGCCCGCCTCGATGCCGGCCTCTCGTACACGGAGTTCAGCTACATGCTCCTCCAGGCGGCCGACTTCCAGCACCTGTACCGGACGATGGGGGTCGAGGCGCAGGTGGGTGGGGCGGACCAGTGGGGCAACATCACGGCCGGCCTGGAGCTCATCCGGAAGACGGTCGGCGGCCCGGACGGTCAGCCGGCCGAGGCGCACGCGCTCAGCTACCCGCTCCTGCTCGACCCGAGCGGGGCGAAGTTCGGCAAGACATCGGTCGGCACGTCCGTCTGGCTCGACCCGGCCAGGACGTCGCCCTACGCCTTCTACCAGTTCCTCGTCGACCGGCCGGACACGGAGGTGGGCAAGCTCCTGCGGTCGTTCACGATCATGGATCGGGCCGAGATCGAGGCGCTCGAGGCCGACCAGGCGGCGCATCCCGAGCGCCGGCCGGCCCAGCGCGCTCTCGCGCTCGACCTCACCACCAGGGTCCACGGGCTCGACGAGACCGAGCGGGCCGTCACGGTCAGCCAGGCGGTCTTCGGCGATGAGCCGGTCCGGGATCCGGCGGTGCTTGCCGCCATGTACGACGTGCTCGAGCATTGCGACCTGGTCCCCGAGGATCTCGCCGGCGGGGCCCTGCGGGTCGCGATCGCGAGCGGCCTGTTCGCGTCCAACGGTGACGCTCGCAGGGCGATCTCCCAGGGCGGCTTCTCGATCAACGATGTCCGTATCGCGGCACCGGACGACCCGGTCCCGGCGCCGATCGACGGCCGGTGGCTCCAGCTCCGGGCCGGTCGGAAGCGCCTCAGGATGGGGCGGCTGGTCGGCGGGAGCGAAGCGAAGCGATGACCTCGGACGGGGGGAGGCCCCGTTCGGCCAGCAGCACGAGCGTGTGATAGAGCAGATCGGCGGCCTCGCCGGCCAGCGCCGCGCGGGTGCCCTGGCGATCCGCCGCTGCCGCCTCGGCCGAAGCGTCGTCCTTGGCGGCCATGAGCACCTCGGTCGCCTCTTCGGTGACCTTGCGCGCCACGGCGTCGACTCCGCCGTCGAGCAGGCGGGCCGTGTACGAGCCCTCCGGGCGGGTCGTCACCCGGTCGGCGATGGTCGCCCACAAGGTCTCGAGCCAGGCGAAGCCTGCGGGCGGGGGCGCGGGAGCGCCGTCAAGGTCGAAGCAGCTCCGGGTCCCGCGATGGCAGGTCGGCCCGGCGGGCTCGACGGTGGCCAGGAGCGCGTCTCCGTCGCAGTCGAGGGCGAGCGCCCGGACGGCGAGCGTGTTGCCGCTCGTCTCGCCCTTGCGCCAGAGGCGATCCCGCGAGCGCGAGTGGAAGTGCATCTCGCCCGTCGCCGCGGTCATCGCCAGCGCCTCCGCGTCGGCGTACGCGAGCATGAGGACACGGCCGTCGGTGGCGTCCTGGACCACGACCGGGATCAGGCCATCCGGGCCGTAAGCTGGCTCACGGGAGCCAAGGTCGAGCGTCACGCCGCGGAACCTTCCGCCATCGTCCTGACCGGCAGGCCCGCGGCTGCCATCGCGGCCTTGACCGCTCCGATGGTGTGCTCGCCCCGATGGAAGATGCCTGCGGCCAGCACGGCGTCGGCCCCTCCGTCGCGTACGGCCGCGACGAAGTCGGCGGGGCCCGCCGCGCCACCGGACGCGATCACGGGCACCCGGACGCGCGCCACGATGGCGCGCAGCAGGTCCGTGTCGAAGCCGTGACCCGTGCCGTCGCGATCGATCGAGGTGACGAGGAGCTCGCCGGCGCCGAGCCGGGCGGCCTCGACCGCCCACGCCACGGCGTCCCGGCCGGTCGGGGTGCGGCCGCCCTGCACGACGACCTCCCAGCCGTTTTCGGCCGTGGGTCCGCGGCGCCGGGCGTCGAGCGCCACGACGACCGCCTGGGAGCCGAACGCGACGGCACACTCCGCGATGAGGCCCGGCCGTTCCACGGCGGCCGTGTTGAGGGCCACCTTGTCGGCGCCTGACCGGAGCACGGCCCGCATCTCCTCGACGCTCCGCACCCCTCCGCCCACCGTCAGTGGGATGAACACCCGCGCCGCGGTGCGCTCGACCATCGCGAGCAGGGTCGCGCGACCTTCCGGAGCCGCCGTGATGTCGAGGAAGACGAGCTCATCGGCGCCCTCGTGCCAGTACCGCTCGGCGAGCTCCGGCGGGTCGCCGGCGTCGACGAGGTCCACGAAACGCGTCCCCTTGACCACCCGGCCGTCGGCGACGTCGAGGCACGGGATCACCCGACGTCCGAGCATCAGGCGCGGCTCGCGACGGGCGTCTCGGCCCGGGCCGCCGCCACGACATTGGCGAGCAGGCGGAGGCCGTCCGATCCGCTCCGCTCGGGGTGGAACTGCACGCCGAGGAGGCGGCCGCGAGCGACGGCGCTCACGAAGCTCGCGCCGTGGGTCGTGTCGGCGAGGACGACGTCGGCGGCGCCGTCCTCGGGCCGGCCGACGTACGAATGGACGAAGTACATGTCGGCTTCGTCGGCGATGCCGTCGAAGGCCGGGTGCGCGCTCCGGCGGACGACCTGGTTCCAGCCGATGTGGGGCAGCGTCGGCGCGCCGTCCAGCCGCACCGTCCGCCCCGGCAGGAGACCGAGAGTATCCGCACCGTCCTCGTCGCTGCCGTCGAACAGGAGTTGAAGGCCGAGGCAGATCGCGAGGAACGGCCGGTCGGCGCGGACCCAGGCCCGGATCGGCTCGACGAGGCCCTGGGCGTACAGGCTCTCCATCGCCGGGGCGGCCGCGCCCACGCCGGGAACGACGAGGAGCGCCGCGCCGTCGATGTCGGCCGGGCGGGTCGCGATCCGGACGTCGGCGCCGACGGCCCGGAGCGCGTTCGTGTAGCTCACCGGGTTGCTGGCCCCGTAGTCGACGACCGCGACGCGGACCGGCTCTGCCGCTGGACCCGGAGACGCTCATCCGAGGCTTCCCTTGGTGGATGCCACGCCGACCCGGCGCGGGTCGACGGTCGTAGCGAGCCGGAGCGCCCGGCCCAGCGCCTTGAACGCGGCTTCGGCCAGGTGATGGTCGTTTCGGCCGGTGCCCCGGACGTGGAGCGTCGCGCCGGCGCTCCGTGCGAATGCCTCCAGCGCGTGCTCGACCAGCTGGAGCGGCAGGGCGCCGACGCGTTCGCCGGCGAACGGCAGGTCGATCACCGCGTAGGGCCGTCCCCCGATGTCGAGGATCGCGCTGGCCACGGACTCGTCCATGGGCACGGACGACTCGCCGAACCGGGCGATCCCGGCCCGCTCACCGAGCGCCTCTGCGAAGGCGGTCCCGAGGACGATCGCGACGTCCTCGACCGTGTGGTGCTCGTCGACGCCCAGATCGCCGCTGGCCCGGATCGTCAGGTCGAACAGACCGTGATGGGCGAGCGAGCCGAGCAGGTGGTCGTAGAACCCGACCCCGGTCGCGACATCGGCGATCCCGGTCCCGTCCAGCCCGAGCCGGACCTCGACATCGGTCTCGCGGGTGCGCCTCCGGACGGTGGCCGCACGTGGGCTCAGGGTGATGTCGGTATCGGATGGCGTCATCGTTCCTCCGCGCGCCGCGTCACCGCGGCGCCTTCGCGCCCGAGTCGTCTGCCTGCGCCCCCGAGCCCTGTTCGGCGGCGAAGCGCGTGAGTGCCTCGATCAACCGGTCGTCCTGCTCGGGCGAGCGGACCGTGAGGCGGAGATGGTCGACCAGGGGATGACCGGCGCCGAACGTGCGCGGCACGAGGCCGCGCCGCAGGAGCGCCTCTGCGACGGCCTGGGCACGGGTGGGGGAGCCGCAGGGCAGCAGGACGAAGTTCGCGACCGACGGGTGGGGCGTCCAGCCGGCGGCGCGGAGGGCGGCGACCAGCCGGTCGCGCTCGGCGTGGACGGCCGCGACCCGCGGCGCGAGCCAGCCATCCGCCTCCAGGGCGGCGGTCACCACCGCCACGGACACGGTCGAGACCGAGCCGGGCGGCCGGTACGGCTCCATCCGGCCGATCACCTCGCGCACCGCGATCGCGAACCCGACCCGGAGGCCGGCCAGGCCGTAGGCCTTGCTCGCGGTCCGAACGACGATGAGTCGCGGATAGCGCCCGCGCAGGCCGGTCAGGCTCGTGCCGACGAACTCCGCGTACGCCTCGTCGAGGACCACGATGGGAGGCATCTCGCCCGAGGCGTCGGCGTCCGCGCTCAGGCCATCGAGCAGCGACTCGATCGTCCCGTCCGGCTCGGCGACGCCGGTGGGATTGTTCGGGCTGCACAGCCAGATGACCGCGGCGTCGCGGGCGGCCGCCCGTACCGCGGGGACGTCGATCGCGAACGATCGGTCCGCGCCCAGGCGGGGCACCGCGACGACCCGCGCCCCGCGCTGCTCGGTGAGCACTCGGTACATCGCGTACGACGGGGTCGGGATGACCGCCGCCGCGCCCGCCGGCAGGTACGCCTTCGCGACGAGGTCCAGGATCTCGTCCGCCCCGGCGCCCACGAGGAGCTCCTCCGGCGCGACACCGTAGCGGGTGGCGGCGGCCGCCACGAGCCGCCGGTAGTCCGACGGCGGGTACTCCGACAGGCCGCCCTCGAACCGCCCGGCGGCGAGCGCCGTGAACGCGATCTCCGGCGCCTCCGGGGCCGTGTTGAGGTCGAACCGGACGATGTCCTCGACCGGCATGCCGTAGCGGGCGGCCACCTGCTCGGTCGTCGCCTCCCAGACGTAACCGGCCGGGGCGGTCGGCACGGCCATCGAGACGGGTGTCGGGCTCATCGCGCGCCGTCCGGGTCCGCGGGGCCCGCGCTGCCGGGATCCGTGCTGCCGGGGACCGAAGCGTCCCGGCCGCCGGCATCCGTGCCGGCCTCGCGGAAGCGGATCTCGACGGCCTCGCGGTGCGCCTCCAGGCCCTCGGCCCGCGCGACCACGCCGACCGCCTCGCGGATCGTGGCGAGCCCGTGGCGGTCGATCCGCTGGACCTGCACGAACTTGCCGAACGCCTCGACGCTCAAGGCGCCGGAGCTGCGGGCGAGGCCGCCGGTCGGCAGGACGTGATTGGCGCCCGAGGCGTAGTCGCCCGCGCTCTCCGGAGCGAACGGCCCGACGAACAGCGAGCCGGCGTTGTGGAGCCGGTCGACGGCGTCCTCGACGTCCGAGACGACCACGGTCAGATGCTCGGGCGCATAGGCGTCGACGAACGCGATCGCGCTCGCCCGGTCGGGCGCGATCACCACGAGTCCGGCCGCTGCCAGGCTTCGGCCGAGGATGTCGCGCCGGAGGGCGGTCGCCAGCTGCCGATCGATCGCCGCCTCGACCCGTTCCGCGAACGCGGCGTCGGTCGTGACCAGGATCGCCGGCGAGTCGGGACCGTGCTCGGCCTGGCTCAGGAGGTCGGCGGCCACGTGGTCGGGATCGGCGGACCCATCGGCGAGGACCATGACCTCGGACGGACCGGCCGGCAGGTCGATGCCGACCTCCCCGAAGACCTCCAGCTTGGCGGCCGTGACCCAGGCGTTGCCGGGGCCGACGATCCGGTCGACCGGGGCGACGCCGGCTGCCGCGAGTCCGTAGGCCAGCGCTCCGACCGCCTGTGCCCCGCCGGCGACGATGAACCGGTCCACGCCCACGAGGCCCGCCGCACCGACGAGGATCGGGTCGACCCGACCGTCCGGCCTGGCCGGACTCGCGACGACGAACGTGCCCACGCCGGCGACCCGTGCGGGCACCGCGGCCATGATCAGCGAGCTCGGGTAGGCGGCCGTGCCGCCGGGCACGTACGCGCCCACCCGATCGAGGGGCGTCCAGCGTCGCTCGATCTCGATGCCGGGGACGATCGTCGTCCGGGTCGTGACGGGGCGCTGGGTCAGGGCGAACCGGCCGATGTGCTCGATCATGGTCTCGAGGCCGGCCCGGATCGGGCCCGGAAGGGCGTCGCGCGCGGCGCTGAGCTCGGCGGCGTCGAGGACGAGCCGACCGTCGGCCAGCCCTCCACCGAATCGCACGTTCGCGGCGCGGACCGCGGGGTCGCCTCCGGATCGGATCTCGGCGAGGATCGTGCGGGCACCGTCGCGGACGGCCGGGTCGGCGATCGCTCCCCGCCGGATGAGCCGCTCGCGGCGAACCACGACCGTCGGATCCGAGGCCGCCTGGCGCAGGTCGAGCCTGGCAAGGCGGATCGCGCCAGGCGTGGAGGTCGCCATCGTGGTCGGGCCGCTCACGCGACGATCTTCTCGATCGGGAGGACGAGGATGCCCGACGCGCCGCTCGCCCGGAGCCGGGGCAGCAGCGACCACACGGCATCGGCGTCGACGACGGCGTGGATCGCGATCATGCCCGCGTGGGCGAGCGGTATGACCGACGGGCTGTCGAGGCCCGGCAGGATCGCCTCGAGCTCCGGCAGGCGGCCGGCCGGCGCGTTCATCATCAGGTACTTGCGGCCGCGGGCGGCGATGACCGAGGCGAGCATCGTGTCGATCGCGGCGATCTCGTCCGGCCGTTCGCGGATGGCGGCCGGACCGCCCAGCAGGATCGCCTCGGACGGCAGGACGTCGCCGATCGCGCGCAACCCGTTCATCGCGAGCGTGGAGCCGGTCGAGACGAGGTCGACGATCGCCTCGGCCAGGCCGAGCCTTGGCGCGACCTCGACCGCGCCGGACAGCGTGATGACGTCCACCCGGACCCGCCGCTCGGCGAAGAACCGGCGGGTGACCTCCGGGTGGGCCGTGGCGACCCGCAGTCCGGCGAGATCGTCGATCGCCTGGATGGACGCGTCGGCCGGGACCGCGGCGGCGAGGCGGCATCGGCCGTAGCCCAGCGGACGCAGGATGGGCAGCTCGGCCCCGGTCTCGGCGAGCAGGTCCTGGCCGGTGATGCCGAGGTCGGCCACGCCGTCGCCAACGAACTCGATGACGTCGTTCGTGCGCACGAAGAGGATGTCGATCGGCAGGTTCTGGACGCGCGCGACCAGGCTCCGGTCGTGCTCCTCGAACACCAGGCCCGCGTCGTGCAGCAGGGCGAGGGTCGGCTCGACCAGCCGGCCCTTGTTGGGGATCGCGAGGCGGAGGCGCTCCCTCACGGGCGGCCCCGGGCCTTGGTGGCGTCGGCCTTCTTCGTCGCCTTCGTCGGTCTGCGGCCTTCGCGGCGCGGGTGGTCCCGCCGCCGGCCCTGAGCCGGGTCAGGGCGCTGCGATAGCCACCCTCGCCGTGGTTGAGCCATGAGGCGATGCGGGTGATGGTCGCGGTGCTCGCGCCCGTGCGCCGCGAGATGTCCGCATAGTGAAGGCCGTCGTCGAGCAGCCGGACCACTGCCCAGCGCTGGGCCATGTCGTGGAGCTCGCCCATCGTGCACAGGTCGCGGAAGAACCGCTCAGCCTCGTCGACGTTCCCGAGTCCGAGGACCGCCTCGAACAGGGCCCGCGTGTCGTCCGTCTGCCAGGTCTCGCCGACCATCGGCCGCTCCTTGTCCATCTCGCCTTCAGCATGCTAACGTAGTAGCGTAGTAGCGTGCTGATACGCTAGCAGGGCAGCGGAGGCTCGTCAACCAGGTGGGGTTCGCGGTCATCCCGGCCATCGATCTGCGCGCCGGCCACGTCGTCCGGCTCCTGGAGGGCGACTTCGGTCGCGCCACGGACTACGGAGAAGATCCGGTCGCCGTCGCCCGGGCGTTCGTGGGCGCCGGAGCCCGGTGGATCCACGTCGTGGACCTCGACGGGGCGAAAGGGGAGGCCCGCCAGTCCGCGGCGGTCGCCCGGATCGTGGCCCAGGTCGGTGGCATGGCCGCGTGCGAGGTGGGTGGCGGCCTCCGCTCCGAAGCGGCGGTCGCGGAAACGCTCCGGGCGGGCGCGGCGCGGGTCGTCCTGGGCACGGCGCTCCTGAACGACCCGGCCCTGGCCGGCCGCCTGATCGCGCGCCACGGTCCGGAGGCCGTCGCCGCCGCCCTCGACGTGCGGGACGGTCTGGCGCTGGGCGACGGCTGGGTGGCGGGCGCGACGGCACGGGACGCCGACGCGGTGCTGCACGTCCTGGCGGATGCGGGCGTCGGCCGGTTCATCGTCACCGCGATCGCGCGAGACGGGGCGCTCGGCGGGCCGGACGTCGACCTCCTCCGGCGGCTCGTTGCGACCGGCCGCGGGGCGATCGTCGCGTCCGGCGGCATCGCGTCCGTCGCGGATCTCCAGGCCATCCGGGACGCGGGGTGCGAGGGCGCGATCGTGGGCCGGGCGATCTACGAAGGCGTCCTGGACCTGGCGGAAGCGATCGGCTCGCTCTGATCGGCCGGGACGCCCTGATCACCGGTCGCGATCGTGGACCGTCCGGCCCGGCCATGTGTCGTCGGCGACGCGGTTCCCGTCCGAGTCCTCCTGGAACGTCAGGTTGTCAGACCCCACGAAGCCCTCGTAACGGAACGTCCCGTCGGACGGATCGAATGTCCCCGTGCCGGTGAGCGGGTTGTTGCTGAACACGCCGCACTTGTCGTACGCGTATCGGATCGGCCCATCCGCCGCCCTGGACGACAGCTCGACCGTGCCGCCATAGGTACAGCCGATCGCGATCTGATCGGTCCCGTCCCAGAGGCACAGCTCGGGGAGTTCGTAGGTCTCGGGGTAGACGTCGTCAAGGGCATCCAATGAGTCAGTGCGCGGCAGCCTCGGTCTGCTTGCGGTGGGCCTCGATGATCTTGTCGGCCACGTGGCCGGGCACTTCCTCGTAGTGATCGAGGGTCGCGCTGAACGACCCCCGCCCGTGGGTGAGGGAGCGCAGCTCGGTCGCGTACGTGAAGAGCTCGGCCTGGGGGACGTGGGCGGCCACGACCTGCGTCCCGTCTCCGGCCGTGTCCATGCCGAGGACCCGCCCGCGGCGCGTGTTGAGGTCGCGGTTCACGTCGCCCATGTAGGCCTCGGGGACCCTGACCTCGACCGCCATGACCGGCTCGAGGAGCGCCGGCTTGCAGTCCATGACGCCCTTCTTGAGGGCCATGGACGCGGCGATCTTGAATGACAGCTCGTTGCTGTCCACGGTGTGGAACGACCCGTCATAGAGGGTGGCCTTGAAGTCCGAGAGCGGATAGCCGGCGAGTACGCCCTCGGCTGCCGCCTCGCGGATCCCCTTCTCGACCCCGGGGAAGAAGCCCTTGGGCACCGAACCCCCGACCACCCGCTCGGCGAACTCGACCCCGTTGCCGGGTGACGGCTCGATCTCGATCCAGACGTGGCCGAACATGCCGTGCCCGCCGGTCTGTTTCTTGTAGCGGCCCTCGACCTGGGTCTTCGCCCGGATCGTCTCCTTGTACGGGACCTTGGGCGTGTGGGTCACGATCGCCGCGCCGAACTTGCGCTTGAGCCGCTCGGCGATGACGGCGATGTGAGCCTCACCTGTCGCGATCAGGAGCTGCTCGCCGACCGCGCTCCGCTCGACGCGGGCGCACGGTTCCTCCTCCAGCATCCGGGTCAGCGCGGCGCCCATCTTGTCGAGGTCGGCTTTCGTCTGGGGCTCGATGGCGACGGTGAGCGACGGAGCGGGGAAGACCAGCGGATCCAGGACGAGCGGCTTGTCACGGCTTGTCAGCGTGTCGCCTGTCTCGGTCACGGACAGCTTGGCCACCGCCCCGATCTCGCCCGCCTTGAGCTCGCCGACGGGTTCCTGTTCCTTGCCGTGGACGAGGAGCAATTGGCCGATGCGCTCGTCCTCGCCGCGGTTGGCGTTCCAGGCGTGGTCGTGGGAACGGATCGTGCCCGACAGCACCCGGATGTAGGTCAACCGGCCGACGAACGGGTCAGCGGCGGTCTTGAAGGCGCGCACGAGGAGTGGGCCGCTCGGGTCGGGCGGTACGGCGACGGCATCGCCGGACTTGGGCTCGCGGGCGGTGACCGGTCCCTCGTCCGCGGGGGAGGGGAAGTAGCGGACGAATGCATCGAGAAGCCCGCGCAATCCGATGCCCTTGACGGCACTCCCGACCAGGACCGGGGCCAGGATCGATTCCTTGACGCCCTTGCGCAGGCAGGCGTCGAGCTCCGGGTCGGAGACCTCCACGCCGTCGAGGTACTTGGTCAGCACGTCGTCGTCGGCCTCGGCAGCGGCCTCGAGCAGCTGGTCCCGGCGACGGGCCACCTCGGCATCGAGCTCGGACGGGATCGGGATCTCGACTTCCTTGCTGCCGTCCCACTGCCAGGCCTTGCGATGGACGAGGTCGACGTAGCCCGTGAACTTCTCGGCCGTGCCGATCGCCAGGTGGAGCGGCGCGATCTTGTTGCCGAACGTCGCGCGCAGGGCGTCCAGGGCGGCCGTGGGATCGGCATTCTCCCGATCGCTCTTGTTGATGAAGAAGCACGCCGCGCGGCCGCTCGCACGACCGAGCCGGACGACGGCCTCCAGCCCCGAATCCGACGCCTCCGCCCGCGTCCATGACAAAGACCATCCCATCGACCGCGGCGACGCCCTCGATGACCTCGGCCACGAAGTCCGGGTAGCCGGGCGTGTCGATGAGAGTGACCCGCGTCCCTTCGTCGTCGAGCGTCGCGACGGCGAGGCTGAGCGACTCCTGGCGCTTCTGCTCCTCGGGCTCGAAGTCGAGCGAGCTCGTACCGTCGTCCACGCGTCCGAGGCGCGCGGTGGCCCCGGTGCGGAAGAGGAGGCCTTCGGCGAGCGTCGTCTTGCCACTGCCGGCATGGCCGGCCAGGACGACGCTCCGAAGGTGGGGGAGGTCAACGCTCTTCGTCGTCATCGGCTCATCGGACCTCTTGGTGAGCGGTGGGAGGAGAGGCGGAACCCGGGACTTTGGGCGGTTCCGCCATGATAGTCCGGTATACTCGCCGGCGATGTCCGGACATTCCAAGTGGTCCTCGATCAAGCGCCAGAAAGGCGTCAACGACGTCAAGCGGGGGGCGGCCTTCACGAAGGTCGCGCGCGAGGTCGCGATGGCCGCCCGGGCGGGTGGCGGCGATCCTGACGGCAACTTCCGGCTCCGCCTGGCGATCGAGAAGGCCCGCGCCGTGAACATGCCCGCGGACAACATCAAGCGGGCGATCGAGCGGGCCACCGGTGCCAGCGAGGCCGAACAGTACGAAGAGATCGTCTACGAGGGCTACGGCCCGGGTGGCGTCGCCGTCCTCGTCGAGGCCGCCACGGACAATCGCAACCGCACGGCCGCGGAGGTCCGATCGCGGTTCGTGAAGTCGGGCGGTGCGCTCGCCGCTTCGGGCGCCGTCGCCTGGCAGTTCGAGGTGCGCGGGTTCATCACGGTGGGGCGCGAGGGCGTGGACCCCGACGAGGTGGCCCTGTCCGCCATCGACGCGGGCGCCGAGGACGTGGACTCCGACGCCGATCCGATCGAGATCTACACGGCTCCCACCGAGCTCGAAGGGGTCCGCAAGCGCCTCGAGGCGGCCGGGATCGTGGTCGACGAGGCCGAGTCGGCGATGATCGCCAAGCAGACGGTCGAGCTCGACTCCGGGCGAGCGCGTCAGGCGCTGCGCCTGATCGAGGAGCTCGAGGACATCGACGATGTCCAGCGGGTCACCGCGAACTTCGACATCCCCGAGGAGATCTTCGCCGAGGTCGCCGGGTGACCAGCGGATCGCGCAGGAGCGCTGCGTGATCGTCCTCGGTATCGACCCCGGAACCGCTTCGCTGGGGTTCGGCGTCGTCGAGCGCGTGGGCGGCAGGCTCCGCGAGATCGACCACGGCTGCCTCACGACCACACCGGACGAGGGACTACCGCAACGCCTGCTCAGGATCCACACGTTCGTCGCCGACCTGATCGAGACGCATCGACCGGCCCTCGTCGCGGTGGAGCGGCTGTTCTTCAGCCGCAACGCCCAGACGGCACTCGGCGTGGGCCATGCCCGCGGGGTCGTGCTCCTCGCCGCCGCCGAAGCCGGCCTGCCCGTCCGCGAGGCGACCCCGAGCGAGGTCAAGACCGCGGTCTCGGGGAGCGGCGTCGCCGACAAGGACCAGGTCGCCCGGATGGTCTCGATCATCCTGGGGCTGGCCTCGATCCCCACGCCCGACGACGCGGCCGACGCGCTGGCGATCGCGATCTGGGCGGCCAACCGCGAACGGGTGGGCGACCTTCACACCTCGGCCGTGTTCGACCGGTCCGCGGTCGCGCCCATGGCGGACGGCGTGACCCCGTTCGAGCGAGCCGTCCGCGAGGCGCTGGCCCGGGAGCGCGGGGCGGCCAAGGCCGCGAAAGACTCGAAGGCCGCCGAGGGCGCCCAGCCGCGCTCGACCCGTCGCCGGGCGTCGTAGCGGCCGTGAACCGCCACTCCCCGCGATGATCGCCTCGGTCGACGGGCTCGTCGCGGTCATCGGCCTCGATTCGCTCGTCCTCGAGGTGGGCGGGATCGGCTACCGGGTGTTCGCGGCACCGCGGGTGATCGCGTCGGCCCGGCCGGGCGGCCGGCTCAAGCTGTTCACCCACCACCTCGTCGCCGAGGATCGCCAGGCGCTCTTCGGTTTCGCCACGCCCGAGGAGCTCGGGTTCTTCGACCTGCTGCTGACGGTGACCGGGGTCGGGCCGAAGGTGGCGTTGGCGATCGTGGGGAGCCGCCCGGTGCCCGACCTCCAGCTGGCCATCCTGCAGCAGGACCAGGCGGTCCTCGTCGCGATCCCGGGCATCGGCAAGAAGCTGGCCGAGCGGGTCATCTTCGAGCTCAAGGAGAAGGTCGCGGCGGCGGGAACGGCGGCGCTCGCCGGGGCCGGCGGACCGGTGGGCGGCGAGACCGAGGTGGTGGGCGCCCTCCAGGCCCTGGGCTACAGCGCGGCCGAAGCGCGCGAGGCTTCTCGGGCCGCGTTGGTCGACCCGGCGATCGGCGGGACGCTGGAGGATCGGGTCAAGGCCGCGCTCCGCACGCTCCTGAGGGAGTGACGAGATGCCTGACACTGGACTGTGGCGGGTCCACCCTGGCGCCTTCGTTTCGGTATGATCATCGATGTGAACAGGTGTGCGGTTTGGGTCCGCGCATGCTAGACTCGGCCGGATGACGGACGACGCTTCGCGCATCCTCGCGTCCACGTTGCTCGACGACGTCGACCTGGCGGTCGAAGGCTCGCTTCGGCCCCACACCTTCGACGAGTACATCGGCCAGCGCGAGGTCAAGGCGAACCTCCAGGTGCTGCTGTCGGCGGCCAAGGGGAGGGGAGAGGCGGCCGATCACGTCCTGCTGTACGGCCCGCCCGGCCTCGGCAAGACGACCCTCGCCACGATCATCGCGCGCGAGCTCGGGGTCAACGTCCGGTACACGAGCGGGCCCGCCGTCGAGCGCGCCGGCGACCTTGCCGCGATCCTGACCGCTCTGGACGAGCGCGACGTCCTGTTCATCGACGAGATCCACCGGCTCAACCGGGCCGTGGAGGAGATCCTGTATCCGGCGATGGAGGACTTCGCCCTGGACGTGATGATCGGCAAGGGCCCGTCCGCGCGATCGCTCCGCCTGAGCCTCAAGCCGTTCACGGTCGTGGGCGCCACGACCAGGGCGGGCCGGATCAGTTCGCCCCTGCGCGACCGGTTCGGGGCCACGTATCGCCTCGATTTCTACGACGAGCCGGACCTCGTCTCGATCGTCCGGCGCTCGGCCGGGATCCTCAGAGTCGACATCGACGCGGAGGCGGCCGAGGCGATCGCCCGGCGGGGACGCGGGACGCCACGGATCGTGAACCGGTTGCTCAAGCGCGTGCGCGACTTCGCCGAGGTCCACGGCACCGGCCGGGTCGACCGGAAGATCGCCGAGGAGGCGATGCGGCGCATGGAGATCGACGGCGAGGGCCTCGATTCGACCGATCGCAAACTGCTCGCCGCGATCGTCCAGAAGTTCGCCTCGGGACCGGTCGGCGTCCAGGCGCTGGCGGCCGTCCTGTCGGAAGAAGTCGAGACGATCGAGGACGTCTACGAGCCGTTCCTGCTCCGCCTCGCGTTCCTCGACCGGACGCCCCAGGGCCGGATCGCGACCGAGGCCGCACGCCAGCACCTCGCCGGGCTCGGCTACGAGATCCCCCAGCCGCGCCGCCCCGACCCCGAGATGCCGACGCTGTGGGATGGCGGCACCCCGGACGGCGCGCCGGCCGACGAGGCGTCCGTCCCGTGACCGCGACCGCGGATCCGATCGACGGGCATGCCGTCGCGACGTCGGGCCTGAAGAAGGCGTACGGGCACACGGCCGCGCTCGTCGGACTCGACCTGGCGGTACCGCCCGGAGTCGTGTACGGCTTCCTCGGTCCGAACGGGGCCGGCAAGACGACGACGATCCGCTGCCTGCTCGGACTCATCCACCCGGACGCCGGCCAGATGACGCTGCTCGGACGGCCATACACGGCCCGCGATCGGCGGCGCCTGTTCGACATCGGCGCCCTCATCGAATCCCCGTCGTTCTATCCGTACCTCTCGGGCCGCGACAACCTCAGGGTCATCGCGTCGACCGGTCCCGAGCCGGCCAAGGGCCGGGTCGAGGAAGTCCTCTCGGTCATGGGCCTCACGGATCGGGCCGGCGATCACATCGACGGCTACTCGCTCGGCATGCGCCAGCGCCTCGGGATCGCAGCCGCGCTGCTGCACGATCCGAAGCTCCTCATCCTCGACGAGCCGGCCAATGGCCTCGACCCCGCCGGGATCCACAGCCTCAGGGCCCAGCTTCGCTACCTGGCCGATACGGGCCGGACCATCCTCGTCTCGAGCCACATCCTGCCCGAGGTCCAGCAGCTCGCCGACGTCGTGGGCATCATCGACAAGGGCCATCTCGTCCACCAGGGCTCGCTCGATGAACTGCTGAAAGCGTCCGGGGGTGTGCGCGTCCGCCTCCTCCCGGACGAGGTGGAGCGAGCACGGGCGGCGCTGGTGCCGCTTGCCGGCCCGGACGCGGTGACGGATTCGGACGGTCCGGGCGGAGAACCCGAGGAAGGTCACGGCTGGCTCGCGATCAAGCTCCCGACCGAGCGCGCCGCCGACGTCAACCGAGTGCTCGCCGACGCGGGCATCTACGCAAGCGGCATCGAGACGCGGAGCGACCTCGAGTCGATCTTCCTGTCACTCACGACGGGGGATGGGACATGAGGCTCCTGCGTGGGGAGCTGCGCAAGCTGATCAAGCGCCCGGCGTCGCGCATCGTCCTCATCCTCCAGCTCGCGATCATCCTGGTCATCTACCTGTCCGTGGCCGCGTCGTTCAAGGCGCTCTCGGACACCCCGACAGCGCCGAACGCGGAGCAGTCCCGGGCCGGCATCAAGCTCCTCCTGACCTTCCCCGGCGCGTACGCCGGCGTCATCGGGCTCATCACCGGGCTCGGCGGCCTTCTCGCCGTCGGTTACGGTGCTTCGGCGGCCGGGGCGGACTGGGGCTGGGGCATGGTCAAGGTGGCCATCGCCCGGGGCGAGAGCCGGACCCGCTACATCCTGGCCAAGCTCGTCGCCGTCCTGCTCCTGGTCGGTCTCGGCGTCCTCATCTCGTTCGTCGTCGGGGTCGTGGCGGCCATCGTGGCGTCGGCCATCGCCGGCATCGACCTGTCCGGGGTGTCCGACTCGAGTGTCATCGGCGTCCTGCCTGAGCAGCTCCTCCGCGGGTTCTGGGGCATCGCCGAGGAGGCGGCGATCGGCTTCGCCATCGCGACGTTCGCGCGCAGCCAGCTCGCCGGGCTGGGAGCCGGCATCGCCCTCTACTTCGTCGAGCAGTTCTCGACCCTGTTCCTGCCCGATATCGTCCGGTACTTCCCGTTCCACGTGGCCACGTCCGCGCTGCGGATGACGACGACCGTCGGGGCCGGTGGCGGTGGCGCCAGCCTGGTCGCGCCGCTCGATCCGAACTTTGCGCTCCTCCTGGTCACGATCTATCTCCTCGTGGCTGCCGCGGCGTCCGCGCTCATCGTCGAGCGGGCCGAGATCACCGGGTGAGCGCCTCCCACTTCGAGGTGCTCGTTCCGCCACCGGCGGACGGCTCGACCCGGGCGAGACTCGGCCGCCTTGAGCTCGGCCACGGGGTCGTGGAGACGCCCCAGTTCATGCCCGTCGGCACGAACGCGACGGTCAAGGCGCTCCACCCCGACGACCTCGAGGAGGTCGGCGCCTCGATCATCCTCGCCAACACGTATCACCTGTACCTGCGGCCCGGCCACGAGCGGATCCGGGCGCTCGGCGGGCTCCATCGGTTCATGAGCTGGGGCCGGCCCATCCTCACGGACTCGGGCGGGTTCCAGGTCGTGTCGCTCGGCGACCTCCGCGTCGTCGACGATGGGGGAGTGACGTTCCGGAGCCACCTCGACGGTTCGGTCCACCGGTTCACGCCGGAGCACGCGATCGAGGTCCAGGAAGCGCTGGGTTCCGACATCGCCGTCGCCCTCGACCAGCCGGTCACCCCGTCGTCGCCGTGGGAGGTGGTCGCCGACGCGACGGCCCGCACGCATCGCTGGGCGGAACGCTCACTGGCGGCCCACACGCGGACCGATCAGGCGCTGTTCGGCATCGTCCAGGGCGGCCTCGAACCCGACCTTCGGGCGGAGTCGGTCCGGACGATCGCGAGCCTGCCGTTCGACGGGATCTGCTTCGGCGGGCTTGCCGGCGACGAGACGGCGGAGCAGCGCGACGCGACCCTCGACCTCGCGGTCCCGCTCCTCGACGACGACCCGCGGCCGCGCTACCTCATGGGCCTCGGCTCTCCGGCGGACCTGCTCGAGGCCGTCCACCGGGGCGTGGACCTGTTCGACTCGGTCCTTCCGGCGCGCGTCGCGCGGACCGGTCAGCTGTGGGTCCCCGGTGGCCGGATCAACATCCGCAACGCTCGGTTCCAGGACGACCCGGACCCCATCCAGGCGGACTGCCCATGCATCGCCTGCCGGCGTTTCTCGCGGGCGTACATCGCCCATCTTTTCCGCACGAAAGAGCTGCTCGCGTACCGGCTGGCGACTTGTCACAACCTGACCTTCACCCTAGACTTCATGGCCAGGATCCGCTCCGCCCTGCGGACCTCGGACTTCCCCGCGAGCCTCCCGGAATTGCGCCTGCGCGCCGGCCGGCTCGGCGACGGTGAAGTCTCGGTGCAGTCGGCGTGAAGGGACTGTCCCTACCATCCGTTCCGGTGCGTGAAGGAGCACGAGATGGGCTCGCGAGACCGCCCCTCAAAGGAAGCCAAGAAGAAGCCCAAGGACAGTGCGGCCAAGCAGAAGTTGCAGCCGCTCACGGAGCCACCAACCAACGTGGAGCTGATCCGGAAGGCTCGCAAGCCGCGCCACGAGCGCGAAGAGACGGACGAAGGCTGATCCGTCGGACGGGCGTCGCACGACTTCCCGCTCCGCCGGTCCGGTGGCCGACCACCCCCGCCAGCAGACGACAGGAGCGAGATCCATGGCGATGACCGGAGAGCGCGGGCTCGACGAGCGCAACGGCAGCGGCGGGACCGGCGACAAGGCGCAGGCCGAACGGGGACGAGCCGTCGACGCGGCGATCCTGTCGATCGAGAAGCAGTTCGGCCGCGGGTCGATCATGAAGCTCGGCTCGGCCGAGCGGCAGTCCGTCGATTCGATCCCCACCGGCTCGATCGCCCTCGACCTCGCCCTCGGCGTCGGCGGCATCCCGCGCGGCCGGATCACGGAGGTCTTCGGACCGGAGTCGTCGGGCAAGACGACGCTCTGCCAGCACGTCCTGGCCGAGGCCCAGCGACGCGGCGGCGTCGTCGCGTTCATCGATGTGGAGCACGCCCTCGACCCAGGGTACGCCCGCGCCTGCGGCGTCAACGTCGACGAGCTGCTGGTGAGCCAGCCGGACACCGGTGAGCAGGCGCTCGAGATCACCGAGACCCTCATCCGCTCGGGCGGCATCGACTGCGTCGTCCTCGACTCCGTCGCGGCCCTGGTGCCGCGCGCCGAGATCGAGGGCGAGATGGGCGACAGCTTCGTGGGCATCCAGGCCCGGCTCATGAGCCAGGCCCTGCGCAAGCTGACCGGCGCGGTCAGCCGGAGCAACACGGCGCTGGTCTTCACGAACCAGCTGCGCGAGAAGATCGGGGTCATGTTCGGCAATCCCGAGACGACGCCGGGCGGCCGCGCGCTCAAGTTCTACGCCAGCGTCCGGCTCGACATCCGGCGGGTCGAGACGATCAAGAACGGGACCGAATTGGTGGGCAACCGGGTCCGGGTCAAGGTCGTCAAGAACAAGGTCGCGCCGCCGTTCCGGCTCGCCGAGTTCGACGTGATGTACGGCGAGGGCATCTCCAAGGAAGGCGGCCTGCTCGACGTGGGCGTCGCGATGGACGTCGTGACCAAGACCGGATCGTGGTTCACGTTCGGCGAGGGCCGGCTCGGCCAGGGTCGCGAGGCGTCGAAAGAGTTCCTCAAGGCCAACGCTCCGATCGCCGCCGAGATCGAGCGGCTCATCCGCTCGAAGATGTCGACCGTGGCCCTCCCGGTGGAGGGGATCGAAGAGGCGGAGTGATCGCCTCGCGATGACCGATCCCGCCGACGACGAGTGGCGAGGGCGGCGCGGACGCGGGCGCGCCGGTTCCGGCCCCCGCTCCCATTCCGGCTTCGGTTCCGACCCCGGCTCCTACTTCGGCGAGGAGCGGCGCGGCGAGCAGCGCAAGCCGTCCCTAGCCGAACGACGGGAGGCGCGCGCGGCCGAGACCGACCCCGAGGTCGTACTGGCTGCCGCGGCCCGGTTCCTCGAAGTCCGGCCGCGATCGGTGGCCGAGGTGCGTCGCCGGCTCCGATCGGCGGGGTACTCGGCGGGACTCGTCGATGGCGCGCTGGACCGGCTGATGGAGCTCGGGTTCCTGGACGACGCGGCGTTCGCCCGCGCCTGGGTGGAGTCGCGTGACCGTGCCCGTCCCCGGGGAGAGCGGGCACTCCGGGTCGAGCTGCGCCAGAAGGGCGTGGGTCGCGAGGAGACCGACGAGGCGCTCGGGGAGCGGCGCGACGAGGCCGACGCGGCGGGCGACGGCGGCGCATCCGCGGATGAGGCCGCCGCCGAGCGCCTGCTCTCGCGCCGGGCCAGCCAGCTCGGGCGCGTGCCGGATCCCCGCGTGCGGCGACAGCGCGCCTATGCGCTCCTGGCTCGCAACGGCTTCGACCCGGCAGTGTGTTCAGCCGTCGCGAAGCGGTTCGCCGAGGACGCGGAAACCGGCGTCGACGCCCCGGAACCCGACTTCGACTGACGGAGGACGGGCCCGGTCGGCATTCGCGCGGGTGGCCCGGCGCTTTGCCGGCGGGGATATCGCCGGGTGCGGCGGGTGCGTCGGTGCGTCGGGTGCGCCGTGGTCGCGGCGGCTTCGGATGTGGCAGGGCGCGCCGGGTGCGGACATGGCCAGATGCAACTCACGCGATCACGAGTCCGGTCCGGGACGCTCGGAAGAGTCGGATGGGCCGAGCTGTCCGTCAGGGACGTGCTCGGATCGTGGGCCGGGTGCGGCGCGGCAGTGGCGATCGGCCCGCGGACCCTGCCACGTGCCGTCGTGGCGTGCATCTGGCCGGATCGGCCCGCGGGGATGGCCACGTGCCGTCGTGGCGTGCATCTGGCCGGATCGGCCCGCGGGGATGGCCACGTGTCGTCGTGACGTGGTCCCCGACGGTCGTCTCGGAACGTTCCGCGCACGCGGCGGACCGCTGTTTGACCCTCGCGCCGTCCCGCTCTACGCTACGAGGCAGACGAAAACGCGCCGCGTACCGGCGGCGCCGAGAAGCCCAGAGGCGACGTGCAACGGCGCGGCGGGGCGTCACCCCGCCAGGATGGTCCCCCAGCCAGCCGAACGCCGTCGTGACGCCGCATCCGAGACATGGACACCTCCGGCGGGACGCGCCGGACGGGAGGATCGGAACGATGGTGGATATGACCATCGCCGTCGTCGTGGCCATCCTGGCCGCGGGGGCCGGCGCTGCAGCCGGATTCGTGCTGCGCGGCATGCGGGCGAGCCAGCGGATGAAGCAGGCCGACGAGAAGGCCACGCTCATCATCGAGAAGGCGTACAGCCAGCAGAAGGACCTCATCCTCGAGGCAAAGGACGAGAAGCTCCGGCTCCAGCGCGAGGCCGAGGACGAAGCGAGGGCAAAGCGCGCCGAGCTGAGCACGCTCGAGAGCCGCCTCCTCCAGCGCGACGAACAACTCGATCAGCGCGCCGACATGCTCGAGCAGCGCGATCGCAAGCTCATCGACCGCGAGCGAGACCTCGAGCGAGCCCGCGAGGAAGTCGCCCGGTCGCGCCAGGAGCAGGTCATCGCCCTCGAGGCCGTCAGCGGCCTGTCCGCCGAGGACGCCAAGGGCATCCTGCTCGAGGCGGTCCGCGAGGACGCCGAGCACGACGCCGTGCGGATCACCCGGACGATCGAACGAGCGGCCCGCGAGGAGGCCCAGGACAAGGCCCGCGAGGTCATCGTGACCGCCATCCAGCGCGTCGCCGCCGATCACACGGCCGAGCACACCGTCAGCGTCATCCACCTGCCGAGCGACGAGATGAAGGGTCGCATCATCGGCCGCGAGGGTCGCAACATCCGGGCCCTCGAGCAGGCGACCGGGGTCGACCTGATCATCGACGACACCCCGGAGACGGTCGTCATCTCGGGCTTCGATCCCGTGCGCCGGGCGATCGCGCACCTCGCCATCACCAAGCTCATCAGCGACGGCCGGATCCACCCCGGTCGGATCGAGGAAGTCGTCAGCAAGGCCCGGTCCGAGATCGATCTCGTCATCCGTCAGGCCGGCGAGACCGCGGCCTACGAGGCGGGAGTGCCCGGCCTGCCGCCGGAGATCATCAAGCTCCTCGGCCGCCTCAAGTACCGCACGAGCTACGGCCAGAACGTGCTCAACCACGTCGTCGAGACGAGCCGCCTCGCGGCGATCATCGCGGCCGAGATCGGCGCGGACGTCCAGATCGCCAAGATGGGCGGCCTGCTCCACGACATCGGCAAGGCCGTCGACCACGAGGTCGAAGGTCCCCATGCCGCCATCGGCGCCGCGATCGCCCAGCGCCACAACCTGCCGATGCGCGTGGTGAACGGCATCGCCGCCCACCACCAGGAGGTCGAGTACGCCTGCATCGAGGCACCGATCGTCCAGGTCGCCGACGCGATCAGCGCGAGCCGGCCGGGCGCCCGCGGCGAGGCGATGGACACGTACGTCAAGCGCCTCGAGGACCTCCAGGCCATCGCCGAGAGCTTCACCGGCGTGGAGCGCTCGTTCGCGGTCCAGGCCGGTCGCGAGGTGCGCATCCTCGTCCGTCCGGAGGAGATCGACGACCTCGCCTCGATGCGCCTGGCCCGCGACATCGTCCACAAGATCGAGGAGACGCTCACGTACCCCGGCCAGATCAAGGTCACGGTCATCCGCGAGACCCGGGCCGTGGAGTACGCGAAGTAGCCAGCGGCGGCGGGACGGGCACGACCGGCGGCTTGACGGACGGAACGAGCGCGGTAAGCCTGACGGGCGACAACCCCGCCGGGCGGACGATCCTGGGCAACCCCACCAACGGGAACGCGCCACGGCCGAAGGGTGCCTGCCGGGTCCTGATGATCGGCGACATGATCGGCAAGCCCGGCCGGACGGCCGTGGAGAACCTGCTCCCCGACCTGCGCGCCGCCCGCGGCATCGACTTCGTGACGGCCAACGGCGAGAACGTCGCCGGCGGGATGGGCCTGACTCCGTCCACCGCCGAATTCGATCCTCGCCAGCGGCGTCGACGTGATCACGTCCGGCAACCACATCTGGGACAAGCGCGAGATCTACCCGGTCCTGGACCGCAACGAGCGCATCCTGCGTCCGCTCAACTACGGCACCCAGGGCGTGCCGGGTCGCGGATGGGGGCTGTTCCACGCCCTGGATGGCTCGGAGCTGGCGGTCATCAACCTCCAGGGCCGAACGTACATGCAGCAGATCGAGAACCCGTTCACCGACGCCGACAAGCTGCTCGACGAAGGCTCCGAGCCGCTGCCGCCGATCCGCCTCGTGGACTTCCATTGCGAGCTCACGTCCGAGAAGAACGCCCTGGGCCTGCACCTGGACGGCCGGGTGAGCGTCGTCGTCGGGACCCACACCCACGTCGTGACCGGTGACGAGCGGATCCTCCCGGGCGGGACCGCCTACCAGACCGACCTGGGCATGACCGGGCCGCTGTGGAGCGTCATCGGGTTCAACCCGGCGACGGTCCTGCCGCGGTTCATCAATGCCCTGCCGACGCGGTTCGAGGTAGGCGAGGGTGCCGTGGTCTTCAACGCCTGCCAGATCGACATCGATCCGGCGACCGGACGCGCCCTCGCGATCGAGCGGATCCAGCAGGTCGTCGAGGCCTAGGCCATGGCTCGCACGAGGCTGGGCGTTGCCGGTGCTCCGGTCGTGCCGCCGAGTCCATCGCCCGTGGACCTCCACACCCATACCCTCCGTTCGGACGGGGTCCTGACGCCGCTCGAGCTCGTCACAGCGGCAGCCGCTGCGGGCGTGCGGACCCTCGCGATCACCGATCACGACACCCTGGCGGCCCCGCGCGAGCTCGCGGCAGAAGGCGCGATCCCCGCGAGCCTGGAGCTCTGGCCGGGGGTCGAGATCAATACGGTGACCCATGGCGCGGGGCTGTTCTGGCCGGGCGAGCTGCACGTCATCGGGTTGTGCGTCGATCTTGATGACGACGCGTTCGAGGCGCTCCTTGCTACCCAGCGCGGGCAGCGTCGCGTGCGTTTCGAGCGGATGGTCGCGCGCCTGCGCGACGGCGGGCCTGTCGGTCGACGACCTCGCCGAGGCGCTCACGGTCGACGAGCGGGAGGCGCTCGGCCGGCCGACGCTCGCCCGGCTGCTCGTGGCGAAACGCCTGGCCACGAGCGTAGAGGACGCCTTCGACCGGATCATCGGGCCGGGCGGACCCGGTTACGTGCCGCGGAGCGGGGTCGGGCCTCGCGAGGCGATCGTCGCCATCCGCGCGGCGGGCGGGCTCCCGGTCCTGGCCCACACGGCCGACGCGGCGGATCGCCAACCGGTCCTGCGCGAGCTGCGCGACATCGGCCTGGGCGGCATCGAGGTCCACTACCACCGCTTCGACCAGCAGACGGTCGCGTCCGTCGCAAGGGTCGCGCGCCGCCTTGGACTCGTCCCCACGGGGGGCAGCGACTACCATGGCGACCGGGAGTCGTACGCCGAGGCGCATGCGCGACTCTGGGTGCCGACCGCCGATGCCGATGCGGTCCGCGCCGCCACCGGGCGCCGGGCCCTCGTCGAGGGCTGACCGCCACCCGCCGAGAGCCGTGATCGACGACCCGATGATCGACCGACCCACCACCCGCACGCTGCCCGTCCTGGACGTCGTGCCGCCGCGTCCGGCGACCGCGTTCGGTCCGCCGGTTCTCGCCGATGCGCGGGTGGAGGAATACCGCCCCGAGGCGGCCACGCTGCCGAGCTTCGCGATCTGGACCCTGGGCTGCCAGATGAACCGGAGCGACTCGGAGGAGATGGCCGGCCGCCTGCTCGCGGCGGGCTGCGCCGAGGCGCCTTCGTTCGAAACGGCAGATCTCGTTGTCATCAACACCTGCGCGATCCGCGAGGCGGCCGAACAGAAGGTCATCGGCCGGCAGGGCCAGCTGGCCAGGCTCAAGATCGCCAATCCCGGGCTGCGGGTCGTGCTGACCGGTTGTGCCGTACGCGAGCGCGATCGGGCCGGGCTGGCCGGCGCTTCCCGGCGGTCGACCTGTTCCTTCGTCCGGACGAGGAGCCGGAGCTGGTCGACCGACTCGGCCTGGCTTCGGCGCAGGGCGTCATCGGCGCCACGGGCGGCGTCGGTTCGATCGGGATGACGACCGTCGTGGGGCGGACCGTCGTGGGTGTCGCGGATCGGCTGCCGGGCACGCGCGCGGCCGCCGTGGGGGAGGGGACGATCCGCCGGTCCTCGCCGACCAGTGCGTGGCTGCCGATCGTGTACGGCTGCGACAAGACCTGCACGTACTGCATCGTCCCGTTCAGCCGCGGTCCCGAGCGGAGCCGCCCGTTCGACGAGATCGTCGCCGAGGCGCGCTCGCTCGCCGCCGCCGGTTATCGCGAGGTCACCCTGCTCGGCCAGAACGTCAACTCGTACGGCCACGACCTGCCGGCCGAGGAGCGGTTCCGCCACATCGCCACTGAACGGTGGAGCGGCCGTCGCCTGGACCTGCACGCCCGGCCCGACCTGGCCGAGCTCATCCGGACGATCGACGGCCTGCGCACGTCCGATGGCCGGCCGGCGATCCCGCGCCTGCGCTTCGTCACCTCGCACCCGTGGGACCTGTCCGACCGGCTCGTCGCGGCGCTGGCCGAGTGCTCGAGCGTCTGCGAGCACCTCCACCTGCCGGTCCAGTCGGGCGACGATGGCGTGCTCCACCGGATGGGCCGCCAGTACACGATCGAGCACTACCGGGAGCGGCTGGCCGCGGTCCGCGCCGCGGTGCCCGGGGATCGCCATCTCCACGGACGTCATCGTGGGGTTCTGCGGCGAGACCGAGGCCCAGTTCGAGGCGACGCTCCAGGTCCTCCGCGCCGTGGGCTACGACCAGGTGTTCGCGGCGGCCTTCTCGGCGCGACCGGGCACGCCGGCCGCCAACCTCCCGGACGACGTCCCAGCCGCAGAGAAGCGGCGCCGCCTCAACATCCTGCTCGACGTCCAGGAGGGTATCGGTCTCGAACGGAACCGGGCCTGGCTCGGACGGACGGTCGAGGTCCTCGTCGACGCGATCGTCCCTCCGCGCAGCCACGACCACGAGGACGACCGGCGCGGGAGACTGCCGACGCGTCACCGGCGCCCGACGTTGAGCGGCCGGGTGCGGTCCTCTCGCCGGCCGCTCGCGCGAGAACAAGCTCGTCCACCTGGCCGGGCCCGGCGACGCTGCTCGGATCGCTCGTGACGGTCCGCGTCGACCACGCCGGGCCGTACGCGCTCCGGGGAGCCCTCGCCTGAGCGTGCGCGCGGCCCGCGGGGTCGCGGGCGGCGACGCCTCGGGCGAGCGACGCCACGGGCGGCGCTCCGCCGCTCCTCGTCATCGCCGGCGCCACGGCCACCGGCAAGACGAGCCTGGCCCTCGCGCTCGCCGACGCGCTCATCGCCGAGGGCCGCCCGGCGGAGATCGTCTCGGCCGACTCGCGCCAGGTCTTCCGCGGGCTCGACATCGGCACGGCCAAGGTGGGCGTCGCGGAACGCGCGCGCATCCCACACCACGGCCTCGATCTCGTCGAACCGGACGAGCCGTTCAGCGTCGCGGACTTCGTCGGCCATGCGACCCGGGCGCTCGAGACGATCGCCGCCCATGGCGCCGTCGCCATCCTCGTCGGAGGCACCGGGCTGTACCTCCGTGCCGTGGCCCGAGGCCTGGACACCGCGGCCCTCCCGAGCGACGCAACCACGCGCGCACGGGTCGAGGCCGAGCTGGAGGCCGAGGGCGTCGCGGCCGGCGCCGCCCGGCTGACCAGGCTCGCCCCGACCCTCGCCGCCGGGATCGACCTGCGCAATCCCCGCCGGGTCGCCCGCGCTCTGGAGATCGCCGAGCTGCGCGGCGACGGTCCGCTGCCCCCACCGCGCGGGTATCCGGGCTCCGTCGCCTGGCTGGGCCTCACGATCGCGCCCACCGAGCACGGACGGCGCCTTGCCGCCCGGGCCCGTGCCCAGTTCGACGAGGGCCTCATCGAGGAGGCGGAGGCCCTCCGCCAGAGGTTCGACCCCGCCCTGCCTGCGTTCTCGGCGATCGGCTACGCGGAGGCGTGGGCCGTCCTGGATGGGGAGCTGACTCGCGAGGCCGCGATCGCGCGAGATGCCGCTCGGAACGTCGCGTTCGCCAAGCGGCAGCGCACGTGGTTCCGGGGCGAACCCGGGATCGACTGGCTCGATGCGACCGACGCGCTCCCGCTCGAGGCGGTCCTGGAGGTCACCCGTCGTCTCGCAGACGGTACACGCGGGCCTGCTTGAGTTCCAGGTCCTCGAGCTCGGTGGTCGTCCGGACCTCGTACGCGGCGAGCTCGACCAGCGCGTCTGTGGGCAGGTACCGTCGGCCGGGGTCGCCGACCAGTACCTCGATGCCTCGAGCGTGCGCCTCGCGCAGCCAGGGGAGGACGCGCCGGGCGAGGCGTTCGTCGTACCAGCAGTCGCCGGCGAGGATCACGTCGACGTCCGGCGGCGGCTCGTCGAGCACGTCGCGCCGGACGACCGCGACGCGGCAGCCGTTCGCCCGGGCGTTCAGGGGGATCGCGCCGGTCGCGAACGGATCGATGTCCGCCCCGGTCGACTCGACCGCGCCGGCGCCCATCGCCGCGATGGCGCACAGCCCGGATCCCGACGCGAGGTCGAACACGCGCCGGCCCGCCACGGCCTCGGGATGCTCGCGCAGGTAGTGGGCTATCGCCAACCCGCCGCCCCAGGCGAACGCCCAGTACGGCAGAGCGGCATCGTCATCGCCCGTCTCGACCTGGACCGCGTGCCACAGCGGCAGCACCTCGTCCGCGAGATGGAGCCGGATCTCCTCGAGGCCGGGCACGGGGCGGACGCGCGTGTGGCGGAGCACGAACGCACGGGCTGAAGCGGCCATCGGCGCATCCTAGTCGGGGCGCGAGCCTTTCGGGCCGGCGCGCTATCCTTTCGCCCCGTGCCCAGACCCACCACCATCGAACTGACGCCCCCGGTCGAACGCGCCTTCCTCGTGGCGGTGGACACCGGCGACGACGGCGGCTGGACCGCCCAGGAGTCGCTCGTCGAGCTGGCGAACCTGGCGTCGACCGCGGGGGCCGAGGTCGTCGGCGCGGAGTGGCAGAACCGCCGCCATGTCGATCCCAACTGGTACATCGGCAAGGGCAAGGCGGAGGAGCTCGTCGCCGCGAAGTCGGAGACCGGGTTCGACCTGCTCGTCGCCGACGACGAGCTCAGCCCGGCCCAGCAGAAGGCGCTCGAGAGCCTGCTCAACGTCAAGGTCATCGATCGCAGCCGGCTGATCCTCGACATCTTCGCCCAGCATGCCCAGACCCACGAGGGTCGCCTGCAGGTGGAGCTTGCCCAGCTCGAGTACCAGCTGCCGCGCCTGACCAAGCTGTGGACCCACCTGTCGCGGACCGGCGGCGGGATCGGCACCCGGGGTCCCGGCGAGAGCCAGCTCGAGACCGACCGGCGGATCATCCGCGACCGGATCAAGAAGATGAAGGAGCGGGTCGACCAGGTCCGCCAGCACCGGGCCACGGCCGCCCGCGGCCGCGATCGGCGGCTGACGCCCACCGTGGGCATCGTGGGCTACACGAACGCCGGCAAGTCGACCCTGCTCAACGCGCTCGTCGGCTCGGAGGTCGCCCGGGCGGAGGACAAGCTGTTCGCCACGCTCGACCCCACGAGCCGGCAGGTCCGCCTGGGCGAGGGCCAGACCGCGATCGTCACCGACACCGTGGGCTTCATCCACAAGCTCCCGCACCAACTCGTCGACGCGTTCCGGGCGACGCTCGAAGAGGTCAACCGGGCCGACGTCCTCGTCGAAGTCGTGGACGCGTCGGACCCGCACAACGCCGAGCACCGGGCGACGGTCCAGGTCGTGCTGGATGAGCTGGGCGCCGGCGACAAGCCGCGGCTCACGGCCTACAACAAGGCCGATCTCGTCGCGCCGGCGGCCCTCGACGGTGGCGGTCTCGCGCCGGTGGTCGCCGGCTCCGTGTCGATCAGCGCCGTGACCGGCTACGGGCTCGACGCGCTGCGCGTGGCGCTATCCACGCTGCTCGCCTCGCTGTGGGTCGATGTGGACGTTGCGGTGCCGTACGCCGCCGGGGAGCTCCTCGCGCGCGTTCGCGAGCGGGGCACGGTCGATGTCGAGTACCGCGAGCGCGACGTCCGCGTGCATGGCCGCATGGCGCCGGTCCTGGCCGGCGAGCTCAGCGCGGCGGCCGAGCGCTGGACCGAGACCCTGCGCGAGGGTGCCGACGGCGCCGACCTCGCACCGACCGGGCACTGAGGGCGACATGGCGGGGACGAAGACGTTCCTTCGGCGGGCCGGGCGCGGCATCCTCCCGGACGGCGCGACGCTCATCTGGTCTGCCGCGGATGGCGAGCGCGGTCGGCGCTGGCGCGGGACCTCGAGCGTCGACGGCCGGATGACCCACGCGGTCCTGCTCGAGACGAGCCCGACCGGGCGGATCCTGCGCCTGGAGGTCGCGACCGCATCGGGCCTCCTGACGTTGCATCCCGAACGGGACGGGAAGTCGATGCACGGCAACATCGTCCACGTCGGCGGCGTGCGGCCGCTGGCGTTCGCCTGGAGCGCCGATCACGAGCTCGAGATCGTCGATCGACCCGGGCCCGCGGCGGTCATGCTCCGCCGCCTGGCCAAGATCGTCGAGGTCGGGGGAGGGGAGACCGTCCCGGTCCTGTCGATCGACGCGTCGCTCGTCGTCCGCCCCGGCACCCGCCTCGTCCGGCGCCTGACCCCCGAGCGCTGGCTGGTCGCCGACGTGGCCGGCGGCCGCGAGATGACGATCGAACTCGACGCCGACGGGATCCCGGTCCTGGGCGCCCCAGCCGACTGGCCCCTCGACGCGTCCTAGGGTTCGCTCGGCGGCTCGGCGTTCGATCGAGCGGTTGCCGCTTCGTGCTCTGCTTTCAGCCGATCGGCCCGTCTGCCGACCTCGTCCGCATCGAGTCGTCGGGCGGCCGCCTCCGCCGCGCCTTCCTGGTCGCGTCGAGCCAGTTGCAGCTGCAGCATCGCGATCCTCGCCCGGACGAGGCCCACGACACCTATGGCGAATGGCATGTCGATCCTCGTTCGGCTACACGTCGCGGACCAGGTACACGATAGCGCCGCGCTCGTCGGCCTCGATGCGGTCCAGCCGGAAGCCGATCCAGCACGCGGAGTGATGCGGTGTTTCCAATGGCCGACTCACCGTACATTGAACACACAGGAGGCACGGGATCGGCTGCAGGCGGTCCTCTCGTGGACGGACGGTGGACAGGGAACGTGAATCGGATGCCCGCATCGCGAAACTCGTGGATAACCGGGTATCGGTGGCCGACGTGCGGCCGGTACTGTGGGTCTTGCCCGGAGGGGCCGAAAGACCGGATCTCTGGCGACGCAGGTGCTTGCACCGGTGGCGCCGAACCGGACCGGAGGTTCCTTCGGGCGTTTTCGTGTGCCCGGCGGGCGACCTTCCGGTCCCGCGATCGAGCCGGTCGGACGGCCCGGCGGCCCGTCGTCCGCACCCTGGGTGCAAGCCCGTCCCGGCGGGCGGGCCGGGCGTCCCGGAGCACGCCGTCCACATCCACGCGTCGCGAGTTGTGGACGGTTCGTGGACGAACGCACGAAATAGCGCGACGAACTCCGAAACTCGTGGATAACTCGCTAGGCGTCGGCCGGGCCGCGGGATAATGTAGGTCTTGCCCGAAGGGGCCGGAGCGGACCGCCAGCGGCGGCGCAGGTGTTTACATCGGCGTCGAAGCAGACGGACCGGGGTCAGTCGGAAGACCGAGTCGCAGGTGCTTGCACAGGCGGAGACGGAGCCGGCGGACCGATCGGTTCCTCCGGGCGTTTCCTTGTCCCCCGCGAGGGGTGACGGCCCCAGGAGCGGCACCGCCGGGGCGACGAGCCCGTCCGGTCGGCCGGTACGGTAGGCTTCTCGATCGTGGGCCTGAGCGAATCGACCGAGCGCCGATTCTCCGCTGCGATCATCTTCGCGGCCTGCGCGGTCTTCACCCTGATGCTCCTCGTCCTGCCGTCGTACTTCCCGACGTTCGATGAGGCCAAGTACCTCGGCATCGGGGTCGACATCTGGTCCGGCAAGGGCATCACGACCGTCTTCGGCATCTCGTTCGTCGTCCACGCCCCCGCGTGGCCCCTGGTCATCGCGGCGCCGCAGGCCCTCTTCGGCGTCGAGGCGATCGCCGTGGGGCGGATCCTCAACGCGATCTCGGGCATCTCCATCGTCGCGCTCACGGGCGTCCTCGGCTGGCGGATCCGGCCGATCATCGGGGCGATGGCCGCCGCCGGCCTGCTCGCGCTCGTCTACCTCCACGACCTGAGCCGGACCGCGCGCCTGGACGTGCCGGCGGGCGCGCTGCTCATGCTGTTCCTCGTCGTCGCGATCGTCGCCGTCCAGCGCGGCTCGATCCGCTGGTCGATCGCCGCCGGCGTCGTCTTCGCCCTCGGCTTCCTCGTCAAGGAGATCGACTTGCCGTTCGCGCCGGCGCCGTGGTTCGTGGGTGTCGTCCTGGGCCGCCCGTGGCGGTCGCTGTGGCGGACCGGCGCGGCGTTCCTCACGGTGGCGGCGATCCTCGTGGCGCCGTGGTTCGCGTACTACGCGAGCCATGTCCATGTCGTCTATCGGCTCGATGCGCCGCTCTGGACGTTCATCCCGATCGTCGCCGGCCTGGTCGTCCTCGTCGCGATCGGCGTCTTCGTGGAACGGCTCGCAGACGGGCCCATCGGGACCCGGGTCGCCGGTCTCGCCGCCCGCCTCGGCCCGGAGGGTCGCGTCCGGGCCATCGTGGGTTGGGGACTGACCCTGCTGTGGGCCGGCCTCATGACGTACGCGTTCGCCAAGACGGCCCGCCTGACGTCGGCCCAGTTCCTCGGCATCGACCAGGTGCGGCTGTACGTCGACCAGTGGTTCGGGGCGCTCCGCGGCGTCGCCGTGTTCGGCCTCGTCGGGGTCGGGATCGCCGTCGCCTCGCTGTTCGTGGATCGCGACGCGCCAACCGGTCCGGGCATCAAGGCGCTGCTGATCACGACCATCACCGGGATCCCGCTCATCCTGCTCGTGATCTCGGTGGGGGAGCCGCCGCGCAACTACCTGGCGAACCTGGCCATCGTGACGGCCCTCGCCGCGGCCGGCTGGAGCTGGGCGGTCGAGCGGATCCTGCGGACCTCGCACGCCTGGGTCACGGTCGGCGGGCTCCTCGCGCTCGGCGCGGCCGGCGGGCTCGTGCTGGCCGGCCTGACGAGCCGAGGTCCGCTGCTGCCCACCGTCGCCGGCGCGGCGATCGGCGCAGTCGCGGCGATCCTGCTGCTCGTGGCGGCCCGGCGGAAGCGACCGCTCTGGGCGTTCGTGGCCCCGGGCGTGGCCGTCGCGCTGCTCATCGGCGGGTCCGGGCTGCTCGTCGCCCACGGCCGCAATACGACCGACCCGCCCGGGGATGCCGGTCGGAGCGCGATCGTCTCGAAGTCCGTCGCCTGGATCCGCGCGAACGTCCCACCCGGCGCCACGATCGCGTTCGGCGAGTTCCTGGCGTACGAGACGGCGTACAACCTGGCCGACGACTACACCACGGTCCAGATCCGGGCGCGCCTGTCGACCAGCGCCCTGAGCGCGCCCGACGGCATGGCCCGGACCGGCGAGGCCCCCGCGGACGACTGGGTGGCGATCGACATCGCGCCCCGCAACATCTATCAGTTCTATGCCTACCGCGCCCACTGGCTGACCGCGTCGTTCGCTCGCACGAAGGCCACGTACTGGGTCTACACGACCGGGATCTCGACGAGCTCGGTGAGCATCGAGGCCGCACTGACGACCGCGACCGGCTTCCAGAAGCTCACCGAGTGGAGCGTGGACGTGCCCGGGTTCGCGCCGTACCACACCTCGATCTACAAGGTGGACCCGACGAACGTTTCATTCGACACGTCGCGCCTCGTCGTCGCGCCGGACGCGCTCGAGCGGCTGGTCGACCTCGTGACCGCGGGCGGGCCGGATGGCAAGGCACTGGCGGGCCGGCTCGTCGACGAGGTGGACGTCCAGCCGAAGGGCCCGGACGCCGACGCGGCGCTGGCCCGGCTGAAGGCCGCGGCGGGACGCTGAGGCCGCACCCGACGCCCGCCCGGGACGCGGCCGCCGCGAACAGCGCGCCCGGTGCGGCCCGTATTTGACCCGTTGTTCATCTCGCGCTTACGATTGGGCTGTTAGGCGCCTGCACAGGGGACTCCGTGACGACACCGCCGATCGACGGGCCGACCCCCGGGCGCCAGCATCGCCGGACCCACGTCAAGCGACTCCTCGGGATCCTGCTCTCCCCGTCGAAGTTCGCGATCGTCGGCATCCTCGGCATCGTCGTCAACCAGGTCGTCCTGTACGCGGTGACCGAGGGTCTCGGGCTCTACTACCTGCTCTCGGTCATCGTCGCGTCGCAGGTCTCGACCCTCAACAACTTCGTCCTGACCGAGGCATGGGTCTTCCGCCACCGCGAGTCGCGCCACCGGCTCCTGGTCCGCTACGTCGTGTTCTACGCCCTGAACACGGCGACGCTGCTCGTCCGCGTCCCGGTGGTGTTCCTGCTGACCGAGAACCTCGGCCTCCATTACCTGCTCTCGAACCTGTTCGCGATCGGGCTGACGTTCGGCATCCGCTACCTCGTCGCCGACAACTGGATCTGGGCCGGCCGTGATCGGCGCGAGCAGGTGGCCGTCGACGGTCGCTACCACTACGACATCCACGGGATCCTCCGCGTCCGCTCGGGCGTCCATCTGCCCGAGCTCGCGAGCTTCAACGTGGATCGCGCGTTCAAGCCGGATCTCGATGTCCGGCGCGTCCGTCTCGGTGGGTCCCTCCGGCGCGGGACGGCGACCTGGCGCGACGGGAACATCGTCCACTACCGTGAACATCTCGGCGGCGTCACGGCGGCCTTCGACGTGCTCTTCCCGGCCGGGGACGAGCCCGGGCCGGTCGTGCTCCGGGCGAACTGGCTCCTCACCTGGAGCCACCACGTCCTGTACACGAACATGGTCGAGCCGCTCCTGCGGTTCCTGCTCGTCAGCCGCGGGCACGCGCTGCTGCATTGCGCGGCGGTGGACGCGGAGCGCGGCGCGATCGTCATGTCGGCCCAGACCGACACCGGCAAGACGAGCACCGTCCTGCGCCTGCTCATGCGCCGGAGCTGGGGCTTCCTGAGCGACGACATGGCGATCGTGGATCCGGACGGCACGATCCGCTCGTTCCCCAAGCCGATGACCCTCTCGTCGCACACGATGAACGCGGTCAACGACCGCCGGCTGCCGGTGGCCGACCGGTTCATGCTCGCCCTGCGCAGCCGGGTCCACTCGAAGAAGGGCCGCTCGATCGGCCACCGCCTTGGCCAGACCAACGTCCCGATCGTGACGATCAACGCGCTCGTCCAGCTCCTGGTGCCACCGCCGAAGTACCACGTGACCTCGCTCGTGGACTGCGAGATGTCCGACGCGGCGCCGCTCGACAGCGTCATCCTCATGGAGCGCGGCGAGCCGATCCGCGAGGAAGTCGGCGTGCCGGCCACGCTCGACGCGCTCATCGAGAACACCGACGACGCGTACACGTTCCCGCCGTTCGCGTCGTTCGCGCCCGAGATCGTCGTGGGCGGCCTCGACTACCAGGCGCTCCGCGCGCGCGAGCGGGAGATCCTCGAGCGGGCGATCGCGAACGCCTGGCGGATCCGGCTGCGGGTCTCCGGCCACGGCTGGTCGGACCTCATCCCGAACCTCGTCGCGGAGCACACCCTGGTCGCCGCCCCTGACGAGAGCCCGTTGCCGAACGAGGGTTCGGAGGGGCCCGAACCGACGCCGGAGAGTGTCGCGACGGCCCCGGATGGCGTCGCCGTCCCGGTCGAGCGGGCGGGCGCCGCCGGCCGCATCGGCTAGGGGAGGGGGCCTGGTTGGTCGTCGTCCGTGGCGACACCGCCCTCGAACCCGAGGCGATCCGGGCCGCCCTGGGGCGCCTGCCGGCTCCGTTCCGCGGCTCCGCCCAGTACGTCCACGACGGGCTGTCCGCCCGCGCCCATCGGCCGGTCGTCGTCAAGATCGAGACGGTCAACCCGATCGGCGCGTTCAAGGGCCGGGGGACCTGGCTGGCGATCGCCGGGCTGGCGGGGGAGGGGCTCGTCGGCCCGGGCCGGCCGGTCGTCGTCGCCTCCACGGGCAACTTCGGCCAGGGCGTGGCCTTCGCCGCCCGCGCCCAGGGTCTGCCCGCGGTCGTGTTCTCGGACGAGCACGCGAACCCGCTCAAGGTGGCCCGGATGCGCGGATTCGGCGCCCAGGTGATCCTGGCCGGGCACGACTTCGATGCGGCACGGGACGCCGCCGAGACGTACGCCCGCGAGAGCGATGCGTTCCTCCTCATCGACGGGCAGGAACCGCTCGTGGCGGCCGGGGCCGGCACGATGGCCGTGGAGCTGACCGATGCCGTGGAGCGCGGCGAGCTGCCGCCGATCGCGTCGGCCTGGATCCCGGTCGGCAACGGCGCCCTGATCGTCGGCGTGGGGGCCTGGCTCCGCCACGCGGCGCCCGGTTGCCGGGTCGTGGGCGTGCAATCCGACGCGGCACCGTCCATGACCCTGTCGTGGCGTGAGCAGCGCCCGATCTCGACCGCGACCGCCGCGACCTACGCCGATGGCATCGCCTCGCGCGTCCCGGTGCCGGAGGCGCTCGACATGATGGTCGGCCGGGTCGACGACATGGTCCTCGTGTCCGAGGCCGAGCTCCACGCCGCCCAGACCGAACTGACGAGTGCGCTGGGCATCACGGTCGAGGGCGCCGCGGCCGCCGGCTGGGCCGCGTTGCTCGCCGCGCAGGCAGCCCCCGAGGGCGCGGCGCTCCTGGTGATCACGGGGTCGAACACCGTCCCCGCATGAAACAGGCACGGGGCAAGAACGTTGGTCGAGTGTCCGTCATCACCACTCATGTGGTCGTGGCGTGGCTTCTGTGCCTCGGATCGATCATCCTCGTGGCGAGCGGATCGCGCTCGCTCCCGGCGGATGCGCCATTCGACGACTCGGCGCAGGCTGTCGCCGCGGTAGATCGAGCCTTTGACCTTGGCATCGCAGCCTTCTCCGTCGCCTACGCGGCGGTCATGCTCCTCGCCCTCAGGACATGGACGCGATCGAGTCGCTGGACCCTGCCGTTCATCTGCGACGTCGGGGTCGTCGTCCCGGCGCTCCTGCTCCTGAGCCCGGCTGGCCCAGAGATGGGTGGGCTGACCAGCGCCTACCTGGTGCTCCTGGCGTGCAGCGCCGCGATCGCCGGGCTCATGATCGTCCGGGACCGGCCATGGAATACGTGGAGCGGCAACTAGATGAGTCGCCGGTAGCCGTCGACCGATAGAGTGGCGACAGGATCGTCAAGCCTCAACCGTGTTGTAGTATGCTACATCCGCTTGGGAGGCTTGGACATGCTCACCGTCCCAGAGGCAGCGCGCCGGACGGGCAAGAACCCAGAAACGATCCGCCGATGGATCCGCGAGGGACGACTGCGCGCGCATAAGGTCGGAACGCAGCACGTGATCGAAGAATCCGACCTGACCGCCGTCACCGAGGAGGCCGACACGCTCCCGGTCCCCGTCGGATGGCAGACGATGATGGATGGACGCCCGATGCCGGATGTGGTCGGCGCCCTCCGACGTTCCAGGGCAGGCCACTGACGGTGCGTCTCGTCGTCGACGCCTCTGTGGCCGTCGAAGCGTGCCTGGGCGCGGCGGCGTTCGAGCCCCTGCGGGCGCATGACCTCGTCGGACCCCGCCTCATGTGGTCGGAGGCTTCGTCAGCGATCCATGAGATGGCCTGGCGTGGTGACATCGCCGCCGATGTGGCGACCCGCGCCGTGGAACGCCTTCAGAACGCTCCTATCACGCCATATGGACAGTTGGACTCGATCGAGCGCGGTTGGGCGGTCGCCGACCGGCTCGGCTGGGCGAAGACCTACGACGCCGAATACGTGGCGCTAGCGCTGGAGCTATCGGCTCCGCTGCTTACGATCGACGCGCGCATGCGCCGCGGCATCGGGGCGGTCATCAAGGTCATCGGTCCGCTTGAGATCGCAGAGATCTGACCGCCGCAGCGCGGTACCCGATGCGCAGGACAGTCACTACCGATAAGGTAAGTTATGTCTGCTTACGTCGGGCTCGCGCCTATTCGGGGCGCCCGGCGCGACCTACTGGCGCGACGAGATCGCTCCTAGTGTTCTCGATCACGAGGCTGCCAAGTTGCTGGCGCCATAGTTCCGGGTTGTCGTCGAGCTCGGCAAGGGCTTCGGGGGCTATGGGCTCGGCCCGAAGCGCATCCGTGCCTCGCACCACAAGAGCCTGCCCCAGAGCGACGGCCGCGGAGCGATGTCGGAGCCCCTCGGTGCTCAAACGGAGCGCGTGTCGCGTAGGAACGCCGTAGCGCAGGTGCTCCACGAAGACTGACACGGCCGGCGAGAATGGCCGACCAACAGCCTCCAATGCGACTTCGA
Organism: uncultured Chloroflexia bacterium; assembly: GCA_963719285.1. GTDB lineage: Bacteria > Chloroflexota > Limnocylindria > Limnocylindrales > CSP1-4 > C-114. Next base: position 522,645 of record CAVRBO010000001.1, read on the forward strand.
GTAGGGCGACTCCTTGCTCGATGATGGTCTGGAGTGCGTACGTGACAGCTTGCGTCTGAATTTGGACTACTTCGTCAACAGGCCTGCCGGTGCTCGCCGCGATCCCGACAATCCGTTCGCCGCGCAACCAAGCGTTGACATGGTCCATGAACGGCGCCCTCACGGTGCGAATCTCTTGATCGTCATCTAATCGATAAGCGGTACGCACCGCCTCGCGAACGTCGCTCTGATCCCAGGCCCATCCGAGGATGGCGCGGACCAGTGTTGGGTCGAGGGGGTCCACCACGCCGTCCCACTCCGGTCGAGCCACCATGAGTCCTTCGACGACGGCGTCAACATGGCGCAGGCGGGCTCCAGTGCGCCTCACCCAGCCGATGCGACCGTTCTCGCGAGCCTCCGACACTCGGGCGGCTCGCAACTCGAATACCCGCTCGAGGGTGGCGCTCGCGTCAGGATCGGCCTGCTCAAAGGCAAACGTCTCGGAAGCGACTCGACGAGCAATCGTAACGAGTTCCCCCTCACCGACTTCCTCCGCCACGAGATCAATCAGTGTCGCGTCGATGCCGTCCACCAACGGGCGCAGCTCCGGGGTGCCCTCGAGAGCGAGATTCGTTAGTTGTCGAGGCTGCCTGGCGACCGCACGCTGAAGGCGGAGGAGGAGTTCGAGTAGCGCCCCGTGAACGGGCTCGGTCCCCTGCTGCAGTGCCACTCGACGAACCAGCGGCCACTCGCCTTCGTTCGCGCACACGACCAAGCCCTTGGTCGATGCTCCTGGTCGGCCAGCCCGACCAACGAGGTTCTTGATGTCCCGCGTGAGCAACGGCAGAACCTGGCCGCTCGGGGTGCGTCGCCGAGTGGTGTAAAGCACGAGCGTGCGAATCGGTAGATTCACCCCTTCGGCCAGGGTGTTTGTGCACACCACAATCGGAACGGCAGATGTTCGGACCAGTTGTTCGAGAACTTCGCGCGTCTCTTGCGGGATGTCGCCGTGGTGGAGCGCAGCACCGACGCTTATGGCTTCGGTCCCGGTCCAGTCCTGCCCGTACTCCAACGCCAGGTACTCGTGTGCCCGGTCTACCTCATTTCGATCAGCGAAGGTAAGCGGCGTAGGCAGCGTAAGTGGAATGCGGAGCTGATTCACAAGTTCGCGCGCAAGGGCGATTGCGCCCTGGTTCCCGGTCTTGGTCGTAGTGAAGACCGCGACTGGACCTAGGCGCATCGCTTTCCGGGCGGTTGCGATGGCTCGGACCTTGACCGTACCCCATGAGTACGTATTTGGTCGCCCGGTTTGGGGATTTTGCCAGCGGAAGTCGTCCTGCTTCAGGAATCGATGTATGGCAAATCTGCTTGGTTCTTCCATCTCCGGATGCATCACTAGGTCGACTGAGTCGGAAGGAGCCAGCACGTCATGGAGAAATGCAAATTCGGCAAGTGCGGGTCTGTAGTCGCTCACCACAACCGTTTCAGCCGTGCCGCCCAACCATGTATTGATTTCTTCCACGTTCGGAGTGATGGCCGACACGAACACGAACCTAGGCGATCCGGTTTCGCGCCCGCGCAGACGCGCAAGTAGGAGCTCAAGTGCCACTCCTCGGCCACCGCTGTCCAGGAGGTGGCCCTCGTCGCACACCACCAGGGAAAGCCGCCGGTACAAGGACTCGTTGGCGCCAAGGAGTCCCGACAGCGTCTCGGGAGTTGCGACAACGGTCGACACACGATCAAGGTCGCGAACTTCGTCGGCCGTAGGAACACTGCCCCCATAGAGACTCATCGCGCGAACACCGATCGCATTCAGTCTGCGAACCATTGACCGCCGAAGTTCGGATGCGAGCGACCGATACGGCACGATTAGCGCTGCTGCGCTGTCGGGTTGCGTGCGGGCGTGGTAGTAGAGAAGCGTCTCGGTCAAGGCCGTCTTGCCGGCTCCGGTCGGCATCTGGAGGCTAAACGAGTCGGTGCTCGTCAGGAGACCTCCACGGATTGCCTCCATCTGCGATGGGAAGTACTCCCAAATGGGCGGCCGTCGTGCTAAGAGTGACGCGACGAGCGGTTGCCACAAGTCGGACGCACCATCTGGCAACACCGCGCGAACGTTGCGACTCGCGAGGCGGTCCACGAGTCGCTCAAGGAGTGTCGCGGGAATCCACTTTTTCGGCCCCGCCGTTAGGGCTGCGGCTGCGTCGTTCGCAGTTTGGATTTGGAGGGCATCGATCGCCGCCATGTCGCCTACGCGGATTGCCTCGACGAGTCTGCTTGCCGTGGGCGACGTCAGGGCCGCAGGCTTCAGGAGTAGCTCCGCGCACGCTCGTTCGGCATCAGAGCGAATGGCGTCCCTGCTCAACGTCTGCGCGACCATGAAGGCGGAGGCTGGGAAACCGCCGAATACAAATGCGGTGGCCCCGAACAAAGCGGGGTCGTCGCGGGAAATGCCCACCTGTGCCGCCTCATCGGTGCCCGCTGCAAGATCGGCCAGAGCGTTGCCAAGGGCCGACCAGTCGTCTGGCTGGGAGGCGGCCTGCGCCCGAAGTAGATCGAAGAGCTCCGCGACCAAGGCTACAAAGTAGTCCGCGAAGCGATCCCGCACCGGCGCAAGCGGTCGTCCGATTCTCGACCCAGGGAACAGTTCGACGTAGCTAGCAGCATCGAGATCCGCAATCCAGCGCGATAGCGAGAGTCGGATTGCCACTATTCAGGTCTTTGTGCTTCGGGTGTTGGGGGTGCGGCGACCGCGGCCGCCGTGTATGTCGCTGTGTAGGTCGCTTGCAGGTCCGGAACAGTCAGGACGACCAAGGCCGAACCCGCAGGGATTGGATCTGGGATTGTCTCCAGCTCTGCCGGCGCCAGGTCCTCTGAGAGCACTGCAATCCCTGAGAACTCCCGATGTGCGGCTGGGAAATCACTTGCATGGGCAAATCGTTCCAGCATCTGTAGGGTCGCACCATCAATGGTTTCGTGAAGCGCCCGTTCCCGCAGCCACTCAAGCGTCTTTGATAACCTACTAATTCGGTCCTTGGCACTGTCGCGGATAGCATCCGGTATCGGCGTGGAGCCGCCGTTTGTTGACTTGGTCTTTACCTCGGCGCATAGCAGCACGTCTTGATCCGAGGCGTCCGGCCAGGACGGGACGACGAAGAGGAGCACGTCTGAGTGCGGCGCGGGCTTCGTTCGATCCTGCTTTAGCTGCCACTTCAATGGACCAATCGCCTCATCGGGCAGTCTTCGTGCGGCGAGGAAGACGTAGACGAGAATCTCGCCGAAGTCTCCAGCCATCGTCGATCCAGCGTTGGGGAGCTTCGCGGCTATCAACTCCGAAGTAGGACGCCCGATCTCTCTTCGTCGCGCATTGAGTGCGTCGTCGCCGACATAGCACCGACGAACGGCCAGGGCAAGATCAGTGGCCACGTCGCGCGAGACGTGCGCCGCCAGATATGGCTTCGTCGGATCGATCGTGAACCAGCCAACGACGGCACCCGGCTCGAGCCCGAGCCCTCTGAGACCGCCAGTCACGCGAGGTCGTTGGCGTTGCGCGCACCAGCGGGCCGCAAGCCGTGAGCCGATTCGAACGCTCGAACGGTCGAGGCCATCTCAACAACACTCATGGTCCCCTCCGGGCATCCGTCGAGTGTTCGGACAGGGAGGGCTTGTACGGGGTGGGTGTCTCGGCCACCCTCCCCAACCGGAAGCTAGATTGCTCGGTCCGAGTCAGGAAGAAGTCGCGGGTGGTGGCGTCGATGAAGTAGACGTAGCAGCCGCGGAGGCCGCGGGTCAGCAGGACGCGGTAGGTGCTCTTGACGAATGCGGTGAACTCCTCGTCGGTCACGCCGCGGCTGGCGATGCGGTCGTTCGACTGGTCGCGGCGGCCTTGCCAGCCGCGCTCCATCGGCCGGTAGACGAGGTCGGGGCCGAAGATCACGCCGACGTAGTCGAACTCGAAGCCCTGCGCCGTGTAGACGCAGCCGACCTGGTCGATCCCCTCGGGTGCGCTCGCCCAGAAGTCCGACTTCGGGATGCCCGGGCCGAGCTTGCGCGCCTCGGACTTGGCGTTCCAGGGCATCGACCACTCCCCCACCCTGACGTCGGGCTCGAGGTTGCCGTTCTGGTCCGGGTCGGACCAGGGCCAGCAGAAGCCGGCGACGAGCCGTGCGGTCGCTCCATCGGCTGCCTGCGCCCGGATGAGGTGGTCGAGTTCGCCGATCGAACCGACGATCCGGAAATCGAAGTCGTCGTCCATCGGCCAGAGCACCTGCGGCGTGCGGCCGAGTTCGAGCGTGTTGTCGACCCACTGGATGAACGAATCGGAGCCGTTCGAGCGGAACTGCGCCTGGAGCTCAAACTCGCGGACCTCGAGCGAGCGCTTGGCCGCTGCCTCACGGATCAGATCCGTGCTGCCGACCTCGCCGGGCCGCACGACCTGGAGGTCGTCGATGAAGAAGACCGAGACGCGGCTGGCGTCGAGGATGTCGTCGATCTGGGCCTTGCCGGATCGGGCCTTGGCCGGCGTGAAGCGGCTCGTGCTGACGGTCCGGATCCTGTGGGCCTCGTCGAGGATGACGACGTCCATGGGCTCGCCGACGTTGGCGGTGTCGCGGAAGTACTTGAACAGCACGCCAGCACGACCGCCGACGAGCTTGCGCAGGTTCTCCGTGAAGGCCTTGGAGCCCGTGACATGCAGCGTCCGGAGGCCCAGGGCCGCCATCTCCGCGACGAGGTTGACCGCGATGACGGACTTCCCGGTGCCGGGCCCGCCCGCGACGATGAACGCCACCTTGTGCTGGTTCTGGCCGGCGACGCGGACCGAATCCATGATCGCGTTGTAGGCGACCTGCTGTTCGTCGAGGAGCGTGAACACGGGTTCGTTCCTGATGACTCGGGCGACATGGTCGAGCAGGCGCTTGTGCGGGCGGAACTCGGACGTTGCGACCTTGTCCAGGATCGAGCCGTCGTCGGGCCCGGCGACTCGCGCGTCGAGGAACGCCGTGAAGGCGTCGAGCTGATCGCCGGCGAAGGACGGGTTCGTGGCCAGGAGCGTTGCGAAGTCCGCGTGGTAGAGCGGCGACTTCGGGTCGTACTGGGCGTAGTGGAGGTACGCGCAGGCATCCAGGGCGACACCGCCATCCGTGAACGCCGGGTGCGTGTCGAGCAGGTAGCGCTGGTATTGGGCGACCTGGCGCGACGGGTGCAGATGGTCAACCTCGCGACCGCCGAAGTCGACGGCGACGCAGTCGGTGATGTTCGACCGGCCGACCTCGGTCCACTGCTTGAGCTCGATGACGACAGCTGCGTCACCGGTCGTCGGGTTCGATCCGGTGATCAGCACGTCCAGCCGCTTCGACGACAGTGGCAGCTTGAGCTCGATGAGGATCCCCTGGTCCTTGAGGTCGCCGAGCTGCAGCACCTGGGCCATCGCGCCGAGTGAGTTGCGCCAGGACGTCACCTCGGACGGCGCCGGCCGGTAGCGGAACTCCTGGAAGAAGCGATCGGCGAGCTGGTTCGCGAGCCGCGCCTGCACAGCGTCGGCGATGAACTGATCGCTCGTGCCCTGATAGAGGTGCATCGCTCAGCCGTCCCCTCCCCCGGCCTCGAGTCAGTGCCGAGTCAATTCGCAGTGTACGCGCGCGGACGCCGCCGGTTGAGCAGGGCAGCGACGAACGGCCTATTGCGCGGGGCCTGGGTCGGCCTGACGCTTGATGTCATGAGTGGGCGAGGCGTTCGCTCCCCTGGGTTTCGACGACCTCTGGTGCACAAGTCCGGATCGGGGCGATGAAGGGATCAAGATGACCAGTACACCCGGGACCCGCCGCGTGCTCGTGGTTCTCTTCTTCGGCCTGGCCCTCGCCCTCGGTCTCGCCGTAGGCGTCGCTGTCGTCGGCCTGCGCGGGTCGGCGGTGACGATCCTGACCGGGCCGGGCGGCATCCCCGGTAATACCGCGAGCTCGTACACCGGCTGCTACACCGACTTCATCGTCGGTGAGCTGGTGACCGATCCGACCTACGGGACCGCGGTCATCGAGCACGATCCCAATGGCCGCAACCCCGACCAGCGGTACCCGGTCATGTGGCTCCCCGGCGACACCGGCCGGCAGTCGGGGAGTGAGGTCGAGATCCTCGATCGAAGCGGCAAGGTCGTCGCCCGGACCGACCAGGTCTGGAAGATCGCCGGTGGCGGTTGGGGCGGCTGGGACGCCAGTCTCCCTCGAGTCTGGGTGGCCTGCGGCTACGTACTGCCGTCCTCGGCGGCCCAGTAGCGCAGGGAGTCCGCCCGACCAGGGACCGGTGGAGCCCTCTACGTTCCGACGAAGCACGGGTTCAGTGGGCCCTAAATGAGCCATTGCGCGGCGTAGTTCAGGCGCGGACGATGGATGCCGTGAACAGGTTCGCAAGGGTCCGCCACCGTCGGCCGTGCCCGCAGGAGCGTGGCACCGACGGACATTCAGCGGTCAACAGCGTTGGGCCATCCGCGATCGCCCCAGATGATCGATGTACGGGGCCACGCTCGGCGACCCGCCGCAGTCGAGAACGAGATCGATGATGCCAGCCACCCGGACCAGCCCGCTGATCCGCGCTCGTCGGCTCCTCATCGTCGCGCTCGCCGGCATCGTGCTCGGGATCGCCGTCTTCTGGGGCGTGACCACGATCACAACGGCGCACCGCACCACCCCGCTGTACGATCCGCCGGTCCTCGCCGGCCAGCAGATCCCGGGCTACTGTTCGGCTGGCGTGTATGCCCGGCTCGACGACACGATCGTGCTCACATCGTCCCCGCACTGCGGCGGCGAGGGGGTGGTCATCCCGGGACAGGGCGTCGTCGGCCCCGAGGCCAAGGACCCGACCTGCGCGTATGCCGGTCACACATGCCACGCGTCGGACATGAACTACGTGGTGGTCGCCCCAGACCGCATCCCTTGGGGCCATCTCAACGTCATCGACCTGGGCGTGGGCGGCTATCGTGTCCTCGGCCCGGACACGAAGGCGCTCGCCTGCGCCGACATCGCCATCGGCGACCCTGTCGAGATGGACGGTCGCAACTCCTACCGGACCGGGACCGTTGAGCAGAAGGGCGAGAACCTTGTCTCGCCGACCTATGACGGTTCCTATTTCGCCTGCATGGTCCATTCGACCGTCCAGGTGGACGGAGGCGACTCCGGCAGCGTCGTTCTCGTCCGCGGCATCCCTGCCGGGGTGACGAGTCGCTCGTTCGGTGGCTCGCTCGGCTTCACACCGCTGGCCGAGGGTCTGACCGAATTGAGGCTCGAGCTCTGCACGACACCCGATTGTGGCCTCGCGCCGCCGACTGCGTCGACCCGCTGACGCGGTCCCCGCCAGGCTTCACCGTCGGTCGCGCGGGGACTGCCGCATCCGTTCGAGCTCGCGGCGAAGACGCTTGCTCGGCCGGCCCTCGCCACGGACCACCTTGATGCCGGGCGCGACCTCGCTGATGACGGGCGCTGGGCTGTTGTCGACATAGCAGATGGCGGCAGCCGGTGCACCGACACGCGATTCGATCGGCCGCACGACTTCGACGATCCGCTCACGTTCGGCGATCAGCGCATGCACCACGTCACCGGCGCGAACCTTCGTCGACGGCTTTGCCGGGTTGCCGTTGACGCGGACGTGCCCGCCTTCGCACAGCTGGGTCGCCATGGGCCGGGTCTTGACGAGGCGCACGGCGCACAACCAGCGATCGATCCGCGTGTCGCCGGACATGGTCTGCTCGTTCACGTCACTCATCCCCGCGGCCGAGTGTCGCCCGCCCTGCCGGGCGATAGGTGAGGATCGTCACGCGTGCCTCCATGGTGTCGGTTCGATGATGACGCCTCGGGGCCGGTGTGGCACATTGGGCGTCGTGAGGAGTCCCCCTCGAACACCCACTCCTCCCGATCGATGTCGCAAGGAGTCAACGATGACGCCGCCTGACAACGGAAGGCAAGACGCCCGCGCAACGCAACGTCCTCACGTCCCTACCGGCCGCCATGACCGGCAGGGCAAGCCCGGCGAAGGCCGCGGTCGGTGACAAGCCGGTCTTCGCCTACATCGGCAGCCTGCCGCAGCCGCAACGCTCCATCGCCGAACGCGTCGATGCCCTGGCGGCCGAGACGCTGCCGGGCCTGAAGCGTGCCGTGAAGTGGGGCATGGCGTTCTATGGCGTCGGCGACGGATGGTGCTTCTCGTGCGGCGGTTTCGAGGGCCACGTCAAGCTCACGTTCGGGCGCGGCACGTCACTCACGCCCGTACCGCCGGTCACGCCGATCGGGATGGGCAAGGACTCGCGCGGCGTGGATCTCGAGTCACTGGACGACCTCGACGAACCCCAGGTCGCGTCGTGGATGAAACAGGCGACGGCCATCCCCGGGTTCGGGAAGCGATGAGCCCCGCGAACCTTGATGCCCGGTGGCCCTGCTTCCGCTACCGATGAGTCTCGATCCGGTGGTCCGTCGGTGATCTACTCGCCGAGCAGCTTCCAGGTCCCCTCGGAGACGACGTCGACTCGGCCATCGACGACCCGGATGGCGGTCTGGTCGTCGATGGCGTAGGCAGTGCCGCCGATGTCGGCCGCCCAGCGCTGTGCCGCCGGGAGTGTGTTCGTCGGGAAGACGTCGAGGTGCGGGAAGATCGCGAAGTCGACGATCCCCAGCGTGCGGTCGTCCGGCGCGGACGGCCACTCCACGAAGAAGTCGCCGATCCGCGGGGTCATCACCATGCTCCCGGCACTCACCCCCACCCAGGTCGTGTGAGGCAGCGACGGCAGGAGGTCCGCGAGCCCGGACGCTCGCATCCAGTGGCACAGGTACGTCGCGTCGCCGCCGTCCACGAGCAGGACGTCGGCCTCTCGGACCCAGGGGACCCAGCGCTCCGCGCCGATCGTGGGCAGGGCCGTCAACTCGAGGAGACCGACCGACTTCCACTCCAGGGACGTCAGGCCACCCCACGGGGGGATGCCGCTGACGAATCCCCGCGCCGAGGTCGGGCCGCACATCGGGTGGCCCCACTGCGCCGTCGGGATGCACAGCGCCGTGGAGTCGCCGATCGGCCTGCCGAGCAGGTCGACCAGCGCGTCGCGGATGCTCGTGTTCGTGACGCCCCCGGACGTGAGCAGAAGCTTCACGATGCCTCCTTACGCGCAGCGTAGCGCCACCGAGGCGGCCCGCGTTGTGCGTGCGACCTCGGCGATACCCTTCTCATCGATGAACTCCCCCGCCGACGTCACGATCCGCCGCCAGGTGCACGAGGACGACGCAGCCGTCTGCGATGTGATCGGCCCTGCCTTCGACGGGGAGCCCGAGGTCGTCGCCCTGGAGGAAGCGCTGGCCCAGCGCTCCGACAGCACCGGTTACGTGGCCCTCGTCGATGACCTGGTGGTCGGACACGTCAGGCTCACCCGAGGGTGGATCGACGCGGAGGCGCGACTGGTCGAGGTGCTCGTCCTCAGCCCCCTGTCGGTCGTGCCGGGGTGGCAGCGCCTGGGGATCGGCCGGGCGCTCGTCGCCCACGCCGTGGCCGAGGCGAATCGCGCCGGCGTCCCCGCGATGTTCCTGGAAGGCGACCCCGCCTACTACGCACGACTCGGCTGGAGACCGGCCTCCGAGCTGGGCGTGACGGCGCCGTCAGCCCGGATCCCCGCTCCTGCCTGCCAGGCCGTCGCGCTCCCGGGGTGGGAGCCCTGGATGCGCGGCGCGCTCGTCTACGCGGACACGTTCTGGGCGCTCGACTGCGTCGGCCTTCGGGGCGAGAGGCTCGCTCGCGCCCGCGCGAGCCTGGGAAGCGCGAGATGACCCGGTACCTCGTCCTCCTCCGCGGGATCAACGTCGGCGGCCGGAACAAGGTGCCGATGGGCGCGCTGCGCGAGCTCCTCGAGTCGCACGGCCACACGAAGGTCTCCACGTACATCGCCAGCGGCAACGTGATCCTGAGCTCGGACCAGTCGGCCGCCGCGATCAAGCGCGAGCTCGAGGAGGCGCTCCCGAAGACCTTCAAGCTCGACAGCGAGCTGATCGCGGTCCTCGTCCTGACGCTCGCTCAGCTGCGGGCCGTCGTCCGCGATCGGCCGATGGGGTTCGGCGACGAGCCGGATACCTACCACTCCGACGCGATCTTCCTCATGGGCATCGACGCGGCGACTGCGATGAAGGTCTTCGATCCGCGGCCCGGCGTCGACGAGGTGTGGCCCGGAACCGGCGTCATCTACTCGCAGCGGGTGAGCGCACAACGGACGAAGAGCCGCCTCAACAAGATCATGGGGACGCCGGCCTACAGGTCGATGACCATCCGCAGCTGGGCGACGACGATCGCCCTTCTCGAGCGCATGGAGGAGCCTGAGCCCGACGCCTGACACGATGCCGGGTCCGTCGTGTTCAGGCGTTCAGGGCGGCCTTCCACTGGTCGAGCCGCCGACCGATGAGAGCCGAGCGGGCGTCGGGATCGTCGCCGTCGAGGACCGCCAGGTCGCCCGGGTCGGCGCGGAGGTAGATGCCCGAGGTCTTCGCGTGGTAGGCGTTGACCCCGTCCGAGCGGCTCAGGTAGTAGCCGTTGGCGCGATCGACCGACTCGAGCTTGATCTCGCCGGTCCCTTCGATCTCCGGGGCGTCCGGATGGCGCGGACGTTCGCCCCTGAAGGAGTAGAAGATGCCCGCCGGATCCACCCGCTCCTTCGTCGCCTCGCTCCAGTAGCGGGCGGACAACGTGCCGTCGGCGTCCCAGGACCGGCCGTTGATCTCGAGGGCGCCGGCCCGGTCGCGGGTGATGCGCAGCAGCGAGACCGCCGATGGTTCGAGCTCGGTCCGCGCGGTGAGCGACAGCTGCCACCACTGGCCCTCGAGCCGGCTGAGCCGGCCCTCGGCATCGATCGCCTTGCGGATCTGCTGATTGATGTCGCGGACGATGGCCGGGGTCGTATCCGGGTCGTACCGGATCGAGGTCATGCCAAGCAGGTCCGTGGGCAGCTTCGCTCCTCGCGCATGGAGGATGAACGTCCGGCGCATGCCGATGGCACCGCCGAACAGCCCGGCCTCGAAGACGACGTTGTCGCGCGGGGCCGCCTGTCCCGCGTCCGGAGCAGGAGTCGCGCCCTTCGAGGTCCAGTCGTCCTGGCCGAACACGAACACCGCGAAGTCCACCTGGCCGGTGAGCTCCACGAGCCGATCGAGGGTGGACACGCCCGGATTGAACACATTGGTCCAGGCGTCGACGTCGGCGATGTCGTCCAACCCGCGGGCGATCGCGGTCAGCAGCTTCGACTGCTGGGTGGACGACCCCAGGAAGACCCGCGGTTTCATCGTCGCAGGGTAACGTGACGGACCAGATAGGAGGGCTCATGCCGCGCATCCAACGCTTCGACCACATCGGCATCACGGTGGCGGACCTCGACCTGGTGACCGCGTTCTTCGTCGGGCTTGGTCTGGAGATCGAGGGACGGGCGTCGATGGAGGGTGCGTTCGTCGACACCGTCATCGGCATCCCGAACTCGCGTTCCCAGGTCGTGACGCTGTTCCTGCCCGACGGTGGGACCAAGCTGGAGCTGTCGAGCTTCAGCCGGCCCGACCACGAACCCGGCTCGCCCCGGGCCATGTCGACCGAACTGGGGCTGCGCAACGTGTGCTTCGAAGTGGACGACCTCCAGGCGATCGTCGACCGGCTCGCCGCGGACGGCTACGGCCTGGTCGGTGGCATCGGCCAGTACGAGGACATCTGGCGCATGGCGTACGTGCGCGGCCCTGAGGGGATCATCGTGGCCCTGGCCCAGCGGATCGATCGAACCCTGCCGGTCGAAGCCGTCCCGGGATGTGTCCCCACTCGGAGGGCTCTGGATCGACGACGATGCCGACCATCGGAGACGACGCGTCGATCGACCGGGAGCATATCTGGCGCGCCGGCCATGAGGCGTTCGAGCCGGCACCCCCGGCGGCCGCGTAGGGGCCTACGCCAGGACCCGCGGGCCGATCACGACGGGCCGGCAAGCCTTGCGACTGGCTGGGCTGCCGCTCCCCCGCCCATGTCGAACCATGACGCGCCCGCGTGGACATTCTCCAACGGCCGACGAGGCCCAAGCGTCGGGCTGGACGACGGCTGCCCGAGCCACTTGGGTCGGGTGAGGCCGAACCAGTTCCCGGAGTCGTCCCGGAAGAGCGCCTCGATGCCCTACGGCCGTTCGGCCCGTGCCTGGAGGAGCGTGACGCCCTTCGCCGAGAAGCTCGTCAGCCTGCCGCCGATGGTCCTCGGACGAATGCCGACCGGACCCGACGAGGTTGGGACCAGCGGGTCATTGCGCACCGAGACCGCCGTGCGACAGTCATGGAGGCGGCGCCCGACCCGATCGCGGGATCGCGCCGCCGGGAGGACCCGATGACCGATCGAATGAAGCGCGCAGCACTCGGGGTGACGACCGTCGTGGCGCTCGCCGTCGCCGCCTGGGCGCTCCTTGCGTCCGGCCCTGTCGGTCCGTCTGCGATGCCACTGCCCGGGACGTCGGTCTCGTGGCGGTTGAACCAGGGGTACGCCGGTCAGGCCTTCGAGCCCTGGACGGCGATGACCACGACGGTCGTCCCGATCGAGGTGGACTACCCGACGTGCATCACGAATGGCGCCGGCCACTGGTTCGACGTGACCGTTTCATACACGTCCGAGACGGTCACGATCCAGGTGGTGATGACACCCACGGCCGCCGCCCATTGTCCGTCCCAGCCGTACCCGCACGTCCTCGGCTCCCTGCCGGAGGTGGGCGGCTACCTGACCGGCATCTACTACTCGGTTCACCTCCGGGAGCCGTTGGGCGGCCGCGCGCTCTTCGACGGTTCGACCTTTCCTGCGTCCGCGCGGCCATACCGATGACGCCGACGAGGGTCCGCCTGTTCGCGACGGTCACACAGCCGATCCGCCAGTAACCAGCCGTGGATGCCGCTGCGGGCTACTCCCCTTCGGGCGCAGGAGGCGGCGGGTCGTCGTGGGCCACTGACGAATACGACATCGAGACCTCTTCGGTGCTCGGGATGTCGAACGCCGGCGGCGCCTCGGCGTCCACGTGGCCTGTGACGCCATCGATGAAGCCGCTCACGCCATCGACGATCGACTCGCCGGTGGCATGCAGGAACTTGCCGACGGCCTTGGCGTGATCGCCCCGGTCCCAGTCGTCCGCGGCGGACTTCGCGAGCTCAGGGTCCTCGTCATAGGCGGCGTTCGCCCAGCCGGGCGTGATGCCGGTCTCCTGGCCCAATCGCTCGCCGCGCTCGTACGCGCCCTTGAAGGTCTCCTCGACCTTGTCGATGCCGTCGAGCACGGGGTTGCTGTCGTCGCTCATGGTCCGAACCTCCATGATCCGCCGACGCCCTGGGTGCCGATCGCTCGGCAGGCGCCTGGTGTGACTGTCGACGACTCGCAGGTCGCTCGTCAAGCCTCGATCGGCTGCGCCACGGACCCTAGGCGCCGCCGCCCATGCCGGTCGTGCCGTCGGACATCGTGGACGAGATGAGGCCGAACACGTTGTTGTCCGGGTCGAGCAGGTAGCCCAGGCGGCCGACGCCCTGCATGTCTGCGGCCGCGACGGCCTCCGTCCCGCCGAGCTCGATGCCCCGGCGCATCAGGCCGTCCACGTCATCCACGCCCACAACGAAGTTGCAGCCCATGACCGGCGCTCCGATCTCCGGCCTGGGGCCTTGGCGCAGGTTGAGGCCGCCATTGATCCCGTGCCCGGCGCTCCCGGCGACGTTCCCGATCGCGCCCTCCCCCGTCAAGATCGACCAGTACTGCGCCTCGCCGAACTGGCTGAACTTCCAGCCCAGCAGGTCCGAGTAGAAGTCGATGAGGCGCTGGGGCTCGGTTCCATGGATCTCGAAATGGACGACCAGGTTCGCCATCGGGTGTCTCCTCCATGCCGTCTGACAGTCGGCGCCAGTATGCGGGCGGCGGATCCGAGTCGCGGGGGCGACCGCATCATGCTCCCCGCCCCGTCAACCCGCCTTGCGGTGGAACCAGCCGGTATGGGGCTGCGCCTCCGCGGCTGCCGTCGGCTCCGCATGCGCGAGCGCTTCAGCGACCTCGACCTGGTATCGCCGGCCGTTGGGCGTGCGGATCAGCCATTCGAGGTAGTCACTATCGGTCAGCGCGATCTCGGGGATGGACCACCCGGCGTACCGTCCGAAGTCGATGATCGATCCCTGGTGATGCTCGGCCGGGACAGTCACATCCGGGCTGTATCGTTCGCCACCCTGCCGGAGACGACGGTCGTGATCGTAGGCCGCCCGTTTGACCGGATCGGACAGGACCGTCCAGGCGACGTTCAGGGCCGCCATGTCCGACTCGAGCCCGCCCACGTCCGGATGGTGCACCGCCGCGAGGGCCCGATGGGCAGCGCGGATGACGGCGTACTCCGCGAGCGGGTCGACCTGGAGGATGCGGTAGTAGTTGGTCGTGTCGACGTCGATCGTCATGGCATTCCCGGTGAGCAGGGACCCGCGACTTCGGCACAGGCAAGCAAGCCGCGAGCCAAGTCGTCGCTTCGCCGATCGGGCCGAGCCGATCGCGTTCCGGTATCCACCTCACGTTGTGTGGGTCGCGCTGCCCCGGACAGTGCCGTTCTACCTGTTGTGCCGCCAGATGGCACCTGCATGGCTCCATCGACGCGTAGACCTCCGCCGGGTGACGATGCTGCGAGCAGGCCGTCTCGGTCCGGAGCGGGCCGACGGCCATCCGCTTCGGCCGGGCCGAGATCGATCCAGCCCCTGACGTAGACTCGGACGACGGCGACGATCGCTCCCCCGGATCGGTCGTCCGGGACCCATCGGCACGAGGGCCGCCCGGTGCAGTTCGGCGTTCACCTTCCCCAGCTCGGCTGGGGCGAAGAGCCGGTCACGCTCGACAGGGTCATGACGGTCGCGACGGCCGCGGAGCGGCTGGGCTTCGGGACGATCTCGGCCAACGACCATCTCGTGTACGGCCGGCCCTGGCTCGACGGCCCGACCGCCCTCGCGACCGTCGTCGCGGCGGCGCCCGGGGTCCGGCTCATGACGACCGTCGCGCTCCCGGTCGTCCGCGGCCCGTTCGCCCTCGCGAAGACGCTCGGTGCGATCGACCTGCTGTCGGGAGGCCACCTCGACGCCGGCCTGGGACCCGGATCGTCCGAGGCCGACTACAGGCTCGCCGGCATCCCGTTCACCGAGCGCTGGGTGCGCTTCGACGAGGCCGTCGCCGCCATGCGCGCCCTGTGGGATCCCGACCTGCCGCCGTTCGTCGGGCGCTACTACGACACGACCGGCGTCACCATGTCGCCCCTCCCCGGGCAACCGGGAGGGCCACGGATCTGGATCGGCAGCTGGGGGTCGGCAGCAGGGCTGCGCCGGGTGGTGCGACTCGGCGACGGATGGCTGGCGTCCGGTTACAACACGACCCCCGGATCGTTCGCGGCGGCGTGGGAGACCCTCCGTGGAATGCTCGAAACGGAGGGCCGGGACCCCTCGACCTTTCGGCGCACCATGGCGACGACCTGGACGTACGTGACCGACGATGAGGCCGAAGCACGGGCCGTCACCGGGCAGCTGAGCGGCATGCTCCGCCGTCCGATCGAGGAGGTCGAGGGTCGTCTCCCCATCGGCTCGCCGGCCGCCTGCCTGGACCTCCTGGGGCGCTACCAGCGCGTCGGCCTGGAGCGCGTGGTGCTCTGGCCGTTGAAGGATGAGGTGCACCAGCTCGAGCGCGTGGCCGCGGAGGTTGCCCCGCACCTCGGGTCGACGACCTGACCCGAGGCGCGCGGTGTCGGCCCGTCGATGCGCTAGAGAGCCGCCTTCAGCTTCCGCCAGCCTCCTGCGCGGTTGTGCGCCGCGATCTCGCGGACCATCGCGGTCAGGGCACCGGTGTTGATCGGTTCGCCCTCGCGGACGGAGATCTGGCGTGCCGTCTCGTTGCCCTGGCCGGCCGTGATGATGCCCTCCGGGTCGGCCACGAGCGGGTCGTACAGGAACACATTGACGTGATCCTTCGCGGCCAGGAGCGCCGCCACAGTGCCGTCCAGGACGAAGTACGGCTGAACGGAGCGCTTGATCGTCTCCGTCATCGCTGGATCGGCCGCATGGACCAGGTCGCGGATCTCCCGACAGATCGCCTGCTGCCAGGACGGCAGTGCGTCGATGTACTCATCGACCCGGGGGTCTTTCGGATAGGTCATGACGCCGACAAGTCTGCCTTGCTGGCTCGAATCCAGTCGAGCACCCGGAGCGCTCCGAGCGTGATCCACCGGCTGGGCTGCCCCTCCCCCGCCTCGATCTCGATGTCGATCTTGCCCTCGTGGACGCGCTGGAGCGGCCAGCGGCCTTCCCCGTCCCTGTTGCCGTCGACGACACCGATCGCCTCGGCCATCCGCTCGTCGGGCGTGACGCCGGCGGAGCGCAGGTGATCGAGCCCGCGCAGCACGTCGTAGTGCCACCAGGTCGGGAACGAGAACCGGAGCCAGCTCGGGTCGATGACCTCCCCGGTCGACTTCCGGCGGAGCAACCGGCGCTCGAGCATGTACGCCTCGCCCCGGCGGCGCGCCTCGGCCACCACGGCCGACCCGCCGATCGCCCGCTCGTGCTCGAGCAGGCCCTCCAGGACGTTGATCGTCGTTCCGAATGACGACACGGTCGCGCCGTTCTCGACCTCGCAGTTCCAGCCGCCGTCCGGGAGCTGCTCGCCGAGGAGCCGTTCGACGAGCTGGCTCATGTCCACCCCGAAGTACGCCCCGGTCGAGACCACGTTGCCGTTGATGCAGGGCTCGACCTCGCCCTCGAAGAACCCCTTGTCGGCCCAGGGCGGGTTCCACCAGGCTCCGTCGCCCCAGGTGACGTGCTCGCGGACCAGACCGACAGCCCTTCGGGCCTCCTCGCTCTCCGGATCCAGTCCGAGCCGCCGCAGGAGCTCCAGGACGTGGAACGTGTCCGTGTAGTCCTGCGAGAACGCGTTGCCGGCCCACAGGCCGTCCGGTGCCTGGAGAGCGAGCAGCCGGGCGCCCCAGCCATCGGTCGCCACCCTGGACCGCTCGGCGGCGACCACCTCCGCCGGCTCGTCCGTCAGGTCGCGCATCACGTGCCAGCGGATCGAGGGATCGGCGTCGAGCAGCCAGTCGATGACGGTCATGTCCCTCCCTCGCGCGTCCCCCCGTCGATCGTCGGGTTGGAACGTGACAGGAGCCGTCATGTTCCCGTCTGCGCGAACGTGGTTTCGACCTCGTGCAGCCGGCCGTCGGCGATGGAGGCGTAGGCCTCCATGATCACGTCGAGGACGTGCCGCGCGTGCTCTGCGGTGAGAACCGGCCTCTCCTTCCCGAGGAGGCAGGCGATGAAGTGGCGGGCGCCCATCTCCACGACGCCGTCGCCGTCGCGCGGCAGGTCCAGGGCCGGCTTCCACTCCTCGGTCGAAGGGTCGGTCGCGTCGTAGACCATGACCGGCGCATCCGGCTCCCAGGACTTGCCGCCGAAGGACACGACGCCGTGTTCGAAGTGCATCTCGAGGAACGGGGCCAGCGTGTCGGCCGTGGCGAAGCTCGCCAATAGCTGGCCGAGCGCCCCGGATCGGAACTCGAGGTGGATGAGGACGTGGTCGAGGGTCGTGACCTCGATGGTCTTGCCGGCCAGCGGTCCTCCGCGCACCCGGCGGGTCGGCAGGGCGAGCGAGCCCATCGCCTGGACCCGCCGGACCGGACCCAGGACGGCGGTCATCTCGTGGAGCCGATAGACCCCGTGGTCGAACACCGGCCCGACACCTTCGCGATAGAACGGGGTCGGGTCACCGGTGTATTCGTCCCATGCGGCAGGACCGCGGTCGGCGTGGTGGGCGACCGCCAGCGTCGGCGCGCCGAGGCGATGCGAACGGGCGAGCTCGCGGAGCCAGCGCATCCGGTTCGTGACCGCAGACCCCGGGGCACACAGGAAGGCGACACCACGGGCCGTGGCCAGATCGATCAGGTCGCCGGCCTCGGCGACGCTCGCGGCGATCGGTTTCTCGCTGTAGACCGCGACACCGGCCTCGAGGAGCGCCCGGTTCACGGCGCCGTGCTTCGGTGCAGGCGTCACGTTGAAGACCGCGTCCAGCCGGCTCTCGCGCAGCATCGCGGCGACGTCGCGGAAGACCAGCGTGCCGGGCGACCATGCAGCCGCGGCGGCCGCCACGCCCTCCCCCGCTCCCTCCCGGGGATCCGCGACGGCCGCGAGCGTGACGACATCGGCCAGCGACGCGAGCGCCGGGAGGTAATGGCGGTGGACCACATCGCCGCAACCGACGATCCCGATCCTGACCCGGTCCGGCCTCACGGCCACAGGCTGAGCATGCCGTCAGAGTAGCGATGGAGCCGGTGTGAGGCTCGTGCGCCAAGGACGGTTGGTAAGTCCTGACCTTTGTCCCATGGAACCTGTCACAGCCGTCCGGCACAGTCGGCACGATGACAAGCGCGACCGCGGCCGATCCGACACCGACACCGACACCGACACCGACCTGTTCGGGACGGCGATCGACAAGGCGCTCGCGCCGACACGATGCCCGCGCATCCTGATCCTCGACTCGAAGCTCCTGAACCTCCGGGCGCATGGCGCGGAGGACTACGACTCGAACTGGAACCGCGACGAACGTGGCGGCGCGGTCCTCATCGCGGTCGGCGGCGATGACCCGGCCAAGGGTTTGATGCCCTGGCGGACCGGCCTCGCGTCCGACGAGACCGGTCACTCGTGGCTCGAGTTCCTCGTTTCCATGTCGGGCGGGCGCTCAAGGAGGCGGCGCGTTCCGACGGCATCGATCCCGACTTCGCGAAGCACGCGGAGATCTTTCGCAAGGCGTTCTGGTCAAACCACGACTGGGACGCGTTCCGGGCGTTCGTCGCCTCTAGACCAGCCCCGGTCCTCAAGGCTGGTGCCAGACCAACGACGTGTTCGTGCGTCAGCAGGTCGCTCTCCACTACCTGGGCGAAGCTGCCGGTCTGATGTCCCTTGTGCCGACGGACTGCGAAGGCGCTGGAGCGGCGCGGCCTGACGCAACGGCCCTATCGGTATCCGCCCTTACCCTGCTTCTCGGCACGCTGGACCCGGCGAAGGTCCTCGGGATCCAGGTCGGCCCTGCGCTTGCCGTCGATGTCGGGTCGCTCGGACTCCGTCGAGGGCGGCTCTGGCAGTAACCGGGCGACCGCGCCGGCCACGCGCTTGATCGCAGACACCGCTCCATCGAGAACTGCCACCGTATCGCCCCCTCTGCAAGTGTGCTTCTTCGCGCCTCGCTGATGTTGCGAGCCCGATGGCGGAGCGTCAAGGCAAGCCTAGGTCACTCAGCGACTTACCAACCGTCCTTGACGCACAAGGTGTGAGGTACCGCTTGACAGGCGCGGGATACAACCGTATGGTTGTATCCATGCAGTCCACATTCAACCCGGACGCCGTCTTCGCCGCACTGGCGGACGCCACGCGGCGCGACATCGTCCTGCGGGCGCTGGCCGGGAGGGAGGGCGTGGCCGAGCTGGCCGGGCACTACCCGATGAGCTTCGCCGCGGTCCAGAAGCACATCGCCGTACTCGAGCGGGCCGGCCTCGTCACCAAGGCGCGGACCGGCCGCCGCAAGGTCGTCCAGACCAACGTCGAGGGGCTCCGCCTGGCGCGCGGCCTGCTCGATCACTACGAGGCGCTGTGGCGCGGACGCGTCGAGCGCATGACCGACCTCATCAACAGCAGCGAGGAGACCGACGCATGACCGTCACCGCCGTCCGCAAGGACGCCACTGCCCTGACCCTGACCGTCATCGCCGAGTTCGAGGCGTCGCCAGCGCGCGTCTGGGAGCTGTGGGCCGATCCGCGCCAGCTCGAGCGCTGGTGGGGCCCGCCGGCCTACCCGGCGACCGTCACCGCCCACGACCTGGCCCCGGGCGGGCGCGTCGAGTACCACATGACCGGGCCGACCGGCGATCAGCCCCGCGGGTTCTGGGACGTCCTCGAGGTCGATCCGCCGCGCCGGCTCGTCTTCCGGGACGGATTCGCGAACGACGACGGCACGCTGAACCCGGACTTCCCCGGCACGACCTCGCACGTGACGATCGAGCCGATCGCCTCCGGCCGGACCCGGATGTCCATCGAGGGCCATTTCGCGAGCGCGGCGGCGATGGAACAGCTCCTCGCCATGGGCATGGAGCCGGGCATCACCGAGGCCGTCGGCCAGATCGACGCCATCCTTGCGGAAGGAGTGCCGGCGTGACCACGCTGACCAAGCCGGCGACGCACACGCTCGACGTGCCCGGCGCCAGCCTGACCTACGACATCCGGCCGGCCGAGTCCGCAGGCTCTCCCCTTTTCCTCATCGGATCCCCGATGGGCGCGGGTGGCTTCGGGACGCTGGCCGGCCACTTCCCCGACCGCACGGTGGTCACCTGCGACCCGCGCGGCGTCGAGCGCAGCTCGAAGGTCGACCCGACCAGCCCGTCCACGCCGGACGAGCACGCCGATGACCTCCATCGGATCATCGCCGCGCTGGGCGCAGGCCCGGTCGACCTCTTCGCCAGCAGCGGTGGCGCGGTGAACGCGCTCGCCCTCGTGGCGAAGCACCCGGAGCAGGTCCGGACGCTCGTCGCCCACGAGCCGCCGCTCGCGTCGATCCTGCCCGATCGCGAGGCCGCCCTGGCGGCCTGCAAGGCGGTCCACGACACGTACGAGCGGAGCGGCTTCGGGGCCGGCATGGCCCGGTTCATCGTGACCGTCAGCCACACGGGCCCGTTCGGGCCGGACGACGCCGGCCAGCCGGCGCCGGACCCGGCCATGTTCGGGCTGCCCACCGCCGACGACGGCAGCCGGACCGACCCACTCCTGGGCCAGAACATCCTGTCCTGCACGTCGTACGAGCCGGACTTCGATGCCCTGCGCGCGGCCGCGACGCGGATCGTCCTGGGCGCCGGAGTGGAGTCGGAGGGCCAGATGGCGGGCCGCGGCGCGTTCGCGGTCGCCGAGCGGCTCGGCTCGACGCCGGTCAGCTTCCCGGGCGGCCACGCCGGCTTCCTCGGCAACGAGTATGGCCAGCCGGGCGAGCCCGAGGCGTTCGCCGCGAAGCTGCGCCAGGTCCTGGCCCAGGCCTGAGACTCAGGAGGGCGTCTCGGGCTCGGGTGCGTAGAACGCCGTCGTGTTCGCGACGGCTGTCGCTGCCGCCGTGGGATCGGCCCCGGCCGCTTCATTCGCGACCCCCCAGGCCACGCTGCTCCGCGTGTTGAACGCGCGTCCCTCGTCGGACAGCTGCCAGGCGACCGGATCGTCCAGCCGTTCCCCCTGCAGGTGGAGGGCCAGCCCGAGCAGTCCTCCCTCCCAGCCGACGCCGACGGCACCCGGTCCGAACTGGGCCCACATCTCGTCGGGGACGATCGCGATGTGCTCGAGCTCGAGGCTCGTCCTCGCCTCCCCCTCCGGGGTCAGTCTCACCTCGAGCTCCGACGCCGGGGCATCCGGACCGCCGTACTCCCACGTGACCCGCAGCCGTTCAGGGCGTTCGCAGACGAGGATCTCACCACCGGCGTTGCCTTCGAACTGGTATCGCCCGCCGAGCCGGTAGTCGCCGCTGATCGGCAGGAACCAGCGGCCGATCCGCTCCGGAGACGTCAGGGCGTCCCAGACGTCCTCGATCGGGGCGTCGTACGCGCGCCGAAGACGGATGGCGCGTCCTTCACCGGCGTCCAGGCGGCCGCTCCCCACCCCTCGCTGGACCGCCTCGATCTGATGGGCGATGTCGATCATGGGGTGCGCTCCTTCTCCGTCGTGTCGACCGTGGCGGCGCCGAGGCGCCGCTCCCGCTTGCCCCGCGCAAGCTCGGTGGCGAGGGAGTCGAGGCGTTGTTCCCAGAGGCGGCGGAACGGGTCGAGCCAGGCGTCGACCTCGTGCAGCGGCGCCGACTCGACGGCATAGAGCCGTCGGGCACCGTCGGGCCGGACAGTGGCGAACCCGCTCTCGCGAAGGACCTTGAGGTGCTGCGACACGGCCGGCTGGGTGATTCCGAATTCGGCCTGGACGATCGAGCCGATCGCCCCCGACGGCAGCTCGCCGTCGGCGAGCAGTTCGAGGATCCGCCGCCGGACAGGGTCGCCGAGGATGTCGAACGCGTGCATCGAATCGCATGGTAGAAGTGGTTGCTTATATAAGTCAAGACTGTATATGCGCGGCGACGTGTGGCTGGATGGCGCGACGGGTAGGCTGTCGGCCATGGCCGATCCGCTCCGCGTGATCCTCGAAGTCGGCAAGAAGCGCAAGGTCGTGGCGGGCGCCATGGACTGGCCCGGCCTCGATCGGTGGGGGACGTCGGAGGACGACGCCCTCGAGAAGCTGCTGTCCTACCTCCCGCGCTACGCCAGCGTGGCCGAACGAGCCGGCCTGGCGGCGGCGTTCGCCCGACAGCGCGCGGTCGAGGTCGTCGAGCGGGTCCTCGGCTCGAGCTCGACCGACTTCTGGGGCGTCGCCCACGTGCCGTCGCAGATCGAACGCGAGGTGCTCGCGACGGCCGACCTGGAGCGGCGGCTCGATCTCGTGCGTGCTGCATGGGCCACCTTCGACGACGTGGCCGGGCGCGTCTCCGCTGACCTCCGACCCGGGGCCCGCAGCGCCGGGCGCAGCCGCGACCAGATCATCCGCCACGTGATCCTCAACGAGCCCGACCAGTTCTCGCGCAAGGTCGAGGTCCGGACGCCGTTCGATGCCGTGCTCGCCGCGGGCGGCCTGGCCGCACATCGACTGGCCTATCTCGATGCGATCCGCGCCTACAACGCCGAGGGCAAGCCGGCCCGGAGCTGGCCGATCCAGTTCCTCGTGCGCCGGACGGCCCAGCACGTGATGGACCACGCCTGGGAGATGGAGGACCGGGACCTCACGGCCTGACCCTCAGACCTCGAGGCCCTCGGCGATCGGCAGGACCGGCCCTCCCGGGTGCGGTGGCGCGAGTGAGGCGGCGCGCAGCCCGCGCGCCTGGCTGAAGACGAGCGCGATGAGGCACAGCACTGCGCCGAGGACGGCCAGCGTCCCCGTGCCGCCCACCGAGTCGATCAGCACGCCGCCGACGAGGCTGCCGATCGGCATGAGGCCGAGAGAGATGACCCGCGCCGTACTGGCGACTCGCCCGACGAGCTCGTCCGGGGAGTTCGCGGCGCGAACGCTCACGTAGACGACGATGAGCGCCGCCTGGCCGGCGCCGGCGACTGCGGTCAGGGCGACGATGGCGGGCAGCGAGTCGATCGCGGCCGCGGCGACGAAGGCCGCGCCCATCAGCAGGACAGCCAGCACCATGACCCGGGCGACGTTCGTGCCATGGCCGAGCCTCGACGCGAAGAGCGACCCGACAAGCGTCCCCACGCCGAGGCCGCTGAGCGCGAGTCCGAAGGCGGCCGGGCTCTCGCCCAGGTCGCGCACGATCCGGAACGTGAGTGCCGCTCCGAGAGGCGCAAAGGCGGACGCGGTCACGGCGAACATCAGGACGAGAGAGCGCAGGACGGGGTGCCGAGCGACATACACGAATCCCTCGCGGATGTCATCGAGGATCCGCGCCGCGGGGCGATCGACCGGGGCCCTGAGCTCGCGTCGGATCAGGAACAAGCCGAGTGACGAGATCGCGAACGACAACGCGTCGACCGCGAGGGTCGGACCCGGGCCGATGACCGTGACGAGGAACCCGGCGAGGGCCGGACCCACGATGAACGACGCCGAGAAGGCCGTCTCCAGGATCCCGTTGCCGCGTGCCAGCTGGGACCGGCCGACGAGGTTCGGCATGGACGCGAGATAGCCGGCGCGGAAGAACGCCCGAAAGACCGCGAGCGGGCCCGAAACGAGGAGGATCACCACCATGGTCGGGCCATGGAGGAGGTCGCAGAGCGGGATCAGTGCCGTGAAGATCGCCCGGCCCAGGTCGGCGACGAACATCATCTTCTTCCGGTCGCCGCGGTCGGCCAGGGCACCGGCGATCGTGCCCATGAAGAAGTCGGCCCCGCTGTTGATGGCTCCGACGATCCCCATCGCCAGGCCAGAGCCGGTGAGCGCGAGCACGAGGAGCGGCAGCGCCGTGGCACTCACGCCATCCCCGCCGGCCGAGACGCTCTGGCTGATGAGCAGCGTGGAGAAGTCGCGGTTCCGCCTCAGCGGCTCGTCGTTCGGAGACTCGACGCGCTCGTGCACCGAAGAAGGCTAGCCGGGAATGGGGTCGCGATGCTGACCGCGGTTGTCATGTACGGCGCCGAGGATGGGCGCCGGCGGCGGCGCCCCACGTCGGGTAGGGTGTCGATGACCGACCGACGACGTGCAGGAGGGTTCCGATGGCCGAGGTTCTGCTGTTCCACCACGCGCAGGGTCTGACCGCCGGCGTGCGCGCGTTCGCCGACGTCGTGCGGGCAGCGGGACACACCGTCCACACGCCGGACCTGTTCGACGGACGGACATTCGGGTCGATCGACGAGGGGATGGCGTTCATCCAGTCGTCCGGGTTCGACGAGCTCCGGGCGCGGGGCGTCCGGATGGCGGACGACCTGCCGTCCGCGCTCGTCTACGCCGGCTTCTCGTTTGGCGAGGCGATCGCGCAGGAGCTCGCCCAGACGCGCCCCGGAGCCCGCGGCGCCTTGCTCTTCTACTCGTGCATCCCGATCAGCGGGGAGTGGGCCTTCGGTCCCTGGCCGGATGGCGTCCCCGTCCAGATCCACGGCGCGGATGCCGACCCGTATTTCGTGGGCGAGGGCGACGTCGACGCCGCGCGGGAGATCGTGGACAAGGTCGCGGATGCCGAGCTCTTCCTCTACCCGGGCGACCAGCACTACTTCGCGGACAGCTCGCTGCCCTCATTCGACGCCAAGGCCACGGCGCTACTTACCGAGCGCGTCCTCGGCTTCCTGGCAAGGGTCTGACCGACACGCGGTCGCCACGGGCGATCCTCGTCACGCCTCCGGTTCAGAGGGCGCGGATCCCAGGGCGACCTTGATGGCCTCGTGGAGCCGGGCGCCCGTCGGCTGTCCGGTCATGGACGTCACGGCGTGCGGGCCACTGCCCGCTTCCCAGCTCAGCTCCAGGCCGGGCGACGTCAGCACGACCGGCGTGTCGGGGTGCAGGTCGCGGATGTTCTCGATCAACGCGCGCGACCCATCGGCGTCGCCGCTCGCCCAGACGTCGTAGACGAGGACGTCGGCTCGTTCGGCCAGTTCGCACGGATGGCCCGACAGGACCGGGCAGGGGTTTCGACTGGGCCCTGCGCACTCGGTCACGTCGTAGCCGTAGCGCCGCAGGGAATCGACCTCCTGGCCTGCCAGGTCGAGGTCGTGGTGGACAACGAGGACTCGGGTCATCGCGCACCTCCGTGCGATGCGGCGTCCCGGCGGGACGGGCCGGCGATCGAATGAGTCTGGGCGGCCGGCGTTCGCCGGCCGAGGGGCATCGGTCACCCTCGGGACGGGCCATCAGGCCCCTAAACAGAGTGGCGCGGAAGAGGTCGCCGCAGCGCCAGACGCCCGTCCGTGAGCGAAGAACCGGCGCTCGGCCCTTGACGGTCGCGCGACAATCCGTCCCAGCACATCGGCCGGCCCAGGCCCTGCTCTTCGGGGGAACCAGACGTGACTGTCGACACGAGACCGGACGCCCAGACCGATCCGCCGATGACGCAGCGGGTCGGCCAGCTGGTCCCAGCTGCCGTCGGTACGATCGGGATCCTGATCGTCCTGGCCGTTCGCGGCACGCAGAATCCGCCGTCTCCGCTCGCGGTCTTCGCCCTGGTCTCGGTGGTCATCGCGGTCATCATCGCGCTGGCCGCCACGATCCCACCCGGCCTCCAGGCGGCCGCCCGGACCTCGGGCTGGGACATCGCCGTTCGGACCGGGTACCTGGCGCTCCTGGCGGCCGCCCTCTACGTGGTCCAGGAGATCGTCGTCCTTCGACTCGGCGACTCCGGGATCGCCCAGTCGGATCAGCTGCTGGCGCTGGAGCTGCTGGCCCTGATCCTGGTCGCCCTGTTCATCTCGCGCGCCGGGATCCCAGGGCTCCGGAGACCGCGCCTGCCCATCGGCGATGCCCAGGGCTCGGCACTCGCGAATGCGGTGGCCGTGCTGTACGGGCTTCTCGCGATCCTTGCCGTCCTGCTGCTCGCCCTGCTGGCCTTCGCGATCGCCCCGGGGACCGCCGGCCTCGCGGCGATCGGAACAGGCCTCGCGGTCACGGGCGGAGCCCTGGCATTCGGTGCCCTCCTCGGCCTGTTGTTCGGGATCCCCCGCTCGGCGCAGAGCAGCGATCCGGCCGCGACCGGGGCGGCTGCCGCGGGACCGCGCTACCGGCCGAACACCAATCTCGAGGAGATCTCGGACTGGCTGACCAAGATCATCGTCGGTGTGAGCCTGACCCAGCTCGGTGAGATCCGAACCCAGCTCTTCGCCGTCGTCAAGGCGGTCGCCGGTGGGTTCGGTGGCTCCACGGCCGCACAGGCCTTCGCGGCCGGCCTGCTGGCCACCGCCCTCATCGCTGGCTTCCTGGCCAGCTACCTGATCACGCGTCTCTACCTGCGCCGGGCCCTCGATGAAGCGGACAGCGAGGTCGTGAAGCGGATCGTCGAACAGGCCGCGAGCGCCGCGACCGCCACCCAGGCGGACCAGAGCCGGCTCGACGCGGAGGCGAACCGGCTCGCGACACAGCAGCTCGACGTGAGTTCGCCCGAGGTCCCCGCCGCCGACCTGGCCGCCGCGTTCAAGCCGGCGTCCGACGCGATGCGGACGGTCCTGCTAGGCATCGCCCAGCAGCAGCGCAGCAAGTACTGGGCCGGCACCAGCGATGGCGATCTGCAGAAGATGGAACGGACGATCCCGATCTTCCGGGCACTCCTCGATGCGGATCCGGACAATCACCTCATCCACGGCCAACTGGGGTTCGCGCTCAAGGACAAGTCGGAGCCGGACTACAGCGGGGCGGTCAACGAGCTCACGTCGGCCATCACCCTGCGGGACAAGGGCAACGGCGTCGGATGGCGGTTCTATGAATTCAACCGGGCTCTCGCCCGGATCCGTGGCAAGCAGGGAACGCCGAAGGACATCCTGGACGACCTCTGCGCAGCCGCGGAGAACGACTTCATCCGCGGGATCATCGAACAGGACGGGGATACGATCGCCTGGCTGAAGGATCAGAGCATCGAGCCGACGAAGCTCCGCGACTGGTGCGCGAGCGGCGGCAAGGTACCGGCCGCCCCGGCGGAAGCTAGCTCAACGGCCGGCACATCGGCGGCGGCGGATCGAACCGCAAAGCTGGCCGACAAGAGCGAGGCGATGGCCGCCAAGGCGGCCGAGGCCGCGACGCTGGCGTCCGATGCCGCCGACGCCGCCGCAGGCAAGGCGGGCAAGGGGGGCAAGCCGGCCGGCGGCTGATCGGCGGCCGCAGAAGCTCTCAGCCTCCGGACGCTCCGGTGGCCCACGGGGAGCGCGCCATCCACCCGACGAGATCGTTGGCGTGCAGGAGTCGCGCGCTCTGGCAGGTCGGCCGGATCGCTGCTTCGCGCCCGATGGCAGCCACAAAGTGGCGGTCGAACGCCCGGCGCGGGAACGCCTGGATGACGCCCGCCCGGATCGAGTCCACGAGCGGATACCCGTCGCCCCGCACGTCGAGTCCGGTGGAACGGTCGAGGAGCACGGATTCGATGCCGTCCTGGAGCGTCACCCCGGGTGCCATGTGCAGGATGATCGCGATCGCGACCCGGTCCGCGTCCTCGGCGGCCATCCCCCGGCGTTCCAGGAAGCGGCGCGCGAACTCGGCACCCTCGAACTCGAAGCACATCGTGTTCCGGGGGATGGTTCTGAGCGCGAGGTCGTGCATGAGCGACGCCGCCCACAAGATCGGCCGATCGAATTCCCAGCCCTCCCTCGCCGCGATCGCAGCGCCCCAGCAGAACGCCCGGACCGAGTGGGCGAAGAGGTAATCCGGGAGCGAGCGGCTCGCCCACGCCCAGGTCGTCGCCGAGAGCTCGTCCTGGGGTACGGCGATGCCGGCGATGTCGACCGGAAGCGGCGCCACGGTGTTCACGGATCGACTCCCTCGAATGCCAGCGCGAAATCCTCCGATGGCCCGGAGTGGCCAGCCGACTCCTCGGCGGTGTGGGTGCGGGCGAAGGCAAGGTGGGCCGCCTCGTGCCGGACCGTCGTCGTCAGATCCGCGAGCGTCGTCCAGTTCGCGAAGATCCAGATGATGTCCGGAAAGTCCGTCGTGAACCCACCCTTGAACCCGTAACGCAGCCCGTACGTCGGTGGCGTGACGACCGTGTCGACGAAGGCCACCGACGCCTCCGCCACTCCGAGCTGCAGACATGCCTCTGCCAAGGCGCGCAGGGCCGTCTCTACGTATCCCGGATCCGGGTGGGCCACGCGGACCTGCTCCGACTGGACGTGCACGCCGAGACGGGCGAACCATGTGAACTGGGGAAACGCCTCCCGCCCGATGGTGAAGATCCCGTCCGCCGATCCGACCGGGATCCTGGCCACGGAGACGCGCGGTGTCACGCTGACAAGTGTCTCAGGTCCAACGACCGCGGCGCCTCGCGGGGCGCTGTCGCCCTGCCGCCCCGCCGAGCTGGCCCCGTCGCGCGACAATGACGCCTCACGGAGGACCGAGCCTTGACCGAACCGAACGAGCCGAACGGCCATCAGCATGAGCGCGAGCACGAACACGAACATGAGCACCACCACCACGAGCCGATCGATCATGCGGACGCGGTCCGGTCCTTCCGTGCGGACAAGGACGCGTTCTTCAAGACCAACCACGGCAGTCCGATCCCCGCTGCCGAGCGGGGCGCGTTCGAAGGTCTCCCCTACTTCGCGGTCGACGAAGGGCTCGTGTTCGAAGGTTTGACCCTCGAACCCTACGGCGGCAGCGAACCGACGAGCTTCGAGATCCCGACCTCGGACGGCAAGCTCCGGCCAGCCGAGCGGGCGGGTACGTTCCAGTTCGCCGTCCACTCGGTCGCCTGCACGCTGACCGCCTACACCTTTGCCCATGACCACTCCGGATCGGTCTTCGTGCCGTTCCTCGACGGCACCTCCGGGAAGGAGTCATACGGCGCGGGGCGCTACCTGGACATCGAGCCGGACGAGGACGGGACCTACACGCTGGACTTCAACCTCGCCTACCACCCGTCGTGCGTCTACGACATCAGGTTCTCGTGCCCGTTGACGCCGGCCGAGAACCGCCTCCCCGTCCGGATCGAAGCCGGGGAGCGCCTGGCCCCGGAGGCCTGACCCGGCGTTACGGCGCGACGTTGTGGTTCAGGTGGAACACGTTGTCCGGATCCCAGGCTCGCTTGAGCATCGTGAGCCGAGCGAGCTTGGTGTCGCCGTAGATGGCGCGTGTCCGCTCCGGTCCCGTCTCGGCGATCTCGTTGATGTAGCCGCCCGGGACGGTGTCGGGCTCGACGATCGCCATCGCCCGGCGCACCCAATCGCGCCGCAGGTCGTCCTGGGCGGGGTCTTCCCAGGCGGTGTCGGCGCTCACATCGAACCGGGGGTTCCGCCCGGTGAAGGCCATTGCGTCGTCCTGGACCCGCGCGATCGCGCCGCCCTGGACGGTGATGGAGAACGAGCCGCCGACGGGTCCTCCGGCGACGTGCCCCACCAGCTCGTCGAGGGTATCCGGGCGGACGTCGTCGGCGTAGGCACCCATGATGTACGACCGATGGCCCGGACCCATCTCGAGGTCGTTCGCGACCTGGACCTCGAGGTACGGCTGGCTGCCGTTCGTCGTGGAGACAGGCGCCGGTCCTGAGCGGAGAGGAGCGACGTCCCGCTCGACGTTCGCCGCTTCGCCGCTGTGGTTGTAGGCGACGACCACGATCGGCCCCCCGGCGACCGATTCGGGATAGTCCGCGGCGGGTTCCGCGCGACTGATCTCAAGGATCAACGAGACGGCGTCGGGAGCGACCGCGGCGTAGTCGCGGACGATCGGCCAGACCTCGTGGATCTGCGACGCCGGGTGGATCCATGCACCGCGATGGAGCAGCGGCCCGAACGGGTGCAGACCGAACTCGAACGCGGTCACGACTCCGAAGTTGGCGCCGGCACCCCGGATCCCCCAGAACAGGTCGGGTTCCTGTGTCTCGCTCGCCCGCACATGGCGGCCGTCCGCCGTGACGAGCTCGACGGCGCGGAGGTTGTCGATGGTCAGCCCGAAGTTCCGCTGCAGCCGGCCCACCCCACCACCAAGGGTCAGGCCGGCGACCCCGGTATGGCCGATCACACCGACCGGACAGACGAGGCCGTGAGCCTGGGCCGCGATGTCGAGCTCGCCGAGAAGCGCACCGCCGTTCGCCTGGGCGATTCGCCGCTCGGGGTCGATGGTCACGCCCCGCAGCCGCGACATGTCGATGACGAGTCCGCCCTCGGACGTCGAGTGGCCGGATGCGCTGTGACCGCCCGACCGGATCGCGATCTCGAGATCGCGCTCGCGCCCGAACCGGATCGCCGTAGCCACGTCCCTGACGCTGGACGGGCGGACGAGGAGGGCCGGGCGCCGGTCGAACACCGCGTTCCAGACGCGACGCGCCTCGCCGTACGAAAGGTCGTCCGGGGCGATGACCTCGCCTGCGCAGGTCTCGCGCAGCCGGCTGATATGTCCGGGCGCGAGCCGGGCGATCGTGTCGGTCATACCCTCGGCCTCCATTGCGTCGGCGGTTCAGGTCGTCAGGGCAACAGTGCCCGATCGCCGCATCACCCTAAGCGTTTTCGGACAGCTGCGCGTCTGCGTAGCGATGGGCGCGTCCGGGTCACCGCTCGCTCCCGCGAGTATCGTCTCGGCGGGAGGTGAGGGTTTGTCCGATCGGGCGTCGGCGAAGACGCTCGTCACGACGATCGAGCGGGAGCATGGCAACGCGCTGACCGGGTTCGTTTGCCGCCTGGGCGTGGACGACTGGTCATCGGATGACGTCGTCCAGGAGGCTCTGCTCCGGCTCTACGATGCGATCGTCGCCGGCAAGCGGATCGAGGATCCACGGGCTTGGGTCTTCACGGTCGCTTACCGGCTCGCCATGGACGAGCATCGTCGCATCGAGCGTTCGTCGCGACTCGATGGTGCAACGTCCCGGCATGCGGACGGTCCCGCCCCGGACGTTGACCCCGTCACCGTGTCCGAGCGTCGGATGGTCTGGGCCGAGGTCGACCATCTGCCCGTTCGCCAACGCCATGTCCTCTATCTCCGCTACGCGGCGGATCTGCCGTTCGAAGTGGTCGGGCGGGTGCTCGGCATCACGGCGAGTGCCGCCCGAAGCCACGCGACCCAAGCCATCGGCACGCTCCGCACCCGACTCACCCGATCGGAAGGATCGTGATGGACGAGTATCGGATCGAGGACGCGCTGCGAGCCGGGCCGCCCGACCTGCCTCGCCACCGCGAAGGCGCGCTCGAGCGCGGACTGGATGCCCGAAGGCGCGAGGATCGGGCCGGTACGACATTCCGGGCCACGCTCCGGCCCGCTTCGTCGGCGGTCTTCTTCGCCGCGGCAGCCGTGGTGCTCGCCATCGTCGTCGTGTCGGGATTCGTCACCGCGAGTCACCAGCCAGCGGCCATCCCGTCAGCTGTCCCTACCTCATCGCCCCTGTCCTCGCCGACCGGGGCGACGCCAGGCACGTCCCCGACGCCGATCGCGGTCGGCGCTCCGGCCGAACTCGTCGACCGATGGGTGGGACGAGTGCGCCCCATCGCAGGGCTGGCGACGCCGGCGACACGGGCCATCCTCGAGATCCAAGGGGCCGAGCTTCACTTCGACGCTGGCCAGGGGAGACAGATCTTCGATTCGTCGGTCGCGCAGGTCGGCCCTGGCATCCTTCGCCTCACCGCCACGACCCGCGCCGGGGGTTGCGAGCCGTTCGACGAAGGAACGTTCCTCTGGTCGCTGTCCGCGGCTGGAGCGAGCCTGCGGATCGAGGTCATCGCCGATGCGTGCGCCGCTCGAGCGGCCAC
The DNA here is from genome assembly GCA_963719285.1 of uncultured Chloroflexia bacterium. Classification (GTDB taxonomy): domain Bacteria; phylum Chloroflexota; class Limnocylindria; order Limnocylindrales; family CSP1-4; genus C-114. The sequence goes on from CAVRBO010000001.1 coordinate 554,547, forward strand.
CCTCGCCGGGACGTGGACGCACACGGCCTGTCGCGATCCGGCACAGGACTGCCTGGGCCCACTCGAAGCGGGAACATACGCCTCCACGGACTTCGACCCGTTCCACACCGGCCAGGCGGGTCAGTTGTCATACACCGTCCCTGCGGGTTGGGCGGACACGATCGACCACCGAACGAACTACTTCCTGCGGCGGACAGCCGACTACGTGGCCGATCCGGGCCTCGACGGGAACGACACGATCGGAGGGATCTACATCTGGGCCGGGACGATCGCGGCCGGCCAGCCCACCGACTGCTCCGCTGTGCCCGCGTCGGGGGTAGCGATATCGGCTGATGCGATCGCCGATCATCTCGCGTCGCTCCCGATGCTCGATGTCGTCGATCGCGGAACGATCCGGCTCGGCACGCGGACGGCCCGCGTCCTCGACCTGTCACTGAGAACGACCTACCGAGCAGACTGTCCGTTCTCGAACGGACAGCCGTTCCGGTCCCTGGTCATGTTCGCCGACATCGGCACCGACGGCGGCGTATGGGGCCTCGGGCCTGGCGGCGGCCACCGCGTGCTGCTGTTCGATGTCGCACCTGGGCGCGTGGTTTCGGTGTGGGTCGAGGGCGACAGCGATGGATTCGCCGCGCTCCTTCGCGACGCCATGCCCATCATCGAGAGTTTCGAGCTCGCCGATCCGTCGAAGAAGCCCTGAGCAGATCGCCCTCTGGACGCGTCAGTTGGGTAGCGACGACGACGCGTGACGCAGGAGGAGAAATGGATCGAGGGAGACGTGCGCTGACGCTCGCGACCGCGGCGTGGATGGTCGCCGGCTGCATGGGCGGTTCAGAAACACCGGTGACCGCCCAGTCCGGAACCGATGCGCCCGCGACCCGAACGACGGCTCTGCCGGCGATCGTCACGCCCTCGCCTCCGGAGGCCTCCAAGCCCGCCGCCCCAAGCACGGTGATCACGTGTGACGAAGGGACGATCGGATGCGCGGGTCCCCTGACCCCCGGCCAGCACACGACGGACCACTTCGACCACCCATTCTCATTCACAGTGCCTGAGGGCTGGACGAATGACCGGGACATCGGTCGCGCATACGCCCTCCGGGCGGCCGCCGCACCCAACGCCGAGTTCCTGGTCTGGTCCCATGCCGCTCCGGCGATGCAGACTCCCGACTGCAGCGCCGCTCGTCGGCCCGGCTTCGGGACGAGCGTGGCCGAGTGGCTCCGGTCCCTGTCCTCGGATGATCGCGTCGCCGTGACGAAGCGCGAAACCTTCGACCTGGGTGGTCGTGCGGCAACGCGCGTCGAGATCGCCACGAAGGGGACGTTCAAGATGCTGTGCCCGGACAACACGGATCCCTTCGCGGTGATCGTCACGGATACCTTCGATCCTCCGACGCGCGCGCACGGCGGTGGTCGGTCCGACTCGATTGCCTTCGCCTCGATGACCCTCATCGACTTCGGCGACGACGCGATCGTCATCTGGAACGACGGCGGCGATGTCGCGCTCGCCAGGATGGTCGAGCTGGCAGTGCCGGTGATCCGCTCGATCCGATTCGCGAACGGCCAGTGATCTCGCGTTGCGCGGACTCCGTCGCGGTTGATCGCGCGGCTACGCATCGCCTGCGTGGACGATGTGCTCGAACTCGCGCCACAGGATCGCGACGAGCAGGGCCGACCCCGCGAACGCGAACCAGAACGGCGCCGTGATCCCGAACGTCCGGGCGAGCAGTCCGCCGAGCGGGGTCCCGACCACGAGTCCGCCGACGATCGCCACGCGGTAGACGCCCGTCACCCGACCCAGGAGCTCGTCCGGCACGGCGCGCTGGCGGACCACGGTCGACGTGGTGCCCCACACGAACGCGTGGGCGCCGAAGATCACGAGCGTCGCGAGCGCGACGGCGGGCGCCGTCGTCAGTGCCAGCACCAGGTGGGTACCGGTCTCGATCAGCAGCCCGACCCGCATGATGTCGGCCAGCGAGAACCGGCGTTCGAGGCGGCCATACGAGAGGAGCCCGAAGGCCCCGCCGACCGCGACCGCGGTCGTGAGCAGCCCGAACCCGACCTCGTTCATCCCGAGCCGGTCGCCCGCGTACAGGACGAGCACGGACCACGCCGCGCCCCAGGTGATGTTGAACGTGAAGATCGTGAGCGCGAGCGTGCGCATCGGCGGGTGTGCGATGAGCCAGCGGATGCCCTCGACCATCTCGGCGCGGAGACCGCTCCCCTCGGCGGCGCGTTCGCGCGGGCCGGTCACGACGCGTGAGATCAGCACGGCCCCCAGGGCGAAACAGGCGGCATTCGTCGCGAATGGGAGGGCCATGCCGAATGCGAACAGGAAGGCGCCGACAGGTGGGAACAGGAGCTGGTTGGTGAGCAGGAACGCACCTTGCATCCGGGCGTTCGCGATGCCCAGGTCCTCGCGGGCGACGAGACCCGGTATCAGCGTGCTGCTCGCGGAATCCGCGAACGTCTCCGCCGTCCCCAGGACGAACAGGACGACGAGCACGACCGCGATGTTGACGGTGCCCGTGACGATCACGACGACGAGACCGGCCAGGACGATCGCCCGCCCGACGTCCACGACGACGACGATCCGGCGCCGATCGAACCGGTCGGCCACCGCGCCGCCCAGCACCCCGAACAGCAGGACCGGGAGGTACTCGCTCAGGAGCGCCATCGAAACGAGGAACGGGTCGCGCGTCTGCGACGCTACGAGGAGCGGCCCGGCCGCGATCACGACGCCATCGCCCGCGTTGTTCACCACGGACGCCGCCAGCAACCAGCGAAAGCCCCGTCCGAGCCGCCCTGGCGCGATGGTCTCGGTCAGCCGGCTGGGAACGACTCGCACGCCGGAGAGGGTATCAACGCACGCGTCTCAGGCGGCGAGCACCTCGACGCCGGGGCAGGTACCTAGCTGCGCCAGCCGATCGCGTCGATCGTGATCGTGGGCCGACCGGACGTCCCGAGGTTCGTGATGACGACCGTGTGCGCTCCGGCGGCGAGCGTCTTCGAGTAGATGAGCACGCGCCGGTGGGTCCCGGTCGCCCGCCTGCTGTTGTACATGCCCTCGTCGACCGTGACGCTCACGCCGTCGATCGTGACCCGCATCTTGCCCTTGCTCACGCCCGTCGTCCCGATCAGGTAGAAGTGGTCGCCGGTGAACTTGAGGGTCATCTTCGACCCGGTCCGACTCGTGGAGGTCTCCGTCCCGTTCACGTCCGCGCTGTTGCGCTGCCGGACCGTGCCGAGGCTGAACCCGAACGACCGGTCGTCCTTCGGCACGACGACCTTGAGCTCTCGCCACGGCGGGGCGTTGCCCACCGCGTCGCGCGCCGTCACCTGGATGTACCAGGTGCCCGGAGCCAGGCCCGCGAAGGTCCGGGACCGACCGATCTGGCCATGGACCGCCGACCAGGCGCCCGTCGCGCCCTTCTTGATCCGGAACAGATAGCGCACGACGCCCACGTTGTCCGTCGCCGACATCGTCACCGCGAACGAGCCATCCACCGAGCGGACGATCGAGGGCACGGCGACGCTCTTCAGGACCGGCACGCCCGCGTCCACGTTGACCGGGACCTGGAGCCACGGCGACAGGTTGCCGGCGGCGTCGGTGGCGCGCACGCCGATGAGCCAATCCCCGCTTCCGAGCGTGAACGTCTTCGATCGGGCGGTCTGGACGGTGACCGGCGACCACGCGGCCGTGCCCCGCCTGGTTCGTACCTGGTAACCGGTGACGCCGAGGTTGTCCTTGGCCGCCCAGGTCGCGTTGAACGTCCCCGGTGCCTTCCTGGGCGCGGCGAGCGCGGTCATCTTCGGGACGGCGTCGTCAGGCAGGAGGGTCATCACCTTGGTGATGTTGTTGAGGTAGGTGAGATGACGGGCGCTGCCTTCGTGCGTCCCGAGCCAGTGCGCGCTCGCCTCGCTGACCGTGACGTAGCCGGCCGCGTCGTACAGGATGACGAGGTGGGCGAAGGCCTGGACGCCGGCCAGCCAGCTCGGGAACCGGGCATACGTGTAGCCGTTCCCAGGGGCATACGGCACCGCGCCGTACGCCGTCTGCCACGAGTGGTAGAGCATGTTGCCCCAGTTCAGGGTCGTCACCGCGTAGCCCTTGGTGCCCGACGAACTCTCGGCGTGGAAGAGACCCAGGGCGAAGGCCGGATTGACCCCACGTGCGATCAGCTCGTTGTAGATGGCCGATCCGGACGCCAGTGCCGGCGAGCTCACGGCGCGCAGGCGGTCGACGAAGGACGCCTTCGTGATCGTGGGCCCGGCGATGATGTGGTCGCTCGCGTGGTGCCCGGTGGGTGGCGGCGGACAGAGGGAATGGTCCAGGGTCGCGTTCGCGGAGCCGACCACGGCGGCCGCGTCGGTGATCGTGACCGACACGCTCTGGGTCGTGATCGAGCAGTTGTTCACGAGGTTGACCGTCAGGTCGTCCAGGCTGCTGTCACCGCTGGCGGCCGCCACGCCGCGCACCGCGAAGACGTAGTGGTAGGGCGCGACGAACCCGACGAAGTGGCCGGTGACGGCGACCTTCTCGAGGTTGGTGGACCCGATGCTCAGCGCGGACTGGGTGATCGTCGCGCTGATCGGCCCGGCCGCCTGGGCGCTCGTCGGAGTGGCCAGCGACCCCACCGCCACGAGGGTCACGAGCACGGCCGACAGCAAGCGTGCGGGGATGCCAGGGATGCCGGTGGTGAAGAACACGTGCGTATGCGGTCGAGTCCGCCTCCAGATGGTGAGCCTCTGAGGAGCCTCGTCAAGGTCATGGGCGACCCAGGACAAGGGTACGTGACAACGCAAGTCCCCGTATCCTGAGGGTCATCGAGCGTCGCCACGGAACGGAGAAGGACGTGAACCTCAACAGCATCCTCATCGGGTCCGAGCACCCGGAGCGACTGGTCGAGTACTACACCAAGATCCTCGGCGAACCCGTCTTCTCGGGCGAGGGGTACACCTCCTACGAGATCGGATCGGGGTCGGTGACGGTGGGCCCGCACAGCGAGGTCAAGGGCCGGAACCCGGCTCCCGGACGGATCATCTGGAACATCGAGACGAAGGACGTCGCCGGCGAATTCGCCCGGATGAAGGCGGCGGGGGCCATCGTGATCGCGGAGCCGTACAGCTTCGAAGCTTCGCCCGGCTCGTGGATCGCGACGCTCGCCGATCCGGACGACAACTACTTCCAGCTCCAGACTCCGTTCGAGATGCCTCCCGCCGGTTGACGCGATGGCTGCCACAGCGGCCCGCCCCTCGCAGACGGGGCGCCATCGGGTCCTGATCGTGGGCGGCGGGTTCGGCGGCCTGTACGCGACCCGCCGGCTGAGCCGCGACGAGCGCGTCAGCGTGACGCTCGTGGATCGGCGCAACTTCCACCTGTTCCAGCCGCTCCTGTACCAGGTCGCGACGGGGGCCCTCAGCCCCGGCGAGATCGCCCAGCCGCTGCGCTCGATCTTCCGCGCACGCGCCAACACGACGGTCCTCCTCGGGGAGGCGTGCGAGCTCGACATCGAGAAGCGCGAGGTCGGGATGTCGGACGGCGGCCCGGTCGGCTACGACTCGCTGATCGTCGCGACCGGCGTCCGCCACTCGTACTTCGGCCACGACGAATGGGCTCGCGACGCGCCCGGCCTCAAGTCGATCGACGACGCGACGGAGATCCGGCGGCGGATCCTCATCGCCTTCGAAGCCGCCGAACGCGAGGCCGATCCGGTCAGTCGGGCCGAGTGGATGACCTTCGTGGTCGTGGGCGGCGGCCCGACCGGCGTCGAGCTCGCCGGCGCGCTCGGGGAGATCGCCAAGGACACCCTGAAACGGGACTTCCGCTCGATCGACCCGACCCAGGCCCGGATCGTCCTCGTCGAGGCGCTCGATCGGGTCCTGCCGCCCTACCCGAAGGACCGCTCCGCCTCGGCGCGCCATCAGCTCGAGCGGCTCGGGGTCACCGTGCGGACCGGCACGAGGGTCGTCGACATCGACGACCGCTGCGTGCAGCTCGAGGTGGACGGGACGAAGGAACGGCTGCCTTCCCGGACGGTGCTGTGGGCCGCCGGCGTCCAGGCGTCGAGCTTCGCCCGGGTCGTCGCCCGCGCGACCGGCGCGGAGGTCGACCGGAGCGGGCGGATCGTGGTGGGTCCGGACATGTCGATCCCGGGCCATCCGGAGATCTTCATCGTGGGCGACGTGGCGTCGCGGCTCAGGCGGGATGGCCGCCCGGTCCCCGGCGTCGCCCAGGGTGCGATCCAGGGCGGCACGTACGCGGCGTCGACGATCCTGCGCCGGCTGGGCGGTGAGCCCACGCCGCCGTTCCGCTACTTCAACCGTGGAGAGGTCGCGATCATCGGCCGGCTGTCGGGCGTGACGGACATCCCGTGGCTCGGGCCACTGGGCCGCCAAGGCGGGTTCAGTGCCTGGCTGCTGTGGCTCGGGATCCACCTCGCCTACCTCATCGGCTTCGCCAATCGGCTCGTCGTCGTGACCCGCTGGGCGTGGTCGTTCCTGACCCACGGCCGGGGCTCGCGCCTGATCACGGGCCAGCCGCTCCTGCCGCAGATCGAGGAACCGGAGCCCCCGGCGACCCAGGCGCGCGACGTCCCCGTGACGGCGGGTCGTACGATGGGATCGTCGTCGGAGTAGGCGAGGCTGCGAGAGGGACTCCGGTTGCGTCGGCGGCTGCTGTTCGGTCCGGCCCGGTTCTACGTGGCCACCCTCGTCGTGGTCCTGGCGGCGGTCGGCCTGTTCGCGGTCGCCAAGGGCCAGGAGCAGCCTGCGGCCAGCCCGATCCCGACGCTGGCGCCTGGCGCCGTCTCACCTCTGGACGAGGCGCTCCAGGGGATCCGCGATGACGGGACCTGGTCGAAGGAGACCGCGCTTGCCGTCTTCGCCGCGTCGTTCGGACCGATCCCCGGGGTGCCGGCCCCACCGGCCGACCCGTCGTATCGCTCGGGCTCCCTGGCGATCCGGATGGTCGAAGCGTACTGGTCCGAGCTGACCGACGCGCAGAAGCAGGCGATCAAGGGCTACATCGGTCCGACCGCGGCGTCGGCGGTCCAAGTCGGGTACCGCCCCAAGCTCGCGGTCCTGTTCGACACCTACCAGCAGATCACGGACCAGGCTGTCGCCGATGTCGCTGCCGCGTTCGGGCGACCACTGGGCATCCCCTACAAGGTCGTGTTCAGCGACAAGGAGAACGCCGACTCGGCGTGGGCGTGGGCGACCGCGGATTGGACCGGGCTGCCACCGGGCTCGTTGGCGCCGGACTGCACGATGACGTTTCCTCCCTCGACCGTCGCGGACCCGTCGCGAGTCCCGTACCTGCGCTGGTTGGTCCTCCACGAGGTCTGGCACTGCTTCGCGTATTCGATGATCGATTTCGTCACCTACAAGTCGAGCCCGGCCTGGGTGCTCGAGGGCTCGGCGAGCTGGGTGGCTGAGGCGATAACGGGCGGTGCCGGCGCTCCTCCGCCGGAGCTCGACCACTGGAGCGACTACATCTTCAAGCCGGGCACGCCCCTCTACACGCGGGCGTACGACGCGGTGGGTTTCTACGCCCAGCTGGCCCAGTTCGGCATCGACCCGTGGAAGGTCATCGGTCCGATGGCCAAGGCCGGCGGCAGCGACGCAGCGTTCCAGGCGTCCGGAGCGAACAACCCGAACTTCATGGACCGCTACGGCTCGAGCTGGTTCCGCGACGCCAAGCCGGACAATTTCTGGGCGATGTACGCGGGCTTCGGGATCCCGCCCGCGAGCACGAGCGCGGTCCCGGCGCCGATCGCGATCACGGACGGAGCACGGGAGACGATGTCGGCCAAGCCACTCGGCGCGGCGATCGGCGCGGTCGACACCACCGCGTTCGTCACCCGTTTCGAGGTCTCCGGCGTCGGCCGGGTCGCCGATCCCGCGAACGCCGCCCTGGACAGGATCGTCCGCACTGGGAAGCTGGACCTGTGCACGAACCCGGCCGGCGATTGCACCTGCCCACCGGGCAGCGTCAAGACGCCGGCGAGCGCCGAGCGGGCGCCCGGGAAGTTGCGTGCGGAGGCGTCCGGCGAGCAACACAACATCAGCGTCATGGACATCCAGGGGATCTCGAAGGACGACTGGTGCGGGGCCACGGCCACGCCGGCGCCCGAGGCCGGGAACCTGTGCAAGGCGGGCTGCGCCGGCAGCAACGGCGACCCGCACATGCGGACGGTGGACAAGGCCCAGTACGACCTGCAATCCGTCGGCGAATACGTTCTCCTGCGCTCCGCCGATGGCACGTTCGAGATCCAGGGCCGCCAGGAGCGCCCGACCACCGGCGGCAACGCCACCGTGAACACGGCGGTCGCCGTGAAGATCAACGGTCACCGGGTGGCCTTCTACAACACCAACGTCGAAGGGCCGGCGGCGGTCAGGATCGACGGCGCCAGCGTGGACGCCGCGTCGTCAGACCTCGGTCCCGGCGCCACCCTCATCTCGCTCCCGCGCGGCTATGAGCTGGATGTCGCGGACGGCTCGAGGGTCTGGGTCCTGGCCGCCGGCAAGGCCTCCATCAGCATCACCGTCATCCCGTCCGATGCGCTCCGGGCCTCCGCGGTCGGACTTCTCGCGCGCGTCCCGTCGAACGCCGGGCTGCGGGTGCCCGGGACCTCCGACGGGAAGACGTTCCCCGTGCCGCTGACGCCGCAAGAGCGATACCACGACATCTACGACATCCTTGCGCCGTCGTGGCGGGTGACCGCCAAGGCGACGCTGTTCGACTACGACGCGGGCAAGAGCACCGATTCCTACACCCTCGCCGGCTTCCCGCCCGTGACCGTTCCCGAAACCCTGGACCAGCTGGATCCGGCCGCGGTCGCCAGCGCGAAGACGTCATGCGCGGGGGTGGTCGACCCCGACCTTGCCACTCAGTGCACGTATGACGTCGCGGTCACGGGCACGATCGAGTTCGTGACGCTGTACACGATGTCCGACGACCTGCAGGCGGACGGACCGGCCTCGATGTCCCTGCCCACGCCGGGCTCGACCCCGTCGCCATCGCCGAGCGGAGCGCTGGGTCAGGCGACCGGCGTGAATCTCGTTGCCGATCACCTCGCGGGCGTCGCCTCGGCCACGGTGGGTCCGGATGGCACGGTCTACATGGAGGTCGGCGAGGCGGGACAGGGGCTGTTCGACTTCACGCGCGTCCTCCTCGCGGTCGATCCGGCGACCGGCAAGGTGCGCCAGCGGGCGGTCGCCAAGGGTTACGGCCTGCTGGCCTGGGCCGACGGCTCGCTCTGGGCCGGCGAGTTCAACCAGGGCGACAGCGGGTGCGAGGTGAGCCGGCTCGATCCGGTGACGCTGGCGGTCCAGGCGACGGTGACGACGGTGTGTTCGGCCGGCTCGACCGACTTCGCGGCGGTCGGCGCCGCGATCTGGTTCGTCGATCCCACCGGCGCGGACGCGGCCGGCAACGGCGGCCACTTCAAGCGGGTCGATCCGGCGACGAACAAGGTCGACACGTCGCCGGCCGGGACGATCGACCTGCCGTTCGTGTCGCCGGTCCTCCATGTCGCGGGAGCGGGCGCGATCTTCCGGAGCACGTCACAGGGGCTCATCCTCGGTGACCATCAGCATGGGACCTACTTTCTCGCCGCCGGCGGTGGCGCCTTCAATAAGCTCACACTGCCGGCCGACGCCTCGGTCCTGCGGACGGTCGCTGGTGGAGCGGGCGTCTGGGTCCAGACCCAGGTCGGGACGTCGTCCGCGCCCGAGGGCGCGGCGACGTTCGCCTCGGCCGACTCGCCGAGCGGCGCCCAGGTCGGCATCAACGGCGACCTGGTCGGCGCCGACGACGCAGCCCTGTACGCCGACCAGTCCGACGACGATTCCCTGCCCGACGAATTGTGGCGCTACCCGATCGACCGGAGCGTCCCGGCCAAGCTCGTGGTGAGCGGCTTCGTCCCCAATGGCTTCGGGGGCCAGATGCGCCTCCTCTACCGCGACCCGGGCTTTCCGCTGCTCGTCGGTCCCGGCGAAGTCGTGAAGATCTGGCAGGTCGCCTCACCGACGACCCCCGACCAGGTCGCGGTCATGCTCCAGGCGGCTCCGATCCCCTGACCGGTCGACGTCCCAGAGCGACCGGCCGGAACCTCGGAAGTCTGAGAACATCGGGGCGTGAAGGATCACCCGAGGCCGCAGTCGTGACACGTCGCGGGCTCGTCCTGTTCGCCGTCATGGCGGTCGTCTGGGGCGTGCCCTATCTGTTCATCCGGGTCGCCGTCGCCGAGATCTCGCCGGCGACGCTCGTGTTCGTGCGGACCTCGATCGGCGCTGCGATCCTGCTGCCGATCGCGCTCGTCCGGGTGGATCTGCGCCCGGTGCTCCGGCGCTGGCGCTGGCTCGTCGCGTTCGCGGCGGTCGAGATCGCCGGCCCGTGGGTCCTCCTGGGTTCGGCGGAGCAGCACATCACGAGCTCCCTGGCCGCGCTGGTGATCGCCGGCACGCCGCTCGTCGGCACGATCGTCGCGCTGGCCACCGGGGGCTCGGACCGCCTGAGCCGCACCCGCGCGGCAGGCCTCCTCCTCGGCATCGTCGGCGTGGTCGGGATCGTCGGCGCCGACTTCCAGGCCTCGGACGCGACGGCGATCGCGGAGGTCGTCCTGGTCGCGATCGGTTACGCGGTCGGGCCGGCGATCCTGTCGCGTCGGCTCGATCGCCTCCCGTCGATCGGGGTCATGGCCCTCTCGCTCGGGCTCACCGCGCTCGCCTATGCGCCGATCGCCGCCGCGCAGTGGCCGGCCACCGTTCCGTCGGCGAACGCCGTGGGGGCGATCGCGACCCTCGGTGTCGTCTGCACCGCGCTCGCGTTCATCCTGTTCGGTGAGCTCATCGCGGAGGTCGGCCCGGTCCGGGCGACGGTCATCACGTACATCAATCCGGCCGTGGCCGCGCTGCTCGGCGTCCTGGTCCTCAACGAGGCGTTCACGGTTCCGATGGCCATCGGGTTCGCGTTCGTGATCGCCGGTTCGGCGCTCGCGACGCGCCGCTCCCCCGTCGCGGCACCCTCCCCCTCCGCTGCCCCATCCGCCCCCGGTGACGCCGCGCCGACGCTGGCGCTGCCGGTGCCGGTGCCGGTGCGGGACGAAGGCTGATCTGGAACGGAGAGCCGTCCGGCCGGCTCAGACCTTGACCGGGTCCATCCGCTCGACGAAATCCGCGCGCCAGGCCGGCGCTTCGAACGGGTTCGCGAAGTACTCGGTCACCCGGATCACCGCTCCGTCCCGGAGCTCGCCGATGCTCACATAGCTCACCGGGACGCCGTCGCCGTAGTCGATCGTGCCCTCGATGACGAACAGGTCTCCGCCTCCGAGCATGCGGCGATAGGTGAACGTGGGCTTCGTCCCCGACATCTCCGCGTAGCCCTCGGCCAATCGTGCCGCGGCTGCCTTCGTCATCCGCTCCCCCGACTGCGGCCAGTCCTGGACGAAGTCGTCGCTGCCGTACTCCTTGAGAAGGTCGACCATGCCTTCGAAGTTGCCGGCCTTGAGGACCGCTTCGAACTTCGCGGCCATCTCGTTCTGGTTCGCCATCTGGGCCCCTCCTTCGCCTGCGTGGATGCCCAGAGTGAACCTCGCCGGAGGGAAGGACAAGGGGGATGTCCGTATTGACCGGTGTCATCCGCGATCGGCCGCCAAGATGGCCCGGCGATCGCCTCGGTCGACCCGGACCATTCCTCCGGGTCCGGTGAGTCGGGCCTCTTGCGCCCCGGCCTCCGACCCGTGACGATGCCCGCGTGACCTTCGACTGGCCGACCGCCACCGGGATCTTCGAGGCAGGCCACCTGCGACTCCGATCTGGTGAGGTGCCGGCCCGATGCGCGGCCCTCGTGGACTCACACACCGGATACCGACGGCGGCCCGGGACCACGTCCTGGTCCGCCTGACCAGGTGACCCACCCCGAGGCCGCCCGGACCCCGCTCCAACGCCGGCTCGACACCGTCGCCCGGCTTGAGCGCGACGTAGACGTCTGGGTGGCGACGGCCGACGGCACGACCGCGATCCCCTATCTCGCGCCGTTGTCGTTCCTGTGGGACGGTGCGACGATCCTCGTGTCGATGCCCGTCGGCAGCCCGACGGGACGGAACCTGCGCGCTGGAGGCACGGTCCGTCTCGGTTTGGGCCCGACCCGCGACGTGGTGCTCATCGAAGGGACGGCGACCGCATTCCCGGCAAGCGAGATCGGGGCCGACGAGGGCGACGCGTTCGCAGCGAAGACCGGGTTCGATCCTCGCGACGAGCTCGAGCCCTACGCGTACTTCCGGATCCGCCCGTCGCGGATCCAGGCCTGGCGCGAATTGAACGAGCTCAAGGACCGTGTCCTGATGCGCGACGGTGCATGGACCGAGGACGCTCCGCCCTGAGCGTCAACTCTCAGCGCGCGTCGCCCGCGGCAGCGCCCGGGTCTCCGAAGCGACGGCTCGCACTTCCGGTGTCGGCTTGCGGCGGAGGTATCGGCGCAGGGTCTGGCGGTGGCGTGCCGGGAGGTCCCAGTCGCACCGGCACAGCCCCTTCGGGCAATCGACGTGCGGGAGGCGCGGCGCGCGGAGCTCGGAGCTGATGCGTGCGACAGCGCCGTCGTCGGCTCGACAGGTGTCGCAGCATCGCGCGCTCACGAGCTCTGCGTCGCGGGCGATCTCGGCCACGCCCTTGAGCACGGCTGCGACGCCCTCGCGATAGAGCGCGACGACGTCCGCCTGGGGCACGGGCGGTGAGCCCGAGGCGCGATGCAGGAGCGCGGCTTCCTCCCGGCGGATGCGGGCTGCCGTGTCCCAATCTCGCTCGTTCTTCGCCGCGCGGAACGCACGGTCCACGGTCGTGAGGTAGAGCTTGCGGGCGGCGGTCACGACGTCTTCCGAGAGGCGCGCGGCCGTCAGCGTGGCGATCCGCTCCGCCGGCGCTCCGGCCGACCGCGCATGGCCCAGCCAGCGGTCCCGCTCGCGCGTCCAGCGCGCCGAACTGTGGACCCGTCGCCGTTCTTCGTCGAACACCTTGACGGCGGCCTCCGTCAGGTAGACGGCCGTCCCGTCGATGCGCTTGACGACGATCTTCTGGCGACAGCGATCGCACCGCTTGTTCGTCGTTGGCGCGGGATCGAGGAGCCTGGCGCAGTACGGGCAGTGGGCCGCGACGACAGGCGCCGGGGCCACGCGGGTCTCGAGTCGCACCACCCGGGTCCTGGGCGGAAGGATCGGTGCGCTGGGCGATTCGGTCGGGCGCTCGCCGGCCTCGGACGCGGCCGGAGCGACTGTCCGGCGACGTTCGCCGGCTGTGACAGCTGTCGTTCGGCGTGGCGAGGCCGGCGCCGCGCGGGGCGTGGCGACCCTCGGCTGCGTGGGTCGCTTCGGGGCTGGCGCCTTCGCTCCCGCGGGCGACTTCGCTCGGGCGGGCGCCTTCGCTCGGGCGGGCACCTTCGCCGGCTTCCGCGTCGCGTCGACCGGCCTCGCCTTGACGGTGGATGAGCTCCGGGCAGGCGCCTTTCGCGCGGGCTCGATCGCCCGAACGACGACCGAACGTTCGACGGCCATGGGCTCCACAGCCACTGGCTCGACGGCCATGGGCTCCACAGCCACCGGCTCGACGGCCACCAGCTCTACGGCGACGGGCGCATCGCGCCATGGCTCGACGGGCGACGGTTCGACCTCGGGCATACGCGTCGCTGAGCGACCCATCGATGACCCGCCCACGACGGGCCTCGTGATCGGGACCTTGTTCACGAGCCGCGCGCCGGACGGCCGGTCCGGCAGGATGGCGCGGGCGCGATCACCTGGCCCACCGGCTGGGCGGCGAACGGGGCCGTGACCTCGGGCGGTCGGTCTACCCCAGGCCTGTACGGCGATGACGACAGGAACGGCTCGCCCGGGGACAGCGCCCGTCCTCCGCCGCGTCCATCCGCCCCGAACGGGAGCTGCCAGGGATCGGGGCCGAAGCCATCGCCCGGGGCAGCCATCACCCCGATCGGTCGAGCTTCCGTCTCGGGCGGCAGGCCCGGAGTGACGCCATCTCCGGTGATGCCGATCGGTGTCGCCGGGCTGACGAGGTCGTCGACGGCCGGGGCATCGACGATCGGCGTTTCGGGCACTACCGCGTGCTCCGGCTCGCTCGGGTCCCGAGTCGGAGGCGTCGCGACCGGGTCTGCGAGCACCGAGACGATCTCGGAAACGCCGACGACGACGATCGGGGGACGCGCGCCGCCTGACCAGGGCATCGGGCCGACGACGATCCCGGACGTGTCCACCGCCGCGACCTGGACATCGTCCGGCTCGGTCTTGGGCGCCTTCTTGTCCGCGGAAGAGGGATCGGTCCCGAACAGGTCGCCGAGACGTGCGGCCGTCCTTATGTGGGCGAGCTCCCACTCCTTCGGATCGATCTTTTCCTTCGTCTTCAGGAATCCGCGCATCTTCGGCATGCTGCTCTCTCGTCGTGCCCCGGGGCGAGCCACAGTCCGCTCGAATGTACCGTGATGGCTCAGATTACTCCTAACCCACCCGTACTGGTCCAGACCCGGGGCGTTCGCGTTGCGGAAGCGCACCGCGGGCGTTCACCGGAGAGCGAAGGACCCGCGCGCGGAAGGGGCCGATCAGAGGACGGCGCGGCCCTTGATCATGCTCGCCTGGAGCTCCGTGGCCGCCACGATGTGGCGCCGGTTGACCACCGCGAACGCGTACCGCGAGATGACCCGGCGATCGGCCAGCGATCGCGTCCGCACGTCGGTCATGGGGATCCAGACCGGGTCGCGCGACTCGATGAAGACCGCCAGCACGGCCTCGGGATTCAGGTGAACCGCCCCCGTGAGAGTGTGGCCTGGGGTCACGACGATCAGGTGCGACGCCCGCTTGGCGCGGTACTCCATGGCGAGAGGGCTGTTCTCGTCCACGTCGGTCATCTCGCCGATCAGGGTCACCTCGTCCGGGTTCACCCAGATGCTGGGCGATGTGACCCTCGTCGGGTCGCCGTTCCGCCGGAGGACCGTCACATCGCGCAGCTTGATCAGGCCCTCGTGGTTGTTCACGAAGTCGGACAGGCGATTGTGGTAGCCGAGGCTGACGGTCCCGGACAGCCTGAGGTGCTGACCGACGAGCTCGAGCGGCAGGCCCTCCGCCGGCTGGGTATCCACGGACAGTCCGATGGCGGTGAGGCCCAGGGCCTCCAGATGCGTTGCCGCATCGCCGTCGACGATCGTGTCGATGGCCTCGGTACGTGGTTCTTCGATCATCGTCATCCTCCGTCGTGCTCGACGTCGGTGGCCACCATCCGTCGTCCGGTCCACGTGAGCCAGGCCCCGGCGGCCGCGTCCGGGGATTGTAGTCGCCGGGGCGCGATCGCCCGCTCCGCACCAGCCGTCTCGCCTCGCGATCAGCCGCCGGGCGTGCTCCGGCGACGGCGCTTCGGCACCGGCACGTTGACGGCCGGCCACCAGTCGCAACCGCACAGGCCGCGCGGGCAATCCGGATGGGGCAGCCGCGGCGTCCGCAGCTCGTCCGCGATCTTGAAGGTCCGTTCGTTGTCCGCCCGACAGGCCGCGCAGCAGGTCGCACTGACCAGCTCGACCCCCCGGGCGATCGTCGAGAGTTCCCGGAGCGTGGCGGCCATGCCCTCGCGGTAGAGGGCGAGCACCTCGTCCTCGGGTGGTGGCGCGGAACCGGCCTCTTCGTACAGCGCCATCGCCTGGCGTCGTCGCAGGCGCCCGACCTCCTCCCAGTGCTTGTCGCGGCGGGCCGCTCGGACCGCCCGCTCTACGTGGGTCATGTAGAGCGCCTTGGCGGCCTGCACGGACGCGGCGCTCAGGGGCGCCTGCTCGATGCGCTGGCGGCGCTCCGCCGGCACGCCCACCTGCCGTCCCAGATGCAACCAGTCGCGACGCTGGCCGGTCCAGGACTGCTCCATCGCCCCGCGCTGGCGTTCGGCCTCGAAGACCTCGACCGCGGCCTCGGTCAGGTAGATCGTCCGACCCTCCACCCGGCGGACGACGATCCGATGGCGACAGCGGGGACAGAGGCGCGTGCTCCTGGGTGGCGGGTCGAGCACGATCCCGCAGTTCGGGCACGACACGATGATCGGCGCCACCGGGGCCGGTGGGTCGGGCACGGCAGGCTCGGGTGGCGGCTCAGGTCGCCAGTCGAGCCGCGGATCGACCCGGTCCTCGTCCGACCGGTCGAGCCCAAGGATCCTCCGAAGGAAGCCGATCCGGATCACCTCGGTTCAGTGGACCGCCGGCGCCGGTGTCGGGACGACGCTCGCGCGGTCGGGTCAGGGTACTCCGGCGGGACGCTCGCACGGATGCGGGCGGCACGTCCGGTCAGCGGACCTCGCCCGGGCCCAGGTCGAGCCGGATCGGACGGGCGTCGCCGTCGACGAGTCGCCACTCCACGCCGAGCTCCCGGTCGGCCCCGGCCGTGAGGAGCGTCGCGACCTGACCCGGGGTGGCCTGCGGTCCGAGCGCGGCGACGGCCCGCGAGATCGCCAGCGCGGCGACCGCGGGGACGTTCGCGACTATCTCCCGCTGTGCGATCGCGTCGGCGTCGGCAGCCCCGGCCCTGGTCATCCGGTCGACCAGATCCAGTGCCCCTCGGCGGCGGCCGGGCTCCAGGTCGCGGATCCACGCCGGCTCCTGCGGCGGCTCGGGTTCCGCGGGCTTCGGCCGCGCGCTCCTCGGCCGTTTGGCGGCGGGTTCGGCGGCGCGCCGGTCGCGGAGCCGGGCCAGCTGTTCGGCCAGGGGAGAGACCGCCGGCTCGGAGCCGCGGGCGGAGGCGATCGCATCCTTGGCCGCCGTGAGGCTCGGGAACGGGCCTCGAACGAGGGGCAGGCCGAGATCGTCGGTCTGCTCGGCATCCACGATGACCCATGTCCCCGTTTGCGGTTCGATCGTGAACCGGTCGTCGCGCGTCTGCCAGCGCCCGCCGCCGAGGCGCTTCAGCGACCCGTCGTCCTTGCCGGTCGTCGGCTTGGCCACGAGTCAGCCCTTCCAGGTGGGCCGACCACCACGATCGACGTGCATCGGATCGCCGGTGCGCACGGACAGCCATCGCAGGACACCCCCGCCGGTCGGTCCGGCGCCGTCCGTGACGAGGATCACGGCGCGACCTTGCCCACCCGATCGCCGACCCGGATCGTCCCGCCGCGCACGATCCGCATGTTCACGCCACGCAACCGCAGACCGCGACCCAGCGGGGTGCTGACGAACTTCAGCGCGTCCAGGCCGAAGCGCCCGCTGAACTTGGCGCAACCCGTGTGGGGCGTGGCCGAGATCTTCGAGCACCGCCTCGCCGATGGCGATCCGTGCGCCGCTTGGCAGGTTCGCCTCGGACACGTCCAGGTCGACGTACAGCTGGTCCCCGGCGATGCCCCAGGCGTCCGGCGGACCCGCGATCGCGGCCGCCAGGCGCGCGTTCATGAGGGTGATCTGTGCCTCCGGATCGGCCGAGCCATCGGCCGTCGCCTTGCTGCCGCGGACACGCCAGGAGTCGCCGACGAGCCCGTGCTCGACGTCCAGCTCCGCGGTCTCGACCAGCTCGCGCTCCTCGAGCGCCGGGCGGCGGACGATGAGCCGCAGCACCCCACCGTCGACCGGGGATCGCCGGATCTCGTCGAGCTGAGCTTCGAGTTCGTCCAGGGAACGCGCGTTCATCGCACCAGTATCGGGCATCCCTGACGCCCGAGCCGGAGGGACGGAATGCGGACCCCTCAGATGCGACCCCTGGGGACGGTGTGCCAATACGTCTTGTTGAAGACGATCTTGCCCAGGTGCCAGAACTGATTCGGCTTCGGCGGCCGCGGTGGATGGGTGTAGTCGAACTGGAGCAGCGTTCCCTTGCCGTCGCCCACCTCGAAGAAGCACATCACCTTGCCCAGGTAGTCGCCGTGCTTGGGGTCGATCGCCCGGCCGTCGATCGCGGCCACGATCCGTTCGGTCACGACAGGGGCCTCGAAGTGAGCGGTCGAGCCGGCCTTGGACAGCGGCAGGTCCGTCGCGTCCCCGAGGGCGAACATGTTCGCCCGACCGCCGACCTGCAGCGTCGCCCGGTCCGTGGGCAGCCATCCCCCGGGCGCGGGTGCCAGTCCCGAATCGATGACGAACTGCTGGCCCTTGTGGGGTGGCACGAGGATCAGGAGGTCATAGGGCAACTCCTCGCCCTCGAGGCTCTCCACGACCTTGCGCTCGGGATCGATCGCCTCCACGTTGAAGAACGTGTGCAGCTCGATCCCCTTCCCGGCCAGGATCGGCGTCGCCATCTCCGAGACACTCTCGATCGTGAAGGCGCGGCCGATGGGTGAGCAGAAGTCGATGGTCGATCGGTCGCGGAGCCCGCGCTGTCGCAGCTCCGCCTCGACGAGGAAGGCGACCTCCAGCGGCGCCGGAGGGCACTTGTAGGGCATCCCGGCGATCCCGATGACGATCCGGCCGCCGGTGAACTTGTCGAGCGCGCCGCGCAACCGCGTCGCACCTTCGACGGTGTAGAAGTGGTGCGCCTCGGTATCGAAGTGCTCGATCGCCTCGGGGACGATCCTCGAGCCGGTCGCGAGCACGAGGTACTCGTAACCGAGGGTCAGCCCATCCGCGAGCGTGACCTCCCGGCGGTCGGCATCGACCCGCGTGACGTCGCCGACCATGAGGATGACCCGCTTGTCGAGGAGCGACCGTTCGGGCCGCTGCAGGTTCGACGCGCGCTCACCGCCCATCGCGATGTACATGAACCCGGGCTGATAGACATGCTGCCCGGTCGCGTCGACGATGCGGACCTCGACCTCGCCACGGTCGATCCGGCGGCGGAGCTTCCTGACGAGCAGGTTCGCCGTCAGCGTGCCGCCGACGCCGCCGCCCAGGATGAGGATGCGTTCCATGTCCGGCCCCTACCGCAGCTTCTCGACGATGATCTCGTCGTAGCCGTCGCGCGCCTCGAGAGCGACGAGGCGATGGCCGGCCTTCTCGATCCACTTGGGGATGTCCGTCTTCGAGCCCTGGTCCGAGGAATAGACGGCGATGACGTCGCCGACCTGTCCCTCGCGGATCGCCCGGATGAGCTCCATCAACGGCCCGGGGCAGAAGCTTCCGCGCGCGTCCACGACTCGGCCGATGACCGGAGTGACGTCGATGTCAACCATGGTGGTCGATCCTTCCTAGATGAACAGCGGAGTTGAGTTCTCGGTCATCAGGCCGATGACGGTCGCGGCGCCGGCCGGTTCGCCCATGCCCTCGATCATGTCCTCAGGCTTCAGGCCGAACATGTCCATCGTCATCTGGCACGGGATGAACTCGACGCCCATCGCCTGGGCGGCTTCGAGCAGCTCCTTCGGGCTGGCCACGCCGTACTGCTTGGCCAGGCGGCCCATCATCCAGGGGCCCATGCCCAGGAAGTTCATCTTCGACAGCTTGCGGTGGCTGATGCCCGGCCGTTGCATCGCGGACAGCATCTTCTGCATCCAGTTCTGACCGGTGATGCGCCGGGAGTCCTTGACGAAGACCTGGAGTCCCCAGAAGGTCACGAAGACGCGGGTCCGGACGCCCATCGCGGCGCCCGTCGAGGCAAGGATGAGCGACGCCCAGACCTTCTCGAGGTCGCCGCTGTAGTCGATGATCAGGAGATCCTTCGTCTTGATCGCGCCCGGCTCCTCGGGCAGGGGCGTTGTGGCGCCCTCGGCCTCCGGGAGCCCCTCGACGGCGGCGATCGCTTCGGCCAATGGGTCGCGGGTCGGCGGCATGGTCATGGTCATGGCGGATCTCACTTCCTGCGGATGACGAAGCGGAAGACCGCTCCATCGGACGTCTGCTCGACGAGTTCGTTCCCGGTCGCGCGGCACCATGCAGCGACGTCCTTGACCGAACCGACGTCGGTGGCGAGGAGCTCGACCAGCGAGCCGCTGGCAAGACCCTTCATCGCCATCGCCGTCTTGACGATCGGCATCGGACAGGAGAGGCCTCGCGCGTCGATGGTCTGGAGGATCTCGAGCACAGGCATGACTGACTCCTTTGCGGTGGGCTAGATGAAGACGAACTGTCCGGCGCCGGCGTTCAGGTAGAAGGCGGTGACACCCTCCACCCCGTCGACGAGGGGATCGAGGTCGCCGGCTTCGATGCGGAGGAGATCCATCGACAGCGAGCACGCCTGGATGTCGACGGCACCCAGGTCCTTCGCCTGACGGAGCGTCTCCGCCCATGGCGCCTGACCGGCCTTGGCGAGCGCATCAACGGCCTGGCGGCCGGCGGCCCCAGCTTCGGGCGCGAGTCCGTGGTCGCGGCCGATCCGATCGGCCCGGAAGGCGTCCAGGGCCCAGTACTGGAGGAAGATGTTGACGGGCTTGCCGAGGGCGGCGGCGCCAGCCGTCAGGACCGCGGCGGCCTGGAGCTTGTCGTCCGTGCCGGAGAAGAGGACCAGATTGAGCGGTTCGTCCACGACGTCACCTCGACATGTGTGCGCTGGATGGCGATGGCACGCGCGCCCTGACCAACGCGGCCGGGCCTGACGTGGGGCCGGGACGACCCGCGTTCGTGGCGATGGCGCCCAGCCTTGCGAGGCGCCGCTCGAGGACCGCTTGCATAAGGCCACAGGCGACCATCACGTCCGGATCGGCCAGCCGGTAGCGAACGCCCCGTCCGTCGCGCTCGGCCTCCACCACCCCGGCGGTTCGAAGGACGGCGAGGTGCTGGGATACGTTCGGCTGGCTGGCACCGACCGCCTGGGCGAGGCGGCCGACGCTCACGGGGCCGTTCGCCAGCGCGTGCAGGATCTCGAGCCGACGGGCATTCGCGAGTGTCTTGAGGACATCGGCCTGGAGGATCGTGATCTCGTCCATGACGCGACTATCGACATATGCGCAGGTATCTATAAGTGCCGCTCGGCCCGCCCGGGCGGGCCATCGGTCACCGAGACGCGACGCGGCTCGGCCCGGCGGGGCATGTCGATTCGGGCGCCGGTCGTTCGTCGTTGAGTCGACGGCACAAGAGGCGACCCAGACCTCCGTCCGGACAGCGGGAGATCCCAAGCCATGACAGAGCCACGCGTGATCCACTTCGAGATCCTGGGCAACGACCAGAAGGCCCTCCAGTCGTTCTGGAGCGACCTCTTCGGGCTGAAGCTCGACACGAGCAGTCCGGGCGGCTACGGGATGACCGATCCGGCTCAGACCGGCATCGTCTTCGGCATCGGCGAGAAGCGCGGCCCGGTCGGCCACGTCACCGCCTACGTCCGCGTCGCCGACATCGACGCCACGCTCGCCAAGGCCGTCGAGCTCGGTGGTTCGGTGATCATGCCGAAGTTCAACGCCGGGCCCGAGGCCGTCCTGGCCGTGGTGGCCGACGCGGAAGGTCACGTCGTCGGGATCAGCGAGTAGCCCGCCCGGCTCCGGCCGGGTGACGCGATCGAGAGAGGCCGCCGGATCGACCGGCGGCCTCTTCATGTCGGGATGGCCGATGATGGCCCGGACAGACGAGAGCTTCGTGGAGGGCGGACAGGTGAAGATCGGCGCGATCGTTCCCCAGGGCTGGGTCGGCGAGTACGACGGCTGGGACCCGCTCAAGGCGTGGCGGCGCACGACCGAGGTCGCCGCCCAGGCCGACCGCCTCGGCTTCGAGTCGATCTGGCTGTTCGACCACTTCCACACGGTCCCCCGTCCGACCGACGAGATCACGTTCGAATCGTTCACCACACTGTCCGCCCTTGCGGCGTTGACCGAACGGGTGCGCCTCGGCCACGTCGTCATCTGCACGGCGTTCCGGAACCCCGCCCTCACGGCAAAGATGATCTCGACGATGGACACCATCAGCCGCGGCCGGATGGACCTGGGCATCGGCGCAGGCTGGAAGCGCGACGAGTGGCTGGCCTATGGCTACGGCTTCCCCGAGACGAAGGAGCGGCTGGCGCGCCTGGCCGACGATCTCGGCGTCATCGGCGCGATGCTCGCAGGCGACCGGCACGACCACGCGACGTACGAGGGCACGTACGCCCATGCCCGCGGCGCGATCAATGTCCCGAAGCCCATCCAGCGACCACGAGTGCCGATCATGGTCGGCGGCAACGGTCCCAACGTGACATGGCGCCTCGCGGCCCGCCATGCCGATGAGCTCAATCTCGACGGCATGACGCCGGCCGAGGTCCGGGAGGCCCGCCCAGTGATCGCGAGCCGGTGCGACGAGATCGGTCGCGATCCGGCGACGCTGGCGATCTCGGTGCACATCTGGCAGGAGACACTGACCGTCCGTGGCCCGTCCCGGGTCGAGCTCCTGGCGGGCTTCCGCGAAGCCGGCGTGAGCCGGGTGATGGGCCTGGTCCGCGACTCCGTCTCGACCGATGACGCCCTGGAGTCGCTCGCGGCCGACGCCCGCGCGGCGGGGGTCGAGCTCGCATAGCGGACCCCGCCAACCCACCCGGCGAATGTAGTTGCGACTGCAACCATCTTCGGTGTAGGATGAGGGCGATCACGCCACATCGGAGTTCACATGCAATTCGGAGTCTTCACGGTCGGCGACGTCACGACCGATCCCGTCAGCGGTCGCACCCCGTCCGAGGAGGAACGCATCCGGACGATGGTGACCGTTGCGCTCAAGGCCGAGGAGATCGGCCTGGATGTCTTCGCGACGGGCGAGCACCACAACCCGCCGTTCGTCCCCTCCTCCCCCACCACGATGCTCGGCTTCATCGCGGCGCGGACGGAGCGCCTGATCCTGTCGACGTCCACGACCCTGATCACGACGAACGATCCCGTCAAGATCGCCGAGGATTACGCGATGCTCCAGCATCTGGCCGGCGGCCGGGTCGACCTGATGATGGGTCGGGGCAACATGGGCCCGGTCTACCCGTGGTTCGGCCAGGACATCCGGATGGGGATCCCGCTGGCGATCGAGAACTATGCCCTCCTCCACCGCCTGTGGCGCGAGGATGTCGTGGACTGGGAGGGCCGCTTCCGGACTCCCCTGACGGGCTTCACCTCGACGCCGCGACCCCTGGATGGGGTGCCGCCGTTCGTGTGGCATGGTTCGATCCGGAGTCCGGAGATCGCCGAGCAAGCCGCGTACTACGGTGACGGCTTCTTCCACAACAACATCTTCTGGCCAACGGACCACGTCCGGAGGATGGTCGACTTGTACCGGCGCCGATACGAGTTCTACGGCCACGGGCCGGCCGACCAGGCGATCGTCGGCCTGGGTGGCCAGGTGTTCATGCGCAAGAACTCGCAGGACGCGATCCGCGAGTTCCGGCCGTACTTCGACCACGCACCGGTCTATGGCGGCGGTCCGTCACTCGAGGACTACATGGACCAGACGCCCCTGACGGTCGGCAGCCCGCAGCAGGTCATCGACCGGACCCTGGCCTTCCGCGAGATCGTCGGCGACTACCAGCGCCAGCTGTTCCTCGCCGATCATGCCGGACTGCCGCTCGACACCGTCCTCGAGCAGATGGACATCCTGGGCGAGCAGGTCGTACCGGTGCTGCGCGCGGAGTTCGCCAAGCGCCGGCCGGCGCAGGTCCCGGACGCGCCACTCCACCCGCGGGTGAAGGCCAGGGTCGCAGGCGCGACCGCCGATCCGGGCGCTCCGGCCGCGACTGGCGAGATCGCGCCGTCCGCGACCACGCCCGTGCCCGCGTGAGCCCGTCGGTGTCGCGTTCGGTCGTCGTCGTCAGTGCCGGCCTGAGCCAGCCCTCGTCGACCCGGTTGCTGGCGGACCGCCTGTCAGCCGCCACCGATCGACACCTGCGCGATGCGGGTGTGGAACCGCGGATCGAGGTCGTCGAGCTGCGAGAGCACGCCCAGGACCTGACGAGCCACCTGCTCACGGGCTTCCCGAGCCCCGGCCTCCAGGCGGCGATCGACGCCGTCCTCGCGTCCGACGGGCTCATCGCGGTCACGCCGATCTTCAGCGCGTCGTACAGCGGGCTGTTCAAGGTCTTCTTCGACGTCGTGGAGCGCGATGCCTTCGCCGGCAAACCCGTCCTGATCGCGGCGACCGGCGGCACGGCCCGGCATTCGCTCGCGCTCGAACACGCGGTCCGGCCGCTGTTCGCGTACCTCAACGCGGCGACCGTCCCCACCGCTGTGTACGCGGCGACCGAGGACTGGGGTGGCGCCGGCCTGGCAGCCGACGGCAGCCTGGTCGAGCGCATCGACCGGGCGTCCCGCGAACTGTCCGCGGCGATGATCGCCCGCGTCGCGCCGCCGCGCGACGACCCGTACGCGGATCCGGTGCCGTTCGACCAGCTCCTGCGCTCGACCGAGGTCCGCCGGACCGACTGACGCCGGGCTCCATCGCCGGACCGACGCGTGACGAGATCGACCCGGGACAGGCCCATGACGCGGGGTGGTGCGGGGTGGTGCGCGGTGCTGGCTGGAAGGTCGGGGCCCGACCCGTACGAAGGGACGCCCCACAGAAACGCGCGGACGGTTCACACTTCCCGGGGGCAGGCAACATGCCAACGGGACGCCCAGGTGTCCCTCCGTCCGACGGCAGAGGCCGGATCCACGCTCACCGTGAGATCGACGGCCGACCGCTCACCCCAGGCGGTCGGACGGTTCATCCAGGCGGCTCGGGGTATCCCGTGCCGCTCACGCTGCAGGAGGCAGGACATTGCGCTTCACCAACGGCGCTCATAGGGCGTCAAAGCTGTTCACGGGCCTGCGCGCGCTCGTTCTCGCGGCCCTCGTGGTCGGTCTCATGGGGATCGTCGCCACACCGGTCGCATCGGCCGCCACGACCCAGCTGAAGGTCGTCATCGTGGTCGGGCCGACGGGCTCCGGAACCGCCCGCAACATCGCCGACGCGAAGCAACTCGCGGCCCAGGCACGGAGCTACGGCGCCCTCGTCGTCGAGGTCTACAGCCCGAGGGCGACGTTCTACCACGTCCGCCAGGCTGCTGTCGGCGCGAACGTCCTGATCTACATGGGCCACGGCAGTGGCTGGCCGAGCCCGTACAAGCCGTGGAACGCGGCCACCAAGGACGGCATGGGCCTCAACGCCACGAACTATCACGGCGATCTCAACGTGAAGTACTACGGCGAGACCCTGCTCAAGAAGTACATCCACCTCGCCCGGAACTCCGTCGTGCTCTTGCGCGGGCTGTGTTACTCGGCCGGCAATTCCGAGCCGGGCAAGGTGGACCCGACCGCCGGCGTGGGTCGTCGCCGGGTCGACAACTACTCGGCCGGCTTCCTGCGGACCGGCGCGAGGGCCGTCTTCGCGGAGCCATATGGCAGCGTCAGCTACCTGCTCGACTGGGTCTTCAACGGGAGCTCGACGGTCCGCGACGTGTTCATGAACGGGAACTCGAGCTGGGGCCAGAGCTCCGCCTCGATGAAGTCGACCGTCTTCAAGTCGACCCGCAACCTGTGGGCCACGGCGATCTCGCAGCGCGACTCGAGCGGCAAGTTCCGACGCTCGGTCGTCGGCATCCTCGACCTCAAAGCCGCGACCGTCCGCGGCCAGTAGTCCTCGCCGGCCCGGCGCGGGCCGCCCCGCGAACCATGAGGCGCCGGGCACGACCGGCGCCTCATCCGTACCCGAAACGCAGGGCCGCCGACCGGCAAGTCGAGCCTAGCGGCGGCGCGCCGCGGGTCGCTCGGGAAGGAGGCGAGCCGGCGCCCGGGATCGCCAGCCGTCGATGACGAGCCGCTCCAGGAGCGGCAGCCCGACCGCCGGAAGTCGGACGAGGATCGCCGGATAGCCGTCGTAGTGGCGCTCGGTGAAGCAGGCGGCCGGATCCATCTCGATCAGCGTGTCCTTGTCGGACTCGTCCGAGATCCGGACCGCGATGACCTCGGGATTGGGCACCCGCGCCTTCTTCGGGTCGATCCGCTCGAGCCACGACCAGGCGAACGCCTTGCCGTCGACGAAGAACCGGAAGCTGTTCGGGTCCTCGGTCGTCTCGGGCAGCGCCAGCGCGATGCGGCGCACGTCGTCCTGGGTGGCCATGGCACCGATCGTACCCCGTCGGCGTGCCGCCGGGCGATTCTTCTCGAGCAGCCGGGGCTGGGACGTCCCTCTCGGGCGGTCGCGCTCGCGGCCGGCCCGAGCCCGGTTTGACCGCATGGGTGTCGG
This sequence comes from uncultured Chloroflexia bacterium, assembly GCA_963719285.1. GTDB lineage: Bacteria > Chloroflexota > Limnocylindria > Limnocylindrales > CSP1-4 > C-114. The sequence continues at coordinate 580,593 of CAVRBO010000001.1, forward strand.
CAAGCCGACTGCCCCGGACTGCGGATCTGCGCCACATCGTTGGCCTCGGTTCGTCGTAACGCGCAGTACGCCACCAGACCTGCGCACCCGCTCCCGCGGGGCGAGAAGGGGGATCAGATGCACCGTCGACATCCAGGCACATCGATCGTCCTGGCCATCGTCGCGATCGCCGTCGGGGCCTGCGGGTCCGCCGCCGCACCGACCCAGGCGCCATCCGTCGCTGCGGCCCCACCGTCCACCGTGCCGTCCGCGACCCAGGCGATCGTGCCGACCGCGGTACCCGATCCGATCGCGCAGGTGACGCCGACGCCCACCACGAGGCCGGCGCCGGACCCCACGCCCACCCCGCATCCCGCGCCGAAACCGACGCCGAAGCCCGCATCCACCGCGCCGGTCTCGGCTGCCGGCTGGACCGCGGCTCGCGCCCTCGTCGACTCGGTCGGCTGCCTCGACGTCACCGCGGCGGTCGACTCGACGGGCGGCTACCAGCTGGCGGCGACGTGCGGCGACAGCATCCGCACGTACGCCTCGACGGCTGCCTCGTCCTGGTCGACCCGCGTGTTCGTCCATCCGGTCCATCGCGCCGAACTCGGACCGCAGATCGCGATCGCCGGGCACATCGAGTACGTCGCCTATTACCGTATCGCGCCCGACGCTGGTTGCGGCTCCCTCGGCACCGATGTCGGGGTGTACTTCCGGTCGCGGACCCTCCCGAACGGGGCCTGGTCGGTCGCCACGAAGATCGGGGCGGTCGCCGACGAATTGCAGTCGATGGCCGTGTCGGGCTCGACCATCCTCCTTACGGTCAGCAATGGCAACGACCTCTACTTCGAGACCCGCACAGGGTCGTCCGTCCACCGCTACCTCATCCCCGGGGCGGGCGGACGAAGCTCTGTCGCGGCCGGTTCCGACGGTCGTGCCCGTGTCGCGTACGAGTCCGCGACCGGACTCAGGATCGGGACGTACACGGGCTCGAGCCTGACGTCGTCGAAGATCGGCGGCAGCACCCAGCGCGATTGGGCTCCGAAGCTCGTACTCGACTCCGCGGACAAGCCCCACGTCGTCTGGACACGCAGCCCGGCGCCGGGCGGCTGCGTCACTCCCGGCCCGAACCCGGACGACGGCACGTACTACGGCACCAGCGCCGGTGGCTCGTGGGTCGACCACCGGATCACGACGGCGACCGGCGAGGCGACGTTCGACATGAACGCCACGAACGGGCGCGCATACGTTGCGGTCACCACCGGCTCCGGCCTGCGCTGCTACACGCGCGCCTCGGACGGCGCATGGTCCGGAGTCCAGGTCGTCACGGCCAAGGATGGCACCGACTCCGCTGTCGTCCGGGTCAACGAGGTCACGGGAGCCCTGTTCATCGCCTTCGTCAACTACGCGGGCGGCAAGGCCCGCATCTACACGGTCTCCAGGCCCTGAACCCGGCCCGCGCCCGCCTCGTGGAGGATGGTGCGGGCCAGGAAGTCATTCCGGAATGTCCCGCGGGGGTCGTGGCGCTCGATGAGTTCCACGAACCCCCGCAGGTGTGTGTACGACGATCGGGTCGCGTCCGCCGGCATGGTGCTCAGCTTGCCCCAGTGAGGCCGCGGATCGAACGGCGCGAGCGCCCGCTCGAGCACCGGCAGGACGGCACGGACGGCCTCCTGCTCGGGCTGCCAGGTGAAGTGGATCGCGACGGACGCGCGCCCGAAGGCCGTGCTCATCCACAGCCCGTCGGCCGCCACGGTACGGATCTCCGAGATCTGGAGCAGTGCGGCGAATGCCGAGCGGACCGCATCCACGGCCACCAGGGCCGCCGACGCGTGCTCGCGCGGGATGAAGTACTCGCTCTGCAGCTCGGCGCCGCTGCTCGGCATGAAGTCCATCCGGAAGTGGGGCAGCCGTTCGTGCCACGGACCCGGGACGCCGAGCTGCTCCGTGAGGGCGTCGGGCGGCATCCGCCGGATCGGGTGGATCGGAATGGTCGCGCGTGTCGCGCCGAAGAACGTGGCCGGAGCCTCGAACGGGTCGCGCTCCGGCACGCGCCGCTTCAGCCAGACCTGGTCGATGGTGGGGCCGCGCCAGTCGGTGAACAGGCTCACGCTGTCGGCGCTCGCGCTGATCTCGTCGAAACGCTCGACCGCCGTCGCGAACGGCAGGCGCACGTAGATATCCTGGCGGACCTGGAACGTCGGCTGGAGGTCGAGGGTGAGCCTCGTGACGGCCCCCAGCGCACCAAGCCCGACGACCGCGCCATCGAACGCCGGATCGCGATCCCGGACGAACGCGACCACCTCTCCATCGGCCGTCACGACCTCCAGCGCGGCCACTGCCGTTGCGAGATTGCCGATCCGGTCGCCCGATCCGTGGGTCGCCGTCGCGCACGCGCCCGCGACCGAGATATGCGGCAGCGACGCCAGGTTGTTCAGCGCGAATCCTGCCGCGTGCAGCGGCCCGCACAGCTCGCCGTAGCGGGCGCCACCATCCACCGTGACGGTCCGAGCGTCCCGATCGAGCTCGAAGACGCGCGGCATCCGGGCAAGGGACACGAGGTCACCGGGCGAATCGGCGATGTCGTTGAAGGAGTGCCGCGACCCGAGAACACGAAGAGCGCGGGACCCTCGCACGATCGACTGGAGCTGGGCGGTCGTGGTCGGCTCGTGGAGCCGCGTCGCGGCGTAGACGTGATTGCCCGCCCAATTGGCCAGTCGTCCGGCGCCCGATCCATCCACGCGGCGAGGGTACCGCCGGGACGGTCGTCGCCGTCGCCCGGGACGCCTCAGAAGTCGCGCCGGCCCTCGAACCCGGCTTCCGCGCCGGGACGAGACAACGCGTACACGGCCAGGCGTTGCCCGCCGGGCGCCGTGAACGACAACACGGGACCCTGCGGGATCTCAAGCGTGTGGCCAGCGGTCCAGCCGCGTGCCTCGAGCTGGGCCGTCGTCACTCCGAGGTCGTCGACCCGGTAGACGAGGATCGGCACATCCCCTTCGAGATGCCCGGCCAACAGGATGCGGGGCGGATCAGGCGTCAGTTCGACCATCGCCACGCGGGTATCCATCCCTTCGATCGCGAAGATCACCCGGCCGCCCAGCACATCCTCGAAGTAGGCGAGGTCGGACGCCACATCGGCGCTGGGCATGTAGACGTAGTCGAGGTGCTCGAACATCGTCAGAGCGTAGCCGCTGGCGGCGGCGACGCGGTAGACGACGTCGGGTCGCCTGACCTCCGTCCTATATCGACTCCCGGACCGGCCGCGCCATCCTGACGCGATGCACAGCACGCGCGCTCACAGACGCGTCCATGGTGGGACTTCGCCCCGCCGCGCGACCGATGCCGCCCCCGCGGTCGGGGGGCGGGTCGATCCCTCGCGTATCTGGCTGTGGCTCGCGATGATGGCCGTCGTGGGCCTCGTGTGCGGCCTCGGCGTCGTGCTCGCGCGCGCCCAGGGCGATGCGCGCGCGTCCATCGAGGATCGGTTCCAGTCGCGGCTCGATCTGACCGCACGGTTCACGACCGCCTATGACACCGATGTCCTTGCCAGGGAGGCCTCGATCGGTGTCCGCCGACTCGCCGGGGCCGCTCCTTCGGCGGCCCAGTTCGACGCCGTGATGCAGGACTTCGGGTTCGTGGCCGGGGCCCTGCTGGACGCCGACGGCAGGGTGATCCAGATCTACCCTGAACAGCCGGAGCTGCTGGGAGTCGACCTGTCCGCCCGATACGTCGACATCGCCCGGGCGGCCAGCGGCATCCCGTCGATCTCGAACGTCGTCACGATGCCAGGACGGGACACCCCCGTCGTGGCCTACGCCGTGCCATTCGAGACGACCCACGGACGTCGCGTGCTGAGCGGCGCATTCGACGTCTCGACCACGCCGTTGTCCGACCACCTCGAGAACGCGCTGCCGTATGGCGGCGGCGAGGTCTACCTGGTGGACTCGTCGAACGCCCTCGTGGCGAGCAATCTGCCCCTCGCCCGGTTCCTGCGAACGCTCGACGGGGCGGATCATGGGCTGGCGGCCGGGACGGCGCTGGCGACATCCGGTCGATATCAGCGCGACGGGGCGTGGCGCTGGTTCACCACGAGCCCGGTCCTCGGCTCGAGCCTCGTCATGATCGCCTCCGCGCCGGAGGATTCGCTCTATCTCCCTGTCTCCGGGATCGCCGAATGGCTGCCGTGGGTCGTCATCGTCGTCCTGGGCTTCGGGTCGGTCTACACCGTGCGCGTGCTCTTCGCACTCCACCGCAGCCGTGAGGACTACGTGCTCCTGTCGCGGGTGGATCCCCTGACCGGCGTGTCCAACCGGCGTGCGCTGTCGGACCAGGCGCAACGCGTCCTGTCCGAGGCCCGAGCCACCCGCGAACCCGTCGCCGTCCTGATGATCGACCTCGACCAATTCAAGTCCATCAACGACACGCTCGGGCACGAGGCCGGTGACGAGGTCCTGCGGGTCGTCACCGCGCGGATCCGGAACGCCCTCAGGGCGGACGACCTCCTCGGACGGTGGGGCGGCGAGGAGTTCGTCGCCATCCTTCCGGGCGCGTCGATGGCCCAGGCACTCGAGGTCGCCGACCGGGTGCGGCTGTCCGTCTCCGACTCGCCGATCGTCGTCCAGGCCGCTCCCTGCAAGGTCACCGCGAGCGTGGGCTGCGCGATCACGATCGACGAGGACATCGACCACGTCCTCGGCCGCGCCGACGGTGCGATGTACCGGGCCAAACGGATGGGCAATTCGGTCGAGGCGGCCACGGCCGCGTAGCGCCGACAGCCGGGCCGACCCCCTACGCCGAACGGATGAGCCCGTACGGACGAACGGCGACCGGGCGCGGGACATTCGGCACCGTGTGGACGGCACATCCGAGGCGCACCGTTGAATGGTCGCGTTCGGAGGCATGCCCCCGCACCCGACCAGACCCCCCGCTAGGACACCGCCACGACTCGCTCGCTCCGGCCATTCGAGCCCCCCTTCGCCTCAGCCGGCGACCCCGCCATGCCCGACGAGCTGGCCGGGCTGGATCCACTCATGACCCGTGAGGACGCGGCAGGCGTCACGAAGACATTCGCCGATCTGATGGCGACCGCCCCGGTCATCGCATTCGTCAAGGACGCCGCCGGCCGGTACGTCTACGCCAACGCGCACCTCGTCGCGGGCCTGGAGCTCCAGGTCGGACCCGACTGGTACGGGAAGCACGACCGCGACATCTGGCCGCCCGAGGTGGCCGCACGGGTCCGGACCAATGACGCGGCCGCCCTCCGCGGGGGCGGGCTCCCCGCGTTCGCGCAGGTGATGCCGTTCCCGGATGGCGAGCATACCCTCCTGATCATGAAGTTCCCGTTGGTCACGGACGACGGGCGGATCCTGCTGGCCGGGATCGGCCTTGACATCACCGAGCGCGCGAACACGGAGCACGAACGGGACCGGCTCGCCGCCGTCATCGAGCAGGTGGCCGAGCTCGTGATGATCACCGACCTGCAGGGGCGGATCACGTACGTCAATCCAGCCTTCGAATCGGTCACCGGGTACTCCCGTGCCGAGGTCGACGGGAAGAACCCCAAATTCCTCAGCAGCGGGGTCCAGGGCCGCTCCTTCTACGAGGCGATGTGGGCCGTCCTGACGGCCGGCGACCGATGGATCGCCGACTTCGTCAACCGTCGCAAGGACGGCTCCCTGTTCACCGAGGAGGCGGTCATCTCGCCCATCCGCGACGCCTCCGGCACCGTCACCAGCTACGTCGCCGTCAATCGCGACGTCACCGACGAGCGGCGGCAGGAGGAACGCTCCGTCCAGTTCACCCGCGAGCGCTCGCTCATCGCGGAGACGATCCGCGGCCTGCGCGCGCGTGACACGCCCGAGGCCACCGCCATGGCGATCTGCCGCCAGGTCGCGAGCCTGACCGGGATCACCGCCGCACAGCTGTTCGTCTTCGAGCTCGACGGCCGAGCGATGCCGCTCGGGTTCGTCGTCCCCGGCCAGCAGGATCCGACGCTCGAGCGACTCCCGTACGAACGCAGCCGCGAACTGCGCGAACGCGCCGTCCAGGGTCCCTGGATCGAGCCGTGGGTCGACCGGCCCTGGCACCCGGGCCACGTGACCGTCGCCGGGATCGGCGCCCACCTCGCGGCCTACGCGCCGATCCACTACGACGGCGAGCTCGTTGGCCTGCTCGTGATCGACGCCCTCGGATCGACCGACGGATCCGCGCTCACCGACAGCCTGCCCTCGCTCGTCGAGTTCGCCGATCTGGCCGGCGCGCTCATCGGACGCGACGTCAACGAACGGTCCGAGGTCCATCGGGCTCGCGAGACCGTCCGTTCGATCATCGACCGGGGCGAGTTCCGGCCCGTCTTCCAGCCGATCGTCGACCTCCGGCGCGCCGAGATCGTCGGCTACGAGGCACTCACACAATTCACCGACGGCTGTGTGCCCGACGTCCGGTTCAGCGAGGCGCGCGTCGTTGGTCTCGGTCTCGAGCTCGAGGCAGCGACCCTGCGGGCCTCGCTGGCGGCATCGGACGGCCTGCCACGGGCTGCCTGGCTGAACGTCAACGTCTCGCCGGCCCTGATCCTCGCTCGCGAACCCCTCCGCTCACTGGTCCTTGGCGGCAAGCGACGGCTCGTGCTCGAGGTCACCGAGCACGTGGCCATCGAGGACTACGATCCCTTCCGGGCTGCCGTCGCCGAGATCGGGCCGAGCGTCCGCCTCGCGGTCGACGATGCCGGGGCGGGGTTCGCCAGCCTGCGTCACATCCTCGAGCTGCGCCCCGCGTTCGTGAAGCTGGATCGATGGCTCGTCGCGGGCCTCGAGGGCGACGAAGCCCGCAAGGCGATGATCGTCGGCCTGCACCACTTCGCCGCGGCGACCGACTGCCAGCTCATCGCCGAGGGGGTCGAGACGGACGCCGAGTTGACGGCCCTGCGTGCGCTCGGCATCAAGCTCGGCCAGGGCTTTCTGCTCGGACGGCCGCTGCCGGCGAGTGACGCGGCCATCACGGTCCCGGGAGGATCGATCATCCCCGTCGTGCGGTCCCCCGTCCGGAGAGGACGCCCGTCCACCCGCGCCAGCGCGGCGGCCGACGCCGCCGAAGCGGTACCCGTGCGCGTCGAGCGTCGTGCCCGCGTGCGCGCCGAGCGACCGCCGGCCGATCCGTCCCCCGTCGAGCCGTCCCCGACCGCAAGTCTCGGGCGGGACCGCTGATCCGGGAGCCACAGCTCGTGGGCGGGATCGGGGGGCCGTCGATCATCCATGGCGGCAGGCTCCAAGGATTGAGGTCTCGTAACCCATTGTTCGCCCGGTCTAGGTTGACGCGACACGACCGGATTGCCGACCCTCACAATGAGTCGTTGGCGCCCATGCGCCGGGTGAGCCGGCGCTTCGCCCGTGAGTCCTGCTCGCGGCAGCGCCCTTGAACATGCTCTGGAGGGTCGAGGTACATGGTGTCCGGGACACACGTTCCCGCGCGAACGGTCGGTCGGCGCGCCCTGTCGCTCGCGGGGGCGCTGGCGATCGCCGCGCTCCTCGTGGGGAGCCCGGCCGCCGTCGGGGCAGCGTCGACGCTCACGATCACGACGCCATATCCGTCGGTATCGGTGACCGCGGGCTCGAAGGTGTCGTTCGACCTCACGATCACGACGTCCTCGACGGACACGGTCAAGCTGGCGACGGAACGGCTGCCGAGCGGCTGGTCGGCGACGCTCCGTGGCGGTGGCTACGAGGTCACGGCCGTGACGGCCGGCTCGGGAACGGCTGCCGGTCACGCCACGCTCGAGGTCGACGTCCCGTCGACCGCGCAGCCGGGCTCCTTCCCGATCACCGTGCGGGCCACGGGGTCGGACGGAGACACGACCCTCGCCCTCGAGGTCAAGGTGAACCCGGAAGCCGGCGGCTCGGTGTCGATGTCGGCGGACTTCCCGTCACTCAGCGGCGCATCGGGCACCACGTTCACGTTCACGCTCACGCTCAACAACGACACGCCGCAGGACCGCACGTTCGCGGTCTCGGCCCAGGGACCGGACGGCTGGCAGGTCTCGGCGCGTCCGTCCGGCGAGGCGCAGGCATCCAGTGTCGCGGTCAAGGCCAGTTCGACGTCCACCATCACGGTGACCGCGGATCCCCCGAGCACCGTCCCGGCCGGCCCGTATCCCATCGTGGTCAAGGCGACCGAAGGCGGCCACGAGGTGGACGCCCCGCTGTCGGTCACGATCATCGGATCCTACCAACTCACCCTGACCACCCCGGATCAGCGCCTCAACGCGGAAGGCACGGCGGGTGGCGCGATCCCGTTGCAGCTGGTCGTCCAGAACTCCGGCACGGCGGCCCTGACCGCGGTGAAGCTGACCGCGACCCCGCCGACCGGCTGGAAGGTCACCTTCTCGCCATCCGACACGATCGACTCGATCGACGCCGGCACGTCCCAGACGATCACTGCCACCATGACGCCGTCCGACCAGGCGATCGCCGGAGACTACGTGGTGACCTTCAGTGCGGCGAACAGCCAGGCCACTGGGACGCAGGACATCCGGGTCACGGTCGATACGTCGCTCACCTGGGCGGTCGTCGGTATCGGACTCGTCGTCCTCGCGTTCGTCGGCCTGGGTTGGGTGTTCAACCGATTCGGCCGGCGCTGAGCGATGGCCGAGCCACTCATCCGCGCCGCCGGGCTCACGAAGCGGTACGGGTCGCGGACCGTGGTCGACGAGCTCGACCTCGAGGTCCATCGAGGCGAGGTCTACGGGCTGCTCGGTCCCAACGGCGCCGGCAAGACCACCACGATCCTCATGCTTCTCGGTCTGTCCGAGCCCGATTCCGGTGAGGCCCGGGTGGTCGGACTCGACCCGACCCGGGACGCGCTCGAGGTCAAGCGGCGGGTGGGCTACCTGCCCGACGACGTCGGCTTCTACGCCGATCTCACCGGTCGCGAGAACCTGCGCTACACGGCGGCCCTGAACGGACTGCGCGGCCCCCTGGCCCGGGATCGCGTGGCCGAGGTGCTCGAGCGGGTCGGCCTGACCGACGCGGCCGACCGGAAGGCCGGCCAGTACTCGCGGGGGATGCGCCAGCGCCTCGGGATCGCCGATGCGCTCGTCAAGGATCCGAGCGTGCTCATCCTGGACGAGCCCACGATCGGGATCGACCCGCTGGGCGTCATCGAGATCCTCACGATCATCCGCCAGCTCGTCCGGGAGCGGCACATCGCGCTCCTCCTCGCGAGCCACCTGCTCGACCAGGTCCAGGCCAGCTGCGACCGGGCGGGCATCTTCTTCGCCGGGCGACTCATCGGCGAAGGCACGCTGGCCGAGCTCGGCCAGCGGTTCGGCGGCGCGCGCGCCCGTCTCGCCGTGGCGTTCGAGGATCCGCGCGACGGCCTGGACCGCGAGGCGGTCCTCCGCCTCCTCGCTTCGCTGCCCGGCGTCGCGAGCGTGGATCCGGCCGACGCCGTCGATCCCGCCACGGGACTCGACGCGCCGCTGCCGCTCGGCACGGTGGGCTGGGTCCTCAGCCTGGCCGACGGCGTGACCGCGTCCGATGTCCGTCACGTCCTTCTTCGCGGGGTCGCCGAGGCCGGCCTGCCGCTCGCCGAGCTGCGTCTGCTCGTCCCGTCGCTCGGCGAGATCTACCGGCGTGCGCTCGAGACCGAGACGGATGCCGCCGAGCGCGCCGTCCAGGCGTCCGTCGCATGAGCGGCGTGGCGAAGGCGCGCAGGAACGTCCGCAAGAACATCAAGGCCCGGCCGTCGGCGCCGGCGCCCACCCCCGCGGCCGAGATGGCAAGATCCGACGTCCACCCTCCGCGCTGGGGCTGGACGGTCGTGGCGACCAAGGAGCTCGCCGATCACGTGCGAGGCGCCCGGTCGGTCGTCCTGCTCGTCGTGCTCGGACTCGCCGCGATCATCCCGCTCTACTTCGCGTCCTCGCAGATCCGTGCCGTCGCGCCGGCGGCCACAGGCGTCCCGGCCGTCTTCCTCGCCCTCTTCACGCTCGGCTCGACCGATTTCCCATTCCTTCGTGTGGACATCTTCGTGGGCATGGTCGCGCCATTGCTCGGCATCGCCTTCGGGTTCGACGCGGTCAATCGCGAGCGCGCGGACCGGACCCTCCCCCGCCTGCTCGCCCAGCCCATCCATCGCGACGACGTCATCAACGGCAAGTTCGCGGCGGGCCTGGTGATGATCTCGATCGCGCTGATCGCCCTGACCCTGCTCGTGGCCGGTTTCGGCATGTTCCGGCTCGGGATCGTGCCGACCTCCACGGAGGTCGTCCGGATCGTCGTCTGGGTGTTCATCACGATCGTGTACGTGGCGTTCTGGCTCGCGCTCGGGACGCTCCTGTCGGTCCTCTTCCGGCGCGCCGCCACCGCCGCCCTCGTGGGATTCGGGCTGTGGCTCATCGTGACCGTCTTCGGCGGGCTCATCACATCGGTCCTGGGCGGGCTTCTCGCTCCGTCGGCGAGCGCCACGACCGTCGATCAGGCGTTGTCCGCCGCCCAGCTCCAGCAGCTGATCACTCGCCTCCTGCCAAGCACGCTGTACCGCGAGGCGGCGGTGGTCGTGCTCGACCCGTCCGTGACCCGGCTGTCCGTGCCGGTGACCGTCGGCCAGCTCGATCAGGCGCAGCAGCAGATCCCGTCGCTGCTGTCGCTCGACCAGAGCCTGCTCCTGGCCTGGCCGCAGATCGTCGCCCTCATCGGCCTGACGGTCCTGCTGTTCGCCCTGGCCTACGTCGGCTTCCTACGCCAGGAGGTCCGCGCCTGACGGTCTAGCTGCGTCCCTCGCGGAAGAGCGCCACGGACTTCTCGATCCGGCGCCGGCGCGTCTCGGGCGTCTTCGCGTCGTCGATCGCGAGGACGTGGCGCAGCCGGTTGCTGTAGGACAGGCCATCGAAGAACCGAGCGGCCACCGGATCCGCGTCGAGGGCCGCCCGGAGGTCGTCCGGCACCGCCACCTCGCGCGGCTCGGTGTCGAGTTCGATGTCCACGTCGACCTCGTCGCCCGCCGCCACGCCCGCCTTCGCCCGGTTCTCGTTGCTGATGCCGAGCATGAACACGCCGCCCATCGAGGCGATGCTGCTCCGATACGTGTGAGCGCCGATCGTGACCCGGACGGGTGGCTTCCTGCCGGCTCCGAGCGCCTCGACCACGGCGGCCGGTACCTCCATCCCCGCGGCGGTCTTTCCCGTCCCCTGGATGAGCAGACGCACTTTCATCACCGAAGTATGGCGCGACCGCCGGGCTGCCGGAGGCCGTAGCATCAGCCGATGCGGAGCTCGAGCCCCGGCAGGGTCGTCGTCGCCCTCGCGATCGCGACCCTCGTGCAGGCGGCCTGCTCGGGACCGGTCGTCTCACCGGCGACGACTCCCGGTTCGACCGCGACCTCGAGGCCGCCGGGCACGCCTGCACCGCCCACGCCGACCGCGAGCCCCTCCCCCACGGTCCTGTCCACCCGTCCGAGTGCCTCGGGTCTGGACCCCGGTCCGCCGCTCCCGGCCCAGCTCTTCGCCCCGTACACCGAGCTGTACACCGGCGATCGGGTCCTGACCAGCGCGCGGGCCTCGGGTGCCCGCTACATGACCCTCGCCTTCCTCGAGACGACCGGGCCGGAGTCATGCGAACTCGGCTGGAACGGCGCGGCCGGCTTCGACGACGCCGGGAGCATCCAGCTCATCGACGACGTGGCGGGACTCCGGGCCATCGGCGGGGACGTCATCCCGTCGTTCGGCGGCTACTCGGCCGACAACACGGGCCGGGAGATCGGCGACTCGTGCACCGATCCGCAGACGATCGCCGATGGGTACTCCAGGGTCGTCGACACGCTCGGGGTGACCCGGCTGGACATGGACATCGAGGACCGGTCGCTCGAGCGCACCGACGGGATCGACCGCCGGAACAAGGCGCTGCGCATCCTCCAGGGCCGGCTCGCCGCTGAGGGCCGCGCCATACAGATCCAATACACGCTGCCGACGAGTCCCGACGGCCTGGATGCCGGCGGGCTGGCCGTCCTCCGGAACGCGGTCGAGAACCGCACGCAGGTCGACCTCGTGAACATCATGGTCTTCGACTACTACGACGGCAGCACGACGGACATGGCGGCAGCGGCGATCTCGGCCGCGGAAGCGCTCCACGGCCAGCTTGCGACGCTCTATCCCGATCTCTCCGACGCCCGGCGCTGGGCGATGATCGCCATCACCCTCATGCCCGGCATCGACGACTATCCGGAGAAGACGGAGGTCACCACCCTCGAGCACGCCCGGCGCGTCCTGGCGTTCGCCCGGACCCACGGCATCGGTGGCCTGTCCATGTGGGCGCTCCAACGCGACCACGGCACCTGTCCGGGCGAGGCCGGCCGCGATGACTGTTCGGGGATCGGCCAGGCCGACTGGGCGTTCACGAAGCTCCTGGGCGCCTTCACCGGCCCCTGAGCGCTGCCTCAGTCGTTCGTCCAGACCCGCAGCGGGCCCAGGCGCTCGAAGCCGAGCGCGACCATCGCCTCGAGCTCGGCTCCGCCCTCATAACCTACGAGCGGCAGGCCCGGGAAGGCCGCTCGGACCGCGCCGACCGCACCGGCCCGCCAGGCCGCCCGATCCGCGTCCGGGAGGACGACGTTCGAGATGCCGGCCACCGGGCCCGAGCCGTCGTCCGATCGACTCGCCACGACCACTGCGGCGGTCCCGCCCTGCCCCGACGCGCCGAGCAGCACGATGTCCGGGTCGTCCAGGAGGTCGGGCATGAAGATGCGCGACACGGACTCGGCGGGGCTCTTCGCCTGGGCGCTCCTCCAGGCGGCCTCCCATGCCGCCAGGCCCGCGTCCGTCGTCACGGGCCGCCACTCGAGGTCCGGCGGGCCGTCCCCGACGACCGCCGTCTCGGGCCGCAGGCCGATCCACTCGGCCTCGAACAGGATCCGGAAGCCGATCTCGGCGAGGTTGAGCGTCTCGAACGCGTCCTTCTCGGTCCAGCCGTCCGGCAGGCCTGCCTGGACCATCTCCCTGATCCGACGCCCCTGGGCATCCGACCCGTCACGGGTCAGCGAGATGGCGTTCGGGTAGAAGGGCGGCGACGTCCCGGAATTGATCCACAGGTCGTCGACGAAGTCGGTGTCGCAGCCGAGCGCCTGGCAGACCGCGTCGCACCAGACGGCGTTGTTGAAGACCGCGGCCGAGAGCAGATCCAGATCCGGCATGCGCGCTCCATCTCCCCCTGGCCCGTTCGACGACCCATGCGTGCCCACCGCTAGACTAGCGCCGGCGACCGGGCCCCGGTACCTCCTCGCGAGGTCGGCGTGCAGGAATTCCGGGTCTGCGACTCGTGCAAGTCGCTCGTCCGGAAGATCGACTCGAAGTGCTACTCGTGCGGCCGCCTCCGAGCGCCCGGCGCGAAGTCGATCGATGCCGGCGCCAGCGGCGCGGCACGACCCGCTCAGCCGGCTGAGGCGGGCGGGATGTTGAGGTTGAACCGGAAGGCGTTCGCCGGGTCGTAGCGGCGCTTCACCGCGGCCAGCCGAGCGAAGCGCTCCGCGCCGAACGCCGCGACCACACGCTCGGGCGTCTCGTCGACCGGTGCGTAGTTGGCGTAGCCGGCCCCGCTGAGCGACGAGGGCCGGACGGCGTCCGTGAACGCCCGTGCCCAGCCGATGTGGAGCGGATCGTCGGACGGATCCTCCCAGACCCCCAGGCCGCTGACGTTCCAGCGCGCGGCGCGCTGGCCGAACGCCGCGCCGCCGGCAGGTTCAGACCTGGCGGCACCGGTGATCGCCTCGACGAGGACGAACGACGACGGGACGGCCTCGCTCATGCCCGCGACGACCGCATCGATCGTCGGATCGTCCAGGTCGCGCACGAAGTAGCTCTTCCAGTAGTGGCGCAGGCCGAACGGCAGGCGCCCGCTCATCTCCTGGGTCTCGACGTATGTCCGATCCTGGAGGCTGTGCCCGAGCCGGGGCAGGTCGAGGATCGGTCGGATGTACGGTTCGGCCTCGCGCTCGGTCCCCTGGAAGACGACCGTCATCCAGAAGGCGTCCCGCGGGGCGCCGGGCTCCGGATCGCCTCCGCCCTCGACGAAGGGTGCCGGCCCACCGGCGAACAGGGCCAGCTCCGGTGGGGCGGTCCGGGCGACCTCGGCGATGACCCGCATCGCCTGGGCCGCTCCGGACAGCGGGACCGAGACGTCGCCGGCCCACAGCGAGCCGACCGGCTGGAGGGCGAATTCGAACTCGGTCACGACCCCGAAGTTCCCGCCGCCGCCGCGGAGGGCCCACAGCAGCTCCGCGTCGCCGCCCTCTCCGGCGATGACGACCGATCCGTCCGCCGTGACGACCTCGGCCCGCACGAGCACGTCGCAGGTCAGACCCGACGTGCCCATGAGCCAGCCGATCCCGCCGCCCAGAGCGAGACCGGCCACGCCGGTATCCCCGAACGTGCCGCCGGGCATCGCGAGTCCCTCCGCCGTGGTGGCCCCGTCCACGTCCTCCCAGAGCGCTCCACCGGCGACGCGCGCTCGCCGCCGGGCGGCATCCACGACCACCGACCGCATGGCCCGCAGGTCCACCACGAGCGCTCCGTCGGCGACCGCGTGGCCGGCCACGTTGTGCCCGCCGCCGCGCACCGCGACCGGGAGGCCGGCGTCGTGGGCCCAGCGGACGGCGGCGACCACATCCCCGGTCGACCTGGCCATGACGATCGCGACGGGCCGCCGGTCGATCGTGGCGTTGAATGTGGCGCGCGCCTCGTCATACGCCGGCGTCGCCGGGCACTACCACGTCGGCCGCGACCGCACTGCGCAGCGCTTCCGTCCGCACGTCGGTCGTCATGGGGCCCTCCTGTTGGTTCGGTCGTCCGGCCGAGCATCGAGGGGCGGGCCGCCCGAGTCAACCCCGGACGGTGCCCGTGTGAACGGCCAGCGGCGCCGCGGCGATGACGCTACCGTTCCGGCATGGCCGACGACGCCGATCGCCGCAAGCTCGACGAGGCCCTCGCGCGCCTCGGGCCGGCGTTCGAGCTCTTCCCGTGCGACCCCGCGCTCGCCGACACGGCCCAGTTCTGCGAGGCGTATGGGTTCGCGCTCGAGGACTCGGCGAACACGATCGTGGTCGTCGGCAAGGCCGATCCGCGGGTGTACGCCGCGTGCATCGTCCTCGCTCCGCATCGGCTCGATGTCAACCACGCGGTCAAGGCCCGGCTCGGGACCCGGAAGGCGTCCTTCGCCAGTGCCGACGAGACGCGCCAGCTCACGGGGATGGCGATCGGCGGCGTGACCCCGTTCGGGTTGCCGGCGGACCTCCCGGTCCTGGTCGACGCCGCGGTGATGGCCCGGCCCAGGATCGTCCTTGGTGGCGGGAGCCGGAGCTGGAAGGTCATCGCGGCGCCATCGATCCTGCTTGCGCTGCCGAATGTCACGGTCGTCGAGGGTCTGGCCGGGTAGTCCGCTCGACAGGGGCCGGCTACGGCCAGGCGGGCCCGAGGATGACGTCCCGGGTGGCCGCATCGGCCGCGAGGAAGTCGAGCAGTCCGGCGCCCTCGGCGAGAAGCGCCGCCCGATCGCTCTCCGGGATCGGCCCGAGAGGCCGGATGCGAAGGATCGCCCCACTGCCCTCGCGCTCCACCGCCCACGACCCGGCGACGAACCCGTCGACGAGGAACGTGCTCACGGACTGGTTCTGGCGCACCGCGACGCGCCGGACTCGCTCCCGGTCGATCACTCGCGACCGGTCGGCATACGAGAGAAGCATGTTCTCGTAGTCGTACAGGAAGCGCGGCGGAGCCGGCCGACCGGGATCGGGGCGTGGCGAGTCGGGCAGGTCGAACAGTTCCCTCCCCTGCTCGTCACGGAAGACGACGAGGTCCGGCCGCAGGCGCTCGAACGCCTCGCGGAGCTTCGTGAGCCCGCACCACGTCTGGGTGTCCATGACACTCGCCGGTCCGAAGGCGCCCAGGTAGCGCAGGACGAGATCGTCGACGCTGAGGCGGTCCGCCTGGGTCCGCGCCGAGCCAGGCCTCGATCGAGGTGTGCCTGGCGGCCCCGCTGCGGCCCCACAGTCCGCGCGGCGGGACCTGGATGAGCGGCACGCCGGTACGGATGAGGATCTCGAGAGCGAGGCGGTCGCGGTCCGGCCAGCGGCCGGCGAGGTGGTCGCCGAGCGCCTTGAACGTCCGTGGCTCGGCCTCGACGTACGCGCGACCGGCCGCCAGGACCGCGTCGCGATCGAGGCCCTCGAGCCGGCGACCGAACTGGCCCTGGAGCATCCGCTCGTGAACGACCTGGATGAGCGGGCGGATGGTCCGTGCGTCACGGGCGGTGACGAGGAAGAGGGTGGAGCGCATCAGGGCGATACGCACGAGCTCGTGGCTGATCATGAGCGCGGATACGTCGTCGGGCCGGAACCCGGCGATCCGGGACCACAGACCGACATATGCCGTATGCGGCGTCTGGGCCTGCAGGCCGACGAGGTGTTCCACGACGTCGGCGACCGGCATCCTCGTGCGCTCGAGGAGGAACTGGCGGGCCAGCGTCGCGCGATTGAGCGCCCGGGTGGAGAGCACCGGAGCCTGTGCGCCGCTCATGCGCGAGGAGCGGGTGGTCGGACGATCACGGCCGCCATCGTAGGCGGACGCCCGCCGTCCGGGCAACGTCCCCGAGCGGCTCGGCGGCCCCGCCTTCGGGCGGCGTTCACGTCGCGGACCGGCGCGGAACCGCCCGACGCATGTCCGCCGCGACTGCCACACTCCCCGTGACGATCCATCCTTGACCCAAGGACGAGGTGAGCGTGGCGTCCCCCACGATCCACATCGCGCGCCACCAGGTCCGCTTCGGCTGGGACCGGACGTTCGAGCCCTCGCACACGATCCCCAGCGGGGCGGAGATCGAGCTCGAGACGCAGGACGCCTCCGCCGGCCAGATCGGACCCGACGCGACCCTCGAGACGGTCCGCACCCTCGACTTCGAGCGGGTGAACCCCGTGTCCGGACCCGTCCTGGTCGAAGGCGCCCGGGCCGGTGACGTCCTCCAGGTCGACCTCCTCGAGATCGTGCCCGGCGACTTCGGCTGGACCGCCCAGATCCCCGGCTTCGGGCTGCTGACCGACGAGTACCCGGATCCGTGGCTCCAACTCTGGGCCCTGGAGGACGGCCGGGCGTCGTTCCGGCCCGGGATCTCCGTCCCCCTGGAGCCGTTCTGCGGCGTCATCGGGGTGGCGCCGGCGGCGCCCGGCCTCCACAGCGTGGTCCCGCCACGCCGGGTCGGGGGGAACCTGGACATCCGCCAGCTCGGCGCGGGCGCCACGCTCTACCTGCCCGTCGAGGTCGACGGCGCCCTCCTCGGCATCGGCGACACCCACGGAGCGCAGGGCGACGGCGAGGTGTGCGGAACGGCGATCGAAGCCGCGATGACGGTCCGTGCCCGCGTGTCGGTCCGGCGGGACATGTCGATCGAGGGCCCGGAGTTCGAGCTCCACCGTCCGCTGGAGCGGGCGTCCGCCGCCGCGGCCGGCTACCACGTCACGACCGGTGTCGAGCCCGACCTGCTCGACGCGGCCAAGGCGGCGGTCCGCCGGATGATCGCTCACGTGGTCGCGACGCGCGGACTCAGCCCGGCGGAGGCGTACGGCCTATGCTCGGTCGCGGTCGACCTGAAGATCAGCGAGGTCGTGGACGCCCCCAACTGGGTCGTGTCGGCGTTCCTGCCCGGGGACCTGTTCGCGAGCTGAGCGCAGTTCGGGCAGCGGGCATGGCCATGCTCGCTCCTGCTAGGCTGCGTCAGGCTCCCGAGCGAAGGCGCCGGGTGGCCCGGACCACGATCCAGGACCGACGAGCACCGCACCGTCGAGGAGCCTCCCCGATGTCCGATCTCGCCGTCACGATCCAGGCCAACGGCGTCGTCGTGGCCCCGGGATCGACCGCGTCGTTCACGGTCGAGGTCCGCAATCTCGGCGCGATCGTGGACCGCTATCGCTGCGAGATCGTCGGCATGGACCCGGGCTGGGTGTCCGTCTCGCCCGCGTCGATGGAGCTCTTCCCTCAGAACGGGGATACGCGGACCCGCCCGGACGCGCCACCGTCGGTCGGCCGGTTCACCGTGACGCTCCATCCGCCGCGCCTGCCGGCGGCGACCGCGGGGCCCTGGCCGATCGGCGCCCGGGTCACGAGCGAGCACGATCCGGGCAGTCGGCGGGTCGAGGAGACGACGGTCGCGATCCTGCCATTCGGGGCGCTGGACGCCGACCTCCATCCGTCGCTCACGTCGGGTCGGCTCGGCGCCGGGGCGATCGTCCAGATCTCGAACAAGGGCAACCGGTCGGAGGCGGTCGCGCTCACCGGATCCGACCCGGCGGACAAGCTCGCGTTCGAGTTCCGGCCCCCGACCGCGAACCTCGGGGCCGGCGAGTCGATCGGCGTGGCCACCCGACTCTCGGGTGGTGGACTCAAGCTCGTGGGTGGGGCCGAGACCCGGCCGTTCAAGATCGACGTCCGCGCGTCGTCCCCCGATACCGAGCCACGCACGCTCAGCGGGTCGTTCGAACGCCGCGCCCTCATCCCGTCCGGGGTGCCGGTGGCCGCGGCCGTCATCCTGGCGCTCGGACTGGCCGCCGCCGCGGTGTTCGGGCTGACCCGACCTCCGGCCGGCGCGGCGGATCAGAGCGCACCGGCGAGTCTCGCCGTGCTCAGCACGCCCATCGCGACGGCGAGCGCAGCGCCGAGCGTCGAGGTTCCGCCGAGCACGCCTCCACCGACGCCCGAACCATCCACGCCGTCCCCACCCACGCCCCCACCGCCGACGCCGACGCCGATCCCGCCTGACACCTGCGTCTCGGGCTACGTGTGGCGGGAGGCGTTCGACGGCGATCACGTCTGTGTCACGCCGGACGAGCGGACGCAGGCGGCCCAGGACAACGCGGCCGCCTCGTCCCGGGTCGACCCCGGCGGAGCGTACGGTCCGAACACGTGCGTCTCCGGGTTCGTGTGGCGGGTCGCCCGTCCCGAGGATCTCGTGTGCGTCACGACGGAGGAGCGTCAGCGGGTCGCGGACGACAACGCGGCGGCGGCGTCGCGCGTCGTCGGCCCGTAGTCCGATCCGGGCCGGCTCACCAGCCCAGGCGCGCCCGCGCGTCGTGGAGGACCGTCCACGCGTCGACCTGGAGCTGGCGGAGGGCGATCGCCGTGGCGAGGGCGTCGGCGCCGTGGCGTTCCTCGACGGCCGCGCGGACTCCGTCGTCCGGCCGCGACCGGATCATCGTCGCGAGGTCCCACAGGACCGGCGCCGCACAGCAATCCTCGAAGTCGATCCAGACCACGCCCTCGCGGGTCGCGAGCGAGTTGCGCGAGAAGGCGTCGCCATGCTGGGCCTGGACATCGGGAGCGAGGGACAGCAGGCGCGCGACCAGGCCGTCGCGGCGCTCCCGGACCGCCTGCGCATCCTCGACCGTCATGACCTCCCGGGCGACCCCGAACCTGAGGACCCGCTCCAGGTCGCCGGTCACCGGGTCAAGCAGCGGCAGCTCGCCCGGATAGCCGCGCATCGCAGCATGAAGGTCGTCCAGCGCGCGGAGGACCGTCGGCGGATCGGGTTCGACCCCGCGCTCGTGGTCGACGAAGGACCAGGCGCTCATCGACCAGCCGTCCACCACGTGGGGTCCCGGCGGCACCAGGTCGCTCGGCGGCATGACCGACGCCCCCACGGATGACAGGTACGCCAGGAGCGCGACCTCGCGCTCGAGCCAGGGCAGAGGGTCGCCCCGGATGAGCGCGGTGAACGTCGCGATCCGGAGCACGACCGGCGCGGGCGAAAGATGGACGAGCAGGTTGCTGCCGTCCTTGAGGATGACGGGCTCGACGGACCGGAGTCCATGGCGGGCGGCGAGCGCCAGCCCGGCGTCCAGCGCCGCCGAGCGGGTCAGGGTCGACCCTGGTCGATGCGCTCCACGATCCGGAAGCGCTCCAGGACGACGAGCGTGTCGTCCGTGAGCTCCCAGGTCGGGTCATCCAGGCCCGTCCTGATCTGGTCGCGATAGCCGTTCCAGTAGCGCTCGTGGGCCACCCGGAACGCGGTTGAGTCGGCGTAGCCCTCGCCCTCGTCGATGGCGTGCTGGTCGTCCACGTCGGCGAGCCGGGCGATCCGGCAGGCGATCGTCTCCACGACGGCGACGTCACGGCCGTCCGAGTCGATGAGAACGTCGACCTGGCCCGCCACGGGCACAGCATCGCCGTCGATCTCGTATTCCACGAGCAGGCTTGCGGTCGTCGTCTTGATCCCGGCCAGGGCGGCCGCGGTCAGCTCGTCCCGCAGCGGCCCGGGGTCGGCGAAGCCCCAGCGCGACGACCCGGAGCGGTCGAGCGGGCCCGGGCGGCCTCCGGCGTCGTCGTTCACGATCAGATCGCCACGATCCGGTTCCGGCCCGCCCGCTTGGCCATCGACAGGGCCACATCGGCCGACCGGATGAGCGACTCCGGGGTTGCCTCGCCGGAGTCGGCCTCCGCGCAGCCGGCCGACACGGTGACCGGCAGGGGCTCGCCGGTCGCGTCCGACATCGGCGCCGCCTCGAGCGTCACCCGGATCTCCTCCGCGACCCGGCACGCGTCGGCGCGGGAAGCGCCCTGCAGGACCGCGACGAACTCCTCGCCGCCATAGCGGGCGACGAGGTCGGCCTCGCGCAGCCTGCCCTGCAGGATCCGACCGAACGTGCGCAGGACGTCATCACCGGCCAGATGGCCGTGGAGCTTGTTGAACGCGCCGAAATTGTCAAGGTCGAACAGGATGATCGACAGCGGGTGCCGACCGTCCTCGGGCAGGCGGGCGCGGGCGGCCGTGAGCGTCCGGAACGCCTCATCGAGGAACCGCCGGTTGTGGAGCCCGGTCAGCGGGTCGCGGATCGCCCGTTCGGCCACTTCCCCGTGGAGCAGGGCGTTGCTCACGGCGAGGGTGATCTCCCCGCCCAGGAGGTCGAGGGCCTCGAGCTCGAGATCGGTGAACGGCCGATCGTGGTCCGCTCGGGCGACGGTGAGGGCGCCGATGATGATGCCCTCTCCCTTCAGCGGCACGCCCAGCGCCCAGCCGAACGAGTCGATGGTCGGCCCGCCGACGATCGTGGGCGGGAACTCCTCCCGACGGAAGTTCTCGGCGCGGACGAGCTCGCCGGACTGGATCGCGCGGCCGGCCATGCCATGGCCCGGATCGATGAGGCTGCCGGTGGCGCCGCCTCCGCCGCGCTCGGATCGGATGACATAGAACCCGGTCGCCGGGTCGCGCACCGTGACGGCCACGAGCTGGGCGGGGACCACGTCGCTCACCGCGTCGGCGATCACCTCGTAGAGCTCCGCGGCCGCGAGGACCGAGCTCACCTTCGCCGAGAACGCGACGATCCGCTGGAACACCTGCGCGCGTTCGGCCAGGTTGGCCCGTTCGATGGCCAGCGCGAGCGCGACAGCCACCCGGTCGGCGACCACGCCGATCGCCGAGAAGTCCGTCTCGGTGAGCTCGTTCGGGCTTTCGACATTGAGCACCCCCAGGAACGCGCCGTGGGCGAGCAAGGGGATGGAGATCTCGCTCCGGATGTCTGGATCGGCACTCAGGTAGTCCGGGTCCTGGCTGACGTCGCGGAGGAATGCCGCCTCACGGGTGCGCGCGACGCGTCCGATCACGCCGACCGACGGCTCGAACTCGTGGATCGGGTTGTCGTAGCCGCGCTGCGCCCCCAGTCGAAGCAGGCGGCCGTCGCTCGTGTAGATGGACGGGTACGTGTAGCCGAACGTCTCGACCAGGAGGCCGACGACACCGTCGAGCGCCTCGGCCGTCGGACCCTGCTCGGCAAGGGTCCGACCGATGCTCTCCATCCCGCGGAGCTGGCGGAGCGTGGACTCGGCCCGCCGGTTCGCCGTCCGCAGCTCCCGCCTGCTGGCGAGGTGCGCCGTCCGCCGGTCGTGGGCCGCCCGAGTCTGTTCGACCACGCGCTGGCGCGACGATCGGAGCATCACCTGGGCGACGAGGCTGACGATCCCGCCCAGGGCGTAGCCGGCAAGCAGGCCGACCCGCTCACGCTCGATCGTCGCGTCCGAGCCGAGCGCGATCAGGGCCGCGACGAGCATGAGCCCACCGGTGCCCAGCCAGATGAGGTGCTCCCGGGTGCTCCACGGGACGAACAGGATGAGGGCCATCGGCAACATCCCGACGACCGCGACCACGTAGTCGGACAGCCCTTCGGTCTCGGTGATCACGGCGCCCAGGATCGATAGGAGCCCGAGCAGGCCGAAGACCCCGGCGAGGGCGGAGAGCCAGCCGTCCGGCACCCGTGTCGCGACGAAGCGCAGTCCGAGGAACACCGTCGCCACGACCACCGCCAGGCCCGTCGTGGCGACCGGCGTGATGAGCGCGAGGTGGATGATGGCCGACCCGAGCGCGAGCCCGGCGGCGATCACCGATGCCACGACGAGTCCCCGTCGCATCTGGCGGGCCTCGGCGCGGCGCAACACCAGATCCTGCCCCGGCCCGGATGACCGCAGGGCCTTTCCGTGCGGTTCCACGGGGACCGATCCCGAGACTGTCACAGAGCGAGGTGCCTCGCGGGAAGCTCGACGGCCCGACTATACCCTCTCGCCCGGCGCTCGGAGGCGAGGCTCCGCTCCGGTCTGGGCGGCGCCGCCTCAGGCCGGGAAGGGCAGGAAGCTTCCGTCGTCCGCACGCGGTGCGGGGATGACCCGGACCACGGCGTCCGGCGGGATCGCCCCGTACACGTGCGGAAAGCGTCGTTCCGCGTCGTCGTAGCGCCACGCCTCGCCGAGCCGGCCCAGGTCGATCGACGCGACGAGGAACGGACGCGGGTCGTCGCGGTAGAACCTGTCGCCCGATGCCCGCAGCCCATCCACCCCGTCCGTGCAGTGGATGAACCCCTCCGTGGCGAGCGAGGCCGGCGCGTAGTCGGCGCCATCGTCCCGCGCGTCCCAGGTCTCCCGGGCCACGAGGTGGTAGGTGATCGCGGGCGAGGCGGTCGCTTCCCCCGGCGCCGCGACGACACTGGGTGCCACGTCGGCGGCCGGTCCGACGCCGGGCGCGGATGCAGGCACGGCCCCCGGATGGTCGTCGATGGAGACCCAGCGTCGGTCCAGGGGCAGGTGGATCACGGTCGGCCCATCGGCCGCCAGCGCGTCGCGCAGGGCGGTCTCGAAGCCCGCGTCCGCGTCGACCCGCACGCCCCGTGCTCCGAACCCCTCGGCGATCCTGGCGATGTCGAGCGGCCCGAGTTCGGTCGCCACGCCGACGCCCGACCCGCGGATCTCCTGGTGCATCCGGATCGTCCCATACCGCCGGTTGTCGAAGACGAGCAGGACGATCCGGCATCGTTCACGCACGGCGGTCTCGAGCTCGGCGAGGGTCATCCCGAACCCACCATCCCCGGCCAGCCCGACGACCGGCCGCTCGTGGTGCACCAGGGCGGCGGCGATCGCCGCCGGCAGCGCGTAGCCCATCGCGCCCGACGTCGGTCCCAGGAACGTCCCGGGCCGGTGGAAGCGGTAGCCCCGGGCGAGCCACCCGGCGAAGTTGCCGGCGTCGGTGGTCACGATCGCCTCGGGCGGCAGGACGCGAGCCAGGGTCGCCACGATCCGACCGGGATGGACCCCCGGGCCGTCCCACGCGCCACCGTCGACGACCGTGGCCGCCTCCCAGGCGGCCCGATCCGTGACATTGGCGGCTCGCCGGGCGTCGAGCGCGGCCTTGTCGTGGACGGTCCCGGCCAGGAGCCGCGCGGCGACCCGCAGGAACGTGCGGGCGTCGGCCGCGATCGTGAAGTCCGGCGCCCGCAGGTCGGGATGGGCGACCCGCGGCTCGATGTCGACGTGGGTCCAGCGCTGGCCGTCGGCCGGGATGGCATAGCCCATCGATGTCGGTTCGTTCAGGCGACAGCCCACGACGAGCAGCTCGTCCGCGGCCACCAGGCGGTCGCGGAGCGACCGCGGCGCAGCGTAGCCGGCCATCCCGAGGTAGAGCGGATGGTCGTTCGGGAAGACGTCGCCGCGGCGCCACGACGCCACGACCGGGACCTCGAGGATCTCGGCCAGGCGGACGAGATCGGCGGTCGACCGGGCGCGCAGGACGCCGGCCCCGGCCACGATCAGCGGCCGCTTCGCGGCGGTGAGCCGCCGGATGGCGGCCCGGACGATGTCCGGGTCCGGGTCGGGCGGCCGGCTCCGGACGACGTGGGTGACCTCCGCCCCATCCGGCATCGGCTCGTCGAGCACGTCCTCGGGGATCGCGACGAGGGCAGGGCCCGGCCGGCCGCCGAGGACGTGACGGGTCGCCTCGGCCATCGCGCCTGGAAGCCGGGCCGGATCGTCGACCTGTACCGCGTAGCTCGCGAGCCGTCCGATCGACCCGGCGAGATCCGCCTCCTGGAAGCCCTCGCGGCCGTGGACGACCCGTGGGACCTGGCCCAGAAGGGCGAACATCGGCGTGGAGTCGGCCCGGGCCGTATGGATGCCGATCGCGAGGTTGGCGGCGCCCACGGCGCGGGTCCCCAGCACCGCCGCCGGGCGGCCCGTGAGCTGTCCGTAGGCCTCGGCCATGAACGCGGCGCCGCCCTCGTGGCGCGTCGCGACGACGCGGATGCCCGCCGGCCCGAGCGCGTCCAGCACGCCGAGAAAGCTCTCACCCGGGACGGTGAACGCGATGCGGACGCCGGCGGCATGCATGGCGTCCGCCGTGAAGCGGCCGGCGGTCCTGGCCGGAACGGCCGGCCCGGGCGCGGGCGGGGCCGGCGTGGGCGGCGCCGCAGGGCTCGGGTCCGACGTGGCAGCGGGGCCTTCGGACGCGCCCGCGGCCGGGGGCTCGGGCGGCGCCGCAGGGCTCGGGTCCGGCGCGGCAGCGGGGGCCCTGGGCGCGCCTGCGGCCGGGGCCGGGTCGGGGGCCTCGTGCGGGGCCGGGTCGGGGGCCTCGTGCGGGGCCGGGTCGGGGGCCCCGATGCGCGGTGCGGCCGGTTCGTCGGGCATCACGGGCACGCCGACCACCGGCGACTCGACCGCGGCCTCTGATGCGGTCTCGTCGGCGACGATGCCTGGCCGCACGTCGGTCACGGCGTCAGCGGTAGTTCTGGAACTGGAGCGGGACGGATTCGTCGAGCTCGCGGAGGCGGCCGATGACTCGCTGGAGGTCGTCCTTGCTCTTCGCCGACACGCGGACCGCGTCGCCCTGGATCTGGGACTTGACCTTGGGAAACTCGTCGCGGATGAGCCTCGTCACCTTGCGTGCCAGCTCGTCGCCGAGGCCGCGCCTGAGCGCGACGACCTGCTTGACCTTGTTCCCGCCGACCGGCTCGACCTTGCCCCAGTCGAAGATCTTGAGGCTCAGGTTGCGCCGGATCGCCTTGGTCTCGATGAGGTCCTTGACCGCCGCCGCACGATGCTCGTCGTCGGTGATCAGGGTCAGCTCCTCCTTGGCCTGGGTGAGATCGACGGTGACACCCTTGAAGTCGAACCGCTGCTGGATCTCCCGGCGCACCTGGTCCAAGGCGTTGCGCAGTTCCTGCTCGTCGAACTCGCTCACCACGTCGAACGAGACGTCGCCCGCCATCCATCCTCCTCATCGCGTCGGACCGACCTGCCCGTCGATCCCCTGTCCTGCACGGCCGGCCGCCATGGTACCCGCCACCGGCGGACCACGCCGCCGCGGACCGGGTCCGGGGTGGCCTCAGCCCAGGCGCTCCAGGAGCAGCTCGCCGATGCGATAGCTCCGTCCACCGCCCATCACGAGCACCGCGTCACCGGGCAGGACCCGCCCGGCGAGCCACTCCGCGGTCGCCTCGACCGACCCGGGCGCCGCGACCTCCAGCCCCGGCCGGCGGGACGCCACGGCGCGGGCGAGGCCGTCCGCGGAAGCCACGCTCGTATCGAGATCGCGACCGGCCCAGATGTCGGCGATCGCGACCGCGTCGGCCTCGGCGAGGGCCGCGGCGAACCCATCGAGCATGGCCGCGGTGCGGTTGTAGGTGAGCGGCTCATAGGCGGCCCAGACGCGCCGGCCCGGTTCACGCTGCCGGATCGCCGCGAGCGTCGCCAGGATGGCCGTGGGGTGATGGCCGTAGTCGTCGTACACCACCACGCCCCGCGCCTCGCCCTTGCGCTCCAGGCGCCGGCCGATCCCGCGGAAGCCCGCCAGGCCGTCCAGGGCGGCCCCAGGCGCCACGCCGACGGCACGGGCGGCCGCGAGGACCACCAGCGCGTTCGCGGCGTTGTGGCGTCCGGCGGCCGCGACGTGGACGCTCGCGGGTTCGGCGAGGACCGACCGGCCCGAGATCTCGATCGTCGTCCCGTCCGGGGCCGACGCCACGATCCGGCCGATGAGCGCGGCCGCGGGACCGGCGGCCGTCGCGTACGCCGCGGCCAGTCCCCGGGCGTAGCCGTCGATGCGCTGCGGGGCGACGTCGACGACCGCCGTCACCAGCAGCTGGCCGGGCCAGTCCGGGGCGACCCGGCGGACGAGCGCCTCCGCGCCGGGATCCGCCACGTTGGCCACGAGGATGGCCCGCCGGGGATCGACGGGGCCGGGCGCACCGATCCAGGCGGCGAACGCGTCGACGACGGCCGCCCGGTCGGCGAAGACGTCCGGATGATCCCATTCGATGTTCGTGACGACCGTCACCGCCGGCCGGTACGAGTCGAAGTTCCCGGCATACTCGTCGGCCTCCACGACGAACGTCGAGCCGCTCCCGCGCCGTGCGGTCGCCGGCGGCCCGCCCGTGATCTCCGGCCCCAGGAGCGCGCCGACGAGCGCGGAAGGGTCCGCCCCGGCGGCTGTCAGCACGTGGACGAGCCAGCCGGCGGTCGTGCTCTTCCCGTGCGTGCCCGATACGGCCACGAGGGTCCGGCCCGTGGCGGTGTCGGCGACGACCTGCTGCCACGATTCGAGGGGGATGCCCGCCCGCCGGGCAGCGGCCAGCTCCGGATGGTCGGGGTCGACCGCGGTCAGCGCCTTCGTGACCGCGAGCCGGTCCGGCGGCGTGGGACCGGTCACGTGGGACGGGTCGTGCCCCTGGGCCACCGGGATCCCCGCCGCGCTGAGCGCGGGCGCATACGACGAGGGACCGCCGGCATCGCAGGCGGTGACCTCCGCGCCGGCCGACTGCGCGAGCAGTGCGGCACCGCTCGCGCCCGCTCCGCCGGCGCCGACGACGTGGATCCGCTCGCCGGCCCGGATCGGCCGGGCGGGTCGGACCGCTGCCAGGCCGGCCCCGATCTCCGCGGCGGTCCGGGTCATGAGTGGGCGGCGGCCGTCCCGGCGGGTTCCGGCAGCGCATCGGCAGCGGCGAGGAGCATCTCCAGGGCGAGCCCGGCGCTCGAGAGTTTGTTCGAGCCGCGGTCGCCCGTCCAGATCACGCGCCGCACGTCCGTCCCGTCCGGGCCCGCGACCGCGACGTACACGAGACCGACCGGCTTGGCGGCCGTGCCACCGTCGGGGCCGGCGATCCCGGTCACCGACACCGCGAGATCGACGCCGAGCCGGGCCCTGACTCCCTCGGCCATGGACCGGGCGACCTGGGCGCTCACCGCTCCGTGGGCGTCGAGGACGGCCTGGGGCACCTCGAGCTGGGCGACCTTGACCGCATCGGCATAGGCCACGACCCCACCGACGAGGTAGCCGGACGAACCGGGGACCTGGGTGATGAGGTGGGCGACGAGGCCGCCGGTACAGGACTCGGCCGTCGCGACCGTCGATCTGGTCGCCAGGCAGCGGGCCATGAGCCGCTCGGCGAGGGCCACGAGCGTGGCCTCGGTGCCGCCGGTCCCGGGTGCGGCCGTGTCGTCCATCGGACTACTTGCTGCTCGTCTGCTTCGGCGGAGCCGTCGCGGTGAAGAGCCACGTCTCGGGGTTGAGCGACGTCCCCATCTTCCCGAGCGAGACACCGTTCACCGTGAAATACGTCGCGGCGGACGCGCCGGTCCGGACCTCGACCGACTGGTCGCCGGTGAAGGTCAGGACCTTTCCATCGTTGAAGACCTTGCCGGCCGCCCCGATGGACGGGGCGAGCACGCCATCGACCCACACCTTGAGCCATGCCCGACCATGGATGGTGACCACGACGTTGACCCCGTGGTAGGCGATCGTGACCGACCGGGTCAGCGTCGTCGTCCGACCCTCGGCGTTCGAGGCGACGATCGTGAGCGACCAGCGCCCGTTGGCCAGTTCGTAGGGCGTGCTGAACGCGCCATCCGAGCGGATCTGGAGGGTCACCGGTGCGGGCGTGGTGGGCGGCTTGCTCGTGGGCGGCGCCGTCTTGCCCGGCTTCGGCGTCGGCGCCGGCGTTCCCGGGCTGCCGAGATACGTCGCGCTGATCACGACCTGGGTCGCGTTCGTCGTCGTCCCGGCGATCGGGATCGCGCCGTTCTGGAAGCTCGCTCCGTCGGCCGGCAAATCCACCTGGAGCGTGGGTGCCAGCACGGCCGAGATCGGGACGTTGACGATGTACGCCAGCGTCTGCTCGGAGTTCTTGCCGGTATCCGGATCCGTGGCCGAGATCGTGAAGTCGTTGCGGCCGCGGCGGAGCGGGACGACCTGGCTCCACAGGCCGATGCTGTCGGCCGTGGCCTGGAGCTGGCCACCGGCCGAGTTGGCGATCGTGACGGTGCCGTGCGGGATCGTGGTGCCCCGGAACGTGTACTCGGTCGCGGTCTCGGAGATGTCGCTCACGGCGCTGGACGGATCGGTGACCGCGATCGGTGGCGGCTTGGCGAAGCGCAACAGCTGGATCGCGAGGTAGCCGACGAACAGCAGCAGGATGACCGTCATGAGCGCGGCGACGACGATGGCCGGCGAGAAGGTCAGCCCCTGACGCGGCGCGGACAGGGGCCGGGGCAGGACGATCGACGGCGCGCTGTCGACCTTGCCCTCGCCCTTCTCGCGGCGCCACTGAAGGAGGATCTCGTCCGGGTCGAGACCGAGGTACAGCGCGTAGTTGCGCAGGAAGCCCTTGGTGTAGACCGAGCCCGGCAGCTCGCGATACTCGCCCCGCTCCAGGGCACCCAGGTAGCGGGCCCGGATCTTCGTGTCCCGCTCGGCACGGTACAGATCGACGCCCTTGCGTTCGCGGGCCGCGAGCAGGCGCTCACCGAGGCCGGCCACCGGTTCGGCGACCGGCATCGGCCGGTTGGTCGCGGAACGGGCCTCGCTTCGGCGGCGGGCCTCGTCTCGGGTGGTCATGCGGTCGTACAGTCCTCAGGGGGTCCGTGCCGCGCGCTCCGGCGTCCGGTCCCGGGGTCAGGATACCCGACGTCGGCGACCGCCCCCATCGGGCGAGGGCTCAGAGGCCCGGATCGTCGATGTCGGCGTGGCTCACGAGCCAGTTGTCGGGACCGTAGACGATCCGCGGCACGGCCGGGTTACGGGGGTCGCCCGGGCCGATGATGCCGTAGCGCTCCATCTCGTCCATCAGCCGGCTCGCCCGGCTGAACCCGACCTTGAGCTTCGTCTGGAGCATCGACGTCGAGGCCTTGTTGAGCGTGGTGACGAGCTCGGCCGCCATCACGACCATGTCGTCGTCGGCCATCTGGGCGAGCCACTTGAACCGGCCATTGCCACCGCCGTCCTCGGCGCTGAAGTCCATGAACGACTCGTCGTAGAACGTCCGGCCCTTGGCCAGGGTCCGCCAGTGGGCGCCGACGGCGTTGACCTCGGCATCGCTGACGAACACTCCCTGAAGCCGGATCGGACGGGGCAGGTCCACCGGCTGGTAGAGCATGTCCCCGCGGCCGATGAGGTCCTCCGCGCCGGGCGCATCGAGCACGGTCCGGCTGTCGATCATCGACGCCATCGCGAACGCCATCCGCGACGGCACGTTCGCCTTGATGAGCCCGGTCACGACGTTGACCGACGGGCGCTGCGTGGCGAGCACGAGGTGGATGCCCACGGCCCGGGCCTTCTGGGCGATCTTGACGATGGGTTCCTCGACCTTCTGGCCCTCGCGCATGATGAGGTCGGCCAGCTCGTCGATGATGATGACGATGTACGGAAGGCGCTCCTCGGGCGCCACGTCCGGGCTGGCGTTGAACGCGGCGATGTTGCGGACGCTCTTCGCGGCGAGGGCCTTGTAGCGCTCCTCCATCTGGCGTACCGCGCCGTTGAGGGCCGCCTTGGCGTTCGGCGGCTCGACGATGACCGGCTGGAGCAGGTGTGGCAGCGCGTCGTACGGGGCAAGCTCCACCCGCTTGAGGTCGATGAGGATGAGCCGGACCTCCTCGGGCTTGGCGTGCATGAGGATGCTCGTGATGAGGGCGTTGATGCAGACGCTCTTGCCCGAGCCGGTCGCTCCGGCGACGAGCAGGTGGGGCATCTTCGCGAGGTCGACCGCATAGGCCTTGCCCGAGACGTCGCGCCCGAGGGCGAACGACAGCCGGCTGTCGGCGTCGAGCATCTTGGTGTCCTCGACCAGCCGTCGGAACGACACGATCTCGGACTTCACGTTGGGGATCTCGATGCCGACCACGTCCTTGCCCGGGATCGGCGCCTCGATGCGGATCGTCCGGGCGGCCAGGGCCATCGCGAGATCGTCGGCCAGGCCCTCGATCCGGGACAGCTTGACGTGACGCTCCGGGCGGACCTCGTACTGGGTGACGACCGGGCCGGTGTTGGTGGCGACGACGATGGCCGGGATCCCGAAGCTGTTGAGCTTGTCCTCGATGATCCGGATGTTGTCCTCGTGGTTCGCCCGGGTCGTGGTGATCGGGGGCTCCGGCACGATCGTCAGGAGGTCGATCGGCGGCAGGATCCACGTCGGACCGTCGGGAAGATAGCCGTCCTCGGCCTCGAGCAGGTCGACCGCCGGCGCCGCGGCGGCGCGTGCCGCGGCCGAGCGCAGCTCTCCGCCGGACCGGAGGCCTCCGGACACGACGGTCTGGCTCATCGGCGCCTCGCTGGGTACGGGGGCCGGCGAACGGCGCGCCAGGGGCGGGTCGTCGGGATCGGCCATGATCGGACGCCCGACAGCGCGATCGACCGGCGCGACCTTGACCGCCCGCGCGCTCGTCCGGGCCGTCGCCTCGGGCGCGCGGCTGACCACGGCGCCCACGCTCGCGATCCCGCGCCAGAACGGCGCCAGGAACTCGGCCAGGCGGAGATCGGCCGTGATGAGGATGCCGCCCACGAAGATGGCGGCGAGCAGGACCTCCGCTCCCGTGCGCGTGATGAGCGAGCTGAGCGCATCGGCCAGGAAGGTCCCGATCCGCCCGCCACCCCGGACCGGCAGGAACTCGAACAGGCCGAGCAGGGCCGCGTAGGCGACCATCGCGGCGAGGAGCCGCGTCCGCCAGCCCGGGCCGAGGGGGCGCCATTCGATGAGTCCGCCGGCCCCGAGGAGGAAGATCGGCAGGAGCCAGCGCCCGGTCCCGAAGTTGGGCAGCACGACGGTGCGCGCCCAGTCGGTCAGGGTTCCCCGCTCGCTCGGCAGGGCGAGCATCACCAGGGTGACGACGCCCAGGACCAGGAGCGTCAGCCCGACCAGCGAGCGGGCGACGTCGGGAGGGATCGTGACCGACGGCAGCCCGAAGCCGCCGCCGGTCCGGCGGGATCGGCCACGGCGCGCCGGCGCGCGTCGACGGGAGGCCATGTGGTCAGACCTCCACGACGACCGGGAAGACCATCGGGCGGCGCTTCGTCCGCTCGTACAGGTGGCGCGACACGGCGTCCTTGATCTGGACCTTGAGCAGGGCGATCTCGCTGATGTGGTCGCCCGGGTTCTCGATGGCGGCGATGACCCGCTCGGTCGTGGACTCCACGATCGGGTCGTTCTCGTCGGGCACGAACCCGCGGGTGATGATCTCCGGCCGCCCGATGACCGTCCCGGTCTGCTTGTCGACGGTGACGACGATCATGAACATGCCGTCGTTGGCGAGCGCCCGCCGGTCGCGCAGGACGACCTCGCCCACCTCGCCGACCGACAGGCCGTCCACGAACACGTAGCCGGCGATGACCGGCTGGCCGCGTCGTGCCGAGCCATCGGGCAGGATCTCGATCGGCGTGCCGTTCTCGATGATGAACACGTTCTCGGGCAGCACGCCGGTCTCGATCGCCAGGCGGCCGTGCTGGACCTGCATCCGGAACTCGCCGTGCATCGGGATGAAATGCTTCGGCTTGGTCAGCCCGAGCATGAGCTTGAGCTCCTCCTGGCTGGCATGACCGGAGACGTGCGCGCGT
Organism: uncultured Chloroflexia bacterium; assembly: GCA_963719285.1. Classification (GTDB taxonomy): domain Bacteria; phylum Chloroflexota; class Limnocylindria; order Limnocylindrales; family CSP1-4; genus C-114. The sequence goes on from CAVRBO010000001.1 coordinate 612,734, forward strand.
TTGATGGTGTGGTAGAAGACGTTGGCGCCGGCCTTGAACAGGTTGTCGATCGTCCGGCTCACGTACTCCTCGTTGCCGGGGATCGGGCTGGCGCTGACGATGACGGTGTCGCCGGGCACGATCTCCACGAACCGGTGGTCCCGGTTCGCCATCCGCGCGAGGCCGGCCATCGGTTCACCCTGGGCGCCCGTGGTGGCGATGCACAGCTTGTCCGCCGGGACCTCGCCGATCTTGTCCTTGGCCACGATCTGGGACGGCGGGTACTTGAGGTAGCCGAGGTCGGTCGCGATCCGGAAGTTCTGCTCCATCGACCGGCCGATGACCGTCACCTTGCGGTCGAAGGTCGCGGCCGCGTCGAGGACCTGCTGGATGCGCGCGATGTTGCTCGCGAACGTCGCCACGATCACCCGGCCGTCGAGTGGCTCCATGATCTCGCGGAACGCGTCGCCGACCGTGCGCTCGGACGGCGTGTAGCCGGGGTTCTCGGCCCGCGTGGAGTCCGACAGGAGGCAGACGACGCCCTCCTCGCCCAGCCGGGCGAGGATCGCGAAGTCGGACAGCTTGCCGTCGACCGGCGTGTGATCGAACTTGAAGTCGCCGGTATGGACGATCGTGCCCACCGGCGTCCGGAGGCCGATGCCCATCGCGTCCGGGATGGAGTGCCCGATCCGGAACGGGATCACGGTGAACGGGCCGATCGCGATCTCGTCGCCCGGATCGAGGCTCAGCATCGGGTTGTTGTGGAGCTTGTGCTCCTTGATCTTGTTGCCGAGCAGGCCCCGGGCGAGGGTGCTCGCGTAGACGGGCACGCCCGGGAACTCGGGCAGCACGTAGGGCAGGCCGCCGACATGGTCCTCGTGGGCGTGGGTGATGAGGAACGCCCGAAGCTTCGAGCGGTTCTCCTTGAGGTACGAGATGTCGGGGATGACGAGGTCGATGCCGAACATCTCCTCGTCGGGGAACATGAGCCCGCAGTCGATCACGACGATGTCGTCGCCGTACTCGAAGAGGTACATGTTCTTGCCGATCTCGCCCACCCCGCCGAGCGGGATGATGCGGAGCGGCCGGGTGTCGTCAGCCATGGGGTCGGTTGTCCGTTGCGGGTGTGGTCAGAAGATCGTCGCCTGCGCGCCGAACGTGTCGGGATCGGGGGCCGGCGAGGGGGACGCCGGGGTCGAGGCGACCGCCGGCTGGGTGGATGGCGTGCCGGGCGGAGGTGGCGGGACGGCATCGACCGTCTCGGCGGTCTCGGCGATCTCGGCGGTCTCGGCGGCCGGCGCAGCCTGCTCGGACGTATCAGCTTCTCGCCGCTCGCGCGACCTGACGAGCGCGCCGGGCACGCGCGCCATGTCGTCGATGAGCGTCCGGCGAAGCGAGCCCTGGTGGAGAGCGGCGGCCGGGTGGTACATGGCGAAGACCTCGGCATCTCGGGCCCCGGTCTCCGGATCGGCCGGGCTGGTCGTGCCGTGGACCTGTCCGATGCGGGCGCCCGGCATGAACCGGCCCATCGAGTAGCGGCCCAGCGTGACGATGAGGGCGGGGTCGAGCGCCTCCACCTGGCGGCGCAGGAACGGCGCGCAGGCGGCGATCTCGTCGGGTTCGGGATCGCGATTGTCGGGCGGCCGGCATTTCACCACGTTCGTGATGAACACTTCGTCCCTCCGCCAGCCGACGGACCCGAGCAGCTCGGTCAGGAACGATCCCGCGGCGCCCACGAACGGCCGGCCCTGGCGGTCCTCGTTGTAGCCCGGACCCTCTCCCACGAACAGGACCTCCGTGGACGGGTGACCCTCCCCCGGCACGGCCTGCGTGCGGCCTGCATGGAGCCGGCAGGCGGTGCAGGCGCGGACCTCCGCGGCGATGGCCTCGAGCGCCGTGCGACGCTCGGCCTCGGTCATGCCGCCCCTGCTCGCCGGGAGGCCCGGCGCACCCAGCCGCGCGCGGCGATGAGCTCGGCGATCTCCACGGCATTCGTCGCGGCGCCCTTGCGCAGGTTGTCCGAGACCACCCAGAACGCGAGGCCACGCCCATCCGGGATGGACGGATCCTGGCGTACCCGGCCCACGAAGATGTCGTCGCTCCCGGCGGCCTCCGTGGCGAGCGGGTAGACGTGGGTCGCCGGATCGTCGCGCACGACGACCCCGGGCACGGCCCCGAACAGTTCGCGAGCGCGAGCCGGCGTCAGCGGGGCCTTGAGCTCGACGTGGACCGCCTCGGAGTGGCTCACGAAGACCGGCACGCGGACGGCGGTCGAGCTGATCCGGAGGTCGGGCAGGTGGAGGATCTTGCGGCTCTCCGCGACGATCTTCCACTCCTCCTTGGTGTAGCCGTTGGGCAGGAAGACGTCGATCTCGGGGAGCGCGTTGAACGCGATGACGTGCGGATAGACGTGCGGCTCCGACGACCCGCCCGCGACGTGGGCACGGACCTGCTCCTCGAGCTCGTCGATCGCGTCGGAGCCGGTGCCGGACACGCTCTGGTAGGTGTCGACGACGACCCGCTCGAGGCCGACCGCGTCGCGCAGGGCCATGAGCACCGGTGCGAGCTGCATCGTGGAGCAGTTCGGGTTGGCGATGATCCCTTCGTGGGTCGCCGCGTCCTCGGGATTGACCTGCGACACGACGAGCGGCACGCCTTCGTGCATACGCCATGCCGCCGAGTTGTCCACGACGGTGACGCCCCGGGCGACGGCCTCGGGCGCGAGCGCCTCGGAGACGCCGGCGCCGGCCGAGAAGAGGGCGATGTCGACGCCCTCGAAGGCCTCCGGGACGGCTTCGCCGACCTGCATCGTGCGGCCGTCGACGACGACCTCGCGGCCCGCCGAGCGGCCCGATGCGAGCAGACGCAGCTCACGCAGCGGGAATGTGCGCTCGATGAGGACCTGGATCATCGTGCGGCCGACAGCCCCGGTCGCCCCGACGACGGCCACGGTGAGCTTCTTTTCGTTCACGGGCGGCACGGCTCCGCTGCGAATGTCGAGTCCCCGGGCACGGCCCGAGTATAGCAGCGCGCCGCCGGGCTCCCGGCGGCGCGCTCCGTTCGCTGTGACCGGTCCGGAGCGCTCACGCGCCCGGGCCGGGGGTGCTCAGACCGGTTCCTTGGCCAGGTGTCGCTGCATGGCCGCCTTGCGGCTGAGGTTGACCCGACCCTGCCGGTCGATCTCGGTGACGACCACCATGACCTCGTCGCCGACGGACACGACGTCCTCGACCGACGGGACGTGGTAGTCCGCGAGCTCGCCGATGCGGACGAGGCCTTCCTTGCCCGGCAGGATCTCGACGAACGCGCCGAAGCCCATGATCCGGGTGACCTTGCCGAGATACAGCGCGCCGATCTCGACGTCGCGGGTGAGCGACTCGATCCAGGTGATCGCCTTGCGGGCGTTCTCGCCCGAGACTGCGGCGATCTCGACCGAGCCATCGTCCTCGACGTTGATCTCGGTGCCCGTCTCCTCCTGGATCTTGCGGATCATCGAGCCACCCTTGCCGATGATGTCGCGGATCCGCTCGGGGTTGATCTTGATGGTCGTGATGCGCGGCGCGAAGTCGCTCATGACGCCACGAGCCTCGGGCAGGACCTCGACCATCTTGTCGAGGATGAACAGCCGGGCGCGCAGCGCCTGGGCGAGACCCTGGCGGATGATCGCCTCGCTGATGCCGCGGACCTTGATGTCCATCTGCAGGGCGGTGATGCCGTCCCGCGTACCGGTCACCTTGAAGTCCATGTCGCCGAACGAATCCTCCTTGCCGAGGATGTCGCTCAGGACGGCGAACGTGCCGTTCGGGCCCGAGATGAGCCCCATCGCGGCACCGGCGACCGGGGCCTTGATCGGGACGCCGGCATCCATCAGGGCGAGCGTGGAGCCGCACGTCGACGCCATGGACGTCGAGCCGTTGGAGGTCACGCACTCCGACACGAGCCGGATGACGTACGGGAAGTCGGCCGCGGACGGCAGGACGGGCAGGAGCGCGCGCTCGGCCAGGTGGCCGTGCCCGATCTCGCGCCGGCCCGGGCCGCGCATCATCTTGTTCTCGCCGGTGGAGTACGGCGGCATGTTGTAGTGGTGGAGGTAGCGCTTCTCGGTCTCCGGGCTGATCGTGTCGATCCGCTGGACGTCCGAGCTGGCGCCGAGGGTCGCCACGGTGAGCGCCTGGGTCTCACCGCGGGTGAAGAGGCCGGAGCCGTGTGCTCGCGGCAGCAGGCCGACCTCGACCGAGATCGGCCGGATCTCCTCGACGCCGCGACCATCCATCCGGATGCCCTCACCGAGGACGAGCTCGCGGACGGTCTTCTTGTGGACGAGCCCGAACAGGCTCTTGCTCACGCGGGCCTGCCGGCGGGCCGCCTCGAGGAGGCCCTTCGGGTCGGACCCGTCCGTCTTGTAGGCCCGGACGGATCCGGCGATGCCGTCGTGCAGCGTCTCGATGCGGTTCGGCAGGTCGCCCGCGAACTGGACGAGGAGCTCGGCGGTCGCCTCGGCGTCCGGGAGGGCGCGGTGGTTGGCCTTGAGCTCGATGCCGAAGTACTTCGCGAGGTCGGTCAGCTTGTAGCTCTCGCTGAAGCCCGGATAGGCCTCCTTGGCGAGCACGAGCGTGTCGAGGTAGCTGTCCTGGGCGAAACGGAATCCGTCGCCCTTGGCCGCCTCGATGAAGCCGAGGTCGAACCCGACCGAATGGCCGACGATGGTGGCCTTGCCGGCGAACGAGAGGAACGTGTCGGCGGCGTCCTTCGGGGACGGCGCGCCAAGGACGTCCTTGTCGGTGATGCCGTGCATCTGGTGGCCCATGATCGAGCGGCCCGGGTTCACGAGCGTGGACCACTTGTCGGTGATCTTGCCGCCCTTGATCCGGACGGCCGCGATCTCGACGAGGTCGGCCATCTTGGGATCGGTGCCCGTCGTCTCGGTGTCGACCACGACGAACTCGTCGTTGGCCTGGACCTTCGCGACGAAGTCGAGGACCGACCCGGTGCCGGGCTCGATGTACGGGATCTGCTTGGCCTTGCCGACGAGCTTCTGGAGCTCTTCCTGCAGGTCGATGATCGGCTGGAGCGAGCGGTGGCCGAACAGGATCGCCTCGGCCATGACGTCCTCGGTCAGGAGCTTGACGCCCGCCTCGACCATCATGATCGCGTCACGAGTGCCCGAGACGATCAGGTCGAGCTCCGAGTCGGCGAGCTGCGTCGTCGTCGGGTTGACCACGAACTCGCCGTCGATGCGGCCGATCCGGACGGCCGCGATGGGGCCGAGGAACGGGATCTCGCTGATCGTCAGCGCCGCCGAAGCGGCGATCGTGCCGAGGATGTCGGGGTTGTTCTCCTGGTCCGTCGAGAAGACGGTGATGACGCACTGGACGTCGTCCTTGTACCCCTCGGGGAACAGCGGCCGGATCGGCCGGTCCGTGAGGCGGGCGGCCAGGATGGCCGCTTCGGACGGTCGCGCCTCGCGCTTGATGAAGCCGCCGGGGATCTTGCCGGCTGCGTACATCCGCTCCTCGAAATCGACGGTGAGCGGGAAGAAGTCGAGTCCCGGACGGGGCTCGGAGCGGTTGGCGGTGCCCAGAACGAGCGTGTCGCCGTAGCGGACCGTGACGGCTCCGCCAGCGAGGCGAGCGATCCGGCCGGTCTCGATGGTCAGCGTGCGACCACCGAATTGCGTCTCGAGCGTATGAGACACGGGTTGAAGAACCTCCTGTCCCGCGAGGAGGAGCGAGCCGACGGGCTCGGGAACCGGGAGCGCCTGGCGCCTGACACGACGAGACCCCGGATTCCCCGGGGTCCTCGATAGGCCAGCCTAGCGGCGCAGTCCCAATTGACCGATGACCGTTCGATAGCGCGCGTTGTCCTTCTTGATGAGATATGCAAGAAGGCGACGACGCTGCCCTACGAGCTTGAGGAGACCGCGACGAGAGTGGTTGTCCCTCGGAAAGCTCTGGAGGTGGCCGGTGAGCCACTTGATCCGCTCCGTGAGGAGCGCGACCTGGACTTCCGGTGATCCGGTATCACCTTCGCTACGCGCGAATTGGGTGATGACTTCGAGCTTTTCTGCCCGCACGAGCGGCACACGATCCTCCGACACGAGACTTCTGTGCTGAACCTACCTTGTCATTTGAACCTGCGGATGGTACCAGCCAGGCCCCGATGCGGCAAACGTGCGCATCGGGCAGGTCTCGTCGCGCCGCGCACGGCTCCAACATGGCCAGATGCAAACCACGCGATCATCGGGCAGGGTCGCACGATCCGGTGGCGGGGTCGGTGCGTCCTCCCACGCTCAGCTCAGGCTCGCGACGAGAGCCACGACCCATGGATACCCGAACGGATCGGGCCGCAAGGCGGCCTCGAGACGTCGTGGGTTGCATCCGGCCACCTAGCCGCTGGAGCGATCCCGCGGCGCATCGTCCGCCCACCCGAACGCGATGCGGACGCGTCCCTCGACCGGGTCATCCAGCGTGAGCGCGCCGTTCGCGATCGTGGCCATGGTGCGGACGGGGCGGTGGCCCGTCGCGGCGACGGTCACCGGGTAGCGGCCTGCCGGTGGGAGCGCGACGGGAAGCGCGAACCGGACGGTGCCGTGCCCCTCCCCCGGCCCACCGCTCGTCGCCTCGCCGACGACGGCCACACGCTCGCCCCAGCAACGCCCGCGCGTGGGCGAGGTCACCGGCCACGATCGCGGTCCGGATGTCGCTGCTGCGGACGGGTCGGCCGTCGAGCGTGAACGGAGGCACGACCTCGACATCGAAGCCGAGCTCCTCGCCGAGTGACGCCACCGCGGCCGGGGTGCCCTCTCGCTCGTGGCCGAAGGCCGCATCCGGCGTCATGAGGAACCCGGCGACCTCCGTCCGGGCACGGATCCGGGCGATGAACGCGTCGTACGGCGTCATCCGCAGGGCTTCGTCGAAATGCTGGACGACGGTGACCTCGACACCCGCGGCGCCCAGGCGCTCGAGCCGCTCGGCCGGATCGCACAGGAGCGGAGGCGCGGCCCCGACGAGGATCTCGTCGGGGTGGTGGTCGAACGTGATCACCGCGGGCAGGGCGTCCCGCGCTCGGGCGTCGCGGACGAGCCGCCGCAACAGGTACATGTGTCCCCGATGGAGCCCGTCGAACACGCCCACGACGATGAACAATGGACCGGTCGAGGCTTGCAGGGCGCCCACGCCCTGGACGACGTTCACTCGCCCTCCTCGTGCGCCGGCCGCTCGGGCAGATCGCCCGTGGAGGCGGGGGCCACGAGGACCTTGTCCGGCAGGAGGACCGTGCCCCGCCACCGGCCGATCGCGACAAGACGGCCGCCGGGATCGAACAGGCGGACGGGGACCTCGCCGGACTCGCCCTTCGTCCCCCGGACGGCCTGCCCGCGGGCCACCCTGGGCACATCGGTCGGGTCAAGCGTCAGGGCCGGGAGGGCGTCGAGTCCTGCGTCCAGCGGCAGGAGCAGCGCGGCGAGCTCGGATCGGTCCGGTTCGGGGTCGGTCGACTCGCCGGCCGTGTCGCCACCGGCGGCCCGGCGCAGGACGTCGAGCGAGATCGCGTCCTCGAGACGGAACGGCCCGCTCGCCGTCCGGACGAGCGCCCCGAGGTACGCGGCGCTGCCCAGTGCCGCGCCCAGGTCACGGGCGATGGCCCGGACGTACGTCCCGGCCGAGCACTCGACCTCGACGGTCGCGATCGGACGGTCCGGGTCGGTGCCGTCCCAGTCCACGATCTCGATCCGGGCGATCGTGACCGTTCGCGGCCGCAGCTCGACCGTCCCGCCGGCCCGCGCGACGGCGTATGCCCGCCGGCCGGCGACCTTCACGGCCGAGTAGGCCGGCGGCGTCTGCTCGATCGAACCCCGGAACGTCGCGAGCGCCCGCTCGACGGCCGACCGGTCGGGTGCCGGTCCGGGGACCGGCGTCAGCTCGCCCTCGAGATCGTCCGTCGTGGACGACGCCCCGAAGCAGACCGTCGCCCGATAGGCCTTGGCGTCGCCGAGGTGGTACTCGACGACCCTGGTGGCGCTGCCCAGGAAGAGGGGCAGGACACCGCTCGCGAACGGGTCAAGGGTGCCGCCGTGGCCGACCCGCCGGGTCGCGCTGATGCGCCGGACGAGGGAGACCATGTCGTGCGACGTCGGGCCGGGGGGCTTGGCGAGGACGAGGATGCCTTCGAGCCCGGACCCGTGTCCTGGCGTGCGACTCCGGCCGTGGCGCGACATCGGGAGAGCCTGGGCGACCGAGTCGTTCAGCGAACGACGTCGGCGGAGAGGCGGCGGGCCTCCGCGAGGACGGCGTCCTGGGCCGCGGCCAGCGGCAACGGGACCGTCGCGCCGGCGGCCCGGGCGTGCCCGCCACCGCCGAACAGGCCGGTCAGGACCGTGGCGTCCACCCCGTCGGGTCGCGTCCGGACACTGATCCTCGTCGCGCTCCCCTGCTCCTTGAAGATGATGGAGACCTCGGCCTGCTCGGCCTGCGAGAGCAGGTCGATGATGCCCTCGGACTGAGCGGCCACCGTGCCGGTCTCCGCGAAGTCCGTGTCGAGGATGCTCGACCAGACGACCAGGCCGTCGGGGCTGCTCGCGAGCCGGTCGAGCACGCGCCCGAACAGGCGGAGCTGGGTGTCGGGCTTGCTCCGGTACAGCCGGCGCGAGATCTCCGAGAGTGGCGCGCCGGCCGCGACGAGGGCCGCCGAGACGGCGAGGGTCCGTGGCGTGGCGTTCGGATGGGCGAACGTCGCCGTGTCCATGACGATCCCGGCCATCAGCGCAGCGGCCAGCCCGCCGCCGCTCGCGTCGAGCGGCACGTGGAGCCGGTTCGCGAGGAGCGCCACCATCTCGCATGTAGCCGCAGCCGCCGGATCGACCCAGTCGGCCGGGCCGGTCGCCTCGTTCGAGACGTGATGGTCGATGACGACCCGCGGCAGCTCATCGAAGAGTCGCGCGTGACGCCCGCGGACGTCGCCCACCCGATCGAGCGACCCGCAGTCCGAGATCACCAGCAGGTCGTAGGCCGCGCCGGGTTCCGGGTCCGTCCTGAACCGCTCGACGCCGGCCAGGAAGTCGTACAGGGCCGGCGGCGGGTCCGTGCAGACCGGCGTCGCGCGACCACCGAGCGCCTCGACCAGCGTCGCGACGCCGAGGGTCGCCCCCAGGGTGTCCGCATCGGGGTTCTCGTGGCTCACCGCCAGGACGCGCTTCGCGCGCGACAGGCGCTCCACGACGGCATCGGGGACCACGGCGGCCCACGGCCCCAGGTCCAAGGCGGCCGTCGTCGCGTCGAGCGTCATCGGGACGGGCCGGCGCCGCGGCCCGACGATCCGCCACCGGGCTTGCGGGCCTGGGGCGGGCCGGGCTTGCGCGGCCGGCGTGCGTCGCGCCGGGCCGACATCGACGCGGCGAGGGTCGCCGCATACTCGGCGGCCGCCGCGCCGAAGCCCTCCGGCACCGCCGGTGGTCCGGGCAGCGCCGGCGGCGGCACGCCGAGGCCGGGGCTGCCAGTCGGTGCCGCTCCCCGGCTCGGCGTGGGCAGGGACTCACCGGCCGGCGCGTCTCCGGCCTCCCGGCCGGTCTCGATCGAGTCGAGGACCTGGAGGATGCGCGTCCCCCGCTCGATGGAGTCATCCAGGCGGACGTGCAGGTCCGGGATGCGCTTGAGGCGCAGCCGCGTCCCGAGCTCGCGCCGGATGAAGACCATCGAATGGTCGAGTGCGACGAGGGTGTCGCCTCGCTCGGCCGTGCCGCCGATGATGCTGACCCACACGCGCGCGTGACGGAGATCCGGGTCCGTCTCGACCTTCGTGACCGTGGCGAAGCCCAGCCGCGGATCGGCGATCTCGCGCTCCAGCATCGCCCCGATCTCCTGGCGGAGGAGCTCATCGAGGCGGTCGGTCCGCTGGCTCATCGGCATCGCCTCCGGTCGGGCCGTCCGGTCAGTTGGACGGCGCCCGACTGACGGTCTGGCTCGAGAAGCACTCGATGATGTCCCCCTCCACGATGTCGTGGAAGTTGGCCAGCCCGATGCCGCACTCGAAGCCGGTGGCCACCTCGCGGACGTCGTCGCGGAAGCGGCGCAGCGATTCGATCCGGTCCGTGGCGACGACCTTGCCGCCACGCCAGATCCGGGCGTTGCTCCGGATGATCCGGCCATCGGTGACATAGGACCCGGCGATGACCGTGTTCTTGCCGACCTTGATGACCTGGCGGACCTCCGCCCGGCCCTCCACGACCTCGACCACCTCGGGCTCGAGGAGGCCCTTGAGGGCCGCGTCGATGTCGTCTGTGAGCTTGTAGATGATGTCGTAGAGCCGGATGTCGACGCCCTCGGCCTCGGCCGACCGGCGCGCCGTGTCGGTGACTTTCGTGTTGAACCCGACGACGATCGCGTCCGACGCGGTGGCCAGCATGATGTCGTTGTCGGTGATGTCGCCGGCCGCCTCGTGGAGGACGTTGATCCGGACATCGTCCGTGCCGATCTGCTCCAGCGCGTGGGTGATGGCCCCAAGAGAACCCGACACGTCGGCCTTGAGGATGATCCGCAGCTCCTTGGCCTGGCCGGCCTGGATCTGGCGGTACAGGTCCTCGAGCGTGGCCCGGCCACTCCCGTCGCCTGTCCGAGCCGAGTTGTCCGCGCGGCGGGTCTCGACCATCGTCCGGGCCGCCTTCTCGTCCGCGACGGCGCGCAGGATGTCGCCGGCCTCGGGGACCTCGCCCAGCCCGAGCACGACGACGGCGGTCGACGGACCGGCCTTCTGGACCCGCTTGCCAGCCGAGTTCTCGAGCGCGCGCACCTTGCCGAAGGTCTCGCCGACGACGATGACGTCGCCGACGCGGAGCGTGCCCGTCTGGATGATCGCCGTGGCGACCGGACCGCGACCCTTGTCGAGCTCGGCCTCCACGATCGTGCCGATGGCGGCCCGCTTCGGGTTCGCCTTGAGCTCCTGGAGATCCGCGACGAGGAGGATCATCTCGAGCAGCTCGTCGAGGCCGGTCCGGGCCTTGGCCGAGACGGCCACGAGGGGCGTGTCGCCGCCGTACTCCTCGACGATGACACCCGCCTCGGAGAGCTCGGTCTTCACCCGGTCGGGATTGGCATCGGGCTTGTCGATCTTGTTGAGGGCGATGACGATCGGGACGCGGGCCGCCTTGGCGTGGTGGATCGCCTCGAGCGTCTGGGGCATGACCCCGTCGTCCGCGGCGACGACCACGACGGCGATGTCGGTCACGCGGGCGCCCCGGGCGCGCATCGCGGTGAACGCCTCGTGGCCCGGCGTGTCCAGGAAGACGACCCGACGGCCGTCCTTGTCGACTTCGCTCGCCCCGATGTGCTGGGTGATCCCGCCGCGCTCGCCGGCCGCGATCTCGGTCGTCCGGATCGCATCGAGCAGGCTCGTCTTGCCGTGGTCGACGTGGCCCATGACCGTCACGATCGGGGCGCGGGGCTCGAGCAGCGCGGGATCGTCCTCTTCGTATAGGACTTCCTTGGTCGCCGCTTCGGCCGCGGGCTCGCCGTCGTCCTCGCCGGTCGCACCGGCCGCGGACGCGAGCACGGGCTCCGCGATCTCGTAGCCGAGCTCGCCCGCCACCAGCGATGCCGTGTCGCGATCGATGAGCTGGTTGATCGTCGCGAAGATCCCGCTCTTGATGAGCTCGCGGATCACGTCCGCGGGATTGACCCCGAGCAGCTCCGCGAGCTCCTTGACCGTGATCGTCGACGGGACTTCGATCGCGCCACGCTCACGCGGGTCGGCGACCTGTACGGACGTCGGCGTCCCGCCGTTCTCGCGACGCGGTGGCTTGCGGGGTCCGCGTCGGCCGCGGGTGCCGCTCCTACTCCTGGCCAATCGTGCCTCCTGGGGTGTCGATATCGGGCTTGTTGTTGAGTTCGAGCGCCGTGCGCCGCGTCACCGCGGCGCCTTCGCTCGGGAGTCCGGTCGCGTGGTCCGGCAGTTCGAGCTCGCTCCGGAGGTCGTCCGGCAGCGGCACGCCGAGGGCGCGGCTGAGGATGTTCCTGGCGAGGGCCGTGCGCCGACATCCGGGGTCGACGCACAGGTACGCGCCTCGACCGGCGAGCCGGCCCGACGCGTCCATCATCATCCGCCCATCAGGCGTTCGCACGATGCGCACCAGCTCACGCTTGGCGCGACTCGTCCGGCAGGCGACGCACGTCCGGGTGGGTACGGGACGCGGGCGGGCCTGCGGGCTCGGCCGCCGGGGGGCCGCGGCGGCTACGACGCCACCTCGCCGTCAGCGACCTTCTTGGCCCGCGTCCGGGGCTTGGCCGGCGCCTTGACGGCGACCGAGCCCGATCCGTCGCCCTCGGCGGGAGCCGCCTTCGTGGTCCTGGCTGCCTTGGCAGCGGCAGGCTTGGCGGTGGCTGCCTTGGTTGCGGCAGGCTTGGCGGTGGCTGCCGTGGCAGGCTTGGCGGTGGCAGGCTTGGCGGTGGCAGGCTTGGCGGCCTTGACAGCCTTTGCCGGCTTCTCCGCCCCGGCGGCCACGGCGACCGTGCCCGCGTCGACGGTCTCGGCGGCTTTCGTGGCGGCCTTCGCGCGCGGCTTGGCGGGCGCCTTGGCCGCCGCGGCCTCGGTGCCGTTGCCGGATCCCTCCACCGGCGTGGCGGGAGCGGTCCCGCTCACCGTAGCCGGGCCATCCCCGTCGATACCTCCGTCCGCGGCCGAGGCACGGGCGGCCTTCGCCTCCGCGACGGAGACGTCGCTTCGGATGTCGATCCGCCAGCCGGTCAGTTTCGCGGCGAGCCGGGCGTTCTGGCCCTCGCGGCCGATGGCCAGCGAGAGCATCCGCTCGGGGACCGTGATGCTTGCGATGCGATGCTCCTCGTCGATGTCCACGCCCAGGACCTGGGCGGGTGACAGGGCGTTGGCCACGAACACGGCCGGATCGTCGCTCCACGGGATGACGTCGATCTTCTCGCCGCCGAGCTCGGCGACCACGGACTGGACCCGCGCGCCGCGCTGGCCCACGGTCGCGCCGACCGGGTCGAGGCCCTCCTGGCGGCTGCCGACGGCCACCTTGGACCGACTGCCCGGCTCGCGCGCGATGGCCTTGATCTCGACCGTGCCGGCGTGGATCTCGGGGACCTCGAGCTCGAACAACCGGCGCAGGAAGCCCTTGTCGCGCCGGCTGACGAAGATCTGGGGGCCTTTGGTGGAGCGACGGACCTCGAGCACGAACGCCTTGACGTTCTGGCCGATCCGGTAGTGCTCGACGGGTGACTGCTCGGTCGTCGCAAGGATCGCCTCGACGCCCTTTCCGACGTCCAGGATGATGGCGCGCGGCTCGACCCGGTTGACCTGGCCCGTGATCATCTCGCCTTCACGACTGGCGAACTGGTCGAAGACCACGTCGCGCTCGGCCTCGCGCAGCCGCTGGAGCACGACCTGCTTGGCCGTCTGGGCGTGGATCCGGCCGAAGTGGCTGGGATCGAGCTCTTCGATCTCGACGAGGTCGCCCACGTTGGCGTCCGACTTGTGGGTCCTGGCCTCCTCGAGCGTGAACTCGGACAGCGGCTCCTCGATCTCCTCGACGACCGTGCGGGCGCGGTAGGCCCGGATCTTGCCGGTGTCGGCGTCGATCTGGACATGGATGTCCTCGACCCCGTCCGTCCGTCGCCAGGCGGCCTCGATGGCCTCCTCGATCGTCCGGATGAGCTGTTCCTTGGGAACCTGCTTCTCGGCGTTGAGCTGCAGGAGGGCGCCGACGAAATCGCGACTCATGCTTGCGCCTCCCGACTTCATCGTCCGTACCGGGCCGCTCACAAAGAGACGTGGGGGTCACCCACGTCAGGAGGCGGCCATTCGAGTTAAGGCGCGAAGTATACACCGAGGGGGCTTCCGAGCGCCGTCCGGCGTGCTCGCGGCCGACCCTCCCTCGCCGTTCAGGCCGGGGCGACGGCAGGGAAGCGGCGGTCGATGTACGCGTCGAGGATGGCCAGGAACTCCGGGACGATCGCGTCGCCGCGCAGCGTCCGGTCGAGCTTGCCGTCGATGAACACCGGGGCGACCGGGTCCTCGAACGTGCCGGGCAGGCTGATCCCGATGTCGGCGTGCTTGCTCTCGCCCGGGCCGTTGACGACGCAGCCCATGACCGCGACCCGGAGTTCCTCGACGCCCGGGTGGATCTCCTTCCAGGCCGGCATCGACGTGCGCAGGTAGGCCTGGATGTCGCGGGCCATCTCCTGGAAGAACGTGGACGTCGTGCGGCCGCAACCGGGACACGCCGACACCTGGGGCAGGAACGAGCGGATCCCCATGGACTGGAGGACCTGCTGGGCGATCTCCACCTCGCGCTCGCGCGCGCCGCCGGGATCGGGCGTGAGCGAGACCCGGATCGTGTCGCCGATGCCCTCGTTGAGCAGGATCGCCAGGCCGGCCGTGGAGGCGACGATGCCCTTGTCGCCCATGCCCGCCTCGGTCAGGCCCAGGTGGAGCGGCAGGTCGGTCCTGGCGGCGAGGAGCCGATAGACCTCGACGAGGTCCGCCACGCCGGAGACCTTGGCCGAGAGGATGATCCGGTCGTGGCGCAGTCCCACGGATTCCGCGAGCTCGGCCGACCGGGTCGCCGACTGGATCATCGCCTCGATCATCACGTCGCGGGCGTCGCGTGGTTCGGCCATCCGGGCATTGGCATCCATGAGCTCGGTCAGGAGCTGCTGGTCGAGCGAGCCCCAGTTGACCCCGATCCGGACCGGCTTGTCGTACTCGATCGCGACCTTGACGATGGTCGAGAAGTGCTCGTCGTGGCGCTTCGCCCCCACGTTCCCGGGGTTGATCCGGTACTTGGCCAGGGCGGCCGCAGTCTCCGGGTACTTCGTCAGGAGGAGATGGCCGTTGTAGTGGAAGTCGCCCACGATCGGGACATCCACACCCAGGCCGCGGACCTTGCGGGCGATCTCCGGAACGGCATCCGCCGCCGCCTCCGTGTTGACCGTGATCCGGACCAGCTCCGATCCCGCGTGAGCCAGCCTCGCGACCTGGATCGCCGTCGCGTCCGCGTCGGCCGTGTCCGTGTTCGTCATCGACTGGACGACGACGGGATGGGAGCTCCCGACGAGGACACCACCCACGTCGACGCTGACCGTGGAGCGCCGTCGAGGCTTCACCGGCCGCCTCCCACCGTTCCCGACACCGGCACCAGACATCGAGCGTCGCCGCGATTCACTGGCCGCCTCCCACTTGGCGGGCGATGTCGAAGAACGTGACCCACAGGATGAACGCCATGAGCAGGCCGAAGCCGAGGGCGTAGGTCGCCCGCTCCACGCGCAACGACACGCGCTTGCCGCCGATGGCCCGGGTCACGATGACCAGGATGCGCCCGCCGTCGAGCGGCGGGATCGGCAGGACGTTGACCAGGGCGAGGTTCGCCGAGAGGAGGGCCGCCAGGCGGAGCGTGGCGATCGCGCCCTGCGACCAGAACACGTCGCCGACACCCACGGCGATGCCGACCGGACCGGCCACCCCCGGATCCTCCGTCGGGTGGTCGACGATGCGGCCCCCGAGCTGCGACAGGCCGTCGGCGATCAGCCCGAACGCCTCCCTGGTCTGGGCCAGGCCGAAGCCGAGTGCGGCGTCGGGCGGCCGGGTGAACGTGGTCGCATCGACGGCACCGAACACCCCCTCGATCCCGAGCGCGCCCTTGCCCGCGGCGACGTCCGCCGGGGACCGGAGCGTCACCGAGACATCCGTCTGGGTGCTGTCGGGATGGGCGACGGTCAGGGTCACCGGCTGGCCCGCCTTCGCCCGGAGCGCGTCGACGAGGCGCTGGGCCCCCTCGAAGTCGTGGAAGCGCTGGCCATCGACGGCGACGATGAGATCGGACGGCGCCGTGGCCGGGCCGTCGCCGACCCCGACCAGGCCGATCGATGCGGCCGGCGATCCCGGCTGGGCCACCTTGAAACCGATGGCCGCCGTCTGGCCGGGCGCCCAGGCGAGGCCGGTGAAGACGACCACCGCGAGCAGCGCGTTCATCGCCACGCCCGCGAGCAGGATCACGAGCTTCACCGGCAGGCGGGCACGCACGAACGACCGGGGGTCGTCCGAATCGCCCTCCTCCCCTTCGAGCTTGACGAAACCGCCCAGGGGCAGCCAGTTGAGCGTGACGAGGGTCTGGCCGTTCGAGCGCAGGACCCGCGCCCGGGGCGGGAAGCCGATCCCGAACTCCAGGACGCGGACGCCGGTCAGCCGCGCGACGACGAAGTGGCCGAGCTCGTGGATGACCACGAGCAGCCCGAGCATGCCGAAGAAGATGACGAGCGTGATCGCCGTCCGGACGATCGACGTGAGGAGGTCGATCACCCGTCCGATCCCCTCTTCGCCGGGGAGTCGAAGGCGGCGCGGACCTCGCGATCGAGCGCGATCAACTCGGTGACCGAGGGCGCCTGGTCGGCGCCGGTCCCGAAGCGGTCCACCGCCTGCTCCATGAGGCGCGGGATGCCGGGGAAGTCGAGGCTGCCGGCCAGGAAGCGAGCGACCGCCACCTCGTCGGCGGCGATCAGGGCGGCCGTGGCGCGGGAACCGATCCGACCCGCCTCGCGGGCGATGCGGAGCGCCGGGAAGCGGCTCTCGTCCGGGGCGCGGAACGTGAGCGCGCCGATGGACGCGAGGTCCGGGGCGGTGGCCGGCGACGCGGCGCGGTGTGGGAAGGTGAGGGCGTACTGGATCGGGAGACGCATATCCGGGGTGCCCATCTGGGCCTTGAGCGAGCCGTCCACGAACACGACGGCTGAGTGGACGACGCTCTGGGGATGGATCACCACGTCGATCGCGTCGTACTCGACATCGTACAGCCAGCGTGCTTCCACGACCTCCAGGCCCTTGTTGGCGAGAGTCGCCGAATCGATCGTGATCTTGGCTCCCATCCGCCATGTCGGGTGGCGCAGCGCCTGCTCGGGCGTCACGAGCGCCAGCTCGGCCGGGGTGGCGTCGAGGAACGGGCCTCCGGACGCGGTGAGGACCAATCGGGCGATCGCCGCCGGCGTCTCGCCGACGAGGCATTGCCAGATCGCCGAGTGCTCCGAGTCGATCGGTCGCAGCCACGCCAGCGGGCTCGCGAACGGGTCGTGCGGGTCGATGGCTGCGCGCGCGGTCGCCTGTGCGCGGGCGAGCGGCATGACGAGGTGTCCGCCCGCGACGAGCGGCTCCTTGTTGGCCGTCGCGACGACCTTGCCGGCGGCGAGG
The DNA here is from genome assembly GCA_963719285.1 of uncultured Chloroflexia bacterium. Classification (GTDB taxonomy): domain Bacteria; phylum Chloroflexota; class Limnocylindria; order Limnocylindrales; family CSP1-4; genus C-114. The sequence continues at coordinate 629,897 of CAVRBO010000001.1, forward strand.
GCGGCGAGCACCGGCCGGAGGCTGACGACGCCGCTCGTGCCCACGACCACGAGGTCGACGTCGTCGCGGGTGGCCAGCTCTTCGAGCGCATCCGGGCCACCCACGCGGGTCGTACCGGCCGGCAGGTCCAGGCTCGCGGCGGCCCGCTCATCGGCCACGCTCACGGCGGCCGGTCGGAGGATCGCCGCCTGCCCGGCGAGCACGTCGACGGCCCGACCGGTCGCGATTGCCACGACCCGGAACGCCTCCGGATGACGGGCGAGCACGTCGACGGCCTGGCGACCGATCGAGCCGGTGCTGCCGAGGAGCGCCACCCGGATCGGCCGCGGGGGCGGCCAGCCGCTCCCCGTCCAGGGGCCACGGGCCGCCCTCGCGGACGTGCTAGCGGACGACCGCGACGACATACAGGGTCACGATCGGGGCGGCGAACAGGAACGAATCGATGCGGTCCAGGATCCCGCCGTGGCCCGGGATGAGCGACCCGGAATCCTTCGCGCCCGCCGCGCGCTTGAGCATCGACTCGGCGAGGTCGCCGGCCTGGGCCGCCAGGGCGCTGACAGGCCCCAGGATCACGGCACCGAGCGGCGCCGCGCCAAGGGCCCACAGCATCGCCGCCACTACCGCGGTCGCGGCCACGATCCCGCCGACGAGGCCGGCGTACGTCTTGGACGGCGAGATGTGGACGAGGAACCGGGCCCGACCCCAGCGCCGGCCGACCAGGAACGCGCCGGTGTCGTAGGCCCAGACCGCCAGCACGAGCAGGAGGATCCAGCCCCGGGTCGCCCCGAGTGCGCCGAGCGGCGCCCCGGCCGGCAGGTCCGGTGCGACAAGGCCGAGCCGGGCCACGAACCCGAGGAGCCCGACGTAGACGGCCCCGAACACGGTCGAGACCCACGTCCTCAATCCGACCCGCGGCTCGAGCTGGGTGAACGCCCCCACGGCCGCCAGGACGACGCCGACCGCCAGGAGCAGGGCCGCCTTGTCGGCCAGCTCCGCCGGCGCGGCACCCACGAGCGCGACCGATGCCGCCAGCACGATCCCGAGCCACACCTGGGCCCGGTGGCCGGCCGCGTCGAGCAGCCGGAAGGCCTCCTGCGCCGCGACGGCCGCGAGTACGGTCAGCCCGAGTGCGATCCAGGGCATGCCCAGGATGAGGACGACGAGGAGCGGAGGGACGAAGACGAGCGCGCTGATCGCCCGCTGGCGCACCGTCGGCGGCCCCGGCTCAGCGACCGAAGCGGCGCGTCCGCCGGGCGAACTCCGCGAGAGCCGCATCGAAGGCGTCCGGGCCGAAGTCCGGCCACAGGACGTCGCACATGTACAGCTCGGCGTAGGCCGACTGCCAGATCAGGAAGTTCGAGAGGCGCTGCTCGCCGCCGGTCCGGATCACCAGGTCGGGGTCGGGCAGGCCGGCCGTGTAAAGCGCGGCCGAGATGGTCGATTCGTCGATCGCCTCGGGAGGAGCGCCGCTGGCGACGAGGCGACGGAACGCGTCCACGAGCTCGGTCCGACCCGCGTAGTTGAACGCGACGTTGAGCATGAGCCGGTCGCCCCCGGCGGTCTCCGCGACAGCCGCCTCGATCGAGGTGCGCGTATCGGCCGGCAGCTCCTCGAGCCGGCCGAGCAGGCGGACGCGCACGCCCTGCCGGCGCAGCTCGCCGGTCTCGTCGCGGATCGCCGCCTCGAGGAGTGCGAACAGGCCGATGACCTCGTCGTCCGAGCGGGCCCAGTTCTCACGGCTGAACGCGTACAGGGTCAGGACCGGTACGCCGCGCCGGACCGCGTGGCGCAGGATCCCCCGGATCGCCTCGACCCCGGCGGCATGGCCCTCGAGCTCCGCCAGCCCACGCTCGCGGGCCCAACGGCGATTGCCGTCCATGATCACGGCGACGTGGCGGGGCAGGTCGGTCGGCAGGCTCTCGGCTCGTGGGGGCTGGTCGGGCGCCGGATCGCCGAGCTCGGGGGCCGAGGCGGGTGCGTGCGCGATCGGGGGCGCGTCGGTGGGTCGCGCGAGCGGAACGCGGACGTCCGGTCGACCCACTAGACCTCCATGACCTCCTGCTCCTTGTGGGCGCCCATCCGGTCGATCTCGTTCGTGAACCGGTCCGTGAGGCGCTGGAGCGCGTCGAGCTCGCGATGGACCTCGTCGGAGCCAAGGGTCCCGTCGCGCTCCTCACGCTTGATGTGATCGGCGCCATCGCGACGGATGTTGCGCACCTCGACCCGGGCCTCCTCCATGCGCTTGTGCACGAGTCGGACGATGTCGCGGCGGCGCTCCTCGGTCAGGGGCGGGATGTTCAGGCGCACCACGGTACCGTCGACGTTCGGGACGAGCCCGATGTCACTCTTCTGGATCGCTTTTTCGATCGCGCCGAGGACGGCCCGATCCCACGGCTGGATGACGATCTGGTGCGCCTCGGGCACGCTGATCCCGGCGAGCTGGTTCAGCGGCGTCTGGGTGCCGTAGTAGTCGACCAGGATCCGCTCGACCAGCGAGGTCGACGCGCGGCCGGTGCGGATGCCCTGGAAGTCGCGCTCCATGACCTCGACCGCCCGGGCCATCTTGCGTTCCGCGCTGGACAGCGCCTCGGTGGTCATCAGCGTGGGCTGCCCGTCGGCGCGCCCGAGATGAGCGTCCCGACCGGCTCCCCGATCGCGACACGTCGGACGTTGTCCGGCTTGTTCAGGTCGAACACGATGATCGGCAGGTCGTTCTCCATGCACAGGCTCACGGCGGTCGCGTCGAGGACCTTGAGCCGGTCGCGCAGGAGATCCGCGTACGTCAGGTGGTCATAGCGCCGGGCATCCGGATGGGTCACCGGATCGGCGTCGTAGACGCCATCGACCTTGGTGGCCTTCAGGATGACCTCGGCGCCGATCTCGACAGCCCGCAGGGCCGCGGCGGTGTCCGTCGTGAAGTACGGGTTGCCGGTACCGGCCGCCAGCAGGACGACGCGACCCTTCTCGAGGTGGCGGACCGCACGACGCCGGATGTAGGGCTCGGCGACCTCGTTCATCCCGATCGCGCTCATGACCCTGGTCTGGACGCCGGCCCGTTCGAGCGCGTCCTGCAGGGCCAGTGCGTTCATGACGGTCGCGAGCATCCCGATGTAGTCCCCGGTCGCGCGGTCCATCCCCTTCGCCGCGGCCGCCAGGCCCCGGAAGATGTTGCCCCCGCCGACCACGATCCCGACCTGGACGCCGAGCGCGTTGACCTCGGCGACCTGCCGCGCGACGAACGCGCAGAATGCCGGGTCCACGCCGTACGGTCGGTCGCCGAGCAGCGCCTCACCCGAGAGCTTGAGCAGGATGCGCCGGTAGCGGAGCGGTCCGCCGTCGGTCGCGGGCGCGCCGGCGAGCGCCGTGCCGGTCTCGGTCACAGGTCTTCTCCGAGCTCGTAGCGGGCGAAGCGGCGGACCCGGATGTTCTCGCCGATCGTGGCGATCGCTCCGGTGATGAGCTCACGCACGGTCATCTCGGTGTCGCGGAAGGGCTGCTCGAGCAGGCACACCTGCTTGTACCACTTCCCGAGCTGGCCTTCCACGATCTGGCCGCGGACCGACTCGGGCTTCTTCTGGGTCAGCGGGTCGTCGAGCAACTCGGCACGCCTGGCCTCGATCGCCGCCGGCGGGATGGAGTCGATGTCGACGTAGTCCGGATGGAGACCCGCGACCTGGATCGCGAGGTCTTTCACGAGCTTCTGGAACTGCTCGTTGCGGGCGACGAAGTCCGTCTCGCAGTTCACCTCGATGAGCACGCCGATGCGCCCACCCGCGTGGATGTAGCTGCCGACCAGTCCCTGGCGAGCGTCCCGGTCCGACCGCTTCGCCGCAGACGCCTGGCCGCGCTCACGCAGGACCGCCACGGCCGCCTCGACGTCACCATCCGTGTCCTCGAGGGCGCGCTTGCAGTCCATGAAACCTGCGCCGGTCTTCTCCCGGAGCTCCTTGACCTTCTGGGCCGAGATGTCCGCCATGCTCGTGTACGTCTCCTGTCGTCGTGTTCGCGGCGCGCCGACGGGCGCGGGATCGGATGATCGTCCATCTGTGCCGGGGGCCGATCCCCGGCCGGTTCAGCTCTTCTCCGCGGCCTCTCGGGCGAGCTCGGCAGCGATCTCGTCGGCCGAGGCCTCGGCGGCCGGCACGGCCCCCTCCGGGGGCACCGGGACCGCCCGCCGGACGCCCGGCAGGAGATCCTCCTCGTCGGGTTCGAACGTGATGGCCGCACCGCCGGCAAGAGCCGCCACGTACGCGTCGGCGCTCCGCTCGTCGAACTCCTCGACGGCGACCACCGCGGGTTCTACCACGTCGTCCGGCTCGGTCGCGAGGCGGGCAGAACGTTCCCGGGCGCCCTCCAGGCACGCATCTGCGATGAGCGAGCAGATCAGCCGGATGGCCCTGATCGCGTCGTCGTTGCCCGGGATGATGTAGGCGAGCTCGTCCGGGTCGACGTTCGTGTCACCCGTGCCGACGACCGGGATCTCGAGCTTGAGGGCCTCGGCGATCGCGATCCGCTCGCGATGCGGGTCGACGATGAACATCATGCCCGGCAGGCGCTTCATCTTGCGGATGCCGCCGAGCGTCGCCTCGAGCTTGTTGAGCTCCTCCGTCAGCTTCGCCGCTTCCTTCTTCGGGATGCGTTCGAAGTCGCCGGCCATCTGGCGCGCCTCGAGCTGCTCGAGCAGGCCGATGCGCTTCTTGATGGTCGTGAAGTTCGTCATCATGCCGCCGAGCCAGCGCTTGTTCACCCACGGCTGGCCGGCGCGAGCCGCCTCCTCGGCGATCGGCTCCTGGGCCTGCTTCTTCGTGCCCACGAACAGGACCGCGTCGCCGCGGGCCACCGTCTCGCGGACGGCGTCGAGGGCGACGTCCAGCCGCTTGACGGTCTGGGCAAGGTCGATGATGTGGATCCCGTTGCGCTCCGCGAAGATGAACGGGCGCATCTTGGGATTCCAGCGGCGCGTCTGATGGCCGAAATGGATACCGGCCTCGAGCAGCTGCCGCATCGAAACGGTGGGCACGGGATAGGACCTCCTGTTCGGTTCGAACCTCCGCGGACCTCGTGCTCGGGGACCGGGCGCCGACCTCTCGATCGGCCACCGCGGCACCGTCCCGATCGGACCGGTCGCGCGTGTGGGCTCCGTCATGACGCTTGCGCGTCGTGCGGGCGATACCGCCTCTGCGGCCGGCGGAGTGTAGCACCGTCCCGCTCAGGGCGCCCATGGCCGCTGGTCGACCCGCGGCCGCCGGGTCAGCCTTCGAGCGCGGATCGGTGGTGCCGGAGTCGTGGCCCCTCGTCACCGCTTGACGGCGGCTCCACCGCCACCAGATCGACCCGTGCGGGCAACGCCGGCAGGCCCGAGCCATCCGGGAGCACCCCCACGGCCAGCAATCGGGCGACGGCTCGGCGCAGGTGGGCGCGCTTGCGCCAGCCGAACGTCTCCTCCGGCAGGCCGAACCCGCGGTCGCGCCGCCAGCGGACCTCGACGACGACGAGTGTCGCGGGCGGCGCGGGATCGATCGCCACGAGGTCGAGTTCGCCCCGGCCGACCCGCACGTGACGGCCGAGGATCGTCCAGCCGTCCGCGATGAGCGCATCCGCGACGACGGCTTCGGCGGCGTCCCCGGCTCGTTGCTGGGGCGTTCGGGCGCGAGCCATGGCGGGACGATGTCACGCGCGACTCACCGGCGGCCTTATCCGGGCGATGGCTCCTCGTCGGGATCGCCGGGACCGACGGCTTCCCACAGCACGGTCTGCTCGACCTCGGCGCACGAGGCGAATGTCAGGCGGTGGATCGACGTGGTGCCGAGGTCGCGGAGGCCCGCCCGGTGTTCCGGCGCCGCGTAGCCCTTGTTATGGGCGAGGTCGTAGCCCGGGAAGCGCCCATCGAGCTCGACCATGAGCCGGTCGCGGGCGACCTTGGCCAGGATCGACGCAGCCGCGATCGAGGCGCACAGGCGGTCGCCGTCGACGACGACCCGCTGGGGGATCGACAGACCGTCGAGGTAGAGCGAACCGTCGAGCAGGAGCGCGTCGGGCCGGATCGACAGGCGGCTCGCGGCGAGCTGGGCGGCGAGCAAGGTGGCCTGCAGGATGTTCACCCGGTCGATGACCGCGGGTTCCACGGCCGCGACCGCCCAGGCGACCGCCCGCCGGAGGATCTGCTCGGCAAGACGCTCCCGCTGCTCGGCCTTGAGGATCTTGGAGTCGCGCAGGCCGTCGGGCAGCCAGCCCGGTGGCAGGATGACCGCACCGACCATCACGGGGCCGGCCAGGCAACCCCGGCCGACCTCGTCCACGCCGGCCACGAACCGGTAGCCCTGGTCCCAGTAGACCTGCTCCTCGGCATAGTCCGGATCGAGGCGTGGTCGGTGCCACGGAGACGCGACGGCACGGCCGCCGGGTGCGGCGGGCGCGGCGTACGAGGCTCCCCTGCGGGGAGTGGCGACGGCGCCGGCGAGGTTCCCCCTCGCCGTGGTGCGAGCGACCGAGCGGGCGGCGGACCGGCGGTCGACGGTCGCCACGCTCGGGTCGGCGATCAGGCCTTCGCGGCCGGGGTCGCGGTCTCGGCGGCCGCCTTCGCGGTCGTCGCCCTGGCCGCCGTCTTCGTGCCCTTGGCCGCCTTGGCGCCCGCTGCGACGGCCTTGGGACGTCGCTCGCGCAGCGTCGCGGCCTTTCCGACCCGGTCGCGCAGGAAGTAGAGCTGGGCGCGCCGGACCTGGCCGTGGCGGATGACCTCGATCTTCTCGATCCGCGGGCTGTTGACCTTGAAGGTCCGCTCCACGCCGACGCCGCTGGCGATCCGCCGGACGGTGATGGAGCGCGCGATCCCGCCGCCGCGGAGGCGCATGAGGATGCCCTCGAACACCTGGATGCGCTCCCGCGTACCCTCGACGACCTTCGCGCTCACCCGCACGGTGTCGCCGGAGGCGAGGGCCGGCAGGTCTGTGCGCAGCTGGTCGGAGACGATCTCGTCGAGTACGTTCACGCGGCGATCCCTTCGTGGAGGTCGTGGTCTTCGGCGCAGCCTGCTGCGCTCGGGTAAGCATCTTGGGAACCGCGGCGCTCGCCTTCGGCCGGCGGGAGTATAGCACGGCCTCCGGACCCGCCCGGGAGCCATCGAACGGGCCGGGTCAGGCGTCCTCGTCGCGTTCGGCCGCCAGCTCGTCGAGGATCCGCCGCTCCGTCGGGGTCGTGGCGCGCTCGGCGAGCAGGTCCGGGCGCCGCTCCAGCGTGCGTCGCAGGGACTCCCGTTCGCGCCACCGTCGAACGGCCCCGTGGTCGCCCGAGGTGAGGACCTCCGGTACCTCGCTCCCCCCGAACGAGGCCGGCCGGGTGAACTGCGGGTACTCGAGCAGACCGTCTGTATGCGACTCCTCCGCCGTCGAGGCGGCGTCGATCGCCCCGGGCAGGAGGCGGATGACCGCATCGATGATGACGAGCGCCGCCAACTCGCCACCGGTCAGCACGTAGTCGCCGATCGAGATCTCGAGATCGACCATTGACCGGATCCGGTCGTCGACACCCTCGTAGCGCGGACAGAGGAAGACGAGGTGAGCGGCCTGGGACAGGGATCGGGCCCGGGCCTGGCGGAACGTCTCGCCGGCGGCGTCCACGAGGATCACGGTCGACTCCGGGCGTCGGACCGCGCCGAGCGCCGCGGCCACGGGCTCCGGTCGCAGGATCATCCCGGCCCCGCCCCCATATGGGTAATCGTCGACGCTGCGGTGCTTGCCCAGCCCCCACTCGCGCAGGTCGTGGACCTGGATCGACGCCAGACCTTGTTCCTGGATCCGGGCCGGGATGCTGTCGCCGAGCGGCGCCGCGATCATGTCCGGGAAGAGCGTCAGGACATCGATCTCGAGGGTCATGGCCCGACAGGTGGCCCGGTCGGTGGCTCGGCCGGCGGCTCGGCTGCAGGCTCCGTGGCCACGATCCGCGGGCGACGGCGGGTGGCCTTCCGCGCGCGTGGCGCCCGTGCCGGCCGGGCCGGCTTCGCCGGCTCGAGGGCCAGGGCATCGACGTCGACGACGATCTCCCCGCGAGCCGGCGCGAAGATCCGGATGAACGCCCGGACGACCGGCAGGTCGAATTCGCCGTACGGCTCACCGCGGACCACGAACACCTCGGCGCCGCCCACCCGGTAGATGTCATGGACGACGCCGATCTCCCGTTCCTGGAGGTCGCGGACGGTGGTGCCGACGACCTGGTGCCAGTAGTACTCGCCGACGGGGAGCGTGTCGGTCGTGCCCGTCTCGGCCTCGAGATAGGCGGCGCGCAGCGTGTCGGCGGCACTCCGGTCCGGCACCTCGTCGAAGCGCAGGCGCCAGCCCGGACCGTCCGGGATGGCCTCGGCCGCGGCGATCGTCAGAGGCGCGTCACTGCCTTCGCGATGCAGCACGGCGCCGGGTGTGAAGCGCTCCTCCGGTCGATCGGTCAGGACCTCCACCCGGACGGCGCCGCGCAGGCCGTGGACGCCCCGCACGAGGGCGACCACGAGTCGGTCCTCCGTCAGAGGATCTCGAGCGAGACGGACTCGCCGTCCCGTGCCGCGGTCACCTTGAGGAGCGTCCGGAGCGCCTTGGCGACGCTGCCGTTGCGGCCGATGACCTTGCCCATGTCGTCCTCGGCCACATGGAGCTCGAGGACGGTCCCCTCGGGTTCGCGCACGACCTCGACGGTCACCGCGTCCGGGTCGTCGACGAGCGAGCGCGCGACGAACTCGACCAATTCCTTGGCAGGCATGTCGACTCCTTCTACTTGCTCGCCGGCAGGATCCCCTGCTCGCGGAACAGGCGCGCCACGGTGTCTGACGGCTGGGCGCCCTTGGCGAGCCAGGCCTTGGCCTTGTCGGCGTCGATCACGACCTCGGCCGGTTCGGTGCGCGGGTTGTAATGACCGAGCGTCTCGATGGATCGGCCGTCACGCGCATTGCGGGCGTCGGCGACGACCACGCGATAGGCCGGCTGCTTCTTCGCGCCGACGCGCGTCAAGCGGATGCGGACTGCCATGGACTCGAATGCCTCCGTTCTGGGGTCAGAGGGCTGGGCCGGCATCGTGCCGGCCCGCCCGGGTCACTTGCTCACGGTCACGACGAATCGGACGTGCTCCAGGTCTCCATCCTGGGTGCTGTATCCGAACGCGGCGAACGGCGCGACGTAGGGCTTGGTGTCCTTCTCGTACGCCTTGAGGGCATCCGCCGGCAGTTGAGCCTCGACGGCCGTCACGATCGCCGCGACGTCGACAAAGGCCTGGCTCGAATTCGAAGCCCCGGCCCGCCCCATGGCGGTCACGTAGCGGGGCTGATCGGCCAGGGACGCACCGCCCTTGGTATCGAGAACGGCCTTGACGAACCCGTCTCCGCCGATGCCGATGACGGCGAGATCGTCGGTGACGGTGTAGCTCAGCGCGACGCGCGCGTCCGCCATCGAAGCCGGCAGGGAATCGGTCGACAGGCCCATTCCCGGAGCCAGGTTCTGGAGGTCCTTGATCGACCCGAGATCGATCGTGGTGATCGTCGCGCCGCCATGGGTCTCGCTCGTCACCTTCGCACCAGGCAGCCCGGCGAGGGAAACGAGGTTCTTGAGCGAAGCGAACTTGGCCGATGCGGCATCGGACGCGGCCTTGTCGCCGAGGGTGACCACAAGGCCACCGCCGACCGTGCTGCCGTCGACCGTGACGGCGACGGCGACGTCTCCCAGCCACGAGGTGTACGAGTCGAGCCCGCCGGCCTTGTCGAGCGCGTCGAGGACCTGGGTCACGGTCTCCTTGTAGGCAGGGATCGCCTGGTACGCGTTGACGGCCGCCTTGATGGACGCTCCGACGTCATGGCCCTCGAATTCGGCCACCGTGTTCGCCGGCAGGTGCGCGGCGATCGTGCTCGTCCGGTTCGGCGCCAGCGTGGTGCCCGTCGGGAGGGGCACGACCTCGTCGAAGACGATGCTGTCCGATTCGAAGAGGGCACTGCCCCCGACCCAGGCCGGGATCTTGTCGAGCAGGTCCTTGGGGAAGGCAGCCACGCCGCTGCCGGCCGGCATGGCCGACATCTCGGCGTCGACGAACTTCTGGAGCTGCATGTAGTAGAAGCCGACCCGGTCCTTGGGTGAGTCGGCCAGGGCCTTCTTGAAGTCGGCCGTGGAGGCGAGACCGGTGGAACCCTTGGAGTCGATGATCGCGTGGACGGTCGCCACGTCGCCACCGATGAGGACGGCATCGTCGACGCCGACGGCAGCGGCCGCGTCACCGGTCCCGAAGACGGTCAGGGCCACCCCGCCGTACGTCGCGGCCGTGCCCGAGCCGTCGGCGACCTTGGTGAGCCAGGCGGTCGCCTTGGCCGCATCGGTCACCGACAGGAGGAACGCGCCGTGGGCGTGGACGTCCGCGCCGGCCATGCCCATCCCGGCGCTCGGGAACGAGGACAGGGACACGCCGACCTGGCCACCGAACCAGGGCTTGATGTCGGTCGAGTAGTCGGCCTTCCCGTTGGAGGCCGAGCGGATCGCCTTGTCATACAGCTCGGCGAGCTTCGCGTCGAGGCTGGCCGGGTCGGCGAAGCCGGGGAACGCGGAGAGGAACTGGCCGGCCTTGGTGTGCTGGTCGCCGGGAAGGTCGAACCGGGCTTCCATGTACATGACCGAGTCGGCCGGTGCCCAGCGGGCGACCGTGGACGGTGACGCGGCTCCGGCGACGGCGAAGAAGACCGCCGAGGCACTCGCCGCGACGAGGACGACGATGGCCGCCGCGACGAGCCAGCGCAGGCCCCGCCGGCGCCGGGCCGGCACGGACACCGGCTGTACCGGCGCCGCGCTGAAGTCGAGTCCGCCCTGGCTCGACCAGCCGGCCGGGGCCGGGGCCAAGTCCCGACCGGCACCCGGGGCCGGTGCCGCGGAGATCGCCTGGTCCGGACCGGTCGGCGGCAGGGCCGCCGCCTGGGCCATCGGGGCGTCGAGGGCCGACGGCGCTGCGGGCAGCGGTGCCGCGGCGTCCGGCGTGCCGTTCGGATCGGCCTGCGGTGTCAGGCCGGTATCGGACTGGTCGGTCATGAGATCCCCCTGTGTTTCAGCGTCGGCTCAGGAGACCGGCGGCGCCACCACGGCGTCCCAGGCCACCCAGTTGTTTCATCATCTTGCGCATCTCGTCGTACTGCTTGACGAGCTTGTTGACTTCCGGAAGGACGGTTCCGGCACCTGCCGCGATCCGCCTTCGGCGTGAGGCGTTGAGGATCGTTGGATCGCGCCGCTCGCGCGGCGTCATGGCCCGGATGATCGCCTCGGTGCGACGGAGGTCGCCCCGATCCACGGCCGCCTGGGCCTCCTTGGCCATCCCGCCCATGCCCGGGATCATCCCCACGACCTGGCCGATCGGGCCCATCTTCTGGATCTGCTGCATCGAGTCGAGCATGTCCTCGAGGGTGAAGCTCGCCTTGGCCAGCTTGTCCTGCATCTTGGCGGCCTGCTTCTCGTCGAAAGCGTCCTGCGCACGTTCCACGAGGGTGAGCACGTCGCCCATGCCCAGGATCCGGCCGGCCAGCCGGTCCGGGTGGAACGCCTCGAGCGCGTCGGTCTTCTCGCCGGTGCCGAGGAACTTGACCGGCAGGTGGGTGACGGCGCTGATGCTCAGCGCCGCTCCGCCGCGGGCGTCGCCGTCGATCTTGGTGAGGATGAGCCCTGTCAGTGGCACGGCCGCCGCGAATGCCTCGGCCACCGCGACGGCCTCCTGGCCGGTCATGGCGTCCACGACGAGCAGGCTCTCCGCCGGCGAGATGGCCTGTGCGAGGGTGGCGATCTCGTGCATCAGCGCTTCGTCGACGCTCAGGCGGCCGGCGGTGTCGACGATCACGACGTCGCGGGCGAGCCGGCGGGCCGCGTCGATGCCGCCCTTCGCGATGTCGAGCACGGTCGTGCCGGCCGGCGCGCGATGGACGGGCAGGTCGAGCGCCTTGCCCAGTGTCTCGAGCTGGTCGGCGGCGGCGGGCCGGTACGGATCGGCGGCTACGAGGAGCGGCCGGCGACCCATCTTCACGACGAGCCGGGCGAGCTTGGCGGATGTCGTCGTCTTGCCCGACCCCTGGAGACCCACGAGCAGGATGACCGCCGGGTTGCCCTGGAGATGGAACGTCCGGTCGCCGGCCGACAGGAGCGCCGTGAGCTCATCGTTGACGATCCCGACGACCTGCTGGCCCGCCGTGAGGCTGTCGAGGATGTCGGCGCCGATCGCCCGTCCGCGGACCCGCGCGACGAACTCCTTGACGACCTTGAAGTTGACGTCCGCCTCGAGCAGCGCCAGGCGCACCTCACGCATCGCGGTGTCGACGTCGGCCTCGCTGACGCGGCCGCGACCGGTCAGGTTGGCGAGCGTCGCGCGAAGGCGGTCACTCAGTGCATCGAACATGCCGAAGTCGTGGGCTCCTGTCGTGGATCGGCCCGGGCGACGGCGAAGCCGACCGGGGGTGCGCGGGTTCTGGCGACACCGAGGCTTCGCAGTGTAGCGCATGCCCCCCGCGATCCCGGTCAGCCGTGGTGCGGGGCCGCGCCGCGAAATGGTCCAGAGCGAGGCAGAGCGCCGGCCGTGCGGCCGGCGCTCGAGGGGCGGCGACAGGGAGGAGGTCGGTCAGATCGCTTCGCGCTCCGAGCGATCGGCGGCGCGAAGCGCGATGAGGACGAGCGTCTCGATGAAGACCACCGCGAGCGTGATGCCGATCCCGTCCATGCGGGGAGAGCCCGGCCGAGCGAGGCCGGTCCCGGCGAAGGGGCCCCACGCGGACGTCGCGGCGGCGAACCCGACGACGCTCACGACGATGCCCGAGCTCGCGACGATCGCCGCGGCGCCGCGCGCGGCCCGCGAGCCCGACAGGACCATCAGGCCGACGACCGCATGGACGATCCCCACGACGAGGATGACGCCACCATATGCGGCGATCGAGCGGAGCAGGGCGACGTCCGCGGCGGGGTAGGCGCCAGGACCGCCGTCGAGCATGCGGAGCGCGATCGGGAGGGCGTAACCGACCGAGGCGATGAGCGAGCCGACGATGACGAAGACGAACGCGACGAGGACCGCGGCCACCGACGGGCGGCGGGTCGTCGGCTTCGCCCAACCGGCCGGAGCGACTGCGAGAGACATGTGCGACACCTCTGTTCCGATGTTTGGGGGCCGGTCCGTGCCTGCCCCGATACATCGAAATCTCGCACTCGCCCGGGTCGCCGGCGATGGACGACCGGCGCGCTCCACCATCGACATACGTCAGGGAACAGGCTTCCAGATGAGGGCGCCGCGGTGGCGCGGCTCACGGCGCGACGGTGGCGGCCTCAGGCGAACAGCGCCGCCACGAACGCGGCCGGATCGAACGGCAACAGGTCGCCGACCGCCTCCCCCACCCCCACGTAGCGGACCGGGACGCCGACGGAGGCCTCGATCGCGAAGACGATGCCGCCCTTGGCCGTCGAGTCGAGCTTGGTCAGGACGATCCCTGTCAGGCCGACCGCTTCGTGGAAGGCCCGGGCCTGGGCGAGGCCGTTCTGGCCCGTCGTGGCGTCGAGTACGAAGAGGGTCTCCGGCGTGGCGCCGGGCAGGCGCCGATCGATGATCCGGCGGACCTTCGAGAGCTCGTCCATGAGGTCGGTCTTCGTGTGGAGGCGGCCCGCGGTGTCGGCGATCACGACGTCGATCCGGCGGGCGATCGCGGCATCGATCGCGTCGAAGACGACGGCTCCCGGATCGGCTCCGGGAGCGTGCGATACGACGGTCGCACCGGCCCGTGCGGCCCAGGCCTGGAGCTGTTCGATCGCCGCGGCCCGGAACGTGTCGGCCGCGGCGAGCAGGACGCTTCGGCCCTCGGTCCGGAATCGGGCAGCGAGCTTGCCGATCGTGGTGGTCTTGCCGGTGCCGTTCACGCCGACGACGAGGATGATCGCTGGGCCGCCCGTCGCGGCCGGGCGGGGTGCCCAGTCAGGGTCGCGCGGCACGAGGAGGGCGGCCAGCTCCGCCCGCACGGCGGCCTCAGGGCCGTCCGGATCGCGGCGCGCCTTGGCCCGTTCGACGACCGCGATCGCGAGACTCGCCCCGACGTCGCCGGCGATCAGCGTCTCCTCGACGTCGTCCCAGGCGGGGCCTTCATCGCCGGCGAACAGCCCACGCAGGCGGGACATGAACCCGCCGCGGCTCCGAGCCAGGCCCGCATCCAGGCTCCCGGCCGGGGCGGGCGTCTCGGCCGGCGCCGTGGCTCCGATCGCAGGCGGCTCACCGGCGGGTTCGACCGGCGAGACGGGCGCCGGATCGGGCGGTGTCGGCGGCGCCCAGGGCGGCTCGACCGGGACCTGCGGCTCGACCCGGGCTTCGGGCTCGACGCGGGCAGCTGGCTCGACCGGGGTATCCGGCTCGACCGGCGCTTCGAGCGTGGATTCGTCGGCCCCGGGCCCCTCGGGCTCGGTGGCCTCGTCCCTGGGCCTGCGTCGCCAGAACATCGGGACCCTAACCGGCGACCGGGACGCGCTCGAGGGCGGCGCGATCGGCGATGGCGGTCGCCTCGTCGAGGCGCAGGCTGATGACCCTGCTGACCGAGTCCTCGCCCACGGTCACGCCGTACAGGGCATCGGCCATCTCGATCGTCCCGCGGTTGTGGGTGATGACGATGAACTGGGTATCGTCGGCGAGCGACCGGAGCGCCTCGGCGAACCGCCCGACGTTCGCCTCGTCGAGTGCGGCGTCCACCTCGTCGAGCACGCAGAACGGGACCGGACGGACCTCCAGCATCGCGAACAGCAGGGCGACCGCCGTCAGGGCCCTCTCGCCACCCGAGAGCATGGCCAGGGCCTGCGCCTTCTTGCCCGGCGGCCGGGCGACGATCTCGACGCCGGTCGAGGCGAGATCCCCGGGCTCGGTCAGGCTGAGACGGGCGTAGCCGCCGCCGAAGAGCTGCTGGAACCGCGCGTCGAACGCCCCTTCGAGCGCGTGGAACGTCGTCCGGAACTGATCGGCGACCATCGTCGACAGCTCCTCGATGAGTCTGCGCGTGTCGGCGATCGCGGTCCGGAGGTCGCGCTCCTGGGCCTCCATCGCGTCGAGCCGCTCACGGACCTGGGCATATTCCGTGACGGCGAACGGATTGGCGGCACCGAGCTCGTGGTATCGGCGCCGCAGCGTCGCCAGGCGGGCGGCGGACGGCGCCTCGGCAGGCGGGGGCGTGGCGGCCCAGGCGATCGCCGCGGACGCGAGACCCGTCGCCAGGGCCTGGTCGTCCTCCCGCGCCTCGGCATCGGCGACGTCATCGGGCGTCGCGGCGTGCGCCGACCCCGGATCCGCGGCGCCGCCAACGACCGACCGGCCGAGGGCCTCGAGGCCGAGCTCACCAAGGGCGGCGAGCTCGACGAGCAGCCCCTCGCGGATCGCGTCGAGGCCGAGCCGCGCCTCGAGGTCGGCCACCTCGGCCGAGCGGGAGCGCGCCTCGGCCACCCGTAGTCCTTCGCGCGCCCGGGTGGCGGCCGTTTCGGCCGTGGTCAGGCGCTGGCGATCCGCGATGTCCGAGGACTGGGCCGCGTCGAGCGCCGCCCGCGTGGCAGCCTCGCGCTCCTTCGCCAGCGCGAGGGCCCGTCCGGCCGCCGCGAGCTCGAGCCGAAGGCTGTCCTCGCGCTCCACGAGCGCGGCCACTTCCCGATCCGCGGCCGCGAGCCGCTGCTCGTCGAGCGTCGCGATCGTCTCGGCCCTGGCCCGCCTGTCCTCGGCCGTCCGGCGCACGCTGTCCAATTCGGCCAGCGCCGCGGCCAGCCGGTCCCGCCGGGTCCGCAGTTCGCCCGCCCGACGCTCCCAGGCTGCGAGCGCCGCCGCGTCGACGGTGGACGCACCCGGCGGAGTCTCGAGACGGGTCTCGCCGGCAGCCATCGCCGCGACCGCGGCCTGGGCCACGGCCGCGGCCGTCCTGAGCCGCTCGACCTGCGCGGCCTGCCAGGCCGCCTCCCGGGCCGCGGACTCGCGCGCACGACCGGCGACCCGCTCATCTTCCTCCGCGCGCCGCCGCTCCGATGCCGCCCGGTCCTCCGCGTCGCGCGCTTCGTCGAGTGCCCGTCGCGCCGACGCCGCGGCCTGGGTCGCCTCGGTGGCCGCGGCCGACGCGCTGCGCTCCTCGGCCGTCGCGCCGGCGTGTTCGGCCGTCAGGGTCTCGGCTGTCGCCCGCCGCTCGAGCGCGCCGTCCGCCGTCCCGAACGCGACCGTGAGAGGACCGGCGACCGCGGTCCCGTCGCGCACGACGGCCAACCACCCGGCCGGCAGGTCGCGCTGCAGCTCGATCAGCGCCGCGAGATCCGGCACCCAGACGGCGTTCGCGAGCCAGCGCGAGGCGGCCCCCAGCGGGTCGGCCCGCACCGCTTCTCCGAGCCATCCGCCGCCGAGGTCCACGGCCCGGGCGACGACCCGATCCTCCCCGTGGCCGCGCTGGCCGACGGCAGCCGGGGTCCCGCCCGCCGCGATCACGACCGTCCCGCGGACGCCGCCGAGGTCACCCACCGCGGCCCGTTCCACCTGATAGGCACGCGCGACCTCGCCCAGGGCCGCCTCGACGGCGGGCCGGAGCGCGGGTTCGACGGCGAGCCCCGCATCGACCCGCTTGCCGCCGACGCGCCGGACCGCCTTCGCGATCGGCCGGGCCTCGTCCTCGTCCATCCGCGCCCGGAGCGCCTCGAGTCGCGCGCCCAGATCGGCGGCCCGGGCGCGGGCGGCGGTGGCTTCCTCGGCCGCTCGGTCGCGGGACGCTTCGGTCACCTCGGCGGCGCTCCGGGCGGCCTCCCGCCGGGTCCGGGCCTCGGTCTCGGTCGCGATCGCCGCGGCGAGCCAGCCGCGGGCCGACTCGGCCTCGCGTTCCGCCTGGGCGAGCCGGCCGGCCAGGGTGTCCAGGTCCCCCTGCTCCGCCTCCGCTCGATGCGTCGCGTCCGCCGCCCGGCGTCGTGCCGTCTCGAGTTCGGCGGCACGGGCCGTGGCGGCGCGCCGCAGGGCTGCGGCCGCCTCCCCTTCGACGGCACGGGCCGTGCCGAGCGCGCCGAGTTCCGCGAGGGCATCGGCGAGCTCGCGCTCGGCGGACGACAACTCGGCCGCCGCGTCGACGTCGCGCGTCGGCACCGGTTCGGCCGAGATCCGGCGCTGCAGGGCGAGATCGGCCTCCGCGGCGAGTCCTTCACCGTCGAGCCGGGCCCGGTCGCGGACCGTGGCCGCGAGCTCGCCGGCCACGCGCGCCTCGGTCAGGCGGGCCTCGGCGACGGCGGCATTGGCGGCGTCATGGTCCGTCCGGAGTGCCGCGGCCGCGGATGTGCGAGCAGCGAGAGCGCGGGCGATGGCGGCGGCTTCCCCTTCGGCCGCCGTGAGCGCCGCGAGGGCCCGGTCCATGCCCGCCCGCGCGACCGCCAGCGCGGACCCGGTCGTGGCGACCCGCGCGGCCCCCTCGTGCCAGCGGACATGCGCGCTGGCCAGCAGCTCCCGAACGAGCTCCTCGCCGGCCGTTTCGCGGGTGGCCTGCTGCTGTGCCTGCGCCGCGAGCCGGCGCGCCTGCGGCCGGAGCTCGGCCAGGATGTCCTGGACCCGGCCGAGGTTCGTCTCGGCCTCGACCAGCTGATCCTCGGCGCGCCGACGCCGTCGCTCGTGACGGCGGACCCCGGCGACCTCCTCGAACAGCGGCCGCCGCTCGTCCGGGCGCAGCGCGAGCGCCTGGTCGACCATCCCCTGGCCGATGAACAGGAACGCGTTGTCGGCGAGGTGCGCGGCGTCGAGCAGGTCGACGAGGTCGCGCAGGCGCACGCGGCCCTTGTTGAGCAGGTAGTCGTTCTCGCCCGACCGGTACAGCCGGCGGCCGATCTCGAGGACCCGGTAGTCCACCGGGAGGAGGCCGTCGGCGTTGTCCAGGATGAGCGTGACGTCGGCCATGCCGATCGCCGCGCGGCGTTCGGACCCGGCGAAGATGACGTCCTCGCTCTTGCGGGTCCGGAGCGATCGTCCCTGCTCGCCGAGGGCCCAGCGCAGGGCATCGGCAAGGTTGCTCTTGCCCGACCCGTTCGGGCCCACGATCGCGCTGATCCCCCCGCCGAACTCGACGACCGTTCTCTCGGCGAACGACTTGAAGCCGTGGAGCCGGAGACCGAGCAGTCGAGGCGGGGCGCTCACGAGCGGCCGGCCATGGTCACGAGGCATCCTCGGCCGCCAGTGCCTCGAGCGCTCGCTCGGCGGCGGCGGTCTCGGCGACCCGGCGCGAGGGTCCCACGCCCCAGCCCAGGACGCGGCCGTTGACCGCGACCTCGATCTGGAAGGTCTTCTCGTGGTCGGGTCCCGACGCATCGACGACCCGATAGTGGGGCCGCTCGCCCGTGGTCCGCTGGGTCCGTTCCTGCAGGCGGCTCTTGGGGCTCTTGAGGTTCGTGATCGAGGTGAATCGCTCGAGCTCGGGCGACGCCAGCGCGAGGAGCCAATCGCGGGTGGCCTCGTAGCCCAGGTCGAGATAGAGCGCGCCGCACAACGCCTCGAATGCGGATGCGAGCAGGGATGCACGTTTCCGACCGCCGCGGCTCGCCTCGCCCTCGCCGAGGAGGAGCTCGTCACCGAGCGAGATCCGGGTGGCCAGCCGAGCCAGGCCGACCGTCGAGACGATGACCGCGCGGCGCGCGGAGAGCAGGCCCTCGTCGTCGTCGGGATGGCCGTAGTACACGGCCTGGCTGATCGCCAGGTTCACGACGGCATCGCCCAGGAACTCGAGACGTTCGTTGTGGGTCGGCGCCGCGTCGGGGTGCTCGTGCAGGTAGCTGCTGTGGACGAGCGCCTGGTGGAGGAGACCCGGATCCCCGGGTTCGAGGCCGAGGCGGCCCGCGAGTGAGGCTGTCGCGCTCACGAAGCCCGGGTCGACCGGCGGGCCCGGACTAGGTCGCGCGCTCGTCGATGTACTCGACCGCGTCCTGGACGGTGCGGATCTTCTCGGCATCCTCGTCCGAGATCTCCGTCCCGAACTCCTCTTCGAGACTCATGATCAGCTCCACGAGATCGAGAGAGTCCGCGTTCAGGTCGTCGACGAATGAGGCTTCCGGCTTGACCTCGTCCTCGTCGACGCCGAGCTGCTCGACGACGATCTTCTTCAGGCGATCATAGGTCGTGGCCACTGACTCTCTCCTCCTGGGCGGACTGCCGTGTGATCAGCTGCCGCGGGGTCCTGCTGGTCGGGATGCGCCGTGCCGGGCTAGCGCGGCGGGGCTCTCGGATGCGATCTTCCCGAGCACCCCGTTCATCAGACGGCGCATCGGGTCTCCACTGTAGATCCGTGCCAGCTCGACCCACTCGGCGATCGCCACCCGGGCCGGCGTCGTGCCGGAGTGTAGCACCTCACCAAGGGCGCAACGGAGTAGCGCGCGGTCCATCCGGGCGAGCGACACGACCGGGTACTGGGGGGCCGCGGCCCCGATCGCGATGTCGATCCGCTCCCGCTCCGCGACCACGGCGGCGACGATCGCGCGGGCCAACCCGGCCGACGCGGGATCGCCCTCGGCTTCGGCCAGGTGGCGCTCCAGGATCGCCTCGGGCGTGCGCTGGCCGAACTCCGCTTCGAAGACCGCCGAGAGGGCGAGCCGACGGCCGGCACGCATCGATCGGGCCCGATCGGTTCGTGCGGGAGCCGCCCGGCGTTCCGTCACGGCCGGGCGCCGGTCAGGCGCCGACGCCGTCGACGACGACGCTGACCGCACCGAGCTCCAGGGCCAGCAGCCGTTCGAGGGCCGCGCCGACGGCGTCGCGCACCGCGCGGGTCAGCGGGCCGAGCGGCTGCGTGGGCCGGGCCACGATGGCCAGGCGCACCTGGACGGCACCATCGACGATCCGCACGTGGACGGACTTGCCGCCCAGCCAGCGCCGCCAGGCCGGTCCGCCGTGGCCGATCCGGCACACGCCCGGCACGCCCAGCGCGGCGAGGCGGACCATCTCCTCGATGACCGCCGGTCCGATGGCCAGGCGAGGGCTGGTCACGACGACGACGCCTCGACGGCCGGGATGTCCTCCCCCGCCAGGGCATCGTCGACGAGCAGGCCGTCATCCACGAGCAGCTCGTCCGGGAGCGGCGTCTCGGGCTCCGGCTCCGCGCGGAACGCGTCGGCGATCGCGGCCGGGATACCCGCCCGGGCGGCGGCGGCTCCGACGGCCACGGCGTACGAGATCATCCGCCGCTTCGCCCGCCCGTGGGTGATGAGGACGGTCCCGCGGACACCGAGCAGCGGCGACCCGCCGAGCTTCTCGTAGTCGAAGACCTCGCGGATCCGGGCCACCCCGGGTTTGAGCAGCAGGTAGGCGAGCTTGCCCCGCCAGTCGCGCTCGAACTCGCGCCGCAGGAGGCCGCGCAGGATGAAGTTCGACAGACCCTCGAAGAACTTGATCGTGACGTTGCCCACGGCCGCGTCGCACACGACGACATCGGCGACGTGCTCCGCCAGGTGGCGGCCCTCGACGTTGCCGATGAAGTTGAGGTCCGTTGCCCGCACGAGCGCGGTGGCTTCCTGGACCCGGGCCTCGCCCTTGCCCGACTCCTCGCCGATCGACAGGAGGGCGACGCTCGGGGACGTCACGCCAAGCACCCGCTCCGCGTACAGGGCGCCCATCCGCGCGTACTGGGCCAGGTTGTGGCCCGTGGAATCGGTCGTCGCGCCGATGTCGAGGAGGACGAACGGTCCCTTCTCGGTCGTCATCTGGACCGCCAGGGCGGGCCGGTCCACGCCGGGCAGGCGCTTGAGGTTGAGGATCGCCGAGGCCACGCCGGCGCCCGTGTGGCCGGCCGTGACGACCGCGTCGGCCTCGCCGTCGCGGACGAGGCGCATGCACACGTTGATCGACGCGTCGCGCTTCCGCCGGACGGCCGCCGCCGGATGCTCGTCCATGCCGACGACGCCGGCCGCGGCGACCAGGCGGACGTTCGCCGGGATCCCGCCCTCTGCGGCGCCGACCGCCCGGATCTTCGTCTCGTCGCCCACGAGCACGATCTCGTCATCCGGCAGCTCGCGGGCCGCCATCAGGGCACCGGCGACGACCTCGAGCGGGGCGTGATCGCCGCCCATCGCGTCGACCGCGACACGGGCGGAACCCGCCCCACTGGCGCGCCGGACGAGACTCAGGTCCATCGGGGCTCCGCGCGACTCTGGGGTCAGGTCTGGGTCGGGCTGGCGGACGAGGTCGGCCGGGCCTAGGAGGCCGGCCGCTCGTCGGCGACGGACTTGACTTCGATCGCCGGGTGGCCGTCGTAGTAGCCACAGTTCGGGCAGGCATGGTGCTGGAGCTTCGGCTGGTGGCAGTGCGAACACTCGTCGAGGTGGGGCAGGCTGATCGCGAGGTGAGACCGGCGCTCGCCCTGGCGGGCGTGCGACACGCGTCGCTTCGGGACTCCCATGTGGTTCGTGGCTCCTTTCGGTCGCGGGCCGGGCGGGCGCGCGCGCTGGATGCTTGCGAGTCTGGCCGGCCGGGCTCGTGCCGAGGAGCGCGAGGAACAGGTGGGGCCGACGGTCGAGTTTAGTCGCTCCGGCGAGCCCCGTCATCCGGCGCCGCGACGCGGAACGCCCGGAGCGCCTCCAGCCGGGGGTCGATGTCCGCGTCGGGGTGATCGTGCGGCCCGCTCGCGAGCTCGAGCCCGCAGGTCGGGCAGAGGCCCGGGCAGTCGGGCCGGCACAGGGGCGCGATCGGCTCGGCGAGCGAGACGGCCTCGCGGACGATCGGCTCGAGGTCGAGCTCGTGGTGCTCGGTCAGCCGGAGCACCTCGGGCTCCGCGGAGGTGTCGAGGACCTTGCCGGTCGTGAGGTCGATGGACGGCAGGACCTCCTCGTCGATGACGAGCGCGAGCGGCACGTCGATGTCCTTGAGGCAGCGGCTGCAGCTTCCGGCCAGGCTCGTCTTCAGCCGGGCGGTCACGAGCACGCCACGGTTCGTGCGCCGGACCGTCACCGATCCCTCGATCGGATCGGCCAGACGGAGGTCGTCGTCGAGCGGGATCGCGACCCCGGCGAGCGGGAACGTCCGGGCGGCGCCGGGCGGCTCGGCGAGCAGGCCGGCGAGCGGCCAGGTCAGTGGATCGCGATCGAGGGGCACGCTCAGAAACGGGTCGCTTGCGCGGCTCCGTTCGCCTCGTCCTCGGAGTACTCGTCCAGGTCCTGGTCGTCGATGGCGTCCTCGCCGTCGCCGGTGCGCAGGGCGGCCCGACGCTCGTCGAGCAGGGCGATGCCCTTCTTGATGCTCTGGAGGGTCCGGACGACGTCACCCTCCAGGCCGATGAGGACCGAGGCGGCGTACTCGTCCGCACCGCGCCGAACCTCGTCGCTGTCGCCCTGGGCGGCCGCGATGATCTGGCGGCTCTCGTCCTCGGCCTGCTGGGTAAGGCCGCGTTCGTCGATGAGGAACGCCGCCTGTTCCTGGGCCGTGGCGATGATCCGCTCGGCCTCCTGCTGGGCCTTCTCGATGATCCGCTCGCCCTCGGAGTTGATCCGCTTGGCTGCCCGGACCTCCTCGGGGACGGCGACGCGGAGCTGATCGATGAGATCGAGCGCCGCCACCTGGTCGACGACGACGTTGCTCGTCAGCGGCAGCTTCTTGCCGTTGGCGACGATGGATTCGAGCCGCTCGACAAGGAAGATGATGTCGATGTGGGTATCCTCCTGCCCCGTACTCCCGACCCGTTCGGCCGATTATGGCACGGCGTGGCGGCGGTCCATACAGGCGACGCGACGCGCCGATCGTCGGCGGGGCAGGCGCCGCGGTCCCGTTCTCATGGCCGGCGGGCCAGGGAACTCCGGAGTGCCTCGAGCGCGGCGGCCGGCACCATCGCCGACACGTCGCCGCCGAACGTGGCGATCTCCTTGACCAGGCTCGAACTCACGTAGCTCTGCTCGAGCGAGGTCATGAAGAAGACCGAGTCGACGTCGGGAGCGAGGACCCGGTTGTTGTGGGCGAGCTGGATCTCGGTCTCGAAGTCCGAGATGGCGCGCAGGCCGCGGACGATCGATCGGGCGCCGCGCGCCCGGCAGAAGTCGACCGTCAGGCCATCGTAGGTGGCCACGTCCACGCGCCCCGCCACGTCGGCCGAGCCGGCGTCGAGGGCGGCCCGGACGATCGCGACCCGCCGCTCGGCGTCGAGCAGCGGCGCCTTGCGCGGGTTGCCGAGGACCGCCACGACCACCCGGTCGAAGACGGCGGCGGCCCGGCCGATCACGTCGAGGTGGCCGTTCGTGACCGGGTCGAACGATCCCGGATAGACGGCGATGCGGGGATCGCTCATCCGACCTCCTCGGCGACTCGACGGTAGAACGTGAGCGCCGTCTCGCCGAAGCGGCGCTCCCGCTCCGATGCTAGCAGCCCGATCCTCGCCGGCGGACGGTCGCGCCAGAAGTGCTTGGCCACGACCCGGGCCGCCGGGGCGAGCGGAGCGTTCGCGTCCCCCAGGAGCGCCAGGACCGCAAGGAGGAGCGCCGTCTCGGCATAGGGCGGATCCACGAGCACGAGGTCGAAGCGCTCGGTGCCGGTCGTGTCGCGGCGCAGCCACGCCAGGACCTCCGCCCCGGCGACGATCGCGCCCGGGCCGGCCAGGCCCGTCGAGCTCAGGTTCTCGGCGATCGTCTTCGCGGCTCTCGCGTCTCGTTCCACGAAGACGGCCGCGGCCGCTCCCCGCGAGAGCGCCTCGATCCCCGCGGCGCCGCTTCCGGCGAACAGGTCGAGCACGCGCGCGTCCATGAGGTCGGGCTCCAGGATCGCGAACAACGTCTGCTTCACCCGGTCGGCCAGGGGCCGGGTCCCCTCCCCCGGCGGCGCGAGGAGCCGGCGGCCGGCGGCCCGACCGGCGATGACCCGGCCGGCGTCAGCCATCGATCCGAGCGGTGGTCGATGCGTCCATGGGCTCGAGCACCTCGAGCAGGCCGGCGAGGGAGTCGACGACGAGCACGTCGGGATCGAGCGGCGCGGTCCCGGTCCCGGTCCCGATCGCCGCCCACGGCCCTCGGCGGAGCAGGATCCCGGACATGCCCGCCGCTCGTGCCGGTACGACGTCGTTGTCGAGTCGGTCGCCGACGTACGCGATGGCCGCCGTCGAGTCGCCCGTCGCCGCCGCCAGTCGCTCGAAGAAGCGCGGATCGGGCTTCGCGGCGCCGAACGTCTGCGAGCTCGCGACGAGATCGAACGGGAGGCCCAGCCGCTCCATCGCCTGTTCCGTCGTCGCCGGCTGGTTGCCGGCGATCCCGATGCGGAAACCAGCCACCCGCAGCGTGGCCAACCCGGCGCGGACATCGGGGTACAGGTCCTCCGGCTCGATCCGCGACGGCGGCGGGACGCCGCGCTCGACACGTAACGCGCGCCAGTCGACGCCGGGCGCGACCACGTCGAACACCCGCCGGTGGTCCTCGCCCCGGGCGATCACGGCCCCCAGCGCGGCGGTGAAGGTGAAGCGCGGCACGCCGAGGATGTCGGCCCACTCGTGCCACATCCGGCTCTCGTCGATGAGGGTCTCGCCGACGTCGAACACGATCCACCGGACGCGTGGTCGCCGGGCCGCCATGTCAGGCGCCGCTCGTCGGTTCGGCGGTCGCGAGGCGGGAGAGCCAGCCGCTCCTCAGGACCCGGATCAGTTCCGCACCGGCCTCCGGGCGCAACTCGCCGTCCTCGCCGATCAGTTTCTCGGCGTGTTCCCGGGCAACGACGGCCAGGGCGCGATGGTCGTCGCGCTGGAGCGACGCGACGCGCAACCGCGGGAAGCCGCTCTGGGCGAAGCCCAGGACGTCGCCCTCCTTGCGCAGCTTGAAGTCCTCCTCGGCCAGGGCGAAGCCGTCCTGCGTCTCGACGAGGGCCTTGAGCCGGGCGCGGGCGACCGGGTCGTCCGAGTCGGACACGAGCACGCAGAACGACTCGACGCGCCCGCGCCCGACGCGCCCGCGGAGCTGGTGGAGCTGGGCGAGGCCGAATCGCTCGGCGCCCTCCACGATCATCATCGTCGCCTCCGGCACGTCCACGCCGACCTCCACGACGGTCGTCCCGACAAGGATGTCGATCTCCCCGTCGCGGAAACGAGCCATCTCCGCGTCGCGCTCGGATGGCCGGAGGCGGCCGTGGACCATCCCGACCCGGTGCGGCGCCAGGAGGGCCGACAGGCGCTCCTTTTCGGATTCGGCCGCGACGGCTCCGCCGGCGAGGTCCTCGGCCTCATCGTCGCCCGTGCCGGCCTCGCCGCCCTGGACGATGAGCGGCACGACCACGAACGTCCGCCGTCCGGCCGCCGCCTCCGCTCGGACCTTGTCCCAGGTCCCGTCGAGCTGGGAGGGGTGCTTCACGCCGGTCTTGATCGCGATCCGTCCGGCCGGCGGGGTGCGCAGGTCGGACACGTCGAGGTCCGCATACAGGACCTGGCCGACGGTCCGGGGGATCGGCGTGGCCGTCATGAGGAGCACGTGCGGGACGGCTCCCGACGCCTTCGCCTCCAGCTGGCCCCGTTGCTCCACCCCGAATCGGTGCTGCTCGTCGATCACGACCATCCCAAGGTCGGCGAACGTGACGGCGTCCTGGACGAGGGCATGGGTTCCCACGACGATGCGGGCCTGGCCCGACGCGATGTGGCGCTGGACCTCCCGCTTCTGGTCCGCTCCGAGCGAGCCGACGAGCAGCTCCACCGGCAGGGCAAGGTCCGCCACGAGGTCGCCGATCGTCTCGAGGTGCTGGCGCGCGAGCAGGTCGGTCGGGGCGAGGAGCGCGCCCTGCCGGCCGTCGAGTGCGGCGAGCGCCAGGGCGTGCGCGGCCACGGCGGTCTTGCCCGATCCGACGTCGCCCTGGAGGAGGCGGAGCATCGGCTCGGTCCGGGCGAGGTCGGCCCGGATGACCGACATCGCGCTCGACTGGTCCTCGGTGAGCTCGACCGGCCGGCCCACCTTCCGCACGAGCGACGCGGTGATCGCCTCGCGCACGGCCCGATCGCGCTCATCCGCGACGGGGATGGAGACGGCCCGGCTCCGACCGCGCTCGCGCCGACGGCCGACCATGCCCACCTGGACCGCGAGGAGCTCGTCGAAGGCGAGTCGCCGGAGCGCGCCGTCGCGAGCTTCGAACGACTCCGGGAAGTGGGCTTCCTCGACCGCCTCGCCGATCCCCGGCAGGCCGACATCGTTGCGGACCGCGGGGGCGAGGTACTCGGCGAACCCGCCGCGGCCCCGATCGAGCGCCTCGCGCACGGCCGCCCGCAGGCGGGCGACGTTCAGTCCCGCGGTGAGCCGGTAGACCGGCACGATCCTTCCGGCGTGGAGCATCGTGCTCCCGTCGTCGACCTGGAAGTCCGGGTCCTCGAACTGGAGCACGCCGTTGCGGTGGCGGATCCGTCCACTGACGACCACATCCTGCCCGGCGAAGAGCCGGCGCTCGATATAGCGCCGGCCGAACCAGACCGCATGCGCCACACCCGTCCCATCGCGCAGGACCGCCGTCGTCCGCTGGACGCGCCGGCGGAACGTGGGCTGGACCTCGATCGACACGACGTTCCCGCGCGCGCTGGCGACCTCGCCATCCGGTGTCACGCCCCATTGCAGCTCGCCGAGGCTGTGCAGCTCGCGCAGGTCGTCGTAGCGCCGTGGCAGGTGGAACAGGAGGTCGCGCACGGTCGACACGCCGAGCCTGGGCAACGTCCGTTTCAGCACCCCGATCGCCGCGAGCCCGCTTTCGCCGATCGGCGTATCCAGGAACTCGGTCGGGCCGGCCGGCGGAGCCGGCTCCGTGCGCCGGGTCACCCCGGCGCCTTCGCCCGAGGGCCTTGCACGAGATCGCGCCTTTCCTCCGGGACCTTGCCCCGACACCTCTACCAGACCGCGATCAGGTACGGGTAGAGCGGCTGTCCGCCGTGGCCGACGTCCACCTCGATGTGGGGGTGGGCCTCCTTGACCCGTGCGGCGAGCGCCTCGGCCTCGGCCAGGTCGGCGCCCTCTCCGTAGAGGAGCGTGATCGCCTCGAAGCCCTCGCTGAGCGTCGCCAACGCGACCAGGATCGCCCTGGTCCGGTCCTTGTCGGCCGCGACGAGACCCTCGTCCGGATCGAGCACGATCGTCTGGCCCTTGCGGACCTTGCGCGGGCCGATCTTCGCGTCCCGGATCGCCGTGGTCACCTGGAGCGTCCGGACATCCCGGCCGTGCTCGGTCATCCGCAGGACGTTGGTGGCCACGTCGGCGCCCGGGTTGACGGCCAGGATCGCCTCCAGCCCCTCCACGGCATTGCGCGTCGGGACGACGTGAACGGGCCGCGTGGCGAGGCCGACCACCTGGCGGGCCGCCAGCACGACATTGCGGTTGTTCGGCAGGATCACGACCTCGAGGGCGTTGACCCGCTGGACCGCGGCGAGGAGCTCACCGGTGGACGGGTTCGAGGTCTGGCCACCACGGACGATCGCCGCCGCGCCGCGGTCGCGGAATTCCTTCTCGAGACCCTCGCCGGTGGCGACCGCCACGACCGCGAACGGCATCGTCGCGCCGTTGAGCGCGCGCGGGTCCACCCAGATCGACGCCGGCGTGGCGGGCGGCGCGGACGCCGGCGCCTCGGCGACCACCTGGCCCGCGCCGGTGACCTCGCCGACCCGCTTCCCCCGGACCTCGGCCGTCTGGTGGTCGAGATTGACGACGGTGATGTCGGTCAGAGTACCGAGCGACAGGCCGTAGGCGAGGATCTCGTCCGGGCGCTCGTTGTGGATGTGGACCTTGGCCTCGCCCTGGTCGCCGGCGACGATGACGGACTCGCCCAGGACCGCGAGTCGGTCGCGGATCGCGTCGAGGTCGAGCTTGCTCCGCGTGAGCGGTCGGACGAAGAAGACGGTCTCGTAGCCGTGGCCCTCGTCGGCATGGGCCACGAGCATGGACAGCTTCGCCGAATCCGCCGGTCGTGCGGCGTCGGCAGACGGCCGGCCGACCATCTGCTGGAGCGCGCCCTGGAAGAGCCGGAACAGGCCCTGTCCACCCGAGTCCACGACGCCCGCCTCGCGCAGGATCGGCAGCAGCGATGGCGTCCGCGCGACCGACTTCTCCGCGGCGTCCACGGTGGCGGCCAGCACCGTCTCGATGTCCGGGTCGCGCTCGGCGGCCGCGACGGCGGCCTCGGCGGCGTCGCGGATGACGGTGAGGATCGTCCCCTCCACCGGCTGGCTGACCGCCCGGTAGGAGCGCTCCACCCCCTGCCGGAGGGCGAACGCGAGATCGAGGCCGTTGAACCGCCGCTTGCGGTCGAGGGCATCGGCCATCCCGCCGAGGATCTGGCTCAGGATGACCCCGGAGTTGCCGCGAGCCCCATGGAGGGCACCGCGCTTGATCGCCCCGGCGATCGTCCAGGCCGGCTGCCCGGCGACGGCCTCGGCCTGCTCGAGCGCGACCACCATCGTCGCGACCATGTTCGAGCCGGTGTCGCCGTCCGGTACCGGAAAGACGTTCAGGGCGTTGATCTCGTCGACGTGCGCGTCGAGGTTGGCGACGGCCGCCCGGAGCGCCTCGAGCAGGCCTGACCCGTCGCACCAGCGCCGGGTCATCCGCGACTCTCGGGCGCAGCCGGGCCGGCGCCGGCGGTGGCTTGGTCACGGCCGGTGGCTCGGTCACGGCCGGCGGCTCGGTCACGGCCGGCGGCTCCGTGGCGGACTGAGGTTCGGAGCGGTCGGGCTCGCCCTCTGGCTCGACCATCTCGGCGGCGGGCGGGACGTTCCCGTCCCGCTCCACGAGCCTGTCGACGTGGATCGTCACCGCGCTCGGCTCGCGGTCGAGGTCGCGCTTCAGCGCATAGCGAACGGCCGACTCGACCTGCCGCGCGACCTCCGCGATCGGCAGACCGTACGCGACCCGGATGCGCAGCTCGACGCGCAGGTCATCGAGGCCGATCCGGATGCCGGGCTCGCCCAGGCCCATCCAGCGGACGACGTAGCCCCATGGATCCGGCGTCGCGAACCCGGCGACGCCGTAGCAACCAAGGACCGCGGCACGGACGATGTCGGTCACGGCGCGGCGGGTGACGACCGCCCGGCCCGGGGCGGGGCGCTCTGGCACGACGCTCGGTAACCTCCGGTGGCGGGTGGGCGATCGCTCGGGGACGGTGTGCTATATTACCGCCCCGTTCGGGCCGTCCGGCCGAACACGGATCCCACTCAGCGACACACCCAGGTGAACGAACCATGGCCCGAGCCTGCGCGATCTGCGCGAAGACCTCGATGGGCGGCTTCAACCCCCAGTCCTCGGGGATGAACCGCGTGCGGGCGCATCGCCGCTACCAGCCCAATCTCCAGCCGACGACCCTCTACCTGGACGGCGTCGCGAGCAAGCAGCTCGTGTGCACCCGCTGCCGGCGCACGGCCCTCAAGTCGGCCCGCACCGCCAAGTAGCGCGAGGGCAAGACTCGCGAGCGAAGGCGGGGCGCCGACGCGGCGCGCGGACGAGGCACTAGTCCCCGACCCCCGGCCCGGCCGCCGGGGGTTCGTCATGTCCGGATCGGCGAGGCTCCGCGCTCGTCCGTGTCGAGCCAGATCGTGAACGGGCCGTCGTTCACGAGCTCTACCGCCATCTCGGCTCCGAAGCGGCCACGGGCGACGGGGATCCCGGCGGACTCCACCGCGGCGCAGAACCGCTCGTAGCACGGGATCGCGAGCTCCGGAGGCGCCGCGTCCGTGAAGCCCGGTCGCCGGCCACGCCGCGTGTCGGCGTACAGGGTGAACTGCGACACCACGAGGGCCGCGCCGCCCAGGTCGAGCAGCGAGCGGTTCGTGCGCCCCTCGTCGTCGGCGAAGATCCGCAGGTCGACGATCCGCCGGGCGAGCGCCTCGGCGACGTCGGCATCGTCCGCGCGGCCCACGCCGAGGAGCACGACGAGCCCGGGTCCCGGGCCGATCCGCCCGATGACCTCGCCGGCCACCCGGACCGACGCGCCGGTCACGCGCTGGAGGAGTGCCCGCACGTCGCTACGTTCCCGGTCCTTCGCGTGGCACGGCGGCCGCCCCGAGCTCCGCACGCTGCGCCGTCCGCCAGGCCTCGGCCTCGGCGAGCCAGCGCTCCCGCGCCGCCGCGTGGCGCGTCTCGACGAGGTCGGCCGCGGAGAGCGGCACGCTCAGGTCGTAGTCGCGCACCCCGTCGGGGTTGAAGCCGCCCTGGCCGCGCAGCGTGAGGACCGGGACGCCGCCGGCCTCGATCTCGCCGGCGGCCCGCTCGGCGATATGGCGGGGCAGGCTCGTGAAGGTCGTCCACTGGTCGCGCGGGATGGGCGGCACGCCGTCGTTGAGGCCGTACTGGTAGCCCTCGTCGGCGAGCGATCGGATGAGCCGGATCTCGCGGGCGATGTCGTGACCCTTGATCCACAGGGCAGAGCCCACCACGAGGATGTCGGTCCCCTGCGCGCCCACGATCTCGGCGGTCTCCCGGTTGATGCCGCCGTCGACATGGACCTCGCCCCCGTGGGCCTTGAAGCGCAGGTAGTGCCGGGCGGCCAGGAGCTTGGCCTGCGCGACGTCCTTCATGAACTTCTGCTTGCCGAAGCCCGGCTCGACGGTCATGACCAGCACGATGTCGAGCAGCTCGGCGTATGGCTCGAGCGCCTCGAGCGGCGTGTTCGGCTTGACCGCCAGGCCGGCCGCCCGTCCGGCGGCCCGGATCGCCCTGAGGGTGGGTTCGATGGGCTCGTCGACCTCGACATGGAAGGTGACCGAATCACAGCCGGCGTCGAGGTACTCGTCGATGTACCGGCCCGGCTCCGAGGTCATCAGGTGGGCGTCGAACGGGAGGCGCGTGCGCGGCCGGAGCGCCTTGATCGTCCGGGCGCCGAAGGTCAGGTTGGGCACGAAGTGGGCGTCCATGACATCGAGGTGGATGCGATCCGTGCCGCCCTTCTCGGCC
The DNA here is from genome assembly GCA_963719285.1 of uncultured Chloroflexia bacterium. GTDB lineage: Bacteria > Chloroflexota > Limnocylindria > Limnocylindrales > CSP1-4 > C-114. The sequence continues at coordinate 660,751 of CAVRBO010000001.1, forward strand.
CGCCGGATCGCGTGGGCGAGGTTGCCCAGGTCCGCATCCAGGATGCTCGCGGAGACGCGCGCTCGACCGGCCGCCATCAGCCCGGGCCCTCGTCCGCGCCACCCGTATGGGCCGGGATCGGCTCCGCGCTCCGTTCACCGCGGAGCGCGGCGGCGCTCGCCGTCTCCAGGCGCTCGCGGCGCCGCGCCACGACCCGGGTGGGCGGCCGGCCCGCGAACTCGGCCGCCAGCTGCCCGCACGCGGCCCCGATCTCCTGGCCGCGATTGCGCCGGATCGAGACCGGCACGCCGGCCGCCCGGATCCGGGCCGCGAACGCCTCGATGACCGGCATCGGGCTCGCTACCCACGGGGTGTGGGCGACCGGGTTCATCGGGATGAGGTTGACATGGGCCAGGTCGCCCCGGAGGAGCGTGGCCACGGCGTCCGCGTCGGCGTCGGTGTCGTTCACGCCACCGATCATCGTGTACTCGTAGCTCACCCGCCGGCCGGTCGCGCGGGCGTGGTCGCGGGCCGCCGCGACGACCTCCGCCACGGGCCAGCGCCGGTTGAGCGGCACGAGCACGTCGCGCAGCGGATCGCGAGCCGCGTGGAGGCTGATCGCGAGCGTGAACTGGGGGCCGAGCGCCGTCAGCCGGCGGATCCCGGGCACCACGCCCGAGGTGCTCACCGTGATATGCCGCGCACCCAGGCCGAACCGGGCCGGATCGGACAGCGCCCCGACGGACGCGAGCACGCGGTCGAGATTGAGCAACGGCTCGCCCATGCCCATGTAGACGACGTTGGTGAGATGGCGACCCTCGGCCGTGAGCCGGCGGGCCGCCCAGCGGACCTGGTCCACGATCTCGGCCGTCGTCAGGTCGCGCCCGAAACCGAGCTCGCCCGTCGCGCAGAACGGGCAGCCCACGGCACAGCCCACCTGGCTCGAGATGCACAGGGTGGTCCGTTCCCGCGATCCGGCCCGCGACGGATAGCGCATCAGGACCGATTCGATGAGCGACCCGTCGCCGAGGCGGTGGAGCGCCTTCTCGGTCAGGCCACCGTCCGAGGCCTGGACGTCCGTCGTCGTGAGGGTGTCGAACCGGAACGCCGAGTCGAGCTCCGCGCGCAGGGTGGCCGGCAGGGTCCGGATCTCGGCCGCCGCCCGGACGTGGCCGCCCCACAGCGCGTCGGAGACCTGGCGCGCCCGATAGCCGGGCTCGCCCCGGCCGACCAGCCACGCGCGCAGGGCGTCCGGTTCCAGGCCGGCCAGGCCGGGCGGAGCATCCCCCGCGTCGTGGGGTCCGGTCACGATGGGTTCGGCCGACGGGCGGGTCATCTCGCCGACCATCCTAGGCGGGGACCGCGAGGACGACGCTGCCGACCAGGGCGGGCCGGCCGCGCAGGAGATCGGCCCACGACATCGGCCGCCCACCCGCGGGCTGGACCGTGCGCAGGACGAGCCTGCTCCCCCCGGCGGTCTCGAGCCCGTCGGGACCGAGTCGACCGGGCGAGCCCTCCGACGACGGGGCGCCGTCAGCGGCCGTCGCGTCGAGCACGGCGACGCGTCCGGCCTGCGTCTCGAGGAACGTTCCCGGCCACGGCCGGAGTGCCCGGACCTGTCGTTCGAGCTCGGCCGCGGGGCGGGTCGGGTCCAGGCGGCCGTCCTCGCGCCGGAGTGGCCGGGTCAGCGTCGCGCCGGCGTCGCCCTGGGGGCGCGGCACGACGTCGCCCCGCAGCCACGGGCCCACGATCCTGGCGATCAGCCTCGCGCCGACCGTCGCCGCGCGCGCCTCGAGCCCCGGTGCGTCCTCGTCGGCGCCGAGCTCCCACCGTTCGACCGCGACGATCGGTCCCGTGTCGAGGCCCGCGTCCATCCGGATCACCGTCACGCCCGTCTCGCGGTCGCCGGCCAGGATCGTGGCGGGGATCGGGGAGGCGCCGCGCCAGCGCGGGAGCAGCGACGGATGGACGTTGAGGATGCCGGCGGCCGGCAGCTCCAGGATCGCCCGAGGAACGATCCGGCCGTAGTCGGCGAGCACGCCGAGGCCGGCCCCGAGGCCCGCGATCGTGGCGAGGGCCTCGTCGGTCCGGAGGCTGGCCGGCTGGATCGTCGTCAGGCCGAGGTCTCGCGCTCGCGCCGCGACCGGTGTCGGGGTAGGGACGCCTCCCCGTCCGGCGGGCCGGTCCGGGACGGTGACGACACCGGCCACGGAGACGTCGTCCGTCGCCAGGAGGGCATCGAGGATGGGGACGGCGAAGGACCCGGACCCGAAGAAGACGGTCGGGACCGGCCCGGTCACGCCAGCGCGGTCGCCCGCTGCTCCGCCTCTTCGTCCTCGCCGTCACCGGCGAAGGTGATGAGCTCGTCCATGGAATCGAGGTAGTCGATGAAGAGCTTGCCGTCGAGGTGGTCGAGCTCGTGCTGGAGGGCCCGCCCCAGGAGACCCGAGCCGGCGACCTTGATCCGGCGCCCGAACCGGTTCTGGGCGACCACCCAGACCCGCTCGCGGCGGGTGACGTAGGCGAAGTACCCGGGGATGGACAGGCAGCCCTCGAGATCGCGATCGTCGCCGGTCGCCCGGACGATGGCCGGGTTGACCAGCTCGTGGAGCTGGCCCTCCACCTCGATCACGCAGGCTCGGAGCGCCTCGCCGAGCTGGGGGGCCGCCAGGCCCACCCCGGGCGCGTCGCGCATCGTCTCGGCGAGGTCGTCCAGGAGCTCGTGGAGGGGCTTGCCGAAACTGTCGACGGGCAGGCCCTTGAGCCGCAGCCGCGGGTCGCCGAGCATGACGATGGGTTTGACGCTCATGGCCGCAGTATATCGGCGTCGTGCGGCCCGCTCAGAGCAGCGATTCGGGATCCACGTCCACGGACCATGGAGCCTCGAGCCCGCCGTCGAGGAGGTCGGCCGGCGCCGGCCCGCGGAGGACCACGTTCCAGCGCCACCGGTCGGCCCGCCTGGCGATGTACGCCGGTGCCGGCCCGATCACCTCGACCGGGATGCCGCGCTCGGTGGCGCGGGCCCGGAGCCGCTCGGCCATCGCGTTCGCCTCGCGCTCGGCGGCGACCGGATCGGCGATCGCGACCGTGCACTTCACGTAGCGGCCGAACGGCGGCGCACCCCACCGCTCGCGGGTGGCCAGCTCCGCGTCGTAGAACGCCGCGGGATCGGCCGTCGCCACGGCCCTGATCGCCGGGTGGTCGGGCTGGTAGGACTGGATGATCGCGAGGCCGGGCCGGTCGCCACGGCCCGCCCGACCCACCGCCTGGGCCAGGAGCTGGTACGTCCGCTCGGCGGCGCGTTCGTCCGGGAGGTTGAGCGCGATATCGGCCGACACGACGCCGACAAGGGTCACCTCGGGGATGTCGAGGCCCTTGGTGACCAGGCTCGTGCCGACGAGGACATCGAGGGCGCCGTTGGTGAAGGCGTCCAGGACCCGCTCCGCGCCGTGGCGTCGCTCGACGATGTCGCGGTCGAGGCGCCCGATGCGGAGGTTCGGGAAGCGCCCACGGACCTCGGCCTCCACGCGCTGGGTGCCACCCCCGAGGTAACGGATCCGGGGCGAGCCGCAGGCCGGGCAGCGGGTCGCCAGCGGCGTCGCCGTGCCGCAGTGATGGCAGCGCAGGGTCATCCCGGCCTGGTGGAACACCAGTGGGAGCGTGCATTCGGGGCAGGTCTGGACGGTCCCGCAATCGCGGCACAGGACCGCGGAGGCGGCCCCCCGACGGTTCATGACGAGGATCGCCCGCTCCCCGGCAGCGGGATCGAGCCCGGCCAGGGCGGCCGCGAGCCGGTCGGAGATCACGCCGCGGTTCCCGGACTTGAGCTCCGCCCGCAGGTCCACCACCTCCACGACCGGCGGCGCGCCGGTGGGTCGGATGGGCAGGACGACCCGCCGGTACGAGCCGGCCCGGGCGCGACCCACCGACTCGACGGACGGGGTGGCGCTGCCGAGGACCACGGCCGCGCCGGCCGACCGTCCCAGCTCGATGGCGGCCGCACGCGCGTTGAGCCGCGGCGTGCGTTCGCTCTTGTAGGCCCCGTCGTGCTCCTCGTCCACGATGACGAGGCCGAGGTCGGCCAGGGGCGCGAGCACGGCCAGGCGCGTTCCGACGACGATCGGCACCCGGCCCGACCGGATCCGCCGCCACTCGTCGGCCCGCTCGCCTTCGCCCAGGCCCGAGTGGACGAGTGCGATCTCGGCGTCGAGCTCGACCCGGAGGCGGTCGACGAGCGGCAGGGCGAGCGCGATCTCAGGGACGAGCACGAGCGCCGGCCGGCCGGCCTCCAGGGCCGCCACGATCGCCTCGACATAGATGGCGGTCTTGCCGCCGCCGGTGACGCCGTCGAGGAGGAGCGGCGTCGGGTCGCGCTCTTCGATCGCTCCCTGGATGATGCCGATCGCCTGGGCCTGGGGCGAGGTGAGATCGGCGTCCGCCGGTCGGGCGCCGCGCCGCCCGACCGCCCGGCCCTCGAGCGGGCGCCGCTCCGCGACCGCGGTCGTGACATCGACGAGACCTCGTCGGACGAGGCCGCGGAGGGTCCCGTCGCCGTGGCGATCGGCCAGCTCGGGCGTCCGGATCGGGCCGCCGAACGCCACGAGCTCGTCGAGCAGCGCGACCTGGCGGGGGCCGAGGCGCGGTCCGTCGATCCGGCCACCCGCCGCGAGCGTGGTCGCCGCCGCGTGGCCCGCCTCGGTCGCGGTCGCGTGCCGGTCCGTCCGCGGCCCGGCCCCGGCGCTCGTCAGCGTCCAGTCGAGGGTCAGCCGGCCGGCGTCCGCCAGGCGGTGGAGGCGCCGGAGCAGGGCGGCTCGCCCCTCCGACTGGTCGAGATCGCTCACCCGCCGGGGGCCGTCCGCGAGGCGATCGAGGATCGCCCGATCCTCGACGGCGAGATCCTCGTCATCTCCGGCCGCATCGCCGGCCACGACGTCGGCGACGAGCTCGAGCCGTTCGAGCATCCCCGGTGGGAGCATGGCCCGGATGACCGTGGACAGCGGGGCGAGGTAGTGGCCGGCCACCCACCGCGCGAGCGCGACCGACAGCGCCGGCAGGAGTGGGCCGTCGCTCCGCACCCGGGCGAGGAGGGGCTTGGTCGGCCGGACCGGGCCCGGGTCCGCCGCGGGTGGGGCGTCGCCCACCACGACGCCGAGCGCCTGGCGCCGGCCGAACTCGACGATGACGGCATCGCCGGCCACGACGTCGGCGAGCTCGCCATCCGCGTGATAGGTGTACGTCCGGCCGCCCGCGCCGCCCGCCGCGTCGATGGCGACCTCCACGAGGCGAGTGTCGGCGGGCGCCACGTCGACGGGCGACTGCGCGGATCCCAGGGTCACCGGCCCATTGTCGCAGCGACCGCTCCCGCCGCGGGCACCCGACGTCCGAGCCCGGTCGACGCCTAGACCGCGACCCGGCGGTTCGGGTGGAAGTGGCGTTCGGCCGCGATGATCTCGTCGATCCGGGCGGCGGTCCGCTGGACCTGGCCCGTGTCGTTCACCACGACGTAGTCGTAGTCATCCTGGCGGGCGAGCTCGATCGCCGCGTTCCGCTGTCGGACTTCGAGCTCGTCGGCCGACTCCGTCGCCCGCGCCTTCAGGCGCTGGAAGAGCGCCTCGAGCGACGGTGGGACGACGAACACGAGAAGCGCGTCCGAGACCCGCTCCTTCACCGTCTGGGCGCCCTGTACGTCGATCTTGAGGATGACGTCGTGGCCGGCCGCGAGCGCGTCCGCGACCTCCGCCCGGGGCGTGCCGTACCACCGGCCGTGCACCTCGGTCGCCTCGAGCAGCTCGCCGGCGTCCCGCATCGCCAGGAACTGCCCCACCGAGACGAAGTGATACGCCACGCCGTCCACCTCGCCCGGTCGCGGGGCACGGGTCGTGCAGGTCACGACGTAGTGGTAGTCCTTCGCGCCGGGGCGCGCCCGGAGGGCGTCGATGATCGTGTCCTTCCCGACGCCGGACGGGCCACTGATGATGACGAGGAGGGCGCCCGGCGCGCCCGCTCGGCGATCCGGTGGCACGGTCATCGAGCGGCCGCCGAGGCCCGCAGGCCGTCGAGGACCGATTCGAGCGCCGGCGGCAGCGGCGCTTCGGCCCGGATGAGATGACCGTCGGTCGGCGAGGCGAGCTCCAATCGCCAGGCATGGAGGAACAGGCGCTGGAGGCCGTCCGGCCCGCGCCGCGAGGTCCCGGTCCCGTAGACTGGATCGCCGGCGACCGGGTGCCCGATCGCGTCGAGATGGACCCGGATCTGGTGGGTCCGGCCGGTGATGAGGTCGAGCTCGAGCAGGGTCCAGCCGTCGAACCGTTCACGCACGCGATAGCCGGTCACCGATGGGCGGCCGTCGGTCACGACCGCCATCCGCGTCCGCTGGCGCGGGTCGCGCCCGATCGGCGCCTCGATCCGGCCGACCGCCGCTGAGACGGATCCCTGGACGAGCGCGATGTACGTCTTCTTGATCCGGCGCGCCTTGAGCTGGGCCATCAGCCCGGTCTGGGCGCCGTCGCGCTTGGCGACCATGATCAGGCCGCTCGTGTCGCGATCCAGACGATGGACGATCCCGGGCCGGGCGACCCCGGCGATGCCGCCGTACTCCGCTCCGCCCTGGCGGCCGAGCAGCGCGTGGACCATCGTTCCCGTGGAGTGACCCGGCGACGGGTGGACGACGAGGCCGGCCGGCTTGTCCACGATGAGCAGGTCGTCGTCCTCGTAGACGACCGTGAGGACGATGTCCGGCTCCGGCTCGAGGGCGAGCGGGATCGCCTCGGGCACGAGCAGCCGCAGATGGGCGCCGGCACCCACGATCACGTTCGAGCGCAACGCCGCGCCGTCAGCCCCGGTCAGGTGGCCCGCCGCGATGAGTTTCTGGACGTGGCTGCGCGACAGGCCCGTCGCATCGGTCACGTAGCGGTCCACGCGGACCGGGATCGCCCCGTCCGGCACGGTCAGCTCGCGGACGACGGCGCCGGGTCCGGTCATCCGGTCAGGCCGGCTTCTCGGCGCTGCGCTCCGGCAGGAGCGCCAGGAGGACGAGCAGGAGGATCGCGCCGTCGATGGATACGTCCGACAGGTTGAACGTGAACCAGCGCACGGCCCCGATGCCCAGGTCGACGAAGTCGACGACGTAGCCGATCCGCAGGCGGTCCGTGAGGTTGCCCATCGCGCCGCCGAGGAGCAGGCCGAGGGCGACCGACACGAGGATGCTCGCGCCGGCCCGCGCCTCGTACCACACGATGAGGCCGGCCACGACGAGGCTGACCAGGCCGAACACGACCGCCGAACCCTGGAACAGGCCGAACAGGGCGCCCTGGTTGTGCGAGATCGTGATCCGGACCACGTCTCCCAGGACCGGCACGGGCACGCCGATCTGGAACGCGTTCGCGACCCAGGCCTTGACCAGCTGGTCGATCGCGAGCACGCCCACGGCGAGGATGCCGAACAGCAGCCAGCGCGGTCGTCCGCCGCGGGCCGCGCCGGCCGGTCCCTCGTCGGGCGCGAGGGCGGAGCCTGGGGCGGGTGCCGCGTCGGACATCGTCATGCGGCACCCACGGTGCGGAGCCCGAGGCCGACCGTCCCGTGCTCGAGCTCCACCGTGCCCTTGGTGGTGCCGGCAGGTGGCGAGCCGTGGTGGACGGTCTCGGCCAGCGTGTCCGCGAGCACGCCGTCGAGATGGTCGGCCACCACCGTCGGGAGGCCGTCGATCCAGAGCTCGATCCGGTCGGTCAGCTCCAGGCCGGCGTCCTTGCGCAGGTCCTGGACCGCCCGCGAGAGCTCGCGCGCGTCGCCCTCGGCCCGCAGCTCGGGTGTCAGCTCGGTGTCGATGACGACGACGAGCCCCTCGTCGTGCGCGACCGCGGTGCCGGGACGGGGGGTGGCCAGGATCTCGACATCGTCCGGGGCAAGGGTCAGCCCGGCCAGGCGGACGGAACCGTCGGACAGGAACTCGACCTCGCCGGCCCGGGCGGCCGCCATCACCGCCGGGATCCTGTCACCCAAGCGCTTGCCGATCCGCGGCAGGAGCGGCTTGACCCGCCGGTCCACGAGCTCGGACTCGTCGCCGATGAGCAGGATCTCCTTGACGTTCACCTCGTCGGCGATGAGCGCCAGGAGCGCGTCGCGCTCGGGCAGATCGCCGCCGGGCAGGGCGAGCCACAGGCGGGCGATGGGCTGGCGGACGCGGATGCCGGCGCCGCTGCGCAGCGTCCGGACCAGGTCCACCGCCTTCCGGGCGGTCGCCATCGCGGCTTCCAGGCGTTCGTCGCGCAGGGCGGCGAGCTCCGCGGCGGGCCAGCGGGTGAGATGGACACTGTCCGGCGCGGCCGGGTCGCGATCGGACACGAGGTTGAGGTGGATCGCCTCGGACAGGAACGGCATGATCGGGGCGGCGATCCGGGCCAGCGCCACGAGCGCGGCGTGGAGCGTGGCGAAGGCCGCGTCGCGATCCGGACCGGCGTCGGCGCGCGAGAAGCGCCGGCGCGAGCGGCGCAGATACCAGGTCGACAGATCGTCCACGAACGCGTCGATCTCGATCGTCGCCTGGCGCGAGTCGAAGTCCGCCAGGGCCTCGCCCGCCCGGGCGGCCGTGCCCGCGACGCGGGACAGGATCCAGCGGTCGAGCGCGCTCCGTTCCGCGACCGGCGGGGCGGCCGTACCGTCGTCCCGGCCGCTCGGCGCGGGACTCCAGCCGGCCAGGCGTGCATACGTCGTGAAGAACGCGTACACGTTCCAGAGCACGAGCAGGCCGCGCCGGGCCTCATCGGCCGCGTGCCAGCCGAACAGGATGTTGTCGTCGGGGCGCGCCGAGCAGTACATCCAGCGCATGACGTCGACGCCCATCCGCTCGGCGGCCTCGTCGAAGTCGATCGCGTTGCCCCAGCTCTTGTGCATCGGCCGGCCGTCCTCGCCGAAGAGCGTCGCGTAGCCGAACAGCGCCTTGAACGGGCGTTCCCGGCGCAGGACGGTGCCCATCGCGAGCATCGAGTAGAACCAGTTCCGGAACTGGCCGGGGAAGCTCTCGGTGACCAGGTCGGCCGGGAACCAGCGCGACCAGTACTCGCGGTCCTCGCGGTAGTGGAGCGTCGAGAACGGCACGATCCCGGCATCGAGCCACGGGTTGCCGACGTCGTGGATCCGGCTCACGGGCGCGCCGCACGTCGGGCACGCGATCGTCACGGCGTCCACGTACGGCCGGTGGGGCGTGTGGTGCTCGAACTCCTCCCAGCCCGCGATCGCGCGCTGCCTGAGCTCCTCGCGCCCGCCCACCACATCGAACGTGCCGCACGCCGCGCAGTCGTAGATCGGCAGGGCCAGCCCGTAGTAGCGCTTCTTGCTGATCATCCAGTCGTGCATGTTCATGAGCCAGTCGAGCTCCCGGTCGTACCCGAAGCCCGGGATCCAGCGGATCTGGTCCACGATCTCCATGATCTGGTAGCGCAGGCTGGCGTCGACCTGCTCCTTCGTGAGCGTTTCCCGCGGCTGGTCGTAGACCTGACCCATGCTGATGAACCACTCGTCCACGAGGCGGAACACGAGCGGCGTGTTGCAGCGCCAGCAGTGCGGGTAGCGGTGGACGATCGTCTCGAGCCGGTAGAACCGGCCCTCCCGCTTGAGGTGCTCGACGATCGGTTCGGCGACATCGCGCACGTCGCGGCCGGACAGTGACCCGAAGCCGTCCAGCACGATGCCGCCCTCGTCGAGCGGGGCGATGACCGGCAGCCCGAGCGTCCGCCCGAGCTGGAAGTCCTCCGCGCCACAGCCGGGCGCGATGTGGACGATGCCGGTCCCCTCCTCCTCGCCGACCTCGTCCCAGGCGATGACGCGATGCCGGTACGGCACGTCCGGCGCATCCCCGGTCCCCTTGGCGAACGTCGCGCGGACGATGGGCAGGTCGTCGAACGGGCCGTCGTAGGTCCAGCCGACGAGCTCCGAGCCCGGTCGCTCCTCGACCACCTCGAACGGTCCGGCAAGGGCCTGCTTGAGCGTGCCCCGGGCGAGCCAGAACAGGTCGTCGCCCTGGCGGACCTTGACGTACCGCAGGCCCGGTCCCACGGCTGCGGCGACGTTGGAGGTCAGCGTCCACGGCGTCGTCGTCCACACGAGCAGCGACTCGCCAGGCCGCTCCGTGAGCGGAAACCGGACCGTCAGTCCCGGGTCCTCGCGATCCTGGTAGCCCTCGTTCATCTCCATCTGCGACAGGCCGGTGCCGCAGCGGGCGCACCACGGCATCGTGTCGTGGCCCTTGTACAGCCAGCCCCGCCGATGGCACTCCGCGAGGAAGCCCCAGATGAGGTCGTTGTTCTCGTTGCTGAACGTGAAGTAGCTGCCGCCCGTATCGGGCATCCCCAATCGGCCGATGAGCATCTCGACCGAGTCGGTCACCGGGCCGTTCGGGCCCTGGATCGTCGCCTGGGCGGACGGATCCACGGCGAGGAGGTCGCGCAGCCGGTGCAGCTCCTCGGGTTCGTTCCAGTCCATCCACATCCCGAGCCGGATCGACTGCTCGGTCTGGCGGGCGGCGAAGGTCAGGACGCGCTGCTTGCAGAGCGAGACGAACTCGGCGATGCCGAGGGCCTCGATATCGTGCTTGTTCGTGAACCCGAGCTCGCGCTCGACGTTCACCTCGACCCACAGGCCCTGGCAGTCGAAGCCGTTCTGCCAGCGCTGGTCCTCGCCGAGCATCGCGTGATAGCGCTGGAAGACGTCCTTGTACGTTCGGCCCCAGCCGTGATGGACGCCCATCGGGTTGTTCGCGGTGATCGGCCCGTCGATGAAGCTCCAGTGCGGAGCGCCACGGTTCTGTTCACGCAGCCGGTCGAACGTCCGCCGCTCGGCCCACCGGGCAAGGATCCCGTGCTCCTGCGCGATGAGGTCGGGTCGTGCGCTGACCGGTTCGAACAACTGTGCCTCGGTGGGGGTTCCGACGCTCGATGGCCGGAGTCCGGCTATCCTACCCGACGATGTCGCAATCGCAGGAGCCGGCTCCGCGTCGACGCTCGTCGTTCGTGGCGGCGTTCCTGTCGCTCATCTTCCCGGGACTCGGCCACCTGTACGCCGGCGCCTACCAGCGCGCCCTCGGGTTCGCCGCGGCGCCGATCCTCCTGATCGCCCTGACCGCCGGGGTCGGGCTCCGGGCGAGCTCCGCCGACCTGCTCGGCCTCGCCCTGGCGAACCTGGGCATCATCCAGATCCTCAACGTCCTCGTGCTCCTCTACCGGGTCGCGGCGGCGGTGGATGCGTTCCGGGTGGCGGGCTACCTCAACGGCATCGAGATGAGCGGCGGTCGACTCGGCAGGCCGCGCCGGGCCATCGATCCCGTCTCGATCGCGGGTCTCGTGGCGGTGATCCTCGTGATGTCGGTCGCGCACGTCGCGGTCGCGTACTACGACTCCGAGGCCCAGGGTCTTGTCGACTGCGTCTTCGACCCGTCCGGGACCGCCGTGTGCGACGAGACGCCCGACACGTCGCCCAGCCCGACCGGCCCGCAGGACACCGACAGCCTGGAGCCCGGCGACACGCCGAGCCCGACGATCGACTTCGGGACGCCACCCCCCGGCGCAACCGACGCTCCGGCCGAGACCGTCAAACCGTGGACCGGCGGCCGGTTGAACATCCTGCTCGTGGGCGCCGACCAGCGGCCCAAGCAGTCGGTCTTCAACACGGACACGCTGATCGTGGCGAGCCTGGACCCGAAGACGAGCAAGGTCACGATGTTCAGCCTCCCCCGGGACACGATCCAGGTACCGCTCCCGTCGGGTCCCGCCCAGGGGCTGTTCGGGTCGACGTTCCCGTGCAAGATCAATGGCCTGTGGGCGGCCGCCCAGAACCGACCGGACGTCTTCTCCGGCAACGACAAGCAGCGCGGGTTCCAGGCGCTCAAGGACACCCTCGGCAATCTGTACGGCCTGGACATCCCATACTACGCCGAGGTCAATTTCGACGGCTTCAAGAAGATCGTGGATGCCGTGGGTGGAGTCACGATCAATGTCCAGATCCCGGTCCTCGACGACGACTATCCCGGCGACGACGGGCGCACCCACCGCATCTACATCCCTGCCGGGCTGCAGCACATGACCGGCGCCCAGGCGCTCGAGTACGCCCGCTCGCGTCACGTGTCGAGCGACTACGACCGGGCGGCCCGCCAGCAGCGCGTCCTGCTGTCGCTCAAGGACCAGGTCGATGTCAGCACGCTGATCCCGAAGCTGCCGGACCTCATCGCCGCCTTCAAGTCGACCATCCACACGGACATCCCGGTCGGCAAGCTGCCCCAGATGCTCCAGCTGGCCGGCGGGGTCGATACCTCGAGCATCCGCTCGTATGTCTTCGCGCCGCCGCTCTACGGCGCGCCGATCCAGAGCCCGAAGTGTGGCGACAGCAACATCCCGTACGTCAACAAGATCCGCCAGGCCGTGAAAGATGCGCTGAGCGGCAACGCGACGGACGAGGCGAAGAAGGAAGCGATCGCCACGGAAGGCGCGTCGGTCTGGGTCCTCAACGGCTCCGGCAAGACCGGCCAGGCGGCCGACCTCGCCGCGTTCCTCGAGTACCAGGGCATCAGCGCGTCGGCTCCGAGCCAGAAGCCACCCAAGACCACGTCCGCCACGAAGATCGTCGTGTACAACGGCGCGGAGGCGGACGCCCCGGCGACGATCGCGTACCTCCAGACGCTGTTCGGGGTGAAGGTGACCCTGGTGAACGACCCGACCGCCCGGGTCGACATCGTCATCACGACCGGCAGTTCGACCCCGAGCCTGACCCCGCCGCCGGCGCCCTAGGCGACCCCTGCCCGTCGGCAGCCGCGCGCCGTCGCGAGCGCGCCCGTCGGGCCCCCGGGTACCCGCCTGGTCAGGAGATCGGGGTGAGCCAGCTCCGGTATTCGGGCAGGCGGCCGCGGACCGCGTCGAAGTAGCGCGCCTTGATGGCCGCCGCGACCGGCCCGACCTCACCGGAGCCGATCGGCCGGTGATCCACCTCCACGACCGGGCTCACCTGGACGCCCGTGCCGCACAGGAAGACCTCGTCGGCGACGTACAACTCTGAGCGGTCGATCGAGCGCACCTCGACCGGGAAACCCTGGTCGGTCGCCAGCTGGATCATCGCCTTGCGGGTGATGCCCTCGAGGATGTCGTCGTACACCGGCGGCGTGACGACGACGCCGGCGCGGACGACGAACAGGTTCGCCGCCGAGGCCTCGGACGCGTGGCCTCCGGCCGTGAGCACGAGCGCCTCGTCGAAGCCGTTGAGCTCGGCCTCGCTCTTCTGGAACGCCATGTTCACGTAGCCGCCGACGATCTTGCCCCGCGCGGGGAGGGCCTCGTCCGCGTTCCGACGCCAGGACGAGCTCATGATCCGGATGCCGTGGGTGGTGTCGACGTAGTCGCCGAATGGGACCGTGATCACGTCGAGCTGATGCTCGAGGTGGTGGAGCCGGACGCCGATCGCCCGGGTGCTCTTGTAGAACGACGGGCGGATGTAGGCGTCCTCGCGGAACTGGTTGCGCCGGACGGTCTCCAGGATGATCGCGGTCAACTCGTCGGCCGGCTGGACCGGGTCCATGAGCAGGATGCGGGCCGACTGCCGGATCCGCTCCACGTGCTCGCGGATGAACAGCCCGTAGAGCTGCTGCTGCTCGGCGTTCCAGTAGGCCCGGATCCCCTCGAACGTGGCGGTCCCGTACATGAACGCGTGGGTCATGATGCTCACGTTCGCGTCGCGCATCGGGACGTACGCGCCCTCGAAGTAGCAGATGAGATCGTCGAGGTTCCGGGGCGCTGTCGCGGCGACCGTCGAGGCGGCTGCGTCGCCCTGCGGGGCGGCTGCCGGCTTGGCTTTTTCAGTGAGCATGTCGAGGCCGACTCCCGTACTGCGGACGCGCTGACCTGCGGCCGAGTATAGCGCGGAGCCCGGGACGGCCCGGCCGGACGATCAGATCAGGCGGCCCGTGAGATCGAAGACGACGAACATCACGTACCCCAGGTAGCCGGCCCCACCGATCAGCAGGCGCCTGCCCGTCAGGCGGCGACCGCCGCCGCGGAGGAGCGGCAGGCAGATGAGCAGCACGGACGCGAACGCGACCGCCGCCGAGGCGAACGCGACCGCGGTCTGCCCGGTCATGACCCAATGGCTCGACGCGAAGACGAGGCCGATCACCGTGGGGACCGTCGCCTGGAAGACGAGCGCCCCGGTGATGTTCCCGAGGGCGAGGCCGTCCTTGCCCCGTCGCGCCCAGAGCACGCCGTTCACGGCCTCCGGCAATTCCGTGGCCATCGGCGCGACGAGCAGGGCCAGCAGCGTGGGATCGAGACCCAGGCTCGCCGTGAGGCGCTCGATGGCGCCGACGAAGAGGGTCGCGCCCAGGACGATCGCGGCGATGGCCACCACGACCTGGAGGACGACGAGCCCGAGCGACGGGCGGCCCGCGGGGCCGAGCCGCCGGAGGCGCAGCGGGGCGAGCTCGGCAGGCTCGGTGCCACGTTCCGCGACGAGGTGTCCCCGGACGTAGCGCGCATAGATCCCGATGAGCCCGACCGCGACGACGTAGCGCGGCCAGGCGATATCACCCGGCACGAATGCGACCCCGATCGCGAGGCCGTAGGCGACGACGAACGTGCCCACGTCCGTGCGCACGTTGGCGGCCCGGACATCGAGGACCTGCCCGTTGGACCGCCGCGCCGCCACGGCCAGGACGGTCGCCCCGAGCACGAACAGGGCGAGCGTGGCGAGCATGAACGGCGCTCCCAGGATCGCCCCGACCCCGACCTCGTTCGCGCCGGCGCCGCCGGTGAACAGGATCGCGATGAGCGGGATCGTCGTCTCAGGCAGGGCGGTGCCGACGGCGGCGAGGACGGAACCCACCGCGCCTTCGGACAGGTCCATCTTGTGGCCGAACCACTCGATCCCGTTGGTGAAGAGCTCGGCGCCGACGAGGATGAGCGCGAAGGCGATGGCGAGGATGACCACGTCGCTCATCGCCGACCTAGCCTGTCGAGCCGAGCGCGACACCGATGACGACGCCGCCGGCGACGACCGCGAGGATGGCCAGGCCGACCCAGACCATCGCCCGCTCGCCGCTCCGGATGTAGCCCGCGATCGAGGCGGCCACCCGGGCCGCCGGCGTCGCGAGGAGGACGACCAGGCCGAGCCACAGGGCGCCGTCCGGGCGTCCGGCGAGGATGTCGTCGAGGAGCCGGCCGGGATCGAAGTCATGGGGCGGCGGGTCGAGCGGCGAGCGGCCGGCGATGGCCATGAGGATCACCCCCGCCACGAGGAGCACCAGGCTCGCGTACGTGCCCAGGGTGAGGAGCCGGGCGACGGTGAGGTCGATCGCGTCGGCGGCGGCGGACCGGTGGCCGCTCATCCGAGCGCCCTCCTGATCATCTCCCACGCCGTGAACACCAGCACGGCACTGAACAGGACGCGGAGCAGGCGCACGTCGATGCGATGGGCCACCCGGGACCCGACCGACGCGCCGATGAAGACGCCGATGGCGGTCGGGCCGGCGACGTACGGGTCGAGCCCGCCTCGGACGAGGTAGATGATGGCCGAGGCGGACGCCGTGATCCCGATCATGAGGTTGCTGGTGGCGGTCGCCACGCGCAGCGGCACGCCCATCAGGAGGTGCATGAGGGGGACTTTCACGATCCCGCCGCCGATGCCGAGCAGCGCCGACACGATCCCGGCCGCAACGCTGCCGACGATGGCGGTGCGCAGGCGACGGATCCGGTAGCCGGGCCCCGACAGGCGATCCTGGATCCGCTCGATGCGGCCCGGCGGCGCGGCGCCCGCGGTCGTGACCGCTTCGATCGGCCCTCCCGCCGCCGGCTCGGGCTCGGGGTCGCGCGGGCGGAGCATGGAGACGGCGGCATAGACCAGGAGGAGCGCGAACAGTGCGGCGAGGGCGTGCTCGTCGAGGACGAACGCGAGCAGGCCACCGACGATCGCGCCGAACGCCGTGAATGGCTCGAGGGTCATCCCCAGGCGCAGGTTCGCCGCGTGGCGCTCGAGGTAGACGGCGGCCGACACGCTGCTCGTCACGATCACCGACACGAGGCTCACCCCGACCGCCTCACGCAGCGGCAACCCGAAGCCGAGGGTGAGCAAGGGCACGAGCAGGACGCCGCCGCCGAGCCCGAGCAGGGAGCCGAAGGCGCCGGCGGCGATCCCGCCCGTGATCATGGTCAGGCCGACGAGCACGTCAGGCGAGTCCGCCCGCGGCCGCCGGCCCTCGGGCCGAGCCCGACCTCATCGCGTCGAGGTCAGGGTCGAAGGTGCTGCGGGGCGTACGGCAGGAGCGCGACGTGGCGGGCGCGCTTGAGTGCCACCGCCAGCTCGCGCTGATGCCCGGCGCACGTGCCGGTCTTGCGTCGTGGCTCGATCTTGGCGCGCTCGCTCAGGTAGCGGCGGAGGCGGTTGACCTCCTTGTAGTCGATCTGCGCGGTCTTGTCGGCGCAGAACGCGCACACCTTGCGGCGGCGGCTGTCGCGGAAGTAGTCGTTGCGCTTCTTGGCGCGGACGGGTGGCGGCATCGGTGTCGAATTCTCCGTTCGGTCGTCAGAAAGGAAGGTCGTCGAGGTCGGAATGGTCGAGCGGGTCGCCGTCGCGCGCCGCACCGGCTCCGGCAGGGGCGCCGGCGCTTCCACCCGCCGCGCTCGGCGCGGCATCCGCCGGGCGGGCGGCCGCCGGGCGTGGGGTGAACCCGGGGTCACCGTCCTCGCGGGGCCGACGCTCCAGGTTCGTCACCCGGTCGGCGATGAGCTCGGTCGTGTAGCGCTTGGCGCCGGTGTTGTCTTCCCACTGGCGGGTCTGGATGCGACCCTCCACGTAGACCTTGCCACCCTTGCGCAGGTTCTCGGCCGCCCGCTCCCCCGTCTGGCCCCAGGCCACGACGCGGAACCATTCGGTCTCCTCCTGCCACTCGCCGTCCTGGCCCCGGAAGTTGCGGTTGACCGCGACCGTGAACTGGGTCACGGCCTGGCCGCCCGGCGTGTAGCGCATCTCCGGGTCCCGGCCGAGGTTGCCGATGATCATCGCCTTGTTGAGTGACATGGCTGGTCCCTCGTCAGTCGATGGCTGCCGGAGCGGCTTCGCTCTCGGACTCGTCGATCAGCTCCGCGTCGTCGTCGTCTTCCCCGTCATCGGAAGGCGGTCCGGCGTCGATGTCGGTATCGGCGCCGTCCGGCGCGCCGTCGCGCCGCGACGCCTTCACCGGCCGGTCGTCCCGGGTGACCAGGTGACGCAGCACTTCCTCGGTGATGAGGAGACTGTGCTCGAGTTCCGAGATCGCCTCGGGCGGCGCCTCGAAGAGCACGATGTGATACGAGCCTTCGCGATGGTGGCCGATGGCGTAGGCGAGGCGTCGGCGACCCCAGGGCGAGACCTTGAGGATCGACCCGCCGGCCGTGACGATACCGCGGGTGGTGCGGTCGATGACGGCCTGGGTGCGCTCGTCCGGCACATCCGGCTTGAGCACGAGCATCAGTTCGTAGCGGCGCATGCGTGCGCACGACTCCTTCCTGTGGGTATGCCCCGCTGAGTGCTCGATGCCGGCAGGCGATCGGGGTCGTGCGGAGCCGAAAGGACAACCCGGGGAGTCTATCACGACCCCCGGCGATGCCCCGGAGCAACAGACGGGCCGCCCGGACCGTGCCGCCGTTGTATCCTCACAGGGTCGGGCGTGTCCCCTCCCGGCGACCCCGTTCTGTCTGCTTGTTCCAGACGCATCCTACGGAGCCTCAGTGCCGGCCAGCAGCCTCCTTCTCCTCGAATCGGACCCTGCGTCACGGGGCGTCATCGCCGGCGTGCTCGGCGGCGTCGGTTATGCGGTCACCCCGATCAAGGACACCTCCGAAGTGCTCGCCGCGGCGGGCGACCACCAGCTCGTCATCATCGATGTCGTCAGTGGCCCCAAGACCGCGTCCGAGATCTGCCGCGAGATCCGGAGCACGCCGGCCCTGGCCGCGATCCCCGTCCTGTGCATCAGCCAGGCCGACGATGTGGAGGACCGCATCCGGTTCCTGGAAGCAGGGGCGGACGACGTCATGGCCAAGCCGTTCGACGCACGCGAGCTCGAGGCGCGGGTCGAAGCGCTGCTCGTGCGCTTCCAGCGATCGCGCGAGGTCGGGGCCGTCTCGGTCTTCGAGGGCGCGGCCCACCCGACCCGCCGGCTCGTGACGGTCTTCTCACCCAAGGGCGGGGTCGGCACGACGACGATCGCGGTCAACCTGGCCGTCGTGATGGGCGCCCGGCGCCCCGGCCGGACGCTCCTCATCGACCTCGACCGGCAGTTCGGGCAGGTCGCGACGCACCTCAACCTGACCGTCCGCCAGACGCTGGCCGACCTCGTGCGCGACGAGCTCGGGATCCGTGAGCCCGAGCTCATCCGCTCGTACTCGAGCCACCACGAGAGCGGGCTCCACGTCATCCCCGCGCCCGGCTCGCCCGAGCTCGCCGAGCTGGTCCAGGCCGAGCATGTCGACCAGCTCCTCGACACGGCCCTCCAGGCCTACGACCAGGTCGTCATCGACGCGGGCTCGCACCTCGACGAGCCGTCGCTCACCGCCCTCGAGCGCGCCGACGGCGTCGTCTTCACGGTCTACCCCGAGATCGCCGCGCTCAAGGCGCTCCACTCGCTGCTCGACGTGCTCGCGGAGGTCGGCTCGACGGGCACCAAGGCGACGTTCGTCCTGAACAACATGTTCGCCCGCGACATCCTCAAGATGAGCCAGATCGAGAGCGCCCTCGGCACCCGGGTCGCGGTCGAGCTGCCGTACGACCCGTACATCTACCTCAAGGCGATCAATGAGGGCGTCCCCGTCGTCCTGGGCGCGCCTCGTTCGGCCGCCGCGGAGCGGCTGTCCCGGCTCGCCTCGGTGGCGTTCGACCTGGAGCACGCGCCGCCAGCGCCGGTCGTCGTCGACAAGAAGAGCGGCCGGCTCGGCGGCCTGATCCGCCGCTAGCCCGGTCCGCCGCCAGCCGGTCCGGCGCCAGCCGGTCGCCGCCAGCCGGTCCGCCGTTAGAACTCGACCGGCAGGCTCTCGAAGAGGCGGTCCGACGGCGTGGTTCCGCGCCTCGTCGGACCCACGACCGCGTACTCCGGGATCCGCTTGAACAGTTCCTCGAACGCCACCCGGGCTTCGAGGCGGGCGAGCGGCGCTCCGATACAGTGGTGGATCCCCTCCCCGAACGCGACATGGCGGGCCGGCTCCCGACTGATGTCGAGTCGGTCCGGGTCGTCCCAGCGCCGCTCGTCGCGATTGGCGGACGCCCACACGAGGCCCACCCGGGCGCCCTTCGGGATCACGGCGTCGTACGCCTCCACGTCGCGGGTCGCCGTCCGGACGAGGGTCTGGAGCGGCGCTTCGAAACGGAGGAGCTCCTCGATGGCGAACGCCATCCGCTCGGGTTCGCGTCGGAGCAGCTCCCGCTGGTCGGTGAAGCGCGCGAGGTGGAAGAGCGAGTTCGAGATCAGGCCCTGCGTCGTCGTGATGCCGGCCATGAACAGGAGGACGCAGACACCCAGCAACTCGTCGTCGCTCAGGCGCTGCTCGCGCTGCGCATCGACCATCAGGCTCAGAAGGTCGTCGCGCGGCGCGGTCCGTCGTTCGGCGGCGGCGATCCGGATGTACGCGTGCATGGCGTCCCGGGAGGCCAGAGCGGCCGGCGGCAACTCCTTCTGGCCGGGAACTCGCGTGAGCATGTCGCCGAACCAGTCGATGAGCTGGGGATGATCGTCCTTCGGGAACCCGAGCCAGCTGCAGACCATCTCGGCCGGGAGGGGCCGCGCAAGCTCGCCCGCGAAGTCGGCCGTACCGCGGTCGGCGAACCGGTCGATCAGGCGGATGGCGGCCGCTCGCACGACGGGTTCGAAGCGCGCCCGGACCTCACCCGGCCGGAACGCCGGATGGAGCACCGCCCGGATCCGCTCGTGCGTCGGCGGGTCGACCCCCGCCAGGTCGCCGGCCGGCTGGAACAGCTCCGCGCCGTTGTCGAGGTCGTTCCCGCCGATCCCCCCGCTCGAATACGTCGCCCAGTCGCGGGCCGCGCTCTGGACGTCGTCGTAGCGCGAATAGGCCCAGATGTCGCGTTCCTCGTCGTGGTACAGCGGCGCCTCGTCGCGCAGGCGACGGTAGATCGGGTACGGATCGTCGAGGACCAGGAGCGGGTCCCAACGCAGCGGGATCTCCCTGCTCGAGACGGCGTACGTGTCCACCATCGACCGACCCTCCGGTGCAAACGCTTGCACTGCGATAGTACAGCGCGACCCGGTCAGGTCGCAGATGGACCAATTATGAACCAAAAACCCCGGACGTTTCAACCCCGGCGCCGGTCGATCCGCCGGTCAGACAGAACCGCGCGGCGATCCAGGCAACCACCGCTGCGAACGCGTGGTGCCGAGGGCGAGAATCGAACTCGCACGGCCTTGCGGCCCGCGGTGTTTAAGACCGCTGCGTCTACCGGTTCCGCCACCTCGGCTCCGGGCACGGCGTAGCGGCATCGCGGGCAGTCGAGTCGCTACACTGACGCGGCATGAGCCCCCTGCCGGAAGACCCCGCCGCACCCTCGAGTGCAGAGATGGCAGCTGAGGCCCTCCGGCTCATGAGCTTGATCATCGACGCGCGGCTGCGAGCTAGGTTGATGGGCGGGGTCGCGTTCCGGCTCCAGTCGCCGACGGCGACCCGACCGCCGTTCGCGCGCGAGTATCGAGACCTCGATCTCATCGCGCGCGACAAGGACGTACCCGCGCTGCGCCGAATGCTCGAATTGGCGGGCTATCTCGGCGACAAGCTGTTCAACGCGATTCACGGTGCACAGCGGATG
Source organism: uncultured Chloroflexia bacterium (assembly GCA_963719285.1). Classification (GTDB taxonomy): domain Bacteria; phylum Chloroflexota; class Limnocylindria; order Limnocylindrales; family CSP1-4; genus C-114. The sequence continues at coordinate 681,544 of CAVRBO010000001.1, forward strand.
GTCTATACGGCTCCCGACCAACGGTGGTCCATCGATGTCGTCGTGGACAAGCTGGCCATGTCGCACACCCTCGATCTGCGGAACAGGCTGCTGACCGACGGGCCGACTCTCGACCTGGCCGACCTCTTGCTGACCAAGCTTCAGATCTGGGAGACGAACCGGAAAGATCTCGTCGATATGATGTGCCTGTTGGCCGACCACCCCTTCGAGGCTGTCGGCCGGCCGACGGCATCGACGACTCAGCAGGATCCGCCCACGGCGATCGACCTCGTCAGGCTCAGATCCGTGCTCGGTTCGGACTGGGGGTTCTGGCACACGGCCACGCGCAACCTTGCCGCGGTCGCCGCTGTGTGGGCCGAGACGCCGATCCCGGCGGCACGTTACCCGGTCGCCGCTCAAGTGACGAGCTTGCTCTCCGACCTTGACGCGGCCCCCAAGACGATCGGCTGGAAGGCCCGGGCCCGCGTCGGTGAGCGCGTCCGCTGGTACGAGACGCCCGAGGAGCCACACCACTAGGCGCTACGGCCGTGGCCCGGCCGTTGGAGCGTCGGTCGAACCGGACCGCCCATCACCCAGGCCATTCCGAGCGAGCGCCTCACGCCAGTAGTCGACGGATGCCTCGAGGTCGTCGAGGACCGCGCCGTCTTCCTGCTCGAACGCCGGGATGATCTCGAGGATCAGCGTCGTCTCGACGACGGCCCCCTCGGCCAGCGCGCCGAGAACCCGGTCCGCGTCGATCCGACCCGCAGCATTGCGCTCAGCCGTGAAGGGCCAATGGTGGTCGCCGAACGGGTCAGTCTGTTGGAGCTGAACGACCGGGGCGGCTGGGCCGAGCAGACGGAGCCAGGCGTATGGATCGCGGTCGGGACCGGTCGTCCCAGGAACGCACATGTGGCCCACATCGAGACACAGGCGGATGGGCGCGCGCTCGTCGCCATCGCTGAGCAAGTCCCGCAGCATCGCCATCGTCGACGGTTCACGGGCGGCAGCGAGATTTTCGACCATCAGATAGTCGAGACCTGCGACCCACGCCGCACCGGCCAAGTCGGCGAGGGTCGCCCGAAGCCCAGCCCAGCGCACGGCCCGTCGATCGGGCGCGGACCAATCCGGAACACTGAACGCACCGACGTGCCCGCCGGTCGCCACTCCTCCAGCAGCCGCGGTCCACTCGATCGCCCAACGGAGCCAACTCGCGGCGGCTCCGCGGCCGCGGGGGTCGGGACCAAGGAGCATGTTCTCGGAGTAGGCCATGAGTCCGGTGAAGGTCGAGTGGATCTCCACGCCACCGGTCGCGCCCGCTCGGGCGAGGTCCGCGGCCTCCTCGACCCCCGACCAAGCTGGGACGAGATCGAACGAGTGCTGCACGAGTGACAGTCCGAGCCGGTCACGAACGATCGGGATCCAATCCTCGGGCAGCGGCCAGCGCTTCACCGCGAAACAGGTGTTGATGCCGAGCCGAACGTCCATCCGCGCTCATATCCTCCTGGCTGCGGCGGAGCCGGCCACGGCAGCGTACCTGGCCGCCGCTGCCGCGTAGAGGTCGCGAACGGAGGGGTCCGGATCGACCAGCGCCTCGGATCGCGAGTTCCGGGCGACTCCTTCGGCCGGGTCCCGGTAGATGCCGACCCCCAGGCCCGCCAGAATGGCGACCCCGGCGATCGCGGCATCGTCCGGGATCGTCCGTACGGGGATGCCGAGTACGTCCGCCTTGATCCTGTTCCAGGTTGCGAGTCGGGCGTCTCCTCCCGACACGCGCAGCTCGGTGACCGGGAGGCCGCCGGCGCGGAGCAGGTCGACCTGCACGGCGATCTCGAAGGCGACGGACTCGAGGACGGCCCGCGCCAGGACGGCCCGGCCGTGCCTCAGGGACAACCCGGCGAACGCGCCGCGGAGGTCAGGATCGGTTCGTTCGCCGTCGCCGAGAGCGGTCAAGGCGACGACTCCGTCGGCGCCGGGAGGCACTGCGCTCGCCTCGCCATCGAGCCGCACGTAATCGAGGCGCGTCGCTCGTGCCGGTCCGGCCTCCGTACAGCAGGTCGGCCAGCCACGCCACCGCGGCGCCGGTCGTATTGATCCCGGTCTCGGTCGTGAAGGGTCCAGAGATCACGTGTGGATAGTTGGCGACGGCCAGCACGTCGAGCGGCAGCAGCACGGCCGCATTGAGACACGTCGACGAACCGGCCATCTCGCTTACCGGACCGGGGCCGACGACACCGGCACCGAGCGCACAAGCCTGGCTGTCCGCTCCGCCGAGGACGACCGGGATCCCGGGGCGCAGTCCGACCCGCTCCCCGATCCTGTCGCGGAGGCCGCCAACGACCGCGCTCGAGGGCAGGACGGGCGGGAAGAGGGTCGGGATCCAAACCCAGGGCGTCGAACATCCGTGGGTCCCAGGCGCCGGTCCGTAGGTCGTACAGCAGGGTGGCCCCCGCGTGCGTCCCATCGGTGGCCACCTCGCCTGTCAGCTCGAGCGCGACGAGATCGCGCGGCTGGAGCGCGTGTCTCGCCAGCGCGAAGGCGTCGGGCTCATGCGTCCGCAGCCACATCAGCTTGGGGGCGATGTGGAAGCTCGATGGGACGTGACCGGTCAGAGTGTGCATCGCTGCGTCCCCGAACCGTTCGCGCAGTGCGGCGGCCTCCGCCGTGGCGCGGTTGTCGCGGTAGACCAGGCCCGCCGAGACTGGTCGGCCGGACCGGTCGACGAGCACGATCGAAGGGCACTGGCCGGTCAACCCGATCGCCCGGACATCGTCCGCGCGCCCGGACCCGGCGGCACGGAGGCCAGCGGCGAGGTCCGCCAGGACGCCGATAGCCGCCGACCGCCAGTGGGCCGGCGACTGCTCTGCCCAGCCCGGTCGCGAGGCGATCGTGGGGTATCTCCGCCGCACCTCGAGGACGCGGTCGCCGTCGGTGTCGAGGGCGACCGCCCGCGCACCGGACGTGCCGATGTCGACCGCGATGAGCAGCCCATCGCCGAGGCGGCCAGACACCTAACCTCGGACCAGTTGGTGCGCTGTGACCTTGTCCTTTTCGAGCGTCACGATCGCGCCGTTCAGGACGCCCGTTCCGTAGTCAGACCCAGGATTGATGGCGATCGTGCGACCGAGTCGCCGGATCCCACCCGACTCATGAATGTGTCCGTGCAACCCGAGCAATGGCTGGATGGAGAGCAGGGCATCCCGGACGGCCGTGCTGCCGACCGGCCCGAACTTCACCTGGCCGACGGCGGTCTGGACGGTCAGATTCTCATCGAGGACCGGAGCCTCGTCCAGGCCGCTGCCGAAGGGTGGAACGTGGACATTCACGATCGCCCGCTCCGGGGCCCGGAGCCCGGCGGCGAGATCGCCGAGCGCCGCGGACAGGTCAGCCTCGGTCATCTCGCGGTGGCTGCGCCACGGCGTGATATTCGAATAGCCGAGCGAGATCATCTCGTGATCATCATCGAGCATCACCACCTTGCCTTCGTCGTGGGTGCCCCACGGCGCGTCGTCGAGTAGCGACCCAAGCTCGGCGGGATCGTCGTTGCCGAGCATGAAGAAGAGACGCTTGCCGGCCGGACGGAGACGCTCGTCGGCGAGGTTGAGCCACTCGCTCAAGCGAGCCCGCATGAGCGAGACGAACAGCGCGTCGATCGAGCCATCGGCCTGGCGTGCGTCGAGTTCGCCCTCCTCTGCCCGATATGGGTAGTAGCCATGATCGCCGATGAGCTTTTCGAGGCCCTCGAGTTCGGATCCTTCCGTCACCTCATAGTTCGTTCCGACGAACGTGCAGCGGTAACGTCCGTCGCCACCGCGGACGATGGTCTGGAGAGCCTTCCCGGCGACATCTCCACCGAGAACGAGCACGTCAGCGCCGTACACAGATGCGGCGTTGATGAACTTGCGGAAGCACTTGCTCGAACCGTGGAGATCCGTCGCGAAGTAGATCTTCGTCCGCCGCGCCATCGGGGATCAGGTTCCGACCGGGCGCGAACGGATCGTCCGGGCAGCATCCATCAACCTCATCGCGCGATCGCGGTCGACCGGATTCCACGTCACCCCGTCCACCTTGAGGCTGGTGCCCACGATCGCCCCGTCGGCGACCGCGAAGATCTCATCCATCCGCTCCGCCCGTACGCCGGTGTTGGCCATGACCGGAGTCGACGGGATCGCCTCCTTGGCCGCCCGCAGATCGCTCATGGCGAACGGCACGCCGGCGGCAGGCCCGCTGATGAGGATGGCATCCATCCCGAGGAACGCAGCCCCCCTCGCCCGGTCCGCCACCCCACGCGTTCCGATGGCGCTCGCGAACTCTGGCAGGATGTTGTCGAAAAGGGCGACCCCGGCAGCACCGATCATCGTCCGATAACCGGCGATCTCACCGATCTTCGGTTCGATCATCCCGAGATCGCTCTCGTACACTCCCGTCAGCACCTCCCGCACGAAACTCGCCCCGGTCGCACGTGCGAGAGCCAGGCTGGCGATGGCATCCCAGAGGATGTTCACGCCGAACGGGACCCGGATGTCACGTCTGAGCGCCCCGATCGTGGCGGCCATCGCGCTCGGGATCTCCGCGCCCACCGTGAGCTGATACGGGAAGTCCGCCTCATTGCAGAAGAGGAGCCCGTCGACGCCGGCCTCCTGTAGCACGGCGAGATCGCGGCCCAGGCTGTCGAGCGACTTGGCTTGCCCGGCAGCGATGTCGTGAAGCGGCCGACCCGGAAGCCCAGGGAAATGAAGCATCGCCACAACCGGCTTGATCGTCCCGAAGATCCGCTCGAGTGCGTCCATGTTCCCTCCTGTCAGTCGTTCCGGATCCGGTCCGCCGAACCTGGGACTTCATCGTTCGGACCAGCGATGACGATCTCGATTCCGGCCGCAGCAAGGGCGGCCAACTCCGTGACTGGTGCGGACGGGTCCGTGACCAGGCTCTGGATCGATCCGATGTCGACCACGATCGCATTGGTGGCCACGCCGATCTTCGAGCCGTCCGCGATCACGACGACCCGCTCCGATCGCTCGATGGCCAGCCGCTGGATCTCGGCCTCCGCAGGGTCGACCTCGGTCACCCCCCAACGGGCGCTGAGCCCGGCGGCACCGATGACGGCGAGATCGAACCGATAGCGCGTCATGCTGCTGGCAGCGACCGGCCCGACGCACGTCAACTCGTCCCGGCGAACGTCGCCTCCAAGCGCAACGACGTCGACCGGTCGCGTCCCGAGCAGACTCGCCGTCGGCAAGGACGCAGTCACGACGACCAGGCCCGGCTGAACCGGAAGGAAGCGGGCGAACTGCTCCGCTGTGGTTCCGATACCCACAAACAGGACTCGCGCGTCGCCAACCAGGAGCGTCGCGCGCATCCCGATGCGCCGTTTCTCGCGCGTGTGCTCGAGGGCTCGCGCGTTGAAAGCGATGTCGAGTGCCCGCGTCAGGTGGGTCGTCACGCCCCCGTACGTCTGCCGGACGAACCCGTCGCGCTCCAGCCGCCGGATATCACGGCGGATGGTCATCTCGGAAACTCCCAGATCGCGAGCCAGATCGGCCACGTGGATCGTCTGCTCCGCCGCGACGCGCTCGAGGATCCGGTGGCGTCGGTCGACAGCCGCGAGCGGACGCACCCGAACACCGTTGGCCTCGCGTGGGTTCACAGCATCCGACAACGTGGGTCGCAAGAATTCTCCAGAAGCATTGACGAACTGTGTTCGATTGTGTTCGACTATCGACGCCGCCCGACGGCGCTGTCAAGCGTCCCGGGACGGGAGGGGATACGGGACGAAGGAGGAACCAGATTGGCCACGAATTCGGACGGTTCCGGCGGAAGTCAGCTGTTCGTCCGTCAGAGCACGGGTTTGGTCCGGGAAGCATCGGCCCTCGACGCGACCATATTCAACGCGGTCTTCTCTGCGCCGGTAGGCGCGACACTGGCGATCGGGGTCCTCTGGTCGCTCTCCGCGTTTCCAGGCGCGGACCCGATCGTGGCCACGCTTATCGCCATCGTCCTCAATGTCCCGGTCCTGATCATGATGGCCCTGCTGGCCTCGAGCATGCCGCGCACCGGCGGCGACTACGTGTGGGTGAGTCGTATTCTCGCTCCGCCCGTGGCCATGGTCAGCAACTTCGCCGCGGCGCTGTCGGCGATGATCGGAGCGACCTTCTGGGCGCGGTTCTTTCCCGTGTTCGCCCTGGGCCCGATCCTGGTTTCCCTCGGAGCGCTGTTCAATAACCCATCGCTGGTCGAGTGGGGGACGAATTTCCAGACCAAGAACGAGTGGGTTTTCGTCGGCGGGCTGTCGATGATCGTCCTGATGACGGCCATCCTCATCTCGGGGCTGAAGACGACCTTCCGATGGCAGAACGCGTTCTGGATCATCGCGATGGTCGGAACATTCATCGCGTTCGCGGCGCTGCTCCTCGGCGACAGTGCGAGCTTCGCCTCCAACTTCGACACACTGAACAAGTCGTTCGGCGGAGGGTCGACCTCGGACATCATCGCGGCCGCAGGGACGGCCGGTGCGACACCGAAGCCCGGCGATCTGTCCGCCACCGCGCCGACCGTCTTCGCCATCATGGTCTTCATGATGTGGAGCTGGTGGTCCGTATACCTGTCCGGTGAGCTCAAGAGCGCATCGAACCGCGGTCGACAGCTGTCGGTGATGTTCGGTGGCCTGATGTGGGACGGCATCTTCATCGTGCTTGGCTTGATCCTGTTCTTCAAGGTCGTCCCGTACGACCTCGCGACGGCGCTCAACACCTCGGCGATCGCGGCCTACGCCATCCCCAGTGGCCCGTGGTACCAGTTCCTGGCTTCGCTTGTCCAGAACATCCCGGTCCTGGCGCTGCTGATCCTCGGCTCCTTCCTGTTCTGGAGCCTGCCGGCGATGGTGGGTAATACCTTCATGCCGATCCGAACAGTGTTCGCCTGGGCGTTCGACCGCGTGCTTCCGGAGAAGCTGGCCAACGTGAATGAGCGCACGCACTCACCGGTGCCGGCGATCCTGCTGATCATGGCACTGGTGACCGCCATGCTCCTGTGGAGCGTGCTGTCGACCGATTTCTTCACCTGGCTCGCCCTTGGGGTCGAGGCCGGTGTCGTATGCATCGTGATCGTCGGGGTGGCGGCGATCGCCTTTCCGCGGCGGCGACCGGACCTGTACCAGTCCTCACCGGCTAACGTTCAATTCCTCGGTGTCCCAGTGTTGTACATCGTCGCCCCGCTATCGATCGTCGTGATGCTGTTCCTGACGTGGTGCACGGTCGCCTTCCCGGCACTCGCGCTGGCCGGCAGCTCGAGCAACCTCTGGCAGATTCCGGCGTTCATGGGGATGATCGTCGTGGTCGGTCTGGTCATCTTCTACGGTGCGAAGTTCATCCGGAAGAGCCAGGGCATCGATATCGACCTTGTCTACCGGGAACTGCCTCCCGAGTGATCGCCGGTCTTTGAGGGCCTCGGTCCCAACGGACACGTCGGCTGGGGCCCTCGCTGACCACCGCCAGGCTGCCGGCCGGCCCGCCGCTCGGGTTCGTCCCGATCGAGGGCCCCGCCGATGCTCCTGGCCCGGTTGCCGGGGGCATCGGGTCGCTCGCTCCGGGCAGGCTGGGCGGTACCGGCTCCGACCCGGCTAGACGTTGCCCCCCGGAGGACCTGCCGACCGATCCGGCTGAGACCTGCGTCGTCCAGTGATCGTGGTGCCGAGGGCGAGATTCGAACTCGCACGGCCTTGCGGCCCGCGGTGTTTAAGACCGCTGCGTCTACCGGTTCCGCCACCTCGGCTCCGGGCACAGCGTAGCGGCTCTGCACGTGCGGACGGTCGGGTCGCCTACCGGACGACCGGGGCGTCGACGATGGCGGAGATCTCGGTCGCCAGCTTCAGCGCGCCGAGGATCACCACGAGAGCCAGCGCGGTGCGCCCGGCGACGAGGAGTCCGCGCGGCGGGAGACCGATGCCGTCCCGGACGAGCGATCCCCACCAGGCGAGCGTCGCCCCGCCGACCGCGAAGAGGGCGAGTCCGACCTCGGCCGGCGGCCGGAAGGTGGACGACCCCGTCGAGAAATAGCTCGCGATCAATGCCGGCACGAAGAGGGCGCCGGCTGCGACGACCAGCCCGTAGGCGGCGAGGACTCTTCGGGACGCCGTCATGGTTCCGGGAAGGCGACGACGCAACCACCCGTCTATGGAGGCGACCGCGATCCCCAAGACGCCGATGAGGCCCACCAGGAGGCCGACGATCACCGGCGTCGGATCGAGCAGGGCGAAGTCCGGCTCGTCGCCACGGACGATGAAGAACGATCCGGTACAGACGGCGACGAGGCCGCTCGCCAGGGCTCGCCCGACGCCGCGGGCCGGGAGCCACGGCGAAGCGACCACCCAGACCACGGCGCCGAAGACTCCGATGAGCGGACCGACGAGCAGGACGAGCGCGACCGAGCCCTCCAGGGTGATGTCCCCGATCCGGTTGCCGTTCGAGGTGATCAACCCCAGCGCAGTCGGATCGATCGCGGCCGCGACCCGCATGAAGATCCGTCCACCGATCCCGCCGACGAGGATCCCGCCGAGCATGCCGGCCAGTCCGCCGATGGCGATCTCGCGGAGGATCTCCATCACACGCTCGGTCGCGCTGGAAGCGGCACGCGCCGGATGCGCGCCAGATACCTCCGCCATGGTCACGCCGGCTGCGCCCCGGTAGTGTCCCGCGCGCCGATGCTCGCGCCGCGGACCCCGGTCGCGATGGCGGCGGCTCCGAGCGGGACGCCGGCCCAGCCCATGTCGACGAGCCCGATCAGCAGCGTGGCTGGGAGCACGATGGCGAGTGCGGTACTCAGCCACCCCGGCACGAAGTGCCCGGCGGCCATCGCGTTGCCCGCGACCGTGGCCCCGATCAGGGCCAGGAGCGACCCGATCAGGAAGCTCATCCAGCTGAGGTCGCGCGGCGTCGGCCCATCGCCACCGTACGGGATGTTGGTGAAGACCCAGAACTCGGCGGCGTTGCCCGCCGCCATGATCGCGAGCCCTGCGACAAGGAACGCGAGGCCCACTCGGCCGACTTGCGACACGGCGTACCTCGGGTCTCGCCAGAGGCCCACGAAACCGGCGGCCATGAGCGCGAGGGCCGGCGCCCAGAACCGGTTCCAAAGCTCGTATCCGAGATAGGCGCTCGTGCCGGGAGGCCCCCAGTCGGGACTGAAGAAGCGCAGGCCGATCCAGATCGACCCACCGACGAGTGCGGCCGCGCCGAGCACACGTTCCACGGCGTCCTCCTTGTGCAGCCGCTACCCGATCGAGGGTCCGATGACGGCTCGCGCTGGTGGGGCATCCGGCTCGACGAACCACCTCGGCGCGAGGGCCGGGCCGCCGAAGGCGACGAGAACGATCACGCCACCGCCGAGCGGGAACAGAGCGATGCCGACCGTCAGACCCGCGACCGCCGCGGCCAGGCGGGTGTGCCCGGCCTGTCGCATCGACCCCGCCAGGGCGAGCAGGCCGAACCAGGCGGTCAGGAACCCGATGACATAGGGCGTCCCCGATGCCGCGACCCCGAAGCCATCTTCGACCGCATTCGCTATGCCGGCCACGATGGCTGCGATCCCGACCATCGCCGCGACCTTCAGGACACGCCGTGACGGGACAAGGCGACCAAGCAGGACGACCGCCGGTGCGAACAGCACCAGCGCCACGCTGTAGAGCCATACGGCGGTCCAGTCAAGAGGGGTGATCGGATCCCAGTAATCCGGATGAGCCAACTCGACCATCGAGAGCGCCGCCCACGTCGCCCCCGCCACAAGCCAGGCGACCCGTCCGATCGACATCATCACGACCCGGTGGGCTGAGGGATCCCGCGGGTGACGAGGGCACCAACGAGCAGCCAGACAAGCGCGAGCGGGCCGATGAGGTAGAAGAGTTCGACGCCCCGAAGTGCATACCAGGGCAGGAACAGGCTCGCGCAGAAGACCGAGGCGGCCGGCACGACGAGCGCGACCAGGGCGACGACGGACCACGTCGGCCACAGGCCCGCTCGGCGCGCTCCGATGGCGAGGCCGATGAGGGCAAGGATGAAGACGACACCGACAGCCAGCATCCACGGCATGACCGACCACAGCGGTCCGGCGATGATCGCGATGGATCCGGCCGCCCGTGCACCGAACGCGTCCGCCGGGAGCCGATCCACGACGCGGACCAGGCCGACGGATAGCAGCACGAACGCGAGGATGAACGGAACAAAGCCGTTGGCCCCATCCCGGTAGGTGCCGTACTCGTCCGTCTGGACCGGCCCGCTGGCCATCAGGAAGACGGCCAGGGCCAGCGATGCGAAACCCGCCAGCGGACCGAACCCGAAGGGGTCGCGCAGGCGCTGCCGGCCCGGCAGCTGGGGGCGCATGCGAGCGTCGACAGCGCCGCGCACGATGTCCACGCGCTCCCCGACCGACGGCGGCCGCGCGGCCAGGATGGCCCGGAACTCATCCTCGTAACGGGCCCGCCACTCTGCGGGGTACAACGCCACGAGCCGGCTCATCTGACCGCCTCGTCGAGGCGACCGAGACCGGTGGCGGCCAGGTCCCGCATGCCCTCGAGCTGTGCCTTGAGGGTCGACGCTCCCAGACCCGTCAGCCGGTACGGCCGGCGGCGCGTCCCGTCCGCGGGGAGCGGCTCGATCATGCCGAGACGCTCCAGGCGGGCCAGCGCCGCGTACAGCGTCCCGGCACCGATGCGCCGCCCGCTCGTTCGCTCGCTGTCCTCCATGATCGCGTACCCGTGCCTCGGCCCATCGGACAGGCTCACGAGGATCAACAGAGCCGGTTCGGCGTATCGGCCGAGATCCGGAAGGTCCGAGGTCACGTTCGTGCCGCCTTTCGACGCTCGCTATGCCGCGATGCGCTATATCGTGGGACGATATATATCGCGAAGCCAGTCGGCCGTCAAGGGGGAATGGGCCGTGACGGGAACGCAAGGGCCGGGAGCGTCGATCGACGGCTCCCGGCCCCACAGGTCGGTTCGGTTCGCCCGAAGCGCGCCGCCTCGGGGGATCTCCTAGAAGAGGTCCGTGATGCCGTCCCAGACGGCTTCGGCTCCGTCGGCGATGGCCCCACCGACAGCCTCGGCGCCGTCGACGACAGCCCCGCCCACGGCCTCGGCCGCATCGCCGATCGCGCCGTCGGTCACGTAGTCGAGCCCGTACAGCACCGCGGCACCCGCCGCGGCCACCGCGACGACGGGGGCGGCCGCTGCCGCGAATGCCGCCACGCCGACGACCTCGGCCGCCGCGGCGCCGCCGGCCAGGGCCGCGCCCTCGGCAACGGCCAGCCCGCCCGCCGCCGCGATGTCGACCGCCGCGAGCTCGCCGGCCCCGGCCGCCGCCTCGACGAGGACGCCCGCGCCCTCGGCCAGACCGGTGCCGGCGGCCGCCTCGCCTCCGGCTACCTCGACCGCGGTGGATGCGGCCTTGGCGACGCCTCCGGCGCCCATGCTGATCTCGGCCCATTCCTGCGCCTGCTCGGCGTCGTACTTCATGGCCTCTTCGGTCTGCTGTTCCGTCATCTGGAGGTTCCTTTCATTCATGGTCGCGAAGTGGCCACGATGGGTGGGTCCCGGGGCTCCGGCCATGGACGAATGGCGAGGGTGGGAGGGCGGAATATCGCCATCAGGGCCGTCCGTCGCCCTCGCATGACATACAAGAAGCCCGCCGGACGTTCGGCGGGCTCGATCGAGGGGGCTGTGGAGGCGACGAGCGGATTCGAACCGCTGAATAGAGGTTTTGCAGACCTCCCCCTTAGACCACTTGGGTACGTCGCCTCGGACGTCGCCGGGTGAGACCGGCACGGGCGGAGCCCCCGCTCCGCATGATGGCTGCCCCTCGAGGATTCGAACCTCGGTTCACGGATCCAAAGTCCGCTGTCCTACCACTAGACGAAGGGGCAGCGGGGCCTCGCGGGGTCGCTCGGACTGGTGCTGGACAAGAAAATGGAGCGGAAGACGGGACTCGAACCCGCGACCCTCACCTTGGCAAGGTGATGCTCTACCAACTGAGCCACTTCCGCCCGATGACCGCGTCCACCTCGAAGGGTGGTGCCGAGAGCCAGGATCGAACTGGCGACACCGCGATTTTCAGTCGCGTGCTCTACCAACTGAGCTATCTCGGCCCGAAGACCGACCAAGCTGGTCGCCCGTCGGCCGAGGCAGGATACCACGGGGTCCCCACGAGGCTCAACGCGGGCCACGCTCAGCGGCGGCCCCGGCGCCGCCTCAGTCGAGACCGGTCAGGACCGCCTGATCGGCCGGGTCCAGCGGCTGCTCGCCGGTCAGCTGGCGGAGGCGATTGATCCGGTCGACGATGGGCGGATGGGTCGAGAACAACCCGGCCGACCGCTTCTCGAACTTCTTGATCGGGTTCGTGAAGTAGAGGTGCTGGGTGGCCCCCGATGCGACCTCGAGGACCTCCTTATCGGTCGCGATCGCCGCCAGCGCCCGCTCCAGCCCGTGCGGGTTCCTGGTCAGTTCCACGGACGACGCGTCGGCCAGGTACTCGCGTTGGCGGCTGACCGAGAGCTGGACCAGCCGGGCCGCGATCGGCGCCACGATGGCCAGCACGATCGCCAGGACGAAGAAGACGATCTGGAGGCCGCCTCCCCCGCCGCTGTCGCTGTCGCGCTTGCGACCGCCGCCGAACCAGAACGTGTAGCGCAGGAAGAAGCTCGACAGGAGGGCGACCCCGCCCACCAGGACGCCGACGAGGAGCGTGAACCGGATGTCGTAGTTCCGGACATGGGAGAGCTCGTGGCCGATCACGCCCTGGAGCTCCTCGCGATCCATCTTCTGGAGCAGGCCCGTGGTCACCGCGATCGAGGCGTGCTGGGGATCGCGACCCGTGGCGAAGGCGTTGGGCGCCGTGTCGTCGATGAGGTAGACCCGCGGCATCGGGATGCCGGCGGCGATGGCGAGCTCCTGGACGACGTTCATGAGCTGTGGCGCGGTCGTCGCGTCGACCTCCTTCGCCTGCGAGGCCGCGAGCACGAGCTTGTCACCGACGAGATACGACCCGATCGAGGTCACGAACGCGATGACGACCGCGATCAGGGTCGCGACGAGTCCGCCCCCGGCCGAGCCGGACAGCGCATAGCCGATGGCGAAACCGAGCACGCCCAGGAGCAGGGCCACGAGGATCGCCAGGATCACCGACTGGCGCTTGTTGGCCGAGATCTGGCTGTAGAAGGTCATGGTCGTCCGTCAGGGTTCGGGTCGGCGATCGACGGGAGCCTGGGGCGCCGGACCGCCGGCGCCCACCGAGCGCTCAGCGAAGGGCGACGACCGGGACCTCCTGCGCCTCGGGCTCCGCCTCGAAGAACTCGCGCTTGGAGAAGCCGAGCATGCCCGCGAGGAGGACAGCCGGGAAGACCTGGATCGCGTTGTTGAAGTCGAGGACCGACGCATTGAGGTGCTGGCGCGAGAAGCTGATCTGGTTCTCGGTCGTGGTCAGCTGCTCCTGCAGGTTCAGGACGTTCTCGTTCGCCTTGAGCTGCGGATAGTTCTCGACGACCGCGAAGAGCGACCGCAGGGTCCCGGTCAGCGCATTCTCGGCCTGGGCCTGGGCGGCGGTGCCCTGGGACCCGGCGGCGATCGCGTTCGCGCGCGCCTCGGTCACCTTCGTCAGGACATCCTGCTCGAAGTCCATGTAGCCCTTGACCGCGTTCACGAGGTTCGGGATGAGATCGTGCCGCCGCTTGAGCTGGACGTCGATCTGGGACTTGGCCTCGTCGACCCTGTTGCGCTTCTGGATCAGCCCGTTGTACGTCGCGATGACGAACAGGACGATGACCACGAGGACGACGAGAACGATGATGACCGGCAATCCCATGGGGCTCCCTCTCGGTGTATTCGGGCGGTGGACCGCCCGAGGCAGTCTAGCAAACGTGGATCGGCTCACTGACGCTCGAATTGCCAGCCTGTGTCAGGCGCCAACTTCCACTCGCACCGGAGCCGCGGCCGAGGGCGGCTCCGCCGGTGGCGTCCCTCCGCGATCGTGGTGGGCGGTGAGGGTCTCGAACCCCCGACATCCTCGGTGTAAGCGAGGCGCTCTGACCAACTGAGCTAACCGCCCGGGATCGCCGTGCCCAAGGATACGGGCCGACCGGGAATTGCAACGGCGGCCCGATCGGACCGCCGTCATGGCCGCGAGTGTGGTGCCCAGGCCGGGACTTGAACCCGGATGAGTTGCCTCATACGCCCCTCAAACGTACGCGTATACCAATTCCGCCACCTGGGCAGGTGTCTCGCACGGGTCGCGAGGTGTGGTACCGAGGAAGGGAGTCGAACCCATACACCCTTGCGGGTACTAGCTCCTGAAGCTAGCGCGTCTACCAGTTCCGCCACCTCGGCGCGGACCCGTCCCGACTCGCGAACGGCGTGCTCACGGGCCGGCAGCGAGGCGCCATGTTAGCACGTCCCAATACCGGCTACCGGGATCCGAGATCTCCCGGATCGTGGGCCCGAAGACCCGGTCGCGGAGCACGACCGGCTCGGTCCGGAAGAACAGCGGGAGCGTGAACTCGGCTGTCCCGAGGTACGTCTGGAGGTCCTTGAACGCGGCCAGCCGGACCACGCGCGAGGCGTACTTGCGGGCCGCCTGGAGCTTCTTGTCCAGGGCCGGGACCTGGATGCCGGTGATGTTGGCGCCACCGGTCGTCGTCTGGGTCGAGGCGTAGAACGGGTAGAGGTCCGGGTCGAGCCCCACGTTCACATCCACGATCGCCGCGTCGAACGCCCCGGTCGCGAGGTGGTCGTCGACGAATTCGGTCGGGGTCAGGGCCATGAGCACCACGGTGAAGCCGAGGGCTCGCCAGTCGGCGGCGACCGCCTCCGCGACCGCGGCGACGGTCGGGTTGGATGCCGCATCGAGGGCGATCAACTGGATCGGGAACGATTGCTTCGCGCCGGGTGGGTACCACCCGTTGGCGTTCTTCTTCCAGCCGGCCTTCTTCAGGCCCGCCTCCGCCGCGGCGGGGTCGTAGGCCACCGCGGGTGCGGCCTTGGGCGCGAACGCCCACGACGAGGGTGGGACCGGGCTGTCGGCGCGCTTGCCGCTGCCGGCGAGGACGCCGCCGATCAGGCTCGAGCGATCGATCGCCTGCAGCAGCGCCATCCGGAGGCGGACATCCTGGAGGACGGTGTGCCCCGGCCTGAGGTTGATGACGACCCCGGTGAACGTGGTGCGCGGGTACTGGAGCAGTCTCGTGTGGGGCGCCGACTCGGCGAGCGTCCGGGCGTCGCCCGCCGACAGGCCGACCGCGGCATCCAGCAGTCCCGCGTCGTAGTCGGCGACGAGGGTCGCCGGCTCGTCGTAGAACGTGATGTCGATGGACGACACCGGGATCGAGCCGGGCGGGATCGTGGGGACCGGCGTCGGCGATGGGGTGGGACTCGGCGTCACCGTCGGGCTGGCCGTGGGCCCGGCCGATGGCTTCGTGGTCGGCTTCGTGGTCGGCTTCGGCGTCGTCCGCGGCGTCGGCGTCGAGCCCGTCGGAGCCGACGGAGCCACGGACGGACCGGGCGAGGCGCTCGGCGATGGGCTGGCCGATGGGCTCGGGCTCGCCGGAGCCTCGATCGGGGCGACGCGCACCAGGTGCGCCTCGTTGGCGTCCCAGCTCACGAGCTTGAACGGGCCCGTGCCGACCGGGGCGTCGTTGAACGGGTCCTGGGCGAGGGCCGCCGGTGCCACGTCGTGCAGGAGGTGGTCGGGCAGGAGCGGCTGCAGGGCCGCGTACATGAAGCCGCCGATGGGCGTGGCCAGCTCGAAGCTCACCGTGTGCGAGTCGATGACGGTGAGCGTCACTTCGCGCCAGGAGCTGGCCCCCGGACCCGTGTAGTCGGGATCCTTGAGCGCCGCGATCGTGTAGGCCACGTCGGCCGACGTGACCGGCTCGCCGTCCTGCCAACGGGCGTCCGCCGCGATCGTGAAGACGTACTGGGTCCCCTTGCCGTTGACCGTCCAGCTGGACGCCAGGTCGGGCAGGAGGGTGCCATCCGGACCGAGCTTGACGAGGCCGCTGTAGACGAGCGCGACGAGATCGCGGTCGACCTGCGTCCGCGCCGTCAGCGGGTTGATCGAGCCCGGTTGGCCGAGGATGCCCTCGCGGTAGCCCACGATCGGGCCGGACGGCGCCGACGCGCTCGTGCCCGGACTGGAGGCGAAAGGATCCGGCGAGCTCGCGGGCAGGAACGCGGGCGCCCCGATCGCGATGGTGAGGACGGCGAGCATGGCGACGAGGGCCAGCACGATCGCGCGGTCACGGGAGGTCATCCGATGTCGTTACCGATGCGCCGCGTCCGCGCCGGCCAGGGCGCGTCGGCGGCCTCGTCGCCCGACCTCAGGCGGTCGCCGCCGGTGCGAAGGCGTACGCGACGAGGGAGAACAGGACGAACAGGACACCCAGTACGACCGTGAACTGGAAGAGACGCTTCTCGATCCCCCGCCGGCTGCGATAGACGGCCGAGTCGCCGCCGAACGTGCCGGACAGCCCGGTGCCCCGGGACTGGAGCAGGATCGCGGCCATCAGCGCGATGCTGACGATGAGCTGGCCGATGGCCAGGAACGGGTTCACGTGCGGGAGCCTCCTGTCGTTTCAGCCGGGGGATGGTAGCACAGGGTCGTGCGTGGGCCGCTCCG
Source organism: uncultured Chloroflexia bacterium (assembly GCA_963719285.1). GTDB lineage: Bacteria > Chloroflexota > Limnocylindria > Limnocylindrales > CSP1-4 > C-114. The sequence continues at coordinate 698,175 of CAVRBO010000001.1, forward strand.
CGCGGGGCCTGGCAAGGCGACCGGCGACGGCCTCCGAAGGGCCTCGCCCGGGTGTCAGTGGCGGTCGGCCGACCCCTGCGCGGCGACGGCCGCGATGGCGGCCTCGATCCGGGCCGCGTCGCCGAGGTAGCGGTGGCTCACCGGCCGGAGCGCCTCGTCGAGCTCGTACACCAGCGGCACGCCGGTCGGGATGTTGAGGCCCACGATCGCGTCGTCGGAGACATCGTCGAGGTACTTCACCAGGGCCCGCAGGCTGTTGCCGTGCGCCGCGATGAGCACCCGTCGCCCGGCGGAGACGGCCGGCGCGATCTCGTCGTGCCAGTACGGCAGGAAGCGGCGGACGGTGTCCTTGAGCGACTCGGCCCGGGGCAGGTCCGCGTCGGCGAGATCCGCGTAGCGCCGGTCGCGGCCGGGGAACCGCTCGTCGGACGGGTCGAGCGCCGGGGGCGGGACGTCGTAGCTCCGGCGCCAGAGGCGGACCTGCTCATCGCCGTACTCGCGCGCGGTCTCCGCCTTGTCCAGGCCCTGGAGCGCGCCGTAATGGCGCTCGTTCAGCCGCCACGACCCGCGCACGGGGAGCCACAGGAGATCGAGGTCGTCGAGGACCAGCCACAGGGTCCGGATGGCCCGCTTGAGCAGCGACGTGTACGCGACGTCGAACGTCAGGCCCTCGGCGGCGAGCAGGCGGGCGGCCTCGTGGGCCTCGGCGATCGCCGGTCGCGGACAGGTCGACGTCGGTCCAGCCGGTGAACCGGTTCTCCCGGTTCCAGTCGCTCTCGCCGTGGCGGAGGAGGACGAGTGTCGGCATGGATCCGCGCTCCCGCTCAGCCGACCACGGCGAGGCGGGCCCGGGCGGTGATCCCGGCCCGGCCCACGATGCCGGCCATCTCATCCGGCTTCAGCGACGCCCCGCCGACGAGGGCCCCGTCGATGGCCGGTTCGGCCAGGAACTCGGCGATATTGGCCGCGGTCACGCTGCCGCCGTACAGGATCGGGATCCGGGCGCCACCATCCGCGACCCCGATCCGGCCGAGCGTGGCCCGGATCGCGTCGGCCATCGTCGCGGCGTCAGAGCCGAGCGCATTGCGTCCGGTCCCGATCGCCCACACCGGCTCGTACGCGATGACCAGGTCCGTGGGCACCGCCGCGCCCGGCTTCGGCGCCCCCGAGCGCGCCTCGCAGCTGGCCGTCGACGACCGCTTCCGCGCGCCCGGCCTCGCGTTCGGCGAGCTGCTCGCCCACGCACAGGATCGGACGGAGGCCCGCCTCGCGTGCCCGGACGAGCTTGCGACCGATGAGCTCGTCGGTCTCACCGGCATCGCGTCGACGCTCCGAGTGGCCGACGATCACCCAGCTCGCGAGCCCCGCGAGCATGGGCGCACTCACCTCGCCCGTGTACGCCCCGGCCGCCTCGTGATGGACGTTCTGGGCGCCGACCTCGACGCCACTCCCGGCGAGGGCGTCGCGGACCGAGGCGAGGGCCACGAACGGCGGGCAGATCACCCGCACCACGTCCGCGTCCGCCGTCCGGGCGGCGATCGTCACCGCGAGCTCGGCCGCCTCCGACGGGACGGTGTGCATCTTCCAGTTGGCGGCGATGATCACGTTGCGCATGGCCGAATCATGCCAGAGGTGAGCGGATCGCCGGGTCGCCGGCCTGTCGGTGGTCGGTCGGACCCCGGCGCCCACGCCGTCCGACGGCGCCCTCGTCCTGGAGCGCCAGCCGCTCGACCCGTTCGAGCGCCCGCTGGATCGCGGAGCGGTGGACGCCCAGTCGCTCGGCCAGCTCCGCCAGGGTGGACTCCGGCGACGCCCGGCGCGCATCGGCGACCAGCCGGACGATGTACGGCTGGGCGGCCAGCCGCCCGTCCGCGGTCAACGCCTCGATCGCGGCAAGGTTGCGTCCAGCCGCCTCGACCGCCCGGGTGAGGTTGGCCGACTCCGCGTTGATGACCCGGTTGAGCTCGCCGGTCATCGCCCGCGAGACCTGGCGTGCCTCGAGCTCGAGCAGCGCCGCCCCCGCCCCCGCCCGGCGCAGGAACGTGACGATCGTCTCGGCGCTCTTCCAGGTCACGACCCCGCGGCCGCGCCGGATCCGCCACGATCCGGGCATCCCCTCCTCCGCCAGGTGCGCGGCGAGCGCGGGCGCCGTGGCCGGATCCACGACGAACTCGAGGTGGGTGCGGCCGTTCGCCAGGCTCAGCGAGCCCCGGGCGAGGAACAGCCCGCGGAGGTACGCGGCGCGGCAGTGATCGCGGTCGGAGTCCCAGGCGAACGCATCGCCGCGGGCGATGTCGGCCACCGAGGAGCCACGGGCGGCGGCGTCCTTCGCGTCCTCGCGGCGTCCGCGCGGATCGCGGCGCGACCCGATACCCAGCCGGATCGCCAGGCGCGCGAGGACGGGATCGCGGCTCGTCGGGGCGGACCCGATCCCGAGCGCCAGGGCGCGCCGGTCGCAGGCCCGCGCCGGGTCGATCGCGGCGAGCTCGGCGCGAAGGGCCAGGACGAGGTCGCGGTCGACCTGCGCGCGGGCGGTCGCGGACACCGCCGTGCGATCAGGCCGACCGGGCCACGCCGGTCCGGCGTCGGGTCGATCCCTCGCGTTCCACGATCCGCAGGACCGCCGTCGCGAGGCGTACGGGATCGTGGTGGTGGGGATGACCGGAATCGATGACGTCGTCGAGCACGAGCTTCGGGGCCGACGACCCGGCCGGCGGCCAGCGCAGCTTGACGGGCTCGCTGTGGGAGCCGTCGGTCCCGTCGGTCACGACGTGGTTGTTGGCGAGGACGACGTCGACCAGGCCGGGCGCCGTGTGCGCCGCCATCGCCTCGACATGGTCGGCCAGGTCGAAGCCGGCGGTCTCGCCATCCTGTACCGCGACGTTGCAGACGTAGATCCGGACCGCGGTCGAGGCCAGGACCGCGTCGCGGATGCGGGGCATCAGGAGGCTCGGCAGGATGCTCGTGAACAGGCTGCCGGGGCCCAGGACGATGACGTCGGCCTCCTCGATCGCGTGGACCGCATCCTCGGAGACCACGACGTCGTCGGGCGCGAGCCAGACCCGCTCGATGCCCGTCGCGCGGGCGATCCGGGATTGGCCCTCGATGGTCTCGCCATCGGTCCGGCGGGCGCGCAGGACGACCGGCGTCGGCGAGACGGGCATCACCTGCCCGCGGACCGCCAGGACCCGGTTCATCTGGCGAACGCCCTCTTCGAAGTCGCCGCCCTTGACCGCCGTGAGCGCGGCGATGAGCAGGTTCCCGACGGCGTGACCGGCGAGGCTCGACGATTCCTGGCGCTGGCCGGTCCCCTCGCTCTCGGGGAAGCGGTACTGGAGCAGCTCGGACATCAGCGGCTCGGCGTCCGCGAGGGCGACGATGCAGTTGCGGATGTCGCCCACGGCCGGGACGCCGAACTGCTCGCGGAGCTTGCCCGACGAGCCGCCGTCGTCGGCGACCGTGACGACCGCCGTCAGGTTGCTGGTGTGCTCCTTGAGGCCGCGCAGGAGGGTCGACAGGCCGGTCCCGCCGCCGATCGCGACGATCTTCGGTCCGCGGGCCAGGAAGCGCTTCTGGTAGATCACCTCGACGAGCGGCTGATCCGCGTCCGGCGAGCGGAGCGGCTCCGTGATGGCCCGGATCGCCTTGATCGAGCCGAGGACGAACAGGCCGACGCCGAGGGCGCCGACGATGAGCGCCCGGGCGACGTAGGGCAGAGGCTGGAGCGTCAGCCAGTACAGGATCCACTGGAGCGGCCCGGTGACCTCGACGTCCCGGTACAGCTGGCGCAGGGCGAACGCGCCTCCGAGCGCAAGGCAGAGCTCGCCGATGAACACGACGAGCAGCCAGCGCTTGAAGCCGAGGCCCACCTGGAGCCAGCGCCGGAGATTCACGACCGGTCGAGCTCCCGATGGAAGACCGACACGGGCGTCCCCCGCTCGCCGAGCCACGCGGCGAGCTCTTCCGCGATGACGATCGAGCGGTGGTAACCACCGGTGCAGCCGATCGCGATCGTGAGGCGTGTCTTGCCCTCCGACTCGTATGCCGGCAGGGTGAAGTCGAGGAACTCGTGCAGGAAGGCCACGAACCGGCGGGCCACGGGCTGGTCGAGGACGTACGTCCGCACGGCGTCCGTCAGTCCCGGACGACTGGCGCAGTTCGGGCACGTAGTACGGGTTCTGCATGAACCGGACGTCGAACACGAGGTCGGCCTCGAGCGGGACTCCGAACTTGTAGCCGAAGCTGATCAGCTGGATGACGAGCTGGTCCTCCTCGACGTGATCCCCGAGGTGGCTGAACAGCGTCTCGCGCAACTCCCGGAGCGACAGATCGGACGTATCGAGGATGACGTCCGCGTCGGCGCGGACGGTCTCCAGCAGGCGCCGCTCCTCCGCGATCGAGCTGGCGATCCCCCGCTGGTCGCCGAGCGGGTGGCGGTGGCGCGTCTCCGAGTAGCGCCGGATGAGGATCTCGTCGCGTGCCTCGAGATAGAACACCTGCGGCCGGATCCCGCGGCCCTCGAGCGCGCCGCGCATCCGGGCGAAGGCGAGCGGCGCGTCACCCGACCGGACATCGAGGACGATGGCGATCCTGGAGTGGCGCGACGGATCGCTCGAGACGAGCTCGGCGAGTTCGGGCAGGAGCTCGCTCGGCAGATTGTCCACGACGGCGTAGCCCAGGTCCTCGAACAGCTTGGCCGCGGCGGTCTTGCCGCCGCCGGACAGCCCGCTGACGACGACGACATGGGGTGTCTCGTCCGCGGCCGGGGTCGCTTCCAGGGCCTGGCTGTCGGGATCGCTCACGGGGCGAGTCTACCGCCGCGCCGGCGTCCATCGACGGATGCGGGCCGGCATGGTCAGCGGCCGCTGCGCCCGATGACGAAGATCGAGACCTCGAACAGGATGTACATCGTCAGGCCGAGCACCGCCGGGCTCACGAGATCGCCGCCGGGCGTGACCACGGTCGAGAAGATGGCGATCCCCAGGATCGCGTACCGGCGCGCCTGGCGGAGGCGAGCCGAGCTCACGATGCCGATCCGCGACAGGATGTACAGCAGGATCGGGAACTGCATCGTCAACCCGAAGGCGAGGAACAGCAGGGTCACGAACCCGAAGTAGTTGTCGATCGTCAGGGTGATGTGGACGGCGTCCGACTCGAAGCTGAACAGGAACGCCAGCGCGAACGGCAGGACGACCCAGGCCACTCCGACGCCGATCGTGAAGAAGAGGAGCGCGACCGGGACCCAGGGCCGGACGACCCGCCGCTCCTCGGCCGTGAGGCCGGGCGAGATGAAGGCCCACAGCTGGTACAGCACGATCGGCAGGGCCAGGATCAGACCGACCACGAACGAGATCTTGACGTACAGGAAGAACGGGCCGCCCGCGCTCAGCGAGATGAGCTGGTGGTCGCCGATCGGCCCGCGCAGGAGGTCGATGATCGCCCCGGATCGCCAGTACCCGACGACCGAGAACACGACGATCGCCAGGATCGACTTGAACAGCCGCGTGCGGAGCTCGCCGAGATGGTCGACGAGGGACATCGTGCCCTCGGCCTCCGCCGGGGCGGCCGGGGGCGCGTCAGGACCGGGCTGCAGCGGTGCGGGCTGGAGCGGTGCGGGCCCAGCGGGGACGACGCCCGGCAGGCCGGCCTCCCCGGCCACGTGGGCGTCGGACAAGCGATCGATCGCGGCCGGTCAGGCCTGCGGCTCGGTCGGCGGCTGGGGGCTCGGCGAGGGCGCCGCGCCGACCGGTGTCGCGACCGGGGTGGACGGCGCCGGGGTGGCGCTCGACGTGGGCGGCAGCGGCGACACGTCGATCTTGGTCGCCTCCTGCACTTCGGAGGTGGCCTTGCGGAACTCCCGGATGCTCTTGCCGAGGGCCGCTCCGACATCCGGCAGACGACCCGGGCCAAGCACGAGCAGCGCGATGACGAGGACGATGATCAACTCGAGTGGACCGATCTGCGGCATCGCTTGCGATACCTCTCGTTGATGCTGTCGCCAGCGCCCATCCGGGCCGCCGCTCAGCCGGGCAACGATAGCACAGGAAGCCGTTCAGCCCAGCTTGCGGCGGCGGCGGCGACCCGGTCCCCCGGATCGGCCCGGACGGCATCGTCGGTCGCATCCGGCGCACCCGTCGCACCCGTCGCGGCCATGATCCCGCGCGAGACGTTGACGAGGAGGCCCCCACCGGGACGGCCGCCGGCCGGCGGCGCGGTCGCCCTCCCGTCGGCGAGGACCGGCTCCACTTCCCCGCCCTGTGCCCCCACGCCCGGCACGAGCATCGCCAGGCCCGGGGCGAGCCCGCGGATCGAAGCGAGCTCCGCGGGGGCGGTGGCCCCCACGACGAGACCGACCGTGCCCCCGGGCCCCCACCCGGCCACCCGTCGCGCGACGCGGGCCCACAGCGGCTCGGCCGGCGCGCCGGACACCACGTCCGCCGCGACGACCAGGCTCTGGAGCTCGCCGGCGCCCGGGTTCGACGTCCGGCAGAGGACATACGCGAAGCGGTCGGTGCGGTCCAGGAGCGGACCGATCGCCTCGGACCCGAGATACGGGCTCACCGTCACCGCGTCCGCGCCCAGTCGATCGAACAGGGCGACCGCCTGGCGGGCCGCCGTGGTCCCGATGTCACCGCGCTTGGCATCGATGAGCACGGGCAGGTCGTCCGGGATGGTGGCCCTGAGCCGCTCGAGCGCGGCCAGTCCGTCCGCCCCGAACGCCTCGAAGAACGCCAGGTTCGGCTTCACGGCCGCGGCGTACGGTCCGGCCGCCCGCAGGACGAGGCGCGCGAACGCCTCGACGCCGCGCAGGTCCGGGCTGAAGCCGGCCGGCAACGCGGCCGGATCCGGATCGAGTCCGAGGCACAGGACGCTGCCGACGGCGGCGGTGCGGGCCGCGAGTCGTTCGAGGTACGTCGGCGGCACGCCTACGGAGCGCTCGACGATCCGGCCGGGGATGCGCTCGGCGCGATCGACGGGAGCGGGAGCTGGTCCGCCGGGATGTACCAGTCGGGATGCGAGGCCCCGTCGAGACCCGCACTGAGCGTGAGAGGCAGCACCGGTCCAACCTCCCATCGGCCCGGCGTCCCGGTGAGGATCACCTGCTCGAGATCGGTCACGCCGCCGTCGATGTGGAGGAAGGCCAGCCGATCGCCCTGGGGGGACCAGGTGGCCCCCCACGAGTGAGCGTCGTCGGTGATCCGGGTCAGCTCGTTCCCATTGCGGGCGTCCAGGATGACCACGTCCGTGCCGAGCGCGCTGGTCCGCGTGGCGAGGATGTACCGGCCATCCGGCGAATAACGCGGCGCCTCATAGCCGGGACCGGTGATCGCCCTGGTCGTCTTCGCCTTGATGTCGTACCGGTAGATCTGGGGCGCGCCGCGCGACCCGTCGCGGCCGTTCTTGACGTACAGCAGGGTCTTGCCATCCGGTGCCCAGTCCGCGTCCTGGTGGCCGAGCGGTGGGTACTCCGGCACCTTCACCTTGGTCAGCTTGTGGGTCGCCGTGTCGTAGAGCTGGAGGACCACGTTGCTCTGGGTCGGATCCGGGCCGTCCGAGAAGAGCGCGAGCGTGTGGCCGTTCGGGGACAGGACCGGCTGGCGCATCCAGTACCACCACTGGTATCGCCCCGACTTGTACAACCCCGTGGCCAGCTGCTGGCGGCCCTTCCCATCCAGGCCGATGCGATAGATGATCGGGTAGGTCGCGGTGTAGTACGTGGGCGCGTGGAGGCCGAGTTTCCAGAGCACCCGCTTGGAGCGGGTCTGCACATAGATGATGTACTTGCCATCCGGCGTGAACGAGGGCATCTGGTCGACGCCCGGGTCCGCCTGGCTGCCGGGACTCGTGATCTGGTGCGCCCCGGTCGCATCCTCGATCCAGAGGTTGCCCGCCTTGGCGTAGACGATCGAACCCTTCAGCACGTCGCCCGGCGAGGCGCTCGGGACGATGACCAGGTTCGACGGGGTCGGCGTCTTGGGCGGGCCGATCGAAGCGCCCGCATCGCCGCCCTTGCCGCCGATCCTCCAGGGCAGGTTGCCGGTCATGAGTCCCAGGCTCAGCCAGCCGATGACGATGAGGCCGACGATCGCGATGATGGGTGCGATGAGCGCGGCCGAGGGCCGGATGCCGTACGGGTCACCGGACCGGGGCCGCCGGGCTCCCGCCGCGGGACGGCGGGCGCTCATGGGTCGAGACCTCCGGTCGCCGCGGCGACCGCGGCGGGGCGGGCCGGGAGCGGCGCCCCGGCCACGACCGGGACATCGCGCGCGAGGATCGCCGCCGCGTCTGGGTGACTCCCGCTGGGCGCCACGTCGACCACGAGCAGCTGGAGCGACTCGTAGCCACCGAACGTGCGCGACGCCAGCGTCGCGACCACGTCGACCCGGTCGCCCTCTCGCACGGTGTCGGCGAGGTCCGCCCGACCGAAGGCGATCCCGTCAAGGACGTCGCGCCCGCGGCGCAACGTCAGCTGGGTGTGGCCCCCGGTCGCCGAGCGCACGCGCGTGACGGTGAGCCCGACGATGGCGACGAGTGGCTCCGGGTTCCCTTCACCGGTGGGGGCGAGCCAGGCGAGCTCGCGGAAGAGCGAGTAGTCGACGTCGCTCGCCGGCAGGGCGAGGTCCAGCCGCAGCTCGCGACGGGGATCCGCCGCCGGCCGCCGGGTTCGGGCCGCCGCCGCGAGGAACCGGCCGCGGAACGCCTCCCAGCGGGAGGCCTCGATCTCGAATCCGGCCGCGCCGGCGTGGCCACCGTGCCGGACGAACAGGTCTCGACACGTCTCGAGCGCGGCGGCCAGGTCGAAGCCCGCTGCCCGGCACGAGGCCCGGACGAGGTCGCCGATCTCGGCCCCGATCACGACCGGGCGCCCGCCCTCGTCGGCGAGCCGGGCGGCGACAAGGCCGACGATCCCGACCGGCCATGGACCCCGGACGACGATCGCGGGCTCATCGGTGCCCGCGGTGGCCTCCACAACGGCAGCCTCCACCTGGGCCAGGGTCTCCTTCGTGAGCGTGCGTCGCGCGTTGTTGGCCGCCTCGAGCTTCTCGGCCAGGGCGGCCGCCGTCTCCGCGTCGCCGGCGAGCAGGAGCGAGGCCGCGTCGGTCGCTTCGCCCATCCGTCCCGCGGCGTTGATCCGGGGCGCGAGCACGAACGAGACGGTCTCGAGGTCCGCCGTCGAGCGTGCCACTCCGGCCCTGTCGAGGAGGGCCGCCAGGCCCGGCCGGAGCCCGGACCGCAACCGCTCGAGGCCGAGACGGGCGATGGCCCGGTTCTCGCCGATGATCGGGGCCACGTCGGAGACCGTCCCGATGACGGCCAGGTCCGCGAGATCGAGCGCGGCCTCGGGACCGCCCGGGACCTCCGCCAGGACCAGCTGGGCCACCTTGAACGCCACGCCCGCCCCGGTCAGGCGCCGGTCGGGGTACGTGGAGTCGCCACGGTGCGGGTTCACGATCGCGGTCGCCGCCGGGGCCACATCGGGCATCCGGTGGTGGTCGGTGACGAGAACGTCGATCCCGGCCTCGACCGCAAGCGCGATCTCGGCATGGCTCGTCGATCCACAGTCGACCGTGACGATGACCGCACAGGCCGAGGCTCGCGCGGTCTCGATCGCCCGGAGCGAGAGCCCGTGACCTTCGTCCTGCCGGCTCGGGACGTACGGCTCGGCGCGCAGTCCGGCCCGGCGCAGGGCCAGGGTCATCGTCGCGAGCCCGGTCAGCCCGTCGGCGTCGAAGTCGCCGAACACGAGGATCCCCTCGTCGTCCGCGCGGGCCTTCGTGATCCGGGTGAGGAACCGATCTGCGTCGGGCAGCAGCGCCGGGTCGTGGAGCCCTCGCTCCGGCGGGGCGAGGAAGGTCTCGAGACCTCCGTCGTCGAGGAGTCCCCGCCGGACGAGGACCTCCAGCACTCGGGTGGTGAGTCCACGCCGCGCGCCATCCTCGCGCAGGAGTGCCGGGACCACGACCGGGTCCGGGAAGGTCCATCGATTCTGTGGCGTCAGCATCCGGTCCATGGTCGCATCGGACGCTCTACCGGCACTTACGGCTCCGTCCGCCGCGTCGGCCGGTCGGTCGGACGATCCCACGACGGCCGCTCGGCCGGCGGACATCTCCTGGGGCGCTTGCGGGTCCGTGGCCGTTTCCTCCTCAGGAGGCCGTTCGGCGCGTCGCCCGGCCGGACTCCCTCGCCTTGCGAGCCGCGTCCCGGCCGTGCCAGCTCACCAGGATCGGGCTGGCGTTGAAGACCGACGAATACGTGCCCGAGATGATGCCGATGAGCAGGGCCAGCACGAACGTCCGGATGCCGCTGCCCCCGAACAGGAACAGGGCCAGGAGTGTGAGCACGACCGTGAAGCTCGTGTTGATCGAGCGACCGAGCGTCTGGAGGACCGAGTGGTTCACGATCCGGTCGAAGGGCTCGCCCGCGTGCCGTGCCCGGTTCTCCCGGATCCGGTCGAACACGACGATCGTGTCGTGGACAGAGAAGCCGATGACGGTCAGCATCGCCGTGACGAACAGCGCGTCGACCTGGGTCCCGAACAGCGTCCCCAGCACGGCGAAGATCCCGAGCACCACGATGACGTCGTGGAGCAGGGCGGTGAGCGCCGCGACCCCGAACCGGAAGTCGCGGAACCGGACGGTGATCCAGATGAGGATGCCGAGCGACCCGGCGAAGATGAGCCGGACCGCCTGGCCGATGAGGTCCGCCGACACGACCGGGCCCACCGTCGTCAGGCGGCGCTGCTCGGCGATCGGCCCGAGTTGTGTCTGGAGGGCGGACGCGAGCTTGCCGATCTCGCCGCTCGTCGGGATGGTCGTCCCGCCGAGGGGCGGCGGGCTGGGACTCGGGCTCGGGCTGGGGCTGGCGGACGGGCTCGCGGACGGCGACGGACTGGGACTCGCGCTCGGTGACGGCGACGGCGAGGCGGACGGGCTCGGGCTCGGCGACCCGGACGCACCGGCGGAGGCCGACGCGGACGGGCTGGCCGACGCGGAGGCCGGGGCGGACGGGCTCGGGGAGGCGGTCGCGCCGGTCGACGCGCTCGCGTCGGCGGACGCCGAGGGCTTGATCGTGGGGACCGGGGTCGGCGTGGGGACCGGCACCGGAAGGCCGATCGGGCGCGTCCGGATGACGAAGAAGCCGTCCGTCGAGGCCGTCACGGTCGAGTCGGCGAGGCCCTGGCCGACGAGGACGGTCAGGATCCGGTCGGACGTCACCGTCGCATCCTTGAACCGGACCTCCCACTCCGTCCCGCCCGTGTAGTCGATCGAGAACTTGATCCCGACCGCGTCGCCGGTGAGGGGCGTCAGGAGGATGAAGATGAACCCGGGGATGGTGATGAGGAGGGAGAAGGCGTAGAACCAGCGCCGTCGCCCGATGACGTCAAACACGCCCGCGGGCCTCTCCCCGGAGCGGGCCACGGCCGACGGCCCGGCCGGCGACGAACTCTTCCTCGCGCACTCCGAACAGCGACGCCTTGCGCGCCCAGTCTCGCTGGACCACCACCCGCAGGACCGTCCGGGTCACGGTGATCGCCGTGAACATCGAGGTCAGCACGCCGATGATGAGCACGAACGCGAAGCCGCGGATCGTGGAACTGCCGAACCAGTACAGGATGCCGGCCGTGATCAGGCTCGACACGTTCGAGTCGAGGATCGAGTTCCAGGCCCGGTTGAAGCCCGCCTCGATGGCCGCCGCCAGGGGCTTGCCGAGGCGCAGTTCCTCCTTGGACCGTTCGAAGATGAGGATGTTGGCGTCGACGGCCATGCCCACCGAGAGCACGAAGCCCGCGATGCCGGCGAGAGTCAGCGTCACCGGGATGAGCCGGAAGATCGCCAGCACGACCGCCGCGTAGTAGATGAGGGCGAAGCTCGCGACGGCGCCCGGCAGGCGGTAGTAGATGAGCATGAACACGAACACGAGGGCGATGCCGATCGCGGCCGCCGTCAGCGTCTGATGGAGGAACTCGCGACCGAGCGTGGCCGGGATCTGGTCGTTCGTGATCGCCACGATCGGGAATGGCAGCGAGCCGTATCGGAGCACGGTCACGAGGTTGTTCATGTCGGCCGCCGTGAAGTTGCCGCTGATCTGGCCGGTGCCGTTGGTGATGGGTTCCCGGATGTACGGCGCGGACACGACGTTGCCGTCGAGGACGATCGCGAAGAAGTGATTGACGTTCTTGGACGAGAAATCGCCGAACAGGCTCTTGCCCGGGTCGCGGAGGGTGAACGAGACCGCCCGCTGGCCCGTCTGATCCGTGGCCGGATTGGCCGTTTCGATCTGGTCGCCGCTGAACAGGACGGGCTCGGTCGTGGGCAGCGGCTGGCCGTCCACGACACCGGTCGGGCCGTTCGGATAGGTGCCGTACGTGGCCGCCGGCAGGGGCACGAAGTCGAGGCGCCCGGTGGTGCCGACGAGCTTCTCGATCGCCTCGGCGTCCTGGACGCCCGGCAGCTCGACCACGACGCGGTCCGAGCCGACCGTGTAGACGAGCGGCTCGGCCACGCCGGTCGCGTTCACCCGGCGCTCGATGATGTCGCGGATCGTGCTCATCGCGTTCGAGTCGGGGACGCGATCGCCCACCTGCTGGGCCTGGTACTCGACCCTGAAGCCGCCCTGCAGATCGAGCCCGAGCTTCCACTCGAGCTTGCGCGAATCGACGGTGCCCGGTTGCGCTCCGATGATCGGGACGCGGACGGCGACGAGGTCGAGGAAGACGGCGAGCACGCCGAAGACGACGACGAACAGGGGGGCGGCTCTACGCATCGCGGCGGAGTGTACAGGAGCCGCCGGGCGGCCGCCGTCGGGCCCTCGGCCGTCCGGGGTCTACGCCTCGAGCGTCTCCTTGATCGTCGCGGCGAGCCGGGGGCCGATCCCGGGAACGGCGGCGATCTGTTCGACCGGGGCCTCCCGGACCCGCTTGGCCGAACCGAACACGCGCAGCAGCGCGCGCTTGCGCTTCGGGCCGACGCCGGGCAAGTCGTCGAACGCCGAGCGGACCGTCGCCTTCGCCCGCAGGTCGCGGTGATAGGTGATCGCGAACCGGTGGGCTTCGTCGCGAAGGCGCTGGACGAGGTACAGGGCGCCGGACGTCGGCGGCAGGAGGATCGGCTCGCCGGCACCCGGCAGGAAGAGCTCTTCGCGCTCCTTGGCCAGGCCCACGAGCGGGAGGTCGTGCAGGCCGAGCTCGTCGAGGACGGTCTTGGCGGCGGCGACCTGGCCCTTGCCGCCGTCGATGATGACCAGGTCCGGCAGCTTCCAGCGAAGCTCCTCGGCGCTGCCCTCGTCGCCGGCCTTCGCGCGCCGGAAGCGCCGGGTCAGCACTTCCTGGTGGCTGGCGAAGTCGTTCGGGCCCTGGACCGTCCGGACCCGGAAGCGGCGGTACTCGCCGGTACGCGGCCGCCCCTCCTCGAACACGACCATGCTGCCGACCGACTGGGCCCCCTGGAACGTGCTGATGTCGTAGCACTCGATGCGCATCGGCGGCCCGGGCAGGTCGAGCGCCGCGGCCGAGCTCCTCCAATGCCCCGAGCGTCCGGCCCTGGTCCGCCAGCCATCGCGCGTGCTCGCGCGCGAGCGTCTCGGTCGCGTTCCTGACGGCCAGCTCCATGAGCTCGCGCTTCTCGCCCCGGCGCGGCACCTTCAGGTGGACCGGCCCGGAGCGCCGCTCGGCGAGGAACGCCTCGAGTGCGGACGTCTCGCTCAGCGCGCGGGGGACGAGGATCTCGCGTGGGATCGAGCTCGCCCGGGCGTAGTACTGCTCCGCGAAGCTCGTGAGGACTTCGTCGTCGGTCGCCTCGCGCATCGCCTCGAGCAGGAAGACATCACGCCCCAGGAGCTTGCCATCCCGGACGGTGAAGAGCTGGACCGCCGCCTGGTTGTCCTGGCGGGCCAGCCCGAGGAGGTCCAGTTCGGTCCGAGCGAAGCCGGCCATCTTCTGGCTCTGCATCGTCCGCTCGATCGCCTTGACCTTGTCGCGCAGCGCCGCGGCCCGCTCGTAGGCCTGCTGCTCGGATGCGGCGGTCATCTCGGACCGGAGCGCCTTGACCAGGGTCTCCTGGCGGCCTTCGAGGAAGAGCTCGATCTGGGTGATGTCGGCCCGGTAGGCGTCCCTGTCGATCGCCTGGATGCAGGGGCCCTGGCAACGCTTGATGTGGTACAGCAGGCACGGCCGCTGGAGCGCCCGGACGCCGTCCCTGATGTCGATCGTGCAGGTCCGGAACGGGAAGAGCCGGCGGACGAGGTTCATGGACTCGTCCACCGAGGTCGCCGACGCGTACGGCCCGAAGTAGCGGCTCCCGTCGTTCGGGAGCCGGCGTGTCCGCTCCACCCGCGGAAAGTCGTCGCCCAGGGTGATCTTGATGTACGGGTAGCTCTTGTCGTCCTTGAGCCGGATGTTGAAGCGCGGCCGATGACGCTTGATGAGGTTGACTTCGAGGAGGAACGCCTCCGAGTCGGAGTCGGTGATCGTGTAGTCGAGCTCGGCGACCTTGTCGATGACCTCGCGGATCAGGTGCATCGCCCCGGCGGTCGTGCCCTTCTGCCAGTAGCTCCGGACCCGGTTGCGGAGGCTCTGCGCCTTGCCGACATAGATGACCTCCCCGCGAGCGTCCTTCATGAGGTACACGCCGGGTCGGTCGGGCAGGTTGTCGAGGGTCGTCTGGAGCTCCGGGATCACGCTCCGATGCTAGCGCGGTGCATCCGATGGTGCCCGCAGTGGGAGTCGCGGCGATCGCCGGGTGAGGGCCGATGGCCAGACTCGGTCGATGGCCGGTCATCCCGCGCTCGTCGAGCGGCTCGCGCGGCTCGCGCCGGACCAGCGCGCAGCGGCCACGGCGCCGCCCGGGCCGATCCTGTGCGTCGCCCCGGCCGGGTCCGGCAAGACCACGACGCTCGTCGCCCGGATCGCCTGGCTCATCGACGGTGGGGCTGAACCCGCGACGATCGCCGCCATCACGTTCAACAAGCGTGCCGCGGATGAGCTCGGGGAGCGGCTCGACGGCGCGCTGGAGCCGCTCGGCGTCCCGGCCGGAGCCGTCCGCGTGCGGACGTTCCACGCGCTCGGGCTGGAGATCCTCCGCTCGGCCGGCCGGTCGGTCGAGCCCCTCGTGGACCGGATCGCAGTGCTCCGCGACGTCGCTCCGGGGGCCAGTCCCGCGGTCCTGCGCCGGCTCGACGACGCATTCTCGCGGCTCAAGCTCGACCTGGGGGTCACCGTCGACGAGGTCGCCGCCGATCCCGATCCCGGGCCCGTCGGGCGGGCGTTCGTAGCCTACGAACGCGCGATCGAGCGGCTCGGTGGTCTCGACTTCGACGATCTCGTCGCCCGCACCGTGCGGCTGCTCGAGGCCGAGCCGGCCGTCCTCGCCCGCTGGCACGTCGCCTGTACGCACCTGCTGGTCGACGAGGTCCAGGACGTCGACCGGAGCCAGCTCCGGCTCGCCCTGCTCCTCGCAGCGCCCGAACACCGGATCTTCCTGGTCGGCGACGACGACCAGTCCATCTACGGCTGGCGGCTCGCCGACGTCCGACGCGTCCTGGAGCTGGCCGGATCGCTGCCGGGTCTCCGCCGGGTGGACCTGGTCACGAACTACCGTTGTCCAGGGCCGGTCGTTGAGCGAGCCGTCCGCCTCGTCGAGCGTAATCGCGAGCGCTTCGCCAAGAAGGTGACGGCCCGCCCGGGTGCGACCGGCCGGCTCCTTCTCGCGCCGGACGGTGCGGATGAGGTCGAGCGGGTCGGACGCATCCTGGATGCCTGGCCGGACGACGGCGGGACGCGGGCGTTCCTGGCCAGGACGAATCGCGAGCTCCTGCCCGCGCTCGTGGTGGCGCTGGAGCGGCGGCTCCCGTTCCGCGCCGACCGGGTCGCGACCCCGCTCGACGACCCGCGTCTCGACGCCCTGCTCGCGGTGACGGCGGCGACGGACCCCCGGCTGCCCCTCCTGGCCCGCCTCGGCCGCGTCGTGGCGCGGACCGCCGCGGTCGAGACCGATGCGATCGACCAGGCATTCACCGGCCGCGAAGTCGCCTCGGCCCTCCTCGCCTGGGCGTCGCCCTACCCGGACCTGGATGCCCTCGCCACGGCCGTCGCCGAGCGACGCGACCTGCTCGCGCGGCTGCGGACCGACGATGCCACGCTAAGCCTGGCGACGGCCCATGCCACGAAGGGTCTCGAGTTCGACCACGTGGCGGTCCTCGGGATGGAGGCCGGCCGGTTCCCGAGCGGCCGTGCGATCGGCGAGGCCGAGGATCCCGTGCGGGCCCTCGAAGAGGAGCGCCGGCTGGCCTATGTCGCCTGGACGCGGGCGCGCCGGACACTGACCCTCAGCTTCGATCCTGACGTCGCCTCGCCGTTCCTCGGCGAGGCGTTCGGTCCCGACGAGCTGCCCTCCACCCGCGGCCCGCCGGGCGCCGAACGGCGATCAGGCGGCGTCCTCCTCCTCGTCGGGTCGACCGAGGCGCATCACGAAGCGCCCGAACAGGAAGGCGGCCGTCGCGGCGACGAGGACCAGGCTGACGTTGAGGATCGGCCAGGCCCAGTCGCTGACGGCGCCGGCGCCGTCGCTCGCGGACAGGGCGCCCGGCACCCAACCGAGACCGGCGACCGAATCGAGCGCGTCGACCTGGTCGGCCGCCTCGAGGCCGTAGATCTGGGGGACGATGTAGAGCACCGAGGCGACGACCATCAGGACACTCACGAGCCGGAACGCCTGGGGGTCGTCGTCGGAGTCACGGGTGAGCTTGACCGCCAGGGCCCACAGCAGGACCACGGTGGCCAGGGGCGCGGTGATCGGCAATCCCAGGCCGATGTACAGGTTCGGCATGAGGAAGATCATGCTCAGGGCGAGGGTGACGACCATGAGCCCGTCCCGGATCAGGACATACGACAGCCACCACACGTCGCCGCCGAAGCGAAGGGTCAGCGTCCCGAGGAACCGGATGATGTACGGGCGGGCGAAATGGAGCACCAGGGTGAACGCCCAGAGGATCGGCAGGATCGCGGCGACCGACAGGACGAGCCAGCCGGCGCCGCCACTGGTCAGTGCATTCGCGAGTTCGTCGGCAGTCATCGGTGGGGCTCCTCGGACTGAGACGGCGCCGGCGGGCGGCGGACCGTGGTCTGACGCAGGTTGTAGACGACCGCCACGACGGCCATGGCCCCGACCAGCACTCCGGACAGGTAGCACAGGGCCAGGGCGACGGTCGGGTTCTGGGACGACACGAGCACCGAGGCGAGCTGGTTCGAGAAGTCCGACCCGATCTCGGTCACCTGGACACCCAGGATGTAGGGCACCAGGTAGAGCGTCGCGCCGAGGCCGAGCAGGAACGTCTGGATGCGGAACCAGCGCAGGTCCGCATCGCCTCGGGTCATCAGCTTGACGAGCATGACCGCGAAGGCGCAGACGGCCGCGAGTCCGCCAGTGATCGGCAGGTCCTTGCCGGCCACGACATCGGGGTAGAAGAAGATGAAGCTGCCCAGGAAGACCTGCACGAGCAGGATGTCGCGCAGGGCGACGTAGACGATCCACCACAGGTCGGCGCCGAGGCGCAGGCTGAACTTGCGCAGATTCTTGACCATGTACGGCCGCGCCACGTGTAGCGCCACGACGAGGAGCCACAGCGCGACGAGAGCCGCGGCGATCGTCCCCTCGAGGAAGCCCTCGCCCGCGTCGAAGACACCTGATACCTGATCCGGAGTCACCGTCCACCTCCTACGAACGACGCGCTCGCGGGCACGCCGGCCTGTGCATGTCGGTCGGTCGGACCGCGGCCTGCGGCCACCGTGACGCTGGGACACCCCGTGATCGCGTCGCACCGGAAGCACCGCCGCGCCTCCGCGCGGGCCATCGCTTCGGGGAACCCCTGTTGACCGGCCCGGAATGAGTCGAGTGCCACGACGGGCAGCGGGGCGTGGGCCCGAGGCTGGACCGAGATGTCCAGTTCGAGGGTGCGCTCCCGCGGGGTCGGGAAGCGCACCGTTCGGAAGATCGCGGCGTCCCCGTCCGGCACCTCGGCGAGATACTCATGGATCGATGCGGCGGCCCGCCGGCCCGCGGCGACGGCGTCGATGATGGTCTTGGGGCCGGAGACGACGTCGCCGCCGGCGAACACGCCGGGCCGGCCGGTCGCGAACGTCCGCGGATCGGCGACGATGCCGGCCCAGCCGCTGATCTCGATCCCGGCGCCCTCCGGCAGGATCGACGGATCCGGCTCCTCGCCGATCGCCACGAGGACCGAGGACGCCGGGAACTCCGTGGCACCTCCCGGGATCGGCTCGTAAGCCAGGCGGCCCCCATCCGACCGCTCGGTCGGCCGCTGGCGGATGCCACGGATGGCCGTGACCGCCTGGGCCTCGCCGCTCACGGATTCGACGGCGACTGCCTCGCGGATGACGACGCCTTCGCGCTCGGCCGCCTCGATCTCCTCGGCCTGGGCGGGCATCTCCGCGCGCCCTCGCCGGTAGAGGACCGTCACGCGTTCCGCCCCGCTTCGGATGGCGGACCGGGCGGCATCCATCGCGGTGCTGCCGCCGCCGACGACGACGACGTCACCGGACAGCCGCGGACCCTCACCCAGATTGACCTGCTTGAGGAACAGGGTCGCGGGTATGACGCCGTGGAGGTCGTCGCCGGGCACCCCCAGGCGCCGGCTCTTCGATGCGCCGGTGGCCAGGAACACGGCCCGGTATCCGTTCCTCTCGAGGTCGGCGAGGCTGAAGTCCCGGCCCATCGCGCGGTCGAGCAGGAGCTCCACCCCGAGGCCCAGGATGCGGTCGATCTCGGCGCGCAGGACGTCCCGCGGCAGGCGGTACTCGGGGATCCCGATCGCCATCATGCCGCCAGGCACGGGCATCGCCTCGAAGACCGTCACCGGATAGCCGAGTCGGGCCAGGTAGTACGCCGCCGACATGCCCGCCGGGCCGCCGCCCACGATCGCGACCTTCGCATCCCGACGGACGGGCGGGGCCGGCACCGGCGGCAGTTTGCCGTGCTCCACCGCGAACCGCTTGAGCGTCCGGATGGCGATCGGTTCGTCGAGCGTGCCCCGTCGACAGGCCGCCTCGCAGGGTGCGGTGCAGATCCAGCCGCACACGGACGGGAAGGGGTTGACCTCCGCGCTGACGGCATAGGCCTCGTCGTAGCGCCCCTGACCGATGAGGCCGACGTATCGGCCGGCGTCGGTGCCGGCCGGGCAGGCCACCTGGCAAGGGGCGCGGTCGTCGCCCGCGCGGGCCGCCTTGGAAGGGCCGTAGGTTCCGCCCCACGGCGAGACGTGGTCGGGCTTGAGGACCTCGCGCGTGACCGCCGACAGCGGGATCCAGCCACCTTCGGCGGTCGCGTGCGACGGCCGGGCGATCGGACCCTGGCGCGGAGCGAGTGGCGTCGGCCCCGAGTGGACCGCGAGGGTGATGACGTGGGTCGGACATTCCTCGACGCAGACGCTGCAGCCCACGCACTCGCCCACCTGGGTCGGGTGCTCCATCATCCAGGGCAGCGGACGCCCGCCCTCGACGCCGTCGCGCCTGGGCCGGCTCATGTCCAGGGCCTCGACCGGGCAGACGTCCATGCAGATCCCGCAGTTGATGCAGCCGCCCTGATCGACGTCGATGCGGTAGCCCATGGGGACGCTTCCCTTCCCTGCTGGCGTTTCGGGCACTGTCGGCTTCCGACGGGTCGGGCTGCAGGGGCCAGGCGGACCGGAATAGAGGGCCGTTGGGCCTTGTCGGGCTCCGCGGCCGGCGCGATGCTTGTCGACTCGTTCGGCGCGGTCGTCCGTGCTCGGGTCGGCGGCGGACGACCCTCGCCGAGCGCGCTAGTCGGCCCGCATCCGGTGGCGGGCGAGGACCTTCAGAAGGCGGTCGAGCGCGGCGAGGAACGGCAGGGTCAGGTCGTCCGCGAACGCGTCACGGATCGAGTCGCGCGGGCCATAGGCCGCCCGGGCCGCCAGCGCGGTCTTGCGGAGCGCCGCCGGTTCCTCGTCGCGTAACCGCTCCGGGAACGGCGCGAGGAAGTCCGCCCAACGCACGATCCCGACGCTCCGCGCCGCCTCGACCAGCCGGTCCGCCAACCGGGCGGCCTCGAGAGCTGCCTCGTCGATGCGCGGGATCTCGTGCCGCGCGGGAGGCCGACCGTCGTCGGGATCGAAGCCCGCGGCCATCGCTAGCGTGCGGCCGCGGCGGCCCGTTTGCGGCTCGGCGCGATCGGGACCGCCGCTCCGGTCCCATCGCCGTCGCCACCCGGCGACCGGCCGCGACCGGCCTCCTCGGCGAACGTGATCGCCGACAGGGGGATCAGCGGCTCGCCGCGCAGGACCCGGGTCAGGTACTCGCCGGTCGCCGAGCCGGGCGTGGCCGCGACCTCTTCCGGGGTCCCCGATGCGATCACCCGGCCGCCCCGAAGCCCACCGTCCGGACCCAGGTCGATGATCCGATCGGCGGTCTTGATGACATCGAGGTTGTGCTCGATGACGACGACCGTGTTCCCGCCGTCCACGAGCCGGTGGAGGACCTCGAGCAGCTTGTGGACGTCGGCGAAGTGGAGCCCGGTGGTGGGTTCGTCGAGGACATACAGGGTCCGACCCGTGGCCCGGCGCGAGAGCTCGGTCGCGAGCTTGACCCGCTGCGCCTCGCCGCCGGACAGCGTCGTCGCTGGCTGGCCGAGGTGGACATAGCCCAGCCCGACGTCGTTGAGCGTCTGGAGCTTCGAGCGGATGGCCGGAACCGGGCTGAAGAAGTCGAGCGCCTCCTCGATCGTCATCTGGAGGACGTCGGCGATGGAGCGGCCCTTGTAGTGGATCTCCAGCGCTTCGCGGTTGTAGCGCTGGCCCTTGCACACCTCGCACGGGACGTACACGTCCGGCAGGAACTGCATCTCGATCTTCAGGATCCCGTCGCCCTTGCAGTTCTCACAACGGCCGCCCTTGACGTTGAAGCTGAACCGCCCCGGCCCGTAGCCGCGGACACGGCTCTCCGGAACGCCGGCGAAGAGCTCGCGGATCGTCCCGAACAGGCCCGTGTACGTGGCCGGATTGGAACGCGGCGTCCGGCCGATCGGGCTCTGGTCGATCTCGATGATCTTGTCGATGTGCTCGACGCCCTCGACGGCATCGTGCTTGCCGGGCTCGTCGCGCGCCCCGTTGAGCTGCTTGGCCAGCGACCGGTAGAGGATGTCCGTCACGAGCGTGCTCTTGCCCGAACCCGACACCCCGGTCACCGCCACGAAGCAACCGAGCGGGAACGCGGCGTCGACGTTGCGCAGGTTGTGTTCGCGGGCGCCACGGACACGGAGCTCTTTGCCGCTGCCCGTCCGGCGGCGGGCGGGGATCGGCACCGCCCGTTCGCCGCGCAGGTACGCGCCGGTGATCGAGCGAGGCTCGGCCAGCACGACCTCCAGCGGCCCGTTGGCGATGACCTCGCCGCCGTGCTCTCCCGCCCCCGGCCCGATGTCCAGGACCCAGTCCGCGGTCCGGATCGTCTCCTCATCGTGCTCGACCACGAGGACCGTGTTGCCGAGGTCGCGCAGCCGGGTGAGCGTCGCGATGAGCTTCGCGTTGTCGCGCTGGTGGAGCCCGATCGTGGGCTCGTCGAGGATGTACAGGACGCCCATGAGGGTCGTCCCGATCTGGGTCGCCAGGCGGATCCGCTGGGCCTCGCCGCCGGACAGCGTGACGCTCGTCCGGTCGATCGTGAGGTAATCGAGCCCGACGTCGACCAGGAAGCCGAGCCGTCCGGCGATCTCCTTGAGCAGCTGGCGGGCGATCGTCCGCTCGCGCTCGTTGATGAGCGCGGGCAGGCCCGAGACCCATTGGAGCGCCTCGGTCACCGACAGCTCGGCGATGTCGCTGATGCTTCGTGCGTCGATCTTGACCGCCAGCGGGCCGGGCTGGAGCTTCTTGCCCCCGCAGGTCGGACACGGCCGCGAGACCATGAACTTCTCGAGCTCGGTCTTGATGTACTCCGACTCGGTCTCGCGGTAGCGCCGTTCGAGGTTGTTGATCAGGCCCTCGAAGGTCGCGGTGTACGTATTCTCGCCGCGCTCGTGGCGGTAGCCGATGACGACCCGCTCGTCCTTCGGCGCGCGGAGGAGGTACTCCAGGGCCGCAGCCGGAAGGTCGCGGACCGGCGCGTCGTAGTCCCAGTCGTGGGCCTTGCAGATCGCCTCGATGATCTTCGAGCGCCAGGACTCCTCCATCGGCAGGCGCGCCCACGGCGCGAGGGCGCCCTGGCGCAGGCTCTTGCCCCTGTCCGGGATGAGCAGGTCCGGGTCGATCTCGAGGCGCGACCCGAGGCCGGTACAGGCCGGACAGGCACCGTGGGGCGAGTTGAAGCTGAAGTTGCGCGGCTCGAGCTCGTCCATCGTGAACCCGTCGTACGGGCAGGTGAACTTCTCGGAGTAGCGGCGCTCGTCGAACTGGGGTTCCTCCCCGTCCCGCGGCACGGGTGCGATGACGACGATCCCCTCGCCCAGCCGGAGGGCGGTCTCCACGCTGTCGGCCAGGCGGGTCGCGTCCGGATCCGGGATCGGCACGCCCTTCTCGTCGAGCGGCCGGCCGGTGACCGCGTCGCGCGGCGCGCCCTCGGGCGCCTCGGCGTGGCGGACGACATAGCGATCCACGACGACCTCGATCGTGTGGCGCTTGTACTTGTCGAGCGGCCGCGTGTCGGCGAGGTCCATCGTCTCGCCGTCCACCCGGACCCGGACGAAGCCCTGACGGCGGGCCCCTTCGAAGACCCGGTCGCCCTCCGTCTTGCGGTCCTTGATCAGCGGCCCGAGGACGACGAGCCGGGTCCCCTCCGGCAGCGCGAGGACCTGGTCGACGATCTGCTGGACCGACTGGCGCTCGATCTCGTGACCGTTCGGGCAGTGCGGGTGGCCGATGCGCGCGAACAGGAGCCGCAGGTGGTCGTAGATCTCGGTCACGGTCCCGACGGTCGAACGCGGGTTGCGCGAGGCGCCCTTCTGATCGATGGAGATCGCCGGCGAGAGCCCGTCGATCGCGTCGACATCGGGCTTCTCCATCTGGCCGAGGAACTGCCGGGCGTAGGCGCTCAGGCTCTCGACATAGCGGCGCTGGCCCTCGGCATAGATCGTGTCGAAGGCGAGGCTCGACTTGCCACTCCCGGACAGGCCGGTGATGACGACGAGCCGGTCGCGCGGGAACGCGACCGTGATGTCCTTGAGGTTGTGTTCGCGGGCACCGCGAACGAGGATCCGGTCCTGCGGCATCGTCCGCCCAGTCTAACCGGAATCGTTGGAATGGAACAGGTGTTCTCACGCGCCGGGCCGGCGACGGCGCCGGCCCACCGGCGGTTCAGCCCGCGGCGGCGACCCGTTCGAGCCGGTCGTCCGTCAGCTCGTCCCGCAGGCGCTCCCGGACGACCGTCGGGCTGATCCCGCCCTGGGCGAGTCGGTCCAGGCCGAGCAGGGCCGAACCCAGGACGGGTGGCCGGTCCAGGACCACGATCCGCGCGTGGGGGGCAACCGACCGGATGCCGTGCTCGACGCGGGCCATGAGGCGCGGGTCGCGCGATCGGACGAGTCCGCCGGCAAGGACGACGTCCACCTCTCGACGAACGGCTCCGACCCGGCGGATCGCCGCCGTGGCGAAGGCGACGATCTCGTCGCCGAGCTCGTCGACGATGGCGAGGGCGACGGGGTCTCCAGCGGCTGCGGCCGCGTAGACGATGGGCGGGAGCTCCCGCAGCCGGTCCTGGTGGATCCGGTGGCGATACAGCGCGACGGTCAGGTCGGCGGGCCGGCGGAGGCCGAAGTGGGCGGGCACGAGACGCTCGAGCGACGTGCGCGGGCCGCGCCCGTCGCGGCCGCGAGCGGCCGCCCGGAGCGCGTGCAAGCCGACACCCTCGTAGTCGCCGGAGATGTCACCGAGACCGCCGAAGCGGGCGATCCGGCCGGTCGGGCCGATCGCCGCCCCGTTCGTCCCGGCGCCGGCGACGACGGCCACGCCCCAGCCGTCGCGCGCGCCCGCCCGGAGCACCGCGAACGTGTCGTTGCGGAGGAAGAACTCCGTCGCGAGGCCCGCCGCCACGAGCGCCCGCCGCAGCCGTCGCTCGTCACGCGGCGTGTCCACGCCGGCCATGCAGAAGGCCCCCAGCGGGGCGATCACCCCACCGGCCGGCAATCCCGCCTGCCGGGCCGCCGCGCTCGAGAGGTGACGGAGCGTCGCCATGGCCCGGTCGAGGCCGACCGCCTGGTGCGAGCCGCTCGGGCCGCGGACCGCGCCCAGGACCGATCCGTCGAGCGCCACGATCGCGAGGTCCGTCTTCGAGTTGCCGACGTCCAGCGCGAGGACCGCGGGCCGCCCGGTCATGGCGCCGCGCTCCCGGTCGCGAACGGCCCCCGATGGGCTGGGCCGTCCGCGGGCAGGTCCGCGACCGTGATGAACTCGGCGCCGTCGGCCCGCAGCCCGTCGACGATCGACGGGAGCGCGTCGAGCGTCTGTGGGGGCCAGGTGTGGAACAGGATCACCTGGTCGCCCGTACCGGCCCGGACGGCTGCGATCGCATCGGCGGCGATCGCGTCCGCGGTCCGCGTGGGATCCCAGTCGTCGAGGACGATGTCGGAGCGGACCTCGCGATACCCATGGGCCGCGAGGATGTCGAGGACGCGCGGATCGTCACTCCCGGCGAAGAACGGGCAGCGGAACCACGGTCGCGGATCGACGCCCACGATGTCCCGGATCGCGGCCTCGGCAGCCTCGATATCGGTGGCCATCCCGGCGTCCGAGAGGAGCGGCATGCGCGCGTGATAGAAGGAGTGGCTGCCGACGACATGCCCGTCCCGCGCGATCCGGCGGGCCGTCTCGGGGAACGCCTCGACCCAGCGGCCCTGCAGGAAGAACGTCGCCCGGACGGCTCGGCCGGCAAGGACGTCGAGGATCCCCTCCTGCACACCGGGCCGGTGGGGACGGTCGGGGTGCTCCGCGTCGAACGTCAGCGCGACCCGCATCCCGTCACCTCCGACCGCCGGACCGCTCGCGCGTCGTGGGTCGAGCGCGCGATGGTTGCTGCTATAGTTATAAGCAAGATGGGTCGTGGGCGTCCTGGTGTCAAGGCGCCGATCCAGCTGAGGACACGGGAGGGTGGTCGGGCCGTGGACCTTTGCCGAACCCACGACAGGCCAGGTCGGTGGGCGTGAAGATCGCCGTCGTCGGCGGCGGCAGCACGTATACCCCGGAACTGGTCGAGGGGTTCGCGACCCGCGAGGAGCGACTCGGGGTGGACGAGCTCGTGCTCCTCGACATCGATACCGACCGGCTCGACGTCGTCGGTGGGCTCGCCCGCCGGATGCTCGACCATCGCGGCTGGAGCGGCCGCCTCGTGACGACGACCGATCGGGACGCCGCCATCGATGGCGCCGATTTCGTGGTGGTCCAGCTCCGCGTCGGCGGCCAGGCCGCCCGGCTGCGTGACGAGACGATCCCGCTCCGGTTCGGCTGCGTCGGCCAGGAGACGACCGGCCCGGGCGGCTTCGCCAAGGCGCTCCGGACCGTCCCGGTCGTCCTCGACCTCGCCGAACTCGTGGAACGACGCGCCGCCAGGGACGCCTGGATCGTGGACTTCACCAATCCGGTCGGGATCGTGACCCAGGCCCTCCTGGACGCCGGCCATCGGGCCATCGGCCTGTGCAACGTCGCGATCGGCTTCCAGCGCCGGTTCGCCAAGCGGTTCGGGGTCGATCCGTCGCGGGTCCAGCTCGAGCACGTGGGCCTGAACCACCTCACCTGGGAACGGGCGATCTTCGTGGATGGCGTGGACCGCCTGCCGGAGATGCTGGCCACGGCTCCCGAAGAGCTCGCCGACGAGACCGGCCTGCCCGCCGAGCTGATCCTCGCCCAGGGTGCCGTTCCCTCCTACTACCTCGCCTACTACTACCTCACCTCCGACAAGGTCGAGGCGCAGGGCATCGGCAGGACCCGGGCGGAGGAGGTCATGGAGATCGAGCGCGGTCTCCTCGAGCTCTACCGCGACCCGAACCTGGTCACGAAGCCCGCCCTGCTCGAACGCCGGGGAGGCGCCTTCTACAGCGAGGCGGCCGCCCAGCTCATCGCCTCGCTCCATGCCGGGACCGGCGACGTCCAGGTCGTCGATGTCCGCAACGGCGGCGCTCTGCCGGACCTTCCGGACGACGCGGTGGTCGAGATCCCGGCGCGGATCGACCGCGATGGCGCCCATCCCCTGCCCCTCGAACCGCTCGCGCCCGACATGCGCGGCCTGGTCCAGGCGATGAAGGCGTTCGAGGAGCTGACGATCGCGGCGGCGCTGAGCGGGGATCGGCGCGAGGCACTCAGGGCCCTGGTCGCGAACCCGCTGGTCCCGGACCTGATCACGGCCGAGCCGTTGCTCAAGGCCCTCCTCGACTCCGATCGCGCGCTCCTCCCCCGCTTCTTCCCGCCCGGAACGGCCTGAGCCGACCCCGGGGCCGGGTGGCCGGCGTCCGGTCACCTACGCCGCGGCGCCGCGAGCCAGCTCGGCGAGATGATCGAGCGCGTGGAAGACGAGCCGGCGCATCGACTTCGCCGGGGTCCACTCCTCGCCCCGGCTGTCGGTGACGAGGCGGGCCGGCTCGGCTTCGCCGACGGACCTGAGCAGCTCGATCGCCCACGCATGGGTGGCCGACAGGTAGGCGCGCAGGTCGTCGTCGGGGCCCGGACCGTTGTAGCGGGCCGTCCGCTCGAGCCGCCCGGACAGCCACACCTCCGCGGATCCGATGTGGCGGGCGACGGCGAGGGCGGGCCGCTCGGCGGACCGGTCGCGCTGCCGGCGCGAGATCCCGGACTCTCCCGTCGACGGCACCGCGAGCCGATCGAGGAGCTCGAGCAGATCCACCCGCGCAGCGTCCAGGCGACGGATGCCCAGGGCGAGGCCGTCGGCGGTGATCGCGTCGCGCTCCGGCCCGAACAGCGGGTTGATCTCGTCCTCGCCGACCCAGCGGGGCGGGACTTCCTCGACCACCTCGAGCGCGGGGCCTATCGGGGCCGGCTCGCGCTCGCCGTGGCGGACGAGCCACGCCTCGAACGAGCGCACGACGCCCGGGACGGCAGCCAGCGCCGCCGCGCGGTCGTCGGCCCACGTCGCGCACCCCGGCAGGTCCAGCGCCCACGCGCCGAACCGGCCGTAGTCGTAGCCGGGCTCGAGCCAGACGCGGATCGGTCGGTCGGTCATGGCCGGCATCGTACGCCGCGCGGACCCCGGCGGCTCGCGAGGACGGTGCGCGGAAGAGCACCCGGACCCGCCGATCAGGCGCATCATCTGGCCCAGCCGCCGGCACTGCGGCAGACGCCCGTCGGGGCGAGGAGGAGCACGACGATGAGGACCCGGTCCCCGGGGTTCGGCGCGTCCGACCAGGCGAGCCGGCCGGCATTCCGGCTCCTCCTCGGGGTGCAGGCGCTCGCCACGATCGTGTTCGGCGTGATCCCCCTCGGACTCCCCGCCACGTTCGCCGGCGCGACCGGGTACAGCGGGGACGACCCGTACATCTATCGCCTCGCGGGCGCTGCCACGGCGGGCTATCTGATCGCGGCGCTCGTCGCGCTCGCCGGTCGGAAACGCTGGCCGGACCTGCGCATCCCGACCGCCGCCACCTTGACGTTCGCGACCGCGGTCGCCGTGAGTTGCGCGGTCACGATCGTGGGCGGGGACGATCATCCGGTCGTCTTCGTCGTTCTCCTCGCGGCCGTCGCGTTCGCCGTACCTGCCGGCTACTGGCTGCGCCGGGACGAGGGGACGCCGATGCTCCCGGGGAGCGGCCTGGATCAGCCGAGCCGCATCGTCATCGGCCTGGCGACCCTTTCGGCCGCCGTGTTCGGGCTGCTGCCGATCGTCGCCCCGGTGACGTTCGCGAGTGCCTTCGGCCTCGTCGGGACGGACGTCTGGATCTTCCGGATGGCCGGTTCCGCGTGCCTCGGGTACGCGGTCGCCTTTGTCCTCGAGCTCCGCGCGGCCGGTTATCAGCCGATCGCGGTCCAGAACCTCGCCGCGATCGCGTTCACCGCGTTCGCGGCGGTCGCTTCGTGGCTCTCGGTCGCCTCGGGAACGGGCGGCATCCTCGCCCCCGTCGTCGCTATCGCCGCCACGTTCTTCGCGCTCGCTCTCGGCTGGCTCGCGGTCCGCGACCGCTGATCGGACCGGCGCCCTGGCGTCGAGCACCGCCACAGGCCGTCGCGTCCGGCCGATCCACCGCCCACGGCCGGTCGGGCGGGGCGTTCAGCGGGTGCGGCGACGACCGGATCGCGCCCCTGTCCGGTGGCGGATGTTCGGCGTGACCGTGCGGTCCCAGGTCGGCCGGTCGAGCCAGCGCGCCTGCCAGCCGGTCTGCTCGTCGTGCTCGTCGCGGATCCCGGGCAGCCAGTCCGCCGCGGTCCCGCCCTCGGCCGAGTCCGGGTCGGGACCGCCTTCGCCGCCGTCCGCCGGTGGCGGGGCGACCGGCTCCTCGGCGGCCGGCAGCACGGCGACACTGGTGATCTCCATCGCGCTCGGGACCTCGCGCTTCTCCGGGAATCGGCCACGCCGCCTTGCCGGCTCGGGGCTCGAGCCCTCACGGCGCCCCGTCGGCGTCCGGGCCGCCGCCTCCGCCGCCCGCGCGACGATCGTCGACGCGTCCTCGTCGAGCACCCGCAGTCGGATCGTCTGGATCTCGTCGCGCAGGGCGGCCGCCCGCTCGAACTCGAGCTGCTTGGCCGCCGCCTTCATCTCGGCCTCCATCTGGGCCACCACGCGCTCGACCTGGGCCTTGCTCCAGGCCGCCAGCTCGGCCGGCGCCCGGGCGGCCGATCCAGGCCGGTAGACCTCGGTGGCCTCGGCGACCGAGCGCAGGCGCTCGTTGATGTCGTGGATCTCCTTGACGATCGTCGTGGGCTCGATCCCGTGGGCGGTGTTGTAGGCGACCTGGACGGCTCGGCGGCGGTCGGTCTCGTCGATCGCCGCGCGCATCGACTCGGTGATCGTATCGGCGTACATGACCACCTCGCCGCCGGTGTTGCGGGCCGCCCGGCCGATCATCTGGACGAGCGACCAGGCGCTGCGCAGGAAGCCTTCCTTGTCGGCGTCGAGGATCGCGACCAGCGTCACCTCGGGCAGGTCGATCCCTTCGCGCAGGAGATTGATCCCGACCAGGACATCGAACACGCCAAGCCGGAGGTCGCGCAGGATCTGGACCCGTTCGAGCGTGTCGACCTCCGAATGGAGGTACTGGACCTTGACCCCGAGCTCGCGGAGGTAGTCGGTCAGGTCCTCGGCCATCTTCTTGGTCAGGGTCGTGACGATGACCCGCTCGCCCCGCTCGACCCGGCCGCGGATCTCCTCGAGCAGGTCGTCGATCTGTCCGTCCGTCGGCCGGACGCTGATCGCCGGGTCGACGACCCCGGTCGGACGGATCAACTGCTCGACGATCTGCTGGCTGCGCTCCAGCTCGTACGGGCCCGGGGTCGCGCTCATGTAGATGGCCTGGTTGACGCTCGACTCGAACTCCTCGAAGGTCAGCGGCCGGTTGTCGAGCGCGGACGGCAGGCGGAATCCGAAGTCGACGAGGATCTCCTTGCGGGTCCGGTCGTTCTTGTACATCCCGACGACCTGGGGGATGGACATGTGGCTCTCGTCGACGACGAGGAGCCAGTCGGGCGGGAAGTAGTCGAGGAGCGTCCACGGCCGGCTGCCGGCGGCTCGCCGGGACAGGTGGCGCGAGTAGTTCTCGACGCCCGAGCAGTACCCGAGCTCACGCATCATCTCGAGGTCGAACGTCGTCCGCTGTCGAAGCCGGGCGGCCTCGAGGACCCGCCCCTCCGCCTCCATCTGGGCGACCCGCTCCTCCATCTCCGCGTCGATGTCGGCGATCGCTTCGCCGAGCTTGTCGGCGGGGGTCACGAAGTGGGTGGCCGGGTAGACGTTGACTTCCTTGCGCTCGGCGAGCATCTCGCCGGTGAGCGGGTCGATCTCGGTGATCCGCTCCACCTCGTCGCCGAAGAACTCGACCCGGACGAGGCGGTCTTCCGACGCGGGCTGGAGCTCGAGGGTGTCGCCCCGGACCCGGAACCGTGCTCGCTGGATGGCCGTGTCGTTGCGCTGGTACTGGAGGTCGACGAGGTGGCGGAGGACGGCGTCGCGGCGGTACTGGCCGCCGACCCGGAGATGGAGCACGGTCGCTCCGTAATCGACCGGCGCACCCAGGCCATAGATGCAGCTGACGCTGGCGACGATGATCACGTCCCGACGCTCGAACAGCGCGTGGGTCGCGGCGTGGCGCAGCTTGTCGATCTCGTCGTTCCGACTCGAATCCTTCTCGATATACGTGTCCGACCGGGGCAGGTACGCCTCGGGCTGGTAGTAGTCGAAGTAGCTCACGAAGTACTCGACCGCGTTGTTCGGGAAGAACGAGCGGAACTCGGAGTAGAGCTGGGCCGCCAGGGTCTTGTTATGGGCGAGCACGAGCGTCGGCTTGTTGTGGGTGGCGATGGTGTGCGCGAGGGTGAACGTCTTGCCCGTACCGGTCGCCCCGAGCAGGGTCTGATTGCGCATCCCCTTGGCCAACCCGGCGGACAGCCGCTCGATGGCCGCGGGCTGGTCGCCCGTCGGGGAGAAGTCGGCGACGAGCTGGAAGTCGGGCATGCTCCAAAGGGTACACGGTTCGGCAGGAACAGAACAGGCGTTCTGCCGTTCGGACGAGGGGCGGGCGGTACGAGTGGAACGTCCCGGCCGAACGAAAGAGCCGCTCGAAACGATGGCCGCCGGCTGCCATGCTCGGCTCCGGGTCGGGTGAGGGCCACGGTCGTGGGCGTGCCCGATGGGTTCCAGTGGAGCGGACGTGCGACGGAATGGTCTTGGACGGAGCGGCGCCCGCCCCCGGCGGGCGCGGGAGGATGGTCAGGGTCTCGTCGAGTTCGCGCTGGTCCTGCCGATCTTCGTCCTGCTCCTGATGTTCATGATCGAGTACGGCTTCCTGTACAACAACATCCTGACCGTCCAGTTCGCCGCGCGGCAGGGCGTGAGCGCGGCCGCCGAGGCCGGGGCCAACGACGGTGCCGACTGCACGATCCTCAAGGCGATCGAGACGGCTCTGACGGTGCCGATCGACAAGACGAAGATCACGTTCGTCGACATCTTCCAGTCGGACTCGAACGGCGACCCCGTGCCCGGCGTCGTGAACCACTACACGCGGACCGGGACCCTGGACTGCCCGGGCAACGTCGACCAGCCGTACACGCTCGTCGGCGGCGAAGGCTATCCGCAGACCGCGCGCCACGACGCGATCGCGGCCGGGCTCGACATCGTCGGCGTGCAGATCGGGTACATCTACAACGGCATCACGCCGATCGGTTCCGGCCGCAGCTGGAGCGTGTCCGACGGGGCCACGCTGCGGATGGAGCCCAAGCAGTGACCGGCCGCACGATCCGGCTGCGACGAGCCGGCGGCGGAGAACGTCGTCATCAACGTGGGCAGTCGCTCGTCGAGTTCACCCTCATCCTCCCGGTGTTCCTGCTCGTCCTCCTCGGGATGCTCGAGTACGGCTCGGCGTACGACCACCGGACGGCCATGGCCTACGCGGTCCGCGAGGGCGCCCGGGTCGGCGCGAGCCTGGGCAACGGCGGGTCGTCGCCGGGCACGGTCGACCCGGCGATCGTCGCCGCCGTCCAGCGCGGCCTGACGAACCCGATCCTCATCGACAACATCACGTCCATAGACATCTACCAGGCGGACGCGGCCGGCAAGCCGATGACCGGGAAGATGGATTCGTACGACAAGGACGGCAACCTCATCGGCTCCGCCGGGTGGCCCGCCGCGAGCCGGGTCGTCGGCCTCAACGGCGATTCGATCGGCGTCCGCGTCCGCTACGACTTCCACCCGATCACGCCGCTCGGGACGCTCATGGGCGTCGTCTTCTCGCCGATCCCGGGCTACTCGATCATCCCGATGGCCGACTCGTCGGTCATGCACCTCGAGCCGATCCCTTGACCGGCTTCCCGCGCGGACTCCGACGGCGTCGGGTGGGCGAGGCCGCCGCTCGCGCCACCCGCCGCCGGGGCCGGGGCCAGATCCTGATCATGTTCGCGTTGTCGATCGGGCTGCTGTTCGGGCTGATCGGCCTGGTCGTCGATGTGGGCAACTGGTGGAACGAGTCGCTTCACGTCCAGCTGGCGGCGGAGGCGGGCGCGCTCGCAGGCGTCCCGTACATGCCCGGCGACTTCGTGACCGCTTCGTCGAAGGCCAAGGCCGAGGCGACCAAGAACGGATTCACGGCCGGCACCGGGACGACCGTCACGACGGCCGTCGACCCGCAGTCCGATCGCCGCCTGGACGTCACGATCTCCAAGCAGTTCAACACGATCTTCCTGGGCCTGCTCGGCATGCCCAAGGTCACGATCACCCGCCAGGCCGTGGGCGAGTACACGCTGCCCGTCCCGATGGGCAGTCCCCTCAGCGTGTACGGCGACAACAGCGGCTCCTTCTGGGCGGCGGCGGAAGCGCAGGGCACGAACCGCTCCGCCGGTGACGCGTTCGGGACGTACTACAACCCCATCCCGACGCTCAACGGCCAGTACGTCCCGGCCGGCTACCAGTACGCGATCGACGTCCCGGCCGGAGCGGGCGCCACGAACATCGACCTGTACGACCCCACGTTCTGCGCGGTCGACGACCAGAAGGGCACCGGCGACCACTGGATCCCGTGGAACCAGTCCGGCCAGCCCGCGGTGTCGACCTACTACACGCTGTGGACCGATCCGGCCCAGACGCCGCTGGACTATACCGATGACGTGGTCGCGGCCTCGTCCGGGACATTGTTCGAGAACGAGCGACAGGTCGACAAGAGCGCCGCCTTGCGGAACACCCAGGCCACGCCCTATCCGGGCAATGCGTTCTGGAGCCTGCCCGACTGCACCACGACCCCCTATCACAACAAGTGGTGGACCTTTGCGACCGTGACGACCCCCGGGACGTACCGGCTCCAGGTGACGACGACCAACCCGTCGAACATCAACGACCAGAAGAACACGAGCGCGGAGAACATGTGGTCGTTGCGCGCCATCGCGACGGACCCGACCCATCCGGCCCACGTGTACGGCCTGGGCAAGATGGTCATCTACGCCAACGTGTCGGCCGGCACGACGCTCTTCTACCTCAGCCGGATCGAGGCGGTCCACGCCGGCAAGACGATGGTCATCCAGCTGTTCGACCCGGGCGACGCCTCCGGCAACTCGAGCATCCAGATCCTCCAGCCGACGACGACTGGATACACCCCGGCCACCTTCAGCTATACGGCCGACTCGAACGCGGCGGGCTCGAAGAGCGGAACCAACGTCACGTCGCTCGCGACCACGATCAGCGGAACGGCCCAGTACAACAACTCCTGGGTCACCCTGACCGTGAGCCTGCCCAAGACCTACACGGCGCCACTGCCGCCCGGCGAGCCTGCCGGGACGGACGGCGGCTGGTGGAAGATCAAGTACAACTTCACGAGCACGACCACCGACACGACCACCTGGCAGGTGTCGATCCGGGGCAACCCCGTCCATCTCGTCCAGCCGTAGGAGCCCGGACGCCCAGGACGCCCGGACGCCGCAGGACGCCCGGACGCTGCCCGTAGTCCGGCAAGGTCCCCTTCGCCGGTACTTCCGGGGAGTGGTGGCAGCACGCACCACCCCGGAGAATCCTGAGCGGAGGGGACGCTCCCCGCGTCCCGCATGAGGCGATCACCCCGATGGAGATGGAGTACAAGGACCCGAACCGCCGAGGACGGTACATCGTCATCCTCGGCGTGGTCCTCGCCCTCGCGGCCGGCGGCGCGGCCTACTACACGATCAACCAGGCTCAGCAGCAAGCCGGCGCGGGCGGACTTCAGACGGTCACGATCGTGGTCGCGCTCAAGGACATCCCGGCGCGCAAGGCGATCGAAGCCGAAGACGTCGGGACCCGTGACGTGCCCATCGACGACACGAACGCTCGGGGCGTCTTCACCGACGCCAAGAAGGTCATCGGCCTCGTGCCGAGCGTGCAGATCCTCGTCGGCCAGCCGATCTACGCCAACCTCCTGGGCACGGGCTCGCAGGGAGGCACCCTCGTGATCCTCAACCCGGGCGAGGTGGTGACCCCGACCAGCGAAGCCTGGCGCGCGGTATCGCTCACCGTGCCCGACGACCGGGCGGTCGGCGGCCTGATCCGGGCCGGCGACACGGTCGACGTGTTCGTCACCCTGAGCGTGGTGGTCCCGGCGTCGCTCCTCGATGCCGGCAAGTTCTACTCGGACCGGTCGACGAAGATCACGTACCAGAACCTCACGGTCCTCGCCAAGGCGACCTCGTTCTACGTGGTCAAGGTTCCCGAGAACCTGGCCGAGGAGATCAGCCACCTCCAGGCGAGTGGTGCGGCCTCGTTCAGCTTCGCGCTCCGGCCGCCGTCCGATACCCGGATCGTCGATGCCTCCAGGCTCGGCGAGACGACGAGCATCATCATCCAGCGCTACGGGCTGCCGATCCCGGTCGTCTACCCGGCCGGCTCGGGCGGCGTGGTCCTCCCCGGCTCGACCCTGCCGCCCTCCCCCTCCCCGGCCCCGTCCGGCGCCCCATCGAGCTCGGGCTCGCCGGACCTGAACCCCTAGTTTCCCTTCCTGGATGCGCTGGGAGCCGCGGCGACGCGGCTCCCAGCGATTCGCGTCCCGCGTTCCCGACCCCTACACACGAGCCTCGCTCGGCCCGGGTCGGCGACAGGGATCCGCGAGTGCCTTCGACCTACGACGCGCCCCGTCGGCGCACGACCCGGTCCCACAGGCGCGCGACCCGCTGCTCCGCCTCCGCCGGCGCGCCGGACGTGTCGACGATCACGATCCCCGGGCGAGCCGCCAGCACCCGCTCGCGCATCCCGGCCTGAGCCGCGATCCGGCGGTCCGCGTCGGCCGGGTCCATGCCCCGCCCGATCAGCCGCGCACGCTGGTCGGGACACGAGACCCACCACACCTCGTCGCACAGGTCGGCCAGGCCGCCCTCGACGAGCTTGATCGCCTCGATGACCACGGCCGGCGCCCCGGTTCCCTCGGCGGTCGCGATCTCCATCAGGATCCGGGGCCGCACGAGCGGGTGGACGATCGACTCCAACGCGCGGAGCGCATCCGGGTCGGCGAAGACGACCCGAGCCAGCGCCGCCCGATCGAGCGTGCCGTCGCCCGCCCGGACCGCCTCCCCGTACGCTGCCAGCACCGCGTCGTGGCCCGGCTGGCCGGGGGCCGTTACCTCGCGGGCGACGACGTCGGCATCCACGACGACCGCGCCGCGCGCGCCGAGCCAGCCGGCCACGGTCGTCTTTCCGCAGCCGATCGGTCCGGTGAGGCCGATCCGGAGCGTGCGTCCCCTGGTCACGGGGCGCGCTCCTCGGTCTCGAGCCAGGCCTCCTCGGCCGCCTCGAGCGCGATGGTCACGTCGGCCAGCTCCGAAGTGACGCGCCGGAGCTCGACGAAGTTCGCGAGCACGGCCGGGTCGGACGCGGCCAGCTCGAGATGGTTCTTGCGCAGCCCGAGGCGAGTCAGCTCGGCCTCGACCGTGGCCTTCTGCCGGCGATAGGCGTCCTTCGACAGCCGGGGGCCTCGGCTCCGCCCCGACCCCGACGCGGCACGCCGGCCGGACGCTGACGCCGCCGGCGCCGCCCCGGTCGACCTCGATACCGCCGAACCTCTCGACCCGACCGCGGCGCCGCTCGCCGTGGGCATCGCGACCGGCCCCACGACGTTCGTCCGGCCGCCATGGAGGCGGCGCGCCTCCGCGTCGGCGGCGGAGGCCGGCGTCCAGCCGTCGGCGATGGCGGAGCGCCAGGCGCGATAGCCACCGTCGAACGGGACCGCGAGCCCACTGGTCGACGACCCACAGCCGGTCGCAGATCGTCTCGAGCAGGCGGCGGTCGTGCGAGACGACGAGGATCGTCGCGGGGGTGCCCACCAGGAACGCCTCGATCGCCTCGCGGGCGGGGATGTCGAGGTGGTTCGTCGGCTCGTCGAGGAGCAACAGGTTCGAGGGCATGATCCCGAGCAGCGCCAGCTCGAGGCGCGAGCGCTCACCGCCCGACAGGAGGCGGACCTCCTTGAACACGTCCTCGCCCTGGAACAGGAACCGGGCGAGGTAGCCGCGGGCCTCGCCGGCCGTGACCGGCATGGCGCCGAGCACGGCGTCGAGCACCGTCGCGCCCGGGATCGCCGCGTCGCGCAGCTGGGCGAGGTAGCCGACCTGGACCGCGTTGCCGAAGCGCAGGCCGCCGTCCAGGGGCTGCAGGTCGCCGGCGATCGTGCGCAGGATCGTCGTCTTGCCGGCGCCGTTCGGCCCGACGATCCCGACGCGTTCCCCGCGCGAGGCGGTGAGCCACGGGGCGCGGGCGACCACGACGGGACCGGCCGACTCGACCGTCGGCGTCGGTCCGTCGGCGTCCGGGTCAGCGGCCGCCGGATCGGGCCGCCGACCCGGCGGGTAGCCGGCGACGAGCCCATCGAGGGTGACGACCGTCTCGCCCGAACGCGACGGTCCGGCGCCGGCCAGGGCGGTCGTGGGCAGCCGGAGCCTGGAGCGGGAGCGCGGCGGTTCGACCCTGGTCGCCTGCAACCGGTCGAGCCGGGCCTCGTGTTCGTGCATCTTCGAGAACTTGCGATGGCTGCGGTAGCGCTGGACGAGCTCCTGCTCCCGAGCGATCTCTGCCGACCGCCCTTCGGCGTCCTTCGTCGCCCGCTGGTCGCGCTCCACCCGCTGGCGGTGGTAGGCGGAGTAATCGCCCCGGAACACCGTGATCCGCCGGTCGCGCAGCTCCCAGATCCGGGTGACCGTCGCGTCGAGGAACGCCCGGTCGTGCGACGCGACGAGGAGCGAGCCCGTCCGCCGGCGGAGATGCTCCTCGATCCATTCGAGGGCGTCGAGGTCGAGGTGGTTCGTCGGCTCGTCCAGGAGCAGCAGCTCGGGGTCGGCGATGACCAGGCGGGCGAGGGCCGCCCGCGTCTGCTGGCCGCCCGACATCGCGACCGGCGGCCGGCTCCACTCGGTCCGGGGGAACCCGAGCCCGGACAGGGCCTCGTCGACGCGCTGGTCGAGGGTGTAACCGCCCATCACCTCGAACTCGTGCTGGAGGCGCTCGTACGCGGGCTCGGTGACCCGGTGATCCTGCTCGAGCCGGCGCAGCTCGGCCTCCATCCGTTCGAGGTGTTCGGCACCGGCCCGGACCGCGATCCGCAGGTCCGGTGCGGCCATGAACGCGGGGTCGAGGTGGGTCTCCTGGAGCAGGAAGCCGAGGCGGAGGCCGCGTTTGCGCGAGACCTCTCCGCGGTCAGGCTCGTCGATGCCCGCGGCGATGCGCAGGAGCGTCGTCTTGCCGGCGCCGTTGGGACCGACGAGACCGATCCGCTCGCCGAGTGCGATCGAGGCGCTGACGTCGTCGAGGATGACGAACGTGCCGATCTCCCGGCGCACCGCGCCGAGACGGAGGATCGACATCAGGCACCGCTCCGGCGCGCGGGCGTGATGGGCGTCGACGCGGACGCCGGTGGTGGCGGGGCCGCCGCGCCCGGTCGAGCCGCGAGACGGCGCGTCGCGGCCGCCCGTCGGGTCCGCTCGGTCCGCGCCCGGGCGCTGGCCGCGGCGGCGTTGCGGGTCGCCTCCGCTGGGGTCAGGCCGATCGTCCCCTCGCCCGCCAGCTGGGTCCAGCCGCGGCCGGCCCGACGTCGCTCCCCGGTCGTGCCGCGGAGGATCGCCGCGCTCGCTTCCCGATCGGCCGGGGAGAGTCGCTGGCACCACGAGCAGAAGTGGGTCGCCCGCGCCCCGATGACGATCCGGCGCACCGGACGGCCGCAGCGGGGGCATGGCTCGCCGGTCCGCTGGTAGACCTGCAGCCGGTCCTGCATCTCACCGTCGCCGTCGGGCGCCGTGTAGTCGTCGATGGAGCTGCCGCGGCGGTCGATCGCCTCGCGCAGGATCGCCTGGACCGCCAGGTACAGGCGTCGCTCGTCGGCCGGCCGGAGGGTGGCCGCTGAGCGGAGCGGATGGAGCCGTGCCGTCCAGAGCGCCTCGTCCGCGTAGATGTTGCCGACGCCGGCGACGAACGCCTGGTCGAGGAGGAGCGGCTTGAGGCGACCGCGCCGACCGCGGATGCGACGCCGGAAGGCCGCCAGGGTGAATGCGTCGTCGAGCGGCTCGGGGCCGAAGCCCGCGAACGTGGCCCGGTCGCGGGTCAGCTCGACGAGCTCGCCCGTGGCCGTGTCCCTGACGTGGAGCCCGATCTTGCCGAACTTGCGGATGTCGCGGAACCGGATCTCCCGCCCGTCGGCGAGCTCGAGCACCAGCCGGACGTACGGGTCCACGGGTTCGGAAGCCGGCACGACGAACAGCTGGCCGGTCATCTTGAGATGGATGGTCAGGGCGTAGCCGCCCGAGAGCTCGACGACGACGAGCTTCGCCCGCCGCCCCACCGCCTCGATCCGCCGCCCGATGACGCCCTCGGCGAACGCCTCCGGGTCCTCGGACCGGAGGGTCCGCGCCCAGTCGACCCGCACCCCGGCGATCGTCGCCCCGACGATCCGCGGCCGCAGGTCGCGCGCGACCGTCTCGACCTCGGGCAGCTCAGGCATCGCGCGCCTACCGGGCGACCGGCGCCGGCGGCGCCTCCACGCGTGGCACCGCCGTCATCGACTCCCAGTCGTCGCCGACCTTGACGTCGACGGTGAGCGGCACGTCGAGGGGCATCGCGCTCTCCATGGTGGCGCGGAGCACGGGGATGAGGCGCGGGACCTCGTCGCGGGGCACCTCGAGGAGCAGCTCGTCATGGACCTGGAGGAGCGGCCGTGCGCGCAGCCCTTCGTCGCGCAAGCGGTCGGCCAGCCGGATCATCGCGATCTTGATGATGTCGGCGGCGGTTCCCTGGATCGGCATGTTGATCGCCATCCGCTCCCCGGCCGAGCGCAGGGCCGGATTCCGCGCCGCGAGCTCGGGGATGTGCCGGCGGCGCCCGATGAGCGTGGTCACGAACCCAGCCGTCCGCGCCTGCTCCTTGATCGCGAGCATGTAGTAGCTGATCCCCGAGTAGGTCGCGAAGTACGTGTTGATGAAGTCCTGCGCCTCCTTGCGCCCGATGTTCGCGCGCGATGACAGCCCGAAGTCGCTCATCCCGTAGGCGATCCCGAAGTTGACCATCTTGGCCATGGAACGCTCGTCGGCGGTGACGTCGGCCGGGTCCTTGTGGAGCACCCGCGCCGCGGTATCGCGGTGGATGTCGGCGCCGGCCGCGAACGCCTCCTTGAGGTGCTCGTCACCCGACACGTGGGCAAGGATGCGCAGCTCGATCTGCGAGTAGTCCGCGGCGACCAGGACGACGTCCGGCCCACCGGCCACGAACGCGCGCCGGATCCGCCGGCCGAGCTCCGTCCGGATCGGGATGTTCTGGAGGTTCGGGTCGGACGAAGAGAGCCGCCCGGTGGCCGCCACCGCCTGGTGGAATGTCGTATGGAGCCGGCCGTCCTCCGCGATGAGCGTCGGCAGCGCCTCGACATAGGTCGAGCGGAGCTTCGTGTACGTCCGCCACTCCAGGAGCTTGTCGATCATCGGGTGGGCCGGGCGGAGGTCCTCCAGGACCGACGCGTCGGTGGAGTAGCCGGTCTTGGTCTTCTTGCCCGGCGGCAGCTTCAACTCGGAGAACAGGACCTGTTCGAGCTGCTTGGGGCTGCCGAGGTTGAACTCGTGGCCCACGTCGACGTAGATCTCGGCCTCGAGCCGGGAGATCACCGTCGCGAACTCCACCGCGAGGGCCGACAGCCGGTCGCGGTCGATCGCCACGCCCGCCGCCTCCATCCGGGCGAGGACCGGGATGAGCGGGAGCTCGATCTCGGCGAACAACCGATCCAGGTGTTCCGCGGCGAGCGACCGCTCCAGCGGCGGCCGGGCGGCGATCGCCGAGAGCGCGTCGAGGCCGGCGCGGGCCGTGGCGTCCAGGCCGGCCGGGTCGGGCAGGATCAGATCGAGCTGCTCCGCCACCACGTCCGCGATCGTCTGGCTGCGCAGGCTCGCGTTGATCAGGTACGCCGCGACCTGGGTGTCGAACGCCACGGCCGGAAGCGGCTCGCCGGCTCCCGCGGCGGCCACGAGGAGCGGCTTGACCTCGTGGCCGACGAGGGGCACGCCGACATCGACGAGGAGCCGCCGGAGCGCGTCGGACGCCGCCGCGCCGTCGGCCGCGATCGTCCGCCCGTCCGTGCCCGCGACGCCGAGCGCGAGCGCGGTCCCGCGGCGGGGCCGCGGGTCGTCCTGGAGCAGGGCGACGCCGACGGCCGGCTGGGCCTCGAGCCACGACCGGAGATCGGGCACGGCCGCCTCGTCGACCACGGCGATGCGCCCTGGCTCGGCGATGAGTGCCGCGAGTGCGTCGCGCGGGTCCTCCGCCGGCAGCGCCGCGAGCGAAGCCGCGTCCACGATCCGGGTCGCGGGCGGCGATCCGAGAGCCGGTCCGGACCGCCCGCCGCCCCCGCCGAGCGCGTCGAAGTCCATCGACAGCTGGAGCCCGGATGCCTCGCCCAGGAGGGACGGCCGGCGGGATGGAGCGCCGCTCGGACCCCGACCGTTGCCGGTCGCCGCACCGTTGCTGCCATCGCTCGTCGGGCGCCCGGCGACCTGGGCCGCCGGGAACGAGCCATCGGCCGTCTCCGCCCGCAATGCGAACACCGTCTCGTCGGCGCGCTCTCCGCTCAGCGGCGGCAGCCGCTCGATGAGCGTCCGGAACTCGTATTCGCGGAACAACCGGACCACCGTCTCGCGGTCATAGTCGCCGAGCCGTGCCGCCTCGAGGTCGAGCTCCACCGGCAGGTCGCGCACGATCCGCATCAGCTCCCGGCTGTCGAGGACCCGCTCCTTCGCGGTCAGAAGCGGCTCGCGGAGCTTGACCGGCTCGACCTCGTCGATGTGCTCGAACAGCGCGTCGAGCGTCTCCCAGCGGTTGATGAGCTTGGCCGCGGTCTTCTCCCCCACCCCGGGCACGCCAGGCACGTTGTCCGTGCTGTCGCCCTTGAGCGCCTTGAAGTCGACGATCTGGTCGGGTCGCAGGTCGTACCGCTCCCGGATGCGCTCGGGGTCGTAGATGATCGTGTTCTGCACGCCGGAGCGCGTCGTCATGAGCCGGGTGTGGTCTGTGACGAGCTGGAGCATGTCGAGGTCGCCGGTCACGATCGTCGTGTCGAGGCCGCGCCGCTCCGACTCCACCGTGAGCGTGCCGATGACGTCGTCGGCCTCGTAGCCGGCGAACTCGTAGACCGGGATCCTGAGCGCCTTGACGACCTCCCGGACCTTGGGGAACTGGTCGCGCAGGTCGTCCGGCATCCGCTGGCGAGTGGCCTTGTACTCGGCGAAACGCTCGTGGCGGAAGGTGGGCCCCGGCAGGTCGAACGCGACCGCGACGTAGTCCGGCCCGATGTCCGCGAATCCGCGCAGGACGATGCTGCAGAACCCGAACACGGCGTTGACGAGCTCACCGCGCGACGTCGTGAGCGGGGGGAGCGCGAAGTAGCCGCGATAGATGAGCCCGTTGCCGTCGAGCAGCATCAGGCGTTCCATGGGGACCTCGGGGTGCGATCGGGCGTGCCTGTCGGAGGTGTCCAGTGTACCGGCGAGCCGGGCCCCATCGTGCCGGACGGGTCAGTGGCGTCGAGGTCGCGATCCGCTGCCCGGACCGTCGCGGGGGTCAGCGGCGGGCGAGCCGCCGGGCGCCCCAACGGGCGGCGAACAGGCCCAGGCCGGCCACCAGGAGAACGATCGAGATCGCGAGCCACGGCCCCGAGCCCGTCGGACCGGACGTGGAGGCAAGCGAGTCGCGGCCGCCGCCCAGGTCGTCCGGCGTCCCCGCGCCCGCTGATGCGCCGGCGCCCATTCCACGACCCTTGGTGCCGGGTGGCGGGTTCGCGACGCCGACGGCCCCGGGAGCCGCGGTCCCGACAGACTGGATGGATTCGCGCGAGGCCTGCGGTGTCGGGACGCTCGTCTCGATCTGACCGTCGACCGGCGCCGCGGCGGATGGCGCCGGCGAGTACGGCGCCATCGAGGCGTACGCCGCGGGACCTGCGGTCGCGGCGGAATCCCCGGCCGCCCCGAATGCGCCCGCGACCGACGACGGTGCCCCGGAGAGTCGGTTCCCGCCCCCGGCTTCCGGGGCCAGCGCGGCCGGAGCCGCTCCGGCACTGCCGAGCGAGATGCCGCTCAGCGCGCCCGGGATCGTCGTCACGAGTAGTCCGACGAGGCCCAGCGTCGTCAGGCCCGCCGCGAGCGGCCGGGAGAACGAGGCCCGCGCACCGCCGATCGCGTCGAGGAGACCCCGCCAGCCGCGGGGCTGGAGACGTGCCGCATCGGCCGCGGTCAACCGGAAGTCGCGTGTACGGGGGATGTCGGGCAGCGCCGCCGTCGCGGCCGCGATGATCCTGAGGTCGGCGAACAGCTCGGCGCAATCGCGACAGGACTCGACCAGCCGCTCCGCCTCCGTGCGGACGACCGGTGCCAGATCGTCGGCGGCGAAGGCGGCCACGAGGTGGAGGTCGTGACGAGCGTGAGGCTCAGGTCCAGTCATCGGTCGTTGGACGGACTTATCCACGGAAGAGTTCCATCCGACCCTCCAGGAGGGCCCGCAGCGCGAGCCGTCCCCGATGGATCCGGGACTTGACGGTACCAAGCGAGACGCCGGTCAGGTCGGCGATCTCGGCGTAGTCATAGCCCTCGATGTCGAACAGGACGATGGCGGTCCGCTGATCGGTCGTGATGAGCGCGAGGGCCTCGCCGAGCACCTGCGTCCGTTCGTGGCCCACGACGAGCCGCTCGGGATCCGCGTCCGGGCCGGTGGGCGGCTGCCACGAGTCGTCATCGAGCTCGGGATAGGGCTGGACCGGCCGACGCTTCCTGGCCCGCTGCGCGTCCATCGCGGCGTTCACGCAGATCCGGCTGAGCCAGCTCCGGACGCTCCCGCCACGAAACGCAGCGAGGTTGCGGAACGCGGAAAAGAACGCTTCCTGGACGGCATCGGCGGCCTGGTCGGGATCGGGGACCATGCGCACCACGAGCGACCAGAGATGATCCTGGTAGCACGAGACGAGGTCGTTGAATGCGTCCAGGTCGCCCGCCCGCGCACGGTCCACGAGGATGAGATCGCGACGCTGGATCGGGTCCTCCAGCACCGCGGCGTCGGCCACGGGCGGTCGAGGATCGGCCACGGTCGGGCGGCTCCTCCGGAGGGCAGGACTAAGGCGGGCGGAGTCTAGCATGCGATCCCGGCGGAGACGCCCGGGCGCCCTCGTCGGTTCCGGACGCGGCTTACGTCGAGATGCGTACCAGCGCGGGCGACGGTGTCGGCCGGAGCGAGGCGCCGGCACACTCCGGTCCGTGGAGGTGGACGCCACCGCCCGCACGCTTCGCCTCGTACATCGCGGCGTCGGCGAGGCGCTGGATGCCGTCGGTCGTCGCGTGGCGGTCGCCGGACCGGAGCATCGCGACCCCGAACGACCCACCCACCGAGATCTCCCGGTTCCCGTAGACGACGGGAGCGCGCAGCGTCGCCAGGAGCCGATGGGCGAGCGCCCGGGCGACGGTCTCGTCGTCGATCCCCAGGAGGACCACCGTGAATTCGTCACCGCCCATCCGGGCAGCGGCGTCGGTCATCCGGATGGCCGACGTCAGGCGCTCACCCGTGGCCCGGATCACGGCATCCCCGGCATCGTGTCCGAACGTGTCGTTGATGCCCTTGAACCCGTCCAGGTCGATCGCGATGATCGCCCCGGCTTCCCAGCCCCGGCGCGCGCGTCCAACGGCTCGCTCGAGATGGGCGCTCAGGCCGGCTCGATTGAGCAGGCCGCTGAGGGGATCCCTCCGAGAGGCTTCCCTGGCGGCATGGGCATCCCAGATCACCAGGACGAGCACGGCGCACACGATCGGCGCCCACCAGCCTACGGACCGGTACACGAGCGCGAGCAGCCAGCCGAGGACCGCCTCGGTCGGCGCCGTGGAGCGGTGCGCTCCGTCGTACACGCTGAAGAACTCGGCCATCGTCAGGCGGTCACGGAGGACCACGACGCCGAGCGCCAGTCCGATCGAGAGCGTCGTCAGGACGACGGTCCCGAGCAGGACAGCGAGGAGGTCGCCGCTCTGTGAGCCACCCGCTCCGGCAGCGCCAAGAGCGCTCCGCACGACGTCCATCGCGAATCCGCCGGCGATCGCCGAGACCGCGAGGCCGAAGTGATTGGCCAGCACCCCGTACCAGGGCACCTCGCGGATCTCCCGGAGTTCCGTCGTACCCAGGAGGGCCACCCAGCCGGCCGCCGCCGGGCCTCCGAGGGTCATCGCGGCGACGACGAACGGGAGGTGGAACGTGAGCACCCCATGTCCCCGGAACCGGGCGACCTTGAGCGACCCGACGAGGCCGACGACGACCCAGTAGCCGAGGCCGAAGAGCGCGCCGCCCTTCTCCGACCCGTCACCCAGCCCGATCGAGCTGCCGAGCGGGACGGTCGCCGTCGCGACCGCGAGCATCACGACGCCGGCGACGATGGTGAATACGGTGTATGGGATCAGGAGCGGCGACGCCCCGGCGTGGCGCGGGACATCCGAAGCCCGCCTGCCGCCGACCGACCGCTTCCTGCGCCCGGACCGGTCCGGCGATGTCATCGGAGGTGCTCCCGCTGTCGGGCCGCGGCAGGGCCGTTCCCGGCGCTGCGCGTCCGCTCGCGGAGATATCCGGCTCCGTGCTCTATCTCCTCAGACGACGACTCCCATGCGGGCAAGACGATCGCAGGCCCAT
This sequence comes from uncultured Chloroflexia bacterium, assembly GCA_963719285.1. Lineage (GTDB taxonomy): Bacteria > Chloroflexota > Limnocylindria > Limnocylindrales > CSP1-4 > C-114. The sequence goes on from CAVRBO010000001.1 coordinate 742,957, forward strand.
CCATCGATGTTCGCTCCCGTGACAGACCGAAGCGCGACGGGCTGGGGAAGACCCGTACGACCGACCTGAGACTGTCGAGCCTGGAGCGCTGCGGGGCATGACGCTCCTCGGTCAGGCCGGCGGACATCCGCGAGGCCCAGGACAGCCGCCGTCCCGACGCAGGCGAGGTCGGGTCGCGTCCGGTGTGCCCACCAGCGCAGACCTGGTCCGTCGTGCACGTCATCCTCCAGACGGCAACGGTCCGGGGACCGCTCCGGTTCGCACCGGAATGTCTCGGACCGCTCCGGAACAATCTCTACTTCGGATGGATGAGGCAGCAAGAGGACGAAGGTACCAGCGGCGCTCGCCGATAGAGACCGGACTCGTTGGCGCTACGATGCGCGGGCCGGTTCGCCGGCGCGGGCCGAAGTGGCGGAAAGGCAGACGCGGCGGTCTCAAACACCGCTGAGGGCAACCTCGTGTGGGTTCGACTCCCACCTTCGGCACCAGATCGGCCCACGACTCGGAGTTCGATGTGCCCGGACGCCCGATGTCGTCGCCGGCACGGTTACGCGACCACGGACGCGGATCGCCTCGGCGAGGCGGCCGAGTCAGCGGCGACCCGGGGACCCCCCGATATCCGATCGCCGTCGGCCACCGGTTCACGACTTGGGCGGTGCGCGCCGGCACATAGGCAGCGTGCCCCATGGACTCGTCCGGCCCGCGGCGCCTACCGTGAACGAGCCAGGCGCGGGCGGGATGGGCAAGAGTCTCGACGCGTCAGGTGCGCATCGCGCCCCGGCCGGTTCCCCCCTCGGCCGGGGCGCTTCATGTCGCGAGCCGACCGATAGGGCGTCCTCCTCATAGACGCGGCGCGGACCACCAGCCTACGGTGCTGCGGTCAGGTGCGCCCAGGCGGGCACTCCTCGCGTATCAGACCCCGACGCCCCGGCCGAACCAACCCGGCCGGGGCGTTCCCATGCGGGAGGTCAGCGGAGGCCCTCGCAGGCGAGCCCGTCGTGGTCCGGGTCGAGCTTGTAGGGATCTTTCGTCTTCGAACCGCCGGTGCCCTTGAAGAAGCTCTGGGCGTGGGCGTAGGTGTCGAAGTCCTTGCAGCCGACGTCCGACGATCCGTCCCAGCCCGGTGGCCGGTAGTAGCCGGTGCCCGGTTTCTTCGTCGGCTTCGGGGTCGCCTTCGGCTTCTTCGTCGGCGTCGCCGACGCGACGGCCGCAAGCTCGCGGCAGATCCGGGCCTGCGACAGGGCCGTCGCGAAGGCGCAGCGATTCGTCGCGAACGTGCGCACGATCACCTCGGACTCCAGATAGCCCGGGTCATCGCGGAGCGCCTGCTCGAGCATCGCGAGTGACGCACACGCACCCAGCGCGAGATCGAGGGCGCCCACGTCCCGGACATCCTCGTTGGCGAGCGCCACGGCGGATCGGCACGAGGTCAGGACAGGGTCCTCGGTCACGCCGGGGCGGGTCGGCTCGCCGCTGCCGCAGCCTGCCGCGAGGACGGCCAAGACGATGATCGCGACCCGGATCATCCCGCTCCCTCCAGCCGCTGGGACGGCGGGCCAACGGTACACCCTCCGTTCTCGCCGCAAGCCGGGCGGAACCATCGTCCCGGCGACCCCCGGTACGACAGGGTAGGCGCGCGCCCGGGTCGCTCCGGGCGAGACTCGGTGCGTAGTCCTCGGCCGGCTGGGGGTGCCCAGATAGCGGGCCGGGGACTCGAACCTTCTCGGGAGCTCATGGAACCAGACATCTCGGCCATCCGACCGCCGACCACGGACGAGCTCGAGCGCGAGCGGATCCGCCGCCGCCTCGAGGAATTCGCCAGCGCGCCCACGTCGATCGCCGGCGGCGCTGGCCAGAAGCCCGACGCCCGGCGGCGCAAGCGCCGGGCGATCGCCAGCGCGAAGCCGCCGATCCCGCGCTGAGCCCAGGCGACTCCGCCCGACGGCTATCCTCGACCTGGGGCCGGCAGGGCGGAAGTGGAGGTGCGGCGACGTGACCGAACGCGCGCCCGTCCGTCCTTGACCGCCGAATCCGTCCCGACCCTCTCGAAGGCCGTCGAGGCCGCCAATCGGACGCTCAACCGAAACGACTCGGTCGCCGTCGGCGTCGTCAACGCCGCGGCGCCGTTCCTCCCCGTGCTCCTCGTCCGACTCGGCGCCTCGGGGGTCGCCGTGGGGCTCATCACGGCACTCCCGGCCGTCGCCGGGGCGCTCCTTGCGCTGCCGTTGGGGCGCTGGCTCCAGGGTCGTAGCGACATCGTCCCCGCGTACAGCTGGTCGCGACTCATCGCGCACACCATCTACGCCCCGATCGCGGTCGCGTTGTGGCTCGTCCCTGCCGAGTGGACGGTCGCGGCCATCCTCGTCCTGTGGGCCGTCGCGATGCTCCCGAATACGATCGGCCAGGTCGCGTTCCCGATCGTCATGGACGGGACGGCCGGCTCACGCGGGCGGTATGAGCTGCTCGGCCGGCGGTGGGCGATCATCGGGCTCGTCACCGCGATCACGATGGCCGGGGGCGGGCAGCTGCTCCGGACCCTTCCCTTCCCCGGCAACTACCAGCTGTTCATGGTCGTGTGCGCGATCGGCGGCATCGGCAGCTTCTACTTCGCCCGCCAGTACGTCATCCCGACCCAGGTCGCGGGCGCGCCAGCCGCCATGCTGTCGCCTCTCGCCGGCCTTCGAGACCTCCTGGCCAACCTCCGCTCCGAGCGTCCGTTCGCCGCCTTCGAGTTCCGGGCGCTCGTGTACTCCGCGGGGATCGGACTCGCGGCGCCGCTCCTGCCCCTGTTCTACGTCCACGAGGTGAGCGCGCCCGACGCGGTGATCGGCCTCATCGGTGCCGGGCAGTCGCTCGGAGCACTCGCCGGCTACGTCACCTGGCGCCTCATCTCGCGGCGCTGGGGCCGCTCGGCCGTCCTCGTGCCGGCCCTCGTCCTGGGTGCTCTCTCGCCGGCCGCCCTCTTCGCGATCCACGACCAGGCCCTCGTCGTGGCGGTCGCCGTCGTTTCCGGGTTCGGATCGGCCGGGACCGGTCTGGCACTGTTCGACGAGCTCATGCGGCGGGTGCCCATGCGTCTCGGGGTGACGTTCGCATCGATCGACCAGACGATCCAGAACGCCGCGCTCATCGTCGCGCCGATCCTGGGCGGGACGTTGTCGGTCGCGATCGGCATCCGGCCGGCCCTGGTGCTCGCCTCGGTCGTCTCGCTCGGCGGCTTCGGGCTGTTCCTGCTCGATCTGTACCACGCCCGAGCGCGCTGAGCCCGCGGGCCACATCCGGACGGCCGCCGGCGACCCGTCCGGGTGGGATACTCGGCCGATGAGCGGGCCCGTGGCAGATCCCGGTCCAAGCCTCCAGCAGCGGTACGCGCCGCGCAGCCGATGCTTCGGATGTGGGCCTGCGAACGAGCATGGCCTGCGGATCGAGAGCCGGCCGAGCGCCGACGACCCGTCCCACGTCGTCGCCGAATGGTCGCCGGCGGCCCATCACGAGGCGTTCGACGGCATCCTGAACGGCGGGATCATCGGGGCGCTGCTCGACTGCCACTCCAACTGGACCGCCGCCTGGCACCTGATGGGCCGCCGCAGCGCGGACACCCCGCCCGTGTGCGTGACGGCCGAATACGCGGTCAGGCTCGTGCGCCCCACCCCGACCGACCGGCCAGTCCGCCTGACCGCGCACGTCGTCGAGGCGACCGATGAGCGGGCCACGGTCGAGGCGACCCTGGAAGCCGACGGCAGGATCTGCGCGACCTGCCGCGGGTCGTTCATCGCCGTCCGACCGGACCACCCGGCGTACGGGAGCTGGGGCGCCGGCTGAGTCGCGCCGGCGCCAGCCGCCGTTTCCTGACCCGCGCCTTGGCCGGCCCGTCAGGCGAGGCGCAACTCGACGAGGCCGGCTCCGAGCCGGCGGCTGACCTCGCCCAGCAGGTCGGCGTCGTAGGCGACCCCGACGCGGAGCTCCATCGGCAGCGCGTCGCGCCCACCGCCCTGCGGCACGTGGAGGACGACCCGGGTCGCGCCAGGTCGCGAGCGGATGAGCGTCCGGACCTCCTCCATGGCGCCGACGAGCCGGTCCGTGGCGGCATCCTGGTTGAAGCGGACATGGAGGATGCCGCCCGGTCCGGCATCGAGGGGCGTCGTGGTGGCCGCGGTGGCTGCGTTCGCCCGGCGCCGTTCCTCGTCGGGGAGTGGCGGCTCGTCGTCCCGCTCCGCGTCGCCCACGGACAGCCCGGGCGGTTCGCGGTACGTCGGCATCGGCTCGGCCGGGTCGAGCCTTCCGGCGAGGCCTGCATCCGGGGCCGCCGGCGGACGGGCCTCCGGGCGGAGCGGTGACACGTACGAAACGCTCGGTGCCGGGGCGGGGATGACGGTGTCGGCCACCGGTGGCCGAACAGGTCGCCCGGGGCCGACGGCGACCGGTTCCCGGAACGTGGGCTCCGCATCGCCCGGCCGGACATCCATGACCGGGATCGAAGGGACAGGCGGCCCCCTTCGCTCCCCGCCGCCGGAGCCGTTCGAGCCGTTGCTCCCGTTGCCGTTGCGCGCGCCGTCCCACGTGCCGCTCCGCCGACCTCGGCTTCGGTCGCTCGCGGCGACCTGACGGGCGAACGCCTCGGGACCGCTGGTCATCGCCGCTTCCCACTCAACGACGAGGTCGGCGAGCAGGCTCACCTCGTCGCCGCGGTGGTCGATCCGCCCGGCGACCAGCAGGACCGCGCCCTCGACCCACAGCCGCGAGGTCTCCTCCCAAGTGCGCGGGAAGACGACGATCTCGAGGCTGCCCTGGAGGTCCTCGAGGGTGACGATCGCCATCGTCGCCCGGGCCTTCGTGATGACGGTCCGGATCCCGACGACGATGCCGGCGACGACCACGCGCTGGCCCTCGAGCGACTCGTCCGTCAGGTCGCCCGAGTAGGCGGTCACGTAGCGCCCGACGATCCCGGCCATCTCCCCCATCGGGTGCTCGGAGAGGTAGACCCCCAGGAGCTCCTTCTCCCAGCGCAGGCGCTCGCGGAGCGGGACCTCCGGGGTCTTCGGCAACGGCGCGTCGAGCGACGCGGCGTCGGCGGCGCCCATGTCGAACAGCGACGTCTGCCCGGAGGCGCGGTCGCGCTGGACCGCCTGGGCGGCGCCGATCGCGTCGTCGAGGCCGAGCAGGATCTGGGCCGGGTGCCCGAACGACGCCAGTGCCCCGACCCGCGCGAGCGCCTCGAGCACCTTGCGGTTGGCCAGCCGGAGGTCGATCCGGGTGCAGAAGTCGGTCAGGGAGCGGAACCGGCCGCCCTCCGCCCGCGCGGCGATCATGGACTCAACCGCGCCCTGGCCCACGTTCTTCACCGCGAGCAGGCCGAACCGGATCGACTCGCCCTGGACGGTGAACTCGAGCCCGGACTCGTGGATGTCGGGCATCCGGACCTCGATGCCGAGGCGGCGGCACTCGGCGATCGCCGCCGCGACCTTGTCCGAGTTGTCGCGGACGGCCGAGAGGACGCTCGTCATGTACTCGACCGTGTAGTTCGCCTTCAGGTAGGCGGTCTGGTAGGCGATGAGGCCGTAGCACGTGGCATGGGCCTTGTTGAAGCCGTAGCGCTCGAATGGCTCGAATGCATGGAAGACCGCGTCGATCGTCTCTGGCTTCACGCCCCGCTCGGCCGCCTGGTCCACGAACTTCTGGCGCATCGAGCGAAGGACGGACGACTTCTTCTTGCGGATCGCGTAGCCGAGCGTGTCCGCCTCGGGCCCGGTAAAGCCACCGAGGGCCACGGCCGCGGCCATGATGTCCTCCTGGTACACGAAGATCCCATACGTCTTGTCGAGGTACGGCTCCAGGAGCGGGTGGAGGTACGTGACCGGCTCCTGGCCGTGCTTGCGCCGGATGTAGGCCGGGATGTTGTCCATGGGACCCGGGCGGTAGAGCGCGACCATCGCCGCGAGGTCGTGGACGGACGTCGGCCGGAGCTCGCGGATGTAGCGGCGCATCCCCGCCGACTCGAGCTGGAAGATGCCGGTCGTCTCGCCCGACGCGAGCAGCTCGAACGTCCGGCTGTCGTCGAGCGGGATGCGGTCGAGATCGATCTCGACCCCGCGATCCTCGCGGATCAGGTCCACCGCGCGGCGGAGGATGGTCAGGTTCGAGAGGCCCAGGAAGTCGAACTTGAGCAGGCCCAGCGCCTCGACGCCGTGCATCTCGACCTGGGTCATGAGCCCGTCCGAGTTCGTCGCCTTCTGGAGCGGCATCAGCTCGGTCAGTGGCTCGCGTGAGATGACCACACCGGCGGCGTGGGTCGAGGCGTTGCGGGCCACGCCCTCCAGCTGCTGGGCGAGATCGACCAACCGTCCCACCGCCGGGTCCGCGTCCACGAGCTCGCGGAACGCCGGGGCGGTCTCGATCGCCTCGTCGAGCTTGATCCCGAGCGTGTTCGGGACCGCCTTGGCGATCCGGTCGACGTCGCCGTAGCTCATCCCGAGCACCCGGCCGACGTCGCGGATCGCCGCTCGGGCGAGCATCGTGCCGAACGTGATGATCTGGGCGACATGGTCCTGGCCGTACTTCTGCCCGACGTAGGCGATGACCTCCTCGCGCCGGCCGTCCTCGAAGTCGACGTCGATGTCGGGCATCGTCACCCGGTCGGGGTTGAGGAACCGCTCGAACGGGAGGCGATACAGGATCGGGTCGACCGGGGTGATCCCGAGGGTGTAGGTGACGATCGAGCCCGGCGCGCTGCCGCGGCAGGTCGTCTGGATGCCCTGCTCGCGGGCGAACCGGATGAAGTCCGCCACGATGAGGAAGTAGCCCGCGTAGCCCATCGAGAGGATCACGCCGAGCTCGTAATCAAGGCGGGTCTGGAGCTCCCGCGTCACCTCGCCGTAGCGCCGGGCGAGACCGCGCTGGCACTCGGCCCGGAGCCAGCTCTCGGTGGTCTCGCCGTCCGGTACCGGGAAGTGCGGGATCCGCAGCTCGCCCAGGGGCAGCTTCAGGTCCACCATCTCGGCGATCCGCCGCGTGTTGAGGATCGCTTCGGGCTGGTCGGGGAACAGCGCTGCCATCTGGGCGGCCGACTTCACCCAGAACTCGCCCGACTCGAACTTCATCCGGTTCGGCGTGTCGAGGTTGTTGCCGGTGCCGATGCACAGGAGCACGTCCTGGGCCTCGCGCTGGCCGGCGCTGACGTAGTGCAGGTCGTTCGTCACGACGAGCGGCGCACCGACCTCCGGCGCGAGACGGAGGAGTTGCTCGTTGAGACGCTTCTGCTCGGGCAGCCCGTGGTCCTGGAGCTCGAGGTAGAAGTCGCCGTGGAGGATGTCGCGGTACTCGCCGGTCAGGCGCTTCGCGGCGTCCCAGTCGTCCACCTCGAGGGCCCGGGCGACCTCGCCATTGAGGCACGCCGACAGGCCGACAAGGCCCTCGCTGTACTTCGCGAGGTGCTCCCGGTCGATCCGCGGCTTGTAGTAGTAGCCGTCCAGGTGGGCGTCGGTCACGAGCCGGCACAGGTTCTGGTAGCCGGTCATGTCCTTGGCCAGGAGGATGAGGTGGAACGGCTGGGCGTCGGCCTTGCCCTCGCGGTCGTTCATCGACCGGCGGGCGACGTACGTCTCGACCCCGATGATCGGCTTGACGTTCTTGGCGGTCGCCGCCTGGTAGAACGCGACAGCCCCGTAAAGCGCGCCGTGATCCGTCAAGGCGATCGAATCCATGCCCTGGGCGGCCGCCGCGTCGACGATCTCCCCGACCCGTCCCAGCCCGTCGAGCAGGCTGAACTCGGAGTGGACGTGGAGGTGCGAAAAGTCGTTCGGGGCGATGGTCGTCACGGGGGACCAATGGTAGCCCGGAGCGGCCCCGGCGACCCGTTCCGGGCCGGCCGGGGGCTACGATAGGGCGGCCGCTGCGCCCCCCCAGGGAGCTCGATGACGACTTCAGGTCAGCTACGGTCGCTCGCGGTGCAGGACCATGGTGGCCGGCCGTCGTTCGCCGCGGTGGTAGTCGATGCCCCGCCTACGGCTTCGCGGCCGCCGCTCGACACACGCGGATGGTGTCGGGGTCCTCGCGAAAGCCCATGTGGTTGAAGTACCAGGTGCTCCCGTTCGGCTCAGCTCCCTGCGTCGGGTCGAGGCCGGCGCGCCAATTGAGTTGGCACGAGGCCCACTCGTCGGCCGTGAGGGGTCCCGGTGGCGAGCACGCGGCGACGCCACCCACAAGCGCGAGTCCGGCGAGGACCACAACCAGCCGGCTCGCCAGACTTGTCTGGGCACGGTGTCGGGCGTACGTCGTGGGGACCCGGCGCCAGCGCCACGGCGCCCGGGCTCGACCCACTTCGACCGGGACCGCCGAGATGCGAGTTTGAGGGGTATGGGTGCGGGTCTGCGCCATGACCGGATCATTGCTCGAGGCACAGGCACGCGCCATCAGTCGAAGGTCCTGATGGCCCGACGCCGCGCTTTGCGGGACCCGATGGGTACTCGCGCGCACTCGTCGAGCCACGCACGGCGCCCAGCCGAGCACCCCGACGAGGTCAGGCGCTCAGGCCCGAACTCCCTCCTGTTGCTCCCCAGCTTCGCGCTGCTCCCAGAGGCTGAGGCGGGACTACGATCTTGCCCCCTCGGGCGAACGACAACCACCACGCAGCGCAGTGCGCGAAACGTGCGACGGCGTCAGTTCCCCTTCGCCCAAGCCGGCGTCGTCGATACGAGCAATGGCGTTGGTGAATGCCTTCTGCCAGCTCGGCCGACCGGCGCACCTGCGCCAGGCTTGCGCGTCACCTCGTGCTACCAGGGTGATACACCTTGGCAGCGTTCGTATCGCCGCCGGCGTACGTCTCGCCACCGGCCACGAGCACCGTCCCGTCGTGAAGGAGGGTGGCGGTGGCGCCGATTCCGAAGGTGATGCTCCCCGAGGTCATGTAGGTCCATGATCCCGTGGCCGGATCGTAGAGCTCGACGTCTCGCTCCGCGAACGTGGTCAGGACGGTGCCGTCACGCAAGAGTGTGGCCGCGACGAAGCCTCCGAGGTCGGGGAACGGAATGTCAGACCAAGTCCCGCTGCCCGGGTGGTAGAGCCTGACGAGTTCGGAGGTCCCGTACTCGGCGAGCACGTTGCCGTCTGGCAGGAGCGTGGCGCCTTGGTCCGACATAGCTGCATCCATGCTCCCCGTGGTCGTCCAGACTCCGGTGCGTGGGTGATACAGCTCGGCGGTCTCCACGGGCTCCGGCCTCCGTTCGTCTCCCCCAGGGTTGGCGTTGCGAACGCCACCGACTACAAGCACTGTGCCTTTTGGCAGGAGGGTCGCCGTGTGGTCCCGGCGCGAGGTGGACATGGTCCCGGTCGCGCTCCACGTCCCGCCGTTCGGGTCGTACAGCTCGGCTGTGGCCTCGATCTCGGGACTGCCGTCGATGGCGGGTGGCTTGGTGACGTCGAAGCCGCCCGCCACGAGAACTCTCCCGTCCGGCAGGAGCGTGGCCGTGTGCAACGCGCGCGACACGACCATGTTCCCCGTGACGGTCCACGTCCCGGTCCCAGGGTCGTACAGCTCGGCCGAGGCATTCCGGATCCCGCCACCCGCCACGAGGACCTTCCCACTCGGCAGCAGCGTCGCCGTGTGACCAAACCGCGGCGTGACCATGGTCCCGGTGGCGGTCCACGTCCCGGTGCTCGGGTCGTACAGCTCGGCCGAGGCCACCGCGACACCGCCGACCTTCCCGCCCGCCGCGAGCACCTTCCCGCTCGGCAGGAGCGTGGCCGTGTGTCCGGAGCGCGGCGCGACCATGGTCCCGGTGGCGGTCCACGAATCGGCGCCCAGCCGAGCGTACTCTGAGCTCGGGACGGGAGATGTGAGGACCGTGAAGCCTTGGACGGCCGACTGATCCTGCGACTGGTTGGCATCCGGTGTGACCGTGGGCGTGGGCGTCATGGTCGCAACCGGCGATCTGAGGTCCAGGCTCGGGGCGGCGTCGTGCTGGAGGAGCCGCCAGGCGCCGACGGCCCCGGCGCTCGCGACGGCCAGTCCGAGCAGCAGGGCGGCGGCGATGAGCAGACTTCGTCGGGCTGCCACAGGATCGGCGTCCCAGAGCACGCCGAGGAATGACGGCAGCGGCCGACGCTGCGTGGTGCTCTCGAGCGCATCCGTGACGCGTGCCGGGAGACCAGCCTGGGCCTGGGCCGGGAGGTGGGCGCGGAGCGCGGCACTGATCTGCGCATCGCTCAGGCGTCGGTTCGTCATGCCTCGGCCTCCATCGCTCGCTCGAGCGCTCGGCGGGCTTCGTGGAGTCGCCACTTCGCCGTCCCCGTCGGGATGCCAAGGGTCCGCGCGATCTCGGCGACCGGCCGCTCATCGACGTGGTGGAGGGCCAGGATCGCCCGGTCGTCGGGTCGCAGACGGTCGAAGGCGCGCCCGATCGCGTCCTTCTCGGCCACATCGTCGATCTCGCTTCGGTCGCCGCGGGCAGGCCCCTGGTCGCGTCCGGGCATTGGATCCCCGTCGGTCGAGAGCGGGTCCACCCGGACCTCGCGCAGCCGGACGCGATGGCGGCGGGCCATCCGGGCTGCATTCGCGACGATCCGGTTGAGCCAGCCGTCGAATGCCGCTGCATCCCGGAGCCTGGGCAGCTGGCGCCACGCCGCCACGAACGCGTCCTGAGTAGCGTCCGCCGCGTCCGCGTCGTTGAGGAGGATCGACCAGGCGAGGCGGTAGCATCGGTCGAGCCGCGTCGCGACAAGGGTGTCGAAGGCCGTGACATCCCCGAGGCGGGCGCGGCGGACCAGCGCGTCGTCCGGCGACATCGTCGCGTCCTGTGCCGCTCTAACGGTCTCCACGGACATCCCTCGGTCGTGCCGCACTCAGTGTGGCCTCACCCGTCCAGATGCCGCCCGGCTGCTGCCGGTTGGGTCGTGCGGGCCGTTCCGCGGGAAGTTCCGACGAGCTTCGAGAATCCCGAACCATCCGTGCCGGGGATGGTCGAGGCGCTGAGCTTCACGATGCCCGACGTGAATCACGTGTTTCGCCGCCGCCACCGGGTCGTGGTCCACGTGCAGGGCACGCGGTTTCCCGTTGTCGATCGCAATCCACAGACCTTCGTCGAGATCCCGTCCGCGAAACCTGGGGACTACCGGGCCGCGACGCAACGCGTGGTGCGGTCCCTCACGCAGCCGTCATGATCGAGGTATCCCCCCGCCGACGCTCGAGGACGCCATCACGGGGTAGCTCGCCGACGGGCAACTCCCGGCCCCGATCGGCAAATGGGCGCCGCGTCAGCCTGTATGTTCTGGATCGCGACCGGTTCTGGGAAGGTCGGCGTCACGATCCCGCTATTTCGTTCGTGAACTCCCACCTATTGACAGGTGGAGCTGCGAAAGTCATTCGGCCCGAGGGTCGTCACCAGGAGTCGATGGTGGCCCGATGCCCGGAGCCGAGTCGGCGGATCAGAGGTCCGGCCGAACGGACGGCCCGCGGTCAGGATCGATCGAGAAGCTGACGGATCGCAGTGCCGGCGTTCGGCACCTCTTCACCGTGTGCGAACAGGATCCGGCCAGGCTCGAGGTCGGCCAGCGCCGCAACGACCGCCGGTTGAGTCCCGAGTCCGCTGTGAAGGCTGATGGCCCGAAGTCGAGGCCACCATCCGTGCTGCCAACAACGTCCCCGATCAGGAGAAGCGCCGCCGCTTCCTGCAGCAAGCTCAGGTGACCAGGCGTGTGCCCTGGCGTGTGCAGGACGCGCAGGTCGCCCACCAGGTCGCCGTCCGCGAGCGGTCGCACCGCTTTCCGACCTTCGAAAGCGATCTCACCGACATCGTCGGCACCCGCCCAGACTGTCGCTCGGGACGCGAGTTCCGCCGACTCGGCGAGTCCGCCTACGTGGTCGAAGTGGCGGTGCGTGAGTACGATGTCCGTGACATCCGACCACGTAGCGCCGACCCGTGCGATCGCGCTTCCGATGGCATCGCCACTACCGGGCGGACCTGTGTCGACAAGCACGACCCCACCCGAACCGACGACGACGAAACACCGAACCTCGATGGTCACGGGATCCGGTCCGAGCATTCCAGCGGGAACCTGCAGATGGGTCACGACGGGTTCGATGTGCGCGGCGCTCACGCGATGAGGATAGATGGCCGGCGGGATCGATTCGCGGGCCACGTCCCTGGTCGACGTCCCGAAAGCCCTCGCGCGGCGTAGATGTTCTTCCTGACAAGGTCGTCCTCATGAACGCGCTCCCGCTCCCCGTCCTTCTCGCGATCTTCGGGGCCGCAGCCACAGCCGTGTGGACGGCCGGCAGCAGGCTGGCGAGGGCGACCGACGTGCTGGATACGCGGCTCGGCCTCGGCGAGGCGTTCGGGGGGCTCGTGCTGCTCGCGATCGTCACCAACCTGCCCGAGATCGCGATCGTGGTCAGCGCTTCCCTGACCCACCAGCTGGGCATCGCCGTCGGGAACATCCTGGGCGGGATCGCCATGCAGACCGTGGTGCTGGTGCTCCTGGATGCCGTCGGACTTCCCGGCACCGTGAGCCTCAGTTATCGGGGGGCGTCGCTGCTGGTCCTGCTGGAGGCAGGCATGGTGGTGGCGGTGTTGAGCGTCACGGTCATGGGCAGCCAGCTCCCATCGAGCCTGTTGCTGTGGCGCATCGACCCGGCGGCCCTGCTGATCGTCGTGGTTTGGGTGGCGGGGCTCTTCCTCGTCCAGAGAGCCCGCAAAGGGCTGCCCTGGCACCGGCAGGGGCAGCCTCCCGATGGCCAGGAAGAACCTCGCGGCCACTCGAAGAAGGCCCGTGCGCGGCAGGCGGAGGAGCGCGGCCTGAGCACGGCCCGCGCATTCGGCGAGTTCGCGATCGGAGCGGCGGTGACCCTGGCGGCGGGCGCCCTGCTCGAACTCAGCGGCGAAGGCATCGCCAGGCAGGTCCACGTGAGCGGAGTCCTGTTCGGGTCAACGGTGCTCGCGGCTGCTACCTCGTTGCCGGAGGTCTCGACCGGGCTCGCCTCGGTCCGGATGGGCGACTACCAGTTGGCCTTCGGCGACATCTTCGGGGGCAATGCCTTCCTCCCGGTCCTGTTCCTGGTGGCCAGCCTGCTGTCTGGCCAGGCGGTCGTGGCCCAGGCGCAGGTGACGGACATCTACCTGACCGGGCTTGGCGCGCTTCTGAGCGTGGTGTACATGTTCGGGATCGTGCTCCGGCCGTCACGGACGATCGCCCGCGTCGGCCTCGACTCAGCGCTCGTCATCTCCCTGTACCTGCTGGGGATGGCCGGCCTCGTGGCGATCGGCACCTCGTGACGACACGGGACACCCGATCGGCGCCGGCATCGTCATCGGGAGGTCCATGGGCGCCCGGTGCATCGCTCGCAGGCCTCGCCGGGCACCTGCCCGTCGGCTAGCGCTCGGCCAGGAGGTACGTGGTCATCGTTCCCAGGCCCTTCACATCGATGTGACGCTCCTCTAAGCCATCGTCCGCGAGGAGCTCGCGGGTGCTCGCGGCGATGTGGATCCGCCCGGGGACCCCAGATGACTCCATCCTCGCCGCAGTGTTCACCGTGTCGCCCCACAGGTCGAACAGGATCCGCCGTCGGCCGATGATCCCGCCGACGACGGGACCGCTGGCAACACCGACACGTACATCCAGGGCCAACCCGTTGGCGGATCGCCAGCCCTCGACCTCGGCGAGCACGGCACGGGCGAACGCGATCGCGATGGCAGCGTGATCGATCCGAGCCAGGGGCGCCCCGGCGCACGCCATGTAGGCGTCGCCGACCGTCTTGATCTTCTCGACCCCGACCCGCGCCGCGACGGCGTCGAAGCGGGTGAAGAGGTCGTCCAGCAGCGCGACGACGCGAGCCGGATCGGTCCGTTGCGCCCATGGTGTGAAGCCGACGATGTCGATGAAGACGACCGTCGTCGACGGATAGGACTCGGCGATCCGGTCCTCACCGTGCCTCAGGCGGGCGGCGATGGACGCCGGGATCGCGTTGGTCAGAAGCTCGTCGGAGCGCGCCTCGGCGGTCCGCCGACGGATGTCGACATAGCGCAGCAGCAGGAAGGTGATCGTCAACGGGATGCCGACGCCCTGGAGATAGAACAGAAGCTGGAGCTCGTAGCGCGGCGGACTGATCCATCCGCCCACGAGCGGGTCGATCGCGACCGCCCCGAACAGCGTCGCCAGGAAGACGAGGAACCACGGCGTCGCCCGCTTCGGCCCGAGCGCGAGGAGCGCGTAGGCAGGGACCAGGAATGCCCAGACGAGGCCGGGTGTATGGGTCACTCCTCCCGCCAGGACGGTCGCGACGATGACGAAGACCGGCCCGCAACCGATCAGGAAGTAGACGTACCGCTCGAATCGCTTCGAGCGGGCGAGCATCACCAGGTTCGCGACGCTCGAGACCGACAGCGCGAGCACGAGCGCCCAGCCGATGGCCGGTGTCGGGGTCGCCAGAGGCAGGCTCAGCGGGGCGACGATCGTCGCGCAGCCGGCGACGACGCCGACTCGCTTCCGAAGACGAGCATCGTCGTCGTCGGCCGGGACGTCGGCGATCGAGACCAGCCGTCCGACGAGGCGCCGGACGGGCTGACGGTTCGTATCCGGCCCATCGTTCGATCGTGTCATCCGATCACGAGCAGAGGATGAGGCAGGCTGGGCCGCCGCTCAAGCCGCCGGCTCTCACGGCGGTATCGTGCCCTCATGGACGAACGCCTCGGCCCGAACGGACAGGTCGACTTCGGCGCGATCATCGACGCTGCGATCGAGCGGCTGCCGGCCGTCTTCCTCGATCGATTGGGCTCCGTGGCGATCACCGTGGAGGATGAGCCGACGCCCAGGCAACTCGCTTCGGTCCATGCCACCGGCCTGTACGGCCTGTACGAGGGCGTGCCGCGCACGCGCTGGGGAGCGGACGCGGCGGCGGTCTCGAGCCGGATCACGCTCTTCGCGGGACCTCTCGCCCGAGCGCATCCGGATCCGGCCGGGCTCGAGAATGCGATCGTCGAGACGCTGTACCACGAGATCGCCCACCACTTCGGCATCGACGACGCGCGATTGCTCGAGCTCGCCCGGCATCGCTGACGCGAGCCCGGACCCTACGGCATCGTCGGACCCAGGAGCGAGCGCGTCGCCGGAGCGATCCGACCGACCCACAGCCCGTACTGGCGGCCCGACGGATGGAGCCCGTCGCGGGCGACGAGGGTCCCGTCGGTGGCGGCGGCCTGCGAGAGGTCGAAGACATCGACGACGCCGATCCCGAGCGAGCGTCCATCCTGGACGAGGATCTGGTTGAACCGCCGGATCGCCGCACGGTTCTTGGCCGGATCGCCGTAGTCCGCGCCGGCCGGAGTGACCGTGTAGTCGGGCGTCGTCACGAGGAGGATCCTCCCGGCCGGTACGCGCACACGCAGGGCGGTGAGGATCTGCCCGAGCCGCTCGCGATACGTCGCCTCGGGCACGCCCTGGACGACGTCGTTCACCCCGATCTGGAGGGTGATGAAGTCCGGCGCGTACGCCTCGAGGCGGGGCAGCTCGACCGCGATGACGTCGGCCGTCGTGAACCCGTTCACACCGAGGTTGGCGACGAGCTCGAGGGGTCCGCGGCCGCCGCCGAGAGCCGCGACGAGCTGGTTCGGCCAGCGCTCCGACTCGTCCACGGAGGTCCCGATCGTGTACGAGTCGCCCAGCGCGACGTAGCGGAGCGCGGAGCGGGGCGAACCGGGCGAAGGGGACGCTGTGGCGGCCGTGGCACTCAACGTGGGCAGGGCTGGACCGGGCGCGTCGGGCGTGTTGGGCGTCGGCGCCGCGCACGCCACGACAAGCACGATCGCGAGGCCAGGGACGATCGCCTGGATGGCCCGCACGACTCGCTTCGCGGCAGTGGAACCATGCACGGCGCCTCCCTCCGGCGGTCGTCCAGGCACAGGGCCAGCGGGCCGCCGCGCGCAGTGTCGCACCAACGCTCGACAGCGCCTACACTGCATCGGCACCGTGGGCCACCATGGCCACGGATTGCCGGTTGCCCGGCCGCTGGCCCGTCGCTACGATGCGGACCAACGGTGCCCGGCGTCGCCGGCCCGAATCTCGTCGAGTCTCCGCTGGCGACCGCGCCCGCAGCCCATGTGCTCGACACGTTGGAGGAGAAAGCATGCGCACCCGCTCCCTGGTGGTCGCCCTGTTCGCGACCATGAGCATCGTCCTGACGGCTTGTGGGACGTCCGCCACGCCGGCGCCTTCGGGGCCTGCGGCACTCAAGGTCGGCATGGTCACGGACGTCGGCACCCTCGACGACAAGTCGTTCAACGAGGCGTCGTGGAAGGGCACCCAGGACGGCGCCGCGGCGATCGGCTCGACGGCCACGAACATCGTGACGAAGACGCCGGCCGACTACGCGACGAACATCCAGTCCTTCGTGGACCAGAAGTACGACGTCATCGTGACCGTCGGCTTCGCGATGGGGGACGCGACGCTCAAGGCGGCGCAGGCGAACCCCAGCGTCAAGTTCATCGGCGTCGACCAGTTCATCTGCGTCCCCAAGGACGCCAATGACAAGACCTGCGCGGGGCCGATCCCGGCCAACTACCAGGGGCTCGTCTTCACGGAGGCCCAGGCCGGCTACCTCGTCGGAATCGTCGCGGCGACGCTCAGCAAGACCGGCGTCATCGGCGCGGTCGGCGGCATCAATACCGATCCCGCCGGTCGTGTCGTACATCAAGGGCTACGAGAACGGCGCCAAGTCCATCAACCCGAACATCAACGTCCTCGAGCAGTACGTCTCGACCGACATCACGAAGGCGTTCAACGACCCGACCACGGGCAAGACGATCGCCCAGCAGATGATCGGCCAGAAGGCCGACTGGATCTTCCAGGTGGCGGGTGGCTCCGGCGCGGGCGCGCTCGAGGCCGCGTGCGCGGCCCCGAACACCTACGGCATCGGCGTCGATGTCGACCAGGCCCCGTCCTTCCCCAACCTCAAGTGCGTCGTGACGAGCGCTGAGAAGCACCTCGCGCTCGCCGTCTCGTCGGCGATCCAGCGGATCAAGGCCGGCACCGACAAGGGCAGCAACATCGTCAACGATGCCAAGTCCGACCCGGTCGGCATCGGCATCTCCGACTTCCACGACCTCAAGTCGATGATGACCACCGATCTCCAGGCGAAGATCGATGCGGCCCTCGCCGGCCTGAAGGACGGGTCGGTCGATCCGTGCAAGCCGGTGGCCTGCGACAAGCCGTAGGACACCCGGTCTCCACGACAGGCTCCACGAGCGGGTCGGCTCCGGCCGGCCCGCTCGTCGTCATCCAGGCCCGTCCCTGAGGGGTCCCGACATGGCGGACGGCAAGCCGGCAGCGGTGCCGGCGCTCGAGATGCGGGGGATCACGAAGCGCTATCCCGGCGTCCTCGCGAACGACCACATCAGCCTCGACCTGCGCCCCGGCGAGATCCACGCGCTGCTCGGCGAGAACGGCGCCGGCAAGTCCACGCTCATGAACGTCCTGTACGGGCTGGCCGAGCCGGACGAGGGTGAGATCCTGCTCGACGGGGTGCCCGTGACGATCCACGGCCCGTCGGACGCGATCGCCCGCGGGATCAGCATGGTCCACCAGCATTTCATGCTCGTGCCGGTGCTCACCGTCGCCGAGAACATCCTCCTCGGCGCGGAGACGATGGCCAACCCGATCTTCCTCGATCGGAAGGAGGCCCACCGGCGCATCGTCGAACTCGGAACGCGGTTCGGCTTCGAGATCGACCCCGAGGCGAAGATCGAGTCGCTGTCCGTCGGCTGGCAGCAGCGGGTCGAGATCCTCAAGGCCCTCTACCGCCAGGCGCGGATCCTCGTCCTGGACGAGCCCACCGCCGTCCTGACGCCCCAGGAGACGGCCGAGATCTTCGCCGTCCTCCGGCGCCTCGCCGCCGAGGGCCACAGCATCGTGTTCATCAGCCACAAGCTGTACGAGGTCCTCGAGATCGCCGACCGGATCACGGTCATCCGGCGGGGCAAGGTCGTCGGCGAACGCCTGCCGGGCGAGACGAACGAGGACGACCTGGCCGCGTTGATGGTGGGCCGGGAGGTCGAGCTCACGGTCGACCGGGGCGAGTCCCATCCGGGCGGCGCCGTGCTCGAGATCCGCGACCTTCGGGTCAACGACGACCGCCGCCGGGAAGCCGTCCGGGGCGTGGACCTGGACGTTCGTGCCGGCGAGATCCTCGGCATCGCCGGCGTCGCGGGCAACGGCCAGGATGAGCTGGTCGAGGCGATCACCGGCCTGCGCAAGCCGACGGGCGGGACGATCACCCTCGCCGGCCGGGACGTCACGACCGACCGGCCCCGCGAGATGAACGAGGCGGGCCTCCGGTTCGTGCCGGGCGACCGCCACCGGTTCGGGCTCGTCCTCGCCTTCCCCGTCGACGACAACCTCGTGCTCACGAGCTACTACCGTCCGCCGTACTCGAAAGGCTGGGTGCGCGACCAGGCCGCGATCGACGAATCGGCGCGCCAGGCGATCGCCGAGTTCGACATCCGGACGCCATCCGAGCAGGTCCCGGCAAGCACGCTGTCCGGGGGCAACCAGCAGAAGATCATCGTCGCCCGCGAGTTCAGCGGTGAGCCGAAGCTGCTTGTCCTCGACCAGCCGACGCGCGGCCTGGACGTCGGCAGCATCGAGTTCATCCACCGCCAGGCGATCGCCCGGCGCGATTCGGGGACGGCGATCCTGCTCGTCTCGGCCGAGCTCGACGAGGTCCTCGAGCTGTCGGACCGGATCGCCGTCATGTATCGCGGCGAGATCGTCGCCATCCGGGACGGGCGGGCTGCGAACAAGGAGGAGATCGGCCTCCTCATGGCGACGGGCGGGCGTGATGTGGCGGCCACCGCCACGGAGACCGTCGCGTGACCACGGCGCCGGACGCCTCGGTCGAGACCCCCGAGCCGAGGGCGCGCCGCCGCCTGCACCTTGGCCCCGGTGCCACGGTGCCCGTCTTCGCGGTCCTCCTGGCGTTCCTCGTCGGCTCGGTACTCATCCTGCTGACCAGCCTCGCCACGGTGGGGCACCTCGACGTCGGACTGCCCGTCACGGCCTACCTTGCCCTGCTCGAAGGGGCGGGAATCACGACCGACCCCAGCGCGGCCGTCAACGGCCTCGTCAACACGATCGTCCAGGCGGCTCCGCTCGTCCTTGGCGGCCTGTCCGTCGGCGTCGCGTTCAAGGCCGGCCTGTTCAACATCGGGGCCCAGGGCCAGTTCCTGATGGGCGCGCTCGCGTCGGCTGGGACCGGGGCGGCGGTCGCATCGTGGCCGGGCCCGCTGGCCATCTCCACGGCCATCCTCGCCGGCTGCATCGGCGGGGCGGCCTGGGGCTTCATCCCGGGCGCGCTCAAGGCGTTCACCGGGGCCCACGAGGTCGTCACGACGATCATGCTCAACACGATCGCCGCATCGGTCATCGGCTGGCTCGTCACCGGGCCGCTTCTCGCCAGCGGGTTCTCGTTCGACCGGACCGGCGACCTCGGCAACGCGACCCTGCCGATCCTCTTCGGGACGCGCAACCTCCACCTCGGCGTGCTCAGCTCGATCGTCGCCGCACCGGTCGTCTGGTTCCTCCTCTGGCGCAGCACGCTGGGGTTCGAGATCCGGACCGTGGGCGCCAACCCGAGCGCGGCACGCTATGCGGGCATGCGGCCGGCATTCCTGATCACCTTCACGATGTCGCTGGCGGGCCTCCTCGCCGGGCTGGCCGGGAGCATGGAGATCCTTGGCATCACCCATTTCATGAACGCGTCATACGGGACGAGTGTCGGCTTCGACTCGATCACCGTCGCGCTCCTGGGTCGGGCCCATCCGGTGGGCATCGTCCTTGCCGCGTTGCTGTTCGGGGCGATGCGTGCCGGCTCCGGGCTGATGCAGATCAAGACCCAGATCCCGGTCGAGATCGTGGACGTCATCCAGGCGATCGTCCTGCTGTTCATCGCGGCCGACGTCATCGTCCGGCGCGTCTTCCGGATCCGCTCATCCGCGGGCGGCTTCGCGGAGCTCCAGACCGTCACGAAGTCGTACGGCGAAGGCGCGCTCCGCTGATGGACCAGTTCCTGTACGGGATCCCTGTCCTGGGCGTCCTGTTCCAGCTCGTCGGCTACCTCGTGGCGGTCATCCCCCAGCCGACCGTCGCCCACCAGATCGTGTTCCTCGGCACCCCCCTCATCCTGGGCGCGCTGTGCGGGATCATGAACGAGCGGTCCGGCGTCGTGAACATCGGCATCGAGGGGATGATGCTGAGTTCCGCGTTCACGGCGTTCGTCGTGGCGGGCCTGGTCAACCAGGCGATGCCGGGGACCCCGTCGGACGTCTTCGGGATCACCCTGCCGCTGCTCATCGGCGTCCTCGCCGGGGTGGTCAACGGCCTGCTCGTATCCGCGCTCCACGCCTGGCTGTCCATCACGATCCGGGCCGACCAGATCATCAGTGGCACGATCATCAACATCGCGGCGCTCGGCGCGACCGGCTACCTCCACCGGCTGATCATCACCCCCAACCCGCACCTTGGCGCCGGCATCTTCGCCGCCTGGACCCCGCCGAGCGCACTCACCTCGATCCCGGTCGTCGGCTGGCTCTTCGGAGCGTTCCTCGACCAGGGTCCGATCGCGATGTCGGCGCTCTTCCTCGTCCTGTTCCTCCAGTTGTGGCTGTTCCGCTCGCGCTGGGGCCTGCGGACGCGCGCCGTCGGTGAGCATCCCAAGGCGGCGGAGACCGTGGGCATCGACGTCATCCGCGTCCGTTACCGGAACGTGATCCTCGGCGGCGTCTTCGCCGGGCTCGCAGGCGCGTTCCTGACGCTCGAGTCGCAGGCGTCGTTCCAGCTCAACATGACGGCCGGCCGCGGGTTCATCGCCCTGGCCGCGGTCATCATCGGGCGCTGGACGCCCATCGGGGCGTTCGGGGCGGCCCTCCTCTTCAGTGCGGCCACGGCGCTCCAGGTCGCGATCGGGGTCAACCCGCCGAACGGACAGCTCGGGACGATCCTGCTGGCGATCCCGAGCCAGCTCTTCGGGGCCCTGCCGTACATCGTCACGATCGTCGTGCTGGCCGGTTTCATCGGGCGATCCATCGCCCCGGCCGCCGACGGGCAGCCGTACTCGAAGGAAGTCCGGACCTGACGGCCGAGGACCGCCGACGGGCCCGCGAGGTGCTCGACCTCCAGGAGGGCCGCGGGCCGGTGGCGCTCCTCGGCGACGCGGGTATCGGGGACCTGCTCCGGACCGCACGGCGGATCGCGGTCGTCGGCGCCTCGGCGGACCCGGCACGGCCGTCGTTCGGGGTCTTCCGGACCCTGGTGGCCGCCGGCTACGATTGCGTCCCGATCAACCCGAACGCCTCCGAGGTGCAGGGGGTCCGCTCGTTCCCGACGATCGTCGCGGCCGCGGCGGCGGGCGGCCCGTTCGACATCGTGGACGTCTTCCGGCGCTCGGAACTGTGCGTTCCGCACGCCCAGGAAGCGGTCGCGGTCGGGGCGCGCTGCCTGTGGCTCCAGCTCGGGGTCGTGAACTGGGAAGCGGCCCGGATCGCGGCCGCCGCGGGCCTGTCGGTGGTCATGGACCGGTGCACGGCGATCGAGCTGCGGCGGATCCGGCGCGGTTAGCCCTGGGGCGGCTGCGTTCGGGGATCATGCCGTGCGCGGAATGACCCCGTCAGCGCTCGGGAGCCGTACCCCGGCTCCCGTTCCGGCCAGATGCACACCAGGCGAGTCTCGGGCCGATCCCGCCGCCGTTCGAGCGTGGGCGCGCGCGGTCGGACGAGCTGGATCGTGCTCGGCCGCCGCACTCCATGGACACATCCCGGGCCGGATCCATGCCCCGGGACCGGCCCCGTGATCGCTCCGCTCGCGTTTGGCCGGTTACCGGCCGCCGCTCAGCGGATGACGAAGCCGGCCACGATGGCGATGAGGCCCGCGATCCCGAGCCCGGCTCCGATCTGCACCTGGCGGCGCAGGATGGCCATGGCCACCGACGCACCCGTCGGGCCGGTGTCCTCGCGCACGCCGCCCCGCCAGGCCTCGTACCGAGCGACGTTGGCGTCCTGCGCCTTGAGGTCCTGGTAGCGGCCCCACGGGCCGCGGGCGCGGGCATAGCCGAGCCACATCAGCGCCGCGCCGCCGACCCACAGGACGAGGTTGATCGGGCCCAAGGCGTCAGTCCTCGCCGGAGCCGGCGTCGCCCAGGCGCGCCCGGAGCGCCTCCTGGACGAGCGCGGCGTTGGCCTGGCCGCGGGACGCCTTCATCACCTGGCCGACGAGGAAGCCGATCGACGGCTTGCCGGCCCGATGATCGGCGACCGCGCCGGGATGAGCTTCGAGCACCCCGTCGATGATCGATCCGAGCGCGTCCACATCCGAGATCTGGCGCAGGCCGCGGACCTCGACGATGAGCGAGACCGCCGTCCCGGTCTCGAGGTGCTCGACGAGGACCTCCTTGGCGTTCGCCCGTGACAGCTCGCCGGCGACGACGCGACGGAGGAGATCGGCCATCTGCGCCCCGTCGGCCCGGCCGACGAGCCCGTCCTGGCCCCGGGTCGACTCGAGCTTCGCGGCCCGGCCGTAGTCGCCGGTCACGAGGTTCGCGACCTCCTTCGCGGGGAGCGCCGGGCCGGCGGACCGGATCGCGTCGAACGCGGCCGTCATGGCCGGATCGGCGACGACGACGGCGGCGTCGTACGCGGACAGGCCGTCCCTCAGGTAGCGAGCGCGGCGTGCGGCCGGCAATTCCGGGAGACGCTCCCGCAACGCATCCAGCCACGCGGCGTCGACCCGCAACGGCGGGAGGTCCGGCTCGGGGAAGTAGCGATAGTCGTGCGAGTCCTCCTTGGACCGCATGACGTAGGTGGCCTGCCTGCCGTCGTCCCAGCCGCGGGTGTCCTGGGTGAGCGTCTCGCCCGCGTCGAGGGCGACCGCCTGACGCTCGATCTCGTACGCGATCGCCCGCTCGACGGCCCGGAACGAGTTCATGTTCTTGACCTCGACCCGCGTCCCGAACGGCTCGGTGCCGCGTGGCCGGAGCGACACGTTGGCCTCGACCCGCATCTGGCCGCGCTCCATGTCGGCATCGGACACACCGATGGACCGCAGGAGCAGCTGCAGCTCTTCGGCGTACCGGCTCGCCTGCTCCGCGGTCCGGACGTCCGGCTCTGTGACGATCTCCATGAGCGGCGCACCGGACCGGTTGAAGTCGACGAGGCTGACCCGTGTCCCGTCGGCGGACGTGGCATGGATGAGCTTGGCCGTGTCCTCCTCCAGGTGGGCCCGGGTGATCCGGATCGTGACCGCGCCCTCGGACGTCTCGAACGTGAGCGCGCCACTGGACGCGAGGGGCAGGTCGTACTGGCTGATCTGGTAGCCCTTTGGCAGGTCCGGATAGAAGTAGTTCTTGCGATCCCAGCGGGTCGCGGCGGGGGTGGTCGCCCCGATCGCGAGGCCGGTCGTGAGGACGTGCTCCACCGCCTGTCGGTTGATCGTCGGGAGGGCGCCCGGCAGGCCCAGGCAGACCGGGCAGGTGTAGGTGTTCGGCGGTGCGCCGTCGTAGTCGGTCGAGCAGCCGCAGAACATCTTGCTCCGGGTCCGGAGCTGACAGTGGACCTCGATCCCGATGACGGCCTCGTAGCGCTCGAGGGCCTCCGAGGACGGCGGGCCTGCGACGCTCACCCCCGCCACTCCAGCCCTGCCGACACGAGGAACAGCCCGTACAACGCGATCGCGACCCAGCCGATCGACACGACCAGGCGGCGGACGAAGAGCCGGACCCGCGGCCGGGCGACGAATGGCCGGGTCGCCTCGATCGCCGTGCGGGTGGGCTCCCCGGCGTGGATGAGCGGTGACAGCGCCTCGCGCGCGACGGCATAGCCGCGCCATCCGCCGACGAACGCGGCCGTCAACCCGCACAGGCCGAGGATGGCGCCCACGAGCCTAGTCTCGCATACGGGGCGCCCCTGTCGCCCACGGCTCGCCCGTGGCCGGCCGTCACTCGAACGCGACCGTCGCGCATCCATCCGCGACCCCGTGCGTTGCCCGATCGCCAGCTCGAGAAATCGTGAGAGCGCTCTCTTGACACGGGGTGTACGGTACCCGGCATGAACGAGAGAGCGCTCTCACCGCGGACCGCCTGATGCCGCCGCGGGCGACTCGCCCGGCCGCAACCCTCGAGCAGGTCGCCCGGCTCGCCGGTGTCTCGCGCGCAACCGTCTCGCGGGTCGTGAACCGATCGCCCAAGGTGAGCGAGGAGATCCGCCGCTCGGTGGACATGGCGATCTCCGAACTGGGCTACGTCCCCAACCCCGCGGCCCGCAGCCTGGTCACCCGGCGGAGCGACTCGATCGCGGTCGTCATCACCGAGCCGTCCGGCCGCCTGTTCGCGGACCCGTTCTTCCCGCGCCTCCTGCGCGGGATCAGCGCCGAGCTCAACGCGCGTGAGCTCCAGCTCGTCCTGCTCATGCCGGGCTCGACCCGGGAGGAAGAGCGCGTCCGGGCCTACCTCGGGGCCGGGCACGTCGACGGCGCGCTGCTCGTGTCCCTGCACGGCGACGATCCCCTGCCGAATTGGCTCGCCGAGCGCGACATCCCCGTCGTGGTGGGCGGCCGGCCGCCGCGCGGCGCCCAGGTGAGCTACGTGGACGTCGACAATCGCCAGGGCGCCCGGAGCGCGGTCGAGCACCTGAGCGCCCTCGGCCGGCGCCACATCGCGACGATCGCCGGCCCGACCGACATGGGCGCCGGCATCGACCGGTTGGCCGGCTACCGCGAGGCCGTCGGCGAAGCGGGCGGGTCGGCCGACCCTGAGCTCGTCGCGGTCGCCGACTTCAGCCAGGAGGGCGGCGCGACCGCGATGCGGACGCTGCTCGCCCGCCGACCCGATATCGACGCCGTGTTCGCCGCCTCGGACCTGATGGCCCTCGGTGCGATCCAGGCGATCCGCGAAGCCGGCCGGCGGGTCCCCGACGACATCGCCGTGGTCGGCTTCGACGACTCCCCGGTCGCCGAGATGGCCGACCCCGCGCTCACCAGTGTCCGCCAGCCGATCGAGGAGATGGGTGGCGAGATGACCAGGTTGCTCATCGACAGTACGGCCCGGTCGAGCGCGACCGTGCGCCGAGTGATCCTCGCGACGAGCCTCATCCCGCGAGCGTCGAGCATGGGAGGGGACAGCCACTGATCGATCGGCCGGCAACCGACCAGGCGGGCCCGGGATGGACCGCCGGTGTCATCGCAACAGATCGACCGACAAACCCGACCGTCCATCCCGAACCCCGAATGGGAGCGTTCCTATCGGTCATGGACCGCACACGGAGGAGAGTCATGCACCGCACTCGTTCGAGCCCGCGCAAGCTTGCGACCATCCTCGCATCCGTCGGCCTCATCGTGGCCGCCTGTGGCACCTCTGCCACCACGGCCCCGACCAGCGCACCCGAGACGGCCGCCCCGACCACCGCGGCCACGGCCTCGCCGAGCCTGCTGGCGATCACCCCGCCGCCCATCGATTCGACCGGCGGCATGACCGCCGACGGCCGGATCATCGTCACCTGGTTCATCGGTCTCGGCACCGGCGGCCAGCCGCAGCAGATCGCGTCCGAGCAGAAGGTCGCCGCCGACTTCAACGCACTGCCGGGCAACAAGGTCTATCTCAACGTCTCGATCTACGACAACAAGATCGCGCCGCAGATCCTCAAGACGCAGATCGCCGCCGGCAACTCGCCGGACATCATCGGCCCGGTCGGCCTCGCCGGCCTCAATGGCTTCCGCGACCAGATGCTGGACCTGACTCCGCTCGTCGCGAGCCACAACTACGACCTCACCAAGCTCGATCCGAAGATCGTCGACTTCTGGCGGCACCAGGGCACGGGCAGCGAGATGATCGGCATCCCGTATGCGACCTACCCCTCGTTCATGTACGTCAACAAGGACCTGTTCAAGGAAGCCGGCCTGCCGCTGCCGCCGACGAAGGTCGGCGAGCTGTATAACGGCAAGCCCTGGGACATGGCCGCCGTCCGCGAGCTCGGAATGAAGCTCACGGTCGACTCGGCCGGCAACGATGCGACCAGCCCGAACTTCGATCCGAACAAGATCGTCCAGTGGGGCTATGACATGCAGTACACGGATAGCAGCATCGTGGCCGAGTCGAGCCTGTTCGGTGCCAGCAATGTCGTCGCCGACGACTTCAAGACGGCCCAGATCCCCGACCAGCTCGCCACCGGTGTCCAGTGGTACTACGACGGCGTCTGGAAGGATCACTTCATCCCGAGCAAGACCGCCATCGACAGCGACCTGCTCGACAAGGGCAATGAGTTCGAGTCCGGCAACCTGGCCATGGACGAGTCGCACAGCTGGTTCACCTGCTGCGTGTACCCGGCCGCCCCGGCCAAGCCCAAGGTCAAGGACTTCGGCTTCTTCATCGCCCCGTCGTACAACGGCCAGATCACGGCCAAGCTCCACGCGGACACGTTCGCCATCCTCAAGGGCAGCAAGCATCCCGACGAGGCGTTCGACGCCCTTGCCTACCTGGCCAATTCGGCCGACCTGCTGACGACCTACGGGGCCTTCCCGGCGGATCCCGCCAAGCAGGACGCGTTCACGGCGTCGGTCGACAAGAACTTCCCAGGCGTGAAGCTCGACTGGAGCGTCCCCAAGGCGATGCTCTCGTACCCGGACGTCCCCAACCACCAGTCCGACATGCCGAACTACGCCAAGGCCATCTCGGCCCTCCAGGCGTTCCAGACCAAGTACCGGACAACGGCCGGACTTGACATCACCGCGGAGTTGGCCACGCTCAAGACCACCCTCCAGGGGATCTTCGACGAGGCAACACCCTAGTCGCCCCTCCTCCAAGGGGTCCCTCGGGCGGGGTCGCCGCCTCGCCCGAGGGTTCCATCCTCCGCCCAGGTACCCCTCCACTTCTCGGAGCCCCACGAGATGACCGCCCCGGCCGAGGCCCTCTCTGTCGCCCGTCCCGACCGCGGTCCCCGTCGCTGGCCGCGAACGCCGTCCGGGCGCGAGGCGCTCTGGGGAGCCATCTTCATCGGGCCCTGGCTGGTCGGTCTCGTGCTCTTCACCGCCGGCCCGATGGTCGCGTCGCTCGTCCTGTCGCTGACCGACTTCGATCTCGTCCATCCGGACGCCGCCCAGTTCGTCGGCCTTGCCAACTACGAGCAGCTGACCAAGGACCCGCTCGTCGGGATCTCACTGGTGGCGACGTTCCGCTTCGCCCTGATCTCCGTCCCGTTGACGATGTTCGCGAGCCTGGCCTTCGCCCTCCTCCTGAACAGCCAGCGCCTGTTCGGCCGCGGGTTCTTCCGGGCCCTCGCGTACATGCCCATCCAGATCCCGCTCGTCGCGAGCACGCTCGTCTGGATCGGGTTCCTGAACACGAACACGGGCTGGCTCAATCACATCCTTGGATTCCTCGGGCTGCCCGGGCCGGACTGGATCAGCAGCGAGGTCTGGATCTATCCGGCCCTCTCGCTCATCGGGCTGTGGGGCATCGGCAACTTCATGCTCATCAACATCGCCGGGCTCCAGTCGGTCCCGACCGAGCTGTACGAGGCGGCCCGGATCGACGGCGCCGGGGGCTGGACGAGCTTCCGGCGGATCACGATCCCGCTTATGTCGCCGATCCTCCTGTACAACCTCGTCATCTGCCTGATCGGCACGTTCCAGTACTTCACCCAGGCGTACACGCTCACCAACGGCCGGGGCGACCCGAACAACGCGACCCTGTTCATCAACCTCGAGCTGTTCCGCGAGGCGTTCGCGTTCAATCACATGGGTTACGCCGCCGCCATCGCGTGGCTCCTGTTCGTCATCGTCCTCGGCCTGACCCTGCTCCTGTTCGTCTTCGCGCGGAAGCGCGTCTACTACGCGGGCGGCTGACCGATGAGCGCACGGACCGTCGCCGTCGCCGCCGTCAGGCCCTTCTCGGACCGGAGCCCGGTGTCGCGCGCGTACCGCAAGTTCCTGGGACGGGCGTCCGTGACCCTGTTCGCGACGATCGTCATCACCGGCTACCTGCTGCCGCTGCTGTACATGGCGACGACCGCGTTCCAGCAACCGAGCCAGCTCTCGACGCCCGGCGCCCCGGTCTGGCCCGCCGCTCCCAGGACCGGGATGTTCGAAGGGCAGCCGTACGACATCTACTCCGTGCCGATCGACGGCACGGTCCGGGACCTGATGCTCGTCGAGCCCGGCCGCGAGTCGAGCGTGTTCGTCGACCCGGCGGACCCGACCGCCACGAAGATCGAATGGCAGGGTCGCTGGCGGACGCTCACCCAGGCCTGGACGTTCTCGCCGCTGGTGGCCAACTTCACGACCGTCTGGGACCAGCTCAATTTCCCGAGATTGCTGTTCAACACCATCGCGATCGCCGGGTTGAGCACTCTCGGGGCGGTCTTCTCGTCACTCCTGGTCGGCTACGGATTCGCCCGCTTCCGCTTCCCCGGCAAGAACGTCCTGTTCATCATCCTGATCGCGACGATCATCCTGCCGTTCCAGGTGACCCTCCTGCCGACGTACGTGATCTTCACCAAGCTCGGCTGGAACGGGACGTGGCTGCCATTGATCATCCCCCACTTCTTCGCCAACGCGTACAACGTCTTCCTGCTGCGCCAGTACTTCCTGTCGATCCCGCGGGATCTCGACGAGGCCGCGATGATCGACGGCGCCGGGCCGTTCCGGATCCTCCGGTCGGTCATCGTCCCGCTGTCGCTGCCGGCGATCACGGCCGTCGCGCTGTTCCACTTCTTCTTCGCCTGGAACGACTTCTTCGTCCCGCTCCTGTACCTCGCGAACAAGCCGGAGCTCCAGCCGCTGTCGATCGGCATCCAGCAATACAACGCGCTCTTCGCGACGCAGCCCACGCTCATCCAGGCGGCCTCGCTCATGACGATGGTCGTGCCGGTCGTCGTGTTCTTCCTGGCCCAGCGCCAGTTCATGCGCGGCGTCGTACTCACCGGGGTCGAGAAGTGACGGTCCAGCCGACGGAAGCCGTGGGCGACGGATCGTGGCCCGCCATCCCCTCGGCCGCCTGGACCCGGCCCCTCGGCCTGCCGGCTCCGGACGCCGGGCATCCGCGGGTCGACCTGCCGATGATCGACGACGGCCCGTGGGGCGGGGTGCCGATCGGGGGTCTCGGCGCGGGAAGCATCGGCCTGACCCACCGTGGGGACTTCGCCCGGTGGCACCTGCGCGTCGGCCGGCACCGCTTCCTGCCCGTCGCGGCCGATGGGTTCGCCCTGTTCGTCGGCACCCCGGAGGGGCGCTGGGCGCATCCGCTGGCGGTGGGCAGCGCGCCCACCCTGCCCGCGTTCGGCCCGGCCCTCCCCGAGGGAAGCGGCACCTACACGGCGCTCTTCCCGCGGGCCTGGTCGACCTACGACGGGCTGCCAGTCCCGGTCCGAGCCGTGTGCGAGCAGCTCTCGCCGGTGTTCCCGGGCGACGAGGCCGCAAACTCGCTGCCCGTCGGCCTGTTCCGCTGGACGGTCGAGAACACCGGATCGGCCCGGGCCACGGTCGGCCTCCTGTTCACGTTCCGCGACCCGCGTGGCGAAGAGTCGGGGGAGACGCCCGCCGCGGGCGCCTGGTCCGAGATCGTCCGACGCGCCGGGAGCGCCGGGGTCCTCCTCCACGGCGCTCCCGGCACACCGGCTGAACTCGGCGGCACGCTGGCGATCGGGGTCGAGACGGCCGACGATCTCGACATCCGGGTCCGGACCCGGTTCGACGCCGACACGGGCGCCGACGCCTGGGCGGAATTCGGCGCCGACGGCCGCCTGCGCAACCGCGACGACCGCCGGACCACGGCCGCCGGCGACACGCTGGCCGTGGCCGTCTCGGCGACCGTCGATCTCGAGCCCGGCGCCTCGCGGACCATCACGTTCTCACTCGCCTGGGACCTGCCGATCGTCGAGTTCGGGGGCGGGCGACGCTGGCGCAAGCGCTACACCGACGACTGGGGCACGACCGGTGGGCGCGCGTTCGAGCTGGCCGTCCACGGCCTCCAGCGGGCGCCGGCCTGGCGCAGCGCGATCGAGGCCTGGCAGGGCCCGATCCTGGCCGACCCGGAACGGCCGGCCTGGTACAAGGCGGCGCTCTTCAACGAGCTCTACTTCCTCGTGGACGGGGGCACGTTCTGGGGGACCGAGCTGGAGCCGCCGGAGGGAGCCGGAACGGCCCCGCGACACCGGTTCGCCCTGCTCGAGTGCTTCGACTACCCGTTCTACAACACGGTCGACGTGAATTTCTATGCGTCCTTCGCGCTCCTGGCGCTGTGGCCGGGGCTCGAGCTCGCGAGCCTGCGCGACATCGTGGACGCCGTGCCGGTCGACGACCCGGCGATCGTGACGATCGAATCCGACCGCCACCGGGCGATCCGCAAGCGGCCCGCGACGGTCGTCCACGACGTGGGCGGTCCGCCGGAGGACCCGTTCTACCGCCCGAATTTCTACAAGTTCCAGGACGTCAACGCGTGGAAGGACCTGGCGCCCAAGCTCGCGCTCCAGGCCTGGCGCGATTTCCGGGCGACCGGCGACCGGGCGGGACTCGAGGCGGGCTGGCCTGCGATCGAGGACGTGCTGGAGGCGCTCGCCGCCCACGACCTCGACGGCGACGGCCTGCCCGAGCACGACGGCACGCCCGACCAGACCTACGACACGTGGCCGATGCGCGGCCCGAGCGCCTATGGCGGCTCTCTCTGGCTGGGCGCCCTCCGCGCGGCCGAGGAGATCGGCCGGGAGCTCGGCGAGACGGACCGCTCCGCGGCCTACGGCGACCGTTTCGAGCGCGGTCAGGCGAGCTTCGAGCGCCGCCTGTGGGCCGGCGACCATTACCGCTACGACGACGGTGGCGGGCCCAGCTCGGACAGCATCATGGCCGACCAGCTCGCCGGCCAGTGGTACGCCGACGTGACCGGCCTCGGCGACCTCGTCGCGCCCGCCCGGGTGGACGCCGCGCTGCGGACGATCCACGCGCGCAACGTGTGCGGCTTCGCCGGCGGTCGGTCGGGGGCGGTCAACGGGACCCGGCCGGACGGCTCGGTGGACCGTTCGAGCGAGCAGTCCCAGGAGGTCTGGGTGGGCACCGTCTATGCCCTGGCCGCGTTCATGATCGGCCGCGGGCTGACCCAGGAGGGTTGGGAGACCGCCGAGGGCGCCGCCAGGGTCACCTACGAGCGCGGGCTCTGGTTCCGGACCCCGGAGGCGTACGACGAGCGCGGGAACTACCGGGCCTCGATGTACCTGCGGCCGCTCGCGATCTGGGCCATCGAGGACGCGCTCGCCAGGGTCCGGGCCCGGGCCGGAGCGGCCGAAGGCTGAGCCTCAGGCCTGGTTCCGGGCGACGAACCGGCCGATGCGCCGGAGCGCCTCCTCCAGGCCCTCGTACGACGTCGCGTAGCAGGCCCGGACATGGCCCTCACCGGACGGTCCGAACGCGCCCCCGGGCACGACCGCGACGTGTTCCTCGGCGAGCAGGCGCTGCGCGAACGTCTCGCTGTCGAGGCCGGTCCGCCGGGTCACTTGCGGGAACGCGTAGAACGCCCCGCGCGGCTCGAACGTGGCCAATCCCATCGCGTTGAAGCCGTCGACGACCAGGCGGCGGCGGCGGTCGTACTCGGCGACCATGACCGCGACATCGCGCTCGCCGTCCGTCAGCGCCCGGAGCGCGGCATCCTGGGCCGTGGTGGGGGCGGACATGATGCCGTACTGGTGGACCTTGACGATCCCCTCCAGGATCCCGGCGGGAGCGCACAACCAGCCCACCCGCCAGCCGGTCATCGCGTAGGCCTTCGAGAAGCCGCCCATGAGGATCGTCCGCTCCCGCATCCCGGGCAGCGCGCTCATCGCCCGGTGCTCGTAGGTGCCGTAGGCGAGGCGGTCGTAGATCTCGTCGCTGTACACGAGCAGGTCGTGGCGGACGGCGATCGCGGCCAGTTCGTCCTGGACCGTCGCCGGCAGGACCGCCCCGGTCGGGTTGCACGGGTAGCCCAGGAAGAGGGCCTTCGTTCGGGGCGTGACGGCCGCCTCCACAGCCGCGGGGTCGAGCGCGAAGTCGTCCTCGAGCCTGGTCGCGACGTGACGGACGACGCCGCCGGAGAACGTGACGGCCGGCACGTAGGACACGTACGAGGGCTCGTGGACGATCACCTCGTCGCCCGGATCGCAGGTGGCCCGGAGCGCCAGGTCCACGGCCTCGGACGCGCCGACCGTGATGAGGATCTCGGTAGCCGGGTCGTAGCGGACGCCGTAGAGCCGGTCGAGGTGCGCGGACAGCGCCCGCCGGAGCTCGATCGTGCCGTAATTCGAGGTGTAATGGGTCCGCCCGCGGCGGAGGCTGTCGATGCCGGCCTGGACGATGTGCTCGGGCGTGTCGAAGTCCGGCTCGCCGACACCCAGGCTGATGACGTCGTCCATCGTGGCCAGGATGTCGAAGAAGCGCCGGATCCCCGACGGCGGCACCTCCCGGACGCGCCGGCTCAGGGCCCGCTCGGCGAGCGGCGGACGTGCGTCCGCCGTATCCGACCCGGTGCCCGTGCCGCTGGATCCGGGATGCTGGGCGGGCTCGGTGGTCACCCTGTCAGGGTACAGGGTGAACCCGCGGTCACGCGTTCGTGGCCGCTTCGAGCACCTCCGGGACCTGGGCGGCTTCGACGTGCGCCTCCGACATGGACGGGGCGGAGGCGGTCTCCTGGACAAACGACGGATGTCCCTCCGCGAGCGCCCGGAGATTGAGCATCTGGCGCCGGATCATCACGAAGACGCCGAATCCCAGGACGGCCCCCATGACCCGAGGACCGGGCCCGATCGCGCCGTCGTAGCGCACGCGGACGCGCTCGATGAGCCGGGTCCTGCCCTCCCCGATCGGATCGAGGATCATCGCCCACGAGACCTTGAACTCGCGCGGCGTCGTCTGGAGCATCGCGCCCGAGAAGCGCAGGCCGGGCGTCACGCCCGCTTCGGCCGGCAGCCGCCAGGAGGTCCCGCGCTGGCGATCCGCGAGCGCCGTGTCCGTGTACATGACGAGGGCGTGGCTCGGTTCGACCACGAGCGCCTCGAACCCACCCTTCGGGTCGGTCGGCACGATGTCGCCGACCTCGAGATGCTGCCACTCCGGGTCGATCTCGAGCGCGCTGCGGCCCTTCATGTCCATCCGGTCGTAGCTGT
The DNA here is from genome assembly GCA_963719285.1 of uncultured Chloroflexia bacterium. Lineage (GTDB taxonomy): Bacteria > Chloroflexota > Limnocylindria > Limnocylindrales > CSP1-4 > C-114. The sequence goes on from CAVRBO010000001.1 coordinate 776,103, forward strand.
ACCAGCCGCCGCGCCCGTAGCCCATCTGGACGAGCCACGGCCAGATCGCGCCGGGAGGTGCGTCGATGGCGATGCTCCGGGTGATGACGCCGGTCGCCTCGGGGACGAGATCGTCGCCGGGCAACGGTCGCGTCGCGTCGGCCGGGTCGACCCCCCAGGTTCGATAGGTCCGGACAGCCCTGGCGCCGGCAAGGCTCGCGAGCCCGATCCCGGCACCGATGATGATGGTCTTTCGCATGGGTTCACCTCCACGCTGGATGCTGCGCCCTGGGCGGTCGCGTGGCGAGTGCCGAAGGTCCCCTCGCGGTGTTCCCGACAGCGCCGGGTCGCTCCGTTACCGCGCGGCGGCCAGGGCGGCGGCGCGCTCCGCGGGCGACGGGGCGGCCGGATCGTCGGCGAGGGCGAGCTCGGTCGGCTCGAGCGCGCGCCAGTCGGCGCCGGAGGTGACCGCCTCGTAGCCCCGGGCGAGCCGGAACAGGTCCGCCTCGGACCAGGGCGCCCCGATCATCTGGAGCCCGACCGGCAGGCCCTCCGACAGGCCGCACGGGATCGAGATGCCGGGCAGGCCGGCCATGTTCACGGGCAGGGTGCAGGCGTCCGACAGGTACATCGACACCGGGTCGGCCAGGCGGGCGCCGAACCGGAACGCCACGGACGCACTCGTCGGCGCCACGATCGCATCGAAGCCTGCCGTCCAGATCGCGTCGAAGTCCTGCTTGATGAGCGTCCGGACCTTCTGGGCCTTGAGGTAGTAGGCGTCGTAGTAGCCGGCCGACAGGGCGTACGTCCCGAGCATGATCCGGCGCTTCACCTCGGCCCCGAAGCCGTCACCTCGGGTCGCGAGGTAGTTCGCCAGGACGTCGCCGCCGCGCCGGGAGAGCCCGTAGCGGATCCCGTCGTAGCGGGCCAGGTTCGCCGACGCCTCCGCCGGGGCGACGATGTAGTACGTCGCGAGGCCGTAGTCCGTGTGCGGGAGGCTCACGTCCTCGACGATCGCGCCGGCCGCCTCCAGCGCGCTCACCGCGTCGCGGATCCGCCGCTCGAGGTCGGGGTCCATGCCGGGCAGGAAGTACTCGCGCGGGAGGCCGAGGCGCTTGCCGTTGAGGGCCGCGGCGGCCTCGTCGTCATCGGGCAGGTGGAGCAGCTCCCCGGGGACCGGCACGGGCGCCGAGGTGGAGTCGCGCTCGTCCCGGCCGGCCACGGCGTGGAGCAGCGCGGCCGCGTCCCGTGCGTCGCGGGCGAACGGCCCGATCTGGTCGAGCGAACTCGCGAACGCCACGATCCCGTAGCGCGACACGCGACCATAGGTCGGCTTCATGCCGACGACCCCGCTCAGCGCGGCCGGCTGGCGGATGGAGCCGCCGGTGTCCGTCCCGATTCCGAGCGGTGCGTGATACGCGGCGACGGCGACCGCCGAGCCGCCGCTGCTGCCACCCGGGACGGTGTCGAGGTCCCATGGGTTGGAAGTGGGTCCGTAGGCGCTGTGCTCGGTCGAGGAGCCCATCGCGAACTCGTCCATGTTCGTCTTGCCCAGGATCACCGCTCCCACCGCGCGCAGGCGCTCGGTGATGTGAGCGTCATACGGGGCGCGATAGCCCTCGAGGATCCGCGAGCCCGCCGTCGTCTGGCCGCCCTTGACCGAGACGAGGTCCTTGAGCGCGACCGGGATGCCGAGGAGCGGATGGAGGGCACCCAGGGCCGCTTCGCCATCGCCCCGCGCCACGGCCAGCTGGGCGTCGGCCGCGTCGGCCTCGTCGAGGGCGTCGTCGTTGAACGCGAGCCAGGCGTTCAGGGCATGGTTCTGACGTTCCGCCGCCTCGCGATGAGCCACGGCCAGCTCCCGCGCAGATACGTCACCGGCACGGAGGCGGGCGGCCATCTCGTGCGCGTGAAGGCGGGTGACGTCGTCCGTGGCCATGGTCGAGCGCTCGCCCACTACTCGCCGATGATGGCCGGCACGATGATGAAATCGCCGTCGCGGGCCGGAGCGTTCGCGAGCGCCTCGTCCGGGCTGAACGACGGGCGCACGACGTCCTCGCGCAGGATGTTCTCGAGCTCGATCGTCTGCGCCGTCGGCGGGATGGCCTCGGTGTCCAGCTCGGCCAGCTTGGCGTACTGGTCGAGGATGTGGTTGAGCTGCCCCTCGAGGCGGGCGAGCTCGTCGTCGCTCAGCCCGAGGCGGGCCAGGTGGGCGACGTGGGCGACGTCGTCGCGGGTGAGTCCCATGGCCCGATGATAGCCGCCGGGCCGGGCGGGGCGCCGGCCTCGTCATCTGACCGTAGACCGACCGGGACGATGGGACTACGTGCGGACCCGCCAACAGGGGATTTCCACCGACCGCACGGGCTGCCATCCTCGACCCGATGTTCAAGTTCTGGTCCCGGAAGCCCCTTGACGAGCCCGTCAGCCCGCCGGCCATCGAGGCGGTGGCCGATCCCGTCGCACCGGTGGTGGACGAGGCCCGCGCGGACGTCGAGCTGACGGTCCCCCGCGCCCGGCTCGACGGCTTCGCGGCCGCCCTCGTGGGCGAGCACGGCCTGGGTGTCGGCCCGGTCTCACCCGATCGGCTCACAGCCGCCTTCAACGGCGCCATCGGCCGGGCGGGCGGCACGGGTTCGGCGTCGGTCAGCCGGAGCCCCGCCGGTGTCTACACCCCCGAGTACTGGCGCTTCCGCATCGAGGCCGCCGACACGATCGCCCAGGGCGTCCTCGCCCGGGCCGGCCAGAGCGGGCGGGTCGCGTGACGGACGCCGTCTGCCTCCAGTGCGGCACGCGCGCCCGGAACCTGAAGAGCACGTTCTGCGGCCGCTGCGGCCTGCCCTACGGCGCTCCTCCCCGGTCCGAGGGCGATCTCGCCGCCTGTCACATCTGCTACCAGACGACGGGCGAGGACGGCAAGCTCGACAGCCTGGATGTGCGCGGCCTGCGGGTCGACCTCCAGCGCCATCTCGGCGAGCACGATCGCCACTCCGTGGGCGACGACGACTACCTCGAATCGCTGCGCGAGGGCGACCGGATCCGGATCGGGCGCTGGACGGCGTCGTTCGACGTGGTCCGCCGCTATCTCGTGACCGGCGCGGTCGAGGGCGGCCGGCGCCGCACGTTCGAGCACAACATGATCGTCACGGCGATGACCCAGCTCCGCCGCTTCGGCACCGACGCGGACATCATGGGCGACCAGCCCGAGTGGCAAGCGTCACGTGAGGCGGTCAGCACGCTGATGGAGCGCTACCACCGCTCGTAGGTCGGGCGAAGCCACGGTCGCGGACGCGGCGTAGTCCCGTCGGGAGCGTGCCTAGCCGGTCACCAGGACTGCTGTCGCCTCGAGCTCACCCGCCGCCAGTCGTCCGAGCGCGCCGTTGCCCTGGTCCAGCGGGAACGTCTGGATCGCCGTCCGGATCGGGATCGCGGCGGCGAGCTCGAGGAACTCCCGAGCGTCCGCCCTGGTGAAGTTGGCGACGCTCCGCAGGCCGCGTTCGGGCCACAGGAGGTCGTACGAGAACTCCGGGATCCGGTCGAGGTGGATCGCGTTGATGGCCACGGTCCCGCCACGGGCCACGTCCCTGAGGGCCGCTACCACCACGTCGCCCGACGGGGCGAAGGTGACGGCGGCATCCAGGGTCGGCGCCGGCTCGTCGTAGCCGGCGGCGGACGCCGCCCCGAAGTCGAGCGCCCGCTGCCGCTCGCGCGCGGATCGGGTCCGGACGTGGACCTCGCAGCCCCAGGCGCGAGCCACCTGGAGCGCGAGGAGGGCGGACGCGCCGAAGCCGAACAGCCCAAGCCGACCACCGGGCTCGATCCCCGACAGCTTGAGCGACCGATAGCCGATCACGCCGCCGCACAGGAGGGGTGCCACCGCGAGGTCGTCGAAGGCATCCGGAAGTCGAAGGGCGAAGGCGGCTCGGACCGCGACCCTGGTGGCATAGCCGCCGTCGCGATCCCACCCGGTGAACGCGGCATCCGGGCACAGGTTCTCGCGACCGGTCAAGCACATGGTGCAGACGCCACAGGCGGAACCGAGCCACGCCACCCCGGCCCGCTCACCCGCCTGCCAGTCGATCACGGCCGAACCGACCCGTTCCACCCGACCGACCGCCTGGTGTCCCGGCACGATGGGAGATCGGCGAGCCGGCAGGTCGCCCTCCACGATCTGGAGGTCGGTCCGACACACGGCGCACGCAGCCACTCGGATGACGATCTCATCCGCCGCCGGCTCGGGATCGGCGAGCTCGAGGAGCTGCAGGGGTGACGTCGCTATCGGAGCCGGCCGCGGAAGTCGGAGCGCGAGCATCCGTTGACCCTACCGTATGTCCCGCTCCACGGGTCGTGCGCTCACCGGCATCGGGCTGGAGGCGGTCGTCGCAGACCGGCGGCGTCGTCGTGGGTCAGGCCGTTCGGCACCACGAGTCGGCGCCAAATGGCGGCTGCGCTCGGCGTGCGGCGGGACGACGCTATGCCTGGGACGACCGTAGGAGGTTCTGCCCATGATCGAGCCGACGACCCTGGTTTGGATCGACGCACGCGAGGCGGTCATCGTGCGTTGGCAGGGCGACGCCTTCGACGTCGAGCGGCTGGAGTCGGGCGTGCCTGCCCATCACCGGGCGACCGGCCACGTCCGCCACGATCCCACCGTCCGTCACGGTGGCGGTGGGCCGGCGCAGACCGCCGATGAACCGCGCCGGATCGAACACCTTGCCCGGTTCATCGACCGCGTCTCCGTACGACTGCCCACGGCCGACGCCCTCCTGCTCATCGGCCCCGGAACGGTCCGCGAGCGGCTCGCGCGTCATGTCCGCGCGGCGGACGATCAACACGGCCGCACCCGGCGGATCACCTGCGCCGCATCGCCGCCGCGAACGCTGGCCCAACTTGTCGCGCGACTCCGACATGCGACCGGCGACGACCCGCCGCGCCGGCGGGCGGGTCCATACCGGCGGGCGGATGGCGATGCACTCGTGCACCGTCACCCGACACGCCAACGGCTGCCCATCCGGCAGTCGGGCCCGGAAGACTCCGCCCGGGCGATGGCCGCGCCGGACCGGGAAGGAGGGTGACGACATGCGTGTCCTCGTCGCCATCGACGGGTCAAGGCGGGCCGACGTCGCCGTCGACCTTGTGGCAGGGATCGCCTGGCCCGACGCCACGACCATCCGGCTCGTGGATGCGGTCGAGGTCAGCGCGAACCAGCTGGCCGGGCCATGGCCGAGCTTGGCGGTGGGCGAAACCGACAGGCTCGACGCGGAGATGCGCCGCGCGGTCGAGCAGACACTGACCGACCGGATGCCCAGGCTCGAGCGGCCAGGCCTGACGGTCGAATCGTCCATTCTCGAGGGTCGTGCCGCATCGGCCATCGCCCACGAAGCGAGGGCCATGGATGCGGACCTGGTCGTGGTCGGCAGTCGCGGCCACGGGACCATCGGATCGATGCTCCTGGGATCCGTGTCCGCCGAAGTGGTGGACCATGCGCCGGCGCCCGTCCTGGTCGCCCGCGCCGATCGGATCGACCGCGTGGTCCTGGCGTGGGACGGTTCGGCCTGTGCGGCGAAGGCCGCTACCGTGGTCCGGGCATGGCCGATCTTCTGCCGATCGGATGTCCGGGTCGTATCGGTGGCCGACATCGGGATCCCCTGGTGGACGGGGTTCCCGGAGCCGGGATCGGCCGACTTGATGCCGATGCTTCACGAGTCGGAGATGGCGGTCCGCGACGAATGCGAACGGCGGTCACAGAGCATGAAGGCGCGGCTTGTCGCGGCGGGCCTGCGCGCCGAGGCAGACTCCCGCCTGGGAGATCCGGCAGCCCAGATCCTGGCCGCCGCGACCGAAGCAAGTGCGGACCTGATCGTCATGGGGACACGTGGGCGGACCGGGCTGGCGCGCCTGATCCTCGGGAGTGTCGCCCGCAACGTCCTTCTTCACGCTGGCTGCTCCGTCCTGATCGTCCGCGACACGCTGTCGTGATCCTGAGAGAAGGCAGCCCGTCGAGCTAGTGGGAGGAACCTGATGCACATCCTCGTCGCCTATGCCAGTCGCCATGGTGCCACCCGTGGGATCGCTGAGCGGATCGTCGGGACCCTGAGGAAACGAGGTCTGGACGCCACCCTGCAGCCGGCCGAGCAGGTCGGTTCCCTGACCGAGTTCGACGGATTCGTGATCGGGAGCGCGGCATACGCGGGCCATTGGCTGGCACCCGCCGGCGACTTCGTCCGTCGCAATTCCGCCGCGCTCGGAGCCCGGCCCGTCTGGCTGTTCAGCAGCGGTCCGGTCGGGACCGAGACGGTCGACGCGAAGGGCCGGGACGTGCTCAGGGCCAGTGAGCCGCAGGAGTTCGCCGAGTTCGCCGAGGCGATCCACCCTCGTGATCGGCGAGTCTTCTTCGGAGCCTTCGATCCGGACGCGGCTCCCGTCGGACCCATGGAGCGATTCGGAGCGTGGTTCATGCGACTGCCGGCGATCCGCGCAGCGCTCCCGGCCGGCGACTTTCGCGACTGGCCGCAGATCGAGGCCTGGGCCGACGGCATCGCGTCGGAGCTGCGAGCGGTGAGCGCGGCGACGGCGTCCGCCTGACCGGGAGACCGAATGGCCGCTAATGGGGACAGCGTCGATCCGAGGGCGTCGCCCGCCGACGGGTCCGCCCGTCTGTCCGTGCATGGCGCCAGGGGCGGGTCGATGGAGACACGCACGATCGGCCTCGCGACTGACCGCTGGTGCGACGAGATCCCCGCGTCGCACCGCGACCTGGTCGACTGCCCCGGCGTCGCGGCCCTCACGACGGTCACGACGAGCGGCTATCCACAGACCTCCGTGGTCTGGTGCGATTTCGACGGGGAGTACGTGCGAGTCAACACGATGCGCGACTTCGCCAAGGAACGGAACATGCGCCGCGATCCCCGGGTGACGTTGCTGTGCTACGACCCGCGTCGACCGCTGCGCTACCTCGAGATCCGGGGCCGGGTGGTGGAGATGACCGAGGAAGGCGCCGCGCAGCACCTGGACGACCTCGCCTCGAAATACGCCGGTCGGCCGGTCCGCTACTTCGGCGACGTCATCCCCGCGGCCTTCGCCGATTCCGAGATCCCCGTCCTGTGCCGGATCCGCCCGATCCACGTCGTAGCCCTCGACGCTACCCGACCCGCTCCCGCGGCATGACAGACACCGTCAGCCCGGCGACCGTCGCGCTCCCGGCCTCGCACCGAGACCTCCTGACGCGGCCGATCTGCGGAGTGCTCACGACGATCGGGGACGACGGACAACCCCAGTCGAGCCTGGTCTGGGTCGACACCGACGGCGAGTGTGCCCGGGTCAACACCACCCTGGAGAGACAGAAGGGTCGCAACCTGCTCGCGGATCCGAAGGTGAGCCTCCTTGTGGTCGACCCCGACGACACCTCTCGGTTCATCCAGATCCGGGGTGATGCCGAGCTCGTCACGGCCGGGGCGATCGAACATCTCGATCGACTCACCCACAGATACACGACCCACCGCCACTACTACGGGCAGATCTACCCGGCGGACCGGCGCGGGCGCGAGACACGGGTGATCGTCCGGATCCGGGCGCGACGGATCACGCTCGACGCGATACACGCCTGAGGGCGAGGGGCGGGCGTCACGGGCACCTTCGTCGGCCCTCGATCACGGCCGCGATCAGGACCGGAGCCGGACTCGAAGTCGGGCCGATCGACCTGCCAGATGCTGCCTCGAGGCCCCTGTGCCCGCCGGCCGGATCCGTCACGCTCGGTCCACGATGGAGGTGGCGCGATGATGTCGACCCAACGGAAGAACGGGCGCAGGCGGGTGAGCACGCCGGCCATCCGGGAGGCGGCGGTCTGGATCGACCAGGGTCAGGCGCTGATCGTGGCCCGCGGACCGGATCGCGAGGAGACGCTGGAGCTCCTTGACCGGATGCCCGGCGAGAGCGTCGTCACGTTCGAGGCCCGCACCGTCGACGAGGTCCTCGACGAGGATCGCATCGTCGTCCGCGGCCCGGGCGACGTCCGGCTCGAGTTCGAGCGCATCTATACCGCCGTGACCCACCGTCCCGATCGGATCGTCGACGTCGGATCCGTGGCGACCCTCCATCGCGGAGGGCCAGGAGCACGGCCCGGTCGTCCGGACCATCTCCGAACGAGGACCGGGCGGCGGCCGGTCAGCCCTGGCCCGCGTCGCCCGTCAGGAGCCTCCGGAAGCCGTCCTCGTCGAGGATCGGGACGTCGAGTTCCTGGGCCTTCTTGAGTTTCGACCCGGCCGACTCACCGGCGACGACGTAGTCGGTCTTCCGGGACACAGATCCGCCGGGCTTGCCGCCGGCGGTGCGGATAGCCTCCTCGGCCTCCTCGCGGCTGAAGCCCGCCAGCGTTCCGGTGACGACGACGGTCTTGCCGGCCAAGGGACCTCCGGCGGCCGCCGATCGAGGTGAGGGCAGCTCCGCCTCCACCCCGGCAGCGGCGAGGTCTTCGAGCACGCCCGTGCCGGGCCCGTCCGGCCCGAACCAGGTCGCGAGCGCCGCGCCGACGGTCGGGCCGATCCCCTCGATCTCCTCGAACCGCCCGGGCTCCTCGGCGGCCACGCGGCGCAGGTGCTCCGCGGCCCGAACGAGCCAGTCCTCTCCGGCAGGGACCTCGGCGGCCAGCCAATGGGCGAGCTCGATCGCGGTCGTCCAGCCGACCTGGGGGATGCCGAGTGCCGCGATGACCCGCTCGAGCGGCCGGCGGCGGGACTTCTGGATGGCGGCGTGCAGGTTCTCGGCGCTCTTGCGAGCGAACCGGTCGAGCGATTCCAGGTCCTCGACCGTGAGCCGGTAGAAGTCGCCACGCCGCTTGACGAGCCCGCGCTCGAGCAGTTGCGACAGGACGGCCCAGCCCGCGCCCTCGATGTCCATCCCGCCCCGCCCCGCGAAATGTCCGTACTCCTGGCCCACCCGGGCCGGGCAGAGCGGGTTTGGGCAGTAATGGCGGACGGCGCCTTCATCGCGGACGACCGGGGTGCCGCAGACCGGGCACGTCGCGGGCATGTCGAACTCCCGCTCAGCGCCGGTGCGTCGGTCCACGATGGGCCGGACGACCTCCGGGATGACGTCGCCGGCCTTCTGGAGGATCACCCAGTCCCCGATGCGGAGGTCCTTGCGCCGGACCTCGTCGAGGTTGTGGAGGGTCGCCCGGGCGACGGTCGACCCGGCGACCTTCACCGGGCGGAGGTGCGCGACCGGCGTCAGCGTCCCCGTCCGGCCCACGTACGGAACGATGTCCTCGAGAACCGTCTCGACCTGCTCCGGCGGGAACTTGTAGGCGATCGCCCAGCGCGGGGCGCGGCTGACGATGCCCAGGCGGGCCTGCTGCTCGAACGAGTCGACCTTGACGACGACGCCGTCCGTCTCGTACGGGAGGTGGTGGCGCGCCTCCCGCCACTTCTCGGTGAAGGCGATGGCCTGCTCGATGTCGAGGCCGGCCTCGCGATCCGGGTTGACCGGCAGACCCACGGCGGCGAGGCGCCCGAGCGCCGCCGACTGGCTCGCCACCGCCGACGATCCCGCCTCGTCGAACAGCGACGCCTGCTGCTCCCCTTCCCCCTCAAGGAGCTGGTAGAACCAGGCCGACAGGCGCCGGCTGGCGGTGACCGCGGGGTCCTGCTGGCGGAGCGAGCCCGCGCCGCTGTTCCGAGGGTTCGCGTAGAGCGGCAGACCCAGCGCCTCGCGCTCCTCGTTGATCCGCTTGAACTCGGCCTTCGGCATGAAGACCTCGCCTCGCGCCTCGAGCGACGCGGGCTCCTTGAGCCGGGAGGGGATGACCGAGATCGTCCGCAGGTTGGCGGTCACGTCCTCGCCGGTCGATCCGTCGCCCCGGGTCGCGCCCTGGACGAACCGTCCGCGCTCGTATCGCAGGCTGATGGCAAGGCCATCGATCTTGAGCTCCGCCACGTAGCGAAGGTCGGGCGCGGGCTCCGGGGCCGGTGGCAGGCCGAGGCCGCGCCGTACCCGCGCGTCGAACGCCCGCAACTCGTCGTGACTGAAGGCATTGCCGAGCGACAGCATCGGCCGGCGATGAGGGACCTCGGCAAACCGGCCGGATACCGATCCGCCCGAGCCGACCCGCTGGGTGGGCGAATCGGGCGTCCGGAGCGCCGGGAACGCGGTCTCGAGCGCGACGAGCTCGCGGAACAGGGCGTCGTAGTCCGCGTCCGTGAGCTCGGGGGCGTCCTCTTCGTAATAGAGCCGGTTCGCCCGATCCACGGCCTCCACGAGCTCCGCGTGACGGGCCGCAGCCGCCTCCGGGCCGCGCGCGGCGGCCTCCTCCACGAGCGCCGGGTCGACCGGGACGAGCGTCACGACGGGCGCTCCGGACTCAGCGGACGTGGGCGCGGGTGATCGCGCCGACGGTGGGCGTGCCGAGCAGCGCGAATGTCACCTCGAGGTCCTCGCGCAGGAGCTCGAGCGCTCGGGCGACCCCGTCCGCCCCACCGGTCGCGAGCGCCCACAGCATCGGCCGGCCGATGAGGACACCCCGGGCGCCGAGCGCGAGGGCGATGGCCACGTCGACGCCGCGTCGCACGCCACCGTCCACCCAGATCTCCGTCCGTCCCGCCACCGCCGCGACGACCTCCTCGAGGGCGTCGATCGGGGCGCCCACCCGATCGAGCTGCCGGGCGCCGTGGTTGGACACGACGATCGCGTCGGCGCCGTGGTCCGCGGCGAGCAGGGCGTCCTCCGGCGTGAGGATGCCCTTGAGCACGAGCGGCAGGCCGGTCCAGCCGCGGATCGTCGAGAGCTCGTCCCAGTCCAGGCCCATCCGGGGTCCGTTGCCGGGACGATCGTGGTCGGGCGAGGCCGGCCCCTCCGGGCTGTGCCCGCCCCCGAAGTTGCCGAGCGGCACGTCCAACGTGAAGCCGTTGCGCCGGTCGCGCTCGCGGATGCCGAGGACGGGCAGGTCGACCGTCAGGACGATCGCGGAGTAACGGGCCGCGGCCGCTCGCTCGCACAGGCTGCGGGTGAAGCCCCGGTCCTGCTGGGCATAGAGCTGGAACCAGCGGACGCCGTCCGGTGCTCCGGCCGCGACCTCCTCGATCGAGCGGTTCGACATCGTCGAGAGCGTGAACGGGATGCCCGCGGCGGCCGCGGCGGCGGCCACCGCCACCTCAGCGCCGGGGTCGGCGAGACCGTGGATCGCCATCGGCGCGATCGCCACGGGCATGGCAGACGCCGCGCCGAGGAATGTCGACGACAGGTCGATCGACTCGACGTCCACGAGGACCCGCGGCCGTAGCCGATAGCGATGCCACGCGGCGAGGTTCTCGGCCAGCGCCTCCTCACCTCCGGCGCCGCCGGCCACGTAGTCGTAGGCGGCCGGAGCCATCCGCTCGCGGGCGATCGGCTCGAAGCCGGCCAGATCGACGACCGAACCCAGGCGTGGATCGGGCGGACGGGCCGGAGCGAGGAGCGACGCGTCGGACATGGCGGCCAGCGTAGCGGACACGCCGGACGCTATCCGACCAGGTCGAGCCCGGCGAGGCTCGCGAGCATCGTCTTGCGCCCCACGGACGGATCGGCGAACGCCACCGTCACCTCCTCGTCCGAGCGGGTGAGCTTGGACGTGACCACGATCCCGTCCCCGAAGCGGTCATGGTGGACCCGGTCGCCGTCTCGGAAGCGACGCTCCCCGGGGACGATGGGCCGGGCCGGCCGGGCCGGCCGCGCCGGCGCGCTCTCGGCCACGTCTCCCTCGTCGAGGCGACGGACCGGCAGCTCCTCCGCGCCGGCGTCCTCGAAGTCGAGCAGGTCGTCGTCCCAGGCCGGGATGCCCCGCCGCCGCTGCGGCCCCAGGCTGCCGGACGGGGCGCCCGCCGCGAACGCGGCGCGCTTGGCCGCCAGGTCGCGCGACGGCTGGAACGTGCCACCGGGCGCGGTCGGGGCACCCGGTGTGCCGCTGCCGGTGCGGAAGGCGGCCGCTCCCGGCCGGGCCCCACCGATCAGCCGCCCGGCTCGACGCCCGAACACGAGGTCGAGGTCGAGCGGGCCGGCGGCTCCTCCGCCCTCGACCAGCAGCGGGCCCTCCATGAGCTCGCCCGGGATCTCGGTCAGGAACCGCGACGGGATCGACAACTGGCCCATGCCCCGGAAGACCCGCCGCGACGCGTGGGTCAGGTACAGCCGCCGCTTCGCCCGGGTGATCCCGACGTAGGCGAGCCGGCGCTCCTCTTCCATGGGCTGCTGGCGGACGGGCATCTCGCGCTCCGCGTCGATGGCCCGGCTCGTCGGGAAGACGCCCTCCTCGAGCCCGGCGATGAACACGACCGGGAACTCGAGGCCCTTGGCCGCGTGGAGCGTGATCAGCGTGACGGCCTCGGTCTCGCCCTCGTACGAATCCTGGTCGGCCACGAGGGCCGTCTCCTCGAGCAGGCGATCGAGGGCGTCCTCGGGCGAGAGGTCGTCGTAGCGGGTCGTCACCTCGCGCAGCTCGAGCAGGTTCGCCCAGCGCTCCTCGCCCTCCTCCGTGCCGTCGGCCAGCATCGCCCGGTAGCCGGACTGCTCGAGGACCTCGTCGACGAGCTCGGGCAGACCCAGGACCCCGATCCGTGCCCGGAGGCGCTTGACGAGGATCGCGAAGTCGGTGATCGCGCGCCGGGCGGCCGAGCCCAGGGTCTCGAGCCCGTGGGTGCCGGCGACGGCGGCCTCGATCGCCTCCCAGGTCGAGAGATCGCCCCGGGTCGCCGCGCCGCGGAGGGCCTCGATCGTCTTGTCGCCGATCTTCCGGCTGGGGACGTTGATGATCCGCTCGAAGCTCACGACGTCCGTGTCGGAGCGCAGGACCCGGAGGTAGGCCAGCGCGTCCTTGACTTCGCGGCGCTGGTAGAACCGGGTCCCGCCCACGAGCTGGTACGGGATCCGGTAGCGCAGGAACGCCTCCTCGATCGCCCGGGACTGGGCGTTCATCCGGTACATGACCGCGACGTCGGTCGCCTTGAGCGTCGCGGCGTCGTCGTCGGCCCGGCGGGTCAGGACCGAGCCGCCGCCCACCAGCTCCTCGATCCGGCGGGCGATCCACTCGGCCTCGTCGTCCTCGTCGTAGGCCTCGTAACGGCGGATGAGCCGGCCGCCGGCGTTCGAGGTCCACAGCTTCTTCTCGGTCCGGGCCGTGTTGCGCGACACCACCGCGTGGGCGGCGTCGAGGATGAGCTGGGTGCTCCGGTAGTTCTGCTCGAGCTTGACGACGACCGCGTCCGGGTAGTCGCGCTCGAAGTCCAGGATGTTCCGGATGTCCGCCCCGCGCCAGCCGTAGATCGACTGGTCGTCGTCGCCCACCACCGCGAGGTTGCGATGCTTCGCGGCGAGCGCCTTGACCCACAGGTATTGGGGACGGTTCGTGTCCTGGTACTCGTCGACGTGGAGGAAGCGCCACCGATCCTGGTACCGGCCGAGCACCTCCGGCGCCTCGTCGAACAGTCGGACGGCGGCGAGCAGGAGATCGTCGAAGTCGAGCGCGCCGGCGGCGGCCAGGCGATCGCGGTAGAGGCCGGCCAGGCGGGCGACGGCGATCCGGCCGCCGGTGATCGGGATGTACTCGTCGATCTCGGACGGGTCGACCATCTCGTTCTTCGCCCGGCTGATCCGGCCGAGGATCGCGCTCGGGCGGGTCGGACCCTTCGCCTCGACCCCCTCGTCGTTGAGGATCCGCTTCATGAGCGCGCCCTGGTCGTCCGTGTCGTACACGACGAAGTTGCGGCCGATCCCGATCGCCTCGCCATCGCGCCGCAGGACCCGGGCGCACAGCGCATGGAACGTGCCCGCCTGGACGTCCCGGCCGGCCTTGTCGCCGATGAGGGCGATGATCCGCTCGCGCAGCTCCCCGGCGGCCCGATTCGTGAACGTGACCGCCAGGATCTGCCAGGGCGGGACGCCGCGGACACCCACGAGATAGGCGACCCGATGAGCGAGCACGCGCGTCTTGCCCGACCCGGCGCCGGCGAGGATGAGCAGCGGCCCGTCCGTCGTCGTGACGGCCCTGGCCTGTTCGGGGTTCAGCTCACCGGTGATCCGGGCGGCGAGCGCCTTCGTTCCGGCGATGCGCTGGGCGGGCGACGGCGCGGGCGCCGAGACGGCGGGCTCGGAGGGGAGCGGCGCCTCGTCCGCGAAGAGCGCCGGCTCCTGGATCGATCCGGGCTCACGCCCCAGGTCGAACCAGGTCTCCTCACCCTCGGACGGTGGAGCGTCGGGCGACAGGTCCGGGGGCGGCGGCAGATCCCCGACCGGATCGTCGACGGCCGTCTTCCGGGCGGCCTTCGAGGCGGGCCCGACGGGTCGCTTGGGGGCGCTGGATGGCACGGACCGATTGTATCGGCGCCCGGTCACCGGGCGCCGACGCGAGTGCTCGGGCCGACGATTACGGCGCGATCTGGTCGGCCGGCGGCGCGTCGATGACGACCGGCAGGTCGATGTTCGAGAGGGTCAGGGTGACGTTCACGGTGGTGTCCGGACCGGAGGCCACCGAGACGGTCAACTGGGCCGGGCGCAGGTCGTTCTTGCGGACCCAGACCTCGATCGTCGCGTTGAACGTCGCATCTCCGGCGGACGGCGGCAGCGACGAACTCAGCGCCGCGAGGTCCGCCTGGCTGAGCGTGATCGTGACCTTGTAGCAGTCCTGGTCGCCGATCTTCTCGTCGGCGTCCTTGACGGGCGGGACGGTCAGCTTGCCGAGGCCGTCCTTCAGGCTCTGGATCGCCGCGGACGGGTCGACCGACGGCGCGGCCGTACTCGGCGCGGGTGAGGCGCCCGGGATCATCCCGATGAGGTCGCCGAGCGCGAGCTTCTGGTACTGCGACCCGAGGAGCCCGACCTTGTAGTAGATGTCGGTCCCGACGTAGACCAGGTCGCCGGTGACGAACAGGGCCTGGGCGTTGAGGGACGCCTTGACCTTGCCGTTGGCGACGTCGACGTCCGCGTCGGCGGTGGTCCCCTGGAGGTCCACGGCCACAGGGTTCCCGGTCCCCAGGATGTCGATCTTGACCGACCCGCTCAGCGCGGCGTGGAGGTGGAACGACTTCATCGTCTGGACGGCGCTGAGCGACTGGGCGACGATGTCCTTCGGATCGGTGAGCGCGGGCGCGGTGCTGCCGCACGCGCCCGCGACGAGGGCGATGAGGGCCAGGCAGGCTGCCAGGCGACGGATCATGAAGAGGGTCTCCTTGGGCGCCCGTGGGTCTTGGTGGCGCCGGACCGAGCGTGAGGCTCCCGGCGCCACCCTGTCAAACGTCAGATGGGCCGGCGCGCGACGAATCGGAGGGCCCCAGGCGATGCTCGGTGGGGTGCGAGTCTGCCCCACCCGGTGTCATGGCGCGACGGATATCAGGCCTCTCGGCTCAGCGGGGTCACGGGTCCTCCCCACCCGGGTAAAGAGAACGGTCAGTGAGCAGGGGGCTACAGGCAACAGGAGCCCCAGGCGACCGGGGGGCTTATTCCGGGCATGCCGCCTCCCTGGCGAGTCGGAGGCCCGTTTCGAAGTCCGCCTGGGCCTTGTCGACCGAAGTGAGGCCACCGGGGAACGCAGCCACCGCGCTGTCGAGCTCGTCTGCAGAGCTGCGGATCTCCTTCGCCGCGTCAGGCTTCACCGGGTCGACGAGATCAGCGACCGACCTCATCACGGAAGCGGCGGTACCTGCCATGGAGCGCGCCCGGTCGACATTCGGGACCTTGAGTGCAGCGATCACTCCTTGCAGTTCCGTGATCGCGGTGTCCGCGCTGTCCGCGAGCTCGCCGGCGTCGATGCAGGGCACGCTCGCTCCGGCATTCGTCGCCGCGTTCGAGGGAACAGGAGCGACCGAAGGTGATCCCGGGCTCGGCGTGCACGCCACCAGAGCGAGGGCGAGAACCATCAGGCGGACTCTTGGCATGTGTCCTCTCCATCGAGAACAGCAGATCGGCCCCGGTGGGCGGTCAGCAGTAGGACCGCCAACTCCCGCTTACGGTACGAGGCTCCATCGGCAGGACGCAATGGGCAACCGCTGGCCCATGAACTGAACTCGATGACCGTCCAGCCTCGAGCGAGCGTGCGCCCCATTACCATGGGGCCACGGCTCCGCGGACGATCTCCGTTCGCACGGTCGTCGCAGCCTGGGCCTTCGTGGCGCGGGACCCGCCTGGGGGATGCCCGTCACCGGAGTCTCCATCCGTAGAGCGGCTCGGCCGTCTGGCCCCTCTAGCGAGATGAGACTCCGGTCGCGCGGGCGGCTCGCGCCGCCAAGGGGGAATGACCAGGGGGATGGTGATACACCCGGCAGGTCTTGCCTGGTGAGCGGGAAATCTCGGTACCCTCGGTCGCGGGGTGTCAGCCGCCGCGGTTCGGCCCGCCGATCGCGGGTCCCGCGGCCGTCGTCTGCGCTCCGCCCGTTGGTGACGCGGTGGCCACCCTGGCAGCATGAGAGGCGGGCCTCCGTGCATGGAGACCCGCCTCTCGACCGTATCTGAGCGCTGCGTCCGCTATCGCGACCGATCGCGGACGCTGGAGCTGGACTAGAAGTCCATCCCGCCGCCACCGTCGTGGCCGTGGCCACCGCCGGCGCCGGCCTTCTCCTTCTCGGGGAGGTCCGTGATGAGCGTTTCCGTCGTCAGGACCATGGCCGCGATGGAGGCCGCGTTCTGGAGGGCCGATCGGGTCACCTTTGCGGCGTCCACGATGCCCGCCTTGAACATGTCGGTGTACTCGCCCTTGAGGGCGTCGAAGCCGTGGCCGATCTTGGCCGCCTTGACGGCGTCCACGATGACCTCGCCACGAGCGCCGGCATTGTCGGCGATCTGGCGGGCCGGCGCCTCGAGCGCCTTGCGGACGATGTCGACACCGACCTGCTCGTCGCCTTCCAGCTTGAGCTTGTCGAGCGCCGGGATCGCCTGCAGGAGGGTGGTGCCGCCGCCGGCGACGAGGCCTTCCTCAACGGCCGCGCGGGTCGTGGAGAGGGCATCCTCGATGCGGTGCTTCTTCTCCTTGAGCTCGACCTCGGTGGCCGCGCCGACCTTGATGACGGCGACGCCACCGGACAGCTTGGCCAGGCGCTCCTGGAGCTTTTCCTTGTCGTAGTCCGAGGTCGTCTCCTCGATCTGGGCCTTGATCTGGGTCATCCGGGCCTTGATCTGGTCCGGTGAACCGGCCCCGTCGACGAGCGTCGTGTCGTCCTTGGTGGAAACGACGCGGCGAGCCTCGCCGAAGTCCTCGAGGGTGACGGAGTCGAGCTTGCGACCGATCTCCTCGCTGATGACCGTGCCACCGGTCAGGATGGCGATGTCGCGGAGCATCTCCTTGCGCCGGTCGCCGAAACCCGGGGCCTTGACGGCGAGCGCCTGGATCGTGCCCTTGAGCCGGTTGACGACGAGCGTCGCGAGGGCCTCACCGTCGATGTCCTCGGCGATGATGACGACCGGACGGCCGAGCTGGACGACCTTCTCGAGGGCCGGGAGCATGTCCTGGACGCTCGAGATCTTCTTGTCGGTGATGAGGATCTTGGGGCTCTCGAGGACCGCTTCCATGCGATCCGGGTTGGTCACGAAGTAGGCCGAGATGTAACCCCGGTCGAACTGCATGCCCTCGGTGTATTCCTTCTCGAGGCCCAGGCTCTGGCCCTCTTCGACGGTGATGACGCCGTCCTTGCCGACCTTGTCCATCACCTCGGCGATGATCTCGCCGACTTCCGGATCCGCCGCGCTGATGGCGGCCACGGCCGCGATCTGCTCGCGGTTGTCGACCGGCCGCGACTGCTTCTTGATCTCGGCGACGATGACTTCGACGGCCTTCTCGATGCCGCGCTTGACGACCATCGGGTTGGCGCCGGCGGTGACGACGCGGAGGCCTTCGGACACCATCGCCTGGCCGAGTACCACCGCGGTGGTGGTTCCGTCGCCGGCGACGTCGTCGGTCTTGGTCGCGACCTCCTTGAGGAGCTGCGCGCCCATGTTCTGGAACGGATCGTCGAGCTCGATGTCGCGAGCGATCGTCACGCCGTCGTTGGTGATCGTCGGCGAGCCGAACTTCTTGTCGAGGACCACGTTCCGGCCCTTGGGGCCGATCGTGACCCTGACCGCGTCGGCCAGGCGATCGATGCCGAGCTTGAGCGAGCGACGAGCGGTCTCGTCAAAGATGAGTTGCTTTGCCATGGGGTGGGTTATCCCTCCGTGTTGGGTGAGTCGGGGTCTGGCGCGCGTCGATCGAGGCGGACCTGGGGTCAGCCCTCGACGACGGCGAGGATGTCCTTCTGGCTGACGATGAGGAGATCCTCACCCTCGACCTTGAACTCGGTCCCGGCGTACTTGGCGTAGAGGACCTTGTCGCCCTTCTTGACGTCGATCTGCTCCCGCTTCCCGTCGTCGAGGATGCGGCCCGGACCCACGGCGAGGACGAGGCCCTCCTGCGGCTTCTCCTTCGCGGTGTCCGGCAGGACGATGCCGCTCTTGGTCATCTCTTCCCGGGCGGTGGGCTGGATGACCACGCGGTCGCCGAGCGGCCGAAGCTGCGTCGCGGTGGTCGGCGCGGTCTTTGTGGCGGTTGCCAAGGTGCGATCCTCCTTCAGCGCCCGTCGCGGGCGCTCTGGACGCGACGACGTCCGGGCCGACCGGTGTCAGTCGGGTGACGTCCGTCGATCTGTGTGAGCGCGTCCGGCGATCCTGCCCGGCGATCCGTCCGACCCCTCTGCCGTACGGCGGGTGGTCGACGATCCGGGCGGCGATCGTCCGATTAGCACTCTCGATGTGAGAGTGCCAGCATCGTAACGAAGCCGCCCACCGGTGTCAACTCCGGCGGTCGCGGGGCGTGGCCCGGGCGGCGCAGGGGCCGGCCGCTCCCGTCTGTGCCGCCCGTCTGTGCCGCCGGTCCCGTCGGTCAAGCCGGTGCCGCCGTCCCGTCGGCGCCGTCATCTACGCGCACGGTGCATGGTATGCACTCGTGCGACGGGTCGGGCCGGCCACTCAAGCATGGATCCGACACGCGAGATGGCGCCGACGCTGGATGGTACGTACCTCATGCGCAGGTGACGGCGGCGCGGTCGCGTTCGCACCGGATAGGCGCTGCGCGACTGTTGTCGGCAGATTTCGGGTGGATCGGGTGGGCGTGGAGTCTCGCCCGAGCACGGATCCCGTGCTCCCGGCCGACGTTGATGCCCTCCGGTGCATCGAAATCGTCTACAAGAGTCGCCTGGCGACTTTCTGGTGCGAACGCGGCCGCCGGGCCGACGCGGCGCCGCGGCCGCCGGGCCGACGCGGCCGCTGGGGCGACGCGGCCGCTGGTGCGGGGCGCTCTATGGCTGGGTGACCGCGACGACCACCCGGTCGGGGCCGGTCAAGCGAGTGACGGCGACGCAGCCGGGCCCGTCGACGCCGACGATCCAGGTCACGACGCCCTCGAAGTCGTCGACGAGACGCAACTCGCGGACGGCGAGCGCCGTCGGCTTGATGTCGTCCGGACCGGTGTACGACGGGTTGCCCTGCTCGTCGGCGATGGCCATGCCGCGGAAGGTCACGGCGATGAACCGGTGTCCGGCCACGTCGACCTGTGCGCCCGAGCCCGCCAGGGAGAACGGCGGAGTCGTCGGCTTGAGCTCGCCGGTTGGGTCCGTGCCCGATGGGATACCGGTCGACGAACCGAACGTGAACACGATCCGGTCGATTCCGATGCCCGGCTCGACGGCGACGCCGGTCAGCCGATCGCTGGGCGCCCTGGACGCGTTGATGCGCGTCGCGCACGCGGCCTGGCTCGCGGTCGTCGGGACGGCCGTCGGCGCCACCGTCGCGACAGTCGATGGGGAGGCCGGCGCTGGCGAACTCGCGGGCGGGCTCTGGGTGGGACCCGACGCCGGAACCGACGGACCGACCGACGGCAGGGGCGTCGCGGCGGTGCCGCAGGCGGCGACGGCCAGCAGCACGCTCAGGAAGACAAGGGACGCCCGGCTGGCCGATCCGATCGGCGACGTGGGCGACGACATGGTGCGTACCTCTCGTTCGGAGTGGGCACCATCAGGGACGTCGCCGGCTCTCGTCCCGTTGCAGGGTCCCGTCGTAGGCGGCGACCAGGGCGTCGCCGAGGACATCGGGCGCGATGTCCCGGCGCTCAGCGACCCATGCGGCGGTGGTCGCCACGTACGCCGGTTCGTTCCGCTTGCGGGGAGCGCCGGGTGGGCTCAGGAACGGCGAGTCCGTCTCGACCAGCAGGCGGTCGGCCGGCACGAGCGCCGCGACCGACGCGCTCGACTCCTCCCCCGCCCGGAACACCAGGCCGCTGAAGCTGATCGCACAGCCCAGGCCGAGCATCGTCTCGGCGTAGTCGACGGGTCCGGAGAAGCTGTGGACGATCGCCGGTGGTCGCCGACCGAACGCGGCCGCTGCGACGGGCCCACCGAAGCCCGCCGCCAGGAGCTCCTCCACCAGGGCGTCCTGGGCATCCCGACGACCCGCCGCCGACCGGCAGTGGAGGATCGCGGGCTTGCCCGTCTCGAGGGCAAGGGCCAGGTTGCGCCGGAGGTTCGCGCGCTGGTCGGGGATCGGGCTGAAGACCCGGTCGAAATCGAGGCCGGTCTCGCCGATGGCGACCACTCGCGGGTCCCGGGCGGCCATGACGAACCACGTCCAGTCCGAGGCCTGCACTCTGGCCGCCTCGTGAGGATGGACGCCGACCGCGGCGTCGAGCCAGGGCAACCGCCCGGCGAGCTCGAGCGATCGCTCGCTCGAGGCGCGGTCCCAGCCCGGCACGAGGATCCGCTCGACGCCGGCGATGCGCGCGGCCCCGAGGACGAGCTCGGCGTCCGGCTCGAACCGATCGGCCTGGATGTGGCAGTGGCTGTCGACGAGTCGCATCGGATCGAGGAGGGCGATCGCGGCGTGGGCTGCGGCGCGCCGGCCTCAGCCGGCTTCGGTCGTCTCGGTGGCGACGTCCAGGCGCGGGAAGAGCGGCTCCGGCGCGGTCAGGCGGCCGGTGACGTCCGCCAGGGCGCCCCAGCGCAGTTCGGCGTGGAGTGGCGGTCCGCCGTTCCCGTCGGGCCCGTACGGATAGACGTAGCCCAGCTGGGCCAGGACGCGCGGCGCGGTATTCGGCATGAATGGAGCCACCGCCAGGGCGATCAGCCGGCACGCTTCGATGAGGTCGCCGAGAACGCCCCGGAGCCGGGCGGCCGAATCCGCGTCGCCGATCTTCGCGGCCTTGTTGAGGTCCCACGGCTTCTCCGCGTCGACGAAGCGGTTCGCGTCGCCCACGAAGGTCCACAGGCTGGCCAGCGCCTCGTGGAGCAGGCACGCCTCGAGGTGCTCGCTCGCCTGCTCCCGGGCGATCGCCCACGAGGCCGCCAGCGATCCGTCCTTCGTCGGAGCCGGGCGCTCCGCGTCCAGGTAGCGGCCGGCCATCGCGACCGTCCGGTTCACGAGGTTGCCGAAGTCGTTGGCGAGGTCCGCGTTGTAGCGGCGGACGAACGAATCCCACGACACGTCGGAGTCGCGATCGAACGCGACCTCGCGGAGCATCACGAACCGCGCGCCGTCCGTACCGAGGGCCGCGACGACGTCGTTCGGGTCGAGGAAGTTGCCCCGGCTCTTGCTCATCCGCTCGCCCTGGGCCAGGAGCCAGCCATGGACCCAGACCCGCCTCGGGCAGGGGCAGGTCCGCGCTCATGAGCATCGCCGGCCACATGATCGTGTGGAGGCGGTTGATGTCCTTGCCGATGACGTGCAGATCGGCCGGCCACCACTTCGTGTAGTCGGGATCGTCCGGGAAGCCAGCCCCGGTGACGTAGTTGATGAGCGCGTCGAACCAGACGTAGACCGTGCCCGCCTCGGGATCCCACGAGCCGTCTTCGCGCTGGGCCGAAGCGCCGTCCTCGGCGATCGGGAACGGGATGCCCCACTTCGCGTTCTGGCGGCTGGCCGAGAAGTCCTCCAGGCCGCCGGCCATGAACCCGAGCATCTCGTTCCTGCGGTACTCGGGCTGGACCCAGTCCGGGTGGTCGGCGTAGTGCTGCTCGAGCGCCGCCTGGTACTTCGAGAGGCGGAAGAACCAGTTGCGCTCGGACAGCCACTGGAGCTTGACCGTGGGGTGGTTGGCGCAGTGGGTCCCGGCCGCGTCCTCGACGAGCTGGCTCTTCGGGATGAACCCCTCGTTCGGGCAGTACCAGCCCTCGTACGTGCTCGGGTAGAGGTCGCCCTTGGCGTAGGCGCGCCGGATGAACTCGTGGACCGCGCGCTGGTGGTCCGGGTCGGTCGTCCGGATGAACCGGTCGGGCGAGATCCCGAGAGCCGCCTCGGCCGTCCGGAACAGCTCGACCATCTCGTCGACGAAGAGCCTTGGGGGTCTTGCCCTGCTCCTCGGCCGTCATCGCGATGTTCACGGAGTACTCATCGGTGCCGGTGAGGAAGCGGGTGTCGTCGCCGATCATCCGGTGCCAGCGGGCGAGGACATCGGCGGCGACGACCTCGTAGAGCGTGTGCAGGCCGGGCCGGTTGTTCGCGTAGGCGATCGCGGTCGTGAGGAAGTAGCGTCGGCGGTCGGGCATGGGCGCCGATCGTAGCAGGACGACCGCGTTCGCGGCCCCCGCATGGTCGGACCCGGTCGGGCTACTCGGTGAACGGTGTCTCGACGACGGGCTCGGCGGTCGGCTCGGTCGACGGTTGGGCGGTCGGCCCATCGCCGGTGCCGTCGGCCGGGGCGTCGCCCTCGGTCATCCGGCGCATGTCCGCGGCGAAGTCGCGGCCCTTGGCGGCGACCTTCTGGCCGACGTCGCTCGTCGCGGCGGCCGCCCGGGTGGCGAATGGACCGGCGGCCTCGCCGGCCTTGGCTGCGAGCTCGGCAGCCTTCGCGGCGACCTCGCGGACGTGCGGCGCCGCGGCGGTCGCGACGCCATCGATCATCGCCTGGAGCTGGGCCATCCAGTCCCGGAAGCGGGCCTCGTTCGCGCTGGCCGGCGGCGGGGGCGTCCATCCGGCGTCGACGGACTGGGGTCCTTCGGGGGTCGTGGATGCGTCATCGGCGGTCTGGGCGACCGGCGGATCCAACGGCTCGACCATGTTGCACCTCGCTGGCTACGGGCTCGCGGTTCACGAGCGGAACGTCATCGTGCTGAATCTCAAGTCTACGCTCGACCTGGCTTCCGGTCAGGGCGGGGCTAGTGGCGGAAGTGGCGGATGTCCGTCACGAGCATCGACGCGCCGGCCCTGTCGACCGCCGCGACGACCTCCGCGTCGCGCATGGAGCCGCCCGGCTGGACGAACGCGCCGACCCCGCCGGCCAGGCACGCTTCGACGCCGTCGGGGAATGGAAAGAACGCGTCCGAGGCGCAACTGGCGCCGGTCGTGGCATCGGGACCCGAGATCGCGCGGGCCTTCTCGACCGCCTGTCGCGCGGCGTCCACCCGACTCGTCTGGCCGCTTCCGAGCCCGACCAGCCGGCCATCGCGGACC
Source organism: uncultured Chloroflexia bacterium (assembly GCA_963719285.1). Taxonomy (GTDB): domain Bacteria; phylum Chloroflexota; class Limnocylindria; order Limnocylindrales; family CSP1-4; genus C-114. The sequence goes on from CAVRBO010000001.1 coordinate 799,503, forward strand.
AGCACGATCGCGTTGCTGGTCACGCCCCGGCACAGGCGCCAGGCGAGGTCGAGGTCGCGGCGCTCCGCGTCACTCGGCGGCCGGGCGCTGACGATGCGCCAGGTCGACGGATCGTCGGGGCTCGTGTCCGGCGCGGTCACCAGCACCGCGCCGCCGGCGGTCCGAAAGGCGCCGGTGGGCGACGGAGGCCGGGTGGTCGACGAAGAGGCGGACCGCTCGGCACCCAGGGCCGGATGGACGAGCACGCGCAGGTTGGGCTTGGTGGCGAGGATGTCGAGCGCCTCCGGGTCGTACGCCGGTGCCACAACGACCTCGAGGAAGATCGAGACGAGGGCCCTGGCGACCGCGGCGTCGACCGGGCGGGTGAATGCGACGACCCCGCCGAAGGCCGAGACCGGGTCGCCGGAGAGGGCCGCCTCCCACGCCCCGATGAGCGTGGCGCGTTCCGCCGCGCCACACGGGTTGGTGTGCTTGACGATGATGCAGCCGGGACCGCGGAGCGCTCCCGCGAGCGCCGCCGCGGCCGAGGCGTCGAGGACGTTGTTGTAGCTCAGGGCCTTGCCCTGGAGCGGCGGTGCGGCCGTCGCGAACGGGCCGGCCTCCGGGCGCTCCCCGGGGCGGCGGTAGCGGGCCGCCGGCTGGTGCGGGTTCTCGCCGTAGCGGAGGGTCTCGACCTTCTCGAGCGCGATCGTGAGCGTCGGCGGGTAGGGATCGGGCGCGCCGGGCAGGCCGGGTTCGGACGGCAGCTCGGCGCCGGCAGCGGCCATCCTGGGCGGCAGCTCCTCGACGATCCGGGCGTCGTACGCGGCCGTGTGCGCGAACGCCTCGACGGCCAGTGCGGCCCGCAGGCCCGCGGGCACGTTCCCCTCCTCCGCCAGGGCGGAGAGGATCGCCGGGTAGCGCGACGGCGAGGTCACGACCGCGACGTTGGCGTGGTTCTTGGCCGCGGCGCGGACCATCGACGGCCCGCCGATGTCGATCTCCTCGACGAGGGCGTCGAGGGCGATGCCGGGGCGCGCTGCAGCTTCCGCGAACGGGTAGAGGTTGACGACGACGAGCTCGAACGGGGCGATCGCGGCGGCCAGGAGCTGGCGCCGGTGATCCTCGAGCCGGCGATCGGCCAGGATGCCACCGTGGATCCGGGGGTGGAGCGTCTTCACCCGCCCGTCGAGCATCTCCGGGAAGCCGGTGACCGCGGCCACGTCGGTGACCGGGAGGCCCGCCTCGCGCAGGGCTCCGGCGGTGCCGCCGGTCGAGACGAGCTCGAAGCGATACGCGACGAGCCCGCGTGCCAGCTCGACGAGGCCCGTCTTGTCGCTGACCGAGAGGAGCGCACGGTGCGGGACCGGCACGGTCGCCTCGGCCCGGGCGATGTCGATCGTCGCTCGCCGGCCATCGGTCGAGACCGCCCCGGCGAGCATCAGGCCGACGACCCGTGGCAGGAGCCGGTGTTCCACCGCCTGGATCCGGGCGTGCAGGCTCTGCCCGTCGTCGCCCGCCACGATCGGGACGGCCTCCTGGGCCACGATCGGGCCGCCGTCGAGCGTGGCGTCGACGATGTGGACCGTCGCGCCGCTCACGACCGCCCCGTGGGCGAGGGCGTCGCGGACCGCGTGGGCGCCTGGGAACGCGGGCAGTAGGGATGGGTGCGTGTTCACGATCCGGCCCGGATGGGCCGCCAGCGTCACCGGTCCCACGATCCGCATGTATCCGGCCAGAACGACGAGGTCCGGTCGGGCACCGTCCAGCGCGTCCGCGAACGCGTCGTCCGCGCCACCCGGGACGAGCGCCGTGTCGATGCCCTGCTCGGACGCCCAGTCGAGGGCCGGGCAGGGCCGATCCGCGACGACGAGCACGATCCGACCGCCGAGCTCGCCACGCCGTTCGGCGGCGACCAGCGCCCGGAGGTTGCTGCCGGCGCCGCTGACGGCGACGGCGATCCGACCCTCCACCCGCACCTCCATCCGATCGTCGGCCGGAGACCCGCTCACCGGCCGTCGCCCGCCTCGCCCAGGCGACCCTCCACGTACCGGGCGCCGAGCGCATCGAGCGGGCCGACCTCGCCGACCCGCCAGGCCGGCACCCCGGACCGGGCGAGACTGGCGATGGAGGCCCCCACGGCATCAGCGGGCACGATCGCGACCATCCCGAGCCCGCCGTTGAAGGTGGCCCGGAGCTCGGCGTCATCGATGCCGGCAGCGGTCGCGATGAGCCGCATCACCGGGGGCAGCGGCCAGCGCGCCGGGTCGAGTCGCGCCCCCAGGGCGTCGGGCAGCGCCCGCGGCACGTTCCCGGGCAGTCCGCCGCCGGTGATGTGGGCCAGGCCGTGGATCTCGGGCCGTCCCGGGACCTGTTCGAGGTCGTCGCGTAACCGGAGCACGGCCCGGGCGTAGATCCGGGTCGGTGTCAGGAGCACGTCCCCGAGGGTGGACCCCGCCGGCCCCTCGTCCTCGACCGCGACACCGACCGCCCGCCGGTGCACCGCGGCGTACGGATCGCCCAGGTCCCAACCGGCCTCCGCCAGCACCGCCCGGACGAGCGAGAACCCGTTCGAGTGGAGGCCGGACGCCCCGAGTCCCACGATCGCGTCCCCGGCCCGGACGGCGGACCCGTCGATGAGCCGTGGGCGCTCCACGACCCCGGTGCACGCGCCGGCCAGGTCGACCTCGTCCGGCTCCATGATCCCCGGGTGCTCCGCGGTCTCCCCGCCCACGAGGGCGCAGCCGGCGAGCCGGCATCCCGCGGCGACCCCGGCGACGATCGTGGCGACCCGTTCGGGATCGAGCCGGCCGACCGCGACATAGTCAAGGAAGAACAGCGGCTCGGCCCCGGCGCACACGACGTCGTCGGCGCACATCGCGACCAGATCGATGCCCAGGCCCTCGTAGCGCCCGGCCGTCCGCGCGATCGCCGTCTTCGTGCCAACGCCGTCGGTCGACGAGACGAGAAGCGGCTCCCGGTAGCCGTCGGGGATGGCGATCGCCCCGCCGAAACCGCCGAGCCCGCCCACCACCTCGGGCCGGGCGGTCGAGGCGACCGCGGCCCGCATGAGCTCGACCGCCCGGTCGCCTGCCTGGACGTCGACGCCGGAGCGCGTGTAGGCCGACCGCCCCGCCGCGCCCTTGCCCTCGAGCATGCCCGCGCTCACCCGGGCGCCAAGACGGGCATCTCCTCGAGGATGAACTTGCGCGCCGCGACGTCGTACGGGACGGGCTCCGGGTAGATCCCGTCGAAGCACGCGAAGCAGAACCCCTCGTAGGGCAGGTCGAGGGCGGCGAGGACGCCCCGGATCGACAGGTACCCGAGCGAGTCCGCGCCGATGAACGCCCGGATCTCCTCGACCGTGGAGGTGGCGGCGATGAGCTCGGTCTCGACCTGGGTATCGATGCCGTAGAAGCACGGATGGTAGATCGGCGGTGCGCTGATCCGGACGTGGACCTCGGCGGCGCCCGCCTTGCGCAGGAGCGCGACGATCTGCTTGGTCGTCGTGCCCCGGACGATCGAATCGTCCACGACCGTGAGCTTCCGTCCGCGGACGACCTCCCGGAGCGGATTGAGCTTGATCGTGACGCCTCGCTGGCGCATGGTCTGGGACGGCTGGATGAACGTGCGCCCGGTGTACCGGTTGCGGACCAGTCCCTCGCGATACGGGATCCCGGACGCCTCGGCGAACCCGGCCGCGGCGGGGGCTCCGGTGTCCGGTACGGGCATGACCAGATCGGTGAGCGCAGGATGCTCGCGAGCGAGCTCCATCCCCATCCGGCGCCGGACCTCGTAGAGGTTGCGCCCCTCCATGTACGAATCCGGGCGGGCGAAGTAGATGAGCTCGAACACGCACAGGGCCGGGGTCGCCGGGGCGAAGCGGATCGAGCGCGGCTCCCTGCCCTCCTCGAGGACGACGATCTCGCCGGGCTCGACGTCGCGCACGTACTCCGCGCCGACGATGTCGAGGCCGGCCGTCTCCGAGCTGAGGCACCAGCCGTCGGCGGTGACGGCGTCCGACGGCCACAGCTCGGGGGCGCGCTCGGCCGCGTCCGGGGCGGGCAGGCGGCCGAGCACGAGCGGGCGGAAGCCGAACGGGTCCCGGATCCCGATCACTCGTTTCTCGTCGAGCACGACGAGGGTGTAGGCCCCGCGGACCGTGGGCAGGACCCGGACGAGCGCGTCGACCGTGTCCGCGGCGGGCTCGTCGGCGAGGAGCGCGGTGAGCAGCTCGGTGTCGGTCGAGGCGGGCAGGCGCGCTCTGCCGCCGCGCAGCCGCCCGAGAAGCTCGCGCGTGTTGACGAGGTTGCCGTTGTGGCCGATCGCAAGCGCGCGCCGCGGGCCCAGGCGGAACGTGGGCTGGGCGTTCTCCCAGACCGTGGAGCCCGTGGTGGAGTAGCGGCAATGGGCGATCGCGAGGCGGCCACGCAGGCTCGGCAGGCGCCGCTCGTCCAGGACGCTCGAGATCGAGCCCCAGGTCCTTGTAGAGCATGAGCTGCTCGCCGTCGCTCACGGCCAGACCGGCCGACTCCTGGCCGCGGTGCTGGAGCGCGAACAGGCCGAGCGCGGCGACCGTTCCCGCCTCCATCCCCGATCCGTCGAAGCCCGCCGGGAGGACCGCCCCGAACACCCCGCACACGTCAGCGGCCCTCCTGTCGGGTGGCCGTCGGCGCACTCGACGCCGGCGCGATCCCGAGGGCGCGTTCGAGCCCGTGCTCCCAGGCATGGCGCAGGTCGTGGATCGCGACGTCGAGCGCGTCCGCCACGCTCGATCCGCGACCCTCGGCGGCGCCCGTCGCGCCGTGCCCGGTGAGCTCGACGAGGAGCCGTTCGCCGCCTACGACGCCGATCTCCTCGGCCGGCAGGCTGAACTGGCGGGCCAGCAGCAGGAGGGCGGCCGCGTGGCGCGGCCGGCAGGTGAGGACGAGGCGCGACGGGCTCTCACCGAACAGCTCGACCGCGGGCGAGCCGCTGATCGGGAGCCGCACGCGGGCGCCCAAGCCGCTCCACATGGCCGCCTCCGCGAGGGCTACTCCGAGCCCGCCGCCGGAGACGTCCTGGGCCGAGGCGACGAGGCCGCGGGCGATGGCCTCGCGCACGAAGGCCTGCACCGCGCGCTCCCGGTCGAGGTCGATGGCCGGCGGGCCGTCCTCCGGCGCGACGCCGGCCAGGTCCGCATAGGCCGAGCCGGCGAGGCCCGGCGTCGCCTCCCCGACGAGCACGACCGCGTCGCCGTCCGCCGCGAACGCGGGGCCGACCAGGAGGGCCACGTCGTCGAGCAGCCCGACCACGCCGATCTCGGGGGTCGGGGCGATCGCCCCGCCGGGCGACTCGTTGTACAGCGAGACGTTGCCGCCGGTGACCGGCAGGCCGAGGGCCCGGCAGGCGTCGCCCAGCCCACGGACGGCCTCGCTGAGCTGCCAGAACGCCTCGGGCCGCGTCGGGTCGCCGTAGTTGAGGCAGTTGGTGACGCCGAGCGGCCGGGCGCCGGTGATCGCGACGTTACGGGTCGCCTCCGCGACGCTCAGCGCCGCCCCGAGCCACGGGTCGAGTGCGCCGACCGCCTGGTTCGCGTCGGTCGAGGCGACGAGCGCCTTCGGCGTGCCCTTCACCCGGAGCACCGCCGCGCCGTGACCGGGCCCCACGATCGTGTTCGTCTGGACGGTTGAGTCGTACTGGTCGGTGACCCACCGCCGCGAGGCGAGATTGGGGCTGCCGACGAGCGCCGTGAGCACCGCGCCCGGGTCCATCCCGCGCTCGGGGAGGCCCTCCCCGCTCGCCCCCGTCTCGGCCGGGCCCGGGGCCGGTGCCTCCCGCCGTCGCTGCGGCGGCGCGGACAGGCGGTCGTGGACGATGGCGTCCGAGGTGAGGGCGCGGGCGGGGACCCGGGCGATCTCGACGGCGACCGGCCCCGGCCGGCCGGCGGCCGTGATGCCGCCGCTGACGATCGCGATGTCGCCGTCGTCGGTCACCCGACCGATGACCGCGGCCGGCAGCCCCCAGCGCGCACAGACGGCCTGCACGGCGGCCAGCCGCTCGGGCAGGACGACGGCGCACATGCGCTCCTGCGACTCGCTGATCATCACCTCGAACGGGGCCATGCCCGGCTCGCGGCGCGGGATCGCGTCGAGGTCGACGAGCATGCCCGTCCCGCCGCGATCGGCCAGTTCGGACGTGGCGCAGGTGACGCCGCCGGCGCCCAGGTCCTGGAGGCCCTCGACAAGGCCGCCTTCGATGAGCTCGAGGCTCGCCTCGATGAGGAGCTTCTCGGCGAACGGGTCGCCGACCTGGACGGACGGCCGCTTGGACGGATCGTCGTCCGTGAACGTCGCCGAGGCGAGGACGGACGCCCCGCCGATGCCGTCCCGGCCGGTCGCCGAGCCGAACAGGACGACGAGGTTGCCCGGCCCCGGCGCGCTCGCCAGGGTGAGCCGTTCGAGTTGGAGGAGGCCGATCGCCATGACGTTGACGAGCGGATTGCCTCCGTACGACGGGTCGAAGACGAGCTCACCCCCGACGGTCGGCACGCCGACGCAGTTGCCGTACCCGCCCACACCCCGGACGACCCCATCGACCAGGTGGCGGGTCCGCGGGTCGGCCGGATCGCCGAAACGGAGGGCGTCGAGGACCGCGATCGGCCGGGCGCCCATCGTGAAGATGTCGCGCAGGATCCCGCCCACGCCGGTCGCGGCGCCCTGGTACGGCTCGACGGCAGATGGGTGATTGTGCGACTCGATCTTGAACGCGACGCCCAGGCCGTCGCCGATGTCGATGACACCGGCGTTCTCGCCCGGTCCGGCCACGACGCCCTCGCCGGCCGTCGGCAGGGTCCGCAGGAGCGGGCGCGAGCTCTTGTACGAGCAGTGCTCGCTCCACATGACGCTGAACATCGCGAGCTCGAGGTCGTTGGGGTCGCGGCCGAGCCGGGTCCGGATCGCGCCAAGCTCATCGTCCGTGATCCCCAGCGCGCGGTGGAGCGGCGCGGCCCGCGCCGGCGTCGTGGGCTCGTCGGCCGGACCGGCCGGGGCCATCGGCTCGGCGGTCACCGGGCCCCCACCGCCACGGGCCCGCCGGCCGCCGCGCGTTCGGCGGCGGCATCCACGAGCGAGCGCAGGAGCGCCAGGCCGTCATCGGAGCCCAGGATCCCTTCGGCCGCCCGTTCCGGGTGGGGCATCAGGCCGGCCACGTTGCCGGCCCGGGCGATCACCCCGGCGATCGCCCGGAGCGAGCCGTTCGGGTTCGCCTGGGTGTCGCCCGGTTCGGCCGGGCTCCCATCGGGCCGGGCGTACCGGAACAGGACCTGCCCGTCGGCTTCGAGCGCGTCGAGGGCGGCCTCGTCGGCGTAATAACAGCCCTCCCCGTGGGCGATCGGCAGGCGGAGCGGGCCGGTGCCTGCCAGGGCCCGCGTGAACGGCGTGTCGAGCCGTTCGGGGACGATATGGACATCGCGCCCGAGGAAGCGCAGGCCACGGTTGCGCAGGAGCGCGCCGGGCACGAGCCCGGCCTCGGCGAGGACCTGGAACCCGTTGCAGATGCCGAGCACGAGCCCGCCATCCGCGGCGAAGGCGGCGACGCTGCGCATGACCGGGCTGAACCTGGCGATGACACCGGCCCGCAGGTAGTCCCCGTAGGCGAAGCCGCCCGGCAGGACGACCGCCGCCACCCCGGCCAGGTCGGCCACCTCATGCCACAGGGCGACCGGCTCGGCCCCCGCGAGCTCGAGGCCGTGGAGCGTGTCGGTGTCGCAGTTGCTGCCCGGGAACACGACGACGCCGACCCGCACGGTCATCGGCCGGGGGTCCCGACGACGGCCGGGGCGAGCGCGCCGAGCAGCTCGATCGCGTAGGACTCGATGAGCGGGTTCGCCAGCAGCTCGCCGGCCATCCGCTCGGCCGTGGCCCGCGCGGCCGGCTCGTCGGCGGCCTCGACCGTCAGCTCGACCCGCCGGCCCACGCGGACGCCGGAGACGCCGGTCACGCCGAGGTGGCCGAGACTGCCTTCCACCGCCCGACCCTGCGGGTCGAGGATGCCGTCCTTGGGCAGGACGTTGACCGCGTACCGGAAGCGCTGCGGATCGCTCATCGGGCGAGCACGTCCTCCGTGAGATAGCGGGTGAAACTCGCCCCGGTGATGCGCTCGAAGGCGGCGACGTACCGCTCGCGCGTGCCGGCCACGACGTCGGCCGGGAGGTCCGGCCCGGGCGCCGTCTTGTCCCAGCCCGAGGCGAGGAGCCAGTCCCGCACGAATTGCTTGTCGAACGATGCCTGGGCCCGACCGGGCTCCCAGGTCGCGGCGTCCCAGAACCGGGACGAATCCGGCGTCAGGACCTCGTCGGCGAGGACGAGCTCGTGGCTGTGCGGGTCGAGGCCGAACTCGAACTTCGTATCGGCGAGCAGCACGCCGGCCCGCTCGGCGACCGCCGCACCGTACCCGTACAGGCGGATCGCCACGTCGCGGATCCGGCCGGCGAGCGTCGTCGCGGCCGCGTCGCCACCGAGCAGTTCGATCATCGCCTCGAACGTGATGTTCTCGTCGTGGGTGCCGATCTCGGCCTTCGTCGACGGGGTGAGGATCGGCTCGGGCAGCCGGTCGCTCTCGTGCAGCCCGCTCGGCAGGCGGATCCCGCAGACCTGCCCGGTCTGCTCGTAGGACTTCCAGCCGCTCCCAGAGAGGTAGCCGCGGACGATGACCTCGACCGGCAGGATCTCGACCTCGCGACAGACCATCATCCGGCCGCGCAGTTCCTCGGCGGCCGTCCTGTCGTCGTCGCGGGCCGATTCGGACGGCTCCACGACCGCGTGACGCAGCTCGCTCGGCAGGGCGAGCGGGTCCGTCGCGACGAGGTGGTTGGGGACGATCCGGGCGGTCTCGGCGAACCAGAACCGCGAGATGCCGGTGAGGACGCGGCCCTTGTCCGGGATCTCGGTCGGCAGCACGACGTCGAACGCCGACAGCCGGTCCGACGCGACCAGCAGGAGCTGGCCGTCGCCGATGCGGTAGAGGTCGCGGACCTTGCCCGAGCGGACGAAGCGACTAGCGAGCGACACGACTGGCGACCTCCAGGCGCTCGAGGCGGGCGATGATCGTCGGCACGTGCCGGAGGGCGGCGGCATCGTCGAAGCAGGCGTCGAGGACATCGTGCGACAGGCGCTCGCCGACCGCGGGATCGAGGGCGAGGAGGTCGCGCAGGGGCCGCCGCTCGTCGGCGGCGCGCAGCGCCGCCCGCTGGACGATCGCGTAGGCGTCCTCCCGGGAGAGCCCGCCGCCGTCCATGAGCGCGTCCAGGACGCGGCTGCTGGCATGGAGGCCGAGACCGCGCTCGATGTTCTCGCGCATCCGCTCGCCCCTGACGACCAGGCCGTCGACGATGCCCGTGAACCGGACGAGCATGTAGTCGAGGAGGATCGTGGCATCGGGCAGGATGATCCGCTCGGCGGACGAGTGGCTGATGTCCCGCTCGTGCCACAGCGGCTGGTCCTCGAACCCGACCTGGGCATACCCGCGCAGCAGGCGGGCCAACCCCGCGATCCGTTCGCACAGGATCGGGTTGCGCTTGTGGGGCATCGCGGAGCTGCCCTTCTGGCCGGACCGGAACGGCTCCATGAGCTCGCCGATCTCCGTGTGCTGGAGATTGCGGATCTCGGTCGCGAACCGCTCGAGCGACCCACCGGTGACCGCGATGGCCGCGAGGAGGGCCGCGTGGCGGTCCCGCTGGACGATCTGGGTGCTCACCGGATCGACGCGCAGGCCCAGGGCGCCGAGGACTTCGGCCTCGAGGTCGGGAGCGAGGTGGCTGTACGTGCCGACCGGTCCGGAGATCTTGCCCGTCCCGATCTCGTCCACCGCCGCGACGAGCCGGCGCCGGTCCCGGTCGACCTCGAACGCCCAACCGGCCAGCTTGACGCCCAGGGTCGTCGGTTCGGCGTGGACGCTGTGGGTGCGGCCCATCATGACCGTGTCGGCCTCGGCCCGGGCCCGTCGGACGAGCGCGGCGATGAGGCCGTCGCAATCGGCGATGAGGCGCTCGCCGGCCGCCCGGAGCTGGAGCGCGAGGGCGGTGTCCACCACGTCGCTGCTGGTCAGCCCGAGGTGGAGGAACCGGCCCTCCGGCCCGACGGTCTCGGCGACCTGGCTGACGAACGCGATCACGTCGTGGTCGGTCGTCCGCTCGATCTCCGCGATCCGGGCGACGTCGACGACCGCTCGAGACTCGATCGCCTTGAGCGCGTCGCCGGGGACCAGCCCCCGGCCGGCCTGGGCCCGGGCGACCGCGATCTCGACCCGGAGCATCGCCCCGAAGCGCGCCTCGTCGCCCCAGATGGCCCCCATCTCCGGCAACGTGTAACGCGGGATCATCGGCCGGCTCCGGCGACGAGCTCGCTCACCGGTCCGGCGGCGATGTCGTGGCGGCGCTGGGCGCCCTCGAAGCGGATGGCGTCCGCGGCGTACTCGGCGGCGCGCCGGGCGTCCGCGACGTTCGGACCCCGGCCGACGACCGTGACGATCCGGCCGCCGTTCGTCTCGTAGTCGCGCCCCGGACGACGCGTCCCGGCGTGGAACACGAGGCCTCCCCGGTCGGTGGCTTCGGCCAGCCCGTCGATCCGGTCGCCCTTGGAGGATGCGACGGGATACGCGCCACCGGCGATGACGATCCCGACGGCCGCGCCGGGGACGACCGGGACGAGCCCCGACGCCCACGCCGGGGCCGCCGAACCGAGACTGCCCCGGGCCGCCGCGAGCAGGAGCGGACCGAGGGCCGCCGCCAGCCGGGGCAGGACCACCTGGGTCTCCGGGTCGCCGAACCGGGCGTTGCACTCGAGGAGGACCGGGCCGCGCTCGGTGAGCATGATCCCGGCGTACAGCGCCCCGACGAACGGGGTGCCCCGCCTGGCCATCTCGACGAGGATGGGTCGGTGGACCTCGCGCAGGATCTGGACGACGAGCGCGTCGGGCAGGTCGGCCAGCGGCGAGTAGGCGCCCATGCCGCCCGTATTCGGTCCGTCGTCACCGTCCCGGAGGCGCTTGTGGTCGCGAGCCGCCGGCAGGGCGACCACGTCCCGCCCGTCCGCGACGGCGATGACGCTCGCCTCGAGCCCGACCAGCCGCTCCTCGATCAGGACGACCCGGTCCGGACCCGCGTGGAAGAGCCGGTCGAGGTAGGGCTCCACCGCGGCCGCGTCCGCCGGTTCGTGCACGCTCACGCCCTTGCCCGCGGCGAGCCCGTCGTCCTTGACGACGAACCCGCGACCGGACCGCGCGAATGCCCGCACCGCGGTCATCGCCGCACCGACGGAGCGGCAGACGCTCACGTCGGCCATCCGAACGCCGGCCGCGGCGGCGACCTCGTGGCAGAAGGCTTTCGAGGACTCGATCCGGGCCGCCGCCCGGGATGGGCCGAACGTCGCGACCCCGGCCGCCCGGAGCGCGTCGGCCAGGCCATCGGCGAGCGGCTGCTCCGGCCCGATGACCGCGAGCTCGACCGCGTTCGCGCGAGCGACATCGACGATGCCCGCCTGGTCCGCGGCCGGGACCTCGGCGCACCGGACGCGCGGCAGCTCCCCGATCGCGTCGCTCCCGGGCGCCACGACCACGAGGTTCACCCCGGGCTCCTCGGACAGCTTCCAGGCGAGGGCGTGCTCCCGGCCGCCGCCGCCCACGATGAGGATCCGGGTGGGCATGACCGCCTGGCTCACGCGGGCGCCCCGGTCGCGCGGCCGGCGCCGGTGAGTGCCGGTGAGCGGCGCATCGGCCGCCATGCCCGTTCGATCGTCTGCGTCCGCTCCGGCCCGACGGACACGAGCACGATCGGCACGCCCGCGTGGTCCTCGAGCGCCGACACGTATCGGCGGGCATTCTCGGGCAGGTCGGCCAGGGCGCGCACGCCGTGGATGGCCTCCCGCCAGCCCGGGAAGCGCTCGTAGATCGGGGTCGCCCGGGCGAGGGTGTCGGCCGACGTGGGCCAGGACTCCACCCGCCGGCCGTCGATCTCGTAGGCGACGCACAGGAGGATCTCGTCCAGGCCGGCCAGGATGTCGAGCTTGTTGAGCATGATCGCGCTCACGCTGTTGACCGCGACCGCGTAGCGGAGCGGAACGGCGTCGAACCAGCCGACCCGTCGCGGGCGGCCGGTCGTCGTCCCGACCTCATGGCCCCGGGCGGCGATCCCCTGGCCGACCGCGTCCGTGAGCTCCGTGGGGAACGGGCCGGAACCCACCCGCGTCGCGTAGGCCTTCATCACCCCGATGACCTCGTCGACCTGGAGCGGCCCGATGCCGCCACCGGTGCACGCGCCGCCGGCGATGGGGCTCGAAGACGTGACGAACGGGTAGCTTCCGTGGTCGATGTCGAGGAGCGTGCCCTGGGCGCCCTCGAGGAGCACGTGCTCGCGATGCCGGAGGGCCTCCTGGACGAGCCAGGTCGTGTCGGCGAGGTGGGGTTCCAGGCGCTTGCCCCACGCGACGGCCTGGGCCACGAGTGGCTCGACCTCGAACCGGAGCGCCTCGGCGGCCGCGCCGAGGAGGAGGTTCTTCTCGGGCAGGACCCGACCGATCTTGTGGCGCAGCACCGTCTCGTCGAGGAGGTCCTCCATCCGGAGACCGATGCGCGACGCCCGGTCCGCGTAGGCGGGCCCGATGCCCCGATGGGTCGTCCCGACGGCCTCCTCGCCCAGCCGCGACTCGGACAGGCGGTCGAGGGCCGGGTGGTAGGGCATGATCACGTGCGCGCTCAGGCTCGCCCGCACCTTGCTCACGTCGATGTGCCGCGCGGTGAGGCCGTCCAGCTCGCTGATGAGCGTCGCCGGGTTGACGACGACGCCCGCGCCGATGACGCAGGTGATGTGCGGATAGAGCACGCCCGACGGGACGAGGTGGAGCTTGAAGACCTCGTCGCCGAGCACGATCGTGTGGCCGGCGTTGTCCCCGCCCTGGTAGCGGACGGCCATCGCGACCTGCTCCGCAAGGAAGTCGGTCGTCTTGCCCTTGCCCTCGTCGCCCCACTGCAGACCGACGATCACGGTGGCCGGCATCAGGCGGTCCGTCCCGGACATGAAAAGACCCGGACCGTGCGGTCCGGGACCGGGATAGACTGCCCCCTCGCGCCGCCGGGGATCCGGCAGAGGGGCGTCTCGGTGGTGGGCGCTCGTCTCACTGGACGAACGTTGCCCTTCCTCGCGCGATCGTCGTACTCCTGGGCGGCGGGCCGTCGGCCTGGGGTCCGAGGACCCGCGCAGTATACCAGCCGGCCGGGACCTTCGGGGCCGGTCCGGGGTGGTCCCGGGACCCGCGAGCGGGGCCTGGCGTGCGGGGCGCGGCTGCGGGTAAGGGGACTTCCGCTACCCCCGGGCGGTACCTTCGGGATGCTCTCCGGGGCCTTGGTGCACCGCTAGATTCGGCAGGTGATCCGTGTATTCGCGGGATCGTTGGTGGCGATCTCGCTGCTCGTGCTCGGCGCGATCGTCGCCGTCCCGTCGATCCTGCCCGAAAGCTGGGGGGTCGACGCTCGGACCGGCCTCCGCGCCGTCGCCGCCATCGCGCTCGGCGCGACCGCGTCGGCCAGCCTCGTCTGGCTGTACATGCGGCTCCGCCTCGACCCGCTCATCGAGGCGGCCGAACGGCTCGTCGCCGGCGACGCCGACGTCGACCTCGAAGCCCTCGCCGGCGGGTCGAACGGCCGTCTCGGCACGGCGCTCCGGTCGCTCGCCCAGGCCTACGCCACGGGCCGGGACGTCGTGGCCACCGACCGGCTGACCGGCATCGACAGTCGCCACGCGATCCTGTCCGCTCTCTCGGCCGAGGTCGACCGGGCGAGCCGCTACCTGCGCCCGCTGACCGTCGCCTTCATCGACATCGACCACCTTTCGAAGGTCAACGAGACGAACGGGCACCGGGTCGGGGACTACGTCCTGCGGGCGGTCGCCCAGACCTTGAAGGCCAACATCCGGGGCACCGACTCGGTCGGGCGCTACGGCGGCGAAGAGTTCCTGCTCATCTTCACCGAGACCGGGGTCGATGACGGCGCCGCGCTCGCCGACAAGCTCCGCCAGGAGATCGAACGCCAGCGCTTCGACATCGACGGGAAGATCGTCGGCGTGCGCGTGTCGGTCGGCATCGCCGGTGGCCAGGGCCAGGGCCTCCGGGCGGACACCCTCGTGCGCGACGCCGACGCCGCGATGTACTCGGCCAAGTCGCTCGGCCGCAACCAGACCTACGTGTTCGCCGAGCCCGAGGACGACGCGGGCGTCCTGCGCGCCCCGATCTCCCCGGCGGGCCGCGCCCGGGCCGAGGAGATCGGACTCGCCGCGCGGGAGACGGTCCTGTCGTCCCTTGCGACGGTCATCGCCGACCTGCCGGGCGACGGTGGCCGGCCCTCGCCCGTCGCGGTCGCGATCGCCACGAGCATGGCCATCGGCCTGGAGCTGCCGGAGGCGGAGATCGACCGGATCCGGGTCGCCGCCCTGCTGCGCGACATCGGCAAGGTCGCCGTCCCGAACGAGATCCTTGCCAAGACGACCGCCCTCACCAGCTCCGAGTGGCGGGCCATCGTCCAGCACCCGCGGATCGCCCAGGTCATCCTCGAACAGGCGACCGCCCTGCGCGAGGCCGTGCCGCTCATCCTCCACCACCATGAGCGTTTCGCCGGCCATGGCTACCCGTTCGGCCTGCGCGGGGACGAGATCCCGCTGGGAGCGCGGATCGTGGCCATCGCCGACGCCTACGACGCGATGACGAGCGACCGGCCGTACAAGCGGGCGATCGGCCACGAGGCGGCGATCCGCGAGCTCAAGCGCCACGCCGGCACGCAGTTCGATCCCGCGCTCGTGCGCCTGTTCGGCGAGCTGTTCTCGTTCGCGCCGCCGGCCCCGGACCCCGAAGCGGTCAAGCTCCTCGCCGCGACGTCGGGGACACCGGTCGCCACCGCCGAGATCGCCGGTCCATCGCGCGACGGGCGCACGGCCCCGACCGCCCGGACCGCTGTCGGCTCGCATCGGCCCGGCGCGCCGGTCCGGTCAGGGACCGCCCAACGACCCGTCGTCCGCACGAGCGCCACCCGGCACTCGCTCGGCGCCGCGCCAGGGCCACGCCCGGGTCCGAAGGCGTCCGGCCGGCCCGCCGCGAGCGACACGACTCCGCCCGCGCCGGCCCCACGACCGGCCAGGACCATGGCGCCGGGTCCGCCGGAGCCGCGGCCGGCGTCGGTCGAGAGCGCCGCTCCGCGGGAGGCCTCGCCCACGACGAGGCGGTCCCGCCGCGCGACCGATGCTCCCGAGACCGCGGCGGGCTGACCTCGCCCTGGGCGTGCGCAGGTAGCCGACCCTCAGCCGGCGGCCTTCTTCACGAGCGCGGCGATCTTGGCCTCATCCCCGGCGGTCAGCCTTGTCAGCGCGAAGGAGGTGGGCCACATGTCACCGTCGTCGAGCTTGGCGGCTTCCTCGAAGCCGAGCGTGGCGTAGCGCGTCTTGAACTTGTCGGCGGCCTTGAAGAAGCACACGACCTTGCCGTCCCGGGCGTAGGCGGGCATCCCGTACCAGGTCTTCGGGGTGAGGCCCGGCGCGTTGGCCGTGATGACCGCGTGGATCCGCTCGGCCATGACCCGATCCGCTGTCGGCATCTCGGCGACCTTCGCGAGCAGGTCGCCGAGCCCTTCCGCCGCGTCCGCGCCGCGGCGGGCGGCGGCCTTCCGCTCCTTGGCGGCCTCCCTCATCGCGGCCTTTTCGTCGTCCGAGAAGATCGCCGCGGTGCTCTTGGTGGACTTCTTCGCTTCACTCATCGATCGATCCTTCAATGCGAGTCCTGATGATGGTGACCCTCATGCTAGGCAGTCGCCGGCGCGATGGCTTCTCGAAAGCTGATCGATCGGCATGACCTCGACCCGGTCGACGATGGGTCGTTCCCTGCCCCTGCGTCCGTGTGGAGGGCCGTCCTGGTCCCGAGAAAGCCGCCGAGCGTGGGGGCGAATCCCCCAGACCCGCTCCACGTCGATGGATCGTCCGGAGAGGCTGGGTGCAGGCCGACCCTTCGATCCGGTGGAGGACCTCAACTGGCCGTGCAGGGCCGGCCGCTACGGTCACCTTGACCTGCCGAGTCGCCCGCCACGCAGGGTCGGCCCGATCCCCGTCGGCCGACCGGGAAGGAGATGGACCGTGAACAAGGTCCTCATCACAGGGCGCCTCACCCGCGACCCCGAGCTGCGCACGCTCGCGAGCGGGAAGACCGTCACCCAGTTCAGCGTCGCGACCAACGCCTACCGGGCGAACGGACAGGAGAAGTCCGAGTTCCACAGCGTCGTCACCTGGGATCGCCTGGCCGAGATCTGCGGCACCTATCTCGGCAAGGGCCAGCAGGTCGCGGTCGAGGGCCGGCTCCAGACCCGCAGCTGGGACGACGATCGGGGCGCGCGGCACTGGAAGACCGAGGTGGTCGCCACGCACGTCGAGATGCTGTCCGGGCGGCGCAAGAAGGACTACGAGGCCGAGACCGCAGCCGACGCGCTGGCCGGCCAGGCGAGCGCGATGGGAGAGCTGCCACCGGACGGTGGCGGGATCCCTCCGAGCGATCCGATCCCCGACGGATCGGCGGAGGCCCCGGTCGACGACGAGGACGACGAGGACGACGTCGAGGCCGCCTGACCGCGCCTCTCCCATCGCGGCGACGGCGGGCGTACCCCCTCCCGCCCGCCGTCGCCCCCTCAGGCCCCCATCGCGAGCAACGGATCGCCCGCGTTCATCGCCAGGGATGTGACGAGGAACAGGACGACCCCGCCCACCGACGCGGTCACGATCTCGAGGGGGGCGCCGAACGCATCCTGGACCTGGCCGACGGTGTCGCCGGCGCGGACCGCGTCTCCGACCGCCACGGACGGATGCCAGAACCCGGTGGCCGAGGCGCGCAGCCAGACGTCCTCGCCGAGCCGGCGCTGCGCGCCCGCCGGTGGGTCGCCCGAACCGTCGCGCAGGCCCAGGGCGGCGAGCGTGCGACGGAGACCGGTCGCGTGGCGGGCGACATCGGCCTCGGGCCACAGGCCCTGGCCGCCCACTTCGGACAGCAGCGCCGGGATACCCAGGGCGGTCGCGGCGGTCGTCGTCGAGCCCGGCAGCGGCCCGATCACGAGGTAGTCCAGGCCGTACGCGGCGGCCATCGCGTGGGCCCGGTCGTCGATCGCCGGGTCGCCCGTCTCCTCGATTCCGTTGAACGGCACGAGGGCCTCGTTCATGTCGCCGCAGTGCATGTCGATGAACGCGTCGGAGCCGGTCATCACGACGTCGTGGATCCAGCGCGCGAGGCGCTCCGAGGCCGTCCCGTTCGGATCACCGGGGAAGACCCGGTTCAGGTTCTTCCCATCGAGTGGGTTGAGATAGATCGAGCGAGCCGCGAACGCGGCCGGACTGGCGACGAGCACCGAGACGAGGCTCCCCCGCACGGTCGCGGGGTCGAGCTCCATCGCGATCCGGCGGTGGGCGGCGATCGACACGTACTCGGCACCGTGGATGCCGCTCGTCACCGCGACCCGCGCGCCCCGCTCACGACCGTTGACGAGAACGACCGGCAGCTCGACCGTCGCGACCCCCAGGTCGAGTTGGATGTGCCCGGTCGACCGCGTGCCCGGCGCCGCCCGGAGGTGGCCCAGGACCAGGTCGGCGTCTCCCGAAACCATCGTCATCGCCGTCCTCCTCCTTCGTCCGGTGCGTCGTACAGGCGTCGGCGCGAGACGCCGCGTGCCCGGGCGACCCGTCGGGCCGCCTCGCCCCGGGCGATCCCAGCCGCGACGAGGGCGGCGACTTCGGCCCGGGCCGCCTCGATGGGATCCGCCTGGCCGCCCGCGTCCGGACCGGCGCCCGGTCCCGGCGGCCCGTCCTCGGCGCCCGGTCCGACGACGATCGCGAACTCGCCGCGCGCCTTGATCCGACCCGCCAGGGCCGCTTCGGCGAGCTGGCCAAGCGCCCCTCGCACGAACTCCTCGTGGATCTTCGTGAGCTCCCGGCAGACGGCGGCGGGACGCGCGGTCCCGCACGCCGCGGCGAGGTCGCCGAGCGTGGCGGCGACCCGCGACGGCGCCTCGAACAGGATGGTCGGCCGAGGGTCGCGGGCGATGCGCGCCAGGCGCTCCTTGCGGTCCCGGCCGGACCGCGGCAGGAACCCCTCGAACGACCAGCGCGGTCCGGCGACGGCGCTCGCCACGAGGGCTGCCAGCACGGCCGAGGCGCCCGGGATCGGCACGACATCCCCTCCGCGGGCCGCCCAGGCCCGGACGAGCTCGTCGCCCGGGTCCGACACTCCGGGCGTGCCGGCGTCGGTGACGAGGGCGAGGTCCGCGCCACCGGCGAGGTGGTCGACGAGCTCGGCAAGCCTCGACCCCGCGCTCCGGGCGTGGAAGCTCGTCAGCGGTGTCTCGATCTCGTAGCGGGCCAGGAGGCGGCGGGCGATCCGGGTGTCCTCGGCCGCGATGAGGGGCACGGCCGCCAGGACCTCGAGCGAGCGGAGGGTCACGTCGCCCAGGTTGCCGATCGGGGTCGCCACGACGTACAGCCGGCCGCCCGCGGCGCGGCCCTCCCCCGCCCCGGCTGCCAGCGGGCCGGCCGCCGTCACTACCGGGCGGACCCGGGCCGTCGGCGCGGGTAGAGGTAGTCCACCCCGGTCGTGCGCGGGCCGAGCTTGGCGATCGGCGGCACCTGGCGCTTGAACTCGGAGGTCGCGACCATCCGGCCCACCCGGGTGACGAGCGCCGGATCGAAGCCCAGGCCGGCGAGCTCGTCGTCGGTCCGCCGGCGATCGATCATCCAGAACAGCAGGCGGTCGAGCACGGGGTAGCTGAAGCCGGCCTCCGCCTCGTCGGTCTGGCCCGGCCACAGGTCGGCCGAAGGGGCCTTGGCGATGACCGCGTCCGGCACACCGATCGCCGCCGCCACCTGGCGGACCTGGCTCTTGTACAGGTCGCCGATGGGGTTGAACGCACAGGCCGAGTCGCCGAAGAGTGTCGTGTAGCCGATGAGCGACTCGGTCTTGTTGCCCGTGCCGACGACGAGTCCGCCGAAGGTGACGGAGCGGTCGTACAGCACCGCCATCCGCTGGCGGGCCATGAAGTTGCCCCGTCGGAGCGGGCTGGCCTCCGGGTCGCCGGCGAAGTACCCGTCGACCATCGGGCTGATGTCGACGAGCTCGTGCCGGCAGCCCAGCGCGGCAACCACGGCCTCGGCGTCGTCGCGCGAGGCGGACGACGAGGTCCGATACGGCATCAGCACCGCGAGGAGCTTGTCGGCCCCGATCGCCTCCGCGACCAGGTACGCCACCAGGGCCGAGTCGATGCCGCCGGACAGGCCGAGGACCGCCCGCTCGAAGCCCGCCTGCTTGAGCTGGCCCCGGATGAACCCGGCGATGACGCGGCGGGCGACGTCGGTGTCGATCGCGAGCTCGTCGGGCAGCTCGAACAGCGCGGCCCGGCGCGCCTGGTCGTCCGTGGCGGTCAACGGATCGACCCGTCGATCGCCGGGATGGGGGCGACGTCGAGACCCGGCTCGGCGTCGTCGGCCCCGGTCGCGTCGTGGGCGAAGCCCGCCCGTTCCGCGACGATCCGCTGCATCTCCCGGACCTCGAGCTCCAGGCGCTCGTCGCGGAGGAGCGGCAGCCCGATCCGCTCCCGCCGGATGTCGGCCAGATCCACGTCGACGACGAACAGGCCCTCGTCGTACAGCGGCGCGCTGAAGACCGGCCGGCCCGACGGCGCGATGACCTCGGATCCGCCCCAGAAGCTGACCGACTCCTCGACGCCCACCCGGTTGACGAACACGATGAGGCTCGTCGTCAGCTGGGCGTACGTTCGCATCAACGTCCGCCATGACGTGGCCGTGCCGAGGCCGACCTCGTTCGTGGCCGCCAGGTCGCGACCGGGCGACGACGAGATGTCGATGATGACCTGGGCACCGTCGAGGGCGAGCACGAGCGGCACGCCCAGGTGCCAGAAGTCCTCGCACACGGCCAGCCCGATGCCCACGCCCAGGCGCGATGGGACGGCTCGCAGCACGTCGCCGGCCGCGAAGAAGCGGCGCTCGTCGAACAGACCGTAGGTCGGCAGGAAGAGCTTGCGGTGGACGTGCCGGATCCGTCCATCCTCGAGCAGCGCGGCGGCGATGAACAGGCGATGGTCGGCCGACTCCTCGACGAAGCCGACGACGACCGACAGGTCGGTCGTGGCCCGGGCGAGCGCCGTGAGGCGGGGATCGTCGAGCCGCATCGCGATCTCGGACGCGAGGTCCTGGAGGAGGTACCCGGTGAGACCGAGCTCGGGGCAGACGAGCAGGCCCACGCCCTGCTGCCGAGCGTCGGCGATGAGCGCGTGATGGCGCTCCAGGTTCGCCTCGAGGTCGCCGAGGCGGGGCGCGATCTGGGCGAGGCCGATCCGGAGTCCCTGCACGGATCGAGTCTAGCGCGCCGACGCTCCCCGACCGGCTCCCGGCGGCAGGCCTCGAGGCCCCGCGGCCTCGCGCCGACCGCGCCTCAGACGCTGGGCTGGGCGGGCGGCAGGAACGGGTCGTCGGGCGGCGTTTCGGGCGGGTCGGGAGCCGCGGCCGCGTCGGCGTTCGACGGGCCGGTCCCGGGCTGGATCATCGGCAGGCCCAGTGCCTGGCGCTGCTCGGCCGCCCCGTCGACCTGCTCCGCGAAATGGCAGGCGACCTCGTGGCCGGTCGACAGCACCCGGAGCTGCGGGTCCTCCGACACGCACCGATCGGGGTTTCCGAGCCGCTCGCGCAGCCAGCAGCGGGTGTGGAAGCGGCAGCCGGACGGTGGATTCACCGGGCTCGGTACGTCGCCGCTCAGGATGATCCGGCGGCGGCGACCCTCGATCACCGGATCCGGGATGGGCACGGCAGACAGGAGCGCCACGGAGTACGGGTGGAGCGGCCCCGTGTAGAGCTCCTCCGAGGGGGCGGATTCCACGATCCGTCCGAGGTACATGACCGCGATCCGGTCGCTCACATGGCGGACGACCGAGAGGTCGTGGGCGATGAACAGGTAGGTCAACTCGAACTGATCCTGGAGCCGCTCGAGGAGGTTGATGATCTGGGCCTGGATGGAGACGTCCAGGGCGCTGATCGGCTCGTCGGCCACGATGAGATCCGGGTTCACCGCAAGGGCCCGGGCGACGCCGATCCGCTGGCGCTGGCCGCCACTGAACTCATGCGGGTAGCGATTGAGGAAGTTCGGGTTGAGGCCCACGACATCGAGCAGTTCGGCGACCCTCTCCCGGCGCTCGGGCTTGGTCCCGATGTCGTGCACCGCCAGGGGCTCACCGACGATCCCACCGACCGTCATCCGCGGGTTCAGGCTGGCGTACGGATCCTGGAAGATCATCTGCATCCGCCGGCGCATCTTGCGCAGGGTCTCGCCCTCGAGCCGGGTGATGTCGAGCCCGTCGAACGTGATCGTGCCGGCGGTGGGTTTATAGAGGCGGATGATCGACCGCCCCGTCGTGGACTTCCCGCAGCCTGACTCGCCGACGAGGCCGACCGTCTCGCCACGCCGGATATCGAAGCTGACATCGTCGACCGCCCGGACGTCGCCGACGTGGCGCTCGAGGATGAGGCCCGACGTGATCGGGAAGTACATCCGCAGGTCGCTGACCGAGACGAGGACGCGGTCGCTCGCGGGCACGGTCTCCGTCCCGGCGCCCAAGGCGCCGAGCGCGGTCACGACTGCTCCCCGTGAAGTGCCGCGGCGGCCGCGGCGGCCCGGCGGTCGGCAGCCTCGGAGACCGCCGAGATGTGCCCGGTCTGGGGGACGCCGGCCACACCCTCCGCGTCGGTCGCCGGGTTCCAGCAGGCGATCCGGTGCGTCGCGTCCGGACCCGTCGTCACGACCCGGACGCCCGGCGAGACGGGGGCGAGGACCGGGTCGTCGGTCAGGCAGCGCTCGATCGCCCAGGCGCAGCGCGGCGCGAACGAGCAACCGCCGGGCAGCCGGGTCAGGTCGGGCGGCAGGCCCTCGATCGGGATGAGCTCGTGGTCCTCGCGTTCATCGAGGCGCGGGATCGACCGGAGGAGCCCGACCGTGTAGGGATGGCGCGGATGGGCGAACAGTTCGACGGTCGTGGCGGTCTCGACGATCCGGCCGGCGTACATGACCTGGATCCGCTCGGTCATCCCGGCCACGACGCCCAGGTCGTGGGTGATGAGCATCACGGCCGCGCCGCTCTCGGTGGCGACCTTCCGGATGAGCTCCAGGATCTGGGCCTGGATCGTCACGTCCAGGGCGGTCGTCGGTTCGTCCGCGATGATCAGGCTCGGCTGCAGCGCGAGGGCCATCGCGATCATGACCCGCTGGCGCATCCCGCCCGAGAGCTGGTGGGCGAACCCGGACAGGGCGCGCTCCGGGTTGGGCAGACCGACCATCTCGAGCAACCCCACGGCCCGCCGGTAGGCCTCGTCCTTGCGCACCTTCTCGTGGGCGAAGATGACTTCGGTGAGCTGCTCGCGGATCGAGATGACGGGGTTCAGCGACGTCATCGGATCCTGGAAGATCATCGAGATGCGGCGGCCGCGCAGGTCTCGCAGTTCGTCCGGCTGGAGCTCGAGCAGGTCGATCCCGTCGAACAGCACCCGCCCACCGCCGACCTTGCCGGCCGGCTTGGGCAGGAGGCCCATGATCGCGAGCGAGGTCACGCTCTTGCCGCAGCCGGACTCGCCGACGACCCCGACCGTCTCATGGGCGTCCACGTCGAAGGTCACGCCCCGGACGGCCTGCACCCGGCCGGACGAGGACGAGAACTCGACCTCCAGGTCGCGCACCGACAGAAGCGGCTCGTCGGTCGCCGTCAGGCCCGTCACGACGGCCGGAGTCTCGCCGATGGTCATCGCTTGAGCCTGGGGTCGAGGGCCTCGCGCAGGCCGTCGCCGAGCAGGTTGAAGCCGAGGACCGAGATGACGATCGCGATGCCCGGGAACAGGGCAGTGAACGCCGCGCCGTTCGACAGGTAGCGGTACGTGTCGGTCAGCATCGTCCCCCACTCCGGGGTCGCCGGGTCCTGCGGCCCGAAGCCGAGGAACCCGAGGCCGGCCGCGTCGACGATCGCCGTGGCCAGGGCGAGGGTCGCCGCGACGATGACCGGCGTCAGGGCGTTGGGCAGGACGTGCTGGAGCAGGATCCGTGGACCGGTCGCCCCGATGGATCGTGCCGCGAGCGTGAAGTCGCTCTCCTTGAGGGCGAGGATGCTCGAGCGCAGGATCCGGGCGAACACGGGCACGTTCTCGATGGCGATGGCCAGGGCGATCGTGTTGAGCCCGGGGCCCAGGAAGATGACGATCGTGATCGTCAGGAGCAGCCCCGGCAGCGACAGGACGATGTCGACGACGCGCATGAGCCAGAAGTCGACCCACCCGCCAACGAAGCCGCTGACCGCGCCGTAGATGAGGCCCAGGGTCAGTCCGACGGTGACCGACAGGACCGCGACCCAGAGCGATGACCGGGCGCCCCAGATGATCCGCGACAGGATGTCCCGGCCCTGGAGGTCGGTCCCGAGGAGGTGGCTGCCGCTCGGCGGCTTGAACCGCTCGACGATATTGCCGGCGGTCGGGTTGTAGGGCGCGATGAGCGGGGCCAGGATCGCCACGAACACGAACAGGCCGATCAGGAAGATCCCCAGCAACGCTGCCCGGTTGCGCCGCAGCCGGCGGGCCGCGTCGCGCCACAGGCTGCTGCCCTTGATCGGCTCCTCGAGGACCTGGGGCAGGGCGATGCCGGCCATCAGGAGTACCTGATCCGTGGGTTGAGATAGGCGTAGCTGATGTCGACGGTCAGGTTCACCAGGACGAAGATCGTGGCCAGGATGAGCGTGCCGCTCTGGATGACCAGGAAGTCCTTGTCCACCGCCGCCTCGTACAGCCACGATCCGACGCCGCCCCAGGCGAAGATCGTCTCGGTCAGGACCGCGCCGCCGAGGAGCAGCCCGGTCTGGAGGCCGATGACCGTGGAGATCGGCAGCATCGCGTTGCGCAGGACGTGCCGCCGGTCGATCCGATCCGTGTGCAGGCCCTTGGCCCGGGCGGTCCGCACGTAGTCCTCCGACAGGACCTCGAGCACCGCGGAGCGGGTGATCCGGGCGACATAGGCGAGCGGGATCGTGCCGAGCGCGACGGCCGGCAGGATGAGGTGCTTCACGACATCGAGGAACTTGGGGATGTCATGGTCGATGACGAGCGACTCCCACAGGTAGAACGTCGTCCCGGCCCCGCTGAAGTCGTACTGCCGAAGGTCGAGTCTCCCTGCGGTCGGCAGCCAGTGCAGCCAGACCCCGAAGATATACGACAGGAGCAGCCCGAGGAAGAAGATCGGGATCG
This sequence comes from uncultured Chloroflexia bacterium, assembly GCA_963719285.1. Lineage (GTDB taxonomy): Bacteria > Chloroflexota > Limnocylindria > Limnocylindrales > CSP1-4 > C-114. The sequence goes on from CAVRBO010000001.1 coordinate 823,810, forward strand.
AGATGCCGAGGAGCGACAGGACCGTCGCGACGTTGTCGAACAACGAGCCCTGGCGCTTGGCGGCGGCCACCCCGAGCGGGATCCCGAAGCCGATCGCGATCGTCATCGCGGCGAGGGTCAACTCGACCGTCGCCGGAAAGCGGGTCACGAAGCTCGTCAACACCGAGATACGGCCCGTGGCGGACGTGCCGAAGTCGCCGTGGAGGATCCCGTTCATGTAGTCGAAGTACTGCTCGTACAGCGGCTTGTCGAGGCCCAGCCCGTGGCGGCACGCCTCGAGTCGCTCGGCGGTCGTGTGCTCGCCGAGGTTGGTGGCGCACGGGTCGCCTGGCAGGGCGTGGACGAAGATGATCATGAACACGGAGAGGCCGAGCAGGATCGGGATGAGCAGGAGCAACCGCCGGACGATGTACTTGAGCACGGGCTGTGGCTCGACCTCCGCCGAAGATGCGGCGGTCCCCGGGAAGCGAGGCCTCCCGGGGACCGGTGAGTCAGTCGGTCCGGATGGACCGCCGGATCAGGTCCCGGCGTCCTTCCAGACCAGGTTGAAGTACTCGGACTGGGTCGGGCTCGTGATGTACCCGTGGACATGGGTCGTGGTCCCGAGGTAGGAACCGGCCCACACGAGCGGAACGTCCGAGACGTCCGCGTTGGCGATCTTCATGACGTCCTTCCAGTCCTGGGTCCTGGTGGCGTCGTCGGCCTCGGAGATCGCCTTGGCCATCCCGGCCGCGACGGCCGGGTTGTCCTCGCCGAACTCGCAGTTGTGCGGGGTCGTGTACTTGACCTTGTTACAGGCGGCCGTGGTGGTCGCGTAGAACAGACCCGGGCCGTCGGCCGGGTCGGCGTAGTCGTAGATCCAGCCGATGAAGAACAGCCCGTAGAGGCCATTCGCCTCGTCGGTCAGGTAGCCACCGTGCCACGGCTTGTGCTGCGGGTTGACCTTGAAGCCGACCGCCTCGAGCATCGTGCGGATGGCCTCGAACTCGCCCTTGGGGTCGACCATGTACGGCCGCGACGTTGCGTCCGGATACCAGAAGTCGATCGAGCACGGCGCCGGGCAGCTGGAGCCGGCCAGGAAGTCCTTGGCCGCCTGGGGGTCGTACTTGGGCGCGCTGGCATTCGGCTCGTAGGCCGGCATCTTGTCGATGAGGTCCGAGTCGGCGACGGTCGCGGCGCCGTTCGGGAAGAACGCGTCGACGATGGCCTGCTTGTCGATCGCCGCGGCGATCGCCTGGCGGACCTTGATGTCGTCGAATGGCTTGTGGGTCTGGTTGAACGCGAGCTTGCCGACGGCCAGCGGCGTCCGCGGCAGCAGGACGAGGCTCGAGTCAGCCTTGATGTCGGGGGTCTGGTTCGCGTCGACGAAGTCGATCGTGTCGACCGTGCCCGACTTGAGGGCCGTCAGGCGGTTGGCCGCCTCGGCGATGGGCTTGAAGATGATCTTGTCCAGGTGGGCGGCATTGGCCGGGTCCCAATAGTTCGGGTTCTTGACGATCGTGTAGTGATCGCCGGGGACGAACTCGCTGAACATGAACGGACCGGTGCCCGTGGGGGCCTTCTGCCAGTAGTCGTTCGTGGTGTCCTTGGAGCCCTTGTCGGCGTTGTGGTCCTGGAGCGCCTTGGGGCTCTGCATCGCGAACGGGATCAGGGTCATCGCCGTCGGGAAGTCCGCCTTCGCCGAACCGAGCGTGATCGAGAATGTCGAGTCGTCGATCTTGGTGACGGCCTTGATGAGGGACTTGTCGCCATAACCGCCGAAGACGGTGATGTCGTAGTAGTCATCGCCCTGGAGGGGCTCCGGAAGGTTCTTCCAGCGGTTGACGTTGTAGATCGCGGCGTCGGCGTTGAAGTCCGTGCCGTCCGAGAACTTGACGCCGGTCTGGAGGTGGAACGTGTAGGTGAGCTTGTCGGAGCTCAGGTCCCATGACTTGGCCAGGTCGGGCTCGAGGTCGCCCGTGGTCCCCGGCTTGAGCTTGATGAGGGTCTCGTAGATCTGCTGCGCGATCCGGAACGACTCACCGTCCTGGATGAGGATCGCATCAAGCGTCGTCGGGTCGGACGCCGATCCGAAGATCCACGTCCCGCCGTCGACCGGCTGCTCGCCCGTCGGGCTCGCGACGGCCGACGGGGCGGTGGTCTCCGGGGCGCCCGTCGCCGGGGCGGCGGTCGGGGTCCCCGGGGCCGGGGTGGTGCTGCCCGAGCACGCCGCGAACATCATCGCGGCGACCGCTGCGAGCGCGACCGCTCTCAGTCGTAGCATTCGTGTACTCCTCCATCTCGATGGGTGACGGGTGTGCGCGGAACCCCCGCGAGGGTCGTCCGGCGACCTCCTCCGTCGCCGGGCGGCATGTTCTCAGACGCCGGCCGATGCCGCGTCGTCGGGCGATGGCGCGGCCTCCAGGGCCGCCTGGGGTTGGGACGGCGGGGCCGTCTGGTACGCGACCGCGGCGACGCCGCGCTTCGCGAGCGGAACGAGCTCACCGACCATCGCGTCCGTGATCTCCTCCGCGTGATGGCACGCCACCAGGTGATCGCCGGCTAACGGTCGGAGCTGTGGCTCGATCGTCTCGCAGTCCTCGGGGTTGCTCAGACGCGTCCGCAGCCAGCAGCGGGTATGGAACCGGCAGCCCGACGGCGGGTTGGCCGGGGACGGGACGTCCCCCTGGAGCACGAGCCGCTTCTTGCGGACCCGCGGGTCGGGGTTGGGGACGGCCGACAGCAGGGCGACCGTGTACGGGTGGCGCGGCTGGGCGTACACGTCCGCGACGTCGGCCAGCTCCGCCAGCCGGCCCAGGTACATGACCCCCACCCGGTCGCTGATGTGCTCGACCACGGCCAGGTTGTGGGCGATGAACAGGTACGTCAGGCCGAGCTCCTGCTGGAGATCGTCGAGCAGGTTCAGGACCTGGCTCTGGATCGACACGTCGAGGGCCGAGACCGGCTCGTCGCAGACGATGAACTCCGGATTCAGAGCGAGTGCCCGGGCGATCCCGATGCGCTGGCGCTGGCCGCCCGAGAACTCGTGCGGGTAACGGTGGATGTGGCTCTGGTTGAGGCCGACCTTGCCGAGGAGCTCGCGGACGAGGTCGTCGCGCTTGCCCTTGTCGGTGAGGCCGTGGACGAGCGGGCCTTCACCCACGATCTCGCCGACGGTCATCCGCGGGTTGAGGCTGGCGTACGGGTCCTGGAACACGACCTGCAGGTCGCGCCTGATCTGCTTCATCTCGTCGGACCCGACCGAGTAGGCCTTGGCGCCGTTCTTCCGGTCGGCCGCCGTTGGCAGGTCGAAGATCGGCTTGCCGTCGATCTCGACACGGCCCGAGGTGGCCGGCAGGAGGCGCAGGATGACCTTGCCGAGGGTCGTCTTGCCACAGCCCGACTCGCCGACGAGCCCGAGCGTCTCGCCCCGCCGGACGTCGAAGCTCACCCCGTCGACGGCGCGGACCGCGCCGATCTTCGTGATCCCGAGGATCCCGCCTCGGATCTCGAAATGCTTGACGAGGTCCGTCACCCGCAGGAGCGGCGCGTCCACCGGGAGGTCCTTGGGCGCCTCATGGGGCCGGAGCCCGTAGGAGACCGACGCCGGCGCGCCCGCACCCGGATCGGTGAGTGCCGGGTCCTGGAACGGCCCGGTCACTGACCGACGCTCAGCCCGACGCGGGCTTCTTGGGCGGCTTCGGGCGTCGGCGCCGGACCGATGGCCGGCGGTTCCCCGGTAGGGGTCAGCCAGCAGCGCGACAGGTGGCCCGGGCCGATCTGCTGGAGCGGCGGCGGCGTATCGCAGACCGGCATCGCGTACGGGCAGCGGCGCTTGAACAGGCAGCCCTTGGGCAGGTTGAGCGGGTTCGGCACGACGCCCTGGATGACTTCGAGGCGCTCACGTTTCTCGCCCAGCCGGGGGATCGACGCGAGCAGGCCTCGCGTGTACGGGTGATGGGGCGTCTCGTAGATCGTGGCGACGTCGGCGTTCTCGACGACCTTGCCGGCGTACATCACCACGACGTCGTCGGCCATCTCGGCGACGACCCCCAGGTCGTGGGTGATGAGCATGATCGCCATCCGGTTGCGTTCCCGGAGCGACTTCATCAGCTCGAGGATCTGGGCCTGGATCGTGACGTCGAGCGCGGTCGTGGGCTCGTCGGCGATCAGCAGGTCCGGGTTCGTCGACAGGGCCATGGCGATCATGACCCGCTGGCGCATGCCGCCCGACAGTTCGTGCGGGTACTGCTTGGCCCGTCGTGGCGGGTCGGGGATGCCGACCTGGCCGAGCATGTCGACCGCCCGCTCCCACGACTCCTTGCGGGACACGGCGCCGTGGAGCGAGACCGCCTCGGAGATCTGATCGCCGCAGCTGTAGACCGGGTTGAGTGACGTCATCGGCTCCTGGAAGATCATCGAGATCGAGTTGCCGCGCACGTCCTGCATCTGATCGCTGGTGAGCTCGAGCAGGCTGCGGCCGTCGAACCTGATCTCGCCCTCGACGATCCTGCCCGGCCGCTCGATGAGCCGCATCACCGACAGCGCGGTGATGCTCTTGCCGCAGCCCGACTCGCCCACGACACCGAGGGTCTGGCCGTTGTTGATCGAGAACGTGACGCCGTCGACGGCCTTGACCGTCCCGTCCCGGGTGAAGAAGTGCGTCCGGAGACCCTTGACCTCGAGCAGCGCCCCCGTGGCCGTCTCGTGGCCCTGGGGGCGCTCCGTCATCGCGCCTTTCATGCCTCGATACGCTGGCGTGGGTCGAGCGCGTCGCGCAGGCCGTCGCCGAGGAAGCTCGCAGCGAGCACCACCAGGATCAGCGTGATCCCCGGGTACCAGATGAGGATCGGGCTCCGGTAGAAATACTCCTGGGCGTTCGTGAGCATGTTGCCCAGGCTGGCCTCGGGCGGAGCGATGCCGAAGCCCAGGAACGACAGGGACGCCTCCACGACGACCGAGTCGGCGATGCCCAGCGTCGCCGCGACGATGACTGGCGCGAGCGCGCTCGGGACCATGTGCCGGATGACGATCCGCCGGTCGCTCGCGCCGAGGGCGCGCGCGGCCTGGACGAAGTCGGCCTCGCGCAGCGACAGGAACTCCGCGCGGACGAGGCGGGCGGCGGTCGTCCAGAGTGTCAGGCCGAGGGCGATGATGATCACGTAGATGTTGCCGGTCCCGAAGAACGCGACGAGCATGACGATGAGGAAGAACGTCGGGATCGACAGGACGATGTCGACCATGCGCATGAGCACGTTGTCGATCTTGCCGCCGACATAGCCCGAGATCGACCCGACCGTGATGCCGACGAAGGCGATGATGAACACGGCCGCGAAGCCGATGATCAGGCTCGTCTGGAGCGCCTTCATGAGGCGCATGAAGATGTTGATCCCGATCGAGTCGTAGCCGAGCGGTGCGGCGAGCGATGCGGGTGCCCGGATCTTGTCGAGGTGGGTGAGCCGCCAGGCGTCCCCGCCGATGATCGGGAAGGCGACCGACGAGATCACCAGGATGACCAGCATGACCAGGCCCACGACGGCCAGCCGGTTCTGGCGGAACCGCGCGGCGACCAGGTTCCAGTAGGTGCGGACGGGGAGCAGGTCGACTTCGTCGAACTGGCCCGGGACACCGGCGCCCTCGATGACGCCGGGGGCGTCTGTTATCGCGGCCATGAGTGCGTCTCCGTGCTCAGTACTTGATCCGCGGGTCGACGAAGGCGTAGGCGATGTCGGCGAGCAGATTGCCGATGATCACCAGTACGCCGCCGATCATGACCGTCGCGAGGACGACCGGATAGTCCCGCTCGATGACCGAGCTCACCCCGAGGTATCCGAGGCCCGGCCAGCTGAACACGGTCTCGGTGATCGCCGCCCCGGACAGGAGGGTCGGAATCGTCAGGCCGAGCAAGGTCACGATCGGGATGAGGGCATTCCGGAGCGCGTGTTTGAAGATCACCCGGGACGCGTCCAGGCCCTTGGCCCGGGCTGTGCGGATGAAGTCCTGGCGCATGACCTCGAGCATCGAGGCGCGCATGTAGCGACTCCAGCCCGCCACCGAGATGACGGTGAGGGTCAGCGCCGGCAGCGTCAGGTGCCATAAGAGGTCGGGGATGTCGCCGTCCTTGCCGAAGCTCTGTTTCCCGAACAGGGGGAACCAGTTGAGGGTGATCGAGAAGATCTGCTTGACGATGAGGCCGAGCCAGAACGTCGGCATCGCGTAGCCGATCGTGGTGAGAAGCGTGATGAACTTGTCGGTGATGCTGTACTGCTTCACCGCGGCGAGGATACCGACCGGGATCGCGATGATGATCGTCAACAGGAGCGAGGCGCCCGTGAGCAGGAGCGTGCTCGGGATCCGCTGGAAGACCTTGTCGCGGACCGGCGTGCCGTCCGTGATCGAGTAGCCCCACGCGGTGTTGTCGAACGGGAAGGACCAGAACCGGGTGAACCACTTGGCGAACTGGACCGGCAGCGGCTGGTCGAAGCCGTAGACGCGCATCAGGTTGTCGATGACCTGCGGCGGGACACGGTTCGACCGGAACCGGTCGAACGGGGTCCCGGGCGCGACGTTCACGATGATGAACGAGATGACACTGATCCCGATGATGATCGGGATCGCCTGGAGCAATCGGCGCAGAACGTAGGTCGCCATCGGTCAGCCTCGATGTTGGCCCGAAGATGGCCCGGCTCGGCGGGTCATCGGTCGGTCATCCGCCGGGGACGAGGAACGGGGCGCGACTGCCGGAGCTCGAGCCGGCAGGACGGATGAAAAACCGACGGCGCTCACCGGAAGCGAGCGCCGTCGGCCGAACGGTTGCGAATGACTCGGACGCCTGCGGTGGTCTCTTACTGGCCGGAGACCACCCAGGTGTCGTTGTTCCAGAAATAGGTGGGGCTGGTCAGATCGATCGTCCCACTCGTGGCCACCGTATTCGGTGTCGCGGACACCGTCTTGGTCAGGCCGGCGTGCGCCAGGTCCGCCCAGAGGAAGTAGTACGGCAGATCGTTGTGGACGAGCGTCTGGAACTGCGAGTAGATCGGGATCCGCTTGCTCTGATCGAGCTCCTCGCGACCCTGCTTGAGGAGCGCATCGGCCTGCGGACTGTTCCAACCGGGGAAGTTGTTGCCATCGGGGAAGGCCTTGGTCGTGATCTGGTCGCTGCCGAAGATCGACGAGTCGTCCGGATCGAGAGCCGTCGACCAACCACCGAGGTAGGTGTCGAACTTGTTGGGATAGCTCAGCAGTGGCAACAGCACCGTCGCGAAGTCACCTTCCTTGACGTTGATGTTGATACCGCACTTGGCGAGCTGGTCCTTGGCGAGCTGGCCGAACTTGACCCGCTGCGGGCGCCCCTGGCGCACCCAGAGGTCGGAGCTCAGCTTCTTGCCACCCTTGGCGTAGATGCCGTCGCTGCCGAGCGTCCAGCCGGCGCTCTCGATGAGCGCCTTCGCGCCTGCCACGTCGAGCGTGTACTTCGGCGTGTTCGGCTCGTAGGCCCACGAAGCGGGCGGCACGTTCGCGTAGACCGGGGCACCGTTGCCGTCCGTGGCGGCCTGGACGGTGGCATCGTGATCGATGCACATCGCGAAGGCCTGGCGGAGCTTGAGGTCGCTGTACAGGTGATCCGGGCGCAGGTTGAAGGCGATGAAGTAGTACCCGAAGTCCGGATACTCGGCGACGTTGAGGTTCGGGTCGGCCTTGATGGCGGCAAGCGCGTCCGAGGTGACCTCGGTCTGCCAGTTGATGTCGCCCTTCTGGAGCGCGGCCGACGCCGACGCAGCGTCCTTGATGATCGGGATGAACACGTGGGCGGGACCCACGGTGCCCGCGTAGTAGTTGTCGTTGCGATCGAGGGTGACGCTCTCGGCGGGCTTGTACGAGGCGAACTTGTACGGGCCGGTGCCGATGGGCGCCTTGTTGAAGTCGATGATCCGGAAGTCCGCCGCGATCTGATCGTTGGCGGAGGCCCCGAGGCCGGTGTTCAGGTCGACGAGCTGGTCGTGGACGGCCGAGGCATATGCCTCGTCATCCGGGGACCCGTCGTCCTTCTTGTAGGTCGCCTTGTCGGGGAGCGCCACGCCGGCCGTCGTGAGGAAGCCCTCCATCTGGCTGGTGTAGTTCGCGAAGTTGCAGGTGACGGGCGCCGTGGCGCTGCCGTCGCAGGCCTTGTCGCTGGTGGCGGTGTCGATCTGGTTGACGAGCGCCTTGACCGCTGCCGCGTCCACGTTGCCCGCGGCGGCCTGGAATCGTGCGAAGGACGCCGTGACGGCCTGCTTCGGCATGATCGGGGTCGCCAGGGTCGTGATGAGGAACGGGGCGAACTTGTTCTTCAGGGTGAAGACAACGGTCGACGGATCCTGTGCGGCGACGCTGGCGAGGTTCTGAGTGACGCTACCGCAGAAATCCGGGATGTACGTGCAGTTCTTGGACAGGGCGAGATCGAACGTGAACTTGACGTCATCGGAGGTGAAGTCCGACCCGTCGTGCCACTTGATCCCGGTCTTGAGCTTGATGGTCCAGGTCAGGCCGTCGGCGCTGACGTCCGGAAGCGCGGCGGCCATGTCCGGCGTGGCGGCGAGCTTGTTGTCCGCCCGGTACATGCCGGTGTAGATGAGGCCGACGATCCAGCTCGTCGGCAGGTCCGTGTAGGCGAGCGAGAAGTAGGTCGGCTCGCCGTCCACGGCGAACTTGAAGTCGGCCGAAGCCGGACCCGTGCTGGCCGGGGCAGTCGCCGGCGCGGCCGTACTCCCTGACGGCGGCGGCGCGGCCGTAGCCGGGCTCTCTGTCGCCTGGGTGCCGCCGCACGCCGCGAATACGATCGCCGACACGGCAAGCACACTTACGAGACGTTTCCGCATCTAAGAACTCCTCCTCGTTGGCACAAAGGCCACCGCTTCGGTCGTCTGGCAGGACCGCACGCGAACTCCCGGCGTGCCATCCGCTCCGTGCAGCGAGCCGCTTGCAGTCGGAAAGGAGGCAGCGTCCGGAGTGCGCGTCAGGCCGAAGCCAGCGCCGCCGGTACTATGGTGAGCCTACTGGTCCCTGTCAAATACGTGACACCACGGATGTCAACGCCCTCACCGCGTCAGTCGGGACATGGGGTCTCGACTCCGGTCATGGGTCGCCAGCGCAGGTTGGGCTGACGGGCGGCGGTGGCCTCGTCCAGTCGCCGGACTGGCGCGTCGTGGGGGGCACTCGTCACCGCGTCGGGGTCCGTCCGAGCCTCGCCGGCGATCGCGATCAGCGCGTCGGCGAAGGCGTCGAGCGTCTCAAGCGACTCGGTCTCGGTCGGTTCGATAAGCATCCCCTCCTCGGTGATGAGCGGGAAGTAGATCGTCGGCGGGTGGAAGCCGTGGTCGATGAGCCGCTTCGCGATGTCGAGCGTCCGGACCCCGGTCGCCTTCCTGATGCTGGCCGCCGAGGCGACGAATTCGTGTTTGCACGCGCGCGGGTATGGGATGTCGTAGGCCGTGGTCAGGCGGGCCTTGAGGTAGTTGGCGGCCAGGACCGCGTCGTCGCTCACTTCCCTCAGGCCGGTGTCGCCATGGGCGGAGATGTACGTCCAGGCTCGGACGAGGACGCCCGTGTTGCCGACGAAGCTGCGCATCCGGCCGATGCTCGTGGGTCGCTCGCCGTGACGCTCGAGGCGGAACGAGCCGTCCGCCTCGCGCAGGACCCGCGGGCCGGGCAGGTACGGCAGGAGCGCCTCGCGGACGCCGACCGGGCCGGCGCCCGGGCCGCCGCCGCCGTGCGGGGTCGAAAAGGTCTTGTGGACGTTGAAGTGCATGACGTCGAAGCCGGCCTCCCCGGGCTTGAACCGGCCCAGGATCGCGTTGAGGTTCGCCCCGTCCATGTAGGCGAGCGCTCCGACCTCGTGGACGGCCGTGAGCAGCTCGCCGATGCGCTGCTCGAACAGGCCCAGGGTCGAAGGGTTCGTGATCATCACCGCCGCCGTGCGCGGCCCGAGCGCCGCCCGGAAGGCCGCGATGTCCACGCCGCCATCGGGCGCGGACGGGACGGTCACCGTCCGGAAGCCGGCCATGGACGCGGTCGCCGGGTTCGTCCCGTGCGAGCTGTCCGGGACGAGCACCTCGGTCCGCTCGAGGTCGCCGCGCGCCCGGTGGTAGGCCCGGATCATGAGGATGCCGGTCAGCTCGCCCTGTGCGCCGGCCGCGGGCTGGAGCGTCACGGCCGTCATGCCGCTGATCTCGGCGAGCGCGCCCTCCAGGCTCCAGAGCAGCTCGAGCGTGCCCTGGGCGAGCTCGTCCGGCGCGAGCGGGTGGAGCGACGCGAAGCCCGGCAGTCGGGCGGCCCATTCGTTGAGCTTGGGATTGAACTTCATCGTGCACGAGCCGAGCGGATAGAACCCGGTATCGATCGCGTAGTTGAGCTGGCTCAGGTTGACGTAGTGGCGGACCACGTCGGGCTCGTTCATCTCGGGCAGGGCCGCCGGCACCGTCCGGCGCTGGGCGGCCGGCAGGCGGTCGAGGGCATCCTTGGGCGGGTGCGGGATCTTGCCCCCGCCCCGACCGGGCCGGGAGCGTTCGAAGATGGTCGGCTGGAGGCGTGGACCCGTGACGCTCATCGGGCCGCCCCGGCGAGCTCGGCGGACAGCGCGGCGGCGAACGTCGCGATCTCGGCCGGCGTCGTGACCTCCGTGGCGCACACGAGGAGCCCGTCGACGAGCGACGGGTCGTCCGGCTCCAGGTCGGCCAGCGGGATGCCGGCCAGGACGCCGCGACCCAGGAGCCGGCGATGGACGGCCGGTGCGTCCGGGACCCGGATCGCGAACTCGTTGAGGTACGGCCCCGGATGGAACCGGGCCACTCCGACGGCGGCGAGGGCCGCCTCGAGCTCCGCGGCCCGGGCCGCCCCACCGGAGGCCACGTCGCGCAGGCCATGTGGACCGATCGTCGCGAGGTAGATCGAGGCCGCCAGGGCGAGGAGCGCCTGGTTCGTGCAGATGTTGCTCGCCGCCTTGTCGCGCCGGATGTCCTGCTCGCGTGCCCGCATCGTCATGACGAACGCTCGTTTGCCCTCGATGTCGGCCGTCATGCCCACCAGCCGACCGGGGATCTGGCGGACGAGCGCGTCGGTGGTGGCCAGGATGCCGAGGTACGGCCCGCCGTACTGGAGCGGTATCCCGAGCGGCTGGCCCTCGCCCGCTGCGATGTCGGCGCCGTACGCTCCGGGCGGTTCGAGGACGGCAAGACCGACAGGCTCGATGACCGCGACGAACAGCGCCCCGGCCGCGTGGGCGAGCCGGCCGATGTCGGCCATGGGCTCGAGCAGTCCCAGGACGCCCGGCTGGGCGGCGACGACGCCGGCGACCGGACGGTCCGGGTCGGCCAGGAGGCGCTCCAGGGCCGCGAGATCGGTCGTCCCGGCGGCCGGGCCGGCGGTCACGAGGGGGACCTCGTCGACGCTGAGCTCGCCGCCGGTGAAGTACGTCTCGAGCGTCTCGCGGTAGTGGCGATGGACGCTCCGCGACACGAGCACGCGCTCGCGGCGCGTCGCCCGGCAGGTCATGAGCGCGGCCTCGGCGGTGGCCGCGGCCCCGTCGTAGTGGGACGCCGACACGACGTCGAGGCCGACCAGCTCGGCGATGAGCGATTCGTACTCGTAGATCGACTGGAGCGTCCCCTGGCTGATCTCGGGCTGGTACGGCGTATAGGCCGTGTACCACTCCCCGCGCAGGAGCAGCTGGTCGACCGCGGGCGGTGTCCAGTGGCGGTAGGCACCCGCACCCAGGAACGAGGCGAGGTCGGTCCGGTTCCGCGCCGCCAGCGCCTGGAGGCGAGCGGCGAGCTCCAGCTCCGGGACGGGAGGCGGCAACTTGAGCGGGCTCGCCCGGAGCTCGGGCGGGATGTCCGCGAACAGGTCCTCGACGGACGGGACGCCGATCGTCCTGAGCATCCGCTCTCGATCGGCGAGGGTATGGGGGCCGTATGGCATCGAGCGGTCAGCCGGCCGCGACGAGCTCGTCGTAGGCGGTGGCGTCGAGCAGGCCGTCGACCTGCGCCGGATCCGCGACCCGCAGCTTGATCATCCAGCCGGCCGCATACGGATCCTCGTTGACGAGCTCGGGCTTGCCGGCAAGGTCCGGGTTCGCCTCGGTCACCTCACCGGCCACCGGCGCGAACAGGTCGCTCACGGCCTTGACGCTCTCCACGACCCCGAACGTGGCGTGCTGCTCGAGGGTGCGACCGACATCCGGGAGCTCGACGAAGACGATGTCGCCGAGCTGGTCGGCCGCGTAGGCCGTGATCCCGACGATCGCGATGCCGTCCGCCAGGCGGACCCATTCGTGATCCTTGGTGTAGCGCAGATCCGCGGGGACCATCGGCCGGCTGACCTCCTTGGGCGACGGGGCCGGGACCGGGCGCCTCGGAGACGGTCAGCGAGCCCGGCGGTAGAACGGCAGCGACACGACCTCGGCCGGGACCGGTTGGTCCCGCACCTCGACGGCGAGCATCGTACCCGGTCGCGCGTCGCCCGGCGCGACGTAGGCCATGGCGATGGGGACCCCGAGGGTCGGCGATTGGGTGCCGCTCGTGACGACGCCGGTCGGCCGCCCGTCGGCCAGGACCGGGTAGCCGTGCCGGGCGATCCCGCGTCCACGGACGATGAGCCCGGCGCGCAGCCGGTGGGGACCCTCCTCGGCGATCCTGCGGAGCGCCGCCCGGCCGACGAAATCCTCGGACTTGTCGAGCTTGACGACCGAGCCCAGGCCCGCCTCGTACGGGTTGGTGGACGCGTCCAGGTCGTTGCCGTAGAGCGGCATGCCCGCCTCGAGACGGAGCGTGTCGCGCGCGCCGAGGCCCACCGGGATCATCCCGAGCGGTCCGCCACTGGCCTGGAGGGCATCCCACAGCTCCTCGGCGCGGGCGGTGTCGACGAAGATCTCGAAGCCGTCCTCGCCGGTGTAGCCGGTCCGGGCGACGAGCGCCGGGATGCCCGCCACGGTCCCCTCCGCGATCGCGTAGTAGCGCAGCGCTCCCAGGTCCACGTCGGTCAGCGGCGTCACGATCTCCACCGACCGGGGGCCCTGGACGGCGACGAGCGCCGTGGCCAGCGAGCGGTCGTCGAGGATCGCCTTCGAGCCTCCGAGGCGCTCCGTCAGCGTGTCGCTGACGAAGACCGCGTTGCCGGCATTGGCGACGACGAGGAACCGCTCCGCACCCAGGCGATAGACGATCAGGTCGTCGAGGATGCCCCCGTCCGGGGCGCAGATCATCGAGTACTGGGCGCGCCCGATGGCCAGCGCCGGCGGGTCGCTCACGAGCGCCCGGGCGAGCGTCGCGCCGGCGTCCGGGCCCTCCACGAACAGCTCGCCCATATGCGACAGGTCGAACAGCCCGGCCCGCTCGCGGACGGCCCGGTGCTCCTCGAGGATGCCCGAGTACTGGACCGGCATGAGCCAGCCGGCGAACTCGATGAGCCGGGCGCCCAGCGCGACGTGGCGCGCGGCGAGGGGACTCTCGCGGACGCCCGGGTCGAGCAGGTCGCTCACCCGGGGCCGCCGTCAGACGGCCCGCTCATCGGCCGGGCACCGCCGGGGACGGAGCGGCCGGGGCGGAGTCGCCACCGATCGATCCGACCAGCCCGGCCGGACTCGCCGCGAGGTGCTCGGCCGCCCGCGCGATGAGCGCCCGCTCTGTCTCGAAGGTGAGGATCCCCGGTGCCTCGGCGAGCGGGATCCAGCGCACCTCGTCGAACTCGTGGTCGTGTCGAGCGAGGTCCCCGCCGGTCGGAGCCATCAGGAAGTAGTGGACGGTCTTGTGGATGCGGGTACCGTGTTGCACGAACGTGTAGGCGATCGAATCGAACGGGGCGAGGATGCGGACCGTCAGCCCGGTCTCCTCGGCCACCTCGCGCAGGGCCGTCTCCTCGGTGGTCTCGCCGGCCTCGGGTGTGCCCTTGGGGAGGGTCCACGTGCCGCTCGTTTCACGTCGACGGCGGCCGGCCACGAAGTGAGGGATCCCTGCGTCGTATCGGATGACGATGCCGCCGGCAGAAGTGGCGGTCGAGTTCCTCAGCCGTGCCACGGCGCCGGGGCGGCGCCGGACCGGGGACCGGCGCCGGATCGACCGAACCCCGCCCACCGCATCGAGACGACGGGCCGGATGTGGCCACCCACCGGACGGGGCGTCCGGGCGGGCTGGACCGCGCGCCAGCTGGCGCGGAGCCGGACGAGGGGCGGAAGGTCCGCCCGGCGCAGCACGGTGGCTCGCGCGGACGCGGGCTGGAAGGAACCCGTCACGCGCAGGCCCAGTCGGCGCTCGCGAACGCGCGAGGTCGGCCGGACGAAGCTCGCGACCGGACGTGCCGCGTACTTCGCGGCGATGCTGTGCTGCATGCATCCAATCGTACTGGTTCAGGCCGGGTTTGCAAGCGAATCCCGCACCCGTTCCGCGCCCTCCGGTGCCAGGGCGCCACGGGCCTCGGCCAGGGCCAGTTCTCGGCGAGCCAGCGCCAGGTACAGCTCGAGCACGCCGGGGGCGTGGGCGCGAAGCTCCGCGATGTGCGCCCGGACCGTCCCGGCGTCGCCCCGGGTCATCGGACCGGTCAGGGCCGCGGCGATCCCGCCGGCCCGCGCGTTCGCGAACGTCTGGTCCATGAGAGGCCCATAGACCGCGAGCGATGCCGCCTCGTCGAGCCCCGCCACGCGCCCCAGGTCGGCGATCGCGTCGAGCAGGGCGACCAGGCCGCCGGCGGCCAGCATGGCTCCGGCGTGGTAGGCCGCCTTCCCGCCCGGGGGCAGGCGGACCGGGATGCCCCCGATCGCCTCGGCCATCCGCGCGAGCAGCTCGAGCAGCTGGTCGTCACCTTCGATCGCGATGGTGGCCCCGTGCAGTGCGGCGACCGCCCGCTCCGTGTCGGCGAACGCCACGAGCGGATGGAACGCGCCGACCTGGGTCCCGGCCGCCATCGCCGGGGAGAGGGCCTCGGCCCCGAGCAGGCCGCTCGTATGGACCATCGCCTGGCCGCTGTACAGCTGGAGGCGGCCGGCCACGGACCGGACGACATCGTCGGGGACGGCGACGATGACGAGTTCGACCTCATCGAGGAGGGCGGTGGCCTCGGCGAACGCGCGGACCCCGGGCACGAGCGACCGGAAGCGTTCACGCCGGCCCACGTCGCGACTGGCGACGGCCTGGATGGGCCAGCCCGCCCGGCTGAGGGCGACGCCGAGCGCGGTCCCGACCGCCCCTGCGCCCACGATCCCGACGATCGGCGGCTCATCGGGCCGGCTGTGGACGTGCGGGTGCTCATGGGGGTGGGCGTCGTCGTGGGGATGCGACTCGTCCGGTTCGCCCGCGGCCCGCGCCCGCGCCCGGTCGGCAGGGGTGGGCGGGTCGAGCTCGATGCCCGCGTCGGCAAGGTCCTCCAGGGCGTCCGCCCGCGGTCCCGTCGGGCCGTCGCGACCCCACGGTTTCATGCTGGGTCGACGCGGTTCGCGCCGTCCACGCGGTACTCTTCCATGAGGCGAGTGTAGCCACAGCGAGAGGTCAGGCGTTTGGCAGCGAGCGATCCGTTCGGCGCCCGGAAGAGCCTCGGGACGGGCTTGCCGGACCTCTATGCCCTGGCCGCCCTGGCCGACCGCGGCGTCTCGCCCGGGCTCGACCTCGGGCGAGCCCCGGTGACGCTGAAGATCCTCCTCGAGAACGTCGTCCGCCACGCCGGCGGAGGGATCGTGAGCGAAGAGGAAGTCGCGACCCTCGCGTCCTGGCGACCCGGCCAGCCGGCCGAGGCCGAGGTCCCGTTCATGCCGGCCCGGGTGATCCTCCAGGACTTCACCGGCGTCCCCGCCGTCGTGGACCTGGCGGTGATGCGCGACGCGATGGCCGACCTCGGCGGCGACCCGGCCCGGGTGAACCCGCTGGTCCCGGCAGACCTGGTCATCGACCACTCGGTCCAGGTCGACCAGTACGGTACGCCGGCGGCGTTCCTGTTCAACGTGTCCCGGGAATACGACCGCAACGCTGAACGCTACCAGCTCCTGCGCTGGGCCCAGACGGCGTTCCGCGGCCTGCGGGTCGTGCCGCCCGGAACGGGCATCGTCCACCAGGTCAACCTGGAGTACCTGGCGACGGTCGTCACGACCCGGGACGGGGTCGCCTTCCCCGACACGCTCGTCGGCACGGATTCCCACACGACGATGATCAACGGGCTCGGCGTGCTCGGTTACGGGGTCGGTGGCATCGAGGCCGAGGCGGCCCTGCTCGGGCAGCCGCTCTACCAGCCGATGCCGCGGATCGTGGGCGTGCGGCTGAGCGGGGAGCTCCCACGCGGATCCACGGCGACCGACCTCGTGCTCGTGGTCACCCAGATGCTCCGGTCATTCGGTGTCGTCGGCTCGTTCGTCGAGTTCGCCGGGGACGGCCTGGCGAGCCTGGCGCTCGCGGACCGGGCGACGATCGCGAACATGAGCCCCGAGTTCGGGGCGACCTCCACCCTCTTCCCCATCGACGGCGAGACCCTGGCGTACCTGCGCCTGACCGGCCGGCCTGCCGAGCTCGTCGACCTCGTGGAACGCTACGCCCGAGCGCAGGGCCTGTGGCGCGAGGCGGGCCCCGGTCCGGACTTCGACGCCCGCCTGGAGCTCGACCTCGCCACCGTCGCGCCGTCCGTCGCCGGGCCGCGCCGGCCCCAGGACCGGGTCCTCCTCGAAGACCTGCCCGGGAACTTCCGGGGCGCGTTCCCGGACGCGTTCCCCGGCCCGGCCGCTTCGGCCGCCGAATCGGACATGACCGACGAGGGCGGCACGACGGGCGCCCTGGAGGACGGCAGCGTTGCGATCGAGATCGGTGGCCGGCAGGCGGTCGTACGCTCGGGCTCGGTCGCGATCGCCGCGATCACCTCGTGCACCAACACTTCGAACCCCACCGTCATGGTCGGTGCCGGCCTGCTCGCCCGCAACGCCGTCGCCCGTGGCCTCACCGTGGCGCCCACGGTCAAGACCTCGCTCGCGCCGGGCTCCAAGGCCGTGACCGGCTATCTCGAGGCGGCCGGGCTCATGGCCCCGCTCGCGGCGCTCGGGTTCGCGCTCGCGGGTTACGGCTGCACGACCTGCATCGGCAACTCCGGCCCGCTCGAGGAGCCCGTCGCGGGCGCGATCGAGGAGCACGACCTGGTGGTCGCGGCGGTCCTGTCGGGCAACCGCAACTTCGAGGGTCGGATCCACCCGCTCGTCCGGGCCAGCTACCTTGCCTCGCCGCCACTCGTCGTGGCCTTCGCGCTCGCCGGTCGGGTGGACATCGACCTCACATCGGAGCCGCTCGGTGCGGACCGGGACGGCCGGCCCGTGCTGCTCGCCGACCTGTGGCCCTCGTCGGACGAGATCAGGCGGGTCATCGGCAGCTCCATCGACCCGGCGCTCTTCCAGCGGACCTACGCGACGGTGTTCGACGGGGACGATCGCTGGCGCGCCCTGCCGGTCCCGGACGGCGACCGGTATGCCTGGGAGGGCGACTCGACCTACGTCGCGAAGCCACCGTTCTTCGAGGGCCTCACGGCCGAACCCCCGGCGCTCGCGGACATCGACGGGGCGCGCGTCCTGGCCGTCCTCGGCGACTCGGTCACGACCGACCACATCAGCCCGGCCGGCTCCATCGCGCCCGCGTCGCCGGCGGGCCGCTGGCTCCAGGACCACGGCGTCGGCCCGCTCGACTTCAACTCGTATGGCGCCCGGCGCGGCCACCACGAGGTCATGATGCGCGGCACGTTCGCGAACATCCGGCTGCGCAACGCGCTCGTCGGGGGCAGGGAAGGCCCGTTGACGGTGCACCTGCCCTCGGGCGACGAGGGCACGATCTACGACGTCGCCATGCGCTACCGGGCCGAGGGAACGCCCCTACTCGTCATCGCCGGCAAGGAGTACGGATCCGGGTCGTCGCGCGACTGGGCGGCCAAGGGCCCGATGCTCCTCGGCGTCCGGGCCGTCCTGGCCGAGTCGTTCGAGCGCATCCACCGGGCGAACCTGGTCGGGATGGGCGTCCTGCCGCTCCAGTTCACGCCGGGCGAGAGCGCCGCGTCGCTCGGCCTGACCGGCCGCGAGTCATACGCCATCCACGGCATCGCCGATCTCGGGCCGCGCGCGAGGGTCACGGTCGTCGCCCGGGCCGACGACGCCACGGAGCGGCGATTCAGCGCGATCGCGCGTCTCGACGGCGACATCGACGTGGGCTACTTCCGGCACGGCGGGATCCTGCCCGCGGTCCTGCGCCGGCTGGCCGCCGACTGAACCCGGCCCGGGACGGGCGCGGACGTTCCGAAGGCAGCCGGGTCCGGACGCCGGCGACCGCCTTGAGCCCACCGCTGATGGCATATCTATGCACGACCGTGCATGGAACGGCCGCGGTCTCGCCGAAGCCCGCTCCGGAGGGTCAGGCGGCGGGGCGTGCCGGACGAGCGGCGGGGCGTGCCGGCGAGGAGACGTGAGCGGGAGCGGCCCTGCGGACGACCGGCCGGCGCGGAGCGCCTTCGGCCGGCCGTCGACGCTGAGTCTGGCGCGCCGAGGTCAGGAGCGCCGCGAACTCGATCCCCCGGATGGGACGCGCGAAGAGGAAGCCCTGGCCGATCCGGCACCCGAGCTCGAGCAGCCGCGCGAGTTGCGGCCCCTCCTCGATGCCCTCCGCCACGGTCACCAGCTCGAGCGCATCGCACAGCCCGATGATGTGTTCGATCATCGCGTCGAAACGTCGGCCCTGACCGATCGACGCAACGAATGAACGGTCGATCTTGACGATGTCGAACGGGAGCTCGGCGAGGTAGCTGAGGGCCGAGTATCCGGTCCCGAAGTCGTCGAGGGCGAGCAGGACGCCGAGGCCGCGCAGCCCGAGGAGGGCGGCGCGAGCGGTGGAGACATCGACGAGGGCGCTCTCGGTGACCTCCAGGATCAGCTTCTCGGCCGGGAGTCCCGTCTCGGCCAGGATGCCGGCGATCTCATCCACGATCCCCGGCCGGAGCAACTGGCTGGCCGCGAGGTTGACGCTGATCGCCGGGCGCCGGCCATCCGCGCGGTCGGGCCACGCTGCCGCCGTCGCGCAGGCCTCGCGCAGGATCCACGACCCGAGCCCGTTGATGAGACCCGACGACTCGGCCAGGGGGATGAACTCCCCGGGCCCGAGCATCCCTCGGACCGGATGGTTCCAGCGGACCAGTGCCTCGGCCCCCACGATCGCGCCGGTAGTCAGGTTGACCGCCGGCTGGTAGTGGAGGACGAAGGCCTTCGCCTCGATCGCGTTGGCGAGCTCGGTCCCGAGCTCGTAGCTCTGGGTGACCCGGCCGTGCATCGCGACCTCGTACGCCTCGACCTGGTCCTTGCCGTGCGCCTTGGCCTGGTACATGGCGATGTCGGCGTCGCGCATGAGATCGGTCGGGGTCGAGCCGACCATGCCGACGACGACCCCGGCGCTGGCATGTACGAGGAGCCGCCGCTGTCCGAGCTCGACGGGCGCGCGGAGCACGCCGAGCGCACGTTCGGCCACGCTGAGCGCCATCGAGGCGTCGATGCAGCCCTCGACGAGGATCGCGAACTCGTCGCCTCCGAGCCGCGCCGCCAGGTCACGCGATCGCGTCACGCGCTGGACACGATCGGCGAGGATCCGGAGCAGCTCGTCGCCGGTCGCGTGCCCCAGGGTGTCGTTGATGGTCTTGAAGTCGTCGAGGTCGAGGAAGACCAGGGCCGTGGTCTCGGGCGCCGTGGCCATCGCGTCGGCGAGGCGCATCTCGAACAGGAGCCGGTTGGCGAGCTTGGTCAGGGGATCGTGATGCGCCTGGTGGGCGAGGTCCTTCTGGAGGTGCCGGCGCTGCTTCAGGGAGGCCGAGAGCTCATGGACGCTGGTCACCAGCCGGATCAGGACGAGCCCGAACAGGAGGGTCCATTCGACCACGAGCCCGACGACGAGATCGTCACCAGCCTGGATCTCCCAGCTCAGGAGGATCAACGGGGCGATGAGTGCGGCGAGGGCGAGCAGCACCAGCCGGGGCCCGCTCAGCCGCGCGTCGCTCGGTTCGACGGTCGGCACCTCGTCGGCCACCGACGGATGCAACGCCGCGACGCCCATCAACAGGATCCCGACGATCCAGCCGGCATCCACCGGGTGACCGTCCACGTACGTCCCGTCGAGGATCGCCAGGGCGTAGACGACGTCCGCGATGAAGTACAGGACGACGCCCGCGAACAGGAACTGGAGGTAGCGTGGCCGGGCGGCGGCCGTGAGCATGACTCTCAGGGCGAGAGCCAGCAGGAGCAGGTCCATGCCGGGGTACACCATCGTCATGATCGCCACCACGGGATCGACGGTCTGCTGGAGGCTCGGCTCGATGAGGACGATCCAGAAGATCGAGCCGACGCCGGCGGACAGGATGGCCGCGTCGATGATGGGGGTCCGGTCCCCGCCGGGAACGCGGCCACGGATGAGTCCGGCGATCCCGCAGATCAGGACGACATAGCCGCCCAGGTAGGCGATGTCGGCCGGCGACGGATAGGCCAGTTCCCGGCCGTCGGCGGACAGCACCGAGTAGACGACGTCGCCGAGCGCGAGCAGACCGACCGCGATGGCGATGAGCCGCCATGACCCGGGTCGCGCAGGATGTCCGCGATAGGCGCCGAGGAGGATCGCGACCGTTCCGATCACGCCGTAGACCGGGTAGGCGATGGTGCGCGCCGGGCCGGTGATCGGGAGCAGGAGGTAGAACCCGGCGAGGAACGGGATCGCGGCCAGAAGGACGATCCAGGCGCGAGGCGCCGTCAGCCCACGCACGCCACGCTCGGGTGCGAGGTCCAGCGCGATCGGCTCTTGGACGTTCATGTGTCGTTCCTGGCGGGGGCCTGCTCGGGCTCCGTCGGCGGACGGCCGGCCGGACCGGCGAGGGCATGGTCGGTCGCGGCGAACGCGGCGCGTGCCCTGAGCCTACGTGGCGGCGTGGCCGGGCGATACGACTCGGATGGCCGGTCCTAGCTACGTCGGATGGATGACGCGTCCGGCGGCCGCGGTCGACCGGCGGCAGCACTGCTCCGATCGTCCCGATCGCCTTCCCGGTGGCCGCCCCCGGACCGCATCGCGTACATTGGTCCAGTGACGACCTCCGTCCTCGGCGATGCATTCGCCCATCACGTCTGGGCCTCGATCCGCCTGCTGGATGCATGCGCGGTCCTGGACGACGTCCAGCTGGCGGCGACCGTGCCGGGGACGTACGGCTCGATCATCGACACGCTCCGCCACCTCGTGGGCGGGGACGTCTTCTACCTCGATGTCCTGCTCGACCGCCGGGAGCCGTTCGACGACGTTGCGAGCGACATCCCGGCGCTACGGTCGGTGATGAAGGAACACGGCCCGATCTGGCACCGCCTGATCGCCGGCGACATCGACCCCGCGACCGACGTCGTGGAGCACGAGGACAACGGTTACGAGACGCACGCACCGCTCGGGATCCGGCTGGCCCAGGCGCTCTATCACGGGACCGACCACCGGAGCCAGGTCTGCACCGCGCTGACGAGCATCGGCGTCGAGCCACCGGCGCTCGAGGCATGGGACCTCGCCCGCGAAGACGGACGCATGTTCACGGCCCGCTCGAGAGGACCGGCCGGCCCGGCGTCCTGAGCTCAGCTCCAGAAGTCGATCTGCACCAGCCCCGCCACGCCGAGCGTCTCGTTCAGTTCCGCGCCGTGGTAGACGTCGTGGGCGAACACACGCTGGATGACCGCCCCGCGCCGGTGGACCCAGTCCTCGCCGAAGTCGGGGCGTCGGATCTCCTCGTCGAGCGAGTCCAGCGTCCAGCGATCCAGACAGCCCTCGACGATGCGGAAGGTCGAGTCGAGCGCGGCCGCGAGGGCCTCCGCCCCGAGCACGTGCTCGAGGTCGTCGTCGCCCGGACAGTCGAACCCCGCGTTCGTGAACGGAGTCGTATCCGCGCCCGGCACGCCGGCGAAGTCGCACAGCCAGAACACCCGCTGGCAGGCGGCATGGCCGACGGTCGCCCAGAGCGGCCAGCGCCCGGGCGACGGGCGGAGGGCCAGCTGCTCCTCGGTCATGGCCGCGACGACATCGCGGAGGCGCCGGTTGTAGTCGGGCCACGCGCTGAAGGCCGGTCGGATCGTCAGGTCAGTCACCCTGCCACCGTACTCCACGAAACCCGCCGGACCGTGTCAGGAATGAACCCGTCGCAGGCCCTGGACTCCAGCGTCGCGTCGATCCGCCGTATACGCTCCATGGGCGCCACCGCGGTGCCCTTGCCGAAGGTGATGTCCGCGCCGACCTCGGCACCGTTCCGGGACCCACGCGCTCCGACGGCCGACCGGCGTGGCTCGCTCGGCCCGTCCGTCTGAAGGGAGTTCGCCCGCATGGGGTTCATCACGACGCGCTGGGAAGCGACGTACGAAGGCCACGCGATCACGGTCACGCGCAGCGAGATCGGGCGCGGTTTCGGACTCGAGTGGGACGGCCGCGAGATCGCGCGGCGCACCTGGTCGTGGTTCGGCCTTGGCGAGCTGCACGGCACGGTGGAGACCGACGGCAAGCGGCACGACGTCCACCTCACGCTCAGCGTCGGCAAGAGACCCGGCGAGGGCCTCCTCACCGACGGCCGGTGCAGGATCACCGTCGACGGAGCCCCGGTGGAGACGAGGCACATCCGCTGACGACGGGGTCGGCCCGGGCGTCGCGGGTCGTCCCACGCACATGGACCAGGGGTTGGTGGGCGATACTGGATTCGAACCAGTGACCTCGCGGATGTGAACCGCGCGCTCTAACCGACTGAGCCAATCGCCCGAGGTCGCCGCGTCGCTCCGGACGGGCGTGGTCGGGCCATCATACCGCGAGGTCCGGCCAGCGGGCGACGAGGCTCCCGGGTTCGACGCCGTCGATCGCGACGACCTTGTTGCGACCGGTCTCGCCGGCGATGAGGCGGATCGCGCCCCGGGCGACACCCAGTTCGTCCGCCAGCAGCCGCAGCAGCGCATCGTTGGCCGCGCCGTCGACCGCCGGCGCCGCGACGCGGATGCGCAGGCTCCCGTCGACCACGCCCTCGATCCGGTCGACGCCGCCCCGTGGGACGCAACGGATCGCGAGGCGGGCGCCGCCGCCCTTCACGGCGCCGGCACCCGCTCGCCGAATAATGCCCGCCCGACCCGGACGAGCGTCGCCCCCTCCTCCACCGCGACCGGGTAGTCGTCGCTCATGCCCATCGACAGTTCGCCGCCCAACTCCGGGACGTCCGTGCGGACCCGGGCCGCGAGTTCGCGCAGCGAACGGAACGTGGGTCGCGCCGCCTCCGCGTCGACCGCCAGCCGGCCGATCGTCATGAGCCCATCGAGACGCAGGGCGCCGAGCGCGGCAAGCTCGGGCAACGCCCCCACCAGGGCCTCCGGTCCGAACCCGGCCTTGGCGCGATCGTCGTCCACGTTGACCTGGAGGAGGACCGGGAAGCGCCGGTCGACCGGGACGGGCCCGTCGGCCGGGAGATCGGCCAGTTCGCGCACCAGCCGGTCGAGCCGCCGCGCGAGCCCGACCGAATCGACCGATTCGATGACGCCGAACGTCAGCAGGGCGCGGCGGGCCTTGTTGTCCTGGAGCGGACCGATGAGATGCCACTCCCCCGCCCCGACCGCCGGAACCTTCGCCTCGGCCTCCTGGACCCGGTTCTCGCCGAACAGGAGCTGACCGGCGGCCACGGCCGCCCGCACGCGATCGGCGGGCACCGTCTTGGAGACCGCGACGAGGCGGACCGCGCCGGGGTCGCGACCGGAGCGAGCGGACGCCGCCGCGATCGTCTCGAGCACGCGGGCGCGGGCGGCAGCGAACGCACCGATGGCGCCCGGATCGGCTCCGTCAGGCACTGCGCTCGCGCCGGCCCGTGCCGGCAGGGCTCATTTGCGGCGCAGGAAGCTCGGGATCTCCAGCTCGTCCGCGTCGACGGTCGCCCGTCGCGGGGCCGGCACGGTCTCGCCGACCGAACGCTCGGCCCGGACGACCGGGATCCCGACCGCCGCCGGGCGCTCCTCGCCCGGGGACCGATCGCCGGCCAGGCCGTCTCCGGTGGCGAGGCGCTGGCGCTCGAGCTCCTCGAGGAAGTCGCGCTCGCGACCGGCCCGCGTCCCGCCGGAGATTTCGGGCGTCAGGCTCGCAGTCGCCTCGTGGCGGACGCTCGTCCGCTTCCGGTTCGTGTCGAAGCCGGTCGCGATGACGGTGATCTGGACCTCGTCGCCGAGCCGCTCGTTGAAGCTCGTGCCGAAGATGATGTTCGCCTCCGGGTCGGCCGCCGCACGGATCTCCTCGGCCGCCTCGGTGACCTCGAACAGCGACAGGTTCGAGGACCCGGTCACGTTGAACAGGATCCCCTGGGCACCGTTGATGTTGACCTCGAGGAGCGGGCTCGCGATGGCCTGGCGGGCCGCCTCGAGCGCGCGGTTGTCGCCCGTCGCCCGGCCGATGCCCATCAGGGCCGAGCCGGCATCGCGCATGACCGTGCGGACGTCCGCGAAGTCGAGGTTGATCAGCCCGGGCACGGTGATGATGTCGCTGATGCCCTGGACGCCCTGGCGGAGGACGTCGTCGACGACGCGGAACGCGTCGAGGATGCTCGTGTTCTTCTGGACGACGTCGCGCAGCCGATCGTTGGGGATCGTGATGAGGGTGTCGACCTTGGCCTTGAGCTCTTCGGCGGACTTCTCCGCGATGAGCCGGCGCCGGGCGCCCTCGAAGCCGAACGGCTTGGTGACCACGCCGATCGTCAGCGCGCCCGCCTGCTTGGCGATCTCGGCGATGACCGGCGCCGCGCCGGAGCCGGTGCCGCCGCCCATCCCGGCGGTGATGAAGACCATGTCCGAGTCGGCCAGCGCCTCGGCGATCTTGTCGGCGTCCTCTTCGGCCGCCCGCTGGCCGATCGACGAGTCGCCGCCGGCCCCGAGGCCGCGGGTGATCTTGTCGCCGATCCGGATCTTGTGGGGCGCATCGCTCTGCAGGAGCGCCTGGGCATCCGTGTTGCAGGCGATGAACTCCACGCCCATCATCTCGGCCCGGATCATCCGGTTGACGGCGTTGCTCCCGCCGCCACCGACCCCGATGACGCGGATCAACGCGAAGTTCTCTGAATCGGACCGCAGCGGCATCGCCGTCTCCTCGGTGGCTCGTCCCTGAGCGTTATTCGTCTGGTTCCGGGACCCGCGATCGCTCGGAGATTCGGGCGGCCCGATCCCGGGGGTCGCGTCGACGTCCGGGGAGTATAGCGCCGTGGTCGAGGCGTGAGCGGTCACGCGTCTTCCGGTGCGGTGCGCCGGGGAACCGCATAGTCGACCGAGGCCGCGCGCCGACCCGCCCGACGAGGCGGGCCGGTCGTGACCTACGGGAAGATGCTCCGCAGGGCGTCCCGGATGCGACCGAGCCCACCCATCGCCGGGGCCGACTCATAGCGCGCGGGCTCCCCGGCCGCGAGCTCGCGGGCGCCCCACAGGAGCAGCCCGACGGCATCGCTGAACGCCGGCGTGAGCAGGCCGTCGACGAGGCCGCCGATGCCCGCCGGCGACGCGATCCGGACCGGCATCTGGAGGACCTCGCGGCCGAGCTCGGCCACGCCCCCGAGCTGCGACCCGCCGCCGGTGAGGATCAGGCCGGCCGGCAGCATCCCGTGGCCGGACTCGCGCATCCGGTCGCGCATGAGCTCGAACGTCTCGCGCATCCGGGCCTCGATGATCTGGCACATCTCGAGCCGGCTCACCTCGCGGCCGGCATCCTCGCCGAGGACCGACACCGCGATGTTCTCGTCCTCCTCGATGCCCCGCAGGTCCGCCGTCCCGTGGCGGATCTTCAGCTCCTCGGCGACCTGGAGGCTCGTCTTGAGCCCGATCGCGACGTCGTTCGTGACGTTGTTCCCGCCGACCGGCAGGACCGCGCTGTAGAGGGGCGAGCCGTCGGCGAACAGGGCGAGGTCGATCGTCCCGGCACCGATGTCGGCGACGGCCACGCCGAGCTCGCGCTCCGTCTCGGACGCGACCGTCTCGGCCGCGGCCAGCGAGCTCGCGACGAGCTCATCGATCTTGACCCCGGCGGCGATGACGCACTTGGTCAGGTTCTGGACCGCGGTCGCCGAGGCCGTGACGATGTGGACCTCGACGCCCAGGCGGATGGCGCTCATCCCGAGTGGGTCCTTCACGCCCTCCTGGTCGTCCACGCTGAAGTCGCGGGGCAGGACGTGGAGCACCTCGCGGTTGGATGGGATCTGGACCGCGCGCGCCACGTCCGTCGCCCGGGCGATGTCCTCGCGGGTGACCTCCCGGTTGTGGCCGCTCACGGCGACCGTGCCGGGCGAGTTCTGGCTCTCGACGTGCGATCCGCCGACGGACACGTAGGCGCGGTCGATCTTCATCCCCGACAGGCGCTCGGCCTGCTCGACGGCCTGGCCGATCGAGTGGACGGTCTGGTCGATGTTGACGACCACGCCCTTCTTGAGGCCGGTCGCCGGGACGGTCCCCTTGCCGATCACCGTCAGCCCACCGTCGCGGTGGACCTCGCCGATGAGGGCACAGACCTTGCTCGTGCCGACATCGATCCCGACCAGGATCGCTTCTCGTTCCACAGTCCTTACGTCGCCTCGTTCGTTCCGTCTAGAGGAAGTGGCGCCGGATGAGGGCCACGTTGTTGAAGATGCGCGGGCCGAAGGTGATGAGGGCTACCAGGTACAGGTCCACCCCGAGCCGGTCCCCGATGAACGTGAGCAGGACGGCCACCACGCCGTTGGTGAGGAACCCGCTGATGAAGATCCGATTGTCGTAGACCCCGTCGAGCTCCGCACGGACCGCACCGAGGACCGAGTCGAGTGCCGCGACGATGGCCACCGCGCTGTAGCGAGCGAACTCGAAGCTGACGTTGACCTTGAGGACCAGCCCCAGCAGGACGCCCACGACGAGGCCCGCCAGGGGGAGAAGCACGGTCGATCGTCCTCGCTCGGTGGGTTTGGGCAAGGCTACCCGACCGGGCGGAGGCGCGGCAACCCGGACCGTCGCGCCCCGCCCCGGGCAGGCGCACCGGGCGCGCGCCGGCGCTCACTTTCCCGACTTCAGTTCGAAGGTGCCCTCGATCGTCCTGGCGAGGTCGATCCGGGCGAGGTTTGCCTCGCCCTGCTTGATCAGGATGCTCCGCAGGAGCCGCACCTGGCCGGGGACCATGGACGGTGGCCGAAGGGTCGGCGTGTAGATGCCGAACGTCGCGATCCAGCCATCCTTGCCACTCGACACGACGAAGCCGGCCTCGTCGCCCACCGTCACGTCGAGGGCGGCGGCTCCGCTCGCGAGATCGGCCGGCTGGAGCGAGCCCAGTCGGGTCGCGACGTCCAGGTCGATCGGATCGAGGACCGAGCCGACGGACAGGCCCGCGGCCGTCGTGCGAGTGTCGCTGATGACCCGCAGGTCGGCGATCGCCGCGGCCTTCTCGTCGCCGGCCGGCGCGAACAGGAGGCCGGCCCGGTCGACGAGGAAGCGCGACTCCCCCGCGGCCCAGATGAGGATCGGCTGGCGCTCGTCGATGTGGACGCGGACCGTGTCCGGGAGCTCGATCGAGACCTGGGCGTCACCGACGGTGGGGATCGCCAGCAACGCATCGGCCAGCGTGTCCGTCCGCAGGCGGACGAGGTTGGTCCCCTGCGGGAGCGCGAGAGCGGCCGTCACGGCGTCCTCGGGCGTGTAGTGCTCGCCGTCGATACGGAGGTGGTGGAACGTGAACGCGCCCGTACCCACGACCCCGTAGGTGCCCGCCGCGCACAGGAGCATGAGCAGGATCGCCCCGGCGCGGAGCGGTGTCATCCCGGCCGACCGACGCTTGATGCCGCCGCCCCGGGGGGTGCGGGCGGGCGGGCGGCGGCCGGACCGGACGCTCACCGGGGCAGGTCCGAGGGTTCGAGCCGGCGGCCGACCCGCGCGGCGTGATGCTCGAGGGCCAGGGTCACCACCCGCTCGCACACGGCCGTGAAGTCGAGGCCGGACGCCGCCGGCATGGTCGGGAACAGGCTGATCGGGGTGAAGCCCGGGATCGTGTTGATCTCGCTCAGGTAGATCTCGTCGTCGACCACCAGGAAATCGACCCGCGCGAACCCCTCCGCCCCGATCGAGCGATAGGCATCCCGGGCGATCTTCAGGATCGTCGCCCGCGTGGTCGCGGGGACCTCGGCCCGGGTCGTCGTCTCGGACAGGCCGACCGTGTACTTCGCGGCGTAGTCATAGAACTCGTGCCCGGCGACGATCTCGCCGGGGCCGTACAGGTCGAGCGGGCCGCGATCGTGGCCGATGACCCCGACCTCGAGGTCGCGGGCACCCGCGAGGTAGCGCTCGGCGAGGGCGAGCGTGTCGTAGCGGAACGCCAGATCGAGCGCCGACGCCCGCTCCCACGTCTCATGGGCCAGGGTCATCCCGAGGCTCGAGCCGAGGCGGGCCGGCTTGATCATGAGCCGGGCGTCACCGAAGCCCGTCGCGAACGCCTCGAGCTCGCCCAGGACCGCCTGCCGCTCCGCGGCCCAGCGGGCGGCCGGGATCTCGCGCCAGTCCACCACCGGCAGGCCCAGTCCGCGGACGAGCCGCTTGAAGAGTGCCTTGTCCATGCCCAGGGCGGATGCCGCGACACCCGAACCGGTGTACGCGAGGTCGGCCGCCTCCAGCAGCGCCTGGACCGTCCCATCCTCTCCGAACGGGCCGTGCAGGGCGATGAAGACGACCGGCAGCGGATCGCTCGCCGCAAGCCGGTCGACGGCCGCGCCGACCGGGAACGGCCCCGCCGCGCCCAGGGCGCCCGGTTCGTCGTAGGCCGATCGCTCGTGGTCGCCCGGGCGATGGTCGGCCGGCAGCCACCACCAGCGGCCGACGAGGTCGATGACGACCCGGGTCACCGCGTGGCCGGCAGCGGCGAGCGCGTCGGCGATCGCATTGCCCGACACGATCGACACGTCGTGCTCCGCCGAGGGCCCGCCGAGGAGCACGACGACCGGCACCCGGCCGTGGCCCGTCATGGAGCCACCGTCCGTCCCGGCCCGGTCCCGTCGAGCACGTCCCAGGCGGACCAGTCGCCGAGGAACACGACCTCGAACGCGAGCTCCGTCCCGGTCGTCCGGGCAACCTCCGCCCGAACGCGCTCGGCGAGGCGACGGACGTCGGCCGCCGTCCCCTTGCGGTCGTTGACGATGAAGTTGGCATGCTTCGGGCTGACCGTCGCGCCGCCCTCCGTGGCCCCCTTGAGCCCGAGGCCCTCGATCAACGCACCCGCCGATGGCCCGCTGGCCGGGTTGCGGAACACGCTGCCCGCGCTCGGGATCCCGAGCGGCTGGTGGGCCTGCCGCCAGTGGCGGATGTCGTCGAGGCGCTCCTTGATGACGTCTGGTCCGGCCGGTTCGAGCGCGAACGTGGCGGCCAGCACGATCTCGGCCGGGTCCTCCGGGGCGGTGCCGGCCCCGGGCGCCCGGGTACCGGCCGATCCTGCCTTGAACCGGCTCTCCCGGTACGCCAGCCCGAGCTCGGCCGCCGGCAGGCGGCGCTCGGACCCGTCGGCGAGCAGGACGAGCGCGGTTTCCAGGATCGCGGCGACATCGGCCCCGTGGGCGCCCGCGTTCGCCCAGACCGCGCCACCGACGCTGCCCGGGATCGCGAGCCCGAACTCGAGCCCGGACAGGCCCGCCGCCTGGGTGAGGGTCGCCGCCCTGGCCATCGGCAGGCCCGCTTCCGCGATGAGCCGGCCGTCCCCGATCTCGGCGCCCTCGGCCCGATCCTGGATGACCAGGCCACGGATCCCGGCGTCGGCGATGACGATGTTGCTGCCCCGGCCGAGCACGACATGGGCCAGCCCGCGCGACCGGGCGAACTTCACGAGTCCGCGCAGTTCGAACGCGTTGTGGGCCACCGCGAACAGGTCGGCCGGGCCGCCCACCCGCATCGTCGTGAACCGGGCGAGGGGCTCGTCCCGCGACGTCTTCACCCCAAGCCGGCGCTGGATGTCCGTCCCGAGGGCGATCGCGTCGAACGCGGGTCGGGCCGACCCCGCCGGCCCGGCCGTCATGGCGGTCATCCGGGACCGCCACGCGAGAGTCGGTCGACGACCGCGGCCTCGGGCAGCGGCCGGCGCTCGGCGGCGGCAAGGACGAGCTCGGCCACGGCGTCGGCGGCGCCCGGCCGGCCGAGCGATCGGCTGGCCGCGGCCATGGCCGCGTGCGTGGACGCGTCCTCGAGGATGCCGATCGCGCCGAGGAGCGCCGCCCCGTCGAACGCTTCGTCCTCGATGAGCCGGGCCGCCCCGGCGTCGGCCAGCACGGCCGCGTTGGCCTTCTGGTGACCAGCCGCATGGGGATACGGCACGACCACCATCGGCAGGCCGAGCGCGGTCACCTCGGCGAGGGTGGAGGAGCCGGCCCGGCCCACGACCAGATCCGCCGCTCCGAGGGCCGCGGTCATGTCGTCGCGCAGGAACGGGACCGGCCGGTAGCGCTCACGGACGCCCGCCGGAAGCGCCTCGCGCCCGGCCAGCGCTGCCGCATAGCCCTCGTCGCCCGTGACGTGCACGACGTGGACGCGCTCGACGAGCCCGGGCAGCGCCTCGGCGACGGCGGTGTTGAACCGCCGGACGGCCTGCGAGCCTCCGAAGACGAGGAGCATCCGCTCGCCCGGCGGGATCCCGAACTGGGCCCGGGCCGCCTCGCGATCGAGCTGCCGGACTTCGCGGATGGGCGTCCCGGTCAGGTAGCACGGGCCGGACATCCGGACGGCGGCGCAGGTCGCGACGAAGCTCACCGCCAGGACGTCCGCCAGGCGGGCGGTCGCCCGGACGCTCCGTCCCGGGATGACGTTGCCCTCCCACATGACCACCGGGATGCGCAGGGGCGCGGCGGCCATGAGCACCGGGATCGCGGTATAGCCGCCGGTCGTGAAGATCGCGGCTGGCCGCTGCCGGACGAGGATCGCCGAGGCCTGCGCGACGGACGCACCGAGCCTGACCGGATCGAGGACGAGGTGGACGTCGCGCTCGGTGGTGCGCAGCGAACGGAGGACGAGCCGCTGGAACGGGATGCCCGCGCCGCCGACGAGCCCGCGCTCGAGGCCGCGATGGCCGCCCAGCCAGCGGACGTCAGCCTCGCTCCGGGCGCGCAGCGACTGGGCGACGGCCAGGGCCGGGTAGATGTGCCCGCCCGTTCCCCCGCCCGCGATCAGCAGACGCATCGTTCCAGGTCCCCTTCTCCACGGTCTCGCGCGACACCGACAGGAGGATCCCGACGGCGGTGAGGGTGATCGCCAGCGACGACCCACCCGCGCTGACGAACGGCAGTGTGATCCCGGTCACCGGCAGCAGCGCCACCACGACCCCGATATTGATGAACGCCTGGACGCAGATCCAGGCGGTGACACCGGCGGCCAGGAGGGCGCCGAACGTGTCCGGGGCACCGAGCGCGATCCGGATCCCCTGGTAGCCGATGACGACGAACAGGAAGATGACGAGGGCCGCGCCGACGAGGCCGAACTCCTCGCCGATGATCGCGAAGATGAAGTCGTTGTACGCGTTCGGGAGGTGGCCGGCCGCCAGGCGGCTCTCCCCGAGCCCGGACCCGAAGAGCCCGCCGAGCCCCAGCGCCAGCAGTCCCTGGATCGTGTGGAAGCCGCTGCCGGTCGGGTCGCTCCACGGATCGATGAATGCGCGCACGCGCGTGAGCGCATAGGAATGCGTCGCGATGAACGCGGCCGCGCCCAGGAAGACCGTCCCGCCGAGCGCTCCCAGGTGGAATAGGTTGGCGCCCGCCACGAAGAACATGACCATGGCCGTGCCGGCGAGGACCGTCGCCGTGCCGATGTCCGGCTCGCGCAGGACCAGGAGGATGACCGGTCCGGCGATGACCAGGAACACGATCGTCCCGCCCCACAGCGCGCGGACCCCACTCCCGCGCTTGGCGAACCAGTGGGCGAGGTAGACGACGACGGCGAGCTTGGCGATCTCGGCCGGATGGAACAGCGGCAGCGGCCCGATGCGGAGGAACCGGGCGGACCCGCCGACGACGTAGTTGAGCGACGGTACGAACACGACGACGACCAGCAGGACGATCGCCACGACGAACAGCGGGACCGAGACGAGCCGCCAGTAGCGGTAGTCGACGCGGGTCACGACGACCATCGAGATGAGGCCGAGCGCGGCCCACACGACCTGCGGGCCGACGACCTTGAACTGGTCGTCGTCGCTGAGATAGGAGGTCATGGCCGAGGACGAATAGACCATCAGCACCCCGATCGCGACGAGCCCGATCACCGCGATGAGGAACACGTAGTCGGGTTGATGCTGCTCGCGCCTGAGCGTGTTCGTCCGGCTGCGGTCGGGCGCCAGGGAGCGGGCGAGGGCCGTCACCGGTCGCGCTCCGCCGAGGCGGCCCGTCGGGCGGCGACGGCGGCCACGGCCGCCCTGAAGGAATGTCCGCGCGCCGCGTAGTCGGTGAACATGTCGAACGAGGCGGCCGCCGGGCTCAGGAGCACGGTCGGCATGCGGCCGCCGGGCGAGGCGAGGTCCCGGGCCAGCGCATCGGCCCGTTCCACCGCCGCTCCCAGGGACGCGGCCCGTTCGATCGAGGCGAGGCCGGCGTCGCGGAAGAGGCGCTCGAGCACGGACCCGCTCTCCCCGATGAGGACCGCCGCCGCCGCCCGGTCCGCCACGACCGAGGCCAGGCTCGACAGGTCCACGCCCTTGTCGCGGCCGCCGGCGATGAGCACGATCGGTGGCTCGAAGGCGCGCAGGGCGGCTTCGACGGCGTCCGGCTGGGTGCCCATCGAATCGTTGACGAACCGCACGCCGTCGATCGTCGCGACGGTCTCGAGCCGGTGCTCCACGCCTGTGAACGCGGCGGCCGCCCGGCGGATCGCATCCGGGGCGACGCCGAACAGCAGTCCGACCGCCACGGCCGCCATCGCGTTGGCGACGTTGTGGCGGCCCGGGATCCCGAGCTCGGCGATCGGCATGACCCGCCCGGCTGGGCGACCGGCCGGCGCGTCGCCCCGGATCGACGGCAGCGGCTCGACCCCGTCCGCCACGATCCAGCCGTCGACCAGGCCGACCCCACCCGGGCGCGGCGCGGCCGTCCCATAGAAGATCGCGCGTGCGCGCGTCGCGCCGGCATAGCCGATGACGACCGGATCGTCGGCGTTGAGCACCACGGCACCGTCGTGGTGGACGAGCTCCGCGAGCAGCCGCTTGACCCGCCGGTACGCCTCGACCGACCCGTGACGATCCAGGTGGTCCGAGGTCACGTTCGTGTACACGGCCACGGTCGTGCCACGGGACAGCGTGGGCAGCTGGAGCTCGGACAACTCGACGACGACCCGGTGGTCGGGCGTGAGCCGCGGCAGCAGGTCGACGAGTGGCCGGCCGATATTCCCGCCGAGTTCGACCGGATGCGTCGGGTCGGCGGCGAGGATGGCCGCCGCGAGCGCCGAGGTGGTCGTCTTGCCCTTCGTGCCCGTCACGCCGATCGTCGGCGCCGGACAGAGGCGCAGGAACAGGTCCACCTCGGAGACGAGCGCCGGGACCGCACGGTCACCGGTGCGGCGCGCCGCCACCATCGCCGCCAGGGCGGCCCGGAGGCGCGGCTCGGTCGTCGGGAAGTCGGGGTTGATCGACGGTGAGGTCGCCACGAGGGAGGCTCCCGCGAGCGCCGTCGCCGGGTCCACGTCCGGGCCCGCGGCGAGATGCAGGGGCTCCGCGCCGGCCCCCGCCGACGCGTCGGCCATCGCCGACCCGAGCTCAGCGGCGGGCCGCCCGTCGTACGCCGTCACGATCGCCCCGGCCGCCCGGAAGAACCGCACGAGCGAGATCCCGCTGCGGGCCAGGCCGAGCACGGTCACCGGACGGCCACGCAACGCGCCGGCCTGCACGTCCGCCAGGCGAAGCGCGTCGAGGTCGATCGGTCGCTCGGTCGTCGCCATCATCGCCATCGTCCGGTCGATCCGGTCACGCCAGTACCTTCATCGAGGCCAGGAAGAAGGTCACCCCGAGGAGCCCGGCCAGGATCGCGATGATCCAGAAGCGCAGGGTGATCTTCTCCTCGTCCCAGCCGCCGAGCTCGAAGTGATGGTGGAGCGGCGTCATCCGGAAGATGCGCCGGCCGCCGTCGCCTTGAAGTAGGCGAACTGGAGGACGACCGAAGCTCGGTCTCCATCACGAAGATGATCCCGATCAGCGGGAGCAGGAGGAGCTGCCCGGTGATCATCGACACGACCGCCAGCATCGCCCCGAATCCCAGCGACCCGGCGTCGCCCATGAAGATCTGGGCGGGATGGGCGTTGAACCACAGGAAGCCCAGCAGCGCCCCGATGACGATGCAGCACAGCAGCGCCAGGTTCGGCTGGAGGGGCGAGTTGAAGAGCGCGATGATGATGAACGGGACGAACGCGAACACGAGCGTGCCGCCGGCGAGCCCATCCAGTCCGTCCGTGATGTTCACCCCGTTGCTCGTGGCGATGATCGCGAACGCCGCGAACGCGATGAACACCCACGAGGCGATCTTGACGTCGCCCACGAACGGCACGGTGATCGACTCGATCGCGTAGGTGTGCTGGATCTGCTGGGCCGCGTACAGCGCGACGACGATCTGCCAGGCGAGCTTCTGGCGGACGCTGATCCCGAACCCGGTCTTGGCGTTCAGGTAGTCGTCGACGAGCCCGAGCAGGCCGACCAGCCCGAGCGCGGCGAGCGGCGCGAACGTCGACGCATCGATGAGGTTGAACACGAGCGCGAGGACGGCGATGACCCCGATGAGCAGCGCCCCGCCCGAGGTCGGGGTGCCGGCCTTGGACATGTGGCCTTCGGGACCCTCCACCCGGATCTGCTTGGCGAAACCGAGCCAGCGCACGACCCGGATGTAACCGGGCATGAGGATCACGACGAACGCGAAGGCCAGCAGGAGCCCCTGGATGAGCTCGACGGTGCCGCCGCTCATCGGGCGGACCCGCCGCCATCGGCTGCGCCGGTGGCTCCGCCCGCCTCGCTGACCAGGCGCTCGACGAGCAGATCGAGGGCGATGCCGCGCGAGCCCTTGACGAGGATCGTGTCGCCGGCCCGCAGGCGCGGCCGCAGGATATCGAGGGCGGCGTCGGCGTCATCGGCCCGCAGGACCCGATCGGCCGGCAGGCCGGCCTCGAGCGCACCGTCGGCCAGCGCACCCGCTCCGGCGCCGACCACGATGAGCAGGCCGGCCACGTCCGCGGCCGCCCGGCCGACCTCCCGGTGGCCGCGCTCGTGGGCCTCGCCGAGCTCGAGCATCTCGCCCAGGACCGCCACCCTGCGCTTCCCCGGCAGCGTCGCCAGAAGATCCAGGGCGGCGAGCACGGAACCGGGCGACGCGTTGTAGCTGTCGTCGAGGACCGTCACGTCGCCGGCCCGGATGAGCCGGTCGCGGTGCGGGGCCGACCAGCCTTCGGCGAGACCGGCCGCGATGTCGTCGAGCGTGCAGCCTGCCGCGAGGCCCACCGCCGCCGCCGCGAGCCCATTGTGGACGCCGTGCCGGCCGAGGACCGGCGTCGCGACCGCCAGCCGCGCGCCCGCGGCCCGGAGGATGAACCGCGTCCCGTCCGCGCCGGCCGGCTCCAGCCGCTCCGCGCCGACATCGGCGCCCGGCTCGAACCCGTAGGTCAGGACACGGGCGCCCGTGGCGCCGGCCATCGCCGCCACGCGCGGGTCGTCCGCGTTCAGCACGGCGGTCCCGTCGGACGGGAGGGCCTCGACCAGTTCCGCCTTCGCCCTGGCCACGGCCTCGATCGTCCCGATCCGGCTCAGGTGGACCGGCTGGACGGCCGTCACGACGCCGACCCGCGGCACCGCCATCGCGGCCAGGTCGGCGATCTCGCCACCGGCGTACATGCCCATCTCGAGGACCGCGGCCTCGTGCTCGGGACCCAGCCGCAGGAGCGTCAGCGGCAGGCCGATCTCGTTGTTCCGGTTGCCCTCGCTCCGGAGCGTCGTGAAGCGCCGGCCGAGGACCGTCGCGACTGCCTCCTTGGTCGACGTCTTGGCGATGCTCCCGGTGACCCCGACGACGAACGGGGCGAACCGGCGCCGCCACGCCCCGCCGAGCGCCCCGAGCGCTCGCAGGCCGTCGGCCACCAGGACGACCGTCACATCGCCGAGCCCGTCGAGGGTCGCCCCGTCCGGGACCCGGCTGACGAGCAGGGCTCCGGCTCCGGCGGCGGCGGCCTGGGCGAGATGAGCGTGCCCGTCGGTACGCTCCCCGGGCAGGGCCACGAAGGCCTGGCCGGGCTCGACGGCGCGGGAATCGACGGACCCGCCCCGGATCGGCCGGTCGCTCGACCGGAGGAGGCGGCCGCCCGTGACGTGGGCGATGTCGGCGGCCGAGAAGGCGGGCTCGGCGACCCCGCCCCACGGTCGCGGGCGTGGGTCACTCACGCTCGGAAGTGTCGCATAGGCCGCGCTCACGGGGCCGTCGAGCCGGCCGTCCGGTCGGCCGGCGGCAGGTCGAGCGTGGCCATCGCGTCGGTCGCCACGCGGCGGAAGAGCTCGTAGCTCTCGACGTTGAGCGGCAGGTTGCCCTGGGCGACGAACTTCGGCTTCGCTTCGCGGATCGTGATGGCGATCACGAGCTGCGGTCGGCCCTTGCCGATGTAGCCGATGAACGAATAGTTATACGTCTCCTTCCAGGCGCCCTTGCCGTGGTTCGCCTTGGCGTCCCAGATCTGCGCGGTGCCCGTCTTGCCGCCCATGACGTAGCCCGGGGTGATCGTGTTGTCCCGGTACCACGGGACCGTGTGGATGACGTGGCTCATGAGATCCACCATCTGGGCGGACATCTGGGTCGTCATGATCCGGCCCTTCGGCTGGACCTCGACCGGCTGGTTGCCCACCGACAGGACGATGTGGGGCGTCGGCAGGACTCCGCCGTTGACCATCGCGGCATACGCCGCGGCGAGCTGGATCGGGGTGACCGCGACGCCCTGGCCGAACGCGCCGTTGGCCAGATCGACCTGGCGCCACGGCGTGATCGTGGGGTCGCGGACGAGGCCCTGGACCTCGCCGGCGACATCGATGCCGGTCCGCGCTCCGAAGCCCAGGCTCCGCCACGTCCCGTGCAGGATCGCCGATGCCTTCTTGGTCGAGCTGGCGAGGCCGATCGCGACCCGCGCGGCGCCGACGTTCCGGGAGTAGGCGACGATGTCCTCGAACCGCATCGGCCCCATCCCCCTCAGGTTCGCGTCGGAGACCTTGGCCTGGCCGTGGTCGAGCGACAGCGAACCCGTGTCGTCGATGATCGTCGTCGGCGTGACGGTGCCGTTCTCGAAGGCCGCGAGAGCCGTGCACATCTTGAACACCGAGCCCGGCTCGTAGACCGAGCTGACCACGGGGTCGATGAACCGCTGCGGGTTCTTGGCGGCGATGGCCGCGTAGTCGTTGCCGTCGTACGAGGGGTACGTCGCCTCGCCGTAGACCTCACCCGTGTACGGGTCCATGACGACGCCCGAGACGCTCAGGGCGCGATCCGCCAGATCGGCGCCCATGAGCTCCTGCTCTAGCTGGAGCTGGAGGCCGGCGTCGATCGACAGGCGCAGGTCCTGGCCCGGCACGCCGGGCGACTGCACGGCGATCGAGCCCGGGACCGGATCGCCGTACCCGTCGGCGACGGCCAGCTCCACCTTCGGCTGGCCGGCCAGCTCGGCCTGATAGCGCTCCTCGATGCCGTACTGGCCGACGCCTTCGCGATTGACGAAGCCGAGCAGTTGGGCGGCAAGGGTGGAGTCCGGCGAGCCGCCGGAGAGCGGATAGCGTCGTTCCGGTTCGGGCTCGAGCGACAGGCCGGCCACCGACCCCGCCGCGAGGGCCGTCCGGATCTGGCTCGCCGTCGTCTCGTCCAGGCCGCGCGTCAGGACGACGTAGCCCCGGTCGGACGTCATCCGGGTCGCGAGGTCCACCGCCACCTGGCCCTGCAGCGAGAGCAGGGTCACGAGGTACTGGGCCGTCTTCTGCCGCGTCGCGAGGCTCAGGGGCCGGGGCGACGCCACGAGCCGGAATCGATCGACCGAGGTCGCCAGGACGACGGTGCCGCTGCGATCGTAGACGGTGCCCCGGCGCGACGGATCGGTCAGCTTGATCGTCGTCTCGCGCCGGGCGGCGGCGGCGAGGTCCGTCCCGCGCACGACCTGCCACCAGGCCAGCCGGCCGACGAGGCACGCGCCGACGACCGCGAACGTGACGAGGATCGCGAGGTGGCGGATGCGCGAGTCGGTACGACCCATCATCGAATCGGGCGACGGCTCAGCGAGCCGGCACGACGATGGGCGCGGCGAGCTGGGTGAGCCCGGCGTCGAGGGCCTGCTTGCGGATCGCCGGGCCGCTGCCCAGGCGCTGGATGTTCGTGACCAGGTCCTGGGTCGTCGCGTCGAGCCGGTCGCGTTCCGCCTGGAGGCCCGCGATGTCGTAGCCCGTGGTCGTCAGGCGCACGTTCTGGACGAGCCAGAAGAACGCGAGCAGGAAGGCGATGACGATCCCGCCGAGGACGAGGCCGACCCGACCCGAGCGACGCCCGGCCCGCACCGCGGTGCGCGATCGGCGCCGCGAGATGGTCGGCGGTGCGAGCGTCGCGCCGGGCACGAACGCGCTCCGACGACCGCCGCCGCCGAAGCCCGAACGTGGACGTGCGCCCTGGTAGACGGCCATGCTCAGTCGCCCAGTGCGTAGCCGAGGCGGCGCGCCCCGAGGTCGAGATCGAAGAAGGGGAACCCGTCCGCCTCTTCCTCCTCGCGCCGGAGGTCGAACTCCGCGAGGTCGCGCGGATGGGTCTTCTCGACCCGCTCCCGCAGCTCGTGCTGACGGCGACCGTATGTCCGCCGACGACTGGCCTGATGGCGCTTGCTCACGCGAGCTCCTCCTTCCCTTGGCGACCGATCGGCCGGCGGACCATCCGCCGGATCGCGTTCGGCCTAGGCGGCGATCCGTTCGGCGACCCGGAGCCGGGCGCTCCGGGAGCGGGGGTTGGCGGCGACCTCCTCGGGGCGCGCGGTCAGGGAGTGGCCAAGCGGCCGGAGCCGCGGGTTCCGACCACAGACGCAGATCGGCACGGCGGGCGGGCAGACGCAGCCCCGTCGCTCGGCCGCGATGAAGCGCTTCACGATCCTGTCCTCGAGCGAGTGGTAGCTCAGGACGACCAGGCGGCCGCCGGGCCGGAGGAGGTCCATCGACGCGGCGAGGGCCGCCTCGAGGGCGTCGAGCTCGGCATTGACCGCGATGCGCAGTGCCTGGAAGACCCGGGTCGCCGGATGGATCCGCTTGCGTCGACGCGGGTCCGCCGGGGCGACCCGTTCGATGAGCTCGGCGAGGGCCTCCGCAGTCGCGATCGGCGTCGTGCGCCGCTCATTGACGACGGCCCGGCCGATCCGGCCCGCGTGCGGCTCCTCGCCGTAGCGCCGGAACAGGGCGGCCAGCTCGTCCGCGTCGAGGGTGGCCAGGAGCTCGGCGGCCGGCACGCCCCGGCTCGGGTCGAAGCGCATGTCGAGCGGCCCGCCGGCCCGGAAGCCGAACCCGCGTTCGCGATCGGCGAGCTGGAAGCTCGACAGGCCCAGGTCCATCAGCAGGCCGTCGACCGCGGCGAACCCCGCCTCGGGCGCCACGGCGCCCAGGTCGCGGAAGTTCGCCTGGCGCAGGACGAGGCGGTCGCCGAACCGGGCGAGCCGCCGGCCGACCCTGGCGATGGCCGCCCCGTCGGCGTCGAGACCGAGGAGGCGGCCATCAGGATCTGACGCCTCCAGGATCCGCTCGGTGTGCCCACCGCCGCCGACGGTGGCGTCGATCTGGAGGCTGCCGGGGGCTGGCGCGAGCATCGCAAGGACCTCCTCCACCAGCACCGGCAGGTGCCCTGCCTCCGTCTCTTCCGCCATCGCCGTCGAGCGGATACCGCGCGGACCCTGGAAGCGCATGTGGTACGGCCCTCAGATCCCGAGGCCGTCGAGGTGCGCCGCGAGCGTCTCCGGGTCCTCGAGCCCGCGCCGGACGTCGTCCCAGCGGGCAGGAGCCCAGATCTCCGCGTGGTCGCGCGCACCCACGATGACCACCTCGCCGTCCAGGGCCGCGTACTCCCGGAGGTAGCTCGGCAGGACGACCCGACCCTGACGGTCGAGCTCGACCTCCGCCGCCCCACCGAAGATGTGGCGCTGGAAGGCGCGGGAGCCGGGGTTCGTCAAGGGCAGTGTCGCCGTCTTCGCGGCGAGCTCCTCCCACCCGTGACGGGTGAGGATCGCCAGGCAGTTGTCGAGCCACTTGCACACGACCGCTCCGCCCTCGAGTTGCGAGCGGAAACGAGCCGGGACGGCGAGCCGTCCCTTGTCGTCCACCGAGTGCCGGTACTCGCCGGTGAACACGTGCCTGGCTACCCCTGTCGGAATCGACTGGTGTGTGACGCGGGGGTGAGCTCCCTCGACGGGTCCCGAAGATGTGGGACCAATCCCCACTTCTCACCACTTCACGCCACTTGGATGCGAATAGTACACCCCGAGGAGGGCGCGTCAATGGTGCAAACGCACGAGCCCGCCACCCGGACGCGTGCGGCGGCACCGGGGCCCGGCGCGGAGCCGCGGCCGAGCCCGTTGACCGACCACGGACCGCTCGGCTACGCTCCGGGCGCAGTGGCGATGGCGTCCGCCGAGGCGCTCTTCCGGCGCCTGAACCGCCCATTCGGGCTGATGGCACCTGTTTGACGTGTCAGACAGGGCGCGTGCCCGGAAAGTGAGCGATGACGTATCTGGCCATCTCCATCGGAGCCGTCATGGGCGCGAACGTGCGTTACCTGATCGGCGGCTGGGTCGCCGACCGGATGGGCTCGACCTTCCCGTACGGCACGCTGATCATCAACGTCAGCGGGTCGTTCCTCATCGGGCTGATCCTCGCGGCCGCCAACGAGCGCGCCATGACGCCCTGGTGGGTGCGCCCCACGTTCGCCGTCGGATTCCTCGGCTCCTACACCACGTTCTCGACGTTCAGCTTCGAGACGCTGAGCCTCATCCAGAGCGGCAGCTGGGGTCTGGCGGCCGTGAACATCATGGGCAGCCTGGCGGGCGCCCTTGTCGGGGTGTACCTCGGCGCGGCCCTCGGACGCCTGATCTGAGGGAGTGTCGATGATGCGGCCCTACAGTCGCGGCCTCCGGGTCCAGGTGTTCGTGGGCGAGACGGACCAGGTCGGTCACGTGCCGCGCTACCAGGCGATCCTGGAATATCTCCGCCGCGAGGGTGCAGCCGGGGCCACCGTCGTCCGCGGCATGGCGGGCTTCGGGGCGAACAGCCGGATCCATACGGCGGCCATCCTCCGCCTCTCGATGGACCTGCCGATCGTCCTGACCTGGATCGACGCGCCCGGGCGCGTCGAGCGGCTCCTGCCCGGGCTCCGGGACCTGGCCGGTTCCGGCATCGTCACCGTCGAGGAGATCGGCGTCGCCGCGTACGGTGGCCGCCGCCTCGAGCAATTGCGGTTCGACCTCCCGATCCGCGACGTGATGACGACGCCGGTCATCTCGATCGCCGAGACGGCCGGTGTCCGGGATGCCGTTGCGCTCCTCGTCGATCGGCCGTTCCGGGCGCTCCCGGTGGTCGACGCCGCGAGCCGCGTCGTCGGCATCCTGAGCAGCGGCGACCTCGTGTCCAGGGCCGGCCTCGAGGCTCGGATCGAGCTCCTCTCCGCGATGCCCGACGCCGCCCGCCGAGCCATCGTGGAGCGGCTCGATCCGGCCACCAGCGTTCGGGACGTCATGTCGGCCAAGCCCGCGACGATCGGCGACGCGGAGCCCGTCTCGGCCGCGACCCATGCCATGGCCGACGGCGCGATCAAGCGCCTGCCGGTCTGCGACGCCGACGGCCGCCTGGTCGGGATCGTGTCGCGGTCCGACATCCTCCGGGCCGTGGGCGAGACCTTTCCGAGGGACGGCACGGCCGATCTCGGCGATCGAGGCGCGCGGACGATCGGTGCGATCATGCGGCCGGATGCTCCGACCGTCGGCGCGTCCGCGGACCTGGCCACGCTGCTCGATGTCGTCGCGTCAACCCGCCTCAACCGGGCGGTCGTCCTCGACACCGGTGGGGCTGTCCTCGGCGTCGTCTCGGACGCCGACGTCATCCGCTCCGTCGACCCGACCGCGGGCGTCCTCGGCGCGCTCATGCGCACGGCCGGGCGACCCGCGGGCAGCGACGTCACGGCCGGTTCGCTCGTCGCCCGACCGGCCCTGACGATGCTGCCCGAGACGCCGATCGCGGACGCCGCCGAACGGATGACGGCCCAGGGACGCAAGGTCGCGTGCGTCGTCGATCCCGCCGGGAGGCTGCTCGGGATC
The DNA here is from genome assembly GCA_963719285.1 of uncultured Chloroflexia bacterium. Taxonomy (GTDB): domain Bacteria; phylum Chloroflexota; class Limnocylindria; order Limnocylindrales; family CSP1-4; genus C-114. The sequence continues at coordinate 866,114 of CAVRBO010000001.1, forward strand.
GTCGACCGGGCCGACCTGCTGCGGGCGGCGGGGGCCGCGCTGCGCGGGCCGGCCACGGGCGACGACGCCACGGACTGAACGCCCCACCAAGCGGGCGGCCTGGGAGGTCTAGGGCTTCGGGCTGGGGGTCGCCTTCGCCGGGGTCGGGAACGGGACGATGATCAGTTGGCCGACGTGGATCACCGACGGGTTGGTGATCTGCGGGTTGGCCGCCAGGAGCGCCGGGTAGGTCAGCCCGAAGAACGTCGCGATGTTGTGGAGATTGTCGCCCGACTTGATCCGGTACTGGTAGCACGCCGGCTTGCCCGGGCATGGCTTGAGGAGCGCCAGCTGATCCGGACTGAACGGCGTCGAGACGGACGGGGACGGCGAGGGCGGCGGGGTCGGCGACGCGGTGGGTACGGGCGATGATGACGCGGACGGAGAGGCGCTCGGCGAGGCCGACAGGGTCGGCGACGCGCCCGGCGTGGCCGAAGCGGTGGCGGACGACCCCGCCAGGGATGGGCTGGCGCCGGCGACGCCCGGGGACGGCGTGGCGATCGCCGGGAGCGTCAGCCCGCCGCGTGCCGTGAGCACCGCGATGACCACGAGGACAGCTGCCAGGAAGATGAGCCACGCGGCGGCCGTGGCCGGCCGCAGGACGATGTGCCTGCGCGCGGTGGCGCGGACGAGGGCGAGCGCGGCGGCGACGCGCGCGGCGACCACGGGCGTCGAGGGCTCGGCAGCCGGTCGGGACGCCCGGTCGTTCGCCGGTCCCGTCGCCGCTCCCCCGGGTGCGATGACGGTCGATGCCGCCGGGGTGGTGGTCGAGGGATCGCCACGGGGCGGGGCTCCGGCGATCGGGTCGAGCACCGGCGCGGGCGGGTCGACGGACCCGGCCGTGAGCCCGGCCGGGCGTCCGTCGGCTGGCCCTCCGTCGGCCGGCGCCCCGTCGGCAGAGGGCTCGGTCGGGGACTCGGTCGGGGCGGGCACCGCGGTCGCCGGTGCTCCCCCGACGACCGGTGCCGCCGCGTCCGGCATTCGCTCGCGACCCCTGCCGACCGGCGCGGGCGGATCGACGACGACCGGGACGCGCCCGGCTTCGGCCTTGACCAGGCGGGGGCAGGCCATGTGGGCCGCCACCGCACAGACGATCTCGACCTGGCGACGCGCGAGGCGGATCGCCGGCGGGAGCGCGAGACAGCTCGGACCGTCGTCGTCGAGGTGGAGGTAGGGGCAGTCGAGGGGCGCCGGGGCCGGCCCGAGGACCGTGGGGTCGGCCGACGCGACGGGTCGCGCGACGGGGGCTCGCGGCCGTGCGAGGCCGGCCAGGTCCCGGTCGTCCACCTGCTCCTGCACGCGCCCTCCGTGCTCCGGCCGGTGGCCGGAGGCCCGGCCCGCGGCGGGAGTCTAGTACCTTTCGCGGGTTGCCGCCTGTCAAAGCCGGGTGCTAGTGTGGCCGGCCAAGGGGACTTCGAACGTCACGCGCGCACCGTTCGCCGACCCGGGAGTCGAGGTTCGAGACCGTCGCGATGGCCCTGCAGCTGCCTGTGATCCACGCCGCTCCGGACGGGTACCGTCTCGCGGAGCCACGCATCCGCCGGTGTACCTATCGCCGGCTCGTCCAGGTCGAGACGGCCGGCGATCGCATCTACGACGTCGAGTGCCTCTTTCCCGAACGACGCCTGCCGATCCCCTTGGGCGACCTCGAGACCGCGACTCCGATCTGCAACAGTTGCGCGGCCGCGCACATCTTCCGCCCGGACGAGGACTGACGAGGCAGACCCCGCAGTGAGCGGGAATGACGCGCCACGACGTCGGGTGAGGCGCCAGCGAGACGGCCTGTAAGCCGAGTTTTGTCCCGCCGACCTTGCGGTCACCGGGGATGGCCATCCATCTAGGCCGCCGGTCGCCCGACGGCTCATGCGGCCGACCCGAGGGTTGGGCAGCGCACCTCTCCCCCCGGCGAACCGGGGTTGCACCCTCCTACTTGGCCTTGCTCCGGGTAGAGTTTGCCGCGTTTCACTCCGTCCGCACCGGCACGTGGCCGGCTCGGACGGCATCGTCACTGTGGCACTGGTCCTCGCCTCACGGCGGACGGGCGTTACCCGCTACCCTGCGCTGAGGAGCTCGGACTTTCCTCGAGCCGCGTCCCGACCGAGGTCGAGCGCGACGCGCGGCCATCCGGCCGTCTCGCTGGCAGCGTCGATACTACCCGCCCGGCGGCCGAACGACGACCGACGCCGGTCCGCCGGCCAGGGCCCGGTCGATCGCCGCGTTGCACATCGCGTCGGCGGCGAAGTTCTCGGCCCGCCGGACGTGCGCCGGCGGTCCATCGGTCGAACGTCCGCAGGATCCGCAGCGCTTCCGCGTGGAGTGGCTGGAGCTTCGCGTCCTTGACCCGCCAGCGCCCGTGGAGCTGCTCGACGATGAGCATGGAATCGAGGAGCAGGCGCACCTCCCGGGCGCCCGAGCTCCCGGGCAAGCTCGAGCGCCCGGACGACCGCGGTGTATTCGGCGACGTTGTTCGTCTGGATGCCGAGGTAGTCCGAGATCGATGCGTCCGGCGGTGCGGCCGGATCGAACGCGTCCGGGCGGGCGAGGTCGATCAGGACTGCCCCGGCCGAGGCCTGGCCGGGGTTCGCGCGCGAGGCGCCGTCCGTCCGGATGACGAACCCTGGGGCCGTCGACGACGGCCCCTCGAGAGCGGGCCAGAACGTGTCGTTCAGCCCTTCGGCTCCGAAGGGAGCACCGGCAGCTCGACCCCGGCGGACGAGCCCGGCTTGCGCCCGCGCAGCTTCCGCCAGGCCCACTGGAGCGGGTCGTAGTACACGTCCGCCACCCGCTCCTTGAGCGGGATGATCGCGTTGTCGGTGATCCTGATGTGCTCCGGGCAGACCTCGGTGCAGCACTTCGTGATGTTGCACAGGCCGATGCCGCCACCTTCCTTGAGGTACTCCCGGCGATCGGCCTGGTCCATCGGATGGAGCTCCAGCCCGGCCGTCCGGACGAGGTAGCGGGGTCCCATGAAGGGCTGGCTGGTCTCGTGGTTCCGGAGGACGTGGCAGACGTCCTGGCACAGGAAGCACTCGATGCACTTGCGGTACTCCTGGACCCGCTCGATGTCCTCCTGCTGCCAGCGCCAGTCCTCCTGGGGGACGTCCTCGGGCGGGCTGAACGGCTCGATCGTCTTGTTCACCTCGTAGTTCCAGGAGACATCCGTGACGAGGTCGCGGATGTGCGGAAAGGCGCGCATCGGCTCGATGGTGATCGGCTGGTCGAGGTCGAAGTCCGAGAGCCGTGTCTTGCACATGAGGCTCGGTCGGCCGTCGACCTCGGCGCTGCACGAGCCGCACTTGGCCGCCTTGCAGTTCCAGCGCACGGCCAGGTCGGGCGCCTCGTGGCCCTGGATCCAGTGGACGGCGTCGAGGATGACCATCCCGTCCTCGACCGGGACGTCGAACTCGTCGTAATGGCCCGGCTCGCCCGGGCTGCCGCGGAAGACCCTCAGGTGGACGTCGGGCATCGGTCGGTCGTCCTCAGTGCGCGCTGCCGAGCAGCGGGCGAAGCTCGTCGGGCACGACCGGCAAGGGCGTCGTCCGGACGGTCATCCGGCCCTCGGCGTCGCACGCGATGACGCTGTTGCTCGTGCCCCAGCGCGCGTCGGGCGCCGGGTAGTCGAGCCGGCTGTGGGCGCCGCGGCTCTCCTGGCGACCGAGGGCGCTGCGCGCGATGGCCTCTGAGACGATGAGCAGGTTACGCAGCTCGAACACGAGGTTCCAGCCCGGGTTGTAGGCCCGGCCGCCGGTGACCCGGATGCCGGCCCAGCGGGACCGCAGCTGGGCGAGGCAGTCAAGCGCCTCCTTCAGGTCGGCCTCGGTGCGGAAGATCCCGACCAGGCGACCCATCGTCGATTGCAGGTCGCGCTGGATCGCATAGGGGTCCTCGCCGTCCGGTCGCTCGAGCGGCGCGGCGAGCTCGCCGATCGCCCGGGCGACCTCGTTGGGGTTCATGTACGGCGACACGTCCCGAGCGGCGGCATGGGCCGCCGCGCCCGCGCCGGTGCGCGCCCCGAACACGAGCAGGTCCGAGAGGGAGTTGCCGCCCAGCCGGTTCGCGCCGTGCATCCCGCCGGCGACCTCGCCCGCGGCGTACAGGCCGGCCACCGTCGTCGCGCCGGTCTCGGCGACGACTCGGATGCCGCCCATCGCGTAGTGGGTCGTCGGGCCGACTTCCATCGGGCCGGTCGTGATGTCGACGTCGGCCAGCTCCTTGAACTGCTCGTACATCGAGGGCAGCTTGCGCCGGACGTGATCCGGGGGCAGGTAGCTGATGTCGAGGAAGACGCCGCCGTGGGGCGATCCGCGGCCCTCCCGGACCTCCGTGTAGATGGCCCGGGCCACGTTGTCGCGGGTCGACAGCTCGGGCGGCCGCCGGGCGTCGGTGTCGCGCCCCTGCGACAGGGCCGTCACCCAGCGGGTGGCCTCCTCGTCGGTCGCCGCGTACTCCGCGCGACGGTCCTCCGGGAGGTAGCGCCACATGAACCGCTCGCCGGTCGCGTTGCGCAGGATGCCACCCTCCCCGCGCACGGCCTCGGTCACCAGCAGGCCGCGAACGCCCGGCGGCCAGACCATGCCGGTCGGGTGGAACTGGACGAACTCCATGTCGATGAGCTCGGCACCCGCCGCGTAGGCCAGGCCGAGCCCGTCGCCGCTGCATTCCCAGGAGTTCGAGGTGATCTCGTACGCCTTGCCGAAGCCGCCGGTGGCCAGGACGACCGCCTTGGCCGGGAACGCGATCGGCCGGCCGGTGGTCCGCCAGTAGCCGACCGCGCCGGTGACCCCGGCGCGGCCGGTCGAGAGGTGGGTGATCGTGCACTCCATGAACACCTCGATGCCGATGGCCACCGCGCGGTCCTGGAGCGTCCGGATCATCTCGAGCCCCGTCCGGTCGCCCACGTGGGCGAGGCGGGCATGCGTGTGCCCGCCGAACGGCCGCTGGAGTATCCGCCCGTCGCGGGTCCGGTCGAAGACCGCGCCCCACGTCTCGAGCTCACGCACGCGGTCCGGCGCCTCCAGTGCGTGGAGCTGGGCCATCCGCGGGTTGTTGAGCAGCTTGCCGCCGACCATCGTGTCCCGGAAGTGGACCTGCCACGAGTCGGCCTCCGCCACGTTGGCCAGCGCGGCCGCCACCCCGCCCTCGGCCATGACAGTGTGGGCCTTGCCGAGGAGCGACTTGCAGACGAGCCCGACCGAGGCCCCGGCCGCCTTTGCCGCGATCGCCGCCCGCAGGCCCGCCCCGCCCGCTCCGATCACCAGGACGTCGTACGGATGCCGCTCCAGGGCGTCGTTCACGGGTGGATCGACGGGTCGGTGATCACCCCGATCGCCAGCAGCCGGATGTAGAGGTCCGCGATCCCGACGCCGAGCAGGCTCCACCCGGCGAAGCGGATGTGATGGACGTTGAGGGCCGTCAGGCGCCGCCACAGGCGGCCCTGCGTCCGGGTCCGCGCCGTGCACGAGAAGCAGTCCAGGCGGCCCCCCGCGAAGTGACGAAGCGAGTTGCAGGACAGGGAGAAGCCGGTCAGCAGGATGAGGTCGGTGAACAGGATGACGTTGCCCAGGCCGAGCCGCCAGGCACCGTCGGGCCGGAGGGCGATGAACGCGTCGAGCCACAGGAAGAACAGCGGGATGAACTGGAGGTAGAGGAACACGCGGTGGAGGTTCTGGAGGATGAACGGGAATCCCGCCTCCATGCGGTAGCGCCGGTGGATCGTCGGCTCACCCACCGCGCAGGCCGGCGGATCGGCGAACAGCGAGCGGTAATAGCCCCGCCGGAATGCGTAGCAGGTCGTCCGGAACCCGAGGGGGATCCACAGGATGAGGATCGCCGGCGACAGCCAGGCCGGCAGCACGCCCACCCCGATCAACGGCGAGAAGAACGGCGAGAGGTAACCGTCGGCCTCGTACGGCGCACCGAAGACCGGGCCCCACAGGAACGCCGAGAACAGCGTGTACAGGACGAAGATCGTGAGCCCGATGGCGACCATCGACGGTTCCCGGGACCAGCGGTCCCGGCGGCTCGTCGCCCCGAATCCCTTCCGAGCGGTGCCAGCCGGCTTGACCGGTGCCGTCGTCGCTGTCATCGAGCGTCCCCGGCGACGCGCGCCGCGACAGCCGCGCCGAAGGCCGCCGTGCCGGCCGAGCCGCCCATGTCGTAGGTGACCGTCCGGCCCTCCCCGATGACGTCGCGGATGGCCCGCTCGACCCGCTCCGCGGCCGTCATCTCGCCGAGGTGGCGGAGCATGAGCGCTCCGGACAGGATGAGCGCGGTCGGATTGGCCTTGTCCTGGCCGGCGTGCTTGGGCGCCGATCCATGAACAGGCTCGAAGACCGCCGCTTCGAGCCCGATGTTCGCACCGGGCGCCACGCCCAAGCCCCCGACGAGCCCGGCGGCGAGGTCGCTCACGATGTCGCCGTAGAGGTTCGGCAGGACGAGCACGTCGTACAGCTCGGGCTTCTGGACGAGCTGCATGCACATGTTGTCGACGATCCGGTCCTCGAACTCGACGCCGCGGCCCTCGTACGTCGCCGCCACGTCGCGGCACGACTCCAGGAAGAGGCCGTCGGACAGCTTCATGATGTTCGCCTTGTGGACCGCGGTCACCTTGTGGCGGCCGTTGGCGATCGCGTACTCGAACGCGTATCGGGCGATCCGCTCGGACGCGGCCCGGGTGATGATCTTGATGCTCTCGGCCGCATCTGGCCCGACCATGTGCTCGATGCCGGCGTAGAGGTCCTCCGTGTTCTCCCGGACGATGACGAGGTCGACGTCCTCGTAGCGCGTGTCGAGGCCCTTCATCGAGCGGGCGGGCCGGACGTTCGCGTACAGGGCGAGCGCCTGCCGGAGGGCGACGTTCACGCTCCGGAACCCCTCCCCGACCGGCGTCGTGATGGGGCCCTTGAGCGCGACCCGGTCGGTCCGGATCGACTCGATGACATGATCCGGGAGTGGCGTCCCGTACTCGGCGATGACGCCCTCGCCGGCGTCGACCACGTGCCACTCGAAGGTGACCCCGGTCGCCTCGAGGACCAGTCGCGCCGCCGCCGCGATCTCCGGTCCGATGCCGTCCCCGGGGATGAGGGTGACACGGTGGGCCATGCCCGAATCCTACAGGACGAGCCCCACCTCCGACGGGCGCGGGGAGACCGGCCGCCGATGGCACAGCCCGGTGGGTCCCGCGTTACGATGGCGCCGTCCCGTTCACGACCCGCGCCGACCTGTGGCCAGGGTCCGACCCGTGCTCGCCGACCCTGCGACACGGCCTCCCGAACTCCCGGAGTCAGCGTGAAGATCCAGGAAGCCGACGCCAAGTCCCTCCTCGTGACCCAGGGCCTGCCGGTCCCCGCCTGGGAGGTCGCCCGGACGCCGGGGGAGGCGCGGGCCGCCGCGGAACGGGCCCTCGCCCTCGGCGCTGACGCGGTCGTGGTCAAGGCCCAGGTGCTCGTGGGCGGGCGTGGCAAGGCCGGCGGGGTGAAGCTCGCCAAGGACGCCGCCGAGGCCGAGGCGGTCGCCCGGAGCATCCTCGGCATGGACATCAAGGGCATCACGGTCCGCAAGGTCCTCGTCGCCGCGGCGGCCGACATCGTCAGCGAGTTCTATCTCGGCGCCGTGCTCGACCGGGGCGCCCGGCGGATCCTGCTCATGGGCTCGGCCGAGGGCGGCGTGGAGATCGAGCAGGTCGCCGCCGAACGCCCCGAGGCGATCGTCCGGGTCTACGCCCACCCCCACCTTGGCCTCCTCGACTGGCAGGCCCGCCAGATGGCGTTCGCGCTCGGCCTGGGCGCCCATCTCAAGGCCGCGGTGGCGATCGCCAAGGGGCTCGTCCGGACGATGCTCGCCTACGACGCGGATCTGGTCGAGATCAACCCGCTGGCGATCGTGCGGACGAAGGCCGGCGACGGGGGCGAGACCCTGAGTCTGCAATGCCTCGACGCCAAGGTCACCCTCGACGACTCCGCCCTGGCCCGCCATCCCGGGCTCGAGGCCCTGCGCGACCTCGACGAGGAGGACCCCACCGACGCCGCCGCCCGGGCCGAGGGCTTCAGCTTCATCAGGCTCGACGGGACGATCGGCTGCATGGTCAACGGCGCCGGCCTGGCGATGACGACGATGGACCTGGTCAAGCGGGCCGGCGGGGAGCCAGCCAACTTCCTCGACATCGGCGGTGGCGCCCGGGCCGACAAGGTGAGTGCCGCGATGCGGCTCATCCTCGACGACCCGAAGGTGACCGCGATCCTCGTGAACATCTTCGGCGGCATCACCCGGGGCGACGAGGTGGCCCGCGGGCTCATCGAGGCACGGGCGAACCAGGTCCGCGACGTGCCGATGGTCGTCCGGATCGTGGGCACGAACGCGGCCGAGGCCGCGAAGCTCCTGACCGAGGCAGACTTCGCCACGGCGGCGAGCCTGGACGAGGCGGCCGCCAAGGCCGTCGCGGCCGCGACGGCGGCAGCGTCGTGAGCATCCTCGTGGGGCGCGACACGCGTCTCGTCGTCCAGGGCATCACCGGCCGCGAGGGCGACTTCCACTCGAGGGCGATGCTCGACTACGGCACTCCGATCGTCGCCGGCATGACGCCCGGCAAGGGCGGCCAGATGGCTCTCGACGGCCGCGTCCCGGTCTTCGACACGGTCGCCGACGCCGTCCGCGAGACCGGCGCCAACACCAGTTGCATCTACGTCCCGGCGGCGGGCGCGCCGGACGCGATCCTGGAGGCCGTGGGGGCGGGCATCGCGACGATCTTCTGCATCACCGAAGGGATCCCGACCCTCGACATGCTCACCACGGTCGAGGCGGTCCGCCAGGCGGGCGCGCGACTCATCGGCCCCAACTGCCCGGGGGCGACCTCGCCCGGCCGGGCCAAGGTCGGGATCATCCCCGGGTCGATCCACCGGGAGGGCCGGGTCGGGGTCGTTTCGCGCTCCGGGACCCTGACCTACGAGGCGGTCCAGGCGATGACCGACGCCGGGATCGGCCAGTCGACCTGCGTGGGCATCGGCGGCGACCCGATCATCGGCACCCAATTCGTGGACATCCTCGAGCTGTTCGCGGCCGACCCCGAGACGGATGCGATCGTGCTCATCGGCGAGATCGGCGGAGCCGCCGAGGAAGAGGCCGCCGCGTGGGCGAAGGCGCACCTGGCGGGCCGCCCGATGGCCGCCTTCATCGCCGGCCGGACCGCGCCCGAGGGCCGCCGGATGGGCCATGCGGGCGCGATCATCAGTGGCGGCGCCGGGACGGCCGCGGGCAAGGTCGCCGCCCTCGAGGATGCCGGGATCCGCGTCGCCGGATCGCCCACCGAACTGCCGGCGCTCCTGCGCGCCGCCGGCTTCCACTGAGAGGAGGCCCGATGGACGTCGCCGATGTCCGGTTCCTGTTCGCATACGACCGCTGGGCGACCGGGAAGGTCCTGACGGTCGCGGCGATGGTGCCGCTCGACGAGTGGGCGGAGTCGAACCGGGTCGACCGGCGCGGTCTGGGCGGGATCCTGACCCACGCGCTGGGCGCGCATGAACGCTGGCGGGCGGACTGGCAGGGGCTCGACAGCCCGTTCCGGCGCGAGGCCGGTCCCCTGCCGTCGGTGGCCGAGCTCGTCGACGCCTGGGCCGCCGAGTGGGCCGGGCTGGACGCCTACCTGGCATCGCTCACGGATGCCGACGTCCGGGCCGCCTTCGGCGACACGACCCTGTGGCGGACGATGGCCCACGTCGTCAACCACGGGACCCAGCATCGGAGCGAAGCGGCTGTCCTGCTCACGATCACCGGCCACTCGCCCGGGGACCTCGACCTGATCGACTTCGCGCCGGTCACGGGCGGCTGACTGTGCCGACGCTGATGGATCTCGTGGCCGGCGACCTGCGTGAGATCCTGCTCGTCATCGCGGTCGACGACTGGGACGCACTGGCGGACCGGACCCGGTTCGCCGCGTTCCTGTCCATGGGCGGCGGGCTCGATCCGACCTGGCTCGACCTCTTCTCCGAGGCCTGCCGCGACGTCACCGGGTCGGGCGACCCGGTCGATTTCATCGATGCCCGGCGCGAGCTCGATGGTCCGGGCGACATCGGCGAACGGACGATCGAGCGCGTCGACGAGCGCTGGATCGGGGCGGTGGCCCGGGTCGCCGACCACGACGTCGACCGCGTCGCCGGTCGCTGGGTCGACCTGCTCGACGAGGAGTTCGGCGCGCTCCCGCGCGAGGACAAGCCGTGGATCCGCCAGCTGGCGGCCGACCTGGTCGACTTCGCCCGCTCGGCCGACAGCAGTCCGGACGTGCTGTTCACCTGGTCGCTGTGAGCGAGCCGGTCCTCCGGCTCGACGGCGCGGGCGTCCGCCGGTCGGGGCACTGGATCCTGGAGTCGATCGACTGGACCGTGAACCCAGGCGAGCGGTGGGTCGTGGTCGGACCGAACGGCGCAGGCAAGACGACCCTGCTCGCGATCGCCTCCACCTACCTGTGGCCGACCGTCGGAAGCGTGGAGGTCCTGGGCTGGCGGATCGGCCGGGTGGATGCGCGCGAGCTGCGCCGCCGAGTCGGCTACGTGAGCGCCTCGCTCGGCGAGCAGTTCGACGGCGACCTGCGGGTCCTCGACCTGGTCGTGAGCGCCCGGGATGCGGCCCTCGCGCCGTGGTGGGGGCGGTTCGGCGACGACGACCGGTCGCGTGCTCTCGACTGCCTCACCCGGATGGGCTGCGCTCCCCTCGCCGAGCGATCGTTCGGCAGCCTGTCGTCCGGGGAGCGCCAGCGGGTCCAGATCGCCCGGACCCTCATGACCTCGCCGGACCTCCTCCTCCTCGACGAGCCGGCCGCCGGCCTCGACCTGGGCGCGCGTGAAGACCTCATCGAGCGCCTCACCGCGCTCGCCGGCTCGCCGTCACCGGCGGGCATCGCGATGGTGACCCACCATCTCGAGGAGATCCCACCGGGCTTCGGGCACGCGCTGGTGCTGGCCGATGGTCGATGTGTCGCGGCCGGGCCGGTCGAGGCCGCGCTCTCCGCGGCGACGCTCTCCGCCGCGTACGGTCTGGATCTCCATCTCGAGATGGCCGCCGGTCGCTATCACGCCCATCGCGCCGGCTGACCCGGCTCTCGGGTCCCGGGGACGCGCTAGGCCGTCGCGAGACCGAGCGATCGCCAGGCCGGGCCGCCGGGCGCTTCGATGAGTTCCACGAGGACGCCGTGGCACGACCGCGGGTGGAGGAACGCGACCGGCCCCTCGGCGCCCCTCCGCGGCGCGCTGTCGATGAGCTCGACGCCCTCGATCGCGAGCCGGGTCAGTTCCGCGGCCAGGTCGGCGACCTCGAGGCAGACATGATGGAAGCCCTCGCCCTTGCTCGCGAGGAAGCGCGCGACGCCCGTGGTCTCGTCGGTCGGGCAGACGAGTTCGATCTTCGACTCCCCGACCGTGAGGAACGCGATCCGGACGTGGTCGGAGACGATGTCCTGGACCATGTCGAGGGGCAGCCCGAGCACGTCGCGGTAGAACCCCAGGGATGCTTCCAGGTCGCGCACGACGACCGCGACGTGGTGGACGCGCCCGAACCGGCGCATGTCCGCGGGTCGGGCGTGCGACTCGCCCGCCAGGGACGGCATCGTCGACCTCCTCAGACCGTGATGAGCTCGCGGTGCTCGCCCCAGGCGGCCCGCAGGCGATCGCTCAGTTCGCCGACCGTGGCATAGGCCTCTACCGCCTCGATGAGCGGTGGCAGCAGATTGTCCGTCCCGCGCGCGGCCGCGTCGAGGCGACCCATGGCGGCCTCCCACGCGGCCGGATCGCGTTCCGCCCGGACCCGCCGGAGGCCGTCGACCTGGGCGGCCTCGGCGTCGGGATCGATCCGCTGGATGACCGGCCTGGCGGTCGCCCCGTCCTCGTCGACGAAACGGTTGACGCCGACGACGACCTGGTCGCCGCTCTCGACGGCCTGCTGCACCCGGTACGCCGATTCCTGGATCTGGCGCTGCTGGAACCCACGCTCGAGCGCCGCTAGGGTGCCACCCATCGACTCGATCTCGTCGAGATATGCCCAGGCGGCCCCCTCCACCTCGTCGGTCAGGCGCTCGACGTAGTACGAGCCGCCGAGCGGGTCGGGCGTCTCGGTCACGCCGGCCTCGTAGGCCAGGATCTGCTGCGTCCGAAGGGCCAGCCGGGCGGCCTCGGCCGTCGGCAGGGCGAGGGCCTCGTCGCGCGAGTTCGTGTGCAGGCTCTGGGTCCCGCCGAGGACCGCCGAGAGGGCCTGGATCGTGGTCCGGACGACGTTGTTGTCGATCGACTGGGCGGTCAGGCTGGAGCCCGCCGTCTGGACGTGCATCCGGCACATCATCGAACGGACGTTCGACGAGCCGAAGCGCTCCTTCACGATCGTCGCCCACATCCGGCGGGCCGCGCGGAACTTGGCGACCTCCTCGAACAGCTCGCTCCAGGCGGCGAAGAAGAACGACAGGCGACCGGCGAAGTCGTCGATGTCGAGGCCCCTGGCCACGGCGGCATCGCAATAGGCGATCGCGTCGGCGAGCGTGAACGCCAGCTCCTGCGCGGCGGTCGCACCGGCCTCGCGCATGTGGTAGCCGGAGATGCTGATCGTGTTCCACCTGGGCAGCTCGCGCGAGCCGAACTCGAAGATGTCGGTCACCAGGCGCATCGACGGGCGGGTCGGGTAGATATACGTGCCCCGGGCGATGTACTCCTTGAGGATGTCGTTCTGGGTCGTGCCGCTGACCTCGCCGCGTGGCACCCCCTGGCGCCCGGCGGCCGCCACGTACAGGGCGAGCAGGATCGCGGCGGTCGCGTTGATCGTCATGGACGTGCTCACGGTCCCGAGCGGGATGCCCGCGAAGAGCGTCTCCATGTCGGCGAGCGAGCTGATCGGCACGCCGACCCGGCCGACCTCCCCGGCCGCCTGCGGAGCGTCGCTGTCGTAACCCATCTGGGTCGGCAGGTCGAACGCCACCGACAGCCCCGTCTGCCCCTGCTCGAGCAGGTAGCGGAAGCGCTCGTTCGTCTCGGCCGCCGTCGCAAAGCCCGCGTACTGGCGCATCGTCCAGAAGCGCGACCGGTACATCGTCGGCTGGACGCCGCGGGTGAACGGATACTCCCCCGGGCGGCCCAGGTCGCGCTCCTCGTCCAGGCCGCGGTGTCGGCCGGCGTGTACAGGTCGGCGATCTCGACGCCGGAGCTCGTCTCGAACCTGGGGCGTCGTTCCGGGGCGGACTTCAGGGCCTTCTCGCGGAGCGTCCGGCGCCAGGCGTCGCGGCCCGGATCGGCGGCCGGCGGACGAGGCTCGTGGGTCATCGGATCACCAGGAGGAGGTCGCCGACCTCGACGTTGTCCCCGACCGCCACCGCCACCCGGTCGACGGTCCCCTCGCGCGGAGCCCGGAGTTCGTTCTGCATCTTCATCGCCTCGAGGACCAGCACCTGCTGGCCGGCCGCCACGGCATCGCCCGAGGCGACGTTGACCGCGGCGATCCTCCCCGGGATGATGGCACGGACGTCGACCGGTCCGCCGGCCGGGCCGTCCGTCCGGGCACGCTGGGCGCGTTCGCGCAGCGAGGCGTGGACCTCGGGCTCGATCTCCACGACGACCCGCCAGCCGTCCACGACGACTTCGCGGATGGCGACGCCATCCCGCTCACGGATCTCGATGCGGCCGAGCCGGACCCGATGGCGCGGCTCGGCCGGTGCCCGGTCGTGGCCGTCGGCGGGACCGATCACGAGGACCGGGTCCCCCTCGATGCGGGTCGCCCCGCCTACGGACACGCGCACGGCGCGCGGGTCCCGGTGCGAGTTCCGGGCGCTGGTCCTGCCGGCGGCCGGTCGTCACCGGGGCCACCGATCGGTCGCGATCTCGCGGCCACGGAGGCCCCACCCGGTCGCGCCGTCCCCGGACGCGATCGGCGGACGGCCGGACATCGTCGTGCCGGGGGGCGTGCTCGGGGCCACCCCCTGGGCCGCCTCCGGCGCCACCTCCGGTGCCGCCTCGAACACCGCCCGGCCCGCCGCCCGCAGGGCGACCGTGACCGCGGCCGCGCGCTCGGCGGGCCCGTCCCAGTGGTCCTCGACCCAGCCGGTCGTGAGCTCGGCGGCGATGAACGACGGCTCACGAGCCACGAACCGGTGGAACGGGAGCGTCGTCTGGATGCCCCCGACCTCCACCTCGTCGAGCGCGCGCCGGAGCCGGGCGATCGCGGCGGGACGGTCCGCCGCGTGGACCATGAGCTTGGCCACGAGCGGGTCGTAATCCGGCGGCACCCGCTCGCCCGCCTCGATGGCCGCGTCCACCCGGACGCCCGGGCCGCCCGGCATCGCCCAGCGGGTCACCCGCCCGGGCGCCGGGGCGAAGGCGCGGGCCGGGTCCTCGGCGGACAGCCGCACCTCGATCGCGTGGCTCGTGGGGGTCGCGGCCTGGGCGGCGGCGGTCCGGGCGCGCTCGGACAGGGGGCGCCCGGCGGCCAGGCCGAACTGCTCGGCGACGATGTCGAGGCCGCTCACGAGCTCGGTCACCCCGTGCTCCACCTGCAGCCGGGTGTTGACCTCCAGGAACCAGAACCGGCCGTCCGGATCGCGCAGGAACTCCGCGGTGGCGGCGTTGTGGAGGCCCGCCGCCGACGCGACCCGGATCGCCAGCCCGTGCAGGTCGCGCCGCTCGGTCTCGCTGAGTCCGGGAGCCGGCGCCTCCTCCACGAGCTTCTGGTGGCGGCGCTGGATCGAGCAATCGCGTTCCCCGAGGGCCACGACGGTCCCATCCCGATCGCCGAGCAGCTGGACCTCGATGTGGCGAGCCGGCAGGATCTCCCGTTCGAGATAGACCGTCCCGTCGCCGAACGCCGAGGCCGCCTCGGCCGACCCCGCGGCGAGCGCCGCGGGCAGGTCCTCGAGTCGCTCGACCCGGCGCATCCCGCGGCCACCGCCACCCGCCGCCGCCTTGACCAGGAGCGGCAACCCGACCCGCCCAGCCTCGGCGAGGATGGCCTCGACCCGATCCGGTCGGTCGACGAGGACGGGCTCGAGCGTGCCGGGCACGACCGGGACGCCCGCCTTCGTCGCGGCTCGCCGGGCCGCCAGCTTGTCACCCAGGGCCGCGATCGCCCGGTGGTCGGGGCCGACGAAGACGAGCCCGGCCCGTTCGACCGCCTCGGCGAACGAGGCGCGCTCGGCCAGGAAGCCGTAGCCGGGATGGACGGCCTCGGCACCGGTCGCGAGGGCGGCCGCGACGATCGCGTCCACGCGGAGATAGCTCTCAGCCGATGGCGCCGGGCCGAGCCGGACCGCCATGTCCGCCGACCGCACGTGCGCGGCATCCACATCGGCGTCGCTGTAGACCGCGACCGCCTCCATCCCGAGCTCATGGCAGGCGCGCACGATCCGCAGCGCGATCTCACCGCGGTTCGCGACGAGGACACGGGTGAACGGCGGGCTCACCCCGGCGGTCTCGCGCCGGACGTCCGTCTTTGCGCAAAGACGCTCCCGGGCGTGCCGACCTCAGAGCGGGATGTTGCCATGCTTCTTCCGCGGGTTGACATCGCGCTTGTCCTTGAGCATCGCCAGCGCCGCGATGAGCCGGGGACGCGTCTCGGATGGCACGATCACGTCGTCGATGTAGCCACGCCCGGCGGCGATCCACGGGTTCGCGAACTCGGCCTCGTACTCCTCCACCAGTCGAGCCCGCTCCAGCGCCGGATCGGCGGCCGCCATGATGCGGTCCTTGTAGACGATGTTGACCGCGCCCTCGGCTCCCATGACCGCGATCTCGGCGCTCGGCCAGGCAAGGTTGATGTCACCCCGGATGTGCTTGCTGCTCATGACGTCGTAGGCGCCGCCGTACGCCTTGCGGACGATGACCGTGAGCTTCGGCACGGTCGCCTCGCAGTAGGCGAAAAGCAGCTTCGCCCCGTGCTTGATGATCCCGCCGTCTTCCTGGCTCACGCCGGGCAGGAACCCCGGCACGTCGACGAGGGTGACCAGAGGGACGTTGAAGCAGTCGCACGTCCGGACGAAGCGAGCGGCCTTCGTCGACGCGTCGATGTCGAGCGCGCCGGCGAGGACGGCCGGCTGCTGGGCGACGATGCCGACGCTCCGTCCACCGAGTCGAGCGAAGCCCACGATGATGTTCGAGGCGAACCCCGGCTGGATCTCGAGGAACGCTCGGTCGTCGACGATCCGCTCGATGATCCCGTGCATGTCGTACGGCCGCCCGGCGTCGTCGGGGATGATCGTGTCGAGCTCCACGTCCCGGCGGTCGGACGGGTCGCTCGTCGCGGCGAGGGGCGGGTCGTCCACGTTGTTCTGCGGCAGGTACCCGAGGATGCGCCGCACCGCATCGAGCGCGGATGCCTCGTCGTCGGCGGCGAGATGCGCGACCCCGCTCCGGGTCGTGTGGGTCAGCGCACCGCCGAGCCGCTCCGAATCCACGTCCTCGTGGGTCACGGCCTTCACCACGTTCGGACCGGTCACGAACATGTAGCTCGTGCCCGAGACCATGATGGTGAAGTCCGTGATGGCCGGCGAGTAGACGGCTCCCCCGGCGCACGGTCCCATGATCACGGACAGTTGGGGTACGACGCCCGACGCCAGCGTGTTGCGCAGGAAGATGTCCGCGTATCCGCCGAGCGAGTCGACGCCCTCCTGGATCCGCGCCCCGCCCGAATCGTTGAGACCGACGATCGGCGCTCCGACGCGCATGGCCAGGTCCATCACCTTGCAGATCTTCGCGGCGTACGCCTCGGACAGCGAGCCGCCGAAGACCGTGAAGTCCTGGCTGAAGACGAACGTCAGGCGCCCGTCGATCGTCCCATGTCCCGTGACGACCCCGTCACCCAGGAACCGCTCGTCGTCGGCCGCGAACTCCCGGGCGCGCTGCGTCACGAACGCGTCGAGCTCCACGAACGAGCCCGGATCGAGGAGCAATCCCAGGCGTTCGCGCGCGGTCAGCTTCCCCCAGGCATGCTGGCGTTCGATCCGGACAGGCCCGCCGCCCTGTCGGGACGCCTCGCGCATGGCTCGCAGTCGTTCGATCCGGTCGCTGTTCGTGGACGCCACGCTGGTTCCTCGCTGCTCGTCGCGGGTCGGGGAGTGGCGCTGTCTTTGCGCAAGGACAGGCGGCCCGACTGGTCCTCGACCCATCATAAGCGTCCGGATGCACCTGTCGGCGACTGAGGACAAGGATCCGAGTCTATCCACAGAATCGGTGAACAAGTGCCGTCCGATGTGGACAACCACGTGGCCGCACGATGCGGACCTGCAGTAGCATTGGCGGTCCGAGCATCGTGCGTTTCGCCCGGAGTCTCGAAAATCGCCAGCCCGAGGTGGATCCCCTGTGACGAATGTCATCGCCATCGCGAACCAGAAGGGTGGCGTCGGCAAGACGACGACGGCCATCAACCTCGCGGGCGCACTCGCCGAAGAGGGCTTCCGGGTCCTGTGCATCGACATGGATCCGCAGGCGAACCTCACGGCAGGCCTGGGCATCAATCTCAACGTCGTGGAACTCTCGATGGCGGATGTCCTGGCCGACGGTCGGGCGACGATCGACCAGGTGATCCTGCCGACCGAGACGCCGGGCATCGACGTGGCGCCGGCGAACATCGATCTCGCGGCGACCGAGGGTGAGCTGTTCACCGCGTTCGGACGGGAGCAGACGCTCCGCGACGCACTGGAGGGCCGGCTCGAGGATCGCTACGACTACGCGATCATCGACTGCCCGCCCAACCTGGGCCTCCTGACCGTCAACGGCCTCGTCGCGGCCAACAGCGTCATCATCCCGGTCCAGACGCAGTACTACGCGATGAAGGGCCTGACCAATCTCGTCAAGGTCATCAACACGATCCGCGCGCGGCTCAATCGCGACCTGCGGATCCTGGGCCTGCTGCCCACGTTCTACGACAGCCGCACGATCCTCGCGCGCGACATGCTCGACGAGTTGCGTGTCGTGGGCGACCATCACGTCTTCAGCAGCATCGTGCGCAACACGGTGAAGCTGGGAGAGGCACCGCTCGCCGGTCGGCCGATCACGGCCTACGCGGGCTCGTCGGAAGCTGCGCGGACCTACCGCGAGCTTGCTCGGGAGGTGATCGACCTTGGCTAGACCAGATTTCCGCGCCGCGGCGGCGCGGCGGCTGTCCGAGGAACGCGAGCTCTCCCCCGCCATCGTCAGTCTCCTCTCGTCCGACGCACCCTCGCGCCCGGGTGGGATCCGCAACCTGCCACTCGACCGTATCGTCCCCAATCCCGAGCAGCCCCGGGTCACGTTCATCCAGGAGACGATCGACGAGCTCGCCGCCTCGATCCGCGAGCATGGTGTCCTTCAGCCGGTCCTCGTCCGTCCGCTCGGGCCGGGCCAGTTCCAGCTCGTCGCCGGCGAACGACGCTGGCGCGCGTCGCAGGTCGCGGGGCTCACGACGATCCCCGCCATGATCGAGGAGATCGACGACGAGACCGCGCTCGAGATCGCGATCATCGAGAACCTCCAGCGCGAGGACCTGTCGCCGCTCGACGAAGCGACGATGTACGACAAGATGATCCGCGAGCATGGCTACAGCATCCGCAAGCTGGCCGAGAAGCTCGGCAAGGACAAGGGCTACCTCGAGAACCGGCTCCGGCTCGCCGACGCGCCCCCGGAGGTCCGCGAGCTGGTGTCCTTGCGCAAAGACACCTTGTCCCATGCCTACGAGCTGCTCAAGATCGCCGACCCCAAGAAGCGCCGCCGGCTGGCCGAGCAGGTCGCCCGCGGGGAGCTGTCGCTGGTCAAGCTGCGCGAGCGCGTCGAGGGCCGACGGACACGCGTCGTCGTCGAGCCGGTCGCCGTGGAGGCCGAGGTCGCCGAGGGGGCCGTGGGAGGCGACGTCGTCGTTGACGCGAACTTCGCCTGGACGGGCACGCGCTCCGGAGCGCCTCTGACCGATGAATCGCTCGTGACGGCGAAGCGCCAGCTGTCGGACTCGATCGAGGAGCTCGTCGGCGTGCTCCAGTCGCCGGATGTCCTCGACGCGATCGGGGCGACCGACCGCTCGAACCTGGCGAAGTACCTGACGATCGCCAAGCTCCGGCTCGAGAACGTGATCGCGATGGTCCGCAGCGGCGAGACCCGCGAGTAGGTCAGCCCGGCCGCGGAACGGCGGCCAGCCATACGGCGGCCAGCAGGCCGATCGCGACTGCCTGCACCTCCCAGCCGCGCTGGCGTCGCCGTACGGACGCGCCGGCGCCCAGCGCGACGCCCGCGCCCAGCACGACGACCGTCGCCAGGAACACCGGCCAGAGGTCGGGCCGGCCACCGAGCGTGGCGAACCCGACCGCGGCACTCACCGCCACGACGGCCTGGAGGGCCGCCCCGACCGCCCAGGCCCGGCGCCGGCCAAGAAGCCGGCTCATCGATGACACGCCCGCGGTCTCGTCCAGCTCCATGTCCGGCGATTCGTTGGCGAACGCCAGCGCCGCGCCCGCCGGGACCGCCACGCCCGCCGCGACGAGGATGGCGCCGGGTATCGTGCCGCTCGCGCCGAGCCAGGCGAAGAGCGGCAGGACCGGGATCCCCAGGGTGAACGCGAGCCACGACACCGGCGTGCCCTTGAGCCGGAGGTCGTACACGATCCCGGCGCCTGCCCCGAACGCTGCGAGACCCAGGGGCCCGGGCCCCGAGATCCCCGCGAGGACGAGGCCGACGACGAGGAGCGCGACGCCGAGGAACGCCGCGCCGTTCAGGGAGACGGTGCCTGCGGGGATCGGCTTGGCCCGTTTGGCGCGCCGGTCCCGACCGGCGTCCGCCACGTCGTTGATCGCGCCGATCGCGAACTGGATCGTGAGCATCGCCAGCCCGAGGCGAACCACGACGCCCGGAGCGCCTCCGGCCAGGGCCGCGATGGCGGCGGTCAAGAGCGCGGTGAGGATCGACGGGAACGGATGGACAAGGTGGGCGACACCCAGGACGGTGGCCGCGGACGGCGAGCCGGCCCGCGCCGTCCGCCCCGGACGCGCCGGGTCAGACGTAGACGAGGTCCTCGAAATTCTCGACGAGGTACTCGATGAGCCGGGCTCGGCCGTCGGGTGTCTCGGATCGGATGCCCGGCACGAGCGCATGGAGGGTGATCGCCGGGACGAGGAGGCGTCCCTGCCGGTCCCGACCGATCACGGCCGGCGGCCCTCCCCCGGCGGCGAAGACCCGCTCGAAGCCTCGCTCGTCGATCGAGGCCGCATGGAGGAAGTCGGCGATGACCCGCAGGACCCCGCGCCGGATCGCGATGTCGCGCATGAGCTCGGACGCCCAGGCGTCGATCTGGTCGTCGGTCTGCTCGTCGAGCCGCTCCCGGTATTCCTTCGGGTTCGCGGCGAGCCCGGTCGCGCCCACGGCACCTCCTCGATGGTCTCGTCCGCCCGAGTATGCCAGAACGACGCCTCCGACGAGGAGTGGAACATCCGTTCTGTTTTCAGTCCGGACGGACGCCCTCCGGCCAGTCGTTGAACAGCTCGGTCAGCCAGACCCCGAACCGACCGGGGCGGCGCCGCTCCGGGAAGTCCGCGGCCAGGGCGGCCATCGCCGCCCAGGTCTCCGCGGTCAGGCTGTCGACCGCATCGCGCGTCGGCCGGCCCTCGGTCGCGATGGGCTCGCCGATCCGCACCCGGACCCGGCTGCCGATGCTGAACCAGGTCATCCCGTTGATGGCGACCGGAACGATCGGGACGCGCGAGCGGAGCGCGAAGTACGCCGCGCCCTCGGACAGCGGCAGGATCTCCCGTTCGTGGGCGTGGATCCGCCCCTCGCCGGCGATCGCGAGCGCGCCGCCTGCCTTGAAGATCGCCTGGACCTTGCGGGTCGCCTCCAGCAGGTCGTTCCTGCCCGGCCGGTACGGGACGGCGTTGCCGGCCCAGAGCATGAGCCGGTTGCGGCCACCCTGGGTCATGTCCTCCTCCTTGGGCCCGAAGAACGCGAGCCGGGGCCGCCACGGCAGCACGGCCATGAGCAGGAACGGGTCGGCCCACGACTCGTGGCTGAAGCAGAGCAGATACGGGCCGCTCGGCAGCCGCGCGCGACCTTCGACCGAGACGCGGAGCATCGAGTGCACGAGGAGCGTGGACGCGCCACGCGTCAGCGCGTACCGGATCGTCCGGCGGATCGGGTGGATGTCGGGCACGAGCGATGGGCCGCGTCAGCCGGTCGCGGTCAGGGCACGGATCGCCGCCGGGTCGAGCTCGTCGATGCGCGCGAGCACGACGTGCGCCGCCGCCTCCGCCCCCGCGGCCGGTGGCACCGACGCATTCGGGACGAGGACCACGGTCATGCCCGCCGCCCGTCCCGACAGAACGCCGTTGAGCGAATCCTCGACGACGAGGCAGGCGGCCGGCGCCACACCGAGCCGCTCGGCGGCCAGGAGGTACACGTCCGGCGACGGCTTCCCGTGGGCTACTTCATCGGCCGACGTCACCGAACGGAACGCGTCGCGCAGGCCCGACGTGCGCATCGCCGCCTCGATGACCCGCGGGTTGGCCGACGACGCCACGCCGAGGGGGTACGTGGCCGCGAGCCGGCGGACCGTGGTGACCGCGCCGTCGATCAGCGGCGCGCCCTCGTCGTCGAATCGCCCGACCATCGCATCGACCACCTCGTCGACGATGGCCTCGAGCGGCTCGTCGATGCCGAGCGCGTCACGCATCACCCGCGCCCAGCCCAGCGAGTTCTGGCCCATGACGGCCGCACGGTCGGCGAACGTCCAGCCCCTGCCCCGTTTCGCGGCGAACGCCTGGCGGACCTCGTCCCACCAGATCTCGGAGTCGACGAGGACGCCGTCCATGTCGAAGACGATGGCGCTGAACGGGTGCGTCACCGATCGCCCGAGGCGGAACGGCGCGAGCCGGTCAGGCCTGCGCCCGCCGGCGGTCGGTCGCCGACGTCGCCCGTCGGTCGCCGCTCCCGGTCGCCGTCCGGGCCGGCAGGGCCGGAAGCTTCGGGTTCGGTTTCGCGACCTTGGTGGCGGGCTTCTTGGCTCCGGCCCGGGTCGGCGTGCGGCGACGGCCCGGGGCGTCGAAGGCCGGCCAGGGTCGACCCTCGAGCGCGGCGAACACGACCAGTGCGAACCGCCCGATGCTGTCGGCGACGTCGTCCGCCCCCCGGAGGACCATCGACTCGAGCTGGAAGCTGATCATCCGGTGGGTGCCTTCGGTCTCGACCGACAGGTCGCCGACCTGGACCCGCGACCAGCGGACCATCTTGGCCGCGGCCCGATACCCGAGCTCTCCAAGGTTGCGGACCGACACGATGACGAGCCCCGCGGGCAGCGGGACGAAGATCGAGTACTTGGTGCCGGGGTCGTCTCCCCACTGGACCCAGGCCTGCGGGTCCGCCTCGATGCCCATGGTTCCGAGCACCGGGGCGACGACGGCCATGGTCCTGGGGCCGAGGGCCTCGCGCACTGGCGGCCTCGCCCGCCACTCACTCAACCGCATCGATGCACTCCAAGCGACGCCACCGTCTGGCGAGGACCCGAGGCTAGCACATGGGTGTCGGCTCCATGTACGCTGCTAAGGGAGGACACGATGCGCATCGATCAGCGGTTCCTCGGCTGGGGGGTCTTCTTCATCGTGCTTGGGTCCGTCCCGCTCGCGGTGCGCGGCGGACTCGTCACCGCCGACACGGCGGGCACGCTGTGGCGCCTCTGGCCGCTCCTCCTGGTCGGGAGCGGGATCGGGCTGCTCCTGCGGGAACGCCGGGCCGCGGTCGTCGGCGGGCTCGTCGTGTCGATCACGTTCGGGCTCATCGGCGGCGGGTTCCTGGCCGGCGGCTGGGGTGACCTGGGGGCGATCGCCTGTGGCGACGCGCCGGCGAGCGGGCCCCAGGCGGAACGGAGCGGAGCGCTCGACCCCGTCGCGCGCGTGACGCTCGACCATCGCTGCGGCGACCTGAACGTGCGGATGACCGATTCGGCCGGCTGGACGCTCGCCTCGAGCGGCGGCGACGCGCCGCCCACCGTCTCGACGGACCCAGCCGACCTCCGGATCCGGAGCGGCGGGCAGCGGGTCTTCGTCTTCCCGGGGACGGGTGGGCCGCGGGAGGTCTGGAACGTCGGCCTGCCGAAGGCTGCGACGCTCGATCTCACGACGACGCTGAACGCGGGCAGCGGCCATCTCGACCTCCGGGCCGGGCACTTCGGGACCGTCTCCACGACCATCAACGCGGGCGACATGCGGATCGACCTCGACGGCGCGACGGCCAGTCGACTCGTCGTCAAGCTCAATGCGGGCGACACCCGGATCGTCCTGCCGGCGAGCTCGCTGACGGGCGACGTCACGGTCAACGCCGGATCGATCCGGCTGTGCGCGCCGGCCGGCGTCGGCCTGCGGTTCAGCACGAACGACAGCAACATCACGTCGTCGTTCGATTTCGACGGTGCCGGCCTTGTGAAGGACGGCTCGACCTGGACGTCGCCCGGGTTCGCGACGGCCCCGGTCCGGATCGACCTGTCGACGACGGCGAACGCGGGCAGCGTCGCGCTCGATCCCGCGGAGGGCTGCCGATGAACCCCGAGGCACCCGGGCCCGGCCCGGCCGTCCCGCCTGGCCCAGAGCCGACCCCGCCACCGCCGGGATCGACCCCTGCGCCCGGCCTCGCGCCGAGCCCCCCGCCCGCGCCGGGCGGCGCCGAGCCATGGGGTGGCTGGCTCTGGGGTGGATCATCGTCGCGCGACGCGCGGCGGGCCGAGCGCCACGCCCGCCGCGAGGCGCGACGGGCCGAGCGCGGCATGGGCGGCCCGTTCTGGGGCGTCCTCTTCGTGGTCGCCGGCGCGGCCATCCTCGCCTCCGAGCTCATCCCCGGCTTCGACTGGGACCTCGCCTGGCCGGCCCTCCTCATCGGGCTGGGGATCCTCCTCGTCGTCGCGTCGATCCGGCGCCCCCCGGCGGGTCCGTAGCTCGCGCGGGTCTGCCCGGGACCGCGGGACGCGCGGCCCGTTCGGCCTCCGGTGGGGCGACGGGTCCGGACGGCCTAGGGTCGCGATCGCTCCGGCCGCGCCGGCGGGCTGACCAGCGCGTCCACCGACGCCACGACGAGGTCGGCGGATCGAGCCAGCTCGACCTCGGTCGAGGTGCCGGACAGGACCCCGATGCAGAGGGCGGCGCCGGCCGATCGTCCCATCCGGAGGTCGGACAGGGAATCGCCGACGACGGCGGTCCGGGCAGGGACGGCGCCGAGCTGGGCGCACAGGTGGAGCACCATCGACGGGTCGGGCTTCACGGGGACGCCGTCGTCGGCGCAGACGGTCGCATCGACGAGATGGCCGACGCCCAACGCCGAGAGCGTCCGTTCGGTCGGGCCCCGGTCGTCGCTCGTCGCGATGCCGACGCGCGTGCCCGCCCGGTGGAGCGCTCCGAAGAGTCGTCCGAGGTCCGTCACCGGTACGGCGAGGCCGACCGGATCGGGGGCGTGCCAGGCCAGATCCATCGCGGCTTCGGCGGCCGGGCGGGCGAGGCCGGCATCGACGACGACCTCGACCGCGAACCGGCGCAGGACCGCCATGGGCATCGCCGCGAGACCGCCGTGGGGGTCGGCCCGGCCGGCCGCCGCATCGAAGCCGATGGCCCGGAACAGCGCATCGCGGAGCGGCCGCCCGGCCGCGGCCTCCAGCCGGTCCGCGAGATCGGTCACCCAGCCGCCCCACATCGCGTGGAACTCGATGAGCGTTCCGTCCTTGTCGAAGACGACCAGGTCCAGATCGGCGAGCCGCGGATGGAGGCGTGCCTCGGGCGAGGTCACCCCTCGGCGATCAGCTCCTCGGCCGTGTTCGTCGGCGGGGCCTCGAGGACGTGTACGGCCTCCGGTGGGAAGCTCACCGTCACGGCCTCGTCGCGGACGGGCACCTTGAGGTTCGGGTCGTTGAAGGTGTCGACCGACAGGATCGTCGCCCCGCCGGCCAGGCGCACGCGGATCCGGACCACCGAGCCGAGGAAGGTCACGTCGACGATCGTGCCACGGAGCCGATCCGAGCCGCCGCCCTCCCCCATCGACAGCATCTCGGGGCGGAGGGCGATCGGCACGCTGGCCCCATCGCGGGCGCCGGCGATCGGCCCACCCGCGCGGACCTCCTGGCCGTCGACGGCGATACGTCCCTCGGACGCGCTGGTTACGACCCCGCTCATGAGGCTGAGCGTCCCGACGAACGACGCCACGAAGGACGTGGCCGGGAAGTTGTAGACCTCGAACGGCGTGCCGATCTGCTCGATCCGACCTTCGCTCATGACGACGATCCGGTCCGACAGCGAGAGCGCCTCCTCCTGGTCGTGGGTCACGTACACGGTCGTGATCCCGAGCTCGCGCTGGATGGCCCGGATCTCGTTGCGCAGGATGACCCGGATCTTCGCGTCGAGCGCCGAGAGCGGCTCGTCCAGCAGGAGCACCTGCGGTTCGATCGCGAGGGCCCGGGCGAGCGCGACCCGCTGTTGCTGGCCGCCCGAGAGCTGCCATGGATAGCGGTCGGCCTTGTCGGGCAGGTGGATCAGGTCGAGCAACTCGACCACGCGCTTGCGGATCTCGTCCTTCGGGCGTTTGCGCACCCGCAGGCCGAACCCGACGTTGCCGGCGACGGTCATGTTCGGGAACAGGGCGTACGACTGGAAGACCATCCCGACGTTGCGCCGATTGGCCGGCCGGTTCGTGATGTCGGCGCCGTCCACGGAGATCGTCCCGGCGGTCGGTTGCTCGAAGCCGGCGATCATCCGCAGGGTCGTCGTCTTGCCGCAGCCGGACGGTCCGAGGAACGACACGAACTCACCCTTCTCGGCCACGAGGTTGAAGTCCTGGACGGCCACCGACAGACCGAAGCGCTTCTGGATCCCGGTCAGGGTGAGGAAGGTCATCGGGTCCTCTTCTCGTGCTCTCAGTGCGCGCCGGCGATCTGGATCTTGTCCTTGGACGAGCGGCCGACCAGCGTCAGCAGACCCATCGCGATCCAGGTCAGGCCGAAACTGATGAGCGACACGGCGGCGGGTTCGTAGGCCTTGTTGCCGCCGATGAGCGAGATGTACGGGCCGAACGCCGGCCGCGCCAGGAACGTCGCGATCGTGAACTCGCCGACGACGATGGCCAGGGTGAGGAACGCGCCGCTGAGCAGCGAGACCCGGAGGTTCGGGAAGATGACCCGCCACAGGAGGGTGAACCAGCCCGCCCCGAGACTCTGCGACGCCTCGGTCAGGCTGCGCACGTCGATCGACCGCAGCCCGGTGTCCACCGCCCGGTACATGTACGGGAAGGACAGCACCACGTAGGCCGCGACGAGCAGGACGTTGCTCCCGAAGTCCGAGCCGGCGAGCGGGAACGGATCCCCGCTGTACGAGCGGATGAGGCCGAAGACCAGGATGATCGGCGGGATGACGAACGGCAGGAGCGTGATGAACTCGATATACGGGCGCAGGCGGGGCAGGCGCAGCCGGACCCAGAAGGCCGTCGGCACGATGATGATCGAGCTGACCACGATCGTGATGATCCCGATGAGGAACGAGTAGAACAGGGTCTTGGCGAACTGCGGGTCGTCGACCACGATCGCATACGCGGAGAAGAGTGGTTGGGACCGCATGGACCATGCGAAGGTCCCGATGAGAGGCAGGAAGAAGTACAGGAATCCGAGCAGGAAGACGAACCACCAGACGAGGATGCCCAGGCCGCGCCGGCGCTTGACCACGCCGGGTCGACCGCCCTTCGCGACGGTGTCGATGGCGTCGGGATGGCGGCCGAGCGGCGGACTCGCGCTCATCGCTGCCAGCGCTCCGCGCGCCGCTGGAGGAACGCATAGGCCCCGATCGTGATCGCCATGATCGCGACCATGCCCATCGCCAGGGCGTACCCGATGCCCACGTTCTGCAGCGCGTCCCCGCGGATCTGGCGGGTGATCTGGATCGTGACGATGTTGATCGCGCCGCCGCTCAGCTCGAACGCGGTGGCCTGCGCGCCGAACGCGTTCCCGAACAACAGGAGGACCGTGCCCAGGAGCGAGGGCAGCAGGATCGGCAGGGCGACGTAGCGCCAGTACTGGAGTGCGCTCGCGCCCATGTTCTCGGACGCCTCCCGCCAGTCCTTGCGCAACCCGTCGATGGCGGGCGCGATGATGAGGACCATGAGCGGGAACTGGAAGTACATGTAGGCAAGCTCGAGGCTCGACTTGGAGTAGATGTCGATCTTGACCCCCAACCCCTGCAGGAGCGGAGTCAGGATGCCCGAGGCCCCGAGCGTGAACGTGAAGGCGAGCGCGAGCGGAACCCCGGCGAAGTTCGCCGCGACGCCTGAGAAGGTCGTGAGCGCGGAGCGCAGGAACCTGGGCAGGCCGCCCATGATGACCGCGTACGCGAGCAGGAAGCCGAAGATGCCCCCGCCGATCGCGGTCACCGCGCTGATCTCGAGGCTCGCGAAGTACGACTCGGCGAGATTCGGGGTGGACAGCGCGCTGTAGTTGTCGAGCGTGAACGCGCCGTGGGCCGGATCGTTCCGGGCGACCGCGAGGTTCTGGAAGCTGCCGGCCAGGAGGTAGATGGTCGGGAGGACGAGGAAGGCGAAGGCGAACACGAGGAACGGCATGACGCCGAGCCAGGCCCAGGTGAAGCGTCGCCCCGGGCGCGCCGATGGCGCGTCCGGGGCATCGAGCGTTGACGCGGCGGTCATCGCCGCTTCTCGGTCAGGACCTCGAAGAGGTGCCTACTTGACGGTGACGTTGACCGTGGTCGGCCAGCCCTTGGCGATCACGTCGGTCGCCTTGGTGATCTGGTCGAGGGTCGGGAGCAGGGCGCCGGACGTGTCCGGGAGGGCCGCCTTGGCCGCCGGATCGAGGGTCCCCTTGGTGGCCATGTCGTCGTAGCGGATCGGGTTGCAGTAACCCTTCAGCCAGGTGTTCTGGCCGGCATCGGAGTACAGGTACTCCATCCACAGCTTGGCGGCATTCGGGTGCGGCGCGTAGGCGCTGATCGCCTGCACGTACATCCCGCCGAACCGGCCCGACTTCGGGACGACGACCTGGATGGGCGGATTGCCCTTGAGTGAATCCTTGTCGGCGAGGGCGTTGTACGTCCAGGCGATGCGGATCGGGGAGTCGCCCGAGGCCACGTTGGCGGTCTTCGCGATGATCGGCACGAAGTTGCCGGCATCGTTGAGCTTCTTGAAGAAGGTGAGGCCGGGCGCGGCGTCGTCGAGCGAGCCGCCGGTGGCGATGCCCGCGGCCCAGACGCCGGAGGTGGCCTGGTTCGAGACGGTGGGATCGCCGGCGAGGGCGACCTGGCCCTTGTACTCAGGCTTGAGGAGGTCGTTCCAGTCCTGGGGAGGATTGGGCACCTTGGCCGTGTTCACCTCGAAGGCGAGCACGCCGTAGTAGTCGCCGTACCAGAAGCCGTCAGCGTCCTTGGCCGTCGCCGGGATCGAGTCCCAGGTCGCGACCTTGTACGCCTGGAAGTCGCCGGCCGTCTTGCCCGTCGGGCCGTAGGACAGGCCCACGTCGACGACGTCCGGTGCGGCCGGGCCCTTGTTGTCCTTGTTGGCCTCGATGGCCGTGATCTCGTCCTTCGAGCCGCCGTCCGGGTTGAGCTCGTTGATCTTGATCCCGAACCCGTCCGAGAAGTTCTTCAGGAGGTCGCCGTAGTCGCACCACGAGTGCGGCAGGGCGATCGTCGTCAGGTTGCCCTCGGCCCGCGCCGCGTCGACCAGTGACTGCGGAACGCCGGGGATCGTGATGGTCGGTGCCTGCGTCGCCGCCGCGCTGCACGCCGAGAGGGCGAGAGGGACCGCTGCGAGCGCGACGAGGAACCTGGACCGGCTGGGTTTCGTGGTCAATTCCTTCTCCATCTGCTGGGGTTGGGCTGCGAACGCGAACGCCACCGTCGCGCGTGGCTCCTCCTCCGGGACATTCGCGATGGCTGTCACGCGAGTGGCCCGACGACAGCTGTCGGGCTCTTTCGCTCGCTTTGCGCATTAACGTCCCGGTAGGTCCGGGCGTCAAGACCATGGACGCGATTCGTCAACGGCAGGTGTTCGGGACGTGTGCATCCTGTTCGGGCTGTCCCGCCCGACGATGCCGTCGCTCCCGGGGCGCCCTTGCCGGTCCGGTCCGCGCGTGGTCTGATTGGCCGCGTGACGACCCACCGGAGCGGCCGCCGCGCGGTCATCGACCTCGGCAGCGCGACGATCAACCTTCTCGTCGCCGACGTCGTCCGGCGCGGCAGGAAGATCCGCCTCAATCGCGTCCGGACCGACTCGGTCCTGATCGAGCTCGGACGCTGCCTCGCCGAGACCGGCGGCGTGGGGGCGGCCCGCACGGCCCTCGGCGACGGAATCGCCCGGTTCCTCGTGGGTGCTCACGACGCGAGCACGATCTCGGTGGTCGGGACCGCGGCACTGCGCGCCGCCCCGGACGGGCCGGCCGTCGTGGCTGACCTCGAGCACCAGTACCGGATCGCGATCCGGGTGCTCACCGATGAGCAGGAGGCGCACCTCGGCGTCCTGGGTTGCGCCGACGACATCGCCGCGCTCGGGCCGTCGCTGTTCGTCGACCTGGGCGGTGGATCCACCCAGGTGGTCCACCTCCACGACGGGACACCCCGCTCGACCCGATCCCTGGCGGTCGGCTCCAGCGTGCTCGCGGCCGCCGTGGCCGACCCGATCGACGAGGACGGCTGGCGCGCCCTCGAGGCGCGCGTCGACGCCGTCGTCGCGACGCTGCCGGACCCGCCGCATGAGCGACCGGGCATGGCACTGACGGTCGGAGGGACCGCGCGGCGGCTGGCCTCGCTGGCCGAGGGCCCTGGGCGCGGCCACGGCGACGCCGTCCTGGAGCGCGACGCGATCTCGAAGACGATCGCGTCCCTGCTCCGCACCGACGCCGGTGCCTTCGCCCGGCGTCACGACGACGATCCGGCCCGGATCCGGTTGCTCGCGCCCGGCGGGCTGCTGCTCGGCGCGATCCTCGACCGCTACGGCCTGGCGTCCACCCGGGTCAGCCCGCACGGCCTGCGCGAGGGCGTTCTGCTCGCCGCGCTGGCCGATCCGGAAGCGTGGTGGCTCGAGTCCGGCGACTGACGGACGAAGTCCGGCGCCTGACGCACGACGGCACGTGGCCGCCGGTCACCGTCAGGCGAGCTGCTCGTC
Organism: uncultured Chloroflexia bacterium; assembly: GCA_963719285.1. Lineage (GTDB taxonomy): Bacteria > Chloroflexota > Limnocylindria > Limnocylindrales > CSP1-4 > C-114. The sequence continues at coordinate 896,248 of CAVRBO010000001.1, forward strand.
CGGGTCCGGCGTCGGGTAGTCGCCCGGCTCGGACATCGGGACGTCACCTCCGCTCGGCGCCTCGTCGGCCGGGTGCTGGCCGCTGAAGTCCGGGTGGTCGACTCCGGTCGCGGGATCGCGGACCCAACCGGGCGGGACCGGCAGCGGGTTGTAGACGGGCTCGTCCGGATCGCGCAGGTCGGGCACCCAGGGCTGTTTGTGGTCCGGGTGCGATGGGTCGTCGGTGTGTTCCCAGTGGGCGGGCTTTGAGCCGTCGGCCGTCCCCGGGACGTGGACGTCGACCTCGATCTTCCGGACGTGGCCGTCCGAATCGACGGTGATCGAGCCGCCGACGTCGGGTTCCGAGCCGTGGACATCGGAGCCCGGAACGTCCGTGCGATCGTAGTTGTCGACCATCGGATGCCTCCCCGGATGGTGTGGCCGCGGACGGTCGCGGCGCCGGACCGGCATCGTGGCACGACGCGCGGTCGAGAGCAACCGTCCGCCGGACGGGCGGCCGTGGATGAACGTTCCTGGCGCCGTCCAGGGCCGCCCGCGCCGTCGCGACCGATGGTGCCCGCCGGAGTCTTGCGTATCGCCTTCTACCCTGCGAGAATGCCGAATCTCATGGACGTCCCGACCCGCACCGGCAAGCGCTGTCTCTGTTGCCTCTGTCCCGGGCGGGGAGGGTCGTGTAGCTGAGCGCCGGGCGCCGCGAGCCGGCGCAGGACCGAACCCTCTCCCCTGCTCGAGCAGGGGTTTTTTGTTGCTCCTCGCTCGCCGTCATCGCCCCAGGACCACAGCCCGAAGGGACCACGAGATGACCACGATCACCACGAACGATCTGCGTGACCGGCTCGGTCGGCCCGGCCTGACGGTCGTCGACGTCCGGCCGATGGCCGCCTTCAACGGGTGGCGCCTCCATGCCGAGCCCCGCGGCGGCCACATCCCCGGCGCGGTCGCCTTCCCGAGCGCCTGGCTGACGAGCGTCGACGATGCCGAGATCGAGCGTCAGCTTGATGCGAAGGCGGTCACCCGGGACCGCACGGTCGTGGTCTACGGCGACGGCGCATCCGACACGATCGGACTCCGGGACCGCCTCGAGGCCGCGGGGTTGACGGACGTCCTCACCTACGACGCCGGCTTCCCGGCCTGGGCGGCCGACCCGAGCCTGCCGGTCGAGCGCCTGCCCCAGTACCACAAGCTCGTGCACACCGACTGGCTGCGCGAGCTGATCGACGGCGGCGTCGCCGGACACCTACGGCGGGACGGGCTACCTGCTCTTCCACGTGAACTTCGGGGTCCCCGAGGAGTACGCGGAGAACCACCTGCCGGGGGCGCTCTACCTCGACACGAACCGGCTCGAGGACCCGGAGGACTGGAACCGCCGCTCGCCCGCCGAGATCGAGGCGACCCTCCTCTCCCTCGGCATCACGGCCGACACGACGGTCGTGCTGTATGGCCGCGACACGGTCGGCGACGCGAACGAGAAGTGGCCGGGCCGGCGAGCCGGGCAGATCGCCGCCACCCGCGCCGCGCTCATCCTGAGCTACGCCGGCGTGACCGATGTTCGACTCCTGGACGGTGGCTACGACTGGTGGGTCAACGGCGGGCACCCCCTCGAGACCGTCCCGCGCGACCCGTCGCCGGCGGCCGGCTTCGGACCCCGGATCCCGCTTCGCCCGGACTACATCGTCGACATCGACGAGGCCAAGGAGATCATCGCCGACGACCTGGGCGCCCTCGTCAGCGTGCGGACCTGGCGCGAGCACATCGGCGCGGTCAGCGGCTACAACTACATCGGCCCGGCCGGCCGGATCGCCGGCGACGTGTGGGGCAACTGCGGGACAGACGCGTATCACATGCAGCACTACCGCAACATCGACAACACGATGCGCGCGTACCCGGAGATCGCCGCGAACTGGGCCGAGGCCGGCATCACTCCCGACAAGCACGTGGCGTTCTACTGCGGGACCGGGTGGCGGGCGTCCGAGACCTGGTTCTACGCCCTGCTCATGGACTGGCCCCGGATCGCGGTCTACGACGGTGGCTGGTTCGAGTGGAGCGCGGATCCGCTGAACAACCCCATCGAGGTCGGCGAACCGCGCGGGGGCGGTGAAGCGGCGGCCTGACGCCTCACCTGCCCCGGATCGAAGTCGCCAGCTTGCGACCGTCGGCCGCCGCGCCGGCGGCTCCTGGGTCACGAGATGGCGACGGCCGGCGCACGCTGCACCGATTTTGTCTTCGTCCCGCACAAATATGCGATAAGCTCGCAGCGGATGGCGAGCCGACCCCACCGGAGGGTCGGCCGGTGCACGGAGGGTCGGGCGTGAGCGACGGATTCTTCTCGGACGTGGCGGGGGCGATCCCGTTCGGCGGGCTCGATTCGACCGAGCCGCTCTCGTTCAAGGTCTACGAGCCCGACCGGCTCGTGCTGGGCAAGCGGATGGAGGACCACCTCCGGATCGCGGTCTGCCTGTGGCACTCGTTCAACTGGCCGGGATCGGACGTCTTCGGGGTCGGGACATTCGACCGGCCGTGGCTCGATCCGCGTCTCGACCCGATGATCGCGGCCCGAGCGAAGCTCGACGCCGCGTTCGAGTTCCTCGAGAAGCTCGGCGTCCCGTACTTCTGCTTCCACGATCGCGACATCGCCCCGGAGGGCCGGACGTTCGCCGAGACGAAGGCGAACCTCGACGCCATGATCGACGAGGCCGCCGCGCACATGGCCCGGACCGGCCGGAAGCTCCTGTGGGGCACGGCCAACCTGTTCAGCCATCCCCGCTACGCAGCCGGCGCCGCCACCAACCCCGATCCCGAGGTCTTCGCCTATGCCGCGGCCCAGGTGAAGGCGATGCTCGAGGCGACCAAGCGGCTCGACGGGGCGAACTACGTCCTGTGGGGCGGGCGCGAAGGCTACGAGACGCTGCTCAACACCGATCTCGCCCGCGAGGAGGCCCAGCTCGCCCGGTTCCTGGCGATGGTGGCCGAGCACAAGCACCGCATCGGCTTCAAGGGAACGCTCCTCATCGAACCGAAGCCGCAGGAACCGACCAAGCACCAGTACGACTACGACGGAGCCTCGATCCTGGGCTTCCTGGAGCGACACGACCTCGCCACGGAGTACCGCCTGAACCTCGAGGTCAACCACGCGACGCTGGCCGGCCACAGCTTCCATCACGAGGTCGCCTACGCGATCGCCCACGGCGTCTTCGGCAGCGTCGACGCCAACCGGGGCGACTACCAGAACATGTGGGATACGGACCAGTTCCCGAACTCGGTCGACGAGCTGTCCCTGGCGGTCTACGAGATCCTGCGCGGCGGCGGGTTCACGACCGGCGGCTTCAACTTCGACACCAAGCTGCGCCGCCAGAGCCTCGACCGGACGGACCTGTTCCACGCCCACATCGGCGGGATCGACACGCTCGCCCGATCCCTGCTCGTCGCTGCCGCGATGGTCGAGCGCGGGACACTCGAGCACCTCCGCGCCGAGCGATACGCTGGCTGGACGACCACATTCGGGACGTCGATCCTGAGTGGCGACACGCTGCTCGAGGTGCTGGCCGGGAGCGTGGCGACGGGCGACATCGACCCGGCACCCCGGTCGGGCCGCCAGGAGCTCCTCGAGAACGTCGTCAACCAGGACATCTGGGCCGCCGATCGAGCCGCCCGCCCGAGCTGACTCGAGGCGACGAGAACTCCCGCCGCCTCGACCGCGGCAGGCACGACGCGCGCCGGTGGCACCCGACCTCGCCTCGTCCTAGGCGAGGTCGGCGACTTCCAGCTCCGACTTGGTCGCTTCGGCCGGCCGCTTGCCCAGGATGATCATCCCGAGGATGTCGTCCGTGGTCGTCGTGTTCTTGTCCACGATGCCGACGATCCGGCCGTGGTACATGACGGCGATCCGGTCGGACAGGTCGAACACGTCGTGGATGTCGTGGCTGATGAGGAAGATGCCGATCCCCTCGGCCTTGAGCTGCTTGACGAGGTCGCGCACCTGGGCCGTCTCGGCCGGGCCGAGGGCCGCCGTGGGTTCGTCCATGATCAGGATGCGCGCGTTGAAATGGACGGCCCGGGCGATCGCCACCGATTGTCGCTGGCCGCCGGACAGCGACTGGACCGGCGACTTGAAGTTCTTGAAGTTCGGGTTGAGGCGGCCCATGACCTTGCGGGTCGCGTTCTCCATGGCGGAGTCGTCGAGCGAGCCGGTCCGCGAGGTGAGCTCGCGCCCGAGGAACATGTTGCCCGGCGCGTCGATGTTGTCCGCGAGCGCCAGCGTCTGGTAGATCGTCTCGATGCCATACGCCTTGGCGTCACGGGGGTTGCCGATCGTCACGGGCTTGCCGTTGATGAAGACCTCGCCGGAATCGGCCTTGTGGGCCCCCGACAGGGTCCGGATGAGGGTCGACTTGCCGGCGCCGTTACCGCCGACGAGGCCGACGACCTCGCCCGCATGCAGGTCGATCGTCACGTCGCGTACGGCATGCACGCCGCCGAACGCGACGGACACGTTGCGCATCTCGACGAGGGGCGGCGCCCCGGGTGCTGGAGTCGTCACGACCGCTCCTTCGCTGGTCATCGAGCGGTCCGCCGGCGGATCGCCACGTCGAGGAACACGGCGCCGACGAGAACGATGCCCACGACGACGTCCTGGGTCGGGGAGTCGACGCCCACGATGGCCATGCCCGACTGGAGCGACTGCATGACCACGGCGCCCAGGACGGCGCCCGGGATCGTCCCGATGCCGCCCGAGAAGGAGGTCCCGCCGATGACCGCGGCCGCGATCGCGTAGAGCTCGGACTGGACGCCCAGGCCGGTGACCGCGCTGTTGAGGCGGGCGGTCAGAAAGGCACCGCTGATGGCGCACAGGATGCCCATGAGGGCGAATGTGCCCACGACCGTGCGCTTGACGTTGATGCCGCCGAGCTCGGCCGCGTCGGGGTTGCCGCCGATCGCGAAGACGTAGCGCCCGAACCGGCGGCGCGTCGCGATGATGGTCATGACCAGGGTGACTCCGATCATGATGAGCACCGGCCACGAGATGCCGACCGGGATGAGCAGGCCGCCGGGCGGCTCGGTGATGCCGTGATCCTTCGCGTACTGCGTGGCGAGGGCCGCCGGCAGGTAGTAGTGGTTCGCCACCCACACGCCGACGAGGACGGCGCCGCAGCCGACGACGAGGACGACGATGAGCGCCCAGACCGGGCGCACCGGGAAGCCGTAGGCCCGCCGGCGGCGACGGCCGCTCAGGACCGTGAACACGATCGCGACGCAGGCCACGATGCCGATGACCCAGCTGGCCACCTCACCCGCCGAGCCCACGCCGGGGGCGCCGCCGATGATCTGGAACGTCTTGTCCATCGGGGCGATGGTCTGGCCCTGGTCGAATCGGAAGATGAGACCCCGCCAGACGAGGAACCCGCCGAGGGTGACGATGAACGAGGGCACCCCGCCGTAGGCGACGACGAAGCCCTGGATGGCCCCGACCAGCGCGCCGAGGACGATGCCGATCGCCAGCGCCAGGAGCCACGTATAAGGCTGGTCGTAGCCCAGGCCGAGGGTCGTCGGGATCCAGATGGCCTGGACCATCGCCATGACGTAGCCAAGGAAACCGAGCAGTGACCCGAGCGACAGGTCGATGTTGCGCGACACGATGATCAGGACCATGCCGGTCGCCAGGATCGCGATCGCCGAGCTCTGGACGGACAGGTTCCAGAGATTGCGCGGGGTCAGGAAGTTCCCGTTCGACATGTAGTTGAAGCCGAACCAGATGATCGCGAGCGCGCCGGTCATGCCGACCATCCGCCCGTCGATCTCGAGCTTGGCCAGGGGCGAGCTTCCCGTCGCCGGTGCGGGTCGATCGCCTGTGACGCCCTGGGTAGCTGGGGCCTCAGTCACCGCCGCGTCTCCCTAGAGCAATCCGGATAGACGAGCGCCCTGCGTCGGAAGACGCAGGGCGCATCGATGAACGTGTTACGCGATGGGTGCTACGAGCACTCGGGGACGGAACCCGCGGGGACATCCTTGCAGAGGTCCGCCTTGGTGATCCACCCGGCGTCCAGGACGTCCTTGAGGTTGGCCTTGGTGATCGGGTCCGGCTTGAGCAGGATCGAGCTCACCGAGTTGCCGCCCGGCGTCGTGAACGGCGACGCACCGCTGACCTTGCTGGTGTCGGGGTTCGCGCACAGCGCGACCGCGGCCTCGCCGGCGGTCTTGCCGAGCAGTCGGGCGTCCTTCCAGACGTCGACGGTCTGGGTGCCGAGGGCGACCCGGTTCAGGGCAGCGGTGTCGCCGTCCTGGCCGGACACCGGCACCTTGCCGGCGAGTCCCTGGGCCTTCAGCGCGGCGATGACGCCGCCGGCCATGCCGTCGTTCTCGGAGAGAACGGCGTCGATCTTGTTGTTGTTTGCCGTCAGGATCTGCTCCATCTCGGTCTGGGCCTTGGCCGGATCCCAGTTGTCCGTGTAGACCTCGTTGCCCGCCGGGATCTTGATCGCCCCGGAGTCAACCGCGGCCTTGATGACCTGGTCCATGCCGCTGCGCAGGAAGTCCGCGTTCGCGTCGGCCTTGTTGCCCTTGATGACCGCGTAGGTACCGGTCGGCGCGGCGGCGAAGACCGCCGTTGCCTGCAGGTTGCCGACGAGGACGTTGTCGAACGTGATGTAGAGAACCTTGGGATCCTCGATCAGGCGGTCGTAGGCGATGACCGGAACGCCCGCGTTGAGCGCAGCGGTGACCGACGGCTTGATGGCCGTGCCGTCCTGGGCGAGGATGATGACGACCTTCGCGCCGTTCGCGATGAGCGTCTCGACGTTGCTGGCCTGCGTGGTCGCCGACGACTTGGCGTCGTTGGAGTCGTAGGTCGCGCCGCCGGCGGTGAGCGCCGCCTTGATGGCCGGCTCATCCCACTTGGCCCAGCGCTCTTCCTGGTAGTTGTTCCAGGAGACGCCGACCTTGCAGCCTGCCGCTGCGGTCGCGGGGGCCTCGGTCGCCGGGGCCTGCGTGGCAGGGGCCTCCGTGGCCGGAGCCGGCGTGGGCGTGGCTGCCGCTGAACAAGCTGATGCTGCGATCGCGCTGATCGCAACCAACGCCGCGATTCGGCGATGGAACATGTGTTTCTCCTCCTCCGGGGTCTTCCTTGTCGTAAGGATCTGTCTGAGTATCGGCCTAGTCTACCAACCCTCCCCTCACCGCAACCCGAGCGACGCATCGAGCGCCGCGACGGCGATGGTCCTGATTGACGCGGCCGCAGGGGCCGGTGGGAACGCGACGTCGGAGCGGAGGCGGAACGGCGTGGCCACGGTCACGCGCTCGCCAGTTCCGGGATGGATGTCCGGGGACGGAGCCAGCTCGCCGGGTCCGCCAGGAGCGGGTCGAACGCGAGCTCGGCGGCACCGAGCAGCGGGGCATCCACCCCGAGCGACGCCGGGACGACCCGGACGATCTCACGCGGCGCGGGCAGCCCCCGCCGGTCGAGCTCTGCGGCGATCGTCCGGGCCACGAACGGGTGGATCCGCCCGAACAGCCCGCCGAGGACGACGAGCCGGGGGTTGAAGATATTGACCAGGCCGGCCAGGCCGAAGCCGAGCCAGTGGCCGACGTTGTCCAGGGCGCTGAGCGCCGCGTGGGAGCCGGCCTCGGCTTCCCTGAGCACGGCAGCGACCTCGAGGCGGCCGCCGCCGGGTGGATGGCCGGCCCTCAGGAGCAGGGCTCCCTCGCCGACTTCGGTCTCCCAGCAGCCGACCGACCCACAGCGACAGGCTGAGCCGTTCGGGTTGACCGGGATGTGGCCGACCTCGCCGCCGTAGCCAGCCACGCCCGTGAGCGGCTTGCCGCCGACGATGAGCCCGCCACCCACGCCGACTTCACCATGGATGAACAGGATGTCCTCCGCGCCGATCGCGGCGCCGCGCCGGACTTCGGCCAGCGCCCCCAGGTCGGCGTCGTTGGCGACCGAGATCGGGGCGGTCGTGTCGAGGGCGAACGCGAGGCGCTGGTCGAGCGGCACGTCGCGCCAGCCGAGGTTCGGGGCCATCGAGACGAAGCCGTCGATGCGCCGGACGACGCCCACGATCGCGACCCCGACGCCGATGTACGGATCGCTCGACGGCCGGCGGGCGCGGATCTCGGCGGCGAGCTCGGCGAGGTCGGTGACGATGTCGTCGACCGAGGAGTGGCCGCGCGGCCGATCCACCCGGACCAGGTCGAGGACCTCGCCGCCCAGGCCCACCTCCGCGGCAGCGAGCGAATCGACGGAGATCTCGAGGGCCAGCACGACCGCGCTCTCCGGGTTCATCCGGACCAGGGCGGACGGACGGCCCGGCGTCCCCAGCGGGGCGTTGCGTTCCTCGGACACGAGGCCGGCGTCGACGAACTCGCCGATGAGGCTCCGGATCGCGCTCCGGGTCAGCCCGGTCAGGGCGACGAGCTCGGATCGCGACAGCGGCCCACGGACGTGCAGCTCACGGACGATCGCGCTCAGATTCGCCCGGCGAACGGTCTCGCTCCGTTGCCCGATCACGATCTGCCGAATCGCCACGTGGTTTGTGTTCCTCTCTTTCAAATGTGCGCGCGCCACAGACTCTACTACCCCGGTTGCGGTGTCAAGGGTCTCCGGGCCGCGTGATCCCGGGTCGCGATGCACGCTGTCTCCGGAGCGACGCTCAGCCGGAACCGTCCATGGTCGCGAGCCCCGTCACGCGGTCGCGGACGCGGCGGATGCGTTCGAGCGTATCGACATCCTGCGCCACGGGCTCGAGGATCCGGTCGCGGCCGGACGCGCCGGCCGCCCAGCGGCGAGCGATCGCCGGGCCGTCCTCGTCGCTGAGGAGCGACGCCGCCTGGACCGCGGCCCCCAGCGCGACGAGCTCCGGTTCGGCCGCCAGCCTGACCGCCCGCCCGGACAGGCGGAGAGCGGTGGCCTGCCAGACCGAACCCTCGGCGCCGCCGCCGATGAGGGCGATCGGTGCGCCGGGGGCCAGCCCGCCGCACAGCTGGCCGATCCGGTCGAGGCCATCGAGCAGGCCGGCCAGGATCCCCTCGTACGTGGCCATCAGGATCGCTCCCGGGCCACTCGACTGGCGGAGGCCCACGATCGTCGCGCTGGCGCCGGGCAGGTTCGGCGTCCGCTCCCCGTCGAACCAGGGCAGGACGACGACCTCGCCCGACGGCGAGACGGCCTCGCGCTCGAGGCCGAACCAGCCCGCCACGCGGTCCACCGCGACCGTGCAGTTGAGGACGCACGCGAGGGGCAGGAAGCCGCCCGTCGCATCGGCGAACCCGGCGACGACGCCGGACGGGTCCGCCGGCCGCCGGTCGGTCACGAGGTAGGCCGTTCCGGACGTGCCCAGGCTCACGACGGGCTCGCCCGGCCGCAGCCCGAGTCCGAGCGCTGCGCCCATGTTGTCGCCGGTCCCCGGGCCGACGAGGACGTCCTTCCCGAGGCCGAGCTCGGCGGCCGCGTCGGGCCGCACCCGGCCCACGATCTCGCGCGGTGCCGCGACCTGGGGGAGCATCGCCTCGTCGAGGGCGACCGCGGGCAGGTCGAGCACCGGCCGGGCGTAGGTACCCGTTGCCGTCGACCACCAGCCCGTCCCCGAGGCGTCGCCGCGATCGGTGACGCCGCGCCCGCACAGCCGCTCGGTGAGGTAGTCGTGGGGCAGCCGGATGGCCCGGGTCGCGGCCGCCGCGGTCGGGTCCGTGCGCCGGAGCCAGGCCCAGCGCGTCACCGTGAACGACGGGACGGGCACGCTGCCGGCCCGCTCGGCCCACGCCGCGGGGCCCCAGGCCGCGACGAGCGCCTCGGCGTCGGGCGCCGACCGGGTGTCGTTCCACAGGACGGCCGCGCGGACCGGCCGGCCGCGCCCGTCGAGAGTGACGAGGCCGTGCTGCTGGGCCGCGATCGAGATGGCCACGACGTCGCGCGCGCGGCCGGTCTGGGCCAGGGCGTCGCGCAGGGCGGTCCACCACGTCCCGGGGTCGCTCTCGCGGGCACCGTCCCTGCCGGTCACGACGTGCGCCGCGCGACCGATCGCAACCCGGCGCCCGGTCTCCGGGTCGATGACGACGACCTTGGTCGCCTGGGTGGACGAGTCGACGCCCGCGACGAGTCCGACACGCGCTTCCGCCATGGACGAACCCCCGGATGATCGGTGGCCGGATGATCGGTGGGTCGCACCCATGCACGAGACCGGTCCACACGGGTCGCGATTCGTTGTCCAGTATGACAAACCCCGTGGGGTATCATCCGCGGCGTGACCACGTCCGGCGCGGCGCCAAGCAACCCCGCAAGCGCCCCGTGACGGTCCTCCGCTGGGGCATCCTCGGCCCGGGCCGCATCACGACCCGGATGGTCGACGCCGTCGGCCGGTCCGAGCGGGGCGAGGTCACCGCCGTCGGCAGTAGAGACGCCGGGCGGGCCGCCGCCTACGCCGGCCGCTACGGCATCCCGAACGCGTTCCCGTCCTACGAGGCACTCGTCGCCTCGCCGGACGTCGACGTCGTCTACATCGGCACACCCAATCACCTGCACGTGCCCTGGACGATCAGGGCGCTCGAGGCCGGCAAGCACGTCCTGTGCGAGAAGCCGATCGCCCTGGCGGCGCACGAGGTGGACGCGATCGCCGACGCATGCCGGCGGACGGGCCGGATCGCGGTCGAGGGGTTCATGTACCTCCACCATCCGCAGATCCTGCGGGCCCTCGAGATCGTCCAGAGTGGCGCGCTCGGTCCCCTCGAGCTCATCAACGGCACGTTCTCGTTCAACCTCACCGACGAGGCCGACGTCCGGGTCGACCCGACGATGGGTGGCGGATCGGTCTGGGACGTGGGCTGCTATCCGGTGAGCATGGCCCGCCGGGTCGTCGGCACCGAGCCCGACCGGGTGACCGCATGGGCCCGCTTCGACGAGCGGGGCGTGGACCGCACATTCCTGGGCCAGCTCCACTTCCCCGGCGGCCCGTTCGCCCAGTTCGACAGCGGGTTCGCGGCGCCCCATCGCGAGCGGATCGAGATCGTCGGCCGCGACGCGACCATCGTCCTCGACCACCCGTTCCTGCCCCGGCCGTACGGGCCGCCGGCGAGCCTGACGATGTGGCGTGACGAGGCGCCCACGCCGATCGAGGTGCCCGACGCCGACCAGGTCCTGGCCGAGGTGGAGGACCTGACCGCGGCGATCCTCGACGGGACGCCGCCCCGGGTCGACCTGGCATTCAGTCGCGGGAACGTCGCGACGCTGTTCGACCTCGAACAGGCCGCCCGGGCCAACGCCCAGGGTCGATGAGGACGTCCGGTCCTTCGCTCGCGGGGACGGCGGCCTGAGCGGGTGAACGTTCGACCCACGGCGCTCGCGGCCGGCGGCGTCGCGATCGCGATCGTGGCCGTCGCCCTGATCGGAGTGAGTGCCGGAGTCCTGGGCGATGGGTCGGCGAGTGCCGTGCGCGCTCCGCACTACGTCGAGGAGTCGAACGCGGCCGGCGTCGACCACACGTACGACGGCGGATCGAACTACTTCGTCGGCGGGGGCGTCGCGGTCTTCGACTGCAACGCCGACGGCAGGCCGGACATGTACCTGGCCGGCGGGAGCAACCCGGCCGCGCTGTACCGCGACGACAGCCCGGTCGGCGGGGCGCTCCGATTCACCGCCCTGCCCGATCCGCTGACCGACGTGTCCGGCGTGATGGGCGCCTACCCGATCGACATCGACGGCGACGGACTGGTCGACCTGGCCGTCCTCCGCGTCGGCGGCGTGGACCTCCTGCGCGGCCTCGGCGATTGCCGGTTCGAGCGGGCCAACGAGCGCTGGTCGTTCGACGGGGGCACCGGCTGGACGACGGCGTTCAGCGCCTCGTGGGAGGGCAGCGCGGCCCTGCCGACGATCGCCCTGGGTCACTATCTCAAGCTCGACCCGTCCGGCGAGCACACGTTCGACTGCGACACCGACACCCTCATCCGGCCGGCCGCCGGCGGGACGTCGTATGGGTCGCCGACCACCCTGTCGCCCGGCTACTGCAGCCTGTCGATGCTGTTCAGCGACTGGGATCGGTCGGGCCGGCGCGACCTGCGGGTCACGAACGACCGCCAGTACGCGGCGGATGCCGAGGAGCAACTCTGGCGGGTCGCGCCCGGAGAGCCGCCCCGCCTGTACACCGCCGCCGACGGCTGGGTCCCGGTCCACATCTGGGGGATGGGCATCGCCAGCTACGACGTGACCGGCGACGGCTACCCCGACCTCTACCTCACCAGCCAGGCCGACAACAAGCTCCAGACACTCGCCTCGGGGCCGGCCGATCCGGTGTACCGGGACATCGCCCTCGCGCGCGGGGTCACGGCTGCCCAGCCGTTCACCGGCGGCGACGTGCTCCCCTCGACCGCCTGGCATCCCGAGTTCGCGGACGTGAACAACGATGGGTTCATCGACCTGTTCGTCTCGAAGGGCAACGTGAGCGCCCAGGCCGACTTCGCCTCCCGCGACCCGAGCGACCTGTTCCTCGGCCAGGCCGACGGGACGTTCGTCCAGGCGGCCGACAGGGCCGGGATCGTGGACTTCGCCCGCGGGCGTGGCGCGGCCCTCGCGGACTTCAACCTCGACGGGCTCCTCGACCTCGTCGAGGTCAACCTGGGCGACCGGACGACCGTGTGGCGGAACACCGGCTCGGGCGACGCCGCCGGGCCGGCACCCATGGGCGATTGGCTCGCCCTCCGTCCGAGCGAGCCGGCACCGAACGTGGACGCGATCGGGGCGTGGATCGAGGTCCGCACGGGCGACAAGGTGACCCGGATCGAGATGACGATCGGGGGCGGTCACATCGGCGGGCAGCTCGGCTTCGTGCATGTCGGCCTCGGGTCGGCGCACGATGCCGACGTCCGCGTGGAGTGGCCGGACGGCGCGTTCGGCCCGTGGCTCCACGTGAACGCGAACGGGTTCTACGATCTGGAGCGGGGAGCGACGACAGCCCGGCCCTGGTCGCCGCCGACGTAGGGACGGCGCGGGACGGCCAGCGGGAACGGCGAGGAGGCACGGATGTCGAGGGCGCGACTCGCGCGGGTGGACCTGCCCGACTTCGGGATGCCCGACGTCGAGCCGGAGATCCCGGCCGCCCGCTACGCCGACCGGGTCGGGCGCCTGCGCGAACGAGCGGGCGCCCGCGGCCTCGAGGTCGTCCTCGTGTACGCCGACCGCGAGCACAGCGCCTCGATGGCCTGGCTCACGGGCTTCGACCCGCGGTTCGAGGAGGCGCTCCTCGTCGTCGGGCCGACCGGTGACCCGGCGATCCTCGTGGGCAACGAGTGCTTCGGCCTGGCCGGCGCGGCGCCCCTCCCGATGCGCCGGGCGATGTTCCAGGACTTCAGCCTGCCCAGTCAGCCGCGGGACCGGTCTCGGCCGTTGGGCGCGATCCTCGCCGACGAGGGCGTCCGGCCGGGGCACCGGGTGGGCGTCGTGGGCTGGAAGACCTATGCCCGACCGGACATGCTCGACATCCCGTCGTACCTCGCGGACGAGCTCCGGGCGATGACCGGCCCGTCCGGACTGGTGGAGAACGCCACGGACCTCCTCATCGACGCCGCCGACGGCCTCCGGGTCATCAACGAGGTCGACCAGATCGCCGCGTTCGAGTACGCCTCATGCCAGACCTCGAACGGGGTGCTCAACGTGCTCCGGGGCGTCCGGCCGGGGATGCGCGAGCGGGAAGCGGTGCGGTTGCTTGGCTGGAACGGGATGCCCCTGTCCTGCCACACGATGCTGACCGCCGGTCCGCGTGCGACGTTCGGCCTGCCCAGCCCGGGCGACCGGCGCATCGAGCGGGGCGACCGGTTCACGACGGCCTTCGGGGTGTGGGGCGCGCTCACCTGCCGGGCTGGGTTCGTCGTCGAGGACGGCGCCGGGCTGCCCGCCGGGATCGGCGACTACGTGGACAAGCTCGTGGGACCGTACTTCGCGGCGGTCGCCGAGTGGTACGAGGCCATGCACGTCGGCCAGACCGGCGGCGCGCTGGCGGCGATCGTCGAGCGCCACCTGGGCGACCCGTTCTTCGGGATCTTCCTGAACCCCGGCCACCAGCTCTCGCTCGACGAATGGGTCAACTCCCCCATCGCGCGGGGATCCACCATCGAGCTCCGGTCGGGCATGGTCTTCCAGGTCGACATCATCCCGGCCACCGGGACGCCCTATTTCACGACGAACATCGAGGACGGCGTCGCCCTCGCCGACGAACCGATGCGGGCGGCGTTCGCCGCGGGCTTCCCTGACGCCTGGGCCCGGATCCAGGCGCGCCGGCGGTTCATGACGAACGCCCTCGGCATCGACCTGCATCCGGACGTCCTGCCGCTCTCCAACGTGCCGGCCTACCTGCCGCCGTTCATCCTCAGCCCGGACCGGGCGATGACCGTGGTCTAAGGAACGATCGGCCGTCCCGGTCCGGGCGGGGTCCGTCCGGACGCGGCTACGATGCCCGAGCGCGTCGGCGATCCGACCCCGACGCCACGTCCCGAGGGCCAGTCGACCGATGTCCGCCAGCCCGCCCGAGCTCAGCGCCCGCCGGCTCAACCGGACGACCCTGCTTCGTCAGTCGCTCCTCGAACGTTCCCCGGACGATGTCGTGAGCGCGGTGGGTCGGCTCGCCGGCCTGCAGGCCCAGTACCCGAACTCGCCGTACATCGCGCTCTGGTCGCGGCTGGGCCGGTTCGCCATCGACGACCTCGAGGGCGCCCTCGCCGACCGGTCGCTGGTGAAGGCGACGGTCATCCGGGCGACGCTTCACGTCGTGACCGCCGCGGACTACCCGGCGCTATCCGTGGCGTCCTCGGTCGCGAGAACGGCCGGCTGGCGACCGAGCGCCGATCGGGCCGGCGTCCGGACGGCCGACCTGCACCGGCGGGTCCTCGACTTCGCGAACGAGCCACGGACGCTCGCCGAGCTGGAGGCGCACATCGAGGAGGTCCTGCCGGACCGTGCCCTCGAGGGCAAGGTCCCGTCGGGCGTGCCGCACGTCGCCTTCCGGATGGCCGACTCGCACGGCTGGCTCGTCCACGTTCCGCCCAGTGGCCGATGGGGCTCGTTCGCCAAGCCGCGCTACATCGACGCGAGCGCCTGGCTCCCCGGGGCGGCGGCGCCCGACCCGGACGAGGCGCTCCGCATCGCCGTGGAGCGCTATCTGGGCGCCTTCGGACCGGCCTCGCTGGGCGATATCGCCAAGTGGATCGGCCAGCCTCGCCTGTCCCGGGTCCGGACGGCCGTGGCCGCACTGGGCGGTCTGGCCCGGGCGTTCCGGGACCCGGACGGGCGCGACCTCGTCGACCTCGTCGACGCGCCGCTGGCGTCCGGGGATGAACCGGCGCCCGGTCGTTTCCTGGCCCGCTGGGACGAGGTGCTCATCGGCTACGACCGGCGCGAGCGGATCCTGCCGGAGGCCGTGGCCGGGGATGTCATCCGGCGCAAGAACGGCGTGTTCCTGCCGTCGTTCACGGTCGACGGGTACGTGGCCGGGACGTGGTCCGTGGCGTCGTCGCCGACGGAGGCGGTCCTGGAGCTGGCGCCCTCGGCGGCCGTCGCGCCGGCCGACCGGGCCGGGCTGACCGACGAGGCCGAGCGCCTGGTCCGGTTCATCGCGCCGGAGGCCGGCCGCCACGACGTGGCCTGGAGGTCCTGAGCGCCACCGCCGGTCCGCGCGGTTGTGCGACGATCGGAGCCATGGACGGACACGAGACGGATGTCCCGGAAGCGTTCACGATCCGCCGCCTGTTCGCCGTCGACGACGCGCAGGTCGCGCGCCTGGCCGAGCTGCTCGTGGACTGCGTCGCGGCCGGCGCGTCCATCGGGTTCATGTTCCCGCTCACCCCGACGAAGGCCGAGGCGTTCTGGCGCCGGCTGGCGGATGGGATCGCGGCCGGCCAGCGCGCGATCCTCATCGCGGAGGACGAGACCGGTATCGTCGGGACGGTCCAGCTCGTGCTCGACCTCCCGGAGAATCAGCCGCACCGCGCCGACCTGGTCAAGATGATGGTCCACCCGCGAGCGCGTCGGCGCGGGCTCGGCGCCGCGCTCATGCGCGCCGCGGAGGACCTGGGCCGGGATTGCGGCCGGACGCTGCTGGTCCTCGACACGATCCCGGGGAGCGACGCCGAACGGCTGTACAGCCGGCTGGGCTGGGTCCGGGTCGGGGAGATCCCGGATTACGCCCTGCTGGCACGGGGCGGGCTGAGCGGGACGATCGTCTTCTACCGGCGCCTCTGAATCGCGGGTCGTGGGGCATACTTGCGCCGATCGTCATGCGGATCCGGAGGAGGTGGTGCAGTTGACACGCGACGCCGAGCGCCTCGAGCGCTCACAGGAGGAGCCGATCGTGGGTGGCCTGCCCGAGGTCCCCGGCATCCTCGCCGCGATCAAGCTGACGCCGGGCCTCGGGATCCACCTGCGCGGCCTGGCCGACGAGCTGCTCGTCCATGACTTCCCGGGTACCACGCTCGTGCGGGCCGAGCGGGAGATGCTCGCCACGGCCACGTCGGCGGCCAACGACTGCTTCTACTGCATGGATTCGCACGGTGCGTTCGCGAACGCGCTGCTCGAGCAGACCGGCCGGACGGAGCTCGCACCCCTCATCGACGTCATCAAGCTCGGCGGCTCGGACGGGCTGACCGACAAGATGAAGGCGCTCGTCCACATCGCCCGGACGGTCCGCCGCGAGCCGCGCGACCTCACGGTCGAGGACGTCGCCGCTGCACATGCCGCCGGGGCCGTGGATGCGGACGTCCAGCTCGCGGTGCTGATCGCATCGGCGTTCTCGATGTACAACCGGCTCGTGGAGGGGTTCCGCGCGAGGACCCTGCCGAGTGCCGACGCGTATCGCGCTCGCGCCGCCGAGATCGCCGCCCATGGGTACAGCGATCGGCGTGTCGCGTCCGTGCCGCGATAAGTCGCCGGGCGGGAGTCGGGCCGTGACGGGGGCTCGGGTCCGGCGGGCCGACGCGACCCGGACCTGGCCGCGGGTCTCGGCATCCTCGAGCATCGGGCCGTCCCGGGATCCGCGGTGACGGCCAGGACGCTCACGTTCGGCCGTACGAGCTACCCGCTGGTCCTGCCGAACAGGCGCGACCCGCGGCTCCACGTCGCGGCGGCCATCATCACGATCCACGTCCTCGGCCAGGTCGCGCTGCGCTTCCAGGTGAGCGTGCCGCAGATCCTCGCGGCCATCCTGACCTGCGCCATCATCGAGATCGGGCTCACGTTCCGGACCAGCAGGTCATTCGTATGGCCGGCCAGCGCGATGCTCACCGGTAGCGGCGTGGCCCTCATCTTCCGGGTCGTCGGGACGTCCGCCGACGACCACTGGAGCACGAACGCCTGGTGGCTGTTCGCGATCGTGGCGGGCCTCTCGCTCCTGTCCAAGTACGTCATCCGCTATCACGGGTCGCACGTCTTCAATCCGTCCAACATCGGGCTCGTCGTCGCGTTCGTCGTGCTCGGGAGCACCCTCGTGGAGCCGCTCGACTTCTGGTGGGCTCCCCTGAACCCGGCGATGATCCTGGCCTATGCGGTGATCGTCATCGGCGGGCTGCTCATCACCCGGCGGCTCCACCTGCTCGCGCTGGCCGGGACGTTCTGGCTGACCCTCGCCGCGGGCGTGAGCCTCCTCGCGGCATCGGGTCACTGCATGACCGCGCGCTGGGCGTTCGCGCCCGTCTGCGGTCCGGACTACGCCCGGGTGATCGTCATCTCGCCCGAGGTCCTCATCTTCCTGTTCTTCATGATCACGGACCCCAAGACGGTGCCGGCCGGGCGGGTCGGGCGGGTGGTGTTCGCGTTTCTCGTCGCGGTCATGAGCACCCTCCTGATGGCGCCCCAGACCGACGAGTTCGGCACCAAGGTGGGCCTGCTCGCGGGCCTCGTGGTCATGAGCGCGGTCCGTCCGCTCCTCGACCGGCTGCTGCCCGAAGCGGGCTCGGCGATGGACGATCTCCGGACGTTCTCGACCCGGCTCGCGACGGGCGGCTCGGCCGGTGCCGGGCTCGTCCGTACCGCGCTCCGGGTGGGGCTCATCGCGGGCGCTGTGCTCGTCGGCGGAGTCGGCATCGTCGCGGCCGGTACACCGGCCCGGGGCGTGATCGTGCCCGACGCGACGGACATCCTGGACCGGGTGCCCCACGACGTGGATCCGGCCACGTTCCCCTCTATCTCGGTCGACCAGGCGGTCTCGGACTGGGACCACACGATCGCCGGTCCGGGGGTCCAGGCGATCATGCTCACGCTGGGTGAGAACCTCGAGCTCGAGAACCAGGCGCTCCTCCGGCGCGACGGGACGATCCTCACGGCGGTCGACCACGGCGACCGGCTGATCGAGATGCAGGGGCGGCTCGATGCGGCGCTCGCGAGTGGGACCACCACGATCTCGCGCTACCGGATCGACGGCGCGACCGTCGCCCTCCTGGTGCCGTTCGGCAAGCAGGACGGCCTGAGCCTGGGGTTCGATTCCAGGGGCACGGTCGTCCAGGAGACCTACGATGCCGCCGGCGTCCTGCAGAGCCAGCGCAGCGCGCCGTTCGCGCAGACCTTCGTCGTGCGCCGGGCGACGGGCGGGCGCTGGCTCAACGTGGCCGTCCTCCCGTTCGGGGCTCGCCCCTGACCCGCCGCGCCAGGACGGACGGAGCTGACCGACGAACCGGACGAGTGCGCCGGCTTGACACCGGTCACGGTTCGCGCTTGGCTTGCGCCATGGCGCCCGTCCGGTTCTCCGGAACCATCCGCTATTGGGACCCGACCAAGGCCGCCGGACTCGCCGTCGTCGACATCCCGGCGGAGCACATCGCGACGATCGGCGGCCTGAAGCAACAGCGCGCCCGAGGCTCGCTCGCCGGGGCGCCGTTCGCATCGAGCGTCATGCCGGCCGGCCAGGGGCGCCTGGCGCTGAGCGTCTCGAAGGCGATGATGGCCGCCTCCCACCTCGCCGTCGGCGATCGGGCCGACGTGGAGATCAGCGGGCTCGGCAGCGGCTGACACGGCGGGCGGCCCGCACATCCCGTCCGACGGTGGATCCGCGTCAGTCCCTGGCCCGCGCCGGTCGGCTCGACGCCTCTTCCCGGGCCGACGTGGCCGTCCGGCGCAGGACGAAGTAGGTCGGCGTGGGCCCCTTGCCCTTGATCTCGATCAACCCGCGCGCCTCGAGATCGAACGACCCGTTCAGGCGCTCCGCCACGGCATGGGTCACCTGGACCCGCCCCGGGACGCCGAGCGACTCCATCCGGCTGGCCATGTTCACCGTGTCGCCCCACACGTCGTAGATGAACTTGCGGGTCCCGATCACCCCGGCCACGACCGGGCCGCAATGGATCCCGATCCGGAAGGTGACCCCGAGGCGCGTGGCGGTATCGATCCGGCCGACCGACTCGGCGAGGTCGAGGGCCATCGCGGTGACCCGCCGCGCATGATCGTCGGATCGCTCCACCATCCCGCCGACCACCATGTAGGCGTCGCCGATGGTCTTGACCTTCTCGAGGCCGTACCGATCGACCAGGCCGTCGAAGACCGTGAACACGTCGTTCAGGACGCCGACGAGCTCCCGCGGCGACAGGTCCGCCGAGAGCCGGGTGAACTCGACGATGTCGGCGAACATGAGGGTCACGTCGTCGAACCGGTCGGCGATCAACGATTCGCCCTCGCGCAATCGGTCGGCGATCGGCTCGGGCAGGATGTTCAGGAGCAGGCGCTCGTTCTCGTGGGCCAGGCGGGCCTGCTCCTTCACCGCGGTGATGTCGGTGCCGTAGAGGTGGATGAACCCGAATTCCGGCACATCGACCGGCAGCAGGGCGTACGTGCGCGGGCCGGCCGCGAGCTCGACCATGACGTCGTCGGCCGCCCGGACCCGGTCGAGCAGCGACGTCCACAGGTCTTCCGGCAGCTTCGACCCGACGGCGAGATCGAGACCCTGGATGAGACCGGCGCTCGCCGCGTTGGCGTAGACGAGGGTCCCGTCCCACTGGAGCCGCAGGACCGGGTTCGGGTTCTGGTCGGGGAACTTCACGATCGCCCGTTCCGCGGTGACGTCCATCCCGTACAGGTTCGTGAAGTTCATGTCGGTGATCCGGACCGGCCACACGGCGTACGTCCGGCGGTCGGCCACGAACTCGACGAAGCCTCGCTCCGGGGCGACCGCGTCGAACCGATCGAGGACCTCGGTCGGGACCCGCTCGCCGAGGGCGATCCCGAGGGTCCGGACGATGGGCGCGCTCGCCGGATTGGCGTAGATCAGGTGCCCGTCGGCATCGATCCGGAGCACCGGATTGGGGTTGTCATCCGGAAAGCGGTTGATCGCGCTGACCTGCTCCGTCGTCAGGCGCGCGGCGCCCTCGTGCGGTTCATCGGGTGACGCGGGCGATCCTCCTCCGGCCATGACGTCGATCGTAGGGTCGACGTCAATCGAACGCTCCAGGCGAGGGGCGACGGAGTGTGTCCCGGTCCGGGCGCGGCTCCCTGGGGGATGGCTCCGGCGGTAGGATTCGAACCTACGACCAAGCGGTTAACAGCCGCCCGCTCTACCACTGAGCTACGCCGGAACGAGGCGGCCGTCGCGGCCGCGGCGGGCAGTGTAGCAAAGCCGCCGAAGTCCGACGCCGGAGCCCCGCGATGCGCCCGATCACCTCGCCACTGATCTCGCCCGAGTCCCTTCTCGAGCACCTGGCCGATCCGTTGCTCCGGATCGTCGACGTCCGCTGGTACCTGGGTCGACCGGGAGCGGGTCGCGCAGCCTACGAGGCCGGGCACATCCCGGGCGCGATCTTCCTGGACATCGACGGGGATCTGGCTCTCGCCCCGGCGCCGGGGCTGCCCGGGCGCCATCCGCTGCCCGCACCCGCGGACTTCGCGCGTCGGCTCGGGTCGGCCGGCATCGGCAGCGAGCACCTCGTCGTGGCATATGACGACGTCGGCGGTTGGGTCGCCGCCCGGCTGTGGTGGATGCTGGACGCGCTGGGGCACCGGGAGGTGGTCGTGCTCGACGGCGGCTTCGCGGCGTGGATCGCATCGGGTGGTCCGGTGGCGGACGAGGTTCCGGTGCCCGCCCCGGGCCGGCTCACGCTGGCCTCGGACTGGAGCCGGACGATCGAACGCGACGAGCTCCGCGCGCGGCTCGGGTCGGTGACGGTCGTCGACGCGCGCGGCGCGCCGCGCTATCGGGGCGAGACGGAGCCGATCGACCCGGTCGCCGGCCACATCCCGACGGCGGTCAGCGCGCCCACGGACGGCAACCTCGGCCCGGACGGGCGACATCGAGCCGGCCGATGCGTTGCGGGCGCGGTTCGCCGCGTTCGGGCAGCCGGGTCGACCGGTCGTGACGTACTGCGGGAGTGGCGTCGCCGCCTGCGCCACGGCCCTCGCGCTCCGGGTTGCCGGCCTGCCCGACCCGATCCTGTATCCCGGGTCGTGGAGCGACTGGTCCACGGCCGGATTCCCGGCGGCCGTCGGGCCCGAACCGGGCGAGCCACCGGGCTGAGGCCCTCGTTGTCGCGGTTCAGCGGGGCGGGATCGCCCCGGCGACCAGGAACGTCAGCGTCGCGCTGAGGACGCCGACGAGGAGCAACGGGCGGGCGAGCCATCGGGCGAGGTCGGGCAGGAGGAACCCGTTCGCGCCCGTGCCCAGGGCGATGCGGGCGCCGAGGAGCGGGGCCAGGAAGTCGGACCGGGCCGCAGCGCGCCGCCGGGCGTCCTCCACGGCCACTCGCGCGCGGGCCTCGAGGTCGGGGGCCCGGCGGTCCGCCTCGAGCGCGTCGAGCGCCGCGCGGGCCTCGCCAAGGTCGCCGTCTCCGGAGCCCACGAACGTGACGAGTGCGACCTCGAGCGCACGATCGAAGCGCTCCTCGGGCGTCGCCGCCGGGAGCGCCAGGGCGACCCGCCGGGCGGTGTCGAGCTCGCCGATCCAGAGCAGGAGCTCGATCCGGGGCAGGTCGGCCACCGCGCCGCTGGCCGGATGTGCCTCGAGCCATGAGCGGGCACGGGACGGGGTCGACGGCAGCGGGTCGCCCGTAGCCGCCGTCCAGCGTCGTGCGTCCGCTCGCCCGACCCATCGGACCAGCTCGAGCGCGCGGGTCACGTCGCGCGGCCGCGCGATCGCCGCGAGGACGAAGGTGATGATCGCGAAGGCGACGCTCGACCCGGCGAACGCCGCGATCGTCCCGGGCCAGCCGGGCCGAGCGACCGCCACGGCGCGGGCGACGCCGGCCACCACGGCCACCCCGACGACGGCCGCGACCGACACCCGGAAGCGCTCCCGGTCGCGGAAGGCGCGCATCAGCGCGAACTGGCGCGCCATCGCGTCCGGTGCCGTGGCGCGGACCCCGAACCGGCGCCGGATGAGGGGCCGGTCACGCACGCGTCAGGCCCACGACGGTCGCTCCATCGCACCGAGCCTACGCCCGCGACAAGCGCCTGTGCATAGCCATTTCGGATGATCGCGCGATGGCCACTCGCGAACGCCCGATCGACCGCGGCACCGAGCGCGCCCGACGGATCCTCGCCGACCTCGCCCGCGAGATCCGGGTATGAGTCCGGGCGTGAGGCGGCTGGGTCCGCGCGGGCGCGGTGCCCCGTCCTTCACTGGGTGAAGCAAGCAACGCATCCTGCCGCGATCCAGTCCGCAGACCTTCCCTGGATAGAGAACCCTGCCAAACCGACGGCGATCGACCTGGAATCGTCAGGGGCTGACGGTTTCCGACCATTTGGCCGGGAGCGTGGCCCGTCAGCTTCATGGGGTGAAGGGCCGGGACGAAAGGAGGCGGCGCGCGGCGTTACGAGGCGACGCGGCGCGTTACGAGGCGGCGCCGCGCGTTACGAGGCGGCGCGCAGGATCGGGGTGTCCGAGCGGGCCCGGAGGTGGAAGGCCACGCCGATCGTCTCGGCCGTCTCGGGGTCCACACGGGGGGCGGCGGTCAGGCGCCAGTCCTCCTCGTCGCGCCGGATCCAGCGGGCGAGCGGGCGGCCGGACGCGAAGACCGCGTCGAGCACGGCGAAGGCGTCGGCCGGCAGTCCGAGCATGCCCTCACGAGCCGGCAGGCCCACGCATCCGTCGCCGAACTCCGCGACGAAGGCCGCGTTGCCGTAGACGACCATGTGGCCGGGTCCTACGCAGAACCCGGCCGGCCTCAGTGGCGCGGCCGCGGCATCCCTGGCTTCGGGGATCATCGGCAGACCTTACTCCAGGTAGTCCTTGAGCTTGCGGCTGCGGGACGGGTGGCGCAGCTTGCGGAGCGCCTTCGCCTCGATCTGGCGGATGCGCTCGCGAGTCACGTTGAACTCCTTGCCCACCTCCTCGAGGGTCCGGGCGCGGCCGTCCTCCAGACCGAATCGGAGCTGGAGCACCCGCCGTTCGCGGCCCGGTCAGCGAGTCCAGGACCGCCTCGACCTGCTCCTTGAGGAGCTGGTGCGACGCGGCCTCGGCCGGCGCCAGCGCACCCCGATCCTCGATGAAGTCACCCAGGTGAGAGTCCTCTTCCTCGCCGATCGGGGTCTCGAGCGAGACCGGCTCCTGCGAGACCTTGATGATCTCGCGGACCTTCTCGGGCGTGACGACGACTTCCTGGCCCTTCGACATGGCCTCGGCGATCTCCTCGACCGTGGGTTCGCGGCCGAGCTCCTGGAGGAGCTGGCGGGAGACCCGGATCAGCCGGTTGATCGTCTCGACCATGTGGACCGGGATGCGGATGGTGCGGGCCTGGTCGGCGATGGCTCGGGTGATGGCCTGCCGGATCCACCACGTGGCGTACGTGGAGAACTTGTAGCCCTTCTCGTAGTCGAACTTCTCGACCGCCCGGATGAGCCCGATGTTGCCTTCCTGGATGAGGTCGAGGAACGACATCCCCCGGCCGATGTACTTCTTGGCGATCGACACGACCAGCCGGAGGTTGGCCGACGTCAGCTGCTCGCGGGCGTCGCGGCCGATCCGGACGAGCTCGCCCCGCCGGTGCGCGAGCTTCGTGGAGAGCGGCACTTCGGGGTCGAAGCCCATGAGCTTGAGCAGGTCGGCGTCGTGGCCGCCCTCGATCCAGCGCTGGAGCGCCGGGAACGCGACCTCGTCGCGCGACCAGTCGTAGATCGCGCGCAGGCCTACGTTGTCGCGAGAGTCGAGATCACCGTTGTGGACCGCGAGGTACGCCCAGTCCAGGAGCGTCACGAACGTCTCCGGGTCGAGCTTCTCGTTGTAGGCCGCCACGAGGTGGCGGGCCTCCTTGAGCAGCGTCTTGGTCCCCTCGCTCTGGGCGTCCTTGGCGGCCCTCACGAGGTGGAAGTCGGGTGACGCCACGAGCAGGTCCGCGGCCGCTCCATCGGCGATCGCGTCGCGCACCATCTTGGTCGCCTCGGGGCCGAGCGGCAGGCGGTGCTGGGTCTTGGCCGTGCGGGTCTTCCGCTCGGTGTCGTGGAGCGTCCACTCGTGGAGCGAGACGATCCCCTTCCAGGGTGCCTCCACGAGGAATTCGCCGAGCTCGATGGCCTTGGCCAGGACGACCTCTTCCTCGGCGGTCAGCAGGGCGACCTTGCCGATCTCCTTGAGGTACATCCGGACCGGGTCGTCGATGCCGATCATGTCCGCCGAGAGGGCTTCGAGCTCCTCTGCGGTGGGCTCCTCGAGTTCCTTGGCATCGAGCTTCGCCGGGGCGTCGAGCGGCGCGACGATGCTCTCGGCCTCGGCCGCGACGTCCACGCTCGTCTCGACCACGGCTTCGGCGAACGCCTCCGGGGTGGCGACCTCGAGGTCGTCGTCGTCCTCGTCCTCGTCCTCGTCGCCCGCCGCACCGGCCGGGACGGCGGTCTTGATCACCCGCATGTTGGCGAGACGGGCCGCCTCGAGGTCGTCCTTGCCCCGCTTCGGCCGGCTGAGGACGGCCTCCACGAGGAGCTTGTCGGTGGGGTCGACGGTCATGATCTGCCTCCGATCGGCGTACGGGAGAGGAGATGCGTCTGCTCCGCTCGGCGATCGAGCGAACGACGCGCTTCGTGGTATTCGCGTTCCAGGTCCAGCAGCCGGCGCATCGCGTCGGGGTCGCCGCGAAGCTCCGCGTCGGCCTGTTCGGCCTGGGTGTAGGCGATCTGGTCCTCGAGCTGGTCCTGCTCGAGGGTGATGAGCAGCTTGTCGATGGCGTAGGCGATCCGGACGGGCGGCAGCTCGACCGGGTCGGGGCCCGAGCGGGCGTACAGGGCGATGGCGAGCGCCCGGGTCTCGGGATCGAGGGCGTCGAGGAGCGCACCCCGGACGAACGGGACCGGATCGGCTTCCACGCCGGCCTCGCCGTCGAGCCCGCGCTGGTGGAGGAGCGCCGCGTACAGCTCACGGGCGACGGTCGATGGGAGCTGCAGCCCGGCGTTCTTGAGCGCGATGGCGACCCGCGGCTGCTCTCCGGGAACGAGGAGCATCAGCCGCAGCAGCTCCTGCTCCACCGGCGTGATCGAGCGGACCACTTCCTCCGGGCTCACCTGCTCCTGGGCGGCGCGAACGGCTTCGAGGGTCAGGCGGACACCGCCATGGTCGGACGTCGGCTGTCCGTCGCCGTGACGACCCGGACCCCCCGGACGGCCGGGCAGGCCCGGTCCACCTTCGCCTCGGGGCGCCTGGTGGAGCTGCTCGACGAGGGTCCGCTCATCGACCGTGCTCCGCTGCGCGAGGAGGCGCAGGTACGAGTCGCGGACGGTGGGATTGCCGACGCGACGCAGCGTCGGGAGGACCGCGGCGACGAGCCGTTCCTTGCCCTCGGGCGTCCGCACGTCGACCTTCGCGGCGTGGTAGTTGATGAGGTACTCCATGACCTGGACGGGCGTCCGGGTCGCCTCGCGCCACAGGTCGGGCTGGTCGCGGATGACCTCATCGGGATCCTTGCCTTCCGGGAGGCGCACGACACCGACGTCGACCAGGCCGATCCCGGCATCGGTCCCGCCGGGGCCACCCTGGACCTCGCCGATGAGGGCGTTCAGCTCGGTGACCCCGAACGTGCCGGCGCTCTGGCCGGCCGGGTCCACGTCGTAGGCCAGGGCGATCCGCTTGGCGTAGCGCACGGCGAGCGCGACCTGGCCCGGGGTGAGGGCCGTCCCGAGCGAGGCGACCACGTTGTCGAAGCCGGCCTGGTGGGCCATGAGCGCGTCCGTGTAGCCCTCGACGATGACCGCCTGCCCGCCCTTGCGGATCGGGCCCTTGGCCTTGTCGATGAGGTACAGCGTGCGGCTCTTGTCGAACAGCGCCGTCGACGGGGAGTTGAGGTACTTGGGGCCGTGATCGCGGGCATCCGGGCCCTCGGTGGCCTCGCCGGCCGGGACGAGATACCGGCCGCCGAGGCCGACCGCTCCCCCGTTCTGGTCGCGGATCGGGAAGATGATCCGTTCGCGGAACCGGTCGTACGCGCCGCCCCGGCCGCCGGACCGGGACGTGGTCAGGCCGACCTCGGCCAGTTCGTCGGGCCGGATGCCACGCTTCTTCGCCAGCGTCGAGCTCATCGTGTCCCAGCCGCCGGGCGCCCAGCCGACCTGGAACCGGTCGATCGTCTCGTCCGTGAAGCCGCGGCCGTGGAGATAGTCCAGCGCGGCCTTGCCCAGCTTCGAGCTCTTGAGCACGACGTGGTACCAGGCGATCGCCGCCTCGAGCACGTCGCGCAGGTGCGCCTTGCGGGCGTCGTCGCGGGCGGTCCGCTCGTCGAGCTCCACGCCGGCCCGTGCCGCCAGGCCCTTGAGCGCTTCCGGGAACGACACGCCGTCGCGTTGCATGACGAAGCTGAACACGTCACCGCCGAGTCCACAGCCGAAGCATTTCCAGCTCTCCCGGGCCGGCGTCACGACGAAGCTCGGGGTCTTCTCCCCGTGGAACGGGCACAGGCCCTTGAAGGTCGAGCCCGCCTTCCTGAGCGCGACCGTCTCGCCGACCACGTCCGCGATCCGCAGCCGACTCTTCACTTCAGCGGCGACACCGACGGCCGTGCTGCACCTCCAGGGGTCATGGATCCAGGCATCCCAGACGACGCCGAACCGCCGACGTTCGTTGCTCCTGCCGGACATGACGAGAGGCCTGTCAAGTCTTGACAAGCCACTTCCGGGCTGAATCATACACCAAATTCGCCGTTGTCAATACCCCTAGTGAGTATTGACACGCGATCGTGTCAATAGGGCATGTGCGGCGTACCCACCCCTGACCATCGCGAAGGCGGAATCGGGACGTTCGTGCGGTCGCCGTGCTCGCGCCGTCCGGGCACAGTCGGGACAGCGACCTCACGCCGCCGTCGCCCGGATGTCGCCCGGCTCCCGGCCGCGCCGGACCCGCGTCGGCCGGCGCCGCGCACGTACATATCCCCGCGTTCGATCGAGATCCCCGCCTCGCATGCGATCACCCCGTCAGCTCGCCACCGGCCCTCGCGCCCGTCACTCGATGGGCGCGCTGTTCGCGTGTGTCCTGCTCCTGTCCCTGGCCGCCCCGGCGGCCCTCGCCGGCGAGCCGCATCTCGTCCGTCCGCCGGCACCGGACCGCGACAGCCCCACGCCCCATTTCGTCACCGAGACCAACGACAAGAAGTGGGACGGCTGCGAGTGGGCCTCGGCGGCGATGCTCATCGAGAAGTGGACCGGCGAGCGGGTCGACCGGCGCGCGCTCCGGGCGGCGGCGAACGTGGCGAAGGGGGGCTCGTCGCTCCGCGACGTCACCCGCGGGACCTCGGCGCTCCTGGACCTGCACATCCGCTTCTCGCCCGATGGTGGAGACCCCATGACGTGGCGGCAGCTCCTGGCCCGCCTGGCCGACGGCGGCGGCGCCGTCGTCGAGGGTGCGTACAGCCGCATGCCGACCTGGTTCAAGCGCTGGGACCGCAAGTTCGCGGCCAGCGGATCGGTCAAGTCGGCCCACGCCGTTTACGTCGAGCGCTACCAGCCGCGACGGGGACGGGTCTGGCTGATGGATCCGCTCGGTCGAGACGGCTACAACGGCGAGTGGATCTCCGTGAGCGCGCTCGAGTACTTCTCGTACACGAGCAGTGGCCTCGTGCATGCCGCGGCGACGCCGGCGCGCCTGCCTCCGGTCCCCCTTGCCGCGGTCAGGCTCGGCCAGCCGACGCTCGCCGGGCCGGTCGTCGCCGGATCGCCCGCGTTCCTGATCGTGCCGATGAGGCACGACCGGAAGCGGCAGCCTCGCCTCGCGACGGTCTGGGTCTCGACGGCCTGGGAGAAGGTCGACGCCTCGCTCCCGGACGGCCCCGTCGCGCCCGCACCGCCGCCGCCGGCGCCGGGGCAGGCCGCCCCCGCCGGCGCGGCGCCCGCCGCCGCGGCACCCCCCGGTGAAGGCCTGGCCCTCGGTCCGTCGGCCGCCCCGGTCCCTCCGTTCGTGGCGTCGTCGAGGGGAGTCACGGCGGGCGCGCTCGGAACGCGGCCCGGGGGCCCGGCGAGCGGATCCGCTCCCATCGTCACCGGCAGCCCGAAGGGCAGCCCGCTCACGCCCGGGGCGTGGAACCTCCATACCCGCATCGTCGTACCGACCGAACCCGGTCGCTACCGCCTCACGCTGACCCTGCGCGACCGCTCGGGCAAGCGGATCGGGCCGCGGACGGTCGCTCCGTTCCTTCCGATGATCGTCTCGGTCCAAGGCCCGTACCGGGCAACCTTCGACGCACCGGACGCCATCGCCATGGCCGACCGGGTGCTCTCGCTCAGCGTCACGAACACGGGCCCGGCGGCGTGGACCGCGCCGACGCGAGCGGTGACCCAGCGGAGCAGCGGACCGCTCGCCACGATGGCCAGGGTCGAGGCGGACTGGCTGTTCGCGGACGGTCACGCCTCTCCGGCCGGCGGTGTCTCGCTGGACCTAGCCCCGGGCGTGACCGCCTTCGTGGCCCTGCCCCTGCTCATCGCTCCACCGGGCGCGACCTCCCTGCGCCTCGACCTCGTCGGCCCGGACGGGCGCCGTGCCTCGGAGCTGGGTGGCCGGCCGACGCTGATCCCGCTCGGCCCGCTCGGGGGGAACCAGGACCCCAGGTGACACGCACGGCCGGTGGCGTAGAGTGACCTGACGGACCGGGCATCCATGCTCGATCCTTCCCGCCGGAGGCCCGACCCGTGGAAGAACAGGACGTCCGTGAGCGCGCCGAGGCCCTGTGCGCGGCGCTCGTCGCCGGGGATGTCGACCTGGCGATCCGGGACTTCAGCAAGGAACTCCACCAGAACCTGGGCGAGGTGATCGCCCTCCTGCCGCTGCCGTCGAACGACGCGTCCATCGTCTCGATCGAGCGCGGCGGCTCGGGGTTCGCCGTTGTCGTGCGGCTCGCCGGCGAGATCGACGAGGTGCTCCTCCAGACCCGCTGGAAGGATCGCGGCGGCCACCCGACGATGGTCGAGGTGAGCCACCTCAGTCGGACCGCCACGACCGCCCGGGCGGATGGAGCGGACGGCGAGTCGGGCGAGGCCCCGGATCCGGGAGCCGCGTCGACCTGATCGCGTGTACCGGCCCTAGGCCGCGGGGCGATCCGCGCGCTTGATGCCGGCGGTCGCCCGGCGGACCAGCGTGTCGATGTCGCGGTCCACCTCACGCAGGCCGGCGTGCAGGTCGGCCACCTCGCCCGCCTGCCAGCGGATCGCGAACGCGGTCAGGATGCCCTCGTAGGTGGAGCCGGCCGCCGTCACCGGCGATGCGCTCGATCCGGGGTGGGCGAAGATCTCGAGGAACACCGAGAAGTGGTCGTCCGGGAGCAGCTCGGGCGAGCGGAGCGCGCGCTTGGTCGAGGGGACGTTGCGCAGGCCGTTGGACAGCTTGGCCAGCGCGTGATCGTCGGTCGCCAGGTACTTGACGAGCTTCCAGCTCTCCTCCTGGAGCACGGATCGAGCCGGGATCCCGATCACGCTGCCGTTGATGTAGCCCGACCCGTAGGCGTCGGTCAGGACCGGGTCGACCGGGACCGGCGACGTCCCGTAGTCGAGGGCCGGCGCCTCGGACGCGAGGAAGGCCACCCGCCACTCCCCGTCCAGGCACATGGCGAGACGGCCGGACTGGAACGCGTTGGCCGCGCTGAATTCTCGACCGACGGCCGCCTCGAAGGCCACGAGATCGGCCAGGCCGTACCAGTCGACCAGCGACTTCTGCCACTCCAGCATCCGGGCCCAGGCCGGGTCGCTCGCGATGCACGACCGGCCGACGTCGTCCACCCAGCGCGCCCCGAACATCTGGCCCAGGATCGCGACCGAGTTCTCGTAGAAGTCGATCATCGGGTTGAAGCCCACGACCTGGAGCGACCCGTCGGCGCCGCGCGTCGTGAGGCGCCGGGCGAGATCGGCCAGCTGATCCGTCGTCCGGGGCGGGCCGGCGGCAGCGAGACCGCCCAGAAGCTCCCGGTTCATGAAGAGTCCGTACGTGTCGGCGAGCATCGGCAGGGCCCAGCGCCGGCCGCCGTGGCGGGTGTACGCCTGGGTCGCGTCGGTCAGCAGAGCCTCGTCGATGCCGTCGCGAGCCATGAACGGCCCGAGGTCGATGAGGCCGCCGTCCGTGAAGTACACCCCGAAGTTGTCCGACTCGAAGGACGACACGACGTTCGGAGCATGGTCCCCGGCCAGCGCGGCCACGATCCGGTCGCCCGAGACGCCGCCGGTCAGTTCGACCCGCAGGCCGGGATTGGCGAGCTCGAAGTCGGCCACGACCGAGCGGATGACGTCGAGTTCGTGGCCCGAGTGGCCGACCCACAGGCTCAGGGTCGTATGGCCGACGAGGTGGGCCGTGGCCGCCTGGGCGTCCATCGGCCGGGCGAAGTAGAAGCCTTGGGCCTGGTCGCTGCCCATCCGGCTCAGGCCCGTGGCCTGGTCCTCGAGCTCGACCCCTTCGGCGACCGTCTTGATCTTGAGACTGTGGGCAAGCTTCACGATCGCCCGGGCGAGTGCGGCCTCATCCGTCCCGGTCGCGATCCCGTCGATGAACGTCTTGTCGATCTTGACCATGTCGATCGGGAATCGGCGCAGGTAGCTGAGGGACGAATAGCCCGTCCCGAAGTCGTCGATCGCCAGGCTGACGCCCAGGCCCTTGAGCTGGCGCAGGCGGCGGATGACGTCCTCGGTCTCGTGAGCGAGGACGCTCTCGGTGATCTCCAGGATCAGGAGCTCCGGCGGCAGGCCGCTGTCCTCCAGGGCGAGGCTGACCGTCGCGACGAGGCCCGGGTGGCGGAGCTGCACGCCCGAGAGGTTCACGCTCATCATCAGCGGCGCCCGGTCGGGCCGGGCCTTCCGCCAGGCCTGGGCCTGCCGGCAGGCCTCGCGGAGGACCCACTCACCGAGCGGGATGATGAGCCCGGTGCGCTCGGCCAGTGGGATGAAGTCGAGCGGGGGGACGAGGCCGCGGACCGGATGCGCCCAACGGACGAGGGCCTCGACACCGGTGATCGTGCCGCTCGGAAGGCTCACGGTCGGCTGGTAGTGCAGGACGAACTCGTCGCGCTCGACGGCGCCCCGGAGGTCGACGCTCAGCTGGAGGCGCTCGGCGGTCGCCAGCTGCATCGCCGGCTCGAACACGCGGAACCGGCCCTTGCCCGCGTCCTTCGCGGCGTACATGGCGATGTCGGCGGCGCGGAGCATGTCCGTCGCGGTCGGCAGGTCGGGTGAGCTCAGGGCGATCCCGATGGTCGCGCCGATGCGCATGGGCCGCTGGCTGAGGTCGAACGGCCGTTCCAGGGCCGCGATGACCCGATCCGCGACCGAGACCGCCTGGTCCTGGTCGACATCATCGAGGAGCAAGGCGAACTCATCACCGCCGAGGCGGGCGGCCGTGTCCTCGGGCCGGATCGTGTCGGACAGGCGACCGGCGACCTGGCGGATGAGGTGATCGCCCTCCACATGGCCGAGCGTGTCGTTGACGGTCTTGAAGTCGTCGAGGTCGAGGAACAGGACGGCGGCGCCCTTCGTGTGGTGGCGTCGCCGGCCGAGGGCGCGCTCGAGCCGGTCGACGTACAGGGCCCGATTGGCCAGCCCCGTCAGGGGATCGTGGAACGCCTGGATGGTCAGCTGCTCCTCGAGCTCCTTCCAGCGGGTGACGTCGCGGATGGTCAGGACGAGGCCCTGGTCGTCGGGCAGGCTGGTCGCGGCGATCTCGGCGCGCAGCCAGCGCCCATCGTGGTGAAGCACCTGGCTGTCGAGCCGGCCGGCCGACCCGTGGGCGACCGTCCCGTGCATGGCCAGGATCGAGTTCGCGTCGTCCGCCGATACGAGGCCCGCGATGTTCGATCGCAGGAGATCGTCCACGGCATAGCCGAGCGCGGTCAGCACGGACGGGCTCGCGGAGACGATGGCTCCGTGGACATCGATCACGAGGGTCGCGTCGGTCGCCGTCTGGACGAGCGATCGCATCAGCTCGTCGTTGTGTTCCGCATGGCCGCGCAGCTCGTCGTGCCGACGGCGTTCCTCGCGCCAGGCCATCGTCTCGCCGGTGACCCCGGCGACCAGCAGGGCGATGCCCACCCGGATCCCGACCGCGGGCTCCGGGCCGATCGCGAGCTGGGCGACGACCACCAGCGCGGAGATCGTCGGAAGGGCGAGCGTGAGGCGTGGCGGGATCCGGCCCCACGGCGCGAACCAGCCGGCGCCGCCGCACATCGCGAGGATGGCGCCCGTCGCCATGACCGTCGGGGTCCCGGACGAGCCCGGCGCGGTCAGCGGGGCACCGACCAGCACGGAGGTGCCGGCCACCAGCATCAGGAGCGCCCACATCCGCGGCGCGCTCGAGCCCCTCGGGATCGATCTCGTCAGGTGCATCGGGTGACCGAGCCGGTCATGCCTCCGGTGGATTTGCTCGGGGACGAGGCTGACGGTGACGGTTCGGCCCTCCCCCCACCATCCCCCCTAAGTACCGGCTTCCACACCATGCCGGTCGACGCCCGCCGGGCATCCGGGTCTACCATCGACCCAGGGGCCCGGACGACCCAGGCATGGGAATGGTGGGTGATGGCGACACAGGACCTCTATCGCGGGACCGGTCCGGGCCCCATCACGGCCGATGGCTGTGCCGTCGACTTCTACGCGACGCTCTCTGCCGCCGGCGAGCCGGAGCGCATCCACGCCTGGATCCCGGCGGGCGCGACGATCCTCGAGCTCGGCGCGGGGACCGGTCGGATCACCCACGGCCTGCTCGCCCTGGGCCACGACGTCGTCGCGGTCGACCAGTCGCCGGAGATGCTCGAGCACATCCGCGGTGCCGAGACCGTGTGCTCGCCGATCGAGACCCTCGCCCTTGGCCGGACGTTCGACGTGGTGCTACTCATGTCGTTCATCATCGATGTCGCCGACGACGACCTGCGCGCGGCGTTCCTGCGGACGTGCCGCCGCCACGTGGCGGACGAAGGCTGCGTGATCATCCAGCGCAAGCCGCCCGAGTGGTACGACACGATCGAGGCGAATGAGCGGACCACCGCCGACGGCACGACCTATCGCCTGTCGGACCTGCGCTGGCCCGCTCCGGGCATCCTGTCGGCGACGATGGAGTACACGGTCGGCGAGCGGTGCTGGACGCACACGTTCGTGAGCCAGCGCCTGGAGGACGCAGATCTGGTCGCGGCCCTGGAACGAGCGGGTCTGACGACGAGCGGTTTCCTTGTCGACGACCGCGAGTGGGTCCGGGCCCGGCCGGCTCCCTGAGCGGCCGCCGAACGGCACGTGGCGTGCCTTCGCCCAGCCGGTCGCGCGAGTCAGTAGATCGCGACGGGCCGTTCGATCGCGGCATCGGTCATGAACCGGCGATCGATGAGGACCCGGACGATGTAGTCGATCTTGAGCCCGGCCCCATCGAAGGACGGCGCCGAGTCCGTCGGCAGGGCAAGGCGGACGCCCTGCAGGCCGCCCGAGAGCTGGCCGGGGTCGACCGCGACGGTCGCGACGATGCCTTCCACGCCGTTCGGGGCGTTCGTCCGGCGATGGAGCTCGATCCGGCAGCCGTTCCCCTTGGGCGCCGAGGGCCAGCGGACGTCGACGACGAGCTCCGTCCCGGCCCGGGCGGGCAGGGGCGAGGTCACGCCGATGACCGCGTCGCGGACCGACACCGCATCCAGGAGGCTTGCGCCGCCCTGGTCGCCGACGCCGGCGCGGAGCAGGTCCGGGTGTTGGGCGATCGGAACGTGGACCGCGACGAAGTGATCCGCGCCGTGGGGGACATCCCAGCGGACCTCGAGCGCCCAGGCGATGATCGATTCGCCGAGATGGGCGGTCGGCGGACCCAGGCCCGGTGCCGGGATGGCGAAGGTGCCCTGCCATGTGGCGCCCGGTTCGAAGCTCGCCGGGACGACGGGGCTCACGAAGGGGTCCTCGACGAACAACCGGCCGTGGCACTCCACCCAGTTCTCGGTGGACGTGACGTGGCCCTCCCCATCGCGATGCTCGACCGACTTGCGGACCTCGTCCAGGCGCAGGCCGACGAGCCGGAAACTCGCGCTGCGGGCGGCGATCCCCGCGTCGGCTCGGAGGGCGAGCGAGCCGGTGATCGTCTCGCCGACGACGACCGGCCGGTCGAGGGTGAACGTCGCACCGATCGGTCCGTCGGACGGGCTGACGAGCTCCTCGGGCACGACGCCATGGAGCGGGTGGCTCCCCTGACCACCGGCGAGCCGGCCGCCGTCCAGGGCGTTGAACGGCTGGGGCGCCGACCCCGAGTGGCCGCCGCTGAAGTGGATGGAACCGAACGACAGCGACATGGATCCTCCTCGCGGCGATGGTGCGCCCTGATGCTACCAATGCCGGGGTCCGGGAACCCACGCTCGTTCGGCTCGAAGACCGCCCACCGGGTGCCGTGGTCGATGGACCGCTCGACGAAGACGAAGGAACGTCGGACCTCGACGTACTTCCAGCGCGAACGCCGGTCGTCAGTCCGTCGCGCGCGTGGTGATCCCCAGGATCTCCTCGCCGTATCGCTCCAGCCGACCCGGACCCATGCCCTTGACCCGGCGAAGCGCCGGGAGCGACATCGGTCGAGCGTCGGCGATCGCCTCGAGGGTGACGTCGTGGGCGATGACGTAGGCGGGCACCGCGTCGTGTCGCGCCCGGGCGGTCCGCCACGCCTTGAGCGCGGCGAGGATGCCCTCGCCGACAGGGGTCGATGGCGGCGCGAAGGTGTCCTGGATGACGGTGACGCGTCCGGGGGCCTGCCGCGCCCGCGGGGTGCCCCCGGGTTCGAGTGCTTCGAGGAAGCGTGACGGCTTCCTGCGCCCGACCGATCCGTTCGGGTTCGCCCGGTTCTCCGCCCAGGACAGCGCGAGATGGACCCGGGCCCTGGTGATACCGA
This sequence comes from uncultured Chloroflexia bacterium, assembly GCA_963719285.1. Lineage (GTDB taxonomy): Bacteria > Chloroflexota > Limnocylindria > Limnocylindrales > CSP1-4 > C-114. Next base: position 931,467 of record CAVRBO010000001.1, read on the forward strand.
CGTACAGCAGCCGGCGTTCCTCCTGGAGCGCGACGGGGTCGCTCAGGGCGTGGCTGATCGGGAGGCTGCCCTCCTCGAGCATCGGCAGGAAGACGGCGTCCCACTCCAGGCCCTTGGCCCGGTGGTAGGTGACGAGGTTGACCCCGGCGACCGCGCCGGCTCGCTCGGCCGTCGCCCGGGCCGCCAGCTCCTCGAGGAGCCGCTCCGCGTCGAGGTCCGGGCTCGAGCCGACCAGGTCGACGGCGATCTCGATGAGGGTGTCGAGCGCGGCGGCCCGCTCGCGACCCTCGGCGCCATCGAGGAGCGCTTCGTCGCCGTACCCGAGCTCCCGGGCCCATAGCGCGCGGATCGCATCGACGAGGGCCGGGCCATGCTCGGTCGACGACGCGCGCCGGACGAGCTCGATCGCGTCGCGCACCTCGCGCCGCTCGAAGAACCGCTGGCCGCGGACCTGGTACGGGACGGCCGATGCCGTGAGCGCCGCCTCGATCGTCGCGAGCTGGGCGTTGATCCGGGTGAGCACGGCGATCTCGACCGGGTCGATGCCGGCGGCGATGAGCCGCTTCGCTTCGCGCGCGACGGCGGCCGCCTCGAGGCGGCCATCGCGGTGGGACCGGATCGTAGGGGTCGGACCGTCGCCCCGCGTGGCGCGCAGGGCGGTCGACCCGCCCGCCCGGCCGATCGCCCGGTTCGCGAGCTCGAGGACCTGCGGCGTGCTCCGGTAGTTCTCGGTCAGGGCGACCACGGTCGTGCCCGGATGGCGATCGGCGAAGCCGGTGAGGAACTCGCTGGTGGCGCCGGTGAACGTGTAGATCGTCTGGTCCGGGTCGCCCACGACGCACAGGTCGGGCCGGTCGCCGAGCCACAGCTCGAGGAGGCGCTCCTGGAGCGGGTTGGTGTCCTGGTACTCGTCGACGCTGATCCAGCGCTTGCGCGCCCGGACGACCTCGCGCGCCTCCGGATCGGTCTCCAGGAGATCGACCGTGCCGATGAGCATGTCGTCGAAGTCGATCCGTCCCGCCCGCTCCTTGGCCCGCTCGTAGTCGGCGTACAGGCGGGCGAAGAGCTCGACCGGGATCGGCGGCGTGCGGATGTCCTCCGGATGCTCGCGCCGGGTGTAGGCCGCCGGCGTGATGCGGCGGCTCTTCGCCCACTCGATCTCGTCGGCGAGGTCCTTCGCCGCCGTGAACCGGTAGCCTCCGGGGAGCGACCGGGCGAGACGGCCCACGATCGGGATCTTCGACGCCAGGATCTCGGGCATCGGCGCGCCGTCGTGGCGCGACGGCCAGAACCAGCTCAACTGGCTCAGCGCGTGGGCGTGGAACGTACGTGCCGTGACCCCGGGCTGGCCGAGGGCCGCCAGGCGGGCGGCCATCTCGCCGGCGGCCTTGTCCGTGAACGTGACGATCGAGGACGTCGCCGGCCGCCACGACCCCGGTCGCGATCGCGTAGGCGGCCCGCCGGCTGATGACGCGGGTCTTGCCCGTGCCCGCCCCGGCGAGGATGACGACCGGCCCCGACGTCGCCCGGACGGCCTCGCGCTGGGCGTCGTTGAGGTCCTCGAGCAGGATGTCCGGTCCGGTCATGCCCGGGCAGCGTAGCCGGTCGGGCTCACCCTGGCCGCGACCCCATGGGTCCGGCTCAGGTGGTCGGGGCGAGACCCGGAACGTTGGCCGCGAGGAAGTCGAGGATGACCCGCTGCTGGCGGACCTTCTCGTCGATGTCATTGGAGCCGTGGCCCGTCCCGAAGACGTACACCTCGTGCGGCGCGCCCCGAGCGGCGAGCCGCTCCACGTACGCCATCGCCTGGCGATACGGGCAGCGGCTGTCGTTCTCGCCGATGAGGAAGAGCACGGGCACGCCCACGTCGTCGACGTGGTTGATCGGGTTGCGGTCGCGCATGAGCTCGGGGACGTCGGCCGGCGGGGCACCGAGGAGCGCCCGATCGTAGGCCTGGAGGATGGGCGCCATGTCGTCGTACGACATCACGTAGTCGCCGATCGGCACGCCGGCGACCCCGCACCGCCACAGTTCGGAGTGCTTGCCCACCTCCATGAGCGTGACGTAGCCGCCCCACGACCAGCCGCCGATCACGGCCCGAGCGGGGTCCGCGATGCCCCGTTGGACGAGATCGCGCAGCCCGGCGTTGACGTCCTCGAGCTCGGGGCCACCGATGTCGCCGGTCAGTTCATCGCGCCACGCGCGGCCATAACCGGTCGAACCGCGGTAGTTGACGAGGCCGACCGCGAAACCGGCGTCCACGTAGGCCTGGGCCTCGGGATAGAAGCGGTCCGTGTCGAGCCAGGTCGGCCCGCCGTGGACGAGCATGATCGTCGGGAACGGACCTGTCCCCTCGGGCACGATGTGGAAGCCGTGGACCCGCTGGCCGTGCTCGTTCGGAAAGTGCCACGAGACGAAGGGCCGCCCGGCCGGAGCCCGGTCGCCGGCGATCGCGAGAACCTCGCGGCCCCCGTCGGCGAGGATGCGCGGCTCCGCGTGGCCCTGCGACAGCCGGAACCAGGCCTCACCGTCCGGCCGCACGTGGGCCGTCCAGGCCACGGTCCCTTCGGGGTGGACGAGCGCGGTCGTCGCGCCGGTCGCGAGGTCGTAGCGGACCAGCCGGTCGCGGCCGTCGTGGAGGACCTTCAGGAGGAGCGCGTCGCCGCCCGGATACCAGTCGGTGACGGCGATCTCCCCGGGCAGGTCGACCGCAAGGCGGCGTCGCTCGCCGGTCGCGAGGTCCCACAGGGCCGGCCGCTCGTGCCCGTCGAGCTCGTCCACGATCGCCAGCACGGCCCGGCCGGCGACCGGCGACCAGGCGGCCGCCCGAAGCGCCATGCCCTCGTCGCTGAGCTCGCCGACGATCGCGCCGCTGCGCGTGTCGATGACCCTGAGAGCCGGGTGCAGGAGATCGCCGTGGTCGCTGTGTTCGAGGCACAGGAGGCTGCCGTCGGCCGACAGGGCCGCCCGGTTCAGGCCGCCGTCCTCGGCGCCGGCGAGCCGGAGCGACTCGGGGCTGCGCGCGATCCGGTGGGCCGGGCCGCCGTCGCGGGCCACGTAGACCCCGAAGCCGTCGCGGTCGCTGACCGCCACCGCGACGATGCCCCGACGCTCGGCCATGCCCTCGTTCCAGCCGTCCGGGACGCCCTCGAGGAACGGCCGCGGCGCGCCACCGTCGAACGGGGCGACCTGCCACTGGCCGGACTCGTCACCGGAGGCGTCGGAGAACCACAGCACGCCGCTCCCGTCGAGCGTGGGCCGCCCGTCCGTGACCCCGACCGGATGATCGGTCACCTGGTGGGTCGCGCCGGTGGCGAGGTCGCGGGCGTGGACCTGCCAGACCCCGCTCTCGTTGCTCACGTAGACGATCCGGTCTGGCGCGTCCGGCGCCCAGTCCGGCAGGAAGACACTCGGGGCGCGATAGCGGCGCTCCCAGGCGGGCAGGGCGATCGTGGCGGTCATCGTCCCAGCGTAGCAAGACTCCCGGGCGGAGGTGCCGCGGCGGCGCGGCACGGCGATCGTGCGAGCCGTATCGCGGCGCCCGTGCGTTCAGAACCCGCCGCTGGCCCCGCCCCCTCCCCCGCTGCTGCCGCCGCCGTAGCCGCTTCCCGACGACGACGCGCTCGTGGTCGAGATCGAGCCGATGACGCTGCCGAAGCTGGCCATCGATCCCACGCCGCCGACGTACCAGGCAGGCGACCAGCCGGACGCGGAACGCCCCGAGTCGTCGAGGCTGCGCTTGAACAGGTCGTCGATCTCCTTGCGCAGGCCGAGCGCCGTCGCCCAGACCGCGAGCTCGTCCGGCGTGCCGATCCACGGCAGCTTCGGCTTCGCCTCGGCGACCGCGGCCTCCACACCCTCCGCGTTGCGGATCACGTGGCGGAGCGTGTTCCGGTAGGCCAGGGCCATCCCGAGGGTCAGACCGCCCTCCGTGGTACGCGCCGCCAGGAAGCGGCTGAACACCACGACGACGAGCGCCGCCGCGACGAGCACGACCAGTCCGAGCAGGATCGGCTCGACATGCGGACGGAGCGACGAGGTCCCGTCGACGCCCTCCTCGGGGAGCCCGACGAACGCCACGATGCCGGCGAGGACCAGGGCCCCGATCCCCACCCCGTGCCACAGATTCGTCAGGTGACTGGGGTCGTCGCGGAACCACGGCGAGGCCTTGGCCGCCCGGCCGAGGCCCTTGCGGAAGGTGGCGTAGAGCTTCGCGCCCTCGCCCTGGCGCAGCTCGGCGTTCGAGACCATGCCGCTCGCCCGGGCCTTGGAGCGGACGGCCGCCACGAGCGCCGTCTCGGCCTTGCCGAGTGGACGCCGCCGGGCATCCGCGGCGCTCGCGTCGTCGAGTGGCTCGGGCGGCACCACGAAGTCGACCTTCTTGCGGTCCTTCTCGGTCTGGCGGAACACCAGGAGGCCGCGATGTCCCAGGTCGACCAGGGCGGACGTGAACGCATCCTCGTCGATCTTGTCCTTGCGGAGGACGGTGGCCAGGGCCGGCGTGAGGCCCGGCGGGGGCGCGGGCAGCAGGACGGAGTCGTCGATGAGCGGGATCGCGGCGTCGCGACCGCGTCGCCACCAGGTCGCGAGGAAGCCGGCGAGGAGCGCCGCCCCGAGGCCGCCCACGAGCACCCCGCCAAGGACGAACAGCAGCGCGGCCCGGGCGTGCCCGGGATTGCCGCCGGGCACGACCACCGCGTCGACCCGGGCGAGGGCGGCCAGGAGCGCGCCATCGAGGTCGCCGGCCTTGGCGGCCGGGACCATCGCGTCGTCGACGATCGACTTCGCCTCGCCGTCGCTCAGGTACAGGTCGCGGAACCCGGACCCGGTGACGAGCGTGACCTGGCCGTGTTTCGAGGTGGCGCTCAGCCCGGCGTTCATGTCGAACAGGACGACCAGCCCGTCGTTGACGCCCTTTCGGCCGACACCCCAGGTGTCCATGATCGTCCGCCCGTCCGCGAGGGCCTCCTCGGGCGAGATGGAATAGTCGCCGCTCGGCCAGGACACGATCGCGACCTCCGCCTGGGTCCGGTCCCTGATGGCCGCGACCATGGACTCCGCCCGGGCGATCGTCGCGGGCCGGAAGATGCCGGCGAGGTCGTAGACCGCGCGGCCCTCCTGGGTCGGCGGCAGGTCCAGGGCGGCCGCACCGGCGGGCAGGACGAGGGTGACGGCGGCGACGAGCCCGAGCGCGGCGAGGACCGATCCAACCCGTGCGGTACGCGAACGGCGGTTCACGGGCACACGATACCGGGTCTCCGTGCCGGAGACGCGCCCGGGCGTCCGGCCGGGGCACAGGGCCGAGGCGCCGGAGTCGGGATCGTCGCTGGCGGGCCAGGGCGGCCGGCGGGACGAATGTCCGCCGTTCGCCGCCCGGACGGCTCGTGCCGGCCCGGCTCCGCCGCGGTGTAGGCTTCCGGCATGGTGTCTTCCGGCCACCTGCCGTCAGGGCATGCCCTGACGGAGGCCTTACGCCGTCTCCTCGCCGTGGTCGTGGCCGGCGTCCTCACGCTGACCCTCGCGAGCTCGAGCGGGGCCGCCCAGCCCTCGGCCGACCCGGGATCCTCCACCGTGGCTGGGCGTGGCGCCGAGTCGCCCGCCTCGATCGGCTCCATCGGCCTCACGACCGCCGGCTCGGAGCCGACGCCATCGCCGGCCCCCCCGTCGGCGCCCGGGCCCTCCGCCACGATCCCGCCTGGAGGCGCCGACCGTCCGCCAGCCAGCCACCCTGGGTCCGCCGCCGCTCCCGGCGGCCAAGCTCCAGGCCCGCCTGAAGTCGATCCGGGAGAAGTACAACCTGCCGGGCGTATCGGCCACGATCATCTGGCCGGACGGACGGACCTGGACCGGCGTGAGTGGCTGGGCCGATGTCGCCCACAAGGTCAAGGTCGTGCCGGGTACCGCGTTCTCCATCGGCAGCGTCTCCAAGACCTTCCTGGCCGCCCTCATCCTCGAACTGGCCCAGGAGGGCAAGCTCACCCTCAACGACAAGGTCCGGCGCTGGCTGCCCAGGGCGAACGTGTCGGACCAGGTCTCGATCCGCGAACTGCTCGACCACACGAGCGGCCTGTACGACTTCTTCGAGAACCCGAAGATCGACAAGGCCCTCCTGGCCCATCCCCGCCAGGTCTGGACGGCGGCGCTCGCGCTGAGCTACATGAGCAAGCCGTACTGCGCCCCGGGCACGTGCTGGGTTTATTCGAACTCCAACTACGTCCTCCTCGGCCAGATCGCGGAGGCGGCCGGAGAGATCGCGCCGACCACGCAGCTCCGCCAGCGGTTCTTCGACCCCCTCGGACTGACCAGGACGTTCGTGCAGGGCGTCGAGGCCCCGCGGGGGACGGTCGCCACCGCGTACCAGCTCACCGGTACCGTGTCGAGCCGCCGGATGATCAGCCTGGCCGACGGGACCGGGATCGCGCCGTTCACGTCGGTGGTGACCGCGGCCGGCACCGCCGGCGACCTCGCCGCGAGCTCGGCCGATCTCGCCCGATGGGCGCGCGCCCTCTACGGCGGCCACGTGCTCAGCCCGGCGTCCCTGGCCCAGATGCTCGACACGTCCGCCAGCCGGCGGCTCCACGCCGCCGCGCCGTACGGGTTCGCGGTCAGCACGATCACCTTGGGCGGTCGCCTGACCTACGGCCACAATGGGCGGCTCATCGGGTCGCGCGCGTCCATCCGCTACCTTCCGGCGTACGGGTTCACGGTCGCCGTCGTGACGAACCAGGATGTCATCGGCCCGGACGTGTTCGGGACGTCGCTCATGAACATCGCGATCGCCTCGCTCGTGGCGCCCCTGCCGGCCGGGGGGCCGCTCCCGCAGTCGGTCCTGTCGGCCCCGTCGCCGGCCCCGTCGCCGGCCGTCGTGACGTCGCCCGCGCCCGTGCGCCCGTCGCCGACTCCGACGCTCGGCCCGCCCCCGGAGCTCTACCCGCCCTACTGACCCGTCCGGCGGGCGCGCGACCCGTCAGGCGGGCGTCGCGCCATCCGCGGTCTCGCGCAGCTCGCGGGCCGCGGCCGAGATCCCCGCCACGATCTTCTGGTAGCCGGTGCAGCGGCACAGGTTGCCGGCGATCGCGGTCCGGATCGTGTCGTCGCTCGGGTCCGGGTCCATGGCGAGCAGCGCGGTCGCGGACATGAGCATCCCGGGCGTACAGAACCCGCACTGGACCCCGCCGGCGTCCAGGAACGCCCGCTGGAGCGCGCTCGGCGCCCCGCCGGCCGCGAGCCCCTCGACCGTCGTGACCCGGCGGGTCGCCGCCTGGAGCGCGAGGAACGAGCAGGAGTTCACCGGCCGGCCATCGAGCAGGACCATGCACGCGCCGCACTCGGAGTCGTCGCAGCCCTCCTTCGTCCCGGTCAGGCCGAGGTCGTCGCGGACGGCGTCGAGGAGCGACCGGTCCGGCTCGACGGCGAGGTCGTACGGAACGTCGTTCACGACGAGGGTCAGGGGAAGCTTCATGTCGCGGCCCGTCCGGCCCGCACGAGCGCCGACTCGAGGGCGCGCCGCACGAGGACGGGCACCATCGCGCTGCGGTAGCGGGCGCTCGCGCGCACGTCGTCGATCGGGCGGGCGGCGTCCCCGGCGACGGCCGCGGCCGCGGCGACGATCTCGGCCGTGGGGGCGTGGCCGCGCACGGCGCGCTCGGCCGCTTCCACCCGGATGACCGTCGGCGCGACCGCGGTGATCGCGATCCGCGCGTCCGTGCAGCGGCCGTCATCGTCGAGGGCCACGAACGCGGCGGCGCCGACGACCGCGATCTCCATCGCCGCCCGGTACTCGAGCCGCAGGTACGCGCTGCCGGTCCGTCCGGCCGGTCGTGCCGGGACCACGACCGCGACGAGCAGTTCGCCTGGGGCGAGGGTCGAGCGGCCGGGACCGGTCAGGAACGCGGCGACGGGGATCGTCCGGGCTCCGGCCGCGGACCGGAGCTCCACCGAAGCGTCGAACACGAGCAGGGGAGCGCCGGCCTCCATCGCGGGCGACGCGTTGCACAGGTTGCCGCCGATCGTTCCGAGGTGGCGGGTCGCCGGCGAGCCGACGAGCGCGGACGCGTCGGACAGGGCCGACCAGTGGGTCCGGACGAGGTCGGCGCGCTCGATGTCGGCGTGCGTCGCGAGGGCGCCGATGTGCAGGCCGCCGTCCGCGGTCCCGGTGACTCCCGCCAGCCCGGGCAGCCGGTCGATCGCGACGATCGCCTCCGGCAAGGGCTTCCTGCCGCCCCGTGCCGCAACGACGATGTCCGTGCCGCCGGCGACCACGCCGGCCCGCGGACCGAGCTCGGCCAGCAGGCCGAGTGCGTCGGCGAGGGTCGCCGGTGCGTGGAATGTGCGGGCGGGAGCGGCCGGCGGCATCAGCCCTCCTCGCCGGCCAGCGCGGCCCAGACCCGGGGCGGGGTCATCGGCAACCGGTCGACGCGTGCGCCGGTGGCCGCGGCGATCGCGTTGGCCACGGCGCCGGCGGTGGGCACGACTGGTGGTTCGCCCACCCCCTTCGAGCCGAACGGTCCGCCGTCGGCGGCCGGCGCGTCGATGAACGCGATCTCGACCGACGGAACGTCGGCCGCGGTCTGGAGCTTGTAGTCGAGCAGGTGCGGGTTCGCCTGGCGCCCGCCCTGGAACACGGTCCCCTCGGTCAGGGCGATGCCCAGCCCGTGGGCGATCCCGCCCTGGACCTGGCCCTCCGCCCCGGTCGGGTTGAGGACCCGCCCGAAGTCGTGCCCGGCGGTCACCTTCAGGACGCGGACCACGCCCGTCTCGCGGTCCACCCGGACGTGCGCGGCGTGGGCGAAGAACGCCGGCGCGGCGAAGGATGGGAAGGCGACGCGGCCCACGCACCCGCCCGCGTCGTTGGCCGGCATCGCCGGCGCGGGCGGTGAGGCCTCGCCGGTGATGAGCTCGCCGTCGTCCTGCGCCTGCTGGGCCAGCTCGGCGATCGCGACCGAGCGGCCCGGGGCGTCCTTGGCCCGGACGACCCCGTCGACGAGTTCCAGGTCGGCCGGGTTGGCCTCCAGCGTATCGGCCGCCATGCGCAGGAGCCGCTCGCGGATGTGGCCGGCCGCCCGGACCACGGCTCGACCCACGTTGAACGTGGTCTGGCTGCCCGAGCTGCCCCAGTCGAACGCCCCGGCGTCCGTGTCCTGGTAGACGAGCGAGATCCGGTCGGCGGGCAACCCGAGCTCGCGCGACGCGAGGAGGGCCAGGCCCATCACGGACCCCGAGCCGTTCTCCTGGGCGCCGGTGACGATCGTGGCGCTGCCGTCGGCATTGAGCTTGATGTACGCGCCGGACGGGCCGGGGGCGCTGAACCACCAGCCGAGCGCGAGTCCCTTGCCCTCCCCCGCCGGGAGGGGCGCGCCCCAGTCGATGAGTCGGGCGGCGGCCTCGAGGCTCTCCCGGGCACCGATCTTCTCGAAGGTCTGGCCGGACGGACCCAGGTCGCCCTGCTCGGCGACGTTCTTGAGCCGGAACGCCAGCGGATCCATGCCGAGGCGGCCGGCCAGCACGTCGACGTGCTGTTCGAGGGCCCAGCAGACCTGCGGCCCCGAGGGCGCCCGGGTGGAACCCGCCGGCGTCCGGTTGGTGTAGGCCGTCCGACCCTCGACGTGCAGGTTGGGCAGCCGATACGGCCCGGCGGCCATCATCGTCGCGATCTCCGTGATGATCGGGCCGTGGGTGGCATAGGCGCCGGTATCGAGGACGAGGCGGGCCTCGTGGGCCGTGATCGTCCCGTCGCGCTTGACGCCCGTCCGGAACGTGGCCACGACGCCGTGGCGGGCCATGTCGGTCGCCACGAACTCCTGGCGCCGGTCGAAGACGAGCCGGACCGGTCGCCGGGCCGCCCGCGCCAGTGCCGCGACGTGGGCCTCGAAATGGAACTCGCACTTGCCGCCGAAGCCGCCGCCGAGATGGGGCACCACGATGCGCACTCGGCTCTCGGGCATCTCGAGCGTCTCGGTCACTCCGGTCCGGGCCGGGAACGGTGTCTGGGTCGTGCTCCAGACCGTGACCTTGTCGCCTTCCCACTGGGCGATCACCGCGTGCGGCTCGATCGGCACCGGATGGGTCATGTCGGCGACATAGCGGCCCTCGACGATGACATCCGCGGCGGCAAACCCGCCGTCGAGGTCGCCCCGGACCATCCGGACGTAGCCGCAGTCGTTGCCGTCGCGCACGATCCCGTCATTCGCGTCGTAGGCCGACCAGTCGGCGTGGACGAGCGGCGCCCCAGGCGCCAGGGCGGTCTCGGCGTCGACGACCGCCGGAAGCTCCTCGAGGTCCACTTCGATGAGGCGGCAAGCTTGCTGGGCCAGGGCCGGGGTCAGGGCCGCGACCGCGGCGAGGACCTCGCCTTCGAACCGGACCACGTCGCGGGCGAACAGGGTCCGGTCATGGACGGCGGCGCCGTAGCGGACCTCCGGCACGTCGTCGGCCGTGACGATCGCCAAGACCCCGGGCAGGGCCCGGGCCCGGGCGGTGTCGAGGCGACGGATCCGGGCGCTCGGGATGCCGGCGTACAGGAACGCGGCGTGGAGCATGCCGGTCATCGTCAGGTCGGCCGCATAGCGGGCCGTGCCCGTCACCTTGGGCAGGCCATCGCCGCGGATGTACCGACGTTCCTCGACGGCCGTCATCGCTCGCTCCTCCACCCACCCGTTCGACCGATGATAGCGGCGCACACGGGCCGAGGCGGCGGCTGGCGCACGCCGTGCGCCAGGTCACCGCGGCGCCTCCGCCCCGGAGTCCGCCGACGTGTGCTGACGCTACCTCGCGCGCACCCTGAACGTCGTGAGCCGGGTGTTCGAGGCGAGCCACCTGCCGGTCGTCGACAGGATGACCATCCGGACCCTGTAGGTGCCGGCGCGGGCACTCGACGACACCGTGAAGCCGGGCTTGTACGTCGTCAGCGCCCCCGCGAGGAACGTGTGGAAGCCGTAGCGATGGGTGTACACCCGGTGCCCGGCCGGGTCGTACACGTCGACCTGGACCCGCGCCCGGATCGTGACGTTCGGCCGGACCTTGATCGCGAGGGCGACCGCATGGCCGCGGACGAGGCTCGTCGGCCGAGCCGAGCCGCTGGCGGACCAGGACACGGCCGGCGGCGGCGGCGGGGGCGGATCCGGGCCGGTCCCGATCGTCAGTCCACCGCTCGCGTAGTAGGCTGCCGCGCGCAGGCGGAAGTAGCCCCCATCGTCATCGGCCGAGAGCGAATCGCGAGTGTTGCCGTTGATGGCCGGCGGGTTCGTCGTGCCGTCGTGGTCGGCGTCGCAGGCGCAGGTGGTCCCGCCGGCGCCCCCGCCGTACAGCAGCGCGACGACGCCCGCGTCGCGCCACAGCGCGAGGTGGGTGCCGCCGGGATCGTCCAGGAACCACTCCACCCGGTTGTCCTGGTAGTGCCCCCAGGTGTTGTCCTGGGCCCGCATCTTCGTGTTGCCGAGGGGGATCTGCCAGACGACCATCCGCTTGCCGGTCGCGGCCACGAACCCGCCGATGAACCGGGCGTAGCGGGCGAAGTCGGCGGCGTCCCACCATGACGCCCCGTTGTCGCCGTAGTTGGCCCGCTTGAACTCGGCGTCGCGGTCGCCGATGTCCGTGAAGGCGATGTCGAACGAAGCGCCGAGCGACGCGTAGAAGGCCGCCGCGCGGGCCGCCAGCTGGTCCACGTGGGCGTCCGACTCGTTCGAGTAGCTGATGTCGAAGTCGGTGCCCCAGACCGAGAGGTGGTAGGCCAGGATCACGTTCGGGGCGAGCGCGTCCCGCAGCCGCACGATCGCCCGGGCGAACCCGGCCGCGTTGTCGGGCAGGCCCGCCAGCGCCGCGTCGCCGGAGCTCGCCACCGACGCCGGCACGCTCGTCGCGTCGTCGGCGCGCGAGGCGCCCTGCTCGATGTAGCCCCACAGGTCCGGTTCGACATGGAGCACGACCGGGGTCGACCCGGCGGCCCGCGTGAAGAACAGCCGCAGGTCCGCGTAATACGCCGCCATGGTCGCCCTGTCGGTGAGATTCGAGAGATCGCGGGCCTTTTCATCCCCTCCCGCCGACGGGTCGGACTGGAGGAGCATGTAGTACGGGAAGACCGGGGTCAGCCCGTGGGCCACGGAGTCGGCGATGTAGGACGACACGAACTGACCGTTCGGGTTCCAGGTCGCCCAGCCGGTGCCGGTGTTCACGCCCCCCGCCAGGTACTGGTAGCGGAAGCCGAACGTGGCTGAGGCACGGAGCGCGGCCGCGCCACCGGGCTCGTCCGCCAGTCCGAGCTCGAGCCGGTTCGATGGCCAGGTCGCCGGGACGGGCGGCAGGCCGGCCGCCGCACGCGCGGGCGCGGCGGGGCCGACCGAGAGGCCGGCGGCGACGGCGAGCGCGGCGAGGAACGCGAAGAGCGGACGAGGGGTCGCCATGGTCGAGCCCGCATCGTCCACCCGACCGATCCCGATGTCACTCGCCAGTTCGTCCCGGTGGCGGCCGTACGAAGGGGTCGCGCCGACGCCGTGCCACCGCCCGTGCGCGGTGGGCCCGATCAGGCGGGGACGATCACCGGCGCGGACGTGCCCAGGACGGTCCCGCCCGCGTCGAGCGCCCGGACAGCCACGATCGTGGGCCGGTCCCCGAGAGCGACGGCGGTCTCGAACCCGGACCTGGCCGCCATCGCGAGCGGCCCGAGCGACGCCGCGTCGGCCCCGCCGATGACGGTCCAGCTGGCCACCTCGGTCGCCCCGTTCCAGCTGGCATGGACCGTCAGGCCGCCGGACGTCGTCTCCACGGCCACGGCGGGAGCGTCGATCGGCCGGCCGACCCACGGGGAGCGGGTGTCGCGATACGACTGGACACCCGCCGGGAAGGTCGCGTCGAACAGGAGGGTCCCGTCGGGAGCGAACTCGCTGAAGTACGGCTGGCTGCCCCAGCCCACGAACAGGTCGCCGTTCGGCAGGACCTGGGTGTTGCCCTGGCTCGTCGCGAGCAGGCGGTCGGGGTGCACGTAGTCGTGGATGCGACGAGCCGTCCGGGCGTCCTCGTCGAGCTCAAGGACCAGCGCCCGCGAGCGGCCGGGCGTGGCCGAATCGTCGAACAGGCTGATGGTCCCATCCGGCTGGCGTCGGGCGTCGTGCTGCCACGAGAACGCGGCGCCGTCGGCCATCGCGAAGTCGCTCTTCTTCCCGCCCAGGCGCCAGACGATCGCGCCGCTCTGCCGGTCGATCCGGTAGATCGCGCTCGTGTTCCGTGCCGAGACGAGCAGGTCCCCGTCGCCGTCCACCTCGATCGAGTTGAGGTGGACGTAATCGAACACCAGCTTCCCATCCGCGGGCGGTGTCGCATACGACTCGTCGAGCCCGATGTGGTCGACGACATGCCAGCTCCAGACGAGCCGGCCGCTCGCGAGGTCGATCTCCCGGATCTCGCAATCCATGACCTGGTAGGGCACCACGGCCGCGCCCGGCGCCGGCACCTGACGGTCGGCGAAGAAGAGGGCGGTGCCGGTCGGCGTGAGCTGGAACTCGTGAAGGTCGGCCTGGATGCCGGCACCGGCCTCGACCCGGGCGATCTCGCGGTACGCCTCGTCGAGGAGGACGAAGTCGCCCGAGCCGATGCCGCCGTTGACCGTCCCTTCCCACCACGCGAGCGCCGCCCTGCCCTCGTACTGGACGACCCGGAAGTCGGCGACCGCGCGGCCCGAACCGGCCCGTGCCCAGACGAGATCGCCCGCGTCGTCCACGATCGTCGGCCCGTCGACGCCCGAGCCGTTCCCGGGGGTGTAGAAGATGTAGCCCGGCGCGACGCCCGCGGCGGCCGTGACGACCAGGATCTCGGGCGGGGTCAGGTCGGGCCGGGTCCGGAACGTCCGGCGCTTGCCCGCCGGGGCGGACGGAGACGGGCTCGGCGACGGAGCGGCGGTCGTCGAACCCGCCGCGAGCGCGAGCGCCGGTGGCGTCCGGGCGCCCGGTCCGCCGCCACCGGCGAGGCCGACGAGGGCCTCGCGTACCAGCGCGATGGCCCCGCCGGTACCCAGGACGGCCAGCGCGGAGGCCTTGATGAAGCGTCGTCGGGTCCAGCCCGGCAGGATGGGCGGGCGAGGGATGGCAACGTCCTCGAGCGGCGCCGGGTCGCGGCCTGGGGACGGCGACCCGCGTGCGACGCGACGATCGTAGCCACCGAACCTGAGCCGGACCTGAGGGTTCAGGCGCGGGGCCTCAGGAGAAGCTGAAGCCGATCGTCTCCGCCTCGCGGTCCCGATCCCGCCGGCCGGTGCTCCGCCGTTCGAGCGCATCGAGCACGTCCAGGCAGAACCGATCGAGTTCGGCGACCTCGTCCTCGACGGTGTCGACCGCGTCGAGCTCGGCCATCAGCCGCTCGACCGTCACCACGGTCGCCACCGGCACGAGCCAGTCCTCGCACCGGGCGCGGGTGATGAGCAGCGAGCGGCGGGCCGACACGAGGCTCGGGTCCGGCGGCCCGTGCGCGACACGACGCGCGTGTCGCGAGGCCAGGTCGTCGTAGGTGTCGAGCGCGCGTTCGAGGAGCACGCTCGAGAGTTCGGCGGTCGGCATCGTCGCCACCCCAAACGATCCGCGCTGCGGCGTTTCGAGGTGGGACACCCCGGCGCCACGCCCCGCGGAGGGCTAGGGTACGCCGCCATCCCGGACTCGTCGACAGCCGGGGTCCCGGCGCCGGTCAGGAGGGGCCGCTGCCCTCCAGCACGAACACGCGGGCCCAGAAATCTCCGTGACTCGCCGCGGCCCAGCGCTCGGCATCGAGGATCAGCCCCGCCGACATGAGGTCGTCGCCGCCGCGGACGAGGGCGTTCGCCGCCTCGATGCCGTCGCCGGTCGCCGGCCATACGGAGACCCGATAGGCGATCGTCGGGTCGAGCCCGCGCAGGCGCAGCCGGCGGGGTCCGGGGTAGGGCCGGTTCAGCTCACGGTAGAAGCCCACGATCGCCCGCCGCGTATCGGGCGCCACGCACATCCAGGCGGCCTCGTTGGCTTCGCCCTCGAACGGGCTCACGAGGCGTACGAATCGGCCGCGCTGGAGGAGGTCGCGGTTGGCCTTGTAGAACACGACCTGGCCGGCGATCTCCACCCGCTCCGCGTCGCCGAGCGCGGTCGAGTCGAGTTCGTAGCCGAAGACCCCGAAGAACGCCGCGGCGGCGCGCGTCGCGAGCGGCGTGATCCGCGACACCTGGTGATTGGGGGTCGCCGACACGTGCGCCCCCATCGCACTCAGCGGGTACGCGAGCGAGGTGCCCCACTGGATCCGCAGCCGCTCCATGGCGTCGGTGTCGTCGCTCGTCCAGCCCTGCGGGGCGAACGCGAGCATGCCCGGGTCGAACCGGCCGCCGCCGCCGGCGCACGACTCGAACAGGATGTCGGGGAACGCGGCGTTCAGCCGCCCGTACAGGTCGTACACGCCGAGGATGTAGCGGTGGAAGAACTCGCCCTGCCGGTCGGGCGGCAGGGCCGCGCTGTACGGCTCGGTGATGTTCCGGTTCATATCCCACTTCACGTAGGAGATGGGCGCGCTCCGGAGCACGTCCGAGAGCACGCCGAAGAGGTGGTCGACGATGTCCGGGCGGCCCATGTCGAGCACGAGCTGCTGGCGTCCCTCGGTCCGCGGCCGGCCGGGCACGCCGACCGCCCAATCCGGGTGCGCCTCGAACAGCCTGCTCCGCGGACTGATCATCTCGGGCTCGATCCACAGCCCGAAGGTCATCCCGAGCGCCACGATCCGGTCGGCGACGCCTGCCAGGCCGTTGGGCAGCTTGCGGGTGTCGACGAACCAGTCGCCGAGCGAGGTCGTGTCGTCGTCACGGACGCCGAACCAGCCGTCGTCGAGCACGAACAGCTCGACCCCGAGGTCGTGGGCGACCCGGGCCATGTCGACCAGCTTGTCCTCCGTGAACGCGAAATAGGTCCCCTCCCAGTTGTTGATGAGCACGGGGCGGGGCCGATCGCGCCAGACGCCCCGGGCCAGGCGCTCGCGGTACAGCCGGTGGTACGTGTCGCTCAGCTCGCCGACGCCGCTCGACGAGTACACGAGGACCGCCTCGGGGGCGTTGAACTCGGCCCCGGGCTCGAGGGCCCAGGCGAACGTCTCCGGGTCGATGCCGATCCGCAGACGGACCCCGCCGAACGCGTCGCCCTCGGCCTCGGCGACGAAGTTGCCCGAATAGACCAGGCTCAGGCCGATCGCCTCGCCGGCGGCCTCCGTGGTCGACGGGCGGCGCAGCAGGAGGAACGGGTTGTGCTCGTGACCAGACGCGCCGCGCTGGCTCCCGACGGACGTGCGGCCGGGCGCCAACGGCCGGTCGACGACGTGGCGCTCGCGCGCCCAGGCCCCGCTCAGGTGGACCAGGTCCCAGTCGCGGTCGGCCAGGTCGAGCGAGGCGCTCATGACCGTCCGCAGGCGCAGCAGGCCCTGGCCGCCGTTCCGGATCCGGACGCTCCGGGCGATGGCCGACGCGTCGCGGAAGATCGTGTACGCGAGCCGGACCTCCGTGCCGCTCGGCGCGTCGATCAGGCCGATCTCGAGCGTCTCGGCCTCGTCGTCGGCCTCGACGTACGTCGTCGGCAGGCCCGGGATCGGTGGCTTGCCGGGCACGATCCGGTGGCTCGCATACGCGAGGTCCAGGACGGTCGAGCCGTCCGGCTGCTCGATCGTGATCGCGGGCACCCGGTAGTCGCCGAGGCCGTAGGTCGGGTACTCGAGCGCCGTCCACTCGCCGAGGCGGTCGCCGAAGCCGCGGAACGGGGCACCCGCGAGATGCCCGTACGCCCGACCTGCCGCGAGCGCGGGCCCCAGGTAGAGGTGGACGAGCGCGCCCTGCTCGGCGATGCCGATGACGTAGCTGATGCGCTCGTTCCGGAGATGGAACGTCCGGTCGGCAGGGTCGAAGTGGATGGCCACGCTCACGCCTCCGAGAACGGGCTGAGGGACCACGACCAGCTGTAGGTCCCGGGGCCTACGAGATACCCGGGCAGGGTGTCCGGGCCACAGCTCGCGGTGCCGACGCCGCGGTGCGCCGCGTCGAGGTGGACGATCGTCTCCGGCCGGGCCACGAGCTCCACGTCGTGGGTGGCCGTGGCCAGGTCCTCGGCCCGGAAGTGGCTGACCGAGACCTGGCGCCGCTCGTCGAGGACGATCCGGAGTCCCCGGCCATGGCCGTCGCCGAGCGACAGCCAGCGGGTGTCGGCGCGCCCGCCGGTCTCCTGGGGACGGATGTACGGCACGATGTGGCTGGTGACCGTGTCGGTCCAGCGCCCGAGAAGACCCGACGCCTTGCGATCGGGATACGTCTCGTGCGGTCCGCTCCCGTACCAGGTCAGGTCCTCGAATCCGGCGACGGTCTCCATCACCGTCCCGACCCGGGCGAGGTCGGTCAACGCGGCCGGGATCGTGACCTCCTCCTCGACCAGCACGCCGTCCCCGGCCAGTGGCCGGATGCGCTGGACGTGGTCGATCACATGGCCGCCCCCCGTTCGCAGCTCGGCCCGGATCGTGACGAGCCCGTCGGGCTGCCGGTCGATGTCGAGGACACGCCGTCTGAGCCGATCCAGGCCGGCCGCCGTCCACGCCGGGCCCATGCCGCCGATCCGGTCGTTGTCGGTCGGGGCGCGCCACAGCGAGACGCTCGGCGGGCCGGCCAGGTCGCGGTGCCGGAGGTGGCCGTCGTCGTCGACGGTCACGACGTCCGACCACGCTCCACCCGCGGGGACCGTCGTGGCCGCCGTCCCGGCGCCGGTACCCGCCTCGAGGGCGGGCATGCGCAACTGCCCGGCGCAGACCTCGAAGCCGGCGGGCGCCCACGCCTCGGCGGCCGCCGTCCGGAACCGGATCGTGAACCGCGCCTCGCCGGGCCGGTCGAGCCGCTCCGGGAGGCCGTCGAGCGCGACGGTCGTCCGGCCACCGGGAGCGAGTGAGGGCAGGTCGAGTTCGCCCTCCGCGACAGGTTCGCCGTCGAGGGTCAGCGCCCAGTGGGCGCGCAGCCAGCCCAGGTCCCGGAAGTCCTGCCAGTTCTGGATCTCGATCCGGCCGTTCTGACCGGCCGGGTCCGCCGCGATCCGGACCGGCGAGGCCAGGTGGCGGTGCTCCCACATGCCCGGTTTGGGCGTGCGGTCGGGGAACACCAGCCCATCGAGACAGAAGTTGCCGTCGTTCGGGACGTCGCCCCAGTCGCCGCCGTACGTCCAGCGGGACGAGCCATCCGGGAGGCGCTGGACGAGCCCGTGGTCCCAGAACTCCCAGATGAACCCGCCCTGGAGCCCGGGCGTGGACTCGATCGCGGCCCAGTACTCGGCGAGGGTGCCGTTGCTGTTGCCCATCGCATGGGAGTACTCGCACATGATCAGCGGGTGGCGCTGGGTGCCGTTCGTGGCGTGGTCCACGATCGAGGCGATCGTCGGGTACATCGGCGACGTGATGTCGCTGGCGGTCTGGGGGCTCGTCCAGTCGGCCCGGATCGCGCCCTCGTAGTGGAGCGGCCGGGTCGGGTCGTAGCGGCGGAGCCAGCCCGCTGCCGCGTCGTGGTTCGGGCCATAGCCGGACTCGTTGCCGAGTGACCAGGCGATGATCGAGGCGTGGTTCTTGTCGCGCAACGCGAGCCGCGAGCAGCGGTCCACCCACGCGCCGAGATAGCGCGGGTCGTCGCACAGGGTCGCGTAGAACGCGTGCGACTCGATGTCGGCTTCGGCGATCACGTACAGCCCCAGCTCGTCGGCGATCTCGACGAGGGCCGGGTCGTTCGGGTAGTGAGAGGTCCGGACCGCATTGAAGTTGAAGCGCTTCATCAGGACGAGGTCGGCCCGGATCGCGTCGGGCGTGACCGTGCGACCGGTGTGCTGGTCGAAGTCGTGGCGGTTGACGCCCCGGATGAACACGCGGCGTCCGTTGATGAGCAGGTCCAGGCCCACGATCTCGACCCGCCGGAAGCCGAGCCGGATCCGGACCTCCTCGGCCAGTTCGCCGTCCGGGGTGCGGAGACGGACGGTGAGCGGGTAGAGCGTCGGCACTTCCGACGACCACGGGACGATGCCCCGGACGTCGGCCCGCCAGGCCACGCTGCCGTCGAGCGGTTCGACCCGGTTCAGAGCCGCGTCGACCCCGGTCGCGGCCCGGACGATCTGCACGTCCCGGTCCGCCCTTGGCTCCCAGCGATCCCGGGGCGTGTCCACGACCGTCGCCTCGGCCCGGAACGCGACCGGGATCCCGGGCACGCCGAGTTCGGCCTCCACGACCCAGCCGTGCTCCGGGACGCCCCGGTCGAAGGCGACGACGGCCCCCAGATCGAGGGTCCCGGTCGTCAGATCGTCCTCCAGGCCCGCCACCGCCCTGATGTCGGCGAGGTAGGTCCGGCCGGTCGCGTAGAGATAGACCGAGCGGGTGATCCCGCCGAGCCACCACTCGTCCTGGTCCTCGATGAAGCTCGCGTCCGACCACTTGACGACCCGGATCTCGAGCGTGTTCTCGCCGTCGATGAGGCCCTGGTCGATCTCGAACTCGGACGCGAGATGACTGTCCTTGGCGATGCCGACCTCTCGGTCGTTGAGGCGCACGATCGCCACGCTTTCGGCGGCGCCGAGATGGAGGACGACGCGACGACCGACCCAACGCCGGGGGATCTCGAACGTGCGGACGTACAGGCCGGTCGGGTTCGCGGCGGGTACGTTCGGCGGGAGGTCCGCAAACGGCATCACGATGTTGGTGTACTGGGGCAGGTCGCCGGTGTCCTGCATCGCCCAGCTGCCCGGGACCGTGATCTCCCGCCACGCGTCGGTCGCCGGCGACCCGGCGTCGCCGAGGAGCTGGAATCGCCAGCGTCCGTCGAGGAGGACCCGGTCCTCGTGGGGCACGCTGTGCATCGGGACCCGGTGCAGGCCGGTCAGCTCGGGCGCCGCCCAGGGCGCCATGTCCAACGATGCCACTGTCGCCTCGCGCTCCGCCGTGTCCGTCCGTACGGGTTTCAAGGTACCGGAAACGCGCCCACCCCGGCAGCGCGCCGACCGGGTACCCTCCGGGTCGTGGATCCGATCCCGTTCGCGATCGTGGGCACTGGCTGGCGGGCCGCGTTCTACGAGCGCGTCGCGGCCGCCCTGCCCGACCGGTTCCGGATCACCGGGACGCTGTCGCGGCGCGGCATCGGCACCCGGGCGAGCCTCGACGAGCTCCTGGCCGACGGGCCGGCGTTCGTCGTGCTGAGCGTGCCCCCGGCGCCGATGCCGGCGCTCATCGGCGAGCTGGCCGACCGGGGAGTGGCGGTCCTGGCGGAGACGCCGCCGGCACCCGACCTCGACGGGCTGCGGTCGCTCGGGCGCCTCGCGTCGGCCGGCGGACGGATCCAGGTGGCCGAGCAGTACCGCTACCAGCCGCTCCATGCGGCGCGCCTCGCCCTCGTCGCGAGCGGCCGCCTCGGGACGATCAGCCAGGTCCAGGTCTCGGTCGCCCACGGCTACCACGGCATCGATCTCGTCCGTCGGTTCCTCGGCGTCGACGCGGAACCCGTGACCATCAGCGCGCGCCGCGTCCGCTCGCCGATCGTGGCCGGCCCGGACCGCTCGGGTCCGCCGAGCGACGAGCGGATCGTCGAGGCCGACCAGGTCATCGCGACGTTCGCGTTCGACGCCGGTCCCGGCACGGGTTCCGCAGATCGGATCGGGGTGCTCGACTTCACGGACGAGCAGTACTTCTCATGGATCCGCGGCCCCCGCCTCCTCGTGCGTGGAGAGCGGGGCGAGATCGACGGCACCGTCGCCCGCTGGCTGGCGGATGCGCGCACCCCGTTCCGGGTCGCGCTCGAACGGCACGACACCGGCCACGACGGCAACCTCGAGGGCCATCACCTCGTCGGGATCACCGCCGGCGCCGAATGGCTCTACCGCAATCCGTTCGCGCCGGCCCGCCTGAGCGATGACGAGATCGCGGTGGCGACCTGCCTGGCGGGGATGCCGGCTGCCATCGCCGGCGGCCCGGACGTGTGCAGCCTCGCCGACGCCGTCCAGGACCGCTATCTCGATATCCTCGTGGCCGAGGCGGCCGGCTCGGCCAGCGCGACGCATTCGCGGGGTCACCTGTGGGACGGCGGTTAAGCTTCCGTTACGGTCGGCCAACCGGGCGCCGAACTCAGGATGGCCTCAGGGACGGCGAGTAGACCTGACGCATGGACGACTTCACGAACTCCGCCCCGGGTCCCGCGCCGGGGCCCACCCCCGACCCGGCCTTCCCGCCGGCGGCCACGCCGCCATACGCCCCGGCAGGCGCTCCTCCGGCCCCGCCCGCCACCAGGGAACCATCCATCCACGAGCGCACCTGGCCCGACCTCGCCTTCACGGCACCGGTCGCGCCCGCCGCTCCTGCCGTGGCCGTCCGACCTCGAGCCCGGAGCACCGTCGCGCTCGTCCTCATCGGATCGCTCATCGCGGCGACGCTCGCGTCCGTCGGCACCGCCGCCTTCGTCCTCGGGACGCGTCCCGGCGCGGCGCCCCTCGATGCGGCCGCCACGTCTTCGGGACCGTCCTCGACCCAGTCGGCGACCCTGACGGGCCTCGACTCGACCACCGCGATCGTCTCGGTGGCCAAGGATGCCAGCCCGGCGGTCGTCACGATCACCACGACCTCGACCGGGAGCGGGCGGTTCGGTGGCGCCTCGGAGGGCATCGGCTCGGGCTTCCTCTACGACGCCAGCGGCTGGATCCTCACGAACAACCACGTCATCGAGAGCAACGGCACGCTGACCGTGACCCTCAACGACGGTCGGGAATTCCCGGGTCGCGTCGCGGCCGCGGACCCCGCCCACGACCTCGCGGTCGTCAAGATCGACGGGACCGGCTTCCCGACGCTCCCCATCGGCAGCTCGGCCAACCTCCAGGTCGGCCAGCTGGTCATCGCGATCGGCAGCCCGCTCGGCCAGTTCACGGACTCCGTCACGAGCGGGATCCTCTCGGCCACCGGGCGCTCGATCACCGTCTCGGACCAGGCCACCCGACAGCGGCGGACGCTGTCCGGCCTGCTCCAGACGGACGCGGCCATCAACGAGGGCAACAGCGGCGGCCCCCTCCTCGACGGTCGCGGCCAGGTCATCGGCATCAACTCGGCGACCGCGTCGACCGCCCAGGGCATCGGGTTCGCGATCCCGATCGACGCGGCGGCCTCGATCATGGCCTCGGCGCTCACCCACTGACGAACCCCCAGGGTTCGATCCCGGGTCGCGAGGTGCCCGACCGGCGCCTCGCGGCTCCATGTCAGGCGGGCTTCTGCTCGTCGTGGCCGCCGAACTCCTTGCGCATCGCGGACAGGATCCGGTTCGCGAAGTCGGCTTCGCCCCGGGACTCGAACCGGTCGAACAGGGCGGCCGAGAGCACGTGCGTCGGGACCCCCTCGTCGATCGCCGCGAGGAGCGTCCAGCGACCTTCTCCCGAATCGGACACGCGACCGCTGAACTCGCCGAGCGTCGGCGACACGGACAGGGCGTGCGCGGCGAGGTCGAGCAGCCACGACGCGACGACGCTGCCGCGCCGCCACACCTCGGCGACGGCCGGGATGTCGATCGCGTACTGGTAGAGCTCGGGCTCGCGCAGCGGCGTCGTCTCGGCGTTGACCTCGCGGCCGGCCTGGCCCACGTTGGCGTGGGCGAGGATGTTCATCCCCTCGG
Source organism: uncultured Chloroflexia bacterium (assembly GCA_963719285.1). Lineage (GTDB taxonomy): Bacteria > Chloroflexota > Limnocylindria > Limnocylindrales > CSP1-4 > C-114. The sequence goes on from CAVRBO010000001.1 coordinate 954,103, forward strand.
CGTAGGCGGCCATGATCCCGTACTCGATCCCGTTGTGGACCATCTTGACGAAATGGCCGGCGCCGGCCGGACCGCAGTGGAGGTAGCCCTGCTCGGCGGCACTGGGATCGCCGGTCCGGCCGGCGGTGCGCGGGGCGGAGGCCACTCCGGGAGCGATGGTCCGGAAGAGCGGATCGAGCCGCGCGACGACCTCGTCCTCCCCGCCGATCATGAGGCAGAACCCTCGTTCCAGCCCGAACACGCCGCCGCTGGTCCCGATGTCGACGTAGTGGATGCCCTTCGGCGCGAGCGCCTTCGAACGGCGGATGTCGTCGTGGTAGTAGCTGTTCCCGCCGTCGATGATCGTGTCGCCGGGCTCCATCCGCCGCGCGAGCTCGTCGATCATCGCCTGGGTCGCGGCGGCCGGGACCATGATCCAGGCGACCCGCGGCGGGGTCAGCCGGGCGACGAAGTCGTCAAGGTCGGTGGCACCGATCGCGCCCTCTGCCGCCAGCCCCTGGACGGTCGCGGCGGTCCGTGTCCAGACGACGCACTCGTGGCCGTCGCGCATGCAGCGCCGGACGATGTTGGCGCCCATCCGCCCGAGCCCGAGCATCCCGAGTTGCATCAGATCCTCCTCGCGCGGCCACGGACGGGTCGACCGGCCAAGGATACGGCGGCCGGCCCGTCCGGCGCGTTCGACCCGCCGTCCGGGGTAGCATCGGGACCGACCCGTCGCGCCGCGACCGGGATCCCGACCTGACGAGGACCGCGTGACGACCCCCCGCCCGACCGCCGCCCGACCGATGGGAGCCGCCGAGCTCCTCCGCTCCGTCGGCCTCATGGCCGACGGACCCGTCACCTGGGGTCGCCCCGTGCCATCCGCCGGGCCGGGCGTCTACATCGTGGAGTGGCCCGAACCGCTCGAAGCGGCGCCGGTCGAGCTGACCCTGGTCGGGAAGTGGCTCGAGCGCCTGCCGGCGATGCGGATGGACGGCGTGCGCCCCACCTCGCGCGAAGTGGCCGCCCGGCTGCACGCGTTCTGGCTGCCGAACCAGACGGTCCTGTACATCGGGATGACCGCGGCGTCGATCGGAGGCCGGGTCGGGGCGTACTACCGGACACCGCTCGGCGACCGCAAGCCGCATGCGGGTGGCCACTGGCTCAAGACCCTCCGCGGGCTCGATCGGGCCCGGGTCTGGTGGGCCCAGACGTCGGCGGCGGAGGAGTACGAGGACGCGCTGCTCTCCGCGTTCGCTGCCGGCGTCGACGCCTCGCCCGCGGCCGCTCCCCGCCTGGCCGACCGGACCGTCATCCTGCCGTTCGCGAACCTCCAGACCGCCATGGGCGTCCGCAAGGCGCACGGCATCACGGGCGCGGTCGAGCCCGCACCGCCGGCCGTGCCCGTCCCCGGGACCACGGTCGTCGAGGTGCCCGCGGGAGCTGCGGACGGCGCCGACGAATCGGCCCGCGTCCGGCCGGTCGAGCGGCGCGCACCGGTCGCCCGCGCCATCCCGGTCGCGCCCGCCCCGGCCGACGGACCATCCGGGCCGGCCGGGACCGCCTTGCGCGGGCCGGCCGCCCGCGAGGACCTTGGCGCCCTCAACGACGCGGTCCAGACCATCGCCTGCCGGCGGCTCGTCCGCGAGCTCACGGTGGCCGAGGCGGCCGCCGAGCTCGTCGCGATCGGCTTCCTGCGCGCCACGAGGGCGGACCCGGTATCGGTCCTCCGGGAGCTGCTCAAGGCGGGGGTCATCGAGGGCGGGACCCAGGACCCCGACCGGCGCTGGACGATCCGCTGCACCCGCAAGCCGATCTGAGCGTCGCGACGTCCGCTCGCGGGCGAGCGAGCCGAGCGCGCTGACGCGTGGGTCGGGCCGGATCCAGGAACCCGACCGCCACGCCTGGGTCCGGACCCCGGTCCCGTGCGACCGAGGGGTCGCCGTCGCCGTGTGACGACCCGGCACGTTCCGCCGCCGCGTAGCATGGTCCGATGCTCAGGCTGGGGGTCATCGACGATCATCCGGCGATCGCCGACGCGATCGCGCGCGGGGCCGGATCCGCCGGCGACATCGCGCTGGTCGCCGTGGCCCGGACCGCGACCGAGGGCGCGGCCGTCCTGCGCTCGCCCGACCTGGACGTCGTCATCCTGGACCTCGATCTCGGTCCCGGTCCGAACGGACTCGCCCTCCTCAGCGCCTCGACGGGTGGCGCCACGTCCGGGCGGCCGGCGGTCATCGTCCTGAGCGCCACGCGGACGCCCTCGCTGGTCCGGGCGGCGATCGAGCTCGGGGCCAGCGGCTACCTGGTCAAGACCGCCGATGTCGACGAGATCCTCCTCGCCGCCCGCACGGTGATGGCCGGAGGCAGCTGGTACCGGACCGCGGACCTCCAGGCGTCGGCGACCGCGCCGCGCCCGCCGTCCGGTCGCGAGCTCGGCGTTCTTGAACTCATCGTAGGCGGGCTGACCAACGACGAAGTCGGCCTCCGCCTCGGGCTCAGCGTCAAGACCGTGGAGAGCCACCTGCGACGGCTGTTCGACCGGTACGGCGTGGCCAGCCGGACCGAGCTTGCGGTCCTCGCCCTGCGCGAGGGCTGGGTCGGATCGGGCGGGACGGGACCCGGAGCGTCCGCGCGCCCGTGATCGGGCGACCGGACCGCCACGCGTCGATCGCCCTGCTCGCGACCGGCGCGCTCATCGTCGCCGGCGTGGCCACCCGGCTCGCCCGGCCGGTCGACCCGGCCGACACGCCGAGCGCGGCGCTGCCACTCCTGTCCGCGATCGCCGCGTGGCTCGCCGCCGTCCTGCTCGCCGTACGCGCTCCGGGGATCGCCTGGCCGGCGACCGCGCTCGGCGCGATCCTGGCCGTGCGCGAGCCGGTCGCCCTGGCCGGGACCGTCCAGCGCCCGGGTGTCGCCGCAGAGGTCTGGCTGCCCGCCGCCGTGCTCGTCGCGCTGACGGCGGCGACCGCGGCCGCCGTCGCCGCGTTGTACGCGACACGAGACCCGCTGGCGCGCCCGGCGGTCCGCCTCGCCGCCTGGGTCCTCGTCGCCTGGCAGGCTGCGGCCGGGTGCCTGTCGATCGGGCTCGGCCTCGTCGGCCATCCGGACGAGGCGGCCGGCCCGGCGGCCGTGCGAGCGCTCACGCTGCCCGTCGGAGCGTGGCCGGTCGTCCCGTTCGTCCTGGTCCTCGTCGGTGTCCTCGCCGAGTTGCGAGCTCCCGTCCGCCGGGCCCTGGCTGGTCGGGCTTCGACGGCCGACGCCCCGGACCTGCCGGGCATCGCCGGGGCATTGGGTGACGAGCTCCTCGGCCGGGCGGCATCCCGTCGGGCGACCGAACGCCGGGAACGCGCCCGGCTCGCTTCCGAACTGCACGCCGATGTCCTGCCGGCGCTGCGGGCGGCCGCGGCCGACCTGGAGGCCGGCCGCGATCCGGCGGGGGTCGGGGCGCGCCTGGCGGCCGTCGCGACCGAGCTCCAGGCGATGACCCTGGAGCGGCGGAACCTCATCGTGGAACAACTCGGCCTCGTCCCGGCGCTCGAGGCGCTCGCCGAGCGGGTCGAGGATCGAGGTGGCGCCAGCGTCGAGATCGACCTGCTGGAGCCCGATCCCGTCCCCGGCAGCGGGCCGCGGCCGGCGCTGCGACCACCCGCGAACGTGGAGCGTGCCGTGCTCCGGATCGCCGAGCTGGCGGTCGCGAACGCCGTCCACCACGGCTCGGGCGACGTGCGCCTGAGCGTGCTCGCCGGGCCTTCCCGGGTCCGCCTCGAGGTCGCCAATCCCGGTCCGCCGTTCGATCCCGGCGCTGCTCGCGATGCGGTCCGGCGCGGGGCGCGCGGCCTCACGGAGATGCGCGAGGCGGCCGCGGAGATCGACGCCGACTTCGAGATCGGACCCGGCCACGGCGGCGGCGCGGTCGTGCGGCTGGCCTGGCCGCGGGGCTGAGCGTCAGGGATTCCCCTCAACGCCGACGTGGGCGCCCATCGATGGACGCGCCGGGCGGATGGGCGGATGGTCGGGGCACGGGCGCAGGTCAGCAGGACCGGCACCGCGCCCGCCACCCGAGCCGGTCCGGACCCGACAGGAGTCAGCCCATGTCGTGCATCCACACGTCGATCGCCCGGATCCTGGTCACCCGTCGTCCACGCACGGACGGCGGGCAGGGCCTGGCCGAGTACGCCCTCATCCTCGCCCTCATCGCGATCGTGGCGATCGTCGCGCTCATCTTCCTCGGCGGCCAGGTGTCGAAGATCCTGAGCAACGTGTCGAACTCGATCTGACGGTGCACCGAAGATCCGGCCAGGGCCTCGCGGACTACGCGATCGCCCTGGCCGTCATCGCCATCTGCGTCGTCCTCGGCCTCATCCTGCTGAGCGGCCCGGGGTCGGTGCTCCTGCTGTCCACGGGCGGCTCCGTCTGACCGGGCCCGATCCCGTCACCGGAACGACAGGTCACCAATTCCAGAGCGGTGGCTGCGCGCTCCGCGACGCCACAAAGGGGATCGGGGCATTCCGTGCGAAGACCGCCACGAACCGGCTCGGCACGGCCAGGGCCGTCGCGAGGTCCCCGGCGGCCCACACGATCGGATCCTCGCCCCAGTCGGTCCCGGGCGGGACGACGAGGTCCGCCCCGAACGTCCCCTCGGCCGCGTAGACCTGGCCCTGCACGGGGCGGCGGAGGTCGTTCCGGAAGGCGAACAGCACCTGCGGCGGCGTCGTCGGCTTGCCGACGATGGCCGGCGGCGACGTGTACTTCAGCCGGACATGGACGACCTCGCCCGGACGGGCGGCCCGGGGCGAGACGATCCAGGCGGGCCCCTGGTTGGACGCGGCCCGGAACGGATCGTCCGGCGCGACCGGGGTCGCCATCGGCGCGGCCGCGACCGGGGTCGTCGTCCAGGCGACGACGGTCGGCGCGACGGGCGCGGCCGCGACCGATGTCGTCGTCCAGGCGACGACCGCTCCCATGGCCCAGGCCACGGCGGCGGCCGTGATCGCCTCGCGCAGGCTCGGCCGGTCTCGTCGCTGTGCCGAAGGCGTCATCCGGCTGTCGTCACTTCACCTTCGTGAGCGTCCCCGACAGGAGGACGCTCATGCTGCAGCTCGGCTGGCCGGCCGACGCCAGGGCGCTCGGCTGGCAGCGCCAGCGGACCGTGATCTTCTCGGCCGCCGTGATCCGGATGCCGGTCACGAAGTGGTCGTCGAGCGTCCGGAAGTCGGCCGCGTTCCACTGGAACAGGGTCTGGTTGCCCTTCGCGAGGACAACGACCCCACCGTCGCCGCCGGTGTTGTTCAGGAAGATGTCGGTGAGCGAGAAGGTGAACCCGTTCGGCACCGTGAACGTGGTCGTGGCGTTCGCGTTCGGCGTCCCGAAGTCCCCGTTCGCGAAGACGAGGGGCGAGAACGATGCCCCCGGCGCGGGCGTGACGACGGGGACCGTGGGCGCCACGGACGGGGCGTCGCTCTCGATCACCGACGGCTCCGGCGTGTCGGTCGGCGTCGGTGCGGCACCGCTCGACGGCAGGCTGCCCTTGACCGCGGCGAGGTCGGAGGCGACCGGCGCCACGGCGTCCTTGATGGACTGGTCGATCGCGGGCTTGAAGAACAGGCCCCACAGGGCCAGGGCGGCGATCGCCAGGGCGAGCAGCGCGCCGATGTACTTGGGCGTGGAAGGCGGGACGATCGAGCGCTGGCTCAACGTGCCGCTCAGCGACGCCGGCGGCGTGTCCGCCCCGTCGCCTTCGACATCGATCGTGAAGACCCGGGTCACCGGCTGGCCGATGAGGATCGCCTTCGTGGGTCGGACCCGGAGCTTGACCGGATGGTCGTCCCCCGCCCCGAGCGCGACGTTCGGCGGCTCGAACTCGTACTTGAGGAATTTCGCCTTGTCGCTGCCCGCGAGCGCGAACAATTCCGGCCGATTGCCCGCGTTGCGGACGCTGACGACGGTCGACGCGCTCAGGCGGCCGTTGACGAGCGACGGGAGGAGGTCCGCCTCGAGCTGCCCGAACGGCAGCACGGTGACGACGGTCTCCTCGACCGCCCGACCCGCCGGATCGTGCTCGCTCTGGACCTTCGCCCCGATCGGCCAGTCCCCGGCCCGTGCCTCCGGGCTGCGCGGCGGGCGGATCGTGACGGTGAATCTGCCGGAGCTCGGTGGAGCGTCCGCCCGCACGCGACCGTCGGGAGCCGCGTCGCGTTCGGGAAAGAGCTCCATCGCGGCCGGGGTGACCGTGCACCAAGACGGATCCAGGCCCACGATCTCGCAACCGTAGCGGTCGACGACCGAGCCGAGGTTGCGGACCTCGACGACGAACGTCACGCCGCTGCCGGGCGTGACCCTGAGGGCCTCGGAGACGATCGAGACGGCGAGATCGGCCATGCGAGCGGTCGGTCCTCCTACGGGCTCGCGACGCCGACGAAGCGGATCTCGGAGATCCCGGAGAACTGCGACGTGCTTCCGGGGTAGTTCTCGGTGATCGTGATCCGGAAGTCCTTCTTCACATGGACCGGGTCCTTGAACACGAGTTCCTGCGACCCGAACTTGTCCTTGAGCAGGAATTCGACGGGTTCCCCGCCGTCGGCCGAGAAGCGGATGATCTTCGGTCGCGCGGACTTCTTGAAGTTGGTCGCGCTGCTCTGGTCACCGGGGAAGATCGTGATCGAACTCACGTCGACCGGTCCGGGGGTGGAGGTCGGGGCCCCCTCGAGCTTGAACTGGACCTCGATCCAGATGTCCCGCCCGCCGCTCGCGTTGTCCTGCCACTCCGTCTTCGTCGAGTCGGCACCGCGCTGGTAGTCGATCGACTTGCCACTCGAGTGCGCTTCGTCACGGTGGCCGGAACTGATGATCCGATAGAGCGCCAGACCGTGGACGGACGGCCCGCCCGAAGGAGACACGCTGGGACCGACCGCCTGCGACCCCGGCGGGCCGCTCGTGCCCGAGGTCGGCGTCAGCGATCCCGGTGGGGCCACGCTGGAGCTCGCTCCCGGCAGTCCGCCCTTGAGCAGCGCCGCGCCACCGAAGCCGAGGACGCCGGCGGCGATGACGATCGGGATGAGCACGAGCAGCCAGCGATAGGACCGTTTCTGGGTGCGCTGGACCACCGGCTGGATCGGGGCCGTCTGGACGAGCGGCGTGCCACACGACTGGCAGAACCGGCGCGAGGCCTCGTTCTCGGTCCGGCAGGCCGGACAGATGATGCCCGGCGGACCGGCGGGCCGGACGAGCTCATCCGGCGGCTTGACCGTCTCGATCTCGGTGCGCTGCCCGTCCAGGCGCTCCCACGGCGTATCGACGGGACCCGTCGCCTTCGGTGCGGCGACGGCCTCGATGACCGGCATCGGCGGGGGCTCGGGATCGGGGTAGTCGACCGCGGGCGTCATCCAGGGCGACGCGGTCTTCGGTGGTGGCGGGGGCGGGGGCGGCGGTGGCGCGACGTAGACGGGAGGAGGCGGAGGCGGCGGGGGCACGCGGACGGGCGGAGCGGGTGCCACGTACGCAGGCGGTGGCGGAGGCAGGTCGACCGGCGGGGCCACGGACGCCGGAGGCGAGGTCGGTGGCTCGACCGGCGGCGCGGCCGGAGCGGCCGGGGGCGGCGGAGCGGCGGCGGCCGGTGGCGGAGGGACGGCGGCGGGGCTCGTCTCGACCGGTGGCGGTGGCGCGTCGGGAGCGGTCGGCTCGGTGGGCGCGACCGCCGGCGGCTCGACATCGACCGCCGGTTGCGGGACCTCATCGGCCCGCCTCGCGACGGGCGCCTCGGCGGCCCTCGCATCCTTCCTGCCACCCTTGCCGGCCTTCGGCGCCAGGGGCGGCGTCCCGCGTGGAGCCGGCGGCGGCGGAGGCGGGGCGAGGCGTGATGGCGGAGGCGGGGTGGGCGCCACGGGCGGAGCCATGTCGGCGACCGGCCCCGGCTCCACAGTCGGCGGCGAGGTCGGAGCGGCCACCACGGGCTCTGTGGACGGGGGCGGGGCCACCGGCGGCTCGGGGGCCGGCTCGGCCGGCGGTGCCGTGGGTGCCGCGACCGGCGACGGGGGCGGACCGGCCACGACGACCGTGTCGGAGGCCTCGTCACCCGCGGAGGAGCTGGCCACGACCGGCAGCATGGCCCCGCACGACTTGCAGAAACGGCGCGTCGCCTCGTTCGCCAGCCCGCAGTCGGGGCATTGACGCGTCGTCAGGACCTGGCCCTCCTCGTCCGCACCTCGATCCGATACCCGGCGTGGGCCGGCTTCGCCAACTCCACGATAGCACGCAATCGGGCGAGCTCCGCCTCGTTGACCGGCCCGTCCACGATGACCCGGAACGACGGGGGGATCCCTGTCTCGTCCGTGACCGGCGCATCGGCCACCACCACCCGATCCGCGTCGTCGATGACGTCGGGCACGGTGCCCAGGTACGCGGTGAGGTACTCGATCATGCCCCGGCGGGTGCCGCGCCAGCGGTACAGCACGACCGCCGAGGCGACGAGGCGGCGCCGCCGATCCACCTCCCAGGTCTCGTCCAGGGTCGCGTCGAGCCAGCCGGCGAGCCAGCGCAGGAAGTCCTCGTTCGTCGTGAACGGATCGAGGTAGGCCGCGAACGAGTCGAGGATCTCGACGACCGGCCACAGGGCCGGTTCGAGGATGGCCAGGAAGCGACGCAGGAACGGGTCGCCCGAGAGCGGCTCGCCGAGGAGCGGCGCGAGGAGCTCCGGACGGCCCGAGATCGGCGACAGCGGGATGGGCGCGGCGAGCGACTCGGCGAGTGGATCCCAGCGATCGGCCGTGGTGACCGCGAGGAAGGTCATGCCGGGGTCACCGTGACCGCGTGCGTCGCCGAGCAGATGACCCCGGTCGGGGGCAGCTCGATCCGCTCGGTGGCCGCGCCCGGCCGACCGCGCTCCATGTCGACCGGCGAGAGCGTCGCCGCCTCGACGTATGCGACGCCCTCCACACCGCCGAGGACAGCGAAGACCTCGCCGACGTGGATCGGCCGCCCGAACGGCCAGCCGTTCCGGGCGGGGCCGCCGGTCCAGGGCGAGCAGTAGCGGTGGAGCGCGTCCATCGCCCGGCCGCGGACGGCCTCCGGATCGCTCCCGGGGGCCGAGCGCAGGGATGCCGAGACGGCGACGCCGACGAGGGTCGGCGGCGAGACGACGACGCGCGCCGTGAGGAGCCGCCGGGCATCGAGGTACCGGGCGACATGCTCCCGGAGCGCCTGGCTGGGCCGGAGCTCGTCGAGCGGGACGGCCCGCACCGGATCGGCCACCTTGGGCAGGACGAGCACGGCGATCGTGCCGGCCGGCGGCCGGGACGCGTCGCCGTCGGCGCCGGGCTGGATGCAGGCCACCCGGGCGACTTCGGGGGAGGCCTCGCTCGCGAGCGACTCGAAGTCCTCGGCCGTGACGGCCCGGTTGCGCGCCTTCAGCAGGCGCGGGCCGCGCTGGAGCGCGTTGGCCAGCTCCTCGGCGTCGACCCCACCCCGCGCGGCGTGACGGTTCACGACCCGGTCCACGTACGGAACGGTCTCGCGCAGGACCGTGATGGTGCCGCTGCCGACGTTCCCGATCCGACCCCCGCCGATGCGATAGGCGTGCATCCGCAGAAGCGAGCCGGGGACGGGCAGGCGGCCGAACTGGCGGACGCTCCCGTCCGGCTGGCGGACGAGCGGCCCGAACCGGATCCCGCCACTCGCGGCGTCGAGGGTGTAGTGCGGGTCGTCCGCCTCCGAGGCGGAGAAGTCGTCGACCTCGGTCCAGGCCTCCCAGGCGCCGTCCGGCGGCCGGACCTCGAGCACCTCGTCCTCCTCGCGTGGCAGGACGGGTGCGAATCGCGTCCGGAAGGCCTCGGCCGGGATGCCCTGGGCGCGCCCGAGGAGCTCGGTCTTGACCAGTTGGGCGTGCATCGCGTCGACCGTGCCGCCGACCGCCCGGGCGACGAGCCCACGCAGCTTGGGCGAGCGGGAGAAGGTCGCCCCATTCGCGGCGGGCACGACCCGACAGCGCACCCAGCGCGCGGTCGTGTCGCCGAACTTCGCCTCGACCTGGCCGGCATCGACGTGGATCACGACCTCGCCCGTCCAGTTCAGGGCGGACGTCTCGTCGCGCTCGACGTCGCACGGCGCCCAGCGATCGCCGACCCACGTCTCCCAGACCAGCGGCGGATGGAGCGGGTCTCCGCCGATGCCTCCGACGTCCAGGTCGAAGACGAGGCCGAGGGCGTGGCTGGCGCCGCTGTTCCTGAACCCGAACAGGAGCTGTTCATCGGGCACCGGATCGGGGTCCGTGAACGCGAGGAACGGCTTGTTCGCCCGGAGCGCGTCGTAGTGGTCGGTGAAGACCTTGCCGTCCGTGCTGCTCAGGCAGGCGGCCAGGACCGGCGGCTCGATCGTCATGCCGCTCTCGACCCGGAAGACGATCGGCGGCGAGCCCTCGCGGCGGGCCGTCGAGACCTCCACGCCGGCCGGGATCGGCGTGGCCGACTTGGCGGGGCCGGACAGCCAGAACGTCATCCCGGTCCGGGCGGGCGCGGGCGGGAACATCCGCAACCCGATGAGCTCGAGGAACTTGACGTAGTGACGGTCCGGGACCCGGTTCAGCCGGTACAGCAGTTGATCGGTCATGAACGCGAACAGCTCGATGAGCGCGACGCCCGGGTCGCTCACGTTGTGGTCGGTCCACTCGGGCGCGAGGGTCGGGATACGCCGCTTCGCCTCGTCGACGAGGTCCTGGAACGAGCGGTCGTCGAGCCGCGGGGTGGGCAGGGTCATCGCCTGGCCTCCTTGGATCCGGAGCTGGAGGTCGGTTCGGGGGCACGGCCGGTGGCCACCTGCGGACGGAACGCGCCGGCGGCCATCGGGACCTTCGCCGGGACGCTGCCCGGCTCGGCCATCGCCTTCGCGGTCTCGGCCACCTTGGCCGCGGCGGCCGCGGGCTCATCCGGGATGAGGTAGAACGGGAAGACGAGGCTGCGCCGGTCGTGGGTGGCCCGGATCGTGTACTCGACCTCGACCTCCATGATCGCCGGGTCGCCCGGATCGGGCGCGGCGCGGACGTCCTCGACGTCGATCCGCGGCTCCCACCAGCCGAGCGCCTCACGGACGTGATGCCCGGCCATCGTCCAGGTCGACGAGTCGTTCGGGGCGAACAGGAGATCCCAGATCCGGCAGCCGAACTCGGGCCGCATGACCCGCGCGCCACGCCGCGTCCGGACGATGAGCAGGATCGCCTGGCGGATCTCCTCGTCGCCCTCGGCGAGGGCGATCCCGCCCCGTGCGTCCACGCCGAGCGGGAACGCCCAGCCGCGGCCGATGAGGTCGAGTGATGCGGGCATGGTCGGGGTCTCCTCCCGGTCAGTTGAGCTTGATCTGGGTGCCCTTGATGGTCACGTTGCCACCGCTCGCCGAGAGCTCGACGCCCTGGCCCTCGAGCTTGAGCGTGCCGGTGGCGGAGACCTTCAGGTCGCCCGATGCGGTGACGTTCAGGTCGCCCTGGCTTTCGATCTCGATCTTGCTGTTGGCGGCATCCCAGGTCATCTTGTTGCCGGCCGAATCGGTGATGACGATGGACTTGGAACTGTCGGAATCGTCGAGCAGGATCGTGTGGCCGATGCGCGTCTTGAGCATCCGCTGCTGGACAGCACCATCGCCGGAGATGGCGTCGCCGCCGAGGGGTGTGGCATCGACACCGTTCCACAACGAGCCGATGACGATCGGCCGGTTGGGATCGCCGCGCTCGAAGAGGACGACCACCTCGTCGTCCCGTTCGGGAACGAGCTGGAGACCCCGATCGGGCCCGGCCATCGGGCTGGCCAGGCGCGCCCACGCGGATTCTTCGGAGTCCGAGAGCCAGGGAAACCTGACCTTGACCTTGCCCTCGTTGTCCTCGTCCTTGACGTTCGTGACGATGCCGATGACCGGTCCGAGCCGGCGCGGATCGGACCGGACCCCGCCCGAGGCGAGCTCGATGAGCGTGCCGCGACGCCGCCCGCGCACGGCGAACCGGGTTTCGTAGCCGACCCCGGGCACGATGCTGTGGATGGTGGACGTCACGTCGTAGGTGCCCGAAAGCCGCTCGCCGAAGCCGGTGACCTTCACCCGCGAGCCCGCCCGGATGGCTGGGTCGCCGTGGGCGACACCGTCGGCCCGAACGATCCCGCTCGTGACGTGATCGAGCGCGGCATGGCCGAGCGCCTCGGCCTCCGACGTGTCCCGGACCGGCAGGTCGGTCATCAGGGCCGTCGCCTGGCCGAAGGCGGACGAGCGGATCTGGCCGGCGTCGACGCCGTTGTCGGGCGCGGTGTCGCTGTCCGACACGGTCGAGCTGATCGCCTCTTTCTGCTTCGGGTCCCAGCCACGGACCTCGACCTCGCTCACCTGGTCGGCGGCCGACATGCGAACCGAGAACGAGAGCAGACCGCTGTCCCACGCGAGCTCGACCGGCTCGCCTTCCGGCTCGGGCTTCCGGAACCGGATCGTTTCGTCGTCGACCGACAGCTCCAACCCGGTCAGCAGCGCGCGCTCGGCCAGGAACGCGTAGTCGGTCTGGTTGTCCTGGATCAGATAATCATGCTGCGCATCGGCCCCGTCGATGTCGGTCTGCAGGCCGGCGTCGCTCGCGATCCGGCTCACGATGTCGCCGTCGGACATCTCCTGGAACGTGCGCACGTGCCGGCCGCGATGGAGCCTGTGCGACCGGTCGAACGCCTGGATGACGACCCGGCTCGTCCCCGGGCGCTGCTCGAGCTCCAGCGCGACGATCTCGCCGATGCCGACGCGTTTGCGGTCGTCGTCCTCGCCGATGAGGACCTCGAGTTCCGTGCCGACGGCGAGTGACGCATGATCGATCCACTCCAGGCCCAGGTCGGACAGCATCACGGTCATCACGGTCGGCAAATTCAGGTTGTCCTCGACGATCACTTCCTCGATCAATTCAAGCATCCCATCGGGCGCGTCGGTGCCCCCGAACTTCAAGGTGCACCGATCGACCAGCAGCGACGCGACGGGCATGTCAGGCGAGCGCCTTCAGGTCATCGATACTGGCCGGCAGCAGGATCGCGTCGCCGGCCTGGATCCTCATGGGATCGTCGATCCCATTGAAGGCGGCCAGGGCGCGCCACAGGCCGGTCCGGCCGAAGTTCGCGTAGGCGACCTGGTCGAGCGTCTCGCGCGGCGCGAGCCGATGGACCCGCTCTCCCGTCCGTCCGCCCGACGTCGGGTTCTGAGTCGGGAATGCGTTCTCGTCGGCGATCTGCATGAACGTCACGTCGACCGAGGCCCGGACGGGCGTTCCGTCGTCGAGGAACATGCTGAACCGGCTGATGACCTTCTGGACGACCGCATCGAACGACAGGTAGTTGCCCCAGTGGAACCGGACCGTCGGCGGGCGACCCTGGAACGAGTTCGATGGCGCGTCGCCGCCGTTGGCACTGCTCCGACGACCCTTGAGGTCCTTGTTGACCTTGGTGAGCTCGGTCAGCCTGTTGATGATCTTGGCGACGTTCTGGCCATCCTCCGTTCCGTCGAACAGGAGGGTCACCGCCAGCGTCGCCGGGACTCCACTGGCGAAGGACACTTCGGGCAGGTTCTGACCGTTCGTGTGATGGAGGTTCCAGGTGTTGCTCTTCGTGTAGGTGATCTGGTCGGGGTTGAACATCGCCGTGATCTCGGCCGTGTTCCCTCCCTCCAGGGGCTTGATGTAGGCCATCTCGAGGCTCATCGCAACAGTCCTCCCAAGCCGCCCATGCGCTCACGTTCCTCGAGCATGCGCCGCTGGACGGCGTGCACGAGATCGCGCTCCTCCCGGCGCCGGCGCTGGTCCCTGCCGACGGGCAGGGTCCGATCCTCACTCGCCGCCTGCTCGCCGGGTTCAGCCCCGTGGGTCTCGGAGGCGCCCTGGCCCGATCCCGGGATCCACTCACCGACGTGCACTCGGGATCCGAAATCCGGCGATGGGCTGGCCGCAGTGCCGGGGAGAGAGAAGGTCGCCGGCGGTCCGGGTGTGAAGGCGAGCGGGGCAAACGCCGGTTCCGGAGGCGCGCCGCTCTCTCGGTCGGGACCCTCGGTCGGGGTCGGGCCGGGCCCTTCTCCTTCGTCGATCCGGGTGACAACCTCGGGCGCTCGGGCAGCCAGGTGCTCCCCGGGTGCCTCGGCCGCGGTCGCTGGGCGCGCGGCGCTCGCCTGCAGCCCGCCGATCAACGTCGCCAGCGGGCTGTCAGCCTCGGCCTGGCCGGGACCACCTGCCGCCGCCTGACCGATCGCCTCGGCGATGCCGATCAGTCCGGGCGATCCGCTCCCGGCACCGCCGGGAGTCTCGGCGCCCGCGGGTCCTCCCGCCACGGTCGCTCCGCCGGCCGACGCCTGCGCTGAGGCGATCTCGGTGGCCGATCCGCCGGCAAGCAACTCGCGGATCGTGGGGCTCGTTCCCGGTCCGGCCGTGCCGGTACTCCGGTCCTCGAGACCCGACCCTTGGGGTGCACCGCCCTCGGGCACCGGGGTCGAGGCACGGAGCGCGGCGACCGATCCCTCGGGTCCGGGCTGCGACGAGGATGGTGCCGTCTCGGCCAGCTCGGCCGCACCGCCACCGGCGGCCCGTTCGACCGCGGCGAGATGGCCGACCGCGCCTTCGGCCAGCTCCGTGCCGTGGTCGACGGTCGAGCGGGCGAGCGTCTCGCCGTGGGCGAGGGCCTGTCCGGCGAGCGTCTCGCCGTGGCTCGTGGCGGCCTGGCCGAGCGCCTCCGCGTGGGCGGCCGCCTCGCCGGCCAGGGATTCGCCATGGTCGACGACGGACCGCTCCATCGCGCCGAGGTGGCCGGCCGCGGTCTCGGCCAGCTGGGCCGCACCGCCGCCGGTGGCCTGTTCGATCGCGCCGAGATGGCCGCTCGCCTCCCCCGCCAGGGTCTGGGCGTGGGTCACCGCGGCGTCGCCCAGGGCGGCCGCCTGGGTCGTCGCCTCGCTCGCCAGGTCGCCGGCATGGCCGACCGCGGCCTGCTCGAGCGCCTCCGCGTGGGCGGCCGTCTCACCGGCCAGGGATTCGCCATGGTCGACGACGGACCGCTCCATCGCGCCGAGGTGCCCGGCCGCGGTCTCGGCCAGCTCGGCCGCACCGCCACCGGCGGCCCGTTCGACCGCGGCGAGATGGCCGACCGCGCCTTCGGCCAGCTCCGTGCCGTGGTCGACGGTCGAGCGGGCGAGCGTCTCGCCGTGGGCGAGGGCCTGTCCGGCGAGCGTCTCGCCGTGGCTCGTGGCGGCCTGGCCGAGCGCCTCCGCGTGGGCGGCCGCCTCGCCGGCCAGGGATTCGCCATGGTCGACGACGGACCGCTCCATCGCGCCGAGGTGGCCGGCCGCGGTCTCGGCCAGCTGGGCCGCACCGCCGCCGGTGGCCTGTTCGATCGCGCCGAGATGGCCGCTCGCCTCCCCCGCCAGGGTCTGGGCGTGGGTCACCGCGGCGTCGCCCAGGGCGGCCGCCTGGGTCGTCGCCTCGCTCGCCAGGTCGCCGGCATGGCCGACCGCGGCCTGCTCGAGCGCCTCCGCGTGGGCGGCCGTCTCACCGGCCAGGGATTCGCCATGGTCGACGACGGACCGCTCCATCGCGCCGAGGTGCCCGGCCGCGGTCTCGGCCAGCTCGGCCGCACCGCCACCGGCGGCCCGTTCGACCGCGGCGAGATGGCCGACCGCGCCTTCGGCCAGCTCCGTGCCGTGGTCGACGGTCGAGCGGGCGAGCGTCTCGCCGTGGGCGAGGGCCTGTCCGGCGAGCGTCTCGCCGTGGCTCGTGGCGGCCTGGCCGAGCGCCTCCGCGTGGGCGGCCGCCTCGCCGGCCAGGGATTCGCCATGGTCGACGACGGACCGCTCCATCGCGCCGAGGTGGCCGGCCGCGGTCTCGGCCAGCTGGGCCGCACCGCCGCCGGTGGCCTGTTCGATCGCGCCGAGATGGCCGCTCGCCTCCCCCGCCAGGGTCTGGGCGTGGGTCACCGCGGCGTCGCCCAGGGCGGCCGCCTGGGTCGTCGCCTCGCTCGCCAGGTCGCCGGCATGGCCGACCGCGGCCTGCTCGAGCGCCTCCGCGTGGGCGGCCGTCTCACCGGCCAGCCGGAGGCTTGCGTCCGCGAGGTCGCGGCTCGGACCGGCCAGCTCGTCCGCTATCCCGCGCGCCCGCGCGAAGATGTCGTCCGCGAGTCGGCTGGCCTCGTCGAGGATGTCCCGGGGATCCGCCACCTCAGATCACCCGCTCGATGCCCTTGTGGGTCAGCTCGATCGTCTCGAACGCGAGCAGGGTGCTGTGCGTGTCGAGGAGGGGGCCGTTGTACTTGACCGGGAATGCGCCGGTGAACGTCCAGGTCGCCACGGGTGAGGGCGACTCACCGTTCATGAGCGTGATCATGCCGTCCGAGCGGGCCTGACCGATCTTGCCGATCTTGACGCTGTCGAACCAGTCGAAGAAGGCCGTTTCCTTGAGGGCGACGACGCCTTGCAACACCAGGTTCGGCCAGCTCTTCCTGCCGGGCAGCATCCGGTACTGGCCGGAGGCGCCGCCCTCCCAGATGGGGGTGGTCTCCATGGTCTGGTCGAGTCCCTTGATCGATCGGCACAGCAGCCAGGTGGACACACCCCACACGGGGACGTAGCCGACCGGCGGATCCACGAGGACCTCGAACCAATGGGCGCCCGATCCATCGACCAGGCTGCGTTCGCTCATGGGTCAGCGCCGCCGGTGGTTGAGCTCTTCGTGGAGCTCCAGCAGGCGGGCGCGACGCTCGGCGTCCGTGCTCATCCGGGGCGCCGGCGGTGCGGTCGGCACGGATACGCCGGCCGCCGGCGCAGCCGCGCCCGGTGCGGACTCGGCGCGTCCGGCGGCCGCGAGCCAGAGGCGCCGCTCGGCGCCGGGCATGGACATGAGCGTCTCGTAGCTCCAACCGAAGCTCTTCGCCAGGCTGGCCACCTCCTCCACGGTCACGTGCGAGGGGTGGCCGGCGCTCCCCCCAGGCCACCGACCTCCGGCGGAAGGAGCTCCCCGCAATGGGGACACACGGGCTTCGCCTCGAGGGGGTCGAGGTTGAGCCGGCGATACAGGCGCTGGAGATAGCTGAAGTCCGAGGCGTAGAGACCCTCGACGACCTCGGGCGTGACGGCTGGCACGGTGCCGAGCCGGGTCACGACCCGAGCGAGGAGGAGGACCACGAGATACGCCCGGTTGCGGGCGACCCGCGGATCCGTGAGCGGCGCCAGCTCGTCGCGAGCCGTGGCCAGGCGCATCCGGCCGTCCCGGTGGACGGTCCCGGCTGCGTCGAGATAGCCCTGGGGCAGGCTGAAGTGGACCTCGCTCGCGAGGACCCCTCCGACGCCCGCGACCTCCGCCGGGTCAGCCATGGCCACCATGGCTCAGACCCACTCGAATTTCACGGATTCGCACTGGAAGACCACGGTCTCGACCCACAGGATGCTCTTCTGGATCGACAGGTCGCTGGCGCTCCACTTGGACGGCCAGGCGTCCGACAGGACGACGATGAGGACGGGCTTCTTGGACGTGTCCCAGAAGGTGATGGTGCAGTCGGCGCGGGCGGACCCGATCTCCCCTTCCTGGATCTTCTTGAGGCCGGCCCACCACGGCCCTTCGGCCTGGAGCTGCTCCATGTACCCGGCCGACAGGGTCACCGGGTAGCAGCCGTACTTGCCGGGGATCTTGAGGATCTTGGGGCTGCCCTTCTCCGAGGACACGTTCTGCTCGAGGACCTTCGTGTCGCTCCTGATGCCGGTGATCCTCGAGAAGACCCCGGCCGCGGCACCCCAGTTGACGGTGATGGCGTATCCGCCGAGTACTGGCATCGGCTACAACCTCGTTCGGGTGATGCCCTCGTGGGCAAGGGTGACGTCGACCTGGATCCAGCCCTCACCGCCCTGGGGGACGCTCCCGACGGAGATGGCGGACGGCCAGGCGGCCTCGAGATCGAACGACATCACGGGCATGTGCGTGGCGTCCTGCATGATGATCGAGACGTGCTTGCGCTCCATCGTCCCGGCCTCGATCTTGTTGCGCCACATGCCGAGCTGGGCGGCCTTCTCGAGCTCCATGGTCGAAACCGTGACCGTCGAGTTCTTGTTGACGCCCGGGGAGCGGTGCGGGGCGCGGCCCGCACCGCCCCGCGCCTCGGCGTCCTCGAGGACGGCGACCTCGAACCCGATGCCGGTGACCGAGGTCATGGACATCGGTTCGAGCCCGTCGATGAGGACCTGGAAGTTCCCCATCGTGAGATCGGGGATCCGGGGAAGTGCCATGGTTGTCTACCTCCGTTGGGTGACGATGGCGGCCGCGCGGGGCATCAGCCCTCGCCGCCCCCGCCGCCCTCGCCGGGCGCGATCTGGCGGATGTTGAAGATCACGAACTCGGCCGGACGGACCGGGGCGAGCCCGATCTCGACGACGACCTGCCCCGCCTCGATCACGTCCTGGGGATTGGTCTCTGCGTCGCACTTGACGTAGAACGCCTCGTCCGGGGTCACCCCGAACAGCGCGCCGTCGCGCCAGACCCGGTTGAGGAACGCCGACGTGTTCCGTCGCAACTTGGCCCACAGGATGATGTCGTTCGGTTCGAAGACCGACCACTGCGTGCCCTGCATGATCGAGCTCTTGATGAAATTGAACAGGCGGCGCACGTTGAGGTACTTGAACTCGGGGTCGACCTGGGCGAGCGTGCGGGCGCCCCAGACGCGGACACCGCCGCGCGGGAAGACCCGGATGCAGTTGATGCCGGCCGGGTTGAGCAGGCCCTGCTCGGCGCTCGTCAGCTGGAGCTGGACGTCGAGCGCGCCGCGGACCGTCTCGTTGGCCGGGGCCTTGTGGACGCCGCGGGTGTCGTCGTTGCGGCCCCAGATCCCGCCGAGGTAACCCGACGGCGGCATGAACACCGGCTGTCGGCTCAGGGGATCGATGACCTTGACCCACGGGTAGTACAGCGCGGCGTACGAGCTGTCGACCTTGAGCTGGTCGCGCCGCCAGTCGAAGACCTCCTGGGCGCCCAGGCCCGGGGGCGTGTCGAGGATGGCGACCCGGTCGGCCATCCGCTCGGCGTGCGACACCAGCGCCAGCTGGATGCCGATCGCCTGGTCCATCGAGATGGCACCCATCGCCTGCATCGGCATGACGTCGGGGGCGAGGACCATCGTGACTTCCTCGATCGCCTCGAGGCCGGCGACGCCGGTCCGATCCGCGACGTCGCCGGCGAAGGCGCTCGTCTCGACGTCGGCCGGAGCCGCATCGGCGGCGGCGAAGGCGTACGTCCCGTCGGCCGGCCGACGCTCGACGAGGCTGCCCTCCGTCGAGACCTCGTCGAGAGTGATGAGCTTGGACCGCGACTTCACCTCGGTGAGGACGTTGCCCTTGCCCTTCTTGAGCGTGACGTTGTCGTATTCCTCGGTCGCTCCCGCCGGCCCGTGGACGGTCAGCTTGAACGTCTCCTCGGTCGGCTCGCTGGCCGGCCCGATGTCGACCGACACCTGGGCGGCCGGATCGATGGCGCGGGCGCGCAGGCTCTTGAGCGCGGGATTGGCGCCCGGCAGCAGCGCCTGCGGGGCGGGCACCGAGCTGTCGCTGTTGACCCGCACGATGTAGGCCCGGCCACCGCCGTTGTCGAAGTAGCCGTAGACGGACAGCGGGGTGGCGTAGCCGGACACGAACCCGCCGAACGTGCGCGAGTAGTCGCCCCAGTTGCTGACCATGGTGGCGACGCCGGTGGGACCCTTCTCGGTCATGCCGATGAACGCGGCGATCGCCGTGCCGACCCCTTCGATCGGCTTGCTTCCGCCCGGGAGCTCTTTGACGTAGACGCCTGGGGACTGATAGACGGCCATCGGACCTCCTTGTGGACCTCCCTGGTTGACTAGCGCTCGACGGTTTCGCGGACCCGCGTCCGCAGGTCATCGGTATGGAGTCGGCGGCTCCGGACGATCCCGACCGGGGCGAGCTCGAACGGCTGGACAGCCATCGTCATGACCGCCTTGAGGGCCGCCCGCGGCAGCCGCACGAGGCCGTACTCCCACCATGCGTGGAGTTCCGCCTCGGTCGGCGTGTCGATGACGGCGTAGACCGGGTACTCGCTCTCGATGCCGAGCGCCCGCGCGAGGTCGCCGGCCCGGATACCGGCGGACAGCAGTCGCTCGAGGGCATCGGCGGCCGCGATCTCGTCACCGCCGGCCTCGAGGGCCACGGTGAGGTCGTACCAGCCGGGCCCGGCTCGCACCGCCATGCCCGTACCGGTGGGATCCCGCGAGACTTCCCGGGCGGCGGCCTGGAACCGCTCGGTCCGGACGATCGAGACGAGGTGAAGGGTCACCGCGCCGGCCGGATCATCCGCGGCCCGGTCGGCCGTGGCCGGGCCATCCGAGGCGGACGCCGCGCCGGACCCGGTCAGGGCCGCGGCGGCCGCGCCGGGTCGCCCGACCCGGGCCGGCTGGCCGGTCGCCTCCTGGGCGAACGTGGCGAGGGCGGTCAACGCTTCAGGAAACACCGGGCGCTCCCGGGCGCTCATCGCCGGTCAGGGCCTCGCGCAGGGTGCTCGCCGTGACGGGCTCAAGGGTGAAGCTCGCACCGCTCGCCGGATGCACCCGCAAGCGCGGCCGATCGTCGTCGCACTCGACCACCTGGAGGGCCGGCTGGCGGGCCCGCAACGCGCGCACGATCGCGTCGGCCTCCGGACCCATCCGCACGATCACGGCGTCCGGATGGAGGCGGACGACGGCGTCGGTGAGGACCCGCGGATCGGCGAGACCATCGGCCGCCGCCGCGTCGAGGACGTCGAAGTGCTCCTCGATGAGGGTCTGGGTCAACCCCCGGGCGACCAGGGGGTCGAGGTCTCCGATGAGGACACGGCTCGCCACCGGCCGAGTGTCGAGCGTGGCGGCTGCGGACCGGTAGCCACCCGAGGGCAGTCATGTGGGCCGGAATGGGCAACCGCCCCGTGCGCGTCGCTGCCCGAAGGTGCCACCGATGGTGCCCGGACGGGTAGCGGCGGTCGGCGCGCGGAACCATGCGCGGGTCGAGGCGTGGCGGGGTCGCGATGGGCGTGCGACAGCGGCCAAGGTCGGGCCCCGAGATGGCAAGACGTGCGTCTTGCCGGGATGGAGCCGGCTACCGATGCCGCGGTCAGGCGAACGATGCCGCGGTCAGGCGAACGTCAGGTCGCTCAGATGAGGTTCTTGCGCAACGCATAGGCGACCGCGTGGGTGCGGTTGCGCAGGCCGAGCTTGATCACCACGTCGTGGATCGCGTTCTTCACGGTCCGCTCGGAGTACGACAGCTTGAGCGCGATCTCGCGGGTGTCGTCGCCCTCGGCGGCCAGTCGGAGGATCTCGACCTCGCGCGGGGAGAGCCCGCTCAGGCCCACGCCCCGGGGCGTCCAGACCTCGCGACTCATCCGGCCGATGTGCTCGACGAGGTCGCCGAGCATGGCCGGCGGGATGAGCCCGTCCCCGCAGGCGATGGCCCGCAGGCTCGCGGCGAGGGTCTCGGTCCGCATGTCCGCCTTGAGCAGATAGCCGACCGCGCCCGCCTCGATGGCGCGGTACAGCTCGAGCGTGTCCGGCTGTGCGGCACAGACGACCGCGCGGGTGCCCGGGGCGGCTTCGCGCAGGGCGTTCACGACCCGCAGGCCGTCCCCATCGGCGAGGTGCATGTCGATTAGGGCGAGCGTGGGCTGCTCCGCCATGCCGATCCGGACCGCGGTGTCGCCGTCCTCGGCCTCGCCAGCGACGACGAAGTCCGGTTCGCCCGCGAGGCACGATGCGATGCCCCGGCGGAACATGGCGTGGTCATCCGCGATGAGCGTCCGGATCACCCCGTCGGGGCGCGTCGAGTCTGGTCGTTCCAACGGGGGGTGCCTCTCTCCTCCGTCCAGCGGCGGATCGTCGTCCGGTGGTCCGAGTATAGGGACGGGTTCGGGGCGGCTCTACTGCCTTATCCACAAGGACCGTCCACAAAGGGCATCCGGTCGTACACTCGGCGGGTGGTACGAGCGGCGATCCTGGAGCGGCCCGGCCACCCCCTGACCGTCGGCGACGTCGTCCTCGATCCGCCCGCGGCCGGCGAGATCCGGGTCCGTATGACGGCCAGCGGCGTCTGCCACTCCGACCTCCACGTCCGCGACGGTGAGTGGCCGAGGCCGGGCCCCTTCGTCATCGGCCACGAGGGCGCGGGCGTGGTCACCGAGCTCGGTCCGGGGGTCGATCCGTCCGCGACCGGCCTGCGTCCGGGCGGAGCGGTCGCGCTCAGCTGGATCGCCCCGTGTGGCGCGTGCCGGCAGTGCCTGGCCGGGCGGGCCTGGCTGTGCGTCGACAACGGGGCGGTGCGCCACCGGATGGCGGACGGGTCCACCCGCCTGCACGGGCCCGATGGGCGCGACCTGCTCGCCTACTGCGGCCTGGGCACGATGGCGGAGGAGGCCACGGTCGCGGCGTCGGCCGCGGTGCCGATGCCGGACGGGGTTGACCCGGCGGTCGCGGCGCTGATCGGCTGCTGCGTTTCGACCGGCGTGGGCGCCGCGCTCAAGACGGCGGCCGTGCCGGCCGGCTCGTCGGCGGTCGTCATCGGCCTGGGCGGCGTCGGCCTGTCGGTCGTGATGGGCCTGGTCCTGGCCGGCGCCGACCCGATCATCGCGGTGGACCGGATCCCGGCCAAGCTCGAGCTCGCTCGCGAGCTCGGGGCGACCCAGGCGATCCGGGCCGGCACCGACGCCGACGCGAGCCTGGCGGCGATCCGGGCGGCCACCGGCGGCGGACCGGAGTACGCGTTCGAAGCCATCGGCCTGCCGACGACGATCGAGCTCGCGATCGGCTGCCTGCCGCCGGGCGGGACGGCGACGCTCGTCGGCATGACCCCGTTCGGCGAGCGGGCGAGCTTCGAGGTCTTCCCGTTCGTGGACGGCGGCCGGCGGATCCTGGGCAGCAATTACGGCTCGGCGGTGCCCGCCGTCGACTTCGTGCGGTACGCCCAGCTCCACCTCGACGGCCGCCTGCCGATCGCCCGTCTCATCGAGCGACGGATCGGCCTCGACGAGGTGGAGGACGCCTTCGCCGCCATGCGCCGGGGCGACGGACTCCGCCGGGTCGTCGCCTTCGACTGAGGGCGGCCGGCGATCGTCCGGGCCACCGGACCCGGCAGCCGGGTCCGCGACGCTCCCCTACTTGTCGCGTTGCTCCCCTACTTGTCGCGTTCGGCCGCCGAGACCAGGGCCGCCTGCGCCGCCGCGAGACGGGCCACCGGGACGCGGAACGGCGAGCAGCTCACGTAGTCGAGCCCGATCCGCTCGCACTTGGCGATCGACTCCGGGTCGCCGCCGTGCTCGCCGCAGATGCCGAGCTCGATGTCCGGCTTCGTGGAGCGGCCCTTCTCGACCGCGATCCGCATCAGCCCGACCACCGCGTCGTCCAGCGTCTGGAACGGGTTGAACGGCAGGATCTTGTCCTCGACGTACTTGAGCAGGAACCCGCCCTCGGCATCGTCCCGGCTGAAGCCGAACGTCATCTGGGTCAGGTCGTTCGTGCCGAAGCTGAAGAAGTCGGCCTCGCGGGCGATCTCGTCGGCGGTCAGCGCACCGCGCGGGACCTCGATCATCGTCCCGAACTTGTAATCGACCTCCAGCCCGGCCTTCGCCTCCACGGCGGTCGCCTCGGCCTCGAGCAGCCGGCGCGTCGCGGCGAGCTCATTCACATGACCCACGAGCGGGATCATGATCTTGGCGATCGGGTTGCCGCCCCGGCCCTTGACCGCGATCTGGGCGTTGAGGATCGCCCTCGTCTGGATCTTCACGAAGTCCGGGATCATCAACCCGAGGCGACAGCCGCGCAGCCCGAGCATCGGGTTCTGCTCGTGCATCGAGCGGATCGCGGCGAGCAGCTCGACGTCCTCCTCGGACGCGGCGTCGCCGGCCCGGGTGACCTTGACCAGCTGCTCCTCGAGGTTCGGCAGGAACTCGTGGAGTGGCGGGTCGATGAGCCGGATGACGACCGGCAGCCCGTCCATCGCCGTGAAGATGCCCTCGAAGTCGCCCTGCTGGAGCACCTCGAGCTTGGCCATCGCCGCGTCGAACCGGGCGACCGCCTCGCGATCGTCGTCGTCGAGCGTCTCACCGGCGGCCAGCCGTCCCTTGGCCCGGGTGGCCTGGTTGGCGACCAGGATCGCGCCCCGGACGATCTCGAGCCGGTCGCCCTCGCGGAACATGTGCTCGGTCCGGCACAGGCCGATGCCCTGGGCTCCGTAACTCCGGGCCTGGGCGGCCTCCTCCGGCTTGTCGGCGTTCGTCCAGACGCCCATCCGCCGGATCTTGTCGGCGTAGCCGAGGATCGTCTGCAGGTCGTGCTGATCCTCGTACCGGGCCGAGACCGTCGGCAGCGAGCCCAGGAAGACCTCGCCGGTCGAACCGTCGACGCTGATCCAGTCGCCCTCGGCGAAGCTCGCCCCGGTCTCGGAGCTCTCGGCTGTCCTGGCGGCATAGTCCACGACGAGCTCGGCGCAGCCGGCCACGCAGGGCTTGCCGATCTGGCGGGCCACCACGGCCGCATGGGACGTCGCGCCGCCCCGCGCGGTCAGGATGCCCTGGGCGACGGCCATCCCGTGGAAGTCGTCCGGCGAGGTCTCGATCCGGACGAGCACCACCCGCTCGCCCCGCTGGACCCAGTCGACCGCGTCGTCCGCGGAGAAGACGGCCCGGCCCACGGCGGCTCCCGGCGACGCGTTGAGGCCCTTGGCGGCCCGGACGGCCGCCTTCCGGGCGATCGGGTCGAACTGGTCGCGCAGCAACTGGTCGACGTGGCCGGGCTCGATCCGGGCGATCGCCTCGGCCTCCGTGATGACGCCCTCGCCGACCATGTCGACCGCGATCTTCACGGCCGCCGCGGCGGTCCGCTTGGCGCTCCGGGTCTGGAGCATGTACAAGCGGCCCCGCTCGATCGTGAACTCGAGATCCTGGACGTCGCGGTAGTGGCGCTCGAGCCGCTCGGCGATGCGCTGGAACTCCTCGTACGCGGCCGGCAGGTCCTGGGCCAGGTGGCTGATCGGCTGGGGCGTGCGGATGCCGGCCACGACGTCCTCGCCCTGGGCGTTGGTCAGGTACTCGCCGTAGAGGACCTTCTCGCCGGTGTTCGGGTCGCGGGTGAACGCCACACCGGTGCCGGAGTCGTCGCCCATGTTGCCGTAGACCATCGTCACGACGTTCACGGCGGTGCCCAGGTCGTGGGCGATCTTCTGGTTCTCGCGGTAGTCGTGGGCGCGCTTGCCGAACCAGCTGGCGAAGACCGCCTTGACCGCCAGGTCGAGCTGTTCGTTCGGGTCGGCCGGGAAGTCCCGGCCCGTGTCCTCACGCACGATCTGCTTGAACGCATCGGCGACCTCGCGCAGTGCAGCCGCGTCAAGGTCCGTGTCCTGGGCCGCCCCGTGGGCCTTCTTGGCCGCGTCGAACGCGTGGTCGAACCGTTCCGCGTCCACGTCCATCACGATCCGGCCGAACATCTGGATGAAGCGACGGTAGGCATCCCATCCGAAGCGCTCGTTGCCGGTGAGGGCGATGAGGCCCTTCAGGGTCTGCTCGTTGAGCCCGAGGTTGAGGACCGTATCCATCATCCCGGGCATCGAGAACTTGGCCCCGGAGCGGACCGACACGAGGAGCGGGTTCGCCGCGTCGCCGAAGCCCTTGCCGGACTCGGCCTCGACCTCTTTCACCGCGTCCAGGACGTCGTCCCACAGTCCCTCGGGCAGCCGCTCGCCGGCGCCGAAGTAGTCGTTGCAGGCCGCGGTCGTGATCGTGAAGCCAGGCGGCACCGGCAGTCCCGCAACCGTCATCTCGGCCAGACCGGCACCCTTGCCGCCGAGCAGGTCGCGCATCCCGGCATTGCCTTCGGCCCGACCGCCGCCCCAGGCGTAGATGTAGCGCTTGGCCGCCTTGTGGGCGCGCTCGGCGGATCGGGTCGCGGTATCGGCCATGGGGACAGGCTCCTTCGGGAGTGTTCCGTGCGTCGCGGGCTGCGCGGCACGTTCGCCCGGGAGTCTCCGTGCGCCGCTTCATGGCGGCGTCTTCGCGCGGGAGTCGTGAGCCCGGCGCTCGATCGTACCACCGGTCGTCGGATGGGGACCATTGCGGACGGGTTGCGGGAGGGGACAGAGCCGGTCCCGGGCGCGACCTCCCCGCTACCCGGTCGGGCGGTCCCGTGACGCCCGTCGGGCTACACTGGGGACGTCGTCCCCGGCTGCCCGCCTGGCCGATCGCCGATGTGCCGAGAGGAGACGCCCGACCCGTGATCGAGATGCCGCCGGACGAGCGCGTCATCGACCCGGCCGCGCCGGTCTACAACGCCCGGCTCGTGCGCCGTGTCGACGAGACGGACAGCCTCGCCTACTTCTGGGTCCGCTTCGACGGCGAGCCGACCCCGTTCGAGCCCGGCCAGTACATGACGACCGGCGTGTTCGCCGACGGCCGGCTCGTCCAGCGGCCGTACTCCGTCGCGTCGTCACCCCGGGTCGCCGGCACGGAGGGCTACGAGTTCTATGTCCGCCTCGTCCAGGGCGGACAGTTCACCCCGCTGCTGTGGCGCCTGCCGGTGGGCCACAGGATGCGGATGATCGGCCCGAAGGGCAAGTTCATGCTCGAGCCGGACGACGACCGGATCCACCTGTTCATCTCGACCGGGACCGGCAATGCGCCGTTCGTCTCGATGATGAAGACGATGCTCCTCGACGGAACACCGCGCCGGGCCGTCTTCGTCAACGGCGTGTCGTACGCCGACGAGCTCGGCTATCGGGGCCTCGTCCAGGACTGGGAGGCGTCGGGGACATACCCGGTCCACTACGTGCCCACGGTGTCGCGACCGGCCGACCCGCGCAATGTCGGCTGGAAGGGTCGGGTCGGGCGAGCCGAGACGGTCCTCGCGTCGATCTGCGAGGACCACGGCCTCACGCCCGACAACGCCATCGCCTACATCTGCGGCAATCCGGACATGATCCTCGCGGCCGAGGCGATCCTGCTCGAACGCGGGTTCCCCGAAGCGCAGGTCAAGAAGGAGCTCTACTGGCCGAAGGGCAAGGAGCCTCGCGGCGCGGCCGTCATCGAGCGGCCCGAGGACGACTAGCGGCTCAGCCGAGGTTCGGCGGCGCCGGGGGTGGGCCGGCGGCCACCCCGGCCAGCCAGATCGCGGCCACGATCCCCAGCCCGATCGCGACGATCACGCCGATCCACAGGTATCGGTGCAACAGGGCGCTCATCGTCGTCGATCCCTTCCGGTCCCGGTCACGGGACGCTCGCAGTGCCGGCGACCGAGGTGAGCAGCGCGGCCTTCGCGGCCGCGAACTCGTCATCGGTCAGGTCGCCGCGCGCATGGAGATCGGCGAGGCGTTCGAGTTCATGGGCGAGGTCGGGCCCGGCGTCCCGGCCGGTCGGGGCGTCGGAGACTCCAGCCGGCGCGTGCTCGAGCGACCGGTCGGCGTGCGCCGTCGGGCCCACGCCGGCCGCGAGCTGGGCGGCCCGGAGGCGCTCCCTGGCCGCGCTGTCGCCCGCTCCGCCGAACTTGAGCCCGAGGACGAGCGGGATCCCGCCCATGAGCTCGAACAGGATGCCCGGGATGAGGAAGCCGAGTTCCAGTCCGCCGCCGCCGGGCGGCGAGACGCCGTACTGGAGGAAGTTGAACCCGAGCGTGCAGAAGAGGGCCGGCCAGGCCAGGAACGGGACCGAGCTGTAGCGCCCTCCGATGCTGGCTCCGGCCCAGAACGCGAGCGCGCCCCAGCCGAACCCGCCGAAGATCGCGAGGAACATGAGCCAGGTGCCCTGGGGGCAGGGCTGGGCGCTGACGTACGGCCCACCGTCCGCGCACGAGCCGCCGACGTCGAGCACCGCCCGCATCTCGATGAACATCAGCGCGATCGAGAATGCGAGGCCGGCGATGCCGACGAGATAGAGCAGGACCGTCCGGGACGACGGACCGGTCGTGGCGCCGGCGTCGCTTTCCGCGTCACCGCTGCGGCCCGTCACGGACGCGTCGCTCGTCATCGGGTCACGGCCGGGCGGCGGCCAGCCGATCGAGGATCGCCCGCTTGACGCCCTCGACGGGGATCCGTTCCTGGGCCATCGAATCGCGGTCCCGCACCGTCACCGCCCCGTCCTCGAGGGAGTCGACATCCACCGTGATGCACCACGGCGTGCCGATCTCGTCCTGACGACGATAGAGCTTTCCGATGGCCGCCGTGTCGTCGTAGACCGCCATGATGTCGCGCTTCAGGTCCGCCTTGATGCGGTGGCACAGCTCGACGATCTCGGGTCGCTTCTTGAGCAGCGGAAGGACGGCGACCTTGTACGGCGCGAGCTCCGGGTGGAGGGCCAGCGAGACGCGGGTCTCGCCGCGGACCTCCTCCTCGCGATAGCTGTCGATGAGGAACGCGAACGCCGCCCGGTCGGGCCCGCCGGCGGTCTCGACGATGAACGGCGTGTAGTGCTCCTCGGTCGCCGGATCGAAGTAGTCGAGGTTCTCGCCCGACGCCTGGGCGTGGCGCGACAGGTCGAAGTCGCCCCGGTTGTGGATGCCCTCGAGCTCCTTCCAGCCGAACGGGAAGCGGTACTCGATGTCGACCGCCTTCCTGGCGTAGTGGGCGAGCTCGTCCGGGGCGTGCTCGCGGAAACGCATCCGCTCGGCCGTGAGGCCGTAGCCGGTGTACCAGTCCCAGCGCCGCGGGAGCCACTCCTCGAAGATCGCGGCGGCCGTGTCCGGCCGGACGAAGTACTGCATCTCCATCTGCTCGAACTCGCGCATCCGGAACACGAAGTTCCCGGGGCTGATCTCGTTGCGGAACGACTTGCCCACCTGGGCGATCCCGAACGGGATCTTCTTGCGCGAGCTCTCCCGCACGTTCTTGAAGTTCACGTACGAGCCCTGGGCCGTCTCGGGCCGGAAGTAGACGATCGAGCCGTCGTCCTGGACGGGGCCCATCCACGTCTGGAACATCAGGTTGAACCGCCGGGGCGCCGAGAGCGGGCCGCCGTCGTTCGGGCAGACGAGTCCAAGCCGGCCGACGACCGTCGGGTCCATCAACTCGGTCGCGCTGAGGGCCTCGGCTCCGGCGAGCTCGTCCAGGCGGTAACGCCGCCGGCACGTGCCGCACTCCACGAGCGGATCGGTGAAGCTGCCGACGTGGCCGGAGGTCACCCAGACCTGGGGGTGCATGATGATCCCCGCGTCGAGGCCCACGATGTCGTCGCGGTCCTGGACCATCGCCCGCCACCACGCCCGCTTCACGTTGTTCTTGAGCTCCACGCCGAGCGGTCCGTAATCCCACACGGCGTTGATGCCGCCGTAGATCTCGCTGCTCGGGAAGACGAAGCCACGCCGCTTCGACAGGGACACGATCGTGTCCAGATCGGCGACGGCGGGCGCGACATCGTTCGGGTTCGCGGGGGTCTCGGTCACGGGGACTCCGGTGGGGACTGGGCTGCCGATGCTATCAGAGCCCGCCGTCCCGGCCCGCCCGGTCGCGCGGGTGGTCGACCCGGAGCCGCCGGCGCTCGTCCGACGGTCGCGGTCAGCGCGGCAGCGGGGCGATCCGGACCTCGTCGAGGAAGGCAAGGGAGCGGGCCTCGCGTTCGAGGGCGTCGGCCACGAACGCGCGCATCGCCGTCTCGACCTCGCGCTCCACCGAGGGCGGCAGGCGCAGATCCGAAAGCGCCTCGGCATCCAGGCGCTGGTACGCCCGCAGGACCTTGAGGGCCTCGAGGGAGAGGCCGGACCGCGACGCCGGCGGCCCCGGGTCGCGCTGGCACAGGACGCCGCCGAGCGGTGGCACCCACCGGAAAGTGTCGCCGGGTTCGAGCAGGCGATCGCACTCCACGCACCGCTCGAGCTCCGGGCGGACGCCCAGCTCGGCCGCCAGGTGCATCTCGTACCAGCGGGCGACCCGCCCGGGGCCCATCCCCGCATCGAGCAGCTCGTACGCCCGGTGGAGCAGCGCATACAGCGGCTCGGCCGCGTGGCGCTCCTCCAGGCTTCGGTCGGCGAGCTCGGCGAGATACCAGGCCGTGGCGGCCAATTCGAGGTTGTCGCGGAGGCGGAGCCAGGCGTGGCCGACCGTGACCTGGGTCACGACATCGAACGTCCGGCCGCGGGCCAGCTGGACGCGCAGCTCCGCGAACGGCTCGAGGCTGCCGCCGATCCGGCTCTTCTGCCGGCGGATGCCCTTGGCGATCGCCTTGAGCTTGCCGTACTCGGGCGTGATGAGGGTGAGGATCCGGTCGGCCTCACCGAAGTCGAACCGCGACAGGACGATCGCGTCGGTGACATAGATGCGGCGCTCGGGCATCGCCCGACGGTAGCACGAGGCGGTCGTGCCGGCCGCTCACGGTCGAGCCTCTCGCGTCCCCGGCCCCTCGGGTCAATCCGCTACCATGGTCGCGCAAGTTTGTGCCGGAGCGGATACACTCTGCCCACGATGACCGCCACACCGACTTCGCTCGACCTCGCGGAGCTCGTCGCCGCAACGGAGGGCGAGATCCTCCGTCTCGTGGCCGACCGGGACGACTCGACCCGCGGCCTGTACGAGCAGGTCCGCTACCACCTTGGCCTGGACGGCCCCGATGCGCCGGCCGGCAAGCGGATGCGCCCGCTCCTCGGTCTGCTGGCGTACGCGAGCATCACCGGGAGGTTCGAGCCGGCGCTGCCCGGCGCGGCGGCCGTCGAGCTCGGCCACAACTTCAGCCTCGTCCACGACGATATCGAGGACGGCGACACCGAGCGCCGCCACCGGCCCACCCTCTGGTCCATCCACGGGGTCCCGCAGGCGATCAACACCGGCGACACGCTCTTCACGCTGAGCCGGATCGCGCTCCATCGCCTCACCGATCTCGGGTTCTCCGACGCCAAGGTCCTCCGCCTGATGCGGCTGTACGACCTGACCTGCCTCGCCCTGTGCGAAGGCCAGTACATCGACATCTGGACCTCCGAGCACGACACCGCGATGTCGGTCGAGCTGTACTTCGACATGATCGGCCGGAAGACCGCCTCGCTGATCGCCGCCTCGATCGAGGCGGGAGCGCTCCTGGCCACCGATGACGAGGAGGTCATCGCCCGGTATCGGGGCTTCGGCTGGGCCCTCGGGCTCGCCTTCCAGCTCAACGACGACCTGCTCGGGATCTGGGGCGCCGAGCCGTCGACCGGCAAGGAGCCGTCCGACCTGGCCCGCCACAAGAAGACGCTGCCCGTCCTGTACGCGTTCGAGCACGGGACGGCCGAAGAGCGCGACCGCCTGGTCACGATCTACTCCACGTCGACGCCCAGCCGCGCCGAAGTGGACGAGGCGGTCGCGATCCTGGAGCGCACCGGCGCCCGCGACTACACGCGCGACCAGGCCCGCCGCTACCGCGACGAGGCGCTGGCCGAGCTCGATGCGGCCGGGGTCGTGCTGCCCGAGGCACGCGAAGCGCTCGAATCGATCATCGTCCGCGTCATCAGCGCATAACCGGACTGCCGCGCGAGGCCCCGCCGGCGACGGCGCCGGGCGACCCGGCGCACGGAGGGACGATGACGTCTGAGCTTGTCCACCTACGGGAGATCACGGACGCCGACCGCGCCGCGGTCCTCGCGCTGCACGTCGCGCCGGGCCAGGAGCGCTTCGTGGCCGGGGTGCGCGAATCCATCGAAGAGGCTGCCGTCACGCCCGAGGCCAACCCCTGGTACCGGGCGATCTACGCGGGCGACGAGCCGGTCGGCTTCCTGATGCTCAGCTGGGACGTGACACCCGCGCCGGGCCTCTTCGGGCCGTGGTTCCTGTGGCGGCTCCTGATCGACGCCCGCCACCAGCGCAGGGGCTACGGCTGGGCCGCCCTGGAAGCCATCGCGGACCTGGTCCGCGCGGAGGGCGGTACCGAGCTGCTCACGAGCTACCAGCCGGGCGATGGCGGACCGTGGCCGTTCTACGAGAAGTTCGGGTTCCGTCCAACGGGCGAGCTCGACGGCACGGAGGTCCTCGTCAGCCTCGGCCTGTGACGTCCGGTCGGCCGGGACCAGGACCGGACCGCCGAGCATGGCTCCCGAGCGAAGGCGCCGCGCTGACCCGGCCCACGGGAAGGGCGTAAGAGCCGTCCTAGTACGTCACCGTGATGGTCCGGCCCGGGCCGTCCACCCGGATGTGGCCGCCGATCGGGATGACCAGCTGCGGGTCGGTGTGCCCGAGGTCCACGTCGAACACCATGACCGGCTCGCGCCCGTATGCCGCGAAGGCCGCCAGGACCGCGTCGCGCTGGTCGCGCCGGAACACCCGGCGCGACGCGGCGTCCAGCGGCTGCTCGAAGCTCCACGCCTTCGGACGGCCCGCCAGGACCGCGTCGAACGCCGCCAGGAGCCCGCGCTCGCCGAAGCTGCGCAGGACGCGACCGACGTCGGTCGCCGACGGCATCTCCTCGGAGGTCTCGATGACGAGGACGCCTCCGTCCAACGCCCCGGGCGGCGGGATCCCCCGCCCCGCCATCGCCAGCCACGAGAGGATCTCGAGGTTGCCGCCCCAGGCGATCCCCTCGACGACCCGGTCGGCACCCTGCCACGTCCACGGGTCGGCCGGCTCGAGGGTCGGCACGGACGCGAACGTCGCGGGGTCCGACCAGGGGCGATCCATCTCGCCGAACGCCTCCGCCTGCGTCAGCGCGTAGGGCCCGGACGTGAACAGGGCGGCCTCGAGCGATCCCCGCGTGAGCGGGTGCATCGCTCCGGGACGGCCGAACTGGACCATGACCGACCCGCCGTGGAAGGCGACCACGCCGCACTCCCACAGCAGCGCGAGCAGGTTCGTATTGTCGCTGTAGCCGAAGAACGGCTTGGGATTCGCCCGGATCAGGGCGCGATCGAGGTGCGGCAGCACCGCGATCTGGTCATCGCCGCCGATGCTGGTCAGGATGGCGGCGATCGTCGGGTCGGCGAAGGCCGCGTGGATGTCGGCCGCGCGATCGGCCGGCGAGGATCCCATCCGGCGAGTCGTCGGGTACTCCACCGGGACGAGACCGAAGTCGTCGCGCAACCTGGTCAGGCCGAGCTCGAACGGCAGCGGGAACAGGCCTGGCAGGCCCGAGGACGGCGAGAGGACGGCTACGCGGTCGCCCCGTTTCGGCTTGGCCGGATAGCGCGGTGACGGGGCGGACGCCGTCAGCGATCCTCCTCGTCCAGCCGCGAATCGTCGCCTGCCCGCGGCTCGCGGACGGCGAGCACCTTGCGCACCCGCCGGCCGTCGGTCGACTCGACCGTGAGGGTGATCCCGTCCAGGTTCACGACCGCGCCGGGCGTCGGGACCTGGCCGAGCCGGTGGAAGACGAGCCCGCCGATCGTGTCGTACTCATCGCGGTCTTCGAGGAGCGAGTCGAGATCGGCGCCCGACCAGATCTCACCCAGCTCGTCCACCGACGCCCGGCCGTCGATGCGAGCGCGATCGTCGTCGAGCCGGACGACCATGTCCTCCTCGACGTCGTACTCATCCTGGATCTCGCCGACGATCTCCTCGATCAGGTCCTCGATCGTCACGAGCCCGGCCGTGCCGCCGTACTCGTCGAGCACGATCGCGATGTGGACCTTGCGTCGCTGGAGCTCGTGGAGCAGGTCGTCGATGGACATGCTCTCGGGGACGAACACCGGCGGCCGGATCAGCGTCCTGAGCGCCGGCCGTGGACCGGTCGCGTCCTTGAGGAACGGCAGCAGGTCCTTCGCGTAGAGGATGCCGACGACCGTGTCGATGCTGCCGTCGTACACCGGCACCCGGGAATGTCCCTCAGCGACGACGGTGTCGGTCGCCTCCTCGAACGTGGCCTCGGCGTCGAGCCCCACGATCGCGATGCGCGGGACCATGACCTGGTGGACGCGGCCCTCGCCGAGCTCGATGACCGCATGGATCATCTGCTCCTCCTCGGCCTCGAGGACGCCCTGCTCGCCGCCGCGCTCGACGATGAGCATCAGCTCCTCCGCGCTGATCCGCTGTTCCGGGGTGATGTCGACGCCGAAGATGCCGGTGATGCGTCGTGTCGTCCCGGTGAGCACGGCCACGACGGGTCCGAGGAGCCGGCCGATGTAGTCGATCGGCGAGGCGACCGCGAGCGCGAACCGTTCCGGATGGGCGAGGGCGAGGGTCTTGGGGACGAGCTCGCCGAACACGATCGTGAACAGCGCCAGCAGGGCGGTCACCACCACGAGCGCGATCGGCTCGGCCACTTCGCGCAGCGGCTCGACCTGCCTGAGCAGGTCCGTCAGCCGGGTCGTGAGGTTGACCGCCGCGAACGCCGAGGCGAAGAAGCCCAGGAAGGTCAGGCCGAGCTGGCTCACGGCGAGGAACCGGCCCGGGTCCTCGAGCAGGCGCCGGACCCGGCGCGCCCCGCGGAACCCCTCGTCGACGAGTTGCTCGACGCGGCTCCGGCGGACCGACACGAGGGCGATCTCGGCCGCCACGAAGAAGCCCTCCAGGATCGTGAGGAGGACGATGACGACGAGCTCGGGTATCGGCAGGTTCATCGCTCCGTGCCGCCGTCGTCGAGGACGCGCGATCGCGGTTCGCGGATCCGGGCCGGCACCCCGACGGCGAGCTTGCCGGGCGGGACGTCGTGGGTGACCACCGCGCCCGCGCCGGTCTTGGCCTCGTCGCCGATCTCGAGGGGCGCCACGAGCATCGAATCGACGCCCAGGAAGACGTGCTCGCCGATGCGGGTCCGGTGCTTGCGCTGCCCGTCGTAGTTGGCGGTGATCGTGCCCGCCCCCACGTTCGTCCGGGCCCCCACGTCCGCGTCGCCGAGGTAGCTCATGTGGTGCTGCTGGACGCCCTCGCCCAGGCGGGTGTTCTTGATCTCGGCGTAGTTGCCCATCTTGACCCGGTCGCCGATCGTGCTGCCCGGGCGGACGTGGCTGAACGGCCCGATCTCGACCTCGTCGCCCACGGTCGAGGACTCCACCACGCTCTGGACGATCCGGCAGTCGCGGCCCACGGCGGTGTCGACGATGTCCGAGCCCGACCCGACGAGCGTGCCCTCCCCGATCCGTGTCCGGCCGCGCAGGCGGACGTTCGCCTCGAGGGTCACGTCCCGGGCCAGCTCGACCGACGGCTCGATGTACGCCGTCGAGGGGTCCTGCATCGTCACCCCGGCGAGCAGGTGGCGCTCGTTGATCTCCGCCCGCAGATCGCCCTCCGCCTCGGCCAGCTGGAGGCGGTCGTTGATGCCGAGCAGCCGGCCGTCGTCCTCCACGACGATCGCGGTCACCCCTGCCCCGTCCTCGTGGGCGAACCGGACGAGGTCGGTCAGGTACAGCTCGCCGCTGGCCGGCGATGGGCGCAGGTCGCCGATGCGCCGGCGCAGCCACGCGGCGTCGAAGGCGTAGATGCCGGCGTTGATCTCGGCGATGTCCAGCTGCTCGTCCGTGGCGTCCTTGGCCTCGACGATGCCGGTCACGGCCCCGTCGGCGTCCCGGACGACCCGCCCGAGCGATCCCGGCTCACCGGTCTCCACGCTCGTGATCGCGACCGCCGCGCCGGCCGCCCGTCGTTCGGTGAGGAGCGCGCCGGGCAGCTCCGGATGCATCCGTGGCACGTCGCCGTTCAGGACGAGGACCACGTCCGCGCCGGTCGGGACCGCCGCGAGGCCGGACCGGACCGCGTCGCCGGTCCCGATCGGTGTGGCCTGCAGCGCGAAGTCGGCGACCTCGGCGAAGACGTCACGAGTCGCCTCGGTCGCGGGCGAATAGACCACCACCGGGCGGCCGCCCGTCGACGCGACCGCGACGTCGAGGACGTAGCCGAGCATCGGCCGGCCGAGGAGCGGATGGAGGAGCTTGGGCAGGCTCGACCGCATGCGCGTGCCCAGCCCGGCGGCCAGGACGACCGCGACCGCCCGTTCGCCCGACGCGGCGGGTTCAGCCATATCGGTGTTCACGCCGGTCGGTGAGCGGTGAGGCCGGCGAGGGGGGTTCGATGGTCATCGTTGGGTCGTGAAGCGTAGGAGCGGCCCGACGGGAGTGTCAACCGCGGCTTCCCGCTCCGGACGGCACGCCCGGCGTGCGAGACAGCGGGCGTAGACCAATTCCGCCATCCCCGACCTCCCGTCGGCACGCCCGGCGTAGCGCCAGGTCCGGCGAGCGGAACCAGGGTCGCGCCTCAGCGGGAGCCGGGTCCGCTCGCCGTACGCCCGGTCGAGATGGCCCGCCGGATCTGATCCGCATGGTCGTGGCAATGGGCGGCATAGATCTGCAGCCAGTCCTCCACGCCGTAGCGGCCCGACTCGGTGTGGACGCCCTCGCGGCCCCATTGCTCCTCGGTCAGGTGCTCCAGGATCTGGAGCGTGGTCTCGCGGGCGGCATCGACCGCGGCGAGCGACGGAGCGATCGCGCGGTCGTCGTAGAACAGGCGCCGGGCGAACGTCGGTTCGTCATAGCCCTCGATGACCGGGTGGTCCTCCGCGATGAGCCGGCGCAGCCGCATCGCCGACATCATCTCGCTGTCGGCCAGGTGGTGGACGACCATCCGGGCGGTCCACGCGTCCGGTGCGGCCGGCGGCGCGTCCAGGTCGGCCTCGGTCGCGCCCTCGAGCACCTCGAGCACGGCCCGATGCCCGTCCCGGTACCTGGCGATGAGCGCGTCGCGCTCGGCCCCCGTGAGGCGGATGGCGGACGGCTGGTCGCTCATGACCGGCGGATCGCCGTCGCTTCGATCTCGATCCGGGCGCCCTTGGGCAGCGCCCCGACCGCGAACGTGGAGCGGGCGGGCGGCGGGTCCGGCATCCGCCGGCCGTAGACGGCGTTGACGGCGGCGAAGTCGGCGATGTCCGCGAGGAAGAGCGTCGTCTTGACGACATCGGCCCACGTGCAGCCGCCGGCCTCGAGCACCGCCGTGAGGTTCAGGAGGGCTCGCTCGGCCTGCGCTTCGACGCCGCCGTCGACGAGTTCGCCGGTCGCCGGGTCGAGGCCGATCTGGCCGGAGCAGAACACGAGGCCATCGGTGAAGATGCCCTGGCTGTACGGCCCGATGGCGGCCGGGGCGTCGGGCGTGCGGATCGCGTCGCGGATCATGCTCCCTCCTCGGGGCTGTCTGGGGCCGTGGCCGGTGTCCTGGCGAGGGTCGTCGCGATGACCGACGGTGCGCCCCCGGGGAATGTCACCGTGCCATCGCCGACGGCGGCACGGACGACATCGGCGGCCGTGCCGGCCTCCGCCAGCGAAGGATAGAGCGCCCAGGCCGTGGGCCCCGAGCCGGATTGACCGATGGGACGGCCAAGGAGCCGGCCGAGCGAACGACGGAACCCGATGAGCTCCGGCAGCACCGCGGCGGTGGCGGGGAACAGGTCGTTGGCCACGGCGAGGACCCCCGCCCGCTCGACGAGACGGGCCGAGCTGAGCCCGCCCGCCAGCTCCGAGGCGAGATGGGACGACGAGCGCCGCGTCGCGCCAGGGTCGCGTGGACCGGCACCTTCGTCGAAGGCCGCGAAGACCGCGCCCGTCGAGACCGCGACCGACGGCGTCACGAGGAGGACGCCCGGCGGCGGTCCGGTGACCGGGGCCAGCGGGGTGCACCGTTCGCCGCGGCCCTCGACCAGCGCCGGGCCGCCCGCGAGGAAGAACGGCACGTCCGACCCGATCCGGGCCGCGATCTCGAGACGGGTCGTCGGGTCGAGCTCGGCACCCCAGGCCTCCAGGGCACCGTCCAGGGCGGCCGCCGCGTCACTGCTGCCGCCGGCGAGTCCGGCCGCCACGGGGATGCGCTTGTCGAGCCGGACCGCCAGCGCCGGCGCCGGCCCGGACGCGGGGCCTGCCGGTCCGCCGAGATCGACCCAGCCGGCCCCCACGGCCCGGCGCGCCTCGGCGATCGCGCGCAGGACGAGGTTGTCCGCCGCGGGACCCGGGTCGTGGCCCTCCACGTGGAGGGTGTCCGTCCCGGCCGGCGCTCGGGCGAGGGTGAGCACGTCGGCGAGGTCGAGCGGGACCATGACCGAGTGGAGGTCGTGGAACCCGTCCCGGTTCCTGCCGAGCACTGCGAGGGTCAGGTTGAGCTTGGCCGGCGCGAGCCGGATGACCGGTGCGAGTCGCCGCGCGGCATCCGGAGCGCCGGGCTGCCCGATCACCGCCCGGGCCCATCGCCGGACGCCGGGCCCGTCGCGTCCGGTCCGGGGTCGTGCGGATGGCGCCGGCCGCGCCGATCGGGACCGATCGGACCGAGCGTGGACCGGAGGGCCAGCCACTCCCCGACCGAGAGCGTCTGCGGTCGCCGGGTCGGG
This sequence comes from uncultured Chloroflexia bacterium, assembly GCA_963719285.1. Lineage (GTDB taxonomy): Bacteria > Chloroflexota > Limnocylindria > Limnocylindrales > CSP1-4 > C-114. The sequence continues at coordinate 992,297 of CAVRBO010000001.1, forward strand.
GCGATGCCGGTCGCCGCGAGCGCGGCGTCGACACGCGCCGGCGCGATCGGGAGCTGCCGCGTCAGCACGTTGTGGATCATCTTGCGCCGCTCGCGGAACGAAGCCTGGACGAGGCGCCAGAAGTCGTCGACCTCCTCCGCCGAGAGGGCCGAGAGCGGGCCATCGCGGAGCGGCTCGACGGCGATGACCGCCGAATCGACGCTCGGCTCCGGCTCGAACGCGCCGGGCGGGACCCGGAAGGCGACGCGGACAGCCGCATGGGCCTGCACGAAGACCGACAGGTAGCTCATCGCCCCCGGAGGAGCGGCGATCCGCTCGGCGACCTCGCGCTGGACCATGAGCACGGCCCGGGCGGGCCGAGGCTCGGCCTCGAGCAGCCGATGGAGGATCGGGCTCGTCACGTGGTACGGCAGGTTGGCGACGACGTCGTAGGGCGGAGCAAGGAGGGCGGTCAGGTCCTGGTCGAGCGCATCGCCCTCGATGAGACGCAGCCCGCCGGGGGCCGCCGCGTCCGCGTCGGCCAGGGCGAGCTCGTCGACGAACGCCGAGCGCACCCGGGCCGCGAGCGCCCGGTCGAGCTCGACGGCCGTTACCGTGGCGCCGGCCGCGAGGAGGCCGCCCGTCAGGATCCCGAGTCCGGGCCCGATCTCAAGGACGCGCCGACCCGGGGTGGGAGCCGCTTCGGCGAGGATCGCGTCGAGCACGTCGATGTCGGCGAGGAAGTTCTGCGAGAGCGCGTGGCGGGCGTGGAGGCCCGCCTCCTTCAGGGTCCGCCGGACGGCATCTGCGTCGAGGCGGGGCGGGCGCGTGCCGATGGGGCCGGTCATGGGTGGGCCAGCGGCAGCGACGGGCGGGCGTCGAGCTCGAGGCCTGCCCGCTCGCCCGCGGCGAACCGGCGCGCTCCGGCCGCCCCGATCATCGCCCCGTTGTCCGTGCACAGGCCGGGCCGCGGCACGATGAGCGGCAGGTCGGACTCCGCCGCCCTCGCGGCCAGGCGCCCGCGCAGCGCGCTGTTCGCGGCCACGCCACCGCCGAGCACGATCGACCGGGCGCCGGTCGCCTCGGCCGCCCGCATGGTCTTCGCGACGAGGACGTCCACCACCGACTCCTGGAACCCGAACGCGAGCTCGGCGACCGTCGCGTCGTCGAGGCGCGCTTCGGGGTCGCCGGGTGGCAGCCCTTCGTCCGCGCGGGCCGCATCGACGATCCGGCGCGCCGCGGTCTTGAGCCCGCTGAAACTGAAGTCGTAGCTGTCGCCGAGCCAGGCGCGCGGGAACGCGACATCCCGGCGGACCGCGCCCGCGGCCGCCTTCTGGATGGCCGGGCCGCCGGGGTAGCCGAGGCCGAGGAGGCGGCCGACCTTGTCGAACGCCTCGCCCGCGGCGTCATCGACGGTCGTGCCGAGCAGGCGGTAGGTCAGGTGGTCGCTCATCGTGACGAGGAACGTGTGGCCGCCGCTCACGACGAGCGCGACGAGCGGGAACGTCGGCTCGGGCGGATCGGTCCCGCGGTCGGCCAGCCAGGCGGCGTACACGTGGCCCTCGAGGTGGTTGACCCCGATGAGCGGCTTGTCGTGGACCCACGCGAGCGCCTTGGCGAAGTTGATGCCGACGAGGAGGGAGCCCGCCAGGCCCGGGCCGTAGGTCACCGCCACGGCGTCGATGTCGGGCCAGCCCACGGCGGCGTCGGTCAGTGCCGCGTCGAGGACCGGCACGATCCAGCGCAGGTGCGCTCGCGCGGCCACTTCGGGAACGATCCCGCCGGTCGCCGCGTGGAGCGCGACCTGGCTCGCCACGACGTCGGCCAGGATCGCCCGGCCGCCCTCGACGAGCGCGATGCCGGTCTCGTCGCAGCTGCTCTCGATGGCCAGGAGCAGGGGGCCGGTCACCGGGTGGGGTCCTCGGGACCGGGGCCCGGGCCAACGCCGGCTCCGCGGGACGCGCCGGCGTCCAGCTCGCGACCGTCGTCCAGGCTCGCCCGGAGCCGGGCGATGCGGGCCCGCATCGACGGCTCGCCGAGCGGTTCGGTGGTCATGATCAGGGCGTCCTCGTTGTCGTCGCTGTAGTAGCGCGGCCGCAGCCCCACCGGCCGGAAGCCGTACTTCTCGTAGAGCTTGCGGGCGGCCACGTTCGACAGGCGGACCTCGAGGGTGGCCTCGCGGGCGCCGTTCGCGACCGCCACGTCCAGCATCGCGAGCAGGAGCCGCTCCCCGATCGAGCGACGCCGGAAGTCCGGATGGACCGCGAACGTCGTCACGTGGGCCTCGTCGAGCATGAGCCAGATGCCGGCGAACGCGACGATGCGGCCGTCGAGCCGGGCGACCCGGTAGTGGGCCAGCCGGTTCGTCTCGATCTCGGCCGGGTAGGCGTGGGCCGGCCAGGGCGTCGAGAAGCTCCGCCGCTCGATCTCCCGGACCGCGTCGAGATCCGGGAGCCCCATCTGCTCGATCTCGAGCCTCACCGGGGGTCGTGCGACCACGTCACCGTTCCCGACTCGCGCGCGACGCCTCGCGGCAGGGTCACATACTCCGGCACGAGGCCGGCCAGATCGTCGACGTCGCCCGCCGCCAGGCGGCGCGCCCCGAGGCGCAGGAGCGCGGCGCCCAGGCCGGCCAGCGCCCGGTCGCCGAGTGCGCTCGCCGCGTCCGGCGCCCGTCCGGCCAGATCGACCGCCACGAGTGTCGTCGAGGCCGGCAGGTCCGGATCCGTCCCGGCCGCCAGGCGCACCGGGCCCGCCGCTGTGACAAGGACCCGGTCCTGCGGACCGGCCGGCACGACGAGGGCCAGGTCGACCGTCGAGGGCGCCCCGAGCGCGGACGCCGCGGCGTCGAGCAGGGCCGCGCTCGTCGCGACACCCACGATCGGGATGCCGAGGCCGAGGGCGAGTCCCTTGGCGGTGGCGAGGCCGACCCGCAGCCCCGTGAACGTGCCCGGTCCGGTCCCCACGACGATCCCCCGCAGGCGCGACCGCCGGACGTTGTTCTCGCCGAGGACCCGACCCAGCGTCGGCAGCAGCGTCTCCCCGTGGCGATGGCCGGCCAGCCAGGTCGTTTCGCCCACGGGCGTGCCGTCCGGGCGGCCCAGCGCGATCACGACCCGCGACGTGGCCGTGTCGAGGGCGAGGATCGCCGGCGTGCGACCGTCGTGCCGGCCGGGACCGCTCACCGGATCGCCTCGAGGTACCGGACGAGGCGTCCGTCGGTCGGGCCGAGGCGGACGGTCCGTGGCCCCTCCCCGGTGCCGTCGATCGTGACGTCGAGGCGGGCCGCCGGGAGGCCGGGGGCCAGGCGATCCGCCCACTCGATGAGCGTGACGCCGTCGGCCTGGCGCTCGTCGAGCAGTCCGTCCGCGATCGCGGCGCCATCCCCGGCGAGCCGGAACAGGTCGATGTGGAAGAGAGGCAGCCGGCCCCGGTACTCGGCCATGAGGACGAAGCTCGGCGAGATCACCGTGTCGGTCACGCCCAGGCCGAGCCCGAACCCCTTCGCGAACTGGGTCTTGCCCGCCCCGAGCTCCCCGAACAGGCACACCAGGTCACCGGGCGCGGCGACGACCGCGAGTGCGGCCCCGAGCGCGCGCATGGCCCCGGGGTCCGGCACGGTGACGTCACGGACACCGTGGGCGACGGCGTGGGCACCGGTCGATGGTGAGATGGGCGCCACCGGAGGGCTCAGGCGAACCGCTCGAGGTCGCCCAGCGGGACGACCGCGGCCGTCCCGTCGTCGAAGCGGATCCGGCCGGCCTCCAGGTGGGCGCCGGCGCGGAATCGGCGCAACCCGGCGAGGCCCTCCCAGCGGCCCTCGCGACCGGCCCACGGTCCGTGGGCGATGCGCACGTGGACCGGATCGAGCTCCGGCACCTCGGCCGGGGCGAACCCGAACAGCAGGCACGGCGGATCGGCGGCGATGCCGACCTCACGACCCGCATGGGCGCGCAGGAGGGCGAGGGCCGGTTCCGCGATCGGGCGGCGGAGGTGGCCGTCGAGGACGAGGACGCCGAACGGGGCGGCCCGATGCAGGCTCGCCCGCTGTCGCGCCTCGGATGCGGCGAAGTCACGGCCGTCCTTGTCCGACAGCGCGGCGACGACGATGCCCCGGACGCCCATCGCCCGGGCCCGGCTCAGCGTCTCCGCGTCGACCCGGGCGTCGAACACGAGGATCGTCCCCGCACGCCCCACGTCGATCGCCCCGGGCCGCGCCTCCCCATCGCCGGTGGCCGCGATCTCCAGCCGGCCGCGGGCCGGGCCGCCGAGCGACTGGACACCCAGGAGCGCGAGGCCGGGCACATCGACCGACAGGGCGATCCCCGGCCGGACATCGCGGACGACTCCCGCCGCCGGCGCCTCGAGCGCGTCGACGGCCGTGCCGACGGCCATCCGCCAGCGACCGTCGGCCCGGGTGACGAGCTCACCGCCGGATCCATCGGCCGCCGCGACCCAGGCCCCCGACCGCGACGCCGCGCCCGTCGCGGCGGTGCCGGCGTCCACCAGGGTCGCCTCGGCCGTCCGCTCGGCCAGCGGCGCCCCGGGGGAGACGACGTCGCCGGCGCGCACGAGGGGCCGGTCCCCGACGGCGAGCGGGAACCGGACGAGCGGATCGTGGAGGGTCAGACGGTGCACCCGGACGAGGGCGAGGCCCGGTGCGAGCTCCTGCGGGGCACGGCGGGCGCCCGGCGGCGGCGTCCCGATCAATGGGTGCCCCCTATCATCCGGTGCCCCCGCTCATCCGATGCCCCCGGTCCACAACGCGTCCTGCCAGGCGATGAGCAGCTCGCGCCGATGCTCGGGGCGATCCGGCAGGCGCAGCGGCACGTCGCGCAGGTCGACGAGCAGCCCACCCAGGCCGCCACCGACCTCGACCGAGAACTTCCGGCCGCGGGTTCCGAGCACGACGGGCTCCGAGAACGCGAATTCGGCGGTGGCGATCTGGCCCGGCGGCAGGTCGACCAGCTGGAGCGCGCCGGGGACGAGATCGAGCTCCGAGAGGCCCGCCCCGGCCCGGATCGTCAGGCGGCCCGCGCTCCGCCCGGCACGCAGGCCCCGGGGCGAGATGACGCTGCCGAGCGGCGCCAGCAGGTCGTCCGCGAGGTCCTCCATGAGGCGCCGGCGTTGCGACTCCTCCGGCACGACCCCCAGCGGGGCGAGGAGCCGGGCGTGATCCAGGGTGAGTTGGCAGGCGGCCGGCCGGCGGATGGTGTCGGCGAGGGCCAGGGCCACCGCCGGGCCGGGGGCCACCGCGAACGCCCCGCCCGTCGCCACGATGAGATCCGGTGGTGGCAGCTCGTCGATCGCAGGGGTGGCGTCCACGAGCCGGACGAGCGCGGCCCGGGCCGCGGCCAGGCGGAGCGCGGCGCCGTCGCCGTCCGCGTCGCCCCACGGAGAGCGTCGCAGCTCGGCCAGCCGGTCGCGCATCCGGATCCGGTCCATCGCCACGGTCGACCAGGCCATCACGCCGCCCACGATCTCCTCGTCGAGCGTCTCCGGCACGAGGCCGGCGTCGGGCACGATGGCCGCCCGCCAGGTGGTCCCGCCCGGTTCGTCCGTGTCGGTCGGCGGCGTCGGCCAGGCCGCCACCCGGGCGCCCGAATCGAGGCCGATCGAGACCGTCTCCACCCGCCGGCCGACGACACCCGCGAGGGTCGCCGTCGCCCGCACGATCCCGCCGATCGCGTCATTCGGTCGTGCCCGCAGGCGGTCCAGGAACGCGACGAGCGGGTCGTCGAGGAGACCCTCGGACCCCGGACCCGGGGCGAACAGCCGGGTGACCGGTGCGGCGCCGTCGAGCGGGTCGGCGGAGGCCGGCTGGCCGGCGCCACTCGCCAGGCCGCCGCTCGCGACGATCGTCAGCTCGGGACGCCGGTCCTCGATCGCGGCGAGGAGGGCGCCGAGCTGGCCGAGACGGCTCCGCTCGGCCCCGGCGGGCGGATCGAGCGTCCCCGCGAGCACGGCGTGGACGGCCGACCCGAGGGCGAGCCGGAGCAGCTCGAGCGGGCCGTCGCGCTCGACACTGCCCGACGAGGTGCGCCAGCCGGCGGCCGCCGCGGCCCTGACCAGCCGATCGCGGGTCGCTTCGGTGGCGGCGAGCACGGCCAGCCACGGCGGGACGGCACTCCGGGCGACGAGCCGCGGCCAGCTCGCGACAGGCCCGAGATCGGACGCGCCGATCTCCCTTCCGATGGCGGCATCCGCCGCCAGGACACGCTCGAGCAGGCGATCGAGGATCGCCTCGAGCGGGATGCCCGTCGGCAGGGCGAGGGCGCCGAGGAGGCGCCAGTGGCCGGACGCGTGCCCGACGAGCGCGGCGGACGTCGTCGCGGCGCCCTGGTCGATCGCGAAGAAGGCTCGGGGTTCGCTCACCCGCCTATGCTACCCGCGGCACCGGGTCCGGGCCGCGGGGCAGCGGGGCGATCCGGGCCGGGCGACGCCCTCAGGCGTCCCAGCCGGTCTCGCCCTCGAGCTCCTCGAGGCGCTCGATCAGCTGTTCGATGCCGTCGTCGTCGGCGAGGATCTCGCTGGCGGTGGCCAGCTCGCCGCCGAAGAACCCGCGCAGGACCGGGTCGAAGAAGAGCATCGCGTTCGCGCCCAGGGGTCGATAGGGCCGGCTGGCCTGGAGAAAATGGACGGCCGGGGTCGTCAGGCCCCGCAACTGGATCTCGCGGGCGAGCTCCTCCACGAGCTCGTCGCGCTGCTCCTCGGGCGATGTCAGCGGACCGGTCAAGGGGCGCTCCCGACCCGACCCGGCTCGGTCGCGGCGATGGCCGCCTCGAACGCCCGGTACGTCGCGGCGCCGCGCAGGGCGAAGATGACGTGACCCAGCGAGGGCGCGTCCGCCAGCGCCGCGCGGACCCCCGAGACCGTGATGCGCGCGGCCTCGTCGAGCGGGAAGCCACCCACGCCCGTGCCGAGCGCCGGGAACGCGATGCTCGTCACGCCGTTCTCGCGGGCGCGGTCCATCGCGCTGCGCACCGCCTCGGCGATCGCGGGGCCGCTCGTCCGCCGGTCCGCGTCGATCGAGACCGCGTGGATGATGAAGCGGGCGGCCAGTTCACCGGCCTTGGTCACGATCGCGCCGCCGACGGGCACGGGGCCCTGGCGCACCGCCTCGAACTCGATGGCGTCCCCGCCCCGCCGCTTCAGGGCGCCGCCGACCCCGGTCGACATCCAGAGCGTCGTGCTCGCGGGGTTCACGATCGCGTCGACTTCGAGGTCGACGATATCCCCGTTCCAGCATTCGATTCGGGCGGCCACAGGCGGAACTCCTCCGTGAGCGTCCTCACACCCACCGGTACGGCCGCCGCATGGTACACCCGGGGCAACCGCCGAGCCATCTGGGTCACGACCTCCCACGTGATCGTGGTGCGCTCGTGCGCCAGCTCGGCCGCGCCGATCGCCGCGCTCCCCAGGGGTCCCGTCTGCTCGCCCAGGAGCACGAAGGCGTCGTCGACGGTCACCGGCGGCCCGGGCACGTCCGTGACGTCGGCCATGACGGCGTCCATGGCCACGGTCCCCACGAGCCGGACGCGCCGGCCCCGGACGATCGCCTCGGCGCGGTTCGAGAGGGACCGTGGCCAGCCGTCGCCATAGCCGAGCGGCAGGGTGGCGATGCGCGACGGCCGGTCGGTGGTGAAGCTCGGCCCATAGCTCAGGCCGTGGCCGGCCGGCAGGTCCGCCACGCGCACCGGCCGGGCGTGCAGGGACATGACCGGCCGCAGGGCCGTCGCGATCGCGGCCGCCCGGGAGGCCGGGGTGGCCTCCGGCTCGCGGCCGCCTGCCGCCGGGTCGTCGCCGGCCGCCACGTGATCGTCCGGTACGAGCCCGTACAGCCCGAGCCCGAGGCGCACCCGCTCGTAGGCGGGCACGGTCGCGGCGAGGAGGGCGCCGGTGGCGGCGAGGTGGCGGATCGGCCGGCTTTCGCCGGGCCAGGCCGCCGCGACGGCCGTGTCGAAGGTGGCGACCTGGCGGCCGGTGCGTCCGGCGTCACCCGGGGCCGCGAGATGCGACCAGACCCCGGCGAGCTCGACGCCGGGCGTCGCCCGGATCGCCGCGACCGCAGCCGGCAGGTCGGCCGGGGCGATGCCCGCGCGGCCAAGGCCGGTCTCGACCTCGAGCTGGACGACGAGCGGCGGGGCGGCGGCGGCGCCGATCGCCCTGCGCGCGGCCAGCGTCCGCTGGAGCAGGGTCGTGTCCGCCGCCGTGATGGCGAGCCGGGCGGCGAGTGCGGCCGCCACACCATCGGGCGGGATCGCGTACAGGACGAGGATGGGCACGCCGACGCCGACGGCCCGCAGCTCGAGGCCCTCGTCGAGCGTGGCGACGCATAGCCCGGTGGCACCGGCCCGCTCCAGCCATGGCCCGATCATGGTGGCTCCGTGGCCGTACGCGTCGGCCTTCACGACGGGCTCGACGCGGACGCCCGGGGGCAGCAGGGCACGGACGGACGCGAGGTTGGCGTCGAGGCGATCGAGATCGATCTCGAGCCAGGCGGTCCGCGGCAGACGCGGCAGTCCGGCCGCGGCCAGGCGTGCCTCGATCGGCAGGCTCAGGAGGGGGCTCCCGGCCCGACCTCTGGGGCGGTATCGCCCGGACCCTCGCCGGTGCCCGTCCCGGAGCCGGGGCCGACGACCTTCGGCCGGATCTCACCAGCCACCGCGAATCCGAGGCGCCGATCGCGCCGGTTCCGCTCGGCGAGGTCGGCCAGGCGGTGGCGGGCGAGGGCGATCTCGATCGGCAGGTCGGAGGCGATGAGCCCGGCATCGCCCAGGCGCTCCCGGACCGCGTCGCCGGCGAGGCCGTGCAGGTAGACCCCCAGGCACGCCGCGTCGAACGGACGCAGGCCCTGGGCGAGCAGGGAGCCGATGGCTCCCGCCAGCACGTCGCCGGTCCCGCCGGTCGCGAGGGCCGGGTTCTCGAACGGCGCCACGGCAACTTCCCCGGTCCCGGATGCGATCACCGTCCGGGCGCCCTTGAGCACGACGACATGGCCCCACTCGAGCGCCGCCGCCGCAGCCGCCTGCGCCCGGGCCGGATCGTCGTCGACGAGGTCGCCGTCCTCGTCCGGTGCGTGGCCGCTGCCCGCGCGCAGGCGCCGGAACTCGCCGACGTGCGGGGTCAGGACGGCCGGCCGGCGGACGCCGTCCCACCAGTTGTCCGTGGAAGCGAGCCCGCGCAGGGCCTCGGCGTCGAGCACGATCGGCGCGGCCGACGGCTCCTCCGCCGCGACGAGCAGGTCCTCGATGAACGCCCGGGTCGCCAGGCCGGGCCGCAGTCCCGGACCCACGACGATCGCGTCGTGCTCGTGGTCGAGGATCCGGGTCAGGGCGTCCTCGGGCTCGAGCTCCTCCACGTCATCCTCGGGCAGGCCCATCGTCGTCGCCTCGACGACCTTGGCCGCGAAGAGTGGCTGGAGCGATTCGGGGACCGCGAGGGTCACGAGACCGGCCCCGGTCCGTGCCGCGGACGAGCAGACCAGGAACGCGGCGCCAGCGTAGTCGAGCGAGCCGGCGAGCACGAGGAGCTTGCCGAACGAGCCTTTGTGGCCTCGCTCGGCCCGGTCCGGCAGGAGGGCGGCGGCGGCGTCGTCGCCGAGTTCGATGAGACCGGGCACGGCCGGCAGCGCGGGTCCGCCGCCGGTTCCCGCCGTCGGCGTGGCGCTGCCGCCGGTGGACCGGCCGAACCCGACGGCGCGCTCAGGCACGGGTCTCGGCCTCGGCGAGCGCCTGCAGGCGAGCGATGCGGTCGAGGATCCGGCGCTCTCGGTCGTCGAGCCGCGCCTCGATGTCGAGCGGGAAGACGTAGGCGCCCGCCGTCGTGCGGACGCCGAACGCGATGGCGACCGCGTAGTCCAATTCGTGACTGATCGAGACAGCCACCCGGCCCATCCCGAGTTGGGTCGCCCGGGCCGCGGCCCGGCCGTGGAGCCGCACCGACGGCTGGCCCGTCGGCAGGCGTTCGATCTCGATGTCGCGCCAGCCGATGCCCCGGACGCCCAGGCCGAGGACCTTCGAGACGGCCTCCTTGGCCGCCCAGCGCCCGGCCATCGTCTCCGGGCGCCCGCGGACGTGGCGCTGCTCGTGCGGGGTCAGGACGCGCTTCGTGAAGCGGTCGCCGAACCTCGCCAGGGACGCGGCGATGCGCTCCACCTTGATGATGTCGATGCCGAGCTCGGTCGTGCCCGGGGGCACGAGGCCCGGCGGCGATGCCGGGTCGACCCGTTCGTCGGGGGCGGTCATCGGGCCCGGCCGGGCTACTCGACCGTCACTGACTTGGCGAGGTTGCGCGGCTGGTCCACGTCCGTGCCGCGAGCCACCGCCATGTGGTAGGCGAAGAGCTGGAGCGGGATGACCGCCAGCACCGGGCTCAGGACCTCGTGCGTGTCGGGCACCCAGCAGACCTCGTCGGCGAAGCGCTCGATCTGCTCGTCGCCCTCGGACGCGACCGCGATGACCCGGGCGTCGCGGGCCCGGCCCTCCATCACGTTGCTGATGATCTTCTCGTAGACCGACGAGCGGGTGGCCACGGCCACGAGCGGGCATTCGGCGTCGAGCAGGCTGATGGGGCCGTGTTTGAGCTCACCGGCCGCGTAACCCTCGGCGTGGATGTAGCTGACTTCCTTGAGCTTGAGCGCGCCCTCCATGGCCGCCGGGTAGGTGTAGCCCCGACCCACGAACATGAAGCCCCTGGAGTTCACGTAGCGGCGGGCGAGGAAGGCCGCTCCGGCGGCATTGTCGAGCGCCTTCTGGGCCGCGTCGGGGAGGGCCCGGAGGGCGCTCCCGAGCTCCATCTCGGCCTCTTCGCTGAAGGTGCCCCGGGTCTTCGCGATCGCGGCCGCGAGGATCACGAGGGTCGTCACCTGGGTCACGAACGTCTTCGACGCCGCGACCGCGATCTCCGGCCCTGCCTGCAGGAACAGGACCGCGTCGGCCTCGCGGGTGATCGCCGATCCGACCGTGTTGGTCACCGCGATGACCGGGCAGCCACGCTCGCGGGCGAGGCGGGTCGGGGCGATGGTGTCGGCCGTCTCACCGGACTGGGTCACGGCGATGACGAGGGTGCGCGCGTCGAGCGGTGGCGGCGCATAGCGGAACTCCGAGCCCACGTTCGCCCGTGCCGGCAGGCCGGTCCAGTCCTGGAGCGCGGCCGCGCCGACGAGCGAGGCGTAGTACGCGCTGCCGCAGGCGATGAGCTCGATCCGGTCGATCTCGCCGAGCGTCTTCGCGAGCGAGGCGATCTCGTCGACCTCGATCCGGCAGTCGCGGGTGACCCGGCCGGTGATGGCCGCCCGGAGCGCCAGCGGCTGCTCGTGCATCTCCTTGAGCATGAAATGGTCGAACCCGCCCTTTTCGGCGGCCTCGAGCGACCACTCGATCCGGGAGACCACGCGCTCACGGGGGGCGCCGTCGACGCCGGTGATCTCGACGCCGGAGGGATGGAGGTCGACCACATCGCCCTCCTCGAGGAAGATCACCCGGTCCGTGTGGGCCAGGATCGCGGCGACGTCGCTGGCGAGGAAGGTCTCGCCGTCCCCGATGCCGACGACGAGGGGCACGTTCATCCGGGCGCCGATGAGCCGGTCGTTCTCGCCCTGGTGCATGACCGCGAGGGCGTACGCGCCGTCGACCTGGCGGAGGGCGACCCGGGTCGCCTCGGCGATGTCGCCGGCGTAGGCCTCCTCGATGAGGTGGGCGATCGCTTCCGTATCGGTGTCTGAGCTGAGGCGGTGGCCGCGCTCGGCGAGGCCGTCGCGGAGCTCGCGGAAGTTCTCGATGATCCCGTTGTGGATGACCGTGATCCGGCCCGAGCAGTCGATGTGGGGGTGGGCGTTCAGGTCGTTCGGCCGGCCGTGGGTCGCCCAGCGGGTGTGGGCCAGACCGATGGCGGCGTGCGGGGTCCGGTCGGCGATCGCCGTCTGGAGGTTCACGAGCTTGCCGGCCCGCTTCTCGACGAACATGTCGCCGCGCTCATCGACGAGGGCGATCCCGGCCGAGTCGTAGCCGCGGTACTCGAGCCGCTTGAGCCCCTCGATGAGGATGGGTCCCGCCTCGCGAGGTCCCGTGTACCCGACGATCCCGCACATCCTGGTGTGTCTCCTCGCGAACCCCGCGAAGGCGCGCCGGGGGTCGGGTCAGTTTAGTCGTTCTCCGGCCAGGGCGGCCAAACGATCGGCCAATTCGACGACTAGTGGTGCGTCGGCGCCCTCGACCATCACCCGCAGCGCCGGTTCGGTCCCGGATGGGCGGACGAGGATCCGGCCGCCCGGGCCCAGGCGCGAGCGGGCCTCCCGGATCGCGCTCTGGAGGACGCTGTCGCCCTCCCACTGGTCCCGATGACGGGCGGGCACGGCCCGCTGTTGCTGGGGCAGCATCGGGATCTCGGACGCGAGATCGCGGATGGCCTTGCCCTTGCCGGCCATCACCCGCAGGACCTCGAGCGCGGTGACGACACCGTCCCCGGACGTGGTGTGCTCGAGCACGATCACGTGGCCGCTCTTCTCGCCGCCGAGGGACGAGCCGCTCACCTGCATCCCCTCGAGGATGTACTTGTCGCCGACCGGGGTCCGGACGATCCGGCCACCGGCCGCCTCGACGACCGTCTGCAGCCCGCCGTTCGACAGGACCGACACGACGAGCCCGCCGTTCGGCAGCGCCCCCCGCGCCAGCCGGTCCAGGGCGAGGATGCCGAGGACCTGGTCGCCGTCCACGATCGCGCCCGCGGCGTCGACCGCGATGAGCCGGTCCGCGTCGCCGTCGAGGGCGAACCCGACATCGGCGCCGCGGGCGACGACCTCGGCCGCAAGGGCGGCGGGCGCGGTCGCGCCGGCCTTCACGTTGATGTTCACGCCGTCCGGGTCGTTGTGGATGACGTCGACGCTGGCGCCGGTGGCGGCGATGATCTCCGGGCCGACCACGCCGCCGGACCCGTTGGCACAGTCGAGGACGATCCGGACGTCCGTCGAGATCGTGCGGGCGAGGGCGAGGCGCGAGGCGCGGTAGCGCTCGAGGAGCGCGCGCGCGTCATGGATCCGGCCGAGCCCGGCGTTGCCGAGGCCGGCGAGCTCCTCGGACCGCCAGATGAGCGCCTCGAGCTCGTCCTCGATGTCGTCGTCGAGCTTGAGCCCCCGCCGATCGAGGACCTTGAGCCCGTTGTCGTCGGCCGGGTTGTGCGAGGCGGAGACCATGATCCCGGCCGCGAACTCGCCCTGACCGGCGAGGAACGCGAGGGCCGGGGTGGGCACGACGCCGACCTGGTGGACGTCCACGCCCATGCTCGTGGCGCCGGCCGAGATGGCCGCCACGAACATGTCGCACGAGCGACGCGTGTCCTGGCCCACGACGAGCGCGCCGCCCACGCCGATGAGCCGATGGGCCGTCGCCCGGCCGAGCGCGTAGGCGATGGTCGGCTTCAGGTCCACGTTCGCGACGCCGCGGATCCCGTCGGTTCCGAACAGTCGGGCCATCGTCAGGGCACCGGCGACTGGGGCGGGAACGACGGCGACGACGACGGGGTCGGCTCGGGGACCGTGATCGTCACCGTCACCCGGGGCGGGCTGACCGCGATGAGCGTGATCCCCGCCGGGAGCGTCGTCTTGAGGGCCAGCTGGTGCGACCCGGCGCCCAGGCCGTCGACGTCCGCGGTCACCACGAGCGCGTCGCCCCGCAGACCGCCCAGCGCCGCGGCCGTGCCGCCCAGCGTGACGAGGACCTGGTCGGTCGTGAGGGCGTAGATCCGGTCGGCCTGGGCGCCGGACAGGACGACGCCCACGCTGAACGTGCGCGTCGCCTGGGTCGCCTCGATCGTGGCGGTGATCCGGACCGTCGAGATGCCCAGCACGTCGACCCCGTCGGGCAGCACGAGCCCGACGCTGCCGGTGACGTTGGCCCGGGCGCCGCTGATCGACAACGGGAGCGTGTCGATCTTGGTGAGCGCGTCGAGGATCTCGGCATCACCCTCGAGGGTGACCGTCGGCGTGTCGAGGGTCACGCCGGTCAGCTCGAATCCGTTCGCCGGCGTGCCGGTCACGATCGCGTTGATCGGCAGCGGCCGGCTCGTCAGCAGGCTGCCGATCCGGATCGTCACGTGGACGCTGGAGGGCTTGAGGGTGACCGGGCTGACCTCGACGCCGCGGACGTCCACCGCCACGAGGTCGACCTGCTGGTCGACCTTCAGCCCGCTCGGATCGATCCGGACACGGGCGACGGCGGCCACGACCTGGTTCACCGCGGACTGGGTACCCGAGACCGTGACCTGGCTCGTGTCCAGGACCGGATCGCGCACGTCGAGGCCGGGCGGCTTGGTCCCACTGTCGACCTGGACGGGGACGGTCTTCGAGGTGAGCGGATCGAGCCGGACGGAGATCTGTCGAGGCGTCCAGTCGAGCACCTGGATCTGGGGGTCGGCCGCGCTCACGTTGACCTTGACGACGAGGTCGTTCGAGCTGTCCGGGGTCGTGCTCGCGAGGTCGATCCAGGCCGTGAACGAGGTACTCCCGACGCGGCTGGCCAGGTCGGCCGGGGCGAAGTAGCGGACGCTCGTCACGTACTGCACGCCGCTCAGATACGCGGTCTGGGCGGGCTGGTTGCGGACGTCGATGGGGATCTGGACCCGCGCCTCCTTGGAGTTCTGGGCGAGCACGAGGCCCACATACAGGAGCGAGGCGAGCGCCACTGCGGCCACCTTCAGCGGCCAGTTATGGGTGATGATCGAGAGGGCGCGCGTCACCGCGGAGCGTGGACCACCGGCGTCACGGCCGGATCGTCATCGGGCCGGTCGGGGCCGCGATCCGCGGGCCGGTCCGGGCCCTTCGGCCGCCGGCGCACGGCCCGGCCGAGCTCGGTCAGCCGGGGCGCCCGACCGCCGCCAACGGAACCCTGACCGGTGGCCGCCCGGAACCCGAGGATCGAGCGGCGACCGGCCGATGGATCGAGGAGCGCGGTCAGGGCGCGGGCGAGCTGGCCCTCGGACAGGTTGCGGACGATCCGGGCACGCTCCACGAGGCTGACCTGACTGTTCTCCTCGGACACGACGACGACGACCGCGTCGGTCTGCTCCGTGATGCCCAGGGCGGCCCGGTGGCGGGTACCGAAGCGCTCGGTGTGGATCGTCGTCTCGGCCAGCGGCAGGAGCGCGCCGGCGGCGAGGACGGTCTCGTCGCGCACGATGACGGCGCCGTCGTGGAGCGCCGTGCGGGGCATGAAGATCGTCTGGAGCAGGTCGACCGACAGGTCGCCATGGATCATGACCCCGGTCTCGGCGATCTCCTCGAGCCCGGTCTCCCGTTCCAGGACGATGAGCGCGCCGTGGCCGTCGGCCGACAGGCGGATCGCGGCGTGAGCGACGATCCCGGCGACCTGCTCGGCGCTCCGGCGCTCGGCCGGCGACATGAGCCAGGCGAGCGAGCCCACGCGGCCGATCCGCTCGAGGGCGCGCCGCAACTCGGGCTGGAAGACCACGACCAGCGCGAACAGGCCGACGACGGCGCCCGTCTGGAGGATCTGGGACAGCAGGCGCAGGTCGAACGCCTGGGCCGCCGCGTACACCGCGAACAGGACACTCACCCCGATGACGAGCCGGACGGCGCGTGTCCCGCGGATCAGGCTGAACAGCCAGTAGATGAGGACCGCGGTGATCCCGACGTCGACCAGGGTCGCCGGTCGGACCTGATCGAGGATCGACTGGACGAGTTGGGACATCGGCCAGAGTGTAGCATCGCCCATTCGGCCGACCGCCCGCTCCCGCTCGGTCGGCACGCCCGGATCGCATCGTCTCCCCGCACCGTCCGGCGCCCCGGCCGGGCATCCGCGTCGCGCCCGTCAGGCGCAGATGGCGGTGAGTCGGGGGTCGTCGGAGAAGCGCGCCGAGACCATCGAGCAGAGGCGCTCGCGGGCCGGACCGTCGCCGTCGAGATCGATCAACCGGCTGAGCAGGAGGAGCTTCTCCGCGGCCGGGGCGCGCCAGCCGCGCGAGAGATAGAGCTCGGCGAGCGCCAGGTGGAGGTCGGTGTCGGACGGGGCGACCGCCAGCGCGCCATAGCACGCGTCCAGCGCGGCGGCGAACCGGCCTCCGGCCCGGTGGGCGGCCGCGACGGCCAGTAGCTTCTCGCGGGCCAGTTCGTTGTCGCCGGCGTCGAGCGCGGCCTCGGCCTCGAGGGCGAGCGCCGCGGCGTCGGCTGGCGGTACCTCGGGCGGAGCCTCCGGGGGTTCGACGGCGACGTCGGTGACCGGGGCGCCGGCCGCCTCGCCCGGCACGGCCGGGGCGGTCGGTCGGGCGAGTGCCGGCGCGGTCCCCTCGAGCACCCGCAGCGCGCGGGCGAGGGCCTGTTCGGCGGCCTTGTCGCCGACGGCCGACCGAAGGGCTTCGGTGAGCTCCTCGACGTGGCGGCGGCGGCTCTTGGACTCGGCCTGCTCGAGCGCCCGGCGGGCCGTGTCGCAGGCTTCGGCGACACGACCGGCCGCCTCATGGAGGTCGGCCAGGATATCGAACGCCTCCGCCGCGTCGGTCCGTCGGCCGAGCCTGGCCAGGGCCTCGGCGCGGCCGCCCAGTGCGCCCGCGTCGCGCGGCGCGAGCTTGAGCGCCACCTCGTAACCGGTCAGCGCCTCGTCGAGCCGGCCGAGCCGCACGAGGATGCCGGCCCGGCTCACGTGGGCGAGCGGCCGGTCCGGGGCAAGTTCGGCCGCCTCGCCGTACGCCTCCAGGGCCGCCTGGGGGTGTCCGCGGAGGGCGTTGACGTGGCCCCTTCGGAGGGCGTCCTTGTAGCGCTCGTAGAGGATCTCGGTCGTCACGTCCGGGGTCCCACGATCTCGGCCAGCAGGCCCTTCTGGGCGTGAAGCCGGTTCTCGCTCTGGGCCCAGATGAGGCTCCGGGGCCCGTCCATGACCTCGTCGCTGATCTCCTCACCGCGATGGGCGGGCAGGCAGTGCATCACGACGGCCTCCGGGCCTGCGTCATCGAGCAGCGCCGCGTCGACCCGGTACCTGGCGAACGCGTAGCGCCGGACGGCCGTCTCGGCCTCCTGGCCCATCGACGTCCACGAATCGGTGTACACGACCGCCGCCCCGCGGACCAGGTCGCGCGGTTCGCGGCCGATGACGATCCGGCCGCCCGTCGCCGCTGCGAGTTCTTCCGCGCGAGCGACGATGGCCGGGTCGGGTCCGTAGCCCTCCGGATGGGCCAGCCGGACCTCCAGGCCGAAGGTCGCCCCGGCCAGGGCGAGCGAGTGGAACACGTTGTTCCCGTCCCCGACGAACGCCAGGACGAGGCCGTCCAGGCTGCCGAAGCGCTCGCGCAGCGTGAGCAGGTCGGCCAGCGCCTGGCACGGGTGCTCGCGCAGGGTCAGCGCGTTGATGACCGGGATCGACGCCTCCACGGCGAGCTGCTCGACGACGTCATGGGCGGTCATGCGGGCCATGATGCCCTCGACGAACCGCTCGAGGTTGTGGGCCACGTCGCCGACGGTCTCGCGCTTGCCGAGCCCCACGTCGCCGGCCGCGAGGTACACCCCGTGGCCCCCGAGCTGGGTCATCCCGGCCTCGAACGTGACCCGCGTGCGGAGGCTCGGGTGCTCGAACAGCATCGCCAGGGTCCGGCCGCGGAGCGGCGGGTCGGCATGGACACCGGCCGCGAGGTACTCGGCCTTGAGCTCGGTCGCGTGGGCGAACACCCGCTCGACCGCCGCCCGGTCGAGGTCGGCGAAGCTGACGAAGTCGCGTCCTCGGAGCGTGGCCGCCGCAGGGGCGGACGTCATCGCCGAGCTCCCGGGAACGACACCCGAGCGAAGGCGCCGGGGGGGCCCGGCGCACGGAGCCCCGAGCCACGCTCGGGGCCGGCCGTGCTCACGTCCCTAGCGCTTGGTGTACTGCGGCGCCTTGCGGGCTCGCTTGAGGCCGTACTTCTTGCGCTCCTTCATCCGCGGATCGCGGGTGAGCAGGCCGGCCTGGCGCAGCGGCACGCGGTGCGCGTCGGGATCGAGCTGGAGGAGGGCGCGGGCGATGCCGTGGCGGATCGCGCCGGCCTGGCCGGTCACGCCGCCGCCCTCGACCTTGATCATCGCGTTGTAGCGGCCCTCCGTGCCGGTGACCCGGAACGGCATCCGCAGGTCCGCCTCGTTGACGGCATTGCCGAAGTGCTCGACCAGAGTCCGGCCGTTGACGACGATCTCACCCTCGCCCGGCAGGAGCCGGACGCGGGCGACGGCGGTCTTGCGGCGACCGGTCCCGAACGAGAAGGCGGTGGGGGTGCTCATAAGGTCGGGCTCCTCGTCAGGCCAGTGGTTCCGGCCGCTGGGCCTGGTGCGGGTGGTCGGATCCGGGGTAGATCTTCAGCTTGCGGAGCTGCTGGGCGCCGAGGCGGTTGTGGGGCAGCATGCCCTTGACGGCGCGGCGCAGGACCTCCTCCGGCCGGCGGGCGAGAAGGTGACCGAGCGTCTCCTCCTTGTAGCCCTGGGGGTGTCCGCTGTGACGGGAGTAGATCTTCGTTTCGAGCTTGTCGCGGGTCACGGTGATCAGCGAGGCGTTGAGGATGATGACGTGGTCGCCGGAATCGAGATTGGGCGTGTAGGTGGGCTTGTCCTTGCCCTCGAGGACACGGGCGACCCGCGTGGCGAGGCGGCCGAGCGTCTGGCCCGTCGCGTCGACGAGGTACCAGCGGCGGTCGATCTCGCTCTCGCGCAGCGTGTACGTCTTGGCGTTCATCGGTCTCCGTGTTCTCCGTTCGATCCGGCGGCCCGGCGTCCCATGACGACCCGCCGCAGCGTGAGCCCTTTCGCCGGGGCCATCGCCCCGTCGAGCGCCGGTCGATCGGCGTCGAGCGCCGCGGCGACCGCCGCTTCATCCATCTGTCCGCGGCCGACCTCCAGGAGGACGGCCATCATCCGGCGGACCATCCCGCGGAGGAAGGCGTCTCCCGCGACGTCGACCGTCACGAGCGACCCCGCCCGCCGCACCCGGACCCAGTGGAGGGTCCGGACCGGCTGCCGGTCCGCTGCCCCGAAGGCGGAGAAGTCGTGCCGGCCGATGAAGACCTGCCCGGCTCGCGCCATCGCGGCGATGTCGAGTGGGTCCCGCACCCCGAGCGCGAAGCGCTCGTGGAGTGGGCTCCGCGGCCCGTTCCAGACGGTGTAGCGGTATTCCCGATACCGCGCCGCGAATCGAGGGTGGAACCCCGCCGGAGCCCGTCGCAATCCATGGATCGCGATGTCCGCCGGGAGGAGCGCTCCGAGCGCCCTGCCCAGCTCCGCCACCGAGAGCCGGCCGTCGTAGGTGAACGCGATCACCTGTCCGCTGGCATGCACCCCGGCGTCGGTCCGGCCGGCCCCGTCGACCCGAAGCCGCCGTCCGCCCGCCAATCGGGCGAGAGCCGCTTCGAGCTCCCCCTGGACCGTTCGAGCCCCAGGCTGGACCTGGAACCCGGCGAGATCCGTTCCGTCGTATTCCACCCGTGCCCTGATGCGCACGAGCGCGCCCTCTCGGACGCCCGTCACGTCGAGCCCGTCAGACGAGCTCGATCTGGACCATCTCTGCCGCATCGCCGAGGCGCGGGCCGATCCGGGTGATCCGGGTGAACCCGGAGCTCCGATCGGCGTACTTCGGGGCGATCTCGTCGAAGAGCTTGTCGACGACGAGTGGCTCGTTCGGGAAGGCCGCGACGACCGCCCGGCGAGCCGAGAGGTCGCCGCGCTTGGCGATCGTGATCACGTGGTCGACCTGGCCGCGGATCTCCTTGGCCTTCGCCTCGGTGGTCTTGACGCGTTCATAGCGCAGGACCGCCACGGTCAGGGCCTTGTACAGCGCGAGTCGCGGACCCATCTTGCGGCTGAGCTTGCGACCGTCGATCCGGTGGGCCATGGGTCAGGCGTCCTCGCCCTCATCCTCGAACGGCTCGTCGGCATCGATGCCCTCGAGGTCATCCGATTTCGGAGTCGGGGACGATGAAGCCGCGCATCCGGAGGCGCTCCTTCATCTCGTCGAGCGACTTCTTGCCGAAATTGCGCATCCGGAGCAGGTCGTCGTCGGAGAGCTGGAGCAGCTGGCCGACCTTGACGATGTTGTTGCGCTTGAGCGAGTTGTAGGCCCGCATCGGCAGATCGAGCTCCTCGATCGGCATGTCGAGCATGTTCGGAGGCAGGGCCGGGGCGCCGCTCGCGGCGCCGGCGACCGCGAGCGCCGGCATGCCGACCGCGACGAAGTGCTGGAACTCGTCGACCAGGCGTCCGGCGGCCCGCGACAGGGCCTCCTCCGGCGAGATGGTCCCGTCGGTCTCGATCTCGATCGTGAGCTTGTCGTGGTTGGTGTCCTGGCCGACCCGCACGCTGTCGATCCAGTAGTTCACCTTGCGGACCGGGGTGAAGATCGCGTCGACCGCGATCACGCCGATCGGCAGCGCCTCGGCGCGCTCGGCGCCGATGTAGCCGACGCCCCGCTCGACCGTCAGGTCGAGTTCGATCGTCACGTCGTCCTTGTCGATCGTCATGAGCAGCTGGTCGGGGTTCACGATCTCGACATCGGCCGACTCGGCGATGTCGGCGGCCACGACGGGCCCGGCGCCGCTCTTGATGAGCCGGAGCTGGACCGGGTGGCTGGCGAAGCTCTTGAGGCGCAGCTTCTTGACGTTCAGCACGATCTGGGTGACGTCCTCCTTGACGCCCGGGATCGTGGAGAACTCCTGGTAGACGTCGCGGATCTGGATCGACGTGACCGCGGCGCCCTCGAGCGAGGACAGCAGGACGCGCCGGAGCGCGTTGCCGATGGTGACGCCGTAGCCGGCTTCGAGCGGGCCGGCTTCGTACTTGGCGTAGAAGCCCATTTCCTCGATGGATTCGATCTGTGGGCTCTCGAGTTCGATCATGGTTCGGGGCTTACCTCGAGTAGTACTCGACGACGAGCTGCTCGTTGAGGTCGAGCGGCATCTGGTCTCGGCGGGGAAGGTCGGCGACGGATCCGGCGAGCTTCGCCGCGTCGACGGTGAGCCACTCCGGGCTCTGGTGGGAACGGAGGGTCTCCTTGGCGAGGGCGAACGGCTCGCGGGTCGCGCGGGATCCGCGGACCTCGACCCGGTCGCCGGACTTGAGCTGGTAGGACGGGATGTCCGTGGGCCGGCCGTTCACCGCGAAGTGACCGTGGCACACGAGCTGGCGGGCCTGGGCGCGCGAGGTCGCGAAGCCCATCCGGAAGACGACGTTGTCGAGCCGGAGCTCGAGCATCCGGAGGAGGTTCTCGCCGGTGATGCCCGGGCGGGCATCGGCGGTCTCGAAGTAGTTCTTGAACTGGCGTTCGAGGACCGAGTAGACGCGCCGGACCTTCTGCTTCTCGCGCAGCTGCATCCCGAACTCACCGACCTTGCGGCGGCGGACGCCGTGCTGGCCGGGCGGGGTGGGCCGACGCTCGAAGGCGCACTTCTTGGTATAGCAGCGGCTGCCCTTCAGGAAGAGCTTGGCGCCCTCCCGACGGCAGAGGCGGCAGACGGAACCGGTGTAACGGGCCATGGGGTTCGGTGTCCTGGCTCAGACCCGGCGCCGCTTGGGCGCGCGGCAGCCGTTGTGGGGGATGGGGGTGACGTCGGTGATCGCGGAGACCTCGAGGCCGGCGGCCTGGAGCGAGCGGATCGCCTGCTCGCGGCCGGCGCCCGGGCCCTTCACGAAGACCTCGACCTGGCGCATGCCGTGCTCCATCGCACGCTTGGCGGCGCCGTCGGCCGAGAGCGCGGCCGCGTACGGGGTGCTCTTGCGCGAGCCCTTGAACCCGGCCACGCCGGCCGAGCCCCAGCTCACCACCGCGCCACCGAGATCGGTGATCGTGATGATCGTGTTATTGAACGTCGCCTGGATGTGGACGTGCCCCTGGGGCACGTTCTTCTTCTCCTTGCGACGCTGCTTGAGCGCCCGCTTGCGTTCCGCCATACGGTGCGTCCGTCCTCGCTACTTCTTGCGCCGCACGCCGACGGTCTTCTTGGGACCTCGGCGGGCGCGGGCATTGGTCTTGGTGCGCTGGCCGCGGACCGGCAGGTTGCGCCGGTGGCGCAGGCCGCGGTACGAGCCGATCTCGATGAGGCGCTTGATGTTCAGGGCGACTTCGCGACGGAGGTCGCCCTCGACCTTGTACCGGCGGTCGATGAGGTCGCGCAGGCGGTTGACCTGCTCGTCGGTGAGGTCGCGGACCCGGGTGTCCGGGTTGATGTTGGTCTGGGCGAGGACCTTCTGGCTGGTGGGCAGCCCGATCCCGAACACGTACGTGAGTGCGATCTCCACGCGCTTGTCGCGCGGGACGTCGACGCCTGCGATACGGGCCATCGGATCAGCCCTGCCGCTGCTTGTGCTTTGGATTCGAGCAGATGACCATGACCGTCCCGTGACGGCGGATCACCTTGCAGTTGTCGCAGCGCGCCTTGACGGAGGCTCTGACCTTCACCTGATCCTCGCGATGTCGGAGTGGGCGATCACTTGAGTCGGTATGTGATCCGGCCGCGCGTGAGGTCGTACGGCGACAACTCGACGCGGACACGGTCACCCGGCAGGATCCTGATGAAGTTCATCCGGAGTTTGCCGCTGATGTGAGCCAGGACCCGATGCCCGTTCTCAAGTTCGACGGCGAACATCGTGTTCGGGAGCGGTTCGACGACCGTACCCTCTACTTCGATCGCGTCCTTCTTGGCCACGGGCTCGGTGGTTCCCTTTCTCGTGTCGAATGCCGGTCAAGGGACCGGCACACGAACGTGCAGCTTATCAAACCGGCGCCGATGCGGCAACCGGCGTGTTCAGACGGTGGTCAGGATCTCTGCGCCGCCGTCGGTGATCGCGATGGTGTGCTCGAAATGAGCCGAGAGCGACCCGTCGGCGGTGACGACGGTCCACCCGTCCGGGAGCACCTTCGTCTCGAACGAGCCGAGGGTGAACATGGGCTCGATGGCGAGACACAGGCCGGGTTCGAGCTTGCGCCCGGTCCAGCCGGTCCGGTAGTTCGGGACCTGCGGTTCCTCGTGCATCCTGCGGCCGATGCCGTGACCCACGTAGTGGCGGATGACGCCGAAGCCCGCCGGGTCGGCGATGTCCTGGACGGCGGCGCCGATATCCTCGATATGGTTGCCCGGCCGGGCCGCGGCGATGCCGGCCATCATGGCCAGGCGGGTGCCGTCGACGAGGGCCCGGGTGGCCTCCGGCGGCTCGGACCCGACGTAGAACGTGCGCGCGCCGTCGCCGTGCCAATCGTCGACGATCGCGCCGGCGTCGACGGACACCACCATCCCGTCCCGGATCGTCCGCTCGCCCGGGATGCCGTGGACGATCTCGTCGTCGATGGAGATGCAGATGCTGGCCGGGAACGGCTTGCGCGGGTTGGACCCCGGGTAGCCCTTGAACGACGGGGTCGCCCCGCTCGCCCGGATGTGGCGCTCGGCCAGGCGGTCGAGCTCGGCGGTCGAGACACCCGGCCGGAGCTCCGATTCCACGAGCGCGAGGACCTCGGCGACGACCCGGCCGGCGCGCCGCATCTTGGCGATGTCCGAGGCCGACTTGACCGTGATCTGGCGCGTCCGGGTGAGCGCCATCAGGCGCTCTTCTGGATGGCGGCGACCCGGGCGACGAGCGCGGCGGTCACGGCGGTCACGCTGAGGGTCCCATCGACGGTGCTCAGCAGGCCGCGGTCGCGGTAGTAGGCGATGACGTCGCCGAGCGCACCGAGCTGCTGGGCCAGACGGGCCTTGATCGTCTCGGGCCGGTCGTCGTCGCGCTGGTACAGGGCGCTGGCGTCGATGTCGCACACGCCAGGCGTGCGGGGCGGGTGCTTCGACTCGTTGTAGACGTGGCCTTCCTTGCGGCAGATCCAACGCCCGGACAGGCGTCGGACCAGCTCGTCCGCGGCGACCTCGATGAGGATGGCCTGGCCGACTCGGGCACCCCGGTCGGCCAGGGCGCGGTCGAGCGCGGCCGCCTGCTCGCGGTTGCGCGGGAAGCCGTCCAGGACGGCGCCGGGCGCGGCGTCCTTGCGCCCGAGGCGTTCGAGGAGCATGTCGATCGTGATCGCGTCCGGGACGAGCTCGCCCCGGGACATGTACGCGCCCGCTTCCCGGCCGATGGTCGTGTCGTCCCGGACGGCGGCCCGGAACAGGTCGCCGGTCGCGATATGGGGCACGGCCAGTCGCTCGGCCAGGATCGCCGCCTGGGTCCCCTTCCCCGCACCCGGCGCGCCCAGCAGGACGACGACGGTCACCGGATGAAGCCCTCGTAGTTGCGCATCATCAGCTGGGCTTCGATCTGCTTCATCGTCTCCACCACCACGCTCACGACGATGAGCAGGCCGGTGCCGCCCAGGCCGATCCCACCAAGGGTGGGCACGATGGCCGCGACGAATTGCGGGGCGACCGCGACGACCCCCAGGAAGAGTGCGCCGGCGATCGTGATCCGGAAGACGACCTTGGACAGGTAGTCCTGGGTCGGTCGCCCCGGGCGGATCCCGGGGATGAAGCCGCCGTTCTTCCGTAACTGCTCGGCGGTCTCGTCGGGCTTGAACGTGAACGCGGTGTAGAAGTAGGTGAACCCGACCGTGAGCACGAAGTACAGGATCAGGTAGGGCGCGCCGTGCTGGTCGAGGAACGACACGATCGCCCTCGAGATGTCGGCGACCGGACCGATCGTGCTCGTCTGGAAGTACGCCGCGATCTGGCTCGGGAAGAGGAGGATGCTGATCGCGAAGATGATCGGGATGACGCCCGCCTGGTTCACCCGGAGGGGCAGGAACGTGGAGCCGCCCGAGTACTGGCGGCGACCGCGGACACGGCTCGCGTACTGGATCGGGATGCGCCGCTGGCCTTCCTGGATGTAGATGATCACGAAGATCGCGGCCAGGCCGATGAGCCCGAAGATGACGATCGCGGCCAGGTCCGGCGTCTCGAGGAATGAGCCGATCGCGCGCGGGACGCGGCCGACGATGCCCGCGAAGATGATGAAGCTGATGCCGTTGCCGATGCCCTTCTCGGTGATGAGCTCGCCGAGGAACATCAGCAGGATCGAGCCCGC
Source organism: uncultured Chloroflexia bacterium (assembly GCA_963719285.1). Classification (GTDB taxonomy): domain Bacteria; phylum Chloroflexota; class Limnocylindria; order Limnocylindrales; family CSP1-4; genus C-114. The sequence continues at coordinate 1,017,291 of CAVRBO010000001.1, forward strand.
GGTCAGGGTGATGATCTGGGTGATGGTCTCCCAGTTCGACAGGCTGAACGTGGTCGTGAGCACGCCCTGCGAGGCGAGCAGGGCCAGGAAGCCGTACGACGACAGCAGCGCCATCGGCACGGCCAGGACACGGGTGTACTGGTTGAGCTTGTTGCGCCCGTACTCACCCTCGCGGCTGAGCGTCTGGAGCGAGGGGATCACCCCCTGCATCAGCTGCATGATGATCGACGCGTTGATGTACGGATTCATCCCCAGGCCCACGACCGAGAAGGTCGACAGGCCGCCGCCGCTGAACAGGTCGAGCAGGCCGAAGATGGCGTTGCCGTTGAAGAAGTTCGCCAGCGCCGTGTGGTCGACGCCCGGGACCGGGACGTGGGACAGGAACCGGAAGAGGATCAGGACCCCGGCGACATACAGCAGCCGTTTCCGCAGGTCCGGTGCCCGGAAGGCGTTGAGGAGCGACTCGAACACGTCAGGCGTCTTCGCCGGCCGGGGCGTCGGCTGACGGGGCGGAGGTCTCGGCGGTCTCGGCGGTCTCGTCCGCCTCTTCTGCCGCCGCCTTCGCCTTGGCCTTGACGGACTTTGCCGGCTTGGCCGGAGCGTCGCTATCACGGGCTTCGGCGTCACCCGCCGGGGCAGGGCCCTCGGGCGAAGGCGCCGCGGTGGCGCGGCGCACGGGATCGGCAGTCTTCGCGCTCCGGGCTGGCTTGGTGGCCGGCCCGGCGCTCGTGTCGTCGTCGAGGTCCGCTGTCACCTCGATGTCGTGCTTCGCTGCCTTGGCCGGTTTCGCCGGAGCGTCGCTTTCGCCGGCGCCGGCCTTTTCGGCCGGGGCCTTCTCGTCGGCCTTCGGAGCGGCCTTCGGCTCGACGCCCAGGGCGGCCAGCGGTGCGGTCGGGATGACGATCAGCTGGACGGACCCGCCGGCCGCCTCGATCTTCGCCACGGCCGTCCGGCTGAACGCATCGGCGACCACGAACAGGGGCCGGTCGACCTCGCCCTGGCCGAGGACCTTGAGCGGCTTGTCGAGGGTGCGGACCGCGCCGACCGCCCGGAGCAGCTCCTGGTTGATCGTGATCGGGGCCGCCTTGGCCGGCTTGGCGCCGTCCTTGCCCTTCACGCCGGCGAGGTCGCCGGGCTCGAGCGCACCGAGCTCGACGAGCTCGGCGATGCGGCCCAGGTTCACGATCTCGAACTGGGTCTTGAACGGGTTCTTGAACCCGCGCAGTTTCGGGATGCGCTGGTGGAGCGGCGTCTGGCCGCCTTCGAACCAGGCCGGGATCGAGCCGCCGGCGCGCGCCTTCTGGCCCTTCGTGCCGCGACCCGCGGTCTTGCCGCCGCCGGCCGCGATGCCCCGGCCGACGCGGGTGCGGCGCGTGTGGGCGCCGTCCGCGGGGCGGAGGTCGTGGAGCTTCATGCCTTCTCCTTGGACGCCTCGGGAACCTCGGGAAGCTCCTCGACCGCCACCATGAACTGGACCTGGCGGACCATCCCCCGGGTCGCGGGGTTGTCCGGGATCTCGACGGTGTCGCCGATCCGGTGCAGACCGAGCGCGCGCACGGTCGCCCGGTTGCGCGCGATCTGGCTGATCGTGCTCTTGGTCTGGGTGACGCGCAGCTTACCGGCCATCGCGGACCTCCACTGGTTCGCCGTTCGACTGACCGGCGATGAAGCTGCGCAGCGGGATGCCGCGGCGCACGCTCAGCTCCTCGGCCGAGTGGAGGCTGCGAAGCGCCTCGATCGTGGCCCGGGTCACGTTGACCGGGTTCGTGGAGCCGTGGGTCTTGGTCAGGATGTCCCGGATACCGGCGGACTCGATGACCGCGCGGACGGCGCCGCCGGCGATGACGCCGGTGCCCTGCGAAGCGGGCTTGAGCAGGATCCTGCTGGCCGAGTACTCGTGGCGGACCTCGTGCGGGATCGTCGTGCCGTACATCGGGACGCGGATGAGGTTCTTCTTGGCGTCCTCGACGCCCTTGCGGATGGATTCCGGCACCTCGCCGGCCTTGCCCAGCCCGACGCCGACGTGCCCGGCGCCGTCGCCGACGACGACGATCGCGCTGAAGCTGAACCGCCGCCCGCCCTTGACGACCTTGGCGACTCGGTTGATCTGGACGACGCGCTCTTCGAGCGTCAGCTTGTTGGGGTCGATCCTCGCCACGTGGTCAGCTCCTAACGATCAGAAATCCAGGCCGGCTTCGCGGGCCGCCTCTGCGAGCGACTTGATCCGCCCGTGATACCGGAACCCGGCCCGATCGAACACGACGCGCTCGACGCCGGCGGACCTGGCCCGCTCGGCGACGAGGCGCCCGACGACCTTGGCCTCCTCCGTCTTGGTCTGCCTGGAGCCGCGAAGCTCCTTCTCGACCGTGGAGGCGGCGGCCAGCGTCTTGCCGGCCCCGTCGTCGATCACCTGGGCATAGATGTGGTTGAGGCTGCGGAAGACCGCGAGCCGTGGCCGGTCGGACGTCCCCTCGAGCGAGAGACGGATCCGTTCGTGCCGCTTGTGGCGCGCGGTGCCGCGGTTGGCGACCGACGTCATCGTGCTCGTCCCTTCGTCATCACTTCTTGCCGCCGATCTTGCCGGCCTTGCCGGCCTTGCGCCGGATGTACTCGCCCGCGTAGCGCACGCCCTTGCCCTTGTACGGCTCGGGCTTGCGGGTGGCACGGACCCGCGCGGCGACCTGGCCGACGAGCTCCTTGTCGATGCCGACGATGGCCAGCCGGGTGGGGTTCTCCAGCTCGAACGTGATGCCGGCCGGCGCCTCGATCTCGATGGGGTGGCTGTAACCCAGGTTGAGCTGGAGGTTGTTGCCGATCTTCGTCGCCCGGTAGCCGACGCCGGTGATCTCGAGGCCCTTGCGGTAGCCGTCCGACACGCCGATGACCATGTTGGCCACGAGCGTCCGGGTCAGGCCGTGAAGCTGCTTGTGGACCTTCTGCTCGCTCGGCCGGCTCACGACGATCGTGTCGCCGTCACGGGCGACGAGCATGTCCGGGTGCAGGTCGCGGTGGAGGGTGCCCTTGGGGCCCTGGACCGTGACCGATCGACCGTCGATGGTGACGTCGACGCCGGCGGGGAACGGCGATGGGCAGGCGACCGATGCGTGACATCTATCGGCCTACCACACGTACGCCAGGACTTCGCCACCGAGCTGGGCCTTGCGGGCCTGCGCGCCGGTCATGATCCCCTGGCTCGTGCTGATGATGACGACGCCCAGGCCGCCCAGGACGCGCGGGATGTCGGTCTTGCGGGCGTACACCCGCAGGCCGGGCTTGCTGATCCGCTTCAGCCCGGACACGACCGGCGCCTTGCCGTCGACGTACTTGAGGGTCAGGTGGAGGGTGAGCGCGGCGCCCACCTGGTCCTCGCGGACGTCGGCGATGAAGCCCTCGTCCTTGAGGATGCGGGCGATCTCGCGCTTCGTCCGCGACGCCGGCACGACGACCTCGAGGTGGCGGGCGCGCGACGCGTTGCGGATGCGGGTGAGCATGTCCGCGATCGGATCGGAGATGTTCATCGGTGTCCTACCAGCTCGACTTCGTCACGCCCGGCAGCTCGCCCATCAGGGCGCGCTCCCGGAAGCAGATGCGGCACAGTCCGAACCGGCGCATGTAGGCGCGCGGACGGCCGCACACGAAGCAGCGGTGATAGCCCTGCGACTTGTGCTTCGGCGGTCGCTTCTGCTTGGCGATGAGTGATTTCTTGGCCATCGGTCTCCCTCCCCGCGCCTAGACGGCGAAAGGGATGCCGAGGAGTTCGAGCAGACGCTTCGACTCCTCGTCGGTCTTCGCCGTCGTCACGATGCTGATCTCCAGCCCGCGGAGACGGTCCACCTTGTCGTAGTCGATCTCCGGGAACGCGAGTTGCTCCCGGAAACCCAGTGAGTAGTTGCCCCGGCCGTCGAACGAGCGGCTCGGCACGCCGTGGAAGTCGCGGATGCGGGGCAGGGCGAGCGCCGTCAGGCGGTCGAGGAAGTCCCACATCCGCTGGCCGCGCAGGGTCACGACCGCGCCGACCGGATTGCCGGCACGGAGCCGGAACTGGGCGATCGAGCGCTTGGCCTTGGTCACGATCGGCTTCTGGCCGGTGATCGCGCTGAGGTCGCCCGTCGCGGCGTCGATCGCCTTGGCATTCGTGAGCGCCTCGCCCAGGCCGATGTTGACCACGATCTTCGAGAGACGTGGCACCTGCATCGGGTTGGCGTATTCGAATTGCTTGGTGAGCGCCGGCACGATCTCGGCCTTGTAGCGCTCGTGGAGTCGCTGCGTCATGGCTTGGCTCCCAGCTGCTCGCCGCAGTGGCTGCAGGTGCGGACCCGCTTGCCGGAATCGAGGAGGGCATGACCCACCCTGGTCGGTCGCTCGCAGTGCGAGCAGACGACCATGACCCGGCTGATCGGGATCGGCTGGGCGAGGTCGATGATGCCGCCCTGCTGGACCTTGGGCATCCGGTCGTTGGCGCCCTGGGTCTGGCGCGGCTTCGTGTGGCGCTTGGCGATGTTGAGCCCGGTCACGATGACGGTCGCCTCCGACAGCGCCGGCCCGGTGGGGCCGCCGCGATGGGCGGTGATGATGGTGGCCCGTCGGGTCCGGGCGACGGACTCGACCTTGCCGCGCTTGCCGGCATCCTTGCCGGACAGCACGACGACCGTGTCGCCGGTCCGGATCTCGGGCACCTTGGTGGTCCGGGTCACGACGGCGCGGGCCATCACAGCACCTCCGGGGCGAGGGACACGATCTTCATGTAGTTCTTGTCCCGCAGCTCGCGGGCCACGGGCCCGAAGATCCGGGTGCCCCGCGGATTGCCCTGGTTGTTGATGAGCACCGCGGCGTTCTCGTCGAACCGGATGTAGCTCCCGTCGGGGCGGCCGTACTCCTTGGCCGTCCGCACGACGACGGCCCGGACGACGTCGCCCTTCTTGACCGCGGCGTTCGGGATCGCCTGCTTGACGCTGGCGATGATGACGTCGCCCACGCCGGCCACCGTCTTCTGGGAACGACCCATCACCCGGATGCACTGGATGGTCCGGGCTCCGGTGTTGTCGGCGACCTTGAGGCGGGATTGAGGCTGGATCATGCGTCGGTCCCGGACGCCTCGGCGGCTCCGGCTGCCTCCGCCGCCTCGGCGGCACGGTCACGCCCCGGATGGGCGGCCGCATGGATCGCTTCGGTCGTTGCGGCCTCCTCGACGACCAGGTCGGACGGACCGCCGTGATCGCCGGTCCTGGCCGTGATCTCGACCAGGCGCCAGCGCTTCGTCGCCGACAGCGGGCGGCTCTCCTCGATGAGCACGGTGTCGCCGACGCGGGCCTCGTTGTCCTCGTCGTGGGCCTTGAACTTGGTCGTCAAGCGGATGACCCGCTTGTAGAGGCGGTGGCGCGCCAGGCGTTCGACGGACACGACGATCGTCTTGTCCATCTTGTCGCTGACGACGCGGCCGACCTTGGTCTTCCGCTTGCCGTTCACGGTGCTTGCTCCTGTCATCGCGTGATCTCCCGGGTCAGGCCGAGCGGGCGCGTCCGACGCGCCGCTCCAGCTGGACCGTCAGGATCCGCGCGATCGTCCGACGGGTCTGAGGGATCTTGGTGTAGCTCTTGAGCTGCCGGGTGGACAGGTCGAAGCGCGCCTGCCAGAGCTCCTGCTTCGCCTCGCGAAGCGCGACCTCCAGCTCGGCGTCGGTCAGCCCGCGGACCTTATCGATGTCCATCGGTCACCTCCCCCGCTCCGTCCCGCTGCACCACGCGCGTGGCGACCGGGAGCTTGTGGCTCGCGAGGCGCATCGCCTCGACGGCTTCGTCCTGGGGCACGCCGGCCATCTCGAACAGGATCCGGCCGGGCTTCACGACGGCGACCCAGTGATCCGGGGCGCCCTTGCCGGAGCCCATCCGGGTCTCGGCCGGCTTCTTGGTCGCCGGCTTGTCCGGGAAGATCCGGATCCAGATCTTGCCGCCACGCTTGACCGAGCGGGTCATGGCCCGCCGGGCGGCCTCGATCTGGCGGCTGGTGATCCAGGCGGGCTCGGTCGTGGCGAGGCCGAAGTCGCCGAAGGCGACCGAGAACCCACCCTTGGCCTGGCCCGACATCCGCCCGCGCATCACCTTGCGATGCTTGACCCGGCGTGGCATCAGCATGTCAGGCTCCCGCTGCCGCGACCGCGGCCGCCTGGGCCGGGGTCAGCTCGCGATTGCCGCGCTCGGGCGCGATGTCACCGCGGTAGACCCACACCTTGACGCCGATGCGGCCGTACGTGGTGTGGGCGTGGACCTGGCCGTAGCTGATGTCGGCACGGAGCGTGCCGAGCGGGATGCGCCCCTCGCGGTCCCACTCGCGGCGGCCCATCTCCGAGCCGCCCAGGCGGCCGGCGACGGCGATCTTCACGCCCTTCGCGCCGGCCTTCATCGTCCGCTGGATGGCCTGCTTCATCGCCTTCTTGAACGCGATCCGGCGGGCCAGCTGCTGGGCGATGTTCATGGCCACGAGATACGCGTCGAGCTCCGGCTGGCGGATCTCCTTGATCTCGAGCTTCACCTTGCGCTTGGTGAGCAGGCCGATCTGGGTCCGCAGGATCTCGACGTTCGTGCCGCCCTTGCCGATCACGATGCCCGGCTTGGCGGTGTGGATCGTGACCGTCACGTGGTTGATCCCGCGCTCGATCTCGACGCCGCTGACGCTCGCGTTGGCGAGCCGCTTGGCGACGAGCTTGCGGATCCCGATGTCCTCCTGGAGGAGGGCGGTGTATTCCTTGTCCGCGTACCACTTCGCGGTCCAGGTGCGCGAGACACCCAACCGGAAGCCGTACGGGTGAACCTTGTGACCCATCCGGCTAGGCCTCCCGCTCGGCGACGACGACCGTGATGTGGGTCATCGGCTTGTGGATGGCGAACGCCCGTCCCTGGGCGCGCGGGCGGAACCGCTTGATCGTGGGCCCCTCGTCGGCGCGGGCTTCCACGACGACCAGGTCCTCCGCTGACAGGTTGTGGTTGTTCTCGGCGTTCGCGGTCGCGCTCTTGAGCACGGCCGCGACGTCACGGGCGGCGTGCTGGGGCATGAACCGGAGGTATGCCGCGGCCTCCTCCACCGGCTTGCCGGTGATGGCCCTGGTCACGAGTCCGATCTTGCGAGTGGACCCGCGCTGGTACTTGGCGGTGGCTGAGACACGCATCGTTCGGTGGACCTACTTCAACGACGTCGAGCGCTCGGTGTGCCTGCCGTGCCCGCGGTAGTTGCGGGTGGGCGAGAACTCGCCGAGCCGATGCCCGACCATGTTCTCCGACACGTAGACCGGGATGTGCTTCTTGCCGTTGTAGACGGCGATGGTGTGGCCGATGAAGTCCGGGAAGATGACGGACGCGCGGGACCAGGTCTTGACGACCTTCTTCTCGTTGCGCTTGTTCATCTCCTCGACGCGCCCCTTGAGGCGCTCCTCGACGAACCAGCCCTTCTTGACGGATCGTGACATCGCTCGCCCTTACTTCCGGTGTCGGCTGCGGACGATGAGACGTCCGGTGGTCTTGGCACGCCGGGTCCGGTAGCCCATCGCCGGCTTGCCCCACGGCGTCTTGGGGGGCATGCCCGTGGGGGACTTGCCCTCGCCGCCGCCGTGCGGGTGGTCGCGCGGGTTCATGACGACACCGCGCACCTCGGGCCGCTGCCCGAGATGGCGGGCCCGACCCGCCTTGCCGAGGTTCTGATTCTCGTGGTCGAGGTTGCCGACCTGGCCCACCGTCGCCATGCACTTGAGCGACAGGCGGCGGACCTCGCCGGACGGCATCCGGACCTGGGCCCAGTCGCCCTCCTTGGCGAGGAGCTGGGCCGACACGCCGGCCGAGCGGACGATCTGGCCGCCCTTGCCGGGCACGAGCTCGATGTTGTGGATGGTCGTGCCGAGCGGGATGTTGGCGATCGGCAGGGCATTCCCGACGCGGGCCTCGGCGTCGGGTCCGGAGATGACCACGTCGCCGACCTTGAGGCCGTGGGGCAGGAGCATGTACCGCTTCTCACCGTCCCGGTAGTGGAGCAGCCCGATGCGGGCCGAGCGGTTCGGGTCGTACTCGATCGTCGCGAGGCGGGCCGGCACGCCCGGCTTGTCGCGCTTGAAGTCGATCCGGCGGTAGGCCTGCTTCTCCCCGCCACCGCGATGGCGGACCGTCATCCGACCGGCGTTGTTGCGCCCGGAGCCCCGGATCTGGGACTCGAGCAGCGGCTTGTGGGGCTTGTCGGTGGTGATCTCCTCGAACGTCGAGCGAGTCATCCCCCGGAGGCCCGGCGAGGTCGGCTTGTAACCGCGGAGGGGCATCGTCAGACTCCCTCGAAGAAGGTGATCTTCTGGCCGGCCGCCAGCGTCACGACCGCTTTGCGCCACGGCGTCGTATGACCGACCTGCCGGCCGCGGCGCGTCCCGCGCCGCTTCTCCTTCGACTTGGTCGTGAGCACGTTGACCCCGACCACGGTCACGCTCTCCTTGCGGTAGAGCTCCTCGATCGCCGCCTTGATCTGGATCTTGTTGGCGTCGCGGTGGACCTCGAAGGTGTAGCGGTGGTTCGGTTCCTGGTTCGAGAGGTCGATCGACTTCTCGCTGATGACCGGCCGCACGATCACCTCGTGCGCCGTGAGCGTGCTCATGCGTACACCTCGTCCATCCGGGCGAGGGCCGGCTGCTCGATGAGGACCACGTCCGCGTTGAGCAGGTCGACCACGTTGAGAGAGTCGGCGAGGATGACCTCGACCCTGGGCAGGTTGCGCGACGAGAGTTCGAGCTTCTGGTCGCGGCCCGGTGCCACGACGAGGACGCGGCCGCCCGCCTTGAGGGCGGCCAGCACGTCCACGAAGTCGCGGGTCCTGATCGCCTCGAGCCCGAATGTGTCGATGATCCGGATCGCGTCGTCGCCGAACTTGGCCGTGAGCGCGCCACGGAGCGCCAGGCGCTTCATCTTGCGCGGCAGCCGCTGCTCGTAGGAGCGCGGGTGGGGCCCGAAGACGGCGCCGCCGCCCCGGAAGTGCGGCGCGGTCCGGTGGCCCTGGCGGGCCCGGCCCGTGCCCTTCTGGCGGTACGGCTTGCGGCCGCCGCCGCGGACCTCGCCGCGGGTCTTGGTGTCGCTCGTGCCGAGATGGCGGCCGGCCAGCTGGGCGACGACGACCTGGTGGAGCACGGCGGCGTTCACCGGGGCCGCGAAGAGGTCGTCGTTGAGCTCCACGTCGCCCACCGAGGCGCCCGTCCTGTCGTACAGGGTCGTCTGCGGCATGTCAGGCCTTCTTCACGAGGATGAGCGCGTGCTTGGACCCGGGCAGGGTCCCCTTCACGAGCAGCAGGTTGCGCTCGGCGTCCGTGCGGACGACGCGCAGCTTCTTGACGGTCGCTCGGTGGTCGCCCATGTGGCCGGCCATCTTCATGCCCTTGTAGACGCGACCCGGGGTCGTGCCCGGGCCGATCGAACCGGGGGCGCGGTGGTGGTCCGAGCCGTGGGTCTTGGGACCGCGCTTGAAGTGGTGGCGCTTGATGTGCCCGGCGAAGCCCTTGCCCTTGGACACGCCGGTCACGTCGACCAGATCGCCGGCCGCGAACAGCTCGGCGACGCCGAGCTGCTGACCGACTTCGTAGCCGTCGACGTCGTCGATCCGGAACTCGCGGATCGTGGCGACCTGGGGCAGGCCTTCGAGCTGGCCGGCCTCGGGCTTGGTGAGCCGCTTGCTCGGCTCGATGCCGAGCTGGACGGCCGTGTAGCCATCGCGGGCGGTGGTCCGGAGGCGCGTGACGGTATTCGGCTCGACGGCCAGGACGCTCACCGCGACCATGGTCCCGTCGGCCTGGAAGACCTGGGTCATGCCGATCTTTCGACCGATGAGTCCGATCGCCATCAGAGCCCTGCCTCGCCGCGCAACCGCGCCCAGTGCACGGCGGAGCCGAGCACGGGAGGGAGCGCACTTGACGTGCGTGAGCGACCGCGCGCAGGCGACAACGCGGCAATGGGTCGGTCGAGCGAGTGAGGCGTCATCACATCTTGATCTCGATGTCGACGCCCGCCGCCAGCGAGAGTCGCATCAGGGCGTCGACCGTCTTCGAACTCGGGTCCAGGATGTCGATGAGCCGCTTATGGGTGCGGATCTCGAACTGCTCCCGGCTGTCCTTGTCGATGAACGGGGAACGCAGGACGGTGAATTTCTCGATGCGCGTCGGCAGCGGCACGGGCCCGGCGACATCCGCGCCGGTCCGCTGGGCCGTCTCCACGATCTGGGCCGCCGACTGATCGAGCAGCCGGTGGTCGTACGCTTTGAGGCGGATCCTGATCCGCTGCTTCGCCATCGTCCTACTCGGCGATCGAGGTGATGGCGCCGGCGCCGACGGTCCGGCCGCCCTCGCGGATGGCGAACCGCTGGCCGGTCTCCAGGGCGATCGGGGTGATCAGCTCGACGGTCATCTCGGTGTGGTCGCCGGGCATGATCATCTCGGTCCCCTCGGGCAGCCCGATGGCCCCGGTCACGTCGGTCGTGCGCAGGTAGAACTGGGGCCGGTAGCCGTTGTAGAACGGGGTGTGCCGGCCGCCCTCCTCCTTGGTCAGGACGACGACCTGGGCACTGAACTTCGTGTGCGGCTTGACCGAGCCGCTCTTGGCCAGGACCTGGCCGCGCTCGATCTCCTCGCGCTCGATGCCCCGGATGAGGCAGCCCACGTTGTCGCCGGCCCGGCCCTCGTCGAGCAGCTTCTTGAACATCTCGACGCCGGTCACGACGATCTTGCGGTTGGGCTTGATCCCGACCAGCTCGACCTCGTCGCCGACCTTGACGATGCCGCGCTCGATCCGGCCGGTGGCGACGGTCCCCCGGCCCTTGATCCCGAAGACGTCCTCGACCGGCATGAGGAACGGCTTGTCGACCGCCCGCTCGGGGGTCGGGATGTACGCGTCGACCGCGTCCATGAGCTCCTGGATGGGCGCGTAGGCCGGGTCGGACGGATCGTCCTTGGCCTCGAGCGCCTTGAGCGCCGAGCCGCGGATGAACGGGATGTCGTCGCCCGGGAAGTTGTACTTGGTCAGCAGCTCGCGGACCTCGAGCTCGACGAGGTCGAGCAGCTCGGGGTCGTCGACCGCGTCGACCTTGTTGAGGAACACGACGATGTACGGGACCTCGACCTGGCGGGCCAGCAGGATGTGCTCGCGGGTCTGGGGCATCGGGCCGTCGGTCGCGGCGACGACGAGGATGGCCCCGTCCATCTGGGCCGCGCCGGTGATCATGTTCTTGATGTAGTCCGCGTGGCCGGGGCAGTCGACGTGGGCGTAGTGGCGGGCGTCGGTCTCGTACTCGACGTGGGCGATGGCGATGGTGATCCCGCGCTCGCGCTCTTCCGGCGCGTTGTCGATCGTGTCGAACGCGCGGTACTCGCTCTCGCCCTTCAGGGCCAGGTACTTCGTGATGGCCGCCGTCAGGGACGTCTTGCCATGGTCGATATGGCCGATCGTCCCGATGTTGACGTGCGGCTTGGTGCGATCGAACTTCTTCTTCGCCATCGTGGCTTTCTCCTGGCTCCTCTCCCGTCCCGAGGGTCGGTCGTGACTAGAACTTCGACTTCTGGACGAGCTCGGAGGCGACCCCGGCGGGTACCTCCGCGTAGTGGCTGAATTCCATCGACGAGCTGGCCCGGCCCTGGGACATGCTGCGCAGATCCGTGACGTAGCCGAACATCAGGGCGAGCGGGATGAACGCCCGGACGACCTGCGTGCCGCCCCGACTCTCCATCCCGTCGATCTGACCCCGCCGGCTGTTGAGGTCGCCGATCACGTCGCCCATGAACTCCTCGGGCATCGTGACCTCGACCTTCATGATCGGCTCGAGGATCACGGGGTGGGCCTTGGGGACCGCGTCCTTGATGGCCAGCGAACCGGCGATCTTGAACGCCATCTCCGAGCTGTCCACTTCGTGGAACGAGCCGTCGTGGAGGGTGACCTTGACGTCGACCATCGGGAAACCCGCGTAGATGCCCGTCTCGAGCGTCTCGCGGATGCCCTGGTCGATCGGCTTGATGTACTCGCGCGGGATCGTGCCGCCGACGATCTTGTCGACGAACACGTAGCCCGAGCCCTTCTCGCCCGGCTCGAGCCGGATGACGGCGTGGCCGTACTGGCCCTTGCCGCCCGTCTGGCGGACGTGCCGGCCGTTACCCTCCGCCGCGCGGCGGATCGTCTCGCGATAGGAGACCTGGGGCTTGCCGATGTTGGCGGCCACCTTGAACTCGCGGACCATCCGGTCGACGAGCACGTCGAGGTGGAGCTCGCCCATCCCGGCGATGAGCGTCTCGGCGGTCTCCGGGTCGGTCTTGACCCGGAACGTCGGGTCCTCCTCGGCGAGGCGCTGGAGGGCGATCGCAAGCTTGTCCTGGTCGGCCTTGGTCTTGGGCTCGATCTTGACCTCGATGACCGGCTCCGGGAACGTCATCGACTCGAGGATGACCGGATGCTCGGGATCGGTGAGGGTGTCGCCCGTGAACGTGTCCTTGAGCCCGACGGCGGCGGCGATGTCGCCGGCGAAGACCTCGTCGATCTCCTCGCGGTGGTTGGCGTGCATCTGGAGGATGCGGCCGATCCGCTCGCGCCGGCCCTTGGTGGGGTTGAGCACGTACGAGCCGGCCTTGAGCGTGCCGGAGTAGACCCGGAAGAAGGCGAGCTTGCCCACGAACGGGTCGGCGGCGATCTTGAAGGCGAGCGCGCTGAACGGCTCGGAGTCGTCCGGCTTGCGCAGGACTTCGGCGCCGGTCGCCGGGTCGAGCCCGTTCATCGGCGGCACGTCGAGCGGCGAGGGCAGGTAGTCCACGACCGCGTCGAGGAGCTTCTGGATGCCCTTGTTCTTGAGCGCCGAGCCCGTGAGGACCGGGATGATCTTCGTCGCGAGGGTGCCCAGGCGCAGGCCCCGGCGGATCTCCTCGGTCGTGAATTCCTGGCCCTCGAGGTACTTGTGGAGGAGCTCGTCGTCCATCTCGGCGACGGCCTCGATGAGGGCGCGGCGGTGCTTCTCGGCCTCCTCGCGGAGCTCGGCCGGGATCTCGATCACGTCGACCTGGTTGCCCAGGTCGTCGCGATAGTAGATGGCCTTCATCTCGACGAGGTCGATGACGCCCTTGAACTGGTCCTCGCGGCCGATCGGGATCTGGATCGGCACGGCGTTGGCGCCGAGCCGGTCGCGGATGGACTCGACCCCGCGCCAGAAGTCGGCGCCGGTCCGGTCGAGCTTGTTGATGAAACAGAAACGCGGCACGCCGTAGCGGTCGGCCTGGCGCCAGACCGTCTCGGACTGGGGCTCGACGCCGGCCACGCCGTCGAACACGACGACCGCGCCATCGAGGACGCGAAGGCTCCGCTCGACCTCGACGGTGAAGTCCACGTGCCCGGGCGTATCGATGATGTTGATGCGATGGTCGCCCCAGAACGCCGTCGTCGCAGCGGCGGTGATCGTGATCCCGCGTTCCTGCTCCTGGGGCATCCAGTCCATGGTCGCGGCGCCTTCATGCACCTCGCCGAGCTTGTAGATCTTCTTCGTGTAGAAGAGGATCCGCTCGGTGACGGTGGTCTTGCCCGCGTCGATATGGGCGATGATCCCGATGTTCCGCGTGCGTGCCAGCGGAACCTGTCGTGCCACGGTGGGTTTGCGCTCCTGCGCCGTCGTTACCACTTGAAGTGGCTGAAGGCGCGGTTCGCCTCCGCCATCTTGTGGGTGTCCTCGCGCCGCTTGACCGCGGCGCCCAGCCCGTTCATCGCATCGACGAACTCGGCCGCGAGCTTCTCGCTCATGCTCTTGCCGTTGCGCTTGCGGGCGGCCTGGACGAGCCAGCGCACGCCGAGCGACAGGCGGCGATCGCCCCGGATCTCGACCGGGACCTGGTAGGTGGCGCCGCCGACGCGGCGGGGCTTGACCTCGATGATCGGGGTCGCGTTGCGGAGGGCCGCCTCGAGCACCTCGAGACCCGGCCGGCGCGACTGCGCCTCGGCGCGGGCCAGCGCCTCACGCAGGATCCGCTCCGACAGGTTGCGCTTGCCGGCGGTCATGAGCTTCGAGGTGAACCGCGCCGTCGTCCGGTTCGCGGGCGCCGTCTCGTACTTGAGCTTGCGCGGGATGTTGACGCGACGGGGCATCTACTTCTTGCCCCCGAGACCCGCCGAGGCCTTCGCCCCGTACTTCGAGCGGCCCTGCTTGCGGTCGCGCACGCCGGCGGCGTCCAGGGTGCCCCGGATGATGTGGTACTTGACCGACGGGAGGTCCTTCACCCGGCCGCCACGCACGAGCACGACCGAGTGCTCCTGCAGGTTGTGGCCGATGCCCGGGATGTAGGCCGTGACCTCCATCTGATTGGTCAGCCGGACGCGGGCGATCTTGCGCAGCGCGGAGTTCGGCTTCTTGGGCGTCATCGTGCGCACCTGCAAGCACACGCCCCGCTTCTGCGGGGCGCCCGGGATCGACTCCTGGCGCTGCTTGAGGCTGTTCCAGTTCTTGCGCATGGCCGGCGCCTTGACCTTGGTGATCCTGCGCTTGCGGCCGTGGCGTACGAGCTGGCTGATGGTCGGCACGGAGACGCGGTTCCTTTCAGAGTCGTCGGTACGTGGTGGCGGCGGTCGGCCGCCCCGGTCCGCCGGAGCCGTCGCAGGAGGACGGAGATGTCACCGGGGCCGTTGACGTCGTGATCCCTCGGAGGTCCTCGGCGCACGCGACGAGGGTGGTCCCTCCCGAGGCCACGAAGGCGGAGTGTAGCAGCGGGTCCGAACGAGTGTCAAACGTGGAGACGCCCGTCCGGACCCCCTGGAAGTGGGTCGCCGATGGCTCGGATCAGTCCTCCGCGACGGTCTTGTCGGCGCGCTTGGAGGCGGCCTTCGCAGCGGCCTTCGGGGCGGGTTTCGTGGCGGTCGCGACCGGGCTCGCCGCCTTGGCCGCGGCATCGGCATCGGCCGTGTCCTCGGGCTCCGTGTCGGCGTCGCCGAGGAACGGATCGGGCTCGTCGGACGTGTCGTCCGGCGCGTCCGCGAGGAACGGGTTGAGGAGCTCGTCGTCGTCCCCGTCGCCGTCCGCCGCGCCGGCGGCGAGGAGCGAGGCGAGGCCCGCCGTCTCGTCGTCGACCGGAGGCCGGCCACTGCCGTCCTCGAGGAACGGGTTGAACTCGGACTCGGCGCTGACCATCCCTTCGATGGACTCGCCGGCCAGGGCCTCCAGGGCCGCCCGGCGCCGCCGTTCGGCGGCCGCCGCCAGGTTCGCCGGCGCGCCCGTCCCGGCCGGGATGAGCTTGCCGATGATGACGTTCTCCTTGAGCCCGATCAGGTGATCGCGGGAGCCGTTGATCGCGGCCTCCGTGAGCACCCGGGTCGTCTCCTGGAACGACGCCGCGGCCAGGAAGCTCGAGGTGTTGAGGGACGCCTTCGTCACGCCGAGCAGGACGGTCTGGGCCGTGGCGGGCTCGCCGCCCTCGGCCAGGATGCGGTTGTTCTCGGCCTCGAGATCCAGCCGGTCGATGAGCTCGGTCGGCAAGAGGTCGACGTCGCCCGGCTGGTCGATGCGCACCTTGCGCAGCATCTGCCGGACGATGATCTCGATGTGCTTGTCGTTGATCGTGACGCCCTGGCTCCGGTAGACCTTCTGGACTTCCTTGACCAGGTAGCGCTGGACGGCGTCCTTGCCCCGGGTCTCGAGGTACTCCTGCGGGTTCACGGGGCCGTCCGTGATCGAGTCGCCGGCCCGGACTTCCTGGCCGTTCTCGACGAGCAGCTTGGCGTTGTGGGGGATGCCGTACTCGCGCTCGACCACGTCTTCCGCCCGGACGACGAGGCCGCCGCTGTTCTTGGTCAGGAAGCCCTTGACGGGCGAGTTGACCTCGACCGGGCTGTCGCCGGCCAGTCGGGCGACGACCTGGTTGGCCTCGACCGCGTCGCCCTCGGCCTGGAGCATCTCCGCGCCCTTGGGGATCGTGAGCGAGGTGTCGTACGACTCGGTGCTCCGGACCTTGACCTTCGTGCCCGCGTCGCCGCGGACGATCTCGACGATGCCGTCGATGTGGCTGATCTCGGCCTTGCCCTTGGGGACACGGGCCTCGAACAGCTCCTCGACGCGGGGCAGGCCGGCCGTGATGTCGAGGCCGGCCACACCACCGGTGTGGAACGTCCGCATCGTCAGCTGGGTGCCCGGCTCGCCGATCGATTGGGCGGCGATGATGCCGACCGCCTCGCCGGACCCGACCAGCTCGCCGGTGGCCAGGTTGCGGCCGTAGCACGACCGGCAGACCCCGTAGCGGGCCTCGCAGGTCAGCGGCGACCGGACGAGCACCTCGTCGATGCCCGCCTCGTCGACGAGGATGGCGATCGCCTCGGTGATCTCCTGGTTGCGCTCCACGAGCGTGACGGCCGTCTTGCCCGAACCGGACGTCAGGGTCGCGGCGGAGAGCCGCCCGACGAGGCGGCGCTGGTAGGCGCGCGGCTCGTCGCTCGACTCGGCCCGGGTGATCCAGCTGCCCTCTTCGGTGCCGCAGTCGTCGTCGCGGGTGATGACGTCCTGGGCCACGTCGACGAGCCGGCGGGTCAGGTAGCCCGAGTCGGCCGTCCGGAGTGCCGTGTCGGCGAGGCCCTTGCGGGCGCCGTGGGTGGAGATGAAGTACTCGAGGACCGTCATCCCCTCGCGGAAGTTGCTCCGCACGGGGACGTCGATGATCCGTCCGGCCGGGTCGGCCATGAGACCGCGCATCGCGCCGAGCTGGCCGATGTTGCCCTTGTTCCCCCGCGCGCCGGAGCTGGTCATCATGGTGACCGGCCCCACGAACGCGTGCGGGTCGACCATCGCGTCGGCCATCTCCTTGGTCGTGTCCTGCCAGACCCCGACGACCTGCTCGTAGCGCTCTTCCTCGGTGATGAGGCCGCGCTGGAACTGGCGGTCGATCTGGGCCACGCCGGCGTCGGCGTTGGCGAGCAGCTCGGCCTTGTTCGGCGAGGTCGGGATGTCGCTGACCGCGATGGTCATGCCACCCCGGGTGGCGAACTCGAAGCCGACGTTCTTGATGCCGTCCACGAGATGGGCCGTCGCCTCGGAACCGAGCCGGCGGTAGCACTCGTCGACGAGCGTCTTGAGCTCGGACCGACGCATGATGTCGTTGTTGAAGCGGAGCTCGTCCGGCAGGATCTGGTTGAAGATGACCCGCCCGACCGTCGTATGGCGTCGCTCCGCCTTGAGCTCACCCGCCTCCGCGTCCCAGACGCGGACCTCGGCCTCGATCGGCTGGTGCAGCGCGACCGCCCGGAGCTGGTACGCCCGGATGGCCTCGTCCTCGTCGGAGAACAGGCGGTCCTTCGCCTGGGTCGTGCCGGAGCCCGTCCCATCGAGGGTGAGGTAGTAGCAACCCAGGACCATGTCCTGGGTCGGCGCGACGACCGGTGAGCCGTCGGCCGGCGAGAGGAGGTTGGCCGTCGAGAGCATCATCTCGCGGGCCTCTTCCTGGGCGGCCGAGGAGAGCGGCACGTGGACCGCCATCTGGTCGCCGTCGAAGTCCGCGTTGAACGCGGTGCACACGAGCGGATGGATCTGGATCGCCGAGCCCTCGACGAGGACCGGCATGAACGCCTGGATGCCCAGCCGGTGGAGCGTGGGGGCGCGGTTCAGCAGGACCGGGTGGTCCTTGATGACTTCCTCGAGCACGTCCCAGACCTCGGGCCGGACGCGCTCGACGATGCGCTTGGCGCTCTTGATGTTGTGGGCGAAGCCCTTCTCGACGAGCTGGCGCATGACGAACGGCTTGAACAGCTCGAGGGCCATCTTCTTGGGCAGGCCGCACTGGTGGAGCTTGAGCTCCGGGCCGACCACGATGACCGAGCGCCCCGAGTAGTCGACGCGCTTGCCGAGCAGGTTCTGGCGGAACCGGCCCTGCTTGCCCTTGAGCATGTCCGAGAGGGACTTGAGGCGATGGTTGCCGGTGCCCGCGATCGCCCGGCCGCGACGGCCGTTGTCGATGAGGGCGTCGCACGCCTCCTGGAGCATCCGCTTCTCGTTGCGGATGATGATCTCGGGCGCACCGAGCTCGAGGAGCCGCTTGAGCCGGTTGTTCCGGTTGATGACCCGCCGGTACAGGTCGTTCAGGTCGGAGGTCGCGAAGCGGCCACCGTCGAGCTGGACCATCGGGCGCAGGTCCGGCGGGATGACCGGCAGGACCGACAGGATCATCCACTCCGGGCGGGTCCCGGAGCGGCGGAACGCCTCGATGAGGCGGAGCCGCTTGATGGCCTTCTTGCGGCGCTGGCCGGAGCTCGTCCGGACCTCGATGTGGAGGCTGCGGGCCAGCTCCTCCAGGTCCATCCGGGTGATGATGTCGCGGATCGCCTCGGCGCCCATGCCGGCGTGGAACAGGCGGCCGCCGCGGGCGCCCGAACCGTACTTCTCGTCGAGGGCCCGGAACTCGGTCTCGAGGAGCAGCTTCTGCGGCTTCAGGCCCTCGATCTCGTCGCGGAACTTGCGGATCTCGTCCTTGAGGCCCTGGGCCTCGCCGGCGAGGCGGCTCTTCTCGGCCGCGAGGGTGTCGCCGATCGCGGACTCGAGCGCCGCGATCTTCTCCTCGGTGGCCCGGGCCTCGTCGGCCTCGCGCTGCTGGAGCTCGTCGTTGACCCGATCGGTCTCGGCACGGACGAGCTTGTGCAGCTTCGCCGTGGCCTCCTTGCCGCCCTTGTCGCCCTCGTTCACGATGACCTCGCCGGTCGGCGCGAACGCGATCGTGGCGGTGGCCGGCTTGCCGCCGAGCCCCTTGAGCTCGGCCTCGACGACCTGCGCCGCCGCGACGATCTCCTCGGTCCGCGCGGCCCGCTGGGCCTCGAGGTCCGCCTTGGTCGCCGCCAGCGTCTCCTTCAGCTCGTCGCGGGTCTTGTGCGAATCCGCCCGCAGCTCGTCCTCGAGCTCGTTGAGCGCCTTGCCGGCCTTGCCGCCGCGGCCCTCGGCCTCGTCCTCGAGCTGCTGGAGGGCGCGCTTGCGAGCGTCCTCATCGACATGGGTGACGATGTACAGAGCGAAGTACAGGATCCGCTCGAGGTTGCGCGGGCTGATGTCGAGCAGGATGCCGAGCCGGCTCGGCGTGCCCTTGAAGTACCAGATATGGCTGACCGGACTGGCCAGCTGGATGTGGCCCATGCGCTCACGGCGGACCTTCGAGCGGGTGACCTCGACGCCGCACTTGTCGCAGATGATGCCCTTGTAGCGGATCCGCTTGTACTTGCCGCAATAGCACTCCCAGTCCTTCGTGGGACCGAAGATGCGCTCGTCGAACAGCCCGTCCTTCTCCGGCTTGAGCGTCCGGTAGTTGATGGTCTCGGGCTTGGTGACCTCACCCTTGCTCCATTCCCGGATCTGGTCCGGGCTGGCGAGCGAGATGCGGATCGCGCTGAAGTTATTGACCTCGAGCATGGTTCTCCTCCGCGCCGATGCCTGGCTCAGCGGCGCGATGCCGACCGAAAGCGAGCGGGACCGGGCCGGCCGAGCGCCGGTCCCGCGGGTGGGACGTGTACGTGGACGACGTGGTGATCAGTCCTCGAACCCGGCGAGGTTGATCCCGCCGAGATCGGGGAGCATGTACCCGGAGGCGTCGTCTTCCGCGAGCGGGATCTCCTCGTCGTTCTGGTCCAGGATCTCCGCGTTCAGCCCGAGGCTGCGGAGTTCCTTGATGAGGACCTTGAACGACTCCGGAACCCGGGGCGGCTGGATCTCCTCCCCCTTCACGATGGCCTCGTAGGTCTGGACCCGGCCCAGGACGTCGTCCGATTTCACGGTCAGCAACTCCTGGAGGATGTTCGCGGCGCCGTACGCCTCGAGCGCCCAGACTTCCATCTCGCCGAACCGCTGGCCACCGAACTGGGCCTTGCCACCGAGCGGCTGCTGGGTGATGAGGCTGTACGGGCCCGTGGACCGGGCGTGGATCTTGTCCTCCACCAGGTGGTGGAGCTTGAGCATGTAGATGTAGCCGACGGTGATGGCCCGGTCGAACGCCTCGCCGGTCCGCCCGTCGCGCAGCTCGATCTTGCCGTCCTGGGGCAGCGCCTCCTCGTGTCCGTACACGACATGGCGAGCTCGGGCCAGCTCATCGCGGATCTGGCTCTCCGTGGCGCCGTCGAAGACGGCCGTGGCGGCCTTCTCCCCGGTCGCGTGGAGCGCCCAGCCGAGATGGGTCTCGAGGATCTGGCCGATGTTCATCCGGCTCGGCACGCCGAGCGGGTTGAGGATGATGTCGACCGGGGTGCCGTCGGGCAGGTAGGGCATGTCCTCCTGGGGGAGGATCTTGGCGATCACACCTTTGTTGCCATGGCGGCCGGCCATCTTGTCGCCGACGCTGATCTTGCGCTTCTGGGCCACGCTGACCCGGACGAGCCGGTTGACGCCCGGCTGGAGGTCGTCGTTGAGCTCGCGTCGGAACTCGCGGATCTCGACGACCTTGCCGCGCTCGCCGTGGGGCAGGCGGAGGCTCGAGTCCTTCACCTCGCGGGCCTTTTCACCGAAGATCGCCCGGAGCAGGCGCTCCTCGGCGGTCAGCTCGGTCTCGCCCTTCGGGGTGATCTTGCCGACGAGGATGTCGCCGGGACGGACCTCCGCGCCGACATAGATGATCCCTTCCTCGTCGAGGTCCTTGAGGGACTCCTCGCCGACGTTCGGGATGTCGCGGGTGATCTCCTCGGGCCCGAGCTTCGTGTCGCGCGACTCGATCTCGTGCTTCTCGATGTGGATGCTCGTGAACAGGTCGTCGCGGACGAGGCGGTCGCTGATGACGATCGCGTCCTCGTAGTTGCCGCCCTCCCAGCTCATGAACGCCACGAGCACGTTCCGGCCGAGGGCGAGCTCGCCCCGGTCGGTCGAGCTGCTGTCGGCGATGGCGTCGCCGGCCGCGAGGCGCTGGCCGACATCGACGATCGGCCGCTGGTTGATGCACGTGCCCTGGTTGCTGCGGACGAACTTCTGGAGCCGGTAGCTGTCGAGCTCGCCGGCGTCCGTCTCGACCTCGACCCGTTCCGCGGTCACGCTGGTGACCACGCCCGCGCGCTCGGCCACGATGACCTGGCCCGAATCGAGCGCGGCCCGACCCTCCATGCCGGTGCCGACGATGGGCGACTCCGGCTCGAGGAGCGGGACGGCCTGGCGCTGCATGTTCGAGCCCATGAGGGCCCGGTTGGCGTCGTCGTGCTCCAGGAACGGGATGAGCGCCGTCGCCACCGAGACGACCTGCTTGGGACTCACGTCCATGTACTCGATCTGGTTGGGACGCGCCTCCGGGAACGTGTCCCGGAACCGCGACGGCACGCGCTCGGCCGTGAAGTGGCCCTGCTCGTCGAGCGGCGCGTTCGCCTGGGCGACGACGTGCTGCTCCTCCTCGTCCGCCGGGAGGTACTCGATCTCGTCCGTGACGACCGGCCGGACCGGGAACGCGAGTGCCTTCTGCTTCTTGAGCTCGGCGGCCGCGGCGTCCGTGAACGCGTGGCCGGCCTTCAGGACGACGGTGCCGTCCTTGGCCAGCAGGTCCGTGCCCGCCTCGAAGCTCTTGAGCGCCGCGTCGTCCCAGGCGATCGTCCGCTTGACCTTGCGATAGGGCGTCTCGATGAACCCATAGCTGTTGATCCGGCCGTACGTGGCGAGCGAGCCGATCAGGCCGATGTTCGGCCCTTCCGGCGTCTCGATCGGGCAGATCCGACCGTAGTGGCTGTGGTGGACGTCGCGCACGTCGAAGCCGGCCCGCTCGCGCGACAGGCCACCCGGCCCCAGGGCCGACAGGCGCCGCTTGGAGGTGAGCTCGGCCAGCGGGTTCGTCTGGTCCATGAACTGGCTGAGCTGGCTGCCGCCGAAGAACTCCTTCATCGCGGCCACGACCGGCCGGATATTGATGAGCGCGTTGGGGGTCGCCTTGTCGATCTCCTGGATCGTCATCCGCTCGCGGACGACCCGCTCCATCCGCAGCAGGCCGATCCGGAACGCGTTCTGGATCAGCTCGCCGTTGGCCCGGATGCGCCGGTTGCCCAGGTGGTCGATGTCGTCCTTGGGATGGAGGCCGCGGTTGCACTCGATGAGGTGGCCGACGATCGCGGCGATGTCTTCCTTGGTGATCGTCCGCCCGTCGCGGGGCAGCTCGATGCCCATCCGCGCGGCGACCCCGTCGAGCTTCTTGTTGAACTTGTAGCGACCGACCCGGCCCAGGTCGTAGCGCCGGAAGTTGAAGAACAGGCTCTCGACGAGCTGGCGGGCGTTGTCGCCGGTGGGCGGATCGCCCGGCCGAAGCTTCTTGTAGACCTCGATGAGGGCGTCCTGCTGGGTGTGGGTCAGGTCCTTGTCGAGGGTGCTCGCGATGTACGGATGGTCGGGATCCGCGTCGATCGAGGCGAAGAGCGCGCTGATCTCGTCGTTCTGCTCATAGCCGACGGCGCGCAGCAGGGTCGTCGCGGCGAGCTTGCGCTTGCGGTCGACCTTGACCCACAGCTGGTCCTTGTTGTTCGTCTCGAACTCGAGCCAGGCGCCCCGGTTCGGGATGACCTTCGCGCTGAAGAGCATCCGGCCCGTCGTGGGGTCCTCGGTCTCGCTGTAGTAGACGCCCGGCGAGCGGACGAGCTGGCTCACGACGACCCGCTCGGCGCCGTTGATGACGAACGTGCCCTGGCCGGTCATGGTCGGGAAGTCGCCCATGTAGACCCGCTGGCGCTGGATCTCGCCGGTCTCCTTGATGAGCAGCTCGACGTTCACGTAGAGCGGCCGGCTGAACGTGAGGTCCTTCGTCCGGCACTCGAGCTCGTTGTACTTGGGCGGCCCGAACTCGTAGTCGAGGAACTGGAGCTCCATCACCTTGCCGGTGAAGTCCTTGATCGGGCTGATCTCGTCGAACAGCTCGCGCAGACCCTTGTCCACGAACCAGGCGAACGAATCGAGCTGCAGCTCGATGAGGTTCGGGATGGGCAACTTCTCGTCGATCCGGGCGTACGAGATCCGTCCCGACGAGGTCAGGGCGCGCGTCGACGACTCAGCAGCAGACAGCATGAAACATCGCTCCTTGGCGAAGGAGGAAAGGGGGGAAAGGGACCGAGCTCACAGAACATCAAAGGATACCGCGCGATCCCGAAATGTCAAACGGGGTCCGCGGGGCCCACGCGGCGCCGTCTCGCGCCGGCCGGCGAGCCGGGTCGAGGCGGTGTCCGGCGCGGAATAGCCGCGCCGGACCCGTCCTCGGAGCGCTACTTGATGTCGACCTTCGCGCCCTGCTCCTCGAGGGCGGCCTTGATCTTCTCGGCCTCCTCGCGGGTGACGCCTTCCTTGACCGGCTTGGGGAACGCGTCGACCACGTCCTTGGCCTCCTTGAGGCCGAGTCCGGTCAGCTCGCGCACGACCTTGATGACCGGGATCTTGTTCGGCCCGATCTCGACGAGGATCGCGCTGAACTCGGTCTGCTCCTCGACCGCCTCGGGGGCGGCGGCCGCGGCGGCCGGGGCGGCAGCGGCGGCGGCCGGGGCGGCGGCGGTGACGCCGTAGCGGTCCTCGAAGCGCTTGATGAACTCGGACAGCTCGAGCACGGTCATCTTGTCGATGGCTTCGAGCAGATCGTCCTGGGTGAGAACGGCCATGGGATCGGACTCCTTCGTCGGGCGGATCCGGGGACCCGCGTGGGTGTCGTTGGGTGGTAAGGGTGTGGGTTCGCCGGTCGGTCGCCGTCAGCCTTCCGCGGCGGCCTTCTGGTCACGTACGGAGGCGAGGGCATAGCCGAGATTCCGCAGGTTCGCCCCGAGCAGCCCCGCCAGCGTCGCGATCGGGGACGCCATCGCCCCGGCCAGCTTCGCCTGGAGGACCGGCCGCGACGGCAGCGACGCGAGCGTCGTCACCTGATCGGCGCCGATGGCCCGGTCGCCGAGCACGGCGCCCGTGATGCGGACCATCTTGTACGGCTTGATGGCATCGAGGACGGCCTTGGCGGCCACGGCCTCGTCGCCGTTGGCGAACGCGATGGCCGTGGGACCGACGAGCAGCGGCGAGAGCGCCGCTCCCGTCTCGTTCGTGGCCGCGAGACGCATCAGCCGGTTCTTGACGACCCGGTACCCGACGTCGTGCTTGCGCAGGGAACGTCGGATCTCGGCGATCTCGCTCACCTTGAGGCCGCGGTATTCGGAGACGATGAGGGTCGTCGATCGGGCGAGCTCGCCCTTCAGCGACTCGATCGTCTCGCGCTTGGCCTCGGTCGGCATGGGGACCTCCCTTGGAGCTGCGTGCGGCCGGCACGCGGCGGTGGTGCTGTCCGGACGGCTCCATCGGCCGCTCGGGTCGCCCCTGCGACGGTGCTCAGTTGCAGGGGGCACTCACCGGGAGGTGGGTTCCTGCCTCGGCGTGCTCGCCGTCGTCCCCGGCGGCGATAGCCGTCGGTCCGGTGCGGCGGATCGAGTCCCGACCGTCCGCCGTCCCGGGCCGGGGCCCGGGCGACGCGCGGTCCGCGGACGCAGGCTGTCTGCGGCGGTCCGTCGATATTCGGTTGTCTGGCGACGCGTCTCCGCCGGAGCGGGGACCGTCGCCGCGTGTGGTCTGCGCGGCAGGCGCGTCGGTCAGGACGCGGCGGCCACCGCAAGGAGGGCCGGCAGGTCCATCCTGATGCCCGGGCCCATCGTGCTCGCGACCGTCATGGTCTTGAGGTACTGGCCCTTGGCGCCGGCCGGCTTGGCCCGGTTGATCGCGTCGACGAGAGCGGCCAGGTTGGCCGTCAACTCCTCAGCGCTGAAGCTCGTCTTGCCGACCGAGCAGTGGATGATGCCCGACTTGTCGACCTTGAACTCCACGCGGCCGGCCTTGACCTCGCGGACGGCCCGGTCCAGGTCGAACGTGATCGTGCCCGACTTGGGGTTCGGCATGAGTCCGCGCCGGCCCAGGATCTTGCCCAGCCGGCCGACCATGCCCATCGTGTCGGGGGCGGCGAGGGCGACGTCGAACTCGAGCCAACCCGCCTCGATCTTCTTGACCAGGTCCTCGGAGCCGACCTCGTCGGCGCCGGCGCGGAGCGCCTCCTGGGCCTTCTCGCCCTGGGCGAAGACCGCGACCCGGATCTTCTTGCCGGTGCCGTGGGGCAGGACGACCGTGCCGCGGACCATCTGGTCGGCATGGCGCGGGTCGACACCGAGCCGGAGGTGGATCTCGACCGACGCGTCGAAGCCGACGTACGAGGTCTGCTTGACCAGCTCGGCCGCCTCCGCGGGCAGGTACAGCTTGTCGTGGTCGACGAGCTTGGCCGCTTCGAGATATTTCTTGCCGTGAGCCATGGCTGGATCCTCGTGCTGACGGTCGGCCTGCCGACCTTCCCCGTGGCGTGGGGTGGACGTCCGGCGGCTGGTGGAGGCGCGGCCGGTCGCGCGGTCGGTCAGTCTAGCCGACGACCTCGATGCCCATCGAGCGGGCCGTCCCCTCGACGGTCTTCATGGCGGCCTCGATGTCGTTGGCGTTGAGGTCGGGGAGCTTGATCGTGGCGATCTCGCGGACCTGGTCCCGGGTGACCCGCCCGACGGCATCCACCCGGGCCGGGGTCGCGCTCCCCTTCTCCACCCCGGCCGCCTTGCGCAGCAGGTCCGCCGCGGGCGGGGTCAGGAGGAGGAACGTGAAGCTGCGGTCCTCGAAGACCGTGATCTTGGCCGGGATCACCTGGCCTGCCTTGTCGGCCGTGCGCTCGTTGTAGCTCTTGGTGAACTCGACGATGTTGATGCCGTGGGGGCCGAGCGCCGTACCCACCGGCGGAGCGGGGGTCGCCTTGCCGGCCGGCAGCTGGAGGGTGAGGACGATGCGGATCTTCTTCGCCACGGTGGAATCGGTTCCCTTCTAGTCGGGCGTCAGCCCGGTGAGCGCCGGTCCGGGCGCGTCCGGGCCAAGGCCGAGCCGAGCACGCGAACGGGCGCGCTCCGGTGCGTGAGCGGGCGCGCGGAGGCGAGAACGCAGGCCTGGGCCGTCCGGTCGGGGCTCATAGCTTCTCGACCTGCAGGAAGTCGAGCTCCACCGGCGTCTCGCGGCCGAAGATGCTGACGAGCACCTTGACCTTGTTGCGCTCGGGGTTGACCTCGTCGACCGTGCCGATGAACTCGGCGAACGGACCGTCCGTCACGCGGACGCTCTGGCCCTTGGTGAAGGCGACGCGGTACTTGGGGGTCTCGACACCCATCTGGCGGAGGATCTGCTTGACCTCGTGCTCGTCGAGCGGGATGGGCTCGCTGCGGACGCCCGGGATGTTCGCTCCGCCGACGAAGCTCGTGACGCCCGGCGTGTTGCGGACGACGAACCAGCTGTCCGGGTCGAGGGTCATCTCGACGAGGACGTAGCCCGGGTAGACCTTCTTCTGGACGGTGTGGCGCTGGCCCTGGCGGATCTCGATCTCGTCCTCCATGGGGACCAGGACCTGGAAGATCTTGTCCTCCATGCCCATCGACTCGATCCGGTGCTCCAGGTTGGCCTTCACCTTGTTCTCGTAGCCCGAGTAGGTGTGGATGACGTACCAGCGCTTGTCGGACGCCTGGGTGGCCGTGGTCTCGGTGCTGTTCATGTCGGTCATCGTGCCGTGCCTAGCCTGTCCCGACGAGCTTGAGCGCTTCGAGGAAGATCGCGTCGAAGACCGTGATGAAGAGGCCCACGGCGAAGCTCACCGCGAGGACGAGCACGGTCAGGTTGCGCGTCTGCGGGATGGTCGGCCATGACACCTTCTTGAGCTCCGACCAGGCCTCGTCGATGAACCGACGGAACCGGGCGAAGAGTCGACGGATGCGATCCACTGGTGATGGTTCTTCCTGGCGGGTTTTGGCTGGTGGGAGTGGCAGGGGCGATAGGACTCGAACCTACAACCGCTGGTTTTGGAGACCAGTGCTCTGCCAATTGAGCTACACCCCTGCGGACGAGACCTCCTACTTGGCCTCGCGGTGCAGTGTATGGCGTCGTTCGCGCGGGCAGTATTTCGAGAACTCCAGGCGGCCCGGATCGTTCTTCTTGTTCTTGCGCGTCGCGTAGTTGCGCTGCTTGCACTCGGTGCACGCGAGCTGGATCACCGGACGCGCCTCGACCTTCGCCATCGTCCTACTCGGCGATCGAGGTGATGGCGCCGGCGCCGACGGTCCGGCCGCCCTCGCGGATGGCGAACCGCTGGCCGGTCTCCAGGGCGATCGGGGTGATCAGCTCGACGGTCATCTCGGTGTGGTCGCCGGGCATGATCATCTCGGTCCCCTCGGGCAGCCCGATGGCCCCGGTCACGTCGGTCGTGCGCAGGTAGAACTGGGGCCGGTAGCCGTTGTAGAACGGGGTGTGCCGGCCGCCCTCCTCCTTGGTCAGGACGACGACCTGGGCACTGAACTTCGTGTGCGGCTTGACCGAGCCGCTCTTGGCCAGGACCTGGCCGCGCTCGATCTCCTCGCGCTCGATGCCCCGGATGAGGCAGCCCACGTTGTCGCCGGCCCGGCCCTCGTCGAGCAGCTTCTTGAACATCTCGACGCCGGTCACGACGATCTTGCGGTTGGGCTTGATCCCGACCAGCTCGACCTCGTCGCCGACCTTGACGATGCCGCGCTCGATCCGGCCGGTGGCGACGGTCCCCCGGCCCTTGATCCCGAAGACGTCCTCGACCGGCATGAGGAACGGCTTGTCGACCGCCCGCTCGGGGGTCGGGATGTACGCGTCGACCGCGTCCATGAGCTCCTGGATGGGCGCGTAGGCCGGGTCGGACGGGTCGTCCTTGGCCTCGAGCGCCTTGAGCGCCGAGCCGCGGATGAACGGGATGTCGTCGCCCGGGAAGTTGTACTTGGTCAGCAGCTCGCGGACCTCGAGCTCGACGAGGTCGAGCAGCTCGGGGTCGTCGACCGCGTCGACCTTGTTGAGGAACACGACGATGTACGGGACCTCGACCTGGCGGGCCAGCAGGATGTGCTCGCGGGTCTGGGGCATCGGGCCGTCGGTCGCGGCGACGACGAGGATGGCCCCGTCCATCTGGGCCGCGCCGGTGATCATGTTCTTGATGTAGTCCGCGTGGCCGGGGCAGTCGACGTGGGCGTAGTGGCGGGCGTCGGTCTCGTACTCGACGTGGGCGATGGCGATGGTGATCCCGCGCTCGCGCTCTTCGGGCGCGTTGTCGATCGTGTCGAACGCGCGGTACTCGCTCTCGCCCTTCAGGGCCAGGTACTTCGTGATGGCCGCCGTCAGGGACGTCTTGCCATGGTCGATATGGCCGATCGTCCCGATGTTGACGTGCGGCTTGGTGCGATCGAACTTCTTCTTCGCCACGTTGAGCGTCCTACTCCGAAACTGGGGCGGCGGGGCCGCGGATGGTCCGGCGTCCGGGGCCGGTGATGGATCGATGGGACCGCAGCCTGGACCGCGGGGGTGGAGCCCACAATCGGACTCGAACCGATGACCTCTTCCTTACCAAGGAAGTGCTCTGCCAGCTGAGCTATGTGGGCCCGGTTCCTTCGGTGCGGGCTGGTGATGTGGTGGGCAGGGAGGGAATCGAACCCCCACAGTCGAAGACGGCTGATCTACAGTCAGCGGAGCTCACCACCTGCTCAACCTACCCATGAGGCATACGGCGGTCGGGCAACGCTGCGGCATCGTGGTGACCCCGGCCGATCCGGCATTCTTCTCTTGGAGCCGACGACGGGACTCGAACCCGGAACCTGCGGTTTACAAAACCGCTGCTCTACCAATTGAGCTACGTCGGCGCGCATGGCCACATACCGCAGCAAGAACCTGGCGCTCGCGGATGATACGGCCCCTCGCCTCCGAGGGTCAAGCGAGCACGACCCGGGTCGGCGCCCCGCCCGGTGTCCTCGCGGCGGCCGAGGT
The DNA here is from genome assembly GCA_963719285.1 of uncultured Chloroflexia bacterium. Lineage (GTDB taxonomy): Bacteria > Chloroflexota > Limnocylindria > Limnocylindrales > CSP1-4 > C-114. The sequence continues at coordinate 1,046,088 of CAVRBO010000001.1, forward strand.
CCCGCGGGAGTGCCTGTCCGGACGGCCGGGGCCGCGCCGGGGGTCGTGATCGGGGCGGGGCAGGCGTGGTCGGCGGGCGCGGGGCCGGGGGCGGGGCCGTGCCGGGGCGGCGGGCCGGGGGCGGGGCCGGGCCGGGGGGGGGCGGCGGGCCGGGGGCGGGGCCTGGGCGGCGGGCCGGGGGCGGGGCCTGGGCGGCGGGCCGGGGGCGGGGCCGTGCCGGGGCGGCGCGGGGCCGCACGCGGGTCCGGCCGGCGCGTCGCACGCGGGGCCGCGCGACGCTGGGCCGGACGACGCGGGGCCGGGCCGTGCGGCGTCAGACGGTCCGACCGGCTGCTGCTACCGAAACGGCCAGATGCAACTCATACGACCTCGCGGCCGGTCCCCCGGCCCAGACCGGCGGTCGGCGACCCCCGACGCGGCTCGTTCCGTGCTCGTGGCTGTGGCCGGCCGGACACCATCCGTCGCCCCAGGGTCGACTGACCGGCCAAGAGCTTGCCCCGTGATGCCGTGGTTTGCATCTGGCCACCTCGCGCGGCGCCTCTCCTCCGTGGCCGGGGGCGACGCCGCGGCAGACGTTCGGGCCTGTTTCGGGAGGCCGATCCCGGCCTTGGATGGTCGGCTCGGGCCGCGGTTGGCAGGACACTGAGCACCGATCGACCGATCCGAGGCGGCACCAGGACGTTCCGCTTTATCGGTCCCGGGACGCGGCTCTGGTCGCCTTTCGGCCGGCGGGTGGTCCGCCCGGCAGCAGCTCGTCGTCGACCCGATCGGCCGGGGGCGCCGGTGTGGCCTCGCCGGGCGCGGCGTTCGATGCCTTCGGTGCCTTGGCGGCCGTGGCGGCGCCCTTCCCCGTGGGGGCCTTCGCCGCCGAGACCTTGGGCGCCTTGGCGCCTGGGTCGGTCCTCGCCTTGGCGGCCGTGGCGGCGCCCTTCCCCGTCGGGGCCTTCGCCGCCGAGGCCCCCGTGGGCGAGGGGGTCGCAGCCTTCCTGGTCGGGGTCGCGGCCTTCCCTGTCGGGGTCGGCGCCTTCTTGGTCGGGGCCGCCGGCCTCTTGGTCGTGGCCGTATCGGTCCCGGCTTCGTTCGCCCTCGCAGCCGCCGCCCGAGCCGGAGCCGCCGCCTCGGCCGGGACCGGAGCCGCCGCCTCGGCCGGAGCCGCCGCCAGAGCCGGGAACGGAGCCGGCACCGGAGCCGCCGCCTCGGCTGGAGCCGCCGCCTGGCCCGGGGCCGCCGCCGGGGCCGGAGCCGCCGCCTGGGCCGGAGCCGGCCCCTCCGCGACCGCCTCGGCGCTCAGTCCCCGGCGGACCGCCGGCGCCCCCGGTCGATCCGCGGCTGGAGCCGCCGCCGTGCCGTCCGGGTCGCGCTGGGCGACCGCCTCGAACAGGAGGATCGAGCCAGCGACAGACGCGTTGAGCGACCCGATCGCACCCCGCATGGGGATCCGGACGAGAAGGTCCGTCCGGCGACGCACCGCCGGCCCGAGGCCCTGGCCCTCGCTCCCGACGACGAGCGCGAGCGGCCCGCGCAGGTCGGCCTGGCGGGCGGTCAGGGGCGCCTCGGCTTCGGCCCCCACGATCCGGAGGCCGTCGATGTGGAGGTCCGCGAGCGCCCCGGCCAGGTCGTCGACCGGGGCCAGCAGCAGGTGCTCGACGGCGCCCGCCGAGGCCTTCACCGCGGCGGGACTCAGTGGCGCCTGCCGTTTCGTCGGGAACAGGACGCCGTGGACCCCGGCCGCCTCGGCGCTCCGGAGGAGCGTACCCACGTTCTGGGGATCCTCGAGCGAATCGAGCACGAGCACGAACGGCGGTTCGCCACGTTCGCGAGCGCGGGCGAGGATCTCGCCGGGGGTGGCGTAGCGGCGGGCGTCCACGACCAGCCCCACGCCCTGGTGGCCGTCGAAGCCGGCGATGGCGGTGAGCGTTCCGCCCTCGACCTCGACGATCGGGATCCGCAGGCTCGTGGCGTGCAGGACGATCTTCTCCAGGGCCTGCCGGCGCTGCGGCGTGACGAGCAGTCGGTGCGCCTTGCGCCGGGCGACGAACGCCTCCTCGACCGGCCGGCGGCCGGCGACGACTTCCTCGTCGTCGCCGATGGGCGGCGGCGCGGCCACGGGGGCATGGGACGGCGTGAACGAGCTCTCACGGCTCCCCCGCCAGGGGACGTCGCGCCGTCGGCCGGCTGGCGCGTATGGCATCGCCCGGGGACCGCCGGGCGGCTCGGGCCGGACCTCGTCGTCGCCCGGCCGGAAGCCGAGACCACCCGGGCGGCCGACCGGACGACCCACGGTCCTCGTCGACAAGCGGTCCGGGCGATCGGGCCGTTCTCGCCAGGCGCCGGTGGGTCGTCCCGGCCCGACGTCGAACGGTTCCTCGGGTGCCGGTCGCGGCGGGGCGTAGCCCGGGTCGCGCGAGGGACCGGCGCGGTCGAAGCGGGCCGGCCGGGGGCCTGACGATCGCGGTCCCTGCCCCTGGCTCGGCGGGTGGCCCTGCCAGCCGCCGCCGGGGCGCGGCCCCTCGTCCCACTGCCGGGCTGGGCCCGGACGCGATCCACCCGGCCGACCACCACCGTGCTGGCCGCCGCCGGGCCGCCCGCGGAAGGGGCGCGGGACGAACGGTCGCGGTCCGCCGTCGAAGCCTTCGTCCGACCGAGGCCCGCCCGGCCCTCCCGGTCCAGGCCCTCGCCGGGGGTCGCTCTCGGGTCTCGATCGCCCGTGGCCACCTGGGCCACCGGGGCCGCTGGGACCGGCGGGCCGGCCGGAGGGTCGACCCAGGCCGGCCGGCCGCGGTCCCCCGAACGACGCCGCCACCGGGCCCGCGCTGCCCTCGCCGAGTACCGAAGCCGCTACCGGAGGCCGGGCCGGGACCGCCAGCGGGACCGCCCGGACCGCCGCCGGGACCGCCCGGACCGCCGCCCGGACCGCCACCCCGACCCGGACCACCCGGTCCTCCGGGCCGTCGCGCGCCGGGGCCGCCGGGGCCGCCGGCGTCCCGCCGTGGCTTGCGGTCAGGCACGCGGCACCGTCTCTGTCCGCCGCCACCGCTGGCCGTCCTTCGAGTCCTCGACCGCGATCCCGGCGGCCAGCAGCTCCCCGCGCAGCCGGTCCGAGGCGGCCCAGTCGCGGGTCCGGCGGGCCTCGGCGCGAGCGTCGAGCAGGGAACGCAGCGCGGGCTCCAGGTCGTCCGCGACATCCGGCGCGAGACCGAGCACCGCGTCGAACGAGGCGAGCGCGGCGAGTGCCCGGCCTGCGTCCGCGGTCGAGATGCAGCGCGCGTCGATGCGCCGGTTGAGGTCGCGCACCAGCTCGAACACGGCGGCCAGCGCCGGGGAGATGCTCAGGTCGTCGTCCAGGGCCGCCTCGAACCCCGTCCGTGCCTCGTCCAGGGCCGCATCGAGGGTCGGGTCGTCGGGGCGCTCCTCGTGGTAGTTCCGCAGCGCCGCGACGAGCGCGTCGAGCCGGTCCACGGCCGCGCCCGCCGCCGCCAGCGATGCCGGCGAGTAGTTGACTCCCTGCCGGTAATGGACGGAGATGAGCGCGTAGCGCAGGGCCCGGGTGGAGACGCCGGCTGCGACCAGGTCGGCGACCCGGGCGATGTTGCCGGCCGACTTGGCCATCTTCGCGCCGCCCATCTGGAGGTGGGCGCAGTGGAGCCAGGTGCGGACGAACTCGACGCCGGTGGCCGCCTCGCTCTGGGCGATCTCGTCCTCGTGGTGCGGGAAGATGAGGTCCACCGCGCCGGTGTGGATGTCGAACGTCGGGCCGAGGCAGGCCATGCTCATCGCCGAGCATTCGATGTGCCAGCCGGGCCGGCCGGGTCCGATCGGCGTGTCCCACGATGGCTCGCCGGGCTTCGGACCCTTCCAGACCGCGAAGTCCCGGATGTCGTCCTTCGCGTACTCGTCGGCCACGACCCGCTCCCCGACCTGGAGGTTGGCCACGTCGAGCCGGGCCAGGCGGCCGTACCCCGGCCACGATGCGATCCGGAAGAAGACCGAGCCGTCCTCGGTCCGGTACGCGTGGTCGCTCTCGAGCAGCGTTCCGATGAGCGCCGCCATCTGGTCGATGTGCTCGGTCGCCCTCGGCAGCTCGTCCGGAGGTGTCATCCGGAGCGCCGTCGCATCCTCCAGGAACCGATCGATGTAGCGACCGGTCAGGTCGCCGATCGGCTCGCCGGCGGCGGCGGCGCCCTTGATGATCTTGTCGTCGACATCGGTCAGGTTCATCACCCAGGTGACCCGCAGGCCCTTGTAGCGCAGGTACCGGACCAGCAGGTCGGCGAACAGGAACGACCGGAAGTTGCCGATGTGAGCGGGGCCGTAGACCGTGGGCCCGCAGCTGTAGATCCGGACGTGGCCGGGCTCCAGCGGCTCGAGCGGCCGGGTCTCCCCGGAGAGCGTGTCGTGCAGGCGGATCGTCGTGGCCGTCATCCCACCGTCACCCCGCTCGTCCTACCACGGCCACGGCCTGGGCGGAGATCCCCCGTCCGGCGCCCTCCATGCCGCTCAGGTTCCCGGTCGAGGCTTTCACGTCGACCGATCCGGGGGCGAGCCCAAGGAGCGCGGCGATCGCGTCGCGCATCGCGTCGAGGTGGCCCGCCAGCCGCGGCCGGGCGGCGACGATCGTCAGGTCGACCGATGCGGGGGCGAGACCCGCGGCCAGGAGCCGGGCCACGACCTCGGCCAGGAGGGTCGTGCTGGCGACGCCGCGCGGCGTCGAGGCGTCCGATGGGAAGAGGCGCCCGAGGTCGCCGAGCCCGGCCGCGCCGAGCAGGGCGTCGGCGATCGCGTGGAGCGCCACGTCACCGTCGGAGTGACCGTGCAGGCGCGGGCCGCCGGGGATGGTGACGCCGCCCAGGGCCAGCGGCTCGCCCGGTCCGAACGGATGGCTGTCTTCGCCGATCCCGACGCGGAACTGCCCGGCCGGCCTCGCGGATCCCGAGGCGACGGCATCGGGCGAGGTACCGAGCGCGGCGGCCGCCCGGTCGAGGTCGGCGGGCACGGTCACCTTGAGATTGGCCGGTTCACCGGGAATCGCATGCACGGCGATTCTAGCGGCCTCGAGGAGGGCCGCCTCATCGGTGAACTCGCGCGGCGCGGCCGGCGGGAACGCGGCCCAGGCCGTGCGCAGGAGCCCGGCCCGGATCCCCTGGGGCGTCTGGGCGATGGCCAGCGCCGACCGGTCGATCGTCTCGACCACCAGGCCGTCCACGATCCGCTTGACCGTCTCGGCGACCCGCACGACCGGGATCGCGGCCCCGTACTCCGCGGTCGCGGCCGCCACGGCCCCGACGAGAGCACCGCTCACGGCGGGACGCGCCCCATCATGGACGAGGACGATCCGGTCGTCCGGAGCGTCCAGGGCCTCGAAGGCCGCGGCCACCAATTCCTGGCGTCGGTCCCCGCCGGCCACGACCGCCGCCACTCCGGCCGGCAACCACGGGGCCGCTGCGGTCTCGGCCACGCGGTCCGGGGCGACCGCGACGACGAGCCGCGCGACGCCCGGCGCGGCGGCGATCGCGTCGATCGTCCAGGCGAGGAGCGGCCGATCGCCGATCCGCGCCGCGAGCTTGTCCTGGCCGTTCATCCGCAGGCTCGACCCGGCCGCGACCACGATCGCATCGAACGGGACCGCGTGAGCGTGCGCGGCCGCGGCGCCATTGGTCCGGGCCGACGCCCCGGGCGTGGGGCCGGCGTCAGGCGGCGGCACCGCGTCACCGCGCGGGCCGGGCATCGTCGCGATCAGTCGACCCGGGGCTGGGCGAAGATCATCCGCCCGGCCACGGTCTGGAGGACCCGGGTCACGGCGACGTCGAGCTCCCGGTCGATGTGCCGGGCGCCGCCCTCGACGACGATCATCGTGCCGTCATCCAGGAACCCGACTCCCTGGCCCGCCTCCTTGCCCTCCTGGATGATCCGGACCCGCAGGTCCTCACCCGGCAGCAGGGCCGGCTTCACGGCGTTGGCCAGCGAGTTGATGTTGAGCACCCGGATCCCCTGCAGCTCGGCGACGCGGTTCAGGTTGAAGTCGTTCGTCAGGACGGCCCGGCTGCGGGTCTTGGCGAGGGCGACGAGCTTGGCGTCGACCTCGTCGATGTCAGGGAAACGCTCCTCGGAGATCTCGACCGGCGTCCGGGCGTCCTTCTGCATCCGCGACAGGATCTCCAGGCCGCGCCGGCCACGGTTGCGACGCAGCGTGTCGGAGCTGTCGGCGATGTGCTGGAGTTCGTCGAGCACGAACCGGGGGACCACGAGCGTTCCATAGATGAAGCCCGACTCGACGATCTCGGCGATCCGCCCGTCGATGATCGCGCTCGTGTCGACGACGATGTGTGGCTCGCCCTCGCGTGCGCTCGGGTCGGCTTCCGCGGCCGGCCGCCGGAAGAGCCCGATCGTCTCGGCCGCGACCATCAGGTCGGCCCGCTTGGCGACGGTCAGTCCGACCATGCCCAGGCCGAAGAACAGGGACACGCCGAGAGGCAGCCACTCGCCGAGGGGCCCGCCGATGTTCGAGAGCGGCAGGCCAAGGAGCAGGCCCATGAGAAGGCCGATGAGGAGACCGAGGACGGCCGTGACGAACTCCGCGGTCGAGAGCTGCTGGCCCTGGCGGAGGACCCACCCTGCCGGCACGACCGTGAGGTAGGGCAGCACGCCGAAGCCCGCCACGAGCCAGGCGATGGTCCACGCGGCGAGCACGGCGCCCTGGTACTGCATGCCCGTGAACAGGCCGCCCTCGAAGGATGCGAGGGTGAGCCCGACGACGACGCCCAGGGCGGCACCGAGGAGGCGGATGCTGCGGATCAAGAAGGATGATTCCTGTCGTGCATGCCCGTCGCGGATACCCGCGCCGGCGGCCCCATGGGGCGATGTGCCGAGGCCGAAGGGAGAGCCTAGCATCGCCACCCGCGCTCCGCCACGTGCCGGACGGACCGGAGATCAGCGCAGGACGGGTTCGGGAACCTCGCGCAGCGCCGCCTCGACCGCGTCGCGGAGCGTCGCGACGGGCACGATCTCGAGCCCGGGCACGACCGCCGGATGCTCGCCCCGGCCACCCGCCGGCACGATCGCCCGTCCGAACCCCAGGCGCGCGGCCTCGCGCATCCGGCGTTCGAGGCCGCTGACGGCGCGCAGCTCGCCCAGCAACCCGACCTCGCCGATGGCCACGGTGCCGACCGGGACGGGCCGGTCGCGCATCGATGACGCGAGGGCCAGGGCGAGGGGCAGGTCCATCCCCGGCTCATCGCAGGTGAGGCCGCCGGCCAGGTTCACGTAGACATCGTGGCTGCCCAGGCCGATGCCCGCCCGGCGTCCCAGCACCGCCAGCAGCAGGGCCAGGCGGTTGGGATCCAGGCCGCTGGCCGTCCGCCGAGGCATCGCGCTGCTCGACGGGGCGACGAGCGCCTGCACCTCGACGAGGATGGGCCGGCTGCCCTCCAGCGTCGGGGCGACCACGCTGCCGGGCGCCGGGGTCTCGTGCTCCACCAGGAACGCGCGCGCCGGATCGACGAGCTCGGCCAGGCCGCCCTCGCCCATCTCGAACACGCCGACCTCCTCGGTCGACCCGAACCGGTTCTTCGAGGCGCGCAGGAGGCGCAGCGTCGCGTAGCGCTCGCCCTCCAGGGTCAGGACCGCGTCCACGAGGTGCTCGAGCGTCTTGGGGCCGGCCAGTGTCCCGTCCTTCGTCACGTGCCCGACGAGGACGACCGCGATCCCCTCGTCCTTGGCGACCGACATGAGCCGGTTGGCGGATTCACGGACCTGGCCGACGCTGCCGGGCGGGCCGTCGAGCTCCTCGACGGTCATCGTCTGGATCGAATCCACGATCGTGAGGGCCGGCCGCTCGGCCCGCATGAGCTCGGCGATCCGGCCCACCTCGCTCTCGGCGACGACCCGGACCGCACGCCCCGACGCCCCGTCGAGGAGCCCCAGTCGCGATGCGCGGAGACGGACCTGGGCCGCCGACTCCTCCCCGGTCGCGTAGAGGACCCAGCCGGCCGGAGCGGTCCCGCGGGCGACGCCGGCCGCGGCCTGGAGGAGGAGCGTGGACTTGCCGATCCCGGGCTCGCCCCCGACCAGGACGAGCGAGCCCGGGACGAGCCCGCCGCCCAGTACCCGGTCGAGCTCTCCGATGCCGATCGGCAGGCGCGGGACGTCGGCGGTCCCGATCTCGTTCAGTGCCGTCACCGGCGCAGTACCGGGTCGGGCCAGGGCCGACGCCCGAGCGGCCGACCGGCCGGCCGCCGCCGGCATCCGGACGAGCGTCTCGACGAGGCTGTTCCAGCCGCCGCAGGAGCGGCACTGCCCCTCCCAGCGCAGGAAGGACTCGCCGCAGGACTGGCAGACGTAGCGACTCTGGGCCTTGGCCATGCGTGCCGCCCGCCGGCCGGGGCTACGCGGTCTCGACGGGGATCTTCGCCTCGGCGGCGTGGATCTCGAGGCCGGCGTCCTCGTCCTTGTCCACGACGATCGTCGTGCCGGGCTCGTACCGACCGAGCAGGAGATGCTCGGCGAGGACGTCCTCGACCAGGTTCTGGATCACCCGGCGGAGCGGGCGTGCGCCATAGGCGACGTCGTAGCCGAGCTTGATGATGTGATCCTTGGCCGCCTGGGTGACCTCGAGCTGCATCTGCTGGGCGCGCAGCTGGTCGCGCACCCGCTGGAGCATCAGGTCGACGATCTGGGTGATCTCCTCGACCGTGAGGCTGCGGAACACGACCGTCGCGTCGATCCGGTTGAGGAACTCGGGCCGGAAGTTCTGCTTCAGCTCGTTGGCGACCTTCTCCTTCATGAGGTCGTACGAGGCCTCGGCCCGGCTCAGGTCGGAGTCGCCCCGCTCGCGGAAGCCCAGCGCGGAGTTCGTCTGGAGCTGCTTCGCCCCGAGGTTGCTGGTCATGATGATGATCGAGTTGCGGAAGTCGACCCGCCGGCCCTTGGCGTCCGAAAGGTGTCCGTCCTCGAGGATCTGGAGGAGGATGTTGAACACCTCGGGGTGGGCCTTCTCGACCTCGTCGAGGAGGATGACGCAGTAGTTCTTGCGCCGAACGGCCTCGGTCAGCTGGCCGCCCTCGTCGAACCCGACGTAGCCCGGAGGGGCGCCGACGAGACGGCTCACGTTATGGCGCTCCATGAACTCGCTCATGTCGATCTTGATGAGCGCGTCCTCGCTCCCGAACATGAACTCGGCGAGCGCCTTGGCCAACTCGGTCTTGCCCACGCCCGTCGGCCCCAGGAAGATGAACGACCCGATCGGCCGCTTGGGGTCCTTGAGGCCGGCCCGTGCGCGGCGGACGGCCTTCGAGACCGTCTCGATCGCCTCCTGCTGGCCGATGACCCGGCCATGGAGCGAGTCCTCCATCTGGAGCAGTCGCTGGGACTCCTCCTGGGCGATCCGGGTGACCGGGATGCCGGTCCACATCGCCACGACCTGGGCGATCTCTTCCTCGCCCACGGTCGGCTGGTCCGCGGAGACCTGGCTCTGCCACTCGGCCCGGAGCGTCTCGACGCTCTCCTTGGCGGTCGCCTCGGCCTCGCGCAGGCGAGCGGCCGACTCGTACTCCTGGGCGTTGATCGCGGCGTCCTTCTCCTTGGTGATCCGATCAAGCTCGCGCTGCGCTTCGCGCAGGGCCGGCGGGGCGGACGCGTGGCGCAGCCGGACCCGGCTGGCGGCCTCGTCGATGAGGTCGATCGCCTTGTCCGGCAGGTGCCGGTCGGTGATGTACCGGACCGACAGGTCGGCCGCGGCGTTGACCGCTTCGTCCGTGATCGTGACCTTGTGGTGCTGCTCGTAGCGTTCGCGGATGCCCTTGAGGATCTCGATCGTCTGCTCGAGCGTGGGCTCCTCGACCATGACCGGCTGGAAGCGGCGCTCGAGCGCCGCGTCACGCTCGATGTACTTGCGGTACTCGTCGAGGGTCGTGGCGCCGATGCACTGGAGCTCACCGCGGGCGAGGGGCGGCTTGAGGATGTTCGCGGCGTCGATCGCGCCTTCGGCGGCCCCGGCTCCCACGAGCGTATGCAGCTCGTCGATGAAGAGGACCGCGTCGTTCGTGTTGCGAAGCTCCTCGATGATCTTCTTGAGGCGTTCCTCGAACTCGCCGCGGTACTTCGTGCCGGCGACGAGCGACCCGATATCGAGGGTCAGGACCCGCTTGTTCAACAGGGTCTCGGGCACATCGCCGCTGACGATCCGGTGGGCCAGGCCCTCGGCGATGGCGGTCTTGCCGACGCCCGGCTCGCCGATGAGGGCGGGATTGTTCTTCGTGCGCCGGGACAGGATCTGGATGACCCGCTCGATCTCCTTCTCGCGGCCGATGACCGGGTCGAGCTTGCCCATCCGGGCGGCCTCGGTGAGGTTGATCCCGAGCTGGTCGACCGTCGGGGTCTTGCTCGCGCGCTTGGTCTCCTGGGCCGGGCCGGCGGACGAGCTCTGGGACAGGACCCGGATGACCTCGTGGCGGACCTTGTCGAGGTTCACGCCGAGCGACTCGAGCACGCCGGCGGCGATGCCCTCGCCCTCGCGCACGAGACCGAGGAGCAGGTGCTCGGTGCCGATGTAGTTGTGGCCGAGGCGGCGCGCTTCGTCGATCGCGAGTTCGATGACCCGCTTGGCCCGGGGCGTCAGGCCCACCTCGCCGACGACCGGCCGGTCGCCCCGCCCGATGATGAACTCGACCGCCGTCCGGACCTTGGCCAGTTCGACGTTCATGTTCTCCAGGACCCGCGCGGCGACGCCTTCGCCCTCACGCACGAGGCCCAGCAGCAGGTGCTCGGTCCCGATGTAGTTGTGGTTGAAGCGCTGGGCTTCGTCCTGGGCGAGCGTCAGCACCTTGCGCGCTCGGTCTGTGAACTTGTCGAAACGATCCACGAGGTATGTGCCTGCCCGGTTCGGTCGTCAACGAATGACGACGCCGAAGGCATGCTAGCACTCCGGCCCCTCTCCGCAACTGAACCGGATGGGTCACCCCACGCACGGACCGTTGGGGTATGGTGCGGTCCGGGGTGGTCGGGCAGCCGTTCGGACGCCCTCGAGCGCGGTTCCGGTGCGTCCGGCCGATATGGCCCGCTCCCACGTCGGCGGCGCATGGCTTCGCCCTCGTCCCGGCGCGTTCGTGCCGGATATCACCCGCAGTGGTGTCACGTGACCATCCGTCGGATCGTGGTCCGGGATATCACCACTGGTGATGCAAGGTGCCGGAAAGCCGGCATCTCGCACCGGATATCCGCCACGTGGATATCCGGCTCGATGGCTGAGCGTGGGCCCGTGGGACGGACGTGGAGTCGATCACCGGCCGTGATCTCTGGCTCGAGACGTGTCGGATCGTTGTACAGGCCCGGTCGTCCGGGCGGGTCGTCAGCCGGCCGCGTCCGGATCGGCCGCGGCGTCGGCGGCCGGGGCAGGCTCGGCGGCCTCGACCTTCGCTTCGGCCTTGGCATCCGCCTTTGCGGGTTCGGCCTTCGCCTCGGCCTTGGCGTCCGCCTTCGGCGTCTCGTCCGCCTTCTCGGGCTCGGCCTTGGCGTCCGCCTTCGGGCTCTCGGCCTTCGGGGTGTCCGCCTTGGCCTCTGCCTTGGCGTCGGCCTTCGGAGCGTCCGCCTTGGTCGCAGTCTTGGCTTCTGCCGCGGGGGCTTCCGCCTCGGCGTCCTCGGCGTCCTCGGCCTTCTCGGCCGCTTTGGGCGCTTCGGCCTTGGAGGCTTCCGGTTCGGATCCTGGTGCGTCGGACGCGGGGGCGCCCGCTTCGTCGGCCTCGACGACGGCTGCCTTGGCCTTGGGAGCCTCGGCCTTGTCGGCCTTGTCGGCCTTCGGCGCTGACGCCTCGGCCTCGCCGCCATCGCTCGACCCGGCCGCCTTCTCGGACGCGGCGACCTGCTCGCGCACCTGGGCGAAGGCCGCGGCGAGCGTGTTGTCGATCCCGCCCTCGGGTTCCTGGACCGCGTCGGAGAGCGAATACCCGCGCTCCGGACGCGGCCGGCTCCGCTCGGCACGCTCGGGGCGCGGCGCGGCCGCCACCACGGGCTCCGGTCGAGCCGGCGGCTCCTCGGCCTGCTTGAGGCTCAGGCCAAGGCGGTGTCGCTCGGAGTCGAGCGAGATGATCTTGAGCTTGAGCGTCTGGCCCTCGTGGACCACGTCCCCCGGATGGGCGACCCGCTGGTGCGACAGCTCGCTGATATGGATGAGCCCTTCCAGGCCGTCGCGGACGCGGACGAAGGCGCCGAAGTTGACGAGCTTCGTGACGGTCCCCTCGATGAGGTCGCCGACGTTGTAGTCCGCCACCGTGGAGTGCCACGGATCCGGCTGGAGCCGGCGGATCGACAGGCTGATCCGGCCTCGCTCGTGGTTGATGTCGATGACCTCGGCCTCGACCTCCTCGCCGACCTTGTAGCCGGCTTCGGGGTTGTTGACCTTGTTCCAGCTCAGCTCGCTCTTGTGGACCAGGCCGTCGATGCCGCCCAGGTCGATGAACACGCCGAACGGCGCGATCGAGCGGACGGTGCCGGTGACCTTCTGGCCGACCTGGAGGCTGCTGAACAGCTCGTCGCGCTTTTCGCGGCGCTCCTCGTACAGGGCGACCTTCTCCGACAGGATGAGCCGGTTGGCCTTGCGGTTGACTTCGAGGATCTTGAGCCGGAGCTTGCGGCCGACGAACGGCTGGAGCTTCTCGGCGATCTCCTGGGCCGCGTCGCGCGGCTGGTCGTTCTGGGGCCGTCGCGGGAAGTCGACGATCTGGCTGATCGGCACGAAGCCGCGGATCCCGCAATCGACGATGAGGCCGCCCTTGTTGTGGTCGATGACCGGCGCCTCGATGATGACGCCCGCCTCGAATTGCTCCTGCATCGCGCGCCACTTGCGCTCGAGGCCGGCGCGGCGCAGGGACAGGACGACATGGCCCTCCTGCGACTCGGGCTGGAGGACGTACACGAGGACGACATCGCCGACGTTGAGGGCGGGCGACGACTCGGCGTTGCGGCCGTAGAGCTCGCGGTTCGAAACGACGCCTTCGCTCTTGGCGCCGATGTCGACGAGGATCTCGTCCTTGTCGATGCGGACGACATGGCCTTCGACCACGTCGCCGTGGCGGAAGCTCTTGATGTCCGTATCCTGCTCCGCGAGCAGTTCCTCCATGGTGGAGGGCTCGGGACCAGTCCGGACCGGTGGAGCCTCTGGTTCGGCGGCGGCGGGGGCGTCCTCGGTGTCCTCGACCGAGAGGTCAGTTGCGGTCGCCTCGACAGCGGTGGGCTCCGCGACCGGAGCGACCGCGGGATCGGCCGGGGCGGCGTCGGCGGCCGGGACGGCGGCGGATGACGCGGGCGGCGCGGCGGCGGCCACGGCGGCCACGGCGGGAGCGGCGGGTGCGGCGGCCGGAGTGTCGGCGGCGGCGGCAGGAGCGGCAGCGGCGGCCGGAGTCTCGGCAGCGGCGGCAGGAGCCGCTGGAGCGGCAGGACTCTCGTCGGCTGCGGCCGGAGTGGGAGCAGCAGGAGTCTCGGCAGCGGGAGCGATGGCGGCCGGGGCCACGCCGGCGGGCGCCGTGACGGCCGGACTGGCCGGTTCGGGCGCTGGGCTGGCACCCGCGGCCGGGGCGGGCGGCGCGCTCACGGTGTCGATCGTCTTGTTCGCGGCGGGCTCGTCGGCGACGGTCAGTGTCGCGACGGCTTGTTCGGACGCCTGGTCGGCGGCGGGGGCGGTCGCCCCCGGCTCCGGCGTGGTCCCGCCCGGGTGATTGTCGGTCAAAGGATGGTTACTCCTGCTCGTGTGGTCGACCCGAACATGCGAACGGCTCGGGCGCTGCCCGAGCCGTCAGGTCGATCATCAGGTCCGAGCTTCTTGGGCCGCGGTCCGATCCTCCATGATCAGTCTCGGGAAGGCGTCTTCATCTGTCCGCCGCTAGGGCCGGGAGAGTCTAGCACGCGTGCCCAGTGGCTACAATCAATAGCGGATGCCCGAACTGCCCGACCTGACGATCGTCGCGGAGGCGTTTCACGCGGCGTTGGCGGGCCGGTCCGTGACCCGCGCCGACGCGCCCGCGCCACTCGCCGTCCGGGGCACGCCGGCCGAGCTGGCGGCCCTCGTCGGCCAGCGAGTCGAACGGGTCGGGCGGCGCGGCAAGTTCCTGATCGTCGACCTCGGACGCGACGCGATCGTGGTCAATCCGATGCTCACCGGGCGGTTCCAGCTGGCCGCGCCGGGAGTGAAGCACCCCTCGAAGACCGCGGTCGTACTGGGGTTCGGTGATCGCGGCGACCCTCGAGCCGGCGGTGCCCCCGGCGCACCGGGCGACGCGGCGCCATGGACCGCCGGTTCCCCGTGGATGCCGGCGGACGACGCGCCGGTCGAGGTCCGCTACCGGGACCCGACCCAGATGGGCAAGGTCTACCTCCGGCCGGCGGGCGTGGAGCGGCCGATCCCCGGCCTCGGCGACGACCAGGGTCCCGATGCGGACGACCCCGCCCTCACCCTCGAGGCGTGGCGGGCGCGCATCAAGCGGCACCCTGGCGAACTCAAGAACCTGCTCCGCAACCAGGCCTTCGTCGCGGGGATCGGCAATGCGTACAGCGACGAGATCCTCCATGCGGCCCGGCTGCTGCCGTTCCGGACCCGGGCCAGCCTGGCCGGCGACGAGGTGGACGAGCTGTACGCCGCGATGCGGACCACCCTCGCGCGCGCGTTCGATGTATTGCGTGAACGCGTCCCGCCCACGTTCGAGAAGCAGGTCCGCGACTTCCTGGCGGTCCACGACAAGGGCGGTCAGCCGTGTCCGCGCTGTGGCACGACCATCACCGAGATCCGGCCGGGCGGGATGATCACGTCGTACTGCCGGGGCTGCCAGCGCTGAGCCGAACGGGTCGCGACGGGTCGACCCCGCGCCGGTTCCCCGGGGTGGACCTCAGGGGATCTTGAGGATCTGGCCGGGGTGGATCGTGTTCGAGGTGAGGCCGTTGAGGTCCTTGATCGCCTTCACCGTCGTCCCGTACTTGGCGGCGATCCCCGACAGCGTGTCCCCCGACTTCACGGTATAGGTCTGACCGCCGGGAGCGACCGAAGCGCTCGGCGACGGCTTGGCGCTCGGCTTCGGGGTCTTCGAGGGCCTGGGCGACGGGCTGGGAGTCGGCGAGGCGGACGGCGAGGCGGACGGCGAGGGACTCGCGGTGGGCTGCGCCGATACCGACGGACTCGCACTGGCGACGACCGCGACCGACGGGGATGGCGATGGCGCCGTCGCGGGCGAGGCGCCGAGGCGGGCGAAGAAGACGGCCAGGAATGCGATCGCGAGCAACCCCACGAGCACGATCTGGCCGACGCCGCGCTGCATGGTGGCCGGGATCGGCAGTGCCGGCCGGATCCGCTCGAGGAGCACCGGCGTGGTCGCCGGGATCGCCCGCCGACGTCTCGTGTCATCGTCACCGCCCGCGAGACCGCCCGCGATCGAGCCGCCGGTACTGCCGCGAAGCTCCTGGGCCGCGACATATGTCGCGCAGGTCGCATGATCCGCGGTGAGGCAGAGCCGTCGTTGCTTGGCGGGCGCGATGCGGACCGCGGGGACCACCGCCGTGCAGCGGTGGTCGCCGACGGGGAATGCCGCCCTCCATGCGCCGGACTCCGTCGCCAGGAACGGGCACATGACCGCCGCCGTGGCACGGCCGGAGAGGGGCACCGGCGGGCGCGTCCCCGTCGGACGGGTCGGATCGGCGGCCGGGTGGCCCGGGTCGATCGTCCACGCGCTCGGATCGGCCGTGCTCGTCGGCGTTCCGGGCGCCGATCCGGACGGGCCGCCGGCGGAGTCGTTCTCGCTCGTCATCGGTCGAAGTCTACCCGCCCGCCCGCCGGCGCCCCGATGGTTCGTGATCAGGCTCGGAGCGGTCGGCCGGACCCACGGATCCACCCCGGAAACGACAAAATCCTGGCGACGACCTATGTTCCCGAGAGGCTGCCCTCTCAGTATCTTCGGCGCTGGAGAGCTTAACTTCCGTGTTCGGGATGGGAACGGGTGTGGCCTCTCCGCTAGAGTCACCAGGATTCTGTGCGTCGGAACGTCTCGGCACGGAACGAGCGGCGTGTTTGAACACGCGTCGCCGTTCCACAAAGAACTTCGATATTCGAGTTATCGCGCCACACGTGGCGCGTGGATCATCGCGATCCAGCTGCTGACACCTGGTCAGTAGCTGAAGAGGTCAAGCCCTCGACCATTAGTACCGCTCAGCTTCATCCGTCACCGGACTTCCACATGCGGCCTATCAAACAGGTAGTCTCCCTGCGGTCTTACCCGGTTGACCCGGTGGGGAACCTCATCTTGAGGCGAGCTTCGCACTTAGATGCTTTCAGCGCTTATCCCGACCGAACATAGCTACCCAGCGGTGCCCTTGGCAGGACAACTGGCACACCAGCGGTTCGTCCACTCCGGTCCTCTCGTACTAGGAGCAGCTCCTCTCAAGTTCCCTTCGCCCACGATGGATAGAGACCGAACTGTCTCACGACGTTCTGAACCCAGCTCGCGTGCCGCTTTAATTGGCGAACAGCCAAACCCTTGGGACGTACTTCCGCCCCAGGATGCGACGAGCCGACATCGAGGTGCCAAACGGTGCCGTCGATGTGAACTCTTGGGCACCATCAGCCTGTTATCCCCGGGGTAGCTTTTATCCGTTGAGTGATACCCCTTCCACTCGGAGGTACCAGATCACTAAGCCCGACTTTCGTCTCTGCTCGACTTGTGGGTCTCGCAGTCAAGCTCCCTTATGCCTTTGCACTCTACGGCTGGTTTCCATTCAGCCTGAGGGAACCTTTGGGCGCCTCCGTTACTCTTTAGGAGGCGACCGCCCCAGTCAAACTGCCCGCCTGCCACTGTCCTGCGCCCGGATCACGGGTCGCGGTTAGAACCAAGATCCAACAAGGGTGGTATTTCAACGTTGGCTCCACCGAGGCTAGCGCCCCAGTTTCTCAGCCTCCCACCTATCCTACACAAGCTAAATCTCGATCCAATGACAGGGTGCAGTAAAGCTCCACGGGGTCTTTTTGCCCTATCGCGGGTAACCTGCATCTTCACAGGTACTTCAATTTCGCCGGATCCCTCGTTGAGACAGCGCCCAGATCGTTACGCCATTCGTGCGGGTCGGAACTTACCCGACAAGGAATTTCGCTACCTTAGGACCGTTATAGTTACGGCCGCCGTTTACCGGGGCTTCGATTCAGAGCTTGCACCCCTCCTCTTAACCTTCCGGCACTGGGCAGGCGTCAGCCCCTATACGTCAGCTTTCGCTTTCGCAGAGACCTGTGTTTTTGCTAAACAGTCGCCTGGGCCTTTTCACTGCGGCTTCGATCGACCACTGCAAGCAGTCGTCGCGAAGCGCCCCTTATCCCGAAGTTACGGGGCCATGTTGCCGAGTTCCTTAACGAGGGTTCTCCCGATCGCCTTGGTATGCTCTACCCGCCTACCTGTGTCGGATTGCGGTACGGACACCTAAGATCTCGCTAGACACTTTTCTTGCCAGCTCGGCTCACTCGAATTGGGGCATGCGCCCCTTTCATTCGCTGCTCGGGGTTTGGAATGAGAAGACGGATTTACCTGTCCTCTCCCCCTACCTGCTTAGACGCGTATAGCCAAAACGCGCTCGAACTACCGTGCCGTGTCATGCCCTTGCTCTCACCTGGGCTCGGCTCCTGGACTCGACTGGCTTGCGCCAGCCAACCTCCGATCACCTACCCCCAGGCGACACCTTGCGGTGCAAACGATCCTTGGTGGTTCCGGAATATCAACCGGATGTCCATCGCCTACGACGTTAGTCCTCGGCTTAGGCCCGACTGACCCTGAGTGGACGAGCCTTCCTCAGGAAACCTTAGGCTTACGGCGTGTGAGATTCTCACTCACATTGCGCTACTCATGCCGACATTCGCACTTCCGCCCACTCCAGCCGTCCTCACGGTCGACCTTCACTGCTGACGGAACGCTCCCCTACCACTCGTCGACCGGCAAGCCGATCGACCAGTCCGTAGCTTCGGTACCAAGCTTGAGCCCCGCTGAATTTTCGGCGCAGATTCACTTGACCAGTGAGCTGTTACGCACTCTTTCAATGATGGCTGCTTCTGAGCCAACATCCTGGTTGTCTATGCGAACCCACATCCTTTACCACTTAGCTTGGATTTAGGGACCTTAGCTGACGGTCCGGACTGTTTTCCTTTTGACCACGAAGCTTAGCCCTCGCAGTCTGACTCCCGGGCTCTTGAATCACGGGATTCGGAGTTTGGTTGGGGTTGGTAAGCGGGAAGCCCCCTAGCCCATCCAGTGCTCTACCCCCGTGATTGAACGCCCGAGGCTAGCCCTAAAGCTATTTCGGGGAGAACCAGCTATCTCCGAGTTCGATTGGCATTTCACCTCTATCCACAGCTCATCCCCTAGCTTTTCAACGCTAGTGAGTTCGGGCCTCCACGGGACATTACTCCCGCTTCACCCTGGCCATGGATAGGTCACTCGGTTTCGGGTCTACTGCACGCGACTAAGCGCCCTATTCAGACTCGCTTTCGCTCCGGCTCCGTCCTTCGCGGACTTAACCTCGCCACGTGCACGTAACTCGTCGGCTCATTCTTCAAAAGGCACGCCATCAGGCTACCGATCACTCGGCAACACCCTCTGACTGCTTGTAGGCACGAGGTTTCAGGTACTATTTCACTCCCCTTCCGGGGTGCTTTTCACCTTTCCCTCACGGTACTTGTTCACTATCGGTCGCCAAGAGTATTTAGCCTTGGACGGTGGTCCGCCCAGTTTCCCACATGAGAGACCTTCCACGTGGTACTCAGGTGGTCGATCGCGGAGACCATGTCGCTTTCGTCTACGGGGCTGTCACCCTCTATGGCCGGCCTTTCCTGACCGGTTCGACTAGCGAATGGTTTTGTAACTCCGCCGAAACCCGGTAGGGTCTCGATGATCAACTCCTACAACCCCCACTCAGAAACGGCTACCGCCTATCGCGCTGAGTGAGTTTGGGCATGTTCCCGTTTCGCTCGCCACTACTCAGGGAATGTGTTTCTTTTCCTCCAGCTACTGAGATGTTTCAGTTCGCTGGCTTACCTCTACCTGGCCTATTTGATTCAACCAGGAGGGACTGGGCATGACCCCAGCCGGGTTTCCCCATTCGGACATCTCCGGATCAACGTCTGCTCGCGACTCCCCGAAGCTTTTCGCAGCCTGCCACGTCCTTCATCGGCTCTTGGCGCCAAGGCATCCACCCCGTGCCCTTTGTAGCTTGACCCCCTTCAGCCTCTGACCAGGTCGGCCAGCAGCGTGTGGGGTTCTCTTGGATCGGGATGATCCTTAACTCGGCGAAATCGAAGTTCTTCGATTGCCGAAACATATTCCGATTGGTAAGGTGCGGCCGGTTCGAACCGGCCCCCACGTTCGAGTCGCTGCGACTCGTCCGTTCCAGCGATCCGCTGGTCGGTGGCCTCCCGGGGGAGGACACGGATCAGGTGATCGATGCGGGCCAGACACACGATGACGGCTCGAGGACCAGCCTCCGAGCCGTCACGATCGACAGCATCCCTGGGACCCGAGGGTCATCTCGGGGTTGGACCCGAGCTCTTCAATTCGGCTGAGGTGCTGCCTTGCTCAGGTTCCGGACCTCCGCTGTGGACGACTCGGCCGGTGAGGGTGGTGGAGACGAGGAGACTCGAACTCCTGACCCTCTCCTTGCAAAGGAGATGCTCTACCAGCTGAGCTACGTCCCCGTGCGTTCGAAGGTGGACGAAGGATGGTGGGCGTTTCTGGACTCGAACCAGAGACCTCTGCCTTATCAGGGCAGTGCTCTAACCAGCTGAGCTAAACGCCCGCCGGGGCGGTGCCGGCCAGAGGGCCGGCGGCTGCACCGTAACACTTGAAGAGTGGCAGGAACTCCGTCCGGACGTAGGAACGGTTCGGTGATTCGCCAAGGTCGCCTCCGGTCCCGCCAGGTCCCGAAAGACCCGTCGTCGCGCCCCACCCTGGCTGGGAACGCGTATCGACCGTGCGATCAACCTGGAAGTCCTTAGCGTCGCGGTCCCACCGAGGACCCCGACTGACGACTCCCTAGAAAGGAGGTGATCCAGCCGCACCTTCCGGTACGGCTACCTTGTTACGACTTCGTCCCAATCACCGATCCCACCTTCGACGGCTGCCTCCTTGCGGTTGGCCCACCGGCTTCGGGTGTTACCAGCTTTCATGACGTGACGGGCGGTGTGTACAAGGCCCGGGAACATATTCACCGCCGTATGCTGACCGGCGGTTACTAGCAACTCCGGCTTCACGCAGGCGAGTTGCAGCCTACGATCCGAACTGAGACCGGCTTTAAGGGATTCGCTCCACCTCGCGGTTTCGCAGCCCGTTGTACCGGCCATTGTAGCGTGGGTGTAGCCCAGGACGTAAGGGCCATGCTGACTTGACGTCATCCCCACCTTCCTCCGAGTTTCTCTCGGCAGTCCCGTGTGAGTGATACAACACACGGTAGGGGTTGCGCTCGTTGCGGGACTTAACCCAACATCTCACGACACGAGCTGACGACAGCCATGCAACACCTGTGGCCAGGTCCCTTGCGGGAAGACGACGTTTCCGCCGCTGTCCTGGTCATGTCAAGTCCTGGTAAGGTTCTTCGCGTTGCGTCGAATTAAACCCCACGCTCCGCTGCTTGTGCGGGCCCCCGTCAATTCCTTTGAGTTTTAGCCTTGCGGCCGTACTCCCCAGGCGGGACACTTAATGCGTTAGCTTCGGCACTGGCGGGGTTGATACCACCAACACCTAGTGTCCATCGTTTACGGCTAGGACTACCGGGGTATCTAATCCCGTTTGCTCCCCTAGCTTTCGCGCCTCAGCGTCAAGAACAGGCCAGGAAGTCGCCTTCGCCACTGGTGTTCCTCCCGATATCTACGCATTTCACCACTACACCGGGAATTCCACTTCCCTCTCCTGCCTTCGAGTCGATCAGTATCGAGTGACCCTCCCCAGTTGAGCCGGGGGCTTTCACACTCGACTTGAACGACCGCCTGCGCGCTCTTTACGCCCAGTAAATCCGGACAACGCTTGTCACCTACGTATTACCGCGGCTGCTGGCACGTAGTTAGCCGTGACTTATTCGCCAGGTACCGTCATTATCTTCCCTGGAAAAAGAGGTTTACAACCCGAAGGCCTTCATCCCTCACGCGGCGTTGCTGCGTCAGACTTTCGTCCATTGCGCAAAATTCCCGACTGCTGCCTCCCGTAGGAGTCTGGGCCGTGTCTCAGTCCCAGTCTGGGTGATCGTCCTCTCAGACCACCTACCGATCGTCGCCTTGGTGAGCCGTTACCTCACCAACGAGCTAATCGGACGCGGGCCCCTCCCGAAGCGCCTTGCGGCTTTACTGGTGCGATCGAACGCACCACCACATGCGGTATTAGCCACCCTTTCGGGCAGTTATTCCCCACTTCGGGGCAGGTCACCTACGCGTTACTCAGCCGTCCGCCACTAACGATCAGAGCGAACCCCGATCGTCCGTTTGACTTGCATGTCTCATGCACGCCGCCAGCGTTTATCCTGAGCCAGGATCAAACTCTCCAAAGGTTTGCACGACCTTGCGGTCGTGACAGTTCTCGAAGGGTCTGTCCGCTCGCACATCCTTCCGGATTTCCTGCCACTCTTCAGTTGTTAAGGTGCAGCGCCCCGGAGGGCGTGACCGCCACCGGCGCAGAGCCCTGATGATGGGGCTTTGAGCCATGAGTGTCAAACCGACCGGAGCCCCGGCGATCGGCCTTTCCGAACCGGGACGACGCCCCGACGCGGGGCAACGAGGGCGGATGATAGCGGGGCTCGTGACGGGGCGTCAAACGGGCCGGTCGTCCGGTCCCGGCGAGCCCGAAGGTCCGGACCGCGGACGCCCGCGAACGCCCGTCCGCAGCCTCAGATGGGGCTCGTCTCGACCAGCAGGACGAACGCCGCGCCGGCGAGCCAGGCGAGGACCGCCAGTTCGGGCGTCCCGGCCACCGCGAACACGCCGGTCAGGACGACATAGAGGATCGCCCCGAGGACGGTGGCCGCGAGGACACGCGACAGTCGAAGCAGGATCTCGACGATGAGCTCGCGCATCGGCTCAGACGGCCCGCCGTCCCTGGAGCGCCCGTATGAGGGTCACGTCGTCGGCGTACTCGAGGTCCCCGCCCACCGGGATGCCGCGGGCGATCCGGGTGATCGAACCGACGACCCCCTCGAGCCGCTCGGCCAGGTACATCGCCGTCGCCTCGCCCTCGAGGGTCGGGTTCGTGGCGAGGATGATCTCGTCGAAGGCATGCCCCTCGGCGCGCGCGGCATCGGCGCGGCCGAGGAGCTCGCGGATGCGCAACCGGTCGGGACCGATCCCGTCGATCGGCGAGATCGCCCCGTGGAGGACGTGGTACAGGCACTTGAGCTCACCGGTCCGCTCGAGGGCGAGGACGTCGAGCGGCTCCTCGACCACGCACAGGCGGGTCTGGTCGCGCCGGGCGTCCGTGCAGATGCCGCACACCGGCGTGTCGCTGATGTTGAAGCAGGTCGAGCAGAAGACGACCTTGTCGCGGACCGACACGATCGCCTCGGCCAGGGCCCGCGCCTCCGCATCGGGCGCGCGAAGCATGTGATAGGTGAGCCGCTGGGCGGTCTTCGGTCCGATGCCGGGCAGGCGGGCGAGGGCTTCGATGAGCCGGGCCACCGGCTCGATCAGCGGGGCGGGCACGAACGCTCCGCGGTCACATCCCCGGCAGGCGAAGCCCGCCGGTCACGGCTGCCATCTTCTCCTCGGCGACCTCGCGCGACGCGCGCAGCGCGTCGTTGACCGCCGCGACGACGAGGTCCTGGAGCATCTCGACATCGGCGGGATCCACGGCCGACGGGTCGATCGTGACGCTCACCAACTCCTGCTTGCCGGTCGCCTGGGCCGTCACGACCCCGCCTCCGGCGGACCCGTCGACGATCGTCGTCGCGAGCTCCTCCTGGACGCGGGCCAGCCCCTGCTGCATCTGCTGCGCCATGCGCTGCAGGTTCGCCATCCCCATGGGCTCGCTCCTCCTGTGCTCGGTCGACGCGGTCCAGTCTGCGGGAAGCCGGCGCGCCGTGCAGGCCGTGACCGGCGGTCAGGTGACCTCACCGACGTCGGCGAGGTCGTCGGCGAAGATCCGGCGAGCCTCGGCGAGCAACCGCTCGGCATCGGCATCCTCGGTCAGCGGTGGGTACGCGTCGAGGTTCGTGACCACGCAGCGGACGAGGACGGCCCTGCCGATGACCTTCGCGAGCCCGTCCTCGATGGCGCTCTTGCGCTTGTCGGCAGCGTCGCGCAGGAAGGCTCGTCCCTCCGGGAAGCCGAGGGTGACGACCCCCTCTTCGACCGCGATCGGGCGCGATTCGATGATCAGCTGCTTCAGCGCGGGGAGCCGGCTCATCTCGCGGACGACGACCGGCCAGGCGGCGAGGAGCGCATCCATGTCCGCCGTGGGCCCCGGACCGGTGGTCGCGGCGACGGCTCTGTCCGGCAGCTCCGTCCGCCGCGCGGTCGCGGCGCCTTCGCCCGCGGGTCGTGCTCGCGCGGTATCGGCCGCGGGCCCTTCGTCCGACAGCTCCGTGCGCCGCGTCACCGCGGCGTCTTCGGCCGGGGGACCATCGGCTTCCGGCATCACCTCGGGCGGCGACTCCGGTTCGGGGAGCGGCGGCTCCACGTGCGCGACGGGCACGGGACGAGGAGGCGGTGCTGCCGCCGGCGCAGCGACTGGACGTGGTGCTTGTCGCTCGACCATGACCGGGGCGCCGACCGATGGGGCCGGGACCGCGCCGTCATCCAGGACCGCCAGCTCGAGCTGGAAGCGCAGGCCGCCGGGGCCGAGTCGCGCCGGATCGATCGCGGCGAGCCGGCGACCGATCGTCGTCAGGCGCTCCCTGCCGTCGTCGCCGCCGCCCGCCAGGCCGGCCACGAGCCGGGCCCGGACGGCCTCCATGACCTGGTCGAGGAACGTCCGTATGTCGCGGCCGCGCTCGTCGAGGTCGTCCAGGATCGCCAGGCCGGCCAGGCCGTCGCCGGTCAGCAGCGCCGTGACGAACCCGTCGACCGCTTCGCCGCTGGCCAGCCCGAGCGTGTCCCGGACCCGGTCGGCGGTCAGGCGGTCCGAGACCCCGGACAGGAGCTGGTCGAGCATCGACTCGGCGTCCCGCATCCCGCCCGCGGCGGCCCGGGCGATGAGGTCGATCGCGTCGTCGTCGACGTCGCGGCCGATCTCGGCCAGGATGTTGCGCAGCTTGCCGGCGATCTGGTCGACCGTGAGCTTGCGGAAGTCGTAGCGCTGGACCCGCGACAGGATGGCCGGCCGGATCCCGCCCGCGTCGGTCGTGCAGAAGATGAATGCGACGTGGTCGGGCGGCTCCTCGAGCGTCTTGAGGAGGACATCCCAGCCCTCCTTGATCCGCTGGACCTCGTCGATGATGAAGACCTTGCGCCGCAGGTCGGACGGGGCCGTCGCGATCCGGGGCAGCAGGTCCCGCATGTCGTCGACCTTGTTGTTCGAGGCCGCGTCCATCTCGGCGACGTCGAGCGAGGTGCCCTCGCGCACGGCCACGCAGGCCGGGCAGCGGTCGCATGGCTCGCCGTCGCGGAGGTCCGTGCAGTTGAGCGCCTTCGCGACGATCCGGGCCATCGACGTCTTACCGGTCCCGCGCGGACCCACGAACAGGAGCGCGTGCGCGACCCGATCGGTCCGGACGGCGTTGCGCAACGCGGTGACGGTGGCATCCTGGCCGACGATGCCGGCGAACGTCTGGGCCCGCCAGGCCCGGTAGATCGCCTGGTGCGGGGTCGCCCGCTCCACGGCGCCGGACGGCGACCCGTCGGCGCCCGGCGGCGATCCGTCGGCGCCAGGCCCGGCCGCACCGGATGGCGACCCGTCGGCCGCGCCGGGTCCGGGCTGCACCTGATCCTGGGCGGTCGACGTCACGGCACTCCTGCGTTGCGACGGACGCTGGACGCCCTCGCCGCGCGCTGCGGTCGACGGCGCCCAGAGATCGTGATCGGCCGTGCACCCTCCGTCGATCCGGTCTTCCCGATGCCCATCGATCCGTACGACTCAGACCAGGCCATTCCGCGGCACCCGACGCTGATCGCTTAGTGCTGCTTCCTTCCGGACCTGACACGGTTCACGAGTCGCCGCTGCGCGGGACCCGGTCCTCGACGTCGCACGGATCGCGGCTGTCAGGATCGGGGACCTCGGGAGGGGATTCAGCCCTGCTGGAGCGGATTGCAGGTACAGGGCACCGCTAGTTCCCCGCCTAGCACGGCCCGGGAAGCATACCAGCCCGCCCTTCCCGAGCCCGTCGCACGTGGCTCCGCCGAGGGTCATGCGGCGCCCGGCCGATGTCGGGCCAGGCGGGAGCGCCCACGGGATCGCGGAGCCGATCGGCGGCGACCGGTATGGGGGCCGCGCCCCTTAACCCCCCGCGGGGCGGAGATGGCCAGATTCAAACCACCTGAGCTCCGGGCCACCTGCGGGCGGGTGCGGCGCCTGATCGGGGCCGATCCGGACGCCACCCCGTGCTCGGTCGAGCGCCGAAACGTCACCGCGAGGTCGATCTGCCCCTTCCGACCCGGCCTCGAGGTGTCGTGGCTTGAATCTGGCCGGTTCGAGGGGCGCATCCGGCCGAATGCAACGGCGGCCGGCATCTGGCCGGGTCTGGGCGGATCGAGGGGCGCATCCGGGCCGAATGCAACGACGGGCGGCATCTGGCCTGCATCTGGGCGGATCGGGGGGCGCATCCGGGCCGAATGCAACGACGGCCGCCATCTGGCCGGGTCTGGGCGGATCGAGGCGGGGCACGCCCAGCGGACGGAGGGACTGGCGGAGAGGGCGGGATTTGAACCCGCGATGGGTTGCCCCATACCGCATTTCCAGTGCGGCGCCCTAGGCCACTAGGCGACCTCTCCGCGGGCGGACGACGGCGCTTGCTGCGGCTGATGGCGGAGAGGGCGGGATTCGAACCCGCGGTGCTTTCGCACACCGCTTTTCGAGAGCGGCACCATCAACCACTCGGACACCTCTCCGCGGGAGAGGATACCAAAGGGCCCGGTCAGGCCCGGGCGACCCGGGAGCCGGCGCCGCTCGCGAGCCCGGACACGGCTCGATCGCCGGCCGCGGTGAACAGGTCCTCGGCCTCGTCGCGCCGGATGCCGCTGACAACCTTGAGGCGGCGAGGCAGCGCGTCGTGCTGGGCGAGCTGGATGACCGTCCCGGCCGCCCCCTCCAGGGTATTCGGCAGCGCGTACACGAGCGCCTCGCAGTCGCTCTCGAGGAGCGCCCCGACGCACATGGCGCAGGGCTCGAGGGTCGCGAAGATCGTGACGTCGCGGAGCTCCGCGCGACCGAGCTTCCGGGCGGCCTCGCGCAGGGCGACGATCACCGCGTGGGCGGTAGGGTCGTCGGACGCCTCCACCCGGTCGTGTCCGCGGGCCACCATCGCGTCGCGCACGACGGCGACGGCGGCGATCGGGCGCTCGCCGCGACCGACCGCGAGTTTCGCTTCGGCCAGCGCCTCGCCCATGAAGAGTTCGTAGTTCATCGTCCCGACTATACAGGCCACGACCGGCTCTCAGGCGGGCGGGCGTTCCCACGCGCTAGGATTTCCGGGGCAGGACTTCCGGGCCGGGACGGCCCGCTGACGAGCGCGATGGGAGCAGGCGATGGCGCGAGCGCGACGGATCGGGATCCTTACGGGCGGCGGCGACGTACCGGGCCTGAATTCGGTCATCAAGAGCGTCACCTACCGGGCGACCGAGCAGGGCTACGAGGTGCTCGGGATCCGGCGCGGGTGGGAGGGGCTGACCCACGGCCGCGTCCGGGGCGACGGCAACCTGGATCCCGAGTACATCCGGGTCCTCGACCGGATCTCGACCCGGACGATCGACCGGACCGGCGGCACCGTCCTCCACACGTCGCGGACGAACCCGCGCAAGATGGGCCTCGAACGCCTGCCGTCGTGGCTCGCGGAGGATCGGCGCGAGGCGTACCGGGTCGACGACAAGACCTTCGACCTGACACCGCTGGTCATGGAGCACGTCGCGGAACTCGGGCTCGACCAGCTGGTCACGATCGGCGGCGACGACACGCTGTCGTTCTCGCGCGTGCTGGCCGACCAGGGCGTGCCCCTCATCGCGATCCCCAAGACGATGGACAACGACGTCCAGGGCACCGAGTACTGCATCGGCTTCTCGTCGGCCATCACCCGGGCCAAGGAGCTCATCGACCGCCAGCGGACGACCCTCGGATCGCACGAGCGGATCGGGGTCTTCCGGATCTTCGGCCGGGACGCCGGCTTCTCGGCGCTGTTCACGGCATACGTGACGTCCGGTCGGTGCGTCATCCCGGAAGCGCCGTACGACCTGGATGCGCTCGCCGGCGTCCTCGCGGCCGACCATGCCGACAACCCCTCCCATTACGCGTTCGTCATCACCGCCGAGGGCGCGATCTGGCAGGGCGCCCAGATGGTCGACGTGGGCGAGAGCGACGCGTTCGGCCACCGCCACAAGGCGAACGTCGGCGAGTCGCTGGCCATCGAGCTCAAGAGCCGGACCGGCATCGAGACCGTCGCGTCGGAGCTCACCTACGATCTGCGGTCCGGCCAGCCGGACATGCTCGACCAGCTCGTCGCGACGACGTTCGCGAACGTCGCCATGGACCTCCTGGCCGACGGGCAGACGGGACGGATGGTCGCCATCCGCGAGGGCAAGTACGCCCATGCGCCGCTGCCGGACCCGACGCTCGGGCCGCGCAGGGTCGACGTGGCGACGCTCTACAACATGGAGCGCTTCCGGCCTCAATACGCGGCCCGGCTGGGCGAACCGCTCCTGCTGTCCACCCCGTTGGGCGCGTCCGTCGGCGGTTGACCGCGCTCCGGGTCCGGCCCGGGGGGAAGGCTCCCTACTCCATGCCCGACAGGTCGCGGATCGCGCGGGCGAGGTTCGACATGTCCTCGTCGCCGTAGCCCCGCGCCACGAGCCCGTTCTCCAGCTGGGCGGCGAGCCCGGCCAGCGGCACGACCGCCCCGAGCTCCCGGGCGAGGTTCAGGGCGATCCCCAGGTCCTTGAGGTGGAGCCTGGTCTTGAACCCGAGTGGGTACTCGTTGGCGAGCATGCGGGCGCTCCGGTTGGCGAGGATCCAGCTTCCGGCGACGCCGCCGCCCAGCGCGGACACGACCTGGTCCGGTTCGAGTCCGGCCTTGAGCGCAAGGACGAGGCCTTCGGCGACGGCCATGTAGACGCCCGCGATCATCACCTGGTTGACCGACTTCACGGCCTGGCCCGAGCCGGCCGGTCCGAAATGGGTGATCGTGGAGCCGAGCTTCTCGAGGACGGGACGGGCGCGGGCGACGGCGTCCGGTTCGCCGCCGACGAAGATCGTCAGGGTCGCCTTCTGGGCACCTTCGCTCCCGCCGGAGACGGGCGCGTCCACGTAGTCCACCCCGCCTTCGGCCAGGCGGGCCGCGAAGGTGCGGGTGGACGATGCGCTGATCGACGAGCAGTCGATCACCAGCCCACCGCGGGCCAGCCCTTCGCTCACGCCGGCAGGACCGAACAGGACCGCCTCGACGTCGGGGGTGTCCGAGACGCAGAGGACGACGACGTCCGACGCCGCGCCGAGCTCGGCGGGCGTGGTCGCCTCCCGTGCGCCGCCGGCCACGAGATCCGCGGCGCGCCCCGGGGTCCTGTTCCACACGGTGAGCGGATAGCCGGCTCGACCGAGGTGGCCGGCCATGGCGGCCCCCATCGTCCCGAGCCCCACGAACCCGACGCGTTCCACGGTCGCCTCCACGGTCGCCTCCTCCTGCCGGCCCGCGATCCGTGGCGAGGCCTGTCGGCATTCTAGGCCCGCGCCGCGCTCCGACCGCGGACCGCCGGGACGGTCGCCGGGCTGCGCCCGCCGATACCTGACAACTTACGGCAGGTATCCGCGTATGCTTCGATCGCCATGCGTGCGTCTCGTCTCGTGTCCCTCCTGCTCCTGCTCCAGTCACGGGGCGGGATGACCGCGGCGGAGCTCGCTCGCGAACTCGAGGTCTCCGTTCGGAGCATCCACCGTGACGTCGACGCCTTGAGCGCCGCGGGCGTCCCGATCTATGCCGACCGCGGGCCGCACGGCGGGATCCGCCTCGTCGACGGCTACCGGACGCGCCTCACGGGGATGACCGCGGACGAGGCGGAGGCGCTGTTCATGTCCGGATTGCCGGGACCGGCCGCCGAGCTCGGGCTGGGGACGGTGGTGGCGGCGGCACAGCTCAAGGTGATGGCGGCCCTCCCATCGGAACTGCGGGCGCGCGCGTCGCGACTCGTCCAGCGCTTCCATCTCGACCCGGCGGGCTGGTTCTCCACGGGCGAGGCCGTGCCGCACCTGGCTGCGCTGGCCGAAGCGGCGTGGGGCGAGCGCCGCATCGCGATCGACTACGAGCGCGGCGACAAGGTGGTCCGGCGGGTCGTCGAGCCGCTCGGCGTGGTGCTCAAGGCGGGCGTCTGGTACCTCGTCGCCGCATCGGACGGCCAGTTCCGCACGTACCGGGCGTCACGGGTCGCGGGCGTCACCGCGCTGGATGAGCGGTTCGAACGGCCGGCCGGCTTCGACCTGGCGGCGTACTGGTCGGAATCGACCTCCGCGTACGAACGGGACACGCCCCACATCGACGTGACCCTCCGGATCGATCCGGAGCGCCTCGACGAGCTCGCGGACGTGTACGGTCGGCGGACGGTGGACAACGCCGAGCGGCTCGAACCGCTCGATACGAGCGGTTGGCTGCGGCTGCGGTTGCGCCTCGATTGGCCCGAGGAGGTCCCGTCGCGTCTGCTCGGCCTCGGCTCCATCCTCGAGGTCCTGGAACCGCAGGAGATGCGCGACCGCATCGCCCGGCGGGCCGCGGCCGTCCTCAACGTCTACGCCGCGGCCGATCCGCCGGTCTAGCGCGCAGGTCCGAGGGCGGGTGCGCATGGACTGCCGGACGAGGCCGCCCGTCCGCCGGGAGGCGACCCAGGGGCAGTGGGGTCGGTCGACCGCACCGCCAGGATCTCGCGCAGGCGGCGCCGACGCATCGCCCGCTCCACCTCGCGTTCGCGATCGGCGGCCATGGCACGGCTGAGCTCAAGGCTGTACATGTGGGGACACCTCGCGCGGCATGACCGACGGGCCGATCGCCGTCGTCGTCAACCACGAGACTACCGGGCATACATGCCGGAACCTGTCATCTATCGGTTCGCGTCGCCCAATCTCCCGGCAATTCGGATAGGCGCGGTGGTTCGGCGCCCGGCCGCTGGCAGGTTGACGCCGCGACCGCGATCGCGGCCATGGCTGCCGCGAGCAGTGCGCCGTCGTCCTTGAGCGAGGCTCGGCCCAGGCGCGCACCGACCCACCACGCGAGGAACGCGCCACCGAAGGCGTCGCCCGCTCCCACCGTGTCGACGATCCTGGTGGGCGGGACCGGCAGCCGCATGGCCCCGGACCGCGTGATGACGGCCACGTCCTCGGCGCCCGCGGTCACGAGGACCGCCGCCGGCCCGGCCGCGCCCGGCACACCCAGCAGAGCACGCGCGGCCTCGACCGGATCCTCCCCCGGGCGCAGGTACGCGAGGTCGTCGCGGCTCACCTTGACGACGTCCGCTCGACCCAGGACACGCTCGAGGCGGGCGCGGTAGGTCTCCGGATCGACGATGGCCGACGGCCGGCAGTTCGGGTCGAGCATCACGACGACGTCCGGTGGCAGCCCCTCGACGAACGACTCCAGGGTCGCCGCCATCGGCTCGACCACGAGGCCGAGCGTACCGACGTGGACCGCATCGAACGTGGCGGCCCGCACCTCGGCGAGGTCGGCCGGCACGAGCCGCGGGGCCGATGTCCCATCGACATAGAAGCGGTAGCGAGCCTGCCCATCTCGGTCGAGCTCGGCGATCGCGAGGGTCGTCGGCTCGGCGACCGGCGCCGGGCAACCCAGCGCGACCCCATCTCCTTCCAGGCGCGTGGCCATGTCACGCCCGAACCGGTCGTTGGACAACCGTCCAACGAAGGTCACCGGGACACCGAGCCGGCCGATCGTCCGGGCCGCGTTGTACGGTCCACCGCCGGGCGCGGCCGCGACGCTGCCGTCCGGCCGGACGAGCAGGTCCACGAGGGCTTCGCCGCCGACGACGATCATCCAACGCCCCTGGCCGCGGTCAGCCAGGCGTCGATCCGGGCGACCGTGAAGACGTTCGCGGCGATGTCGCCGATCCAGTGGACGGACCGGGCCCGGTCCTCCGCGGACAACTTCGGATCGAGGGCTCGCTCGGCGTACCAGGCCACGAGTTCGGACTGGAATGCCAGGCACATCGCGAACGACGACGCGTCGTTCAGGCGTGCCGGTCCACCGCCGGCTTCGTACGCTCGCAGGAACGCCGGCACGTCCGCGGGATCGGGCACGAACTCCGCCAGGACAGACGCGAGCTCCTGTTCGGCCGCCGCGGGGCCGGAGTTCTCCCAGTCGACGACGACCGGCCTGCCGTCCACATCGGCCAGGACGTTCTCCGGGTTGAAGTCGAGGTGGCAGGTGATCCGGGGCTCGTGGCGGCCGGCGGCGATGATGGGCTCACCGGCGACGAGCTGCGGCACGAGGCGGGCGAGGGTCGGAGCCCAGGGAGCCGCGTCGGCTTCAGTGGCGGCGAGGATCGCCCGCCAGCGCTCGGCCGTGACCGCCTCCGTGAACCACGGATCCATCGCCCGCGCGTCGGGGATCGCCAGGGCGTGGAGGCGGCCCAGGATCGCCGTGGCCTCGGTGGCGGCCGCGCGTCGCCTCGGCTGGGCGATGTCGACCCAGGTGTAGACCCGGACCGTCGCCTGTCGATCCCCTGCGTCCACCAACGCGAGGACTGTTCCATCCGCTGCCCTGACCGGGCGAGGCATCGGGATACCCGCGGCGCCTGCGGCCTCCTGGAAGGCGACGTCCGCCTGGGCATCGGCTTCGGCCCCCATGGCGGGCTCGAAGATCTCCTTGATCGCCCATGTGCCCGTCGCCGTCTCAAGCCGCCAGATCCGGCCGAGCTCCCCACGCGCGGCCGCCACCAGCGGGCCGATCGCCCGGTCGAGTCCATACGCTTCCACGACCATGGCCGCGTCAGGGGCAGGTGCCGGTTGCGGCACAGGAAGAGGCATGGGCAAAGCGTACCGACCCCGCCGGCCCTCGGCGGG
The DNA here is from genome assembly GCA_963719285.1 of uncultured Chloroflexia bacterium. GTDB lineage: Bacteria > Chloroflexota > Limnocylindria > Limnocylindrales > CSP1-4 > C-114. The sequence continues at coordinate 1,078,265 of CAVRBO010000001.1, forward strand.
CCGAGCGCCCAGGCCGGATGTGTCAGGCCTGCCTCACCTCCAGGTCGGATGCGGCGGGTTCCGATGCTCCGTCGGTCGACACCTCGCCAGTGTCGTAGGCCCGGAACGAGCGCTCCGTCAGCGCCGCAAGCTCGTCGAACAGGGCCTCGTCGATCCGGGCGAAGTTGAAGCACGACTTGCCCTGCATCCGCTTCCGGAGACCCGGCGAAAGCGGATCGAGCAGGCCCGGGTACGTGTAGATCGGTTTGAGGAAGAAGCTGACGCGATCTCCGCCGGTCTTCACGCCCGCGAAGTAGTCGTGGGCCTTCGCGCCGGGCCGCCGGATGGTCGCCAGCCCGTACAACGGATTGTCCTCGAGCCGGTCGCGGTATGGCGCGAGGATCGCCCAGAGGCGGGCCTCCACCGCGCCGAGATCCTCGGAGGATGCCATCAGAAGGTCGACCTCAACGCTCTCGGACCGTGATCATGGTGGCCATCAACTCGTACGATGATGTCGTCGCCAGCGTGCGTCGCCACGCGTGAAAGGGCAAGAGCGGATGGCGCGGCATCCGCTCTCAGCCAGGGAGTGGCGCGCCCGGCGGGACTCGAACCCACGACCTTCAGGTCCGCAACCTGACGCTCTATCCACTGAGCTACGGGCGCACGCGACGCTGCGCGAGGACTGGCGGAGAGGGAGGGATTCGAACCCTCGAAGCAGGTTACCCCACTTGGCGGTTTAGCAAACCGCTGCACTAGACCTCTATGCGACCTCTCCACGCGGCGCGGCGAGCGCGAATCCTACCATGGGCCATCGGGCCGCTCGGCGCGACGTGTCCACCTGCGAGGGACGATGTCCGTCCCCTGACGACCGCCCGGAGCCGATCGGGGCAGGCGCTTGACAGTCGTCATATGCCGATATATCGTGATGCCACGCGACGTTACGCGTACTCACCACAGGAGGAACATCGTGTTCCGCACCAGCACCCATGCCGACGTCCGGCACCATCATCGAGACCCGCGGCGCGGCCCCTGGTCGGGCGACCTGCCCTTCGGCGTTCGCGGCATGTTCGGCCGTGACCGAGGCGGCCGCGGCCAGCTCATCCGTCGCGGCGAGATCCGCCCGCTCATCGTGGCGGCGCTGATGACCAAACCCATGCACGGCTACGAGGTCATCCAGGCGCTCGAGGCACAGAGCGGCGGCCGTTGGCGGCCGAGCGCCGGGTCCGTCTACCCCACCCTCCAGCTCCTCTCCGACGAGGGGCTCGTCACGAGCGAGGAGGTCGATGGCCGCAGGACCTACACCCTGACCGACGCCGGCCGCGCCGACGCTGCGGCGAATCCCGCCCCGCGGCCATGGGCCGACAGTTCGCCCGACGGCGCGACCGACCTGCCGGAACTCGTGCGCCAGTTCATCGGCGCGGTCATGCAGGTCGAGCGGATGGGTTCCGCCCAGGCCCGCCAGGAGAGCATCCGGATCCTCGGCGATGCCCGTCGCCAGGTCTACCGGCTGTTGGCCGATGATGCCGGCGAGCCCGGCGACGCGGACGGGCGACCGGACCCCGAGGGGTCGACCGAACCCTGACCCCCAGGGGATCGTCCAGGACGCCGAACCGCGCGTCGCGCCGACAGGCCGGCGTGCGGCCGTCCCGCTCAGCCCGCCGTTGACACCGGAGCGGGCGCTCGGCTAGTGTCCGCGACACCGATGGACCGCTACTACTTTTACCGCGCCCCGGCATGACCGCTTCCGGACCTGGATCCGGAGCACGGGATGTGCCGGGGTGAAGCAGAGGCCAGACCTCTGCTTTTTTGTTTCCCCGCCGTCGAGGAAGGACCCGCTGGGATGATCGTCGTCATGGCCGTCACGGCCACGGAAGCCGAGGTGCTCGGGGTGAAGAGCGCCATCCTGTCGGAGGGGTTGACGCCGTTCGACCATCTCGGCACGGAACGGAAGGTCATCGCAGTCGTCGGCGAGGTGGGCGCCCGCAAGCCGACGCTCATGAGCCGCCTCGGCGCGCTGCCCGGCGTGGAGACGGTCACGCCGATCAGTCGCCCGTTCAAGCTGACATCGCGCGAGTTCCATCCCGAGGACACCGTGATCCGCGTCCTCGACGCCGCCGTGGGCGACGGGAGCCTGACGATGATGGCCGGCCCCTGTTCGGTGGAGAGCCGCGATCAGCTGTTCGAGACGGCGGACGGGGTCAAGGCGGCCGGGGCCACGATCCTCCGCGGCGGCGCGTTCAAGCCGCGCACGAGCCCGTACTCGTTCCAGGGCCTCGGCGTGGAGGCGTTGCGCTACCTCGCGGAGGCGCGCGACAGGACCGGGCTGCCGGTCATCACGGAGGTCATGGAGCCCAACCAGGTCGACATCGTGGCCGAATACGCCGACATCCTCCAGATCGGCACCCGCAACATGCAGAACTACTCGCTCCTCACGGCCGTCGGGCGGGTCGCCCGGCCGGTCATGCTCAAGCGCGGCTACGGCGCCACGATCGAGGAGTGGCTCATGGCCGCCGAGTACATCGTGAGCTCCGGGAATCCCAACGTCATCCTGTGCGAGCGGGGCATCCGGACGTTCGAGACGTACACCCGCAACACGATGGACCTGGCTGCGGTGCCCCTCCTCCACCACCTGACCCACCTGCCGGTCATCGTCGATCCGAGCCACGCCACGGGCAAGCGCTGGCTCGTCCAGCCGCTCGCGCTGGGCGGGGTCGCCGTGGGCGCCGACGGGGTCATGGTCGAGGTCCATCCCCGCCCGGACGAGGCGCTCTCGGACGCCGAGCAGCAGATCACGATCGCCCAGTTCGAGGCGCTCATGGCGGCGCTGGTGCCGGTCCACGAGCAGGTCCGCACCCTCCACGGCGATCCGCTCCAGGCGACCGCGGCGGTCGCGACCGAGGGCGGGAACGCGCGGTGACCGGGGCCCTTTCGCCCATCGACGCACGGGTCCCCGCGCACGACGATGCCATGGCGACGGTCCGCCCGGCTGTCCGCCTGCGCGGGGAGCTGCGCATGCCCGGCGACAAGTCGATCAGCCACCGGGCGCTGCTCCTGGCCGCGCTCGCCCCGGGCGAGAGCCGGATCCAGGGCGCCGGCGACGGCGCGGATGTCCGCTCCACGGCCGGTATCGTCGAGGCCCTGGGCGCCACGGTCGAGCGCGTCGGCGACCACGGCCGGACGGTCGACTACCGGGTGGCCTCCCCCGGCGCCGACGGGCTCCACGAACCCGACGATGTGCTCGACTGCGGCAACTCGGGGACCAGCCTTCGCCTCGCGACGGGGATGCTCGCGGGCCTGGGCCTGACGGCGGTCCTGTCCGGCGACGCATCGTTGCGGGGCCGCCCGGTCGCTCGTATCATCGAGCCGCTGCGCATGATGGGAGCGCAGCTCCATGCTCGCCGGAACGACTCCCTTCCGCCCGTGACCGTCGTCGGCCGCACCCCGCTCCGGGGAGCGGACATCACGACGGCTGTCCCGAGCGCCCAGGTCAAGTCGGCGATCCTGCTGGCGGGTCTCCGGGCGGCCGGGCGGACGACGGTCCGGGAAACGATCGCCACGCGCGATCACACGGAGCGCATGCTTCGGGCACGAGGCGTACCGGTGGAGCGAGTGGACGCCGGCGACGCGGGGGCCGGAGTCAGCTGGACGGTGCAGGGAGGGCTGGGCGTGCGAGCGGTCACGGAACACGTCCCGGGCGATGTCTCGGCGGCCGCCTTCTGGCTCGTGGCCGGCACCATCCACCCGGATGCCGAGCTGACCCTGCGCGGCGTGGGGGTCAATCCGACCCGTCGGGCGATCATCGACCTCCTCCGGGCGATGGGCGCACGCATCGACGAGCGGCCCGACCGATCCGACGACGGCGTCGGCGAGCCGATGGCCGACCTGACCGTGCATTCAGCGGGACTTCACGCCGTCGAGGTCGGCCCGGCGCAGGTCGCGGCGGCGATCGACGAGGTACCGATCCTGTGCCTCGCGGCGACCCAGGCCCGGGGCGCGACGGTCATCCGGGGTGCAGGGGAGCTCCGACACAAGGAATCGGACCGCCTGACCGGCATCGCCGAGGGTCTCCGCGCTCTGGGTGCGGACATCGCGATCGACGGCGACGACATCCGGATCGCCGGCCCGACCGCGCTGCGCGGAGCGGTGACCGACAGTCTCGCCGACCACCGCCTGGCCATGACGTTCGCCATCGCCGGCCTCCTCGCGTCGGGCGAGACCCGGATCTCCCGTTCGGGCAGTGCCGGGATCTCGTACCCCGGCTTCTTCGACGAGCTCGAAAGGGTGCAGGCGTGAGCAAGCGCGTCGTCCTCATCGGCCACCCGGTGGCCCATTCCCTCTCGGGTCCGATGCTCCAGGCCGCCTTCGACGAGCGCGGCATCGATGCGCGTCACGAGTTGCTCGACGTGACCGTGCTGCAACTGGCCGGCGTGATCGACGAGGTCCGCGGCTCCGACTTCCTGGGCGCCCAGGTGACGATCCCGCACAAGGAACGGGTCGTCCCGCTGCTCGACCGGCTGACCGACGAAGCGCAGGCGACCGGCGCGGTCAACACGATCACCAAGGAAGGCAAGCGGCTCGTCGGCCACAACACGGACGTGGCCGGCTTCCGAGTCGGGCTCGACAAGCTCGTGGGCCGCCAGAAGATGCCGAAGCAGGCGGTCCTGCTCGGTGCCGGTGGCGGCGGTCGGGCCGTCGCCCACGCCCTCATCACCGGTGGCTTCCAGCGGGTCGTCGTCTTCAACCGCCACCTTCACCGTGCCGAGGCGCTCGTCAAGCACTTCGCCAGGAGCGCGGCCCACATGGAGCTGCGGGCGATGCCCTGGCATGTCTCGATCATCGAGTCGGAGCTGCTCAAGACGCGGATCCTCATCAACGCGACCTCGATCGGGCTGCATGGCGACGTCTCGCCCCTGCCGGCCGAGATCATCCCGCCCGGCCTCCTGGTCATGGACCTCATCTACAACCCGCCCCAGAGCCGGTTCCTGCGCGACGCCGCGGCGGCCGGCGCGGACGCGACGAGCAACGGGGTCGAGATGCTCCTCCACCAGGGCACGGCCCAGTTCGAGCTGTGGACCGGCCAGTCGGCCCCGCTCGAGCTCATGCGCGAACGGCTCGCAACGGCCCTGGCCGCGCGCCAGGAATCGGCCGACGACGCCACGGCCGACGCGTCAGCGGCGGATCGAGCAGGCGTCGCGGCCGCCGCGCTGCCCGCGGGCGAGTAGCGCGTGGGCCGCCTGCGATTCCTGACCGCGGGCGAATCCCACGGCCAGGCCCTCGGAGTCACCGTCGAAGGCGTGCCCGCCGGCCTGGCGCTGAGCGCGGACGCGCTCGCCATCGACCTGGGGCGGCGCCAGCGCGGGTACGGCCGGGGAGCGCGGCAGGCGATCGAACAGGACCGGGCCGAGATCCTGGCCGGCGTCCGCCACGGCCGCACCCTCGGTTCGCCGATCCTCCTCCAGGTGCGCAACCGGGACTGGGAGAACTGGACCCGGGTCATGCAGGTCGAAGCGCTCGGCGACTCCGAGGCAGCGGAGCTCGCGGCACGTGCCGAGAGCGGCGAGACCCGGGCGACGCCCGTCACCCGCGTCCGGCCCGGCCACGCGGATCTCGCCGGGGCGCTCAAGTACGGGTTCGACGACGTCCGCAACGTGCTCGAGCGGGCGTCCGCGCGCGAGACGACGGCCCGGGTCGCGGCGGGCGGGATCGCCCGGGCGTTCCTGCGCGAGTTCGGCATCGAGGTCTGGTCGTTCACGGCAGAGGTCGGCGGAGTCGCCCTCGACCCGAAGAGCGCGACCCGCTCCCGGGACGAGGCGGACGCCTCTCCCCTGCGCTGCCCGGATCCCGACGCGGAGGCGCGGATGATCGCCCGGATCGACGAGGCCCGCTCCAACGGCGACACGGTCGGCGGCGTGTTCGAGGTCGTGGCTCAGGGCGTGCCGATCGGTCTCGGGAGCTACGTCCACTGGGACCGCCGCCTGGATGGGGCGCTTGCGGCGGCCGTCATGAGCATCAACATCGTCAAGGGCGTGGAGTTCGGCCTGGGGTTCGAGCAGACCCGCCGGTTCGGGTCGCAGGTCCACGACGTCATCGAGGGTCGCGCTCCGGATGGCCACTGGATCCACCGGTCGAACAACGCCGGCGGACTCACCGGCGGGATCTCGAACGGCGAGCCGCTCGTCGTCCGCGGCGCGGTGAAGCCCATCTCCACGCTCGCGAAACCGCTGCCGTCGGCCGACCTTCTCACCGGCGACGCGGTCGCCAAGGCCCACTACGAGCGGAGCGACATCAGCGTGGTCCCGGCCGCCGGCGTGGTCGGCGAGGCGATGGTGATGCTCACGCTGGCCGACTTCGTGCTCGACAAGTTCGGCGGCGACTCGATGGCCGAGACGGCCGACAACCTGGCCCGGTACCGCGAGCGGATCGCCCGCGCTCCGGGCACGGGCCCCGCGCGCGTCCCGCAGGCCGGCAGCGATGTCGCCGGTTCGGGCGGGGACGACTGAGCGGCGATGGACGTCGTCCTCGTCGGCCTGCCCGGGAGCGGCAAGAGCGCCGTGGGCCGCCGGATCGCCCACCGCCACAACGCCGCGTTCATCGACCTGGACGGCGCGATCGAGGCCGCCGCCGGGCGGTCGATCCCGGCCATCTTCGAGGCGGAAGGCGAATCCGGCTTCCGCCTCCGCGAGGCCGCCGCGGTCGAGGCCCTGGGCGAGCCCGACCCGACGCCCGGCGTGCGGCGGGTCATCGCGACCGGCGGCGGGAGCGTCGTCGACCCGCGCAACCGGTGGCGCCTGGCCCACGGGCGCCTCGTCGTCTGGCTCGACGGACGGCCGGAGGCCCTCGCCCAGCGGCTCCGCCACAGCCGGACCGTCCGCCCGCTGATCGTGGGTCGCGACCCGATCGGGGCGGTCCGCTCCCTGCTTGTCTCGCGCGAGCGTTTCTATGCGGCCGGTCGACGGGTCAACGCCCTCGCCGAACCGGGCGGGATCGCCCTGGGTATCGAGGACCTCGTCGCGGCCGGGCCGCCGTCGACGACCCGACTCCTCGAGGCGGACACGAAGATCGGGCGCTTCGTCATCGGCGACGGGATCGCGGCGGACGGAGTGGCCGAGGCGCTGGCGCGATTCGAATCGCGTCGCGCGATCCTCGTCTCGGAACCCGGGGCGTGGTCGGCCGCCGGGGCGGCGATCGCCGATGGCCTGCGCGGGCGCGGGCTGGAGGTCGACATCGTCGAACTGCCCACCGGAGAGGCCGCCAAGCGCCTGGGCGAGATCGAATCGGCTGCGCGGGCGCTGGCCCGGTTGCGGGCCGAACGCCGAGAACCGCTGGTCGCGATCGGTGGCGGCGCGCTGGGCGACGCCGCGGGGCTCCTCGCCGCGCTCTGGCTGCGCGGCGTATCCGTCATCCACGTCCCCACGACACTTGTCGCCCAGATCGATTCGGCGATCGGCGGCAAGACCGCGGTCGACCTGCCCGAGGGCAAGAACCTGCTGGGCGCGTTCCACCAGCCGGCGGCCGTGATCGTCGACATCGGACTGCTCCGCAGCCTGCCCGAGCGGCAGCGTCGGGCGGCCCTCGGCGAGGCCGTGAAGATGGCGCTCCTCGGCGACGAGCGGCTGCTCATGGTCCTCGAAGTTGACGGCGAGGCGATCGCCCGCGGCGACGATGCGGCCTTCACGTCCGGCGCGGTGGCCGAACTCGTCGAGCGGACGATGTGGGCCAAGGTGGAGGTCGTCCTGGCCGACGAGCGGGAGCAGGGCGCGACCGGCGGCCGGATCGCGCTCAATCTCGGCCATTCGGCGGGTCACGCGTTCGAGGCGGCCGCGGGTTACGAGACGCTGCTCCACGGCGAGGCCGTCGGGTACGGGCTGCGGGTCGCCTGCCGGCTCGGGGTCGCGCTGGAGGTGACGCCGCCCGAGCGGGCAGCGCGGGCGGAACGACTCCTCGACGAGCTCGGGCTTGGCGTCGGCCGCCTGCCGTACGACATCGACCGGGTGCTGGAGCTCATGGGCACGGACAAGAAGCACACCGCCGGCCACTTGCGGTGGGTCCTGCCGACCGTGGACGGCATCGTCGTCCGTGCCGACGTCCCGCCGGAGCGTGTGCGCGACGCGATCGCCAGTGTCCTGGCCGAGCCGGCGGCGGCCGGATCGACGCCGGGCGCCGGCGCGAAGGGGGCCCACGCCCGATGACCACCGTCCTCGTCCTCCAGGGCCCGAACCTCAACCTGCTCGGGATGCGCGAACCCGAGATCTACGGCAAGGCGACACTCGAACAGATCCACGCAGGCATCGCGACCCACGCCGACGAGCTCGGGCTGACTGTTCGATTCTTCCAGTCGAACCACGAGGGCGCGTTGATCGATCGGCTCCATGCGCGCGACTTCGACGTGGCGATCGTCAATGCCGGCGGGCTCACCCACACGTCGGTGTCGCTCCGGGACGCGCTGCTCGCCGTCGAGCGCCCGTTCATCGAGGTCCACCTGTCCGACCCATCGACCCGCGAATCGTTCCGGAAGGTGAACTTCCTGTCGGACGTGGCCCTCGAATCGATCGTCGGCCGGGGTGAGACCGGGTATCACCTGGCCCTCGACTCGATCGCGCGACGTGTCGCCGACGGGACGGTGCCGGGTGGCTGACGGGACTCGCCCGACGCCCGAGTCCCCGGAGCTGCGGCGTCTGCGTCGCCGCATCGACGCGCTGGACCGGCGGATCGTGAACTTGCTCAATGAACGGACCGAGCTCGCCCGAACGGTCGGTCGGGTGAAGGCCGCCGATGGTCGCCGGGCGATCCGGGACGTGGAGCGGGAACGCGAGGTCCTGCTCCGGGCCACGATGGCCAACATCGGTCCCCTGCCCCAGGCCGAGCTCCTGGCGATCTATCGCCGGCTCATGGCCGCCGCACGCGCCCTGGAGGCGCGCGACCGCCGACGGGACCGCTAGGGCAGGCCGCCACCCAACAAGATGACGACACTGGCGACGACGGCCGCACGAGTGCACACGACGAGCGCGACTACGACACCCAGAGCCAAACTCAGCCCTGCCATCCTGTGGCGGCCAGCCCGACGCCAAGCAGAACGGCCAGGAGCGCCACAAGGATCAGGCCCACGGTCAGAGACGAGCGCCCTGCGGCGTGAGCGGGCGCGCGCTCGTCCCTAACTAATGTCCGGTTCTGAGCGATCCTCGACCTCCCAGGCGTGGTCCAGCGCGTGCCAGGCGATCCGGCGGGCGGCATAGCGGGCGGTCCAGCGGCGACCGTCGAGTGGCGAACCGTCCGACGGTTGCCGGAGGAGCTCGAGCGTGGCGGCGCGCTGCGCCTGCGCGGCGGCGGCATCCATGGGATCGGCGTACCGGATCGGCAGGCCCAGCTGCCGTGCGTAGCCGACGTCCGACTCCACGACATGGGCGACCACCTTGTCGCGATCGCGTCCGCCGCCGCGGGGACCCTTGCGAAGCTCGGCGGGCGCTCCCGCGACGACGCGATCGAAGACAACCCACGCCGCCTCGACCAGGCCGGCAAGAACTGCGGCTTCGGCCTTCATGAGCGGCCTTCGGTCAAGATCGGTCACGACGCTCGGGACCCCGAATGCTGTCCCACCGCCGCCGTCCACCCGTTCCACGAGCTCGAGGTCGGCGGCGGCCGGTGGCTTGAACGTGACGCCCGCCTCGCGCGCGACGATGGCGTATCGCGATCCGTACGTGACGAGGGCCCGGAGCGCGAGCTCCTCGGTCTTGCCCGAGCGCGACCAGCCCGGCCAGTCAACGGCAGACGCGAAGACCTTCGTGGGGCTGGCCTCGACCGAGACGAGCAGGCTCATGGCTGACGCGGGGTGACCGCCCGCAGGTCCGCCACGAGGCGACCGAGGCGCGCGATGTCCCGGCCGTCGGGCCCGAGGGCGTCGACGAGCGCCGAGGCCACGATCACGCCGTCGGCACCGGCGTGGACCAGCGCCCGGACGTGGGCCGGTCGGCTCACGCCGAACCCCACGGCGACGGGGACCGGAGACGCAGCGCGGACATCGCGGACGAGCCGCCCGACCGACGTCGGGAGGCTCGTCCGGGCGCCCGTGACGCCGACGAGCGACACGCAATAGAGGAAGCCACCGGTCCGGGCCGCGATCCGCGCCCGGCGCGCGGGTTGGGTCGTAGGGGCGACGAGATAGACGACCGCGAGGCCGACATCGCGGGCGACCGCCTCGAACGGGCCGCCCTCGTCCGGGGTGAGGTCGGCGACGATGACCCCGCTCGCGCCGGCTTCGGCGAGCCGCGTGGCAGCCGCACGGCCGTCGCCCCCACCGATGATCTGGTTCGCATAGGCCATGGGTACGAGGGGGATCCCCGGCCGAGCCGCGGCGATCCTCCGAAGGAGATCGATCGACCGTTCCAGGGTGGCGCCGCCAGCGAGCGCCGCGCCCGAGGCGCGCTGGAGCGTCGCGCCATCGGCCAGGGGATCCGAGTACGGCAGGCCGAGCTCGAGCAGGTCCGCTCCGGCGTCCGCGGCGGCAAGGGCGACAGCGAGGCTCCCGTCCGCGTCCGGGTAGCCCGCCACGACGTACGGCACGAGGGCCGCCCGGCCGTCCGCGCGGGCCGCGGCGAAAGCGGCCGCGATGCGGCGCGCGCCGCCGGTGTCGTTCGTCCCGGTGGTCGTGGCCGCCGCCCGCTCGGCGAGCCCTGTCATCCGTGCGCCGCCGCGCCCGGCTCGAGGTGCCCCAGGTCCTTGTCGCCGCGTCCGCTGAACCCGAGCAGGACGAGCGTCTCGCCCGGGTAGGCCACGCCAGACCCCTCCACCCCGGCCAGCAGCCGCGGCAGGACGGCGATCGCGTGGGCGGTCTCGAGCGCCGGCAGGATCCCTTCGGTCGCCGAGCCGAGGCGCATCCCGGCCACGGCCTCGTCGTCGGTGGCTGCGGCCAGCTCCACCCGACCGGCGACCGCAAGCGCGGCGATCTGCGGCCCGATCCCGGGATAGTCGAGGCCGGCGCTGAGCGAGTGGGCCTCGACGACCTGGCCGTCCCGGTCCTGGAGCATGAGCGAGCGCGAGCCGTGAAGGATTCCGGGCGTCCCACCCGCGAGCGCCGCCGCGTGCTTGCCCGTCGCGATCCCCTGCCCCGCCGCCTCGGCCACGGCCAAGCGGACCGTCGGTTCGCCGATGAACCGGCTCAGGAGCCCGATCGCGTTCGAGCCACCGCCGACGCAGGCGAGGGCGAGGTCGGGCAGGCGACCCTCGACGGCATCGAGCTGGGCCGCGGCCTCGTCGCCGATCCGGCGCTGGAGGTCGCGCACGATCGTCGGGTACGGATGCGGCCCCATCGCCGATCCGAGTACGTAGTGGGTGGTCTCCACGTTCGTCACCCAATCGCGCATGGCCTCATTGACCGCGTCCTTGAGGGTGGCCGAGCCGCTCGTCACCGGCCGGACCTCGGCGCCCAGGGCGTGCATCCGGAGGACGTTCGGGGCCTGCCGACGGACGTCTTCGGCGCCCATGTAGACCACGCACGGCAGGCCGAGGAGGGCGCATGCGGTCGCGGTCGCCACCCCGTGCTGGCCGGCGCCCGTCTCCGCGATGACCCTGGTCTTGCCGAGCCTACGGGTCAGGAGCGCCTGGCCGAGCGCGTTGTTCATCTTGTGGGCGCCGGTGTGGGCGAGGTCCTCGCGCTTGAGGTACAGGCGGAGCGTCACGGGCGGCCGGGCCGTGCCGCGACCCGCGGCGTGGAGGGCACGGGCCTCGGCCAGGACCGCCGCCGCCATCCGGTCGGCCCGGTAGATGGGCGTCGGCCGGCCGGCGTAGGTCGCCAGGCGCTCCCGCAGCTCGGCCCAGTAGCGCGGGTCGTCGCGCAGGTCGGCGTAGGCACGCTCGAGCTGTTCGAGGGCAGCCATGAGCGTCTCCGGGACGTACCGGCCACCGAACGCGCGGTCCACGCCCCAGCGGCCGGCCGCGTCCGCGTCGAGCAGGCCCGGGTGGACCGGCGTAGGCCGGAACGGGGCGTTCGGGCGATCGAGGCGGGCCGCCCGGGCCCGCTTCACGAAGAGGGCGACCCGCAGCCGGTCCTTGTGGGGTCGCTCGCCGGCGATGCGGGGCGCCTCGACGCCCGATGCGACGTCCACGCCGACCGCCGGCACGGCGAGGACGGCCGGACCCACCGAGGCGGGATCGAGGCCACCGGCGAGGATGACCGGCAGCTGCCGCGCGACCGCGGCCGCGAGGCCACCGTCGACCCGGACGCCGGTGCCGCCGGGATGGAGCCCGCCGGCCGTGTCGAGGAGGATCCGTTCGCAGGCCCCGGCGGCGAGGTGGGCGCGGGCGCGCCGGACGACGGCGTCCGCCGCCGCCTCGATGTCCGCGGGGTCTCCACTGGCGACGGCCGGGAGATGGATCGCCTTCCAGGTGGGCCGGTCCAGGCCGGCGACGGTGGCGACGGTCTCATCGCCAGAGAGCTGGACGACGTCGGGGTCGAGGCGGGCGACGATGCGCGCGAGCTCCCCGGGCGAGGCGTCGGCGGTGATCGCGACGATCCGCGGCCGCGCCGCCGAACCCGCCGCCGTCCGGGCGAGCGCGGCGAGGTCGACCGCTTCCTCGAGCGACAACGCCCGCGGCGTGCCCGCGACGAGGTTGAGCCCGATCGCGTCGGCGCCGGCGGCGACCGCCGCGTGGATCCCAGCCGCGTCGGTGATCCCGCAGATCTTCACGAACGGGATGCGGGCACGCGACGCCGGGTCGGTAGGGTCCGCCCCGGCGGCCACGAAGGCACGCGCCGCCGTGGCCGGATCGACGGCCCGGACGAGGGCCTCGCCGACGAGGGCGCCGTCGAACCCCTGGGCGCGCCAGTCGGCCAGCGTCGCTGGCTCGCGCACGCCGGATTCGGCGATGAGCAGGCGATCCTCCGGCACGAGCCGGCGGAGGCGCGAGGACCGCTCGAGGTCCACATCGAGCGTGCGCAGGTCGCGGTTGTTGAGGCCGATGAGCCGGGCGCCGCTCCCGAGGGCCCGGTCGAGCTCGCGCTCGTCGTGCGCCTCGACGAACGGCTCCAGGCCGAGGTCGCGGGCAAGGCCGACGAGACGGGCCAGCCGGCGCGCCGGGTGGAGGACCGCCAGGAGGAGCACCAGGTCCGCTCCGGCGGCGCGCAGCACCGGCAGCTGGCGCTCGTCGACGACGAACTCCTTGGCCAGGACCGGGACGCTGACGGCCGCCCGAACGGCCCGCAGATCGTCGAGCGAGCCGCCGAACCAGTGCGGTTCGCACAGGACGGAGATCGCGACCGCGCCACCAGTCTGGTAGGCGCGGGCGCGGGCCACGAGGTCGTCGCCGGCGGTGGCGATCGCGCCGGCCGAGGGCGATGAGCGCTTGATCTCGGCGATGAGGTGGAGGCCGGGACGTGCGAGCCGGCCGGCAACGTCGCGCGGGGCCGGGGCATCCGCGGCCGTACGGGCGAGCTCCCCGTACGTGGCCGATCCGAGTTCCGCGCCGATGTCCGCGGCACGCCGGCGCGCGATCTCGTCCACCACCGGCGTGGGGGCCGCTCGAGTGGGGCGCCGATCCCGTTCCACGACCGTCACGCCGGGGCTCCCTGCTCCGCGGCCGCGGCGACCTCGCGGTCGTGGGCGACCCGCTCGGCGCGGAGGTCGGCGAGGAGCCGGGCCGGCGCTCCGTCGTCGATCGTCGCACGGGCCAGCGCGATTCCATCGGCCAGCGTGGCCGTCCGTCCGGCGACCGTCAGCCCGGCCGCGGCGTTGAGGAGGACGACGTCCCGCCGGGGGCCCCGGTCGCCGGTCAGGACCCCCTCCACGAGCCCGGCGTTCTCCTCGGGCGTGCCGCCGGCGAGGTCCGAGGTGGGTGCCGGCGCGAGTCCGAGCGCGACAGGGTCGACCGCGACTTCACGGACGCCCGCCGGGTCGACCTCGTGGATGACGCCCGACCCGTCGAGGGGCAGCTCGTCCACCCCGTCGCCGTGGACCACTAACGCCCGCTCCGTCCCGAGCCGGTGGAGCACGGCCGCGATCCGTGGAGCCGCGGCAGGGTCCGCGACGCCGACGACGAGGCGTCGCACGCTGGCTGGATTGGTCAGCGGTCCGATGAGGTTGAACGCCGTCCGGACGCCGATCTCGCGCCGGGTCGGGCCGGCATGGCGCATCGCCGGATGGAAGCCGGGCGCGAACATGAACGCGAAGCCGTGCGCCGCGAGGGCCGCGCCGGCCGAGGCGGCGTCGTGGTCGATCCGGATGCCGAGCGCATCGAGGACATCCGCCGACCCCGAGCGCGACGTGATCGCGCGGTTGCCGTGCTTGGCGACCGGCACCCCGGCCGCGGCGACCACGAGCGCCGACGTCGTGGAGATGTTGAATGTGCCGCTGGAGTCGCCGCCGGTGCCGACCACGTCGATCGCCCCGTCGGGCGCCGTGACGCGCAGGACGCGTTCGCGCATCGCGGCGGCGAACCCGGCCAGCTCGTCGATCGTCTCGCCGCGCATGCGCAGGGCGACGAGCAGGGCAGCGAGCTGTGCGGCCGTCGCCTCGCCGTCCATGACAGCGCCCATCGCCCCGCGCGCCTCGTCGAACGAGAGCGTCCGGCCCTCGACGACCGCCGCGAGCGCAGCCCGGACGATGTCGCTCATGGCCGGGCCGCCGCGCGGGCGCTCGCCGCGAGCGCATCGGCATCGACCTGAGCATCGATGTCCGGACCCTCGTCGGCGAGGACCATGCCGGCCGTCGCGAACGAGCCCGATGCCGCATCGAGCAGGCCGGCCTCGCCCTCGCCGGCCTGGCGCAGGAAGTTCGCAAGGAGGTGCGGGCCCTGCGGGGTCAGCACGGATTCCGGGTGGAACTGGACGCCCTCGAGTGGCAGGCGGGTGTGGCGCAGGCCCATCACGACCCGGTCCACCTCGCTGATCGCCGTGACCCGCAGCTCCTCGGGGAGCGTCGCCGGGTCGACCGCGAGCGAGTGGTAGCGGGCGGCCATGAACGACGGCGGCATCCCGGCGAGGAGGCCGGCGCCGTCGTGGGTCACTTCGGACGCCTCGCCGTGGACGAGCGTGGGTGCACGGACGATGGACGCCCCGAAGGCGGCCGCCAGGGACTGCATCCCCAGGCACACGCCGAGGAGCGGGATCCCATGTGCCGCCGCCACGCCGATCGTCGCGACGGACACGCCGGCATCCTCCGGATCGCCCGGGCCGGGCGAGATGACGATCCCGCGCAGGTGCGCCTCGGGATCGGTCGCCAGTGCCTCGACGCCCGCCTCATCGATCGCGTCGTTGCGCAGCACGGTCACGTCCGCGCCCGCGGCCTGGAGCGCCTGGACGAGGTTGAACGTGAAGCTGTCGTAGTTGTCGATGACGAGGATCACGACCGGCCTCCCGGTGCCGTGGGCGCGGCGGGCTCGGCCGGATCGCCGGCTGCGGACTCCCCGCGGCCCCGTCGGCCGGCCTCGTCACCGTCGCCCGTGGCTAGCTCGATCGCCCGCCGGAGGGCCGCCGCCTTGTGCTCGGTCTCCTCGAACTCGCGCTCGGGCACCGAACCCGCCACGATGCCCGCCCCGGTGTGGACGTGGGCCTGGCCGTTGCGCAGGACCGCCGAGCGGATCGTGATCGCGGTGTCGAGGTTGCCGTCGTAGCCGAGGTAGCCCACGGCGCCGCCGTACAGGCCGCGCCGCTCCCCCTCGGCGGCCGCGATGAGCTGCATCGCCCGGACCTTCGGGGCGCCCGAGAGCGTGCCGGCCGGGAAGACCGAGCGGAGGGCGTCGAGGGCGTCCTTGCCGGGCGCCAGGCGCGCCTCGACGTGCGACACGAGATGCAGGACGTGGCTGTAGCGCTCCACGTCCATGTAGCGCGAGACCGTGACGGTCCCCGGGCGGGCGACGCGGCCGAGGTCGTTCCGGCCGAGGTCCACGAGCATCACGTGCTCCGCCCGCTCCTTGGGGTCCTTCTGGAGCTGCTCGGCCAGGATCGCGTCCTCGGTCGGCGTCGCGCCGCGGGGGCGCGTACCGGCGATCGGATGGGTCGTGAGCTTGTCGCCCTCGACCTGGAGGAGCAACTCGGGGCTCGCCCCGACGACCTCGAACTGCGGGGTCCGGACGAAGAACAGGTACGGACTCGGGTTGACCCGGCGGAGCGCCCGGTAGAGCGCGATGCCGTCGATCGTCTTGCCGTCCGGGCCGCTCGGCAGGTCCATCGACTGTCGCCGGGCGAGGACGACCTGGATCGCCTCGCCGGCCGCGATCGCGCCCTTGGCGACCTCGACCGCGCGGATGTACTCGTCGCGCCCCAGGCTCGTCTGGATCACGCTCTCGCCCAGGGCGGCCACTCCGGCTCGCGCCGGGGTCGCTCCACGCGTGGAGGCACCCGCAAGCTCCGCGGCGGACGGCCGCGACGTCCGCTCGAGGGCGTCGAAGACCGCCGCCTCGGCGATCCGGTAGCGGCCCTCGAGGTCCGGCGTCTCGGTGTGGAGCGACGCGATCGCGGACAGCGTGTGGGTCAGGTGGTCGAACACGAGGACGAGGTCCGATTCGATGAACGCGGCGAGCGGCACCCCGACCGGGTCGGCGACAGGCCGGGGCACGCTCGGCTCGAATGTGCTCACCGCGTCGTACGACAGCGCGCCGACGGCCCCACCGGTGAAGCGCGGCATCCTCTCCTGGGGCGCGACACGGCGCCGCCGGGTGAACGCCCGCAGCGCCGTGAGGGGGTCGGGCGTCGCGAAGGTCTCGGTCGGCAGGTTCGGGTCGTACTCGGGGACGCTGTTCGGGCGGGTCTGGATCGTGGCGGCGCCGTCGCCGACCGTCAGGAGGCGGCGCGGCCCCGTCCCGAGGAAGGAGTACCGCCCCAGGCGCTCGCCGCCCTCGACGGACTCCAGCAGGTAGGCCGGACCGCCGTCGTCCAGACGAAGGAACGCCCCGATCGGGGTCTCGAGATCGGCCGTGCGGGTCGCGCGCAGGAGGATGGTGTCGGCGGAACTCGCCAGGCGTTTCGCCTCGCCCAGGCTGAGCGGATCGGTTGTCGACATCGTCCCTGGCCTCCGAGCGGTTCGCCGCTCCCGGAATCAAAACGGCCTTTCGTCTCCGGGACGAAAGGCCGAGCCTTCCGCGGTGCCACCCTCATTCGGCGATGCCGCACTTCGTGACCGACGGGCGACCTCGTCGCCGATCGGCGCTGCCCTCTATCGCTGGCGCTCTGCGCCGGAGCCTACTGGCGTCCGTGGCCGCTTGCCACTCCGCGTTCGGTCCGGAGGCTCCCGGGTCCATCCACCGCCGCCGTCGCCCCGGTTTCCACCAGCCACCGGGTCTCTGTGCCGACGCCACGACGGGTACTCGTCCCGTTCACAGCCCGCTATTCGGTTCGGAGCCGGACTGTACGCGCGAACGACGCCGGGCGTCAAGCGGGAGCGGCGTTCCCACGGCGCACGAGCGGCAGGACCATCGACGGGACGATCGGCCGATGGAGGGATGGACCGGCCACGCCGTTCCGGTGAGCCTTCAACGCTGTGGCCGAAGCGCCGGGAGGCGATAGCCAGGCGGCCAGCCCCTTGGAGGTTCCCGTGTCCATTCGCACCAGGTTCGCGCCGCTCGCAGCGGTCGTCCTTGCCATCGCGGTCGTGTCCCCCGCTGCCGCTGCTGTCACCACTTCGGCGACCGCACAGGCCTCGCCGATGACCTCGGCGATTCACGTGCCTGCCTCGTGGGGTCCCCAGGAACTCGGTTGGGGCGACCTCATCTGGTTCAGCACGTCCATCCACGACGCGTCGTGCCTGGCCATCCGCCGTGATGGCTGGACCCTCCTCGCCAACCTGCCCTGGTTGCACGACCTCGTCGTCGCCGCTCCCCATCCGGCCGGATCGGTCGCCGCGGCCGCGCGCACCGATCTGCTCAAGAAGTGGTGGCACTTCTCCCACGATGCCCGCTCGTTCATCAAGGCCGGCGATCTGTGCCCGTCGACCCTGGCCGGCCGACAGAAGGCCGCCGCGGCGATCGCGGGGTCGCTCGGAGGGAGCGCGACGCCTGGCTGGGCTCACCGGATGTTCGAGCTGTTCGCGGTCCTCTATCCCCGATCGACCGAACCGAGCTGCACCGCGCTCCAGAAGAACGTCGCCTGGGCGCAGCAGGACCTGTCGAACGGCATCACCCACACAAAGTACTTCGGGCGCCCGGCCATGACGACTCAGCCGACGCGCTGGCTGAACCTGCTCCGCACCGGCGCCACGTGTCTGGTCGCTCAGGGCGGCGACTTGGAGTCGGGCGTCGCGTTCGGCCTGACGGCCCTGCTGGGCTCGGCGCGCGCCGAGCACTTCCACGATCCGGCGGCCGCCAAGCGGATCCACAGGTTCTTCGGGCCGTAGCCTGACGGTCAGCCGCGCGGCGTGCCCACGACCATTCGAGCGGCCCGGGGCAGGATGCGGAGCAGGCCCGTCGCACTGAGATCGGTGAGGATCGCCTCGGCTTCCGACAACGCATCGGCGGACTCGGTCGACGGGTCGTCGGGGGCTGGGGGAAGGGACCCGCGTTCCGCGAGGCACAGGGCAAGTTGGAGGGGCAGGCGCAGGGACCGCCACGTGGCGATCGCCGGCGCGTAGAGGGTCGCGGCCGATGGATCGTCGTCGAGTGCGGCGACGCCTGCGCCGAGCGTCCGTTCGGCGGCCTCCACGGCCCGGCCATGCATCTCCGTATCGGCGAGGCGTGCGATCGACGTGGCAGCGGCCGCCCGGTCGCCGGACCAGACGGCCGACCGCGTGGCCAAGGCCAGGGCAGCGTGACGCTCGGCGCCGAGCGACCGATCGCCGGCCGCCCGGGCGAGACTCGCCGCGTCGACGAAGCGTCCATCGACGAACGCGATCCATGCCCGCGCCAGGTCGATGGCTGACAGGATCTGCGGGTCCGTGTCCGCATCGACGGGCTCGAGGGCATCGAGGAGCCCGGCCGCCGGTTCGCCCCGCAAGGCAAGCAGCGTGGCTTCGGCCGCCGCGAACTGGATCCGGTGGGCCGGCGCCTGCGGCCGGTCGCGGACGTCATCGAGCACGGAGAGGCTGAGCGCCCAATCGCCCGTGTCGATGGCGACCCAGGCGACGATCTCCGCCAGCTGGAGGGCCATGTCGCCGACGCCCATCCGCGTCGCCAGGTCCAGACCCTCCTGCGCCGTGGCCAGCGTGGCCTGCGGGTCGTCCGGTGCAACGAGCCAGGCGAGGTTGTTCCGCGCCCGTAATTCAGCTCCGATGAGGTCCCCCCGCTGGGCCTCGTCGATCGCTCGCTGGAGATCCGCGAGTCCCGACGTCTCGTCTCCAAGGCGCATGTGCGCCGTTCCGCGCGTGATGAGGGCGTCGACGGCCACGGCCTGCAGTCCGAGCGACGCGGTCGCATCGAGCGTCCGGTTCGCCCAATCGAGCGCCAGCCGATCGTCGCCGAGCAGGACATGGGCTCGAGCCAGCTGCCCGCTCAACTCCGCCGTGGTCGCGTCGAGCGGCAGCTCGCCGACGCCTTCAAGGGCGGCCGCCAGGTCATCCAGCGCGGAGCCGGGTCGCTCCGTCGCCAGGAGGAGGCTTGCCAGATGCGCTCGCGCGCGTGCCGCCTCGGGCCGATCGCCCGTCTCCGTGGCCTGCTCGATGAGCTGCCGGAGGAAGGCCTCGGCCAGGTCGAATCGCCCCGCCGCCCGCCCGGCGACCGCCGCCTCCCGCCACAGCCCGATCCGCGTCTCGTCATCGTCCGCAAGTTCGATCGCGCGAGTGAGGTGGGTGAGCGCCCGGTCCGGGACGCGCAGGGCGAGCGCTCGACCGGCGGCCTGTCGCAGGGCGATGACCGCCCGCCCGGCAACGTCCGGCGCATCCGGGTGGGTCGGGGCGGCGACGTGGGCGGCAAGGAGGTGCTCGGCGACCGCCTCGACGACGCCGTCATCCCCCGCCAGCTCGAGGTGGTCGGCCGCGGCCAGGTGGAGCATCCGACGATCGCGCCGGGAGACCGTGCTGTACGCCACGTCGCGCACGACCTCCTGGACGAACACCAGCTGGCCACGACCCGGCGACCGCAGTTCATCGTCGATCGTCACGAGTTCCCGGCGCATGAGCGACTCGACGAGCGCGCGGGCCTCCGCCAGGCCCATGTGGCTGATGGCGGCCAGCGCCTCGGGCTGGAAGCGACTCCCGAGGACCGACGCCGACAGGAGGAGCCGACGTTCCGGCTGCGGCAGACCATCGATCCGGGCCGAGACGAGGGATCGCAGTGTCTCCGGGATCTGCATGTCGTCCGGAGGGTCGAGCAACTCGAGCCCCTGGTCGCCGGCCCGCGCCTGGCCCCGGTCGACGAGCATCCGGAGCACCTCGACGCCATAGAGCGGTATGCCCCCGGACCGTTCGACGATCCGGCGGACGACGCCGTGCGGCAGGTCGGGCCCCAGGCCGAGCAGCAGCTCCGTCATCGCTTCCTCGGGCAGCGGCTCGAGCGAGATCGTACTGAAGCTGTGGTGCCCGGCGCCCCATGTCGGACGCAGGTCCAGCAGCTCCGGGCGCGCGACCGCCACGATGAGGATCGGGAAACCGCGCGACCAGGTGGCCACATGGTCGATGAAGTCGAGCAGGGGCGGGTCCGCCCATTGCAGGTCCTCGAAGACGAGGAGCACCGGGGCCCAATCCGACACGCGCTCGAAGAAGCGCCGCCAGGCCGCGAAGAGCTCGTCGCGCTCGAATGCCACGTGCGAGCCCGGGTCGAGGAGCGTCGCGAGTCGCGGCTCGATCCATCGTCGCTCGGCTTCGTCGGGCACGAACTCGGCGAGCGTCGTCTCGAGCTGCCGTCGGGCGACCTCGGTCTCGGAGCCATCGTTGATCCGGGCGCGCCGACGGACCATCTCGGCGATCGGGGCGAACGTCGTCCCGTCGCCGTAGGACGGGGCGCGACCGACGTGCAGGGCGAGCGGTTCGGGAAGCTCTTCGAGGTGACGCTCGAACTCCCAGAGCAGGCGGCTCTTGCCGATGCCCGCGATTCCCAACACGGAGACGCTCCGCCCGCGTCGGGAGGAGACGGTCCGTGCATACAGGTCGACCAGCTGCCCGAGTTGGGCCGAACGGCCGACGAACGGCCCGGAGTGGCCGGCGGCCCGACCGGTCGGTCGTTCGTCCGCGAGGCCGGCGGCTCGCCAGGTGCTGACCGGTCGACTTTTGCCCTTGAGCGTCGCGGGGCTGGCCGACTCGAACGTGATCGCGTCGCCGACCACGCGCCGAGTCGTGTCGTCGACGAGGACCGCACCCGACGGAGCGGCTGCCTGGAGGCGCGCCGCGGTGTTCACGAGGTCGCCGGCGACCATGCCCTGGCCGACCAGTCCGAGCGTGACGGCGGCCTCACCGGTGCAGACGGCTGCGCGGGCGCTCAGGCGTCGCCCGGGGATCGCGCCGCGCAGCTTCGCGACGCCCGCCAGCAGCTCGAGCGCGGCCCGAACGGCACGTTCCGCGTCGTCTTCGTGGGCGAGTGGCGCTCCCCAGACCGCCATGACGGCGTCACCGATGAACTTCTCCAGCGTCCCGCCGTAGTGGGCGACGACCGAACGCGCGGCCTCGAAGTAGCGCGCCTGCAGGTTGCGGACATCCTCCGGATCGAGCGACTCGGCGAGACCCGTGAAGTCTTCCAGGTCGACGAAGAGCACGGAAACGAGGCGGCGTTCGGACAGCGGACCACCGGCCCCGGCTTCGGCGCCGGCGGCCTCGACCGCCATCCGTTCCGCCACCGGGTGCCCGCAGGCGTTACAGAACGCGAGCCCGACCGGGACGTCCGATCCGCAAGCCGTGCAGCGTGCGGTGAGGCGCGTGCCACACGAGCCGCAGAACCGGGCGCCCTCGGGGTTCGACGCTCCGCAGTGTCGACAGCCCATGGCGGTCGTGCGTTCGGCGTCTACGAGCCCGGTTCGGGCTGCTTGTGGATGATCTGTCCGGCGCTGCCGGCGTCGGCGATGACGATCGACCGAGTGATGAACCGGGCGAGGGTCCGTTCGTGGTTGATCACGAACGTCCCGATGTGCGGGTCTTCGCCCGAGATGTGGTCGACCACACCATCGATGCCGCCGACCTGGCCGGTCATCGCGAGATGGGGCTTGTGGATGAAGTACTCGGTCTCACGATGACTGCTCTTGAACTGCGCGTACGTGACGCTGAACGGCGCATCCACGAACGCGCGGACCTCGGGGATCTCCAGGGCCTCCTGGGTGAACAGTGACTCGTCGTTGATCCGCCTCCAGGAGTTGAATCCCTGCGCATGCCCGGATTCGTCCGACTCCCCGGTGGGGAACTGGTCGTACAGGTCATCCTCGTTGAACGTTCGGCCCTGCTGATCCATTCGACCGCCCTCCTGCCTCGAAGTAGGACGCGATGATAGGCGGTCGTTGAAGGGCCTTTGAGAGGTCAGGGTGGCGGAGGGGGTGGGATTCGAACCCACGAGGCTTTCGCCCGGCGGTTTTCAAGACCGCTGCCATCAACCACTCGGCCACCCCTCCGCCGCGCATTCTACGGGTGAGACGTTGCGGCGATGCCCCGCTGCCCGCGCCCGACACGTGCGCGACGTCACCTTCCCGGCCGTCCGGCCGTCGAGTGGCCGCTACAGTGACCATCATGTACGGCAGCCCACGCACCAGTCGCACCCGCCGGATCGGGTCGATCGCGATGGCGCTCGCGGTCGTCGCGCTGGCCGCGGGTTCGCTGTATGGGACCGTGACCCTGGTCGGGACCGCGCTCGGTCCCGGGTTCGGCGGTCCGGCCTCTCCGGGCCTGGCGGCGGCGATCGGATCGGGCGGCCCGCTCGCCTCGGGTTCGATCGCGGTCCTTCCATCGGGCTCCGGCGGTCCCGGATCGCCCGACGGGCAGAACCCGTCGGGATCGCCCGCCACCGGGCCGACGCCGAAGCCCACCGCGAAGCCGGGTCCGTTCAAGATGGACCTGTACCGGCCGGGCGCCTTCGTCAGCGAGCTCACGCCGATCTGGTGCCTCTCGGCGGCCATGCAGACCTCGGCCAACATCATGGACATCGCGGCGGGCAAGAAGCCGAACCGGACCCGGGCACGCCAGGAGGAGCTGTTCAAGCTGTCCCGCTCGCTCTTCCCGGCCCCCGACAAGGCCGCCGAGCCCGAGGGCTGGGCGGCCGGTCTCACGAAGCTCGGCTACGGCCGCTACAAGGTCAGCGTCCAGACGAGCATCAAGGCGGCCATCAAGGTCGCCGCCAAGTCGCTCCGGGCGACGAACCGGCCGGTGGGCCTCATGGTCTGGCGCGGAGCTCACAGCTGGGTCATGTCCGGCTTCACGTCCACAGCGGACCCGGCCCTCACCAGCTCATACACGGTCACCGCGGTCTACATCGAGGACGTCTGGTATCCGCGCCACAGCGACATCTGGGGCGATTCGCGCAAGCCGGACGTACTCGTGCCGGTCGGCAAGCTGCCCGAGGACTTCAAGCCGTGGAAGCGGCCGCAGCGCAAGTACCCGGACAAGGACGGCCGATTCGTGATCGTCCTTCCCATCTCCTGACTCCGCGGCGGGCGCTGATCCGCCGGACCCGTCAGCGGCGCTGGACGACGACCGTGCCCGCGATCAGGTCGTGCCAGCCACGCCGGCGCTTGTCGATGAAGACCCAGATGTAGCCGAGATAGAAGACCAGGCTCGAGACCCAATAGCCGAACAGCCGCAGGATCGCCTGGCCGCCGGAGATGGGACCGCCGTCGCTGTCGCGCACGACCACGAGGCCGAACATCTTCATCCCCGGCGTGGCCCCGCTGCGTGCCCAGAAGAACGGGAAGTAGCCGATGGTCACGATGAAGATGGCGACAATGAGCACGAACGCGCCGCCGACCGCCGCCCCGACACCGCCCGTCGCGGCGCCGCCAGCGACCGCGAGGGTGCCGATGAGCGCGACCACGACCGTGGCGATCGTCACGATGATGCCGTCGACGATGTACGCCACGAGCCGCTCGCCGTAGCCCGCGAACGCGAGACCCGGCGCCGGCCCTGGCACCGGATCGGGGACCTGCCAGCCAGCCGCCATGTCGCACCTCCCCGCGGCCGCCGCGTGGATCGGGGTCAGGCCGCCGGACCGATCCTATCAGTCCCCATGGCTGCCCGGATGACCTCCGGGACGATCACCGACCCGTCGGCCTGCTGGTACGTCTCCAGGAGGGCCGCGACGACCCGGGCCAGCGCGAGGCCCGATCCGTTGAGCGTGTGGACGAGCTCCGGCTTCGCGCCTGCCTCAGGTCGATAGCGGATGGCCATCCGGCGCGCCTGGTAGTCGCGCATGTTCGAGCACGAGCTGACCTCGAGCCAGCGCTCCACGCCGGGCGCCCAGACCTCGAGGTCGTACTTCCGGGCCTGCACGAAGCCGAGCTCGCGCGTGCTCATGAGCCGGACCCGATAGGTCAGCCCGAGGCGCTGGAGCAGGATCTCCGCCCGTTCGGTCATCCATTCGAGGGCGGCCTCGGAGTCGGCGGGCTTCTCGAACAGCACCATCTCGACCTTGTCGAACTGGTGGACCCGGACGATGCCCCGGGTGTCCTTGCCGGCCGCCCCGGCCTCGCGCCGGAAGCACGGCGAGTACGCCGCGTAGTGGATCGGCAGGTCCGTCGCCTCCAGGATCTCGTCGCGGTGCAGGTTCGTGACCGGGACCTCGGAGGTCGGCACCAGGTACAGGTCGTCGCGCGTGACGATGTACATCTGGTCTTCCTTGTCGGGGATCTGGCCCGTTCCGCGCGCCGACGCGGCGTTCACGACGACGGGCGGCCAGACCTCCGTGAAGCCGTGCTCGGTCACGTGGACGTCGAGGAACCAGTTGATGAGCGAACGCTGGAGCCGCGAGCCGAGTCCCGTGTAGACCGGGAAGCCCGAGCCCGCGACCTTGGCGCCGCGCTCGAGGTCGAACAGCCCGAGGTCCGCACCGATCTCCCAGTGGGGTCGACGCTCCCAGGTCGCGCCGCCGGCCGGGGCGTCCGCGCCGACCTCGCCGACGAGCGGCTGGGTCCGCGGCAGCTGATCGCCCCACGACCTGACCGTGACGATGGCCTCCTCGCCGCCGACCGGGACGTCCGGATCGGGCGGGTTGGGGATGCGGAGGAGGGCGTCGTCCAGCTGGGCCTCGACCCCGGCCAGCTCGGCGTCGATCGTGGCGATCCGCTCGCCGGCCCTCGTCGACGCGGCGCGCAGGGCCGCCACCTCGGGTCCGTCCGGTGAGGCGCCGCCGCGGATCGCCTCACCCACCTGCTTGCTCGCCGTGTTGCGCTCGGCCTTGAGGCCGTCGCCCTCGGACAGGAGCGCCCGGCGGCGCTCGTCGAGCGCCAGCGCGGCGTCCACCACCGCCGGGTCCTCGCCCTTGTCGATGGCGCCCTGGCGGATGACGTCCGGGTCGTCCCGGAGGCGCTGCATGCCCACGCTCATCCGTGCTCTCCCGACGCGACCGTGCGCCCCGCCGCCTCGGCGAGGCGATCGATCACGAACCCGCGGTCAAGGCTAGCGAGGAGCCAGCCCGCCCGTGGGCCGCTCGTGCGACCAAGGAACGACGCGTACAAGGCGGCGAACGCCCGTCCGGCCGGCAGGTCGAGCGCCTTGGCCGTCTCGAAGATGAGCGCCTGCCAGGCACCTCCCCCGGCCGGCGCACGCTCGCCGGCGCGGTCGGCCAGCGTCCCGAGGAACGTGGTCTGGGCGTCGTCGAGCGCCTGCGCCTCGGTCGGCAGCCCGTCCATCCGCAGCGCCACCCGGGCATCCTCCGGGGCGTAGGTGTCCAGCCAGCGCCGCGCCGCGGTCGCGCGCGCGGCCAGCAGATCCGCCTCGAGCGGCAGCAGCGAGAGGCCCTTCTCGGCGGCCGCGGTCGCGGGCAGGTCCACGGTCGGCTGCTGGATGAGGAACGCCACGTGGGCGAACGCGAGCCGGAACGCGGCCGCCTGGGCCGCCACGGTGGCCGGATCGGTCGCCAGGACGGCATACCCGAACAGCCGCTCGGGGGACGGCGGGA
This sequence comes from uncultured Chloroflexia bacterium, assembly GCA_963719285.1. Lineage (GTDB taxonomy): Bacteria > Chloroflexota > Limnocylindria > Limnocylindrales > CSP1-4 > C-114. The sequence goes on from CAVRBO010000001.1 coordinate 1,104,182, forward strand.
GGGTGCCCTTGACGGCGCGGCCCGCGGTCGCGTCGGCGACCCGGTCGAACTCGTCGAACAGGCGCGGGATCGCGTCCGTGCCGTCGGGATCGAACTCGATCGCGCTGTTCGGCCGGGGCCGGATGAACAGGAACCGGAGCTGGTCGGGCGGGATGACGTCGACGATCTTGTGGGCGGCCGCACCGTGGCCCTTGGACGTCGACATCTTGCGGCCACCGATGTTCAGGAACTCGTACGGCACGTTGATCGGCGGCTCGCGCTCGAATACCTCGCGGGCGATCGCGTCGCTCCGGTCGCGGCTGCCGCCGGCGGTCGAGAGGTCCTTGCCGCACGGCTCGATGGTGACCCCGAACAGGCTCCACTGGGCCGCCCACTCGAGGTTCCAGCCGAGCTTGGCGCGGCCGCCGAACGGCGAGATCCAGCCGGACCGGCCACAGCCGCGGGCCCACGTGACGAGCGTCGCCCGGCACTCGTAGTACACCCGCTCCCCGTCCCACTCGGTCACGATCGTCGTGCCGATCTTGCCGCAGTCCTCGCACACGACCTGGACCGGGTGCCACTCGTCGGGATGCTGGACGTTCGCGACGCGCCGGTAGATCTCGCGCACGAGCGGTGCCCGGTCGAGCGCGATCCGGATGAACGGATCGACCTCGCCGGCCGCGTAGATCTCGCTCATCCAGTAGTAGCGGTCCGGGTGGATGCCGAGACCGGCGAACGTGTCGATGAACGCCTGCGCGTGATGCCGGGCGTACGATGCGTGGCCGTCGCCCGCCTGGTCGGGCACGTGGGCGAGGGGTCGGCCCATCTCGCGCTCGACCGCGTCGGGGGTCAGGAGCGCCTGGGCGTCCATCGGGTCGAGGTCGTCGACCCCGTACAGGAGCGTCGTGTCGAGCCCGCGGGCACGGAGCGCCCGGGTGATGACATCAAGGATGACGGGCCCTCGGAGGGATCCGACGTGGACGGTGCCGGACGGCGTCTTGCTGTCGTTGACGACCTGCGGCCCGCTGACCGAGGCGGCCAGCTCGTCCGCCCAATCCATCGTCTGCCTCGCTTCCGCGATCGGCCATCCGGCCGGGGTCTGTCCGCCGGCGACGGCGTGGCTGCTCGTCCGTGCCGCCGGCCGGGCGGCCGCGCTAGCGGATCTCGGTGACCGTGTACGTGAAATCGCCGGCGGGGACGTGGACGAGGACCTTGTCGCCCTTGCGCCGGCCCAGGAGCGCGCGTCCCACGGGCGACTCGTTCGAGATGCGGCCCGCCGTCGGCTTGGCCTCGGTGGACCCCACGATCGAGAACGTCTCGATGCCATCCTCGCCGTCGACGACGACGGTCGAGCCGATCTGGACGTGGTCGGAGCCGTGGTGCTCGAACAGCGTCGCGTTCTTGATGAGTGCCTCGAGCGTCTGGATCCGGCCCTCGACGAACGCCTGCTCGTTCTTGGCGTCCTCGTACTCCGCGTTCTCGGACAGGTCGCCGTGTTCCTTGGCGTCGTGGATCCGCGCCGCGACCTCGGTCCGGCGCACGTTCGTCATCTCGGTGAGCTCCGAACGGAGCTTGTCGAGGCCTTCCTGGGACAGATAGGTGGGCTTGTTCACGGTGCCTTGATGCCCCCGATGAGCTGACGATAGATGGATGGGCGGATCGTTCGGCTGACGGGTCGCCCCGCTTTGAGACTCGACGGGTGGGGCGAGGACCCGGCGATGAAAAGAACTTCAGGCTCCCAGCGCGCTACGCGGGACCTGAAGTTCGACCGGCGCAAATCCTAGCCGCCACCCCCCGGAGCGTCAAACGCGACCCCTATCCGGTCTGCTCCGTGAGGCGCAGGAGGCGCCGCCGGATGCGCTGGAGCGAGCCTCGATCCGGGAACGCGACGAAGAGGGTGTCGTCGCCCGCGATGCTGCCGGCCACCTCGGGCCAGCGGGCACGGTCCAGGGCCGCCGCGATCGCGTGGGCCGAGCCGGGCAGCGTGCGCATGACGAGGAGCAGGCCGGACTCGTGGATCTCGACCGGCAGGTCGGCCAGCAGCTTGCGCAGGCGGTCCTCACCCGAGGTCTCCGCCTCGATGAGCCTGGGTGGCAGCGCGTACGCCTGGGTCCCCTCGCGCGCGATCTTGATGAGTCCCAGTTCCGCGACATCGCGGCTGATCGTGGCCTGGGTCGCCCGGAAGCCCCGCTCCCGGAGGGCCGCCGCGAGCTCCTGCTGGGTCCGGATCGCGCGCTGTGCGAGCAGGTCGCGGATGGCCCGGTGGCGGAGCTGCTTCATGACCTCCATGTCAGCTCTCCGTCGTCACCGGGAGAGCAGGAACGCGAAGACGACCGCCGCGAGCCCGACCCGGTAGGCGATGAAGATCCCGGTGCTGTGGGCGCGGAGGTAGCGGAGCAGGACGGCGACGGCGATGAAGCCGAAGATCGCCGAGGTGAGCACCCCGACGACGAGTTCGCCCGCCTGGGCGCCGGCGAGCCCGCCGCTCACGATCGTCCGCGCCTTCCACAGGCCGGCACCGGCGATCACCGGGACGGACATGAGGAAGCTGAACCGCGCGGCGGCGTCGCGCTCGAGGCCCAGGAACAGGCCGGTCGCGATGGTGATGCCCGAGCGGCTGATGCCGGGGAAGAGGGCGATGGCCTGGCCGACGCCGATGACTGCCGCGTCCGTGCGGGTCATCTGCTCGAGGCCGCGTGTCCGGGAGCCCCAGCGCTCGGCGAGCCAGAGGAGTCCGGCGCCCACGAGGATGAACACGGCGATCCAGGCGATCTGCTCGCGGAAGGCGGTGTCGAACGTGGACTCGAAGAGCGACCCGAGCAGCGCGGCCGGAACCACGGAGATCACGAGGAGCCAGGCGATCCGCCGGTTCGGGTCGTCGCCGATCCGCCGCTCGCGGATCGAGGCCAGCCACGCTTCCAGGTACCGCCACAGGTCGGACCGGAAGTAGATGAGCAGGGCCACGAGCGTGCCCATGTGGAGCATGACGTCGAACGCGGCGGAGTCGGCGAACGGATCCGTCCAGCCGAGGAACTTGGGCACCAGGATCAGGTGGGCCGAGGACGAGATGGGCAGGAACTCGGTCAGCCCCTGGACCAGGCCCAGGACCGCCGCGTGGAACAGTCCGTCCATCGGTCGCGCTCAGCTCCGTCCTGTTCGCGACGCGAGTCGCGAGATGCGATGGCCGCTCTCGGATCGGTCCGCCTGCCGGCCGCGCGATGCGGCCGGGCGGTCCGTCCCGGGCGGCTGGTCGTGCCCGTGCGGGTGGTCGATCCTCAGCGGATGAAGAGCGGGGCCAGGACGAGCGTGATCGTCGCCAGCAGCTTCACGAGGACGTGGAGCGACGGGCCGGCCGTGTCCTTGAACGGATCGCCGACCGTGTCGCCGACGACGGCGGCCGCGTGGGCCGGCGTCTTCTTGCCGAGCACGTTGCCGGCGTCATCCGTGAGATGGCCCGACTCGATGTACTTCTTGGCGTTGTCCCAGGCGCCGCCGCTGTTGTTGAGGACCGTGGCGAGCAGGACGCCGGCGATCGTGCCGACCATGAGCATGCCGGCGACCGCCTCGGCGCCGAGCAGGAGACCGACGATGATCGGCGTGGCCACCGCGACGACGCCTGGCGCGATCATCTCGCGCAGGGCGGCCCGGGTCGTGATGTCGACCACCCGGGCGTAGTCCGGGCGCTGCGTGTAATCCATGATCCCGGGCATCTCCCGGAACTGGCGGCGGACTTCGACGATGATCGCCTGCGCCGTGGTGCCGACCGCCCGGATGGCGAGCGAGCTGAAGAAGTACACGAGCATCGCGCCCATCAGGCCGGCGATGAACACGTTGACGTTGGCCAGGTTGACGGACGCGAGGAGCGGCTCGCCGCGATTCGTGTGGATGAGGTTGACCTTGTCGATGTAGGCGCTGAACAGCAGGAACGCCGCCAGCGATGCCGACGCGATGGCATAGCCCTTCGTCAGCGCCTTCGTCGTGTTGCCGACGGCGTCGAGCCGGTCAGTGATCTCGCGGGCACCCGCCTCGGCGCGGCTGAACTCGGCGATGCCGCCGGCGTTATCCGTGATCGGGCCGAAGGTGTCCATGGCCAGGATGTAGGCCGTGGTCATGAGCATGCCCATGGTCGCGACCGCCGTGCCGAAGATGCCGCCCACGTCCTTGCCGTCGGCGTTGACGATCCCGGCCTGGGAACCGAGCCAGTGGCTGGCGAAGAGGGCGATGCCGATCGTGATCGCGGTGACGAAGGTCGTCTCGAAGCCGACCGCCACGCCGGAGATGATGTTCGTCGCCGGGCCGGTCTTGGACGCCTCGGCGATCTCGCGGACCGGCCGGAACGTGCCGGCCGTGTAGAACTGGGTGATGTAGACGAACGCGACGCTGGTCGCCAGGCCGACGACGCCGGCGGCGAAGAAGTAGACCCACACCGGCAGGCCGGATGGGGCGTTGCCGGTCGTCTGCATCATCACGTTGGTCGTGAACAGCAGGGCGAAGACGGACAGGATCGTCGTGACCCAGTAGCCGCGGTTGAGCATGTTCATCGGGTTCTCGTGCTCGTTGCCGCGGATGAAGAAGATGGCCACGATCGTCGAGAGCAGGCCGAACGCGCGCACGACGAGCGGGAAGAAGATCCACGACTCGGGATGCGGCCAGCCCGCCTTGAGCGCGATGAGGTAGACGCCGACGCCGAGGATCATCGCCCCGATGTTCTCGGCGGCGGTCGACTCGAAGAGGTCGGCGCCGCGGCCGGCGCAGTCGCCGACGTTGTCCCCGACCAGGTCCGCGATGACCCCCGCGTTGCGCGGGTCGTCCTCGGGGATGCCCGCCTCGACCTTGCCGACCAGGTCCGAACCCACGTCGGCGGCCTTGGTGTAGATGCCGCCACCGAGCTGGGCGAAGAGGGCGACGAACGAGGCGCCGAAGCCGAAGCCCACGATGAGGAACGGCGCGTCCTGGGTCGCCTGGCCGCCGCCGAGGCCGCCGAACAGGCTGAAGATGCCGTACACGCCGAGCAGGGACAGGGCGACGACGAGGAAGCCCGACACGGCCCCGCCGCGCATCGCGACCTGGACGGCCTCGACGAGGCTGCGCCGGGCCGCGGCCGCGGTGCGGACGTTCGACTTCACGCTGATGTACATGCCGATGATCCCGGATGCCATCGAGCAGGCCGCGCCGACGAGGAACGCGATCCCGGTCCGCCAGCCAAGGTCGAGGCCGAAGATCTTCGTGTCTGCGACGTCCTTGGTCTCGAAGATCGAGATCACGGACGCGATCACGACCGCGCCCACGATGGCAAGTACGCCGATCGTCGTGTACTGGCGCCGGATGAAGGCGACCGCGCCCTCGAAGATCGTCCCGGCGACGTCCTGCATCTCCTTGGTCCCGGTGTCCCTCGACAGGACATCACGGGCCAGATAGATCGCGAACAGCACGGCGACGATGCCGGCCGGCAGGATGATCAACTGGAGCGCACTGGCATCCATCGGGGTGTTCGACTCCTCCAAGCGGGACGGACCGCGGCATCGACCGCGGTTGGGCAGCGGGTGGGCGTTCGCGAGATGGTGCGCGCGTCACCCGCGATCGCATCGATGGATGCAACCTTCCAGACCGCGGGCGAGTGTATCGCGCGGGCGAGGCGAGGGTCAAACCGCCGCGGAGCGCGGGCTATGCACGCCCGCGGTCGAACGCCGCGGCGTGCCGGACGGCGTCCCGACGGTCCCCGGGATCCCTCCTGAGAGCCCCGTGGGCCCGCGCCGTCGTGCGCCCCTATACTGCCGACCTTGTGAGTCGACGCCCCTGGGGTTGTCTCTTCGAGATCGTCGAGACGCTCGTCCTGACCCTGCTCATCTTCCTCGTCATCCAGAACTTCGTCGCACAGCCGTATCGCGTCCAGCAGCAGTCGATGGAGCACACGCTCGAACCCGAGCAGTACGTGCTCGTCGACAAGCTGACCCCCCATTTCGGTCCGTACAGCCGGGGCGACATCGTCGTCTTCAACCCTCCCTCATCCTGGTCGCAGCAGGCGGACGGGACCCCGTACATCAAGCGGGTGATCGGGGTGGGCGGCGACACGGTCGAGATCCGGGACGACGGCTCGGTCTGGGTCAACGGCGCGAAGCTGGTCGAGCCGTACCTGTTCGCCGTCGACGGGCAGGCCCAGCCCACGGTGGCGTCCGGGCAGGACCGCTGGGTCGTGCCGGCGAGCGACCTCTTCGTCATGGGCGATCACCGCGAGAAGTCGGCCGACTCCCGGGCGTTCGGGACGATCCCCGTGAGCGCGGTCATCGGACGGGCCTGGCTCCGGTACTGGCCGTTCGACACATTCGGGGTCCTCACGACCCCGAGTCATCCGGAGCTCGCGTCTCCGGGTCCGTGAACGCGCTGCTCGCCCTCGCGGCGATCGCTGTGACCGCCGGTGCCGTCGTATCGGTCGCCGCGCGCGATGGCCGGGTCGCGCTCGGGGGCCTCGCCGGCGTCCTCCTCGTCAGCCCGTTCCTGGCCGATCCGCTGCCGCCGTGGCTGGCCATCCTCATCCGCCTGGTCGCCGCGCTGCTCGCCGTGTATCTCGCCTGGATCGCCGTCCGGCGGCCCGGTTCGGTGACTCGCGGTTCCCTGCTCGGCTGGCCGGTCGAGGCGCTCATCGCGGCGGCCGCCTGGCTGATCGGCTTCGGGACCGCCGGCCTTGGCGCCGCGCCGCTCGGACCGGCCGAGGCGCAGGCCGCCGGGTTCGCCCTGGTCACGCTGTCCGTCGGGCCGATCGTCCATGGACGCGACGTCTACCGCCTCGGCGCGGGGGCCGTCCTCCTCCTCAGCGGCGTGCTCCTCATCCGGGCCGCCCTCGCCGGAACGCCCACCCAGCTCGAGGAGATCGTGAGCGCGGCGCTGTTCATCGGCCTCGGCGGGGTCGTCGGCTTCCTCGTCGCCGAGGCCGAGGTGGCCGGCGCGATCGGGGGCGAGGTCCTGGGCGATGTCCCCGACCCGTCCACGGTCCAGGCATCCCGCGTCTCGACCGGCGGCCGGTGAGCGTCCTGCCCTTCCTCGGGCTGGCCTTCGGCGGCGCTGCCGCGAGCCTGCTCCTGCGGCGCTGGGTCGCGGCGTCGGCGATCGTCGGGCTCGTCGCACTCATCGCGGCGACGGCCGCGGCCGCCGCGATCCAGCCGAATGACGGCCTGGTCATCGCCGGCGGGGGCATCACCGGATCGCACTTCGCCCGGGTCTTCCTGTTCCTCGTCACGGGTGCCGCGACCGTGCTCGTGTGCATCGCCCTGGCCACCGGCTGGACCGCTCACAACCTGCCCGGCGCGTTGCTCGCCGGGCTCGGCGGGATCGCCCTCGCCCTCAGCCTGACCGATCCGACGATGGCGGCCCTGGCTACCCTCATCGGCGGTCTCGCCGGGGTCCTCGTGACGATGCACGGGACCGCCACCGCCCGCGGGGTCGCCGTGGCGGCCCGGGAGGTCCGCGCGATCGCGGTCGGCGGCGCCCTGGTCCTCCTCGCGATGGCCTGGATCAGCCGGCCCCTCGGGGCGCTCGCCCAGGACACCGCGGTATTCGGGCTCGCCTATCTCGCGGTCGCGGTAGGCATGGCCATGCGGTTCGGGGCGATCCCCTTCCACCTGTGGGCGGCGCGGGTCGCGGAGGCGGCGCCCGAGGTCGCCCTGCCGCTCCTCATCGCGTGGGGCCCGGCGGCCCTGGCGGTCGTGGGGCTCGCCTGGGTCGACGGGTCCATCGCGCCCGTGGCTCCGGTCACCGGGCAGCTGCCGATCGAGCACCTGGTCATCCTCGCGATCGGGGTCGCCTGCCTCGTCCTCGGCGCCATCGCAGCGTGGGTCCAGGAGGATCTCGAGCACGTCGTCGGCTACGCGACCGTCCAGGACGCCGGTGTCGTCATCCTCGCGTTCGCGGTCCTGGACCCGGCGGTCTGGGAGCCGAGCCGGACCTGGATCCTCGTTCTGCTCGCGGTCCGGACGGCCTTCGCGGCATGGGCGGTCGCCGTCCGGGCCCGCTACGGGACGCGCCGGATCAGCGAGCTGCGCGGCTGGGCGTTCCGCTCGCCACTGCTCGTGATCGCGCTCGTGGCGATCGGCGTCGCGAGCGTGGGTTGGCCGGGCTTCCTGGCCTTCGATGCGCGAGCCGCCGTGATCACGCTGGCGCTCGAGGGTCCGGTCCAGGGCGTGGTCCTGGTCGCGGTGTTCCTGCCCCTGCTCTACTACGGCCGGCTGCTCGCGATCGGCTTCTCTCACGCCACGCCCGAGGTCGCGGCCGTCCCGGACGACCGGCCGCGGACGCAGGCGATGGCACCGGCCGGCGCTGCCGGCGGCGCGGCGGCCAGTGCGGCCGCTGAGCACGTCGGCGGGCGGGGCGGGCCGGGGTCGCGCCTCGACTCGCTCGGCCGGCTGGTCGCACTCAATCGCGGGCCGCTCGTCGCGAGCCTCGTCGTCGTCCTAGCGGCCTCGGCGATCACGGTCGCGAGCGGCGGTCTGGGGGTCGTGGGGGTGACCGATGCCGCGGTCGAGGCCGCGCCCGTCGTCAGCGGCGGGAACGACCTGCCAGACACGGGTCCGGGTCCCGGAGGCAGCCCCGGACCGAGCGACGACGGCGCGCCGAGCGCGGAACCCGGCGCCACGGAGACGGCGCCGAGCCCGTCTGCATCGCCGTCGCCGAGCCCGACTCGCCCCTCGCCGAGCCCGTCGCAGACCCCCGGCGCAAGCGGCGGCCCGTCAGCGAGCCGTAGCCCGAGGCCGAGCGCCAAGCCGAGCCAGACGCCGAAGGTCAGCCCGAAACCGAGCCCGTCCGTCAAACCCTGACGACCGAACCGGCGAGCGGGCACACGCCGTGCGACGCGCCGACCCGCGGGACGAGCGTCCGCGCTGCTCGGCGTCGCGGGCCCGGGCGGCTAGCCCTCCGGGGCGAGCACCCAGCGGTCGATGTCGCGCTCGTACGTGTGCAGCTCGTTCGGGTCGAACCACATCGCGAGCTCCGCGGCGGCCGTCTCGGGCCCGTCCGACGCGTGGACCAGGTTCTGGGCGGTCTCGAGTGCGAAGTCACCCCGGACGCTTCCGGGTGCCGCCTGGTTGGGCCGGGTCGCGCCGTTGATCGTGCGGACGATCGCGATCGCGTCCGGCCCTTCGAGCGCGATCGCCACGAGCGGACCCGACACGATGAAGTCGACCAGGCTGCCGAAGAACGGCCGCTCGGCGTGGATCGCGTAGTGGCGCTCGGCCAGGACCCGGTCGACCTGCACGAGCTTCAGGCCGATGAGCTTGAGTCCGCGCGATTCGTAGCGCTCCAGGATCCGGCCGACGAGCAGGCGCTGGACGCCATCCGGCTTGATGAGGACGAGTGTGCGTTCGGTCACGATCCCTCCACTGAATCGGGCGATGCTGGGTCGCCTGGGTCGATGTGTGCCGGTGCGTCCGGGTCGTCGGTGTCCGCCCGGTCCACCGCCGCCGCGGCGAACGAGCGGCGGGCCTCACCCTCGCGGCCCACGAGCCGGAACGCGTCGCCGCGGATGAGATCGAAGGCGGGGCCGTCCTGGTCGCGCGCCAGGTCCAGGACCGCCGGTGCGAGCGCGGGCGACGCCCGCAGCGCGAGGGCGAGCTGGATGGCCGCTCCCGCCGGATCTCCGCCCGCGAGTGCCTCTTCGGCGGCCCGCAGCGCGCGCGACCCATCCGGCACGTGACCGGCGGCGGCGGATGCCGGCCCGGCCTGTCCGGCCTCGCTCGCGGCGCTGCCGACCGCTCCCCGACGAGCCGCCACGACGGAGGCCCCGCCGGTCGAGTCGGGCTGTGCGAGCGCCTCCATCCCGGCGACCCGCGGCCAGATCGAGGATCGCGGCAGGCCCGCGAAGACCCCGTCGAGGGAGCGGTCGGCGCGGGCGATGGCGCGATCGGCGAGCCGGCGCGCCTCGGTCGGGCGACCAAGGGCCGCGTGCGCCTCGGCCGAGATGACGAGGCCGAGCGTCGTCTCGTGGCCGGCCTCCAGGTAGGCGTCGGCGGCCTCGCCGGCCCCGGGCAGGTCGCCCGTCCGCCAGCGGACCTCGGCGAGGTCGATGAGCGCTTCGTCGTCGAGCGCGCCCTCGCCGGCCAGCGTCTCGAGCTCGGCCCTCGCGAGCGACAGCGATCCGGTCCGGAGGTGGATGGTCGCAAGGCGCTGCTCGGGGGTGCGCTCGTTCTGGCCGCCGTCGCGGTGGCGCCTGGCCGCGGCGGGCGTCATGCCGGCAGACGGAGGCTGCGGCCCAGCGTGGCGCCCACCTTCGGCGGGGCGACCACCGCCAACCGGAGCACCTCGTCGCGGATGAGGCCCTGGGCGACTCGTCGGATGTCGGCTGACGTGACCTCGGCCACGGCGGCGAGCGCTTCGTCGAGTGTCATGACCCGGTCGTGGAGCGCTTCCTGGCCGCCGATCCAGGACGCCAGGTGGCGGGTCTCGTCCATCCGAAGCTCGAGGCCGCCGGAGAGGTACGCCTTGGCCTTGGCCAGCTCGTCGTCCGGGACGAGCTCGTCGCGCAACCGGGCGAGCTCGACGAGGATCGCCTCGAGCGCGGGCTTGAGGTGCTTCGGGTCCACGCCGGCGGAGATGCCGAGGACGCCCGCATCGGCGTAATCGGCGATGCCCGACCCGACGTCGTAGGCCAGGCCCTTCTCCTCGCGGACGGACAGGAACAGTCGGCTGCTCATCCCGTCGCCCAGCACGGTGTTCAACACCCCCAGGGTCCACGAGTCGGGGTGGTCGCGCCGCAGCGACGGCACGCCGACGGCGATGTGGGCCTGGGTCGCGTCACGGTGGCCGAGGAGGTAGCGCTTGCCGGCCGGAAGCCCGGGGGCCGGGGCGAACGTCGGGAAGGTGCCGTTGCCGGACCCGAACGCCTGCTCCACCATCCCGACGGCCTGGGCGTGGCTCAGGTCGCCGGCGATCGCCACGACGACGTTGGACGGCCGGTAGCGGTCGGCCCAGAACCGGCGGATGGTGTCCTCGGGCAGGGTCCGGATGCCCGCTTCGTCGCCGCAGATCTCGCGGCCCAGCGGCCCGTCCCCGAACATCGCCTGCTGGAAGAGGATCTGGCAGTACTCGGACGGGTCGTCGAGGTAGCTCCGGATCTCCTCCACGATGACCTGCCGCTCACCTTCGATCTCGTGCGACGCCAGGGTGGGCCGGACGATGAGCTCGCCGACCACGTCCATCCCGCGCTCCATCTCGCGCAGCGGCGTCCGGACCCAGTAGACGGTCGATTCGCGGTCCGTCGCCGCGTTGAACGACCCGCCCACGCCCTCGATCGCCTCGGAGATCGCCCGGGTCGAGGGATAGGCCTTCGTGCCCTTGAAGGTGATGTGCTCCATGAAGTGGGCCACGCCGGCTTCCTCGGGTGTCTCCAGGCGCGAGCCGGCCAGGACATACGCCGCGATGGAGACCGAGCGCGCCGCGGGGAGCCGGGCGCTGATCACGCGCGGCCCGTGTGGCAGCGCGGTCCGTTCGAACATCGCAGGGATGGTACAGGAACCGGCCGACGCCCCGGATGGGAGCGCCGGCCGGTCCGATGCGCGGACGGGCCGCCGTGCAGCGACGACCCGAGGTGGTTACTTGGGCAGGATCGAGTTGATCCAGTTCTGGGCGAAGTAGACGACGAAGCTGATCGAAACGACCCACATGAGCGGGTGGATCTCGCCGACCTTGCCCTTCGCGAGCTTGATCACCACCCAGGCGATGAAGCCGGCGCCGATGCCGACCGTGATGCTGTACGTGAGAGGCATCAGGATGAGCGCCAGGAGCGCCGGGAGCCCGTCGTCGACGTTACGCACGTCGATGTCGGCGACGAGCTGGAACATCAGGAAGCCGACGACGATGAGGACCGGCGCCGATGCCTGATAGGGCACCAACTGGGCAGCCGGCGACACGAAGATCGCGAGCAGGAAGAGGATGCCCGTGACGACCGAGGTGAGTCCGGTTCGCCCACCCTCGCCGACACCGGCCGCGCTCTCGATGTAGCTCGTGTTGGACGAGACGCCGGCGAAGCCACCTAGGACGGCCGCGAGCGAGTCGACGAGCAGGATCCGGCCGATGCCCGGGATCTTGCCGTCGGCGTCGGTGATCTGGGCCTCCTCGGCGATGGCGGTCGCGGTCCCCATCGTGTCGAAGAAGTCGGTGAGCATGATCGAGAAGATCGTCAGGATCGCCGCGAGCGTCGTGAACTTCGAGAACACCTGGCCGATGTCCATCTGCCCGATCGTGTCGAAGTGGAGCGAGGCGTCGAACGAGGGGGCCTTGGCCACCCCGAGCACGATCGAAAGGACCGTCATGATCAGGATGCTCAAGAGCAGTGCCGCGGGAACCTTGCGAACGAACAGGATGACCGTGATGACGATGCCGAGGATCGTCAGGAACTGACCGGGTTCCGTCGGGAAGATGAACTCGACGGGGACGGGTCCGTCCCCTTTGGGCTGCTGGATGAGTCCACCGTCGACGAACCCGATGAACATGATGAACAAGCCGATGCCGACGCCGATCGCCCGCTTGAGGGACGTCGGGACGGCATCCATGATCGCCTCTCGAAGACCGACCAGCACCAGCAGGGTCACGACGACGCCTTCGAGGAAGATCACGCCCATCGCGCCCTGCCATGTCAGCGGGCCGTTGCCCGCCCCGGCAAGGCCGAAGGCGACGATCCCGTTGATCCCCAGCCCGGCCGCGAGGGCGATCGGCACGTTCGCCACGATGCCCATCGCGATCGTCATCACACCCGCGACGAGGGCGGTGGCTGCCGCGGCAGGGCCGATCGGTACGCCAGCCGCGCTCAGGATGAGCGGGTTCAGGAAGATGATGTAGGCCATGACCATGAACGTGGTCACGCCGGCGCGGATCTCCGTGGCGAGGTTCGTACCTCGTTCGGCGAACTTGAAATACGACGCGATCGCGTCCACGGGCGGCACCCTCCATCCTCCAGGTGCGCCGGGCCGGGCGGCTCGGACCGCACCACTGACCTCCACGGCTCGACCGTCCCACCGGTCAAGCCGGTCCATCGGCCGTTCCCGGCGGCCGATCGTCGCTCCCCCGTCGCTGGGATCCCCCGTCCCCCGTCGCCCCTCGCCGATGCGCGGCTACTCGTCCTCGCGGGCGTCGAGGCTGAGCAGCTCCATCTGCACGAACCCGCTGGTGTCGAATTCGAGCTGACGCGGCGCGGGGAGCTCCCGGCCGATGTCGCCGATGGGCGCGTACTCGATGACGACACGCTCGTCGCCCTGGACGAGCGTGTAGACGATGAGCTGGTCGGGGCGCGTCTCGAACTCGAGATGCTCGAACGAATCGATGTTCAGACAGATCGCCAGCGGGGTGAAGTAGGTCGACACCTCGGGCTGGTCGAACACGACCCGCTCCACCCAGCCGGTCCCGTGCTCCACGACATCGCGACCGCGGACGTACGTATAGGTGACCGTCTGCTTGAGCAGCGGACGCAGGAGGTGATGCATGTCCGTACGGCTCGACACGATCCCGCGGTTGACGAAGAACTTCGCGGGCGGCTCGGACGACACGCGGCGCTCCAGCTCGATACGGGACGGAACCGACAGGGCGCGGGATGGGAGGCCGGAGCGGGCGCTGGGGCGCCGATCCCGGCAGGCCGCGATGGTACCGCATCGCGAACGGCGCGGGTGAAGGTCTTGTCGCGCCCCGGGCCGGCCATGGCACGGTGGGCGTGCCAACGGGAGATCGGGACGGCCCGAGCGGGCCTTCGGTCGTCGTTTCGCACGCTGGGCGTGCCATCGCGAGGGTGTGGACCGATTCATCGCCGCTCCTTCGCTGGTCGGCACGCTGAGCGTGCCACGGCCGCGGGTGGGCCGCGGGTGGGCCGAGGGTGGGCCGAGGGCCGCCACGGGGCGGCGCGTATCATCCGGCCATGCTCCTCACGGTCGACATCGGCAACACGAACATCACGATCGGGCTGGTCCGGGACGGCGCCCTCCTGGCCACTCGCCGAGCCGCGGCGCGGCAGGAGGCGACGGTCGACGAGGTCGAGCTCCTGCTCGACGGGCTCCTGGGCCTCGACGAGGCCCACCTGAGCGAGATCACTGCGATCTGCCTCGCCTCGGTCGTGCCCGCGCTCGGCGAAGCCATGGAGGAGATCGCCGCCCGCCGGCGCGTCCGGATCCTCGTCGCGTCCGCCGGGACCGTCCCGATCCCGATCCGGACCGACCGCCCGGCGGAGGTCGGGGCGGACCGGCTCGTGAACGCCCTGGCCGCGCTTCGGCTCTATGGCGCCCCTGCAGTCGTCGTGGACTTCGGGACGGCGACCACGTTCGACGTCGTCTCGGCGGATGGTGCCTATGTGGGTGGCGCGATCGCCCCCGGACTCGAGCTCGGTCTCGACGCCCTCGCCCAGCGGACCGCGAAACTGCCGCGAGTCGTCCTGCGGGCACCGGACCGGGCCATCGGCCGGGACACGGCGAGCGCCATCCAGTCCGGCGCGGTCCTGGGCTACCAGGCCCTTGCCGCCGGACTTCTGGCCCGCATCCGCGGCGAGCTCGCGGCCAGCACCGGGATCGCGCCCCGGGACGTGAAGGCGATCCTCACCGGCGGCCTGTCGCAGGCGGGCTGGATCCAGGGCCTCGAGGGTATCGACGCCATCGATCCAGATCTCACACTCCGCGGCCTGGCGATCCTCCACGCCGAGGTCGCCGGCGGCGAGCCCATCGAGCTCGGTCTCGGATGACCGGCCGGCCGAAGCCGGCGCCATCGCCGGCGCCGAAAGCGTCGTCCAAGCCGTCGCCGGCCCACTCGACCGGGCGCCGGCTCGAGGGTCGCCTCATCGCGCTCGGTGTCGCCGGCTCGATCGCGGCGTACAAGACACCCGAGCTCGTGCGGGCCCTCCAGGCCGAGGGCGCCGAGGTCGTCGCGCTCCTCACCCGATCCGCGACCCGCTTCGTCGCACCCCTGGCGCTGGCCGCCCTCACCCGTCACGCGGTCGAAGACGACGTGCTCGGCCTGCTCCCGGACGGCCGGATCGGTCACATCGTCGCAGCCGACTCCGCGGACGTGATCCTCGTCGCGCCGGCCACGGCGAACTGGATGGCCTCGATGGCCGCCGGGCTGGCGGGCGACGTGGTGACCGCGACGTGCCTCGCGACATCGGCCCCGGTGGTCGTGGCGCCGGCGATGGACGGCGACATGTGGGCGCACCCGGCGACGCGGGCCAACGTGGGCCGGTTGCGCGACGCGTTCGGGTACGCGATCGTGGAACCCGAGAGCGGCGCGCTCGCGTCGGGCCGGACCGGCATCGGCCGCCTGGCCGCGCCGGACGTCATCGTCGAAGCGGTCGTGGCGGCCGTCGCCGGACGCGAACCGCGCTCATCGGACCCGGCGTCGCGCCCGCCCGCCGCCCCGTCCCCCCGCGAGGCGGACCTGGCCGGACGGCACGTCGTCATCACGGCCGGCGGGACCGCCGAGCCGATCGATCCCGTCCGCTTCATCACCAACCGCTCGACGGGCAAGATGGGGGTCGCGGTCGCCGAAGCCGCCCTGGACCGCGGCGCCCGGGTCACCCTCATCGTCGGGTCCGTCAGCGTCCCGCTCCCAGACCGGGCGACCATCATCAGCGTGGGCTCGACCGCGCAGATGCGCGCCGCGCTGCTCGTCGCGACCGTGACGGCCGATCCGGACGGGCGCGCCTCGTTCGACGCGCTCGTCATGGCCGCCGCGGTGGCCGACTTCCGGCCCGTTCGGGCGGCGGAGACGAAGCTCGCCCGGGGTGAGGGCCTGACCCTCCAGCTCGAGCCGACCCCCGACCTCCTGGCCGAGGTCGCCCGGATCGTGCGCGGCCACGACGCGCTCGCCGAGACCAGCCGCCAGGCCCACACGCCGTCGCCGGTCCTCGTCGGGTTCGCGGCCGAGACCGGATCGCTCGAACGCGCGATCGACAAGCTGGAGCGCAAGGGCCTCGACCTCCTCGTCGCCAACGACATCTCCGAGGCGGGCTCGGGTTTCGGCACCGACACGAACCGGGTGACGATCTTCAGCGCGGAGGCGGCCCCAGACGCCTGGCCCCTCATGACCAAGCGGGAAGTCGCGGATCGCCTGCTCGACCTCGTCGCCGCACGGCTGGACGCTCGCGACGCGGCGCGCCATCCTTCAGGAGCACCGGGCGTCGCGTCCACAGCGCACGGGGCCAACGACGCGACCGAGCGTCAGACGCAGGAGACCGGCCGATGAGCGCCACCGCCGAACCGAATCGCCGCATCACCATCGCCGACATCGCCAGGCTCTACGCGGACGGCAAGCGGATCCCGATGCTGACGGCGTACGACTACCCGACGGCGCGGATCCTGGACGAGGCCGGCATCCCGCTCATCCTGGTCGGCGACTCGCTCGGCGAAGTGGTGCTCGGCTACGACTCGACCGTCCGAGTGACGATGGCCGAGATGCTCCACCACACCCGGGCGGTGGCGCGAGGCACGCAACGATCACTCGTCATCGGCGACATGCCGTTCCTGTCGTACGCGACGCCCGACGAGGCGCTCGACAACGCCGGCCGGTTCCTCCAGGACGGCGGCGCCCAGGCCGTCAAGATCGAGGGTGGGGTCCGGTCCGCACGGATCGTCGAGACCCTGGTCCGGGCGGGCATCCCCACGATGGGCCACATCGGCTGGACCCCCCAGGCGAAACACGGGCTGGGCGGCAAGACGCGCGTCCAGGGCAAGTCCCGCGATCAGGCCCGCGCGCTCCTGCACGACGCGCTCGCCCTCCAGGAAGCCGGCGCGTTCGGGATGGTCCTCGAGCTCGTGCCGGAGGGGCTCGCGGCCGCGATCACCGAGCGCCTGCGCATCCCGACGATCGGCATCGGAGCCGGCGCCGGGACGAGCGGCCAGGTCATCGTCATCACGGATCTGCTGGGTCTGGGCTCCTTCGTGCCACGCCACGCGCGGCCGTACGCCGACCTGCGTCAGACGATCCTGGCGGCCGCGACCGCGTACGCCGCGGACGTGGAGGCGGGCACGTTCCCCGGCCCGGAGCAGTCCACCCGGATGGACGAGGACGTCCTCGCCGACGTGCTCGGCCAGACCGGCGCCGACCGCCCGGGCGCATCGGAGACACCGGCCGGCGGGATCCCACTCGACCGCGACCTCTGACCGTGCGGGCCACCTCCGGCCGCGGCGGCCGGATGGCCCCGAGGCGACGTCCATGACGCGGGTGCTGCGGACCCGGGCCGAGCTCCGGGCGGCGCTGGCCGGCGCTCCCCGGCCGATCGGGCTGGTGCCGACGATGGGCTGGCTCCACGAGGGCCATCGGTCGCTGATGGCCCGAGCGCGCGCCGAGTCCGCTACGACGGTCGTGACGATCTTCGTCAATCCGCGCCAGTTCGGTGACGCCTCCGACTTCAGCCAGTACCCGCGGAACGAGGCGCGCGACATCGCGATCTGCGAGTCGGAGGGGGTCGACATCGTCTGGGCGCCGCCGGTCGACGAGGTCTACCTGCACGGGTTCGACACGACGGTCATGGTGGGCGCCGTCGCCGGGCCACTCGAGGGAGCGGCGCGCCCCGGCCACTTCGCGGGCGTCGCCACGGTCGTGGCGATCCTGTTCTCGCTCGTACGGGCCGACCGCGCCTACTTCGGCCAGAAGGACGCCCAGCAGGTCATGGTCATCCGCCGCATGGCCCTGGACCTCGCGATCGGGACCGACGTCGTGGCCTGTCCCACGGTCCGCGAGCCGGACGGGCTCGCCCTGTCGTCGCGCAACGTCCACCTCCGGGGTGAGGAGCGCGTGGCCGCGGCCTCCCTCCACCGGGCACTGGTCGCGGCGCGCGAGCGGTGGGCGGCCGGCGAGCGCTCCGGCGACGCGTTGCGCGCGACGATGCGCCACGTCCTCGACGCCGAGCCGCTCGCCCAGGTCGAGTACGTGTCCGTCGCGGACGCGACGACGCTCGCCGAGCTCGACAAGGTCGACGGGCCGGCGCTCCTCTCCCTCGCGGTCCGGTTCGGCAGGACCCGGCTCATCGACAACGACCTCCTGGGCTGACGTCCGATGATGCGCCGCCTCCCGCTCGCGTACGTCGTGTACTTCGCGGCCACCGGAGCCGCCTTCCCGTACCTGCCGGTCTTCTACCACGATCTCGGCCTCACCTTCGACGCGATCGGTCTCGTGGCGGCCCTGCAGGCGGCCACCCAGCTCGTGACGGCTCCGATCTGGGGCGGCCTGGCCGACCGGTTCCCGCACTCGCGGCTGACCCTGCCCGCGGCGGCGCTGTTCGCCGCTGTCGGAGCTGCCGTCCTCCTCCTCGCCACGGACCTGCTGGGAGCGATCCTTGGCGCGATCGTCGGCGGCGTGATCCTGTTCGCGGGGCTGGCGGGCATCGGTCCCGTGCTCGACGCTCGCTCGCTCGAGCTCCTGGGCTCCGACCGCCACCGCTACGGGCAGGTCCGGGCCTGGGGATCGGTGGCCTTCGTCGTCTCGGCGACCATCGTGGGCGTCGTCCTGGACCGTGAGGGACCGCGTTCGATCTTCGCGATCTACCTGCCGGCCCTCCTGCTCACGGCGCTGGTCACGGCATTCCTCCCGCGCAAGGGCACCAGCCGATCGGCCAGCATCATGCGCGGCGCCCGGGTCGCGCCTGGCCTCGCCGGGGCTCGCCCTGTTCCTCGGCGGAGTCTTCCTCGTCTGGACGTCGCTCACGGCGCTCAACGCCTTCTATTCGATCCAGATCGTGGCCCTCGGTGGCGGGAACACCCTGGTCGGGCTCGCCTGGGCGCTCGGGGCGACCGTCGAGGTCCCGATCATGTTCGGCTATGCCCGGTTGGGCAGGCGCTTCGGGAACGAGCGGATCATGATCGTCGGCGCGTTCACCTTCGCGCTCCGGGCCCTGCTCGCGTCGCTCGCCGTGGACCCGGCCGCCCTCGTCTTCATCTCGGTCCTCGAGGGGTTCTCGTTCGCCTGCTTCTTCGTCGGGGGCGTGACCTACGTCGCCGGGCTCGCCCCGGCCTCGCTCTCGGGCACGGCCCAGGGCCTCTTCGCGGCGGTCGCCGGGCTCGCCACGATCGTGGGTTCGAGCCTGAGCGGGGTGGTCGCCGGCTGGCTCACGATCCCCGGCATGTTCGCGATGACCGCGGTGGGGCACTTGATCGCCGCGGTGGTCGTCACATACGCGATCCGGCGCGGGCCGGGGCAACGCCCGTCGCCGACTCCGACCTCCGCGCCATCGGCGGCCACCTGACCCGCCCTGGAGCGTCCGGCCGCCGCGGCGCGGCCGCGGTCTCCGAAGCGCCGGACGATCCCGGCCCGCGTGCCGCTAGACCTTCGTCGCGGCCTCGAGGATGCGGTCGATGTCGAGGTGCTCCGCCACGAGCGCCTTGATGAGCGCGATCTTCTCCCGGTCGGCCGAGTGCGTCTTCACCAGGAGGTCGTGGACCTCCGACGCGACCAGGTACGTGTCGTCCGGGACGAGCGTGGCGAACAGGTCGGCCCGCCGGATCGCGTCGATGATGGCGGGGCGCGGCCGGTAGCCGCCTGTGAGCAGGAGGCCGAGCGCGGCGCCCTCGTGCCCGTCGACGGCCGCGACCCCGCCCCATGGCCGGCCGGCCAGGCGCCCGCCGGGAGGACCCGCGGTCGCCGCCGGATCCGGCGCCGGGCCTTCCAGTCGCCCGCTCGGCGGTCCGACGAGGTGGGCCGTAGTGAGCGTCAGGATCACGTCCTCGCGATCGCCCGGCACGATGACCAGCGTCCGGGGTCCGACCCGCTCCAGCATGTGGCCGGGCTCCATCGCCCCGATCGCGACATCGCCGATGACCGCGTCGAGGTCCGGACCGGGGTGGAGCGGCTCGCCCCGGACGCCCTCGAGGACCATCCCGAGGGTCGGGTTCGAGAGGATGGGCCGGTAGGGCAGCACGCCGAGGAGGGGGATGCCGTGGTTCGCCAGTCCGCGCTCGAGCGTCCCCACGATGCCCGGCTGAGCATCGAGCTCGACTTTGTTGACGATCGCCCCGGCGACCGGCACGCCGTGGGCCGCGAAGAGCGAGGCGTTGAGGACGATCTCGTCGATGGGCCGGCCGACGCCGCCCTCCGACACGATGACGACCGGCACGCCGAGCATCGCGGCGACCCCGGCGTTGGACAGGCCGATCACCGCCCCGACGCCGGCGTGTCCCGTGCCCTCGACGAGCAGCACGTCATGCTCGACGAAGTCGCCCGCTGCCATGCGGATGCGGGCGCCCAGGTCCTCGACGACATCTCCGGCGATGTACGACTTCGTGAACCCGCGCGGGATGTGGACCGGGCTCATCGAGGTGAGCGGGTCGGTCAGGCCGAACACGGCCCGCATCAGGACCGCGTCCTCGTCGGCCGGCGTACCGTCGACCTCGACCGTCCGCTGGCCGACCGGCTTCATGAACCCGATCGACAACCCTTCGCGGCGGAACCCGTCGAGGAATCCGAGGGCAGTGGTCGTCTTGCCCCGGTTCTGGCCCGTCGCGGCGAGGTAGAGCTGGCGCATCGGCGGTGGGTCGGTCAGCCGGTGGGCACGTCGGCGGCTGGGGCGGGTCGACCGGTCCTGGCCAGCCCGGTCAGCCGCGGGTCGTCGTCTTGCGCTCGACCAGCGCGACCGCATCGCGCAGGCGACCGAGCGTCTCGGCGTCGATCGCGTCCGGCTCCAGGTACGGGCCCAGACGCTCCATGATGTCGACGACGAGACCGGCGAACACGCTCGCGTCGGCCACGAAGAACTGGGGCTCGTTGTTGTAGCGGACGAGCGTGAGCCGGCCCTGCAGGACCCGCCGGTCTTCCACGTGGGCGACCTGGGTCGCGAAGCTGTGACCCTGGATGCCGTCGGGGTTGTTCAGGAAGTTGAGGGCGTTGTCGATCGCCAGGCCGAACCGGGCGCGCCAGGCCACGAGACGCTCGTGCACCTCGGCCGGGATGCGCACCTCGGCGACCTCGTCGAACACCTCGGGCGCCACGGTCAGCAACCCCACCAGGGTCGTGCCGGCCCGCGAGCCGAGCATGACCTGGAGGCTCCGCTCGAGGGTGAAGACCTCCGAATCGAAGCGCGGACTGGTGATGACGTCGGTCAGGAGGTCTTCGACGTTGTCGAGGATCCCCGGCTCACCGACGGCGTTGGCGAGCTGGAGGATCTCCTCCTTGAACAGGAACTTCTCTTCGTGGTCGAGCATGGCGGCGATGGTACACCGCGAACCCGCTCACGCACCCCCGCCGGACGTACCGGCGGGGACCGGACGACCTACGGGTAGAGACCGCGCATCGCGGTCGCGTCGGCGACCCGCTGGACGGCCAGCAGGTAGGCGGCGGTCCGCATGTTGACCTCTTCGGACTTGGACATCCGGAGCGTCTCGTCGAACGCCTTGTCCATGATCTCCTTGAGCTTGGCGTTGACGATCGCCTCGCTCCAGTGGTCGCGGTTGAGGTCTTGCACCCACTCGAAGTAGCTCACGGTGACGCCACCGGCGTTGCACAGGATGTCCGGGATGAGGAACGTCCCGCGCTCGTACAGGAGCGCGTCGGCGGCCGGCGTCGTGGGGCCATTGGCGGCCTCGGCGACGAGGCGGGCCTTGACGTTCCCCGCGTTCTGGACCGTGATCTGGTTCTCCAGGGCGGCCGGGATGAGGATGTCGCACTGGACCTCGAGGACGTCGGCGTTGGTCACGTCCTTCGCGCCGGGGAAGCCCTGCACGGTCCCGTGCTCCTTCTTCCAGGCGATGACCCGGTCGATGTCGAGCCCGGCAGGGTTGTGGATGCCGCCGGTCGAGTCGCTCACGGCGACGACGGTGGCTCCCTCGTCGCGGATGAGCCGAGCGGCGATCGAGCCGGCGTTGCCGAAGCCCTGGACGGCCACCGTCGACTCGGACAGGTTCATGCCCAGGTGGGCGGCCGCCTTGATGATGCAGTAGACGGTGCCCCGGGCGGTCGCCTCGGCGCGGCCTTCCGAGCCGCCGAGCGGGATCGGCTTGCCCGTGACGACGCCCGGGATCGTGTACCCGGCGTGCATCGAGTACGTGTCCATGATCCAGGCCATCGTCTGGGCGTTCGTGTTGACGTCCGGGGCCGGGATGTCCTTCTCGGGACCGATGATGATGCTGATCTCGGTCGCGTAGCGGCGGGTCAGGCCCTCGAGCTCCTTGAGCGAGAGCTTCTTCGGGTCGACGATCACGCCGCCCTTGCCGCCGCCGTAGGGGATGCCGACGACCGCGCACTTCCAGGTCATCCACATCGCCAGGGCCTTGACCTCGTCGAGGCTCACGTCCTGGTGGTAGCGGATGCCGCCCTTGGCCGGGCCACGACCCAGGTTGTGCTGGACACGGTAGCCCGTGAAGACCTGGACACTGCCGTCGTCCATGTGGACAGGGAAGTGCACGGTCAGTTCGCGGCGGGGTTCGCGCAGGACCCGACGTAGTCCGGGATCGAGGTTCAGGCGATCCGCGGCCAGGTCGAACTGCTCTTGTGCGACGGCCCACGGATTGATCCGCGCGGCGGTCTGCTCGATGGTCATGGAGAGGTCAACCTCCGTGCCTGCGATACCCAGTCGAGGGTGTCAGGCGTGCTGGGTCTTCTCCCGGAAGACCCCACGGTCCGCGGCGTCGGCCGCCGTTCGGGGCGAGCGTGCCGCGTGGTCTCATGTCCCCCGAGTATAGCCACTCGCCCTTCGGGCGGACACCGGCCGGACCGCCCATCGCGACCCGCCATCCGTCCCATGGGCGAGCGCGCTGGATGGGCCATTCCGCCGTCCCGGAGGCCCTATGTCGGCGTGGCCCGACCCGGTACGCCCAGCTCAGCGAGCGTACAGGACGACCGCGCCGATGCCGCCGGGACCCAGGTGCGGTCCGACCGATGGACCGACCGGCTGGATCGAGACGAGCGCCGGATCGATGCCGCCGGGCATCCGCCGGATGAGCGCCTCGCGGAAGCCGTCGATGTCCTCGGCCATCGTGTGGAGGATGCCGACCCGCTCCACCGGCCGTTCGGTGAGCAGCTCGATGACCCGTTCGCGGGCCTTGGAGCGGGTGCGCGGCTTGTCGACGGTCTCCACGGTGCCGTCCTTGATCGTGATGATCGGCTTGACCGAGAGGAGCGTCCCGATCGCCGCTCGACTGCCGCTGATCCGGCCACCGCGCTTGAGGTACTCCAGCGTGTCGAGCGCGACGTACAGGTTGAGGTCGGCCTTGCGGTCGTTCAGGACGGCCGCGATGTCCGCGGCCTTGCGGCCGGCGGCGGCCATCTCACTCGCCATCTGGGCGAGCAGTCCCTCCCCCATCGAGGCCGAACCCGAGTCGACGATGTGGATCTCCTTGTCGGGGAGCTGGTCGCGGGCGATCGTGGCGGACTTGATCGCAGCGGACAGGGTGCCGGCGACATCGACGCACACGATCGCGTCGGCGCCGCCCGCGAAGAGGCCCTCGAAGATCCCCTGGAAGTCGCCCGCGCTGGCGGCGGCCGTCTTGGGGAACGGCGCGTCTGGGGCGACCATGCGCGCCCAGAACTCCTCGGTCGTGAGGGTGACGCCGGCCCTGAAGCGCTCGTTGCCGAAGCTGACCTCGAGCGGCACGACCGTGATCCCGGCCGCGGCGGCGTCGGCCGGGGTGAGGTCCGATGCCGAATCGGTGACGATGGCGACGCGGCTCATGTGGGCAACCTCCTGGGGGCGAGGCGATTCGCTGCGTCCGCTGTTGGCCGGGGATGATACCCGGCCGAGAGTGCGCCGTGATGGACAGGTGACATTCGCGGCCCGCCCGCGCAGCCCGTGTCGTGGCGTCCACCACGCCCCTGATCCAGGGCGTCCCTAGCCGGCGTTCTCGGCCAGGAGCGGCTCGAGCCGGTGCTCCACCGCGCGGAGGCGCGACAGGGGGGCCAGCGCGACCGCGAGCAGGATGAGGGTGGCCACCAGGATCCCATCGATGCCCCGGATCTCGGCGGCCGTCCCGCCGAGCAGGCTGCCCACGATCTGGCCGAGGGCCAGGAAGACGCTGTACAGGCCCATGATCGCGCCGCGATCGGCCGGGTGGGATTCGGACGTGTCGGCCAGCAGGCCCAGGGCGGCCGGGGTCGCTCCGGCCAGGACGAACAGGCCCCCGAGGATGACGGCGAGCGGCGCCACGCGGAGCAGATCCGGCCAGCCTTCGCTGTGGTTGATCAAGAGCGCGGCCCCCACGATGGCGGCTCCGCCCAGGAGCCCGTAGAAGATGATCGTCGTTCGCCTGATCCGCTTGAACCGGTCGCCCCAGAAGGCCAGCCCACCGAAGAACAGCACGAGTCCGAAGGCCAGGCCGGCGCTGATCTCGAGCGGTCCGAAACGGCCCATGAGCAACTGATCCGCGAAGCGGGGGTCGGGTTTCCGGACAAGGTTGAAGATCGACTGGGTGGTCCACAGTCCGAGGGCGGCGTTCAGGGCGATCCAGGTGGGCGCCAGGACGAGCACGCTCGATTCACGGAGCAGCTTGGGGTACGCCCGCCAGCCCGCGGTCCGGGCCGGCGGCGCCGGCCGGCCGGTGGCCCCGGACCGCTTCGCGACGACCTCGTCGGCCGGGTCCACGCCGAACCGGTAGATGCAGAACGACAGCACGTAGATCAGCGAGTTGAGCAGGAACGCGTCGCGCCCGAGACCGCCCCAGCCGCCGATCCCCACGTACAGAGGACCGGCCGCGACGAGGCCGACGCCGAGGCCGGCCAGGGTCGCGCCCTCGAACCTGGCCGCGGCACGACCGCGGGCCAGCTCGTCGCCGGCGGTGACGGCCGCGATGAACCCGAGGATCGACGGCACGCTCGCCGCCGTCGAAGCGCCCTCGAGGAGTCGGGTCCCACCGAGCAGGAGCAGGTCGGTCGTCGCCCAGGTCAGGACGACGGCGACGGCACCGAAGATCGGCCCGAACTGCATGACCCGGTGGTGACCGAGCCGATCCGAAAGCAGCCCGAACGGAGTCGACAGCAACAGCTCGGTGCCGTAGAACGCCACGCCGAGGAGGCTGAAGACCATGGCATGGACTTCCGGCCCGCCATGCTCGTGCAGGCGAGCGAGGTAGTAGCTGAGGAGACCACCCGTCAGACCGGTGCTGAATCGGAGTGTGAACGTCCCGAGGAGCACGAAGCCGAGAGAGCGATGCATGGGCCTTCAAAGGGTAGCGGCAGCAGCCGACGTCGGACGGGCGCGGGCCGTCGGTCGGCGGATAGACTCGGACCATGGATGACGACACGACGTCCCGCCGCCCCCTCGTGCCCGCTCCCCTCGCCCGTGGGCGGCACGGCGCCGTCGTGGCGCCCCATCACCTCGCCACCCAGGCAGGGCTCGGAGTCCTGCGTGCCGGTGGTTCGGCCGTCGATGCGGCGATCGCCACGAACGCGGCGCTCGCGGTCGTGATGCCCCACGGCTGCGGCATCGGCGGCGACGCGTTCTGGCTCATCTGGGACGCCGCCACGGGCCGACAGTCGGCGCTCAATGGCTCGGGCCGGGCTCCGGCGGCCGCGGACGCGGCCACCTGGCGCGGCGCCGGTCGGACGCGGATGCCGCTCATCGGCCCGTACACGATCACGACCCCGGGCGCGGTGCGCTCCTGGGGCCGGGCCCACGCCCGCCACGGTCGGTTTTCGCGGGACGCGATCCTGGCGCCCGCCATCGAACTCGCGGCGGCCGGCTTCCCGGCCTGGGACGACTACATCGCCGCCGTCGAGTCCAGCGCCGCGACATATGCGGCCTCCGACGACCTGCCCGACCACGGCGGCGGCTGGGCCAGCATCCACCGGCCCCTGGGTCGAGCGTGGCGGCCCGGCGAGGTCGTCCGGCTGCCCGCCCTGGCCCGCTCCCTCGAGCGCCTGGCGACGGCCGGCTTCGACGACCTGTACGACGGGGAGCTCGCCGAGCGCCAGGCGACGGGCCTCGCCGCGGCCGGGTCACCCATCACGACCGCCGACCTCCGGGACCAGGGGGCGACGTGGGAAGAGCCGATCGGCCTGGATTACCGCGGCGTGCGCGCCACCACCCATCCGCCGAACAGCTCGGGCGTCGTCGCTCTCGAGATCCTCGGCATGCTCGCCCGCTTCGAGCCTCCGGCGACGATCGCTTTCGGTCCGGCCGGCGTTGACGATGCCCGCTGGATCCACCTCGGCATCGAGGCGTCCAAGCTCGCGATGGCCGACCGCGACACGCTGCTGGCCGATCCGGCCCACGCCGACGACCCCACGCGCTGGCTGCTCTCCGAGGAGAACCTCCGGGCGCGGGCGGTCGGCATCGACGAGCACCGCGCGGCGCCGGCCCCGGAGGCCCTCGTCCCCCGCGGCGGCGGCACGATCTACCTCGCGGTCGTCGACGGCGAGGGCAACGCCGTGAGCCTGATCCAGTCGAACTACAAGGGCTTCGGCTCCGGCGTCCTCGACCCGGAGACCGGCATCCACTACCACGATCGCGGGTCGTTCTTCACCCTGGTCGAGGGCCATCCGAACGAGCTGGCGCCGGGCAAACGGCCGCTCCACACCCTCCTGCCCGGGATGGTGTTCCGGGACGGGCGGCCGTGGGTCGTGGCGGGCTCGATGGGCGGCGACGCCCAGCCCCAGATCCATGCCCAGGTCGTGTCGGCCCTCGTCGACGGCGGGGTCGATGTCGTGACGGCGGTGGGCGCACCGCGCTGGTTCGTGGAGCCCGCGGAGCACTTCGCGCCACCGGTCGAGGTCCGCGTCGAAGGGCGCTTCCGGCCGGGGATCGCCCGGTCCCTGCGCGCGCTCGGTCACCCGGTCACGGACCTCGATGACTTCGACAGCCTGGTCGGGCACTGCCACGCGATCGAGCTCGTCCGTGGTGGACCAGCGGACGGGGATGGGTCGCTCGCGGCGGCGACGGACCCGCGGAGCTCAGGGTTGCCGGCGGTGTGGTGACCGGACCGTGCCCGTCGGCGATGTCGAGGGGTTGGCGCGAGCTCGGCCCGAACCGCGAATGTTCGCTCGACGGGGTACCCGGAGCGCCGGTCGTGACCGCGTGATCGACCCGATCCAGCTGCTCGCCGTGGGCGGGCTGGGCGTGTTCGCGGGCACCTTCGGATCGCTGGTCGGGGTCGGCGGCGGCGTCATCCTCGTCCCGATGCTCACGGTGTTCTTCGCGGTCCCGCTCAAGACGGCTGCCGCGGCGAGCCTGATCGGCGTGATCGCCACATCGCTCGTGGGTGGTTCGCGCTACCTCGCGGCGGGGACGGTCGACCGACGCCTCGGTCTCGTCCTGCTTGCCGCCACCTCGTCCGGCGCGGTGTTCGGGGGAGCCCTGGCCGGAGCGCTCGACGCGGCCATCCTGTCGGGCGTGTTCGGCGTGGTGCTCCTTCTCGTCGCGGCCCAGGTCGTCCGGGCCGGCGACCCGACCGCACGACCGTCGGCCGCCGGAGGGACCCGGTCGTCGTACGTGGAGCCGAAGACCGGCGCGACCGTGGAGTACCGGCCCGAGCGCACGCGGCTCGGACTGGCGATCTCCTTCGTGACGGGCGGCCTTTCGGCGTTGCTCGGTATCGGCGGCGGTGTCATCAACGTCCCGACCATGGCGACCCTCATGGGCGTGCCGTTCCGCGTGGCCGTCGCGACGAGCACATACATGCTCGGGGCGACCGCCGCGGTGGGCGGCGCGGCCTACTACGCCCGGGGCCTGCTCGATCCGTTCGTCGCCGCCCCGGTCGCGATCGGCATCATCGCGGGGGCCCAGATGGGCTCGCGCCTCGCGCCGCGGGTCAGTGCGACCGCATTGCGCCGCCTGTTCGCCGGCCTGTGCGCCGTCCTGGCCGTCCAGATGCTGCTCAAGGCGCTGTGATGGCCGGGACCGCCGCCCATCGCGCCACGGCCATCGTCCTCCGCAGCGGGGCGATCGTCGCCGGGATCGGCTTCGTCGCCGGCCTGGCCCTGGCGGTCGTCAACGGCGGCGTTGTCGAGGGTTCGGTCGCGCTCTCGGCCGTGCCGGCCGGGCTGCTGGCGCTCGATCCGTCGGCCTGGCTCACGGCCGCGGCATCGTGCTGATCTGCACGCCCGGCGGCCGCCCTCGTGACGACCGCCGTCGAGTTCGCGCCGGTCGACCGGCGATCGGTCGCGGTGTGCGGCCTGCTGCTCTTCATCTTCGCGACGAGCCTGGCGCTGACGATACGTTCCTGAGCCGGCGCCGGCGGCCGGTCGGACCCCCGCTATACTCGGCTCGCCGATGCGGACCGCTCACCGGGTCGCCTCGTCCCCGCCGAGATCCTGGAGGAGCCCGTGACCTCGAACGTCGGACAGAACTACCCCTACTCGAGCGAGACGGACGGCGACCGGTCGGTCACGATCGAACGCCTGCTCGTCAGTCGGGTCGGGCTGTCCGCGGCGCTCGAAGCCGAGACGACGCCGCTCGACGACAACGATCGTTGGTGGGTCTGGAAGTGCCCGACGAAGGGCTGCCCTGGCCTCCTCCATGCGGCCGGCTACGCCCGCGACAAGCACGCGCTCTTCGTCGTGTGCGACGGGACCTGCGGCAAGACCTTCCTGCGCTGAGGCAGGCCGCGTCAAGGCGCGGCGACCGAGACCCTCGAGTACCCGCTCGATGACCGTCCCAGCCGGCCCGACCCTCCGCGAGGCGCGGCGCCGCCTCGCGCTGGACATGCTCGGCATCATCGTGTCCGCCTCGGCCTTCGGGTTCGTGTTCGGCCTGAGCGCCGCCCAGCACGGCCACTACTCGCTCCTCGAGGCGATCGCGATGAGCACGATCGTGTTCGCGGGCGCCGCCCAGTTCGCCGGGATCAGCCTCGTGGCCGCGGGTACGCCATGGCCGGCCATCGTGCTCCTGACGGGCCTCCTCAACGTCCGCCACCTGCTCTACTCGGCCGCGCTCGCGCCGTGGTTCGTGAAGGTGCCCCGAGCCGAGAAGGTGGTGGCCGCCCATGTCCTCACCGACGAGGCGTTCGCGCTCTCACTCGCCCACTTCCGGCGGCTCGGGCGGATCGACCTGGGCGGGTACTGGATGGCCGCGATCATCTCGACGTTCATCCCGTGGAACCTCGCGACGATCGCCGGGTTCCTCGGCGGGCAGCTCATCGAGTCCCCGGAGAGGTACGGGATCGACGTCGTCTTCCCGGCGGCGATGGCCGGCCTCGCCGTGGGGTTGGTGACGGGACGACGCGAGATCGTGGCGGTCGCGGCCGGCGTCGGGATCAGCCTCCTCGTCGCACTCGCCTGGGACCCGCGGATCGCCGTCGTCGCGGGTGGGCTGCTGGGGCCGGTGGCCGGCCTGGCGCTGCCGGGTCGCGCCCGTAGCGCGGACGATGCCCACCTGATCCCCGCCAACCCGGTTCCGCTCGGGGAGGGCACCGAACTCGCCGAGGTCACCGAGGAGG
Source organism: uncultured Chloroflexia bacterium (assembly GCA_963719285.1). Lineage (GTDB taxonomy): Bacteria > Chloroflexota > Limnocylindria > Limnocylindrales > CSP1-4 > C-114. The sequence goes on from CAVRBO010000001.1 coordinate 1,133,467, forward strand.
AGCTGGCCGGCGGCCCCACGCCGGAGCGCGTGCTCATCCCACCGCCCGTGCCGTTCGGCGAGCTTCCGGACGTGGCGGACCAGTCGCCACAAGACGGATCACCATGAGCGTCGAGCTCGTCGGCCTTGCCCTGCTGATGGGCGCCGTGACCTATCCGGCCAGGGCGCTACCGCTCCTGGTCCCGGGCATCGAGCGCCTGCCGCCGATCGCTCTCGCGTACCTCCGCCTCGTGGGTCCGGCGGTGCTCGGCGCCCTGGCTGCCGTGAATACCGCGATCGTCGTGGACGCGGCCGGCCGGGGCCAGGTCCATGTCGGGGTCGAGTGGCTCTCGGTCGCGCTCTGCGTCGGGCTCGTGGCGTGGCGCAAGAACCTGTTCCTCGGACTGATCGCCGCCGTGCTCCTGGCGGCCGTGGTCCGCGCGCTCAGCCTGGGCTGAAGTCGCGGGCACCGCGCGCACGGATCAGCTGCGCCGCGCGTCCACCTCGATCTCGACCAGGAGCGTCGGGTCGATCAGGGCACCCACCTGGACGATCGTGGCGGCCGGCCGGATCTCCCCGAAGAGCTCCCCGTGGACGGCGAGGACGGTCGAGGAGGTCGTCATGTCCGTGACGAAGAGGCGGGTCCGGACCACGTCCGCGGGCACGAACCCGGCCGCTGCGAGCGCGTCGGCGATGATCGAGAACGCCGCCCGCGCCTGCGCGCCGGCGTCGCCCGGGTGCATCGACCGACCGTCTGGTCCCGCGTCGGTCGTTCCCGCCACCCAGCACGAATCGCCGACCGTGACCGCACGGCTGTAGCCGTTCGGGCCCTCGTACGGCCCGCCGGACGCGATCAGCCGGCGCGCCATGTGGCCACGACCGGGTCGCGGGCGACCGCGAGCAGGAGTCCCGCCGCGAGGGTCGTCCGCGGCACGACCGACGCCACCTCGAGGTACTCACCGGGCGCATGGTCGCCGCCGCCGATCGGCCCGAGACCGTCCAGGCTCGGCACGCCCATGCCCGACGTGGTGTTCGCATCCGACGCACCGCCCGTGGCCGCGTCCGCCAACCCGAACCCGAGCCGGGCGGCGAGCGCGACCGCTGTCTCGACGAGCCTGCCCGACCGTTCGAGCTTCTCCATCGGCCGCCAGGACGCCATCGTCTCCATGTCCATCGTCACGTCCGGGACGGCCGGGGCCGCGATCAGTCCGTGGACCGCCGCCACGGCCGCGTCGAGATCCTCGCCCCGGATCGCCCGCAGGTCGACCTCGAGGCGGGCCTCCTCGGCGACGACGTTGGGCCTGGTGCCGGCGTGGATGACCCCGACATTGCAGGTGACGCCAGGCCACCGACCGGTCAGCGCGTGGAGCCTGGGGATGAGGTCCGCGGCGGCCAGGATCGCGCTGCGGCCCTTCTCGGGCTCGACACCCGCGTGCGCCGCCCGGCCGTGGATGACGATCCGGGCGTCCACGATGCCCTTGCGCGAGCTGACGATGTCGCCGTTGGCGCGGGCGCACTCGAACACGAACGCCGCATCCGCCCCGGCGGCGAGCTCGCGGATGACCGGGGTCGAGGTCGGCGAGCCGATCTCCTCGTCGGGATTGGCCACGAACCAGAGGCGCTCGAACGGCAGCTCCCCGGCGCTGGCGGTCAGGGCCCGGAGCGCGTACAACCCGGTGAGCAGGCCGCCCTTCATATCCGTGACGCCCGGGCCGGTGGCCACCCCGTCGGCGATCCGGAAGGGGCGCGCTGCCGCGGTCCCTGGATCGAAGACGGTGTCCATGTGCCCGATGATCAGGACGCGCCGGCCGCCCGGAGGTCCCCGGAACTCGCCGACGATCGTGTCGCCGAGCGTCTCGTGCGGGTGGCTCGTGACCGACGCCCCGAGGCGCTCCAGGAAGCCGGCCACCCAGCGGCCGACTTCGTCCACGCCCGCCTTCGTGTAGCTCCCGCAGTCGATGTTGACGAGCGTCTCGAGGTCGGCCAGGAAGGCCGGCAGGTCGGCCGCGACCAGGCCCTCGATCGCCGTCAGCTCGTCCGGTCGGACGGTCTCCCCGGCCTGCGTCGTTGTCGCCGTTCGATGCTCTGCCACGGAGGCAGTCTATCGGCCCCGCCGCCGCGCTATCCTGCCCGGACCGTGCGACTCATCGAGATCCGCCCACTCGAGGGACCGAACGTCTACCGGCTCAGCCCGGTCGTCAAGGTCGAGGTGGCCGTCGGACGCCGGCGGACCTGGTACGGCCAGCGCGATCCGGCCCGTCATGCGCGCGTCCGGCTCGGCGCGGCGGTCCCGGCGGCGGACTGGCCGGACGGTGTCGCCGCGATCGCCGCGTGGGTGAGGCGCCTTCGAGCCGATCACGCCGACGGGACGGCGGGCCTGGCGGTCCATCGCACGTCGGAGCCCGGCCACTGGATCGTCACCTGGCCGATGGTCGCGGTGGAACGTGGCCGGGCCATCGCCGAGGCGGCCTTCGCCCTGGCCGAGCGGGAGGTGTCGCCGGCGCGCCGCGCGACGCTCACCGGGGCCCAGTCCCGGTTGCTCGTCCGGCACACGAGCGCGATCGAGACCGCCTCGCTCGCTCCGCCCACCTGGATCCGCGACGCCGACCGCCGCGTGCCCATCGTGAGCATCAGCGGGACGAACGGGAAGAGCACGGTCACCCGGCTCATCACCCACATCCTGGTCCTCGCCGGACGCCACGTCGGGACGACGACGTCGGACGGGATCCTCGTGGACGAGCGGATGGTCGAGGCGGGTGACTGGACGGGGCCAGGTGGCGCGGCACGGATCCTCGAACGTCACGACGTGGACATCGCGATCCTCGAGACCGCCAGGGGCGGGATCATGCTCCGCGGCATCGGCTACGAGTCGAACGACGCGAGCGTGCTCACGAACGTCTCGTCGGATCACCTCGACCTGCAGGGGATCCACACGCTGCCCGAGCTGGCCGAGGTGAAGGCGACGATCGCCCGGATGACCCGGCGCGAGGGCTGGGCGATCCTCAATGGCGATGACCCGTACGTCGTGGCCGCTGGCCGGGGCATCCGCGCGAAGGTGGCGTACTTCTCGCTGGACGAGGATCGTTCGGCCGCGGTCCGACGCCACCGCGCCCGCGGCGGCCGGGCGTACCTGCTCCGGCGCGGCGCCCTGGTCGAGGCAGACGGGACCGACGGGTCGATACGCGAGCTCGCCCGCGTGCGCGACATCCCGATCACCATCGGCGGCCTGGCCAGGCACAACATCGCGAACGCGCTGGCGGCCGCCGGAGCGGCTCGCGCGCTGGGTGCGACGATCGAGCAGGTCGGCCACGGCCTCCTGGACTTCCGGCCATCGGTCGACCGGTCGCCCGGGCGGCTCAACATCTTCCGGCTGGGGGCCCGCCTGGTCATCGTCGACTTCGCCCACAACGAGGCCGGGATCGCCGCACTCCTCGATGTCGCCGAGGGGATCGCCGGTGGGGCGGCGGGGCGGGCCGCACCGATCACCGCGATCATCGGCACGGCCGGCGACCGGCCCGACGACACCCTCCGCGGCATCGGCCGGATCGCCGCGCAGCGGGCCCAGCGGGTCGCCGTGAAGGAGACCACCAAGTACCTGCGCGGGCGGACACGCGAATCGGTCATCGGCGAGCTGCTCGCGGGCGCGAAGGCGGGCGGCGTGGCGGCGACCGATGTCCCGATCTACCCATCCGAGACCGAGGCGTTGCGGGCCGAGCTCAACGGGGCGGGCGGTACGGTGTCGGCCGGCTCTGGGGCCCGGCCGGACGCGCCCCGGGTCCTCGTGCTCATGTGTCAGGAGGACCGCGATGGGGTCTTCCGCCTGCTCCATGAGCTGGGCGCACGACCAGTCGACGTGGCCTCGGAGCTCACCGCCCTCGTCCCGCGGCTCCAGGAGCGCAACACCGACTGAGGCTCGACGGCCGGGGCCGGCGACGGACGGCGGCAAACGGCCAGATGCAAACCACCCGACCATGGGGCAGGCTCCGGGGCACGTCCGAGGCCGCCGGCGGGACGTGGGACGTGGGACGTCGGCGACGGACGGCGGCAAACGGCCAGATGCAAACCACCCGACCATGGGGCAGGCTCCGGGGCACGCCCGAAGCCGCGGCGGGACGTGGGACGTGGGACGTCGGCGACGGACGGCGGCAAGACGGCCAGATGCAAACCACCCGACCATGGGGCAGGCTCCGGGGCACGCCCGAAGCCGCGGCGGGACGTGGGATGACGCGTTTCGTGCTCAGAACGACGGAGCGGTCGCGACCTTGAGCCGGCCGTGGACCCGCTCGAAGCGGTCTCGAGATGCCGTGGTTTGAATCTGGCCATCTCCATGGCGTCAGACGCCGGATCGGACCGCCAGGTCCGTCTCTGGCCGAACGCGTGGCCGAACGTCCGAACGAACAGCGCGTAGTCGCCCCTGCCCGCCGGGAAGTCGCCCTGCCCGCCGGGAAGTCGCCCTGCCCGCCGGGAAGTCGCCCTGCCCGCCGAGGAGTCGCCCTGCCCGCCGAGAAGTCGCCCCCCGCCGAGAGGCGGCCCCTACCCGTCCGGGGCTTCGAGCTCGCCCGGGTCGGCGAAGGCCGAGCCGCCGCGGGCCGCCGAGCCCGACGCGGCCATGGCCTCGCGGTAGACCGACACCGCGTCGTCAACGCACATGACGACGAGATCGCCCGGCTTGGCCCGGGCGAGGCCGGCCCGCACGGCCGCCATCTCCTCGAGGATCGCCTCCGCGTGGCCCGTCCGCGCAGCGCCGCGTGACTTGGCCGCCTCGACTCCGGCCAGCACGTTGCCGGCCGATACACCGGCCTCCCGACCCCGCAGGTTCTTGTCCTCGCGGACGATGATCTCGTCGAACGCACTCGCCGCGATCGCGCCGTACATCTTCTGGTCGTCGTCGCGCCGGTCGCCGGGGATGCCGAGGACGCCGATGGCCCGGCCACGGCGCTCGCGCCGCTCGTCGGCCGGCGGCGCGACCTTCCGGCGGCCGCCCTTGCTCGCCTCCGCGGCGACGGAGTCGATCATCATCCGGTCGACGAAGTCGGTCAGTGCGCGCATCCCGTCCACGTTGTGGCAGTAGTCGATGACGGCTCGCACGCCACCGCCCAGTTCGAGCAGGTTCAGCCGACCGGGCGCCTGGAAGAACGAGGTCGAGAACGTGCGCAACCCCTGCCGGATGTCATGCAGGTGGGCGCCCGACGCCCACGCCGCGGCGGCCGCCGCCAGGGCGTTCGCCACGTTCATCCGTGCCCGCCCCCCGAACGTGGCCGGGATGAGGTGCGTGTACAGCACGGGCATCGTTCGCGATCCGAGCTTGAGCACGACGAGCTCGCCCTCGTCGGTCTCCTGGAGCACGAACGCCGCCCCGCCCCGACCGGTGTGGCCGTCGACCCGGTCGTACCCGTCGTCGCCCTTGGCCGTCGCCATGCTGAAATACACGACCCGGCCGGCGCAGTGGCGGCCCATCCGGGCGACGTACGGGTCGTCCGCATTGAGGACCGCGCTCCCGGACCGCGGCACGGCCTCCACGACGACGCCCTTGACGTTGGCCAGCTGGCCGATCAATTCGATCCCGCCCAGGCCCAGGTGGTCGCCGGTGACGTTCGTGACGACGGCCACGTCATTGCGGTCGTAGCCCAGGCCCTCGCGCAGGATCCCGCCCCGGGCGACCTCGAAGACCGCCGTGTCGACCGTCGGGTTCTGGAGGACCATCTGGGCCGACTTGGGCCCGCTCATGTCGCCCTTCTTGATCAGCCGTCCGTCGATGACGATGCCGTCCGTCGAGGTCATCCCGACCCGCCGGCCCATGAGCTTCAGGATGTGGGCGATCATCCGGACCGTCGTCGTCTTGCCGTTCGTGCCGGTCACGGCCAGGATCGGGATGCGCGACGTCGTACCGGGCGGGAACAGGGAGTCCATCACCGGTCGGGCGACGTACTGCGGCTCGCCCTCGGTCGGGTGGGTGTGCATCCGGAAGCCGGGCGCGGCGTTCACCTCGACGATCGCGCCGCCGGTCTCGCGGACGGGCGTCTCGATGTCCGGGCAGATGAAGTCGATCCCGGCGATATCCAGGCCCACGACGCGCGCCGCCGTCTCGGCGATCTCGACGTTGTCCGGATGCGCCTCGAGGGTCCGGTCGATCGACGTCCCACCGGTCGACATGTTGCCGGTCAGGGCGAGCTTCACCCGGACGCCGGCCTCCGGGACCGCGTCGAGCTCGAGGCCCTGAGCGTTGACGAGCGCCTCTGCGGCTTCGTTGAGCTGGATCCGTGTCAGCACCTTCTCGTGGCCGATGCCCCGCCGGGGATCCGCGTTCGCGATGTCGACGAGCTCGCGGACGGTGTGCTCGCCGTCGCCGACCACGGATGCCGGGACGCGCTCGGCGACCGCCGCCAGCCGGCCACCGATCACGAGCACCCGGTAGTCGTTGCCGTTGACGTAGGTCTCGACCACCACGTCGCCGGCGCGGCTCTCGCGCAGGGCGCCCGCGAAGGCCGTACGGACGTCCGCTTCCGAACGGAGATCGAGATGGACACCCCGCCCGTGGTTGCCATCCAGGGGCTTGACCACGCACGGGAAGCCGAGCTTCTTCGCCGCGGCGACCGCCGCTTCCTCCGTATCGACCACGTCGGACCGCGGGACGGGCAGGCCCGCCGAGTCCAGCAGGCGGTTGGTGAGACTCTTGTCCGACGCGATATCGACCGCGATCCCCGAGGTCCGCGAGGTCATCGTCGCCCGGATCCGCTGCTGATGGACGCCCTGGCCGAGCTGGACGAGCGAATGGCGGTCGAGGCGGATGTACGGGATGTCCCGGCTCACTGCCTCGTCGATGAGGGCCTGGGTGGACGGGCCGAAGGCGCTCCGCTCGGCCAGTCGGATGAGCCGTTCGAGCTCGGCCAACAGGTCGAAGTCCGGCGAGCCGCCCGGGTCGACGAGGTGGTTGACCAGATCGACCGCGATCTTGCCGGCCTCGATGCCGACGCCCTCCTCGCGGTACTCGTAGATGACGTTGTACTGGCCCACCGGCCCGGCACCGCGCGTCTTGCCGTGGCGCACGTCGGTGCCGGCCAGGTTCTGGAGCTCCAGCGCGACATGCTCGGCGATGTGGCCGACCCATGTCCCGTCCTTGAGCCGAGTGATGAACCCGCCCCGGCGGCCGAGCGAACAGGCGTGGTCCTCGAGGCTCGGCAGCAGTCCGACGAGCGCGTCCGTGAAGCCCGGCAGGAGGTTCGACGGGTACTGCTCGAGGACGCCCAGGTCGACGAGCATCCGGATCACCGGTTCGCGGGCCCAGTAGTTCGGGCCGCGCAGGACCCGCGACTCGACGATCCGGAGGGTCGCGGCCGGCCCGGCGGCGCCGGCCCCGTTGCCGGCGACCGCCGTGGCGGACGCGCCGCTCTTCCCCGGGCCGGGCTTCCGGCGCGAGCGGGCCGCGGGTTCGGTCGAAGCCACGATCGATCCTCCATGGCGGTCCGGTCATCGCCGGAGCGCCGGTCCATTCTCAGCTCGAGGCAGCCTCGCCGCTCACGACGATGCGCAGGGGGAAGCCCTCGACGCGCCGGCGCGTCTTCAGGTCGAATCGGTAGCCGGTCGGGAGGGAGTGGAGCACGACGTTGCTGATCATGATCGGGCGATGGCCGCCGACCTCCCAGGCGTCGGTCTCGAGGCCCGCCCCGTCGACCACCGTGATGCTCCCCCGCCCGATGACCTCCATGACGTGGTCGGGCCCGACCACCCCGGCCGTGTCCTCGTCGATCCCGAGGCCGAGCAGGCTCGGGTTCTGGGCGATGAGGCTGAGCAGCCGGCCGAGCCGGTTCCGCTGCTGGAAGTGCTGGTCGATGATGACCCCGGGCAGGACGCCCAGCCCGGCCGCGATCTGGGCCATCCGCTGCTTGGGCGTCGCGCCGGACGCCCCGAACGCGATCATGTGGCTGCTCATCGCCGATGCCCCCGCCGACGTGCCGGCGACCACCGCGCCGGCCTCGAACCGGGCATGGATCGCCTCCGCGATCCGGGTGCCGCCGATCGTCGACGAGAGGCGGAGCTGGTTGCCGCCGGTCAGGAAGATCCCCGTGGCATCCTTGACCGCTTCGGCCCCGGCCTCGTCGTTCGCCTGCTGGCGGGTGACGGTGTGGAGCGGCCGCACCTCGCGGGCCCCGAGCTCGCCGAAGACCCGCCGGTAGCGGTCGCCGGCCTCCGTGCCGAGCGAGCTGGCCGTGCTCAGGACGACGATCGTCGCCTGATCCCCACCGGCGAGCGCCACGAAGCGGTTGAGGATGACCCGGTCGCGGACCTTGTCCTCCGCGCCGCCGATGACGATGACGGTTCCTTCGGCCACAGCCAGTGCGTGCCTCCTCGACTCCCCGGCGAGGATACAGGAACCCTGCGGGCGGACAGCGGACGGTGCAGCGGGCGCGCTGGCCGTCGACGTCGGCGCCGGGCCGGATCAGGGGTCCGGGCGACCATCCACGCGTCGAAGGGCGAGGCCCACGAGGAACCCCAGCGCGGTGCCGGTGGTGTTCGTCACGACGTCCGTCGTGCTGGCTGACCGCCCAACGGCCTCGACGGCCTGGCTGACCTCGATCCCGACCGACAGGAGCGCGCCGGCGAGGATCGTCGCACCCATCCACGACCGACCCAGGCGCAATGCGGCCCACGTCCCGAAGGGCATGAACAGCAGGACATTGAGGACGATGTCGCTTGCCTCGTCGCCCGGGGTCGTGAAACCGCGGGCGATCCGGTCGAGCGCGTCGAGGAACGGGATGAGTCCGATCGGTGGCCGTCCTGTCGATCCCATCGGGACGACGGTGACGAGCAACGTCAGCGCCAGCCAGGTGACCACCGCGAGGTCGAGGCCCGTGGTCCGGGCCGCGTCGCCTCGGGACGACTTCCCGGACCGGACGGCGAACAGGATCGTGCCAAGGACGACGAGCGCCGCAAGCGCGATCGGCAGGTTGGCCAGGACGATGCCGGGCGCGAGATCGAGCACGCCTGGGGGTCGCATCGTCGGCCACTGTAGCGTGACCGGGCCAAGACACCCCGCGACGACGCCGGCGACGCGGGGCGTCCCTCCGCCGGTGCGAGAATGGCCCGGCGATGTCCTCCCTCGCCGATCCGCGCGCTCGACGTCACGCCGGCGTCTTCCGGCGCGCCCTGCGTCGCGAGGTCTCGCAGCTCCGTGACCGGCGCCGCCTGCTGGCGATGGCGATCCTCATCCTGGTCGGCGGGCTCATGGCCGCGGCCATCGTCGCCCGGGGCGACCCGGCGGGCGCCGATGCCCGGGCGTACTGGGCGGCGGTCCGGATCTGGCTCAACGGCGGCGATCCCTACCACCCGGCCGGACCCTTCCTGCCCTATGTGTACGCGCCGTGGATGCTCCCCCTGTTCGCGCCGTGGGCCGTCCTGCCCTGGGACGTCGCCTGGGTCGTCTGGCGCGGCAGCTCGATCATCCTGCTCCTGTGGAGCCTCGACTGGGCCTACCAGCGCCGCCCACTGGCGACCGCGGTGGCATTCCTGCTCCTGTTCTTCCCGATCGGCGCCAACCTCGATACCGGCAACATCGACATCTACCTCGTGTTCATGCTCTGGGCCGCTCAGTCCGCCGAACCCCGCATCGCGGGCCTGCTGTGGGCCATCGCGACGTGGATGAAATGGATCCCCGGCCTGTTCATCCTCATCCTCGCCCCGCGGGCTCGGTCGTGGGGCCTGATCTGGTTGGCGGTGGCGGCCGTGCTGAGCGTCGCGACCCTGCCGCTCACGGTGATCCAACTCCAGACCCTGTTCGGGTTCGGGGCGCGGCCGGTCCGTCTCGACTACCTCGTCCTGCTGTGGGCGCTCGTGCCCTGGTGGTGGCGCAACCCGGACCGGTTGTGGTTCCTCCGCCCATCACGCTGGCCGGGTATCGCCACCTTGGTCCGGACCCGGATCGACGCCCTGCGCGCTGACTGGAGGACCGACCGCCGAACGGCCGTCGCGAACGCCTGGCACGAGACGAGATTGCGCCTGCGGGCCTACCTGGGCCTCGCCAACCCCGCGGCCTGACTCAGGCCGCGGCGGCCTCGACGACGCGCTCCTCGCGCCGGGTCGGGTCGACCGGGCGGAGCAGGAGCGCGGCGACGACATAGAACGCGGCGCCCACGATGAACGCGACCCGTGGCCCGGCGCCGATGCCGGCCGCGCTGTTGACCCCGTCGATGATGAGTCCGGCGATGGCCACTGCGACGGGTGACGAGGCGCCCGTGGCGACGTTGCTCAGGCCCATGTACCGACCGGCCGCCGCGCTCGGGATGATGTCGGTCATGAGGGCCCAGTCGACCGACAGGAACATGCCGGCCGAGATCCCGTACAGCGCCGCGCCGACCGTCACGATGGCGACGCTCGGCGCCACTGCGGCGATCCCGACGCCGGCCGCGCCGATCGCGCAGGCCGCGTAGATCAGCGGCTTGCGACCCAGCCGGTCCGACAGCCGAGAGGCCGGGATCGTCGTCAGGACCGTGGCCAGGGCGATGACGATCACGATCGTGAACTGGACGCCCGCCGCGTCGTTCTGCGACAACTGGTGGACCTGCTTGAGGTAGACGACGATCTCGTTGAACAGGATCCCGCCACCCATGAGGTAGAAGAAGCGGGACGCCAGCAGCCAGATGTAGGACCCCTCAAGGAGGATGTCGGTGCCCCATGCCTCGCGGGCGACCGACCACCACGACCGACCCTCGCGGGAACGGGCCGGCTGGCCGGGTGAGACCCGCCAGACGACGCTCACCATCGTGAGAAGCTCCACGGCGGCGACCGCGACGAGCGCGAACGGCAGGAGGTGGACGATGCCGTCGGGACCAGGGCCCGTCACGATCGTGAGCGGGATGGCGAGCGTGACCAGGGCGATCCCGACGATGTTGCCCAGGATCTGCATGAGTCCCACGAGCGCACTCGCCATGCCGACCTGGGGGGCGGCGATGAGGTCCGGCACGTAGCCCTGGAATGGGCCCCGGGCGATGTTCGTGCTGACCGCGAGCAGCGTGACGAAGGCGGCCATGGCGATCACGCTGTTCGACATCGCGATCCCGACGAGGAAGACGACGTCGAGCAGGGACCCGAACACGATGAACGGTTTCCGCCGGCCCCAGCGCGTGACCGCGTAGTCGCTGATCGTCCCGACGGTCGGCTGGATGATGATCCCGATGACGGCGCCACCGATGCCGATGACCGCCTGGGCGCGGCCCACGTCGAGATCCTGGACGAACCCCCCGTAGTTCACCCGGTTCTGGACGAACAGGCCCACCGCCGCGTCGATGGCGGTCAGCCCGAGCCAGTAGGCGGACAACCGGGCGAGCTGCCCCAGCGGCAGCAGCGCCGTCGGGCGACCTCCCTGGACCGCGGGGATCGCCTGGTCCGTCATGGAGTTCCTCCGTCGCGCATCGTACGCTCATCGGTGTCTCAGAAACACCGGTGAGAGGCCGTTTCCGACGGAATGTCACGGCCGTGCGATCCGCGCCGATCCGCGCCGATCCACCCGCCGGTCCGAGAGGGCAGTCAGCCGAAGCGGACGGTCGTGTTCAGCGGCACGAGGCGGCGCTCAGTCGCGGTCGGGACGACGAACCGGAAGAGTGAGCGGTCGAGCGAGTAGATCCCGGTCGAGGCGAGCTCCATCGCTCCCAGCCGGAACGTGAACACCAGGTTCTCGCGATTGCCGGCGTAGCTGTGGAGCGCCCCGTTCGCCTCGAGCAGCGCGAAGTTCGCCGATCCGCCGAAGACCTCGTGGAGCGCGCACAGCAGCGTGTCGACCGGCCTGGACGAGGACCAGTTGTCCTCCAGCCAGCGCTGCCCGACCTCCGAATCCGCCTTGCCCTGGATGCGCCCCTCCGCCCGGTACCGGTCCCGCCATGGCTTGTGCTCGGCCAGGTCGCCGTTGTGACTGAAGACGAACCGCCCGGCCGGGTCCGGGAACGGCTGGGTGTCGGGCTCGCCGAGCGTCGACAACCGCGACGGGCGGCGCAGGTGGACCAGGAGGCTGCGCGTCTCGATCGCCCCGACCCGGTCCCGCTCCGGGTCATCGCGGAACGCGCGGACGTCGCGGTGGCTCTCCAGGCGACCGTCGGCCGTCCGCCAGGCGGCACCCCAGCCGAAGCCCGCGATCCCGAACCGCTCGAGCTTCTCCGTGAAGCCCCACAGCTCGTCGATCCGGAACGGCTCCTCGGAACGGGCGACGAAGTGCTCACACACGACGCCCGATGATACCGTCGGGCCAGGGCCGGCATCGCCGTGAACGTTTCCCGGTCCCCTGGCGTCAGGTCCGGTCGGAGGGGTATGCACGGAGCACGGGGGCGAGGCGGGGATGGCGGTGGTCCCGTTCGCAGCGAACCGGCGATGGACGCGGCACTGAGCACGGCCGCGCCGGCGCCGGCCCTCGCCCGCGGCGACGCAGGTCCGACCGACCGTGGAGCGACGTTCACGGCGCTCATCGATCGCCGGCTCGATAGCGCCTATCGGCTCGCCGCCGTCATCCTCGGGGACGCCCTCGAGGCCGAGGATGCCGTCCATGACGCCGCCGTGTCCGCCTGGTCCGGCTTCGCCTCCCTCAGGGATCCCGACCGCTTCGACGCCTGGTTCGGGCGGATCCTCGTCAACGAGTGCCGGGACAGGCTGCGGCGGCGCAAGCGCGTGGCGATCGTCGACCTGGGGGCGCTGGCCCGGCTCGGCGAGGAGCGGAGCCGCGCGGCGGATCCCGCGACCGGGAGCGTGGAGCGAGACGAGGTGAGCCGGGCCCTGGCCCGACTCGAGCCCGAGCACCAGGTCGTGCTCGTCCTGCGCTACTGGCTCGACCTGCCGGTGGAGGGGATCGCCGAGCGGCTCGGCATCCCGGCCGGAACCGTCAAGTCGCGCCTCCACAACGCCGGCCGACGGCTTCGTCAGGTTCTCGAGGATGGAGCGCGCCGATGATGGACGACGATCTCGTCGACGCCGAGCTGCGTCGCGTCCTCGCGGGCCGCGATCCCGGGCCGGCTTCGAACCGCCTCCGGCAGCTGGTCGCCGCCGTTCCTGTGGACCGACCGTCGGGTCGATGACGCCTTCCGCGGCTCATCGGCGTGCTTCGTCCGGTCGCGGCCACGATCGCGACCACCGCGGCCGTCATCGCCGGCATCCTCATCGTGTCCGCCGTCCGGCCCGGTGCCGGTCCGTCGGTCCTGCCGTCGTCAGGCCCGGGCACGACACTGCCCGACCGCGTCCCTGATCTCCAGGCGGTCGGTCCGCCACTTGCGCTCCCTGTCCCGATGGCCGAGCTGGCCGTGGTCTTCCTGCTCCTCATCCTCTACCGCCTCATCGACGTGGCGGCCGAGCGTGCCACGGTCCGCGGCGAGGCGGAGGGACACCGGCAAGGCGTCCGCCGGATCGCCGACCGCACGCCTCGGCGCCTCCTGTTCGTGGCCGTCACCCTGGCTGTACTGGCGGGTGGTGGCCTCGTCCTCCAAGGTACGGCCCTCGTCGAGAGCAGCTACTTCTCGGCTTCGCCCGTGCATCTCGAGGGCATGGGACCGGTGCCCGTGCAGGTCGATCGGTCCGGCTGCTGTGGCGCCGCGTTCTTCCGATACGTCCCGGGCGGGACCGTGTCCGTCGTGCAGGTCGTCCGAAACAGCGGTCATCTCCCGATGACGATCACCGGCGTCAGCAGCGGGACCCTCGGGATCGAGCTCCGGCTGTTTGCCCCCATCGACCCCGCCTACTCGGTCGACACGGCAGGACCGACCTATCCCTTCGAGCCCATCGAGCTCGGGCCGTCCGAGGAGCGGGCCCTCGACATCGTCTTCCACCTCGCATCCTGCCCTGGCATTCCCTCGCCGTCGGTCGAACCCACCCCAGACCTGTCGGGCGACTACGTGCCTCCCATCGGTGACGGCTGGGCATCGGTGAACTTCGACGGCGTCGACCTCGACTACAGCGTTCTCGGGGTCGCGCAGGAGGCCCATGTGCGGTTCTTCTCCGTCGTCATCGTCCGCTCCCCGAACGGGACGATCTGCGGCCTCGATCAGGATCGGGGCCGGCCCTCGCCTCCGGCCCCCTGACACGACGGGCACCACCAGACCGTCCGCGGCAGATCGGTGCCGAGGCTGGTGGACCGGATCGCGGTCCGGCAGCGGCGGCACGGGCGGCCGGCTCGGCCGTAGACCCAGAGCGGCGCGCCGCCGGCCTCGCGGGCACCCTCGGTCGTGGAGCGCTCGGGTCCGCGGCGGCGGCCCACGTTCGCGAGCAGCAGCCGCCTCGCGGTGGCGACCAGCCGATCCAGTGCCGCGTCGTCCAGCGAGGCGACCGGCGCGAACGGATCGATCCGCTCGATGAACAGGATCTCGGAGCGGTAGACGTTGCCCACCCCGGCCATCACCCGCTGGTCGAGGATCGCCTCGCCGATCGCGGCGCCGGCCCCGGACGGGTCGCGCAGCCGGCGAGCCGCCTCGGCCGGGTCGAACGCGTCCGCCAGCAGGTCCGGCCCCAGCGGCGCGAGCGCGGGGTGGAGCGCCTCGGCCCGCGCGTCGAAGAGTTCCACCACGGGGGCATCGAAACAGACCGCGACCGCGCCCTCCACCTCGAGGACGAGGACCGCCCGCGCCGCGGGGCGGCGCCAGGGCTCACCCGGGCGGTAGCGGTGCCACGCCCCGTTCATCCGGAGGTGCGTCCGCAGCTCGAGCCCGTTGGAGAAGCGCAGGAGCAGGTTCTTGCCGATCGTGTCGACCGAGTCGACCGTGGACCCTACGAGCCGCCCGACCTGGGCGCCCCGCATGGCGCGGGCGGCGAGCACGGTCCGCCCGATGAGGTACGGCCGGAGGCCGGCCGCGGTCCGGAAGAGCGTGTCGCCTTCGGGCATGGGCGGGCCGGGATCCGCGACCCGTCAGCGGGCGAAGGGGCGGGCGACCGACGAGCGGAGCGCCAGTCCGCGATAGCCCGGCACGAACCCGGCCTCGAGCAGCCGGTCGCGCCAGGGCGAGCCCGAGACCGGCTGGCCGTCGACCTTGGCGATGACGAGCTCGCGCAGCCGGCCGTCCGCCACGAGCGCGCCGAGCGCACGGAGGGCGAGCGCACCGATCGTCGGATCGTCGGCGTCCGGGAACGTCTGGAGCCCCGAGCCGCCCCGCTCGAGGTAGATCGCCGCGTGCCCGTCGACGAGGATCACGTAGGCGCCGGCGGAACGCGGCAACGGCCGGCGGTCGTCGTCGCCCCGCCGCGGCCAGGCGAGCGCCGCACCGTAGGCGTTCGCCGGATCGGCGGCGGCCAGGAGGTGGACGCGCGGTTCGGCCGGCCCGGACGCGCCGGCGGCTTCCCGGACGGCCCGCAGCCGGTCCAGGGCCCCGGCCTGGGCGAACTGGGCGGCGCCCAGGCCGTCGACGAAGTAGCCGCGCCGGATCCGGCCCGCCTCCTCCATCGCCCGGAGGACCGGGTAGACGGCCGAGAACCCGCCGGCGACGGCCTCGGCGGCGACCGCCTCACGGGTCAGGACGCCGTGGCGCTCGAGCAGCGCGAGGGCCAGCGCGTGCAGGCGTTCGGTCCGCGCCGCCGGCCCTGCCGGAGCCTCGACCGCCTCCACGAGCGACCAGCGCCCGGCCGCCTCGGGTGGACCGAGCGCCGTCAGCCGGCCCGCCCTGGGTCGCGCGTTCGAGCGCGCCGGTCGTTGCCAGCGCAGCGCCCGGAGCGGCGCGAACGTGTCGTTGGTCACCTCGCCGGCCCAGACGAGGTCCCACAGCGCGTCGAGGACGTCGCGATCGGACCCACCGCCGGCGGCGACGTACAGCTCGCGATAGAAGCACGCCCCCCGCCGGGCCAGGTGCGTTCTGATGGCCTCGTGGCGCGGCCCCTCCGGCCGGGCCGCCTCGTCCCCGGCCCCTGCCGCTGCCGAGCGGAGCACTTCGCGGCCGGGCCGGAACAGGGCGATCCGTCCGTCGTCGCGGTTGAGGCTCCCCCGCCCCACCCAGGCCACCTCGCCCAGCGCGCCGAGCTCGTCGAGCAGGCGCGGCTGGTATCCCGGGACGCGCGCCGGCAGCACGTCCCGCTCCAGGACCGACGCGGGGATCGCGACGCCGGTCAGCTGGTCCACGACCTCCGCGAGGCGCTCGAGGGCCGCCTGGCCACGCAGCGGGGGCCGGTCCCGCTCGCCCCCGACCGGCCCGACGCCGTGCCACTCCGGCAGGAAGCGCCCGAGGGCCGCCGGCTCGACCGGCTCGACCTCGTGGCGGAGCCTGGCCAGCGACCGCCGGCGGAGCGAGCGCAGGACGTCGGGATCGCACCATTCGCGTTCGGCGCCGCCCGGCCGGAACTCGCCGCGCAGGAGCGTCCCGGCGGCGAGCAGGCGCTCCAGGGCGTCCTCGACGAGCCGCGCGGGCAGCCCCCAGCGGGTGGCCGGCTCCGCGCCCAGGAACGGACCGTGCGTTCGACCCCACCGCGCGAGCAATCCGTCCAGCGCACCGGCCGCCGGCGCCAGGAACGCCTCCGGCACGCCCCGCGGCGGTGAGACGCCCAGGGCATCGCGGTAGCGGGCCGCGTCCTCGATCGCGATCCAGCGCTCCTCGCCGGCGATCCGCACCGCCACGGCGCGGTGCGAGGCGACCAGTCCGGCCAGCCATGCCTCGGCCGCGATCGCGCCGTCGCGGGACGCCGGACCCGGCACGGACCGCGCCACGAGCTCGTCGAAGCGCAGGTCGCCGACCCGCCGGAGGAGGTCATGGACCCCGTCCTCGGTCGAGACCCGCCGGTCGTCGACCAGGCCCTGCAGGGAGAGCTCGAGGTCCGCCAACGCGGCCGGGTCGAGCAGCTCGCGCAGCTCCTCCTGGCCGAGCAGCTCGCGGAGGAGGTCCCGGTCGAGGGTGAGCGCCTGGGCCCGCCGCTCGGCGATCGGGGCGTCGCCGTCGTACATGTAGGCCGCGACGTAGTCGAACAGGAGGGAGCTCGCGAACGGCGATGCGCGGACCGTCTCCACGCTGTGGACCGCGATCTCGCGGCGCTCGACCCCAGCCAGGACCTCCCGGAGCGCCGCCAGGTCGAACACGTCGGCCAGGCACTCGCGGTACGTCTCGACGAGGATCGGGAAGCTGCCGTAGCGGCTCGCGACGGCCAGCAGGTCGGCCGCGCGCTGGCGCTGCTGCCAGAGCGGCGTGCGCGTCCCGGGCCGGCGGCGTGGCAGCAGGAGCGCCCGCGCCGCGTTCTCACGGAATCGCGACGCGAACAGCGCCGAGCTCGCGACGCCGCCGACGACGAGGTCCTCCACCTCATCGGCCGGTGGGAACAGGAGCGCCTCCACGGCCGCCGGGTCCGTCTCGAGCTCGCCCTCGGGCAAGCGGATCGCGATGCCGTCATCCGACCAGATCGTGCGGACCGCGGCACCCAGCCGCTCGGCCAGCCGGGCCTCAAGGGCGACCGACCAGGGCGCATGGACCCGGCCGCCGAACGGGGTCAGCAGGACGATCCGCCAGTCACCGAGCTCGTCCCGGAACCGCTCCACGACGATCCGCCGATCGGTCGGCAGCGCGCCCGCGGTCTCGCGCTCTTCCTCGAGGTAGGCGACCAGGTTCTCCGCCGCCGACGCGTCGAGGTCGCTGCGCTCCCGGAGCTTCGAGACCGCCGCCGCCCGGCCCCGAGGCCCACGCGCAAGGTCGCCCTCCGCCTCGCGGACGAACGCACCCACGGCCCGGCCGAGCTCGATCGGACGACCCACCGCGTCGCCGTGCCAGAACGGGAGCTTGCCCGGGACGCCGGGGGCGGGCGAGACCGTCACCCGGTCGTGGCCGATCTCCTCGATCCGCCAGCTGCTCGCTCCAAGGGTGATGACCTCACCGGCCCGGGCCTCGTAGACCATCTCCTCGTCGAGCTCGCCGACCCGCCGTCCGGGCGTCCCGGCCTCGCCGACCATGAACACGCCGAACAGGCCCCGATCCGGGATCGTGCCTCCCGACGTGATGGCCACGACCCGGGCATCGCGCCGCCCGGCGATCTCCCCGGTCACCCGATCCCAGGTGAGCCTCGGCTTGAGCTCGGCGAACTCGTCCGACGGATAGGCGCCGGCGAGCATGCCCAGAACGCCTTCGAGCGCTTCCCGGGTGAGCGTCTCGAACGGCGCCGCCCGGCGGACGATCGTGTCGAGCTGGTCGACCGTCCAGCGGTCCAGGACGGCCATCGCGACGAGCTGCTGGGCGAGGACGTCGAGCGGATTGCGCGGGAGCGTCGTCGTCTCGATCGACCCGGCATGCATCCGCTCCACCACGACCGCGGTCTCGAGCAGGTCGCCCCGGTACTTCGGGAAGAAGACGCCGCGCGACGGCGCGCCGACCTGGTGGCCGGCCCGCCCTACCCGCTGCAGTCCGCTCGCCACCGAGCTCGGCAATTCCACCTGGATCACGAGGTCGACCGCGCCCATGTCGATCCCGAGCTCGAGACTGCTCGTGGCGACCAGGGCCGGCAGCCGGCCGGCCTTGAGATCCTCCTCGATGGCGAGGCGTTGCTCGCGCGCGATGCTCCCGTGGTGGGCCCGCACGAGATCCTCTCCGGCGAGCTCGTTGAGGCGCTGCGCGAGCCGCTCGGCGAGACGTCGGCTGTTGACGAAGACGATCGTGCTCCGGTGCGCCCGGATGAGCTCGAGGATCCGCGGATGGATCGACGGCCAGATGCTGGTCCGGGCCTCGGGGCTCGTGGCCGGACCGCCTGGCTGCTCGTCGAGCGGCAGGATCTCGCCGATCCGGCTCATGTCCTCGACCGGGACGATCACCTGCAGCTCGAGCGGCTTGCGCATCCCGGCATCGACGATCGTCACCTTCCGATCGGGCCCGATCCCGCCGAGGAACCGGGCGATCGTGTCGAGCGGTCGCTGCGTCGCCGAGAGCCCGATCCGCTGGGGCGGGACGGCCGTCAGGTGTTCGAGGCGTTCGAGGCTCAGCGCGAGGTGCGCGCCGCGCTTGCCGCCCGCGATCGCGTGGACCTCGTCGACGATGACGTGCTCGACACCGCGGAGGACCTCGCGGGCACCGCTCGTCAGCATGAGGTAGAGCGACTCGGGCGTCGTGACGAGGATGTCCGGCGGGTGGCGGACGATGTCCCGGCGCGCCTCGCTCGTGGTGTCGCCGGTCCGGGTCGCGATCGAGATGCTCGGGACCGCCGCGCCGAGCCGCCCTGCCGCGATGGCGATGCCGGCGAGCGGCGCCCGCAGGTTCCGCTCGATGTCGTAGGTCAGGGCCTTGAGCGGCGAGACGTACAGGACCCGGACCGTCGCGTTCGGGCGGCCGGGCCCGGAGACCGCGGCCGGCGGGATCGTCGCCAGCCGGTCGAGACACCACAGGAACGCCGCCAGGGTCTTGCCGCTCCCAGTGGGCGCGTGGATGAGCGTGTGATGGCCGGCGGCGATGGCTGCCCAGCCATCGGCCTGGGCCTTCGTCGGGCTGCTGAAGGTCGCCTCGAACCAGGACCTGACGGGCGCGCTGAACGGCGCCAGCGGATCGGCGCCGGCGCGGGATGCCTTGGGCGGGTCGGTCGCTGGGGCGGTCCTGGCCACGGGACGGAGAGTATAGGCCGCACCGGTCATTTAGACCAGATGTTCTGGGCCTGGTCCGGCGGGGAATCGGATCGGCCCGGGCGTGCTGCCCGGGCCGATCGGTGCGTGTCGGTCGGATGGGTACTAGGTTGCCTGGGCTCCGTGAGCCGCGAGGTTCTGGTGCGCCACCTTGGCGTGCCACGGGACCCCGAGGCGCGGGAGCAGGTACCGGTCGACGCCGTAGTAGCCCGCGACGCGCCAGGCGAGGATCAGGCCGATCTCGAAGAAGAACATGATCGGGTTCGTGGACGCCGAGCCGGCGAGCAGGAACGACATGTTCATCGTGGCTCCGAAGAAGGCCGCGATACCGACCAGTGCGCCGACGAGGATCCCGACCCCGACGGCGATCTCACCGATGGTGATGAGCCAGGCGAACCAGCCCTGGGCCTGGTTGTCGATGAGGGACTGCAGGAAGCTGCGATACCACTCGAACGTGATCGGCGGTCGGCCGGGCGCCTCGGGGACGGCGACCGCGCCCTTCCAGAACCCGAGGAGGGCGCTTCCACCATCGACCCAGCCGGCACCGGTGAGCTTGTGCCATCCGGCTTCGATCCATTCGAAGCCGACGAAGATCCGGATCGGGAGCCAGAACAGGCCCGCCCGCGTATTCGCGAACAGGTATCGGGTGAACGCCGGGCCCTCGACCTCGACGACCTGCGCTTCGGGATCCTTGCGATCCTCGAACATGAGGAAGACCACGACGATCGCGAGGACCCAGAACGCGACCGTCAGGATCGGGCTGATCGAATCGGGCGGGGTCACCCACGGGTTCTGCAGGTAGAACAAGACGATGGCCGCGACCGCCGCTAGGGGGACCGCATAGCCGCGAAGCCTGGACATCTCTCCGCTTCCCTTCAATCGTGGTCCGGCTCCGCCGGACCCTTGCGGCCCTCTGGTCCACTCAGCGAGTGCCTTGGCCGTCTGGTCAAACCATCGGCGATGACGTGCTCCGAGGAACGGGACGAACGGCCCGTACTTCGGGGGCCGCTCGGCCGTTTGTGGTACGACCACGCGCCGATCGCAAAGGGGCCCGCGGCGACGCTACACCGCGATCCGGGCGTCGACAGCGATGAAAACCCTGCATCTGCGGGCGGATCCGGGGATCGATCCCCCCGGGGGCCGGATGGCCCGTCCGGTCCGGTCAGCCGGTGCGACGGAGGCGGGCGACGACGTGGTCGATCGCGCGCCGCGAGGCGCCGTCGGCGATCTGCGCGTGGCGATCGTGCTCGGACGCGACGTCGGGCGCATCGTCGAACGCCTCCGGCATGCCCACTGTCCCGAAGGCCTCGGCCTCGGCCTCCCAGCGCTCGCGCCACGCCGCCGGCGTGGTCTCCGGCGTCGGTCGGTGCGCTCCGGCCAACCACACGAGGGCCCAGGTCCGCGGAACCACCCGGTAGGCGTCGTAGCCGCCACCGCCGGTCGCAAGCCATCGTCCCCCCGCATGCCGATGAGCGATCTCGTCGACGATCCTGGCCGCGGCACCCATCGCGGTGGTCGTGACCCGGAGGTGGGCGAGCGGGTCCCAGGCATGGGTGTCGGCGCCGTGCTGGCTGACGACGATGTCGGGCCGGAATCGCTCGGCGGCCAGCGGGACGATCGCCTCGACCGCCTCGAGCCACGGTCCCGCCCCCGTGAAGGCCTCGAGCGGCAGGTTGACGATCGTGCCGGGCGCGGCGCCCTCCGGGATTTCGTCGAGGAAGCCAGTCCCGGGGAAGAGCGTCCGGCCCGACTCGTGGATCGACACGGTCATGACGTCCGGATCGGTCGCGTGGAGGGCCTCCACGCCGTCGCCATGATGGGTGTCGAGGTCGACGTACAGGACGCGCAGCCCCTGCCGGCGGGCGATGGCGATGGCCAGCGCCGGATCGTTGTAGATGCAGAAACCCGAGGCGTGGTCGCGCATCGCGTGGTGGAGCCCGCCGCCCGGGTGGAACGCGTGCAGGACGTCGCCGCGGAGGATCGCCGCCATCGCCTCGATCGAACCGCCCGCCACCGCGGCCCCGGCATCGTGCATGCCCGGGAACGGCGGGTCGTCGCCGAACGTCGCGATCCCGCCACCGGGTGGGCCGGCCGGATCGCGCCCCATCCGCCGGACCGTGGCGATGTAGACGGGGTCATGGCACAGCTCGAGGAGCCCGTCCGACGCGGGCTCCGGGGCGAGGCCGGGCGTGGCCCCGACCGCCGCCAGCAGATCGATGCCCGGCCCGAACCGCTTCGGCGTCAGCGGATGGCTCGACCCGAAGTCGTAGGTCGGGGATCGAGGGCCGAAGACGAGCAGCGGCCCCTCGCCCATCGGCTGCTACGTCGCGTCCCGCGGAGCCGTCGTGGCTGGTCCGGTCGCCTTCGCGGCCCGGGCGACCGGTCTGGCCACGGAGAACCCCGGCTGGTCGACGAGTGTCGGTTCATCGATCCGGTCGACCAGACCGAGCTCGAGACACTCGTCCGGCCCCAGGAACCGATCGCGGCCCGACCAGATGAACCGGCGCCACCACGCGGCATCGCGATGGCGGGTCCGGGCGGCGAACAGCGCCGCGAGGACCTCCTGGTAGTGCTCGGACAGGCGCTGATAGTCCTTGAACACCTTGGCGTCCTCGCCCGACACGGTCCACTCGCTCGAGTGGAGCATGAGGGTCCCGAACCGGCCGATCGATCGGGTGTCGCCGGCCTGGGCCACGATCGCGGCCATCGAGTACGCGTAGCCGAGGATCGCCGTGTCGATCCGGACGTGATAACGGCTGCGCATGAGGTTGATCGACTCGATCATCGCCAGGCCGTCGCCCACCGAGCCGCCGCCCGAATTGATGTAGACCGTGATCGGGTCGTCCTTCGCCCCGTCCGCCCGCGCCGAGGCCATGACAAGGAGCGTCTTCGCGAGGTCCTCGGCATGGGCTGAGTCGATGGTGCTCACGAAGTAGACGCCTGTCGCATCCAGGGCGACGCGACGCATGTGCTCTGCCTGGAGGAGCTCCCCCAGGTCCGGACCGCGGAGCATCGCCGCCTCCTCGTGGGCCGCCGGCAAACCGACGCGCTGACCGGCCGAGGGTAACGCAACGCCCACGGCGCTGGCGTCTGCAGCGCCGTCTGCCGCGCCGGCGGCAGCGGCGCCGGCGTCGCGTCCGGGCGCGGCTCCCGGGGGTACCATCGGCAGATGGCCGACTTCGCCGTGCTCCTCATCATCATCCTCGTCGTGGTCGTGGTGTACCGCGGCCCGAAGACCCTGCCCGCGATCGGCCGCATGCTCGGCCGGGGCGTCAAGGCCACGAAGGACGAGCTGGGTGCGCTCCGAGATGGGGATCCGCCGTCGAGTGGCCCCGGCGCCCCCGGGAGCCCGCCGCCCGGGCCGTAGGGACGGGCTTGGTCAGAGCGCTCCCGTGTCGTGCACCGCGACGCCCTCGACGAGCGTGAGGAGCACCTTCGCATCTCCGATCGTGCCGGGTTCCTGAGCCTCGATGTCGCGGTCGATGACCGCCAGGTCGGCCAGCTTGCCGAGTTCGATCGTGCCCGTCTCGGAGTCGAGATGGTTCGCGTACGCGGAGCCGATCGTGAACGCGGCCAGGAACTCCGCCAGGGCCAGTGACTCGTCGGGACCGAGCGGCGGCCGGTCCGCCCCGTCGCGGTCGGTCCTCGTCAGTGCCACCTCCGCCTGGCGCATGACATCGGGCGTGCTGACCGACCAGTCGCTGCCTCCGGCCAGGCGCGCTCCGGCCCGCAGAAGGCTTCGGAACGGGTACTGGCGGGCCGCCCGCTCCGGGCCGAGGAACGGGATCGTCAGCAACGTCATCTGGGGATCCAGGCACGCCCACAGGGCCTGGATGCCGGCGACCGCCCCAAGGGCGGCGAAGCGCGGGATGTCGGCCGGGTCAACGACCTGGAGATGGGCGAGCTGGTGGCGGCCATCCGTCGGCCCGTTGGCCGCGCGGGCCGCCTCGATGGCGTCCAGGCCCTCGCGGACGGCGCGGTCGCCGAGGGCGTGGAAGTGGACCTGGAATCCCTCCGCGTCGAGCTTGGTGACGATCTCCTTGAGCGCGGCCGGGTCCACGTTGCTGTGGCCGCGGTTCGCCGTCGGTCGGCCATCCCGGTCGAGATATGGGTCGAGCATGGCGGCGCTGAAGTTCTCGATCACCCCGTCGAGGAAGATCTTCACGCTCGTGGCGCGAAGACGACCGATCGCCGACGCCCGACGGGCCTCGATCATCTCGCCGATCTGGTCGGTGCCTCGCTCGTCCGACCACCGTTGCGCTGCGACCGTCCGGCCGGTGAGCAGGCCGCGCTCCGCGAACGTGCGATACGCCGCGAGGTCGCCTGGCGAGACCGAGGCGTCCTGCCAGGCCGTGATCCCGAGCGAGTGGAGGAAGGACTGGGCCATCGCCAGCCCTCGCAGGATGTCCTCCTCCCCGGGCTCCGGGATGAGTCGCTCCACGAGCTCCGTCGCCCCCTCGTGGAGCGTCCCCGAGGGCGTCCCGTCGGGGTCGCGCTCGATGCGGCCGGCGGCGGGATCGGGCGTGTCGCGATCGATCCCGGCGAGTGCCAGCGCGCGGCTGTTCACCCACGCCCCGTGGCCGTCGCGGTTGAAGAAGCACGCCGGACGGTCGGGCACGGCCCGGTCCAGATCCTCGCGACGAGGGGTGCCGCCCGGAAAGGCAGCCATGTACCAGCCTTCGCCCCGGATCCAGTCGAGCTCAGGATGGGCGGCGGCATATGCGGCGATGGCGTCGACATAGGCGCCGGGCGTGGGACCGACGTCGTACAGCGGGCACTGGAGCGATCCGACCGCCATGACCGGGTGGACGTGGGCGTCCTGGAAGCCAGGCACGAGGGTCCGGCCATCGAGCGCCACCACGCGCGTTCGCGGGCCGATGAGCGGATGCACCTCCGCCGCCCGGCCGATCGCGACGATCCGACCGCCACGGACGGCGACCGATTCCGCGACGCGGCCGGTCGGATCCATCGTGAGCACCCGACCGCCGGTCAGGATGAGGTCCGCCGCGGGGGAGCCGGGATCGGGCGCGAGCGGACGCATCGTCAAGCGGGCTGCTCCATGGTCTCGTCGTCGGGGCCCCTATCATCGCATCGGGGACGGGCGCGGCGGCGGTATGCGGGAGGCGCGGAAGCGTGACGGACGGGCGGACCGGCGGCGGCGAGCGACCCGAGATCGTCGACCTCCGCGCCCTGCTCGAGCGCCCCGGACCCGGGCCGCATCGCCTCACCCAGGAGCTCGACGGAGCGGCCGTCGAGACGCTCGCCGACCTGCCACCGGCCCGCGGCGGGCTCCTCTTCGTCGGTCTCAACCCGTCGCCGGTGAGCGTCAGCGCGGGCCACTACCACCAGGGCTCGCTGGGCCGTCGGTTCTGGGGCCGACTCGGCCAGGCCGGCGTCCTGCCGCCGACGACGCCCATCGAGTCGGCCGACGACACGCTCGTGGCGGCCGGCCACGGGATCACCGACCTGCTGAAGCTGCCGACCCCCAGGGACACGGCGACCGATGCCGAGCTGCGGGCCGGCGTGGGCGCCCTGTGGCAGAAGATCGCCCTGTGGCGCCCCGCCGCGGTGGTGTTCATCTACAAGCGCGGCGCGGAGGCCGCCGCGGGCCGTCCGATCGCGGAACCGTGGGGCCACCTCGCCGGCGTGGCGCTCGCCGGCCGGCCGTGCTTCCTGATGCCGGGCCCCTACGCACCGGTCAAGGAGGTCCGCGAGGGTCTCAACCTCCTGCGCAACCTGGTCGCGTCCCTCCCGGCCGACTGAGCTCTCGACGCGCCGGCCCCGAATCCGACGCCCGTCGGGCGTCGCTCGCCGGTTGCGGTGCATGGTCGCACCGTTTGACGCCCCAGCCAGTTCCGCTGGCGGTACTTTCCCAGTACTTTGGTACCAGCCCCACGGGCTACGCCATCAGATCGCGGAGGAACGCTGTGATGACGACACGGACCCAGGTCGTCGATGCCGTCGCCGGAAGCCCGGACTCGGTTCGGCGGGTCCTGCCGGCGCCGGTCCTCCGTCTCCGCATCGCCGCGCTCGTCGCGGCCCAGATGTTCGACTACGGGACGTTCACGGTCATGGTCGAGCGGCACGGCATCCGGGCGGAGCTCAACCCGATCGTCGCGCACGGGTTCGCCGCGTTCGGGCTCCCGATCATCGCGCTCGCGAAGCTGGCGCTGGTCGTCCTCATCGGGTCGATCATCGTCGTGCTCGCCCAGGACCGTCGGGCGAGCCGCGGCACGCTGCGCATCGCCACGTTCGTCACCCTGATCGCGGTCGTGGCCGGCCTGGTCGGCGGTATCTCGAACATCCTCACGTAGGCTCGTCGCCCAGGCCGACCCAGGCTCGCAAGTCGAGTGGGTCGTCGGGCAGGCCCGGGCGCTCCACCACGGGGAACGGCAGCCAGGCGGCACTGCCCGGCGGGCCGTGGACCTGGGCGCCCGTCCGCTCCGACAGCTCGTCCGCGCCGGCCGCCCGAGCCGGGTCCGCGGCCGTGATGACGATCGCGACGATCCTCGCACCGGCGTCGGAGGCGACGGCCAGGATCGACGCCAGCGCCTCTGGCGACGGGTCGCCCGGATCCACGACGACGAACTCCGACCGACCGATGACCAGGGTCCGGGCGGGTTGGCCCGGCACGCCGCCGGCCGTCCACGACGTCAGCCGGACGACATCACCATCGCGCTCGACCGACGGCGGCCGGACCCGGCCGGAGGCGGTGACGGTCCGGCCGTCGACGAATTGCTGAAGGGTCGAGCTCGTCGGGATCCACATCTCGATCTCGTGGGCGGCCATCGCGCCGAGGGCGGCCCGCGGCGTCGTCCAGCGATGGTCCGCCACCTCGTCGCCCACGAACGTCGCGACGGCGCCCGGCGGCAGGTCGGCCGCGAAGAACCGCGCATCGAAGCGACGCGCATACGCGGCCGGGGTCACCCAGCGCGCGATCGGGGTCAAGCGGTCCGGGCGCAGACGCACGTCGAGTCGCTCCACGACGTCGACGAAGGTCACCCGGCCGGCGAGGAGCTCGATCCGCAGGTCGGCCCGGTCGGTCGCGTCGGCGGCGGCGTAGGCGGCGTAGGCGCCGTCGGCCAGGAGCACGCCGGCCTCCTCGTACAGCTCGCGGATGGCGGCGACGTGGAGGGCGGTCGCGAGCTCGGGCTCGGTCGCGCCACCCAGTCGCGCCGCGGCCTCATCCGGGCCGATGGAGGACCGGGCGACGAGGCGCGGGTCGGCGTCGGCAGGATCGACTCGACCGCCCGGGAAGACCATCATCCCGGCCGCGAACGCCATCGTCGATGGCCGGCGGGTGAGGAGCACCTCCGGCCCGGTCGGACCCGGTCGGAGCAGGACGACCGTCGCCGCTGGACGCGGCGTCGCCGGTTCGCCGGTGACGGGCGGTGGGCGGCGGCCCATCCGGGTCAGGTGCGGGCGCGCGGGGTTGGGGCGCCCGGAACGTCGCCCGGCACGTCGCCCCCGTCGATGTCGTCGAAGGCGATCGCGAAGCAGCGTAGGGTGAAGCCCGGTTCGACCTCCCAGTCGCGCTCCGGCACGCGTGCGAAGCCCGCCTTCGCGTAGAGCCGGTGCGCTCGCGTCATCGCGTCCAGCGTCAGGAGCACCATCCCGCGTCGCCCATCGGCCCGCGCCCGGGCCATGAGCGCGTCGAGGAGTGCCCGACCCACACCCTGGCCCTGGGCGTCGGGCGCGACCGCGAGCATCCGGAGGCCGGCCTCCCCGGCCCGCTCGATCTCCGCGTGCGGGTTGCCGGGACCCGGCACGTACATCGCGCCGCCGAGCACGCGCCGAGTGTCCGGGTCGAGCGCGACATAGATCGGGCAGGTCTTCGCCCGGCCCGCGACGTCCCGCAGCTGGGCCAGGTATCCGGTGTCGTCGCCGGTCTCCGGGAAGATCGCGTACGCCGCGGCGGTGAGCCCGCCGATCGCCTCGTACTCGTCCGGGAGCGCCTCCCGGACGATGAGGCTCACCTGCTCGACCATGACCCGGCTTTCGTGGCCCGTCCGGCATCGTCCAGTTCGGAGGCCAATGCCGCCGGGTCGTGGACCGGCTGCCGGCACGCGAAGTCCCGGCACACGAACGCGGTCGCCCGGCCGTCGATGGCGGTGCGGCCATCGAGCAGCGGGATCCGGCTGGCGGTGGGCTCCGCGGTGACCGCGACGACCCGGTGCGGCCGGAAGTCCTGGCGGAGCAGCGCGACGAGGGCGGCCCGGTCCGGATCGTCCGCCCCGCCGACGATGGCGACCTCGGCCATCGGCGCCACCGCGACATCGAGGGCGATGAGCCACTGGGCGAAGAACGTGGGATGGCGGGGCGCGACGTCGACGATACCGGCCAGCGCGCGCTCGGCCGCCTCGCGATACCGGGTCTCACTCGTGAGCGCAGCCAGGCGCAGGAGCACCGTCGTGGCCATGGCGCCACCCGACGGCATCGCGTTGTCCTGCAGGTCGCGTGGCCGGGCGACCAGGCTCTCGGCGTCGTCGGCCGTGTCGAAGAAGCCCCCGTCCGGATCGCTGAACCGGGCGAGGATCGCCTCGGCCAGAGCGCGAGCCTCGATGAACCAGCGCTCGTCGAACGTGACCTCGTACAGGGCGAGCAGGCCCTCGGCCAGATCCGCGTGGTCCTCGAGGACGCCGTCCGCGGAGGCCCGGCCGTCCTTCCACGACCGGCGCACCCGGCCGTGGTCGGTCCGCAGTCCCGCGAGGAGCGCGTCCGCCGCCCGCGCGGCGACCGTGCCGTAGCGGTCGGCGGTCCCGGCGTCCACGACCGAGAGTGCCGCCGCCGCGTCGGCGAACGCCGCGATCGCGAGGCCGTTCCAGGCCGCCAATGCCTTGTCGTCGCGGGCCGGCTGGGGTCGCTCGGCTCGGCGCGCCAGGAGGATCGCGCGGGCGGCCGTGAGCCGGCGCGCCACCTCCGCGGGTCCCAGCCCGAGCGCGGCCGCGACCTCCTGGTCGCCCCGGACGCGGCTCAGGATCGTCACGCCCTCCCAGTTGCCGCCGGTCGTGACTCCGTACGCACTCACGAACGGTTCCACGAGATCGCCGTCCGCCGCGCCAAGGACCGCCCGGATCTCGGCCGCGGTCCAGGTGAACGTGGCCCCCTCGACGCCCAGGGTATCGGCGTCCAGGCTGGCGGCGAACGTGCCGTCAGGCCGCAGCAGGTCACGGGCCATGAAGTCCAGGACGCCCGTCGCCACGTCCCGATACTGGGTCTCACCGGTGAGTTGCCAGGCGTGCAGGTACACGCGGGCGAGCTGGGCGTTGTCGTACAACATCTGCTCGAAGTGCGGCACGAGCCAGTCCGCGTCCGTGGAGTACCGGTGGAAGCCACCGCCCAGCTGGTCGTGGATGCCACCCGCCGCCATCGCGTCGAGCGTTCGGCGGGCCATCGCGAGCCCGCCCGGATCGGCGTCCGGGCCGACTGAGCGGCGGAGCAGGTATTCGATCGTCATCGACTGGGGGAACTTCGGGGCGCCACCCCAGCCGCCTCGCCGAGGGTCGAATGCGGCGTCGAGTGCCGCGCCGGCGGCCGCGAAGGCCGTCGCCGCGGCGACCTCCAGGGGCGCCCGCCCCGCCCCGGGCGCTCCGGTCCCGGCGAGCCGCTGGTGATCGACGAGGGCGTCGACGAGCCGCTGCCCGGATGCCTCGACGGCGGCCCGATCGTCGCGCCAGGCCGCGGCGACCCCGGCGAGTACCTGGCGGAAGGCGGGCAGGCCGTGGCGTGGTTCGGGCGGGAAGTACGTCCCGCCATAGAACGGTCGCCCGTCCGGGGTGAGGAACACGCTCATCGGCCAGCCACCGCCCCCGCTGAGTGCCTGGACCGCCGACATGTAGACCTGGTCGAGGTCGGGGCGCTCTTCGCGGTCCACCTTGATCGCGATGAAGTCGCGGCGCAGGTCGTCCGCGACAGCCACGTCCTCGAACGTCTCGCGCTCCATGACGTGGCACCAGTGGCAGGCCGCATAGCCGATCGAGAGGAAGATCGGCCGGTCTCCGTCCCGTGCCGCCGCGAGGGCCTCGGGCCCCCACGGGTACCAGTCCACGGGGTTGTGGGCGTGCTGGAGGAGGTACGGGCTCGTCTCGCCCGCCAGGCGGTTCACCCGACCGATGGTATAGCGCGACGTCCGATGGCGGCCCTATCCTGCGCCCGTGGTCACGCGCGCCCTCGACACCCTCGGTCGCAAGGCCACGATCCTCGGCGCCGTGGCCATCGTGGCGACCCTCGCCACGTTCGTTCTCCGCCAGGTCGGCGGCGACCACGTCGTCATCTTCATCGCCAGCGCCGTGGCCCTGGCCGGCCTGGCCGGCCTCGTCGGTGAGGGCACGGACCAGCTCGGGCACCGGTTCGGCCCGGGCGCGACGGGCGTCCTGCAGTCGGCGCTCGGCAACCTGCCCGAGCTGTTCATCTCGATCTTCAGCCTCCGGGCCGGGCTCTTCGTCGTGGTCCAGACCGCCCTCATCGGGTCGATCCTCGCCAACTCCCTGCTGGTCCTCGGGCTGGCCTTCTTCCTGGGCGGCCTCAGGCACGGACCCCAGCGATTCGAGGCGCCGGCCGTGCGCTCGATGGCGGTGCTCCTCGTCCTGGCCGTCGCCGCCCTCGCCGTGCCCACGCTCGCCACCGCCCCTGGCGCTCCCGACGCCGGCCACGCCCAGGACATCTCGGTGTTCGTGTCGATCATCCTGCTGGTCGTGTTCGCGGCGTCCGTCCCGTTCTCGATCCGTGGAGGCCCCGGCGCGAGTGCGATCTCGGCTCCGGTCGAGGCGCTCGAGGCATGGTCGATGCGCCTCGTGCTCGGGGTGCTCGTCGCCTCCGGGATCGGGGCCGCGCTCGTGTCGGACTGGTTCGTCGAGGCCCTGCGCCCGGCGATGGCGACGCTCGGGATGTCGGAGGCGTTCGTGGGTCTCGTCATCGTGGCCATCGCCGGCAACGCCGTCGAGAACGTCGTCGGGATCCAGATGGCCCTGCGCAACAAGATCGACCTGGCCATCAGCGTGATCCTCAACGGCTCCGTCCAGGTGGCGATCGCCCTCACGCCCGCCCTCGTGATCATCAGCCTGTTCGTCGGCGGCGGCGGACTCACCCTCGTGCTGTCGCCGCTCC
The DNA here is from genome assembly GCA_963719285.1 of uncultured Chloroflexia bacterium. GTDB lineage: Bacteria > Chloroflexota > Limnocylindria > Limnocylindrales > CSP1-4 > C-114. The sequence continues at coordinate 1,164,079 of CAVRBO010000001.1, forward strand.
TCCTGGCGTCCCTGACCCTGGCGACCCTGCTCACCACGTTCATCGTCTTCGACGGCGAGACGACCTGGCTCGAGGGGCTCGCCCTCCTCGGCCTCTACCTGATCATCGCCGCGTCGGTCTGGTACGGCCAACCGATCCACGCCTGAGCGATAGCGACGGCGCGCGGGTTTCCACCCACGTCGTGGCCGGATGCGGGGCGTACGCTTCGGGCGATGGACCGGCTGCGGCGCGTTCGGAGTGGCCTTCGGCTGGCGATCGCCGAGTGGCGGGCCTTCGGCCATCCCCGCCATCGGGTGTTCCTCCGGATCGGCGTCAGCTCCGCGGTCGTGGCGGCCCTTGTCGGCGACGGCCTCACCGTTCCGCTGCTCCTAACCATGGGCGCCCATCCGGCGATCGCGACGGTCATCGGGGTCCTGCCGGTCGCGTTCTCGGCGGCCCAGCTCCGCGTGCCGTGGCTGCTCGAGAAGGGCGATGGCAACCTCCGCCGGGTGACCCTCATCATCCTTGCCGCCGGGGAGCTGCGCGGCTTCGTCCTGGCGGCGGTCACGCTTCTGGCCTGGGCCGGCGCGCTGCCGACGATCGCGGCGGTGATCGCGATCGGGGCCGTCATGAGCCTCGGCGGTGCCGCGACCACGATCGGCGGTACGAACCTGCTCGCCTGGTACGGCGCGATCCTGCCCGATGCGGAACGGCGATTCGTCGCTCCCCGGGTGATGGGCCTGACGATCGGCCTCGGGGCCATCCTGCTGCTGCCCGTCGCGCTCGTCGTCCAGGCGGGGCTCACCGCCTTCGGGATCCGGGTCTACGCGGCGATCTTCGCGCTCGCGGGGCTCGGCGGCCTGGTCGAGCTCACGGTCCTCCGCCGCCTGCCGCACCCCGGCCGCGTCCGGGTCGCCCGCGCCGGCCGCGCCACGGTCCCGGCCGCCGGCGCGCCGGGCCTCGAAGGGTTCATCCGGTCGATCACCTTCGCGGCATTCGGGGCCGGCTTCGGTCCGTACCTGTCGATCTACTCGATCTCAGTGCTGAACCTGCCGCCGAGCTTCGCGATCCTCCTGTCGGCCCTGGCGTCCGGATCCGCCCTCGTCTCCTCGACCGTCATCGGCGGCCTGCTCATGCGGGGCTCATCGTCGCGCACCCTCCGGGTGTCCTTCCTGCTCCGCGGCGGTTCGATGCTCCTGGGGCTGCTCGCGCTTCCTGGCCAGCCGTTCGCGGGATTCATCATCTGCCTCGTGGCGATCGTCGCGTCCGCCGGGGCCGCCGCCGGCACGCTGGCGGCGAACGAGCGTCTGTTGCGGTTGACCGCCGGCGCCGGACTCATGAACGCGCAGGGCCGCTTCGTGGCCGGCAACGCGATGGGCATGACGGCGGGCCAGGTCGCCAACGCGGCCGTGCTGGCGTTCGCGCCACTCACCTACGTCACGTTCGCCGGCCTGTTCCTGGTGTCCGGGGTCACGCGGTTCATCGTCGCGTCGCGCGCCGAGGTCTCGGCCAACTGGACGAGCGCGACCGCGGTGTACAGGATCGAAGACCTCATGGGTCCGCCGCCCCCATAAGGCCGCCGTCCCGGACAAGTCGCCGGGATGCCTCTGGGCCATCCGGCACCGAGACGAGGGCCCGCCCGGCACTTGCGACCGTCCGTGCGGCCGCCGACGATCGACGCGGCAATCCGCGCAGGAGTCGGACCCGTGACCGCAATCCTCGCTCCCCTTCCCGAACCGCCGAGACTGCCTGCTCAGAAGGAGATCAGCGGGCCCGAGGGCCGCGAGTCCAGCGCTCCCGACACGCGCCGCACCGTTGTGCTCCACTGCGAGGGCCTCCACAAGCGGTACGGCGAGCGCCATGCCGTCGACGGAGTCGGGTTCGAGATCGCGCCCGGCGAGACGTATGGCCTGCTCGGGCCGAACGGCGCAGGAAAGACCACCACGATCTCGATGATCTGCGGGATCCTCGCCCGGGATTCCGGCGAGATCGACGTCGCCGGACGGCCGATGGACCCAGGGGCTACCGCCGTGAAGGGTTTCATCGGCTACGTGCCCCAGGACCTCGCCATCTACCCCGACCTGACCGCGCGCGAGAACATGACCTTCTTCGGCCAGCTGTATGGGATGGCCGGTCGCACGCTGCGCGACCGGATCGACGCGGTACTCGAGGTCATCGACCTGACCGACCGCGCGAACGAACGGACCGAGCGATTCTCCGGCGGCATGAAGCGCCGCCTGAACATCGGCATCGGCCTCCTGCACGAGCCGCGACTGCTCGTCCTCGACGAGCCGACGGTCGGTGTGGACCCCCAGAGTCGTAACGCCATCCTGACCAGCGTCGAGCGACTCAGCGCCGAGGGCATGGGCATCCTCTACACGACCCATTACATGGAAGAAGCCGAGCGACTGTGCGACCGGGTCGGAATCATCGATCAGGGGCGGATCATCGCGGAAGGCACCCGACGCGAGCTCGTCTCGCTCGTGGGCGGTCATGACAAGGTCACCCTCACCGCCTCGGGTGACCTCCGTGCCGGAGCAGCCGCGGCGCTGAAGCTCCCGGGTGTCCGCACGGCCACGGCTCGCGAGGACGGCATCGACCTCCTCGTCGGCGAGGCGCGGCGCCTGCTACCACGGTTGATGGAGACGATCGGCGGAGTCGGAGTGCAGATCCGATCCGTGGAAGTCGAGGAGCCGGATCTCGAAGCCGTCTTCCTGCACCTCACGGGCAAAGCCCTGCGGGACTGACGACGGGAGGAACCAGGTGCACGCCGCATTTGTGATCGCCCGGAGGATCCTGGTCCAGCGTCTCCGCGATCGATCCGCGATCGTGTTCGCGATCCTGACCCCGCTCGGCCTGGCCATCGCGTTCTCGGCCCTGGTCGCCGGCGGCACCGATTCGTTCCATACGACGTTCGCGGTCATTGACAACGACCGGGGGGCCTCCTCGGAGTCGCTCGTGACCGACGTCCTCGGTGGTCTGGCGCGGGCCGGCGTGGCCGACCTGGACTTCGTCTCGTCCGAGGACGCCGCCCGCGCGGCCGTCGCCTCGGAACGCGACGGCGCCGCGATCGTGATCCCGGTGGGCTTCAGCGCCTCCATCATGGGAGGCGAACCCACACAGGTCACCATCTTGAGCGGTACCGATCCCGTCGCTCGCGAGGTCGCCCAGGCCGCCGTCGGGGCCTTCGCCCACCGCGTGGGGGCCAGCCAGCTGACGATAGCCACGATCGTCGCGACCGGCGGGACCGCCGACGCAGCGACCGTGGCCGCGGTGTCGGCCTCGGCGCACGATCCGAGCCCGATCGCGGTCGTCGGCGACGCCGCGGACCATCGACAGGCATCGCTGGCGACCTTTTACGGGGCGGCGATGGCGATGATGTTCCTGTTCTTTGCGACCCAGTACGGGACGCTGGCGATCCTCGGCGACCGACGCATCGGGACGCTCGACCGGCTGCTGGCGGCGCCGGTCGCGCAGGCCTCGATCGTCCTCGGGGGGGCGCTCGCGAGCTTCGTCATGGGCCTCGTCTCGATGACCGTCCTCATGGTCGCGACGACCGTCCTTCGGGGCGCGTACTGGGGCCCGCCGGTGCCGGTCGCCCTGCTCATCCTGGGCGCGGCGTTCGCGGCCATGGGTGTCTCGCTGCTCGTCTCGACGGTGGCTCGAACGGCAGAGCAGGCCGGCGGCCTGAACGCGATCGTGGCGATCTCGCTCTCGGCCGTGGGCGGGGTGTTCATCCCGCTCGCCCAGGCCCCGGAGATCATGACCCGCATCGCCCAGTTCACGCCCCACGCCTGGTTCCTCCATGCGATCGACACCCTCGTCGTGCCGACGGCGGGCCTGACCGACGTCCTGCCGTCGATCCTCGTGCTCCTGGCCATGGGCGCCCTGACCGGCGGCCTGGGGCTCCTCCGTGCGCGCTCCGCGCTGGTGGCCGCATGAAGGCGCTCGTGATCGCCCGGACCGGCATGCTGCGCACGATTCGCGACCGCACATCGCTCTTCTTCATCGTCGTGCTGCCGCTGATCCTCATCGTGGTGCTCGGCATGACGTATGGCGGCACGAGCACCGCCCGGATCGGGGTCAGTGGCGCCGGCGGCGGCCCGCTCGCCGGCGATCTCGTCGCGTCACTCCACGCGAACGAGATGCCGGTCGACGTACGCCGGTACGCCTCGGCCGACGAGCTTCGCGACGCGGTCGAACGCGGGTACGTCCAGATCGGACTCGCGATCCCGGCCGACTATGACGCGACGCTCACGGGCGGCGGGACCGCCAAGATCGAGATCGTCGCGCAGGCGAACAGCCTGGCGAGCACGATCCGTACGACCATCGACGACGCGATCGCGGTCCAGGCGTCTCAGGTGCAGGCAGCCCGGTTCGTGGCGGCCAGCAGGGGCATCCCGTTCGAAGAGGCCCTCCTCGCGGCCCGTCGGACCGAATCCTCCGTGGCCGGCGTGGCCGTCGCCCTGGAGACGGTCCGCGACGCGAGCTCCAATCCCGATGGCTTCACGGTGGGGGCGCAGAGCCAGGTCATCCTGTTCATGTTCCTCACCTCGCTGACCGGGGCGACGCAGCTCATCCTGACCCGTCAGCTGGGGATCTCGCGGCGGATGTTCTCCACGCCGACCGGGACGGGGACGATCATCCTCGGCGAGGCGCTGGGTCGGTTCGCGTTCGCCCTGTTCCAGGGCGGGCTCATCGTCCTCGCCTCGGCCGCGCTGTTCGGGGTCGACTGGGTCGACTGGGTCGTGACAGCGGCCGTCGTGGTCGCGTTCGCCGTGGTGGCGACCGGCGCCGCGATGATCGTCGGGACGTTCGCGGCGAATACGCACCAGGCCGGGGCACTCGGGCCGGCCGTCGGGATGATCGCAGGACTGATCGGCGGCACGATGGTGCCGCCGGAGATCTTCCCGTCGATGATGCGAACGCTGTCCTACGCCACCCCGCATGCGTGGGCGATGGACGCGTTCCATGCCGTGCTCCTGCGTGGAGCCGGGCTCGTGGAGGTCCTCCCGCAGATCGGGGTCATCCTGGCATACGCCGCCGTCCTGCTGGCGATCGCGGTCTGGCGCTTCCGGCGGGTGATCGCGACGGTCTCGGCCACCTGACGGACGGGGCCAGCCGGGCTCAGATGACGGGCTTGGAACCCGGCAGGGACGCCGGCGCCATCGCGGTCGGACCGGGAGCCGAGGCAACCGGTGGTGCGGCCCCCTGGGCCCGCAACCGGCGATACCAGACGAGCCCGACGATCGCCGCGACGGCCGAGACGACGCCGCCCCAGGCGATGGCCGCGGCGGCCCCTGCGTTCGCGGCCAGGGCGCCCAGGATCAGGCCGCCGATCGGGCTCGTCCCCGCGAAGACGGTCGTGTACACGCTCATGACCCGGCCCCGAAGCTCGTCCGGGACCGTCATCTGGATCGTCGTATTGGCGGTGGCCATCATCGTGATGGCGCCGCTGCCGGCGACGAACATCAGGACCAAATCGATCGGGTAGTCGCCCACGATGCCGATGAGGATCTCGGTCACGCCGAGCACCAAGGCTCCGAGGAACATCCGGCTCGGCTTGGTGCCGCCGAACGCGATCGCCAGCGCGGCGATCAGCGAACCCACGCCCGACGCCGCCATGAGGAACCCGAAGCCCTCGGCGCCCACGTGCAGGACGCCCTGGGCGAGCGGTGGGATGAGGATCGTGAAGTTGATCCCGAACGTGGCGACGACGCCGATGACCACCACGGCAAGCAGGACGATGCCCGTCCGGCGGACATACGACAGACCCTCGCCGAGGTTCTCGAAGACCGCGCGAACGGACGTCGGCCGGTCGTATATCGTCGCCGATCGCAACTCCGACTCGCGCATGAGGAACAGCCCGAACAGGACCGCGAGGAAGCTGAGCGCATCGACGAGGAACGCGATCGACACCCCGAATGCCGAGATCGTCAGGCCCGCGATCGCGGGGCCCAGCACCCGGGCGCCGTTGAACATCGCCGAGTTGAGCGCGACCGCGTTGCCGATATCCTCCCGTCCGACCATCTCGACCGCGAACGCCTGGCGGGTCGGCATGTCGACCGCGTTGCGCACACCCATGACGCCCGCCAGGACGAACACGTGCCACACCTCGACGACGTGCGTGGCGGCAAGGCCGAACAGCAGGAAGCTCACGATCATCGCCACGGTCTGGGTGACGTAGAGGGTCGGGCGCTTCGGGAGGGCGTCGGCGATGACCCCGCCGAACAGGCCCAGGATGAGGACCGGCCCGAACTGGAAGACCGTGACCAGCCCCAGGTCGAACGGGTTGCCGGTGAGCTGGAGGATGAGCCACGACTGGGCGACCGCGGTCATCCACGTCCCGATGAGCGAGACGAGCTGGCCGCCGAAGAACAGCCGGTAGTTGCGGTGCTGGAATGCGCGCCAGCCCTGGAACGCCGCGATGGCGTGGACGGTGGGCCGCGAGGGGTGCGGGCGGTTCATCGGACGGGGCTCGGTCCCGTCGTCAACTCGACGGCGTGGGCGGCCGGGGCCGAGGACTCCTCTTCCCAGGAGGCGTGCCCGCCGCGCATGAGCGACACGACGGCGCCGACCGCGCTGGCCACGACGCCGGCCCAGAACGCGAGGTGGAGGGCGTCGACGAACGGGACGAGATCGATGCCCGACGAGCCGACCTGCGTGCCGCTGAAGATCGACAGGAGCACCTTCGGATCCATCGCGGAGGTGACGAGGCCGATCGAGAGCGCGATCGAGACGACGAAGCCGCTGCTCGTCAGCATCATCCGGGCACCCGCCGCGACCCCGCGCTGGGCGGGCGGGACGACACCCATGACCGCGCTCGTGTTCGGTGAGTTGAACAGGCCCGACCCGGCGCCGATGACGAGCTGCCAGAGCGCGAGCTGCCAGTACGGCGTGTCGATCTGGATCGTGGTGAGCCCGAGCAGGCCGATCCCGGTCACGACCATGCCGAGCGTGGCGAGGAGTCGCGAGCCGTGGCGGTCGGCGAGCGCGCCGCTGATCGGCGAGAGCACGAGCAGTCCGATCGCGAGCGGCGCGAGCAGGATCCCGGCGGTGACCGGATCGTCGCCTTTGGCGCCCTGGAAGTAGAACACGAGGAGGAACAGGACCCCGTTCCGTGCCACTCCGTTGAGCAGCGACGTGATGTTGCCCATCGCGAAGAGCCGGATGCGGAACAGGGAGAGGTCGAGGAGCGGGTCCGGCCGGTGCGACTCGACCCACAGGAACACCGGCGCCGCCACGACGAACGCCCCGATCCCGGCGAGGACCCAGCCCGTGGTCCAGCCATAGATGCCGCCGAAGGCAAGGCCGACCATGAGCCCGGTCAGGCCGACGAGATAGATGCCCGAGCCGAGCCAGTCGACGGTGAGGCGAGGCCGGGATCGGGTCGACTCCACGAGGAGCGCCCACGCGGCGATCGTGCCGACGGCCGCGATCGGGACGTTGAACCAGAAGACGGTCCGCCAGCCGAAGCCGGTGAGCCAGCCGCCGAGGATCGGTCCGAGGATCAGCCCGGCGCCCACCACCATCGCGTTGACGCCGAGGGCTCGCCCGAGCTCACGGCGCGGGAAGGCATCCGTGACGAGCGCGGCCGAGGTGGCCATGAGGAACGCGCCGCCGACGCCCTGGACGACCCGCGCACCGATGAGCGTCAGCGGCGTGGGCGCGAGCGCGCACAGGACCGAGGCGACGAGGAAGATGGCGAACCCGAGCGTATACGCCTTCGCCCGGCCGATCGCGTCGGCGAGCCGGCCGGCATTGAGCACGAGGACCGTGGTGACCAGGGTGTAGCCGACGATGATCCACATGAGGGCGAAGATGTCGGTCTGGAGGTCGCGCAGGATGTCGGGCAGGGCGATGATCAGCGTGCCGGAGGTCAGCGACGCGAGCAGCGCGCCGACGCTCGTGACGAGGAGGACCCACCAGCGGTAGCCGTCGTCCGTCTCGCCGTCGACGTGCGCCCGCCGGGCGGAGATGAAGCCGCTCATCGGACCTCTCCGATCCCGCCGGCATCCAGGTCGGCGAGGCGCGCCCGCAGGCGTGTGCGCCGCTCTTCGGCTGCGTGGACCATCGCCGCGAGCCGGTCGATCTTGGCCTGCAGGATCCCGACCTGGCGGTCCGCTCGGCCCAGCGAGTCCGCGATCAGCGTGCGCCGTTCGGCCGGATCGACCGTCTGGTTGAACGCCTCGCGGCTGCGGACCCGGGCCGCCTCGTCTTCGAGCAGCTGGCCGATCTCAGCAAGCGAGAACCCGGCGTCGTCGCGCAGTTCCTTGATGAACCGCAGCCGTTCCACGTCCGAGGCGTCATAGAGCCGGTACGCGCCCTCGCTGCGGGCGGCCGGCGAGAGCAGCCCGAGCTCCTCGTAATAGCGGATCGAGCGGGTGGTGAGCCCCAGCGCGGAGGCGACCTCCTGGATGCGCAGGAGGTTCGGCTCGACGGGCGATGGGGCGACAGGACGCGACACCCAGCCATCCTACACGAACCTTACCGTTGACGTAAAGGTTATAGCTCTCATCCGATGGTCCTGGTTCCTGAACATGTGTCATCACGGCGCCACCGTGCCGACGATCCTCCTGCTCAGCGGGTTGGTATCGTCCCTCGTCGCTATGGCGGGCCTCAGCGCCTTCCAGGCGAGGACCGACCCAGCCCTGACCTGGACCGCGTTCGGGTTCAGTGCTGTCGGAACGATCGCAGCCATCGGCGGGTTCGTCGGGCTGACGTTCATCAGTGAAGCCTTTTGGGGCGTCTGGATGGTGGGCTTGCTGGCGACCCTCGTCGGCTCGGCACTATTCGCGCTCATCACCTACCGGACCGCAGCCCTGTCACGGGCCGGAGCCGTGCTCCTCGGCCTCGGTTCGAGTCTGCCGTTCACCGGGCTCGTGACGAACAGCAACGTCGTCATCGTCGTGGCCTTGAGCTGCCTCACGATCGGGTGGGTCGCGCTGGGCATCGACGCGATCCGCATCGACCGCCCGGCGCCCGAACGGCGGCCCGCCTGACGTCCAGGCCCGTCTGCCCGGCGACGACCCTGGCTCACCACCCGGGTCGTCGCCATCGGGTTCCGATGCCACGGCAGGTACATCCGTCCGGGGCGTCGACGCACCTTCGAATTCAGGATACGCACACATCGGTATTGACTCCGTTCCATCGTGGGTCGAGACTCGCGCTCCCCCCTTCCCGGGGGCGGACACATCGAGCGGGGGTTCGATGAGCGGACCAAGGGTCGGACGCTCCAGGATCGGCGCCAGCATCGCGTTCTCGATGCTGCTGGCGATGCCGCTGCCGGCCGCTGCCGCCTCACCCGCCGCGACCGCAGGTCCCATCGTCGATGGTGGCGGGAGTTCGTCGACCACCAGCTGGATCGTGACGCTCAAGGCCGGCACGGACGCCCCGACGAAGGCCGCGCCCTTCGCCAAGGCGGCCGGCGGCAAGGCCGGCCTGATCTTCCGCAACGCGCTTCACGGCTTCGTCTTCCACGGGTCCGTGAAGGCGGCCGCCGCGCTCGCCAAGAACAAGAGCGTCCGGACGGTCGTCGCGGACCAGACGATCAAGATCGCGGACGAGCCGATCCCGACCGGCGTCTCGCGGATCAGGGCCGATGACCTCACCGAGCCGAGCGCCTACGGCTCCGGCTTCACGGGCAAGGGCGTCAAGGTCGCGATCCTCGATACGGGCGTCGACCTGACCCACCCGGACCTCGTCGCGAACCTGGACATCCCCCTGGGCCGCAACTGCATCACGACGGGGCCGCCGCAGGACGGGCACGGCCATGGCACCCACGTCGCCGGGATCGTGGCCGCCGCCGCGAACGGGATCGGCGTGATCGGCGTCGCCCCGGAAGCGACGATCGTGCCGATCAAGGTCCTCGACGACACCGGCCAGGGCGAGTGGTCGAACCTCAACTGCGCGGTGGACTACCTCAGAGGACTCGACGACCGACGGCGACCCCACGAACGATGTCCGCGTCGCGAACATGAGCCTGGGCGACGTCGGGACGGTCGGGAGCTGCACCGACGGCGGGTATCCGTGAAGCCATCTGCCATTCGACCGCGGCCGGGGTAGACCTACATCGCCGCCGCCGGGAATTCCACCGTCGACGCGTCGGGGTTCATCCCTGCCGCGTTCCCGGAGGTCATCTCGGTCTCCGCCCTGACCGACCTGGACGGGGAGCCGGGTGGGTTGGGCGGGTGCTGGCTGTTCTTCTTCTTCTGCGACGACACGCTCGCCGAGTTGAGCAATTTCGGAGCCACGATCGACGTGACCGCGCCCGGCACCCAGATCACCTCGGACTGGACCGGCGGCGGGTACGCGACCGAGATGGGGACGAGCATGGCCTCGCCCCACGTCGCGGGCGTCGCCGCGCTCATGGTGGCGGCGAACCCAAGTCTCAAGCCCGCCGACATCGAGGCGTTGCTCAAGACGAGTGGGGAGTGTCCGAACGGCGCTCTGGTCGACGCCGATGGCAGAGGCGACTGCGTGGGCAAGGGCCAGTGGGGCAACGACCACGACGGCAACGCGGAGCGGCTCGTGAACGCCCTGAACGCGGTCGAGGATGCTGGCGGCACCCCCGGACGACCGGCGGCCCCGTGGTCAAGATCACCTCGCCCGCCAACGGATCGACCGTCTCCGGCCCGGTGACGATCAGCGCGAGCACGACCGACGACATCGGCGTGACCAAGGTCGACTTCTTCGTCGACGGCAGTAGCCCGATGGTCACGGACATCAAGGACGTCGACGGCTGCCGCGACCTGGCAGCCATGGGTCGACGGGACGAGCTTCACGCTCAGGGCGACCGCGACGGACACGATCGGGCAGACATCCAACTCGACGGTGACGGTCCAGACCTCCTCCGGCGTCCAGGGCAGCTGGGTCGGCGCGTACGGCCAGGATGGCGACATCCTCGGCAACTGGAACGGCAACGGGACGGATCTGACGAGCCAGCCGACGGCGTGACGTACGCCCTCGAGCTGGGGGCCCGGGCGACGCTGGGTCTCGCCGAAGACCGATGTCCGGGCGCTGACCGACTGGCCGGCACCGAGCGCCGGTCCCAGACGTTATACGACGCCAACCAGATGCGCGTCCGGATCAGCTTCGCCAACGCCTACAGCGGCACGCTCCACCTGTACGCGGTCGACTGGGACGCCTACGGCGGCAACCGCTACGAGAACATCACGGTCGACGACGGGACCGGTCCGCGCGTCGCCCACCTGTCGAGCTCGTTCGTGCAGGGTGCCTGGATCCAATGCCCCGATCAGCGTCGGGGCGGGTGGCTCGGTCGTCACCACGTCGATCGGACCGCCGGCAACAGCGCCGTCCTGGCCGGCCTGTTCCTGGGCGGCGCGAGCGCGCCGCCTCCGCCGCCGCCCAGCCTTCCGGTGGACAGCCCGGGCGTCCAGGGCAGCTGGGTCGGCACCTACGGCCACGACGGCTACGTCCTTGCGAATTGGAACGGCGATAACACCGACCTCGCCAGCCTGCCGACGGGCGTGACGTACGCCCTCGAGCTGGGGGCCCGCGCGACGTGGGTTTCGCCCACGGGCGACGTCCGGGCCCTGACCGACCCGGCCGGGACGGAGCGCCGATCGCAGACGTGGTACGACGCGACGCGGACGCGCCTGCGGCTGAGCTTCACCAACGCCTATAGCGGGACCCTGCACCTGTATGCCGTGGATTGGGATGCCTACGGCGGCAACCGCTACGAGAACATCACGGTCGACGACGGGAGCGGGCCCATCGCCGCCCACCTGTCGACCTCGTTCGTCCAGGGCGCGTGGGTCCACGCCCCGATCAATGTTCCCGCGGGTCTCTCCGTCCGTGATCACGGTCGACAAGACCGGCGGCAACAGCGCGGTCCTCGCCGGCCTGTTCCTCGGCGGCGCGAGCGCGCCGCCCCCGCCGCCCCCGACCCTGCCCGTCGACAGCCCCGGCGTCCAGGGCAGCTGGGTCGGCGCGTACGGCCAGGATGGCTACATCCTCGGCAACTGGAACGGCAACGGGACGGATCTGACGAGCCTGCCGACCGGCGTGACGTACGCCCTCGAGCTGGGGGCCCGCGCGACCTGGGTCTCGCCGACGACCGATGTCCGGGCGCTGACCGACCCGGCCGGCACCGAGCGCCGGTCCCAGACGTTCTACGACGCCAACCAGATGCGCGTCCGGATCAGCTTCGCCAACGCCTACAGCGGCACGCTCCACCTGTACGCGGTCGACTGGGACGCCTACGGCGGCAACCGCTACGAGAACATCACGGTCGACGACGGGACCGGTCCGCGCGTCGCCCACCTGTCGAGCTCGTTCGTCCAGGGTGCCTGGATCCATGCCCCGATCAGCGTCGGGGCGGGTGGCTCGGTCGTCATCACCGTCGATCGGACCGCCGGCAACAGCGCCGTCCTGGCCGGCCTGTTCCTGGGCGGCGCGAGCGCGCCGCCTCCGCCGCCGACGCCGACGCCAACACCAACGCCGACACCGACGCCCACGCCCACTCCTACGCCCACGCCCACGCCCACTCCTACGCCCACGCCCACTCCGACACCCACGCCCACGCCGACACCCACGCCCACGCCGACGCCGACACCCACGCCGACGCCGACACCAACGCCCACGCCGACCCCGACGCCCACGCCGACCCCCACGCCGACGCCGCCACCGGCGACGGTGCCGGGCGTGCCGACTGGCCTGAGCGCCACGCCCGGCAACGCCAAGGTGGTCCTTGCCTGGACGGCCCCGGCCTCCAATGGCGGCAGCGCGATCACCGGCTATCGGGTCTACCGCGGCACTGTCTCGGGCGGCGAGACACTCCTCGCGTCGCTCGCCGTCGTGACCGGCTACACGGACTCGGCCGCGACGAACGGCGTGACCTACTTCTATCAGGTGACGGCACAGAACGCCGTGGGCGAGAGCGGCCGGTCGACTGAGGCCTCGGCAAGCCGCGACGGTCCGGGGTGCCAATCGGCGCTGATGGAGCGACGTAGGGAGTCAACCTGAGCTGGACCGCGCCATCGTCCAACGGCGGCTCGACGGTCACCGGCTACCGTGTCTACCGGTCGACCACGGCGGGGAACGAGACCTTCCTCGTCGCCATCGGGAACATCACGTCCTACATCGACCGGGCCACGACCGCGGGAGTCCGCTACTACTACAAGGTCACCGCGGTCAATGCGGTCGGCGAGAGCGCGCAGTCGGCTGAGGCGAAGCGAGGGCCCGATAGCCCGGACCGGCCGCGGGCCTAGTCGTCGTCTCGGCGCGAGTGACTCCACGGCGTGGGCTGCTTCGCGACGTACGGGTAGGTGAAGAAGCAGACCAGCGAATCTTCCCGGATCGTCCCGTCACTCGTCGCGTACGTCACCGCGGTCTCGCCGCCCGCATCCGAGACGTCGATACCGAGTTCGATCTCGCGCCGCGGATAGTTGGGGTCGAGGATGAGCAGCTTGAGCGCGGTCCCCTGGAGGTCGTACCCGTAGGCCAGGACCTGGTGGTTGTGGTTCAGCTTGCGCGGGTCGGCCGAGACGGTCTTCACGAGGCCGATCATCACGAGGCTCCCGCTGTCGAGCCGAGCCTTGATCACCGGCCACTCGTCGTGGACCATCACGTATGTCCGGCTGTCGTCCAGCCCCGGCAACGGGCCCTCGCGCTTCGGGCGCAGTGGTGACATGAGCGAGAGGAAGCGGAGCGGGAGCCAGCCATGGGTGAGGCTGTCGACCTGCCGGCCGACGACGTAGTCGTAGCGGCCATCGCCCGCGGCCGGATCGGGCGGGTCCGGGTCCTCCGGCGGCACGCTGCCTGCCACGAACAGATCGGCCACGGTGAAGCTCATGCCCCCGCACAGGCCGTTCGCGGCGTCGCCCAACCGGATCCGCCCGAACGGTGGGGGCAGGTCGACCTCGCGGACGGGCTCGTGGGGCCACGCGTTGGCGAATTGCAGGCCGAGGGCCGGCGTGAAGTTCGGGACCTGGACCCTCATCTCGGCCTCCGTCGAGTGCTCCGAATGGACCGACGCTCACCATAGGGCCGGCGCGTCTCGACGGTATCTCTCGCGAGTTCGCCTCGGTCAGGGCCCGAGGACGCAGGCGAACTGCGGCCCGAGGCTCCCGTCCACGAGCGGCCAGATCGCGTCGTCCGAACCGTCCGACGGCGCCGTGGCCGGCACCCAGTCCGCGGGGTCCTCGGCCACCTGTCCAGCGGTGGCGGGGTCGCCGTCGGCCGGCGTCAGCATCGCGCCGTTCTGGACGCTGCCCGGGCCGAGCCCCAGCGAACCCGCATCCGGCGCGACCGCCGCTGGGGCCGCGCCGTACGCCCGGTGGAGGAATGCCATCGTCTCGCCGCGATGGATCTTCGTCGTTGGGCAGAACGTGGTCGCCGTGCAGCCGGCCATGATCCCGGCCTCGGCCACCGCGTTGATACCCGGCTCGTCGGGGCTGGAGTCGGCGTCCGTGAAGTGGTCGTCGGCAGCCGGCGGGAGCTTCAGCGCCTTGGCCAGGATCGTCGCGATCGCGCCGCGTGAGACGGTCCCGGCCGGGCAGAACGTCGTGGACGAGCAGCCCGCCATGATCCCGGCCGCGGCGACCCGGTTGATGTCGGCCTCGTGGGTCGAACCGTTGTCGTCGGTGAAGAAGTCCGTGTCGGTCGGCGGCAGGTTCGCGGCGATGGCGATGTAGGACGCCGTGTCCGCCCGGCTGACGAGGTCCGTCGTGCAGAACATGTCGGCGTCGCAGTTCCTGGCGATGCCGCCGTCCACGGCCCAGTCGATGTCCTTCGCGAACGGCGAGTTCTTGTGATCGTTGGAGCAGCTGTTGCCCGAGCCCAGGAGCTTGACCTTGGTCCCGGTCGAGGCGAACGAGATCTTCGACCAGGTGCAGTTGTTGGTCTCGTTGAGCTCGGCGAACATGCCATACAGGTCGACCGCGCCGCGGACCGTGTAGGTGCCACCGGGCAGGCCGGTGATGTCGATCCACTGGTACGCATAGGTGGACGGGTAGAGGTCGGCCCAGCCGACGGAGATGCCGACCTTCGTGTGGAGCACATTCTTCGTTCCGCAGCCGGTCCTGAGGTAGTGGGCGGATCTGGGCGCGCCGGGCAGCGACGTGGAGCGCCGGTTCGTGTCGAAGAAGCAGAAGCCGATCTTGGCTGTCCGCACCGTGGTCGAGGTGGTCGACCACATGTGGTAGGTGAGCATCCGGAGCACGTGCCAGTGGTTGTGGCCGTCGCCGGCCCAGCTCATCTGGGCGGTCGTATGGATCCGCCGCGTCGTGCCGCCGGTCCTGTAGATGACCTGGTCCACGGACCAGGGCGTGGACGTGGAGGCGCGCGTGCCACGGACCTCGAACGGGCCCTTCCCGACGTTGAGCATCATCCCGCTGAACCGCAGGAGACGCCGTCCGGACGATGTCTTCACGATCCGGAAGTCGGTCGTCGTGGCGACCTTCAGATCGGGCAGCCGGTCGCTGGCGGCCAGCGCCGGGGTGGCGGGCACGATCGCGAAGAGGAGACCGAGCGTCCCGACGATGACCAGCGCCCGACGAGTCCTCCGGCTGCGGTGAGCACGCAACATGGCGGGACGGTACACCGTTGGGGAGTGCCGTACGTGGATGGAATCGCGGCATCCGGGGCTCGGTACATTTCGAATTCGCATCGGGCATGAGATCCGCTACGCCAACCATGCCTCCGTGCGCATGGACCACGGCGCGCGGACGGGGCTCCTAGCCACCCGACATCGCCTGGCGACGCAGCGTCGCGAGGTATGAGCCCGCGCCCGGCCAGGAGGGCCAGGTGACCGGTCGCTCGGTCGACCCGTACGGCGTAGAAGCCTCCGACGAACGGCGCCCGGGATCGCGTCCGTACATCGACAGGTCCGCGGCATCCGACCCGGCGGCGACGAGCAGCTCTGAATCGAATGTCGCCAGCTTCGCCCCGATCGACCTCGCCAAAGCCAGGTACAAGGCATCGTGGATCGTCAGGCCCGATCGCTCGACGAGGTCGAGACCGGCGAGAAGCAAGGGGCGGTCTACGTCGACGGTCGTGATCGTCAGCTGGTCGAGGATGAACAAGGCCTCGATCACCTCCGACCCAGGGCGGCGGTGCCGTTTCGTGAGGGAGTTGATGATCTCCGCCCAGAACGGTGTCGGGACGACCAGGGACACGCGGTCTGTGGCCCACGTGTCAAGGGCGGACCGGACCGAGACCGACGTTGCCTCTTCGCGGAGCAGAGACATCGCGAAAGAAGCATCGAAGACGATGACGGTGCTCATCGGTCCGACAAGGCTCGTTCGTTCGCCAGCCGGATCACTTCTTCGATGTGATCCGCGCGGGCGTCGCGCTCTTCGTGGATCAACGTCGCGGAGTCGGGTCCGCCAAGTTCTTCCGGATGCAGGCGAGCCATGCGTGCTCTGTACTCGTCGAGACGGTCGAGCGCAGCCAACCTGCGCTTTCGTCTTTCCTCGCGGTCCTCGTCCAGGCGCTGGGCGTCTTCCACGGAGACGAGGACGGCCATGGGCCGGTGGTCGCGTTCGATGAGGATCCGCTCCCCGGCCGAGGCCGCATCGAGCAGTTCGCCCATCTTTCCCCGGAGCTCGAGTGCCGTGACGGTCCTCATGGCTGCCCATGATAGTCAACCATGTCAATCGTCAGGAGCCACCCCGCGAAGGCGCGCACGGACGAGTCGATGCACCATGACGCGATGGCGAAGACCGTCCGGGTACCGGACTTCCTGCCGAGCACCTCGGGGCTCAGGTTCGCGAACCGATGGCCGCCCGAGCCCGACCTGGTCCTGCGCCTCCGGGGCCGGGTCATCTTCGGCATCGGCGATGCTGCCAACGGGCTGTGCGGCGGGATGGCTTTCGTCACCGCGGACCACCACGTCGCGCGGACCGCGATCTGGCCGGATGAGGCGGTCCCGCCGCCGGGGGACGAGCACTTCGGGACGATCGTCCGCCGCCAGCTCGACACGTTCCGGTGGGGCCAGCTGCCGTTGAAGTACTACTCGATGATGGCCTTTCGACCGTCGGCGGCCACGGTGCTGAGCCGGCTGTTGCGGCGCGCTCCGCAGGCGACGGCGTCGATCCGGACCGAGTGGCCGAAGATCCGCGCCGGGCTCGATGCGGGCCGCCTCGTCAACGTCGGCCTCGTGCGAACCTCCGGCAACGACCCCAGGAAGCTGACCCTGAACCACCAGGTGCTGGCGTACGGCTACTCGCTGGATGGCTCGTCGCTCGACATCGCGATCTACGACCCGAACCATCCCGGCGACGACGCGATCGCCCTCCGGGTCCGGCTCGACCCGGACGGCCGAGTGACCGAGCTCTCCCAATCGACCGGCGAGCCGCTGTTCGCCTTCTTCGAGTATCCGTACGTGCCGAAGCCGCCGACGACCTGAGGCTCAGAGGCCGATGACGGCGTCCGGGTACCGCTCGGCGAGCTCGTACAGACTCAGCGACCGAAGCTCCAGGGTGTCCCATGTGCTCGCCGGCGACTTGATCGCGACCGTTCGCGACAGGCGGGCCGTCTCGTTCTCGAGGGTGACCGAAGCGCCCTGGCGCCGGAGCCAGGCAGGAACTTCCTCGAGCGTCTCGGAAACGAGCTCCGGCCCGTACAACTCAAGCACACGCTCGATGGTCCGCCAATCGGTGATGCTGCCCACGATCGCACCTTGCCACGATCGGTTCAGATCGTCGATCCCTCAGCCGAGCTCCTTGAAGCCCGACCCGATCAGGAACTCGAACGTCTCGTCGAGGACCTTCATCGGTGGAACAAACCCAACGGTCCCATCGCGTCCCCGAGTAAGAAGTACGCGATATGCGTTGAGTCTAAGTTGGCGTGCGTCTCGGATTCGGCCTGAATGCTGATAGGTCCTGGCTCGACGATTTGACCACGCGCCGTTCTCACGGACTAGATCGGTGCCCCAGGCGAGCAGCGTCGCGTCGAGCTCGAGTCCTTGGCACCCGAATTCTGTCACGCAGTCACGGAGCTCTCGACAGGATCGCCCGGTCGGATCATCGTCCCCCGCGCCAAACCATGGTCCGTACTTCAATCTCTTTGTTGCGTTCCAGTCATTCGGGACACCGAAGCGGATCAGGTCCTTGTCACGCGATGAAGCAATCAGCCCGAAACGCGCATCGGGGTCCTCCGCGTAGCGCTCGCGAAGATAGTCTTTCGCTCGATCGAGTTCGCGAGTGATGCGCAGGTGGTGACCTGCAATCTCGAGTCGACTCGCGATGTCCCGCGCCACTCCCGCGCTCCCCTCGAGCAGCGTGTCGACAAATTCGTGGACCTCCTGGGCAAGGTGGAATCGCAGCTCGACCTTGAGCTCGAGAAGGGGGTCGACCTGAAGGCGCTTTAGACCATCGAAGTCGGCTGCGAGCGCCGGTGGTACGTGGACTGCCCAGTCACTCTCGTTGGACACGGCGTCAACGGCCTGGCGCCATTGAACGGTCCCGGCCTCTTCCCCGATATGGATCTCCTGTCCGCTCCCGATGAGTCCAACGACCACGCACCAGGCCGGGGCGCGCCCAGCAAACTCAATGAAATGATCTGGTTCCGACTCACCGTCGCCCTTGCCGCTGTGAGTCTCGGCAACCTGCGCCGCATCGAACGCGCGTTGAGCTTCATCAAACACGAGGACGTGCTCCATTGGCACGAGCTGAGGTCGATTCGCGTAGCGCTCGATGTACGGCTTGACTGCCCGAACGAACGTCTTTCCACCCCCGGTCCCCTCTTGGAGCTCGTACTGGAGCACTTGAATCAAGGGACCGTTTCCTGACAGAAAGACAGCCGACACGGTCGTTTGTCCTTGCGCTCGCGCCACTGCGAGCTCGCTGAGACGTCTCGAGTGAACAAGCTGCAGACCGACAAGTGTCTTGCCCGTGCCCGGCAATCCAGTCACGAGGACGAGGTGTCTAGAACTGGTTCGAGCCGCGTCCTCAATGATCTCGGTTATCGCCCCAAGCGTCGGTTCAGTCGCCCCCTCGGCTCGTTTGATACGGCGTAGATCTCCGTGCTCAAAGAGCTCTCTCGCAGCCTCAACGAGACTCGGCAGCGGCCGATAAGCGTCGGCTTCCAGGAACTGACGAACGTCTACAGGCTTGCCGGGTGCCGTGTCCTCCAGGTGACTGACAAAGTCATCAACGTAGTCAAGTCCCACCACATCGACGCCTGTATCAGGGCCGAGATTTCCACTCGCTTTCGTCAGGACAAGTACGGGATGGACCGGGTAGTCGGCACAGTCGCGGTGGTAAGCGCGGAGGTCACGTGCGTACGCCGACGCCTGATCAACGTCAGCTTGGTTGGATCGGTCCTTGCTCTTCAGTTCGAGGACGAGCACTGCTCCGCCGATCAACAGGATGACATCGGGCCTGCGGTGCTCCATCGGAAGCTCGTACTCGAGGATGGCTGAGTACTCAGACGCTGAGGTGTAACTCGCCAACACCTCCTTGACTTCGCGCTGGAGCGGCGCGATCGACTCGTCCCAGGCATACAACTGCTGAGAGGAGACGTCTTGGAGAAAGCTCGAAAGTGATCCCCGAATTACCGTCGCGGGGGTGCTGCCAAAGATTGGAAAGCTCGAAGACCAGCCGTAACGCGCGACCACTCGTCCCCCTTCTTGGGTGCCTCCTCAGCCAGGGTAGCAAACGCCCTTGGAATGCCTCGTCAGCGCGTTGATCGCGAACGTCAATACAATCCGTCCATGGACTACGGATTGGCACTGCCGAACATGCTGGCCGGGGCGTCGGTCGAGGGGATCGAGGCGGCGGCCGAGGTGGCCGAGCGGCTCGGCTACACGACCGTCTGGACGACCGATCACGTGCTCGTGCCGCGTGACGCGGCGAGCGATGACTACAGGCGGATCTTCGATGCGATCCTGACGCTCGCCCACGTGGCGGGGCGGACCACCAAGGTCCGGCTCGGGACGAGCGTCATCGTCGTGCCGCAGCGGCAGGCGGTCGTGCTGGCCAAGGAGCTCGCCACGCTGGACGTGCTGTCGCGGGGCCGGGTCATCGCCGGCGTCGGCATCGGCTGGAACGAGGTCGAGTACGCCAACCTCGGCGTCGCCGACCGCTTCCATGTCCGCGGCGCCTACCTCGACGAGGCGATCCGCCTCTGGCGCCACCTGTGGACCGGCTCGACGGAGCCGTTCGAGGGCCGCTTCCACAACTTTTCCGACTTCGTGTTCGAGCCGCTGCCGGTCCAGCCGGGCGGGCCGCCGATCTACGTGGGCGGTCGGTCCGAGGCCGCGTACCGGCGAGCCGGCTCGGTCGGCGACGGGTACCACTTCACGTCGGTCTCGCCGGAGGGCCTGGCCGAACGGTTGGCCGTCGTGCGCGCCGCCGCCGAGGCGGCCGGGCGACCGATGCCCAACGTGTCCGGCCGCGTGACCATCCACTTCGACGCGACGGAGCCCGAGCCCGGAGTCACCCGGGCCTCTCTCGGATCGCCCGAGGCGATGGCGGCCGACATGCGCGGGTTCGCCGCGGCCGGCGTGGACCACGTCGCCCTGATCCTGCGCGAGACGGATCCGGCCCGTTACGTGGCGATCGCCGAGCGCTTCGCCCGCGAGGTCATGCCGCTCGTCTGAGCCGCCGCGCCGTCTGGCCCGGCGCGGGCTCCAGCCTTCACCCCATGAAGCTACCGAGCCATCCGGCCGCGCCAGGTCGGGCTCGCTGGCCGTCTTCCTTCTGCCCATGAAGGGTCTTGCACCGGATGACCGTTTCCCCGCACCACGTGAAGGAATCGGACGTCGTGGCCAGCTCGATGGGCCGTTAGCTTCACCCGGTGAAGGATCGTCCTGAGTCCTTCACGCGATGAAGGATCGTCGCGCCGCGGGCGACGCCGGCCCGCGGCGGTCGCCGGCCCGCGGGCGCCGCCCACGCCGCTCCGCGGCTACTGCAGCGTGGCCAGCCTCGGGATGACCTTCTCGGCGACCGCCTTGGCGATGTCGAGGGTCGGCGCCTGGATCAGCATCGACGGGCCCTTGCTCCCGTCGCTGAGCTTGATCATGAGCGAAGCGTCGGTATGGATGCCGCCGACGTCCACCGTCGTCGCCTCGAGTCCGCCGACCGTGGTCGTGCCCGACGAACCGCCGCCGAGCGTGATGAGGCCCACGTTCGTCTTGTACGAGATCGGGTTGATCTCGACCTTGATGAACGTGCCGGGGGCCATCGTCCCCTCGTCCTGGTAGATGCAGTTCGTGCCGAGGCCCTTGAACAGCACGCCGTTCGGCGGTTCCGACAGGTCCTTGCCGAGGAGCGTCTTGGCTTCGGCGGCCGAGAGGAGCGTGCACATCTTCGCGGTCGGCGTCTCCGCGAGGCCGCCTCCGGCATCGATGGTCGAGCCGCTCGCGTCCGGAGGCGCCGAGGCCGCACCGCCGCCACTCGCTGCCGAGGGCGGTGCGGCAGAGCCGACCGGAGCCGTGGCGTCGGCACCCCCACCCGGAGCCTGCGTGGCCGTGGCGCCGCATGCGGCAAGGGCCACGACGATGGCGCCCAGCCCGATGATCCTCGAAAGCCTCACGACCTGATTCCTCCCCGTTCGATCGTCCAACCGCGCCATCCTACGTCGCGCATCACGAGAGCGCCGGCAGCTCCTGGGCCTGTGTGAGCGCGCCGGCGAAGAGATCGCCCAGCGCGTCCACCCGCGGGATGATCGAGCGGATCGTCCAGCGGTCCGGGCGAAGGTCGGGGTCGTCCAGCTCGTCCCACGTGATCGGGGCCGAGACGGGGGCACCGGCAAGGGGCCGGACCGCGTAGGGCGCGACGAGCGTCTTGATCGACGCGTTCTGGGTGTAGTCGAGGCGCGCCCGACCGCGCCGGTCGGCGACCGCCCACTCCCACGAGATGAGGTCCGGCACCATCGCGCCCACGGCCTGGGAGACGCCATGGACCCACTCGCTCGTCTCCGAGAACGAGTAGCGCGGCACGATCGGGATCCAGACCTGGATGCCGCGCTTGCCGGTGACCTTCGGGAAGCCCTTGACGCCGAGGTGACCGAGCGCCGCCCGGAACAGCCGGGCCAGGGTCACGGTCTCGTCCCACGTCGTCTTCGACCCGGGGTCGATGTCGATGAGGGCGTAGGTCGGCCGCATGGGGGCGTCGAGCCGGCTCGTCCAGGCATGGATCTCGAACGAGGTCTGGTTGCCGAGCCAGCACAGGGTCGCGACCTCATCGGCGACGAGATGGGTGTTCGCCTCGCGATGCTCCGGACCGGTGGGATGGTCGCCATGCCAGCCCTGCTCCCACTGCTCGCGCCAGCGGCGGAGCCAAGCCGGCGCCGTGTCTGGGATGTCCTTCT
Source organism: uncultured Chloroflexia bacterium (assembly GCA_963719285.1). Taxonomy (GTDB): domain Bacteria; phylum Chloroflexota; class Limnocylindria; order Limnocylindrales; family CSP1-4; genus C-114. Next base: position 1,186,336 of record CAVRBO010000001.1, read on the forward strand.
GCCAGAAGCTGGGGCCGCCGACGCCGTTCGGGAACCGGTTGAGGTTGAGCGGCCGCTCGGCTAGATGGGGCAGCATGACCGGCCCGATCCGGCCGAAGTAGGCGACGAGGTCGCGCTTCGTGATCGGCGGCTCATCGGGCGTGGCCGGGTGGGGCGGGAAGAGCACCTTGTCGAGGTTCGTGAGCTTGAGCTCCCGACCGCCGACGGCCCAGACGCCTTCCTTCCCGAGCTTCGCGAGCGCCTCGAGCTCGGCCGGGGTCGCGACCTGCGGACGTTCGCCCGTTTCCGCGGGCGGGGCGGGCGAGGCCGGCCGGCGCTCGTTCGCCTCCTTCGGGTCCTTCGGCTCCTTCGGCTCCTTCGGCTCCTTCGGCATCTTGGTCGCGGCCTTCGGGCCCTTCTTCGTGGACGACCGCGGGCTTCGGAGCCATGTCCTCCTCCCGGTCGTCGGCGGTGGTGGCGGTCGCGTCGGTCGCCCTCTGGACGTCGACCGGGCGCTCCCGGACGACCGTCCGCGGATCCCGTCCGTCGAGGATGCCCTTGAACGCGGTCTGGCGCACCGTCCCGTCGCGGGTCCAGGCCGCGAACTCGGCCCGGATCACGATCTCCGGATCCGCGAATCGGGCCTCGCGCAGCTCGCCCGTCCGCGGGGGCGCAGGCACGAACGGGGAGTCGGCACGGACGAGCGCGTCGAGCCTCGCCTTGAGGATCTTGCGCGTCCTGGCGTCCATGCCGCTGCCGACACGGCCGGCGTATCGGAGCGCCGTGCCTTCGTAGACGCCAACGAGCACGGCACCGAGGTCCTTGTGGCTCCCCTCCCCCGGGACATAGCCACCCACGACGAGCTCCTGCTCGGGTCGGACCTTGATCTTGAGCCAGTTGTCCGTGCGGCGACCCGGCTCGTAGCGGCTCGTGCGTCGCTTGGCCACGATCCCCTCGAGACGCTTGGCCGCGGCCGCGGCGAAGAAGGTCTTCCCGTCGCCCTCGACGTGGCTCGCATAGCGGACGCGGCCGTGATCGCGCAGGACGCTCTTGAGGAGGCGCTTGCGATCCTCGAGCGGGACCTTGAGGAGCGACCGGCCGTCGAGGTACAGGAGGTCGAACGCCATGTAGACGAGCGGGCGGTCGGCGACCTCGGGATCGCCGCTGATGCGCTGCTGGAGGAGCTCGAACACCGGCGCACCGTCCGGGATCGAGCGCGACGACCTCGCCGTCGAGGACCGCGCTCGTCGCCCCGAGCCAGGTCACCGGGGAGAGGAGGCCCGGGAAGTAGTGCCCGGCGTCATTGCCGTTCCGGGTGAACGTCTTGACGTCCCCGTCGTTCACGATCGCCTGGACCCGGTAGCCGTCCCATTTCACCTCGAACAGCCAGTCGGGCGAATCGAACGGCTGGGTGACGAGGGTCGCGAGCATCGGCTCGATGAAGCCGGGGAGTGGCGCATCGACGGCTGCGGTCAGGTCGACCTCGGCGATCGCGGCCGGCGCCTCGGAGACCCAGAGCGCGTCGCGGGCCGTCTTGACCTCGTCGTTGGTCCGACCGGTCTTGACGCTCCGCGGGTGATCCTCCGCGTCCCAGCCCGGCGCCGCGTCGGCGTCGTTCTTGTGGATGAGCAGCCACGGCTCACCCGAATCGCCCTCTCGCGGCCGGGTCTTCACGATCGTGAACCGGCCACGGATCTTCTCGCCGTTCAGGCGGAACTTGAGCTCGCCGTCGTCGATCGCCTTGCGCGGTTGCGGGATCGGTGGGGCCGGCTTGCCGGGCTTGGGCTCGGCCGCCTCGGGCTCCCAGGTCCCCCAATCCCAGACGATGACGTCGCCGGCGCCGTACTGGCGCGACGGGATGACGCCTTCGAAGTCGAGGTACTCGATCGGGTGGTCCTCGACGTGCATCGCCATCCGGCGCTGGGTCGGATCCAGGGTCGGGCCGCGCGGCACGGCCCAGCTCACGAGGACGCCGTCGATCTCCAGGCGGAAGTCGTAGTGAAGGCGCGTCGCCCGATGGCGCTGGACGACGAACCGGCCACCCACCCCCGCCGGCGTGGTCGTCCGGGGCGTCCCGGGCGCCGGTTCGGGCGTCTTGCCGAAGTCCCGTTTGCGGCCGTATTCCTCGAGTGGCACGCGTTCAGTGTGCCGAACGTCGCGCGCGCTCGCCCGTCATGCGCGTCGCGTCGGGCTGCGCATGTCGCGGCGGGCGCGGGGCGCACGCAGATCGCGGGGCGCGCGGGTCGCCGACGCCGCGCGCGGCGCAAGGGGCGCGCGGGTCGCCGCGGGCGCCGCCGGTCGTGCGTGCGGGGCGTGGCGTGGCGTGCGGCGTGCGGCGCGATCCCGGCGGTCAGGCGCTCTTGCGGCGGCGAGCGGGTCGGGCTTCGGCTTCGGCGGTCGCCTCGGCGTCGTCGGCGGCCTTCTTCGAGCGCGACTTCGCCCCGGTGGCCTTGTCCTTGGCCGCCCGAGCCTCGGTCACCGACACGGGCGTGTCGGTGCGAGCCTTCTTCGCGGCATTGACGCTCGCCTCGAGCGCGGCCATGAGGTCGACGAGGTTGCCGGTCGCCGGCTGCGCGGCCGGTGCCTTGATCTCGTGCCCGGCGACCTTCTCCTCGATGACGCCCATCAGCGCCTCGCGGTATTCGTCGTGGTAGGCGGACGCGTCGAAGTCGCCGGTCATCGCGGCGACGAGCTGCTCGGCCATCGCCTTCTCGGCCGGCTTGAACTCCTGCTCAGCGTCCGGCAGGTCGAGGTCGGCCGTGGCCCGGATCTCGTCGGGCCAGTGGAGGGTCGACAGGAGCATCGTTCCTTCGAACGGGTCGAGCGCGGCCAGCGCCTCGCGGTCCTTGATGACGACCTTGCAGATCGCCGTCAGGCCCTTCTCCTTGAGCACGGACTTGAGCAGGCCGAACGCCTTCTGGCCGATCTTGTCGGGCTCGAGGTAGTAGGCGCTCTTCACGAACCGGATCGGGCCCTCGTCGCGGGTCGCCTTCGTGAACTGCTCGATCTCGATGCTGCGGACGGTCTTGAGCGGCACGCGCTCGAGGTCCTCGTCCGTGACGACGACGTACTCGCCGGGGGCGTATTCGAACCCGCGGACGGTGTCGCTGCGGCTGATGACCTCGTCATCGACCGGGCAGTAGGTCTTCATCTGGATCCGCGACAGGTCCGTCGCGTGGAGCATGTTGAAGCTGATGCCCTTGGATTCGGTCGCCAGGTAGAGCTTCACCGGGATGGTGACGAGCCCGAACTGGATCGCCCCTTTCCACATCGCTCGCGCCATGCTTGATCCTCGCCTTGTGCCCCGTTGCCTAGTGCCCGAGATCCCGGGGCGGTGACGATAGCCGCCCTCGCGCCACGTGGCAAGGCCAGCTCGGGTGACCTGCACGAGAAGGGAGCGTGCCGTGGGTGCCGGTACCGGGACGTGCTGGCTACTCGCCGGCTTCTCGCCGGCTACTCGCCCGTTGCTCGCCGGCTACTCGCCCGTTACGCGCCGGTCACCACCCCGGATGGTGGTATCGGTCCAGCGGCCCCCACCTCGTTGCATTCACCACCACGGGTGGTGGTACGCACGACGACCACTCGCCAGGAGCGCGCGGTCGTGCCGCGTACCATCCCCCGTGGTGCGTGATCCGGGATCCAAGGCTTCACGACCCGCGCGCGGGCGTTCCGGGGCCGCGGATGCGCTGACCGCTGGTGTGGCCGTACTTAGTACCACCGCCCGTGGTAAACGCGACAAAGAGGATGCCATTCGCCGGTCCGACCGGGCGGCGCAGCCACGCGCGGAGGTCGTCGAACCGGAGCGGCAGAGCCGCATCGAGTACCGCTGCATGGCGAACGACCCTTCGGCGCTCGGTGGTCGTCGACGGAAGGACCAGGAGCCGTGCGACGGCGGTCGGCCCGCCTTCCCAGCGCTCCCGAGCCAGCATGGGCGCGAGGCGTACTTTCTCGTCCAACTTGCGCAGTGTCGCCTCGACCGACACCAACTCGCTCTTGACCTCGACGACGAGGAGGGCTCGGTGCGGTGGATGCCAGGCGAGGGCGTCGATGGAACCCCGTTCGCCGAAGTGCGAATACGTGGCCTCGACCTCGGTGAGCCAACCCAGGCGGTCCAGCATGTGCACCGTCGATCCGACCAGGATCGCGTGCCGTTCGTCGAGGAGCCGGTCCAGCGCCGCTCCGCGCCACCGCAGATCGAGGACCACGGAGGCGTCGAGTGCCGCCGCAACGGTCTGGAGCTCGCGAACCGGCACATCGGCGATGCGCCCGGATTCGAGCTTCGAGATGAACTGCTGGCTCACGCCGGCGGCCACGCCCAGGTCGCGCTGTCGCCAGCGTTTGCGACGGCGCAGTGCGCGGAGAGCGGCCCCGACGCGGACTTCGTTCATGGCGCGATCGTGACGGGCGGCGCTCACCCGCCACGTATCAGGTCGCAGGCCCGGTGAGGCCGAGCTCGCGTTCGATCGCGGTGGCTTCGGCGCGCTCGGCGGCGGAGGCGGCGGAGGCACGATCGAGGAGGCGGAGCGCGCGGGCACGCCACCACAATGCCTGCGCCCCGGTTGCGTCGGCCAGGGACGAACGCGCCGCGGACGCCGCAGCGACGACATCGCCGCGGGCGAGCGCGAGGCGGCCCTCCCAGAGGTGGAGACCGGCCATGCCGAACGGGTGCGGCATGCGCTCGAGTGCGCGTCCGATCCGTCGCACCGCCTCCTCGACCGCGTCCAGGCGGTCGTCGGCGATCCAGCGGCGGAGGACCTCGTCGATCGCCTCGAGGCCGCTCGGCAGGCTCATGTCCCCGTCGAATGACGGCATCAGCTGGCCAGGCTCCGGATCGCGTCGCCGTTCGACCTCCATCCGGCCGAAGATCTCGTGCATCCCCGCCGACTGGAGCAGCCCGTACGGGGAGTCGGGCAGGAACGCCTCGGCCGCGCCGTACCAGGCCGCGCCGCGCCGGAGCAGGTCGAGGTCGCCACGCGCGGCCGCGATCGGTCCCAGGACGTGCCAGGTCCGGACGACGACGCGGTCGAAGCCATGGCGTTCCCCGAGCTCGACGGCCTGGAGTCCCGCCTCCACGGAGTCGTTCCAGCGAGCACGACCGAGCGATATCTCCGATCGGGCATAGGCCGCCCACCCGAGCGCCTCGTCGATGCCGTAGCTGGCCGCCACCTCGGCGGCCTGATCGAGCAGCGGATACGGGTCGCCGCCGGTCCCGAGCATCGTGATGGCGCGGATGCGCGATACGCGCGACAGGACATCCGGCCGGCCGAGCAGGGTCGCGAGCGAGCTCACCGCGAGCCCTTCCCGTTCGAACTCCGCCGGGTCGGACTGGGTGCCGAACAGGGCCAGTCTCGCCTCCAGCTCGAGCTCCCGGTCGCTTTCGCGCTCGGCGACCCGGATCGTCGCCCGGGCGACCGGCCGAAGGTCCTCTTCGTCATCGGAAAAGTACGTGTGGCCGAGCGCCGCGCGCAGGCGCAGGCGTGCCGAAGGGAGATCGTCGGCTGGACCGATCTCCTCGAGGACCCCTTCGGCGAGCGTCCAGCAGGCCTCGAACCGGACCTGCTCCAGGTGGATCCGGGCGAGGGAGTCGGCCGTGCCGGCGAGCCCGGCACGGATCGTCGAGCGCACGGCCGGGTCGCCGTCGGCGCTCACGAGGCACGATCGATAGCGATCGAGAGCCGCAGTCAAGCGTTCCGCGGCTTCGTCGAACCGTCCTCCGTCGGCGAGCGCCTCGCCCAGTCGGCGTTCGCGCCGTGCCGCGTCGAGTGCCGCACGCGGGGCCGTCAACGCGAGCGTGCGGCGCCAGAGCTCCACGGCCCGATCGCGCGCCGCACGGCGTGTCGCGGCTTCTGCGGCCCGCTCGAGCCAGTCCGCGGCAAGCGCCGATGCCGCTGCCCGATCCAGGCCGGGGGCCACGTCCGCGGAAAGGGCCGGCGCCTCGGCGACCGCCGCGTTGAGGTGGTCGCCGATCCATTCGGCGGCCACGTCGGGCTGACCGGCGAGGAGCTGCTCCACCCACCGCGCGAACCGGACGTGGAGCGACGCCCGTTCCGATCGGGCGAGGCTGGCGTAACCCGCGTCGCGCAGGAGCGCATGGCGGTATGTGTACGAGGCTCCGAGCGGCGGATCATCGGCCGGACCGTCGAACAACGCCCGCTGGACGAGCGACGCGAGGGCGGGCTTGGGGTCGCCGTCGTCGATCCACCCGAGGAAGGCGTCGGGGACCCGCCGCCCGGCGACGGATCCCTGTCGGGTCAACCTCCGGGCACCCGCCGGCAGGTCGTCGAGCTGGGCCGCGTAGATCGCCTGCATCGTCGGCGCGACCGGTATGTCCGGGGCGTCGGCGGTGAGACGCCACCGGGCGCGGCCGTCCTGTGGGCCTGGCGCCAGAAGCCCCACGCTCACCCATGTCCGCAGCAGCTCTTCGATGAACAGTGGGTTGCCGTCGGAGGCCGCGGCAACTCGTTCGATGAGGTCCGCCGGCAGCGCGTCGCCGACAAGCGCACGGATGAGATCGGCGGCCGTCGCACTGGGCAGGGCCGAGAGGTCGAGCCGGTGCCGACCATCGGTCCCGTCGGCTGTCGCCCAGTGGGGCTGGGCTTCGAGGATGGTCGGCCGGGCGGTCCCGATGACCAGACGTCCCGCAGCCGACGGCGTCGCGTGGGCCCGTTCGATGAACGACATCGCATCGGACCCGGCCCAGTGGACGTCCTCCAGAAGCCAGACCACGGATCCCGCGCCGTCTGCGGCGGCCAGGGCGTCGAAGCCAGCCAGCCAGGCGTCGAACAGGGCATCGCGATCCGCCGCCTCGATCCGGGCCGGCGCTTGTGCTGGCTGCGAACCGGCCCGTGACCCAGGCTCCGGGGCCAGGAGCCCGAGTGCGTGATCCCGCACGACGTCGACGCGACCGGCAGCCATCCCGCTCGCGCGCAGCGCGGCAGCGACGTCATCCGGGGACCGGCCGCCCACGATTCCGGCAGCGAGGTCGCCGAGCGCGCCGAAGGGGCGGCCATCGCCCGCCCGGAACCGCGCCGTCGCCAGGGCGACGCTCCGCGGGTCGGTCGCGAGACGGGTCGCGAGGTCGTTGAGGAGCCGGCTCTTGCCGACGCCCGGTGGAGCGACGATGAGCCAGGCCTGGTTCGAACCCATGCGGCGGGTCTCGCCCGCCGCGGCCACGAGTCGCTCGAGATCGGCTTCGCGCCCGAGCGTCGGCGCGACCAGACCACCCATCGCGGCGTCGCGGGATCGGGTGGCGCGCGGTCCGATCGCCAAGGCGACCCGGATCGGCTCGGACTTGCCCTTCACGGAGATCGCGGCGAGCGGTTCGAGCTCGATGCCCTCGGCGACGGCGAGCGCCGTCGTCTCGCCGACGAGCACCCGGCCGGCGGGTGCGGCCGTCTGGAGGCGGGCCGCCGAGTTCACCGTGTCGCCACTGAGTCGGCCGGCGTCCGCGCCAGCGGTCGCGTGGACGACTTCCCCGGTCGTCACGCCGACGCGGACCGCGAGGGCTCCAGGTTCGAGCCCGAGCGGGCCCGCGAGCTGCTCGACGGCACCGGCGATGGCCAGACCGGCCCGGACCGCGCGCTCCGCGTCATCGTCCCGTGCCCGGGGGATCCCGAACGCGGCCATCGCCGCGTCGCCGATGAACTTCTCGAGCACTCCGCCATACCGGCCGACCGTGTCGCGCACCGCCCCGAAGTAGCGGTCCTGGACGGCCGCGACATCCTCCGGGTCGAGCGTTTCGGACAGGGACGTGAACCCGACGAGATCCGCGAACAGGATCGTGACGATGCGCCGCTCGTACGTCGCGGCGGCGGTCGCCTCCGTCCCGCCCATCCCTGGTCCCGGAACCTCCTCCACCGGCCGACTATAGCCTCAGGCGGGCTCCCGGAGGATCGCTGCGCGAGACGGTCAGGCCCTGATGCGGAGCTCCGACTCGGCTTCCGTGACCCGGGCCAGGATGTTCGAGCGGAGGAGGTCGAGGCCGCTCCAGACCGCCTTCGTGGCGTTGCTGACCGATGTCAGCTGGCTCTTCAGGGTCTTCACGAGCTCGAGCTGCTCGCGGATCCCCGCCAGCGCGGCCGAGACGGCCGCGGCGTCGATCTCGACCTCGTGGTCCACGAGCGTGGCCGCCGCGAGCAGGCGGGCCAGCCGCACCGCGGCTTCAAGCGTCGCCGCATCGGGCGCCAGCGGGTCGATGACGCAGTAGACGTCGCCGGCCCGGATGTCGAATGGGGCGATGCCGGCCGGTGCGTGCAGCGTGGAGAAGACGACCAGGCCGACGGCCGCGCCGCGGTTCGTCTTGGCCTCGCGGAGCTCATCGCGGATCGCCCGGCCCGAGATCGCCCGGTCCTTGGCCTCCACGACGACGCGCAGGTCGGCGCCCCGGCCGATCGTGTCGTTGAGGGTGAGGACGAAGTCGCCCTTCTTGCTCTTGATGACATCGCCGGTGTCGCCGCCGGTGCGGTCCAGGAGGTCTCCGTTGGCGCGCGCGAGGTCGCCGAGCATCGCCTCGAGCACATCCTCGAAATCCCCGCCCTTCGCGGCCGACTTCGCCCGCTCCGACGCCCGCGCGGCGGCAGCGGCCTCGATCGCGGTCAACCGGTCGTTGAGCTTCGCGAATCCCGCCCCGATCTCCTCGCGGAACTGGAACATGGGCGAGCCCATCCGGGTCGGGTCGATGAGCTGGGCGAGCTTGGACGCGTCGCCGTCGAAGTACGCTCCGAGCAGCCGACCGATGCGGCCCATGGCGCTGTCGCGCTTGGTCTCGTCGAACAGGTCGGCGACGAAGACCCGGAGCTGGCCTCGGTCGCCGAGGAACTTCTCGAGCGTGCGGGGCAGCCGGCCGTCGCCGTCGGCGAAGTTCGTGCGCAGCGTCTGCTCGAGCGCGGCGGCGGCGCGTTCGTTCGTGGCCTGGCTCTGCTGGAGGAGTCCCTCGAACTCGCGCCGGACGACATCCACGTTCACGGTCACGCCTGCGTCCTGGAGCGCCACGAGGCCGATCTTGAGCGCCCGCTCAACAAGGTCCGGCCGGTCGTCCATCGGCCGTTCCGCGACGAACGCCGCCAGACCCGGGTCCACGAGGGTCAGGCGGTCGACGACGATCCGGTCACCCTCCGTGCGGACGAGCGTCGCGGGGAGCGAGGTGGGCGTCGGGAGCGAGACGATGTTCCGGGCTTCCATGAGGCCATCCTCGACGGCCGCGGTGCCACCTGTCTGTCACGACAGCAAGGGCCCGGGGCCGTGAGCTGAGCCCATCCCGTCCGGGTCAGTCCAGGAACGGGACGAGGGCCTGCCACCACTGGTACAGGACCTCGTACTGCCCGATGGGCGCGGTCGCACACGCGAGCACGTGACCTGAACCGAACGTCCAGTAGATCCAGGGTTGGCCACCCGGCCCGGTATCCGTCAGGCATACCGCCTGGCCCGAGGCGCCGCCGGACGATCGCCACGAACCTCGCGCCGGCGGCATTTCGCAGTCCCCGTCCGGCACGGCGAAATGCGTTCCGATGTCCGCAACGGCGATCTGTGCGACGGAATACAGATTCACGCCCCCCTTCAGGTTGTACCAGATGAACCAGGCCCCGCTCGCTCCGGCGGTCGGACGGCATGCCAGGCTCGCCTCGAAGTCCTCCACCGGGAGGACGGGCTCATAGCCGATGATCCGTGTCGATCCCGACCCGGCCCGATCGGCAGGTACGCGCCCGCTGAACCCCGCCGCGATGAGGTCGGCCCGGCCACGCCCGCGTCCGCACGTTGCCCGGAGGACAGCCGGGAGCTCCCCGATGAGCCTGAGCTCGGCCGCATCCGGATACGCCGTCGATGAAGGTGACGCCGACGAGGCGGCCGCCGACGGTACGAGGGCAAGGGCTGTCGGAGCGGCCGACACGGGCGCCGACGGGGGGACCGATGGGGATGGCTCGGGCCCACGACTCGCCGCCAGCGCTCCCCCGATCGCGAGGACCACGACGATCGGGACCGCCACCACCGCCCGCCGCAAGTTCCGGCCCGCCGATGAAGCCGAGCTCGACGGCACCGCCGCTGAACCGCGCTCCATGCCGGACGACGCGGCGAAGACCGCCATGGGTTCCGCGATCCCCTTCAGGTGCTTGCGCCCGCGCGAGGCGAAGCCGATCTCGCCCGACGTGCGCATCAGCCCCCGGACCGTGTCGCTGACCAGGACTTCGCCGGGGGCCGCCTGGGCGCACAGGCGGGCCGCGATGTTGACGGCCGAGCCGACGTAGCCCTCCGCGGTCTCGGTCGATTCGCCGGCGTGCACGCCCACGCCGACCCGGATCGGCTGACCGGGATCCTCGGCGGAAGCCGAAGCGGCGGCCGCGGCGATCGCGAGCCCGCAGCGAACAGCGTCGCTCGCCGACGGGAAGACGACGTAGAAGCTGTCGCCCTCGGTCTTGATCTCGGCACCGCCGAAACGGCGGACGACGTCGCGCACGAGCCGCCGGTAGACGTCGAGCAGCCCCGCCGCCGCAGTGTCGCCGCGAGCCTCCACGTATGCGGTATAGCCGCGCAGGTCGGCGAACAGGAAGCCACGAGTGAGATGGCGCTCGGCCGCGTCCGGCGCGGCCGCGTCCGCCAGCGCGCGTGCGAGCTCGCCGGCCGTCGCAAAACGGTCCGTCGGTGCCTTCGCCAGGGCCTTCGCGATGACGGCATCGACGGCCGCGGGCAGCTCCGGGCGGGCCTCGGCGAGCGACGGAGGCGGAGCCTGCACGTGCGCGAACAGCGTCGCGAAGTCCGTGTCGCGCGGGTACGGCTGGCTGCCGGCGAGGCATTCGAACGCGACGCAGCCCAGGGAGTAGACATCGGCGCGCCGGTCGACCGGTCCGTTCTCGATCTGCTCCGGCGCGACGTACCCGACGCTGCCGATCAGTTGACCCGACCGGGTCATCCGGGCGCTGTACTCGGCGTGCCTGGTGAGCCCGAAGTCCGACAGGTAGGCGTGCTCCGAACCGGGCTTCGATCCGGCCGCGATGAGGATGTTGCCGGGCTTCACGTCCCGATGGATGAGCCCGGCCTCATGGGCGGCATCGAGCGCGCCGGCCACCTGGCCCACGATCCCGATCGCCGTCTCGAGACTCATTGGGCCGTCGCGCCCGATCAACGCGTCGAGGTCGAGGCCGGGGACGTATCTCATCGCGATGAAGGGTCGGCCGTCGGCCTCCCCCGCCTCGTAGACGGGCAGGATGTTGGGATGGTCGAGCGACGCCGCCATCCTCGACTCGCCCAGGAATCGTTCGCGGACGGTCGGCTGCTCGGCGGCCTCGGGGGTCAGGACCTTGAGCGCGACCTTGCGGCCCAGGCGGGTGTCCTCGGCGAGGTAGACGATCCCCATCCCGCCGCGCCCGAGGAGACGCTCGATGCGGTACGCGCCGACGACATCGCCCTCTGCCAGAGCCATGCGCCCGAGTATGCGCGAGCGTGCTTCCGGTTGGAAGCCCGGCCGAGCATCCGGGGTCCCCGGATGGCCGCCTCAGTTCCGGCGAACGGTGGCCTCGATGAGGCCGTATGGCTCGCGCGTCGGCGTGAACACCAGGCCCGGGTTGTCGAGGCCGAACGGGGAGAGATCGACGAGCCAGTGGTGCAGGTTCGGCAGCGACATCGACGACCTCCGCGACCTCGGGATGGTGCTCCAGGATCGCCCGGCCGATGATCCAGATCGAGGCCTGGACGGACGGGCTGTCGTGCTCGGCGAAGACCTGGAGGAATGTCGCCCGGACCGCCGCGAAGACCGCGTCGTGGTCGAGGTCGGGTGAGACATAGCGCCAGCGAGCGCTGACCCTCGTCGCCATCAGCCGGTCGGCCGCCTCGGGCAGCGTCGTGTAGGCGTCGCGCGGGAAGCCGGTGAACGACGACTTCGTGGTCTTCAGGACGGCCAGATCCTCGATCCCGGCTTCCACGGTCACGCCGTCCCGCGTCGCCGCCACGGACGCGACCCGCGTCCATGACCCGTCGCGGACGAAGGCGTCGGGGGCCGGCGAGCCGCCAGCGAGCGCGACACGCTCCCACCCATGCTCATGCAGCGAGATCGTGGCGCGGGAGACCTGCGGCGCCGCCACGAAGTGCTCGGCCAGCGCGCGCCCGAAGACCTCGATCGAGGTCGCGCCGTCCAGGCGATCCCGGGCGAAGGCGTAGACCGTGTTCTTCATCGTGTCGGTGGCGATGACGTCACTGTTGTCGCCGGCCACGTACGAGCCCTGGAACGCGCCTTCGAGCATGACCCCGACCGTCAGGTCCCGGACGACATGGCGATCCGCGTCACGCGCGACCCGCACGAGCCGGATCGCCTGCTTGCCGTAACGGTCGTCACCGAGCTCGATCATGGGGTCCCTCCGGGCGTTGCAAGTCTGGCGTAGCGGTCGGCGGCGACGTCGACGACCGCGTCCAGCGCGCGGGCGAGCTCGCTCGACGGATCCGCCTCGAGCGAGGCGAGCATCCCGGGCAGCAGCGCCTCGCGGGGGCGGCCCGCCACGAACACGCAGTAGCGGAAGCCGAAGCGCGCCTCGTACGCGGCGTTGAGCCGGTCCAGCTCGTCGGCCAGGCGCGCCCGGTCCAGCGCGGCATCGGGCGCCCGGGCAGCCGCGGCATCCCGGTCGTAGCCCTGCTCGCGGAACGACAGCGCGGACACGGTCGGCGCGGGCGCACCCAGCCGGGGATGCGCGTCGATGAGCTCCAGCTGCTCGTCCCGCGGCATCGCGCCGGCGACCGAACGGGCGGTCGCGAACATGGCCGCCGCCGTACCGAACGGACGGGCCGCGGCCAGCCGGCCCAGGAACCGTGGCGCGCCCTCGAAGAGCGGTGCCACGGCCGCGACGAACTCAGGAGCGTCGCAGGCGTCGAGGCGGTCCATGGTCAGGGCGCCCGGCACGACCGCCACTCAGGTGCCCCGGTAGGTGCTCATCGAATATGGCGCAAGCAGGAGCGGTACGTGGTAGCTGCGGGCGGTGTCCGTGATCTCGAAGTCGACGGCCATCGTCTTGAAGAAGACCGGCTGGCCGTCGGGCACGTCGAAGCGGAGGCGGTAGACACCCGGCTGCAGCGGCCGGCCCATCAGATCGCGTACGCGACCGTCGTCGTCGGTGAGGCTCTCGCTGACGCGGATCGGCCGGCCGTCGCTCTCGAGCTTGTAGAGCGACACGCGCAGGCCCGACGCCGGACGTCCGCGACCGGTGTCCAGGACGTGAGTCGAGATCGTCGGCGACGTCGGCGGGGTCGGCGTGTCGGCCATGGGAGCACTGTAGCCGACGTCGTCGCTCACTACCCGGTCCGGTATGCTCCGGGCGTGGGCGACCTCACGATCCGAGTCGGCGACCTGGCGTTCACCGCCCGCTGGGAGACGGCCGCCCCACAGACCATCGAGGCGATCCGGCGGATGCTGCCGATCCGCAGCCAGCTCATCCACTGCCGCTGGAGCGGCGAGTCGACCTGGATCCCGTACGGCGAGTTCCGGCCGGGGATCGACTACGAGAATCACACCTCCCATCCCGCGCCCGGGCAGCTTGCGCTGTACCCGGGCGGCATCAGCGAGTGCGAGATCTTCTTCCCGTACGGCGCGTGCACGACGAGCTCGAAGGTGGGCCAGCTCGCCGCCAACCACTTCGCCTCGATCGTGCCGGACGACGGGCTGGGCCGACCGGCTGCGCGAGGTCGGCCGGCGCTGCCTGTGGGAGGGCGCGCAGGCGATCGTCATCGAGGAGGCGTGAGCGACCTGCTCATCCGGGGCGGCACGGTCGTGACCGTCGCGGGTTCCCGGCGGGCCGACGTCCTCGTGAGCGGCGGCCTGATCGAGGCGGTGGTCCCGCCCGAGGATGGCGCCCGCGCCGTCGCCTCGGCCCGCGAGGTCGTGTCCGCGGAGGGTCTGCTCGTCCTGCCCGGGGTCATCGACGTCCATACCCATACGCGGGTCGCGTCGGAAGCCGAGCCCGACCGGTTCTTCCAGGACACGCTGGCCGCGGCGTTCGGCGGCACGACGACGCTCTTCGCGTTCAACAACCCGAAGACCGGGGCGTCCGAGGCAGCGGAGCGGTCGCTGGTCACGGGCATGCGGGAATGGCGGGCGGCGACGTCCGGCGACGCGGCGGTCGACATCGCGCCCAGCCTGGCGATGAGCGGCCGGGCCGACGACCCGATCGCCGAGATCCCGGCGATCGTGGATGGCGGCGTCCCCACGGCCAAGGCGTTCATGGTCTACGACTTCCGGCTCGACGACCGGCGCCTGTTCGAGGCCCTGGGCGCGATGGGGCGGGCCGGCGGCGTGCTGTCGGTCCACTGCGAGGACCCGGTCTTGATCGATGCGGGCGTGTCCGCGGCGCTCGCCCGGGGAGACACGCGACCGCGCGACCATGCCGTCTCCCGGACCCGCGAGGCGGAGGCGGTGGCGACCCATCGGGCGCTGGCGTTCGCCCAGGCGGCCGATGCGCCGATCCACATCGTGCATCTGTCGTCCGCGGCCGCCCTGGACGAGGTCCGGCGGGCCCGGGCGGCGGGCGTCCGCGTCTCGGTCGAGACGTGCCCGCACTACCTGACGTTCACATCCGAGCGGTATGCCGGCGCGGACGAAGAGGCGATCCGGTACGTGATCTCGCCGCCGTTGCGCCCGCCATCCGATCGCGACGCGCTGTGGGCCGGGCTGGCCGACGGTGCCCTCGACCTCGTGGCGACCGACCACGTCCCGGATCGGCTGGCCGTGGAGAAGCGGCTGCCGGCGCCGCCGTTCCCCGAGATCAGCAACGGGGCGCCTGGGATCGAGACCCTGCTCGCCGTCGTCTACGGCGAGGGCGTCGCGCGTGGCCGGATCACCGTGGAGCGGATGGTCGACCTGCTCTCGACGACGCCGGCACGGCGCTTCGGCGTGACCGGCAAGGGCGCGGTCGAGGCCGGACTGGATGCTGACCTGGTCCTGTTCGACCCCGGCGCCCGGCGGACGATCCGCGCGGCGGAGCTGCACCACACGAGCGACTACACGCCGTACGAGGGGCTCGAGGTGGCCGGCGCGGTGCGGTCCGTGTTCGTCCGCGGCCGCTCCATCGTGCGTGACGGCGCCTTCGTCGGGCAGCGCGGCTTCGGCCGCTTCGTCGAGCGCAGAATCGTCGCCTGATCGAACCGCACGGAGTCCGTCCATGACCGCCACCGCCGCCACTCATCCGATCACCGTCGAGTACTACTACCGGATCCGGTGGGGCGCGTTCGACGAGTTCGTCACGCTCTTCGAGCGGAACCATTGGCCGATCCTGCGCGAACAGCTCGCCGCCGGCCGGTACACGGACGTGCGCGCCTATGCCCCGCGCTTCCACGGCGATGGCCGGGCCGACTGGAACTTCCTGGTGACGATCACCTACCGCGACTGGGCCGCGATCCAGGAGCACTCCGACGCCGAGATCGCCGCGCGCCTGTACCCCGACCAGGCGACGTTCGCGGCCGAGGAAGCGCGCCGCTTCGCGCTCCTGGAAGCCCACTGGGATGTCCCCCTCGAGGAGCGCGTCCTGCCGCGCTAAGTCCCGGGTGACCGCGAGTGCAACCGCGCTTGCCACACTCCCCGCGTGGACGACATACGCCTCGGGGCGGTGATCCGGACAGTGCGCATCCGGAAGCGCCTGGCCCAGCAGGACCTGGCCGGTGTCGCCGGGGTTCCGCGAACGTCGATCTCGCGGATCGAGCACGGGCTTCTTGATGGGCTGTCCCCCGGTTCGTGCGCGGCGATCTGCAACGCGCTCGAGATCCGCGTGGACGTCGTTCTTCGGTGGCGGGGCGGCGATCTCGACCGCCTGCTCAATGCGCGTCATTCGGCGCTAGCGGAGACCGTGGCGACATCGTTCGGTCACCTCCCGGGTGGATCCTCCGGCCGGAGGTGTCGTTCTCGATCTACGGCGAGCGCGGAGTCATCGACTTTGTCGCCTGGCACCCCGCGTCGGCGCGCATCCTTCTGATCGAGCTCAAGACCGAACTGGTGGATGTGGGCGACCTGATGGCGACCACCGATCGCCGCCACGCCTCGGCCCACAGATCGCTCGAAGTCTGGGCTGGGAGCCGGCACTGGTCGGGACCTGGGTGCTCTCACCAACGGTTCGATGAACAGCCGTCGGATCCGTGACCACTCCACGGTCCTGCGGGCGGCGTTCCCGGACCAGGGCCGATCGATCAACCGCTGGCTACGCGATCCCCTGGGTCCGATGCGTTGTCTGTCGCTCGTCGGCGTCCCGCCAGGGTCCAATGCGCGCCTACCGAACGCACGACGCGTCGTGAAGCCTCGCAAGCCACGCGGCGAGATCGTCCCAGCGCCCAACTGAGCACCGACCGGGCGTCAGTGAGGGACGGCGACGGCCTCGCGCTGGGTCAAACGTTCTGGGGACGGACATCAGAGCTGCGCCGGGCGATCCGAGCGGTTCGGCGTTCCATGTTCGACGTTTGGACCCGCGGCCTCGTCGCCGATCCGATCGGGCGAGACGAGCGGGGCCACGGGCCGCCCCCCCATCCGAGGGCGCGGGACCAGCGGGGGCCGAGCCGGCCGCGACCTGTGTCCCGAGAGGCCGCGGACCGCGTAGTGCTCGCCACGACGGCGTTGAGCAGCCGCGAGACCGGCTGTGGCCGATAGGGCCGTCCAGGCGGGCATTGAGCAGCCGCGCGGACCGCGTATTGCCGGTCCCGACGGCATCACGCAGCGGCGAGGGAGCAGCCGCGCGGGCCTGTCCCGGCGCGCCACCTAGCCCAGGAGGTCGTAGGCGCCGAGAGTGAGGAACTCGGCGAAGTCGTCGGAGAGGACGAGCGAGTCGAGGAGCGCGGCGGCGTCGGCGAGACGGCCTGAGGAGCGGCCGCCCAACGCCGTCAGCTCCTCGTCGCGGATCGCGGCGTACATCCCGGGCGTGATCGCCCGGCCATCGTCGAGGCGGTCGCCGCGGAAGCGCCACAACCAGAGCTGCGAGCGGGCGATCTCGGCGGTGGCCGCGTCCTCCATCAGGTTGTTCAGGGCCGCGGCGCCGTTTCCGCGAAGCCACGAATCGAGGTACGCGAGGGCCACCGAGACGTTGGCTCGCAGGCCGGCCTCCGTCCGGCGACCGCCGGCGATGCGCAGGTCGAGGAGGTCGGCCGGCGATCCCTGCGCCTCCCCGAGCCGCCTGCCTTTCTGGTGCGGCGCGGCGCCCAGCACTGCGCCGAACACCTCGGTGGCCAGCGGCACGAGGTCCGGATGGGCGACCCACGTGCCATCGAAGCCGTCGCCGGATTCGCGCTCCTTGTCCTCGCGCACCCGGGCCATCGCGACCGCGTTGACCGCCGGGTCGCGGCGCGACGGGATGAACGCCGCCATCCCGCCGATCGCGTGGGCGCCCCGCCGGTGGCAGGTGCGAACGAGCCGCTCGGTGTAGGAACGCATGAACGGGACTGTCATGGTGAGCTGCGCCCGGTCCGGCAGGTCCATGTCCGGTCGCGCCCGCAGGTTCTTGATGAGGCTGAACAGGTAGTCCCAGCGCCCGGCGTTCAGGCCCGCGCAATGCTCCCGCAGCTCCCACAGGATCTCGTCCATCTGGAACGCGGCCGGGATCGTCTCGATCAGGACGGTCGCCCGGATGGAGCCGCGCGCCACGCCGAGATCCGCCTGGGCCGCGAGGAAGACGTCGTTCCACAGGCGAGCCTCGAGATGGTGCTCCAGCTTGGGCAGGTACAGGTAGGGCCCGCTGCCCTGAGACTGCGTCTCAGCGGCGTTGTGGAAGAACCACAGGCCGAAGTCCACGAGGCTGGCACTCAGCGGGAAGCCGTCGAGGAGCAGGTGCCGCTCGTCGAGATGCCAGCCCCGCGGCCGGATGAGCAGCGTCGCGGTCCGTTCGGCCAGCCGATACGCCTTCCCGGACGAGGGATCGTCGAACGCGAGCTCACGACGCACGGCGGCCCGAAGCGCGACCTGCCCAGCCACGATGTTGGCCCAGGTCGGCGAGAGGGCGTCCTCCAGGTCGGCCATGAACACTCGCGCCCCGGAATTGAGCGCGTTGATCATCATCTTGGGCTCCGCTGGTCCGGTGATCTCGACCCGGCGGTCGTCCAGGTCGGCCGGCGCCGGCGCGACCGACCAGTCCGCCACGCGGATCGCGGCGGTCTCGGGCAGCAGGTCGAGGGTCCCGCCGGCGGCGAGTGATGCCCGCCGCCCCGCTCGGGCCGCGAGCAGCTCGCGCCGCCGGGGCTCGAACGCTCGCGCCAGCCGTTCCACGAACGCGAGCGCCTCCGGCGTGAGGATCGTCTCGGCGGCCGGCACCGGCCCGCCCGCGACCGAGATCGTCACCAGCCGCCCTCCTCGCGGACGAGCCGATGGAGCACGCGCGCCGCGACCGCCCGCCGATACGGGGCCGTCGACCGGACATCGTCGATCGGCTCGATCTCGACGGACAGCATGTCGGCCGCCCGGTCGGCCGTCTCGGGCGTGGGTCGCGAGCCCTCGAGCAGGCGCTCGGTCGCCCGGGCGCGGATCGGGGTCGCCGCGACGGAGCCCAGGGCGACCCGTACGTCGCGCCAGACCCGCGGCCCCAGCCGCGACGCGCTCGCCTCGTCCCGCCAGGCCAGGGCCAGGACGACCTTGCTGATCGCCTGTGCGCGGCGCGTGCCGACCTTGCGATACCGAGTCTCACGGCCCGGCGCGAACGGCAGCCGCACGCGCAGGACCAGCTCGTCCGGCGCCAGCGCGGTACGGCGATAGGACGGCCAGAAGGCGTCCGCGTCGACGCTCCGTTCGCCGCGCGGCCCGCCGACATCGATCAGTGCGTCCATCGCCAGCAGCACGGGCAGCGAGTCGCCTGCCGGCGAGGCGTTGGCGATGTTGCCGCCGATCGTGGCCCGGTTCTGGATCTGTGCCGCTCCGATCGTGGCGGCCGCATCCACGAGGGCCGGCACGAGCTCCCGGCAGAGCACCGACCCGCGGATCTCCCCGAATGTCGTGAGCGCGCCGAGCACCAATGACCCTTCGTCCGTCCCGCCATCGCCCGGCACGACCGAGATGCCCCGCAGCGCATCGATGCTCCGGATGTCGAGGCACGCGGCGGGAGGCGGTCCGATCTCGCCGGCGATCTGCACGAGCAGGTCCGTGGCACCGGCGATGGGTCGCAGGGGGGCCTCGGCGCTCGAGGCGGCGAGCAGCGCGTATGCCTCCTCGAGCGAACGCGCCGTCGTGACCGGTGGCTCGATGGGCATCAACGATCGCCGTCGCGCCGGCGGAACAGCAGGAAGCTGACGAGTACGATCGCGAGGACGAGGACGGCGACGATCAGTACGCTCTGCGGGTCGATGGCCGGGATCTCGGCGTCTATGTCAGCCCCCTCTCGCCGTGCTCTGGCGCTCGGCGGCGAGGGCGATGGCCTCCACGATCTTGGTGTAGCCCGTGCACCGGCAGAGGTTGCCGGCGATCGCCTCGCGGATCGTGTCTTCCGAGGCGGCGGCCCCCGACGCGAGGAACGCATGGCCGGCCATGAGCATCCCGGGCGTGCAGATCCCGCACTGGGCTCCACCGGTCTCGAGGAACGCCTGCTGGAGCACGTCGAGATCGTCGGGCGTCGGCGCCACGCCCGACTCGCGCGCCATCCCCAGCCCCTCGACCGTCTGGACGACCGCCCCCTCGACCTGGCAGATCGGCACGAGGCACGCATCGACGACCAGCCCGTCCACGAGGACCGAGCACGCTCCGCACTCCCCTTCGCCACAGCCTTCCTTGGTGCCGGTGAGCCCGAGGTCCTCGCGCAGCACGTCGAGGAGCCGGCGCATGCCGGGCACGTCGAGCTCCGTGGCCGCGCCGTTGAGCCTGAACGTCACGGCGGTCATCGCGCGGTCATCCAGCGGTCATCGCGCGGTCACGCGGCACCATCGTCGGCCGCTGCCCCGCCGACCGGATCGAGCGCGCCCAGCGCCTCGAGGATGCGCTCCGGCGTGGCCGGCAACTCGCAGATCCACACGCCCACGGCATCGTGGATCGCCGCGACGACCGCCGGCGCCCCCACGTCCATCGGCAGCTCGCCGACCCCCTTCGCGCCGTGCGGCGCGCCGGCGAACGGCGCCTCCACCAGGATCGTGCTGATCCGCGGCGCGTCGAGGGCCGTCGGGATGAGGTACGTCGCCAGGCGGTCGTTGAGGTACCGCCCGTCGCTCAGCTTGATCTCCTCGATCGTGGCGTAGCCCACGGCCTGGAGCGTGCCCCCCTCGACCTGGCCCTCGGCCAGGACCGGATGGATGACCCGCCCCACGTCGTCGGCGGCGACCACGCTCCTGACGGCCACCTCCCCGGTGTCGAGATCGACGTCCACCTCGGCGACCGCGGATGCCCAGCCGAAGGCCGGGTACGCGTCGCCCGTGTAGGTCGCGTCGTCGAACGGTTCGCCGGGGTACGGCGCGAAGTGCTCGTCCGCACGCGTGGCGCCGTGGGCGGCCGCATCCGCCGCATACGTCTGGGCGAACGACCCGCCGGTCCGTGCCTCCACCTCGGCCCGCAGTTTCCGGCTGGCGCCGATGAGCAGCCCGCCCACGACCATCGCCGTCCGCGACGCGACCGTCGGACCGGAGTCGGGCACGAACGCCGTGTCGACCGCGGCGACCTCGACCGCCTCGACGGGCACGCCGAGCGCCTCCGCGACGAGCTGCGGAAAGATGGTCTTCGTGCCCTGGCCCATCTCGGTCGAACCCGACAGAACGACGATCCGGCCGTCCGCGGTCAGCTCGACCGAGGCCACCGAGGCGAGATGGACCTCGCCCGACCCGGTGAAGCCGGCGCCGTGCCAGGCCAGCGCCAGCCCGATCCCGTGAGCGCTCCGCTGGCGGCCGCCGTCGAACGGAGTCGGCGGGATCAGGCCAGACCCCGCCCGCTCGGCCCGGGCCTGCGCCGTCCGGCCGCGGACGCGCTCGAATTCCGACGCCTCCGCCGCACGCTCGAGGACCTCCTCACCGGCGACGCTGTCATGCAGGACCTGGCCCGTCGGGGTGACGTCGCCGGGGCGGTACACCCAGCGCCGGCGGAGGTCCAGCGGCGACATGGCGAGCGCCTCGGCCACCCGGTTGACCTGCATCTCGGCCGCGAACTCGGTCTGGGGCGCCCCGAAGCCGCGGAACGCCCCGTTCGGTGGCGTGTTCGTGGCCACGACCCGGGAGTTGATGCGCACGTTCGGGCAGCGGTACGGACCGCCGGCATGGAGCGTGCCGCGCGACAGGACGACCGGGCTCAGCGTGCAATAGGCACCGCCGTCCATGAGGATCTCGATCTCCTGGGCGATGAGATCGCCGTGGGCGGTGACGCCGCTCCGGTACCGGACGATCGCCGGGTGGCGCTTCGTCGTCGCCGCGATGTCCTCGTGGCGGTCGTAGATCATCCGGATCGGCTTGCCCGCGGCACGGGCGAGCAGGGCCGCGTGGATCGCGAGGATCGACGGGTATTCCTCCTTGCCCCCGAATCCGCCGCCGGTCTCGGCCTGGACGACCTGGGCGCCCGCGTCGTCGAGGCCGAGCGCGCGCTTGAGGGCGCGATGGACGTAGTAGGGGCATTGGAGCGAGCCGTGGACGGTGACGCCGCCGTCCGACCGGGGGACGGCGATCATGGCGTTGTTCTCGATGTACAGCTGCTCCTGGTGGCCGACCCGGTACTCGCCCTCGACGACGATGTCGGCCGCCGCCATCGCCGCATCCACCTCGCCGCGTTCGATGCCGTAGCGGGCGAAGACGTGGGTGCTCTCGAGGGGGTCCAGGACGGCCGGCAGCTTCTCGGTCCGCGTCCGGAGCCGCCGACGGGCCTCTCGCAGCGTCGCCCGATCCGGGGCCGCGAGGAGCGCGATCGGCTCGGCATGGTGGCGGATCTCGCCGCTGACCGGCACGAGGATCGGCTGGTCCTCCTGGATCAGGCTCACGATGTTCGGTCCCGGGATGTCGCCGGCGGTCACCACGACGACCGAATCCCAGTCGAAGTCCCCGGCCCGGTCGATCGCGATCAGGCGGGCGTGGGCGACCTCGCTCCGGATCGTCGTGCCGTACCAGGCCCCCGGGAACACGAGATCGTCGGTGTACAGCGCCACGCCCGTGAGCTTGGCCGGACCCTCGCGGCGGAGCGGACCGGCGGGTCGGGCACGACCCGGCACGACCGTGTCCGCGGGCACGATCAGGGGCGTCGGCGTGACCGTCGGCGCAGCGGGGGCGACGGGCGTCGGGCCGCCCGCCGAGGCGCGTTCAGGCAGGCCGTCGGACGTCGGACCGGCAGATCCGCTGGGGCTCGTCACGAGGCGGGGCACTCCTCGATGCCGTCGTCAGTGGCGGTTGTTCGTTCCGCCGACGATGCCGCCCGCCCATCGGGCTGTCAAGCGCCGATCCCGGCCCGATCGAGCGCCGCGCGGATCTGCGGGTGATGGTCGCGCCAGGCGTCCCACACGGCGGCCGCCCACGCGCGGGCCCTCACATCGTGGTCGCGCTGCTCGGTGGCGCCGATCATGTGCAGCACGGTCAGCCCACCCGGACCATGGGCTCGATCCAGGACGGGATAGTCGGTCCGGCTGGCGAGGACCTTCCGGAGCACGTCCGGGGAGCGGGTGGGCGCGCCGCCTCGTTCGAGGACCGCGCACAGGCTCGCCAGATGGATGAACACCGACTGGCGATCCCGGCGGTCCGTGCCGTCGCCCGGATGCTGGGCCATGTACGTGTCCACGACGAGGTTGCCCTCAGGCGAGCCGGGGAAGCGCCGCATCTCGTCGGCCCGCACCTCCCCGAAGGCCGCCCAGCAGCCGGGCGCGCTCGGGACGTAGACGTGGCGCGGGCCGTCAGTCTCGGGGACGAGGGCGCCGCACTGCGGACAGGGGATCATCGGCGCCTCGGGGACGCCGGCACCGCCGCCGGGGGCGGGCCCGCGGTCAGTCCCGGCCATGGCGGAGGGCTCTGCCGGGCAGGGCGCCGGTGTGCCCGCCCACGTCCACGACGAGCTCACCGTTGACGATGACCTGGTCGATGCCCACGGGGAACCGGCGCGGGTCGTCGTACGTGGCGAGGGCGCGGACCGTCGCCGGATCGAACACGACGAGGTCGGCAGCCAGGCCGTCGGCGAGCCGGCCCCGGGTCGTCAGGCCGAGGCGGGCCGCCGGCGCGCCGGTCATCTTGTGGACGGCCTCCTCGAGCCCGAGGATCCGCTCGTCGCGCACGAACTGGCCGAGGATCCGGGGAAAGCTGCCGTACGTGCGCGGACTCGGCCGGTCGCCGACGAAGACGCTGTCCGTGCCGACCATGGCCACGGGATGGCGGTAGAACCGGCGGATACCGTCCAGGTGCGGGCCGGGGGTCACTTCGTTGACCCGCAGGTCCTCGCTGATGAGGAGGTCGCACAGGAGGTCGACGGGCTCCGAGCCGGTCTCCGCAAGGATCTCGCCGATCGTCCGGCCTTCCCACTGCCGATGCTCCGGCAGGGCGAAGTAACCGAGCCGGACGTCCTGGAGACCGCCCGGGCCGGCGAACATCGTGCCGCGCGCCACGAGGTCCTCGCGGATCCGCTCCCGCACGGCGGCGTCGGCGAGGCGCTCCTTGGTGCGGACCGGGCCGCCCTCCTGGACCCAGATCGGCATGAGGATCAGGAGCCGGGTGCTCGACCACTCGTACGGATAGGCGTCGAACGTGACGTCGAGCCCTTCGGCGCGAGCGTCGTCGACGAGCTCGAGCATCTGGTCGGGGCTCCCGCCGAACGTGGTCCGGTGGTAGAAGTGGGTGATGTGGGCCGGCGCCTCGCCCCGGCGCCCGATCTCGATCGCCTCCCGGAACGGGTCCAGGAACCGGTCGCCGAGCGCGTAGCGCACGTGGGTGTGATAGATGCCCCGCTGCCGGCCCGCCTCGTTCGTGAGTGCCGCGAGTTCGGCCGTGGTCGCGTAGGCACCAGGCGGGTAGTCGAGCCCCGAGCTGAGCCCGAACGCCCCCTCCTCCATCGCCTCGCGCAGCATCGACCGCATCGTGGCGATCGCCCGGTCGTCGGCGGCCGTGTCGTCCCAGCCGAGGGCAGCGATGCGGAGCGGCGAGTTGCCGACGAGGAATCCGATGTTGACGCTCGTCGTGCCGTCGAATCGGCCGAGGTAGCTGGCGACGCTGTCCCAGTCGTACGCGACCTGATCGTCCGGCCGGCCATCGAGGCCGCCGTTGAGCTGGACGAAGTCGAGCAGGTCCTGCCGGTTCGGGAACGGCGCGTAGGCGTTGCCGTCCACGCCCACGACCTCGGTCGTGACGCCCTGCCGGACCTTGGGCTCGTGGCGCGGCTCGGCCAGGACCATCAGCCCCGAGTGGCTGTGCAGATCGATGAACCCAGGCGCGACGACCCGTCCCTGTGCCCGGATCGTGCGCTCGGCGCCCTCCGCGTGGAGCCGCGCGTCCTCGTCCGTGCCCGCCGCCACGACCCGGAGCCGCCCCTCGTCCGTGACCGCGACCGTGCCCGGATAGCCGGCGCTCCCCGTCCCATCCACGACCGTGGCCCCGGTGATGAGGATGCGCGCCCCGCTCATGGGTGCGCCCACGCGGGGCGCGCGGCAGGTGGCTCTCCCAGCGTGCCGTGCTCGCTGAGCGTGCCGTGCTCTCCCAGCGTGCCGTGCTCGCCCAGCGTGCCGCGCTCGCCCAGCGCGCCGTGCTCTCCCAGCGCGCCGTGCTCTCCCAGCGTGCCGTGCTCTCCCAGCGTGCCGTGCTCTCCCAGCGTGCCGTGCTCTCCCAGCGTGCCAACGGGAGGTTGGGACGGTCTCGTGGGCCCTTCCTTCGCCGTTTCGCTCGCCCGGCGAGCCAACGCGAGGGTGTGGACCAATTCATGAAGCTCCGTTCGCTGGTTGGCACGCCCAGCGTGCCAACTCGCAGATAAGCACGGGTCGATGATCGACGGCGACCATGGCGACCCATGGGGACTCGCGAACGAACGATCGACAGAGCCATCGCGAACGCGTCGAAGATCCGCGTTGCAGTCGGCCGAGAGCTCCGAGAAGCGCGATTGACCGCGGGGCTGAGCCAACGCGAGGCCGGCTCGGCGGTCTTGATGTCGCATAGCCAGGTCAGCAGGATCGAACGGGGCGCCCTTGCGAATGTCACGGTCGACCAGCTCTCCAGACTCGCGGCCCCTGTCGGCCTGGCGCTGTCCGTCCGTGCCTTTCCGGCGTCCGATCCGATCCGCGATGTCGCCCACGTGCGCCTTCTCGAGCGCCTGCGCGGCGAGCTCCATCCGTCCCTGGCCTGGCGCACGGAAGTGCCCCTGCCGATCCCGGGCGACCTGCGTGCGTGGGATGGCGTCATCACCGGGGCCGACTGGAAGGTCGCGGTCGAGGCAGAGACGCGAGTCGCGGACGCTCAGGCGCTGCAACGGCGATTGGCGCGGAAGATCCGCGATGGCCGCATGACGCACGTCATCCTCTTGGTGGCCGACACGACCCGAAACCGGGATGCAGCGACTGCGTGGGGGACGGGGCTCGCGGCCATGTTCCCGACGAGCGCCCGCGTACTCCTCGAGGCCCTCCGGAACGGCACCGACCCCGGCGGGAGCGGGATCGTGATCCTGTAGGACCGTCACGACGAGGACCGTCACGACGAGGACCGTCACGACGCCGGGCCATCCAGGCGGCGGCCGCGGACCCAGGCGGCCCGGACCATCGCCGGA
Organism: uncultured Chloroflexia bacterium; assembly: GCA_963719285.1. Classification (GTDB taxonomy): domain Bacteria; phylum Chloroflexota; class Limnocylindria; order Limnocylindrales; family CSP1-4; genus C-114. Next base: position 1,211,930 of record CAVRBO010000001.1, read on the forward strand.
TGTGAGCGGAACATGAGCCGACTCATGAGGTCGGCCGGGTCGGACAGGTCGGCCGGCGCGGCGGAGCCCACCTCGAGCGCGTCGGTCAGGGACGGGTCGACGGCGATGAGGTCGGCCTCCTTCCCCACCTCGATCGAGCCGATGGCGTCCTCCAACCCGAGGACCCGCGCGCCATCGAGGGTGCCGAGGCGGAGCCAGTCGAGCGGACCGAGGATCGACGCCCCATCCCGGCCCGCCACCCGACGCGCGTTCTGGACGTACGCGCCCACGCGCATCGACCGGAAGATCGAGGGGTCCGGGCCGGCGGCCACGTCGGACCCCAGGCCGACGCCCACGCCGGATGCCAGGTACGTGGACAGCGGCATCGTGCCCGAGGCCAGGAACAGGTTCGACTCGGGGCAATGGGCCACCCGCGCACCGGACGAGGCCAACCGGGCGATCTCCCGATCGGACAGGTGCACCGCGTGGGCGAGGATCGTCCGCTCGCCCAGCCCCCCGGCCCGGTCGTACACGTCGAGGTAGTCCATCGCCTCCGGGAACAGGCGGGCGACCTCTTCGATCTCGCCCTGATCCTCGGACAGGTGGGTCTGCCAGTACGCCCCGGTCGAGGCCGCCAGCGACGCCGACTCCCGGAGCATCTCGGCCGAGCACGAAACCGCGAACCGAGGCGTGAACGCGTAGCGCAGCCGGCCCCCGTCCACACCGTGCCAGCGGGCGCACAGGTCGGCCGACTGGCGCAACGACAGGTCGAGGGTCTCGCCGGCCGTGCGCGGATCGCGATCGTACGTGAGGCGATCCATCATCACCTTGCCGATGATCGCCCGGATCCCATGCGACTCGGCGGCCCGGAAGGCCGCGTCCAGGCTCGCCTCCCAGAGCGCGCCGTACAGCAGGGCCGTCGTCGTGCCCGCGGCCGCGAAGGCGCGGAACGCGGCCGGCGCCTGGCGCTCGGCGACCGCCTCGTCGAACGCCTGCTCCAGCGGGAAGATGTACCGCTCGAGCCAGGCCAGGAGCGGCAGGCCGAACCCGAGCCCGGCGTTGGGCAGCTGGGGCAGGTGCGCGTGGAGGTCCACCAGGCCCGGCAGGACGACCAGCCCGCGCAGGTCGACAGCGCCCGCTGCGGCCTCCGGCCGAGCCTCCGCCGCGCCCACCCCGACGATCCGACCGTCGGCGCCGACATCGATGAGTGCATCGGCCTCGTCCCGCGTCGCGCCGCTCGTCAATGGCGTGATCACTCGTGCCCGGAGGACGAACGGAGGCCGATCTGGGAGGACGCGACTCACGAGCGGCGATGCTAGCACGCGACGCTCACTCCACCGCTCTCCACCGGACTCCCCCGCGCGTTGTGAGCCAGCACCAGAAACTCGTCCCGGGTGGCATGCTCCACTCGTCAGGGTCTCCGCTGGACCCTACACTCGGTGACCCGCGACAGGCGGGAGCCCGGAGCACTCATGACCGATTATCAGATCCTCACGATCATCGCTGCATTCATCATCGTGGACATCGCCGTCCTCTCCCTCGTGGCGATCCCCCTGATGCGGCGGCGCCTCGCCGCGCGCATCGACAAGGCCGCGGCGACCGCCGCCGACCTGCCCGAGGCGCTCAAGACCGACCCGCTCGCCGTTCCGTCCGCCGGACGACTCGCCGCGGCGATCGGGGCCCGGCCGACCCTGTCCGCCCCCATCCCCACCGTGACCGACATCGCCAACGGCGCCGTCGATCCCGACGATCTGCCCATCGCCGCGTCCGTCGGCGAAATCGACGAGAATGAGGTCTCCGCCACGGAAGCACCGGACGTGGTCGATTCGATCGCTGCCGCGCGCGCCGCGACCGAGGCCTGGCAATCCCCCACGAGCGTCACGACGGACTCCGACGCCGCCCAGCACGAGGCACAACGCATGGATCCAGCCGAGATGAGCGTCGCCCGAGCACGTGGGTTCGCGATCCACCCCGAGGACCCGCTCGTGGCCTCGACCATCGACCGGCTGCTTGGCGCGAGGCGCGAGGCGGACGCGACGGCCGGGCCGGCCACGACCGAAGGCGTCGCCGTCGTCGAGGGCACCCAGGTCGGCACCGAGGCGCCCCCAGGGGCCGCCACGACCGCCGAGGTCGAGGGCGATCCGAAGGCCACAAACGGGATCAGCCAGGTCCACCTGAGTGGCGAGCTCCACGTCACCAAGGACGAAGCCACGTCCGAGGCCGTCGCGTCCGAGGGCAGCGCGGCGACTACGGCGCCCGCGTCGCGCGCGTACGCCGCCGCCGAGCCCGGCGGTGGACGCCCGGTCATGGCCGCGGCCGGCATCTACACGAGCGAGGGCGTCCTCGAGCCGACCATCGACCCCGTCACGGGCCTCGACAGCGCCCTCTCCTGGGCCATGGCGGTCACGATCGAGGAGGCCCGTTCCGGCCGCTACGGTCGGCCCGTCTCGGTCGTCATCGCCGAGCTCGACGGGCTCGACAAGCTCGCGGAGCTGTTCGGGGCCGAGGTCGCCGACAAGCTCATCCCGCCGGTCGCCGACGCACTGCGGCGGAGCGCCCGAGCGGCCGACCGGGTCGCGCGCCTCGCTCACAACCGGTTCGGCGTCCTGCTCGTCGAGACCGACGAGGTCCGGGCGATCAACTACGTCGAGCGCGTCCGCTCCGCCTGCGACACATGGCTCGAGGCCAGCGCGATCGCCCTGCGGCTGTCGATCGGATGGGCCAGCCCGGCCACGGATGGCGACCTGCGCAGCGCCGTCCGCATCGCCGAGGAACGGATGCATCGCGAGCAGCGTCGACCCGCCCCGTGGCGCGCCGCCGAGCCGACCGCCCCGACGACCTCGGACAGCTAGGGCCACTCCCGAGCCGGCGCGGGCAGCGCCGACCCCGTCCCCGGCCGGGCCGGCAAGCCAGACCCGCGCCGCGGGCACAGCCCGCTGCACGCTCGGCGTGCCAACGGGAGGTTGAGGGGCCCCGGAATGGCCTTCGTTCCTCGTTTCGCACGCTCGGCGTGCCAACGCGAGGGTGTGGACCGGTTCACGAGCCGTCGTTTGCTGGTTGGCACGCCCGGCGTGCCAACGCCGACCCGTCCCGGGGCACGCCCCTACTACGGCGCGAGCAGGCTGTCGTCCACGAGCTGGTCGACCGGTGGCGCCGTGGCGACCGTCCCGTCCTTGAGCCCGACCATGAAGTCGGCCGTCTTCTGCCAGGCCGACCGGTCGATCGCGCCGGCGCCGTGGGCCGCCGTGTAGTCGTTCGACCACGTTCCCACGGTCGCCCGGAGGATCGCCAGCATCGTCGCCTTGTCGGCGGTCGCCAGGTTGGGGGCCTGGGCGATCGACGGGTCGATCGCCACGTTCGGATCCGCCGTGATCTCGGCCATCGCCCGGAGCGTCGCCGCGACGAACACCTTGAGCGCCGCGTGCTTGTTCCTGAGCGTGTCGACCCCCGCGATGAGGCCGTTCCCCGGCAGCGGCAGGATCGAATCGACCGCGATGACCGTCGTCGGCGTGCCCGCCAGCTCGAGCTGGACCGGCTCGTTGTTCACGAACCCCGTCGCCGCGTCGATCGCTCCCTGCGCGAGCGCGGCGCCCTGGCCGTAGTCGGGGTAGAGCTGGATGTCGAGGTCGGAGGTCTTCAACCCGGCCGAGGCGAGGAGCGCCTGGAGCATGATCCAGCTGCTGCCGTACTTGCCCGGCGTGCCGAGCTTCTTGCCCTTGAGGTCGGCCACGGTCGCGATCCCCGACGAGGCCTTCGAGAAGACGATGTTCGGCAGCTTCGCGTAGATCGTCGTGACATAGCGGATCGGAAAGCCGTTGGCCACGGCCGGGATGACCGAGGTGCCGTCGGCGAGCCCGATGTCCACGGCGCCCTGGCCGACGAGCGACACGAGGGTGTCGTCATTGCCGTTCTGGAAGGTGACGTCCAGGCCGGCCGCGGCGTAGTAGCCCTTCTGCTGGGCCAGGTAGAACGGGGCGAACTGGATGCTCTGGATGTAGCCAAGGCCAACGACGAGCTTCGTCGCCGATGGTGCGGCGGTGGCCCCCGCCGTACAGGACGCGAGGATCGGCACCAGGAGCAGGACGGCAAGTCGGCGAAGTGGCGCGTTCACGGGACCTCCAGGGGGCTTCTCAGCCGCGGACGCCGACCAGACGGCGCTCCACGACCACGACGGCGAGATAGCAGGCGACGCCGAGCGCCGCGATGGTGACGAGGGTGGCCAGGGCGAGCGGCATGTCGAAGCGACTGCCTTTGGCGATGAGCAGCAGGACGCCGAGGCCGCTGTCCGCGCCGGCCCATTCCGCGACGACCGCGCCGACGACGGCGAGCGTGGCGCCCACGCGGAGGCCGCCGAAGATCGAGGGCAGGGCACCCGGGATCTCGATCCGGACAAGGGTCTGGAGCCGTGAGGCCCGGAACGCGCGGCTCATCTCGAGCAGGCTGCGGTCCACCTCGCGGATCCCGACCATCGTCGCCACGGCGACCGGGAAGAACACGATGAGCGAGCACATGACGACCTTCGAGACGAGTCCGGTCCCGAACCAGATCGCGAACAGCGGCGCGAGGGCGAGGACCGGGGTCGATTGCGCCGCGACGACGTACGGGGACAGGACCCGCCGGGCGAATCGCGACCGGGCGAGCAGGTAGCCGAGGAGCACGGCCGCGGTCGAGCCGGCGGTGAACCCGAGGACGACCTCGAGGAGCGTCGTGGCCGCATTCGGACCGATGGTGCCATCCGCCCAACCGCTGACCAGGCGCCCGGCGACGCTCTCCGGAGGTGGCAGCACGAACGGCTTCCAGTCGCCGAGGACGACGACGAGCTTCCAGGCGACGAGGAAGACGACCGCACCGGCCAGGACGCTCCCGACAGCGACGACGCCGCCGCGGCGCATCAGCGCGCGCCTCCGGCGACGGCGATCGGGGCGTCCACGTCCACGTCGTCGAGTGCGAGGAGCGCACGGACCTGCGTCGCCGTGGCCGACGCGCCTTCGGTGTCGAGGTCCGCCAGGTCGCGCGGATGGGCGATCAGATCCGGGACGTCGCCGACGACCCGCCCCGGGCGACCGGCGAGCACGAGGATCCGGTCGGCCAGGAAGACCGCCTCCGGGATCGAATGGGTGACAAGCACGATGCTCGTCCCGGTCTCGCGCCACACGGCCTGGAGTTCGACGTTGAACCGCTCGCGGGTGAGCGCATCGAGCGCGCTGAACGGTTCGTCGAGGAGGAGGACCGCCGGCTCGAGCACGAGCGCCCTGGCGAGCGCCGCGCGCTGGCGCAATCCTCCCGACAGCTGGTGCGGCCGGTCGGCCTCGACGTCACGCAGGCCGACGAGGCGGAGGGCTTCACGGGCGCGAGCCTCCCGTTGGACACGTGTCCAACCGGCCAGCTCGAGCGGGAAGGCGACATTGTCCAGGACCGATCGCCACGGCAGGAGGCGGGGCTCCTGGAACACGAAACCCACCCGCGGGTCCGGCCCGGTGGTGGCGCGGCCGTCGATCGCGACAGTGCCGGCCGCCGGCACGAGCAGCCCGGCCAGGAGGCGAAGCAGGGTGCTCTTCCCGGTCCCGTTGGCACCGATGAGCACCACGAACTCGCCCGGCGCGACGGTGAACGAGATGTCCTCGACGACCGGGACGCGACCATCCGGGTAGGTGAACGCCACACCGTGGGCCTGGACCGCGGGCGCGTCCGCCACCAGCGTCGTGTTCGTCCGTTCGCCGGGTCCAGCCCGGCGTTTCGTTCGAAGGTCTTGCGTGTCCACCGAGGCTCCATCTGACGCCTCGGGACACGTCGTCGACCGGCCGACGCCGAACGGGCGCACGACCCTGCCCTCTTCCATCCGGACTGTACCGTCGGCTCCGGTTCGGCGGCATGGCCACCGTTCGGATCTGCTGCACTCCCCGGCGCTGCGCCGCGGAGCCGCTCGTGGGCTCGACCCGCCTGCGCGGGCCCTACCACCGGTCGGGAATCTCACCCTGCCCCGAGAGCACGGCGAGTCTAGCACGGCCCTTCGCCCGGCCCCGTTCGGGCTGGTCAGCGGTGCGGCAGGTCCCGCAGCCGCCGGACGGTCGGGGCGATGGCCGGCCACAACCCGACGTAGGCCTCGTAGAGCGCGTCGTAGCGAGCGGCTACCGCAGGGTCGGGCTCGATCCGGTGGTCGATGCGGACCATCGCGCCGATCGCGGCACGGACGTCGGCGTGCCACCCGACGGCGGTCGCACCCAGGATCGCCGCCCCGAGCACGGCCGTCTCGCGGACCGCCGGCACGGCCACCGTGACGCCGAGGACGTCGGCCTTGATCCGGTTCCAGGTGTCGTCACGGGCGGTCCCGCCGGTCACGACGAGTTCGTCGATCCGCAGGCCTGCCGCGAAGATCGGAGCGGCGACGTGACGCAGGGCCAGGGCGGCCGCCTCGAGCACCGCCCGGGCGAGGTGCGCGCGCCCGTGGCTCAGGGTCAGCCCCACGAACGCCCCGCGCGCGCCCGGGTCCCAGATCGGCGAGCGCTCCCCTGCGAGATACGGCAGGAACACGAGTCCGTCCGCGCCCGGCGCCACTCCGGCGGCCTCGGCCACCAGCGTTTCCGGTGTCGCGGCACCGCCCACGACCGAACCCGCCAGCCAGTCGAGTGCCTTGCCGGTCGCCGTCATCGCCCCGCCCACGATCCAGCGGTGGGCGATCGGCGCCGGCGCGACCCACGCGCCGGGAACGTCCACGGCGTGATTCCAGTAGACCGCCAGGCCGCCGCTCGTCCCGCCGGTGTCGACGGCGTCGCCGGCGTCGAGCAGGCCCGCGCCGTGGAAGCTCGCGAACGAATCGACCATGCCGGCGACGACCGGGAGCCCCGGTTCGAGTCCTAGGGCCCGAGCGGCCTCGTCCGTCAGCCGACCTACGATCGAGCCCGCATCGACCAGGGGTGGCAGGCGCTCGATCGCCAGACCGGTCGTGCCCACCTTCAGCCGGATGGGCAGGACCTGACCACGCGACCGCGTCGTCGCCGCCTCGCCGGTCAGCCGGAAGGCGGCCCACTCCCAGGCGTTGAGGTACCAGCATGTCCGCGCGACATCGGCCGCCGGGCCGTGCTCTTCGAGCCAGCGCGCCGCGGGCAGGATCCCGAGGCCCCATCCGGCCAGGCCGGTCGCCGCCTCGAGCGGGCCGGACTGGGTGGCCGGCCGGCCATCCATCCAGGTGATCGCCGGACTCGTCGCCCTGCCGTGCGGATCCACCGCCACGAGCGTGGGACCCTGCCCCACCACGCAGATCGCCGCCACGTGGGCTCGCGTGCCACCCGCGTCGGCCGAGGCGCTCGCCCGCTCCACCGCCAGGCCGAGTGCCGCCCACCACGCGTCGGGATCCTGCTCGACCGCGCCGGTCTCCGTGTCGACCGTGAGCGGATAGCCCTCGTGGTCCGCGGCAAGAAGCGCCCCGGAGGCGCTCAGGAGGCCGACCTTGACTTCGGTCGTGCCGAGGTCGATCGCGAGGATCGCGGGGTCTCCGGCTCCCACGCCTAGAGGACCTTGCCGGGGTTGAGCAGCCCCATCGGATCCAGGGCGTCCTTGATCGACTGCATGACCCGAAGCGCGTCCGGCCCGACTTGCTCCACGAGCGAGGCCCGGCGGCTCGAGCCCACCCCGTGCTCGGCCGTGATCGTCCCGCCGAGCTCGATCGCGGCCCGATAGAGGTCGATCCGGGCCGCCTCGTTCAACTCCTCGGCCCGCGGGTCGTCGCGGTCGAAGATGAGGTTCGGATGCAGGTTCCCGTCACCGGCGTGGCCGAACGTCGCGATCCGGATGCCATGCTTCTGCCCGACCCGGTCGATGGCCCGGAGCAGCTCCGGCACGCGGCCGCGGGGCACGCCCACGTCCTCCATCCGCACGGTGCCGAGGCGCTCCAAGGCGCGCAACGCGAGTCGTCGAGCCTGGCGCAGCCAGTCGGCTTCCTGTGGATCGGTCGCCTGGATGACGGATGAGGCGCCCGCGTCCGTGCAGGCCACGGTCGCCCGCTCGATGTCGACGCTCGCGGCCGCCGCGGGCAGGTCGGTCTCGACGAGGAGCATCGCGGCGGCGTCCCGATCCAGGCCGAGATGATGCCATTCGTCCACCGCCTCGATCGTCAGCCGGTCCATGAGCTCGAGGGTCACGGGCGCGATGCCGGCCGCCGTGATCGCGCTGACCGCGTTGCCGGCACTCTCCAGGGTCGGGAAGAAGGCAAGCAGGGTCGCCCGGGGCGAGGGAGCTGGCCGGAGACGGAGGGTCGCCTCCGTGATGAGCCCGAGCGTCCCCTGCGACCCGACGAACAGGTGGGTCAGCGCATACCCGGCGACGTCCTTGACGTTCCGGCCGCCCGTCCGGATGACCGTTCCGTCGACGAGCACGACCTCCAGGCCGAGCACGGAGTCGCGGGTCTGGCCGTACTTCACGCAGCACAGCCCACCGGCGTTGGTCCCGAGATTCCCGCCGATGGAGCAGATCTCGTAGCTCGCCGGATCCGGGGCGTAGAACAGGCCCTCCGCCGCGACGGCGGCCTTGAACGCCGCGTTGAGGATGCCCGGTTGCACGACCGCGACGAGATTCGGGCGGTCGATCTCGAGGATCGCGTCCATCTTCGTGAACACGATCGTCAGCGCACCGGCGACCCCTGCGGCCCCGCCACTCAGGCCCGTGCCCGCCCCCCGCGGCACGACCGGGACCCGATGGGCGGTCGCCAGGCGCATGAGCTCGGCGACCTGGGCCGTCCCGGTCGGGAGCGCCACGGCCAGCGGCAGCTCCGTGCGGAGGTACGGGGTCTCGTCGCGCCGATACGACTCGCGGTCCACGGCGTCCGTGAGGAGTCGCATCCCCGGCAGTCGTCGGCCGATCTCGTCGAGGAACGCGGCCTGGGCCACGGTCGGCGCGGCGGCGGCCACGCTCCCCGTCGTGGGCGCGACCGTGGCTGGTTCGTGCATCGGACGAGTATGCCAGCCGGGCTCGGTCAGCCGGGCTCGGTCAACCGGGCTCGGTCAGCCGGGCTCGGTCAGCCGGATGGCGACTGCCGGTCCTCGCGGGCGACCCGTCGATCGGCGGACAGCGCCCGCGGCATCTGCCGGAATCCAGCCGGAAGGCGCGGACGCCAGAACCGGACGCCGGCCGACAACCATCGGGCGACCAGCTCCCGCCGGGCATCCCACGGGATCTCGAACTCCTCGCGCAGGCCCGCGGGCAGCAGGCCGACCGCCGGCCAGAGCGTCCAGTCCGTGAGCCGGCCCGGCACCGCGTCCAGGACCGCGCCCAAGGGGCCGCTCAACGGTTCCGGCGCGACACGGGCCAACGGCCCCATCCGCGGGTGGAGGATCACTTCGGCGAGGGCGCGGGCGGTCGGCGTGGGATGGACCGGCCCGTCGGGCGCCAGCATCGCGGCCATGTACGCGTCGAAGGCCGGGATATCGGCGGGCACCCGGTCGACCGGGACGCCGAACGCGACCGCGATCTGGCGCGTCTCCTCGTAGTACGCCGCCCGGCGCGTCGGCGAGAGCGGCTCGACGAAGAAGTCGTACGCGACCATCGTCGAGTCGACCAAGGTCGCGTGGACCCACAGGGCCAGGGCAGGATCGCGCGCGGTGTAGGAGATCGCGCCGGTCGTCACGACGGCCGCCGGGTCGCGCACGGGACCTGCGACGCGCCGGTGGAGCCCGCCCAGTCGGACGATCTCGGCCCGTGCCGCCGCCCTCGTCCCGTACACGATCGTGAAGTAGCTGCGCAGGGTGCCGGACAGGCGGCGCCACGGATCGGTCCGGAAGTCGCTGTGCTGGTCGACTCCCTCGGCGACGAGCGGGTGGGCGACCTGGAGGAGCAGCGAGCGCGGACCCCCGACGACCATCATGGCCGCCTCCCGGCTCAGCCGCCACGCCTCCGACGCCGGGCCGTACAACCCATCGATGTCGCGACCGGCACCGCCGAGCTCCGACATCTTCCCGAACGCCGTCCGCTCCGTACCCGATGACGTGACCACCTCGCTACGATAGCCCCGATGACCACGAAGGCCGGTCGCCGACCCGTCGAAGGTGGCGCGGCGGCTACGTCCACACCCATCGCCGAGGTGCCCGCTCCCCCGGTCCCGGCGACGGCCGGTCGTGCTCGCTGGGGCGCCGACTTCGAGCCCGACCGCCTTGCCCAGCTCGAACTGCGGATGTGGAAGGCGTACTACCGGCGCCAGCCGGCCCGGCTGTTCGGAACTCTCGTCCTTGGCCTTCGGGAGCAGGCCCATGTCGGGTGGCCACGCGCGCTCGTCGCCGCCGTGTTCCTGACGAAGGCCGCGGTCGGGTTCGCCCGGGCCACCGGCGAGTACGAGCGGTTCGCTCCGGACGTCTCGCGCGGATATCGCTGGCTCGGGCTGCCCGCCGACGTGGACATGGAGGCGGTCGCCCGCGAGGAGCTGCGCTGGTGGGTCGTCCGGCGCGAGATCGGGCTGGCCGCGGGCTCGGCCGCCGGCGAGACGATCGCCCGGCTCTACGCCGCGTTGTACGACGTGCCGGTCGAGACCGTGGCCGAGGCCGGAAGGCTGCGCGGGCTGGCCGCCGAAGTGCGCGATCGCGGCGCGACCGCCGACCCGGACGGTCCGGCCGGGCTCGGGGCGGCCTACTGGCCGGAGGTCGCCCGCCTGTTGCGCGAGTCGTATCGGAGCCTGGCCGCCGCGCTGGCCTGATCCGGCGAGCGGCGGCCGGTGAGCCGTGGCTGACCCGGCCGATCCGTGCTCGGCTCCCGGGCGGGGGCCACTGGTTATGGCCATGTGTGCATATCGGCGTCCCGTCGCGCCGCGGCGATCGGACCCGTCGCGTCGCAGGAATGGTCCCGTCGCGCCGCGGGCATCGGTCCCGTCGCGCCGCGGGCATCGATCCCCGTCGCTATGCACCTACGGCCATACGAATTGGGGGCCTCGCGGGCGGCTCCGTGCTCGACGGGGGGCGACGGACCCTAGATGTCGTCCGGGCGGCGCCCCACGACCCACCAAGCGACCGGGAAGAGTCCCGCCGCCAGCAGCAGCTTGATCGTGTCGCCGATGAGGAAGGGCGTCAGGCCCTTGTCGATCGCGGTCGCCCCGTCCATCCCCGTGGCCGCCATGAGCCAGGGCAGACCGACCAGGTAGATCACGATGTTCCCGAGGAGCATCGCGCCGAGCGCGCCACCGATCCGCCGGTCCCAGCCGAGCTCCGCCAGGCGGCCGACGAGCGCGGCAGCGAGAACGAAGCCGAGCAGATAGCCGCCGCTCGAGCCCAGGACGAGATGGCCGTCCCGGATCGTGCCGATGACATCGATCCCCGAGCGATGCTGGGCGTATATCGGGAGGACCAGGCCAAGGGCCAGGTAGAGCAGGGTCGCGAGCAGCCCCCGCCGGAAGCCGAGAGCCCCGCCCACGAGCAGGACGGCGAACGTCTGGCCGGTCACCGGCACGGGCGTGCCCGGCACCTGGATCGAGAGGTTGGCCGCCAGCGCGATGAACAGGGCGCCGGCGCCGATGAGCGCCACGTGCCGCAGCCGTGAACCGATCCGCTCGGCGACGGCGACCGGGACGAGGAAGTCACCGATCGTGATCCCCCGCTCCAGGGCCGGGACGCGGGTCAATCGTGACGTCGCGATCATCGTGCCTCTCCTCCATGCACCACCGTCCGCGGCGGCGATGCGTTGACGAAGTCTACTCGAACTGGACGGCCCGAACGATCGAGACGCCACTCGCCAGTCGAGCCGGGTAATACGCCGCGAGCATCGCGATCGCGATGCCGAACGCGGCCGCGAGTCCCATCGTCGCCCATGGGATGTCGAGCCCGGCCGCACCGATCCCACCACCCGTCAGCGCGATGAGGGCGGCGCCGGCGGCCAGGCCCGCCAGGCAGCCGAGGAGGGAGCCGATCACCCCGAGCACGCCCGCCTCGATCACGACCATCCGCCAGACCTGGCGGCGGGTCATCCCCGTCGCCCGGAGGACGCCGATCTCGCGCACCCGCTCCACGACATTCATCGTCAGGGTGTTGACGATGCCGAGCGCCGCGACGAGGACCGCCACGACCGCCAGGGCGTCGAACAGCCCGAACACCTGGCCGAGGGCGTCGCCGATCGCGCCGCGGACCACGTCGAGCGTGTTCGGTTCGAGGGCGAGCTCCCGGGCGGCCTGCTCGAGCGCGGGTTGCGCGCCGGCCATGGAGCCCGGGGCGAAGCGGACGGCGAACGAGTCGGCGCCCAGCACGCCGAACAGGGCCGCGGCATCCTTCCATCCGACGAGCATCGTCTCGCCCGCCTTGCCAGGCAGCGTCCGCTCGACGATCCCGGCGACGCGCAGGTCAGCCGGGGACGCGGCACCCACCGTGAACCGCATCGTGGCGCCCAGGCCCAGCCCGAGCCGGTCGGCCTGGCTGCGCGGCAGGATGACCGTCCCGCCGGCATCGAGTCCGGTCAGTGCGGCCGTCCGGTCGCCGGCCACGAACGTGAGCCGCCCGTCGGCGAGGAGATCCGCGCCGGTGATCGCCGCCGCATCGAGCCGGATCCCCTGGTACGCCGCGTCGAACGTCGCGATCGGCGTGACCCGGGCCACGCCGGGGACCGCGGCGAGCGTGGGACCGGGGCCGTCCTCGTCGATCGCCGCGGGCACGATGGAGGTGACGATCTCGTCGCCCGGCACCACGTCGACGAGCCAGGCGTTCGCGGCGCGCCGCGCGTTCTGGGCGACGTCGCCGACGGCCACGATCATCGCCAACCCGACGAGGAGGGCACCCACCGTGAGTGCCGTCCGGCTCGGGTCGCGAAGAGCCACTCCCCGGGCCAGGCGTTCCTCTGTCCGGAGGATCCAGCCGAAGGGGACGCCGGCGATCCGCGCGAGCGGCGGCAGCACGAACGGCGTCAGGACCGTCGCGCCGAGGAGGATCGCGTAGACGAGCAGCGCCCGGACCGGCGAACCGCCGGCCGTGCCGGCCGGCCAGGCGAGCGAGCCCGCCACCGCGACGACCGCGAACACGAGGACGAGCCAGCGCAGCCGCGCCCGCCCCGCGGCCGCCCCGTCGGCGGGACGGGAGCGGAGGGCTTCGATCGGGGAGATCCGGCCGGCGCGCACGGCCGGTTCGAGGGCGGCGGCGATCGTCACGGCGACGCCGACGACGACGGCGAGCGCGACGCCGAACAGGGGCACGGACAGCCCGTCGATCGGCACGCTGGCGATCCTCCGGACGTACGCGACCATGGCCCACGCGAGGCCGACGCCGATCGCGATCCCGACCGCCGAGCCCACGACGCCGAGCACGAGGGCCTGGGCGAGGACGATCCCGGCCACCTGGCGCCGGGTCGCCCCGGCCGCCCGGAGGAGCCCGACCTCGCGGATCCGTTCGGACACGGTCATCGAGAGCGTGTTGAAGATCAGGAACGCACCGACGAACAGCGCGACGGCCGCCAGCAGCGAGGTCAGCGCCTGGAACGCCCCGGTCGACGCACGGAGTGACGCGGCCAGGTCGGCCGGCCCGGTGAGCACGTAGGGCTCGGTCGTCAACCCCTTCTCGATCGCGGCGGCCACAGCGTCCCGTGTCGCGCCCGGGGCGATCCCGACATCGATCCGGCTGATGCCGATCGGCCCGAACACGACGCGCGCCTCGTCGATCGTGATGACGACCGTCCGTCCCGCCGCGTCGAAGAGCGGTCCGCTCCCCGGCAGGATCGCGGCGACCGTGACGGTCGACGGACCGGGATCGCCGAGTCCCTGCAACTGGATCTTCGAGCCGACGGTCAGCCCGTCGGCCGTCGCCAGGTCCGCGGAGATGAGGGCCGTGGGCGTGCCGGGGCCCTTGAGCGCGGCCGAGCCGTCGATGTCGTGGAGCACGGGATCCGCCACGGGGTCGATCGCCAGGACCGTCACCGGCGGCTGGATGTCCGGCCCGGAGCCCGGCCCAAGGAACGTCCGCCGCTCGATCCGCGGGGCGGCGACCGCCACCCCGGCCGTGCCCCGGATCGTGCCGACGGTGGCGTCCGCCAGCCCGCCCTCGGCGAACGCCGAGATGCGCAGGTCCGCCCGACCGACGAGGTCGCGGACCGTCCGGTCCACCGAGCGGTCGATGCCGTCGTTGGTGGCCAGCGCCGCGAAGAGGACGCCCACCCCGATGGCGATGCCGGCCAGGGTGAGCACCGATCGAGCGCGCCGGGCCCACAGGCTGCGCCAGGCGAGGGCGGTCAGGCCGCTGTTCAAGGCCGATCCACCAGCGTCGTCCGTGCGACCTACAGGCCGAGCTGGGCGAGCCGGGCGATGAGCGGGGTCGCGTCGTGGGTCTCGCGACGGCCGAGCTGGATCTGCTCGAGGATCCGGCCGTCGCGCACGACGCAGACGCGGTCCGCGTACGCCGCGGCCTTCGAGTCGTGGGTCACGAGGACGATCGTCTGGCGCCGCTCGGTGCAGCTCCGGTACAGCGCATCGAGGATCTCGGACCCGGTCGTGTAGTCCAGGTTGCCCGTCGGCTCATCGGCGAACAGGAGCGCCGGACGCGTGACGAGGGCACGAGCGACGGCGACCCGCTGCTGCTCGCCAGCCGAGAGCTGGTCGGGCTTGGCATGCTCCTTGCCGCGCAGTTCCACGAGCTCGATGACGTCCCGGATCCGGGCCGCGATGTCGCCACTCCGCGGATCGGCGCCGGCGATCGTGAACGGCAGGCCCACGTTCTCGGTCACGTCGAGGAGCGGGATGAGGTTGAAGAACTGGAACACGAATCCGGTCCGGTCCCGCCGGAGGCGGGTCGCCTGCTCGTCGCCAAGGTGGCTGATCGTCTCGCCCTGGAGCAGGACCTCGCCGCTGGACGGCCGGTCCAGGCCGCCGAGGAGCTGGAGGAGCGTGCTCTTGCCCGAACCGGACGGGCCCATGAGCGCGACGAACTCGCCCTCGTCGACGGTCAGCGAAACGCCGCGGAGTGCCTCGACCGTGGTCTCGCCCAGCCGGTACGACTTGGTGAGGTCCCGCGCCTCGAGGATCGGCGGCATGTGGGCAGTGTAGCCGGGGAGGCGGCCCGCTCCACACCACTCGACCGACCGACCGACCGATCGATCGGACGCCGTATGCGACGATGCGCGCGGGGAACGCACACGTCAGCGGGGAACCGTGGATCACGAACCGAGCGACAGGCGTCCGCCGGAGGATGAGCCGGCGGAGGCGAGGACCGGACGCCGCCGGACAGGCGTGGGCTGTGCGATCGAGGTCATCGAAACCCTCGCCCTGACTCTTCTGATCTTCCTCGTGATCCAGAACTTCGTCGTGCAGCCGTTCCGGGTGCAGATGCACTCGATGGAGCCGACCTTCGTCGGGGGCGACTACGTCCTCGTCGATCGGCTGACCCACCTGTGGAGTCCCTACGCCCGCGGGCAGGTCGTCGTGTTCCAGCCGCCGCCCAACACGACCACCGACAAGGAGCCGTTCATCAAGCGCGTGATCGGCGTCGGCGGCGATACGGTCGAGGTCAGGGACGGCCAGGTCTTCGTGAACGGTGCCGCGCTCGACGAGCCGTACCTGTTCCGCGACGACGCCGGGGTCGTGGAGCCCACGGTCGCGAGCGACGAGTCGCGCTGGGTCGTGCCCGACGGCGAGCTGTTCGTGATGGGCGACCACCGTGAGGTATCGGATGACGGCCGGGTCTTCGGACCGATCCCGGTCTCGTCGGTGATCGGGCGAGGCATCGTCCGTTATTGGCCGCTCTCCGCGTTCGGGATCGTCGGAACCCCGTCCTACGACAACGTGCCGGCCCCCTGATCGGAGCACCCTGACCCGGGCGATCGGTGTCGGTCGACGCGGCCGTCGGCTGCCACGGGCCTCAGCTGCCGAGGAAGAACCCCGCGACGCCGCCCACGATCGTCTCGAGCAGGCCCTGCGGCACCGGCGGGTCGATCACCCGGAAGGACGTGGCCCCGGGCGCCGGTCGGTCGTCACCGGAGGCCGGCGTCTCGTCGGGCCCGACGACCTCGGGTGCGCCCACTGCCGGTGAGGCATCAACGACGCCATCACCGTCCAGGGAGGACGTATCGAACGGCGGGCCGGAAGGCTGGTCGCCGGGCTCGAGCGCTTCGGATGGGCTCGCGACGGCGGATTTCGGGGTGGGCTTCGGGGTGGGCTTCGGCGTCGGTTTGGGGGTGGGATGCGGCGTCGGCCGGGGAGTCGGCCTCGGGGTGGGTTTCGGGGTGGGTTTCGGTGCGCTTCCGCAGGCGTCCGCGAAGAGGACGGTCCAGTAGTGGTTCCCGTTCGCCTCCTTGTACGCGCCGATCCCGATGTGATCCCAGGTCTTGCCCAGGATGTTCGCCTTGTGGCCAGGCGACGCCATGAACGCGGCCATGATCTTGGAGGTGGCCGTCGCGTCCGATGCGTTGTTCCAGCCGATGTTCTCCCCGGCGACGTGATAGCAATAGCCGCGCCGGTCCATCTCCCTGAAGACGTTGCCGCCGGGTGGGTTGGGGATCGCGTGGTCGAAGTAGTTCCGGACCGCCATGTCCTGGCTGCGCCAGCGGGCGATCGACTTGAGGGTCGAGTCCACCTTGAGCGGAGGAAGTCCTGCGCTTGCCCGGGCCTGGTTCGTGAGCGCAACGAGCTGGGACTCGTCCGCGCTGCTGAACGCGTCGTTGCTCCAGCCGAACGCGGCCGGCGGGGCGGCGAGCAGGCCCACGGCGCTGAGGGCGAACGCGGCCGCGACGACCAGACTCCAGCGAGCGGCGGCGCGGCGCGGACCAGTGAAGAGCATCGGGTCGATGAGATCCTCGGGGGGCGGTGCGGTGTGGTCCCAACCCTAGGGGGGCGCTCCGGCACGGTCAGCCCGCGCGATGGTCCCTGCGCGCCGACCCGTATGTACCCCTTTGCCCGCGAGCACCGGAGCGCAGGCGCACGTCCGGTCCGATGGGCCGCCACGGCTCGACGGGCTATACTCCCGTCGCCCTCCGCGGGACGTCGCGTCCCGGAGCCGCACTCCACGGTGGCCTTAGCTCAACGGCAGAGCAGCGGATTGTGGATCCGCAGGTTACGGGTTCGAAACCCGTAGGCCACCCCAACCCCCCTTCGCGGTGTCCGCGCCACCGTCCGCCTGCGACGCCGCCCGGGGAGCGGGCACTGCTCCCGGGGAGCGGGCACTGCTCCGAGCACGCAACCGCGGGGTGCTCACGGTGCTAGGATGCGACGACCTACCCGGCTCCCTCGTGTGGAGACCGATCGAGCCGCTCCCGCGGCCGGTGCACGGTCTCGCGATGGCCCGGAAGGTGAGGAGGACTCGCGATGGCGACCGTCACGTTCGATCACGTCACCAAGAAATACGGTGACGTCCTCGCGGTGGACGACCTCAACCTGGAGATCCACGACGGGGAGTTCATGGTCCTCGTCGGGCCGTCGGGCTGCGGGAAGACGACGAGCCTGCGGATGATCGCCGGGCTCGAGGAGATCACGGCCGGCGAGTTGCGGATCGGGGAGCGGGTCGTCAACGACGTGGCCCCGAAGGATCGCGACATCGCGATGGTCTTCCAGAGCTACGCCCTCTACCCGCACATGACCGTGCGCGACAACCTCGCCTTCGGGCTGAAGTTGCGCAAGGTGCCCAAGCAGGATATCGAACGACGGGTCAAGGAGGCGGCCGACATCCTCGACATCGGCCGGTATCTCGACCGCAAGCCGAAGGAACTGTCCGGCGGCCAGCGCCAGCGCGTCGCGCTCGGCCGGGCGATCGTCCGCGAGCCGGCCGTGTTCCTGATGGACGAGCCGCTCTCGAACCTCGACGCCAAGCTGCGCGTCCAGACCCGGGCCGAGCTGGCGCGGCTCCACCAGCGCCTCCGGACCACGACCGTCTACGTGACCCACGACCAGGTCGAGGCCATGACCATGGGCAGCCGGATCGCGGTCATGAGCATGGGCCTGCTCAACCAGGTCGGCACGCCCCAGGAGCTGTACGACCACCCGGTGAACCGGTTCGTGGCCGGCTTCATCGGCAGCCCGGCGATGAACTTCCTCGATGTCACGGTCGCCGGCACCGGCGACGCCACGACGCTCGAGGCACCCGGCGCGACGATCCCGGTGCCGAGCCGGCTCCGGAGCGTCGTGGGCTCGGCCGGTCGGACGCTCACCGCGGGTTTCCGCCCCGACCACTTCGACCTGGGCGATGGCGGGTCTGCGTCGGCCACGATCCATGGCCGCGCCGATGTCGTCGAGTACCTGGGAGCCCAGGTGCTGCTCCACGTGTCGGCCGCGGGCAACGACCTGATCGCGATCGTGAGCGCGTCGCACAACGTCCGGCCGGGTGACGAGCTCACCCTGCGCCTGCCGCTCGACAAGCTCCACGTCTTCGACACCGAGAGCGGCATGTCGCTCGACGTGCAGGCCAAGCAGGTGCCCGCCTGAGCGGTTCCCCTAGGTCGGGCAGGGGGCCCGACCCGCTGGAGGAACGGATCGTCGGAACGCAGGTCCTGCATGAGGGCTATTACCTGACGTTCCGCGTCGATACGATCGAACGGGCGGACGGGTCGCGCGCGACGCGCGATGTGGCCGGCCATCCGGGAGCCGTCGCGATCGTCGCGCTCGACGAGCAGGATCGCGTCCTCTTCGTGCGCCAGTGGCGCTCGGCCGCCGGTCGGGCGATGCTCGAGATCCCTGCCGGCACGCTCGAATTCATCGACCGGGCCGCCGATGTGGTCGAGGACCATGCTCTCGCCGCACCTCGCGAGCTCGAGGAGGAGACCGGCTACCGGGCCGCCACGTGGCGCCTGCTCGGCTCGTTCTGGACAGCCCCGGGGTTCGCGACCGAGCTGATGTACCTCTACCTCGCCACCGACCTCAGCCCGGCCGCCAAGGATCGGCTCGGGCCCGACGAGGACGAGCGCCTCGAGCTGGAGCGACTCCCCTGGCGCGACGCCGTCGCCGCCGCGACTGACGGTCGCATCGTCGACGCCAAGACGATCGTGGGCCTGCTCTGGCTGGCCCGCCTCCGGGAGGGCGGAACGGCGTAGCCCCGATCGCGCCAATCCACGCACGAGGCGTCCGGAACGTGCCTCCGTCCTTATGGCCGTGGGTGCATATCGACAGCTCGATCGGGCCATGGACCGGCCCAGCCCCCCCGTCCTGTGGCCCACGCCTATGCACCCATGGCCATGCGCGGGACGGGTCCCCCGCCCACCATGCCGAGGCGCCCACGCCTATGCACCCATGGCCATGAGCAGGAGGAAGTCCAGGGCGATCCGCCCGGGCGGGAGCGAGCCGGGGACGGGCGCGAGCCGGGGACGGGCGCGAGCCGGGGACGGACCCGAGCGAGCCTAGGTGGCGGCGCGCCAGGCGGCCAGGTCGACCGGGCGGAGACGCGGGCTGGCCGTACGGCCGGGGATGCGACCGCGCTTGGCGATCGGGCGGCCGTCGATCTCCTTGATGTCGCCGGTGAAATCGATCGGGGCGGCGCCACTGATGTACGAGCCGACCGCGTAGGAGTCGACCGGCGCCTCGGCCTCCTTGAAGTGGGTGATGCGATCCGGCGACAGGCCGCCCGACACGACGATCTTCACGTGGGTGAAGGACTCCATGTCGAGACGGGCGCGGACCTCCTTGACCAGGTCGGCGGTCACCCGACCGCGTTCGGCGGGCGTGTCGAGGCGCACGCCGTAGAGGCGATCGCCGAGGGCGTGGGCGACCCGGAGCGCCTCCTCGGCCTCGTCCTTGAACGTGTCGACGAGGACGATCCTGGGCACGTCCGACTCCAGGTCGCGGTCGAAGGCCTCCGCCGCCGCGACGGTGTCGCCGAAGATCAGGACCAGCGAGTGGGGCATCGTGCCGGTCGGAGCGAGCCCGGCCAGCCGGGCGCCGGCCGGGGTGGAGGCACCCACGCAGCCGCCCACGATCGCCGCGTAGTCGAGCACGTCCGTGATGTCGGGGTGGACATGCCGGGCCCCGAAGCTGATGACCGGAGCCGGAGCCGCGGCATCGACGCATTCGCGTGCGGCGGTCGCCCAGCCGGTCGACTGCGACAGCATGCCCAGGATCGCGGTCTCGTAGAGGCCGAACTGGCGGTAGCGGGCCGTGATGCGGAGGACGATCTCCTTCGCGTCGAACGGGTCGCCGTCGTCGAGGGCCTCAAGCGTGACGCCACCCGGCGTGTCCTCCTGAAGGACATGGGCCAGGAGGGTCTTCGCCTCGTCGATCCCGCACAGGATCCCCGCCTCGCGGCTGAAGATCTCCATCGACACGACCGGGTCGAGGCCCTCGCGTTCGAGGACGCGCTCCGCGCGGGCGAAGTACACATCGGCCGACTCGCCCGACAGGATCTCGCGCGAGGGCATCGTCCGGAGGACACCCATCAGCGTGCCTGGTCCACGGTCACTCGTCTCCCGGTACAGGATCGGGCGGGATGGCCCCGGACCGGGGTCCCGCGTCCGGCCGTGGGCCCGAGGCCGGACGGCCGTTCAAGGTCACGGGGGACCGATCGGTCGGATGGTCGGCGGCGAGTGTACCGTACCCGCCGCGTGGCGCGGCCACGATCCGAGGCTGCGGGGAGCTCGGCGGGACCGCGCCCGGTTGCGCCGCGACCCGTGGCGCGCCGACGTTCCGTGGCCAGGCGACCGACCCGGGTTCGGCCTCGATCCGGTGGGCCATCGGCACGGACGCGGCCGAGATGTGGCTCAGGTTCCGGGTCGTCACGTGGACGCCCGGTGAGCCGGCCGCCGCCATCGAGCGTGGCCCGACCTCGCGGAGGGCCCCGCGTGAGGCGGGAACGCCCCGGACCGGCTCGGGTGCCGGTCGCGATCGTGGTCCGGATCCCGGGCCCATCGACCGGATCACCTGTCCGGCACGGTACGACCAGCGGGCACGCGAGCGGCGATCCCGAGTGGCCGTCACCAGGAGGACCAGTGCCGCGAACGCCGCCAGGATCCCGGCCGCGACCGCGAGGCGGCCGCGACCGATGTCGAGGGCGTCCACCCAGGTCGTGGCCGAGCGATCGGCGGCCGCGACCGCGCCGTTCAGGTCGCCCGCGCTGAATGCTGCCCTCGCCGCGGCGATGTCGGCCTCCGGATCCGCGCCGATGAGCCCGATGCGCTCGACCGGGGTCGGGGCGACGGGTCGGGTGTCGATGGCCGCCGACAGGCGTTCGACCGCGGCCTGCTCGGCCGCCAGTTCGGTCGCGGCCGCATCCGGCGGGGCATCGCTCTCGAAGGCCGCTCGGAGCGTCGGCGGCAGGCGCACGCCGATGCCCGTCGCCGCGGTCTCGAGGGCCGGCCGTGCGACGAGGATCGCGCGCGCCTTCGCGATGAGCTCAGCGGCCGTGTCGAACTGCCAGCGGTCGAGAGCGACCCGGATGGAGCGAGGGAGCGCCCAGTCGCCGGCCTGCTCGACCAGGGAGCGATAGGCCGCCCGGACCTCCGTGCGCTTGTCGAGGAGTGCCGCTTCCTCGGGACGCACCACCCACGTCCGCCACAGGTCGGTCAGGTCCGTGCCGGTCCGCGTCTCGAACAGGTCGAGGAGCGCCCGCCAATCGGGCACCGCCGCCCCGGCCGGGTCGGTGTCGGGGGCCGCGCCCGCGACGGCCCCGGCTGGCTGGTCGGCCATCTCACCCGCCCGGACCGCCTTCCACACGGCCGTGAGTCCCGCGGGCGAGACGCGTCCGGCGATCCGTCGGGCGAGGTCGAGCGAGGCCGCATAGCCGTAGGCGTCGATGGCGGGATCCGGCGGCGTGTCGGAGGCGGCATCGGCGGCCCAGGCGTTGAGCGGGATGCGTTTCGCGAGGAGGGCGGGCGTGAGCGGCAGCGCGGCGATCTTGATCTTCAGGGGTCCTGCCGCCTGGCGGGCATAGTACGAAGCGAACCCCTCGACGGCCCAGCGGTCCGCCACCAACCCGCCGTTGAACCAGGCGTGCGCCGCCTCGTGCAGGACGACCGCGGCCGCCGCGTCGTACGCCACCTGGATCCGGCCGGCGGCACCGTCGTACAGTGCGGCGTAGCCACCCGCGGACCGGGTCACCGCCTCCTCCACGGAGAGTGGCGCCCCGTCGACGCCCCGTGCTCCGGGTGCCACCCCGACGAGCTTGCCCAGCGCCGGCAGGGCCCTTCGCAGGATGCCCGCCACGCGCGTGCCGAACGCCGCGTCGTCCTGCCACGACCGGACGACGACCGGATAGGGGGCGCCGGCGACCGTGACGCTGACCGGCGTCGATCGATAGGCCCCCGGACGATCGGCCAGCACGTACGCCCCGAAGACCGCCGGAGCGCTCAGGGCGACGCTCGTGAACGCCTGGCTGCCGTTCGGACCCTTGGTGGGGCCTGCGAGCCTGCTGCCGAGGACCTCGATGCGGAAGTCAGCCGGGACCCTGACGCTGACCTTGCTCCCCGGCGTGTCCGGTGTCCCGACGGCCCAGACCGGGAAGGTGGCGATCGCCGACCCGATACGGATGGCGCGATCCGGGGCGCTGCCCGTGTCCACGAGGTCGAAGGTCAGCTTGAGGGTCACGGATTTGCCGCTCCGGAGCTTCGAGCCGAAGGCGACCGACACGAGCGTCCGGTCCGCCGTCCGCGACGTGACCTGGGCCGTCGGGTGGGCCGCGGACCCGGTCGGGGGCGCGACCGTGAAGCGCGTCGCGTCGGGCAGGAAGCCGAGCACCACGTGGTCGAAGAAGTAGCTCCTTATGACCGTGTCCTTGCGATGGTTCGTCGCGGTCAGGTTGACCGTGACCCTGACCCGGCCCTGGGTCGGTTGGACGTCGTAACGGGCGGTCGACACGACAGTGAGGCTCGGGGGGTCGGCCGCGATCGCGGACGCGACCATGGACGGGAGGGCGACGGGCCCCGCGATCGCCAGCAGGAGCCACAGCCCGAGCGCGGGGACCGCGACCCGCCGCCGCGTGCGCAGAGCTCCGGATCGGTTCACGCGGGGAGCTCCGCCGCGGGTCCGGTCATGGCCGGCTCCTGACCCAGGAGCTCCGGCAGGCGCTCGGCGTAGCGGTCCAGGAGCGCAGCCTGGCGGCTCACCCGCTCACCGACCGGCGGGACCTTGCCGTCCAGCCAGATCCAGTGGGCCGATTCCTCGACGAGCCGGTCGCATACGCCGAGCAGGCGGGCGATCGTCACGCCGAGCTCGTCGAGATCGAGCCGGTCGATCGGCAGCTCGGTCGTCAGGACCGGTCGTTCGTCCTCGGCCAGCGCGAACTTGGCGAACGGGAACTCGTCGTTCCAGCGCAGGAGCTTGCGATACGAGCGTCGGAACCCGTCCTGCAGCGGCGGCGCGTAGTGGACCCACACGATGCACGCGAACGCCGGATCGAGGATGAGCGTCGCCCGGACGTCGAACCGGCGCCGGCCGTCGAGGACGAGATCCCAGCTGGCGATGCCGTCACGCTCGTTGCGGTCGGCGGGTCCGATGCCAAGCTCGATCAGCCAGTCTTCGACGCGGCGTGGGTCCGGGGCGGTCGGGGCACCGTCCGTCGGAGGCATGCGCGGCAGTCTAGCGGACGAACGAGCGCGGACCGGCGGCGTGCTCCGCACCGGGCGACCTCGGCGCCGGCCGGAGCGCCGGGTGGGTCAGCCCGGGGCGTTCCGTTGGCGACTCGCCGCCGGTTCGAGAGCGGTCGCACCCGCGCTCGACGCGCCCCCGCCCCCGGCACCGTTGCCCGAGCCGGTCTTGTGCTCAGGCGTCATGACCGGGACGGACGGCCGCTTCGACGGCGGGTCCTTGCGCTCGACGGTAGAGCCGCTCTTGATGACCCGCGAGGCGAAATCCGTCGAGCGGACGTCGCCGCCGATCTTCACGTTGCGGCCGATCCGGGTGTTGCGTGGGATGACCGAGCGCTTGCCGACGACCGTGATGCCGGTGAACAGGCGGGCCGGTTCCTGGCGGTTCGGGGTCGTGAAGTCGGAGCCTTCCCCGACGATCGCCCCCGGCCCCACGACGACCTCCTTGTCGAGGATCGAGCGGTCCACCACGGCCCCCGAGCGGATGACCGAATCGAACATCACGATCGAGTCGCGGACCATCGCGCCGACCTCGACCCGGACGCCCGGCGACAGGACCGAGTTGACGACGGTGCCGTTGATCACGCAGCCGTGGCTGATCAGGCTCCGGTGGACCTGGCTCGTGGCGCCCACCTTGGCCGGCGCGCGCTCCTCGGACCGGGTGTGGATGAGCCACTCGCGGTCGTACAGGTCGAGCTCCGGCGCATCGTCGAGGAGGGCCATGTTGGCCTCCCAGAACGACTGGATCGTCCCGACATCCTGCCAATAGCCGTCGAACCGGTAGCCATACACCCGGGCGCCACCCTCGAGCATCGCCGGGATGACGTTGGTGCCGAAGTCGGTCAGCTCGTCCGACAGCCAGCGGCGGAGGGCACGCTTCGTGAACACATACACGCCCATCGACGCGAGGTCGCTCTTGGGCTGCTTGGGCTTCTCCTGCCACTCGGTGACCCGGAGCGACTCGTCCATCGCGAGGATGCCCATCCTGCTCGCATCGGCGAGCGGGACACGCCGGACCGCCATCGTCACGTCGGCACGGCGGGCGCGGTGGGCGGCCACGAACGGCTGGTAGTCCATCTTGTAGATGTGGTCGCCGGCGAGGACGAGGACGGTGTCGGCCGAACTGTGCTCCAGGACATTGAAGTTCTGGAGGACGGCGTCGGCCGTGCCCCGATACCACTCGGCGACCCGGCCCCGCGCGATGTACGGCTGGAGCATCTTGACCCCGCCCTTGTTGCGGTCGAGGTCCCAGGGCCGCCCGAGGCCGATGTGGTCGTTCAGGGAGCGCGGGTTGTACTGGGTGAGGACGACGACGTCATCGATGTCCGAGTTGACGCAGTTCGACAGCGTGAAGTCGATGATCCGGTACTTGCCACCGAAGGGCACCGCGGGCTTGGCCCGGACCGAGGACAGGATCGACAGCCGCTCGCCCTCGCCACCGGCCAGGATCACCGCCATCGTCCGCTTCATGCGCAGGTCCTCGTTCGGCGCGTATCCGCATCGATGCTAGCACTTCGGTACGTTCCCACCGATAGCGCCAGATGAACGATTCGGTGCGTAAACGTCAACATCGCCGCGCCCGTCGGCGACCCGTCGACCGGCATCGGGTCACACGAAGAAGCGGGGATTCACCCACTGGTTGTGGAACTCGACGCCCCAGTGGAGGTGCGGCCCGGTCGAGTTCCCGGTGACGCCCACATAGGCGATGATCTGGCCCTTGCTCACCAGCTGGCCCGCCCGGACAACCGGCGGCCGGTGGCGGTTGTCGACGTGGCCGTAGAGCGTGACGAGGTCCTTGCTGTGGGCGATGATCACCACCCACGCGCCGTCGGAGAGCGGGCCCTCGTAGACGACCCGGCCGGCACCCGCCGCGCGGATCGGGGTGTACATCGGGGCGGCGATGTCGATGCCGATGTGGAAGTGGGCGCAGTTGCCCAGGGGTGGCTCGGCCCAGAACCCGGTGCACCCGAACTCCTGGGTGACGACGCCGTTGAGCGGCCAGCTGAGGGTCCCGTTGTAGACCGACGGGATGTTGCCGCCGGCGAACTGCTCGGCGACGAGCCGGTCGATCTTCTTCTTGAGCGACCTGGCGGTCTTCGCCTCCTGGGCGAGGATCTGGGCGGCCCTTACCTTGTTGTGGGCGAGCGCCTGGTAGGCCGCCCGCTGGAGCGCCAGCTGGCGCCTCGTCTCGGCCTGGAGCACCTTCAGCTGGGCCTTCGCCTTCTTGAAGTCCGCTAGCTTGACCGCCAGGGCCGCCTTCTGGGCCGCCGTCTGCGCCCGCAACTCCTCGGTCGCCGCCTTGGTGTCGACAACGGTCTGATGGATCGTCGCCAGGGTCGCCTGGTCGGTCGCGATCTGGTCGGCCAGCGCCTTGTCCCGGTCACCCAGCGCGAGCTGGTTGCTGACATCGCTGAGCGCCGTCGTGAACGAATTGGCGGACAGGAGCACCTCGAGCAGGGACGGCTCGCCGGCCTCGTAGGCCGCCTGGATCCGTTCGGCGAGGAGCGCCTTGCGTTCCCGCAGCGTGGCGTCCTTGGCCTCCTCGTCGAGAGTGACCGAGATGAGCTGGGCATTCAGGTCGGCCAGCTGGACGACGAGGTCCGCGTATGTGGCCTGGACCACCTTGATGTTGGCGCTGAGCTTGGTGACCCGCTTCTGGACCGCGGTGAGGTCCTGGTTGACCCCGGCAAGGGCCGTCTGGGTCTGGCCGATGTCGTTGGAGAGTCCCGCCTGGAGCGCCGCGAGCTTCGCGATCTCGGCCTTCTGGGCCTTGATCTTCGCGGCGAGCTTCTTCTGGGAGGCGATCGCGTCGGACAGCTCGTCGCCCCGGGTGGGCGGGGGTGCGCTGTACGTGCCGATGCTGCCGATGAGCAGCGGCGTGACGAGCACCACCAGCGCGAAGAGGCGGGCGAGGCGGCCGCGGCGCCGGGCGGTCGTGCCGGTCCGATGGGGAGTGGACGGACGGAGCGTGGCCGCCCGGCGTGCGTCGATCGCGGCGGAAGTCGCCTCGTCGATGCCCGGGATGAGTGCCCTGCCCGCGGTCACCGCCACGGCAGCCATGCTGCGGGGCGCGATCGGGCGACTGGTCATGCTGGCGTCGTCACTGCGAGCAAACTCCGTTGGCGCGCCTGGTGGCGCGGGTGACGGCTACGCTGGCTGGTGATCCGCCGCCCCGACGCGGGCACTGCCCCAGGACGACTCAGGTCGGGGGGATGCTACCACGGTGACCGCGCGGGGTCGAACGTGGCCCGGCGCCGTCCGTGCGCATCGGCACCGCGAACAAGCGTGGACCGCCCCGGCGTCCCTCAACCGAACCGGACGAGGACGCCCCAGAACGCCCCGACGATGAGGAACGGCCCGTACGGGATGTAGGTCTTGCGGGTGACCCGCCGGGTGACGATCAACGCCGCGATGACGAGCCCGCCCAGGAACGCACCCACGACGATGCCCGTGATCGTGCGGACGAGCCCTTCGAACAGGCCGACGCTGACGAGCAGGATGAGGTCGCCCTGGCCCACCGCGTCCACTCCGAAGGGGATCGAGATGAGGTACATCCCGAGCGGCAGGACGATCGCGATCGCGACAGCGCCGACGATCCCGAACGCGTCATGGACCAGCGGGTCGACGCCGGAGACCGCCGCGATCAGGGCGACGACGATGAGGGGCAGGGTGATCGCGCTCGGCAGCAGTCGCTGGTCGAGGTCCGTGGCGAGCAGGAGCGTCAGGACGAGGAACCAGGCCCCGAACAGCACGAGTTCCGTCGTGGTGTCGAAGCGGCCCGGCAGCACGCCCAGCGCGACGGCTCCGATCGTGCCGTTGGCGACGGTCCGCCAGCCGGGTGGCCGGTCGCCGGGGAGTTCCGGCTCGTCGTGCTCCGGCCAACGGGTCGCGATCCGGTCCGCCACGATGCCCCAGATCCCGCCGACGACCGCGAACGCGATCACGAGCGGGTTCATCCTCGGCGGCTCCCGGCGCGCGCGAGGCGGGTCACGCCGGGGCCGTGGCTCCGGCCAGTGCCAGCTCGACGAGCGTGGCGTGGGTCACGCCATTCGACCCGCGGGAAGCGAACGGCTTCGCCTTACGGAAGTAGCCGGTGCCGCCGATGTCGAGGTGGACCCAGGGGACCGCGGCGAACTCGCGCAGGAACAGGCCGCTCTTGACGAGACCGCCGTCGGCTCCCGAAGCGTTCTGGAAGTCGGCGTACCAGCTGTCCATCTCGGCCTTGTACTCGTCGACGAGGGGGATCTGCCACATCCGTTCGCCCGCCCGGCCGGCCGCCGACTGGACCTGTTCGACCCAATCCTGGGGCGTCCCGAAGAGCCCGGTGACGAGCTCCCCGAGCGCCCGGCCGACCGCGCCGGTCAGGGTCGCGACGTCGACCATGTGGGTCGCCCCCAGGCGCTCGGCGTAGGTCATCGCGTCGCCCAGGATGAGCCGGCCCTCGGCGTCCGTGTTGTTGATCTCGACGACCTTGCCGTTGAGCGCCTTGACGATGTCGCCCGGCCTCGTCGAGTGCGAGCCGGGCATGTTCTCGACCGCCGGCGCGACCGCGAGGAGCGGTGTGCCGGGGGCCAGCCGGGCGACCGTCTCGATCGCGGCGATGACGGTGGACGCGCCCGTCTTGTCCATCTTCATCTCTTCCATCCGGTCGCTCGGCTTGATGCTGATGCCGCCGGAGTCGAAGCAGACACCCTTGCCGATGATCGCCAGGTGCCGCCCCAGGGCGTCCTTCTGGCCGGCCGCGCCGGAGCGCATCACGATCATCCGGGGCGGGTTGTCGCTGCCCTGCCCGACCGCCAGGAACATCCCCATCCCGAGCTCGCGGGCTCGGTCGGGCTCGATGACGTCGATCCACAGGCCGTTGCGCTCGGCGATGGCCCGGGCCTCGTCGGCCAGGACCGCGGGGCTCACGTCGTTCGAGGCACGGTTGGACAGGGTCCGGGCCGTGTTCGCGCCCTCGCCGACGATCCGGCCACGCTCGGCGGCCTTGGCCAATGCCGCGGCATCGGCGCCCGGCGCGATGAGGATGAGTTCGTCGAGGGCCGGCGGCGCGGTCTCGACGACGTCGCGGTAGATCGCCTGCGGCTCGTACGTGCCCTCCACGACGCCGCGGGTGAGGAGCTCCGCCACGGCCTCGGCTCCATCGTCCAGGTGGGTCGCAAGGTCCCCCAACCAGATCGCCAGGCGCTTGACCGGGTTCCCGCCCAGCCGCCGCTCGACCGATGCGCCGACGTGATGGACCGCCTCGCGGTCGATGGCGTCGGCCGCCCCGGCGGCGATGGCCATGACGCGCTGCACGGGGATCTCGCCGGCGCCGACGAGGGTCGTGCTGTATCGCTTCGATCGCAGCTCGCCGAACGCGAGGAGCGCCTTGAGCTCACCACCGGTCCGCCGGTCGAGCTCAGCCCATGCACCGTCGAAGCCCAGCTCGCCCACGAACGGGACGGCGAGGACGTCGGCGGGGACCTCCCAGGGCTGATCCGTCAGGACGCGCACGTGCATGGGGAAGGGTTCCTCCGGGTGGGGAGTCGGGGGCCGGCGCTCGGCCGGGTTTCAGTGGCCTTGAGTGTACCGTCCCCGGGACCGCGCCCGTCCTCGTTCTGCGCCCCCGGACCGCGTCCACCCGTCGTGCCGCGCCCTCGGGCGCCGGTCGGACCGACTGTTCCCCCCCGATCGCCGGTCGACGGCGTCCACCCGCCGTTCTGGGCCTTCGATCGCCGGTCGACCGCGTCCACCCGCCCCTCGATCGCCGGTCGACCGGGTCCATCCGCCGTTCCGCGCCCTCGGTCGCCGGTCGACCGCGTCCACCCGCCCCCTCGATCGCGCCACGGGTCCACCGCCCCCTCGATCGCGGTCCACCGCCGTCCTGGGCCCCCGATACCTGGCCGAACCGGCCAGATGCAAACCACACGATCACGAGTCCGGCTTCGGGACGTCTCCCGGGCTCCTTCACGGTCGATCCGTGCTCAGCCGACGCAGTGGGAGGGCCGCGTCGGGGCGGATCGGCGCGGATCGGGGCCGCATCGGGCCGGATCGGGGCCGGATCGGGGCGCAAAGGCTGCCCGATGGTGTCCTGAGTTGCAGATGGCCGTTTCGCTACGGGGCCGCCGACGGGCCCGCGCTCGTGCCCACGTTCGCGAACGCATCGACTGCATCGCTCAGGCGACCCTTGGCCTCCTCGATCGAGATGACCGCCTCGTTGAGCCCGCCCCGCGCGATGTCGGACATGATGATCACGAGCCCGCGGGTGTCCCCGGGCAGGCCACTCGTGGCGACCTTCAGCGCGTCGTACGCGTCCTGGACCGGCTTCGTGACCTTGCCCTTCGAGGCGATGAGCAACGTGTAGACCTTCCGCAGCGCGTCGTCGTACGCGGCGTTCCGGTCGATCCAGGTGGTGAGCAGGCCCACGTCCACGCTGGCCGACATCGCGTCGCGCTGCGTCCGCGCGAGGACGAGCTGCGCGTCGGAGGTCGCGAGCTGCTTCACCGCCTCGGCGTACTTGGCGGCCTTGCCCAGGGCAGCGGCAGCCGCGGTGGAAGTGTCATGGTCGAGCAGCGACGTCTCGAGCTGGATGGCCGCTAGCGCGCCGGAGGTCAGCGTCGCCCACTTGTCGCCGAGCCCGCCCGTCGCGTCCAGCGCGCCGGTCAGGGTCCGGTAGCGCAGGAGCGACACGCCGCCGAGCCTGCCCTCCGCCCCCGGCCCCACGCCGGGCAACGTCCCGAGCCGGGTCCGCAGCGCGGCGGTCTTCGCATCGATCGTGGTGATGATCTTCGCGCCGTCGGTGATCGACTTCCGCATCGCCGGGATGTCGCCGCCCGTGATCGCGGCGAGCGCCTGTGTCCCAAGGTTCCCCAGGCCGTCCACGTCCGCAGTGAGCGCGCGCAGGTCGTCGGCCGAGCCGGCCAGCCCGGGCGCGATCCGGGTGTCGGCGCCGTAGGTGAGCTCGGCTCGCGACGCGGTCCCCGGCTGGTGCTGCATCCCCGTCACGATGCCCGCCCCACCGAGGGCCAGGAGCAACGCGCACGAGATCCAGCCGGCCCGGAGGATGATGGCTCTGGCGCTCTCGGCGCGGATCGGAAAGGACGTCACGAGGGGCGTTCCTGCTGAGACGGAAGGAGTCGCGGCATCGTAGCATCGGGCCGATGACCGCTCCGAGGCCGACGGTACACGTGCCGGGCTCGCAAGCCGCAGCGCCCCTCGGCCCGGCCGCCTGGCCGAAGGCCGAGCTGCATCTCCACCTCGACGGGTCGGTCCGTGTCGCGACCGCGCTCGAGCTGGCCCGGACGCGGAACGTGGACGCGCCACGGGACGAGGCCGCGATGCGGGCGGTCCTCGTGGCCCCCGCCCACGGCGCGTCCCAGGCCGATCTCCTGCGCGCGTTCGACCTGCCGATCCGCCTGCTCCAGGACCGCGACGCGCTGGCCCGGGTAGCGACGGAACTCGTCGAGGACAAGGCCTCGGACGGCGTGCGCTACCTCGAGGTCCGCTGGGCGCCGAGCCTGCACACCGCCGCCGGCCTCTCGACCGCGGAGGTCATCGAGGCGGTAGCGGACGGCACCGACGAGGGGGTGCGACGGGCGACCGCGGCTGGGCGTCCGATCGTGGCGCGCCTCATCGTCACCGCGATCCGGTGGGCCGAGCCCGAGGCGAACCGGGCCCTCGCGGCGGTCGCCGGCGGACAGCGCGATCGCGGCGTGGTCGGCTGGGACCTCGCCGGCCCGGAGGAACGCTACCCGGATGCCCTCGCCCACGCGGCGTCATTCGATGTCGCGCGAGAGGCCGGTCTCCACATCACATGCCACGCGGGCGAGTGGGGCGGCGCCGCGCAGGTCCGCCGCGTACTCGAGCTGAGGCCCGAGCGGATCGCTCATGGCTCCGTGGCCGCCGACGACCCGGAACTCTGCGCGGCGCTCCGAGACCGCGGCATCACCCTCGACCTGTGCCCCACCAGCAACGTCCAGGCGGGCATCGTCGACCGGGTGGCCGACCACCCACTCGCGGTCCTCCACCGGCAGGGCGTGCCGGTCACCCTCTCGACCGACGACCTCACGGTCTCCGACATCACCCTCACCGAGGAGTACCGCCGCGCGATCGACGAGATCGGCCTCACGCCCGCCGAGCTCTGGGCGATCGACCGCCGCGCGCTCGACGTCGCCTTCGCGGACGAGGCGACCATGGCGCCCCTGCGGGCCGAGTTCGACGCTTGGGCCGCCGGCCACTCGGAGTGGGTGGGCTCGGCCTGAGCCGCAGCCGGCGCTACGGGGTCGGGGTGCCGAACCAGGCTGCACCGCCGCCGACGAACAGGACACCGTCACGCATCAGGAACGGAGTCACGTCGCCCGCCCCGGCCGTGTCGCCGGACAGGACGAGCTTCGTCCAGTGGGTCGCATCCAGCGAGACCCAGTACTCGATGACGCCCGGGGAGTCGCCGGCTCGGCTCCCGTAGCCCAGGAGACGGGTGCCGTCCCCCTGGAAGAGCCCGTTCGCGCTGCCCGCGCCCTCGCCCCCACTGAAGGTCCCGAGTGGATCGGCGTTGCTGAGGGCCCATCGCTGTCCGTCGCGAGACGTCCAGAACGACGTGATGCCGGGGACAGTGTCTGTCCGGCTCTCCGCGATGAGTCCGTTCCGGCCCGCGTGGACGCTCTCCAGGAGCGGGTCCGTCGTGGGACCCACGACCGACGCGTGCCAGGCCGACCCATCGGTTGACCACCACGCTGCCGGCGAGCCCGACTTCCCGGCGCCCACCGCCACGAATCCTGTCCCGAAGGCGGCGACCGCATAGGCGCTGACACCGGGACCACCGGGCAGGGGCACCGACTGCCACCCGACCCCGTCCGGGCTGAAGAGGACTTCATCGGGAGCTGGCTTGCCGGCGATCGCGATCGTGCCGGTCGCGTTCCCGGCGACCGTGCCGGGGATGTCCCCGAGGCGCCGCGCCGACGGCATCGACGTCCAGGTCGTTCCGTCGCCGGACCGCCAGATCGTCTGCTCCCCGGTCGCGGCCTCGCCGATGACGAGGACCCCATCCGCGCACGGAACGGCGATCGCGAGGGCCGGCTCGCCGAACGTGCCGACCGGCAGCTGCTCCCAGCTCCGCCCGTCACGGGAGGTCCAGGCAGGGAGGCTTAGTCCCTCGCCCGACGGACCCAACGCGATGTAGCCGCCGGACCAGGCGACCACGGATTCGGCGTTGACCGGCCCGCCATCGGTCGTAACGAGGCGCATCGTCGTCCAGGGTGCGGTCGAGATCGGCGGAGGCGACCCGCGGTCCGGCTCGGCCGAGGGTGCCGTCGGGCTCGGCGAACCCGGCGATGCCGTGGCCGGCGAGGGCGAGAGCGTCGGTGGCGCGGACTCGGCAGGACCGGGCGACGTGCCGGGGGAAGTCAGGAACCCACCGGGCCGGAGGCCGAGGGCCAACCCGCCGGCCGCCAGCACGAGGGCCGCGGCGACGGCCACCATGGCAAAGCGCCCCTTCCGATCGGATCCTGCCCGGGTGTTCTCCACATCCAGAGACGCGTCGATCCGGGTCGTCAGTCGAGCCGGGGCCGTCCTCGGATCGAAACTCCGGTAGTGGGCGCCGATGCGTCCTTCGAGGTCGTCGTCGGTCATCGCGTGCCCTCCCCTGCCCGGCGCTCGGCCGCCAGCGCAGCCCGCAGGTGTCCCAGGGTGGCGTGGAGCCTCGACTTGACGGTCCCTTCCGGGATGCCGAGGCGGGCGGCGATCTCCGGGACCGTCAGCTCGCGACCGAAGCGGAGTGCGAGGAGGCTCTGCTCGTCCGGGTTGAGCCGCCCGATCGCCGCGTCGAGATCGGGATCGGCGCTGACGGACGCCGGGCCGGTCGCCTCGGCAGCATCGAGCAGGACGATGCGCGGTCTGCGGCTGCGGCGCCGGAGCTCGTCACGACAGACGTTGACCACGATCCGGGTGAACCAGCCGTCGGCGGTCAGGCTGTCGCGCAGCGTTCGTCGGCGATCCCAGGCGAGCAAGGCGGCCTCCTGAACGGCGTCCTCGGCGGCCAGCGGGTCACGCAGGATGAAGGTCGCGAGCCTGAAGGCGTCGTCGACCCGGGCGAGGAGAAGGCGGCGCACGACCTCGTCGGTAGTCACCCGCGCTGCGACCTCTTCGACCATGTCCTCCCCGCGGTCCGCTGGTTTTGAGCTTGTCGCATGGATGGACGATCGAGAGGCCTCGACCGTTCGTTCTTCCCGGCGCCGACCCGGAGATCGCCTCAGCGCCCGGTCCCGGCTCCGGCCAGGAGTTCGAGCGCGGCGGCGAGCTCGGTCGCATCGGCAGCGACGGCGGTCGGACGCTCGTCGGGTGCCAGCGCGTCGAGGGCGGCACGCGTCGTCACCCCGGTGAGCATCAGGACGCAGCGCGCCCCCACGGCCCGCGCGGCCGCCAGATCCGTGCCGATGCCGTCGCCGATCATCACGCCGCCGGCCGCGTCCGCGCCCACCGCGTGGGCCGCCTCGAGCAGGAGCAGCGGTTCGGGCTTGCCGATGGAGGCCTCGGGTTCGCTGCCGGCCGCCGTCGCGATGGCGGCGACGATCGACCCGGCACCGGGCCGCAGCCTCGTCTCGATGGGATAGACCGGGTCCCGGTTCGTGGCGATGAACCGGGCACCACCGCGGATGCAGTCGGCCGCGACGCCGATGCGGAGGTAGCTGATGTCGGGGTCGACCCCCACCACGACCGCATCAGGCCGGCCGGCCGCCTCGAAGCCGTCGAGGTGCTCGCGCTCGCCGCGCTCGGAGGCAGCCTCGGCGGTCACGACCTCGAGGCCGACGTCCTCAAGCTCCCGCTCCAGCCCGCGGGCACCGACGGTGAGCACGCGGCGGACCTCGGGCAGGTGCTCGCGCACGTAGAGCGCGGTCGCGCGCGACGAGCTGACGACCCGATCGGCGCTCACCGGCGCGCCCATCGCCGCCAGCCGGGTCACGTAGTCGGCCCGGTACCACATGGAGTTGTTGGTCACGTAGACGACGTCGTCACCCCGCCGCGCCCGATCGGCCAGGACGCCGGCGACGCCGGGGACCGGCTCGGCGCCGCGATAGACGACGCCGTCGAGATCGACGAGGAGGAGCATCGGGTTCAGGGTAGCGGAGGCGGACGTCGGCCCGTGGCGGGGGGCGTGCCGTGGCGGCCGTCGGCCCGTGGCGGGGGGCGTGCCGTGGCGGCCGTCGGCCCGTGGCGGGGGGCGTGCCGTGGCGGCCGTCGGCCCGTGGCGGAGGGCGCGCCGTGGCGGCCGTCGGCCCGTGGGGGCGCGCCGTGCGGCCGTCGGCCCGTGGCGGGGGGCGCGCCGTGGCGGCCGTCGGCCCGTGGCGGCGGGGCGAAGTGGCCAGATGCAAACCACGACACCATCGGTCCGGAATCTCCGACTCCCCAGGCGCCCGATCCTGGCGAGGCGAAGGCGGACCTGCGTTCGTCCGTGCTCGGCCGAGCCGCGAACCTCGGGATCCAGTGTCCCGGCAGGGCTCTCGAGCCTGCCCGGTGGTGCGGTGATTTGCATCTGGCCGTTTGGCCGACGCCGGCGGCCGCGATCGACGAGCCCGGCGTTCCGACCGGTACGGCCCGCCCGACCCGCCCGGCGTGCCGACCCGCGCGGCGTGCTCGACACCCACCCGTGCGACGATGGCGCGGTGAACGACACCGTACGTCGGCCCCGGCTCGGGTCGAGCCCGCCGCGCGACCCGCTGATCGGCGTGGAGCGGCTCCTCATCGACGGGAACAACCTGCTCCATGCGATCTCGATCGGCCCCGAGGCCGCGCCGCAGGCCGCGCTCATCGGTCGGTTGCGGGCCGTCATCCCCGCGGACGTTCGGATCGAGATCGTGTTCGACGGGCCACCGGACAAGGGCCTGCACGGGACGCGCCTCGCCCACGGGCTGACGGTGCGTCACGCCGGCCGGCTGACGGCCGATGCGCTGCTGCTCCGCCTCGTCATGGAGGCGACTGGCGGGATCTCCGGCAGCGCCACGCCCGCGCTCCTCGTCGTGACCGACGACGGTCGCCTGGCGCAGGACCTCCGGACCCGTGGCGCGGCGACGCTCGGAACGTCCTGGGTCGTGCGGCGGTTGGCGCGTCCGCGGCTGGCGGCACCCAGCGTGGGCCGGCCACGGCCGCCCGCGGGTTCGGGCATCGGCGACCGCCGGAACGCCGGCGCGGCCGGTGCGTCCATCGGCGGCGATCCGGGTCGGCCCGCGGCACGGGACGTGGAGGCGGCACGGACCGGCTGGCGACCCGGTCGCGGCGCGACGACCAAGCGCGGCAACCCGAAACGCGGCCACCCCGCCTGACGCAGCGCGGCCGGCGCCCGACCCCGCGACCGGCACGACCCCGGGCGATCCCCGACCCGCGCGAACCCCCCGACCCCGATCCCCGATCCCCGACCCTAAGCGACCTCGAGGCACTCCCCGACGGCCGCGCGCCCCGATCTCCGGACGATCTCCGGCCACTGCTCAACCAGCCCGACCCCCAGCCACGGGGCGCCCCGGCCCTCCCCGTCGCGGCGCTAGAATGCCGCCGTGACCGTCATCGACCACCTGAACCAGATCTGGACGGGCCTTCTGGACTTCCTGAGCCACCTCGTCATCCCGGACTGGGGCGCGCTCATCGGTCTGTTGCCGGTCTTCCTCGTCCTCGGCGTCATCGGCCCCATCGCGTCGATCCTGCTCCTGGGCCAGGTCGTCTATATCCTCCGCCGGCCGATGACCCCGGTCTCGTACGTGGACGGACCGCGTCCGGCGACCCTCGACGATGATGGCAGGCCGATCTTCCCGGTGGGCCTGCCCCACTGCCTGCGCGAGGGGCTGATCTTCACCTCGGGCACGAAGCGCTGTCCGAATGAGGGCGACGAGTTGTGGGTCGTCTGTCCGATGTGCGGCCTGGGCCGCAGCGCCGGCGTGCAGACCTGCGGCGAGTGCGGCCTCGTGCTCAAGGTGGAGAATCGCCCCGTCGCCCTCGGTCCGATCGCCGGACCGCCACCCGGCGGCGCCGCCGTCGCCTGACCGCTCGCAGCTCGGAAATCGCGTCCCTCCCGGCGGCTCGCGCGGCCGGACCACCAGAGAAGGCGATCGACATGGCATCCGGCTCGCTCATCTTCTACACGACCGGGGGGATCCTGCTGGCCCTCGGCTTCGCCGCCCATGTCGTCCACGCCGTCCTGCTCGCCGACGGCCGGCGCGCCTTCCCGGTCTTCGCGGCGCGTCAGCAACGGGCGTTCGCCGGGGTGGTGACGGGCTCGTTCGTCGACGGTCAGGCTCGCTCGGAGCGCGTCGGCGCGCGGCCCACGAGCTCCGCCGCCCCGTTCGCCTGGGGCCTCACGTTCGTGGCCTGGCTGTGCATCGGCCTGTCGATGCTCCTGCGCGCGTTCATCGTGGGCCGCGGGCCGTGGGGCAACATGTTCGAGTTCACGGTCGCGTTCACGTTCACGATCACCGGCGGCTACCTGTTCCTCGAGCGGCGCTACCCGATCAAGTCGATCGGCTTCCTGCCGGTGGGCGTCGCCGCGATGCTGTTCGCCTACAGCGCGACCCTGCCCAAGGACATCGAGCCGCTCGTGCCGGCGCTCCAGAACGCGCCGCTCCTGACGATCCACGTGGGCATGGCGACGATCGCCTACGGGATCTTCGCGACCTCGTTCGCGGCCGGCGTGGGCTATCTCATCCAGGGCACCCATGACCGGTTCGCCTGGCTGCCGTCGCACAAGGTCCTCGACGAGGTCGCCTATCGGGCGGTGATCATCGGTTTCCCGATCTTCGCGACGATGATCATCCTGGGCTCGTGGTGGGCGTCGATCGCCTGGTCGCGCTACTGGGGCTGGGACCCCAAGGAGACGTCAGCCCTCGTCACGTGGCTCACCTACGCCATCTACCTGCACGCCCGCAACCGCCGGTCGTGGGCGGGCCGGCCGGCGGCCCTGCTCCTGGTCGTTGGATTCGGGATGGTCCTGGTGACCTACTCGGGCTCGCTCTGGTTCAACGGGCTCCACGCCTACAGCGGGCTGAACTAGCGAGACCCGAGTCGAGACCCGAGTGGGGAGCGCCCCGGCTCATCCCGCGTCGGACGCTCAGTTCGCCGTCACCGCGAAGTACTGGATGACCTGGACGCCCGTCGGCTCATAGGTCATGACCGCCTTGTAGACCCCGGCCGGGATCCCGGCCGACGGGAAGTTGACCTTGAAGTCGCCCCAGCTGTTCTGGGTCCCGTAGTCGATCACGAGCGGCTGGGTGAGCACGTCCGTGTCGCCCAGCGTCATGACCATCGACACCTTGCCGACCGCGTCCGGCTTGAGCGCGAAGACCACGTAGACGCTCGAGTACTGCGTGCCCGGGATGGTCGTCCGGTAGGTGGACGGGTCGACCGCGTGGGCGGCCGTGTCGACGGTCGTGGCGATCCCTGCGGAGGTGAACGGATCCACGAGAACCGGCGCGCCGGGAGGTGCCGTCAGATCGGCGCCGGCCGACGGCGCGGCCGTCTGCGCCTCGGTCGCGGCCGGGCTCGGCGTCTGGACGGTTTCGGCGGTCGCGGGGGCCGCGGTCATCGCCTCGGTCGGGGCCGCGGTCGGGGACGGTGTCGGCGCCGGGGTAGCCGCGCTGCTGCACGCGGCGAGGCCCGCCGCGATCGCCAGGCCGGCGACCGCCGTCGTGAACCGTGTTCTGGACAACATCGACATCGGGCAGTGCCTCCGCGCATTCGGACTCGATGGCCTGAGCATGCCCGCGGACCTGCACCGCCGTCAACGTCGGGCGCGCGGCCGACGTTGACGGCCGCGTTGCCCGGCCGCCCATGTGGGCGGTGCCATGACGTCAGGGCCGCCCTGAAAGTGCCCGCGGGAGGTCGCGCCCGGCGCGCCGACGGATCCGACCACGCGGCACCGCCGCGGCCGCCACCCTCGCCGCCACCCTCGCCGCCGCGGCCGGCACCGCCACCCTCGCCGCCACCCTCGCCGCCGCGGCCGGCACCGCCACAGCTGCGGCCGCCGCCACGGCCGGGGCCGCCACCCTCGCCGCCCTGGCCGGCCCCGAGCCCTCCCGACGGCCCCAAGGTGGCCAGATGCAACTCAGGACACCACGCGGCAGCCTCGGGACGGTTCTACCCGCCTGCATCCTCGGTCCGGACGGCCGCCGGACCCGGGATCGTGCGTGACCGAGCTCGCCCGGCCCGGGCCGGGCCGTCGCCTGGGGCCGCCATAGCCCGCGGATGCGGTCCGGTGGTGCCGTGGTTTGCATCTGGCCACATCGCGAGCGTGGAGCTTCGCCGCGGTGGCTGCCGCCGCGCCGCCGCTTCGCCGCGCCGTGCCGCCCCGCCGCCGCGCCGCCGCTTCGCCGCCCGTACCGCCACCCGCCACCCGGCACCCGCCGCCCGTGCCGCCACCCGCCACCCGGCACCCGCCGCCTGTGCCGCCACGCGCCACCCGGCACCCGCCGCCCCGTCCCGCCGCCGGTCCGGTGGTCCGAACGGCCCAGGTTTCGCGGTCCGCCCGGCCCTGTGGCGGCCGATCCCCGCCCGATAGACTGGCCTCCCAGAGGGAGACGGGGAACCATGGCACTCGTGCTCGATTCGCTCACGAAGCACTTCGGCGCCGTCACGGCCCTCGACGGCGTGAGCTTCAGCGTGGACTCCGGCGAGGTGTTCGGCTTCCTCGGCGCGAATGGCGCCGGCAAGACCACCACCATGCGGATCATCCTGGGGATCCTCCGCGCCGACACGGGGTCGGTCTCCTGGGACGGCAGACCGACGTCGGACCTTCCGCGCCGCACCTGGGGCTACCTGCCCGAGGAGCGCGGCCTCTATGCGCGGATGGAAGTGCTCGAGCAGCTCGTCTTCTTCGCGACGCTGTACGGGATCCCCCGCCGGGTCGCGACCGACCGCGCCCGGGAGTGGCTGGCCCGGTTCCGCGTCTCGGAATACGAGAAGCGGCGCGCCGAGGAGCTCTCGAAGGGCAACCAGCAGAAGGTCCAGCTCATCGCGGCGATCCTGCACGACCCGCCGGTCCTCCTCCTGGACGAGCCGTTCGCCGGCCTGGACCCGGTCAACGTCGCGTTGCTCAAGGAGGCGCTCGTCGAGCTCCGCGAGCGGGGCAAGACGCTCGTGTTCAGCTCCCACCAGATGGACGTGGTCGAAGAGCTGTGCGAGTCCGTGGCACTGCTGGACCGCGGACATCTCGTCGTCGCCGGGTCCGTGCGCGACGTCCGTCGGTCCACCGGTCGACGTGTCGTCCGCCTCGGCGTGACCGGCGATCCCGGGCTCGCCTGGCTCGGGCAGCTCTCCGGCGTGACCGTGACGCGGCCCGGCCTCGACTTCACCGAGTGCCACGTCGACGCGGTCCGTGACCCAGAGTCGATCCTCCTCGAAGCCCAGGCCCACGGCGAACACATCGCCCGGTTCGAGATCGCGGACCCGTCGATCGAGGACATCTTCATCGAGCGCGTGGGTCGGGCGCCCTCCGAGGAGCACCGCCTCGCGACGGCCGTCCCGTCGGTCGCGCCGGCGGGTACGGGCACGAGCATGAGTCGTGAGGCACGACCGTGAGAGGCAATCTCGCCAACATCCTGACGATCGCCCGCCGCGAGTTCCTATTCCGCGGTCGCGGCAGGATGTACATCGTCTCCACGCTCATCCTCGTGGTCGTCGCGATCGGGGTCGCCGTGGCGCCCATCGTCGTGCGCTACTTCTCGCAGAACAGCGAACCCGAGCGGATCGGCCTGGCGGTCGGGAGCGTGCGCCTCGCGGTGGATCCCGTGACGATCCTCGACCACGCCATGAACGGGACGGTCAGCGTCCCGTCCGACGGCTCCGCGCCGGCCCCGCCGTCGTACGCGATCGTGCCCATGACCGACCTCGATGCGGCTCGGCGGCAGGTCGTCGCCGGCAAGATCTCGGCCGTCCTCGCACTCGATCGCGCCGCCTCGGGCGACCTGGCGTTCACCCTGTTCACGAAGCGCGCCAGCTACGAGCGAGTCCCACAGATCCTCCGCCAGGCCGCGACGGCGATCGCGATCCAGGATCGCCTGGATCGCCTCGGGATCGCCCCGGCCGACCAGGTCGCCGTGTTCGCCTCAGCCCCGTTCGAGATCCGCTCGGCCGACCCGGGCACGACCGGCGGACCCGGCGGGCCGACCACGATCACCGATTTCGTGGGCGATTACGTCGTCGGATTCGCACTCACCATCTTCATCTTCATGGCGATCATGCTGTATGGCCAGTGGGTCGCCATGAGCGTGGCCGAGGAGAAGAACAGCCGGGTGATGGAGGTCATCCTGGGCGCCGCCAGCCCGTTCCAGCTGCTGGCCGGCAAGGTCCTGGGCGTCGGTGCGCTGGCGATGCTCCAGTACGCGATCGTGTTCATCCCGGCCAGCGTGGCGATCGTGTTCCAGGATCGGATCGCCTCGTTCGTCCTGGGAGGGACGGCGTCCAGCGACCTGCCCGCCGGCCTCACGATCGAGCTCCTGGCCGTGTTCGGGATCCTGTTCGTCCTCGGCTTCGGGCTCTACGCGGTGCTGTACGCGGGGGCGGCCTCGCTGGTCAGCCGCCAGGACGACGTCAACCAGGTCGTCCTGCCGCTCACGCTGCTCTCGACCGCGGGCTACATGGTCGCCGCCTACGCGGGGTCGGGCCTGATCGACCTCGGCTCGCCCGTCATGCGCACCCTGTCGTTCTTCCCGCTCCTCAGTCCGTATCTCATCCTGACCCGGCTCGGCCTCCACCAGATCACCCCGATCGAGGTCGTCCTGGCCATCGCCATCCTCATCGTCACGATCGCCGCGGCGCTCTGGTTCGCGGCACGGATCTACCGGGTCGGCGTCCTGATGTATGGCCAGAAGCCCGGCGTCCGCGCGATGGTCCGCGCCTTCCGGTCCGCCGGGACGTAGGCGCCCACGGGGCCGCGTGGGTGGTCGCTGGGGCGAGTGGCTGCGGGTGGCCCGCGAGGTTGCGGAGCCCGCCCGAGCCGGCCTGAGCCCGCGAGCCGGCCGGAGCCCGCCCGAGCCGGCCTGAGCCCGCGAGCCGCCGGCAGCCCCCGTTCGATCGATCCGGTCCTGGCCGGCCCCGAGCCACCCTGGCCGGGCCCGAGCCCCGACGGCCCCAAGGTGGCCAGATGCAACTCAGGACACCACGCGGCAGCCTCGGGACGGTTCTACCCGCTTGGATCCTCGGTCGAGAGGGCCGGCGGAC
This sequence comes from uncultured Chloroflexia bacterium, assembly GCA_963719285.1. Classification (GTDB taxonomy): domain Bacteria; phylum Chloroflexota; class Limnocylindria; order Limnocylindrales; family CSP1-4; genus C-114. The sequence goes on from CAVRBO010000001.1 coordinate 1,253,519, forward strand.
CCGGGATCGTGCGTGACCGAGCTCGCCCGGCCCGGGCCGGGCCGTCGCCTGGGGCCGCCCCAGCCCGCGGATGCGGTCCGGTGGTGCCGTGGTTTGCATCTGGCCACATCGCGAGCGTGGACACGGCCTCCCGCGGGTCCCGCAGCCAGCCGGCGAGATGCCGGCCGTCGGCCGGGAACGCGGCGCGCAGGATCGTCCGGTGTTCGGCCACGCGACGCCGGTTCGTCCGGCTCCCGACGAGCACGACGAGGCACGATGCCGCCCCCGCTTCCCAGCCCAGGTCGCGCGCGATCCGCACCGCCAGGCGCCGCCGCCGGTCCATCGACCCGACGAGGTCGTTCACATCCACGAGCTCGGTCTTGAACTCGACCACGAGCACCATCGCCCGGCGTTCGTGCCAGGCGAGCATGTCGATGACGCCGCGCTCGCCGTAGATCGAGTACGAGACCTCCGGTCGGAACGTCCATCCGGGCTGCGCTCGGAGGTGTCTCGCGAAGGACTCGTGCAGGAGCGAGTGGCGCCGGCCGAGCATCCGATCGACCTCCCCGCCACGCCAGCGAGGGACGAGGTCGATCCGCAGGTCCACGGCCGCTGCCAGCCGTCGGAACGTCCCGAACGTCACCGGCGTGAGGATGCCGCGCTCGACGAGCGACACTGCCCCGCGCGACATCGCGCGGCCTGGGCCAGGTCCTCCTGGCGCCAGCCACGGCGCCGGCGGAGCATCCGGACCGTGGATCCGAGCCGCCGGTCGTCCATCGCCCAAGGATGCCGGCGCCCGCTCACCAGCGACTTACGCCCGCACGTCTTACCCCCGCACGTCCGCGCGTCCACCCTCCACCGAACCGCTCAGATGTTCGATATCATGGCGGCAGGCGCCGGCGCGGAGGGGACGCCGGCGCCGGTTGTCGACAGGCCGTCCACGCCTGGCGGCCACCTCTCCACACGCCCGGCCCGTGACGTCCACATTCCGGTCCACAGGCGGCGATCGGGCGCCCGACGCCCGCGAACGCGAAATCATCAAATCCGCTACATGTTGCGGTCGGGTCGGCGGACCAACCACTACATCTTGTGTTTTGGGCTTGACTGCCGCCCCGCCGAGGCGTATCGTCATTCGGTCGCTCGCCCGAGCCGAGACGCCCGCCACGATGGTCCCCGGACACGCTTGATCCGGCCCCCATCGGCGGCCTCGACGCCCCGTTCGGGCCCGCGGCAACGGTGCCAGGAACCGGCGCCGTCGCAGCTACGAGGGAGCGCTGTCGGAAGACACGGCGCAGGAGAACAGCCCCGGCCGAGGCCAGGCACGAAGCGAAGGCCGAAACCCCGGGGCGTCGAGCAGAGCATCAGGGCACCCACCCGCTCACCGGGCGGACCCGATCCGATGAGGAGCGCGCACATGGCCCGAGCCGCTGGTCACCCCGTCCCCATCGCGTACACGGACAGCGGCGCGCGCCCGGACGAAACCAACGACAGCACGAACGACGGCAAGCACGACAGCAAGCACGGACACGCGGAGGCGAAGGTGGAGACGAAGGTGAAGGCGACCCCCAAGCACGCCCCGGCGAGCGCCACGCGCACCGCCCATCGGCATGCCGGTCCGTACGGGGCCAGCTTCGATGGCACCAACGAGGACACCACGCCCGCCCGCGGCCTGACCATCGAGCGGCGCTGGACCCGCAAGGGCGTCCACCCGTACGACGAGATCACCTGGGAGACCCGCCTCGCCAACATCGGCAACGAGAGCGGCAAGACCGTCTTCGAGCAGAAGGACGTCGAAGTCCCCTCGTTCTGGAGCCAGCTCGCCACGAACGTCGTCGTGAGCAAGTACTTCCGCGGCCACGTCGGCACGCCGGAGCGCGAGACGAGCGTCAAGCAGCTCATCGACCGGGTCGTCAACACGATCGCGGCCTGGGCGCAGACCCAGCACTACTTCGCGACCGCGGAGGACCTCGACGCCTTCCAGGCCGAGCTGACCCATCTCCTCGTCCACCAGAAGATGGCCTTCAACTCCCCGGTCTGGTTCAACGTGGGCATCGAGGCCAAGCCGCAGTGCTCGGCCTGCTTCATCAACTCGGTCCAGGACACGATGTCCTCGATCATGGACCTGGCCAAGACCGAGGCGATGCTGTTCAAGTTCGGGTCCGGAGCGGGGAGCAACCTGTCCCCGATCCGCAGCTCGAAGGAGAAGATGACCGGCGGCGGCACCGCCAGCGGCCCGGTGAGCTTCATGAAGGGCTACGACGCCTTCGCCGGCGTCGTGAAGTCGGGCGGCAAGACCCGCCGCGCGGCCAAGATGGTCATCCTCGACGCCGATCACCCGGACGTCCTCGACTTCATCGACTCCAAGCTCAACGAGGAGAAGAAGGCCTGGGCGCTCATCGAGGCCGGCTACGACCCGTCCTTCACCGGTGAGGCGTACGGCAGCGTCTACTTCCAGAACGCCAACCACAGCGTCCGGGTCACGGACGAGTTCATGCGCGCGGTCGAGAACGACGGCGACTGGACGACCCACGCGGTCGTGGGCGGCGAGACGATGGGGACCTACAAGGCCCGCGACATCTTCCGCAAGATGGCCGAGGCCGCCCACGTCTGCGGCGACCCGGGCATCCAGTACGACACCACGATCAACGACTGGCACACGAGCTCGGCCACGGACAAGATCTACGCCAGCAACCCGTGCTCCGAGTACATGTTCCTCAACGACACGGCCTGCAACCTCGCCTCGCTCAACCTCATGAAGTTCGTCCGCGACGACGGCGAGTTCGACGTGGAGGCGTTCAACTACGCCGCCCGCCTGACGATCACCGCCCAGGAGATCCTGGTCGACAACGCGTCCTACCCCACCCCGCGGATCGAGGAGAACAGCCACCGGTTCCGGCCGCTCGGCCTGGGCTACGCCAACCTGGGCGCCCTGCTCATGAACCGCGGCTTCGCCTACGACTCGGACGAGGGGCGCGACTACGCGGCCGCGATCACGGCCCTCATGCACGGCCAGGCGTATCTCCAGAGCGCGATCGTCGCCCGCGACCATGGCGGCCCGTTCGTGGAGTACAAGAAGAACGAGGAGCCGTTCCTGCGGGTCATCGGCAAGCACCGCGACGCCGCGTACCGGATCCCCGATCGGGGCGTCCCGGCCGAGATGCTCGACGCGGTCAAGAACACCTGGGACGAGACCTTCGAGCTCGGCTGGGCGAACGGTTTCCGCAACGCCCAGGTGACCGTGCTCGCTCCCACCGGGACCATCGCGTTCATGATGGATTGCGACACGACCGGCATCGAGCCCGACATCGCCCTCGTCAAGTACAAGAAGCTCGTCGGCGAGGGCTTCCTCAAGATCGTCAACCAGACGGTCCCGGCCGCCCTGCGCAAGCTCGCCTACTCACCGGAGCAGGTCGAGGACATCCTCGCCTACATCAACGAGCGCGAGACGATCGAAGGCGCGCCGATGCTCAAGCCCGAGCACCTGTCGGTCTTCGACTGTGCGTTCAAGCCGGTCAACGGCGAGCGCTCGATCCACTACATGGGCCACGTCCGGATGATGGCCGCGGTCCAGCCGTTCCTGTCCGGCGCGATCAGCAAGACCGTCAACATGCCGGAGGCCGCCACGGCCGAGGAGATCGAGCAGGTCTACCTGGAGGGCTGGAAGCAGGGCCTCAAGGCGATCGCGATCTACCGCGACAACAGCAAGCGCAGCCAGCCCCTGTCGACCGGCAAGAAGAAGGACGGCGACGCGGTCGCCGACACGGAAGCGGTCGCCGACCTCAAGCGCCAGCTCGCCGCCGCGCAGCTCGAGGCGGGCAAGCCCCATCGGCGCCGCCTCCCGTCCGAGCGGACGGCGGTCACCCACAAGTTCGACATCGCCGGCCACGAGGGCTACATCACGGTCGGCCTCTATCCGGACGGCCAGCCGGGCGAGATCTTCCTCAAGATGGCCAAGGAAGGCTCCACGGTCAGCGGGCTGATGGACACGTTCGCGACGACCGTGTCGGTGGCGCTCCAGTACGGCGTGCCGCTGCGGGACCTGGTGAACAAGTTCGCCCATGTCCGGTTCGAGCCGAGCGGCTTCACCGGCAACCAGGAGATCCCGATCGCCAAGTCCATCGTGGACTACATCTTCCGCTGGCTGGGCTCGCGCTTCCTCGCGGACGAGGACAAGGCGATGCTCGGGCTCATCGACCGGTCTGCGGTCGTTTCAGACGCGCCGTCCTACGGCGGTTCCTCGTTCGGTGGCGGGTTCGGGGCTCCCTCCTCAGCCCTGGCACCCGCCGCCGAAGAGGGCCTCTCCTCCATCGACGAAGCCGTTTCGAATGGCGGCGGCGGCTCGGGCTCTTCGGCCGCGGCTCCCAAGTCCGACCCGCCGGCCGATGCCCCCAAGGCGACCGCCGTCGCAGCCGAACCCGCCGTGGTCGAGGCCCCGAAGGCCGCTGCGGCACACGAGCCGCTCGCGGTCATCGCCTCGAACGGGCACACCAACGGTCACGCGACCAACGGCAACGGGAACGGCAAGCCGGCCGCGATCACCCTGTCCCTGGGCACGACCAACGTCGCGTTCAAGATCCAGGAGGACGCGCCCAGCTGCGCCGAATGCGGCTCGATCATGATCCGCAACGGCAGTTGCTACAAATGCCTGAACTGCGGCAGCACGAGCGGTTGCAGCTAGGGACGGATCGCGAAATCGACCGGAGCGCGCCCGGATCCGCGACTCCTTCGAAGGCCTCCAACGGCGATCGCACGGTCGCGATCGACAAGGACCCTGGATCGGCCGGCCATGTGGGATCGCCATGACGGGCGCCTGCTAGCATTCGCCGATGGCTGCCGCGGGGGTGGCGCCCCCCAACCTGCGACGCACCCAGGAGCCCGGGCAGGAGATCCGCTTCGCTCGGACGGGCGATGGCGTGCGGCTGGCCTATGCATCGCATGGCTCCGGCCCACCGCTCGTCGTCGTCTCGTGCTGGCTGAGCCACCTCCAGTACGACTGGCAGAGCCCGGTCTGGCGGCACTTCCTGGACGACCTGGGCGCGGTGGCCACGCTTGTTCGCTACGACGAGCGCGGCTTCGGCCTCAGTGACTGGACGGTCGACGACTTCAGCCTGGAGGCCCGCCTCGGCGATCTCGAGACGGTCATCGACGCGATCGGGCTCGACAAGTTCGCGGTCCTGGGCATGTCCGGCGGCTCGACGGTCGCGATGGCCTACGCGGTCAAGCACCCGGAGCGGGTCAGTCGGCTCGTGCTCTACGGCACCGCTTGCGGCCGGCCGGTCGTGAACGAGGGCGACGACCTCGTCGAAGAGGAGACCTACCGCAACCTCATCCGCGTGGGCTGGGCGCGCGAGGACCCGGTCTTCCGCCGGGTGTTCACGTCGCGGTTCATCCCCGACGCGACCGAGGAGCAGATGCGCTGGTTCGACGACCTCCAGCGGATGGCGACCTCGCCCGAGAACGCGGTAGCGAGCCGGATCGGCCGCCAGCAGGTGAGCATCAGCGAGGACCTGCGCCGCATCTCGGCGCCCACCCTGATCCTCCAGGCGCTCGGCGACCGCTCGACGACATTCGAGAACGCTCCCGAGGTCGCCTCGCTCATCCCGAATGCCCGGCTCGTCCCCATGGAGAGCAACAACCACATCCTCCTGGCCGATGAGCCGGCCTGGCCGGTCTTCCTGCGCGAGGTGACCGCGTTCCTGGCCCCCGACCGGCTGGCCATCCCGCCGGATGACGGGCCCGGCCTCGCCGAGCTCTCCCCGCGCGAGATCGATGTCCTCCGCCTCGCCGCCGACGGTCGCACCAACGAGCAGATCGGCGAGGCGCTCACCCTGAGCATCCGGACCGTCGAGCGGCACCTTTCGAACGCCTACCAGAAGCTTGGGCTGACCGGCCGGGCCGCCCGGGCGGGCGCGGTCGCCGCGGTCCTGCGTGCAGACCGCCAGGACTCGACGCAAACCGCGTCCTGAGATTGGGTGCTGGCGCGGTTCCCGCGCGCGGCCGTCCAACCTACCGTCGGACCCAGCCACTCGAACCCGGGTGGACCCACGGAAGGAAGACGACATGACCGCCACCACCACCGTGATCGCCGAGACCGAGGCCCGCTACCGGGCCGACCCCGCCTCGGCACGCTCGGCACCCGCCGTCACGGCGACGCTCACCAACGGCCGGGCCCGTCTGTCGGCCGGGCCGTTCAACTGGGACTCGGACCTTCCGCCCGCGCTGGGCGGCGAGAACCAGGCGCCGAGCCCCACCGCCTACCTGCTGGGAGCGTTGGCCGGCTGCGCCGTCGCGTTCCTGCACGACACGCTCGCCCCGCAGTTCGGCGTCCGGATCGACGGCATCACGGCCGTCGCACGGGCGTCCTCCGATGCACGCGGGCTGCTCGGCATGGAGGGCGTGACGCCGGACCTGGGCGGCCTCGAGCTCGAGATCACGATCGCCTCACCGGACTCCGCCACGCACACGGAGCCGATGCTCCAGGCGTGGAGGGAGCGCTGCCCGATCTTCCTCGCACTCCTCAAGCCGAACGCGATCGACCTCAAGGTGGCATACGCCGCCGCGTGACCCCACGGCCCCGGGCAGGCGACGGGCCGGGCACCAGGCCTCGCCGGGCACCGGCCCCTCCCCTGCCACCTTTTCCGACAGTGCTTACCGTAGTCGCATGCAGTCGAGATCCGCCCCGCGCCTCCCCACCGACGTTCCGGTCGTGGGCCTGGGTACGTGGCGGGTCTTCGATATTCCCCCGGACCGCCAGGCCGACGCCGATGCGGTCGTGGACACCGCCTTCCGGGCCGGTACGCGGGTCGTCGACAGCTCGCCGATGTACGGCCGTGCCGAGGAGCGGCTGGGGAGTGCGCTCGAGACGCTCGGCCGGCGTGACGAGGCGATCGTCGTCACCAAGATCTGGGCCGGGTCGGTCGACGAAGGTCGCGCCCAGTACGAACGCCAGCTCGGCTGGTTCGGCGGCCGGGTCGACGTCCTGCTCATCCACAACCTCGTCGCGACGTTCGACCACCTGGCGTGGATGGAGCAGGAGCGCGACGCCGGCCGGATCCGCTGGCTCGGCGCCTCGCACTTCGCCCCGTCCGGCTTCGGCGAGCTCGAGGAGCTGATGCTCACCGGGCGCATCGACGCGATCGAGGTCCCGTACAACCCGCTCGAGCCCGAAGCCACGGCCCGGATCCTGCCGCTCGCCGCGGACCTCGGTGTCGCCGCCATCGCGAACCGGCCGTTCGCGGAGGGTGGGCTGCTCCGCCAGCCGTTCCCCTACGAACTCGCGGAGGCCGGCCTCCGGAGCTGGCCCGAAGCGCTCCTTCGCTGGTGCCTGGCCGACGAACGGGTCACGGTCACCATCCCGGCGACGAGGTCGCCCGAGCACGCGATCGAGAACGTCCGAGCCGCGTCGGTCCCGCCACTCGAACCGGAGCTCCGGGAGCTGATCGGACGTCACGCGAGTGTCTAGCGGCCGACACTCCGACTGGAACCCAGGTTCCTGACAGGACTTGACGCGGGCGACGATGCTAGGGGCGTGACGAACGCAGTCGCCGGGGCTCGGTCGCCCGCTGTCGCGCAGCGCAGCGCAGGAGCCCGACCACCCGATCAGGACTGGGACGCCGAGGCGGTCCAAGCCCTTCGTGCTCGCGAGTACGCGCGGTTCGATGCGCGCGACCAGGTCTACCTCGACTACACCGGCGGCGGGGCCTACGCCGAGTCGCAGCTCCGCGAGCACCAGGAGCTGTTGCGGACGGGCGTCCTGGGGAACCCGCACTCCACCAGCCCGGCCTCGCGCGCGGCCACGGAGCTCGCCGAGAGCGCGCGCCGCGCCGTCCTGGCATTCCTCAACGCCTCCCCGGACGAGTACGTCGTCATCTTCACGGCCAACGCGAGCGCCGCGCTGAAGCTCGTCGGTGAGTCGTTCCCGTTCGAACCGGGGAGCCGCTTCGTCCTCACGTTCGACAACCACAACTCGGTCAACGGGATCCGCGAGTTCGCCCGGGCGCGTGGCGCGGCCGAGACATACCTGCCGCTCGAGAAGCCGAGCCTGCGGATGGACGAGGCGCGGGTCCTGGCCGCGCTGGACGACGCCCCCGAGGGCCGGCGCCACCTGTTCGCTTACCCGGCCCAGTCGAACTACTCGGGCGTCAGGCATCCGCTCGCGTGGATCGACCGTGCCCATGAACGTGGCTGGGACGTGCTCCTCGACGCGGCCGCGTTCGTGCCGACCAACGCGCTCGACCTGTCGCGCTGGCACCCGGACTTCGTCACGATCTCCTGGTACAAGGTGTTCGGCTACCCCACCGGGATCGGCACCCTCGTCGTCCGCCGCGAGGCCCTGACCCACCTGCGCCGTCCGTGGTTCGCGGGCGGGACGATCGGCGTCGCGTCGGTCATCGTGCCGCATCACACCCTGGGCCCGGATGAGATCGGCTTCGAGGACGGCACCATCGACTACCTCGGCCTGCCGGCCGTCGAGATGGGGCTGCGGCACGTGACTGCGGTCGGCATCGGGACGATCCACCGGCGCGTCCAGTACCTGACCCGCCGGCTGCTGGAGCGCCTGCCGACGCTGCGCCACGCCAACGGCGCGCCGCTCATCCGCCTCTACGGCCCCACCGACGACGTCGACCGCGGCGGCACGATCCCGTTCAACGTGCTCGATCCCGCGGGCGCCATCCTGGACTTCTGGACGGTGGAGGCCCTCGCGGCCGAATGGCGCATCTCCGTGCGTACGGGTTGTTTCTGTAACCCGGGCGCCAGTGAGACGGCCCGGGATCTCACGGTGCCCGAGATGGAGAACGTGTTCGCCCTGGGCCGGCAACCGGACTACGAGGACCTCCGCCGCCTGCTGCCCGGCAAGGCGCTCGGCGCCGTCCGGGTGTCGGTCGGCATCGCCACGAACGAACGCGACATCGACCGCCTGATCGCGTTCCTCGAGGAGCTGGCGACCTAGCTAGCGGTCTGTTCGCCGGCGCGGACCGAAGAACGTGGCCGACCAGACCGCCATCGCCAGGACGCCCACCGCGGCGATCGAGATGACCGTGGGTCCGCTGACCGCGTCGGCCAGCGGCCCGGCGATGAGGATCGGGATGAGGCTCGAGGCGCTGACGATCGAGGCGAGGATGCCGAAGACCCGGCCCCGCACGGCGGCCGGCATGTGCTCGAACAGTGCGGTCTGGGCCGACACGCTCGTCGCCGCGTAGGCGGCCCCCGCGAAGAACGCCACGATCGCCACGAGCGGGATGACCGGCAGGCCCGCGGACTTCGCGGCGACCGCGCCGAGCGAGATCCCGATCGCCAGCAGGCCGAACACGATCAGCCCGGCCTCGGCCGCCCGTCGGCGCGGCACGCCGTCGCCCATGAACCGCAGCCCGAACACGCCGGCGATCACCCCCAGGCCCAGCGGCAGCACGACCACGATCAGGTTCTTCGGATCGAGGCCGATGGACGTGGCGAGGTTCGGACCGAGCACGCCGATGACCCCGACGAGCGAGGCCGACGCAGCCAGGTGGAGCAAGGGCCGGCTCACCTCGCGGTTCCCGCCGATCGCCGCGAAGCCCTCGCGGAACTGGCGGATGGGTTCGCCGATCGCCATGCGCGCCGCCCCCGGCGCGGCCGCCACGGGCTTGGCCGACGGCAGGAGGACGATCGCGAGGGTCGCCGCCGCGTACAGGACCGTGACGACGCCCAGCACGGCCGAGGGGCCCGCCACGGTCACGAGGACCGGTCCCAGGAACGCGAATCCCACGGCGAATGAGGCCTGGAGCGTGAGGTTGAACACGCCCATCGCCGTCTCGAGCTGCGCCGTTGGGACGATGCGCGGGATCATCGACGCCTCGGCCGGGGTGAGGATCACGGTCGTGAGGCTGATCCCGAGGTTCAGGGCGAGCAGCACGATCACGTTCTCGCCGGCCAGCGCAAGCCCGAGGGTGAGCACGGTCCGAAGCACGTTCGGGACGAGCATCGCCAGCCGGACGTCGAGCCGGTCGACGAGGACGCCGCCGGCCGCCGACAGCAGGGTCGAGGGGATGAGGAACGACAGGACGAGCGCGCTGACGGCGGTGTTCGAGCGGGTGGTATTGAAGACCAGGATCGTCAGCGCGTACAACGCCATGTTGCCGCCGACCTGGGTCGACGCCTGGATGAACCAGAGGCGCGCGAACTTCGGGTCGCGCAGGATCGGGCCGGGGCGTTTGGCTGACACCGCGCCCATTCTGGGCGAGGTGCCCGGACCCGCGCTAGATGAGCGCCGCGAACTTGAGCGCGCCCAGGACCGCGTTCACGGCCATGGAGATGGGCTTGGCGAGGTCGCCGAGGCGCGTGCCGACCTCCACGAGGGTCGACCCGGCGGCCTTGACGAAGGCCTCGACGGGCTCCGGCTTGGCCGCCTCCTTCGCGAGCAGGTCGTAGCTCTGCTCGACCTTGTCGCGATCGGACTCGTTCAGCTGCGGCGCCGTCTTCGTGAGCGTGTCCTTGAGCTCCGACATCGCTTGCTTGACCTCGGGCGCCGCAGCGGAATTGGCGACCGTGTTGAAGCTGCCCTCGATCGTCTGCGCGTTGATCGTGCCGGTGACCGGGCCGGTCACGGTCCCGCCCGAGATGTTCACGCCGCCGCGATTGTCCACGAGGGTCCCTCCTGCCGCTACATATGGTCCGCCGCCACGCTCGATCGCGTAGCGCTCTACCTTCATCCTGATCTGGCGCTGGACGTCGTCGAGGCGCTCCAACGTGCCTTGCGTATCGAACGGCGGCGCCGCGCCCTCCGCGGCGTTGATCGCCGCGAGGAGCTGCGATTGCTGCACACCCCAGGTCCGCTTCTTCTCCAGCAGGTTCGTCGACGCGTCGAGATACCGGACGAGCCGGTCACTGGTGTCGAGGCCGACGCTATAGGTGATGCGCCCAGCCTGGAGGTGGGCCAGGACACGGTCCAGGCACTCGCGCTCGGCGTGAAGGCGTAACAGCGACAGTCTCAGGCTGCGCAGGATCGGCTCGGCGACGGTTCCGCGGCGGAGCAGCCACAGCGGCATCGGCCGGGCGTCCTGATAGGCGATCCCCGCGTCGCCCGGGATGACCCCTTGGATCGCCTTCGCCTTCTTCGGGAAGCCAGTGATCTCGTCCTGCTCGAACTCCGCCACGACCATGGGTCGGCCGACCCGGACGAGCTCCAGTTCCTGGGGCGTGGCCTGTCCACCCTTGCGCTTCGACGTCGCGTGGGCGAACAGCTCCCCCAGCCGCTTGCTCTGTCCGGCCAGCGCCGCCTTCACGTCTCCGTTCGGAGGCTCGTAGACCTGCGTGTCGAGGGCCAGGATGTCGCCGATGAGAGCCTCGACGCCATCCGGACCGATCGCCTGGCGGCGCGCGATCGAGGAGGCGAACCCCACCTCGACCCGGGCCACGGCGGTCGTCGCGTCGCAGAACAGCCGCCGGAAGACGACATGCGGGCGGATCGTGCGGGCACCGGGTCCGGCACCGACCCGGGCAAGGCGCAGGCCGGGGAACCGGATCGCCCGCCGCGCCTGGCAGTAGACCTTCTCATCCGTCCACGCGGCGTCCGGCCCGAGGCTCCGCTCGGCCGCCGGCCCGAAGCGCCGGACGAACTGGGGATCGCCGAACGTGACCGGCTCGGGCCACTCGGGTCGGTCGAGCCTGGCCGTGGGCGCGCTCGCGAATGCTCTGGCGTCCGAGATCGGGAACTGCACCACGAGCAACATGCGCATTCCCCCTGCGCGGAGGACCCCTTCGGGCGAGCCTCGGGGGCAGGAAGCTCCTTCGAGCAACTCGAAGTGGCTTGGCCCTTGCGCCTTGCCGGCGAAAGATCACCGATCTGAGCGTCGGGCGCCTGCTGGGATGACCGGGTCGATCTGGTGTCGCCCGGCCGTCTCGTCAGGCCCGGCCATGCTATCGAGTCGGCGATCCGGGAGTCAACCCGGACTTGAGTCCCACGCCGCACCGAGTCGAACACGACGGCCCGCCACCGCCACCGCCGGAAGAGGGCGACCGCCGACCCTCACTTCCAGGGGCCGATCCCCGCGATCGCGTCCGGCGCGATCCGGATGACGAAGCCCGCCGGCGGGTTCGGCATGCCGGGGAACACGACGTCCGGGCCGAGGTAGCGGTGGGCCAGGCGCTGGAGCAGCGCGGCCGCCCCGCCCTGTGTGACCCTGGCCCGGCCGTTCACGACCAGGTAGTGGTCGAGGCCGTATTCGTTCCTGCCGGGCGCCTCGAACGAGAGGGCGACCCGTGGGTCCGCGCGGATGTTGCGCAGCTTGGCCTGATCGCCGAGCGTCCCGATGACGATCTCGTCGTCCTCCACGCCCACCCAGGCCAACGAGACCTGCGGCGTTCCGTCCGGCCCGAGCGTGACCACGTGGGCGAGCGGGGCCGTGTCCAGAAAGTCCAGGACGGATCGAGGCAGGGCACTCATGTCGCGCATCGTAGGCGCCCCACGGCCGGCGTGGGTACGCTGTGCGCGATGGCCACACCCCGACCGATCTCGATGCTGACCTGCGCCGCCTGCGGAGCGAAGAACCGGATCGCGCCGGCGGAGCGCGGTGCCCCGCACTGCGGGACCTGCGGCAAGCCACTGCCGTGGGTCGTGAACGCGAACGAGGCGACGTTCGAGGTCGAGACGAAGGCCGCTCCGACCGTCGTCGTGGACCTCTGGGCGCCGTGGTGCGGCCCGTGCCGGTTCGTCAGTCCGATCCTGGAGGAGCTCGCCCGCGAGCACGCCGGCCGGCTCAAGATCGTCAAGGTCAACGTGGACGAGAATCCGGGCCTGTCGCGCCGGTTCGACGCGATGAGTATCCCGACGATGCTCGTCATGCGCGGTGAGAAGGTCGAAGACCGGATCGTGGGCGCGTTGCCCAAGCCCGCCCTGTGGGCCCGGATCGCGCCGTTCGTGAAGTCCGCCTGACCCCGAGCGTCCATCGCCCGGGCACCCGTCGCGGGCTTCGGCGATGATGCGGTCATGACCGAGCCCACCGGCCGTGTCGCCTGGATCGCGATCGCGCTCGTCAAGTCGATGGCGCTCCTCCATCTCGATCGCGCGCGGCTCGAGACGACCGGGATCGCCGGCGATCGGGCCTTCGCGGTCGTGGACGGCCAGGGTCGCCTGGTGAACGGCAAGCGCATCGGCCGGCTGGTGACGATCCGGCCCGACTACGACCCGACCGGCGGCCGCCTGACGCTCCGCTTTCCCGACCGGCCCGACGTGTGTGGCGAGGTGGCCCTCGGCGATCCCGTGGACGCCTGGTTCTTCGGCGAGCCGCGGACCGTGCGACCGCTCGTGGGGCCATGGAGCGAGGCGCTCGCGTCGTGGACGGGCCACGACCTTCGCATCGTGGCGCCGATCGGGACCGGCCAGGGCATCGATCGGGGCCCGACCGCGACCCTTCTCTCGACCGCGGCCCTGGCGACACTCGCCCACGCGGGCGAGGAGACCGACCCCATCGACGGACGGCGCTTCCGGATGACGTTCGGGATCGACGACGTGGAGGCGTTCGCCGAGGACGGCTGGATCGGCCGCGACGTCCGGGTCGGCGGAGCGCTCATCCGCCCGTTCGGCAACGTGGGCCGCTGCGCGGTCACGACCCAGGACCCCGACACGGGCATCCCCACCTTCGACACGCTCGGGATCCTGCAGCGGATCCGCGGCTCGCTCGAGACGACGGAGCCGCTGCCGTGTGGCGTGGTGGCCGACATCATCGAACCTGGCGAGGTCCGCCTCGGCGACCCGATCGGCCCGGTCTGATCTTTCCGCGGAACGCTAGAAGCCGAAGCTCGCCAGCAGTCCGATCCCGGTGAGTGCGCCCACGACGAATGACGCGAACCGGAGCGTCCAGCGGCCCAGGCCGCCGTCGGACTCGATGAGCTGGCGCGGGACCGCGACGAACATCGCGTAGAACAGCGCGGCGGCCAGGACGAACAGGCTGACGATCCCGGCGGTCGACAGGAGCGCGTCGGACAGGCTGCCGCCGGCGTTCGTGGCGCTCCCGAACGCATCGCTCAGGAGCTCCGGCCCCAGGCCGATGGAGCGCACGAAGTCGGCGAACACGCTGGCCGCCACGAGCAGGAACGGCGTGAGCAGCAGGCGACGGGTGCGATGGGGAAGCGCCGGACTGACCTTGAGCTTGCTGATAACGAACAGCACCGGGATGCCGAGGAATACCGCCGCGAAGCCCAGGTCGCGCGGCAGCCCGAGGCCGGCCAGCGCGCCCGCGGCGATCAGTCCCATCCCGCCGGCAAGCGGCCCGAACATGGCGAAGCGCGCCTCCGGGTCGCCTTCCGTCACAGCGATGTGCGGCGTCGGCGCCGCGCCGGGGATGACCTCCTCGTGCGAGGCGATGACGATGAACGCGCAGATGACCGCCAGCGCCCAGGCGAGCCCGCGGATCGGATGTCCTTCGTCGAGCATCGACCCCGGGCCGAACTCACCCGGGAGCACGCCGCGAAGCACGGGCCAGACGAGACCCGTCCAGGCGAGGAGTGCGACATCCTCGAGCTGGAGGTTCGAGAGGACGCTCGATATCAGGCGGCCGGTTCCTCCGGCGATGCTGCCGCGAAGTCGAATGTCGTCCGCATCGGCGTCTCCCTGAGGAGCAGCACGAGCAGGGCGGCGACGACCGCGCCGACGATCCCGACCCAGTAGGTGGATGCGAGGGCGATCGAGAACGCCTCGTGGATGGCATGGACGATCCCGGGGATGAGCGGCGCGACCGTCGACTGAAGCTCCGGAGGAACGCCGGCGAGGATGCGAGCCCCCACGTCGCCCGTGCCCGTGGGATCGACGGCCCCACCGCCGCCTCCCCCGCCGAACGCCGCCAGCAACTGACCGATCATCGGCGGGGGCACGCCCGCATTCGCGAGCTGGACGGCAAACTCCGACGAGAGCCGGTCGGCGAAGATCGTCCCGGCGATCGTGAGGCCCACCGTCCCGCCGATCTGCTGGAAGAACGTGAGGCTGCTCGTCGCCGTCCCGATCCGGTCGGGCGAGACGGCGTTCTGGACGATGAGCGTGAACACGGCGAACGAGGGCCCGATGCCCAGACCGGCCAGGATCATCCAGAGCCACAGCGCCGGCCGCGGCGTGTCGGCGTGGAGGTTCGTCGCCAGCAGCATGCCAACGGCCAGGAGCAGCAGCGAGCCGAACATCAGGAACTTGTAGCGGCCCACCCGGGCCACGATCTGGCCCGAGGCGATCGCGCTGACGATGAGCCCGCCCAGGAGCGGCAGGAGGCTGTAGCCGGAGGCCGTCGCGCTGTCTCCGGCGACGGTCTGGAACCAGCGCGGCAGGAAGACCACGAGGGTGAAGAACCCGAACGCGGCCAGGAACATCGCCGCGACCGAGATCGAGAACGTCCGGATGCGGAACAGGCCGAGCGGCACGATCGGCTCCGGGACGCGCGACTCGATCCACACGAAGATCGCGGCGAACACGAGGCCGATGGCCATGAACCCGCCCACGCTGAGATCGGCCCAGCCGTTGGCGACCTGCGCCCCATCCACGAGATGGGTCCCGCCCTTGTTCGTCAGGCCGATGAGGAAGGGCGCGATGGCGAGCGCGAAGACGAGCGCGCCGACGTAGTCGATGTGTCGGGCGGCTTCGGGCCGCCGGATGGCGGGCAGCAGCCGGAACAGGATGAACAGGGCGACCAGCCCGATCGGGATGTTGATGAAGAAGATCCAGTGCCAGGTGAACGTGTCCGTGATGAACCCGCCCAGGCCCGGACCAACGAGCGAGGAGAGCCCGAACACGGCCCCGAAGAAGCCCAGGTACTTGCCGCGTTCGGCGGGCGTGTAGAGGTCGGCGACCACCGCGAGCGCGATCGGGAAGACGGCACCGCCGCCCAGGCCCTGGAGCCCGCGGAACAGGATGAACTGCCACATCTCCTGGCTGAGGCCGCACAACGCGGAGCTGATGAGGAACAGGCTCACCGCGAAGATCACGATCGGGCGCCGGCCGAACAGGTCCGACAGCTTCCCGTAGATGGGCCCGCTGATCGTGGACGTCAGCAGGTAGATCGTGATCGCCCAGGTGTACAGGCTGTTGCCCTGCAGATCGGTGACGATCCGCGGGAGGGCCGTGCCCACGACGGTCTGGTCGAGCGCGAACAGGAACATCGCGAGCAGGATCGCGAAGAGGATCTCGAGCTTCGCTCGAGGGGACAGGTTGAGCGCGGCTTCTTCCGCTGCCGCGGCTTCGTCCGCCGCCGTCGTTCGCGTCATCGTCTTCCTCGGTTTGGGCGCGCAGGACGGGCGTTCGGGCCGTTGGGGGACGCGCAGCCGCGGGCCAGGGCAGGTCCGCCCGTCAATGCTCCGCGACAAGGCCGCGCGGCGTCAACCCCGAGGCAGGTCAGCGCCGTGGCTCGACGGCCTACGCCTCGGCGATCAGCGCGATCGAGATCTTCAGGTTCGGCGCGTCAAGCGGCAGCTTGGCACCCTGGCGGGCGGGCGGGTTCGCCGGGAACCAGCGTTGCCACTCCTCGTTCATCCCGGCGAAGTCGGCCGGATCGGCCAGGATGAACGTGGCGCTCACCGCCTGGTCGAGCGAGCTGCCGGCGGCCCGCAGGATCGCCTGGATGTTGACCAGGCACTGATTGGTCTGCTCCTGGATCGTGGCGCCGAGGATCTTCCCGGTCGACGGGTCGAACGGACCCTGACCGGACACGAAGACCAGGCCCGACGCCTTGACCGCCTGGCTGTAGGCGGCCAGCGACCCGGGCGCCTGCGTCGTAACGATGATCTCCTTGGTCATGTCCTCACCTCCGTCATCCGGGCCGTCGTCCCGTGCCATCATGGCCCGGTGCTGACCGACGTGCCGACAAGGCCGGATTGGGTCCCGTCCGATCTCTACCCGTTCACCGATCGCTGGACCCAGATCGACGGCCATCTCGTGCATTACGTCGACGAGGGGACGGGCCCGACCCTCCTGTTCCTCAACGGCAACCCGAGCTGGTCGTTCGGGTGGCGCGACGTCATCGTCCGGCTCGCTCCCACCTTCCGCTGCGTCGCACCCGATTACCCCGGGTTCGGCCTGTCCGTGGCCGCCGACGCGTTCGACCTGAAGCCGCCGTCCCAGTCGGCGGTCGTCGAGCGCCTCGTGGACCACCTCGGACTGGCCGACCTGACCCCGGTGATGTACGACTGGGGAGGCCCGATCGGCCTCGGCCTGGCCGGCCGCCGGCCGGAGCTCATCCGGGCGCTCGTCATCGGCAACACCTGGGCCTGGCCGATGAACAGCCTGTCGACCCGGATGTTCTCGGCCTTGTTCGGCGGTCCGCTGGGACCGCTCCTCGTTGACCGGCTCGACCTCATCCTGCGCCTGTTCCTGCCGCTGTCGCTCAAGCGGGCGAAGCTCACGCCGGCCGAGAAGGCAGCGTACGCGGGCCCGTTCCCGCGCGGCCGACGGGCGACGATGCGGGTCTTCCCTCGCGAGATCGTGGCCGGCCGGGCGGCGCTTCGCGCGGTGCAGGCGGACCTGCCCCGCCTTGCGACGAAGCCTGCCCTCCTGCTGTGGGCCGACGGGAGCGTCGGCCTGGGCACGGACGTCCTCGCTCGCTGGCAGGCGCTCTTCCCGACCGCGCGCACGGTCCCGCTGGTGAAGGTGGGCCGCTACCTCGACGAGGACGCCCCGGACGACATCGCCGACGCGATCCTCGCCTGGTGGGCCGAGACGATCGAACCCTCGACGCCTACGCCGCCTGCTCCTGCCGCCAGGCGAAGACGGCCATCAGCACGGTCAGCACCGCGATCGTGATCAGGTAGCCGGGCGCGCGCGGCGAGGTGAACAGGGACAGCGAAAGCAGGCTCGCTCCCAGGATCCCGGCGCCGGCGACGATGTTCAGGTAGGCCGCCTGGCGGACCTCCCGCCAGTCGTTCGCGAACGCCATCGTCCCGCACCAGACGGACCAGCCCACGAACCAGGCCGCGACGATGGTCGAATCCATGGGGTTGAGCTCCCACGGCCAGCGGGTCGTCGCGAACTCCGGGTCCAGGATGAGCAGGGCCCCGAACATCGCGAGCAGCGCCGCCTCCAGGATGAGGAACCGGACGAAGCCGCGCCGCATCGGCACGGCATCCGGCAGCGGAGCCGAACGGAGCGAGCGACCGATGGCGAAGTAGATGAGGGCGGCCGGCTCGGCGACGTACAGGATGAGCCAGGCATGGCCGATCAACGTTCCCCAGCGGATCTGGTCAGCGTGCCAGAACGTGGCCAGCAGAAGCGTCCCGGTGAACGCGAGATTGCCCCAGAAGATCCAGCGGAAGCGCTCCCAGCGCGGCCAGATCGCGACGTTGAGGAAGAACGCCGTCCGGAAGATGTAGCCGCCGCCGATGAAGACCTGGGCGAGTCTCGGCTCGATGATCCAGGCAAAGTCGTTCGCCTTGTCGGGGATGAACAGGAGCCAGATCGCGAAGGCACCGGCGAACGCGGCGCCGATGATCCCCCAGATCCGCATCTCCACGTTGGCCATCGGACCCTCCATCCCCCGCGCCCGGGGCATCGGATCGCAGCCGCGCGCGAACTGCCGATGCCCAGCGACAGGATGCTCCCCGACCGCCGTCTCCGTGACGTCTCGCTCATGACTGGCCTCTCGGTGGCGACATCCCCCAGCGCCGATCCCATTGCGCCGCGCCGCCGCCGGGCCGACACTTGGTCGATGGCCGAAGAACCAAGACGGACCATCAGCGCTGCCGAGCTGGCCGATGAGACCGGCACGACCGTCGAGCACATCGCCGAGATCGTCGCGACGGGCGCCCTCCCGGAGGTCCGCCCGGGGCGTCACGAGCCCGCCGACATCCCGCGGGTGGAGACCGTCCTGCGGCTCGAAGCGGCGGGGATCGGCCTCGACATCCTCGGCTCGAGCGTCGTCACCCGATTTGCGAACCTCGACTACATCGGCCGCTACTTCCTGCCGCCCGCCGCTCGGTCCGAGCGGACGTTCGGGGCGTTCCGTGAGACGTTCGGCGCCCGGGCGGGCCTGCTCGCGCCCGTGTACGCCGCGCTCGGCCTCGCCGAACCCGCGGATGACGCGCGGTTGCGAATCGACGAGGAAGCGGCGGTCGCGGCATTCCTGGACGCCTGGAGTCTCGCCGGCGACGAGCCGGAGCCGTACCTCCGTGCCGCGCGCCTCGTGGGTGAAGGCATGCGCCGGATGGTGGACGGCTGGACGTCGCTCTGGGGCGAGGTCGTCTACCAGCCCCTGGTCGCCGAACGGGGCTACAGCGCCGAGATGAGTGCCCTCATCGGCGAGCGCTCGACCCGGTTGGCCGAGATGTTTCCGCCGTTCCTGGTGTGGCTCCAGCAGCGGATCACGATGCATGCGATCACGGCGCTCAATGTCGAGAGCTTCGAGGATGCCCTCGAGCGGGAGGGTCTTCGACCACCGAGATCGAATGATCCGCCCGCGGTCGCCTTCGTCGATCTGACGGGCTTCACGATCCTGACCGAAACCGCCGGCGACGAACTGGCTGCCCGCTCCGCCGCACGCCTCCAGGAGCTGGCCGACGACGCCGCCCGCCGCCATCGAGGCCGCCTCGTGAAGCTCCTGGGTGACGGGGCGATGCTCGACTTCCCGGACGCCACGACGGCGGTGCCGGCGATCCTCGAGCTCGTTTCCTCGATCGAGGCCGCCGGCCTGCCGCCCGGGCACGCCGGGATCGCCGCCGGCCCTGTCGTTCAGCGCGACGGCGATGTCTACGGCCGGACCGTCAACCTGGCGTCGCGCATCTCGTCGCGCGCCGGGGCCGGCCAGGTTCTCGTGTCGCAGGCTGTCGTCGACGGGTGGGGCGCGCGCGGCGTGCGATTCGAGCCGCTCGGCGAAACCGAGCTGAAGGGCATCCCTGTGCCCGTGCCGTTGTGGCGCGCGGTCGGATCGGAGGGGGATGACCGGGGCGCCTGACAACGCCGGGTGGCGAGTGGAGTGGAGGAGGCAGGAGATGGAGACGATCGCCGTCGTCCTGAGCGTGAAGCCGGACTTGGTCGCCGAGTTCGAGGCCGGGTTCCGAGCGCACGAGCTGCCGATCTGGAACGACTTCCATGCCCGAGGCGTGCTCGTCCGGGCGTCCCTGAGCAGGATGGACATCAGCTCGCAACCCAGGGACGGTGCGATCCAATACCTGATCCTGGCCGTGTTCGCAGACGGCGACGGGCACCATCTCCACGACGACGACCCACGTTTTGTCGAGTGGAACAAGTTGGCCGATGCGTACCAGATCGGTGGCGGGATGGCCTTCGGCGGACAGACCCTCATCCAGGTCGATGGCTGACGGGTCCTTGGTTCCATTCCCCGCGCCGGGGATGGAGATGACCCACATCCTCGTGGTGACCGACATGGACCGGTCGCGGGCCTGGTATGTGGACGTCCTGGGCGCCGAGCTCTATCGCGAGTACGGCGGAACGTCGGCCGTGCTCACACTCGCCGGTACGTGGCTCCTCCTCGTCACCGGCGGCGAACCCACCCCCGACAAGCCGACGGTCACGTTCACCGCCCCGCCGGAACCGGACGCGGTCAGCCATGCGATGACGATCCGGGTCCCCGACTGTCGGACGGCGTATGACACGCTCCGGGGCCGGGGCGCGGCCTTCCTCACGCCGCCGTACGACTGGGGACGCGAGGTCCGCTGCTTCTTCCGCGACCCGGACGGCCACCTGTTCGAGATCAGCGAGGCGCGCTGAGACGCAGGCGCCGGCCTCCGGCCCGCGGAGGGTGGCCTATCCTGTGGGCGTGGTCCTGTATCGCCTGGAGCCGCACGAGGATCTCGTCGCGCCGTCCGTGGTCGTCGCCTTCGACGGCTGGGTCGACGCGGGGTCCGCTGCCACGACCGCGGCCGAGCGGCTCGTCGACGGCGCAGACGTCGCGGCGACATTCGAGAACGACCTCATCTTCGACTACCGCGCCCGGCGGCCGATCCTGGAGATCGAGGACGGGCGCCCGTCCGACCTGACCTGGCCCGAGATCGTCCTGTACCGGACTCGCGTCGGCGAGAAGGACGTGCTCGTGCTGACCGGTCACGAACCGGACTATCGCTGGCGCGAGCTCGCCGAGTCCGCGGTGGACTTCGCCCGGCAGCTGGACGTGAGCCAGTGGATCAGCCTCGGGGCGATCCCAGCTGCCGTTCCGCACACCCGCCCCGTGCCGATCCTCGGCACGGAATCGCGCCGTGGGCTCCTGCGCGGGGACGTCCAGCCAGGACCCGAGGGGCTCCTCAGGGTCCCCGCCGCGGCGATCTCGGTGCTCGACATGGCGGTCTCGGCGTCCGGGATCCCGACCGTGGGCTACTTCGCCCAGATCCCCCACTACATGAGTGGCGCCTACCCGGCCGCGGCGAGCGAGCTGCTCCGGTCGGTGGGCCGGCATCTCGGCGAGGAGATCGACCTGGGCGAGCTGCCGGACGACGCGCGCAAGCTCCGCGACCGGCTCGACCTGGCGGCCGAGGCCGACGACTCGACCCGCGCCTACGTCACCAGGCTCGAAATCGATGGTCGATGAATCGCGGCTCCCGTCGGGCGACGACCTCATCTCCGACATCGAACGCTTCCTGCGAGACCGCGGCAACGAGGGCAGCCAGCGGACCTGATCTCCCGCGCGAGCGGCCGGTCAGGGAGCGGCGCGACGCATCGCCTGGACGGCCGAGAAGCGATCCCCGAACTCCGCCCGGATCGCCGTGACCTGGGGCGTTTCGAGGTCGAGCTCGCGGGCGATCTCGTCGAGGACCGACGACTCCCCGGCCGTGATCGTGTCGTCGGCGGCGCTCACGAGGTAGCAGGCACGAACGAGGGCCAGGCGCTCGTCGGGGGTGGACAGCGCGCGGTACTCGCGGGTGACGATGTAGTCCTCGGTCCCGCCGATCAGCCGGGCCGTGCTCTTCGCGATCTCGGCCACGAGGACCGCCTGCGGCTCGGACAGGCCCTGCTCCACGAGGATCGACTCGATCCGGCGGGTCTCGACGTCGCTGATCCCGAAGTCGGCGGCAGCCGCGCGGGCGAGGACGTAAGCGAAGGTCGCCATCTTGCGGGCGTCATCCTCGGGCATCGATTCGAGCCGGTCGACGATGCGGCGGACGGCCACGGCATCCGGATCGGTCGCCGCCGACCCGTCGGACCCGGACGCGATCGGGGCGAGCCCGAAGAAGCGACGCAACTGCATCGCCCGATGATAGGCGCGGGCCGTCAGAGACGCCGTGCGGCGGCCTCCACGGCGCGCGCCGACCACCAGGCGAGGTCGTCCGTGGCGCGTTCGCCGGAGGGGTAGCGTGCCCGGGCCGCCGCGTCCAGGCCCTTGCGCCAGCCCCGGAGCAGCAGGCCGACCAGGATCGCCAGGTCGACCTGGGCGTCCCAGTCGCCGATCATGGCCGTGCCCGCCGGCCGCCTCCAGGGCCGACCGGTAGCGCTCCAGGACCGCCTCTGGTCCGAGCGGCAGTGACGGCGCGTTGGACACGAGGAACCAGCCCAGCTCGACCGCCACCGGGGCGACAGTCAGCATCTGCCAGTCGATGAGGGCGACCCGCCCGTCGGGCGCGAAGCCGACGTTCGCGAGCTTGAGGTCGCCGTGCAGGAGGGTCGACGGGAGCCCGCCGAGCGCTCGCACGAGCGGCGTCACGTCGTCCGAGAGTCCTGCGATCAGCCCGCGCGCCGCCGGCGGCGCGGCGTCGTCGAACGCCTCCCAGCCGGTCAGGAACCGCTCGCCGACCGGATTCCCGGCGGCCCGGTAACGCTCGGCGGCCGGCCTGGACAGGAGGAGGAGGCGCTCCGGCAGCGGGCACCATGGACCGTGCCCGAGCGCCCCGTCCGGCCACGCGTGGGTGTGCAGCGTCGCCATCGCATCCAGCGCGCGCTCCAGGGTCACCAGGTCCGCCGCTTCCTCCCACGGCAGAAGGACATCGCTCAGGTCGGGCATCAGCAGCGCGACGACCCCGGGTCCGGCTGCCTCGTCCGCACCGGCGCCGCGATACGGCGCCCACAGCAGAGCCGGCAGGGCCGGACCGTGCGCCGCGAACCAGGCCTCGCGCAGGACCGGCCCGTCCAGGGTCGCCCGGGCGATCCAGTCCCAGGCCGGGCTGTCGCGCTTGATGACGAACCGCTCGCCGCCACGCTCGCGCATGGCCAGCCGCGCCCCGGACCAGCCGTCGTTGGGGAAGGGCGACTCGGTGACATCCGCCAGGCCGTGGCGGCGCAGGACGTCCGCGAAGGGCTCCAGCGACGGGGCCGGGCTCACCCGGGCTCGTCGTCGAATGGGTACACGTTCATCGAATCCGGGCAGTTGCGGGACAGGAGGACGACCAGGGGCGCCGTGGCGGACGCGTTCGCCTCCACGTGGATCTCGCCCGCCGGGATATAGATGAAGTCACCGGCGACGGCGTCGAACTGCTCCTCCACGCCGGTCGGCCCGAACGTGTAGTGGGCCTCGCCGCCCAGGACGTAGATGCTCGTCTCGCAATCGCCGTGATGGTGGACGCGCGTCTGCTCGCCCGGCGCGGTGGTCACGATCGAGGAGTACAGGCCGCGCGAGCCCACGGTGTTGACGGAGATCGCGATCGCCCGCTCCATGCCCGGATGCTGGCCGGCGCCGATGAGCCAGGCATCACGGGTCACGCGGACGGCCATGCGGGCGCTCCTTCGTCGGATCGAGGGACGGCGTCGATGATATCGGCCGCGTACCATCGGAGCCATGGCCCCAGACTCCCGGGCGCAGGCGCAAGACTCCCGAGCGAAGGCGCCGCGGTGACGCGGCGCTGGCCCGGCGCACGCTGGACCCCCGACCTGCCGCGGTTCGCCCTGCTCGATGGTCCGTCGCCGCTCCAGCACCTGCCCCGATTCACGGCAGCGATCGGCGGTGGGACCGACATCTGGATCAAACGCGAGGACCTCCTTCCGCTCGCGTTCGGCGGCAACAAGCTGCGCAACCTCGAGTTCCTCGTCGGGGCCGCCCTCGCACGAGGGGGCCGACACGCTCGTCACCACGGGCCGGCGCTGGTCCAATCACGCCCGGTTGACCGCGGCCGCGGGCGCGAAGGCCGGGCTCCGCGTGCACCTCGTCCTGTCGGGGCCACCGATGGACCGACCAGGGCCGAACCAGCGCCTCGACGAGCTCCTCGGCGCCGTGGTCCACGTCACGGCGACCGAGTCGCGGGAAGACCGTGCCACGACCGTCGACCTGATCGTGGCCGAGCTGCGGGCGGCCGGGCACCGCCCGTATCTCGTGCCGACCGGCGGTTCCGGCCCGATCGGAGTCGTGGGCTCGATCCTCGCCGGTCTGGAACTCGCCGATCAGGCGGCGCACACCCGGACCAGCCTCGACACCGTGGTCCTGCCGACCGCGACGGGTGGGACGCAGGCCGGCCTGCTCGTCGGCCTGGCGCGCGCCGGGCTTTCCACCCGTGTCGTCGGGGTGGCGGTGGCGCATCCGCCCGAGGAACTCGTCGATCCCGTGGCGACGCTCCTTGCCATCGGCACGGAACTCGTCGGCATCGACCGGGCACTCGTCGGTCCGATCGAGATCGTGGGAGATCAGCTGGGCGAGGCCTACGGCCGGCCGACGGCCGCGAGCGAGGAGGCGGCGCGCCTGCTCGCCCGGAGCGAGGGCATCTTCGTCGACCCGATCTACACCGCCAAGGCGTTGGCCGGCCTTGTCGCGATGGCGCGGACGGGCGAACTCGAGGGCCGGACCGTCGTCTTCTGGCACGCCGGCGGCACGCCGGGCCTGTTCGAACCGCTGGACGAACCGACCGCCGACTGACGCGGCCGTGCTGCGGTCAGTCGATCGAGATCCGGACTCCGTCGCCGTCCTCGCCGGCCTCGAGGAGGGTCCCGCGCAGCCCGTCGGCGAGGGCGCTTCTGATCCGCTCGACCTGGGCCGGAGAGAGGCCCGGGACGCGGAGCATCGCCGCCTCTCCGAGTCCGGCCGGGAGCCGGAGATTGACGACCGTTCGCCCGTTCTCTGTCACTTCCAGGCGCACGCTGCGGCCACCCGCGCCGGGGCCATCCGAACGTGAGCCGTCGGGCCTTCGATCCTGCCACCAGCGCCTGGCCGGCGCGGGCTCGGGCTCCGGTGATGCGTCGGCGGCCTCGAGCGCGGCGATGATCGGGGCCGCCTCGTCCGCCGTCAGACGACCTTCGGCGACCAGGCGCAGGACGTCGTCCAGGGCGTCAGGCACGGTGGTCCCAGCGCATCTCGCTGTACGGGCCGCCGCCGGCGACCCGGGGCTCGCCCCGCATCCGATCTTCTTCGGCGTCGATCGCGGCCAACCGGTCGGCCGCCTCGGTCACCTCGATCGTGCCGTTCTCCAGGTCGTGGAGGACCGTCATGCGCCGTGACGCGAGGGTCTCGACCGTCGCCGCGCTTGCGGCTGCATCGACCGGCGGTGCAGGCGGGGCGAGTGGGGCGATCGGGGCGATCGGGGCGATAGGCGGGATCGGGGGGACCGGGGGGATGGCGAGGGTCGGGGTGGCGGGTTCCACCGGCGCTGCGAGCGGACCTGTCGGGACGCCGCCGGGCTCTGCGCTGGCCTCCGGTGGCGCGTCGGGATCGGGCGTCCTCGCCTTCGGGCGAGTCACCCGGAGGTCGCCCGAGACCGTCTTGAACATGACCCGGGGACCGTCGTCGCCGATCTCCACGGAGCGTCGACCGGGGGATCCGCCCGACCGATGCGGGAGGTCGGTCCGGATCCGCCCGGCGACGGAGACTCCTTCGATCTTGGCCGCGCCGTCGAGCTCGACCGACACGTCGCCCGACACGCTCTCGAACGCGAACGGACCGTCGCCGACGAACCGCCCGGCCAGGCGCACGTCGCCGCTCATCGTCCTGGCCTGGAACTTCTCGAAGACGGGCGCCGAGGCGTTGACGTCCCCGGACACGGTCCGCGCCGACAGGCGAAGGGGCCCGGTGCCCCGGATCTTCACGTCGCCCGAGACATGGTCCACGGTGATGTCGCCGGACACGTCCGTGAGCTTCACCGAGCCCGATGCCGCACGGTAGTACTGCTCGCCCCGCAGGCCGTCGCCGTGGACGCTGCCGCTCGCGGTCTCGAGGCGGACGATGGCGCCGCGCGGCACCTCCACGTGGAGCGGATCGAAGCGCCGGCCCGTCAACAGGCCGAATCCGCTCGAGCGCCCTTCGCGAGCGCGCAGCTCGAGGAGCCCGTCCGCGGTCTCGATCTCGTAGTCGTCGTTGAGATCGTGGCCGCTCGGGGACGAGAGGCGGGCCGTCTCACCGTCGATGCCCTGGACGGTCACGCCGCCCGACGGGACACGGATGGAGACGCCGCCCAGGGCGCCGATCACGTGGTCCAGCCTCCAGCCGGTCTCGGTGGGCATCAGGGGATCCTCCTCAGGGTGCGGATGGCCGCGGCGGCGGCCTCTGCGCTGATCTCGTGGCGGGCGAGCCGCTCGAGGACGGCCTGGCGGGACGACGCCGGGTCCTCGGTCGAGGCGGTCTCGGTCGCGGCTTCGTCGTCGTCGGGCTCGTCGAGTCTGGCGCCGTCGCCGAGGCCCAGGGCTCGGACCAGGGCGTCGACGCGGGACCGCACGGTCGGGTAGGACAGGCCGAGCTCGCGCTCCATCTCGCGCAGGTTGCCGCGCGACCGGAGGAAGCTCTCCAGCAGCGCCATCTGCTCCCGGCTGAGGCGGCCGAACCGCCCAACGCTGAACTCTCCTTCCAGGCTCGTCCCGCACGTGGCGCAATGGAGCCGGGTGACGGCGAGGTCGGAGGCGCA
Organism: uncultured Chloroflexia bacterium; assembly: GCA_963719285.1. GTDB lineage: Bacteria > Chloroflexota > Limnocylindria > Limnocylindrales > CSP1-4 > C-114. Next base: position 1,280,204 of record CAVRBO010000001.1, read on the forward strand.
GACGGGGCACGTGGCGATCACGTCGTGTGGCATGTGGTCCTCTGTCGTTGTCTGTCGTGCCACATTGTTAAGTTGCTGTTTCACTTTGTCAAGGCCGACATTCGGAAACACAATATCGAGGTGGGGCGGGCCCTGCCGACCGAAGCGGGGCGCGAAGGAGCCCCGGGCACGAAGAAAGGAGCCCCGGGCACGAAGAAAGGAGCCCCGGGCGCGAAGAAAGGAGCCCCGGGCAGGACCCGGGGCTCTGATGAGGGGCGGGTGGCGGTCCTCGACCGCCGGACGATCAGCGGCGGGTACCGGAGATCGCCTCGGCGAACACGCCGCGGGTCTTGGCCGCATCGTCCGTGGCGAAGGCGACCGTGACCTTGTCGCCGGCCATCCCGATCGGCATGGCGGCCTGGATGTTGACGCCCGCATCGGCCAGGCGACGCGCCGCCTCGGCGAGTGAACCGGGCCGGGCCTCGAGTGCGGTCGGGACGATCTCGGCCTCGCGGACCTTCAGCCGGGCGCCCGCAAGGACCTTGCGAGTCGCCTCCTCGTCGTTCGTGATCAGGACGACCGCGCCGCGATCGCCGGTCGTCGCGCCGGCGAACCCGGTGATGTCGATCCCCTTCTCGGCGATGGCCTCGGCCACCCGGGCGAGCTCGCCGGCCTTGTCCTCCAACTCCACGATGAAAGCGTTCACGCGACACCTCCGTGGTCTGTCCCCGACCCGGCGCGCTGGTCGAGCCATCGTCGCCTGCAGGCCCGTTGGGCCACCGATTCTACGCCGGCCCGCCACCCCCTCCGAGCCGCGACAGTCCTCGCCGACGGGAGTACGATTCGGCCATCGAGGGAGCCCACGGACATGTCGGACCCACGACGCCAGCCGGAATCCCGGACTGATCGGAGCGCAGCGATGCGGACCCCCGCATCCACGCTGCCGATGACGGTGGACGCGACCCGCGGTTCGAGCAACCTCGCCACGGTGCCCCGCGCGGGCAACATCAGCAGCGATACCCGCGCCGGCACACCAGGCTGAGCTGGGCCGATGCCCGGCTCAACGCGACCACCGGCCCACGCCCGGGAAGGACGTGGGTCGTTCGATTCGTCGTCGACCCGACGTTCCGGGAGTCAGCCTCGCTCGTCGACGGCCATCGCGGCCGCCCCTGCCTCGGCGGCGCTGCCGCCGGACCGCAGCACGGCCTTGTAGGCGCGCTTGCCGGCCTGGTAGCGCGCGAGCGCCTCGGGCGAGTCGACGTCCCCGAGCGTGGGGGTCTTCGGGGCGACGTCGTCCCAGCCAGCGGGCTTGATGCCGAAGCGCTTGCCGAGGATCGCGAGGAGCGTCTTGGCCTTCATCGGGCCGATCCCGGGCAGGCCCAGGAGCCGCTTCTCCAGGTCGCGGGCGTCGGCCGCCCCGGTCCAGATCCGGGAGGCGTCGCCGTCGTAGTCGCGGGCGACGGCCGCGACGAGCGCCTGCACCTTGCCGGCCATCGAGCCGGGGAAGCGATGGATCGCCGGGCGCTGCCGGAAGAGCTCGGCGAACGCCTCCGGTTCGATCGCGGCCAGCTTCGCGGCGTCGAGCGTGCCGGTCCGGCGCTGGATCTCGAGCGGGCCCGAGAACGCCTTCTGGACGGTGACCTGCTGATCGAGCGCGAACCCGATCAGCAGGGCCAGAGGATCGGCGGCGAGCAGGCGGTCGGCCTCTTCGTCACCGGTGAACGGCAAGCGGTCGATGCTCGTCGGCGTGCCCATGTTCCGATGGTACTCCCGTGGACTTCTGCGTCTCTCGGTCGGCCGGTCGAGGAACCGCGTGCACTGGCCGCCGGGATCCCGCCCTCCGGGCCGCCCGCGAGGCGCGAGAGGCCCGGGTTGGGCAGGACCGGTCGGTCACCCCCACCGTTGGCTCAGCGCCAGGTCGTGGCCTTGGTGTCGAGGAAGCCGATGACCGAGCGGTAGTACTTGGTCGGCGCGTAGGGATCCGAGATCGCCGTCGTGCCCTTGGTGCGCTTCGAGCTGAACGAGAACGCGTAGGTGTGCTTCGCCTGGGGCGAGTCCCAGAAGATCTGGCGCATCGTCTTGGACGACTTGAACAGGTCCTTGAGGATGTACGAGGGGTTGCCCCGAGGTTCGGCGAAGACGGCATCCGCGCCGGTGCGCAGGAAGCCCGCCCCGAAGTTGTCGATGCGCTGCTTCGCGACGCTCCGGCTCGGATCCGCTCGACCCTGCTCGGAGTTGCCGGCCGAGTAGCACAGGTGGTTGAGGATGACCACCGCGTGGGACGCCATCCGGACCGAGCTGATGAGGTACGACTCGCCGTAGTACTTCACGTTCGAGTTGCCGTGGCCGGCGGAAGCGTTCAGCCCGAGGCCGTCCTTGGACGTCGCGCGGAACGGCGCGTACGGGCTTGGCCAGCCGTTGCCATGGCCGAGATAGATGAGGAGATCGGCGCCCTGGAGCGCCTTCTTGACCTTCGTCCACGTGGCGTTCGGGCTGTAGATCGCCGTGACGCTGGCGCCGTACGAGCGAGCCTGCGCGGCGAGCGCCTTGCCGTCGGCGACGTACCGGGCGGTCTGGCTCTCGACCGGGCCCACGACGACGACCACTCGCTGGGCGGACGCCGCGCTCGCCGTCGCCGGCATGAACCCAAGGACGGCCACGCCGAGGAACGCCGCCGCGAGGGGCGCCAGCCGGGTGAGCCGCCGGCGCCTGGTGGTGCTTGTCCGTGGCGTGACGAGATCGTCGGTTCGAAGAGACGCCCGCTGGGCGCCGTGATGCGTCAACCGCAATGTCCTGCCTCCTCGCTGCCGGAGCGCCGGGCACGGAGCCGCGACGAACGGTGGAACGGGTCGCCGGACGGCAGGGACGGGGTGGGATGGAGGTGGTCCGACTCCGGGTGAGCCAGATCGGACGCCTGCCTGTGGGCGACGGTCTTCGATTGCCCCGTCTGCGGCGCGTGGGTCGCCGGGCGGTAGTATGGCACCCGGGCGTCCATCGGCGCCAGTCCGGACCATCGTCCGCGCCGGCCACCGGCCGCACGGCCGGCCCGGCCTCACCGGCTCGCTCGTGCGCCGGCCGTCACCGCGGGTGGGTGGCGTCCGTCCCGTCCTCGCTCACACCGCACCCGAAGGCGACCATGACCGACCGCTTCCACGCTCGCACCACGCTGCTCGGCCTCGGGCTCTGCGCGGTGCTCGTCGTGGGACTGGTCGGCTCGGTGACCCTCGGACCGACGGCCTCCGGCACCCCGGGGGCGAGCGTTCCGTCGGCTGCCTCGGTCGCGCTGGCGAGCGTCGTACCGTCGCCATCGCCGCTCCGGTCCGATCAGGTGGTCCACCGGCCCACGGAGGTCTTCGGGTTCCTGCCCTACTGGTCCATGGCCGACTGGACCGACGCCTATCTCCGCTACGACCTGCTCACGACGATCGCATTCTTCGGGGTGGGGGTCCGTCAGAACGGCACATTGATCCTGAGCGGACCGGGCTATGAGGCGTTCACGAGCCCCCGGGCCGACACGATCATCCAGCACGCCCACGCCGCCGGCGTGCGGGTCGTGATCACGTTCGAGTCGTTCGGCACGAGCAAGAACAAGAAGTTCCTCGCCAAGGCCGCCTACCGCGACGCGTTCGTGGCGGAGGCCGCCGCATTCGTGGTGACCCACGGCATCGACGGAGTGAACCTCGACCTGGAGGGCCTGGACGGGGTGGACCGGCCGGCCTTCGGCGAGCTCGTGGGAACGCTCGCCGGCACCATCCACACCGCGAACCCGGAGGCGGAGGTCAGCGTGGCGACGAACGCCAACGTCAGCGGTGCCCGGATGGCCAGGGTCGCGCTCGCCGCCGGCGCGGACCGGGCGTTCCTCATGGGATATGCGTACCGGGTCGCGTCGTCGCCGGCCACCGGCGGCATCGCGCCGCTGACCGGTGTCGGGACGGCGCTCGACCTCGTCGAGAGCCTCGACCTGTACGAAGCCAACGGGGTCGCCTCCGAGGAGATCATCCTGGGGCTGCCCTACTACGGGATGACCTGGGCGACCGCCAGCGCCGAGATCCACGCCGCCCGCCAGCCGACGAGCGCCGGCTTCGGCACGGGCAGGGCGTACCGGCCGCGCACGGCCATCGGGGTGCCGCCGCCGCCCGGCCAGGTCCTCGACTACGACCCGGTGGAGCAGGTCGCCCGGCTGACCTGGTACGACGCGGCGCTCAAGACATGGTTCCAGACGTACTACGACGACCCGGCGACGCTCACACCGAAGGAGCACCTGGCCGTGGATCGCGGCCTCGCCGGAATCGGCATCTGGGCACTCGGCGACGACGCGGGCCAGCCCGGCTACTGGGAGACGATCGCCTACACGCTTGGTCTCGGGCCCGAGTGGGTGACGCCGTGGGTGGCGCCCTCCCCGTCCTCGAGCGTTCCGGCAAGCCCTGGTTCGAGCGTGAGCCCATCGATCGGCCCGTCGGCAGGCTCGTCGGGGTCCGCGAGCCCGTCCCCCTCGAGGTCGGCCGCCGCTCCCTGATGCCCCAGCGCCCCGGGCATGCGGACTGACGCGCTGGACCGACCATCTTCCGGCGTTCGGGTAGACTCGCAGCGGGCCGCGCCGCTCGATGCAGGACGCTTCGTCGCAGCCTCGACGCCAGACGCGCCGCCCGAGCCGCATCTCCGATCGGAGCCCGACCGCTTGTCCTTCGACCAACTCGGCCTGTCGGCCGACCTCCTCCGCGCCGTCGCGGAAGAGGGCTACACGATCCCGACACCCATCCAACTACAAGCCGTTCCACTGATCCTCGAGGGGCGCGACCTCCTCGCGGCGGCCCAGACCGGCACCGGCAAGACCGCGGCATTCGTGCTTCCGATCTTCGAGCGGCTTCGCTTCCATGCGAACTCGAGCTTCAGCCCGGCCCGGCATCCGGTCCGTGTACTCGTGCTGACGCCGACTCGCGAGCTGTGCATGCAGGTCGAGCAGATGGCCACCGACTACGGCCGGTATGTGCCGCTCCGCGTCGCCAGCGTGTACGGCGGGGTCCCGATCGAACCGCAGCTCAAGGAGCTCCGGGCAGGCGTCGAATTCCTCGTGGCGACCCCGGGCCGGTTGCTGGACCACGTCGGCCAGCGGACGGTGAACCTCGGCCAGGTCGAGATCCTCGTCCTCGACGAGGCGGACCGGATGCTCGACATGGGCTTCATCCCGGACATCCGGAAGATCATCGCCCTGCTCCCGACGAAGCGGCAGAACCTGCTGTTCTCGGCGACGTTCAACGACGAGGTCCGGTCGCTCGCGAACACGTTCATGAGCCATCCGGCCACGGTCGAGGTCGCGCCGCGCAACACGACCGTCGACGCGATCCGCCAGATCGTGTATCCGGTCGATCGCGACCGCAAGGAAGCGCTCCTCGCCCATCTCATCCGGCGCGACGACCTGCGCCAGGTGCTCGTCTTCACCCGGACCAAGATCGCCGCGAGCCGGCTCGCCGCCCGCCTGGACCGGGAGGGCATCGAGGCCGTCGCCATCCACAGCGACCGGACCCAGCCCGAGCGTACCCGCGCTCTCGAGGCATTCAAGAACGGGGAGCTCCGGGTCCTTGTCGCGACGGACGTCGCCGCCCGGGGCCTCGACATCGAGGACCTGCCCCACGTCGTGAACTTCGAGCTGCCGCCCCATCCCCAGGACTACATCCACCGGATCGGCCGGACCGGCCGGGCCGGTGCCAGCGGCGAGGCGATCTCGCTCGTGTCGCTCGACGAGGCCGAGTATCTCCGAGGCATCCAGCGGCTCATGCGCAAGGCCATCCCATGGCAGGTCGAGGAGGGGTTCGTTCCCCATCGCGACCGCGAGGATCCGCCCGAACCCGCCCGACCGTCACGCGGCGGCAGCGCCGGCGGGAGCAGGGGCGGGGCCCGTCGAGGCGGGAGCGGTGGGAGCGGCGACGGTTCGCATCGAGCGCCCCGGCGGGCTGCGGCGAGCGGCTGACGACCGCGCTCGGCGGCGGGCTGCGGCGAGCGGCTGACGACCGCACTCAGCGCCGGGCGGCTCGCCACATCGTCGTGACCACCGACCCGGGCTCGTAGCCCTCGAAACCGCCCGTGACCTCGAAGCCGACGCCCTCGTAACGGGCGTTGTTGGCCGGATCGGTCGACTCGAGGTAGGCCGGCATCCCTTCGGCGTCGACGAGCGCCAGCGTGTCGGCGAGCAGGCGCATGCCGTGGCCGTGGCCACGGTGGTCGGGATGCGTGCCCAGCAGGCTGAGGTAGTAGTGCGGCTCCGACGGTTCGGCGGCCTCGAAACGTTCGTGCACGCCGGCGACTCGCTCGTATCCCTCGCCGAGGAGGCCCTTGAGGAACGCGAGGTATGCCCGCATCTCGGCCACATCGAAGGTCGCGCCGCCGGGCGGGATCCAGACCGCGGCCGCCTCGCCGCCCGCCGACAACCAGGTCCAGCCGAGGCGCATCGCCGCTTCGATCTCCAACCGCCAGATGGCCCGCGGCGACGCGCCGTCGGCCGTTGGCGGGTAGGCCGGTCCCCAGACCGGGTCGTCCGCGAACGAGCGGGTGATGATCTCGGTGACAGTCTCGAGTTCGACCGTGCCGGCGATCCGGGGTTCGCGCAGGGTGTCGGTCATCGTCGTCCGACGATGGCATCGGCCCGGAGACCGGTCAAGGGGGCGTCTCGGCGCGCCGGGCCCCCTGCCCCGGCCCGGCCCGGCCCCGGCCCCCGACGGCCGCGAGGGCCCAGGCGCACGTTCGGGACGGCCGGCCCCTGGCCCCCGATGTCGTAGGCAGGGTCCGATGTCCGGCCCTGGCACGCAGGGTGCGCCGACGGCCCGTTCCCGAGTACCTGCGCGGCCCGCTCGGCCCGTTCCGCGGACCCTGCTGAGCACGGATCACGCTCGGATCGACCGATCGTCGCCTCCGAGCGCCCGACCTCCCGCGTCATGCGTTCCCCGGGCGCACGTTGGAGCCTGAACAGGGCCGAAACACCGGACACCGTTCCCTGGAACGCCATTCGAGCGTCCGGGGAGCCTTGGCCGCGCGCCGGGGAGGACCATCCCGCGGACCCTCTTGACAACCGGCGATTCATCGCCCACTCTACGTTCACCATCTTGTGAACGTCGAGTAGTCGTACAACGTCAGGGAGACACGGAATGACCCCTCCCGCCGAACCCTTCGTCCCCGCCGCCCGCTACGACATCACGAAGCTCGAGACCGTGCGCGTGCTCGCCGATCCGCTCCGCCTGCGGCTCATCGAGGCGATGGCGACGCAGCTCGACCACGCCTGGTCGGTCAAGGAGCTCGCCAAGGCGCTCGGTGAGCCGCCGACCAAGCTCTACTACCACGTGAACATGCTCGAGGATCACGGTCTCCTCATCGTGACCGGCAGCCAGCTCGTTTCGGGCATCCTCGAGAAGCGCTATCAGCTCGTCGCCGCGAGCATCGGCGTCGACCGGTCGATCATCACCACGGGGGAGCCGGATGTCAGCGAGGCGCTCCACGGGATCCTCGCGACCGTCCTCTCGACCGCGGAGGAGGACATCAGGGCCGCGATCCGTGCCGGCGTCGCCACCCTGCACGCAGGTGACGAGGGCGAGCGGGAGCGGATCGTCCTCTCAAAGAGCGTCGCCGGGATGGGTGCGGAGCGAGCCGCGGCGTTCCGGGAACGTCTTCAGGCCCTCATCGCCGAGTTCGACACGCCGCCGGAAGACGCCGACCCACAAAGGAAGGACCGCTCGCCCTATGGCCTTGTCGTCGCCTTCTACCCGATGGCCCAGACCCCCTCCCCCACGACCCGCCGACCACGCGGCCGGCGGACCAGCCAGGAGCCGTCCCGATGACCGACCAGCCCGCCCCGCTCGGCGCCCGCGCCGTCCTGGGCATCCCCGACTACCGCCGCCTGTGGGCGGCCCAGGGCATCTCCGACATCGGCGACGCCCTCACGAACCTCACCCTGCTCATCGTCGTCACCCGGATCACCGGTTCGACCGCCGCCCTCGCCGCGATGGCGATCGCGCTCGCGGTCCCGGCCATCGTCATCGGACCCATCGCCGGCGTGTTCGTCGATCGCTGGGACCGGCGGCGGGTCATGCTCGCCTCGGACCTCATCCGGGCCGGCCTGGTCCTCGGCTTCGTCTTCGTCGCCTCGACCGATCGGCTCTGGCTCATGTACGCGATCGCGGTCGCCCATGCGACGGTCGGCACGTTCTTCACGCCATCCCGGATGGCGATGATCCCGCGCGTCGTGCCGCGCGAGGGCCTCATGGCCGCGAACTCGCTCAACCAGATGACCCGCATCATCGCGAGCGTCGTCGGCTCCGCCCTGGCCGGGATCATCGTCGGACTGGCCGACGTGTTCTGGCCGGCGTTCACGATCGACGCGCTGAGCTTCCTGCTCTCGTTCGCGCTCGTCCTCAGCGTACGCACGAGCGGACGGGTCGAGGCCGCGACCCACGACGAGCCGGCCGGCGGTGGCGTGTTCTCGTCGCTCAAGGTCGGCCTCGCGATCGTGGGCCGGTCACCGGTCCTGCTCGGGACGATGATCGCGGCAGGCGTGACGATGCTCGGCCTGGGCGCCGTCAACGTCCTGTTCGTGCCCCTCATGATCCGCGACCTCCAGGTCCCGGCGACCTGGCTGGGCGCCGTGGATGGCGCCCAGACCCTGTCGATGGTCCTGGCCGCGGGGCTCGTCACGACGATCGCGACCCGCCTCCGGCCGACGATGATCGTGGTCGTGGGGCTGGCCGGCATCGCCGTGTTCATCGGGCTCGTGGCCGGCGTCACGAGCGTGTGGCAGGTGGTGGCGCTCCTCTTCGCCGTCGGCTGGTTCATCACGCCGCTCGAGGCGTCGATCGGCACGATCGTCCAGACCGCCACCCGCGACCGCGAGCGCGGCCGCGTCGCCGCGACCCTCCACTCGGTGATGGCCGCCGCGAGCGTCCTGTCGATGGCCCTCGCGGGGGTGTTCGGCGACCTGCTCACGATCCGGACCGTGTTCATCCTGGCCGGCGTGGTCGTGGGGATCGCCGCCCTCGTCGCGTGGCTCATGTTCCGGGGTGTCGACGTGGCGGCCATGACCGCGGACGAGCCGGCGGCCGAAGCGGTCGTGGCGTCGCCGTCGATCGAAACGGCCGCCTGACCGATCTTTCCCACGCGGCGCGGGGTCTCCTCGCTGAGCTCGAGCGCGAACCGGACGACGGGCAAGGCCTCCCCGCCGAGCCGGATCCAGGCCGGACCCGAGACCCCGGCAGATGCACGAACGCCCCGGCGGTCAGCCGGGGCGTTGCGTACGTTGAGGGGGAGAGCGGCCGCGGGTCAGACGGCCTGCCGGAAGGCGATCAGCGGACGAAGCGCCCGGAGGCGCAGATCGATCCGTCGGCCGCTCGCCTTGCGCTCCCGTCGATTGATCCGGGCCACGAGGCGTGCGCGCTCTGCGTCGCGCAGCTTCTCGTTCTGGTAGATCTTGGCGATCTGGTAACTCTCGAGCCGAAGCACCGTCTGTTCCTCCTTTCGTCGTTCGCCCCAGTGGGGGCAGGTCGAACGATGGCGGACCGAGCCCGGGAACTGACCCGGCGTCGGTCGTGACCGTGGCTGGCCGAAGGTCCACGAACGCGGGTCGTCATCCGTCCATGCCGGGAGCGATCGCGCCGCGGTCCGTGCCCGCGTCCCGTGCCCGCGTCCCGTGCCCGCGTCCCGTGCCCGAATGTCACGACGCCCCCCGGGGCGCTTCCGACCATCGATGACCGGTGCATGGACGCCCTGAGCGCTGCCGGTCGGCCCAGGACGAGGGAGGAGTCGGCACCCGCCGCGTCGGCGCGCGCGGGAGCGTCGATCAGGCCGTCGGTTCGGCCAGCTTGTGCTCGACCGCCCAGAGCGCGGCCTGCGTGCGCGACGCGAGCCCGAGCTTGCCCAGGATGTTCGAGACGTAGGTCCGTGCGGTGCGCTCGGTGATGAACAGGGCCGCGCCGATGTCCTTGTTGCTCATCCCCTGGCCGAGCAGGCGGATGACGTCGCGCTCGCGATCCGTGAGCGGCTCGACCGGGTCGGGCTCGGTCTTGCGGGTGCGCATCCGCTGGGCGAGGAGGCGGGCCACGGCGGCGTCGAGGTGGACCTCGCCGGCGAACGCGGCACGGACGGCGGCCGCGACCTCCTCGGCCTCGGCGTCCTTGAGGAGATAGCCCGACGCGCCGGCCTCGAGGGCCGCGGTGACCTTCTCTTCCTCGATGAACGAGGTGACCGCCACGATCTCCGTCTCGGGCATCTCGCTCTTGATCCGGGCGATGGCGGTGAGGCCGTCCATGTTCGGCATCATCAGGTCCATCAGCACGACGTCGGGCCTGAGCCTGCGGGCGAGGGCCACGCCCTCGGAACCATCGCCGGCCTCGCCGACGACCTCGATGTCGTCCTGGAGATCGAAGAACGTGCGGAGCCCCATCCGCACGACCGCGTGGTCGTCGACGAGCAGGACCCGGATCGGCGTGGGATCGGTCGATTCGCTCACTGCACCCTCGTCCAGCGTCGCGGCCCCCGTAGCGCGGCCGAGTCTAGCATCGGGGGCGGGCACGGTCACAGGGTTCCGCCCGATCCGTCGGCCGGCGCGGCGAACCGAACGTGGGCGAGGTGGCCCTGGACGTCGTCGCCGATCTGCTGACCGGCTGCGGCCAGGACGGCTTCCTGGAAGACCGTCGGGTCGGCGCAGCGGTCGACGCAAGCGTCCGCGCCGGCCGCGAGGGCGAGCGGGGCGAGGTCGTCATCCCGGCAGGTCGCGACGACACGGACGATCCGGCGGCCTGCGCCACCCGTCCGGAGCGTACGGATGAATGCCAGGCCCGCATCGAGGTCGGGCAGATAGGGGTCGATGACGACGACGTCCGGGTCGAGCCGCGCGATCGCCTCGAGGGTCTCGTCCGCCCGGCTGGTGGTGCCGACGACCTCCACGCCGTCCGCGAGGCCGATGAGGTCGGCCAGGCTGTCGCGGACGCGGTGGTCGCCATCGACGACGAGGATCCGCTGGATCGCGGAGGAGCGGATCGCATCGCTGCGGCCGACCGGTCCCGGTGCACCGGCGGTGGGACGCCGTTGCGAGGTCTGGTGGGTCGGGGGCCGATCGGTCATCGCCCGAGAGTGTGGGCCGGTCCGGAGGGTCTCGATGCCGACCGCGATGGGTGACGAGACAGGACAAATGTCCATGGTCGTTGCCCGCACGCGACGATCCGGGGCGGCTGCGCGCGTCGCCCCCGCCCGGGTCGAGGCGTCCCCGACATCGGGTCAGTCCCCGTCGACCACGTCGACCGGGACGACGACCTCGATGGTCGTCCCCTTGCCTTTCCGCGATTCGACCCGGAACCGGCCGCCGACCCGCTCGGCCCGGGCGCGCATCCCGGCCAGCCCGAGGTGACCGGGCGGGACGGAATCGGCATCGAACCCGGCGCCATCGTCGATGACCGCGACCCTGACGCCATCGGCCACCCTTCCGATCTCGAGCCGGACCGCGTGCGCGGCGGCGTGCTTGACGACGTTGTGGAGTGCCTCTTGGCCGATCCGGTAGAGGCAATCCTCGATCTCGTTCGGGAGCCGCTCATCGAGCTCCGCCTCGACGACGACAGGCAGCCCGATCCGGCCCTGGACCGCCGTCGCCTGGCGCCGCAGCGCCGCGACGAGCCCGTCGACCTCCAGGCCGCCGGGCCGCAGCTCGAAGATGAGGGCTCGCATCTCGGCGAGCGCGTCACGCTGGAGGTCGCGCAGCGTCTCGAGTCGCCCGGCCGCGGCGGCCGGGTCCTTGGTGAACAGCAGCTCGATGCTCCGGGTGATGAGGGTCATGCTGAAGAGCGCCTGGGTCACCGAGTCGTGGAGTTCACGAGCCAGGTGGGCCCGTTCGTCGCGCGCGGCCAGCTCGCCGGCCTGGCGGCGCAGGTCGGCCTCCAGGCGCTCTCGCTCGCGCAGGTCGCGCACGGTGCCCTGGGCACCGGCGAACTTCCCATCGCGCTGGATCGCGACGCCGGAGACTTCGGACGGGATCGTGGACCCGTCGAGGTGGCGCAGGAGGAGGCGCACCCGGACGAGGTCGTCCTCGCCCTGGACCATCCGGCCCCAGGTCTCGGTGGCTTCGACGTGCGAGGACGGATCGACCACCCCCATGTACGACGCGCCAACGACCGCACCCGCGGGCCAGCCGAACAACGCCGTGGCTCGCTCGCTCCAGAACGTGAAGTTGCCCTCGGCGTCGGCCTGCCACACGCCGTCCGGCGACGTCTCGACGAGGTCGCGGAAGCGCGCCTCCGATTGCCGGACCTCCGCCTCCAGGCGCGCCCGCTCGCTGGCGTCGCGGGCCGACCCGTGCAGGCCGGTGATGACCCCGTCCACCGCACTGGCGACCGCGCGGATGTCGTACAGGATGCGCCGGCCGTCGCGATGGATGAGGTCGATCCGGGTCGAGACGGGCTGGCCGGGATGCGACATCGCCTGCGTCCAGCTGTCGACGGCATTGGGGATCGAGCCCGCATCGATGAGGGTCGTGAAGTGGTTACCGACGACCTCGGCGGGATCCCAGCCGAGCAGGCGCTCCAGCGAGTCGCCCACGTACGTGAACCGGCCGTCCGCGTCGCACGAGAACACGATGTCGGGCGAGTTCTCGACGAGGAAGCGATAGCGCTCCTCGGACGTGCGCAGCTCGCGTTCGAGGCGGTCCCGTTCACTCATGTCGCGCACGGACCCGTTCGCGCCCGCGAATTCGTGACCGACGATCCGGCTGACCGCGATGAATTCGGCCGGGACCGGGTGGCCGTCGCGGTGGAGCAGGTTCACCCGTCCGCGGATCTCGTTGTTGCCATCCTGCAGACCATCGACCCAGTCGATCTCGGCGACCTCGCGCGAGCTCGGGTGGACGAGCCCGCCGAAGTGGCCGCCCAGGAGCTCCTCGGCCTTCCAGCCGGTCAGCCGCTCGCAGGTGTCCGAGAGAAACGTGAACCGGGCGTGCTCGTCGATGGCCCAGACCAGGTCGGGCGAGTTCTCGACGAGATGGCGGTAGCGCGACTCCGAGTCGCGCAGCAGTCCGTCCAGGCGGGCGTTGGTGACCGCGACCGCCGCCTGGTCGCCGAGCACCTGGAGCAGACTGACGGACTCGTCGTCGACCTCGTGGACGGTCCGGAACGAGACCGCCAGCGTGCCGAGGATCTCGCCGCCCGGAGCGCGCAGGGGCACGGTCGCGAGGCCCCGCAGGCCGAGCCTCGCCGCCGTGTACTGGTCCTCGGGCTCGTGCGGGATGCGCGGGTCGACCAGGTAGTCATCCGAACGGACCGGCCGCCCCAGCGCGGCAGCCAGACCGTTGAGCCCGCCCTGGAGCGGGAACTCGAGGTCGAGCATCCAGGCCCGCGTCGCGTCGTCGACGCCGGTCGCGACGATCGGCTTGAGGTGACTGCGGTCGTCGGCCATCAGGGTGAGGTGCGCACCGTCGGACCCGATCAGCCGGCGGGCCTCCTCGACGATGAGCTGGAGCAGCTCGTCGTGGTCGCGCAGGGCCGTGATCCGGGCGGAGATCTCGCGCAGGGCGCGCTCGTGTTCGGCCAGGCGGGCCAGTTCGTGACGGGACGCGTCGAGGTCCTCGATCAGGCGGGCGTTCGCGATCGCGATGGCCGCCTGCGTCGCGAAGCCCTTGATGAGGTCGGCGTCCCGCTCGCCGAATGCGCCCGGGTCGGTCGAGTAGACCTCCAGAGCGCCGAGCGGACCACCCTCGCCGATGATCGGTGCCGCGAGCATCGACCGATAGCCGGTCGTCGCGAAGAAGCGATCCGAGTCGGGATGGGCGGGGAACTCGGCGCCCAGGTCGTCGTCGGCGATGAGGACGCGACGCTCGGCGACGGACCGGCCGGTGAGGCCCACGCCGACCGACAGGGTCAACTCGCGCATGAAGCGTTCCTCGAAGCGCCCGCTCACCCCGTAGTCGTAGGCCCAGCGCAGGAGGTTCGTGTCGTTCGGGTCGATGAGCTCGAGGATCGACCCGTCCGCGTCGAGCAGGCGAGCCGCCTCGTCCACGACCTGCTGGAGCACGTCGGCCGGGTCGTGGATGGCGGTGATCCGGGCCGAGATCTCCCGGAGCGCGCGCTCCGCGTCCGCCCGCCGGGCGATGTCGCGGCGGGAGGCCTCCAGCTCGTCGATGAGCCTGGCGTTCGAGAGCGCGACGGCCGCCTGCTGGGCGATCGCCAGGAGGAGCTCGCCATCGGCCGGGCTGAAGGCGTCGGGCCGCCGGGCGTTGGCCTTGAGGACGCCCAGCACCTCACCGTCGGCGATGAGCGGCGCCGCCGCCACCGATCGGATCCCGGCCGCTTCGACGTAGCTGTCGGATCCGGGCAGGTGCGGGAAGCGCTCGTCGACCAGGTAGTCGCCGGTGATGACGGCACCCTTGGCCGCGATCGCGAGCGCGTTCATCCCGACGTGCGGTTCGATCAGCACATCCGGCTCGGCCAGGGCCGGGATCTCGCCCGAGCCGGACTCATGGGCTTCGCGCATGAAGCCGTCCGGGCCGAGCAGGTCGAGCTGGGCCCGATCGGCGTTGAGGAGCCGGACGGCGCCGTCGACGACGTACTGGAGGAGGTCTTCCGTGTCCCGGATCGTCGTCAGGCGCGCGGCGAGCTCGCGGAGTGTCCGTTCGGCGTCGGCCCGGCGGGCGACCTCGGTCCGCGAACGGGCCAGCTCATCGATGAACCGTGCGTTCCGGACGGCGATCGTGGCCTGGCTCGCGAAGCTCCGGGCCAGCGCGATCTCCTCCTCGCCGAACGCGTCCGGGCGGCTCGTGTACACGCCGATGACGCCGATCGGGCCGCGCGCGTCGATGAGTGGCGCGGCGATCATGGAGCGCACACCCAGCCGGCGGACGAACGCGTCCGAGCCTTCGGCGTGGACGAACCCGTCGTCGGCGAGGTAGTCGCCCGTCACGAAGACGTCGCCGGTCGCGATGGCTCGCCCGAAGATCCCCTCGCCCGGTTCGAGCTCGAGCGAGCGCAGCAGCTCACGGCCCTGATCGTCGGCCAGGCCGGCATCGTGAGCCCACTTGATCCGGCCCGTCGTCGGATCGACGAGGTCGAGCAGCGCGCCGTCCGCCTCGAGCAGGCGCACCGCGACGTCGACCGTGGAGCGCAGGACGGCGGCCGGGTCGTGAAGGGACGCGAGGGCCGCCCCGACCGTGCTCAGCGAGCGCTGGATCTCGACGCGTCGCGCGAGGTCCGTCTCGGACTCGGCGAGGCGCTCGATGAGGTCGGCGGTCCCGATCGCGCTGGCCGCGTGGTCCGCCAGGGCCCGCACGAGCACGACGTCGCGCTCGCTGAACGCCGCTGGACGGTCGGCGTGGATCGCGAGCGCCCCCACGGACCGGCCGTTGACCACGAGGGGCGCGGCGACGAGCGACCGGATGCCGATCTCCGCCACGAGGCTGTCGCCGCGCCCGGAGTGCTCGAACGCGTGGTCGTTGGGGTAGTCGTCGGTCCGCTGGACCTCGTGCCGCGCGATCGCGCGGGCGATCAGGCCGCCCTGTTCTCCGCGCCCCGCCTCGAGGGTCGTCCGCCAGCGCTGGACGCGCGACTCGGTCATGCCCGCCTCGAACGCGAAGCGCAGACGTCCCGTGTCGTCCAGGAGTCCGATGAGGGCCCCGTCGGCCTTGAGCAGGAGGACCGCCTCGTCCACGGCCCGCTGGAGGATCCGCGAGACGTCCGACTCGGCGTCCGACTCGGCGTCCGAGGGAGATCCGAGCGCGTCGATCACGCCCGGCATGGCGGGCACCACCGCAGAAGCGGCGACCGGGTGGCTGGTCCGCGTCATCGTCGGCTGAGCATACGACCGAGGACGCGCGGGCGAAGCGCCGGATGTCCAGCCGGGGCATGGACGGATGACGATGCCGGACCGCGGCCGGACCGTGTCCGGGCCGGTGGGGCGGCCTATGCTCCGCGGCGATCGATCGAGCGATCGTCACAGGAGCCGTCGGTGCGCCCTAGCCCTCGCGGTCCGGCGGGTCCGGGAGGGCGAGGATGAACTCGGCGGCCCGATCCAGGGCTTCGCCGAGCACCGGCTTGAGCGTGTGGCCGAGGCGCGGCCAGGTGACGAGCTCGCCACGGGCCAGCGAGGGCATCGCCGCGCGCAGGAGATCGATGCGCGCGAACGGATCCGACTCACCGCACAGCAGCAGCGTCGGGCAGGTGATGGACGGCCAGTGAGCCATCCGCGCCGCGGTCCGTTCGGGGCCACCCGGCGGGTGAAGCGGATACGAGAAGCAGACCAGGCCGCGATACGTCGCGCCAGCCGCCGCCAGGCTCGCCACCCGGCCGCCGTACGAATGGCCGCCCACGACGGTCCGCGGACCGGGCGGAGCGATCGCCAGGAGGGCCGGCACCGCGTCCTCGGCCTTGCGCTTCGGCAAGTCGATCGCCACGGCATCGACGCCCCGGGCGCGCAGGCCGGCCACGAACGGCGCCATCGATGAGGCATCGCCCGACGCCCCGTGGCCGAGGTAGACGCGCGGGGAGCCGGGGAACGGTGAGCTCATCGCCGCAGGGTAGCCGAGGTGGGTCTGGGTGCGTCGTGGCCCCTGTGGCGTGGACGGGCGTGGGTAGGATGGGTCATGGACTGAAGGGGGCGGCGCCGGGCACGCTGCCGACCTCGTGTACGAGGAAGTCATGTCGCCTGCCCGCGCCCATGCACCAGGTCGTCCGTGGCGGCGGGCCGCCATCGCGGCCGTCGCGTGGCTGGTCGCGGCGACCGTCGGGGCCGGCGGCGTCTCGGCCGCCGATCCCGCGACTTCGGGCGCGCCGTCGTCCTGGCCGACCCGGCTCACGCTCACCTCGACCCGGACTCCGGCCACCCTCAAGCCGACGAGCCTGACCTTCTACGGTCGCGGATACGGCCACGGCCTGGGTATGTCCCAGTACGGGGCGCGAGGTCGGGCCCTGGCGGGACAGCTCGCCCCGGAGATCCTCGCCCACTACTACGAAAATACGTCCCTCGCCACCCAGAGCACCGCGACGCCGATCCGGGTCCTCGTCGTCGCGGGGTACACGCCGACCGTCGCGCTGCCGGCCCGGGTCATCGGGCGGGGCGGGACATGGACCGTCGACGGGATCGCCGGGAAGTGGCCGGCGGACGCGTCGATGGACTACATCCGGGTCACCGGTCCGGACCCCGGTTGGAAGATCCGAATCGAGAGCCCGACCGGCAAGCTCCTCAAGACCGCGACCGTCGGCGCGAGCGTCCGGATCCGGCCGGCGGCGCTGATGACCCGGCTCCAGGTCGTCTTCCAGCCGAGCTCGTACGACCGCTACCGGGGCACGATCCGGCTCCTCGGGTCGGCGGGCGGCCGCGTCAGCGCCATCGACGAGACGAACGTCGAGGCGTACCTGCGCGGAGTCGTCCCGGCCGAGATGCCGTCCACGTGGCCCGCCGAGGCAGTGCGGGCCCAGGCGATCGCCGCGCGGAGCTTCGCGTCCGCCCACCTTCATCCAGGGACCGGCACCTGGGACGTCTTCGGCGACGGCCGCTCCCAGGTGTACCGGGGCGTGCTGGCCGAGCGGAGCGCGTCCACGGCCGCGGTCGTGGCGACGGCCGGCCGGGTGCTTGTGAGCGGCTCGCAGCCCATCATCGCCCTGTTCCACTCCTCCGACGGCGGCGCGACCGAGGACAACGAGAACGTGTACGTGTCGCCGACCGGGCAGCGCAGCTCGGTGCCCCTGCCCTACCTGCGCGGTTCGATGGACCGCGCTCCCGACGGCAGCGCGTACGACGCCGCCGGACCCCACGCCACATGGACGACCGCCACGTACACCTGGGCTCAACTCTCGGCGGTCTTCGGGGCCGACCAACGAACCGCCGTCGGCGACGTGGCCACGATCGACCTGTCCGATCGGGGTGTCTCGGGCCGGCTCATCAGCGTCACCCTGACCGGATCCACGGGCACCAGGAAGGTGTCCGGGGAGGTGTTCCGGACCGTCTTCAACACGTACACTCCGGCCGCGGACCCGTACATGTGGAGCACCCTCTTCGACATCGCCCCGATCCCCTGACGGTCCGCCTCGCCGGCTCCGGCCGCGCGGGATCCGCAGAAGGGATGCCCAGTGACCCGGCTGCATCGGTGACCCAGCCCCGCCAGATCCGGCGACCGGCCTACCTGGCCCAGCCGCCCGAACCGGTCGATCCGATCGAGTCCCGGCCGCGCTGCCCGTGGGCCGGCGCGGACGGCCCGCGTCCGGACCGGCGGATGGTCGCGTACCACGACCTCGAGTGGGGCACGGCCGTCCATGACGACCTCGAACTGTTCGAGCGCCTGGCCCTCGAGTCGTTCCAGGCCGGCCTGTCGTGGTCGACGGTCCTCAACAAGCGGGATGCCTTCCGGACCGCCTTCCGCGGCTTCGACCCGATCGTCGTCGCGGCGTTCGGGCCGGCCGACCGGGCCCGGCTCATGGCCGATGCGGGGATCGTCCGGAATGGCGCCAAGATCGACGCGACGGTCGGCAACGCCCAGGCGTTCCGGGCCATCCAGGCCGCATTCGGGTCGTTCGACGCGTACCTCGCGGCCCGTCTGCCGGGCCCGGTCCCGCGCCTGCCCCTTGTCGGCCCGGGCGGGCGACATCCCGGCCGCGACGCCGGCGGCCGAGGCGCTGTCGCGCGATCTCCATGGTCGAGGATTCCGGTTCGTCGGCCCCACGATCGTCTACGCGTTCATGCAGAGCGTCGGCCTCGTGGACGATCACCTGCCGACGTGCTTCCGCTACCGCGGGCCGGGCTGACCTCCGCCGCGCTCAGATCTCGCGCCGGCGGAACGAGGCGATGCCGAGGGCGAGCACCACGACGGTCCACAGGGCCACGTACAGGATGAACGCGGGCGGTGGGCCGCTCGGCGCGTAAAACGGGCTGTTCTCGACGATCCGGGCGGCCCGCGAGTCCCCACCGGCACCGACGAGGAGTAGGACCGCCTGCGGCTCGAGCGCGAACTCCGTCCCTCGCCACAGGCCGTCGAGCGGGAGCAGGTAGCGGGCGGTCTCGAGGGACCGGGCCAGGCCGTCGAGCTGGAGGAAGCCGGCCACGTTCACGAGGATGCCGGTGATCCAGGACAGCCCGAACAGGACGACCGCGACGGCACCGCCGGCGATCGGCGGGAGACGCGTGCTCAGGAGCACGGACACCGTCAGCAGGACGGTCGCCTGGGCGCCGAGATAGAGCACGGCGACCAGTGGGTCGGGCGGCGCATACCCCGACGCCAGGTCGACCACGCCGATCTCGAGGAGCCCCGCGATGACCGCGTAGCCGCCGGCGATGGCGACCAGGCCCAGCCACTTGCCGACGAGGATCTCCGCCCGCCGGATCGGCCGGGCGGCGATCGCCAGCAGGACACCCAATTCGAGGTCCGCGGAGATCGCCGGCGAGCCGAGGAAGGCGGAGGTCATCGCGAGCACGAAGCTGAACATGAACGCGACGAGGATGAGCAGCTGGCTGGTCGCCGCGAGGATCTCGATCTCGGGTGCCGGACGGGGCCCGTGCCGCGCGGTGTCGACGAGCGCGCTGAACCCCCAGCCGGTGAGGGCGACGATCACCACGGTCAGGACGACCAGCGCGCGCAGGATCCGCCGCCGCAGCGCTTCGAGCAGCGTGAGCCGGCCGATGACCAGGATGTTCGCGAGGGCGATCACGTCCCGGGTTCCTCGTCGGCGGGGTGGCCGAGGAGCTCCAGGAAGCGCTCCTCGAGCGTCTCCCGACCCGCGTCGACGGCGTGGATCCGGCCGCCGGCCGCCACGATGGCGGCGACGAGATCCGGGACGCGCTCGGCGGGGCAGCCGCGGACGACGAGCCACGGCGGGTCGTCCGCGAGCGTTCCGAACGGCGCCAGGGTCGCCCGGCCCTTGCCGTCGAGATCCGTGACCCGGACGCGGACCGTCGACGCGCCGAGCAGCTCGTCCAGGGTGCCGGCCGCCACGACCCGGCCATGGTCGACGATCGCCACTTCGTCGCACACGCGCTCGACCTCGGTCAGGAGGTGCGAGTTGAGGAACACGGCCGTGCCGCGGTCGCGCAGTGCCCGGATGATCGCGCGGACATCCTGCCGGCCGATCGGGTCGAGCGCGGAGGTCGGCTCGTCGAGGAACACGAGATCGGGTCGGCCGAGCAGGGCGACCCCGAGCCCGAGCCGCTGCTGCATACCCTTCGAGAACGTGTCGACGCGGTCGGCCGCGCGCTCGGTCAGGCCCACCATCTCCAGCGCTTCGTCGATCTCCGGCCCACGCCGGTCGCGCGGCAGCTCGGCGAGCGAGGCGTGGAGGCCGAGCACGTCGCGGGCCGTCAGCCAGGCCTGGTACCGGAACAGCTCGGGCAGGTAGCCGATCCGGCGGCGGGTCGCCCGATCACCCAGTGGCGCCCCGAGGACGGTCGCCTCGCCCGACGTGGGCCGAGCGAGCCCGAGGAGCAGCTTGACGGCTGTCGTCTTGCCGGCACCGTTCGGGCCGAGAAAGCCGAACACGTGGCCGGCCGGCACATGCATCGTCAGGCCGGCCAGCGCGGTCGTCGAGCCATAGCGCTTGGCGAGGGCGGTCGTGTCGATCGCGGCGGGGATGGACGAGGAGGTCATCTGGACAATCCTGACAGAGGTCGACGTCCCGACGCCTCCGGGCGCGAAGGTGTGACAGGAGAGCTGTCACAGGGCAGGATCATCGTCGCGCCATGAACGCCTTCTTCGCCACTCCGATCACCCCCGCCACGATCTCCCTGGCCTGCCCGTGGTGCGACGAGCCCATCGCCGTGGACGACGCGTTCGTCGGGACCGCGCTGCGGTGCGGATCATGCGCAACGAGCGTCGACCTCGAACCGGTCAGCGCCGGGTCGTCCGCCCGGTCGATGGAGATCGCCGCCTGACCTCCATCCGCCCGGCGACCGGGAATCGAAAGGTCCGTCAAGCCTCCCTCCAGGCGTGACGGACCTTCGGATCGGGATCGTCATCGCCCTCGTCGGGCGATGACGACCATCTCACTTCGGGAACGGGATCGCCGCTATCGCCGGCGAAGGCCACGGCCGAGGCGACGAGCGAGAGCAGGGCGGACAACAGAGCGGCCGGAACGAGCGTGCGAAGGATCCGAGGACGCGACATGAGTGGACCTCCAAGGGATGAAGCCACCGCAGTGACGGTGATCCGCCCAGGGGTTGCAGTGGCTCATCGGCATGGTAGGCTTCGGGTCATGCGTGAGTCAAGTATTGCTAAACATTTGGTCTGCGCGCCCGGGTCGCCTCTCGCCCGGGCCATCGGGCGCGAGGTCCGCCGTCGTCGCCTCGCCGCGGGACTGAGCCAGGCCGAGGCCGGCTTCCCGTTCAGCCGGGCATTCGTGTCGGCCGTCGAACACGGCCACGTGATCCCGTCGCTGGCCTCGCTGTTCCATCTGGCGGGGCGCCTGGCGACCGATCCGGCCACGATCCTCGCGGACGTCAACACCGACTCGACCGGGGTGTACAATGCCCCTCGTGGACGTACAAACCCGACAGCGACGACGCGTCGTGGTGGACGACCGACCCCTGGCGGCGAGCATCGGAGCCCGCCTGCGGGTCGCGCGAAAGCGCGCCGGCCTCACCCAGCAGGCATTGGCCGGTGAGCGTTACACGAAGGCCTACATCAGCGCCCTCGAGACGGGCGTGGCCAAGCCGTCCATGGCGGCCCTGAACTACCTGTCGAGCCGTCTCGGCATGCCCGCCTCGTCGTTCGTCAGCGACACCGAGACGGCGTGGACCAGTCTCGAAGCGGACCTGCGGCTCGCCCAGGGCGACTTCTCCGCCGCCGCGGAGGCGTATGGCGATCTCCTGGCGGCCGAACCGAACCGGCCCGAGCGCGCGTCGCTCCTCCTGGGTTACGCCGAGGCGCTGTGTCGCCTCGACCGTGGCGCCGAGGCGATCAAGCCGGCGTCGGAGGCGCTCGCGATCCTCGACACCCTCGGCCGTTCGGCCGAGCGGATGAACGCCCAATACTGGCTGGCGTCCGGCCATCACCAATCGGATAACGAGGAAGAGTCGCGGGCGTTACTCCGGGCCCTGCTCGAAACGATCCGTGGGTGCGACGGCGCCGGACCCCCTGCTCCACGTCCGGGTGCTCATCGCCCTGGGCGCCGTGGAGATGAGCGCGAGCCGGAGCGAGGCCGCGATCGCCTATCTGCGGGAGGCGGACGGCCTGTCGAGCGAGCTCGACACCCGGCGCCGGGCGACGTTCCTCCAGCCATCGCGACCGGTTATCGGCGCGGAGGCGACCACGAGGGCGCGATCCGCGCCGGCCACCGAGAGCCTGGCCCTCTTCCGGACCGCCGAGGCGCGGATCGAGTCGGCCGGCATCGCCAATCACCTGGCGCTGGCGTATCTCGCGAGCGGGAGTCGCGAACGGGCCGCCGAGATGGGTCGGGTCGGCCGCGAGACGGCCGTGCAGGCGGGCGACGACCGGCTCCTCGCCCACATCGCCGACACGCAGGCGAGGATCGAGCTCGCCGACGGCCATCAGGCGGCGGCGATGGCACTGGCCGACGAGGCGATCGAGCTGTCGGAACGGACGCAGAATCGGCCGGCCCTGCTCGACGCGATGGTCACGAAGGCCCGGATCCTGGGCGAGAGCGGTGGATCCGACGCCGCGACGGCGCTCCTGGCCGAAGCCGCCGGCATCGTCCGCGCCACTGGTCCGGCCGGGCGCCGCAGGGACGTACTCACGGCCTGGGCGGACGCACTCGCCCGTGGCGGCGACCACGCCCGGGCGTACGAGATCATGCGCGAGGCCGCCCAGCCCGCCGGCTGACCGTCACGGTCGCGTCACCCGGCACGCGTCGGCCCGCCAACCGACCTTCCGCATCGGCCATCATGGGGACGTGATCGACCCGCAGGCCGCCCGTGACGCCCTCGTCGCCGCCGGCGCCCGGCTCGGTGCACGGGGCCTCATCGTCGCGGCGGAGGGAAACCTCTCGATCCGCCTCGGATCCACGATCCTCGTCACCCCGTCCGGCCGGCGCAAGGACGAGCTCGACCCCGACGCCATGGTCGAAGTCGATCTCGATCCGGCCGAGCCAGGGGCGGACCGGGACCTCGCCGACCAGGTCGGGCCCCGGCCGAGTTCGGACGTGGCGACCCACCGGGCGATCTACCGTGCCCGTCCGGACGTCGTGGCGATCGCCCATGCCCACGTCGCCGCCTCCCTGGCGCTCACGAGCGTGGGGTTGGCGCCGGACCCCGCGGACCTGCCCGAGACCCAGCTGTTCCTGCCCCGCCTGCCCTTCCTGCCGTTCATGCCGATGGGCAGTGCCGCCCTGACCGCCGCGGTGGTCGCCGCGTTCACCGATCGTGGACCCACGGGCGAGGAGCCGCTGCCCGGCGCCGTCCTGCTCGAGCGCCATGGCCCGATCGCGGTCGGGCCGGACATCGAGACGGCCGGCAACCGCCTGGAGCTGGTCGACCTGCTGTGCCGCGTCCGGATGAACGTCGTCCTGCTCCGGGCCGCGCTCCGGGAGGCCGGCGACTGACCCTCCGGGGCGGCATACTGGCCCGGCGCGCACGCGCCTGGACGCGGGAGAGAGGAGTGACCGGATGGACCGCAAACTGAGGGCAGCGCTCGTCGCCGAGGCCGTCGGAACGTGCCTGTTCTTCATCGTGGGTGCCGGCTCGATCGTGCTCGGGACGTACGCGCCTCCCGGTCCGGACCTCCTCGGCGTCGCACTCGCCCACGGTCTCATCCTCGCCGTGATGGTCTCGTCGCTCGGCGCCGTGTCGGGTGGCCACTTCAACCCGGCGGTCACCTTCGCGCTGTGGATCGGCGGCAAGATCGATCCGATGCGGGCCGTGCTTTACGTCGTCGCGCAGCTCATCGGGGCGGTCGCAGCCGGTGTCGCGCTGCGTCTCGCGTTCCCGGACACGTGGCAGGCCACGAACATCGGCGTCCCGGCGCTCGGCCCGGGCATCGGTCCCCTGACCGGGATCGCGCTCGAGGCGATCCTGACGATCGTGCTCGTCCTGGCGGTCTTCGGGACGGCCGTCGACCCGCGCGGACCCAGGATCGGTGGCCTGGCGATCGGCCTGGCGATCACGGCCGACATCCTGGTGGGCGGTCCGGTCACCGGGGCCGCGATGAATCCCGCCCGCTGGTTCGGGCCGGCGGTCGCCTCGGGCGCCTTCGACAACGCGCTCGTCTGGATCATCGGCCCGCTCCTCGGGGCCGCCGTGGCCGCGATCGGCTACCGCTGGTTGTTCAGCGAGGAGGCCACCGCCGCGTGACGGCGGACCCGCCCCGGTTCCGGCGCCGTCCCTGCCCCGCGGTCCGACCCGCGATCACTCGCCCCAGGCGTCGGGGTCGCTGAACTTCCGGTTGTTGGCCATGCTGGGCCACGCCCACGACTGACCGATCGCCAGGATCTGGCGGATGTGGTTGCGGTCGTGGTGGACCCATTCCGCCGTCGTCGACGCCACGGACACGCGTCCGACCTTGGCATGCATCCCGTTCCGTGCCAGGTCGGCCGGGGAGAGGCCGCGCACGAGCGTCACCGACTCCGCGCGCAGGGGCAGGAACTCCTCGAGCAGGGCCGAGGATGGCTTGGCGCAGTCGCCGCGCGCGGCCGCGACCGCCGGCTGATCCCAGCCCGGGAACGCGGGGTCGTCCTCGGCCAGGATCGTCCGGATCCGACCGGCGAACCCGCGCCGCTCTGCCTCGACGATGTGGCCGAGGACCTCGTTCGCGCACCACTCGCCGGGCGCCGGGCGCCACCGGCAACCCGCCTCGCCCAGGCCGCGGAACTCCGCGACGACGATCTCCGCCGCGGCGGCGAGGAGGTCCGCGATCCGGTTCGGGTCGAGCGGCGGCGCGGGTTCGTCGATCACGTGGGACCTCCCGTGGACGGCGCGGCGACCGACGGCGCGGCGGTGGACGACGCCGCGAGCGCGGTCGCGCTCGCCGTCGCCGGCATGACCGGCAGCGACCGGCCACCCTCGACGAGCCAGCAGGCCGCCGACTGGCCGCCGCCGACGTCGAACAGAGGCGGCTCGTCGACGCGGCACCGGTCGAACGCGAGCGGGCAGCGCGGATGGAACCGGCAGCCGGCCGGCACGTGGGCCGCATCGGGCGTCTCGCCGACGAGGATCGTCCGCGCCGCGCGGGTCCCGGCCGCGGGCGGGGTGGGCGTCGGGGCGACCGAGACGAGCGCCTTCGTGTACGGGTTGTGGGGCTGGTTGATGACCTTGTCGGCCGGGCCGATCTCCATGATCTTGCCGAGGTACATGACCGCGATCCGGTCGGCGATCACCCAGGCGAGCGACAGGTCATGGGTGATGAACACGTAGGTGAGCTTGCGCTCTTCACGCAGGTCGAGCATGAGCCGCAGGAGCTCCGTCCGGATCGACACGTCGAGCATCGACACCGGCTCGTCGGCGACGACCAGCTCAGGGCCCATGACGATCCCGCCGGCGATGACGACGCGCTGGCGCTGGCCGCCCGACAGCTCGTGGGGATAGCGGAAGGCGTACTCCCGCCCGGGCCGCAGCCCGGCCGATTCGATCGCGCCGATCACCCGCTCCTCCCGCTCGGCGAACGACCCGCCCAGATGGTTCACGACTAGGGGCTCGGCCACGAAGTCGAAGATCGTCTGCTTCGGGTTCAACGTCTCGTACGGGTCCTGGAAGATGATCTGGACCCGCCGCCGGTAGTCTCGCAGCTTCGAGACGCCCCACAGGTCGCTGACGTCCCGGCCGTCGAACGTCACCTTGCCGGCTGTCTGCTTCGTGAGCTTGACGATGACCCGCCCTGTCGTCGTCTTGCCGCTGCCCGACTCGCCGACGAGGGCGAGCACCTCGCCCCGGCGGACCGACAGGTCGATCCCGTCCACCGCCCGGACGACCCCACCAGGGCGGCGCATGATCGTGTCTATGAGCCCACCCCGGACCGGGAAGTGGACCTCGAGGCCCTCGAGGCGGAGGATCTCGTCCGGCTCGGGATTCATGCCCCGGCCCCGCCCGGTGGGGCGAACGCGAGCGTCGCGGCCGGCGCGGTCGCGGACTCGGCGAGACCGCGGCTCACGGCCGTCACCGGTGTCCCGACCCCGTCATCCGTGTAGAGGTGACAGGCCACCCGGACGCCGTCGTTGAAGGTGATCTCCGGCGGCACCACCTCCGAGCAGACCGGCATCGCGAACGGGCAGCGCGGATGGAACCGGCAGCCGGACGGCGGCTCGCGCAGGTCGGGTGGCGAGCCCGGGATGACCTCGAGCGTCTTGCGGTCGGCGTGGATATTCGGGAACGCACCAAGGAGCTTCTGGGTGTACGGGTGACGGGGGGTCCGGAAGATGACGTCGACCAGGCCTTCCTCGGCGACCTTGCCGGCGTACATGACCATCACCCGGTCGCACGTCTCGGCGATGACCGAGAGGTCGTGGGTGATGAGGATGAGCGACAGCCCGAGCTCGGTTCGAAGGCGCTCCAGGAGCTCCAGGATCTGGGCCTGGACCATCACGTCGAGGGCGGTCGTTGGTTCGTCGCCGATGACGATCGCCGGATCGCAGGCGAGGGCCATCGCGATCATCGCCCGCTGGCGCATCCCGCCCGACAGCTCGTGCGGATAGGCTCGTGCCCGGGCTCGCGGGATCCCGACGAGCTCGAGCAGCTCGCGCGCGCGGCGACGCGCCTCGGCGGTGGGCACGTTCAGGCGTTCCTCGAGCGGCTCGGCGATCTGGTCGCCCACCCGGCGCACGGGGTTGAGCGCGTTCATCGCGCCCTGGAACACGATCGAGATCTCGCGCCAGCGGTAACGGCGGAGGGCCCGCTCGGACTTGCCGACGAGGTCGATCCCGAACAGCTTCACGCTCCCGCCGACGATCCTGGCGTTGGAGGGCAGGAGCCCCACGAGCGACAGCGCCGTCGTCGTCTTGCCGCAGCCGGACTCGCCGGCGATCCCGAGCGCCTCGCCGTCGTTGAGCGTGAACGACACGCCGTCGACCGCCTTGACCGTCCCGGACTCCATCTTGAACTGGGTGCGCAGGTCCTCCACGACCAGGAGCGGCGCGGCCGGGTCGGCCCGCTTGGGGAGCGGCCACTTCCGGTGACCCCGGATCTCGGCGGCGTTCGCGGCCCGGATGTCATCCGGATGGCGGAGGATGGCGGCGGCGTTCGGGGCGGCCGGCTCGGTCGGGCTCGTCATCGCCTGCCCTGCAGGCGCGGGTTGAGGATCTCGTCGAGGGCGTTGCCGACGAGCGTGAACGCGAGCACGACGAGGACGATGCACGCGGACGGGCCCACGACCCACCACCACGCACCAAGACCCGGCGCGCCGGCGGTCTCGGCGTCGTTGAGGATCTGGCCCCACGACGGCTGGAACGGGTCGCCCAGGCCGATGAACGCGAGCGTCGTCTCCGTGAGCACCGCGCCGGCGAAGGTCAGGACCGTGTTGGCGATGATCAGGTTGATGACGTTGGGGAGGAGGTGCCGGCGCATGATGTGGCCGCCACCCGCCCCGATGACCCGGGCCCGATCCACGAAGGCCCGCTCCTTGAGCGACAGGACCTGGCTCCGGACGACGCGCGCGGTGGATGCCCAGCTCGTCAGGCCGATGACCACGACGATGACGATGAGGGTGATCCGGATCCCCGCGACCTCGGCCTCGGACCCGACGATCTCGAGGATGATCGGGGCCAGGATGAGCGCCAGCACGAACGTGGGCAGAACCAGGAACAGGTCGGTGATCCGCATGAGCAGGCCGTCGATGAGACCGCCGAAGTAACCGGAGACGATGCCGACGAGGGCGCCGACGACGATCGTGACGATCGTCGCGAGCAGCCCGATGACCATCGACACGCGCGTGCCCCAGACGGTCAGGTTGAGGACGCTCCGACCGAGCGAATCCGTGCCCAGGATCTCCTGGAGGGTCGGCGCCTGGACGTGCGCGCCCGTCGCCGTCGTGACTGTCTGGAGCGGCCCGACGAAGAGGCCGGGCGCGACGGCGAGGATGGAGAAGACGACGAGGACGACGATGCCGACCATGCCGGCCGGCTTCCGGCTGAACTGGCGGACGAAGGTGCGCGCGGACCGGACGCGGAGGCGCCAGCGCTCGCCCCGGAATGACCGCGGCGTGTCCGCGATCGCCGCCATCAGCGGACCCTCGGGTCGAGGAAGGCGTACAGGACGTCGGCGATGAGGTTCGCCACGACGACCGTGATCGACAGGAGCAGGAACGCGCCCTGGAGGACCGGGTAGTCGCGAGCCGAGAGCGCGTCGACCGTGAGCGTGCCCAGGCCGGGCCAGTTGAACACGACCTCGACCGTGATCGCTCCGGCCACCACGTAGCCCAGGTTGATCGCGATGAGCGTCACGGCCGGCAGGAGGGCGTTGGGCAGCGCGTGGGCGCGCAGGATCCGGGTGTCGGCGATGCCCTTCGCGCGGGCCGTCGTGATGTAGTCCTCGCTCAGGGTCTCGATGACCGACGAGCGCATCAGGATCGAGTACTGGCCGATGAGCCCGATCGCCACGGTCGTGACCGGCAGGGTGAAGTGGGCCAGGAAGTCCAGCGGTCGGTCGAATGGCCCGTTGTACTGGGCCCCGAGTTTGAGCATCCCCGACACCGGGAACCAGTGCAGAGCCGTCCCGAACACGACGAGGAGCAACATGCCGATGACGAAATACGGCATCGAGTAGAGGATCAGGCTGAGCGCGTTGCCCCCGAGGTCGATCGGCCCACCTCGTCGCCAGCCGGTATAGGCGCCCAGGGCGAGCCCGATGATCGCGGCGAGGACCTCGCCCACCCCGAACAGGATGACCGTGGGCCAGAAATGGGTCGCCAGGACGTCGACGACGGTCTCGTCCTCGAACTTGAGCGAGTAGCCAAGGTCGCCCCGGGCCGTCGACACGACATACGCCACGAGCTGATCCGGGATGACCGGCTTGTCCAGACCCCACCGCTCACGCGTGGCGGCAAGGACCTGGGGGTTGATGTGGGCGTTGCGGAGGAGGGCCCGTTCCGGCGAGCCCGGCATCATCCGGAACAGGATGAAGTTGAACAGGACGATGAGGACGATCGTCACCATCGCCGAGAGCAGTTTCCGGCCGAAGTAGCGCGTTCCCATGGCCGGGCCGGATCAGGTGCGCGTGGGGCGAGCCGGGACCGATGACCGGGCCCGCCCCGCGATCACTCCTCCTCCTCGCGGGCGCCGCGACGCCGCGTGAACAGGACCCCGGCGATCACGATCACCACCACGACCACGAGGATGATCGGGAGGATGGGCGGATCGCTTGACGTCGGCGCGCTGGGTGCGGGTGCCGGCGTGGGATTCGCGGTCGCGACCGGCGCGCCCGACGAGCCGGCGTCGCCCGACGGAGCTGGCGCCTCGGTCGAGGGTGACGGCGATGGGACTGCCTTCGCGTCCCTCAGGAAGCCGTAGTCGATGACACCGTACGTGAAGAGCGGCACGCCGGTGTCGAGTGGCTGGTTCTGCCAGCCGCCGAACACGTCGGTCCGATAGGCGTCGAGTTCATCGTCGTAGTACAGGATGTGATAGGGAGCCTGGTCGTAAAAGAGGTTCTGGAGCTGATCCATGAGGACCTTGCGCTGCTCATCGTTCGGGGCGAGGTTCTGTTCGTCGTACAGCTTGTCGTAGTCGTGGTTGCACCAGAGGGCGTCCGACGAGCTCCCGATCTGGTCACATTTGAAGACCTGGAGCAGCGCGTTCGGGTCAGGGCTGCCGCCCCAGGACCAGATGAACATGTCGAACTTGGCCTTGTACGAGTCGCCGGCCTCCGGCGGCAGCATGATGTCGTAGAGCGCGTTCTCCTCGATGACGTCCGACTTCACCTTGATCCCGAGCTGGCCGAACCAGTCCTGGATGAACTGGGCCGCCTGGGGATAGCTCGGCTCGGTGTCGGGCATCACCAGGTGGAGGTTGATCGGCTTGCCTTCCTTGTCGAGGCGGTTGCCGTTCGCGTCCAGGTGATAGCCGGCGGCCTCGAGCTTCTGCTTGGCGAGGTCGATGTCGAACGTGCGCGGGTTCGCCGGGTCGGTGTGCCAGGCGAACGGGGGGTTCGCCCCGGCATCCTTCAGGACCGGCGGCACATTCGTCGAACCCACGTCGCCATACCCACCCCTGACCTTGTCGACCAGGGCCTGCTTGTCGATCGCGTAGCCCACCGCATCCCGGAACGCCACGTCCTGGAGCGCCTTCGTCGAGGCCCCGCCGCCCTTGATGGTCTTGCCCGTCCCCGTCCCGTAGGCGTTGAACCCGAGCTCGACCCAGCCGTTGCTCTTGCCGGCGACTGTCTGGATGTCCGGCTGGCCCTTGAGCTGGTTGAACTGCTCGACCGGGACGCCGCGCGCGTACTGGATGTCGCCGGTCTTGAGTGCCTGGACCATCGTGTCGGCCTGCTTGAAGATCTGGATGTAGATCTCGTCGGGGTAGCCCGGCTTGCCCCAGTAGTTGGGGTTGCGCACGAAGTGCACGTGCTCGTCGGGGGTGTAGTCGGCGACGGTGTAGGGACCCGTGCCGACGAGCGGCGCCTTGAACGGATCGTCGCCGATCTTCTCGTAATTCTCCTTGCCGTAGAGGTGCTTCGGCAGGATCGGGATGTAGGTCTGGAGGATCTTGCTCGTGCCGTCGTCGGTCGCGAGGATCATCGTCTCGGCGTCCGGGCAGGTGGCCTTCGTGACCCGGGCGTCCTTGAGCGACGGATCGATGTAGCCGTTGCCCACGTTCGTGTCGTTCTTGATCGCATCGATGTCCAGGCCGTAGCTGTAGCAGGCGTCCGCCGAGGTCGCCGGCTGGCCATCCGACCACTTCATCCCGGTCCGGATGTGGAACGTCCACGACTTGCCGTCCGCCGCGCGTTCCCATTTGTCGGCGAAACCCGGGATCGGCTCAAGGTTCGGCCCGAAGTCCACGAGCAGGTTGAAGTTGAGCTGGAACGTCTCGTAATCCGGGAAATAGGCGGCCTGATACGGGTTGAGCGAGCGCAGGTTCTCGATCGTGCCGACCTTGAGGATGATCTTGTCCGCGGCGTGTGCCGGGGCCACGGCCGGGAGCAGGGACACCAGGGCCATGGCGGCGGCCGCTACCAGGCGGGCGAACGATCCGCGAGCGCGCGATGGCATCCGGCTCTCCTCCTCCGGGATCCGCCGGCCGACCGGATCGGATCCGACTCCGAGCGCCCCTCCCCGGGCGCTCATCGGCCACCGCGAACCGGCCGCCGGTCCGCGAGGATGGCACAGGCCCGGGGGTCGGGTCAACGGCCGCGGTGCATCAAGCGGAACGTGGATTTCGCAGGTTGGCGCCAGGCTGCTCGATCCCGGGTCAGACCATGAACGACGTGGCCGGGTCCGTTTCGAGGAGGATCGGCCGGTCGATCCGGAACGCGCCGATCTCCGCCGCGGACGGCGTGCTCCCGTCGAGCGCGAGCTCGGCGAGGATCCGCCCGATGACCGAGGCGTACTTGAACCCGTGCGCGGCGCCCAGGCCGACGAGCACGTTGGGGTGGTCGGGCAGGCGGTCCACCACGAAGTCCCGGTCCGGGGTGAGGGTGTACAGGCACGTCTTCGTGTAGATCGCGGGTCCGACCGCGCCCGGCAGGTGGCGTTCCATGAACGCCCGGAGCCGCGCGTCGGCGTCCGGATCGACGTCGAACGTGCGCTCGGCCGGCGTCGTCTCGCGACCGCCGACGTCCTGGGCGGCCTTCGGGCCGGCTTCACCGTAGGTCGGGAAGCCGTAGAAGCACGGGTCGTCCATCCAGATCCAGATCGGGAACCGGTCCGGCGCGAAGTCCTGTGGCCTGGGGCAGGCGAAGTAGGTCACCTGCTCCTTCGTGATCGTGAGGGGCAACCGCCGGTCGAGCTGTGCCAGGAGGTCGTTCGTCCAGGCGTCGGCGGTCAGGACGACCTTCGCGGCCCGATAGGCGGTCCCGCCGGCCACGACCTCGACCTCGCCATCGATGTCGCGCAGGTCCGTGACCGGGGAGCGGTCGAGGAGGGTCGCGCCGTACTGCGTGGCGAGCCGCTGGTGCGCGGCGTTGCCACGATACGGATCGGCCAGGCCGGAGTCCGCCTGATAGAGCCCGTGATGCTCATCGTCGAGGTGCCATTGCGGCCAGCGACGCATGATCTCGCCGGCGTCGAGATGCTCGAACGGGACACCCTCGGCGGTCATCGAGTCCGAGTAGTCGGCGAGCGGGATCGCGGCCCCGCGAGGCGCGACGTCGAGGCCGCCGGTCCGGGTCACGATCGTGGTCCCCGATGCCGCCTCCACATCCGCCCAGGTGGCATAGGCTCGCCGGGCAAGCCGGACGTATGCTGGCTTGTGATAGCTGAGGCGGATGATCCTGGAATGATCGTTGGACGCGCCGTTGGAGTGGCCAAGCTCGAACTGTTCGAGCCCGAGTACGCGCGCGCCGGAGCGGGCGGCCCAGTAGGCGACGCCGCTGCCGAACGCCCCGAGCCCGACGACGATGACGTCGAAGTCTCTGTTCACCGGTCGGCGTTCATCGTGCACCTGCTGCCGCTGCCGGACGCGCCGGTCCAGCTGGGCGCGACCCTGCGCCAGGCGCCCTGAGCCGCCTCCTGCCGTTCATGCCCGGTCCTTCACCGGGTGAAGCTGATGACCCATCTCGCCCCGACCACGGTCGAAATGCGTCACGCCGTGAAGGGATCCGACCGCTGGCGGTCGTCGCAGACCGACAGACTCCCGTTCGCTTCATCCGATGAAGAAATCCGGCATCTTCGCGGCCCGGAGTCGCCGGCGTGCGTCGTTGGCGCCACCCCGTGAAGGTCGATGCATCAGGCGAAGGGGCGCCGCTCGACGAACGCGGTCCGGCCGCCGATCTCGACCATGCCGTCCGGGCCGGGACGCACGACGATCTGCGATCCGACCCCCTGCCGGATCACGAACGGCCGGCCGATGCTCGCGCCCATCACGACCGCCGCCGCACCGGTCGCCTCGTCCTCCGGGATCCCGATATCGGTCGGGAAGCAGCGCGACCGGATCCGGCCAGCTCGCTGATCCTCCCACGCCCACACGTAGACACCCGGCTCACCGAGCCGCGGTGGGTCGAACGTGTCCACCGCCTCGGCCGAACCCAGCTCCCGGAAGGTGAACCGAGGCGCCCACTCGGGCCGGGCGCGGACCCAGGTGGCTCCGTCCTCCTGCCACGTCGCGACGTCGCCCGCCTTGCAGTGCAGGACGTCCACGAGCTGGCCGCGCTCTGCCAGGAACCAGGCCGTGCCGACGGTGGGATGGCCGGCGAACGGCAATTCGCTGCCCGGCGTGAAGATCGCCATGTGGGCGCTGGCGTCGTGGACCTCGTCCACGAAGACCGTCTCGCTGAAGCCAAGCTCGCGGGCGACGGACTGGCGTCTGCCGGGCTCGATGCCCGTCCCATCGAGGAAGACCCCGAGCAGGTTGCCGCCGCCGCCATCGGGGCCGAGGAACACGCGCAGGACGTTGAGCTCCACGCCGGAATCGTAGCGGCCCGCCGCCCGGGCGGTGCCGCATGCGCGTTCTGTCCGCAGGCCGGACGGGCGGCTGGCTCCGCCGGTGGTGGCATGGACGTGCCGACATGCCCACGGAGGAATCGGGTTCGCGGTCGACGGGCCCGGTCCGTCGCGCCCATGCCCACGGAGGACTGGTCTACGCGGTCGACGGGCATGTCGAGCCTGCCCCGACCGCGGATCCCATGACACCGTGAGCATGGATCCGACACGAAGCCCGATGCCCACGCCTGGCAGGCATGGCATGGACAGGATCGTCTCGCCCACTGCGCCAACCATGACTGTCAGGAATGCCGGTCGTGGCCGCCGGTAGACTCGGGGCATGGCCGACCGTCATGCCGTCCGGGTCGTCTGGGACGCCCGCATCCCGACCCGGGACGGGGTCGAGCTTTCCGCGAACATCTGGATCCCGGAGCCGGTCGCGGCAGGCGACCCGGCCACAGAGCGCTTCCCGGCCACAGAGCGCTTCCCGGCGATCCTCGAGATGATCCCGTACGGCAAGGACAACTGGCGACGGAACAGCGACGTCGCCCGCGGCGAGTGGCTCGCGGCCCGCGGTTACGCCCTGTGCCGGGTCGACGTCCGTGGCACCGGGAGCAGTGGCGGCGTCGCCGTCGACGAGTACGCCGCGGCCGAGACCCAGGACGGCTACGAGGCCGTGGAATGGCTGGCCGCCCAAGCGTGGTGCACGGGCGCGGTCGCGATGTGGGGCATCAGCTACGGCGGTTTCACCTCGATCCAGGTCGCCGCGCTCCGACCGCCCCACCTCCGGGCGATCGTCCCGATCATGGCGACGGACGATCGCTACCGCGACGACGTCCACTATCGGGGTGGCTGCCTCACGGTCAGCGAGCAATCGCAGTACTCGGTGAGCCAGGTCGGGATGAACGCGATGCCGCCGGACGCCGGGTTCCGGGGCGCGGCCTGGCGCGACGAATGGCTCGCCCGCCTCGAGGCGACGCCACCCTGGACGCTCGAGTGGCTGCGCCACCAGACGGACGGCCCGTACTACCGCCAGGGCTCGCTCGCGCCCGACTACGACCGGATCGAGGTGCCGATCCTGGCCTACACCGGCTGGCACGACTCGTACGTGGACCCGGCGTTCCGGATGCAGGAGCGTTGCACCTCGTCGCCCGACCGCCGGCTCGTATCCGGCCCGTGGGGCCACGGGCTGCCCGACAGCGCCGAGCCCGGCCCGAACCTGGGCTGGATGCCCGAGATGGTCGCGTTCCTGGATCGGCACCTTCGCGGCCTCGGCGATGCGCCCGCACCGACCCCCGCCGTCCGCTGGTTCCAACGCCAGTGGTCGCCCCCGGAGGCGTTCCCGGCGGCACTGGCCGGGGAGTGGCTCGGGACCGATGCCTGGCCGGTCCCCGGGACGGCAGCGGTCGCATGGCGGTTCGCGGGCGGTAGCGGACCGATGGCGGGCCGCCTGACCGACGCCGACCGGGCCGACGCCGACCGGGCCGACGCCGACGACGAGCACGAGCCGGCGGGCGCCGACCGTGTTCGCCATCGCCCGACCCTCGGCACGGCCGGGACCCTCTCGTGGGGCGCCGGCGGCCGGCCGAACGGCCTCGCCCGCGACCTCCGTCCCGACGAGGCCTTGAGCCTCGCCTACACGTCCGAGCCACTGGCCGAGCCACTCGACGCCCTCGGCTTCCCGGAGGCGATCCTCCATCTCGAGGCCGACGCGGAGATCGCGACCGTCGTCGTCCGCCTGACCGATGTCGCCCCGGACGGCACCTCGGCCCAGGTGAGCTCGGGCATCCTGAACCTGACCCACCGCCGATCCGACACGAAGCCCGAACCGCTCGTCCCCGGGCGGATCGAGGAAGTCCGCGTTCCTCTCCGCGCCGTCGGCTACCGCTGGCTCCCGGGCCATCGGATCCGGGTGAGCGTCGCGACCCAGGCCTGGCCGATCATCTGGCCGTCACCGCTGCCGGTGACCCTCACCGTTCATCGGGGAGCGGTGACACCTTCGCGCCTCCTGCTCCCCGTGCTCACGATGGACGCACGCGCCGCGATCCGACCCGCGCCGCCCGCCGACACGAGCTGGCCGCCCGACCTCCGCGAGGTCGGTTCGGGCGACGAGCGGCCGCCCGTCTGGCGTATCGACGAGGACGTCACAGCCGGGTCCGTCACCGTACACGTCTACGAGGCCGGCACGACCGTGCTCGAGGACGGCCGGTCGCTGTTCACCTCGGAGCGCCTGGACATGACCGCGTTCCACGAGGACCCCGCCACGGCGATCCTGGACAACGACGTGGTCTACCGCTGGCACGACCATGCCTTCACGACCGAGATCCGGGCGACCGGCCGGACGACATCGGATACCACCTCCTTCTTCTTCGACCTGCGCCTGGAGGTCGACCTCGACGGAGCCCGCTTCTTCGAGCGCGAGTGGCACGAGGTCGTCCCGCGCCACCTCGTCTGAGGACCGGATCGCGGGCGAACGCCGGCCCGCTACACTCCCGGCGATGGAGCGGATCAGCGCGAAGGCGGCGAGCTTCACCGAGTCGGTCATCCGGGAGATGAATCGGCTGGCGGTCGAGGCCGGCGCGGTCAGCCTCGCCCAGGGCTTTCCCGACTTCCCCTGCCCCATCGAGCTCAAGGACGCCGCGGCCGCCGCGCTCCACGCCGACGTGAACCAGTACGCCATCACCTGGGGCGCGCCCGGTCTGCGCCAGGCGATCGCCTCGAAGACCGCCCGGACCTACCCGGGCTGGACGCCAGATCCGCACACGGAGATCACGGTCACGTGCGGCGCGACCGAGGCGATGATCGCGGGGATGCTCGGCCTGCTCGATCCGGGTGACGAGGTCATCGTCTTCGAGCCCTTCTACGAGAACTACGGGCCGGATGCCGTGCTCGCCGACGCGCGACCGCGCTACGTCACGCTCCACGAGCCGGACTGGAGCTTCGACCCGGACGAGCTGCGCGCGGCCGTCACGCCACGAACGCGGGCGCTCGTGCTCAACTCGCCCCACAACCCGACCGGCAAGGTCTTCTCCCGCGACGAGCTGGCGATCATCGCCGACCTGTGCATCGAGAACGACCTGATCGCGTTCACGGACGAGATCTACGAGCACATCACCTACGGCGTCGAGCACATCCCGCTGGCGACCCTGCCCGGGATGGCCGAGCGCACGGTGACGATCGATTCGCTGTCGAAGACCTACTCGGTCACCGGCTGGCGGGTCGGCTGGGTCATCGCCCCGCCGGACCTCTCGGTCGGCGTGCGGCGCGTCCACGACTTCCTGACGGTGGGCGCCGCGGCCCCGCTCCAGGAGGCGGCCATCGTCGCCATGGCCCTGCCGGAATCGTACTACGCGGCGCTCCGGGCGGGCTATCTCGAGCGCCGGGACACGCTCATGGGCGCCCTCGACGCGGCCGGGTTCCGGACCTACCGCCCGGACGGCGCGTATTACGTGATGACCGACATCGACCGGTTGACCGACGTCGACGACGTGACGTTCGCGCGACGTCTCATCGTGGATCCGGGCGTCGCGGCCGTTCCCGGCTCCTCGTTCTATTCGCGTCCGGAGCTCGGCCGCACGAAGCTCCGGTTCGCGTTCCCCAAGCGCCTGGAGACGCTCGAGGCGGCCGGAGCGCGCCTGCGCCGGCTCGCGCCCGTCCCGAGCTGAGGCTTCGTCGGCCGGCGCGGCCTACGGGAACATCCCGCGCACGATGTTCAGGGCCAGCAGCAGCACGATGACGTTGCCGACCAGGCTCGTGTACAGCCGGGCGCTCGGTGGGAGGCGGCGATGGACGACCGCGCCCACGACGGCGATGAAGCTCTGCCACGAGATCGAGGCCAGGAAGGCCCCGGCCGCGAAGACGATCCGCTCGCCGGCTCCGCCGCTGACGGCGGGCAGGCCAACGACGAGCGCCGCGAAGTAGACGACCGTGCTCGGGTTGACGATCGTCAGGCCGAGGAACCGCAGGTAGGTGGCGCGCGCCCGGTGCGCCGAGCTCGCCTCGGGGTCCGCGACCGGACCGGTCGAGCCACCGACCGCGACCGCCCTGGCCCCCATCTGGCGCCGGACGCTCACCAGCCCGCGGCCCGCGATAGCGACCAGGACGACGACGGACGCCCCGCGCAGGGGCATCGAGATCGGGGCGATCACGCCGGCGATCGCCGCGCCGCCGATCCCCGCGATCGTCGCGTAGATCCCGTCGGCGGTGGCGGCACCCGCGCCGGCCGCGAGACCGGGTCTCAATCCGCGCCGGAGGGCGGTATCCATGATCAGGATCGCGATGGGACCGACGGGGATCGCAACGCCGAATCCGGCGATGGCTCCCGCCAGGAATGCCCCGATCATCGGGCGCCTCGAACGAGATGCTTCAGGGCAGGACCGAGCGGGCGATGAGCGCGCTCACGATCGCCACGCTGACGCTCGCCAGCGTGCCCAGGAGGTAGTACTCGGCGAACCCGCGGTCGTCGAGCTGCTTGAACCGGGCGAGCGTCTTCGCCGCGACGACGAACCCGACCGCCGCCTCCGCCCCGATGATGACGAACGTGACGATGAGGAGGCGCTCCAGGACGCCGATCGCCTCGCCGACCCGGGCCGGTGACCCGGTCGTTGGCGGATCCA
Source organism: uncultured Chloroflexia bacterium (assembly GCA_963719285.1). GTDB lineage: Bacteria > Chloroflexota > Limnocylindria > Limnocylindrales > CSP1-4 > C-114. Next base: position 1,318,244 of record CAVRBO010000001.1, read on the forward strand.
CCCGCGGATCGAAGCCCACGACCGCGCGCGGCCGGACGAGCTGGGCCACGAACAGCGACCCGCCCCGGACGTTGACGATGAGCAGGTTGACGACGACGACCGAGACCAGGATGACCTGATGGACGACCGCCGGATCCCAGACCGGGCCGTTGGCGAACCGCGTCGCGCCGTCGATCCAGATCTGGGTCAGCGGCGCGTCGAACAGGAACAACGCCCACGCCCACACCATCACGACGACATGGACCACCTGGTCCAGGATGAACAGTGCCGCCGGCTTGGCGGTCCAGGCGAAGCCCAGGGCCTCGGCCGGGGTCGAGCCCGCGTGGGCGGCCTGGGCCTCGGCCAGCGCGTTGGCCTCGACCCGCCGGGTCCAGACGATCTTCGAGCGGTCGATGATCGCGTGGCCGAAGGTCACCACCACGAGGAACGCCAGCCCCGGAGCGCCGAACGCCACGACGACCGGGATCAGGCAGATGCCGACGCCCAGGACATGCTTGCCAAGGCCGCGCCAGGCGCGCCGGCCCGTGCCGAACTTCTCGGTCGCGATCCGGTCCGTCTGGATGACGAAGTCCGACACGAGGTGGGCGAACACGAGCAGGGCGAGGGTGAGGGTCGGGTCGGCGGTCATCGGGCCCTTTCGGTGGCTTGGGCAGTGGGCGGCGATTCCTCGAGGGCGAGCCGTGCTGCGCCCATGATGCCTCGTAGCGCATCCAGAAGTCGGTCGATGGAGCGGATGTGCCCGCGCGCGTGGGCGACGCTGATCGTCGCCCGGCTCACGCCGAGCGCGTCGGCGACATCCGCCTGGCGGAGATCCTCGATGAGCATCAGCCGGGCGATCCGCGCCTGGCTCGGGGTCAGTTCGGCGAGGAGCTCGGCGAGGAGCGGCGCCAGATCGCCCAGGAGCCGGTCCGCACCAGGTTCGCCGGTCGAGATGACGATCCCCTCGCGATGAGTCTTCGCCGCCGTGAGCCCGTCGCGAGCCCGGATGAAGGCCTCACCGGCCCGTTCCGTGGCCGGCCCCGTCCCGGGCGCGACCTCGCCGAGCGCGATCGACCAGCGCATCGGCCGGGCGTCCTCGTGGAGCGCGCCAAGGAGCACCGCCCGGAACGGATCGGCGGTCGTCGTGAGCAGGCCCTGGAGCTCGTCGCCCTGGGTGAAGCCGAAGCTCGCGATCCGGTCGGTCGGTGGATAGGCCCCTTCCAGCGCGCCACACAGGACGCGCAGCCAGCGCGACGACCCCTCGGGGTCCCGCCGCGAGCGGACGACATCGCCGAACAGGACGATCGCTCGACCGGCGACCGGGACGGGCACGGATCTCGGCGTGGGCACTTCGACAGGCTAACTGTGATGCGGATAGCCGTCAAGAGCTAAGTGACATCGGGATAGCCGTCAGAGGCTATCCGGGCAGCGCTCAGATGCGGCCTCGCTCCGGCCGGGCGCTCCGGCCGGGCGCTCCTACCGGCCCCGGTCGGCCGTGCGCTCGGCGACCCGGACCTCGACGACCCGGCGGACCAACGCCATCGGGATCGGCCGGCTGGCCGGGAAGCGGATCGTCCCCCGGCCGGCGAGGTACGGCGTCAGCTCGTCCCCGAGCGCCGCGACGACCACCTCGCTCGCCGGGAAGAGGCTGTAGTGGTTCTTGTAGGCCCCGTACGACAGGAGGAACCGGCCGTCCGTGCCTCGGAGCGCGGGCATGTCGTAGGCGATCGTCTCGGTCGTCCCGGGCGCGGCCGCGTTGACGGTCCGTCTGAGCTCCTCAACGGCCGTGCGCTTCTCGTCGGGCAGTGCGGCGATGTACTCGTCGACAGACGCGAATGACGCCACGGGCTCTCTCCTTCCGGCGACCGGCTCCGGCCATCATCCCACGCCCGCCGCGGCGTCCCGTCAGCCCGATCCGCAGACGAGCACCCATCCCGTGAACGGCTCGATGCACAGCAACATCGCCGACCGATAGCCCTGCCCGTTCGGGCCCGGCTCCTTCACGTCGCCGTCGATGCTCACGCCCCAGAACGGAGGGATCAGCGGGATCGCGCCCGTGATCTCGACGTTCGCGACGCTGGCTCCGGCACCGTGGGCGGCATCGAAGTACGCCCGCGCCACCATCGGCGCCCGCAGCGCACCGAGGACCAGCCAGCCGACCAACAGGACCAGCGGTACCAGGCACCCTCGGCGCGTTCGGCGCGACGTCGGTTCACTAGCTCGGTTTCCGGTCGATCCGCTCATCGTCCTCCACTGGCGACTCCACACCCCGGTCCTTCGGGCGGACGCTGGTCACGGGCAGCCCGCGACGCACGACATACTGAAGTCGTCGACGCGCCACTGCCCCGCTTCTCGCATGAGCGTGACATCCATATCCCAGGTCGAGTCGAGACGATACGTCGTCGCCTGGTGGCGGCGAACCACCCATTCCACCTCGCGGAGGCTGATGGTCGCCCGGTCTCCCAGGATCGCGGCCGTGTGCCAGTCGATCGACGAGATCCCACCGGCCATGTCCCAATCGCTCGTTCCGATCAGGTCGACGGCATTCCTGATCATCGGTAGATAGCGGGCCTGGAGCGGGGTCGTGAAATAGCGGGCGAAGTCGGCCGTGATCCGAGCCTCCATGGCGACGACCATCGATGTCGGCCGAGGCCCGCCGGCATAGTCGGCCGGAGGCAGATCGTCGAAGTAGAGCGTGCGCAGGCCCCCCTGGGTCGCGTCGCGGATAGCGACGACGGTCGGATCGAGCGGGTACCCGACGCGAAGCAGGAGCCAGGACGCGAAACCGATCGCCGCGACCAAGAGTACGGACACGCCTGCCGCACGACGCAGACCCGGGCGGTTCGTGGTCATGAGCGCCTTCATCGGAGCTCAGACTCGTTGCCGTGACCCGATGTTGCAAAGGGCTCCGTGCGTCCGGTCCGTGAGACGACGCGGTAGAGTGGCAACGGCTGCTCCGAACCAACGATGAGAGATGCGATGACTCAACGCACGAAGGAAGCGACGATCCGCTTCGAAGCCCCGTTGTCCACGATCGACGCCGCGACGGTATTGCGATTGCCCATGGCAGCGAGCAAGAACCTGCCCTCGCGCGGTCAGGTGGCCGTCCACGGGACGATCAACGGCACCGGATTCCAGACCGTCCTCGAGCCGGACGGGGCGTTCGGACACTGGATGAGGGTCGCCGACGGACTGCAACAGGCCGCCGGCATCAGGGCAGGCGAAACGGCGACGCTCGACATCGCCGTGACCAAGGACTGGCCAGAGCCGATCGTTCCGGAGGATCTCGCGACGGCTCTCGCATCTGCCCCGCGGAAGATCCGGGACCTGTGGAGCGAGATCACCCCGATGGCGCGCTGGGAATGGGTGCGCTGGGTCAATGCCACGAAGAACCCTGACACGCGCGAACGACGCGTCGACGTGAGCATCTCGAAGATGGAGAACGGGAAGAGGCGGCCCTGCTGTTTCGACCTCTCCGCCTGCACCGACCCGGACCTGTCGAGGAGCGGCAAGCTCCTCGAGTCGGTGGGCGACCGCCCCTGATCGACGATCCGGCGGGCGGGTTGCGGACCCCGCCGGTGACGTGCCACGAGGCTCCGCGACGCTGATCTCGCCCGTTTGCGTTCAGCCGCGGATGCCCAGGCCCTCGAGGATGTCCATCAGCTGGCGGCGGTGCTCCATCGTGCTGAAGTCGAGGAGCGGATGCGGGGCGAGCAGGTGCTCGACTGTTCGGCCGGCCTTGCGCGAGTAGATCGCCGGATAGATCGCGCCGGTCCCGTCCCCCTCGATCGTGAGCGCCAATCCGTCCGGGCCGCCGTCGTCCAGGAAGGTCGTCAGCGGGACGATGCCCTCGTCGCGGATGCCGTCCTCGGGTGAGGCGGTGACGACCCGGGCGAGGTAGGCCCGCTGGTGGTAGATCTCGGGCCCGCCCGCGAGCTCGTCCAGGCAGAACGGCAGGACATCGCCGGCCGCCAGCGAAGGCCGTTCCGGCGCGACGCCGAACGCCGTGGTCGCCAGGCGACGGGCGAGGACCCGGCCGTTGTAGCGATGGCCGTGGACCGCCCCGCTGTTCGGCGGGATGCCGTGCTTCTTGAGGCCCGGCGAACCCTGCGTGATGGTCCCCGCGAAGTGGATCCCGGGCACGGTCGTGCTCTCCCACCACGGCGTCATCGTCGGCAGCTTGCTCTGGCCGAACGTCGTCAGCCCCAGGTCGGGCAGGTCGCGCAGGGGCGTCACGAAGCCGGTCGCCGCGATGACCTCGTCGACCTCGAACGACAGCGCGGCGCCATTGTCGCTCCGGTGGAGGTGGACCCGGAACGCGTCGCCGGAACGCTCGATCCGGTCGAGTGCCGCGTCCAGGATCGACACGCCCCCGCCCAGGTTGTGGTCCTCGAACGGCTGAACGTAGCGCGCACGCACGCCCACGAGGGAGTGGGTATTGACCGACAGCTTCGCCGGCGACGGGGAGGCGAGGATGATCCGGCTCGCCCACTGGAGGAGGCCCGAGGCGAGCTCGAAGCCGCTGTTCTGCTTGCCCACGATGAACAGCCGCTTGTCGGCGTACGTCTCCGCCGGTCGCGTGTCGGCGTAGTGCGCGACGAGGTCCATGCCCGGGGCGTCGGGCCGCCACGGCTCGGCCACCCCGACCGCGAAGACCGCCGCCCGGCAGCGGTACTCGCCGTCCGAGGTGACGAGGACGAACCGCTCGCCGTCGGGACCGTCCTCGCGACGCGTCGACTCCCAGCGGCAGCCGTAGCGGACCCGGATCCCCGCCCGCTCGGCGAAGGCCGACAGATTCGCCTCCATCTCGGGGCGTGCCGGGAACTCGGACGTGCCGTCCATGAAGCCCACCTGGATGGCGCGCAGGGCGGGGTCCTCCGACAGCAGGGAGTTCCAGTCGTAGCGCTCGTAGGCCCGGGTGTCGCGACGCGCCGGCGCATACGGCTTGGTCCACGACAGCAGGCGCTGGAAGAACGGCCAGCGCCGGAACATCCCGCCGGGCGACGGGTCGGCCGAGACGACGGCGTGATCGACCCCCAGGCGGCCGAGCGCGTACGAGAGCTGCAGCGCGCCGGGACCGCTGCCGACGACGACGACCGGGTACTCGCCGGGCGGGAACGGCCGCGCCGAGGCGGACCCCGAGTCCCGGACCGACGCATCGGAGGGATGGGCCACCGAGGCTAGCTCCGCCAGCGGTTCGCGTTGCGGAGGCGGCGCGCCTGGGCCTGGAGCATCCGGTACATCACCTTTGGGTGCGTGACCAGGAACTCCGCGACGGCCGGCCCGGACAGGACGAGGCAGCGCATCGACCGGATGGCCACGACGTCCGCGACGGGCGGCTCGCCGAGGAGGATCGACACTTCCCCGAAGAACTCGCCCCGGCCGAGGGTGGCGCGCTGCTGGCCGTCGACGATGATGGCGGCATCCCCGTCCAGGATGATGTAGAACGCCGAGCCCGTGAGCCCCTGGCGGATGATCCGCTCGCCCTCCGGATAGACCGCCTCGTCGAAGGTGTGGGCCACCTGCTGCAGCTCGGCGCTCGAGAGCTCGCCGAACAGCGCGAAGCTGGCCAGGGTGTCCGCGATCTCCTGCTGGGTGGCCATCGCTCCTCCTGCGCGCCAGAACCGTCGGCGCGTGCCATCGTATACGCTGGGCACGACTCCCGAGCGAAGGTGCCGGAGTGACCCGGCGGGGTGACCCGGCGGGGTGTCTCGGCGCACGACGGCGACCAGAGGGCACCGGACGGATGGCAGGACTCAGCCAGGAAGCGCGGATCTCGCTCCTGCGTCAGGTCGGGCTCTTCGAGGGCGTGACCGACGACGGGCTCGCCGCAGTGGCCGCGAGATCCACCGAGATCGCCTTCGAGGAGGGCCGGACGATCGTCCGCCAGGGCGAGGTGGGGACGGGCTTCTTCCTCATCGCGGAGGGCCGGGCGCGGGTGGTCCGGGACGGCCGGCCGATCGCCGAGCTCGGTCCGGGGCAGTTCTTCGGGGAGCTGTCGCTGCTCGACCAGCAGCCGCGGATCGCGAACGTCGTCGCCGAGACTCACGTGGACTGCCTCGCCCTGGCATCGTGGGACTTCGAGTCGATCCTGTCGCTCCAGCCCGGCGTCGCGCTGGCGATCCTGCGCGGCGTCGCTCGCCGCCTGCGGGCCGTGAGCGAAGAGCACTCCCACTGAGCTCGTTCACCGCGATGTCCGAACAGTCGCAGGCCGAGTCCATGGGGCTCGTCACCTTCCTCTTCACCGACATCGAGGGTTCGAGCCGGCTCGAGCAGCGTGTCGGCACGGGCGTGTACGCGACGCTCCTGGAGCGCCACCGCGAGCTCCTCCGGGCGGCCTTCGCCGCCAGGGGCGGCACGGAGCATGGCACCGCCGGCGACTCGTTCTTCGTCGTCTTCCCTACGGCCGCGGGTGCCATCGCGGCGGCCGTGGCCGGCCAGCGCGCGCTGGATGCCGAGCCGTGGCCGGACGAGGCGGCGATCCGCGTCCGGATCGGCATCCACACCGGCGAGGCCGAGCGGAGTGGGGCGGACATCGTCGGCATCGACATCAACCGGGCCGCCCGGATCGAGGCTGCCGCGAACGGCGGCCAGATCGTCGTGTCCGAGGCGACACGCGCCCTGGCGGCCGAAGCGCTCGAGGACGGGATCGGGTTCGTGGACCTGGGCCCGCATCGGCTCAAGGACTTCGAGCCGCTCCACCTCCACCAGGTGACCGCGCCGGGACTCACCCATGTGACGGCGCCACTGCGCAGCCAGGACGGCCGGCTCATCGGCTTCACCCAGCCCATGACGAGCTTCATCGGCCGCGAGACGACCCTCGCCGAGGTGCGCGAGGTGCTCCCGACGGTGCGCTTGCTGACGCTGACCGGACCGGGTGGCACCGGCAAGTCGAGACTGAGTATCGAGACTGCCCACGAATCCCTGAACTCGTTCCCGGGGGGCATCGTCTGGGTCGGCCTGTCGGCCATCGACGACCCGACCCTCGTTCCGAGCGCGATCGCGACGGTCCTTGGCGTGATCGACGACGGCAGGATGGACCTCGTGCTGGCGATCGCCGAGCGGATCGGCGCGCAGCGGATGCTGCTCGTGCTCGACAACTTCGAGCAGGTCATCCCGGCGGCGCATGTCGTCGGGACGCTCCTGGCCCGCTGCCCGGAGCTGTCGGTCCTGGTCACGAGCCGCGAGATCCTTCATCTGGCCGGGGAGCACGAATACCCCGTCCCGGCGCTGGACCTGCCCGACGTCGGTGCGGGCGTCGACCCGGCGCTCCTCGCCGGGAACGACGCCGTGGCCCTGTTCATGGCGCGGGCCCAGGCCGTCCGCCCGGACTTCCGCCTGACCGCCGACAACGCCCCGGCGGTCGCGGCCATCTGCGCCCGGCTCGATGGGCTGCCGCTCGCCATCGAACTCGCCGCCGCGCGCGTGCGCATCCTGGCGCCCGGGGCGCTGCTGTCCCGGCTCGAACAGTCCCTCGCCATCCTGGCCGGTGGCGCGAGCGACCTCCCGGCCCGCCAGCAGACCCTCCGCGGCGCCATCGCCTGGAGCTACGACCTGCTGACCGGTCCGGAGCGGACGCTGTTCGATCGTCTGTCAGTCTTCGCCGGCGGCTGGTCGATCGACGCGGCCGCTGCGGTGACCGATCCGGACGGCGACCTCGGCCTGGACTCGTTGGACGGGCTCACCTCATTGGTCGAGAAGAGCCTCGTCCGCGGCGCCGAGACCACGGACGACGAACCGCGGTTCCGGATGCTCCAGACGATCCGCGAGTTCGGCCTGGAGCGGCTCGCCGCGACCGGCGAGATCGGGACGCTCCGGGACCGTCATCTTGACTGGGTCGCCGGGCGCGTGGAGCTGGCCGAGCCTGAGCTCGTCGGGAAGGACACCAAGACCTGGCTCGACCGGCTCGAGCTCGAGCACGACAATCTCCGGGCGGCGCTGCGCTGGGCGCTCGAGGCCGGCCGGGTCGAGATCGGCCTGCTCACGGCAGGGCGCGCCTGGCGGTTCTGGCACCAGCGCGGCCATCTCGGCGAGGGCCTCGCGATGACCCGCGACCTCCTCGCCTGCCCCGCGGGCCAGGGCCGGACGCCGGGACGGGCGAAGGCGCTGAACGGCGCCGGCGGACTCGCCTACTGGCAGAACGACTTCCCGACGGCCGGCCGGTACTACGCCGAACAGCTCGACATCGTCCAGGAGCTCGGCGACAAGGCAGGGCTGGCCGAGGCGCACTACAACCTCGGGTACCTCGCGGCGATCCCGGGCGACCACGCGGCCGCCGTCGAGCACTACGAGCAGGCCCTGGCGCTGTGGCGCGAGTTGGGAGACGGGCGGGGGCAGGCGAGCGGCCTCGCGGGCCTGGGTCTGGTGCTCTACCTCAAGGGCGACTGGGAGGGCTCGCTCCGGACGAGCCGGGAAGCGCTCGCGGCAGCCGAGCGCATCGGGGATCGCTACCGCGCGGCGAGCGTCGTGGGCGTGATCGGCCGGGTCGCGATGGAACTGGGCGACCTTCGGCTGGCGCGTTCGAGCGGACTCGAGGCCCTGATGATGTTCGACGAGGTCGGGGACCTCACCGGCCTGGGCCTCCAGCTCGACGACCTTGGCGATCTCGCCATGCGCGAAGGCGACCCGCGCCGGGCGCTGCTGTTCGGCGGGGCGGCGGCGGGCCTTCGGGTGCGTGTCGCCGGTGGCGCCCCGCCGACGCTGGTCCGGCACGACGACTATCTCTCCGAGGCGCGGGCCGCCCTGGGACCCGAGCAGGCCGACGCCGTCTGGGCCACCGCGCTGGCGATGGACCAGCCCGCGGCGGTCGCCGAGGCTCGCGCGGCCTTCGCACCACTTCCGGAGGCCGAACCGCAGCCGAAGCCCTAGGATTGTCGAGATGACCGCTGAGCCGACGCCTCCCCCGGACCCAGCCCAGGCGACGGGCAGCCCCCAGCGCGAGAAGACCGGCATCCCGCGCAACCCGGGTCGACGGGACCTCGGGATGAAGGCGACGCTCCTGTTCCCGGACCGCGAGATCGTGGACCGCTTCTACGTCCCGCTCATCTACACGGCCTGCCGGACCTGCTACTCGGAGATGGAGCCCGAGGAGATCTTCAAGAAAGCGGTCGCCGGCGAGTACAACGTCGCCAAGCAGCAGCGGCTCATCCAGGGGGTCATCGAGTCCGGGCACGGCTCGACCATCGAGCACATCGTCTTCACCTTCGGGATCAGTGGCGTCTCGCGGACGCTGTCGCACCAGCTCGTGCGCCATCGGGCGGGCGTGGCATTCGACCAGCAGAGCCAGCGCTACGTGAAGTTCAAAGGCGCTTCGACGATGCTCCCTGGAACGCTCGAGGACGCCGATCCCGAGCTGCGACAGCGTTACGAGGACCAGATCGAGGGCTCGCTCGAGCTCTACGGCGATCTGGTGGAGGCCGGCATCCCGGGCGAGGATGCCCGGTTCGTCTTCCCCAACGCGACCCGGACGAACCTCGTCATGACCGCCAACCTCCGCGCGCTCATCCACATGAGCGGCCTCCGTCTGTGCACGATGGCCCAGTGGGAGATCCGCCGGCTCTTCCAGTTGATCCGCCACGAGATCTTCCAGGTGAGCCCGTTCCTCGGATCGTTCCTGGCCCCCAAGTGCGTGCCCCTCGGCTACTGCGACGAGATGGGCAATCGCGACGAGCACTGCCCGATCCGCCCGCACAAGGACAACGTCCTGGGCGCCTGGGCGGACAAGTCCAAGGCGGCCAAGGCCGCCGGCCGGGAGCTGCTCGTCCGCTAGGTGGTGGTCACGTCGATCGTGCAGGGGGCATCCCTGGCGAACGTCACGTGGATCGCGATCCCGGTGGTGTCCAGCAGGACCAGCAGGTCCAGCTCACAGCTGACCGTCCTCCCCAGGATCGGCAGATCGTCGAAGCCCGGTGACGACACGTCCGACACCATGCTGGCGACGCCCGCCACGCGGTAGCGGCCGGGGGCGAGGCTGGTCGGGCCGCCGATCGCCGGACCGCTGACCTCGCAGTCCCCGCCGGCGCCCCGCGGATCGACGGCGAACCGGGCATCGTCCCAGGTCGCGATGCGGTCCAGCGGTCCAGACCCGGCATCGATGAGGAGCGAGGCAAGGCAGCCATATGGCGACGACTCCGGGATGACGCCGGACGCCGCGATGGACAGCAGTGCGCCCGACGGGATCCGCGGCGTGTGCGCGATCGCGGGGGCGCTCGCCGTCGGGGACGGGGGCAGCACCGGGATCGAGCAGGCGGCGGCGAGGAACAGGACCGCGCCGAGGAGCGAGAACCGGGGCGATCGCCGCAGCATCGGTGGACCTCCGGGGCGCGAGACGGCTCACCCGGTCAGCTGGTTCCCCGCCGGATCAGGCGGGAGGCAGTTCGCGGACGAAGCGCCGGATGACCCTCGCGAGACGCGGGCCGGCCTCGGCGCCGGCGGCCAGCACCTCTTCGTGCGACAGCGGTTCGCCCGAGTAGCCGGCCCCGGGGTTCGTCACGAGCGAGACGCCGGCGACCTCCAGGCCGGCCCAGCGGGCGGCGATCGTCTCGAGGACGGTCGACATGCCCACGGCGTCGCCACCCCAGGCGCGGAGCATCCGGACCTCGGCCGGGGTCTCGTAGGTGGGTCCGAGCAGGCCGACGTACACGCCCTCCTGCATGTCCACGCGTTCCGCGCGGGCCGCGGCGTGGAGGCGTTCGCGCAGCGCCGGTGCGTAGGCGTCGGTGAGGTCCTGGAAGCGCGGGCCGATCGAATCCGCGTTCGGGCCCAGGAGCGGGGTCCGGCCGGTCATGTTGATGTGGTCGGCGATGACCATGAGCGTCCCCGCGCCGAACGACGGGTCGAGCCCTCCGGCGGCGTTGGTGAGGACGATCGTCCGCGCGCCGAGCCGGCCCATGAGCAGGACGGGCTGGACGACCAGGCCCGGGTCGTTGCCTTCGTACATGTGGAGGCGGCCCTGGAGCATGACCGCCGGCACGCCGTCAAGGCGACCGAGGAGGAGGCGGCCGACGTGGCCGGGTGCCGTCGCCGCGGGCCAGCCGGGCAGGTCCGCGAATGGGATCGCGACGATGTCCACGAGGTCGTCCGCCAGTCCGCCGAGCCCCGAACCGAGCACGATCCCGACCCGCGGGACGAGGTCACTTCGGACGCGGACGGCCGCCTCGAGCGCATCGAGCCGGGCGGGCTGGTCGGCGGGCGGGATGGGGGTCCGGGGGTCGAAGGCCATCCGTCGCAGCGTAGCGCACGGGATAGGGCCCGATGACGGCGGGGACGAGGACGGCGGTGGGCAGAGCCGTCGAGCTGGCACACGGTCCGCGCGGGGCCAGCGCGCGCGGGCCTCGTCACGCGAGGCCACTCGCGCGGACCGACCAAGGCGGCGTCAGGCCGGGGAGGGTTTCGAGGGGGAGAGGCTTCGCCTGCCCGACGAGAGTATCGACACCGGGATGCCGATCACGTCTCGCCGGGCCGGTCCCATTCGGGGCGGCGGTGAAGCCGCCGGGACTGGGCAAGGAAGCGCCCGAAGTGACCGTGCTGGACCAGTGATCCTTGATGTGATCTCGGTGTCTCCGGTCTTCGCTGGCCCCTTCGGGCAAGACCAAAGATAGGAGGCGGCCGGAGGAGGGTCAACGCGCTTTTCCACGAAATTCGTACACGAGGCGCCACCTCTGTCCACGAGTTCGGCCGGGGTGTGGACAATGGGTGGACAACCCCGGCCGGGGCCGGCGATCGCGGTGGCCAGCCTCCAATGAACGTCCTGAGAACGTTGGCGGCCGATTCGACCGACCCGAGGGTCTGATGTCCGTGGGGGGACGCCTGACACCGATCGCGGGGTCCGGCGGGTTCCGATCCGCGGTGGGCCGAACGGGGCGACCGGTCGATAGGCCCCTCCGATGTCCCGGTTCCGGGTCCCCGGCGCGCCGAACGTTCCGGGGCCGCACGTTAGGCCCTCGCGAGTCGGGCCGCACCTCGCCGGCCCCTCGCGCCGCGCCAGCCGCCCCGGCACCGCGCCCGGTCCACGCGAGCCGCCGGACAGCGGGCTGCGGACCTAGCCCCCGAGCGCGAACATCTCCGCCCGGGGGAGCGCCTCGGTCGCCTCGGATCGGAGCTCGCTGTAGCGGTCGGCGCGGACCGCCCAGATCGCCCCGATCGCATCGCGCAGGTCCTCGTCCGTGGCCCCCGAACGCAACAGCCCACGCAGGTCGTGCCCTTCGGTGCCGAACAGGCACGTGTACAGCCGGCCATCGGCCGACAGGCGGGCACGGGTGCAGGCGCCGCAGAACGGCCGGGTGACGGACGCGATGACCCCCACCTCGCCGGCCCCGTCGAGGTAGCGATAGCGGTCGGCGACCTCGCCCGGGTAGCTCGGTGGGACGGGTTCGAGCGGCATCGCCTCTCCGATCGCCGCGAGGAGCTCGGCCGCGGGCACCACGTCGTCCATCCGCCAGCCGTTGGTATGGCCGACGTCCATGTACTCGATGAAACGGAGGATCAGGCCCTCGCTCCGTGCCCAGCGGGCCATCGGCACCACGCTCGTCTCGTTGAGACCGCGCCGGACCACCATGTTGATCTTGAGCGGCGCGAGACCGGCCGCCCGGGCCGCGTCGATCCCGTCCAGGACCTTGTCCACCGGGAAGTCGACGTCGTTCATCGACCGGAATGTCGCGTCGTCCAGCGAGTCCAGGCTCACCGTGATGCGGCCCAACCCCGCCGCGGCCAGGTCGGCCGCCAGCCCCCGCAACGCGGAGCCGTTCGTCGTCAGGGTCAGGTCGACCGGCGCACCACCCGGCGTCCGGATCGTGGCGAGGCGCTCGATGAGCTTGGGCAGGTCGCGCCGGACGAGCGGCTCCCCGCCGGTGATCCGCAGCTTCTCGGCACCCAGGCCGACGAACACCCGGGCGAGCCGCTCGATCTCCTCGAAGGTCAGGACGAGCTCGCGCGGGAGGAACGCGAAGTCCCGCCCGAAGACCTCCTTGGGCATGCAGTACACGCACCGGAAGTTGCACCGGTCGGTGACCGAGATCCGGAGGTCGTGGATGGGCCGGCCCAGGCGATCGCGCGGACCCGGTCGCTCAGGATCCATGAGTGGGAGGGCGGTGCGCTCCATCGGGCCATGGTACCCGTGGAACCCGACCCTGCCCACCGGGCCGGCACCGATCGGTTCGGGCGGGGATCGACCCCGGCGCGCGGACGCACCAAGCGGACGCGCGGGTGGGACCAACCGATGGTGCCTGGGGGCGACGGATGAACGGCGGCCGAGGTCGAACGGTCCGGTGACGGGACGCCCACGCTAGGTCCGCCGGTACCACTGGGCTAGACCCGTGGTACCTCTAGCGGACTCCACCAGAGTCCATTCCCTTCCTACAGTGCGGACAGGCCCTGAGACACCAGCGGCAATGTCCTACGTGGAGGGGACTTCGCAATATGGCGCAGACCGACCAGCGACCAGGGGGCTTCAGGCTTCCCTGGAGCTCGGACCAGCGGTCCACAGCGGAACAAGCGACAAAGGACGGCGATCCCGATGCCGATCCGGAGATGACCGCATCCGATACGTCGGACCACGAGGACCAGGACCACGGCGATGACGCGCTGATCGGGACAGTCGCGAGCGCCGAGACCGAGACGGCCGGACCAGAAGCCGCCGACCACCCATCGACGGAGAGCCAGACCGTGCCAGTCGACACAGCGACCCCCGCTCCTGCAACGACCGGTGCCGCCCGCCGGGCGCCCAGCAAGTTCATGGCCGACCTCACGAAGGCCATGCTCGCGGCTGCCGAGGCCCAGCGCACCGAGACGCTCGCCCAGCTCCAGACCGACTCGAAGACGTACACCGAGGACATCCACGGCCGATCCGCCGGGCTGGCCTCCGACCTGCGCAAGCGGGCCGACGATGACGTCGCCGCCATCCGCGAGTGGCAGAAGGCCGAGATCGCCCGGATCAAGGAAGAGACGGACGGCCGGATCTCCCGCCGCAAGGGCGACCTCGAGACCCAGCTCGAGCATCACGCCGCGATGATCGAACAGGCCATCGACAAGGTCCAGGGCCAGGTCACCGCGTTCGAGACCGAGATGGCTCGCTTCTTCGAGCTTCTCATCGTCGAGTCCGATCCCACCCGGTTCGCGGCCATGGCCGAGAACCTGCCCGAGCCGCCGCCCTTCGAGGGCCTGGCCATCGGGATCGAAGAGATCATGTCCCAGGCCGCCGAGGCGGTCGCCAAGGTCGCGCCGCCCGCCAAGCCCGAGGCCGAAGAGGTCGTCGAGCCCGAGGCCGTCGCCGAAGCGGTCGAGGCCGAGGCCGTCGCCGGCACCGTCGACGAGCAGGCGACCGAGACCGAGACCGAGACCGAGGCCCACGCCGAGGGCGCGACCGTCGATGACGCGCCGCGCACCGAAGCCGAGCGCGAAGCCGCGATGAACGCCATCGCCGCGGCGTTCGAGGCAGCGGCCCAGGCCGAGGCCGACGCCAGTCGCGCCGAAGCCGCCGCCGAGCGTGCCGAATCCGCCGCTGGCACAGAGGGCGAGCAGGCCGAGCACGGCGAAGCCACCGAGGCTACGGCCGATGGTGAGACGGAGAAGGATCCGCGCCTTGAGGCGCTGAGCCTGTCCTCGTTCGACGCGGCCGAGGCCGAAGCGGCCGCCGGCGCCGCCTCCGACCAGGATGACAACGGGATCGAGGACATCGGCGAGGACGCACTCTCGAAGCGCCTTGGCACCCTCGTCCCGGAGAACGTCCGCTATCCCGAGCGCCAGAACTCCAAGTCCGCCGCCGCGGCCACGACCCAGGTCGTCGTCGTCGGGCTCGTCAGCGTCGCTTCCATCGCCAGCTTCAAGCGCCATCTCGGCCGGGCCGCAGGGGTCCAGTCGGTCGGCGTCTCCTCCGGCCCCGACGGCGAGTTCGTCTTCGCGGTCGCTCACGGCGCAGATGTCTCGCTGCGTGACATGATCCCGAGCCTCCCCGGCTTCCAGGCCCGCGTCACGAACACCGGCGACGGCGTCATCAACGTCACCGCGCGCGATCCCGAATCGGAGGGTTGATCCAACGTGGGCCGTCAGGCCGTCGCCATCGCGCTCCCGACCAGCGAGCGCGGTCCCGTCACGACACAGCTGAACGCGGCTGGGTTCGAAGTGATCTCGGTCGACACGCCGGACCAGATGGAGGCCCTTCTCGACGCGCGACCTGACATCGCCGTCGCGATCCTCGACGGGGAGAGCGACTTCGGGCAGTCGCTCGAGTACTACTCGCTCCTGCACGAAGGCGGACGGGCGATCGCGGCCCTCATGGTCGTGTCACCGCGGGCCCTCGACCGGCTCACGTCCACGATCACCAAGACCTCCCTCAACGACGAGTACTTCACCCGGCCGTATTCGGCGGAGTCGCTCCGCTGGCGGATCGAGGCGATGCTCATCCGGTCCCACACGGTCGACGACGGCAGCGGCCCGGTCATGCAGTCCGAACCCGTCCACCGCGACGACTGGGGCCGGCGGGCACAGATCGTCGTGGTCTTCAATCCCAAGGGCGGCGTCGGCAAGACGACGATCGCCACGAACATGGCCGTCGCCCTGCAGTCGCACAAGGACCAGAAGGTGCTGCTCGTCGATGCCGATACCGTGACGGGCCACGTCACGACGTCGCTCGGCCTGGAGCATGTCCGCACGGTCGTCGACAGCTGGCGTGACGAAGCCGAGGGAGGCGTGGCCGAGAACATCCTCGACCTCGCGGCCGAGCACACGAGCGGGATGCGCGTGGTCTCCCTGGCCAGCTCACCGCTCCATACGGAGATCCTCGAGCCCGACCGCGTCGGCGATGCGATCGCCGGCTGTCGCGGGGGTTTCGACTTCATCGTCGTGGACATGCACCCGAGCTACTCACCGCTCAACCGGGCGATCTTCGCCCGCGCGGACCGGATCCTCGTCCCGGTGACCCCGGACGTGCCGGCCCTTCGAGCCGCGGTCCAGCTGCGCGACGTCGCCGTGGAGCTGGGCATCCGCGAGAAGCTGGGCATGATCGTCAACCGCGCGAACAGCGGGGTCTCGGTCGCGGACATGGAACGGACGGTCGGGATGCCGGCCGAGGCGCTCATCCGCTCCGGCGGCCTGTTCCTGGTCCGCGCGGCGAACGAGGGGCGGACGGTCATCGAGCGGTTCCCGAAGGAACGCGTGACCGAGGACTTCATCGCTCTGGCCGATCGCCTCGTCGGTCCCGGCGCGACCCCTGCGGCCGCCCCCAAGACGGTCCTGCGCGGCCTCTTCGGGCGCTCCAAGGAACCCGTCCGAGCCTGATCGGGCGCGATCGCTCGCGGTCGGCTCATCCACGCTCGCGATCGCTCGACGCCGCCTGCCGCTTGCGCGCGCGGCGACGTTCGGCGGACCGGATCTACTCCTCGGCGAGTCGGTTCCCGTGGGCCGGTCGCGGCGGCGGCGGCGCCGTCAGACCGGTCTGCTTGTCGATCTGCTCGATGCCCCGCAGGTAGAACCGATTTACGAGGACGACCTCGA
The DNA here is from genome assembly GCA_963719285.1 of uncultured Chloroflexia bacterium. Classification (GTDB taxonomy): domain Bacteria; phylum Chloroflexota; class Limnocylindria; order Limnocylindrales; family CSP1-4; genus C-114. Next base: position 1,334,711 of record CAVRBO010000001.1, read on the forward strand.
CCTCATCGCCCAGGCGCACGTCGCCCAGGTAGCAGCGGGCGTCGACCACCGGCACGAACATCTCCGTCCCCCGGTCGAGCAGGCGCTCCGGTTCCGTGCCGGCGAACATGTAGACGGTCCCGGTGATCCGGAACGGCGGGGCCTCCAGGACGCAGTCGTAGGGCACCTTGTGGACCTTGTGGGCTGCCTTCTCGGCCTCCGACAGCGGCGGCAGGGTCCCCTCCCCGGCCAGGACCACGATGAGGTCGTAAGGGTCGACGCTCTTCAGTCCGGGCACAGGGGTGAACGTGCCCGTCCCGTCCGCCGGTGCCCAGGACACGTCCGCGATCGCGATCGCCTCGCGCCGGTTGAGCGCGTCGGACAGCCGGCCGTCGACGTGCATGACGCCCATCAGCCGCCATTCCTCGGTCAAGCCGTCGAAAGCGACGCCGCCGCTCTTGCGGGCCGACTCGATGACCTCGTGCGAGGGGTCGGCGGCCGCCGGGGCCGGCTGCTCCTCGGCGTGCGGCTTCTTGCGCAGGAAGTTGAACGGCACGATCAGTCCTCGGCCTTGCCGGAGTTCTCGCGGATCGAGTCGACGACGTTCGCGTCGGCAAGCGTCGTCGTGTCGCCCAGCGGCCGCCCTTCGGCGATGTCGCGCAGGAGGCGGCGCATGATCTTGCCGGACCGGGTCTTCGGCAGGTCCGGCGTGAACAGCAGGAACTTCGGGCGCGCGATCGGCCCGATGACATGGGCGACGTGCTCGCGCAGCTGAAGGGCCAGCGCGTCCGACGGCACCTGGTCCGCCCGGAGGGTCACGAACGCGAAGATCGCCTGGCCGGACACGGGATCGTTCTTGCCGACGACGGCCGCCTCGGCCACGGAACGATGGTCCACGAGAGCGGATTCGACCTCGATCGTGCTGATCCGGTGGCCGGCCACGTTCATGACGTCGTCGACCCGGCCCAGCAGCCAGAAGTAGCCCTCCTCGTCGCGCTTGGCGCCGTCGCCGGCGAAGTACATCCCCGGGAACCTGCTCCAGTACGTCTCCTTGTAGCGTGCCGGGTCGCCGTAGATGCCGCGCAGCATCGCCGGCCACGGCCGCTTGAGGACGAGGAAGCCGCCACCGCCCAGCGGGACCGTGTTCCCGTCGCCGTCCACGACATCGGCGGCGATGCCAGGGAACGGGAACGTGGCGCTGCCGGGCTTGGTGGCCGTGACCCCGGGCAGCGGACTGATGAGGATCTGGCCCGTCTCGGTCTGCCACCACGTGTCGACGATCGGGGCCTGCCCGCGCCCGATGTTGTCGTGGTACCAGAGCCATGCCTCCGGGTTGATCGGCTCGCCGACCGACCCGAGGACGCGCAGAGTCGACAGGTCGTGCTTGGCCGGATGGGCCTCGCCCTGCTTCATGAACGCCCGGATGGCCGTGGGGGCGCAGTACAGGATCGAGACCTTGTAGTCCTCCACGATCTGCCACCAGCGGTCCCAGTCGGGCGTGTCCGGCGAGCCCTCGTACATGATCCCGGTGGTGCCGTTGGCCAGCGGTCCGTAGACGATGTAGCTGTGGCCGGTAACCCAGCCGATGTCGGCGGCGCACCAGTACACGTCGTCCGGCTTGATGTCGAAGATCATCTCGTGGGAGTAGGCCGTGCCCACGAGGTAGCCCGCCGTCGTGTGCATGATGCCCTTCGGCTTGGCGGTGGTCCCGGACGTGTAGAGCAGGTAGAGCATGTGCTCGGACTCGACCGGCACGGGCGGGCAGTGATCGCTCTGCCGGTCCACGATGTCGTGCCACCAGTGGTCGCGGCCCTCGAGCATGTAGATCGGCTCGCCGATCCGGCGGACGACGATCGCGTGCTGGACCGAGGGGGTCTGGATGAGCGCGTCGTCGGCATGACCCTTGAGGTGGACGGGCTTGCCCCGTCGCCAGCCACCGTCGGCGGTGATGAGCACCTTCGCCTGGGCGTCGTTGATGCGTCCGGCCAGGGCCTCGGCCGAGAAGCCGCCGAAGACGACCGTGTGAGCTGCGCCCAGGCGGGCGCAGGCCAGCATCGCGATCGGCAACTCGGGGATCATCGGCATGTAGATGGCGACGACGTCGCCCTTCTGGACGCCGAGCTCCTTGAGGGCGTTGGCGGCTTTCTGGACTTCGCGGAAGAGATCCGCGTAGGTCAGAGTGCGGGAGTCGCCGGGCTCCCCGATCCAGTGGTAGGCGACCTTGTCGCCGAGGCCCCGCTCCACGTGCCGGTCCACGCAGTTGTAGGTGATGTTGAGCTCGCCCCCGGTGAACCACTTGGCGAACGGGAGGTCCCATTCGAGCGTCGTGTCGAAGCGGGTGAACCAGCTCACCTTCTCCCGGGCGATGCGTGCCCAGAAGGCCTCGTAGTCGCGCTCCGCCTCCTCGTACAGCTCGCGCCTGGCGTTGGCCTGCGCCGCGAACTCGGGCGACGGCGGAAAGACGCGACCCTCGGCGAGCAGCGGCAGCGCCTCGATCTCGGGCCTGGATGGTGACGGCTCAACGCTCACGGATGCCTCCTGCCTCTCGGCCCATTCTACGCGGGCACGGCGCGGGGGCGTCCGCGCCCGAGCGCCTACGCCTCCGCGTCGTCGGGCGCCGGCCCGGCCGGGGCCGCGGGCGGCGCCGGTGGCGTCGCGACGACGACGCCCGGAGGGCGCGCGATCTCGATGCCTCGCGCGTCGAACGCCGCGAGCAGCCGCTTGCGGAACTCCCCGGGCGCGGCCCAGCGTTCCTCGGCATGGACGGCACCCAGCACCTTGAGGGTCACGCCGTAGTCGCCGAGCGCCTCGACCCGCACGACACGGGGCGCCTCGAGCAGGCGATCCTTCCAGTCCGGGTCGGTCGCCATCGCGACGCCCACCTCGTCGACCACCTTCGTCGCCTCGTCGATGCTCGTGCCGTAGACGACGCTCACGTTCTCGTTGATCTGGGCCCACACGCGGGTGAGGTTCGAGGCGACCCCGATGACGCCGTTCGGGACGGAGTGGACGACCCCGTCGCCGTCACGGAGCGTCGTCCGCCGGAGCGTGAAGTCCTCGACGACACCGCTCACTCCGGCGACCCTGACCACGTCGCCCTTGACGAACTGGTTCTCGACGAGGATGAGCACGCCGTTGAAGTAGTCCTTCACCAGGCTCTGCGCACCGAAGCCGACGGCGATGCCCACGATCCCCAGGCCGGCCACGGCCGGGCCGATGTCGACGTTGAACTTGCCCAGGCCCATGATCACCGCGATGGTCACGACGAACACCCGCAGGAGGCTGGCGATCAGCGACGAGACGGTGTCGATGCGGCGCTGGACCTCCGCGGCGGACAGGCCGCGGGCCGTACCCTCGGCGGCCTCCCGGTCGATGAACCGCCGGACGAGCCCGGCGATGAACCGCTCGGCGAGGATCAGGAAGATCCACGCGACCGCGACGATGACGATGATCGGGACGGCCGTCCCCGAGACGAACCGTCCGATGTCGGGCCAGGGCGCTCGGTCGAAGTCCGGCATGCCCTTAGCCTAGCGCGGCGGAACCGGGTGCTGCCGCGCGACGCCGGCGACAATCATGCCCGACGAGGCATGGCCAGTGAGCCGCGGCCGGCCAACGGTCAGGCGGCGGCGCCGCCGAGGCGGACCGAGATCGCGGACGCGGCTTCGCGGGCCTGGGCTGCGAGCTCGGGGATGCGGCGCGGCGTGAGCCGGAAGGCGGGACCCCAGATGTCGACCGCGGCGATGACCGCGCCACGGGCGTCGTGGACCGGTGCGGAAACGGCATTGAGGCCCATCTCGTACTCGCCCAGGGCGGTCGCGTAGCCGCGCCGCCGGATCCGGGCCAGCTCCTCGAGCAGCGGCTCGAGCTCCGTGATGGTCCGCTCGGTGTGGGCGAGCAGGCCCTTCCGGACGATCCGGAGCACTTCCCGTTCGGCCATGGATGAGAGGAGCACCTTGCCGCTCGCCACGCTGTGGAGCGGCGAGGAACGCCCGGTCCAGTCGCCGACGGCGATGAGGTTCGGGCCGTCGGCCTGGGCGACCGTGAGGCACGCATCGGCGTCGAGGATGCCCAGGCTCACCGTCTCGCGGGTCAGGCGGGCGAGCCGTTCGAGCTCGGCCATGGCGATGCCGCGGAGGTCGAGCGTCCGTTCGGCCCGCTCGGCCAGGCGGATGACGACGAGGCCGAGCCGGTACTTGCCGGTTTCGTCGTCCTGTTCCACGAGGCCGCGCCGCTGGAGCGTGGCCAGGAGCCGGGACGCCGTGGACTTGTGGAGTCCGAGGCGCCGGGCGAGTTCGGTCACACCCGCTTCCCCGGCGCAGTCGCCCAGGGCGAGGAGCAGGGCCGCGGCCCGGTCGACCGAGCGGACCGCGTTGCCGTCGAGCACCATCGGGATCCCTATCCTCGCCTCTTCGTCGGTCATCCGGCGGCCGGGTGGGCCATCGCGCCCACCGCGGCGGCGGGTCCGGTTGCGTGGGCCCGATCCTCGAGCGCCGCGTCGAGAGCACCCTCGAACGCCACGACGGCGCGGTCGACGTCATCCCCCTTGGCGTGGGCCTCGCACAGGAACCACGGCTCCCGGCTGTCGGGCTCGGGCATCGCCCCGCGGCGGTGCATCTGGAGGGCGACCGCGTCGTACAGCTCGTGGTCCGTGTTCGCCCAGTCGCGGTACTCGGTCGGCACGGTCTCGGAGAAGACGATCCCGAACATCGACGGGTGGCCCGTGAACGAGAACGGCAGGCCGCGCTTCTCGATGACCGAGCGGACGCCGGCCTGGAGGCGGAGACCCGTCGCCTTGATCGTCTCGAGCGCGTCCGTGTCGCGGATGATCTCGAGGGTCTTGACGGCGGCCGCCGCGGCGACCCGGTTGCCGGCGTACGTGCCGCCGTGGCTCACCTTGTCCGGGAGCACGCTCATGATCTCGCGCCGGCCGCCGAACGCCGCGACCGGATAGCCGTTGCCCATCGCCTTGGCGAATGTCGCAAGGTCCGGCCGGATGCCGAAGTACTCAGCGGCCCCGCCGCGGGCGAACCGGAAGCCCGTCTTGACCTCATCGAAGATGAGCAGGATCCCGAACTCCTCGGTCAGGGCGCGCATCGCGGCATGGAAGCCCGGCTGGGGCAGGATGCCCTGGGCATTGCCGAGCACGGGCTCGACGATGACCGCGGCGATCTCCTTGCCCTGGCGCTCGAAAAGCTGGCGCAGGAAGTCGATGTTGTTGTAGCGCGCCGGGATGATCGTCTCCGCGACCGCCGCCGGGATCCCGCGACCCCACGCAAGGTGGACCGGATTGTCCTCGTCGCCCAGGTCGGCCATGTTGTCCGGGGCCACGCTGATCAAGGCGTAGTCGTGGACGCCGTGGTACTGGCCCTCGAACTTCACGATCTTCTCGCGACCGGTGTAGCCGCGGGCGACGCGCATCGCGTGCATCGTGGCCTCGGTCCCCGAGACGGTGAGCCGTGCCTGCTCGACCCAGCCGGTCAGCTCGCACAGGAGCTCGACCGCGCGGACCTCGTCCTCGGTCGTGAGGCTGAAGCTGACGCCCTTCCGCATCCGCTCGTTGACGTGATCGTCGACCCGGTCGTCGCCGTGGCCCAGGATCACCGGGCCGTAGCCCATCCGGAGATCGACGAACTCGTTGCCGTCGATGTCCCAGACGAGACCGCCCTTGCCACCATCGAGGTAGATGGTGTCCTCTCCCCAGGTCCGGAAGTTCGAGTTCGCGCCACCGGGCAGGGTCTTCGTCGCCCGCCGGTACATCTCGTTCTGGCGAGTGCGGCGGACGGCGGGGAGGGGTCGGGCGGTCGGTTCGGCGGCCATGATGGCTCCTGGCGGTGCGGATTACGGCGGTCGCTCGGCGCCGGGCTGGGATGCGGCGCGGGAGCGTCCCTCGGCCGCGTGATGCGGCCCGTGAGACCGGCGTCCCGTATGGCGGGACGACCTGCAGCCATCTTGGCACGAGGCTCCTGCGGCCGTCAACACGATATTCGTCGGGGCAGGGCCGTGACCCCACGGATTCCGTGCACAGCCGGGTTGCTGGGGCGGTAATGCGCGTCTTCGGGCAGTGCCCGACGATAGTGGGCGCTATCGCGGGCGGCGATCGGCGGGCGCACCGCCGTTGTGGTCCACGATGACGGCCAGGTCGTCATATCCGGCGTGAGGAGGCCGTAGAGGCGGGCTCGGGGCGCTCGGGTCGCGCTCGGCTGAACGTGGGAGCGTGGACACGCGCCCGATAGGCGGGTTCGGAACTCGCCTTACAGGGTCCCTAACCTCGGTTATGACGACCTGGCCGTCACGGACCGGGCCAAGCCCGACTACGGCAGAGGCTCGTTCGGGAGTAGCGGGCGGGCAGTGATGACGTACGCCTTCTTGTCTGGAGCTCGCACACCAATTCCTTCGCCGTATGAGGTCGGCAACGCGATCAAGGTGTCGTATTGCTGCGGCGTGATCACCAGCATGCGGGCCGAGTTCGCCCCCGACCCCATCTGGAACTCCGAGGGGCGCACGTCCGGCCATGGCCACGGGCTCAGGACGGGCCGTCCGGGAAGTGGAGGGTTGAGCGCGAAGCTCTCCGCGTCCTCGAGCACCGCGAGGTATCTGTCGGCCCTGTAGGGCGACGCCTGTCCGATCGACTGCACGAACGACGAACCGCCGAACGACTGGAGGTACGCGACGAGGCCCGAGAGCTTCGTGCGGATCGCGCCCGCGACCGGGCTCAGGCTCGGATCGACGGCGCCCGGATCCGTGATCGTGACCTCACGAGTCACCCCGAACGCATCGATCATCAGATAGGCATCGGTCTGCGGAAATAGTGGCATGGAGTAGCTCGTCGTCGCGTCTCGCAATCCGCCCGCGCCGAGCGCGTACTGGAGCAACGCAACGACCTGGTCCTCGTCGAGGTGCACGGTGAACAGCCCGAGGTCCTCCGGGGTCGCGTGGCCTCCTCGACGGAGGATCGGCACATCGAAGACGACGGTACCGTCGCCATACATCACGAAGAGTGTCTCCTGGTAGAGCCCGCGCAATGTCGGGATCGGAACGGCGCCGCCGCCCTGCGGGACTCGGAGGCTCAGGATCACGTCCGTTGAGCCGATCGGGTGGGCGAAGAGCGTGGGGGACGCCGACGGCGGGGGTGACGGCGACTGCGACAGTGACGGCGACGGGATCGACGTCCCGGTCGCCAGGGCAGGCCCGGAATGCGCCGGTGGCACGGTCGCGGCCTCGTACAAGACGAATGCCGCCACGACGACCGCCGCGAGGCTGCCCACGGCAAGGGCAATGTTGCGAGTGTTCGCCCGCCGGCCGGCGCGTCGCCTCGGCTCCAGGCGGCTCGCCAGCCGCGCGGTGAGATCGGCCGGAATCGGCGCCCCGGCACGATCGGCGAGATGAGCGCGGAGGCCCTGCTCGATGTCCATCACACCACCTCACCACCGGCCACCGGGCGATCCGATCGCGCGCGTGACTCGACGATGGCCTCCTCCAGGCGCGCGAGCGCCCGATGGAGGCGCGACTTGGCGGTCCCGAGCGGGATCCCGAGCGCCGCGGCAACACCGGGCACCTCGAGATCGGCGTAGAAGCGCAGCGCCAGCACGGCCCGGTCGTCGGCGCTCAATCCGTCAAAGGCCCGGCGCATCTCGTCCCGCTCCCCCGCCCCAACGGCGGCGTCATCGACCACAGCTGTCGCCTGCGGTTCAAGTCCCGTCGCCGAGACCTCACGGATCGACCGACGGCGGGCGCGGTCGATCGCCGCCCGGACGGTGATCCGCCGGAACCACGACGGCCACGCACCGGGCGTGCGAAGCGAGGGCAGGTCGCGCCAGGCACGGATCCACGCCTCCTGGCTGGCATCCTCCGCCTCGGTCTCGGTCCGCAGGATGGCCCGGCACAGGCGGAGAGCGGCGGGCGCCTCCGCCTCGATCAGCCGGGAGAACGCCTCAGTGGAACCGACCTGTGCGGCCATGACGAGATCCTCGAGCGAAGCCATCGTTCACTCAAGGCGCGCCGGGGCGCGCGATTCGTTCCCGAGCGCCTGCTCGACCCCCGGCGAGGTTCAGGCCGGGGCCGTGACCCAGTCCGGGAGCTCGCGCTCGAGGGTCGCCAGCGGGAGCGATCCGTGGCCGAGCACCTGGTCGTGGAACTCGCGCAGGTCGAACCGCGAGCCGTCGCGGGCCGTCAGCTGGCGGCGGAGCTGCTCGATGGCCCGCTGGCCGAGCTTGTAGGTCAGCGCCTGGGCCGGCCACGCGATGTAGCGGTCCGTCTCGATCGTGGCGTCCGTGAGGGACAACCCGGCTCCCAGGAGGTAATCGATCGACTGCTGACGGGTCCAGCGCAGCTCGTGCATGCCGGTGTCCACCACGAGGCGGGCGGCTCGCCAGGCCTGTGCGTCGAGCATGCCGAACCGTTCGGCCTCGTTGCGGAAGAGACCCATCTCGTCGGCCAGTCGCTCGCTGTACAGGCCCCAGCCCTCGGCGAACGCGCCGCCGACCATCCGGGAGCCGAGGCGCCGGAACGTGTTGAGGTTCGGGTTCTCCATCTCGAGCGCGATCTGGAAGTGGTGACCCGGCACGGCCTCGTGATACGTGGTCGTGGCGAGCTTGGCGTACTTGCGAGACGGCAGGTCGTAGCCGTTCGCGTAGTAGATCCCCGGACGCGAGCCGTCCGTGGACGGCGGGTAGTAATAGGCGAACGGGGCGTCGGCTTCCTTGAACTCCTCGACGGCGCGGACCTCGATGCCGGCCTTCGGCAGCGTCCCGAAGTACTTCGGCGCGAGGGCCATCGCGCGGTCGATGTCCTCGTTGGCCCGGGCCAGCATCTCGTCCTTCGTCGTCGGCGTGTTCGACGGATCCGCCTCCGTGTGGGCCCGATAGGCTGCCGCGTCGTCGCCGAAGCCCTCGCTCTTGGCGATGGCGCGCCGCTCCCCATCGATGGACGCCATCTCGTCGAGCCCGATCTGATGGATCTCGCGCGGGTCCATCTCCAGCGTCGTCCAGGCCCGGATGGCCGTCCGGTAGAGGGCCGCGCCGTTCGGAGCGGACCAGATGCCCGGATCCGTGCGCGACGCGGCGAGGTAGGGCCCGCGGAGCGCCTCGAGGAACGCCGCATCGGCTGGCCGGACCACATCGCGGACGATCTCGGCGATCCGCTGGCGGTCGCCGTCCGAGGCGACCTTGGCGGCTCCGACGACCGGAGAGGCATCGACCGGGGTCTCGAGCAGTCGCTCGACCTGGGCGATGGTGCGTTCGACGACGATGCGTGGGGCGGTCAGGCCGCTCGCGAGGCCCTCGCGCAGGAGGTCGGCGCAGGCCGCCATGAACGCGGGATACGCGCGCAGCCGGGCCTCGAACGACTCGAGGCGGGCCGGCGTGTCGGCCTTCTGGAACTGGACGAGGGCCGGGAGGAGCGTCTGCGGGCCGCCCATCTGGTCGACGACACGGAGGACGTCGATGCGCTGGGCGTGCTCCTCGATCCCGAGGTCGGAGACGACCCCGATCATGTCGCGCGTGATCCGGTCCTCGACGCTGAGGCCGTCGGTCGGGATCGCCTCGACCTCACGCTTGGACGCGCGCCACAGGGCGAGCGCCTTCGCTCGGCCTGCTTCGCTCGGGTCCTCCAGGCGGTCCGCGTACCGCTCGTCGCCGTACATGGTCGCGGTCGTGGGATTGAGCTCGAGGACCGCCTCCCAGAACCTGTCGGCGAGGGCGTTGACGGCGTTGGGCGTCGGGTCGGTCACGCTCGGTCTCCCCTTTTCGGCGCCGTCGCCCGTGAGCGTCGGCGGCGGTCGTGCCTGGGCGGTCGAGTCGACCTCGTCCGTCCGGCGTGTGATGGTGGCAACAGGGTACAGGGACGCGGCCCGGGCGGAGCGAGGGCGATGCGGGCGACGCCTGTCCGGCCGGTCAGCCGGTCGGGCCCCCGGCGCCGCCGAACAGCGGCATCTGCTCGCCGGACCGCTCGATGAGCGGGTCGAGGCCGATGTACGGCTCGAGGTCGGCGATGGCCAGCTCCTCGGTCGCGGTCCACGCCCGGAGATGGTTCGCCTTGATGACGTGCCAGTTGCCCGCCTCGACCGCCTGGCGCAGGAGGGGCGACCGCTCGAGCTTGTAGCGGACGAGCTCGGTCCGCTCCGGCGCGATGACGAGGAACCGGACGAGGTTGTCCTGGTTGGGGATATGGGCATGCCGCCGGAGGACGGGCTCGGCGAGCATCGCCGTCCACTCGACCTCGAACAGGAAGGCGCCACGCGAGCGGACGTACCAGATCGCGTCGACCTGCTCCACCTCCTCGGTGGCGCCGTGGCTGACGAGGGGGAGATACGCGCTGCGCTCGCGCTCGTCCAGCCAGGCAGCGAGAGGCCGTCCGCCCAGGCGACGCGTCTGTTCGCGCTCGCTCAGCCAGACCCGGTAGCCGAGGCGATGGCCCGTGTCGGCGAGGAGCGCGAGCAGCTCCGTGTGCTCCTGGCTCCGCTTCAGCAGGTCGTCGCCGGTGACCAGCTTGTCGGCGGTCGAGGCGAGACTCCGGTACGAGGCGAGACACGCCCGGACGAGTGCCTCGTCCGGCAGATCGTGGCCGGTGAAGAGGCGCGCGATCCGGTCGAAGAACGCCGTTTCCGAGAGACGGCCGGCCGTCGAGAGGAGGCTGAAGACCGCCCACTCCACCCGGTCCGCGAGGGGCAGGGCCGCGGCGGCCACGTCGTTCTTGTCCGAGAGCCACCAGCGACCGGGCTCGATCTCGAGGAGCCGCTTCTGGTCGGGCCGGCCGAGCTCGTCGCGGATGACCGAGAGGATCGTCTCGACCTGGTCGTTGCCGGCCAGGGTGGCGGGTTCGCGCCGTTCGTCGCGCCGCGGCCGGGCCGTGGGACCACGTCGCGCGACGGCAGGCTCGGCGCGGTCCGGTCGCTCGGCCCGGTCGCCTCGATCCGGGCGATCGATGCGGTCGCCCCGGTCGCCCCGGTCGCCCGCTCCCCTGCCCGAGTCGGGCATGAGGTCTGGTCGTTCATGGATGCCGCGCCGGCCGCCGGCGTCGGAGCCGCCGCGATCCGAGGGCCCCGGTCGCGCGGGTCGCCCCGGTCGCGCGGGCCCGCGCCGGACGTCCCATCGGCGCCCTGCGGGGCGTCGGCGGCGCCGGGTCGGGCGGGGCGGTCGGACCCGGTCGCGGGGGCGTCGTCGGGCGGCGGTGCGACGAGGCGGCGGAGCATGCCCGCCCGGTCCATCCCGACCAGCACCTCCCCGAGCAGCCGTTCCTGGCGGGCAGGCTCGCCACGCGCCTGGAGGATCTCGACGGCCGTGTCGGCGACCGTCCGGGCGGCCTCGGCGACCGAGAACGGGCGATGGTCGAACCGCTCGGGCGGGGCGAACAGGCCGCGACCGGGGAGCATGTCCGGGTCGCCGGTCCCACCCGGCGTGTGGGGCAGGCCGATGTTCGCCCGGGTCCGCGGCGGCGGCGCGAGGGTCCCGCCGGGCGGGATGAACTCGACGATGCCGCCGACCTCGTCGCCGGGCTCGCCGAGCCGGGCACCCACGAGCCGGAAGCCGGCCCGGACGCCACCGAGCGCGGCGGCCACGAGCGCCTCGGGCCCACCCGCCTCGAGGAAGAGCACCACCCGGGCATCGCGGGCCAGCCACGGCTCGACCGCCGCGAGCGATCGACCGAGCGCGGCGGCCTGCCAGCCCCATGGCGCACGGCCACCGGCCCCGAACAGCGACTCGAGCGGCAGCAGGGCGGCCGCCTCGCGCCCGAGGAGCCAGCCGGTCGCGAGGTAGGCGTAGGAGAGGCGGTCCTGGTTGGGACGCTGCGGCGGCTGGCCGACGACGAGGCGCACGCGCGGACGCTGGACCGTGCTCCCGACGACCTCGCGCGCCTCGACCTCGAGTGCCCGGAACGCCGATGCGGTGCCGAGGCGGACGACGGCGGTCGCGACCCCCTCACCCAGGCTGCGGACGTCGTCGCCGAGGCGGGCCGGAGCGGGCCCGAACGTGTTGCCCTCCAGCCGCTGGACGAAGCCGCGGACCACGCGATAGCCGTCCTCGAAGGCGAGCCACGGGTTCCGTTCGCGCCACTGGTCGCCGGCGGGCAGCTTGACCCGGCCGGCGTGGATCCGGACGTTCGCGATGCGGCCCGGGAAGCCGTTGAGCCGGCTCGCGGGGAGCAGCGCGTGAAGCAGCGACAGCCGGAGGGCGGCCTCCACCGACGCCGACCTCAGGTCCGTGTCGATCCGTTCGAGGATCGCCTGGAGGCCGTCGAGCTGGCGCGGCGAGTGGAGGTCGAGGAGCTGGTCCACGAGCTGGTCGTGCCCGTCGAGGGTGGGGAACCGCTCGTGCAGCAGGTGCCAGGCGTGGCCGCGCGGGTGGATCGACTCGGCGCGGTCGAGATCGTCCTCGTCGACCGGCGCGTGACGCTGCTCGCCGCCGCCGAGCTGATCGCGGCACACGACGCACCGGTAGTGCTTGCGGGTGAGCCGACCACGGGGCGACCACTGGCGCGGCGTCGAGCCGACCGGACCGGCCGCGTCGCGATCGCGGCCCGCCATCACGCCTTCCCCGACATCGTCCCCGTCGCCGCCATCACCGTCGTCGTCGCCCTCGCCCTGGGCCTCCCAGATGAACTCGTCGACGACGGCACTCCGACCGCACGTGGGACAGCGGGTCGCGAACGTGTCGCCGATGGACACGCGCAGGCTCGTCTGGCCGCGCGGAGCGGCACCGAGTGCCTGGAACGCCGCGTCGAGATGGCGGACGTCAGGCGGGCGCAGCACGATCTCGGCCAGGAGCCTGGTCAGTGGGTTCGACTCCATCGAGACAGCGCGCCGCTGGCGGTCCACGGCGGCGCGAGCCACCCAGCCGCCGCGCCCGTGCAGGTCGACGACCACGTCACCCGGAGACGAATGGCCGTCGATCGCGGAGGCGACCAGGTCCGGGGGCGGTGGCGCGCCGAGGCGCTCGAACGCGGGAAGCGTGATGGCAGGGTCGGGGCGGGTGAGTGGATCGCGGGCGACCATGTCCGGGCATTGTGCCACCGCCGGTCGCGGTGGTCGCCCATCGGGGCAGAATTCGTTGCCCGTGGGCGCCCCCGGTGCGGTCCCGCGCTCGGGGTCAGCCGATGTGGGTCGTCACGCGGGACGACCCGCTGTCCTAGGCCTCGTCGAGCTCGTCGGGCTCTTCTTCGAAGGCCTCGTCCGTGGTGACATCGGCGGGCAGGACGCGATCGAGATCCTCGATCTCCTCGTCCTCGACATCGTCCTCGAGGTCGTCCTCGAGATCCATCTCCTCACGGATCAGCGTGCCCTTCGTATACGGCCGCAGGTCCGTGGACTTGGCGGCGGTCGGGAAGCTCACCTTGCCGTAGTTGCGCGGGTCCTGGAAGGTCTCGCGGATGATGATCCGGACGTCCTTGTCGCCAAGGGACGTGACGCCCGCGGCGTACTTGTTGCCTTCCGCCAGGAGCTTGAGGAGCCGGGCCGCGACGCGCGGCTCGACGGTCCCGATCCGGGCGCCGTTGCTGATCGCGATGAGCCGGTTGCCCTCGGGCAGGAGCTCGACCGCGTCGCCCGGGTTCACCTGGGCGAGCTTGCGCGGATCGGCGAGTTCGATCAGGGCGGCGAAGCCGGTCTTGCCGGTCTCCTCGACGAAGATGCCGACCGGCGCCTTGCTGCCCGGCTTGGCCGGGACGGTCGCGTCACCGGCATCGACGAGCAGCGTGCGCAGCCGGTCGATGTTGCGCTCGGCGATCCGGTTCGTCGGGTCGAGCGCCAGGGCGGTCTGGTAGTGCTCCCGGGCCGCACCGAGCTGGCCGAGCTCCCAGAGCGCCTTCGCGAGCCGGTTCTCGGCCTCGACGTCGGGGCCCATCTCCAGGATGCGCCCGTTCGTCTCGGCGGCCGCGGCCCAATCCGCGGCGGTCGCCTGGGCGACGGCCTGCTCGGAGAGCTGGCGCTTCAGCCGGATCTGGCTGGTCGCCGACGCTTTGGTGGTCTCGACTTCGGGGAAGGTCACGGTGGCGGGTCGTCCTTTCGGGCGCGCGCGAACGGCGCGGAGAAGAGCGCACTGGTGCGAACGATGTTTATAGCATCGAACCCCCGAATCGTCCACCCGGCACGGGTGGCTGCGCAGTCGTCCGGCCCTCCCCTAGGTCGAGCGGAGACCCAGGTTCCAGGCGACGACGGCGACGCCCAGCGCCGTGAGCAGGATGGATTGCCACAGGAAGCGCGGATCGCGGCGCAGGGCCGGCGCCGTTCCGCGAACGGTGTCCCACAGGTAGAACACGAGCGTGAGCAGGGCCGGGAACAGCAGCCGCGGGGTCGCCACGGCACGGAGGATGCCGGCGGCGATCGCGATGGACGCCGCGTAGGTGCCGGCTGCCCAGATGGCGTCGCCGAGGCCGGACAGGCGCTCGATCGCGAAGCGGTAGCCAAGGAGTCCGGCGATGAACGCGTCGGCCAGGGCGATCGTCACGATGCCCGTCTCGTTGATCGGGGGGCCGAGCTCTGTGGCGCCGGGTCCCGGCTCCACGATCCCGCCGCTGACCATGCTGGCCGCGCCGAGGAATGCGAGGAAGGCCGCGATGAGCGCGGTCCCCAGGAGCGACGTGCGATCGACCGCGGTCATGCCGCCGGGCCGGTCGAAGACCCGGGTCTCGAGACGGAGCGCGATGTCGAGGAGCAGACCTGCCCCCACGAGCGCCGGAACGAGCGCGAGACCCAGCGGCACGAGACGGAGCGAGCCCATCGCGCCGGCCGCCACGACCGCCGGGATGATCGTCGCCTCGTAGGGGACGGGCGCCGGGCGGAGGGCCCCATCGAACAGGACCGCCCGGCCACCGAGCCAGACGGCGGCGAGGAGCAGCCCGGCGACGGCCCAGATCAGCGGCCCGTCGAGCAGCCGGGACAGCCCGATGACCGTGATCGCGAGGACCACGAGCTCGACCTGGTGGCGGTGCCGGGGACTCATCGCCCCCAAGGGTACCCGCGAGGGCGGCTCAATGACCGAGCCGAGCGGCCTTCCCGGCGACCCACGCGATCAGGTCCGCGCGCGAGCGCGTGTTGAGCACGGAGGCCGGTTCCACCCACGCGCGGCGTGCCTGGGCCACGCCCCAGCGCAGGAAGTCGAGCTCCTCGGTCCGGTGGGCATCCGAATCGACCGACAGGATGCAGCCGGCCTCGACCGCGCGACGGGCGCGCGCGTCGGACAGGTCCAGGCGATGGTCCGAGCCGTTCATCTCGAGGGCGGTCCCGGTCTCGGCCGCCGTCGCATACACGGCTTCCCAGTCCAGGTCGAGATCGTCGCGCGTCTGGATCATCCGGCCGGCCGGGTGGGCGATCACGTCGACGTGCGGGCTCCGGATCGCCCCGAGCACGCGCGCCGTCAGTTCGGCCCGGGCCTGCTTGCGAGCGACGTGAAGCGAGGCGACCACCAGGTCGTAGCCGGCCAGGAGCTCGTCCTCGAAGTCGAGGCGGCCATCGGCCCGGATCTCGAGCTCGCAACCATGAAGGAGGCGGAACCCTTCGGCCGGCGTCTCGGCCGGGGCGGTGCCGGCCGCCTCCTCGCGCGCGAAGCGTGCGTTCAGGTCGGCCACGATCCGACGCTGCATGGCGACCCGGTCGGGCGTCAGGCCCCGGGCGATGGCCAGCGACTGGCTGTGGTCGGTGAGGACCTGATAGGCGTGGCCCCGACGTCGGGCGGCCTCGGCCATCTGCTCGATCGTGTGAACGCCGTCCGACCAGTCGGAATGGCTGTGGAGATCGCCCTTGAGGTCGGCCAGGGTCACGAGCCTCGGCAGGCGACCGGCCAGGGCGGCCTCGATCTCGCCCCGGTCCTCGCGCAGCTCGGGCTCGATGAAGGGCAGGTCGAGGAACGCGTACGCCTCGGCTTCGGTGGCGAACGTCTTCAGCTCGGCCGCGGCGCCCGTCGCCGGCTCGCCGTCCTCGTCGAGGCGCAGGTAGCCCTTCTCGGAGAGGCTCCAGCCGCGGTCGCGCGCCCGCTCGCGGAGCCTGATGTTGTGGTCCTTGCTGCCCGTGAAGTGGATGAGGTACGTGCCCGCCTCGCCCGGCGGCATCACCATGAGGTCGACCTGAGGTCCGCGAAGAAGCGCGACGGCCGCCTTGTGGCCGCCCCGGTTGACGACCCGGTCCACGGCCGGGAGCGACGTGAATCGTTCCACGAGGGCCGCGGGATCGGTCGTCTCGGCCAGCAGGTCCAGGTCGCCGATCGTCTCGCGCCGCCGGCGGAACGATCCGGCGGGTTCGATCGAAATCACGCCCGGGACGTCGCGGAGGACCCCGAGCAGCTTCTCGATGGTCGTCTCGGCCTGGCCAAGCAGCATCCGGTCCTGCCGGTCGGCGAGGGCAGCGATGCCCTGGAGGATCGACTGCTCCGACTTCGCGGAGAGGCCCTTCACCGTTCGGAGCCGGCCCTCCTGCGCGGCTGTCCGGAGCTCCTCGAGCGTACCGATCCCGAGCTCCTCGTGGACGAGGCGCACCGTCCGCGGCCCGAGGCCGGGCACCCGGAGCATCTCGACGAGGGTCGGCGGGATCTCCGCCCTGAGGCGATCGTAGAAGCGCAACCGTCCGGTCTCGACCAGTTCGGCGATCTTGTCGCCGATCGCCTGGCCCACGCCCGCGATGCGCGGCGGCGTCCCTCGCCGATACGCGTCGGGAACGTCGATCGGACTGTGGGCCAGGGCGTCGGCCGCGCGGTGATAGGCGACGGTCTTGAAGACCAGCTCGCCCTTGACCTCGAGCATGTCGCCGATCTCGTGGAAGACGCGGGCAAGGTCGTCGTTCCCGAGCTCGTCGGGGGCCGGCATCTCGGCGAGCGCGGCCGAGTCGGCGGGCGGGTTCGCGGCGGGCGAGTTCGCGGCGGGCGCGTTCGCGGCGGGCGGCGGCCCTGGGTCGTGGCGTGAGGGGGACATCTCCGGTTCAGGTTAGCCGAAGGGCTGCCCGGTGGACCCACACTTGCACGCCCAGCGTGCCAACGAACGAACGAGCGACCGATAACAGGTCCTCACCCTCGCGTTGGCACGCCCGGCGAGCGAACCAGCGGGTGAGACCGCGATCGTGGGCCGCCGACCTCGCGTTGGCACGCCCAGCGAGCAGCGGCGGGTCGGGCAGGTCGGCGCGCGCCGGCGAGCAGCTGCCCGCCGCGGTGGCAGGTCGGGACGCGCCCGCGAGTGCGAACCCTAGGCCGACACCACCCTGTTCCGGCCCCCGCTCTTGGCGGCATAGAGGGCCCGGTCGGCGGCGTCGATGACCGAGCCGATGGGCTCGTCGGCGATGTGCGAGACGGCGACGCCCACGGATACCGTGACCGCCTGTACGCCGAGGCGGCTGAGGTCGAGTGCGCCGACGGCGGCCCGCACGCGTTCGGCGATCTCGATGGCGCCGCGCAGCGTCGGGTCGCGCAGGAGCACGGCGAACTCCTCGCCCCCGAAGCGAGCCGGCACGTCGTCGTCGCGGACGGCGGCGCCGACGGCCCCGGCGACCGCGCGGAGCACCTCGTCGCCCGTCCCGTGGCCGAACTTGTCGTTGACCCGCTTGAAATGGTCGATGTCGATCATCAGGACGCCGAGGGCGTCGTCGGCCCGGCGGCGTCGGGCGAGCAGGCCGCAGAACTCGTCGAAGTAGCGTCGGTTGGGCAGGCCGGTGAGCGCGTCCGTGGAGGCGCGCGCCTCCGCCGCCCGATGCGAGTACGCGCGCTCGAGGGCGGCCGACGCCTCGATCGCGGCCCCGGCCAGGATCCGGGACGCGACCCGCGGCCACGGTTCGGCGGTCCGGCGCGACAGGACGATCGCGCCGACCACCTCTCCTTCGGTCACGAGCGGTGCGGCCAGCGTGTGGGCCAGGCCATATGTCTCGCGGACGCGCTCGGCGAGGCGATCTGCCACGAGCGCCGCGGGACCACGGCCGGCCCCAGCGACCGTCCCGTCGGGCAGGTCGTGACCACGCACGAACGCGCGGAGCGAGGCCACCGCGTCGAGCGCCGGCCAGGGTCTGCGGCGGTCACGCGTCCGGTCGGCGCCGCGTCGGTCGGGGGTCCGCTGATCGCGTGCGCGGCGGCCCGCCGGGCTACCCGCCGACCGGGGCTGCGGGCGCGACCCGACCGCCGTTCCGTTGACCACCTCGGCGGACGAGCGTCGCCGGTCCGCGCCGACGGCCACCCCGACCGGACTGCGCCGCGCGGCGACCGACGCCCGCGCCTGGCTCGCGGCCTCGATGGGCACGGCGACCGGGGACCGTGGCGCGGTCGGCGGATCGAGATCCGTGGGCGGCAGGATCGTCGTGGAGCTCGGCACGCCCGGGCGCCGGCTCACGAGCGTGGCCTCGAGGATCCGGGTGTCGGGGTGGAGTCGGACCACGACCGTGTGGTCGGCGCCGGTCTCGACGTCGAGCTCGTCCACGATCGCCTCGACGATCGCGTCCGGGGACACCGAACGTGACAGGCCCTGGAGGATCCGGGCAACGCTCTCGGCCTCACCCCGCCGGCCCATCTCGCGACCCCGGACCGCCTCGCGGTGGAGGACCGCCGCGAATCCGCCGATCGTCACGCACCCGGCGATGAGCCAGTCGACCGGCTGGCCGCGGTCGATGACGAGTCGCGCCGCTGCCAGGATGGCCAGCACGAGGAACGAGAGAGAGAGGACCCACCACGTCCGCCGGATGCGACGATCCTGCGGTTCCGTGTCGCGGGAGATGCGGGCGGTGGGGCCTGCCACGGCCACAAGGATGGCAGCCGCGAGGGTCCGGCGCCAGAGCGCGCCGATAGTACCTCTGGGGTACGCGAGTAGTCCTTTGGTCCTATCCGCCCGGAGCGATCTCGGCCACGGTCTGATGGGCGCCGGTCTGGGAGGTGGTCTTGCGTCTCGGGCGGACGGGAGCGTGCGATCGGCCCTCGTTCACCCGGCCGGGCCCGCCGGCGGTGGCACGGCCGTGGCCGCCGGCATCCTTGGCCCGGTACATCGCCCCGTCGGCGGCCGCGATCAGCTCCGGACCGGTCCGTGCATCGAACGGGAAGGTCGCCTGCCCGATCGACGCGGCGACGGGCACCGACCCGCGGGTCTTGGACTCGTACGCGCCCTCGGCGAACGCCCGGATGATCCGGTCGGCCACCACGGTCGCCGCGGCCGCGTCCGTGTCCGGCAGAACCAGGGCGAATTCGTCCCCGCCATAGCGGGCGGGGATATCGGAGAGCCGGAGCGACGACCGGATGAGCTCGGCCGACCAGACGAGCACACGGTCGCCGAACAGGTGGCCGAACGTGTCGTTCACGAGCTTGAAGTCGTCCAGGTCCACCATCAGCAGGCTGACCGGCGATCCGGAGCGCTGGGCGCGGACCAGCTCCTCGCCGATCCGCTCGTGGACATAGCGGTGGTTGAAGAAGCCGGTCAGGTGGTCGCGGTCGGCGAGCTTGCGCGCGTCCTCGTAGAGTTTCGCGTTCTCGAGGGCCATCGCCGCCTCGTT
The DNA here is from genome assembly GCA_963719285.1 of uncultured Chloroflexia bacterium. Classification (GTDB taxonomy): domain Bacteria; phylum Chloroflexota; class Limnocylindria; order Limnocylindrales; family CSP1-4; genus C-114. Next base: position 1,354,128 of record CAVRBO010000001.1, read on the forward strand.
CGCCATCGAACGGGCCAGCTCGAAGCGGTCCGGGTCGGGGGCTTCGGCCTGGCGCGAGATGAGCTCGACGAGGCCGATCGCCTCGCCCTTGGCCACCAGCGGGAACATGGCCATCCACTTGTCGTCGGTCTGCCGGAGCTGGGCGACCTCCGCCGGATCCGCCAGCGGATCCATGACGTCGACGATCATCGTGGTCTGGTCCTCGAGCACGCGCCGGGTGGCCGGGAACTGCTCCAGCGGGAACCACGGCTCGAGCTCGGTCTTGACACTGTCCGGGAAGAAGCCCCAGGTGAGGATCCGGTCACCCGGGCGGTCCCAGTAGCTGATGGCGCACTGGTCGAAACCCATCGCGCCGGCGAGGTGCTTCGCGATGAGATCCGCGACCGTGAGCGGGTCGAGGCTGTGGGCGAGCTCGCCGCTCATGTCGAGCAGGCTCCGCAGTTCCTCGGCGAGGGCCTGGGTGCGGGCGAGCAGACGGACCGACTCGATCGCGGTGGCCGCCTGGTCGGCGAGGATCATGAGGACATCCAGGTCCTCGGCGTGGAACTGATCCAGGCCGAGCTTCGAGAGCGTGATCGCGCCGGTCACCCGCCCGTCGTAGCGCATCGGGACGACCAGCATCGACTCGTCCACCTGGTCGGTGCCGGGGATCGTGAATCCGCGCGGGTCGGCGTTCGCGTCGGGGATCAGGAGCGGCGTCCCGTGCTCCGCCGCCCAGCCCGTGAAGCCGGCCCCGAGGCGCGTCTCGAGCAAGGCCATGTCGACCTTCTCGTACGCCCCCACCGTCCCCGCGAAGGCGATCGGGACGAGCTTGTCCGGTGGCTCGAGGGCGTACACCCGGGCGTTGTGGTAATCGATGATGTGGCGGGTCTCCTCCACGACCGCCTGGCCGACCGACTCCACCGAGTTCTGCCGGCTCATCCGGCCCGAGGCGGCCTGCAGGACGCTCATCTGGCCGGCCCGGGTGGAGGCCTGTTCGAACAGCTCGGCGTTGCTGATGGCGATCGAGGCGTGCGTCGCGAGCGCCCGGACGAACTCGATGTCGGCGTCCGTCCAGTGGTGCGGGGCGTTGGTCACGGCGCTCACGGCGCCGATGACCCGGTCGTGGCCGATGAGCGGGACGACGAGGTCCGCGGCGAAGTCGTCCGTGTCCGCGTACCGGCTTCGGAACAGCTGCGCCTCGTCGGAGGTCGCGTCGAGGTCGTCGCAGGCCCACGGGCGTCCCGTCTCGAACACTTCGCCGAACCAGCCTTCGTCGGCGCGAACGGTCGGCAGGCGCCCGGCGACCTCGGCCGTGAGCCCCGCGCAGGCCTCGACCTCGAGGACGTCGCCGTGGCGGATCCTGATCGTCACCCCGTCGACGCCCAGGATGCGATGCGTCTCCTGGACGACCGTCTGGAAGATCTCGGCCCGGTCGAACGTCCGGGTGAGCCGCTCGGCGATCGCCAGGACGGCCGTGATCCGCTCCTGGAGCCGTCCATCGGCCTCGGCCTGCACCGCGCGGGTCTGGACGAATCGCACGATCGAGATCCGCAGGATCACGGCGGCGACGACGAGGATGGACAACTCGATCAGCAGGATCAGGTCGCCGAAGACCCAGGTCTGGGTCGACATGGACGGGAGCATCGTCACGACCACCGTGAGCACGACGGTCGCGATCGCGGCGCGGACCGGGAGCAGCGCCGCCGCGACGAAGAGCGGGATGCTGGCGAGACCGACCGACATGAGCCCGCCGGCCGCCTCGGTCATGATCGAGTAGGCCAGCAGAGCGAAGATCGCGAGCGGGATCGAGGAGAACGGCAGTTCGGTCGGGGCACCGATGCCCACGCAGTCGGCGCGCCCGGTCGATCCGGTCGCCGACGCCGGCCCGGCGACCGGCGGCGCGTGGCGGCAGCGGGGGCAGGACGCGTACGCGGCGCGCGCCGGTCGACGCGCCGGACGTGCTGGACGTGCTGGACGCGCCGGACGCGGCGGCGCGCACGGTCGGACTCGGACCTGCCGGCGTCGGCGCCGGGCGATCGGGCTGCGCGCTCATATCCCGGCAAGAGTCCCATGACCGTCGCCCCGCGACGGCTCCACGGTGGTACTCCCGGGTCGGCTCGAATGTACCGCTCCACGTTCGCCTCGGTGCGCAGCGGCGCCACCTCCGCAGGTTCGGAGGCGGGTTGCGATGGCCGACGGCGCCCGGCTACACTCGGCCCGGTCCCCGCCGATCGGCGCGCAAGGTCGCGCCTGCCGTCGGGTGCCGCTCGAGGTCGCATCGGAGGGATCAGTTCCCGGTGGACACCGGACCCAGTACCCGCGGCGCCCCGGCCCGGTTGGGCGGCGCCACGGCCAGACCCCAGGTCCGCGCCCGCTAGGGCGGTCGAGCCCTTCCCGGCACACGCCGGGCGGTCCCGCCACCCGTGGGCCAGGACCCGCCCGCGAGGTGGCACATGCTGTACCTGAGCCAGGCGATCGGCCGGCCGGTACGTGACGTGAACGACGAGGACATGGGTGAGGTCGGCGACCTCATCGTCGCCCTCGGTGACCGCTATCCGCCGGTGACCGGGCTCGTCGTCAAGACCGACCGGCGCCGGATCTTCGTCCCGTGGACCTCGGTCGAGAGCCTCGACCCGAGCGGAGCCAAGCTGCGCAACGCGACCATCGACATCGGCAAGTTCCAGCAGCGTCCGGATGAGATCCTGCTTCGGGCCGACCTGATGGACAAGCAGATCGTCGACATCGACGGGCGCAAGGTCGTCCGGGTCAACGATCTGCGGCTCGACGAGGTGGGCGGGGCCCTCCACCTGGTGGCGGTGGACGTCGGCGGGGCGGGACTCCTGCGCCGGCTCGGCATCGAGGGGCCGTCTCGCTCGCTCGCTCGCAACCTGCGCCTTGCGGTCCCCGAGCGGTACATCGACTGGGAGGACGTGGACCCGGTCGAGACCTCGGTCGCCTCGATCAAGCTCCGGGTGCCCCACGCGGGCCTGGCCGAGCTCCATCCGGCCGACCTCGCGACGATCATCGACCAGCTCGCTCCGCGCGACCGGGCCGGCGTGCTCGCCTCGCTCGATGACGAGGCCGTGGCCGACACGATCGAGGAGATGGAACCGGACACGCAGGTCGAGGTGCTCGAGGACCTCGAGCCGGCCCGCGCGGCGGACATCCTCGAGGAGATGTCGCCGGACGACGCCGCGGACCTCGTGGCCGACCTGTCCGAGACGGCGCGGGACGAGATCCTGGCCCTCATGGAACAGGACGAGGCGGCCGAGGTGGCGGAGCTCCTCAGCTACCCCGAGGACACCGCCGGCGGGATCATGACCACCGAGTTCGTGGCCGTGCCGGAGCACTTGACCGCCGCCCAGACGATCGACCGGCTGCGCGAGCTCGAGCCGGACGCGGAGACGATCTACTACGTCTACGTGACCGATGACGACGGGCGGCTGGTGGGCGTCCTGTCGCTGCGCGACCTGATCGTGGCCCGGCCCGATCGCCCGATCTCCGAGGTGATGATCCGGGAGCCCGTCGTGGTCGACGTCCTCGCCGACCAGGATCACGTCGCCGAGGTCGTCGCCCACTACAACCTGCTGGCCGTTCCGGTCATCGACGACGAGGGCCGACTGGCCGGCATCGTCACGGTGGACGACGCGATCGACACGGTCCTGCCGACCTCCCGGAAGCGGCGCCTCCCCCGCCTCGTCCGGGGCCGGAGCGAGGACCGCTGATCCGATGACCGATCGTGCCTGAGCTGCCGTCGGTCAAGGGCGTCGCCCGCACGGCGAGCGCCGGGGCCCGGAACGCCGTCGGCCGAGTGGGTCGCGTCCGTCAGCGGGTCGGCCCGCCGCCGTCGATCGGGCCCCTGTCCCGCCTGCGCGACCGGATCGAACAGCGCGAGTTCCTGCGCCTGCGCGGCCGATTCCGCGGTCGCAAGGGGATCGTCGCGTTCCTCGCCGTCATGGGGCCCGGGCTCATCGCCGGGATCGCCGGCAACGACGCCGGCGGCATCACGACCTACTCGGTGCTCGGAGCGCGGACGGGCCTGACGCTGCTGTGGATCTTCCCCATCACCATCGCCATCCTGGCCATCGTCCAGGAGATGGTCGCCCGCCTGGGAGTCGTCACCGGCCAGGGCCTGTCCGACCTCATCCGGGACCGGTTCGGTGTCCGCTGGACGGTCTTCGCGATGGTCGTCCTGCTGATCGCCAACCTCGCGAACACGGTGGCCGAGTTCGCCGGTGCATCGGCTGCCCTGGAGATCTTCGGGATCCCCCGGGTCGTCGTCGTGCCGATCGTGGCGGTCGGGATCTGGGCGCTCGTGCTGTTCGCGTCCTACCGCACGGTCGAGCGGGTGTTCCTGTCCGTGTCGCTCATCTTCGTCACGTACATCGCCTCGGCCGTGCTCGCCCGTCCGGACTGGGGTCTGGTCGCCAGCTCGTTCGTGACGCCCTCGCTCTCGTTCAGTCCGTCGATCCTCCTGCTGATGGTCGCGGTCGTCGGCACGACCATCACGCCGTACATGCAGTACTACCTCCAGAGCGCCATCGCCGAGAAGGGGATCGACGAGGAGGAGCTCCGGCTCGAGCAGGCGGACGCGATCGGCGGGGCCGTCTGGACCAACGTCATCGCCGTCTTCATCGTCATCGCGACGGCCGTGACGATCTTCGGGCATGGCGACATCACGACCGCGGCGGACGCCGCCCAGGCCCTCAAGCCCGTCGCCGGCGACTTCGCCGAGCTGCTCTTCGCGGTGGGTCTCTTCGGAGCCTCCGTGCTCGCGGCGACGATCATGCCGATCTCCACCGCGTTCGTGATCTGCGAGGCGTTCGGCTGGGAATCCGGCGTGGGCAAGCGCTTCTCCGACGCCCGTGCGTTCTTCGGCATCTACACGTTCGTGCTGTTCTTCGGCGCGCTGATCGTGCTCGTGCCCGGGCTCGACCTGACCGGGGCGATCGTCGGGTCGCAGAACCTGCAGGGCCTGCTCCTGCCGGTGGTGCTCGTCTTCCTCGTCCTGCTCGTCAACGACCGGGCGCTCATGGGCCGCCACGCCAACGGCCGCAAGGCGAACGTCATCGCCTGGGTCGCCGTGGGCCTCGTCGTCCTACTCGACGCGATCCTGCTCGCGATCACCCTGCTCGGGGTGTTCGGTGTGACGTTCGCGTAGGGCCAGAGGCTCGCGATCTGGGCGTCCTAGCCACATCGTCATCAGGCGGTCATCCGACAGCAGTCGCCGTCCGAGAGCCGTCGATTCCGTGTCAGGCGCTTACGAAGCGGTCACATGACGCTCGCCGACGCCCTGCCAGAGCCGTGCATCGGGTCAGATGCGCACCAGGCGGGCGTACGTCAGCGCCCGGGTGTCAGGCGCCCTTCAGGCGGCACGGGACGCTCGCCGCGGTTCGAGGTGATGTCGAACGCCCGTGTGAAGAGCAGGTGGCGAGAACCGGAACGAGGTACCCCAGGCGCGGCCGCCGGGGAGCCCGGAGCGCGCCGCCCTGTGGTCCACGGGCCTGCAGCGAGCCCCCGTGCTCGCTGGGCGTGCCAACCGGCGAACGGGCCCGCATGAAACGGTCCACACCCTCGCGTTGGCACGCCCGGCGAGCGAACCGGCGGGTGAGCCCCCGTCCTGAGCCCACCGATCTCCCGTTGGCACGCCCGGCGAGCAGCGGCGCGTCTGGCGGGTCCGGGAGGTGGGCGCGGCGCGCCACGCGGCGCCCGGCGTGGGCGGCACGTCCGCCAGGATGCGGCCCGACGCGCGCCGCCGCCCGGCGAACGACGACAAATCTGAGCGAGTGAGACCTCGGCGCGCGACCTGCCCTGCGGGCTCGGCTACATCATCACCAGGCCGCCGTCGACGGCGAGCACCTGGCCGGTGATGAACGCCGCTTCGTCCGACGCGAGGAACGCGACGGCGGAGGCGATCTCCTCGGCCGTGCCGAAGCGCCCGAGCGGCGTCCGGTTGGTGATCTCGGCCTGGAGCGCCTCGGGCAGGTCCTGGGTCAGCTCCGTGAGCACGAACCCGGGCGCCACGGCGTTCGCGGTGATGCCGCGTGACGAGAGCTCACGGGCGGTCGCCTTGGTGAGGCCGATCAGGCCCGCCTTGGCCGAGCTGTAGTTCGCCTGGCCGATCTGACCCGCCTGGCCGGACACGCTCGTGATGTTGATGATCCGGCCCGACCGTGCCTTGAGCATCGGCCGGGTGACGGCCTTGATCGCGTAGAACGCCCCGAACAGGTTCGTCTCGAGGACCTCCCGCCAGGCGTCGACGCTCATCCGCATGATGAGATCGTCCCGGGTGACACCGGCGTTGTTGACGAGGATGTCGACCTTCCCGAACGCGGCCAGCCCGGCCGCGACCAGGGCCTCCGCGGCGGCCGGGTCCTTGACGTCGCCCTGGATCGCGACCGCCCGCCGCCCCAGCGCCTCGACCGCGGCGGTGGTCTCCTGCGCCGCGGCCTCGTTGCCGCGATAGCTGAACGCGACGTCCGCACCCTGGGTCGCGAGGCGCTGCACGATCGCCCGGCCGATGCCGCGCGAGCCACCGGTGACGATCGCGCCCTTGCCGGTCAGGTCGATCATGCGGGGACCTCGTGGTGCGCGGCACGGGCAGGCTCGCCCGGAGCGACGTCGTCGAGGTCGAGATCGAGGCCCGCCAGCGGCGTCGCCATGAGCGCGGCGAGGGCGGGCGGGATGGGATCGACCGAATCCCAATCGACCGGCGGCCGGATGTGGACGTCCTCCGGCCGGACCCGCTCGTCCACGCCGATCGCGCGGGCCGGGTCGGTCGTCCACTCGATGGCCACGGCACCGCTCGTGAAACCGGCCCCGAAGGCGACGATGACGATGTGATCGCCGACCTTGACCCGGCCGCTGTCGACCGCCTCGGCGAGCGCGATCGGGATGGACGCCGCGGACGTGTTCCCGTACCTGTCGACGTTGACGAACATCTTGTCCATCGGCAGGTCGAGGCCCTTGGCCACCGCCTCGATGATCCGGATGTTCGCCTGGTGGGGGATGAACAGGTCGATGTCGGCGGCGGTCAGGCCGGCCTTCTCGACCGCCGCCAGCGCGGTGGAGGCGAGGGTTCTCGTCGCGAAGCGGTAGGTCTCCTTGCCCTCCATCCGGATGTGGTGCTCGCCGCGCGAGATCGTGCCGGGCGACGACGGTGCCTTGGCACCGCCGCCGGGCAGCCAGATCATGTACGCGCCGGCGGGCTCGGTCGTGAGCTCGATGCCCTGGCCGCCGCCGGGATCGTCCGACGCCGACAGGACGACCGCGCCCGCGCCGTCGCCGAACAGGATGCAGGTGTTGCGGTCGGTGTAGTCGAGGAACCGGGTGAGCGTCTCGGCGCCGATGACGAGGGCGTGACGGGCCATCCCGCTCGTGACGTGCGCGTGGGCCGAGGCGTAGCCGTACACGAAGCCCGAGCAGGCCGCCGCGACGTCCATCGCCGCCGCCCGGGTGTTGCCGATGGCCTCCTTGACGAGGGCCGCCGTCGACGGCATCCAGTAGTCGGGCGTGAGGGTCCCGACGAGGATGAGATCGATGTCGTCCGGCTGGAGGCCGGCGACCGCGATCGCGCGCAGACCGGCCACGGCGGCCATCGAGGCCGTCGTCTCGTGGGCCGCCGCCACCCGTCGCTCACGGATGCCGGTCCGGGTCCGGATCCACTCGTCGGACGTGTCGACCATCTTCTCGAGATCGGCGTTCGTGAGGATCTGCGAGGGCGCATAGCGCCCCCATCCGGTGATGTGCGCACGGCGGAGTCCGGGCGCCCCCCCATCGGCACGCGACGTGGTCACAGCGGCTCCACCTCGATGAGCGGTTGCTTCGCCTTGACGAGCGATCCGGTCTCGGCCACGACGCGGACGACCCGGCCGGCCAGATCGCTCTTGATCTCGTTGAAGAGCTTCATCGCCTCGATGAGGCCGATGACCGTGCCCACGGCGACTTCGCTGCCGGCCGTCACGAACGGCGCGGAGCCCGGGGCGGGTGACGTGTAGAAGATGCCGGTGAGCGGCGCCCTCACGGAGGGGCGTTCGGCCGGTCCCGGGGCTTCGGCCGGCGTGGCGGCGGGCGCGGATGCGGCATTCGCCGACGGCCCGCCCACGGACGAGACGAGGGGCACGAACGCGGACGGCTTGCGCAGGATGAGGCCGGTCGCCCCGGCCTGGACCTCGAGCTCGGCGAGGTCGCTCCGCGAGAGCAGGACGCCGAGCCGGTCGATGAGCGCGAGGAGCGACGCATCGCCGTCGCCCAGCCGGGCGAGGAGAGCCGGATCGGCCGTCGCCACGCCGATCTCGGCGTCGCCGACCGTCCCCACGGTCGCATCGTGCGGCTCGATGACCACCGCCGGCTCGACCTTTGGCGTCGGCTCGGGCTGGGACGTGCCGGGTCGTTCCGTCATCCGTCCCACCGCCGGAACACGAGCGCGCTGTTCTGGCCGCCGAACCCGAAGGATGTGCTGAGGGCATAGTCGACCCGCATCGAGCGGGCCCCACCGGTCACGATATCGAGGCCCTCGGCATACTCATCGGGGTCCTCGAGATTGATCGTCGGCGGGACGCAGCCCTCGCGCAGCGTCATGATCGTCACGATCGCCTCGATCGCGCCGGCGGCGCCCAGCGTGTGGCCGATCATGCTCTTGTTGGCGGTGATCGCGACGTCCGGGGCATGGGCGCCGAAGATCGTCCGGATCGCCTGCAGCTCGGCCTTGTCGCCCTCCGGCGTGGACGTGGCATGGGCGTTCACGTGGGCGATCGCGTCCGCCGTGATGCCGGCCTTCTCGATCGCCCGCCGGGACGCCCGCACGGCGCCGATCCCGCCGGGCGCGGGCAGGGTGATGTGGGACGCGTCGGCGGTGGCGCCGTAGCCCACGACCTCGGCCAGCGGCTCCGCCCCGCGGGCGAGGGCGTGATCGAGCGCCTCGAGGACGAGGACGCCGGCCCCCTCCCCGGCGACGAACCCGTCGCGACCCTTGTCGAACGGCCGCGACGCACCCTCCGGGTCGTCGTTCCGGGTGGACAGCGCGCGCATGGCGCAGAAGCCGCCGACGAGCGGCTCGTAGATCCCGGCCTCCGTGCCGCCGGCGAGCATCAGGTCGGCGTCCCGGCGCCGGATCGTCTCCCACGCCTCGCCGATGGCGTGTCCGCCGGTGGCACAGGCCGACACGACCGCGAAGTTCGGACCGAGGGCGCCCGTATTGATCGCGATCTGGCCCGCCCCGATGTTGGGGATGCCCATGGGGATGAAGAACGGGCTGATCCGGTCCGGGCCCCGCTCGGCGTTGATCGTGATGTTGTCGGTCAGTGTCCCGACGCCGCCGAGCCCGGTCCCGAGGATGACGCCGGTGGCCTCGGCGAGGGCGCCCTCGAGGCGCTCGGGCAGGCCCGCCCGGTCCATCGCCTCGCGCGCGGCCACGAGCCCGAACATGATGTAGCGGTCGGTCCGCCTGAGCTCCTTGCGGTCCAGGACATGGCTGGCGTCCAGGTCGCGGACCTCTCCGGCGATCCGGGACGTGACTCGCGACGGGTCGAACGCCGTGATCGTCCGGATGGCGCTCCGTCCGGCGGCCATGCCCGCCCAGGTGCCCGGGACGTCGTTGCCGAGCGCGGTCACGGCACCCATGCCCGTGACGACGACGCGGCGGGGGGCCTGGTCGGTCATCGGACGAGCTTCCCGGTGCGGATCGTGGCCGCCCGGTAGATGTCGCCGGGCAGGCCGCGGGCCGAGAGCGCGTCGCTCACCGCCATGGTGTCGAAGGTGGTCCGCTTGATCTCGGCCCGGACCTCGTCGTCGTCGATGTCGATGAGCGCCCACGACGCCGTTGGGTCGCCGTCGAAGACATAGCCGGCCGATCCGCCGTTGATGATCTGCTTGAAGCCGAAGTCGCGGACCTCCGGCAGGTGGGTGTGGCCGCAGCAGATGAGCCGGGCGTCGGTCCGCGACAGGAGTTCGGTCGTCACCGACGCGTCGAGGCCCATGTCGAAGCCGGCGGTCTGCGAGCCGGGCGACGCGTGCGTCGCCAGGATCAGTGTCTCGTCGACCCGCAGCCGTCGCTCGGCGGGCAGTCGACGGAGCCAGTCGAGCCGGTCCTGCCCGAGCGCCTCGTGGGCCCACTCCGCCGCGTACCGTATGGCGTCCGGGATCCCGTCCGTGTAGGACGGGAAGGCGGCGGCGTAATCGTGGTCCGCGACCGCGATATCCGTGTTGCCCTGGGTGATCATCGCGCCGGCCGCCTCGAGCTCGCGCAGGCCGTCGACCGCGCCGCACGGGTCCGGCCCGTTGAGGACGAGATCGCCGGCGACCATGACCGCGTCGGGCTTGGCGGCCTTGATCGCCTTCCGGACGGCCTCGAGCGCCAGGGCATTGCCGTGGACATCCGAGAAGAGAGCGATCCGGGTGCTCATCGGAGCGCCGACGCGTCGGGGATGATGAAGCTGAGCGTCGCTTCGCAGGCGACCTCGCCGTCGACCGTCGCGACCGCCCGGCCGCGCCCGAACCGCCGCCCGAGCTTCTCCATCGTGACCTCGAGCCGGAGCGTGTCGCCCGGCGTGACCATGCGCTTGAACCGGCAGTCCTCGATCCCGGCGAACAGGCCGATCCGGTCGCCGAAGCCGGGCTGCTTCGCGACGTAGACCGCCATCGTCTGGGCGAGCGCCTCGACCTGGATGATCCCGGGCATCACCGGCAGGCCCGGGAAGTGACCCTGGAAGTACCACTCGGTGGCCGTGACGGCCTTGATGCCGACGATCCGGTGGGCGTCGGCGTCGTACTCGACGATCCGATCGACCATCAGGATCGGCCAGCGGTGTGGGATGAGCGCCTCGATCTCGCGGGTCGTGTGGACCGGGCCGCCGGCCGGGGCGGCATCCCCGTCGGCGGGGCTCGGCGGGTCCTGGGTCGGCGCGTTGGACGTTTCGGTCACGTGGTGCTCCGTGCGATCTGGGAAGAGTCTGCACCCCGGCGGGTCGCGCCTGCGCCGAACGCGTGCAGCCATGCACGACCCGCGCGATGAGGGTGCGGTCCGGGCGACGCGGTCGGTGCGGTCGTCACGTCCGGCTGCCGGCGGCGAGGAACGCCGCCCCGCCGGCCCGGTCGAGCAGGTTCGTCGTCATCCGGCCCTCGAGGAACGTCTCGTTGGCCAGGAGGGCCTGGTGGATCTCGATGTTCGTCACGAGGCCCTCGATGAGCATCTCGTCGAGGGCGACCTTGGCCCGGGCGATCGCCGTGGGCCGGTCCGGTCCCCACACGATGAGCTTGCCCAGCAGAGAGTCGTAGAACGGCGGGACGTCGTAGCCGGCGTACAGGTGCGAGTCCATCCGGATCCCCGGGCCGCCGGGCACGACGAACCGCTCGACGGTCCCCGCCTGGGGCCTGAAGTCGGCCGCCGGGTCCTCCGCGTTGATCCGGAACTCGATCGCGTGGCCGCGCAGGACGACGTCCGCCTGGGTGAACGACAGCGGCTCGCCCGCGGCGATCCGGATCTGGGCGACCACGAGGTCGATGCCCGTGAGCATCTCGGTCACCGGATGTTCGACCTGGATGCGGCAGTTGATCTCGATGAAGTAGAAGTTGCCGTCGCCGTCGACCAGGAACTCGAGCGTGCCGACATTCTCGTAGCCGGCTGCGACGACCGCGCGCAGGGCCAGCTCGCACAGCTCCGTCCGGGCCGCCGCGTCGAGGGCCGGCGTGGGCGCCTCCTCCAGGATCTTCTGGTGGCGGCGCTGGACCGAGCAGTCGCGCTCACCCAAATGGACGCCGTGGCCGTACCGATCGACCGCGACCTGGACTTCCACGTGACGATTGTTCTCGAGCCACTTCTCCAGGTAGAGCGAGTCGTCGCCGAACGCCGAGCGGGCCTCGGAGCGGCAGATCTTGAGCGCGGTCTCGAGCTCGCGCGCCGTCCGGACCATGCGCATGCCCTTGCCGCCCCCACCCGCCGATGGCTTGATGAGCACCGGGAACCCGATCCGGGCGGCCTCGTCGAGCGCATGGGCGTCGTCGCGCAGGAGTCCGTTCGAGCCCGGGATCGTCGGCAGACCGTGGCCGCCGAGGAGGCGCCGCGTCCCTTCCTTCGAGGCGAACCGCTCGAGGACCTGGGGCGACGGACCGATGAACGTCAGGCCGTGGGCCCGGACGACCTCGGCGAAGCCCTCGTCCTCGGACAGGAAGCCATAGCCCGGGTGGATCGCGTCGCAGCCCGTGACGAGCGCCGCGCTGATCACCGCCGGGGCGAGCAGATAACTCCGCTTGGCGTCGGCCGGGCCGATGCAGATGGCCTCGTCCGCGAGCTGGACGGGCAGGCTCTCCCGATCCGCCTCGCTGTACGCCACGACCGCCGAGATGCCGAGGAGCCGGCAGGCCCGGAGGACACGCAGGGCGATCTCGCCCCGGTTGGCGATCAGGATCTTCTCGAACATCAGGCGTCACTCGCGGGCGGGGCCGCCGCGGCCGGGGCGCTGGCCAGCTCGAGTCGGACGAGCTCCTGGCCGTACTCGACCGCCTCGCCCGACTCGACGACGGTGGCGCCGACGCGTCCATCGACGGGACTGACGACCTCCTGCCGGACCCCCAGGACGTCCACGAAACCGAGCCGGTCGCCCGCCCGGACGCGGGTCCCGGGGCGCATCTCCGGGCGCGGTTGGAAGATCCCCACGGCCGGGGAGGTCGCCACGGCCCGGTTGGGGTCGCGTGACGGTTCGGATGCGCTGCGCCCCGGGCCGATCGCCGTCAGCGCCACACCGTCCCGGAGCGCCGCCGGGCGATGGCTCTCGACGGCGGCGGGCGCATGGCCGTGCCCGGCGTGCCCCGGCTGGGGACGCGAGGGGCGATCCGTGGAGCGCCGGCCATGGAGAATGCCGTCGGCGCTGCCCGCGGGGCGGCGCAGGCGGACCTTCCACGACCCTTCGCGGATCTCGATCTCGCCGAGACCGCTGGCGCCCAGCTTGGCCACGAGCGCGGGCAGCAGCTCCTCGGTCAGCCGGTCGATCGCGGCGTGGTCGGCAAGGCGGGCGTCCTCGGCCTGCGATGCCGTCCGGCGCTCCCGTCGACGGCGCTCGTCGGCCATCTAGACCTCGCCCCTGGCGGGCGGCTGGGGTCCGCCACGGCCGGGTCCGAGGAAGCCGCGCAGCCGATCAGTGAAGCCCGGCCGCTCGGGCGCGGGCGGCGGTTCCGGCTCGCTCACGGTCGTGAACGCTCCCAGGCCGCGGTAGCGCCGGTAGCGACCTTCCACGAGCTCGTCGAGCGGGATGCGGCCGAGTGTCTCGAGCTGGGCGACGATGACGGCCTTGAGCCGCCGGGCGGTGTCGGCCGGGTCGTTCTGGGCGCCGCCGGCCGGTTCCTCGACCACGAGATCCACGACGCCCAGCGCCTGCTGGTCGGCCGCGGTCATCTTCATCGCCATCGCCGCGGTCGCCGCCTCGTCGGGCGTACGCCACAGGATCGACGCGCAGCCCTCCGGGCTGATCACGCTGTAGACGGCGTTCTCGAGGGCGATGACGACGTCGCCCACCGCGAGTGCGAGCGCACCACCGGAACCGCCCTCCCCGGTGATGATCGCCACGATCGGCGTCCGCAGGCGCGACATGACCCCGATCGAGCGGGCGATCGCATCGGCGATGCCGCGCTCCTCGGACTCCGGGCCGGGGTGGGCGCCCGGGACGTCGATGAAGGTGACGACCGGCAGGCCGAACCGTTCCGCGAGCTCCATGAGCCGCATCGACTTGCGGTAGCCCTCGGGATGGGGCATCCCGAAGTTGCGCCGGATGTTCTCGTCGGTCTCGGCGCCCTTCTGCTGGCCGATCACGACGAACCGGTGGCCGTCGATCCGGGCGAAACCGGCGACGATCGCGGCGTCGTCGCCGAACGTTCGGTCGCCGTGGAGCTCGACGAACTCGTCGGCCATGGCCGCGATGAGCTCGAGCGTGTGGGGGCGCTTGACGTTCCGGGCGAGCTGGACCCTGGCCCAGACCGCGTCCCGGGGGTCGGCCGGCTCCGCGATCTCCGCCTCGCGCTTCGCCTCATCGCGCTTCGCCTCGTCCCGGGCGGACCGCCCGCGCAAGCGGTCAACCACGGCCGCCCTCCCTGTCCTTGGTCGTCGGGACGGATCCGGATCCGTTCGAGCCGTCGACGCCCTGCCCGGTCGGGCCGCCTGGCCCGTTCGACGTCGCGCCGCCGTTCGGCGTGGCGGGCTCGGAATCCGGGATGACCCGTTCCGCGAGGGCGGTGAGGAACGACAACGGCCGGAAGGCCGGGACCGTCACCGTCTCCACGATCTCGGCGCCGAAGCCGCCAGGAACCAGGTAGCCGAGCAGCCGGGCCACCTCGTCGCGCAGCTCCGTCCGGGTCACGACCCGGTCCAGGAAACCGTGCTCGAAGAGGAACTCCGAGCGCTGGAAGCCGGGCGGCAGCTCGGATGCGATCGTCCCCGCCTGGACCCGCGCTCCGGCGAATCCGATGAGGGCGTTCGGCTCGGCGATGTTGACGTCGCCCAGGACCGCGTACGACGCGAACACGCCACCCGTCGTCGGGTCGCTCAGGATCGAGATGAACGGCACGCCTTCCGCATGCAGGCGCTCGAGCGCCCCGACGGTCTTGGCGAGCTGCATGAGCGCGAGCGTGCCCTCCTGCATCCGGGCTCCACCCGAGGCGGACACGACGATCAACGGGATCCGCATCTCGAGGGCCGCTTCGGCGGCCCGGGTGACCTTCTCGCCGACGACCGCGCCCATCGAGCCACCCATGAACGCGAAGTCCATGACGCAGATGGCCACCGGTCGGTCGTCGAGCCGGCCGAGGCCCCACACGGCCGCGTCGCGCATCCCGGTCGCGGCCTGTGCGGCGGCCACCCGGTCCGGATACGGCTTCTGGTCCACGAACCCGAGGGGGTCGACCGACTGGAGCCCGGCATCGCGCTCCTCGAACGTGTCCGGGTCCAGGAGCAGCTCAAGGCGCGCCGCGGCCGACAGCCGGAAGTGGTGGCCACAGGTCGGGCAGACCCGGAGGGTCTTGTCGAGCTGGCGATTGAAGATCATCTCCTCGCACGACGGACACTTCGTCCACAGGTCGGGCGGGTAGGTCTCGCGACGGCCGCGGAAGCTCGGCAGCTTGATCGGCATCAGTCGAGGCCCTCGGGCCGCCGGGCGTGAGCCGGCGTCAGCCGACCCCGGCCCACCGTCCGGGCGGCGCGGGCCATCGGCGTGATCGGGCGGGCGCGTCGCCACGCGACATAGGCCGCGGCCCCGGCGATCGAGATGGCCGCCGAGGTCAGGGCACCGCCGATGAGCAACGGCCGGCCGCGGCCGTGGCCCTCCGGGTCGCCGATCGGGTCCGCCTCGGGCGGCCAGGCACCGATCTCGTCGGACGGATCGCCGGGCGAGCGTGACGGGTCGCCGCCGGCCGGCGCGGTCGACGCCTCCCCACCGGCGGCCAGCGCGAGTCGCAGCCGTGCCGCGGCCTCGGCGAGGCGGGCGGCCAGGCGCTCCTCGAACCGGAACGACGGGTGGACGCGGTCGAGGTCGGCCGCCAGCCGGGCAGCCACCGCGCGAACCGCGGGATCGAGGTCGGCCGCCGAGGGCGCATCCGTCGCGTGGCGCTCACGGGCGGCCAGCAGCGCATCGAGGTACAGGTCGGTCAGGAGCGCGTCCGCCTCGGCCCGCTCGCTCGGCGGCGGGCTCACCGGTCGCGCCCGCCGAGGTCCCGGGCGACGCTGCGGAGGGCACGGTGGATGAGGACGCGCACCGCACCCTCGGACCGCCCGAGCACGCCGGCGATCTCGGCCGTGGACATCTCCTCGACAAAGCGCAGGACCACGGCCCGGCGCCGGTCGCCCTCGAGACGCCCCACGGCCGCCCATGCGGTCGCCGCGTCGGCGCGCGCCGCTGCATCGCCCTCGACGTCGAGCGGGTCGTGGACCACGGCAGCCGCCTCGAGCGGCGCCTCGGGCCGCCGCCGTCGCGATCGGCGCTGATTGGCGACGACGTTGCGGGCGATCCGGAACAGCCAGACCCGGAAGGTCGAGGCGCCCTCGCCATCGGCCGGCTGGGCGCGCTCCTCGAACCGGCCCAGA
Source organism: uncultured Chloroflexia bacterium (assembly GCA_963719285.1). GTDB lineage: Bacteria > Chloroflexota > Limnocylindria > Limnocylindrales > CSP1-4 > C-114. The sequence continues at coordinate 1,370,173 of CAVRBO010000001.1, forward strand.
TTGGTCAGCGCCAGGAGGAAGGTGCGCTCGGTCGCATCCTCGGCGTCGTGATGATCGCCGAGTTCGTAGTACGCGTATGAATACACCTGGGCGAGATACCTGCGGTACAGCGGTTCGAAGGCCGATGGATCGCGCCGGGCGTCCTCCACCAGGGGGCGATCGCGGTCGAGGTAGGCGACGCGGGAGCGCGCACCCTCTTCTGCGGCGCTCGTTCTTCCAAACACCGGTCGGGCCATTCCGTTACACCCGTGCCGGGGTCGACGCTGCCGCCCGGCGGACCCGGACGTGGGTGATCTCGCCGCTCAGGACCGTGCGCATGCCGCCCGGGACGTGGCCGTCCATGACGAGCAGGGCTCCCGACACAGGGTCGACCCCGAGGGCGATGGCGTCTTCGATGGACCCGTCGGGGTGTTCGAGGCGGACGGTCCGGTCGGTGGTCAGCTGGCGGTCCATCCAGCCGGCCGCGTCGAAGTCCCCGCCCCGAAGCGCGACCAGGGCCGGTTCGAGCCCGGCGAGGAAGGCATCGAGGAGGGCCGTCCGGTCGATCGCCCGCCCGCCGCTGAGCTCGTCGAGACTCGTCATGGCGCCGGCCAGGTCGGACGGGAACGCGGACGCCGGCCACGCGACATTGATGCCGATGCCGATCGTCGCCCGCGGATCGTGCGTGCCGAGCCCATCGGTCTCGCCGAGCAGGCCGGCGAGCTTGCGGGCGATCCCGGCCCGCGGGTCGGCCGGGCCGCCGTCCTCCACGACCAGGTCGTTCGGCCACTTGAGCCGGATCGAGCCGGCCGGCGATCCCGCGACGACCTCCGCGGCACCGGCCATGGCCAGGGACACGATGGCCGCCAGGCGCCACGTCCGGTCCGGGGCGAGCCAGGCGGGTCGGAACCCGAGCGACAGGAGCAACGATGCACCGTCCGGAGCGACCCACGTCCGGCCGCTCCGTCCCCGACCCGCCGACTGGCGATCGGCGACCGCCAGGCAGACCTCGGGTTCACCATCCGCGAGCCAGCCCCGGACGACGTCGTTCGTGGATGAGGTGACGGCGAACCGCTCCTGTCGCCCGAACACGGACGTCACGACGCCCCCGGGCGATCGCATCTCCGCGCCGGCCGGCGCGCCGCCGCTCAAGCGGCCCTCGTCACGAGGCGGCCTGGACGCTGGACGGGCCGGTCGCCGAGCCGTCGACGACCTGGTCGGGAAGTTCGAGCTCGAACGCGGCGTGGAGCGCCCGGACCGCGACCTCGACCTGGTCCTCGGCGATCATCGTCGTGATCCGGATCTCGGACGTCGTGATCATCTCGATGTTGACGCCCGCGTCGGCGAGGGCGCCGAACATCCGGGCCGCGTAGCCCGGCGCGTTCTGGATGCCAGCCCCCACGATCGAGACCTTGGCGACCGCCGAATTGGTGGTCATCTCGCGGAAGCCGAGGTCGCGCACGACGGGTTCGAGCAGGCGCTTGGCGCGAGCGAGCTCGACTCGCGGGATCGTGAACGAGAGGTCCGTCGCGCCGCGGTGGCCGACGTTCTGGACGATCATGTCGACGTTGATGCCCGCCTCGGCCAGCGGCTCGAAGACGGACCGGGCCACGCCCGGCCGATCCGGCACCTCCACGAGGGTCACCTTGGCCACGTTCCGGTCGTGGGCGAGTCCCCGGACCTTGTTGCGCTGCTCCACGAGCGGATCCTCCGCGATGCTGGTCCCCGGAGCGTCCTCGAAGGAGCTCAGGACCTCGATGACGACGTCGTTCACCCAGGCCAGCTCGACCGCCCGTGTCTGCATGACCTGGGCGCCCTGGTGGGCGAGCTCGAGCATCTCCTCGTAGCCGATCACCGGCAACTGCCGGGCGGATGGCACGATCCGGGGGTCGGCAGTGTAGATGCCGCGGACGTCGGTGAAGATCTGGCAACGGCCGGCACCCAGCCGTGCGGCCAGGGCCACGGCGGTCGTGTCGGATCCGCCGCGACCGAGCGTCGTCGTCTCGCCCTCGGCCCGGGCGGACTGGCTGACGCCCTGGAAGCCGGCCACGATGACGACCTTCCCCGCATCCAGTTCGGCGTGGACGCGGCGCGGGTCGATGCCGGCGATGCGCGCCCGGCCATGGCGGCCGTCGGTCTCGATCCCGGCCTGGGCGCCGGTCAGCGAGATGGCCGGCGTGCCGATGGCATGGAGGGCCATGGAGACGAGCGTCGCGCTCTGGTGCTCGCCGGTCGACAGGAGGACGTCGAGCTCGCGCGAGTCGGGCTCGTCGGTGATCGCGGCCGCGAGCTCCAGGAGCTCATCGGTCGTATCGCCCATCGCCGAAACGACGACGACGAGCTGCGATCCGCCTGCACGCTCGCGCGCGATCCTCCGCGCCACGCGGCGGATCCGGTCGGCATCGGCGAGCGAGGAGCCGCCGAACTTCTGGACGACGAGCGGCGCAGACATCGGCTGAGTTTAGCAGCGGGCTCCGGCGGGCCCCGGCGCACCGCCCTGCGACCACAGGCGGTGCGCCCATCAGGATCCGGCTGCACACTCCGTGCCGAACGACCGCGTCATCCGCGCTCGACAGGAGGCCGGGTCGTGCCCCATCCCACCGGCGCGGGAATTGAAGGAGCGGCGGGGCGTCGGCCCCGCCGCTCGCTTTCGGTGCGCGGTGCGAGTATCGGCGCGCGGTGCGCCTAGCTGTCGCCGCCCCCGGTGAGGCCGTCCCAGACGCCCTCGATCATCGAGCCGGCCGTCTCGGCCGCCTCGGCCGCGGCGGTGCCGTAGTTGCCCTGGTCCCACGCATCCGAGGCGGCCTCGGAGTGATGGAGAGCGTCCTGCGCGTCGTTCGGGTCGCTGATGTCGTAGAGCGCATCGCCCGAGGCCGACCCGATGCCCGTCTCGTTCTCGATGAGCATGCCGATGCCGACGCCGGCAGCGCCGGCCCCGAGCACGGCCGCGCCGATCGTGGCGCCACCGGCCGCCGCGGCTCCGGCGCCGAGCTCGGCCGCCTCGCCGGCGAGGAGCGCGCCCGCGGCCTCCTCGCCACCGAAGAGCCCAGCGCCCTCCATGACGTGACTGGAGTAGTCGATGATCGAATCGACGGTCTCATCCTGGCCCTTGCCGGCATCCAGGATCGCCTCTTCGGGACTGGTCGGGATCTCGAAATCGTCGGCCATGGGATCTCCTCGTGGGCTGCTTCGCGGCGGCGATGCCGACGCCTTGGAGATGGTCCGGGATCGTGATCATCGCGGCGTGAGCCCGCGGTGAACGTCCCGCGCTCCCCTGACGCGCCTCAGAGCCTGACGTTACAGGCGGGTTCCGTGCGCGACCGGTACGAAGATGGTAGCCCCGGCGTCCATAGCCCGACCGGCGGCCCGGAACCGTACGTCCGCCGTCGCGGGTATCGTTGAGGCGGAGCGGTCAACGGATCGACCGGCCATGGAGGACGGGCGCATGTGCTTCACCCCGACGAGCCGGCCGCCGATCGCGCCGATCCACGGCGGCGCCCTCGACGGCACCCGGATCGTGCTGACGTCCGGCGACGGGACACGGTTCGCCGCCTTCCGCGCGCGGGCCGCGGATCCGACCGGCAACGGCGTCGTCATCCTGCCCGACGTGCGCGGGCTGTACTCGTTCTACGAAGAGCTCGCGCTCCGCTTCGCCGAGCAGGGGGTGGACGCCGTGGCCATCGACTGGTTCGGCCGGACCGCCGGCACGGCGCCCCGGTCGCCCGACTTCGAGCACATGCCGCACGTGGCCCGAACGACCTGGGCCGGGATCTCCGCGGACATCGCCGCCGGTGTGGCGCATGTCCGTTCGGGAGAGGGCGGAGGGGCCCGCGCCGTCTCGACCGTGGGGTTCTGCTTCGGGGGCCGGATGGCGTTCGATTCGGCGACCCTCGGCCTCGGACTCGGCGGCGTCGTCGGCTTCTACGGCGTCCCGGTGGGGAGCGGCCGGAACGACGCCCCCGCCCCGATCGACGTGGTCGACCGGATGGAGGGCCGGGTGCTCGGCCTGTTCGGCGGGGCGGACGGCGCGATCCCCCGCGCGGCCGTGGCGGACTTCGAGGCCGCGCTCGGACGGGCGAAGGTCGATCACCGCATCGTCGAGTACGAGGGCGCCCCCCATTCGTTCTTCGATCGCTCCTACGAGGAGCACGCCGCGGCATCCGAGGACGCGTGGCGCCAGGTCCTGTCGTTCATCGGCGCCGACAGGGCGGTGGTCTAGCCCCGCCGGCGCCGGGCCAGCCTCACACGGGCGGGCCGGTGACGTTCGTGGCCGTGGAGTAGCGGCCGAGCAGGCGCACGAGCCGCCGGCCGACGAACAGGGCCACGAGCAGGAACACGATCGTGCCGCCGAGGAGCGGCAGGCCGACGATCGCGAACCACACGCCGGCCGTCGCGAGGACCTGACCGACCGACAGCAGCTGGCCGGCGGCCTTGTCGAGCTCGGCGCCAAGGTCCCAACCCTTCGAGACCTCGTTGACGACCGCCACCGCGGGGGTCTGGAAGAGCACGGTCAGGGTCGCCAGGGACGCCTGATCGCGGAGGTGGGCTTCGGCCGTCGAGAGCTGCTCGATCTGGCCCTGGACATTCGTGAGCTGGTTCTGGACGTCGAGGATGTCCGAGATCTTGGTCGCCTTGGCCATGATCGCCTGGAGTGCCTGCTCCGTCGCCCGGAGGTTCGAGATCCGGGCGTCGAGGTCGAGGACCTGGCCGGTGACCTCCGACGAACCGGTCTTGGCCGCGACGACCTTGGTCGCGAGCTCCCGGATCGCCGCCTGGGCGTCCTCCCAGCGGGCGCTCGGGAACCGGTAGGTCACCGACGCGATCGTCCGGTCTCCATCGTTCGCCTGATCGGATGCGCTGACATAGCCGCCCAGGGCGGCGATCGCCGTCCTCGCCTTGAGCAGGGCCGGGTCGATGGACGTGACCTCGACCGTCATGGTCCCGGTCCGGACGATCAGGTTGACGTCCGGGGCGACATCCTGCGCCTTGGGCGTCCCGCTCGTGGAGCCGTCGCCGACGACATCACCGCCGTTGAGCGCGGCCGGAGCGGCCGACCCGGCCGGAGCCGCCTCGCCTCCGCCCAGGCGGCCGGTGTCGCCGGCGTAGGGCGCCGCGGCCGACGAGCCGCAGGCGGTCAGGACGATCACTACCGCGGTTGTCGCGACGGCCAGGACCGGACGTCGAGGGTGGGATCGATGGACCGGGGCCGCCGCCGCGGGGTCGCCTGGCTGGAGGACGCTGGCGCGTCGGTGGGACTCGAATGGCCACATGAGTCGGAACCTCCCCTCGTCCGGCGGGTGCCGGCACGCGGCCCGAGGACGCGCGCGAAGGGATCCGGGTTCCGCGCGGGTTCAGTGGCGGAGGAGCCAGAGCGCCAGGAACACAGCGATGACGCCGACGACGACGAGCGGCAACGCCCCGCCGGGGATGACCCGCTCGATCTGGGCGAAGACGGCGTTGATCGCGCTGCCGACCGCCGACACCGCGCCGCTGAAGAGGCTGCCGATCCCGTTCCCGATCGAGCGAGCGAGCCCATCCATACGCGAGACTCCCGAACGAAGGCGCCGGGCCGACCGGCGCTCGGACTCAGCCGCTCCGGCCGACGACCCGCGCGCCCTGGTTGCGGGGCATGACGATCTCACTCCGGCCCGGCAGATCCTGGTCGGCGGCGACCGCCGCGAAGGCGGCCTTGATCCGCGAGAACGCCGTCATCGAGTCGGCGAACGCGATCACCGTCGAGCCAGCCCCGGACAGGCAGGCGCCGATCGCCCCGGCCTCGCGGGCCGCATCGACCAGGAAGGGGAGCTGGGGGAAGACGGCCGCCCGGTACTGCTCGTGGATGCGATCGATCGTCAGCGCTCCGAGCAGGTCGTGTCGCCCGGTCGCGAGGCCGGCCACCCCGATGGCGACCCGGCCCAGGTTCGCCACGGCGTCGGCGTGAGGGACGCTCGCCGGAAGCGCGGCGCGCATCTGCTCGGTCGAGAGGCGCAACTCGGGGATGAACAGGACGGCCCGGAGCTCCCGTGGTGCGTCGAACCGGAGCGCCTCGACCGCCGCCGCGGGGTCGTCGTCCAGGCGGGTCGCGACGGTGAACCCGCCGAGCAGCGCGGCCGCCGCGTTGTCCGGGTGGCCCTCGATGTTCGCCGCGAGGCGGAGCAGGTCGCCCGTCGTGAACGGGTCGCCAAGGAGCGCGTTGCCGGCCAGGACGCCCCCGACCACGGCGGCGGCGGACGAGCCCAGGCCGCGCGAGATCGGGATCTCGTTGTGCATCTCGATCCGCCAGCCCACGCCTTCGGGGATCGAGCCGCGGTGCTCGCGCAGGACCGCCTCGAGGCCCATCACGAAGCAGTTCGTGCCGTCCGTCGGGAGCTCGTCGGCGCCCTCGCCTTCGACCGACAGCTCGATCGGATCGGGGCTCCAGCCGCGGACCTCGAGATCGATCCGGTCGAGGATCCCGAGCGCGAGGCCGAGGCAGTCGTAACCGGCGCCGAGGTTGGCCGACGATGCCGGCACTTCGACGGAGACGCGCCGGCCATCGAGCTCGGCCAGCCAGTGCATCACGATGGGTCGCTCCTCACCAGCCGAGCGCGCGGGCGACGTCGCCGACGGTCGGGTGCGCTTTGATGATAGGGGGCGCGATGGCCTCCGCGGACCCCGGATCCTTCAGGCCCGTCCCGGTGAGGACGGCGACGACCAGCGGATCGCCCGGGAGCCGCCCCTCTCCGACCAGGCGGCGGACCCCGGCGACCGACGCCGCAGACGAAGGCTCGCAGAAGATGCCCTCGAACCGGGCGAGATCGCGGTACGCCGCGAGGATCTCCTCGTCGGTCACCGCGTCGATGCTCCCGCCCGACTCGTCGCGGGCGGCCGTCGCCTTCGTCCATGAGGCGGGATCGCCGATGCGGATCGCCGATGCGACGGTCTGCGGATCCTCGATCACGTGGCCCTCGACGATGGGCGCGGCGCCGGCGGCCTGGAAGCCGGCCATCTTCGGCAGCGTGTCGACGATCCCGGCCGCCCGGTAGGCCTTGAATCCCGCCCAGTACGCGCTGATGTTGCCGGCGTTGCCGACCGGGATGGCCAGGACGTCCGGCGCCTGGCCCAGGTCGTCGCAGATCTCGAACGCCGCGGTCTTCTGGCCGTCGAGGCGATCCGGGTTGACCGAGTTCACGAGCGCGACCGGGTGGTCGTCCTGCTCCGCGAGGGCGCGCACGACCCGGAACGCGTCGTCGAACGAGCCGTCGACGGCCACGACCCGCGCTCCGGCGACGAGTGCCTGGAGGAGCTTGCCCTGGGCGATGGCGCCACCGGGGATCACGACGATGACCTCCAGGGCCGCGGCGGCGCCGTAGGCCGCGGCGGACGCCGACGTATTGCCGGTCGACGCGCAGATGATCGCCCGGGCCCCGCGCTCGAGGGCCTTGCTTACCGCGACGACCATGCCCCGGTCCTTGAACGAGCCGGTCGGGTTCTGTCCCTCCACCTTGACCCACAGGTTCGAGAGCCCCAGCTCCGCACCGAGCCGCCCGAGCCGAACGAGCGGTGTCGCCCCTTCGCCGAGCGTGAGGGGCGGCGTGGCATCGGTCACGGACAGGAAGGGACGGTAGCGCTCCACGAGTCGTGGGCGCGCGCCGGCACTGGGCGAGACGCTCGGGGTCATGTGGGCGATTGTACGTGGGCCGACGGGACGCCTATGTCGGTTCGTCGACCGGGAACACCGCAAGACCCGAAGGTGCCCCGAGGGAATTGAGGAGCGCGCGCATCTGGGCGAGCGTCCCCCGGCCGAGCTGGATGGCACGTCCACCGGCGAACGGGGCGACGCGCACGGTGGCCGACGAGCTGCCGGTGATCCGTGCGATCGCCTGGTCGAGCGGCCTTGCCTCGGGTGACGCGTCCGGCAGGACCGCGAACCAACCCCGTCCCGCGGCCGACTCGGGCGGCCCGCCGAGCCAGCCCCGGTCGGCGGGTCGGGCGGCGTCCAGACCCGCCCACGTCGACCCCAGGCCGCGGACGACCGCGAGCAGGTCGCCCAGGACGGCACTGGACGTCGGTCCACCGCCCGCGCCCGGGCCGACGAAGGCCACGTCGCCGAGCGGATCGGCCCGGATCTCGACCCGGTTCGTGACCCCGTTCGTGCGTCCCATCGGGTCGGCCATGCTCACGACGGTCGGCAGGACGGAGGCCGACACGCGACCATCGGGCAAGCGGGCGGCATCGGCGATGAGCTTGATCGTGGCGTCGAGCGCGGTGGCGCCGGCGATGTCCGGCGCCGTCACTCCGGTGATCCCGGGCCGGCCCAGACCTCCGGGCGCGACCGTCGGCGGTCGGCGGACGACCTCGGCCGGATCGACCCACACGCCGAAGGCGAGCCGGATGAGGATGACGAGCTTGTTCACCGCGTCGTCGCCCTCGACATCGCCGGCCGGATCCGCCTCGGCATAGCCGGCGGCCTTCGCGGCGTCCAGGACCTCCTCGTAGGCACGACCCTCGACGGTCATCGCACTGAGGATGTAGTTCGTCGTGCCGTTCACGATGCCGCGGATCCGGTCGACCCGGTTCGCCGCGAGCTCCGCGGCGACCGGCCCCAGGACGGGGATCCCGGCCGCGACAGCCGCCTCGAACCGGAGGGCAGCCCCGGTCCGCCGGGCGATGGCCTCGAGCTCGGGGCCGTGATGGGCGACGACGTGCTTGTTGGCCGTCACGACCGCCTTGCCGGCGGCGAGGGCGGCGGCGATCAGCGTCCGGGCAGGCTCGTCGCCGCCCATCACCTCGACGATCACGTCGGTCTCGTCCGAGGCGACGAGGTGGGCCGGCGCGTCGGTCAGGAGCTCGGCCGGGATGCCGCCCGCCCGGGCTCGGGCGAGGTCGCGGACGGCCACGCCGACGAGCTCGAGGCGTGCGCCCCCGTCGACGCCGAGCCGTTCCGGGAACGCGCGGAACGCGCGGGCGACCTCGCGGCCCACGGTCCCGGCGCCGAGCAGCCCGACCCGGACCGGGGGGACTCGGGTCATCGCGGGAGGTCGGGGAAGGCGTGCACGGTCGGGATGGTAGCGGAGGCGGCCACCGCCGGGCCCGGGGCCGGCGCGTGGCGAACCGCTTCCGTCGGGGCCCATGGGGTCCGGTACACTCGGCCACGATGACCCTCGACGTGGCTCCCGCCCCCGCGCCGGTCCTCGCCCCAGGGCCCCGGCCACGCATCTTCAGCGGCATCCAGCCGTCGGGCATCGTCCATCTCGGCAACGACCTGGGGGCGATCCGGAACTACGTCACGCTCCAGTGGGAGTACGAGGCGATCTACTGCATCGTCGACTACCACGCGTTGACGAGCACCCACGATCCGGGGCTGCTGCGCACCCGGACCCTCGAGATGGCGGCCTCGCTGCTGGCGCTCGGCCTGGACCCGGAGCGGTGCACGCTGTTCGTGCAGAGCCACCGGCCCGAACACGCCGAGCTCGCCTGGCTCCTGTGCACGGTCACGCCGGTCAGCTGGCTCGAGCGGACCCCGACGTACAAGGAGAAGAAGGCCAACCAGCCCGACGACATCAACCACGGGTTGCTCACGTACCCGGTCCTCCAGGCCGCCGACATCATCATCTACAAGGCCTCGCTCGTCCCGGTCGGCAAGGACCAGGCGGCCCACCTCGAGCTGTCGCGCGAGATCGTCCGGGCGTTCAACAACCGCTACGGCGAGACGTTCCCCGAACCCAGGGCGGTCTTCACCGAGGCACCCGTCGTCCTCGGCACGGACGGCGTCAGGAAGATGAGCAAGTCGATCGGCAACACGATCGACATCTTCGGGGACCCGGCGACGGTCCGGAAACAGGTCATGGGCATGGTCACCGACACGAAGCGGATCCTGCGCACGGATCCCGGCCGGCCGGAGGTCTGCAACGTCTGCCAGCTCCACCGGTTCTTCGGCGACGACTACGACGAGATCTGGGATGGCGAGCGGACCGCCCGGACCGGCTGCGTCGACACGAAGAAGCTGCTCGCCGAGCGGATCATCCACCACTACGCGCCCGCCCGCGAACGCTATGCCGAGCTGATGGCCCATCCGGCGGACCTGGCGGGGATCCTGGAGGCCGGTGCCGACCGCCTCCGTCCGTTCGCCGAGGCCACGATGGCCGAGGTCCGCGAGCGGATGGGCCTGCGCTGACGGCGCACGGCTGCCCGGGTGAGCCCGGGGGAAGCCCTGGCACTCCGGCACTGACCGGGTGGTGATCCCGGGCTGAGCCGGCAGGGCTACCATCAGCGCAGGGCGAGGGGCAGCCACTCCCCGAACGCGGAGGCGATCGAGACCATGGGGTTCCAGTTGACCGACCGCGAACGAAGCTGGATCGACGCGCTCCTGATCCTTGCGACGGTCGCCGTCGGGTTCGTGGTCATCGGCTTCGCGACCGATGTCTTCTTCTACTTCGGCGACATCGTGCTCGTGTTCTTCCTCGCCTGGCTGCTCGCGTTCATCCTCAGCCCGATCGTCGCGGCCATCCTCCGCCTGGCGCCGCGCCTGCCCCGGGTCGCCGCGGTCGTGGTCGTGTACGCGATCCTGGTGGGCTCCTTGAGCGTGCTCGTCCTCGTGATCGCGCAGGCCCTCGCCTCGTCGATCAGCGACTTCATCGCGGGCGTCCCGCAGCTCCAGCGCGATCTGCCATCGATCCTCGCCCCGTGGCAGGACCGGCTGCACGCGATCGGGCTCGGCCAGGTCGACCTGTCCGCCCAGGGCGCGATCTTCCTGAGCAACCTCAACGACTACGCCGCCCAGCTCGTCGGACCGCTCCAGCAACTCGCGGTGGCGAGCCTGGGCGCACTCGGCAACGTCCTGCTGATGCTCATCCTGTCGCTGTACATGGTCGTGGACAGCCGCCGGATCATGTCGTTCCTGCTCCGCCTCGTTCCGCCGACGTACGCCGAGGAGGCCCGCCTGCTCGAGACGAGCATCGCCCAGTCGTTCGGCGGCTTCCTGCGCGGACAGGCGGTGCTCGGCCTGACCTATGCACTGATCGCCGCGGGAACGAGCATCGTGTTCGGGCTCGATTACGGCGCCGTCACCTCGGCCGCTGCCGGCGTGCTCATGGCCATCCCGTTCTTCGGACCGTTCGTCGCGTGGCTGCCGCCCGTCCTCGTGGCCGTCGTCGCCAAGCCGGACGTCCTCCTGCCCACGATCGCGATCCTGGGCATCGGCTGGGTGGTCGTGATGAACGTCCTCCAGCCACGACTCATGCAGCAGGCCGTCGGGATCCACCCGATCGTCGTCCTCGGCTCGGTCCTCATCGGCTCGAAGGTCGGCGGCATCGTCGGAGCGATCTTCGGCATCCCGATCGCGGCGGTCGTCTCGGCGTTCTTCTTCCACTACCTCGGCCGGACACGCGATCCGGGCGGCGTGACGGCCCGCGCCGCGAAACGCCTCGAAGTCCGCGAGGGCCGGCCGATCCGCGTCCCCCGCGAGCCGATCCCGGGCGAGGACGTGGAGGTCGAGGTCGGCTCGTGACCGACCGGCCGGTGGAGCCCGAGATGAACCGGGAGCGGGCACGGGTCGAGCGGCGGGACGTCGACAAGGAGCGGGGCGAGCCGCTCGCCGGCGGAGCGGCGCGGGGCGGGCCGCGGGCGCTCCGACCGCTGGCCAAGCCGCTCGGTGACTGGACGACCCGGCCGCGGATCCTCATCACGAACGACGACGGCATCGAATCGCGGGGTTTGCTGGCCCTGAAGCTTGCCCTCGACCCGATCGGCGACACGACGGTCGTCGCACCCGACACGAACCAGAGCGCCGTCGGCCACACGAAGACGCTGATGCGTCCGCTCCGCGTCCGCGAGCGGACGCTGGGCGACGGATCGCTCGGCTACTCGGTCGACGGCTCGCCGACCGACGCGGTCAGCCTGGCGTTCCTTGGCTACTTCGGCTACGGCTTCGATCTGGTCGCCGCCGGCATCAACTACGGCGCGAACCTGGGCGACGACATCACCTACTCCGGGACGGTCAGCGCCGCGATGGAGGCGGTCATCAACAGCTGCCCCGCGTTCGCGATCAGCCAGGAGTATTACGAGCACCCCGACTTCGAACTGGCCGGCCTGGCCGCCACGACCGTCGCCCGGAACATCCTCGAGCACGGTCTCTCGCGGGGCGAGCTCATCAACGTCAACGTGCCCGCCCTCACGATCGAGGAATGCCGGGGCATCGAGGTCACCCGGCTCGGCCGGCGGGTCTACTCGGACGAGCTCGTCAAGCGCCTCGATCCTCGCGGGGTGCCGTACTACTGGATCGGCGGCCAGCCACCGTCGGGCCTCGCGGTCCCCGGCACGGACTTCCACGCGGTCGTCAACGGTCGCGTCGCGGTGACCCCGATCCACCTGGACCTGACCGGCCGGAGCCTCCTGCGCCGCCTCAAGACCTGGACCTGGGGGCTGCCGAGCCACGAAGGCCCCGGCGCTGCGGCGAACGATCCCGAGGAGGCCGAAGGTGGGTCCGGGTAACGAGGTCACGCTGAGCGACGGGGTCGTCACGCTTCGCGCGTGGCGGACGGCCGATGCACCAGCGGTCTTCGCCGCCTGTCAGGATCCGCTCATCGCCCGGTTCGTCCCCATCCCCCAGCCATACACCGACGCGGACGCGCTCTCGTTCGTGTCCTTCCACGCGGATGGCCGGGCCGAGCACGAACGGGCCTTCGCGATCGTCGACGCCGCGACCGGCGATCTGCTCGGATCGATCTCGCGCCACGGACCGTTCGGCCATCGGGCCACGTTCGGCTACTGGCTGGCGCCGAACGCTCGAGGCCGTGGGATCGCGACACGCGCGCTGCGCCTGATCACCGCCTGGACGATCGAGACGACGGACCTCATCCGGCTCGATCTGTACACGGATCTCGAGAACGACCGTTCCGGCGCGGTGGCGCAGCGGGCTGGATTCGCCCGAGAGGGCATCCGCAAAGCCTGGGATCTGGACCGGGACGGCCGACCCTTGGACGTCATGGCGTATGTCCTTGTCCGCGACGTCGCGAACGAGGCCACGCACTAACGCCGGGGCCGGCCGTCCGAGAGGATCTCGCGCGCCGCGTTCGCGCCTGGGGCACCGGTGATCCCGCCACCGGGATGGGCACCCGAGCCGGCCAGGTAGAGGCCGGTGAGCGGCATCCGGTAACGAGCGTGGCCGAGCAGCGGCCGCCACAGGAAGAACTGGTCGAGCGCGAACTCGCCGTGGAACGGGTGGCCGCCGGTCAGTCCGTAGTCGCGCTCGAGGTCGAGCGGCGTGATGACCTGCCGGGCCACGATCTGCTTGCCGATGCCCGGCGCGACCGTCTCGAGCTCGCGCACGACCAGGTCGCCGAGCGCGTCGCGGCTCGTGTCCCAGTCGCCGTCACGGAGCGTGAACGGCATCCACTGGGCGACGACGCTCATGACGTGGGCCGGCCCCTTGCGCCGCCCCAGCTGTGCGTCCGCGACGAGCGACGGGTCCACGAGCGACGGGATCGTGGCCTCGAGCATGGGGTGCTCGCTCATCCGGCCGTACTTGCTCGTGTCGAACGCGCGCTCGAGGGCGTCGATGCCGGGCGCGAGGAGGATGCGGCCACGCAGCAGGCGCTCCCCGTCGTCGCCCGCGGCGGTGAATCGGGGCAGGCCGGCGAGGGCGAGGTTGACCTTGGCGACCGTGCCCGCCGTCCGGATGTTGGCGGCCCGCCAGGCGAGGGTCGGCCCGAGGGAGACGGGGTCGACGAGCTTCGTGAGCAACCGCTTCGGGTCGATGCCGGCGACGACCACCTGAGCCGCGATCTCCTCGCCCGAGCGCAGGACCACCCCGGTCGCCCGGCCGTCCCGGTCGGCGATCCGGTCCACGGGCGCGCTCGTCCGGATCTCCCCACCCGCTGTCCGGACAGCGGCCGCCAGCGCATCGGACAGCGCGCCGGGCCCGCCTCGCGCGAAGACCGTCTGGCCGGCCGCCCCTCCGTCGTTGCCGGCCGAGTCCGCGAGGAGCGTGAACGCCGAGCCGGCCGACCAGGGTCCGGTCGCCGAGTACAGGACGCCGCGGGCCGCCACCGCCGCACGGACGGCGTCGTTCTCGAACGATTCCGCGACGAGATCCGCGACGGCCATCGGGAGGACCCGCAGGACGGTCCGGCCGTCGCGTCGCCCAAGGCCACGGAACGACCGGCCGAGCTTGAGCCCGGTGATGGCGTCCCCGAACCCGGGCGCGGCGATATCCGGAGGAGTCGTACTCGCGAGGTCGGCCAGGAACCCGCCGAGCGAGCGGGCGAGCCGATCGAAGTCCGCGTACGTCGACGCGTCGTGGCCGGACCGGGCGCGCAGCCCGTCGGCCGTCCGTGCCGCGTCCGCCCACAGGGTGATCGCGCTCCCGTCGGCCGACGGCGCGAAGACCCGGACAGCGGGGGCCATGAGCGACAGGCCGTGATCCTTGAGCCGCAGGTCGCGGACGACCGATCCTCTCAGGCGGCCGACCGTGTGGGCGAGCGTGGGCACCCGGAAGCCGTGGCCGATCTCTCCGGTCGCCGCCGCCCCGCCGACCCGGTCGCGCGCCTCCAGGACGAGGACCTTCCAGCCTGCCCGGGCCAGGGACGCCGCCGTCACCAGGCCGTTGTGTCCCGCCCCCACGACGATCGCGTCCCAGGCCGTCGGAGCGGCGGGGCCGTTCAGCGCCATCGTCAGGCCGCCCGCCGGCCGCGCGACTTGAGCAGCTCCATCGCGGCGATCCGGCCGTTCGCGCCCATGATCCCGCCGCCCGGATGGGTCGCCGAACCGCACAGCCAGAGGTCGCGGACCGGCGTCCGGAAGCGGGCGTGGCCGGGGACCGGCCGGTTGAAGAAGAGCTGCTCGAGCGATAGCTCGCCCTGGAAGATGTTGCCCTCCGTGAGGCCGAAGCGTCGCTCGATGTCGAGCGGGGTCAGGACCTGACGATGGAGGATGACGTCCCGGATGTTCGGGGCCACCTCGGCGATCCGGTCGATCACGGCATCCCCGAACGCCTCCCGGTTGTCGTCCCACGAGCCCAGGCTCGGGTCCAAGTGGTACGGCGCGTACTGCACGAAGCAGCTGATCACGTGCTTGCCGGGCGGCGCCATGGTCGGGTCGACCAGGGTCGGGATGATCATGTCCATGTACGGCCGGCGGCTCCAGTGGCCGTACTTGGCGTCGTCGTAGGCGCGCTCCATGTCGTCGACCGACGCGCTGAAGCTGATGGCCCCGCGCAGGTGCTCGCCGACGCCGGGCAGGCAGGTGAAGTCCGGCAGCCGGTCCACGGCCAGGTTCACCTTGCCGGATGAGCCACGGAACTTGAACCGGCGAACCTCCTCCTCGAAGGATGGCTCCAGGGTCCCGGGCTCGATGAGCCCGAGGTAGGTCAGCCGGGCGTCGACCGAACTCAGGACCGCGTCGGCCAGGATCTCCTCGCCCAATTCGAGGGCGACGCCGGTCGCCTTGCCGTCACGGGTCAGGATCCGCGCGACCGGGGCCTCGAGCCGGATCTCCGCTCCGAGCGCGCGGGCCGCGCTGCCGATCGCCTCGCTCACCCCGCCCGTGCCGCCCTTCGGGATGCCCCACGCCCGGAACGCGCCGTCGATCTCGCCCATGTAGTGGTGGAGCAGGACGTACGCGGTGCCCGGGCTCTGGACGCCCTGGTACGTGCCGATGATCCCGGACGCGGCCATCGTGGCGATGAGCGGGTCGATCGTGAACCACTGGCGCAGGAAGTCGGCGGCGCTCATCGTCATGAGCTGGACGAAGACGGCCTGCTGCTTCTCGGGCAGGCGCTGGAAGGCACGGGCCAGGCCGGCCAGCGGCGTCAGCTGGCGCGGGTCCATCCCGGTCAGGTCCGGCGGCACGATCGACAGGATCGGCTTGATGAACCGGGCCATCTCGACCATCAGCTGGCCGTACTCCTCGTACGCCTCGGCGTCGACCGGGTTCCAGCGCCGCAGCTCGCGCATCGTCCGACCGTGGTCGTTGACCCGCCAGAGATAGTCGCCCTGGAGCGGCGTGAACGTGCCGTCGAGCGGCAGGATGTCGAGACCGTGCTTCGGAAGCTCGAGCTCGCGGATGATCTCGGGCCGCAGCAGGCTCACCACGTAGCTCGCGACGCTGAACCGGAAGCCGGGGAAGATCTCCTCGGTGACCGCGGCCCCGCCGAGGAGTTCGCGCTTCTCCAGGACGACCGTCCTGAGGCCGGCACGGGCGAGGTACGCAGCGCTGACGAGGCCGTTGTGGCCGCCGCCGACGATCACCGCGTCATAGCGCTGTGCCACGGGCCCTCCTCCATCCAGCCTGCATACGTTTCATGCAGATGCTACCCGAGGTCGGCCGGTCCCCGCCTGTCGGCGGGACGGCGTGTGCGGCCTAGTGTGTTATGATTCGACACATCTCATCGCACACGAGGCGCACGATGGTCATGGCCCGGACCAACCTCACGTTGCCCGTCGAGCTGCTCGAGCAGATCGACGAGGTGGCCGGCCCGCGTGGGCGGAGCGCCTACATCGCTTCGGTCGTGGCCAGGCAGGTGCGTCGCGACCTCCAACACCGGGTCTTCGAGAAGGCCGCCGGCGCGATGATCGGCAAGCCGGGCTGGATGAACCCCGACGAAGCCCTGGCCTTTGCCAAGCAGCTCCGGGCGAGCTGGGATCGACCGGAGTGAGGTACCTCCTCGACACGAGCCTTCTCATCGACCACGCCGACGGGCTGCCGCCTGCCGTCGCACTCGTGGCGAGCCTCTTCGAGGAGCCGAGCGAGCTTTACACCTGCGATGCCGTGGTCGCCGAGGCCCTGTCTCGCGGATCCGATGAGCATCTGGCGATCGTCCGGTCCATGATCGATGCGCTCGAATACGTATCGACCGCCCCCGAAGCCGCACGCTACGCGGCCGAAATGCGCCGACGGCGCGGCCAGACGAGCCACCGCACGCTGGGCGACGCGCTCATCGGCGCGGTCGCGTGGTCCATGGACGCGACCGTCATCACGCGCAACCCGGACGACTTCATCGCCCAGGGGATCGCCGTCCTGACGTACTGAGCCGGCCTTCGGCGGCAGCTCATCCAGCCTGCATACGATTCATGCATACTGGCCCCGAGACAGCCGGAGGAGATCGCTTGAGCGTCGGCACCCCGTTCCATCCGCGCACCGAGCCACTCAATCGGAAGATGCAGTGGCGCGAGTGGTCGGGCTATTTCGCGTCGAGCGTCTACGCCGACGCCCACGATATCGAGTACAACGCGATCCGGGAGGCGGCCGCGCTGATCGATGTGAGCCCACTGTTCAAGTACGAGGTCTCCGGGCCGGACGCGCTCCGCCTGGTCGACCGGGTCATCACCCGGGACGCGACGAAGATGGCCGTCGGCCAGGTTTTCTACACGCCCTGGTGCGACGAGGCCGGCAAGGTCATCGACGACGGCACCGTCCACCGCCTTGCCGACGACCGGTTCCGCTGGACGGCGGCCGACCCGCAGCTCCGCTGGCTTCGCCAGAACGCCACCGGGCTCGACGTCTCGATCGAGGAGACGACCGAGCGGACCGCATCGCTCGCCCTGCAGGGACCGCTCTCGCGCCACGTCCTCGAGGCCGCGACCGGCGAATCCTTTGCGGACCTGCGCTACTTCCGGCGACGCGGGACGACGATCGGCGGCGTCGCCGTCGACGTGAGCCGGACGGGCTACACGGGAGACCTCGGCTACGAACTGTGGGTCGACACGGAGCACGCCGTCGGCCTGTGGGACGCACTGATCCAGGCCGGCGCTCCGCACGCCATCCGGCCGGCCGGGATGCTCGCGCTCGACGTCGTGCGCCTCGAGGCCGGCCTCGTCCTGCTCGAGGTCGACTACACGAGCGCACGCCACGCGATGAATGCCGAGCAGGCCTACTCCCCGGCCGAGATCGGCCTGGGCCGGCTGGTCGACCTCGACAAGGGGCCGTACGTCGGCCAGCGCGCCCTCGCGGCCGAGGCCCGGTCGGGCGGACCCGCGCGCCGGCTGGTCGGGCTCGAGCTCGACTGGGCCGGCATCGACGCGCTCCACGCGGCCCAGGACCTGCCGCCGGTCGCGCCGGCCGCCGTCTCGCGGGCGGCCGTCCCGGTCTTCGACCGGGCGGGGCGCCAGGTCGGACGGGCCACGAGCACGGGTTGGAGCCCGATCCTCAAGAAGCCGATCGCGCTCGCATCCGTGCCGCCCGCCCACGAGCGCGTCGGCGGCCGGCTGTCCGTCGAGTGGACCGTCGAGGGCCGCCGCGGCCGGGTCGACGCGACGGTCGTCACGCTGCCGTTCCTCGACCTGCCTCGCAAGCGCACCTGAGCCGAGCGCTCGACGCTCCGCTCCGACCGATCAGGCGCGGACGAGCACCAGGGCGCGGACCAGGTTCCGGAACGCGGTCTCGTCCATGCCCGTGCCGGTAATCGTCCACGAGGGCGACTGACCCGGATCGACGTAGACGACGAAGCCGCCGGAGCTGAGGGTCATCAGCTCGCCCCGGAGGTCGCCGATCGAGATCGGCCCGATGTCCTGGGCGTGCGGCGAGCAGGCACTCGCGCTGTCGGTGCACCAGCGTCCTTCGCGCAGCTCGAGGTGGAGGCCCGCGAGCGTGTGGTACCCGATCACCATCCGGCCTCCGTTGGCCAGCGCGTACGTATTCCCGGAGCCGCGGTCGACCGACCAACCGGCCGGCAGGGCGGCGCAGTAGACCGGCCACTGGACCGCTTCCGCGATGGCCGTGAAGAAGTCCTTGGTCTGGGAGCTGCCCGAGCACGCGGCCGCCGTGGCATCCGGACCGCCGGGTGTCGGCGTGGGCGTCGGCGTGACGTTCGGCGAGGCGGTCTCGGTCGATGGCACGCTCGACGGCGTCGCCGGGTTCGACGGGCTGTCACTCGCCTCGCTCGGCGAGGCGGTCACGGACGTGCCGGCCGGGGCCGTGGCCGGCGGTACCGTATCGGTCGGGATGACGGGCGCCGCCGTCGACGGCGCGCCGCACGCGGCGCTGCCTGCGATCAGGAGGAAGAAGGCCATCGGGCGGAGGACGTCCGTCACACCCGGGCGCGCTCGTTGCACGTCTTGAGCCTAGCGGCGGGCTGTCCCCGCGGTCAATGCGAGGCGCCCGCCGGTGCCCGGGAGCGGTCCCGGCCGAGGTTGACGAGCGTGGGGTCGATCCCGAACACCTCGCGGATCCGCGACGGCGCGAGCACCTCGCCCGGCGGCCCGTCGGCCGCGATCCGGCCATGGTCGATGACCACGATCCGCGGGAAGAAGTGGGCGGCCAGGCCGAGATCGTGGAGGACCGCGAGGATCGTCGTCCCGTCTCGCTCATTGAGATCGATCAACAGCTCCATCGCCTCGACCTGATGGCGCAGGTCGAGGTGGACGGTCGGCTCGTCGAGGAGGAGGAGAGGCGCGGCCTGGGCGACCGCAAGGGCGATCAGGACGAGCTGCCGTTCGCCCAGCGAGAGTTCGCGGGCATCGCGACCGAGCAGGTGCCCGATCCCCACGCGATCGATCGCGGCCGCGACGGCGGCGCGGTCGGCCGGTCGCTGTCCCCGGAGCGGATCCTCGTGCGGCAGGCGGCCGAGCGCGACGACCTCCTCCACGCGCGTCGCGAACGGCAGGGCCACGAGCTGCGGGACGACGGCGATCCGGCGGGCGATGGCCGACCGATCGAGACCCGCCACGTCGACGCCATCCAGCCGCACGGTGCCGGCCCGCGGCGCGATCGTGCCGACCAGCGCTCGGAGCAGGGTCGACTTGCCCGCCCCGTTCGGCCCGACCAGCGCGACCCGCTCCCCTGGCCGCATGTCGAGCGACACGTCGTGGAGCACATCGCGGCCGCGGTAGCCGATGCTCACGGCGTCGAACGAGGCGAGCGCGTCGGGTCGTCTCACAGCTCGTACCCCACCCGGGTGCGGCGGAGCAGGATCAGGAAGAACGGCGCGCCGATGACCGCGGTCACGACGCCGACCGGGATGTCGCCGAGCAGTCGGGCGACCAGGTCGGCTCCCGCGAGCAGGCTGGCCCCGAGCAAGGCCGACAGGGGCAGGACGAGCCGGGCGTTCGGGCCGACGATGAGCCGCACGACATGGGGCACCACGAGGCCCACGAAGCCGACGAGGCCCGAGACGGCCACCCCCGCCGCCGTGACCAGCGATCCGAGAGCGAGCAGCATCGTCCGTTCCCGCCGCACGTCGACGCCCAGGTGGGCGGCGGTCTCCTCGCCGAGCAGGAGCCCGTTGAGGACCTGCGCGCGGGCGAGGATCGCGACGCTGCCGAGGACGACGATCGGGAGCGCCACGGCCAGGTGGAGCCAGCTGCTGTCGTCGAAGCCGCCGAGCAGGTAGGCGAAGATCTGACGGAGTCCCGCGCCCGACAGGTACATCGTCATGGCGAGGCCCGCCGCGAGCAGCGACCCGACCGCGTACCCGGTGAGCAGCAGCCCCGTCAGCGGCGCAAGCGGGCTGGTGCGACTGAGCCGATACACGACATAGACCGACGCGAGCGCGCCCAGGAACGCGAGCGCATGGACCAGCCCGAACTGCAGGATGAGGACGCGGACGGGGAGGAGGACGGCGATCGCGGCCCCGAGGGCCGCGCCCGACGCCGTGCCCAGCACGTACGGGTCGGCGAGCGGATTGCGCAGCAGTCCCTGGAACGTGGCGCCGGCGACCGCAAGGCCCATGCCGACGGTCATCGAGGTGAGGACTCTCGGCAGCCGCAGGTCGATGACGATCGTCTCCGACGTGTCCGACCAGGTGCGGGCCAGGTCAAGGCCGAGGAGCCGATGGCCGAGGATCGAGATCGTGTCGCCGAGCGGGATCGTCACGCTCCCGAGGGCCACCCCGAGAACGAGCGCCACGATGAGGGCGACGAGGCCGCCGACGGCGACGGTGCGCGCCGGCCAGGGTCCTCGCCCGACCACCGCGCCGGCCGTATCCCGGCCGGCAGCGCCGGCTCAGGGTCGCCCGCTGGACCGCCCGGAGCGCACCGCGCCGTGATGTCATCGCCGGTCACCAGCCATGCTTCAGGGTGCCGCGGAGGCGGAGGGGACAGATGACGGACCCGGCGGCAGGACGATGTCCGGGTGGATGGCCCGCGCCAGGTCGCGCAGGCCTACCACGAGCCGCGGTCCCGGCCGGGTGATCACGACGTCGTCGACCGGGCGGATCGCGCCGGTCTTGACCGCGGTCATCGTGGCCCAGCCGGAGCGGCCGCGCACGACGTCGACCGTCGTCCCGTACGCCGCGTCGCCGAGGAGGACGACTTCGGGATCGGCGCCGACGAGCCGTTCGAGCGGGATCGAGAAGACGGTCGTCGAACCCGTCGTGATCGGGTCGCCGCCGGCGAGCGTGATCATCTCCACCAGGAACGACCCGTCGGCAGGGCCGTAGATGTCCTTGGTCGCATCGAGCTCGTAGAAGGTCCGCGGATGGGGCAGCGAGGCCGTCGCGGCCGAGATCTGGTCGATCTCTGCGCGCATCGACGCGACGAGGTCGCCCGCCGGACCGGCCGCGCCGATCGCCCTGCCGACGAGCTTGATGTCGGCGAGGACCCCGGCGACGTCACTGGCGTAGACCGTGAGGACCGGCACGCCCAGGTCGCGCAGCTGCTGGAGCGCCGACGGCTTGTTGAAGCTGTTCCCGCCGGCGATGACGAGGTCGGCCTTGAGGCCCACGATCTTCTCGACGTCGACGGAATCGAAGGTCGCGACGTGGTCGAGGCCGATCGCCTCGGGCGGGTAGTCGTCGAAATCGGTGGTCGCGATGACCTGCGGTCCCGCTCCCAGCGCGAAGGCGATCTCTGTCGTCGCGGGGGTGAGGGACACGATCCGGGCCGGCTGCGCGGCCAGGTGCACGGCGTGTCCTTCGTCGTCGACGAGGTCCAACGGGAACGCGGGGCTGGGCGACGGACTCGGGATCGGAGACGCGCTCGCGGCCGCGGATGGCGTGGTGACCGGCGCGTCGGTGGCGACGGGCGTGGCCGCGCCGGAACAGGCACCGACGAGAACGACGACGGCGACCGCCATCCCCAGGCGCCGGAAACGACGACGCCCCTCGTTCCGGTCGGAAGGAGGAGCGGCCGAGATGCGATCCATGTGGTGCCTACCCTTTCTCTCGAAGGATCGAGCAGCACCCCAGGGTCGGCGACCGGACTTCAGCCCTCACTCGAGGGCCTTCACCGTAGCGGGACTGTGCCGGAATCTCACCGGCTTCGCGACGCCTGAGGCCGTGTTCGGTTGTCGTGCCGAGCGTAGCACGGGTGATAAGTCGCAGTGCAGCGGGGCCTGCGACGATCGCCGCCTCGCCCTCCTGCCGCCCGTCATCCAGCCGCCGGAGGAGGTCCGATCCGGTGTCGAGAGGCCACGCGTGGCGTCGACCCATCCGCATCATCGCCCCCGCCATGTTCCTCGTCCTCCTGGCCGCCGGCCCGACACAGGCGAGCTACCAGGCGACCGTCGACTCGAACGAGTCGGCCTTCGAGCCGCCGTGCGTCGGTTTCACGGACTCGCTGCCGGCCAAGATGCTCAAGGCCGCGACCGCCGCGTACAGGAACCTCGGCTACAACACGCAGTCGTACACGACGGCCATGTTCACCCGGGCGCACACCCTCGCCCGGACCGACACGGACTGGGCGTACTACGTCCACTCTCACGGCGACTACTACTGGCACCCGGGCGACCAGCGCCGCTACTCGGGCTTCCGCGAGGACGCCGGCAAGTGCAGCCAGGCGGTCGTCTACTCCAAGGACATCGCCGCGAAGCGCGCCGGCCACCCCACGAACCTGGTCGTGATCTCGAGCTGCCACAACGCCGAGGCCAACACGACACTGCCTGGCGCGTTCGGGATCCCCAAGACGAAGGGCACGCTCGCGCAACTCGGGCCGACGTTCTACATGAGCTACCTGGGCACCGCCTACGACAGCGACGAGTGGGTCTTCGAGCAACGGTTCTGGGACGCCCTGGCCACCGTGCACACGGTCGGCGAGGCGTTCGACATCGCCGCCCTCGGGTCGTTCGGACACTCGGACTTCGCCGCCGACTGGTGGGGCAGCTACACCTGGTACGGCTTCGCCGGCCCGCTCGTCCTCGACTGCCCGCGTTGTCTGTAGAGGTGCCTTCGTGCGATCGTTCCCCGAGCTCTCCCGCCTCCACCCGTCCCGTCACGCGCCGCTCCGTCGGGCGAGCACCCGCCTCGCAGGACCCTTCGTCGTCGCATCCGTCATCGCGGGTGCGTCGGTGACCGCGGTGGTCGGCGGGTCGACCGCGGCCGGCGCTCGGTCCATCTCGGCGGACGCGCTCGCCGTCGGGCCGGGCGCGTTCCAGGCCGGCGAGATCGGCGTGGCCCAGGTGCCCCTGCCGGCCGCCGCGGCCACGGCCCAGATCGAGCGAGCCGGCCGGACCGCGCTGCTGCTCGGCCTGCCGGCGCCCACACGCCGCGCCGCCGCCCGGGTCGTCGATCGGTTCGGCGGACGGACCTACGACGAGATCGCCGAGTACGACGGGCAGAACCACCTCCTGTCGCTCCAGCGGTTCGAGACCGACGGCCGATTGCTCGCGGTGGTCCGCTTCGGCCTGCGCGGCGACGGTGGCACGGCACTCGCCGAGAGCGCGGCCGGGCAGCGGGCGCAGAATCTCGCCGCCGCGCTCGGGCTCGTGGCCGCGGGCACGCCGCGGGTGGTCGTCGCGCCGTCGAACGCGGGCTGGACCGTGGCCTGGGACCGCGCCGTGGCCGGGATCCCCGTGCCGGGCGACGGCCTGCGGATCCAGCTCTGGCCGGACGGCTCGGTCCACGGGCTGTCACGCTCGGAACGGACGCTCTCCGCACGGCCCGCGGCCCTGCTCGATGAAGGCGCGGCCAGATCCATCGTCCTCGGCCGCCTCGACGCCTGGTTCCCTGGCGCCGCGCGCGGCCAGGTGGCCCTCGTCGCGCTCTCGCTCGCCTGGGTACCGCCCAACGACACGTTCGCGGCGAGCGCACCGGACGCGCCGTCCGCCGTGCTCCGGCTCGCCTGGGTGGCCCGCGCCACCACGAGCGGCACGCTGAGCGAGAACCTCAGGGCGCTCGAGGTGTACGTCGACGCCGGCGACGGCGCCATCCTCGGGGGCGACATCCTGCGGTGACGCGCTCCCTCCCCCGCCGGGTCGCCCGGGCGTCCGCGATCGTCGTCGCGGGCGCCCTCGCCGGCTGTCTGTCGCCACTTCCGTCACCGCTCCACACGCCGTCGGATCCACCCGCGACGCTCCCGGCCGCGTCGGGCGCCCTGGGTCCGCCACGTCTGCTCGTCCTGCTCGGGACGCCGCACCGGATGCGCCTGACATGGCTGGACGGCGCGCTCGAGACGCCGCTGCCACTTCCGGTCGACGACGTCCAGTGGGTCTCGGGCAGCTCCGACCGCGGCATCGTCCTGACCGCCGGACCGACGGGCCTCGTCTTCAACACCGCGCCGTTCGCCCCGGGCGAACGCCCGGCCTGGCACGAGATCCCGGTGGACGCGGCCGGCCGGCGATGGTTGGGCCAGCCGCTGGTCGATGCCGTCGCCTCACCCCTCGGTGACGCGATCGCCGTGGTATCGGCGGACCCGGCCTCGGGTCTCACGGACGGCCACCTCGTCATCCTCGATCCGGCCGGTGGCCCGAGTCATGCCCTGGTCCTCCGGGGACGCTGGGACGGCCGCGCGCCGGCCTGGATCTCGTCGGGCCGCATCGCGGTCTCGACCCGTGACGGGAGCGATGCGACGGGCCTCACGATCGTGGATCCGGCGACCGGCTCGGAGGAGCGCTGGGGCACCGGCGTCGCGGCCTTCGCGGTCTCGGGTGACGGAACCGTGCTCGCGTGGCAGGACCGCGATGACCGCCGGATCTTCGTCGGGGAGGTCGACCGTGCGCTCGCCGACGCGCCGCTCCAGACCGTCCCGCTGGGTCCGACCGCAAGGGTCGCCGCGCAAGTGCTCCTGGACGGGTCAGGACAGCGCCTGGGCGTCGCCTGGCTCGACGATGCCGGCGACACGACCAGCTACGCGATCTACGAACGGAGCGCGGGTCACTGGGCACTCGAACGCGATGGAGCGCTGCCCAGCGGGACCTCCCGGGCGGTCCTCGTCAGCCTCGGTCCCTGACCGCGGCCGACGGGATCAGGCCGTGACGAGCTCGGCCGGCGTGGAGGTGAAGATCGAGACCTGGGCCTCCTCGGGCAGCATGACGCCGAGGATCTTCTGCAGGCTGAGGGTGTGGACGCAGGCAGCGAAGCTCTCGAAGTAGTGGCAGGTGCAATGCCACGACGCGGCGTCGAGCGTGACGTGATGGGTGTCGTTGTCGCCCTTGAACGTGAGCGAGAGCCGGTCGAACTTGATCCGGTCCAGCTCGCGGGCGTAGCGATTCGCCTTCTCGACCTTGCCGATGAGAGAGCTGTGCATCGTCGATGACCCTCCATCGCCCGGGCTCGTTCCGGGCGTTGTACGGGGCCGCCGTCCGGTCCTGCACCCACGACCAGTGATGGCAGTCCGCTCCGCAGAGCCTACACCCATCGGGGTCCCGGGTCACCCCTGAAATCGTCCTCAAATGGCGTCGGATCGGGCTCGGATGGCGCGCCCAGGCACCGCGCCGGGCACCGTTCCGGACCCACGTCCGGACCGGCCGGGACGGACCGGCGGGACCGTCAGGGAGCGCTCGTCCCGGACCGCCCGAAGTCGTCCTCGATCCGGACGACATCGTCCAGCTCGGGGGTCGAGACCTCGACGAGTTCCACGTCCTCGTCGACCGCCTCGTAGCGATGGACCCGTCCGACGGCGACCCGGCGATGCTCGCCGGGTCCCAGGTCGCTCGTCCGGATCACGCCGTCGGGACCCTCGAGGTGGAGGCGAAGTCGCCCGCGCAGGACGAGGAACGACTCGTCCTTGACGAGGTGCTTCTGGAGCGACAGCCGCCGTCCCGCGGCGATGAACAGGATCTTGCCGACGTAGTGGTCGGTGACCGACCAGATGCGCTCGTAGCCCCAGGGCTTGTCGACCCGTCGCTCCGTGTCGTCGGTCACGCTTCGCGGACCAGGCGCTCGCCCTCGGCCACCATCGCGTCGCGTATCTCCGGCGAAGTCGCTTCGGTGTAGACCCGGACGAGAGGCTCGGTGCCGCTCGTCCGGACGAGCATCCACGAACCGTCCGCCACGAAGAACTTGGACCCGTCGCCGGTGTCGAGCGTCTGGGTCCGGACGACCGGTTGGCCGGCCAGGGATCCCGGCGGCTCCTTGGTCAGGACGACGAGCAGGCGCTCCTTCACTCCCGGGTAGTCGGCCTTCGCCACGTGCACGTCGGTCCGCCGGTAGAACGACGGCCCAGCGAGTTCGTGGAAGTGGGCGAGCGCCTTCGATACCGGCCAGCGCCCCGCGGCCCGCTCGCGCAGGAACAGGTCGAGCAGGAGCAGGTCGGCGTACACGCCGTCGCGCTCGGGCAGGTGCATCCCGAAGCCGAACCCGCCGGACTCCTCGGCGCCCATCATCGCGCCCGTCTCGATCATCTTCGGGCCGATGAACTTGAACCCGACGGGCGTCTCGTGGACCGTGATCCCGTAGCGCTCGCCGAGCCGGGCGGTCATCGACGTGTTGTTCACGCTCGTCACGACCGGATCGCGGAGGTTGCGATGCTCGGCCAGGTAGTACATGAGCAGGCCGGTCACCTCGAGCTGGTGGATGAACGTGCCCTTCTCGTCCGCCGCACCGGCCCGGTCGGCGTCGCCATCGAGCATGAGCCCGAGGTCGTAGCCGCCGCCGGCGAGCATCCCCAGGGCCTCGTCGATGTTGGGGCGGATGGGCTCCGGGTTCACCCCGCCGAAGTACGGGTTGCGCTCCTGGTGGATCTCGGTGACCTTGATCCGGCCGCCGGCGAGCAGCCGCGACAGCCAGCCCGCCCCGGCGCCCCACATCGGCTCGACGAGGATGTGCGCGTCGGCGCCCTTGAGCGCGTCGAGGTCGACCGTGCGTCGGACGAATCGCTCGTACCCCTCGTACGGGTCGTAGCGCTCGACCAGCCCGGCCGCCTCGCCGTCCGCGAACGGCCTTCGCTCGATCGTGGTCCCGCCGTTACCGGCGATCCGAGCCTCGAGGATCTTGAGGATCTCCGGTCCGGCCGCGGCCCCGCTCGGAGACTTGACCTTGAAGCCGTTGTCGGTCCACGGGTTGTGGCTGGCGGTGATGACGATGCCCGCCGCGGAACCCCGCTCGACGACCTCGTAGGAGCTCATCTGGGTGGGGACGGCGCGCGTCGCGTAGGCCACCGGGATGTCGTGGGCGAGGAGCACCTCGGCGGCCGCGACCGCGAAGTGTTCCGACGCGAACCGGCGGTCGTAGGCGATGACGACGCCCTTCGCCTGCTCGCCTCGGGCGACCACGTAGGCCGCGACTCCGTCCGCGCAGCGCCGGACGTTCTCGAACGTGTACTCGTCGGCGACGCGCGAGCGCCAGCCATCCGTGCCGAACACGATCTGGGTGGGCGCCGGCGCCTCGGCGATGTTCGTCATCAGGAGATCTCCCCTGCGGTCACGCGCTCGATCAGCGCGTCGACGATCGGGCGATCGACGGCCGCGCCCAGGAGCAGCGCGGTGGGCGTCGCGATGCTCATGCTAGCGCGGGGACCCTCGACCACGACGAGCCGCCCGGACCGGCGTTCGAGGAGCAGGTCATCCGAGCCGAGGGCGACCGGCTCGCCGGGCGGCACGACGCGCCCGGTCGCGGAGCCGCCGAGCGTCGCGAGAAGGGCGCTCCAACCGCCCAGGTCGTCCCAACCGACGTCCATGGAGGCCATCACGACGCGCCCCGCCTGGGCGGCCCCCTCCATCACGGCGTGGTCGATCGAGACGGGGCGGAGCTGTTCGTACGCCGCCGCGAGCGCCATCTCGCTGTGGGCGACCGACCCGATGAGCGTGAACAGCGCGGTGTGCCGCTCCAGTGCGTCCCGGATCGCCCGGCGGCGCCACAGGAAGATCCCGGCGTTCCAGGCGACGCCGGCCTGCCGGGCGAGCTCGGCGGCCCGAGCCTGGTTCGGCTTCTCCTCGAACCGGAGCAGCGGGAAGGCGCTCAAGCCGGCCACCTCGGCGCCCCGCGGGAGGTCCGGGACGAGGTAGCCGTACTCGGTCGCCGGCCGGTCCACGGCGATGCCCAGGGTCACCAGCGGGTCTTCGATGCCGAACGCCCCCGGCGCGAGGCCGGCCGCGGCGCCGGCGAGGACGCGCCGGAACGCCGGCTCGTCGGCGATCCGGTGGTCGGCCGGGAGGACGAGCATGACCTCGTCGTCCGGGCGCTCGATGGCCTCGACCGCCAGGGTCACGGCGGCGGCGGTATTGCGGCCTGCCGGCTCGGCCAGGATGCGCACGCCGGGCAGCTGCTCCTTGACGAGGCCCGCGTAGCGGCGGTCCGTCACGACCGTGACGTCGCCGAGCCCGACGCCCTCGGCCAGCCCGTCTCCGTCGAACAGGCGATGGGCGGTGCGCTGGAGGAGCGTCTCGGAGCCGAGGAGGGGCAGGAAGGGCTTGGGTCGTTCGGCCGAGCTGAGCGGCCACAGGCGCGTGCCGCCACCGCCCGCCAGGATCACGACGTACATCGACCGATTCTAGGGACCGGAGCGGGGCCCATGGTGGCCCCGACGACCCGGGCATCGACTCAGGGATCGACGCAGGCGTACAGGAATCGATGGCCCTTGACGCCCGGGGTCACGATGTCGAACCGGTAGGCGCCGATCGGCATGATCGCTCGGGGCGACAGCGCGAACAGGGTCGCCCCGCCGGTCCCGGACGTCGGGACACGATAGCGCCGACCCTCGGTCAGGCCGCTCAGTCGGACCGTCACGGCCGACTGGCGCCTGAGGACGAGCCCGGGTCGACCGAGGATGACCCCGCTGACCTGCGCCTTCGGGCTCATCCCGGGGAAGGTGACTCCCAGGTAGGCCACCCGGTCCGCCGGGAAGTGCGCGGCGGCGTAGTCGCGGAAGCCGGGCTTCACGCGACAGATCGCCCCGGGGTCGTCCGGGTCGTCGATCGGCCGCAGCGTGTAGGTCGGTCCGAGCTGCACGACGAGCAGCGAGCCGCCGGGTGCCTGGAGCGCTCCCGTGGCGTCGGGGACCCAGGGCTGCTCGGCCGCGGCGAGCTTCACCGGAGCCAGGAGGGCCACGACGGACCAGTCGTTGTCCCCGAGCGAGAGATACGTCGCGGTCACGGGCGGGCTCGACGGCAGCGGACCGAACGACGGGCGTGGGCCGCGGGGCGTGGGGGTCGGGCCGGCCGACGCGCCGGGGGTCCGGGGCGCGAGCGCGGTCGGGATGGTGCTGGCGGCCGCGACCGCGAGCGCGGCCGCGGACGGGGACACGGACGGGAGCGTCGCCGTCGAGGCGATGGGGTCGCCCCACGGTCGCCACACGAGCGCCCCGAGGAACGCGACGATGGCCAGAGCGACCGCGATCGGACGACCCGGACCGCCGGCACCCACGGGTTCGAGCGGTTGCTCGACGCGGAGCGGGTGGGCGGCGGTCCGCCCATCGCCGGTTGCGCTCGATCGGGCCATCTCGTCGGCCCTGCCTTTCGCTCGGACGCGCCGGTCGGTCCGGCTCAGGCGGTGACGGGCTCCGGTTCCGGCAGTCCGGCCTCGCTCGCGAGCAGCGCGGCCTTCTCGGTCCGCTCCCACGGCAGGTCGAGGTCCGGCCGGCCGAAATGCCCGTACGCGGCCGTCTGGCGGTAGAGCGGGCGGCGGAGGTCCAGGGCGTCGATGATCGAGGCGGGCCGGAGGTCGAAGTGGCGCTCGATGATCGCCTGGATCTTCTCGTCCGGGATCTTGCCCGTCCCGAAGGACTCGACCGAGAAGCTGATCGGCCTCGCGATGCCGATGCCGTAGGCCACCTCGACCTCGAACCGGTCGGCGAGGCCGGCGGCGACGACGTTCTTGGCGACCCAGCGGGCCGCGTACGCCGCCGAGCGGTCGACCTTGGTCGGGTCCTTGCCCGAGAAGGCCCCGCCGCCGTGGCGGGCCATGCCGCCGTAGCTGTCGACGATGATCTTGCGGCCGGTGAGGCCGGCGTCGCCCATCGGCCCGCCGGTGACGAACCGACCGGTCGGGTTCACGTGCATGACCGGATCGGTCTCGCGGAGCTCCTTGGGGATCGTCGGCAGGATGACGGTCTCGGCGATGTCGGCCCGGATGCGCTCCGGACGGACGTCGGGATCGTGCTGGGCCGCGACGACCACGGTCCGGACCCGGACCGGGATCCCCTTCGAATACTCGACGGTGACCTGGGTCTTGCCGTCGGGCCGGAGGTACGGCAGCTGGCCGGACTTGCGGACCTCGGCCAGCCGCCGAGCCATGCGGTGGGCGAGGGCGATCGGCAGCGGCATGAGCTCGGGAGTCTCGCGGCAGGCGAACCCGAACATCATCCCCTGGTCGCCCGCCCCGA
Organism: uncultured Chloroflexia bacterium; assembly: GCA_963719285.1. GTDB lineage: Bacteria > Chloroflexota > Limnocylindria > Limnocylindrales > CSP1-4 > C-114. Next base: position 1,400,538 of record CAVRBO010000001.1, read on the forward strand.
GCTCGTTGGCCGGCGCCGCATCGTCGCGCGTCTCGAGCGAGGCGTCGACGCCCATCGCGATGTCCGGCGACTGCTCCTTGACGCTGACGAGGGTGCCGCAGGTCAGGTAGTCGAAGCCGTACTCGGCCCGCGTGTAGCCGATGTCGCGGACCGTGTCGCGGACGACGGCCTGGAGGTCGATGTACGTCTTGGTCGATGATCTCGCCGAGCACGAGCACGAGGCCGGTCGTCGTCGCCGTCTCGCACGCCACGCGAGCGAACGGGTCGCGCCCGATGATCGCGTCGAGGATGGCGTCGCTGATCTGGTCGCACATCTTGTCGGGATGACCCTCGGTCACCGACTCGGACGTGAAGAGATAGTGCTCGGCGTCAACGATGCTCACGAGTGCTCCTCTGGCGGCTCGCCTCCGGTCCTCCGCGGCGCTCCGGGGCCGTGGGCAGGGTAGCACCGGCGGGCCGTCCAGGCCGCCCGAGCGTGGCCTGAACGCACCGTCACGTGAGGCCCCGCGCGCGGGGCGGCGCCGCGGTGGGGTGACCGCGCCGCACTGGCCCGCGGCCCGTCCGAGCCGGACGCCGCCCGCGGCGCGGCCGCAGGGCCCGGCGGCCCGCCGCCCGCGACTCGCCCGCAGCGCCCGGCGGCCCGCCGCCCGCGACTCGCCCGCGACTCGCCCGCGCCGGAATATCACTCCCATCGTTGGAAGGTCGTTCGATCGTCCGAGGCGGCCGCTCCGCAGTCCCGCCGACCTCGATCTCAACGATGCGACTGATATTCCGCGCGCTGAGGGCCAGGTCAACGCGTCGACCGGCAAGCAAACGCGTCGACCGGCAAGTAAGGGCGCTTCGTAACAATGCGAGTGATGCCGAACCGATCACGCAAGCCGAGGGCGAGCGGTGCGGAGCTCCGCGGACGAGTCCGCGCGGCCGACCTCGCACGCAGACTCGGTACCGCCGTGCGAGATACGCGCCGGCGCCTCGGCCGGACACAGGCGGAGGTCTCGAACTCGGCCGGGATCTCGCAGGCATGGTTGAGCTCGATGGAGCTCGGCAAGGGAGCCGGGGCATCGCTCGAGACGTGGGCGTCGGTCGCGGCGGTGGTGGACGAGCAGCTGGTCGCGTATCTCGAACGCGCCTCCGGCGCCACGCTGCCCCGCGATCACGCACATCTCAAGGGCCAGGAGCTGGTCATCCGGACCGCCAAGCTCGGTGACTGGCGGCCGATGCCGGAGGCGGCCATCGACCCTCTCGCCTACCGGTCGCGCTCGGTCGACGTGCTGCTCGAACGGCCGACCCAGAGTGAACGAGCGGTCGTCGAGATCTGGGACTGGTTCGACGACATCGGCCTGGCCCTGCGCAGCCTCGACGGCAAGGTCGAGACCGCGGGCCGACGCTCGCTCGAAGACGGGCACGCGACCGCCGGGCTGTGGGTCGTCCGATCCACGCGCCGGAACCGGGCGCTCGTCGCAGAGTTGCAGGCCCTGTTCGCCGCGAAGTTCCCCGGTCCGTCCCGGGCCTGGCTCCGCGCGCTCGTCGAACCGAGCGCCGCGATGCCACGCGAGACCGGCCTGCTATGGGCCGACGTCGCGGCGACCAGGCTGTTCGCCGCTCGACTTCGGCGGTGAGCGCCGACCTACACTGGCGGCATGGAGCGGACGGAGGAACGGGCGGTCGGAGCCGGGGCGCACCCCACCGCCGAGGAACTCGACGCGGCCGACCCGCTCGCCGCGTTCCGGGACCGGTTCGTCATCGACGACCCATCGATCGTGTACCTCGACGGCAACTCGCTCGGGCGCCTGCCGCGGGCCACCGCGGAGCGGCTGGCGAGCCTGGTCCGGGACGGCTGGGGCGGCGATCTCATCCGCGGCTGGGACGCGTGGCTCGACTGGCCCGAGCGGATCGGCGATCGGATCGGCACGACGCTGCTCGGGGCACGGCCGGGCGAGACGATCGTGGCGGATTCCACGAGCGTGAACCTGTACCGCCTGGCCGCCGCGGCTCTCGATGCGAGACCTGCCCGGCGCACGATCGTCGCCGCCCGTGACGAATTCCCGACGGATCGCTACATCCTCGAGGGCCTGGCCGACGCCCGCGGGCTGACGATCCGCTGGCTCGACGCCGACCCGGTCGAGGGCCTGTCGCCCGTCGATGTCGCCGCGGCCCTCGATGGCGACGTGGCGCTGGTCCTGCTCTCGCACGTCAACTACCGTTCCGCAGCCATCGCGGACATGGCCGCGATCACGGCCCTCGCCCACGCGGCGGGCGCGCTCACGATCTGGGACCTGTGCCATTCGGCCGGGTCGATCCCCGTGGAGCTCGAGCGCAGCGGCGCAGACCTGGCCGTCGGCTGCACCTATAAGTACCTCAACGGCGGTCCGGGCGCGCCGGCGTTCCTGTACGTCCGCCACGCCCTTCAGGAAGCGCCTCCGCAACCCGATCCAGGGCTGGTTCGGGCGGCGCGACCAGTTCGCGATGGACCAGGGATACGAGGCGGAACCCGGGATTCGCAGCTGGCTCGTCGGGACGCCGCCCGTCCTCGGGCTGGCGGCCGTCGAGCAAGGGGTGGCCATCTCCACGGAGGCCGGCATCGCGGCGATCCGGGCCAAGGGCATCGCCCTGACCGAGTACGCGATCCGGCTCACGGATGGTGTCCTCGCGCCGCTCGGCTGCGGCGTGGGCAGCCCAAGGGACAGCGCCGTGCGTGGCGCCCACGTGTCGATCCGCCATCCCGACGCCCGGCGGCTGTGCCGCGACCTCATCTGCATCGGCGTGATCCCCGATTTCCGCGAGCCCGACTCGATCCGGTTCGGCCTGGCGCCCCTGTACACGCGCTTCGTCGATGTCCGTGACGGCGTCGACCGGCTCCGGCTCCTCCTGGAGGGCGGTGGGTGACCCGCCGCCGGATGCGCGGGACCCGCGATGCAACGGAACCGCCCGTCTGTCGTCTTTCGGTGCCGACGACCCCGCCCCGGAGGGATGGATGCTCGGTACCGGCGCCCTGGGACTGGAGCGCCTGCCCGACGTGAGCGATCGACACGGCGTAGACGGCCAGCCGTCGCCCCACGTCGCGCCCGCCGATCGCGCCGCGCGCGGCGCGACGAAGGCGACCCCGGATGAGGCCGCCGCGCTGTACGAGGACTTCGGCGAGCGGATCCGGCGCTACATCGCGTTCCGCGTCCGCAGCCCCGAGGACGCCGAGGACCTCACCTCCGACGTGTTCCGGCGGGTCCTGAGCGGCCCCGTCCCGATCGACCCGGGCGCCCGCCCGGCCTGGCTGTTCCGAGTGGCCCACAACGTGATCGTCGACCACTACCGGCGCCGGCGGTTCACCGTCCCGCTCCTGGCGATCCTTGAGCGTCCGGACGATGCCCCGAGCCTGCCCGACCGGGCGATCCGCGACGAGGAGATCCGGACGGTCGACACCGCCCTGGCGTCGCTCGTCGGTCGGCAGCGGGCCGCCATCTACCTGCGCTTCCACGAGGACCTGGAGTACGCCGACATCGCGACGATCATGGGCATCCCGGCGGTCACGGCCCGGACGCTCGTCCATCGCGGCCTCAGGAAGGTCGCCGGGCTCCTGGCCGAGCTGGGACCGTCCGGCGGAGTCGGGCCGTGAGCGGCGAAGGCCGCCGATCGGGGCAGCCCGACCCGGTCGATCCGCTCGCGCTCGCCGAAGCGGTCGCCGCCGGCCGGCTCGGGTTCGCGGCCGCCGAGGCCGCCCTCTGGGAGGCCCGCCCGGACGACCAGGGCCGGGCGGCGAACGATGTCGCCGAGCTGCGCGACCTCGTCGCCGCGATCCGCGGCGTGCGCCGTCACGCCGATGCGGTCCGCCGCGCCGATGTCGAGGTGTTCGATCCGGACGCCACGAGCGTCCCGCTCGGATCCACGCGGACGGCCGACGATGACCGGGGGATCGCGCCACGGCGGGTCCGTGGCGGTGACGTCCGGCTGCGCCCCACCGCGCGCCAGCGCCCGAGGTGGGCGCCGGTGGGCGCGCTCGCCGCCTCGGCCGTGCTGGTCGTCGCGGTCGCGATCATCGTGCCCGGCCTGCTCGCACCGTCGGCGGCGTCGACGCCGGGGCCGACCGGCGGTCCGTCGGCGATCGCGGTCGCCACCCCGTCCGCGAGCCTTGTCGCGTCGCCCTCGGTGAGCGCCACCCCCAGCCCGTCCGTCCCCCCTCCGACGCCGAGCGTGACGGGCGTCACGGGCGTGCCGGCCATCCCGACGGAGCCGCTCGCCGGCGCGCCGGGTATCGCCTACTGGGCCCTGACGAACGAGAAGTCGATCGCGATCTCCGAGTGGCGCCCGGACGGTGGCCCGGCACGCTTCAAACTCGCCGTCACCACCGAACAGGACCCCGACCTCAAGACCGGGATCCTCCTCGACCGCCGGAATCGTCGTCTCCCCGGACGGCGGCCGCGTCGTGTTCGCCGAGTCCGGTCAGAGCTTCGCCCGGACGCGCGTCTTCGCCACCGACGGGGCCCTCCTCTGGACGGATCCGAAGCCGACCTTCACGCCCGACCTCGCCTGGTCCGCGGACGGATCTCGCCTCGTGATCGGGTCACAGCCGGCGACCTTCACGATCCTGACCTTCGGTGCGGGTGGCGGGGCGCCCGCGGTCAAGCAGCGTGTGTTCGACGGGGCGGCATATCGGGTGATCGGCCTGTCGACGAGCGGTGCGACCCTCTACGCCTGGGATACGAACGGTGAGGCCGACTACTGGCAGACCCCGATCCGGGTCCCGGTAGCGTCCGGGAGCCCCGTCGCCATCGACCGGTTCTCGGGCCTGACCGATCCGGTCGCCGTGTCGAACGGCACGACCGACACGACCCAGGTCGACCCGTCGATCCATGGCTGGTCCCAGTGCCGGCATCGACCCCAAGACGTGCCGCGTGCTCGACACCGGCGACCTGTCCGGCACGCTCAAGGGCTGGGAGATCCGGGATGGCACCGGAACGGCGGATGCGAAGCGGCTCGATCTCGGGGACAGCCTCCCGGCGCTCTCGCTGGGGGCCTGACGGCTCGATCGTGATCGCCGACGTCGAGAGTGCAGAGGCCCCGGCGACGATCGCGACCGTGGCCCCGGATGCACCGCGCGATCCGCTCGGTCCGACCTTCAAGATCGCCCAGGGCGACTACTGGCGGCGTTCGCCGGCAGCCGAGGCGGGTTCGCCCTGCTCGGGCTCGCCGCCCCCCGGGCGCCCGACTGGCTCGCGGCCGACGAGCTTGTCACGATCGACCTCGCGACGGGTCGTTCGGCCGTGCTCGTACCGGACGGCCCGGGTCTCACCGGCCTCCACCCGGCCGGCTGGATCACCGCCCCGTAGACGGCGGCAGTGGCGGGGCTACGTCCCGTGCTGCCAGGAGGCCATGTACACCTTCTGCTCGGCGGTCATGTCGTCGATCGACACGCCGAGCGCGGCCAGCTTGAGCCGGGCGACCTCCGCGTCGATCGCCTCGGGCACGACGTAGACCTGGGGCCCGAGTTCGGCATGGTGGAGCGCGACGTACTCGGCCGACAGGGCCTGGTTGGCGAAGCTCATGTCCATGACCGCCGCGGGGTGACCCTCGGCCGCGCCGAGGTTCACCAGCCGGCCCTCGGCGATGAGATTGAGCTTCCGCCCCCCGATGTCGAACTCCTGGACGTTCTCGCGCACGTCGCGGACGTGGCCCTCGGCCATCTCGCGCAGGGCCGCAAGGTCGAGCTCGGCGTCGAAGTGGCCGGAGTTGGCCATGATCGCCCCGTCCCGCATGACCGCGAAATGCTCGCGTCGGAACACGTTGACGTTGCCCGTCGCGGTGACGAACAGCTCGCCCCACGCGGCGGCCTCGCCGACCGTCATCACCCGGAACCCGTCCATGAGCGCCTCGAGCGCGCGGACCGGGTCGACCTCGACGATCGCCACGTGGGAACCCATCCCGTTCATCCGCGAGGCGATCCCCCGTCCGACCCAGCCGTACCCGGCGATGACGACGTTGCGCCCGGCGAGCAGGATGTTCGAGGCGCGCAGGATGCCGTCCACGGTCGACTGGCCCGTTCCGTAGCGGTTGTCGAACAGGTGCTTGGTCTGGGCCTCGTTGACCGCGACGACCGGGAAGCGCAGGGCGCCGTCGGCGGCCATGGCCTTGAGACGGATGACGCCGGTCGTGGTCTCCTCGGTACCGGCCAGGACCTCGCCGACCTGGTCCGGACGCTCAGCGTGCAGGAGCGACACGAGGTCGCAGCCGTCGTCCATCGTGATCTGGGGGTGGGTGTCGGCGACCGCGTTGAGGTGCGCGTAATACGAGTCGCGATCCTCCCCCCGGCGGGCGAACGTGGAGATCCCGTACTCCGCGACGAGCGCGGCGGCCACGTCGTCCTTGGTGGACAGCGGGTTCGACGCGGCCAGCACGACCGTCGCGCCGCCGGCGTTGAGCGTCCGCATGAGGTTGGCGGTCTCGGTCGTGACGTGGAGGCACGCCCCCACGCGCAGGCCGGCGAGCGGCTGCTCGCGCTCGAATCGTTCGCGGATGAGCCGCAGGACCGGCATCTCGCGCTCGGCCCACTCGATCCGGCGGATGCCCTCGGCCGCCAGGCCCAGGTCGGTCACGTCGTGCGCTGGCAGCGAGCCGGCCGCGGTGGAAGTGGCGGTCATGGTCGGTCGATCTCCTTGCGCGGGAAAAGGCGGCGCAGCGCCGAGGGCAGGTCGGCCCACGGCGGGCCGAGCCGGTGGATGAGGCGTTCCTCGAACCGGCAGTGCTCCTGGTAGCCGAGCCGCCGGTAGACGTTGAGGGCCGGCGGGTTGTCCGACCGGACGTTGAGGACCACCTGGTCGCAGGTCCGGAGCAGTTCGGCCGTGACGGCGCCGGTGACGGCCGTGGCATAGCCGCGACCGCGGAACTGGTGGTTGGTGAGGACGTTGCCCACGACACCGAGCCGCGCCGTGGCGCTGATGACATGGGTGCCGGCGGCCGCCACGAGCTGGCCGCCCACCTTCATCCCATAGTACACGCCCTCGCCGATCGCACTGGCCGGCAGCCAGGACGCGAACCCGAGCCCGTAGAGGCGATTGAGCTCGCCGATGTCGGCCGGCAGGAGCTTGCGGACGTCGGCCGGGAATGGCCGGAAGTGCGTGCGATCCACCCACATCCGGACCATCGAGGCGCCCGGATCGACCCGGTACTGCTGCTCCACGGCGCGCAGGTCCTCCGGGAGGGCGGCGACGTAGGCGACCCGGGGCCGGATGACCTGGCGCAGGATCGCCTCGATGCCGTCGCCCTCGCCCATGACGAAGAGCGGCTGGGGTGAGAGTCCGGCGTATTCGAGGGCGACCGCGATGAGCTCGTCGTCGCGCCACGCCGCGCCCCAGTGGCTGCGCGCCCACTCCCGGTCCTCGAGGTCGCACAGGGCATAAGCGGCGAAGAGCCTGTTCCGGTCCAGGAAGGCACGCAGGGCATCCCGGTCCGCGATCTGGCGAGCGCTGATCGAGCGTTGGTCGGTGCGGGCGACCGCGGCCATCAGGCGGGCACATCCTGGGCGGGCGTCGCGGCGCCGGGCGTGCGACCCGCGGGCGCCGGTGCGTTCGCGTCCGCCCCGCCCGGTGGGCCGGCGGCTGCCGCCCGGGCGACCCGCGCCGCGGTCGCGAACGCGACGGCTTCGGCCAGGCTGGTTCCGAACGGCGCCCGGAACACGCCGGCCTCGGTCACGATGCCGGTGATGAGGTCGCTCGGCGTCACGTCGAAGGCCGGGTTGATGGCCGGCGTTCCCGGCGGAGCGATGGCCAGGCCGCGGATCGCCGTGACCTCGGCGCCGTCACGCTGCTCGATCATGATCCCCGCCCCGTCGGGGGTCTCCGGGTCGACGCTGGCCAGCGGAGCGCAGACGTAGAACGGGATCCCGTGCCGGCGCGCCATGACCGCCAACGGGTACGTCCCGATCTTGTTCGCCGTGTCGCCGTTCGCGGCGATCCGGTCGGCCCCCACGAGGACCGCGTCGACCGAGTACTTCGTGAAGATCCAGGCGGCAGCGGAATCGGCGATGAGTGTGTGGCCCACGCCGGCCTGGGCGAGCTCCCACGCGGTGAGTCGCGCGCCCTGGAGATAGGGCCGGGTCTCGTCGACGAACACGTGGACCTCGCGTCCCTGGTGGACGGCCACCTGGACCACCCCCAGCGCGGTCCCGAACTGGCCGCACGCGAGCGGCCCGGTATTGCAATGGGTCAGGATCTGGAGCGGCCGCCCCTCCGGCGTCGGCAACTCGGCCAGGCCCAGGGTCGCCAGGCGCTCGTGGTCCTCGGCCGCCTCGCGGACGATCTCCTCGGCCTCATGCCGGATCGCGTCGGCGATCTCCTGCCCTTCGGCGTCGACATCGCCCACGGCATCCATCGCGGCGAGGCACCGGTCGACCGCCCAGCGCACGTTCACGGCCGTGGGCCGCGCATTGATGAGAGCCGTGCCCGAGCCACGGATCGCGGCCCGTCGGACGAACGGCGTCGAGGCGACCATCTTGTGGGCCGTCAGCGACAGCCCGACCGCGGCTGCCTGGCCCATCGCCGGAGCGCCCCGGACGACCATCTCGCGGATCGCCCAGGCCACCTCTCCGGCGGTCTCGCAGCGCATCTCGACGAGTTCGCCGGGCAGCCGCCGCTGGTCGACGAGGAAGATCGCGTCATCGGTCCACCGGAAGGCGGTCCGGAACCCGGCCGCCGCGCCCGCTGCCGGGCCGGCGACGTCCGGCGATGCCCCGAGGCCCAGGACATCCGTGCCGCCCCCGCCGAGGATCGAGGTCGCGGCCTCCATGGACGAGCGCTGGAACGCGCCGGCCATGCCCACGACCGTGGCCGCGCTGTGGACGACCTCGCCCGCGAACTGGCGGAAGAACCGGCGGCGGTCCACCTGGGCCGACGACAGGGCGGCGGCGTCAACGGACCCGCTCGGCGCGTCGCCGACCCCCGTCGAGGTGGCTTCAGGCTCGGCGGTGGTCTGGGTCGGGCGGGGGTCCGGGCCGGCGGCCGGGTCGTCGGATGAACGGTCGGTCAACGGGGTCCTCTGGGAGGCTGGACGCGGGAGGATGCGTCGACCGCGCCGCGGGCGCGCGCCGGCAGCGGCTCAGTAACGGATGACGCTCGTGACGCGGCGGCCCTTGAGACGCTCGCGGCCCTTGAGGAAGTCGAGTTCGACGAGGAAGGCCAGGCCCACGACCTCGCCACCGAGACGCTCGACGAGGTCGATCGTGCCACCGACGGTGCCGCCGGTCGCCAGCAGGTCATCGACGACGAGGACGCGCTGGCCGGTCTTCACCGCGTCGCGGTGGATCTCGAGCGTGTTCGACCCGTATTCGAGGGCGTATTCGACCGTCAACGTCTCGGCCGGCAGCTTGCCGAGCTTGCGTACGGGCACGAAGCCCGCCCCGAGCTGGTAGGCGAGCGGCGCGCTGAAGATGAAACCCCGCGATTCCATCCCGACGACGATGTCGACCTGCTCGCCCTCGTAGGGCGCGCGCATGAGGTCGATGGCGTCCTTGAACGCCGCGGCGTCCTTCAGGACGGTCGTGATGTCGTAGAACAGGATGCCCGGTTTCGGGAAGTCCGGGATCTCACGGATCTTGGAGCGCAGGTCCTCGGCGGACATCGGTCGGTGATCCTCCGAAGGGTCGATCCGTTTCGGTTGAACGGTCAGGGCATGCGAAGTCTACCGCAGGCTTCCCGCCCGCCGGCGCGACGCGGTGCGGTCGTGCCACGGCCGTGGCTGCCCACCGTGCCGTCAGGCGATCGCGCCCTCTGGCGCCGGCGCGGGGACCTCCGCACGCCTGGCACCGGGGAGGCGCGCGGCCAACAGGACACCTCCGGCCGCCGCCACGACCGCGATCGTGAACGTGATGGCCAGCGACGTCCCCTGGGGCACCCCGCCGCGGACGCCGGCGGCGAGGATCCCGCCACCGACGCCGGTCCCGAGGGACGTGCCCAGGATGTCCGACAGCTGGAGCGCCGAGGTCGCGGCGCCCTGCCCGTGCGCCGGCGCCTCGCGCAGCGTCACCAGGGACAGCGGAGCGTAGAGCAGGCCCATGCCCAGGCCGGCGACCGCCCAGGTCGGGATGCCGACGAGAAGGACAGGCACGTCGGGGATCAGGACGAGACCGAAGCTCGCCACGCCGACCATCACGATGGCGAAGCCCGCGCCCACGAACCGCCGCGCACCCCACATGTCGAACCGGCGTGCCTGGAGCCACGATCCGGCGGTCCACGCGAGCGTCGCCGCCGTCAGCACGATGCCGGCGGCCGCGGGCGCCAGTCCGCGCCAGTCCTGGAGCGCGAGCGGCACGTAGGCGTCGGCGGCGAAGAACGCGGCGGTGGCGACGCCGCGCAGGAGGATGGCCGCCGGGAGCCCCGGCGCCGCACGCAGCGTGCCGACCGGGGTCAGACGCCGGAACGCCGGGACGACGAGCACGAGGCCGGTCGCGATGAGGAGCGCCGCCAGTGGCGGCGATTCCGTCGTCAGCCCTCCGACGACGAGGGCCGCGCCCAGGGCGAGGATGAGCGCCAGCGGGAGCCGCCGGCGGCGGGCGTCGTGAGCCGCCTGCTCGGCGGCGGCCGTGCCGACGGTCGCGCCGGGGACCGCGACGAGGCTGCGCAGGGTCATCGCCCCGGCAAGCAGGACGAGCGGCAGGAGCCCGAGGAAGACCGCCCGCCAGCCGAGCATCTGGGTGATCCCGCCGGCCAGGGCCGGGCCGATGACGCCCGGCAGCACCCACGCGGTGGAGAGCGTCGCGAACATCTGGGGCCGGAGTCGCTCCGGCAGCGACCGGCCGATCGCCACATACGCCGTGGGTGGGATCGCCCCCGCCCCGAGGCCCTGGAGGAACCGGCCGGCGACGAGCACGCCCATCGTCGGAGCGACACCGCAGATGATGAGACCGATGGCGAACAGGACGAGTCCACCGACGAACGGTCGGGCGAGCCCCGTCCGGTCGATCAGGCCGCCGGCCACGACGATGCCCACGAGGTCGCCGAGGAAGAACGCGGAGAACGCCCAGCCATAGAACTCCAGGCCATGGAGTTCCACGGACACCGCCGGCATGACGGTCCCGACCGCCAGCGCCTCGAAGGCGAGGAGCGTGATCGTGAAGACCATCCCGAGGCTCAGCGCCCGCCGCTTCGGGGACCACAGGCCGTCCTTCACGGGCGCGCCGGTATCGAGCGCGGATGAGGGTTGCTGGGCCATGCGCGGAAGGGTACCGCCGGTCCACTCGATCGGCAGGCGCGACCCTCCGCGGACTCCCCGTCACGCGGCTAGACTCGGGTGGTTGAAGACCGTCCGCCTCCGCATGCTGGCCATGACCGCCACCGTCCTCGTCGCGACCGGCTGCGTCGCGCGCGGCCCGGAGCCGTCGGCCGCCTTCCCCGACGTCCCAGTGCCGCCGGACAGCGTGCCGTTCGAGGCCGCCCCGCTCGACGGGATCGCGTGGCTGCCGGACGGAACGATCGTCTTCGGGTACCGGTCAGAGGCGAACGACGCCACGATGGGGACGCATCTGTGGAGCATCCAGCCGGACGGCTCCGCCGCCGGTCCGCTGGCGCTCGACCCCGGCGTGGCATGCACGCGCACGGAGACGCTTGCGCCCCTGACGCTGGCGAGCGGCGAGCTGGCCTATCAGCTCCGCTGCGCTCCGGGCGCCAAGGGTCCGTCCACGTATCGGACCGGCTTCTCCGGCGTCGATGCCGCCGGGCGCTCGACCACGTTGATGCCGCCGACCGACCTCCCGTTCATCGCTCGCCAGGCGGCGTGGTCGGCGGACGGGACCCGGGGCCTCATCGGCGGCGGAAGCGTCACCTGCGAGGGGGTCGCGCTCGTGGACCGGACCGGGATCCACCCGTGGAGCATGCGTCTCGGGTCGGGGACCTCGAGCTTCGACCTCGCGGACTTCCTGACGCCGTCGGAGGACTGCACCGGGACCGGCAACGCGGACCTGCCGGCCTGGTCGCGCGACGGCACGCATGTCGCCTTCCTGGCATCCACGGCGGCGGTCGGCCTGAGCGGCCCGGCGCGCGGGGATGCGGCCTGGAGCGTGTACACCGTTGACGGGAACCTCGCCGGTCCCGCCGCGACGCTGCTCGACGGCATCACGGATCCGGCCGCCCTCCGATGGTCGCCGGACGGGCGGTGGCTGACGATGGCCGGGTCGGTCGACGGTTCCGAGGGAGTGTGGCTCATCGAGTCGGCGTCCGGACGGGCCATCCGGATCTCCAACTACCCGTTCTGGCTCGACCTCGCCTGGTCGTGGGACGGTGCGCGGATCGTCGGCCTCCGTGACGAGACGACGTTGGGGGGCGCCAGGGCGGCCGAGATCGTCATTCGCGACGTATCGAGCATCGTCCACCCGAACTAGGCCGGCCAGGGCAGGACGCGAGGACCCTACGTCCCCTTCAGACGCTCCACGACCGGGGCCAGCTCGTCGATCCCGCCGACCATGAACGAGCTGATCCCGACGCGCTCCCGGAGCATCCGGAACTTCTCGACGAGCCCGTCGACCGAGCCGATGAAGACGTGCGGCGAGTCGAGCACCTCCCGCTCGGTGATCTCGATGCCGCTCGCGGCGCGAAGCCTCCCGGCGACCTCGCGCGCCTCCGCCAGGGCGTGGTCGGTGATGAGGACCGGCGCGAACCCGGTCGGATAGCAGTTGATCTCCAGTCTCTCGAAGCGCTCGCCGGCGGCCTCACGGACCCAGGCCACCTTCTCCTCGGCGGCCGCCAGCGTCAGGCTCCGCGGGTCCGGCCGCGGGCTGTCCCCGGGCATGATCCGGGGGGCCAGTCCCACGATGTCGGCCTCGCGCGCCGCGAGCGTCAGGGTCCGTCGACCGCCACCGCCGATGAACAGCGGCGGATGGGGGCGCTGGACGGGCTTCGGGTACCCATCGAAGTCGGTGATCGTGTAGTGCCGACCGACGAAGCTGAACGGCCCCGGCCCGAACGCACCCTTGAGGATCGCGATCGCCTCGGCGAGTCGCGCGGATCGCACGCCGACCGGGTCGAACGGCAGTCCGATCGCCCGATATTCGGGCGCGTTCCAGCCTCCGCCGATGCCGATCTCGAGCCGTCCGCCGGACAGGACGTCGAGACTCGCCAGGTCCTGGGCCAGCACGGCCGGATGGCGCAGGTCGTTGTTGATGACGAACGTGCCGACGCGCAGCCGCTCGGTCGCCGCGGCGACGGTCGCCATGTACGGGATGGGAGCCAGCTGTTCGAGCAGATGGTCCGGGATGACGAGGACGTCGATGCCCATCGCCTCCGCCCGGCGGGCATCGGCCGCAAGGGCCTTCCCGTCCGCGATCGAGGCCGCGTCGGCGAGGAACCGGAACGGTCGCGTCAACTGACGAGGCGCAGGAGCTCTCCGGCGAGACCGATCGAATTCGACAGTCGGCAGGACCGGGTTGTTGAACGTGAATCCGGTGAAGCCAGCCTCGATGTACGGGCGCAGGCCCTCGGCCGCCTGTTCGGGCGTGCCCGGCGTGACGTTGGCCCGCCGCTCGGCCGGGATCGTGGCGAGCACCCGCTCGGCGTCGCGAGCGTTCGCGGCCAGCAGGACGGGCGTCGCCATCGTCCGCTGGATCGTGGCCGGATCGCGTCCGATGGCCGCGCAATGGCGCTCCAGGACCTCGGTCTTGTGGCGGAGCATCTCCAGTCCGAGGGGGAACCAGTGGGTGATGTCGGCATGCTGCGCGGCGATCTTGAGCGTCCGCTGTTCGCCCCCGCCGCCCACGAGGATCTTCGGCCCGCCCGGCTGGATCGGCCGGGGCACGTTGAGTGCACGATCGATCCGGTAGAAGCGCCCGGTGAAGCTCGGGCGGTCCTGGGTGAACATCGCCCGGGCGATCGTCAAGGCCTCGTCGAGGCGGTCCATCCGCTCACCGATCGGCGGGAAGTCGACGCCGTAGCCCGCGTGCTCGTCCTCGTTCCAGGCCGCTCCCATGCCCAGGATCGCCCGACCGCCGGAGATGACGTCCAGGGTGGTGACCGTCTTGGCGAGGATCGCCGGGTTCCGGTAGGTCACGCCGCTGACCAGCGTGCCCAGGCGGACGGTCTTCGTCTCGCGCGCGATCGCGGCCAGGGTGGCGTACGCCTCGAGCATCGGATCGGTATCCGGGCCGACGCCCCTGATCTGGTAGAAGTGGTCCATCACGGTGACGAGGTCGAAGCCGGCCGACTCGGCCGTCTGGGCGAGCTCGACGACGCGGTCGAACAGCCGCTCCGGCGGGACATCGGGAAACGTGAAGTTCGTCATGTGGTAGCCGAAGAACAGCTTGCTCATGGCGTCAGGGTATCCGCCTCGGGCGAGATGGTTCCCACGGCGCCCGTGGGGCGCAGGTCTCCTGGTACGGCGGTCGATGGATGCGGTCGCCGACCCTCCAGGATGGCCGGCTCCGCAGCCGGCGACGTGCGGCGCGACGAGGAGCGCGACCGTGACAGCCAGGATCCGACCGCGAACTCCCCCGCCCACGATCACATCACGGTGGCTAGTAGCTCCGGTCGACCGCGGCGCGGGCGACCTTCACCGCGATACTGCCGCCGGGGACGAGGAGCCCGATCGTATCGGCGCCGATGTCGAACAGCGCGTCGCGGCTGATGAGCTTGGTCATGTGCGACGTCAGCGAGGCCGCCTGGCGGACCTGGCCGGTGATCGCGTCGATCTCGAGCACGCCGGACTTGTCCTTCGGGACCCAGTGGAACTCGAAGGCCCAGATCGGGCGGTAGTACAGGTCGCTCGCGTCGAGCGTGAGCACCTCCTCCAGGACCGCATCGGCCTGGACCGGCTTGAGCATCCGGCCGAGGAGCTGGCGGACGACGAACGAGGCGCGATGCTCGGGCGCGAGGACGATCGTCCCGTCGGTGGCCAGGGCGGCCGGAGCGTCGACCAGCTCCGTCGGTCCGGTCCGGATCGCGGCGCCGTCCGGGGACGGCTGGCCGGTCAGGGCGTCGACGAACAGCTCGTCCTGGATGTCCTCACGGCAGTGCTCCCGGACCTCGATCCTGAAGCCACGGCCGGCCTTGCCGTCAACGACGTCGTAGCTCGCTCCGCCGAACTCGACCGAGCGGACCTCGGGACCGCTGGGCGGCACCGAGTACTCGCGGGTGCGGTCGTACACGTAGCGGGCACGCCCGGCGACGTGCCAGAACGGCTCCACCCGGCGCTGGCTGGCGAGCAGGGTGATGTCGTCGGCCTTGGGGCGCTGGAGCAGGCCGCCGATGCCGCTCGAGATCGCGGTGGCACGACGGTCCATCGCCCGCAGCCGGACTTCCTCGGCCGACAGCGCGTCCTTCAGCGCGAAGATGCGCTGAGGCGCCAGTTCGATGTCCACCGCGCGCTCCTCTTGCTCACGTCCGCGATCCGGCCGACCGCGCCGCCATGGGCGGCTATCTTGCGCCACCGAGCGGTGTCCGTGGAGTCCGTCAGGCGACCTCGACCGGGTCCCGAGCGACGAGCCGTGCCACGACCGCCTGCGTCAGCGCCCAACCCCTGGACGGGTCGCGCGGCATGCGGATGCGGACCTGATTGGAGGCGAACGTGAGATCGCCCGGCCGCGCCCCGGGCAGGGCTCCGGACGAGAGCAGCCGCATCGCCGTCGCCCGCGACAGCCCGGCGCCGAAGCGGACCACGAGCTGGCCCTCCTCCCGGGCGATCGAGGTGACGCCGGCCGTCTCGGCCGTGAGCCGGAGCTCGGCGACCTCCACCAGGCGGAGGACCGGAGCCGGGAGCGGGCCGAACCGGTCGGCGACCTCCTGGCGGAACGCGGCCAGGTCGCCCGGCGTGCGAGCGCGAGCCAGCCGCCGGTAGAGCTCGAGCTTCTGGGCCTCGTCCGGCACGTAATCGTCGGGCAGGTGGGCCTCGACCGGCAGGTCCACGACCGCCTGCTGGCGCGCGACGACCGGCTCGCGGTCCTCGAAGATCGCCTTCTGCTCCTCGACGGATTCGGCCAGCAGGCGCGAGTAGAGGTCGAAGCCGACCGCCGCCATGTGGCCCGACTGCTCGCCGCCCAGGATGTTCCCGGCGCCGCGGATCTCGAGGTCGGAGAGCGCGATCTGGAAGCCGGCCCCGAGCTCCGACGCGTTGAAGATCGCCTGGAGCCGCTTGCGCGCCTCGTCCGAGAGGCGCTCCCGGCGCCGGTAGAGCAGGTACGCATAGGCCCGTCGCGACGACCGGCCGACGCGGCCGCGAAGCTGGTACAGCTGGGCCAGACCGAGCGTGTCGGCCCGGTCGATGACGATCGTGTTCGCGTTCGGGATGTCGAGCCCGGATTCGATGATCGTCGTGCACACGAGGACGTCGGCCTCACCGGCCGCGAATGTGAGCATGACCCGCTCGAGGACGCCCTCGGGCATCTGGCCATGGCCGACGAGGATGCGGACCCCGGGCAGCATCGTCCGGAGCTGCTCGGCCTGGGCCTCGATCGTCTCGACCCGGTTGTGGACGTAGAAGACCTGCCCGCCACGGTCGAGCTCGCGCAGGATCGCGTCGCGGACCAGTCCGGCCGACGCCTCGGCCACGCGCGTCTGGATCGGCAGCCGGTCCTCGGGTGGGGTCTCGATGACGCTCAGGTCCCTGATCCCCGCCAGGGCGAGGTTGAGCGTCCGCGGGATCGGCGTCGCCGACAGGGTGAGCACGTCCACCGCGCTCCGGAGCTGCTTGAGCCGCTCCTTGGCGGCCACGCCGAAGCGCTGCTCCTCGTCGACCACGACCAGGCCCAGGTCGCGGAACCGGACGTCCTTCGACAGGAGGCGGTGGGTCCCGATGACGAGCTCGACCGAACCGTCCGCGAGGCCCGCGATCGTCCGCTCCTGCTCGGCCGGCGGCACGAACCGCGACAGGAGCCGGACGCTGAGCGGGAACGCCCCGAACCGCTGGCCGAACGTCGCGTGGTGCTGGGCCGCGAGCACGGTCGTGGGCACGAGCACGGCGACCTGCTTGCCGTCCTGGATCGCCTTGAACGCGCCCCGCAGGGCCACCTCCGTCTTGCCGTAGCCCACGTCGCCCACGACGAGCCGGTCCATCGGCCGGCCGGCCTCCATGTCGAGCTTCATCTCGGCGGCGGCACGGAGCTGGTCGGGCGTCTCCTCGTACGGGAAGCTCGCCTCCATCTCGGCCTGCCAGGGCGTGTCCGGCATGAACGCGTGGCCGCGGGCCGCGGCCCGGGCCGCATACAGCGCGAGCAGCTCTTCGGCCAGGTCGGTGACCGCGCGCTTGACCCGCTGCTTCGTGCGCAGCCACTCGCCGCCGCCCAGCTTGGACAGCTGGGGCTTCTCCCCGCCGCTGTAGCGGGTCACCCGCTCGATCTGCTCGACCGGCACGAAGATCTTGTCGCCGCCGGCGAAGCTCAGTTCGAGATAGTCGCGCTCCTCGCCCGGCTCGCCCCGGCGGAGCATCCGCTCGTAGCGGGCGAGGCCGTGGTCGATGTGGACGACGTGATCGCCGAGCGTGAGGCGGTTCAGGATGTCCCGGGAGACGACCCGACGAAGCGCTTTCGGGCGGCGGACGCGGACGCTGCCGAAGAGCTCCCGGTCCGTGACGAACGTCACGGCCTCCGGGCCGCCGGTGAATCCGCCGTTGAGGCTGCGCTCGATGAGCACGACCGCGCCGGGCGGGGGTGGCTCGGCGATCCGATGGAGCACGGCCACCGGCCGGCCCTTCTCCGCAAGGATCTCGGCCAGGCGCGGAGCCTGATCGGACGCCAGGACGATCCGCTGGCCGTCGGCCGCCCACCCGCCGACCGCGACGTCCAGCTGGGCGGTCCGCTGGAGCGGCAGGACCGGTTCCCGCCAGCCGAACAGGTCGCCGCTGCTCAGCCCGGCGCCGGCGATCGTCGCGTCCTCCGATGGATCGGACTCCCAGGTGAGCTCGAGCGTCCGCGCGCGCAGCAGCCGGGTCTTCCAGTCGCGCGATGGAAGGTACGTGGCCGGCCAGTCCTTCGGCAGGTCGCCGGCGCTCTCGAGGTCCTCACGGCGCTCGTCGGCCTGGCGCCACAGGAACTCGGCCGAGTCGGCGATGTCGCCCGGCTCGTCGAGGACCAGGAGCGTGCCCGGGTCGAGGTGATCGAGGGCGGTCGCCGGGCACAGGACGCCCGCCCATACCTCCGCGGCGTCGCCGACGTCGAGCGCGGCGCCGGCTCGAGCGCCCACGGCCGCGGCGGTCTCGTCCGCCTCGAACCGGGCGAGGTCCGCGGCAAGGCGTTCGGGCAGCCGGGCCGCACGCTTGCCGAGGCGCGCCCGAAGGCCGGCCACGCCATCGGCCGGGAGCAGGACCTCGCTCGCCGGCAGGAGCTCCACCGCGTCGATCGGCTCGATCGTGCGCTGATCGGCCGGGTCGAACGTGCGCAGCGCGTCGACCTCGTCGCCGAAGAACTCGAGCCGGACGGGCAGCGGGCTCGATGGCGGGAAGACGTCGACGATGCCGCCGCGCCGGGCGAACTCGCCCCGGCCGGCGACCTCGACCGCCGGCGCATAACCCAGATCGAGCAGCTCCCTCAGGAACGCGTCGAGATGCAGGCGGGCGCCACGGCGCACGACCCGCGGTTCGGCCGGCAGCGCTTCGGGCGCGATCGTGTGCTGGAGGAGCGCCTGGACGCTCGCGACGAGGACCCGGGCCTTGCCGCTCCTCCACGCGGCGAGCGCGGCGACGCGGGCGGCGGTCTCGTCCGCGACGAGCTCGCTCCGCTCCCAGGCCAGGGCCGTCCTTGGTTCGAGGACGGCGACCGCGGCCGGATCGCCCAGCCACGCCCCGAGCTCCTCCGCGACCCGGTCGCCGATCTCGGCGTCCCGGGCGATCCAGCACACTCGTTCGCCCGTCACGCCACCCATCGCCAGCGCCGACGCGAGGTAGCTCTTCGCCCCGTGGGGAACGCACGTCAGGCCGGCGTGGCGTCCGGCGCTCGGTCCGGGGCGGGATGGATCGCCGAGGCGTTCGAGGAGCGCGGCGAACGAGCCGGTCGCGGCCAGGAGCATCGGCAACGCGGAGAGATCCGGGACCCGGCGGGCGCCGCGACCGGGTTCGGTCGGCTTGTCGGCCGGGCGGGTCGGCCGGGCCGGTGGGGCGGTCTCGGGCCGTCGAGCGTCCGTCCGCGAGCCGGCCGCTGCGTGCGCCTCCGCCTCGACCGCGCCGGCGGCCTCCGCTTCGGCGTCGCCGATGTCGAAGTCGACCTCCGGGCGGACCTCGCGCTCGGCGAGCAGGCGATCGAGCGCCTCGGCGGTGATGCGTTCACCGAGGTGGCGCTCCTGCCCGCGTTTGCCCCGCATCGGGGGCGGCGGAGCGGGGCGGGGCCCTCGCGGCCGAGGAGGGTCGCCGTACTTCCTCACGGTTCCTCCACGGGGCGCGCCCGGCGCCAGCCGGTCTTCGTCCGCCGGATGCCGTCGGGCCCGGGGGGCCCGTCCACCGCACCGGGTGGGGCCAGCCGATCCGCATCGGCCGGTCGCAGCTCGAAGTTGTTGTGCTGGTTGGCCGCCTTGTTCGTCCCGTGGCGGGCCCATGTCTCGACCGCATCGGCCGCCGCGTCGAGCAGCTCGTCGAGGCGCTGCCGCTCGGCCGGCTCGAACCGCGACAGGACGTGGTCGACGAAGCTCCGGTCCGGGGCGCCCGTCCCCACCCGGAGACGGCTGAACTTCTCGGTCCCGAGCTCGTCGATGATCGAGCCGAGGCCGTTGTGGCCGCCGGCGCCGCCGCCTTCGCGGAACCGGAGCTTGCCGAACGGGAGCGCGAAGTCGTCCGAGACGACGAGGAGGTCCACCAGCGGGGCGTGCTCGCGCGCAAGCACCTTGCGGACGGCGATGCCGCTGTCGTTCATGAACGTCAACGGCCTGACCAGGGTCAGGTCGAGGCCGTGATAGCGCCCCGCCACGACCGCGCTGGCGTCCTTCGTCCGGCCCTTGCCCGCCCAGCCGGCCTCGTCGGCGAGGCGGTCGAGGACCATCCAGCCGATGTTGTGCCGCGTCTCCTGGTACTGGGCGCCCGGATTCCCCAGGCCGACGACGATCTTCACGGTTCCTCATGGTCGGACGGCGTCCCGAACACGCCGAAGGGGCCCGATCCCGTCCGGGAGGGCCTGCCCCGATGGTAGCAGCGACCGCCCTCCCTGCGCCGCGCTTGAGGCCCACGGCGAGCGCGTCACCGCAGGGGCCTACCGGCCCGCGAGAGGGGACCACTGGCCCATGGCACGTTTGTGCGAGACCCGTACACTCGAACGGATGAACACTTCCGCGGACGCGTCGGGGATGCGTGTGTCAGACGCGCCGGCGTCCGACGGATCCACCGGAGCCACCCCCCCGATCGAGGTCCTGCGCACAGCGATCGAGCGCTCGATGCTGCCACTGACGCTCGCCGGCCTGCTCATCGGCCTGGTCATGGCGTGGGTGGGGAACACCGAGGCGGCCGCGCTCCTGTGGATGGTCCCGTCGCTCCTCGTCGCGATCAGGCTCGCGTGGTCGATCGCCCGCGATCTCATCTCGGGCGAGCTCGGCGTCGACATCATCGCGATCCTCGCGATCGGCGGCGCGCTGCTCTTCGGGGAACGGCTGGCGGCCGCGGTCATCGGGGTCATGCTCGCGACCGGCGAGGCCCTCGAGCGCTACGCCCAGGGGCGCGCTCACCGCGAGCTGACGGCTCTGCTCGGACGAGCGCCACGGAACGTCCAGCGCTACCGCGACGGCGGCCTGGAGACGGTCCCCATCGACGCCGTCGCCGTGGGCGACCGGATCGCGATCCTGCCCGGCGAGGTGGTGCCGGTCGACGGCCTGGCGGTCGGCGGCGCCGCCGTGCTCGACGAGTCGGCACTCACCGGCGAGTCGCAGCTCGTCACGCGCGGCGAAGGCGAGGCGATCTCGTCGGGCACCGTGAACGGCGGCTCCTCGTTCGACCTCCGGGCGATCGCTCCTGCGGCGGCGAGTACGTACGCCGGGATCGTCCGGCTCGTCCAGGAGGCCCAGACGAGCAAGGCGCCGTTCGTTCGCCTGGCCGACCGCTACGCACTGCTGTTCATCCCGCTCACCCTGGGCATCTCGATCGCGGCGTGGCTGATCTCGGGCGACCCCGTCCGCGGCCTGGCCGTCCTCGTGGTCGCCACGCCGTGTCCGCTCCTCCTCGCCGCGCCCATCGCGATCGTGGCCGGGATCTCGCGGGCGGCCCGGCGCGGTGTCATCGTCAAGGGTGGTGGCCCGCTCGAGACGCTCGCCCGGGCCCGGGTCGTCCTGTTCGACAAGACGGGGACGCTGACCGCCGGGCGGCCGCGCCTCGGGAGCATCGAGTGCGGGCCGGCCGACGGGTCGACCTCCCAGCCGGGCGCGACCGGAGCCACGGGATCAGCCGCCGAGCTCGACCAGTCGGACATCCTCCGCCTGGCCGCATCGGTCGAACAGCTCTCGCCGCACATCCTCGCGGGTACGATCGTCCGCGCGGCGCGGGAACGCGGTCTCGATCTGGCGATGCCCGTGGACGTCGTCGAGACGGCCGGCGCCGGCGTCCTCGGGAAGGTCGATGGCCGGATGGTCGGCGTCGGCACGGCCGACTTCTGCACGGGCACCGGACGGATGCCACGGTGGGCGCGGGATGTCCGTCGACGCGCCACCCTCGAGGGCTCCACCATCGCCTTCGTGAGCGTGGACGGAGCCGTCCGGGGCGCGCTCATCCTCGACGATCCGCTCCGCCCGGAGACGCCTCGGGCGATCCGATCCCTGCGGCGGGCGGGGTTCAACCGAATCGTCATGGTCACCGGCGACAGCGCGACGGTCGCCGATATCGTCGGGTCGGCGATCGGCGTGGATGCGGTCCTGGCGGAACGGTCCCCGAAGGACAAGGTCGATGCCGTCCGGATGGAGCGAGCGGACGCGTCGGGACCGGTGGTCATGGTGGGCGACGGGCTCAACGACGCCCCGGCGCTGGCGCTGGCGGACATCGGCGTGGCCATGGGCGCGCGCGGCGCGACGGCGTCCTCCGAAGCGGCCCAGATCGTCATCGCGGTCGACCGCCTCGACCGCCTCACCGAAGCCGTGCAGATCGCCCGCCGCTCACGCTCGATCGCCGTCCAGAGTGTCGTGGTGGGGATGGGCCTCTCGGTCGTGGCGATGGTCGCGGCGGCGTTGGGCTTCCTGCCCGTGGTCGCGGGGGCGATCCTGCAGGAGGCGATCGACGTCGCGGTGATCCTCAACGCACTGCGCGCCGTCCGTGGCGGAGTCGACGCCCCGGTGCGCATCGCCGGATGGAGCGAGACGAGCGCACGCCTGCGGGCCGAGCACCTCGTGCTCGAGACGCCGATCGCGTCGATCCGCGCGACCGCCGACCGCCTCGACGGGCTGGCTCCAGAGGTCGCCGTGGTGGCGCTCGAGGAGGTCCGTCGGTTCGTCGCCGAGGACCTCGTCGCGCACGAGGAACTCGAGGACCGGACGATCTACCCGATGCTCGCCGCGGCGATGGGCTCGGACGACGCGACGGCTTCGATGCATCGCACCCACGCCGAGATCTTCCGGCTCGCCCGTCTGCTCGACCGGCTCATCCGCGACCTGCCGCCCGAAGGCCCCGATGTCGAGGACCGGACCGACCTGCAGCGCGTGCTGTACGGCCTCGAGGCGATCCTGCGCCTCCATCAGGCTCAGGAAGAAGACCTCTACCTGTCGATCGGCGACGAGGGCTCGCCGTCCGACGCGCCCGCTCGGACGGTGCGGTCCGCCCGGACATAGGGCGAGCCTCGGCCGGACGCCACTCGGCCGGGCTCAGCCGAGGAGTCGATGCTCGAGGGCGCGCATCGCGGCCCTCTCCACGGGATCGGCGTGATCCCAGCCGCACACGTGGAGCGTCCCATGGATGACCAGGAGGCGCAGCTCGTCGGCGGGTGACCAGCGGACATCGCCGGACTGGCCCCCCCGGCCGCCGACGGCCTGCTCGGCCGCCCGCTCCACCGACACGACCACGTCGCCGAGGTGGGGGCGACGCCCGGGCGGGAGGGCGAAGGCGATCGTCGGCCCGGGGCTCGCGACCGGGCGGGCCACGGCGCCCTCGTGAGCGGGGAACGCTCCTGGTGGGAGGAGCGGGAACGACAGGACGTCCGTGGGGCCTTCGTGGCCCAGGTGGGCCTCGTTCAGCGTCTCGAGCTCCCGGTCGTCGGCCAGGACGAGCCCGATCGACGCGGGGGCCGTCGCGCCCGCTGCATCGAGTGTCGCCGCGATCGCGCGCGCCAGTGCCGCGGCCCCGACCGGCGTCCGGACGCCGTCGCGCGTCGTGACGTCGATCCGCCACGGCCGCCGGTAGATCGAACTCACGCGCTCGGGCCACCGCCGGCGGCACGACGCGACTCGATCTCGACGATCTTGTTCTGCGGGTAGGCGATCCGCTGGTGGTACATGCCAAGGAGCTGCTGGACGAATGCCTCGCGGATCCGCTCGATGTCGCGGAGGGTCAGGTCGCACTCGTCGAACTGGCCGTCGGAGAGCCGCTCGTCGATGATCCGGGCAACCATCGCCCGGATCGCGGGTTCGTCGCGCGACGAGAGGGAGCGCACGGACGCCTCGACCCCGTCGGCGAGCATGATCAGGGCGGCCTCGCGCGACTGCGGCTTCGGGCCCACGTGACGGAAGCGCCGCTCGTCGACGGCGGCCGCGGCGGCCGCCCCTTCGGTCGTCTGGATGCCGCCGTACGGCGCCGCCGCCGTCTCCTTGGCCCGGGCGTAGAAGTAACTCATGATCGCGGTCCCGTGGTGCTGCGGGATGAACGCGATCAGCTGCTTGGGGAGCTTCTCCCGGTAGGCCAGGTCGATCCCGTCGGCCACGTGCTGCTTGAGGATCTGGGCCGAGACCTCGGGCTCGAGCTCGTCGTGGATGTTGTCGCCGCCGGCCTGGTTCTCGATGAACGCGACCGGGTTCGCGAGCTTGCCGATGTCGTGGTAGTAGGCAGCGACGCGGGTGACCAGCGGGTCGGCGCCGATGGCCTCCGCGGCCCGTTCGGCGAGGTTGCCGACCATGATCGAGTGGTGGTACGTCCCGGGTGTCTCCACCAGGAGCCGGCGCAGGATCGGCTGCGAGGGGTTCGCCAGCTCCAGCAGCTGGAAGACCGTGAGGATCCCGAACAGGTTGCCGAGGACCGCGAAGGAGCCGACAGCCGCGACCGCCGCACCCGCCGCCGCGGCCAGCGCCGCTCCGCACAGCTGCAGGAACCCGGTGAGATCGCGGGCGCCGAGGAGCGTGAAGACCGAGATCACCAGCGTTCCGACGACCGCGATCGTGATCCCGGCCTGCACGAAGACGTTGAGCCGGTCGCCCCGCCGGACCGCGACGATCCCCGCGAATCCGCTCAGGAGGACGTAGCTCGCGAACTCGAGCGAGCCGCCGTGGACCGTGCCCGCGACGACCGACAGCATGGCCGTGAGAACGAACGCGATGCCGGCATCGAGGAGGATCGCGACGAGCATCCCGGCGGCGGCCGTGGGGACGATGTAGGGCGCCACGCTGCCGCCCGCCGTGAGCTTGAGCAGCAGGCTCATGAACACGAGGGCCAGGCTCAGCAGGAGGAGTACGTTCGTGCGATGCCAGATCTCGGCACGGAACCGCCAGACCCAGGCGAGCAGGAGCGTGACGAGGAGCAGGGTCAGGAGCACGTAGCCCCCCAGCCGGGCCACGTCGAGGGTCGGGGCGTTGAGGTTCAGGGCATCGACCTTCTCCATCTGCTCGGCGGTGATGGGATGGCCCCTGTCGATGACGTTCTCGCCCTGCCGGATGGTCGTCATGTGCGGACGCACGGCCTGGACGGCGGCGACCCGGGCCTGCTCCGTGAGCAGCTCGCTGAACGCCGAGTTCGGGACGATGAGCGGCGCGATGAGTTCGGCGGCGAGTCGGCGCTGGTCCGCCGGCAGGTCGCCCAGGATCCGGCTGGCGATCCCCGCCGAGACGGTCGACACGTCCGAGTCGCGCAACTCGGCGCGCTCCACCTGGTCGAGGACGTTGCCGGCCTCGTCCCGGAGCGCCTTCCACGAGCTCGGGGTCAGGCCCTGGAGGGTCTTGCGACCTGGGTCGCTCAGCGACGGCAGGACGGACTTGAGGAGGGCGGCCCGTGCGGCCAGCGAGACCGAGTCGTCGAAGGCCGCGTCGACCGGCGCGACGGCCCGCCCGTACGCGGCCGCCTGGCGGTCCGCGATGCCGGCGGCCTGGGCCTGGGTGTAGTCGTACTTCGGGCTGACCGCCAGGCGGGCCGCCTCCTGATCCGCCGCGGTCTCGAGCGGGCTCGTGTAGGTGAGCGTGCGCGGCGCCACGACATCGGCGAGGGCGATCTCGCCGACCTGGAGGCCGAGACCGCGGGGCACGATGTCGATCGCGAAGATCGCCGTGAGGATGACGCACAGGAGACCGGCGGCCGTCAGGAATCGGGCGGCGTCACGTCGGGTGAACGGGGTCGCGGGCTCGGCGCGCTGGGTCAGCATGGGTCGCTCGGTCTAACCGGCCTCGTGGGTACCTGAGTGGGCGGCAAGGTCCGCGGCGGCGAGCGTCTGGACGACGATCTCGCTCACTCGCCTGCCGTCGGCCCGACCGCGTGTCTGCGGCGCCAGCCAACCCATGACCTTGCCCATGTCGCGCGCGGACGCGGCGCCGGTCGCCGCGATCGCCCTGCCGACGAGGCTCCGGATCTCGTCCTCGCTGAGTGCCTGGGGCAGGTACGCGGAGATGATCGCGATCTCCGCCTCCTCCTTGGTGGCGAGGTCCTCGCGACCGCCGTTCCGGAACGCCTCGACGGACTCGCGCCGGGTCTTGACCTCGCGCGCCAGCACGGCGAGGAACTCGTCCTCGCCGAGGGGCCGCTGGTTCTTCTTGGCAAGGTTGTACGCCGCGTTCGTCACGAGGCGCAGCGTGTCGCGCCGCAGCGTGTCACCGGACCGCATGGCTGCGGTCAGATCCTGCCGGAGGCGATCCTGGAGGGACACCGATGTGGCTCCTCGGGCGGGTCCGCCCTGCTGAGCTGTCGACCGGTCGGGATGACCGGCGCCAGGTTGTCGGTCGACCATCCGGCCGTCCTTCGACCCTAGCTCTGCTGCGTGCGGGCGTTCTTCTTGCGCTTCGCTTCCTTGCGCTTCCGCTTCACGCTCGGCTTCTCGTAGTGCTCGCGCCGGCGAGCCTCCGCGAGGATGCCGCTCTGCTGGATCTTCTTGTTGAAGCGGCGAAGGGCGCTTTCGAACGTCTCGTTCTCACCCACTCGGACTTCTGCCAATCGAGAGATCACCTCCCACGGCCGGGGATGCAGCGTTTCGCGCCTCGGGTCGGCCGACGGTCCCGTGGCGGTCCGGCGAGCGTGCACGCACACTCGGCCGAAGGCTGGCGGAGTCTAGCCGAGGCCCGCCGACCGGTCAACCGACCGCGGACGGACCGCGAGCTCCGCGGGATCGCCCCGCCGACACGTTCCTCAGCCGCCGGCGACGGCCGGGATCACGTGGATCGTGGCGCCCGACGAGACGGGCGTCGTCAACTCGGCCGGTTCGCCGTCGACGAACACGTTGATGTGCTCGCGGATGGCCGGCCCCGGCTCGAGGATACGGTCGGCGACCCCCGGCCAGGACGCGTCGAGCGCCGCGACGACCTCGGCCACGGTCGCGCCGTCCACGGCTGTCCGGCGCGGCAATCCGGGCAGGATCGCGGCGAGCGAGCGGGGCAGGATGACGAGCGCCACGTCGGCGGGCCGATCAGGCCGGGACCCGGATCGCCTCGACCGACCAGATGGGCGGCAGGGTGGTGACGATCGGGTCCCAGTTGACGCCGCCGTCCGCCGAGCCGTAGAGCTGTCCCGTGCTCGTCCCGAAATAGACCCCCACCGGCTCGAGGTCGTCGTGGGCCATCGCTTCGCGCAGGACGCCGACGTACGCGTCGTGCTGCGGGAGCCCGGTGTCGCCCCGGATCCAGGTGTCGCCACCATCGTGGGTCCGCCACACCGCGGCCGCGCCGCCGGGCATGTACCGACCCTCCTCCGGCGGGGTCAGCGGGATGTTCCAGGCCGTCAGCGGATCGCGCGGATGGGCCGTCATCGCGAACCCGAACTCGGAGGGCAGCCCGGCCGTGATCTCTTCCCACGTCCGGCCGCCGTCGCTCGAGCGATAGACCCCGCAGTGGTTCTGCTGGTACAGCCGCTCCTCGTCGACGGCCATGACCAGCTTGTGGACGCACTGGCCGGTCTCCGGATACGGGTCGGGCAGGAAGCACGCCCGGACGGAGCTGTTGCGAGGCTCCCAGGTGGTGCCGCCGTCCCGTGTCTCGAATGTGCCGACCGACGAGATGGCCACCCACATCCGGTCGCGGTCCGTGGGGTGCGGCACGATCGAGTGGAGGATGAGGCCGCCGGCCCCGGGCGTCCAGGTGGGTGCGGAGGGATGGTTGCGGAGGCCCTCCACGTGCGCCCAGGTCTGGCCCCGATCCTCGCTCCGGAAGAGCCCGGCCGGGCCGACCCCGGCGAACAGCGACCCGTTGGACGCGGTGACGTTCCAGACGGCCGTGATCTTCGGGCCGTCGTCGCCGTATGTCAGGCCCTCGCTCGACTGGGTCCAGGTCGCACCCAGGTCGTCGCTCCGGAAGACCGTCGGCCCGTACCAGGAGCTGCCGCCTCCCGCGTACAACGTGCCCGTCTTCGGATCGACATTGATGTCCTGGATCGGCCAGCCGTCGCACAGCGGTCCACTGACCTGCCATGCCCGCCGGCTCTGGTCCGATCCGACGATGAACGCGCCCTTCTTGGTGCCCACGAGGAGCAGGATCCTGTCGGCCATCGGTTCCTCCAGATGTGATCGGCAACAGCCTAGCGCGCGGGAGGCTCCGCCGATGGGCCCTCGGTACGGGCCTGCGTCGGGCTAGCAGCGAGGGCCTGCGCGGACCGTGCCCACCATAGTTCGATGGCCGTTTTGGCCAGCACCATCGCCACGAGGAAGCCGACCGGGGCACCGATGAGCGCGGTCCCGACACCACCCAGGGCGATGGCGCCGAGGAGCACGAGCGGACGCGCGAACGGGGGCCGGCTCAGGTCGAGCAGGCTGTCGGTCAGGTAGCGTTCCCCGTGGATGTAGTCGTGCCAGTACGCGAAGGCGTGCCAGAAGACGAGGCTGAGGACGGCGGCCACGATCGACCCGACCGGGACCCCGGTGAACCCGGTCGCGCTCGCGCCCTGGTAGAAGCCACCATTGACGATCTGGACGACGACCATCCCGAGGATCGCCCAGAACCCGAGGTAGACGGCGAGCCAGGCCGAGACGTAGAGCCAACCGCCCGAGACGCGCCTGGCGGCGGCCCGCCCCTCCGCGGCCAGGTCCATCCGCGGCCCGGCCGGACGACGTCGCGGGACCGGCGCCCCGGTGCCTGCCCCGCCGAGGTCGATCGCGGCGCGGATCTTCAGGGCGCCGATCGCCCCCACCACGGCCGTCTCGATCCAGTACACGAGCAGGATCTGGGGAAGGCTCCACCCCCAGGCGAGCACGCCGACGAGCGGAACGAGGTTCCCCGCACCCACGAGCAGGCCATCGAGGACGGACATGCGCGCAGCGTGGCCGCATCCGACGCCCCGGGTCAAGACCGGCGTCGATAGGCCCCGTCCGGAGCCCGCGGCACGGTAGGCTGTCGTTGATGGATTCGATCCTCGACATCCTCGACGGCGCCGTCGCCCGCGGCGCCGACCGACCCGCGCTGCGGATCGTCAGGGACGACGGAGCGGACGAGACGTGGTCGTTCCGCGAACTGGGCCTGCGCAGCCGGTGCGCGGCGTGGCGGCTGCGGGCCCTCGGGCTCGGCCCCGGCGAGCGGCTCCTCACCTGGTCGCCCTCGGCGCCCGAGCTGCCGGCCGTCTATTTCGGGGCGATGCTCGCCGGCCTCGTCCTCGTGCCGCTCGACCTGCGGATGGCGCCCGATGCCATCGAGCGGATCGCGGCACGGGCGGAGGCGCGCCACCTGGCCCTGGGGACCGGTCGCGATGCGCCGGATCCGCGCGAGGCGCGCCTGGAGACGCTGCCCACGACGACGGTCGACCGGCTCGCCGCCCCGCCCGATGCCACGTTCCCGGCCGACTGGGAGGTACAGCTCGCGGCGTGGCCACGACCCGCGACGGACGATCTGTTCGAGCTCGTCTTCACCTCGGGCACGACCGGCAATCCCAAGGGGGTCATGCTCAGCCACGGCAACGTGCTCGCGACGATCGCCGCGATCTACAAGGTCATCCCGCCGCTCGAGCACCGGATCGTCTCGCTCCTGCCGCTGTCGCACCTCCTGGAGCAGATCGTCGGCCTGTACTACGCGCTCGACGTCCTGGCCGACATCCGGTACGTCCGCAGTCGCAACCCGCGGGTCATCTTCGAGGCCATCCGCGACCATCACACGACCTCGATGATCCTCGTACCCCAGGTCCTCGACCTGTTCTGGTCGTCGATCGAGCGCGAGGTCGAGAAGTCGGGCCGGGCCCGGAGCTTCGAACGGCTGCGCTCGATCTCCCGACACCTGCCGTACGCCGTGAGACGACGCCTCTTCCGCCAGGTGCACACGCGCTTCGGCGGAGGTCTGCGTCTCCTGGTCTCGACCGCCGCGTTCCTGCCGCCGGTCCTGCAGCAGGCGTGGGAGGACCTCGGGGTCGTCGTCATCCAGGGCTACGGCTCGACCGAGTGCGGGTTCGCGACGTGCACCACCCGCGAGGACCACGGCCTGGGAACGGTGGGCCGGTCCGTGCCGCCGGTCGAGGTCCGGCTCGCCGACGACGGCGAGATCCTGGTGAAGGGACCGAACGTCTTCCGCGGCTACTGGCACGACGAGCCGGCGACCGCCGCCGCGCTCTCCCCGGACGGCTGGTACCGGACGGGCGACATCGGCCGGTTCGACGCCGACGGCCGGCTCATCCTCATGGGCCGGAACAAGGACATCATCGTGCTGCCCAACGGTTTCAACGTGTACCCCGAGGACATCGAGAACGCGCTCCGCGTGGCCGGCATCCGCGACTCGGTCGTGGTCGAGACCAGGCCGGGCCGGATCGAGGCCGTCGTTCTCGCCCCCGACTCGCACGGGCTGCCGCAGGGTGGGGACGTCCCGGCCGCCGTGGCGTCGGCGGAGGACCCGGTGCTCGTGCGCGACCGGATCGAGGCGAACATCAAGGCCGCCAACCAGCGGCTCGCCGTACACCAGCGCGTCGCCGGCTGGCGCCTGTGGCCCGACGCCGACTTCCCGCGTACGCATACGCTCAAGGTCAAGCGCGACCTCATCCGCGCCTGGGCCGCCGTCGACGAACCCCTCCCCGTCCGCCAGGACGCCTAGCGCGGGATCGGGACCTCGATGCCGACCGTGGCGAGGTCGGTCGCGATCCCGGCGGCGAGAGGGTCGGTCGAGTTGGCGGGCGACCAGCTGTATACGATGACCGTGGCGTCGACCTGGCGGATGACCGATTGCGTATCCGGCGGGAACTGGATCCTGCCGGGACCACTGCCGATGTAGGCAGCCTGGTCGCGCGCCGCCGTGGCGGCGGCGGCGGCGTCGCGGAACGCGTAGACGACCAGGAAGCCGTGGATCGGGTCCGCCGGCAGGACGACCTGGAAGACGCCCCGCGACGCCCCGGTCATCGATGGCGACTCGGGTGGCCGGAATGGCTGGCTCGCGTCCTGGAGCGTGAGCCCATCGCGGCCGAGCGCGTCCGCGATGAGCCGACGCGTGTCGGCGACCTGGGGCGGGTACGACGCGGCGGCACTCGGGGCCGGGGGAAGCGTCACCCGGGTTGCCGCGACGCCGCAGGCGACGAGGACCACCGACAGCCCGACGATGGCGACCAGGCGCACGCCAGGCGCGATCGCCCGCCCGACCGACCGACCCGGGTTCATCCAGGCGGCCAGCTGAACGGCCGACCGCCCATCAGGTGGAAGTGGAGGTGGTCGACGGTCTGGCCGCCCCACGCGCCGATGTTCGTCACCAGCCGGTACCCGCCGTCCGCGATCCCCTCCGAGCGCGCGATCGAGGCAGCGACCGCGAGCAGGTGGCCCACCAGGGGCGCGTCCTCGTCGGTGAGCGCCGCAGCCGAGGCGATATGCGCGCGGGGCACGATCAGGATGTGGGTCGGCGCCCGGGGCGCGATGTCGCGGAAGGCGACGACGCGATCGTCGGCGAAGACCTGGGTCGACGGGACCTCCCCCGTCGCGATCGCGCAGAAGAGGCACTCGTTCAGCATCGGACCGTCGTACGGTGGCTCACCACAGGGCGGGCTTCGTGCTCATGAGCCAGCCGATCGCGCCGATGAGCCCGGCCATCGCGTACGAGACGTAGCGCTGCCGGCGGGCGAGGGCCGCCCAGGCACGATCGTCCGGCCGCCACGACGCGCCGAGGAGCCGCCGCAGGTTCGGGCGCTGGATGACGACCGCGACGGCCAGGTTGAGGCCGTAGATCGCGAGGGCCACGAGGAGCCACGGCTGCTGGAGCAGGGTGACCCCGAGCGACCAGACGAGCAGGACTCCCGTCAGCGCGAGTGCCCCGCCGATGAGGATCGTGCCCGTCCCCTGCATCGCCAGGAGTCCGGCGGTGACCCGCCGCGGCGCGCGCTCCTGGCCGCGTGAACCCGTCCGCAGCGCGAACGGCAGGAGCACGGACGGCAGGAAGACGCTGATCGCCAGCGCGATGTGGAGCACGAGCAGGACGGGGAACCAGGACATCGCGGCCGATCGTAGCAGCGCCGGCCCCCATGGGCGCGAACCCTAGCGCGGACCCTCGTCGCGCACCGCGGTGAGGGCGACCCAGTCGGCCTCCACGGCACGATCCACGACGCGCAGGCCGACCGCCGAGAGCGCGTCACGTACCTCGGGCTCGCGGTCGATGAAGATGCCCGACGCGAGGAGCGCGCCGCCGGGTCGCAGCTCGTCGCGCAGCAGCCCGGCTAGCGCCACGAGGACCGACGCGATGAGGTTCGCGCACACGACGTCGAACGCTCGCTCGCCGGACGGCAGGCTTCCGGGGCGCACGGTCAACCGCCGGACGACGTGGTTCCGGCGGGCGTTCGCCCTCGACGCGTCGACCGCGATCGGGTCGGGGTCCACGCCAACGAGCTCGCCCGCCCCGAACAGCCCGGCGGCGATCGCCAGGATCCCGGAGCCGATGCCCACGTCGAGGACGCGCGCGCTACCGTCCGCGGCCGAGCCGCGGGCCAGGCGGCCCTCGTCGGCCAGGCGCTCGAGGCCCTCGAGGCAGAGCCTGGTGGTCGGGTGGAGGCCCGTCCCGAACGCCATCCCCGGGTCGAGCGCGAGGACGATCTCGCCCGGGGCGCGCCGGTGGCGACGCCAGGTCGGCTTGATGACGACCCGCCGACCGACATGGAGGACCGGGAAGAACGCCTTCCAGGCCTGTGCCCAGTCGGCCTCGTGGACGACCCGGGTCGTCAGGTCGCCGATGGGCCGGAGGCCGAAGGCCTGGAGGTGACCGAGCGCGGTGCGCGCGGCGGCGACCGCCTCCCGGATCGCGCGTGGGTCGTGGCCGGGCAGGTAGGCCCGCACGGTCGCCGGGAGGGACGGGTCGACGGTCGCGGCCAGCCCCTCCTCGATGAGCGCGAACCCGGGCTCCACGCTCGTGCCGCCCGGGGCGTAGCGACCCAGGATCTCGCTGACCGCCTCGACGGCCTCGAGATCGGCCACGACCGACAGCTCGACCCATGCCCCCTCACCGGACGTGCCATCGTCGTCGGGGAGCGGCGGGTCCTCCGGGCGTGGCCCGTCGTCCGGTCGGTCGCGGCCCACCTCAGCCGAGCTTGTCGCGGACGCGGTCGATGATCCCCTCGTGGCCGCGCCCGACCTCCTCGCCGGAGGCTTCGGCATACGCCTCGAGCGCCAGGCGCTGGTCCTTGCTGAGCTTGGCCGGGACGTTCACCCGCACGAAGACGTGGAGGTCGCCCTTCGAGCCGGTCCGGCGCAGGTGTGGCACGCCACGGCCGCGCAGGCGCAGCTCGGTGCCCGGCTGGGTGCCCGGCTTGATCTCGATCTCCTCGTCCCCGTCGACCGTGGGGACGCGGGCGCGCATGCCCAGGGCGGCCTGGGCGATCGAGACGTCGAGCTCGTAATAGAGCTCCGTGCCTTCGCGCTTGAGTTCCGCGTGAGGCGCCACGTGGACCGCGACGTACAGGTTGCCGGGCGGGCCGCCACGGGGGCCCACCTCGCCCTCGCCGGACAGGCGGACCTGGTGGCCCTCGTCGATGCCGGCCGGGATCGACACGCGGATCTTCTTGCGCCGCTCCGTGCGGCCCTCGCCGTGGCATGTCTCGCAGGGATCCTCGACGATCCGGCCCTCGCCCCGGCAGCGCGGGCAGGCGCTGACGTTGACCATCTGGCCGAGCATCGTCTGACGGACCGAGCGGACCTCGCCGCGGCCCTGGCATTGCGGGCAGGTCGTCGCCTGCGTGCCGGGCTTCGCTCCGCTGCCGGAGCAGGTCGCGCAGCGGTCGAGGACCGGGAACTCGATCTCGGTCTCCAGGCCGTGGATCGCCTCCTCGAACGTGAGACGGAGGTCGTAGCGCAGGTCGCTCCCGACGGCCGGACGGCCGTGACGGGCCCCCGCCCCGGCGCCGCTGCCGCCGAAGAACGCGTCGAAGATGTCGCCGAAGCCCGAGAACGCCCCGAACCCGCCGTCGCCGGCGCCGCCGAGCCCGGCCTTGCCGAACATGTCGTAGGTCTGGCGGCGCTGCGGGTCGGAGAGGACCTGGTAGGCCTCGTTGATCTCCTTGAACCGGGCGTCCGCCGTCGCGTCCTGGTTCACGTCCGGATGCCAGCGCTGGGCCAGCTTCCGGTAAGCGCTCTTGACCTCGGCCTCCGTCGCCCCACGGGCGAGGCCGAGCACCTCGTAGTAGTCGCGCTCCGTCACCATCGTCCGGGAAGTCTACGAGAGGTTCGCGAGGGAGGACGGCCCACGGGCGTCCAGCTCGCGCGTGCGGCGGAGCACCGCCTCCAGCATGGCCGGGGTCAGGCGACCGGTGAACGTGTTCTGCTGGCTCGGGTGATACGAGCCGATGAGCGTGTACGGACCGACATCCGCCTCCGCCCCGTGACCGAACCGCGGGCGTGGTCGCGCGCGGTGGCCGGCGACCGCGAGGACCCGCAGCGCCGCGTCCCAGGCGTAGGCGCCGAGCGCGAGGACGACCCGGACGTCCTCCAGGAGGGCAAGCTCGCGGGCCAGGAACGGGAGGCACCGGTCGCGCTCGTCGATCGTGGGCTTGTTCCCGGGCGGGGCGCACCGGACGGCCGCGGCGATGTAGGCCCCGCGGAGCATCAGCCCGTCGTCCGCTCGGCGCGACGCGGGCCGATCGGCGAACCCGGTCGCGTGAAGCGCGGCCCACAGCACGTCGCCGGAGCGGTCGCCGGTGAACACGCGCCCGGTCCGGTTGCCGCCGTGAGCCGCGGGGGCGAGGCCGACGATGAGCATGCCCGCGGCCGGGTCCCCGAACCCCGGGAGGGGCCTGCCCCAGTAGGTCTCGCCCATGTGCCGGGCGACCTTCTCGCGGGCGACCCGCTCCCGCCACGCGACCAGGCGCGGGCACGCGCGGCAGGCGACGATGTCCGCCGTCAGCGCGCCGAGCCCGGCCTCGCGCGAGGTCGGGCTCACGGATCCATGGTCGGTGCGGATCGGCCTCCGGCTCGGGCGGCCCGGCCGAACCCGAGTTTCAGCTGCCGGTGCCGGTCCCGATCGTCGGGACGTCGGCCAGGACGGACCGCAGCGCCTGCGCGGCGCCGAGGAGCGCGGAGCTCTCCGCCGGGATGACGATCTTCGTGTTCTGGCTGTCGGCGAACTTGGCCAGCGTGTCGAGTTGGAGGATCGCCACGAGGGTCGGGTTCGGATCGGCGGCCCTGATCGCGTCGTAGACCGTCTGGATGGCCTGGGCTCGGCCCTCGGCCTCGAGGATCGCGGCCTGCCGGTTGCCCTCGGCCCGGAGGATGGCTGCCTGCCGCTCGCCCTCGGCGTTCTTGATCGCCGCCTGCCGGTTGCCGTCGGCGATGTTGACCGCGGACAGCTGCTGGCCCTCCGACTGGAGGATCCGCGCGCGCTTCTCCTGGTCGGCCTGCTTCTGCAGCGCCAGCGCCTGGAGGATCTGGGCCGGCGGGGTGATCTCGACGATCTCGATCCGGTTGATCCGGATGCCCCACTTGTCGGTGACGACCTCCATCTGCTGTTGGACGTCCGTGTTGATCCGTTCGCGCTCGGACAGCGCCTCGTCGAGCGACAGGGTGCCGATGACCGACCGGAGGGCCGTCCGGGCCAGGGCGTCGATCGCGACGTCGAAGTTCGACACGCTGAACAGGGCCTGCTTCGCGTCGACGACCTGGGTGAAGATCGTGGCGTTGACCGCCACCACCACGTTGTCCTTGGTGATGACTTCCTGGCGGTCGCCCGGCCGCGGGATCTCGCGCATGTCGACCCGGACGAGGGTCTGGGCGATCGGGAAGATGAGCGCCAGACCCGGATTGCGGATCGACTTGAACTCGCCGAGGGTCTTGACGACGCCGACGTAGCCCTGCTGGACGATGTTCGCCGCCGAACTCAGGAACGCGACGACGACGACGAAGATGACGACGGCGATGACGATCCCGACGACGACGCCACTGTCGAGATTCATGAAGCGACCCCTCCCTGTTCGAACCCGGCGGACTGCCTGATCGGGCGCACGAGCAACGTCGTCCCGCGCACCGCCGTCACCGTCACCGCCGTGTCGGCGCCGAGGGGCTGAGCGGCATCCGTGACCGCGAGCCAGCGCTCGCTGGCCAGCTGGACGTGCCCCGGATGATGCTCATCGCCGACCATGTCGAGGGTGAGCGCTTCCTGCCCCACGAGCCCGCCGTGGACGCCGCGCGAGACGACACCGCCCGACCCGTGCAGGAACGTGCGACTGGCGAACGGTCGGATCGCCACGAGTCCGATGAGGGACACCACGGCGGCGAGCGCCGCCTGGACCCAGATCGCGCTGTCCGGGACGAACAGGGCGAGGAGGCCCGCGGCCAGCGAGCCGATGGCGATGAACACCGAGTAGAACGCGACGGTGTGGAGCTCGACGGCGATGAGCACCAGGCCGGCCACGAACCAGAACGCGACCATCATCACTTCCCGAGTGTACGTCCGGATCGACGGGACCGCGATACCCGATCGCGGTCGTGACCTCCACTCTGGCGACGCTCGTACCCGCCCACCGTTACGCGCTACTTGAGCAGCAGCTTGTCGAGCCGCCGCGACACCACGGTCAGGCCGAGGAAGCCCATGCCGACGAGGTAGACCACATCGAGGACGACCGATGGTCCGACCACGCCGGTCGTGAACGCCCGGACGAGGTCGATGCTCCGGTACAGCGGGGTGAGCTGGACCAGGGCGCCGAGCAGGGGCGGATAGGCGCTCACCGGGAAGAACGTGCCGCTGAACAGGAAGAGCGGGAGGACGACGAGCTGGACGAGGTCGAAGTCCTGCCAGCTGCGCATCCAGGTGGTCGCGGCCATCGCCGCCCCGGCGAACCCGAATCCGACGACCACGGCCGCCGGGATGGCCAGCAGGGCGAGCGGCGACGACACGAGCCCCAGCAGGACCATCACGATCATGAAGCCCAGGGCGTAGAGCAGGCCCCGGATGAGTGCCCAGCCGATCTCGCCCAGGGCGATGTCGCCGGGGCCGACCGGGGTCGCGAGGATCGCGTCGTAGATCTTCTCGTACTTGAGCCGGAAGAAGACGTTGAGCGTCGCCTCGTAGATCGCCCCGTTCATCGCTGACGCCGCGAGCAGGGCGGGCGCCACGAACGCACCGTACGGGATCGGCCGCCCGTCCGGGCCCGGAACCGCGCCGACGAGCCCGCCGATGCCGAAGCCCACCCCGAGCAGGTAGAACAGCGGCTCGAAGAAGCCGCTCACGAGGATCATCCACGTCCGCCGGTACACGTGGGCGTCACGTTCGATGAGCAGGAACGCCCGGCGCGTGCCGAGGCCGACCGGGAAGATCCGCCGGGCGACGCCGGCCATGGCCGTCACCGGACGAGTCGCCGCGGGAAGACGATGAGGCAGGCGATCACGCCGACCACCGTCATGGCGGAGAGGTAGGCGATGTGGCCCGCGGCGGCCAGCGGCTCGAGCGTGCCGAGCACGAACCCGCGGGCCAGGGCGACGCCGTGGTAGAGCGGCGTCAGGAGCGCGAACGACTGCAGCAGCGGCGGCAGCCGGTCGACCGGGAAGAACGTGCCCGAGAAGAGGAAGAGGGGCGTGACGACGAAGCGGACGATCGTGCTGAAGCTGGCCGGAGACTCGCGGGTCGCCGACCAGGCGGTGAGCGGGGCGGCGAAGGCGAGCCCGGTGAGCACCGCTGCCGCGAACGCGCCGAGCAGGCCCAGCGGGCTGCCGCCCACGCCGAACAGGCTGATCACGATCCCGAAGATGCCTCCCACGAGGGCGATCCGGAAGACGAGGAACCCGAGCTGGCCGAGGACGATGCCGACGGAGGTCACCGGAGTCGCCGCCATCGCGTGGAACGTCCGGACCCACTTGAAGCCGGCGATGATCGGGTACATCGCTTCGCCCGATGCCGTCTGCATGGCGGTCGCCGCGAGCAGGCCCGGGGCGATGAATCCGAGATAGGACGAGCCGGCCAGCGACCCGCCCGACCCGGACGTGTCCACGATCCCGCCCAGTCCGAGGCCCATCGCCGCCAGGAACAGGATGGGTTGGACGAACGAGCTGAACACGTTGGCGCGATATGTCCGGCGATAGCCGAGGAGGTTGAACTCGAGGACGTGCAGCGCGGACCGGAAGACCCCCGGCTCGTCCGGCGAGCCTCGGAGGGTCGCGACGCCGCTCACTCGATCAGGCTGCGCCCGGTCAGGCGCAGGAACACGTCCTCGAGGGTGCTCCGTCGGACGAGGACGCTCTCCGGCCGGAGCCCGCGGTCGTGGATCGTGACGGATGCCGCCTCACCGTCGTCGGCGTAGAGGAGCACCCGGTCGGGCAGTCGATCGAGGCGCTGGATGTTGGCTCCGTCGACGAGCGGGTCGAGCTCGGCGTCGAGGGTCTCCTGGACGCCGACCGGGAAGCGGAGCTCGACGACCTCGCGGGTCGAGTAGCGCTCGATGAGTTCGCGGGGCGTCCCCTCGGCGGCGATCTTCGCCTTGTCCATGACGACGAGCCGGTCGCACAACTGCTCGGCCTCGTCCATGTAGTGGGTGGTCAGGACGAGGGTGACGCCGCGTTGCTTGAGCCGGTAGAGCCGGTCCCACACCTGGTGGCGAGCCTGCGGATCGAGTCCGGTGGTGGGTTCGTCGAGGAGCATGAGATCGGGCTCGTTGATGAGCGAGCGGGCGATCGTCAGGCGTCGCTTCATCCCGCCCGACAGCGGTTCGACCGTGGAGCGGGCGCGGTCCGTGAGCTGGACGAAGTCGAGCAAGTCGTCGGCCCGCCGGCCGGCTTCCCTGTATGACAGCCCGAAGTAGCGCCCGTACATGACCAGGTTCTCGCGGACGGTCATCTCCGTCTCGAGCGTGTCCTGCTGCGGCACGACGCCGATGCGCGCCCTGATCCGTGGGCCGTCGCGGGCGGGGTCCATGCCCAGGACGGTCAGCGTTCCGTCCGACTTGGGCGAGACGCAGCCGATCATCCGCATCGTCGAGGTCTTGCCAGCGCCGTTGGGGCCGAGGAAGCCGAACGCCTCCCCGGGTGCGACGTCGAAGTCGATGGCGTCGACGGCCGTGAAGGCACCGAACCGCTTCGTCAGGCCGTGAGCGCTGATGAGTGGCGGCGTGCTCGTCCGGGGCGGCGCGTCGGGACGCGTGGCGGGCAGAACCATGGGCCCGCGCATGGTACCGCCGTCCTCCCGCCGACGCCGACGGTGCCCGGCGCCGAGACTGAAACGTGCTATCTTGGACGCGCATGAATGTGGCCGCGTTCCGATCGCCCGCCGGTGGATTCGCGACGCCCTCGCCGGAGCTCCACCGGCTCGATGCCGCCACGACCCTCGTCGACGTCGCGATCACCACGTTCCCGGTCGACCCAGGGGCGCTGTCGGTGCACCTCCCGCCGGGTGTGGAGCCGGACGTCGTGACCTTCGACGACGGGCGGGCGCGGGCGCTCGTCTCGGCAGTCACGTTCCGCGACGTGGACTTCCGGCTGGCGTTCGCGAGCGCGATCCGGTTCGCCTTCGTGCAGACGAACTACCGGGCCTACGTCCGGGTCGGCGACCGGCGGCTCGTCTGGTTCTTCGGGACGAGCCTCGACTCGCCGCTCGTGGCGGTCCCGCGCATCGCCTGGCGGATGCCCTGGTACGGCGGCAGGATGAGGCTCGAGGCGACCTGGGACGGCGATCGGTGCAGGTCGTACCGCCAGAGCACGCGGGCCGCGTGGGGTGGCGCGGATCTCGAGCTGGAGGGCACGAACGAGCCGGTCGGCCGCCTCGATGGCTTCGCCGATCGGGACGAGTCGCTGCTGGTCCTGACCCATCCGCTCGACGGCCTGTACCGCCGTCGCGATGGCGGGCTCGGCGGCTACTCGGTCTGGCACGAACGGTTCGCGCCCCGCCTCGGCATCGCTCGGACGGCGCGCTTCGAGTTGTTCGAGCGGCTCGGGCTGGTCGAGCCGGGTGCCGTGGCCCATTCGGTGATGATCCAGCGCGCGATCGACTTCTCGGTGCTCCTGCCGCCCCTCCGGTTCCCGGCAACGGCGGGATAAGCGTCGCGAACGAACATGTCGCACATGGACGCGGTGCGTTTCGGGAGGTCGGTTCGAGCCCTGCGACGCCGGCGGCGGTGGCGCCAGCAGGACCTCGCGGATGCCGCCGGCGCGTCAAGGTCTGTCATCTCGCGCATCGAGCTCGGCCACGGCGATCGGATCACCGTCCGGGTGCTGACGCGAGTGGGGAGCGCGCTGGGGGCGCGCGTCCGCTGGTCACTCGACTGGAACGGCGAGGCGATGGACCGGCTGCTCGACGAGGACCACGCCCGACTCGTCGAGCGGATCGTGGGCTGGCTGGAACGTCATGGATGGGTCGTGGCGGTCGAAGTGTCGTTCAGTGTGTTCGGGGAACGTGGCTCGGTCGACCTGCTCGCGCTTCACGAACCCACCGGTTGCCTCGTTGTCGTGGAGGCGAAGACGGTCGTGCCGGACCTCCAGGCGATGCTGACGTCACTCGACCGGAAAGCGCGACTGGGCGCGCGCATCGCGCTGGACCGGGGCTGGCGGGCATCGAGCGTGTCGCGACTGCTCGTCATCGCCGAGGGCAGGACCGCCCGGCGTCGAGTCGCTGCGGCCGAGGCAACGTTCCGGCGGGCATTCCCGGAACGAACGCCGGATGTGCGGGCGTTCGTCCGGGCCCCGGACGCCGGCCGAACGATCGCCGGGCTTGTGTTCTTGACAGGTGCTCCTCAGACGCGCACTCGTCACCGGATCGCCCGCAATCGGCCCCATCCTGTAGTCAGTTGACCGTCTGGCGAGCATCTGACGAAGATCCACGCCGATCAGCTGACGAATGACCTCGTCGGGATCACCTGACAAGAAATGGGCCGCTACGGCGTCGGGCCGGCTGCCGAGTGACCTCCCGGTGGGCACGTGACAAGACGGCGTCCATCGTCGTCGCGTCGGGCTGACGGTCGCGGAAACGAAGATCGGGGCCCGAAGGCCCCGATCTGGAACGACGAAAGGGTCCGGCGCCGGAGGTCAGACCTCCTTGAACTCGCCTTCGACCGTCTCCTCGCCGGCGGGCTGGTCGGACGAGCCGGGCTCGCCCGCCTCGCCGCCGCTGGCCCCATTCGGCGACGCGCCGGAGGCGGACGCCTCGTAGGCCTTGGTCGAGACCTTCGAAAGCGCCTCGACAAGCGAGGTCATGCCCTTCTGGATGGGCTCGATGTCGGCTTCCTTGAGCGCCTCGCGCAGGACCCCCACCTTGCCCTCCACATCGGCCTTGTCTTCCGACGCGACCTTGTCGCCGAGGTCCTTGAGCGTGCGCTCGGCCTGATAGGTGAGCTGTTCCGCCTGGTTGCGGGTCTCGACCTCCTCGCGCTTCTTGCGATCCTCGTCGGCGTGGTCGGCCGCGTCGCGGACCATCTTCTCGACGTCATCCTTCGACAACATCGAGGAGGCCGTGATGCGGACCTGCTGCTCCTTGCCGGTCGCCCGGTCCTTGGCCTTGACGTCGAGGATGCCGTTGGCGTCGATGTCGAACGTCACTTCGACATGGGGCACGCCTCGCGGCGCCGGCGGGATCCCGTCCAGGATGAACCGGCCGAGGGTCTTGTTGTCGTTGGCGAACTCGCGCTCGCCCTGCATGACGTGGATCTCGACCTGACTCTGGTTGTCGGACGCCGTCGAGAAGTCCTGCGACTTCGACGTCGGGATGGTGGTGTTGCGATCGATGAGCCGGGTCATGACCCCGCCCAGCGTCTCGATGCCGAGGGACAGGGGCGTGACGTCGAGGAGGAGCACGTCCTTCACCTCGCCGCCCAGCACGCCGGCCTGGATCGCGGCGCCGACGGCGACGACCTCGTCGGGGTTCACGCCCTTGTGGGGCTCCTTGCCGCCGAACATCGCCTTGACGGCCTCGACGACCGCCGGCATGCGGGTCATGCCGCCGACGAGGATCACCTCGTCGATCTCGGACGCCTTGAGACCCGAGTCCTTGATCGCGGCCAGGACCGGGCCCTTCGTCTTCTCGATCAGATCACCGACGAGGTCCTCGAGCTTGGCCCTGCTGAGGTTCATCACGAGGTGCTTGGGGCCGCCGGCGTCCGCGGTGACGTAAGGCAGGTTGATCTCGGTCGACATCGCGCTCGAGAGCTCGATCTTGGCCTTCTCCGCGGCTTCCTTCAGGCGCTGGAGGGCCTGCGGGTCGGACCGCAGGTCGATGCCCTGGTCCTTCTTGAACTCCGCCAGCAGCCACTCGATGACGCGCTGGTCGAAGTCGTCGCCGCCGAGGTGGGTGTCACCGTTGGTCGCCTTGACCTCGAAGACGCCCTCGCCGAGCTCCAGGATCGAGATGTCGAACGTGCCGCCGCCCAGGTCGTAGACGGCGATCTTCTCATCGGCCTTCTTGTCGAGGCCGTAGGCCAGGGCCGACGCCGTGGGCTCGTTGATGATCCGCTTGACGTCCAGGCCGGCGATCCGGCCAGCATCCTTGGTCGCCTGGCGCTGCGTGTCGTCGAAGTAGGCCGGGACGGTGATGACCGCCTCGGTGACCTTCTCGCCGAGATACGCCTCCGCGTCGGTCCTGAGCTTCTGCAGGATCATCGCGCTGATCTCGGGCGGGGTGTAGCTCTTGCCATCGGCCAGGGCGACCTTCACGCCGTCGTTCTTGGCGTCCTTCTCGACCTTGTAGGGGACGAGCTCCTTCGAGCGCTTCGTCTCCGGGTCGTCCCAGCGACGGCCCATGAAGCGCTTGATGGAGTAGACGGTGTTCGCCGGGTTGGTCACGGCCTGGCGCTTGGCGAGCTGGCCGACCAGGCGCTCGCCGGTCTTCGTGAACGCGACGACCGAGGGGACCGTCCGTCCGCCTTCGGCGGAGGCGATGACGGTGGGCTCGCCGCCCTCCATGACGGCGACCACGGAGTTGGTCGTGCCGAGGTCGATGCCGATGATCTTGCCCATGTCTGTGTCTGACTCCTAGTTCTGGTGTGGGGCGGGGGTGGGATCGGTTGAAGCCTCGCCATCCGAAACGGCGACGAGGGCGGGTCGCAGGACGCGGTCCGCGACCCAGTAGCCGCGCTGGAACTCACCGACGATCTCGTCGGCGGGCCGTCCGGTGCCGGGCACGTGGCTGAGGGCCTGGTGCAGCCGGGGATCGAACGCCTGGCCGACCGTGGGATC
The DNA here is from genome assembly GCA_963719285.1 of uncultured Chloroflexia bacterium. Lineage (GTDB taxonomy): Bacteria > Chloroflexota > Limnocylindria > Limnocylindrales > CSP1-4 > C-114. The sequence goes on from CAVRBO010000001.1 coordinate 1,443,301, forward strand.
CATCGGCCGGACGTCCTCGCGCTCGAGCAGGGCCCGGAGCTTGCGGTCGATCGCGGCGATGCCCTCGGCCCACGGGTCGTCGCCCAGGACGGCGGGACGGGCCTCGATGGCCCGGTCGAAATCGTCGAGGACGTCGACCACCTTGAGCCGGAGCGAGTCGACGCTGCGGCTCGCGGCCGCGGCGCCCTCCTGTTCGGTCCGGCGCTTGTAGTTGAGGAACTCGGCACGCTCGCGCTGGAGGCCGGCAAGGTATTCCTCGGCCCGGGCGAGCGCCTCGTCCCGCTCACCGGTGAGCTGTTCGATATCGGCAAGGAGCTTGGTCGGCGAGATGTCGATCTCGGCCGCGCGCTCCTCGGCACGGGTTCGGTGCGGCATGGTCGCTTGCTTGTCCTTCGTGGTCTGGTGTGGTCTGGCTGACGATCAGGAGAGCTGGTCGGTCAGCTCGTTCATGAGCCCACCGACGAACCGGACGGTGCCGATCGCGTGGGCGTAGCCCATCCGGGTCGGGCCGAGCACGCCCACGACGCCCACGGCCCGGCCGGGACGCCCGTACGGGGCCAGGACGAGCGACACGTCGTGCATCTCGGGCGGCTCGTTCTCGCCGCCGATGAAGACCTGGACGCGGCCCGAGCTCGCGACGCCGCGCAGGAGCTCGCCGAGCCAGGCCCGGTTCTCGAGCGCGCTGAAGACCCGCCGGAGCTTGTCGCTCTGGGCGAACTCGGGGGCCTCCATGACGTTGAGCAGGCCGTCGCTGAACAGCTCCTCGATGAGGGCGGTGTCGAATTCGCGCATCGTCCGGGCGATGCGCTCGGCGACCTTGCGCACGAGCACGTTCGCCGGGTCGTCGGGATCGAAGCGGACGAGGGTCGCGTCGATCTGGCGGGCCGTCTGGTCGGCGAACAGGCGGTTCAGGCGTTCGGCCGCGGCGGACAGGGCGGCCTGGTCGGCGGCCTCGTCGAGCGACAGCAGGACCTGTTTCACGGAGCCCTCGCGGAGCACGAGGATGAGGCTCGCCAGGCGATCCTGGATGGCCACCAGGTCCACCCGCCGGACGCGCGCGGTGCGGGGCTTGGCCGGCGTCGCCAGGCCGGCGGCGTGGGTGAGACCGGCGAGCGTCGTCGCCGCGAGGCGGAACCAGTGCTCGCTCGCGGCCTCGACCTGGCCGAACTGGTGACGGATCATCAGTTCCTCGACCGGGCTCAGCGGCGGCGAGTCGACGATCGAGCTGACGTAATAGCGATAGCCCAGATCCGTCGGTATGCGCCCCGCGCTCGTGTGCGGCTGGTCGAGGTAGCCGGCGACCTCGAGCTCGGCCAGGATCGCCCGCACGGTCGCGCTCGACACGCCGAGGCCGTAGCGCTCGACGAGCGCCACGCTCCCGACGGGAGTGGCGGATGCCACGTATTCCTCGATGACAGCCCGGAGGATCGCCTGTTCTCGGAGGTCCAGCGGGCCGTTGGTGCGGCGAACGCGTCGCGCCACGGCTGGCTCCTCGGGGGGAGTTAGCACTCTCAGGTGTCGAGTGCTAACGGTGTTGAGCGCATGGTAGCAGTCGGGCGTGCGGAGTGTCAACGCCGCACGGGCCTCCGGGGCAGCTCTCCCCAAGCGCCACGCCGGGCTCACAGGAGGCGCGCGAACAGCTCGTTCGAGAGCAGCCGGCCGCGGGTCGTGAGGCGGATCCGGTCATCCGGGTCGATGGTCACGAGCTCGAACTCCTCGGCCCACGCGAACGCCTCCACCTGGGCCGCATCCATGACGACGTTGGATCCCACGCCCGCATCCGTGCGCAGGCCGAGGATGAGCGCCTCGGCGGCGGCGGTCTCCGGGTCGAGCGTCTCCGCGCCACCGGGCGGCAGCCGGGCCGTCCCACCTGCCGGCGGGGTCAGGGCCGCGACGTACGCATCGAGTCGGGCGGCGTTCCAGCGCCGGGTCGACCCATCGAACGCGTGGGCGCCGGGGCCGACCGCCTCGTACGGAGCGCGCCGCCAGTACGTCAGGTTGTGACGGCTCTCGTGCCCCGGTCGGGCCCAGTTGCTGATCTCGTAGCCGCGCCAGCCGTCCTCGGCGAGGCGCACGACCGCGTGGTGGTACATGGCCGCCGCCCGGTCGTCGTCCTGGACCGGCCGCGCGTCCTCCCGCCAGCGGCGCGCCCCGCGGCGCGTCGGCAGGTGGTCGCCGTCCGGTCCGGTGAGCCCCTCGGCATCCGGATCGTCGAGCGTGAGCGCGTACAAGGACAGGTGATCCGGCGCGACGGCGAGGACCTCCTCGAGCGAGATCATCCAGGTCGAGATCGTCTGGTCGGGTATGTCGTACAGCAGATCGAGACTCACCGAGCCGATGCCCCCGGCCCGTGCCGCCGCGACCGCCGACGCGACGTCGCTCGGGCGATGGCGCCGGCCGAGTCGCCGGAGCTCGCTCGGGATCTCGCTCTGGACGCCGAGCGAGAGCCGCGTGACGCCGGCCCGAGCCTGGGCGGCCGCGTCACCCCGCTCGTCGGGCCCGGGATTCGCCTCGAGGGTCACCTCCGCCCCGGAAGCAAGCCCGAACCGCTCGTCGACCAGCGCGATCAACCCGGCCAGGTCGTCCACAGGCACCAGCGAGGGCGTGCCGCCGCCGATGTACAGCGAACCCAGCGCCGGCCGCCCCGCCGCGCCCGGCGGTCCGAACCGCTCGTCGAGCGCGTCGGCGCGCAGCGCGATCTCGGAGCGGATGGCCGCCACGAACGCGGCGATCCGGTTGGTCGGACCGCGCGCCTCGGCGCCGGCGACCACCACGAAATCGCAGTAGGGGCAGAGCGAGACGCAGAACGGGACGTGGACGTACAGGGCGACGGGCGGGGCCGGCGGACCGGGGACGGCGACGGCAGGCGACTCGACCGGGGAACCGGTCGGGCCGCTCATCGCTCGTTGCGGGACGAGTCGTTCGCGCCGATGACGCTCCAGCCGTCGGGCGTGGCCTGGCGCCGGGCGATGTCCTCCGTCTCGCGCCCGCGCAGGGCCGGCTGGCCGGCGTGACCGGTCGCCAGGTACACAGCGAGGCGGGTCACGGCGTGGCCCAGGAACGCCGCCCCGATGCCGCCCGTATGGAGCGTCACCCAGCCACTGCCGAGGCCGATGACCAGGACGAGCACGAGCATGTACCGGTCGCGCCCGGGCGCGGCGACCCGCGTGGTGAGGGTGTACACGAGGGCCTGGACCACGTTCGCCTGGGTGCCCTCGAGGCCGAGGTAGACGAGGTAGCCCAGGAACAGGCCGCGGAACGTGGCCTCGTCGATGAACGCCGTCCCGACGACATTGATGATCGAGCCCGGGTACGACCGCACTTCCGGCAGCCGGAGGTGGTGATAGCGCAGGCCGGCGAACGCGATCGCCTGGGCGATGCCGACACCCGCGTAGGCCAGCCCGTCGAAGATCGCGGCGGTCCGGTCGCCGAGGCTCAGGAACAGGTCGGCCGAGGCGGTCGGGTGGATGACGCCCGCCGCCGCCACGAGGCCGAACCCCACGACGTACCAGGCCAGGCGTCGCCGGAGCGACGGCGGGCGGCCGTCACGCGACCGTTCGTCGTATTCGGCCGTGCCGAATCGCTCCGAGTCGAGACGAAGCAGGATCAGGAGCAGGAGGAACCCGACGGCCGCGAGCGTCCGGAACGTCAGGATGAGATCGTCCACGGAGCCTCAGACGCCGCCTCGCGCGGCGAGGTTGCTCATCCCTCGTCCATCCGGAGCATCGCCAGGAACGCTTCCTGGGGGATCTCGACGGAGCCCACGCGCTTCATCCGCTGCTTCCCCTCCTTCTGTTTCTCCAGCAGCTTGCGCTTGCGGGTGATGTCGCCACCGTAACACTTGGCGAGCACGTTCTTGCGCATCGCCCGGACCGATTCCCGTGCGACGACGTTGCTGCCGATGGCGGCCTGGATCGGGATCTCGAACATCTGGCGCGGGATGAGCTGCTTGAGCCGTTCGGTGAGCGCGCGCCCGGTCGACTGGGCGCGGTCGCGGTGGACGATGAGCGACAGGGCGTCGACGGGCTCGCCGTTGACGAGGATGTCGACCTTGACGAGTGGCGCGGCCCGATAGCCGATCTCCTCGTAGTCCATCGACGCGTAGCCCTGGCTCCGGCTCTTGAGCTGGTCGAAGTAGTCGACGATGAGCTCGGCCAGGGGCATCTCGAAGTGCAGGACGACCCGGGTCGGGTCCAGGTACTCCATGTCCTCGAAGCTGCCCCGCCGGTTCGTCGAGAGCTCCATGAGCGGCCCGATGTACTGGCTCGGGGTCACGACGCTCAGCTTGACCCACGGTTCCTGGATCTCCTCGATCTCCGACGCCCCGGGCAGCAGGGCCGGGTTGTCCACGACCTTGATACCGCGGCCCAGGGTCGACACGACGTGGTACTCGACCGACGGCGCGGACGCGATGAGGTCGAGGTCGAACTCGCGCTCCAGGCGCTCCTGGACGATCTCCATGTGGAGGAGCCCCAGGAAGCCGCAGCGGAACCCGAAGCCGAGGGCGACCGAGCTCTCCGGCTCGTAGGTGAAGCTCGCGTCGTTGAGATGGAGCTTCTCGAGCGCCTCGCGCAGGAGCGGATAATCCTCACCGCTCACGGGGTAGATGCCGGCGAACACGAGGCTCTTGGCCTCCTGGTAGCCGGGCAGCGGTGTCTCGGCGGGCCGGTCGGCGTCCGTGAGCGTGTCGCCGACCTGGGCGTCGCGGACGCTCTTGAGGCCTGTGGCGACGTAGCCCACTTCGCCGGCCGTGAGCCTGGGCACGGGCACCAGCTGGGGTCGGAAGACGCCGATCTCGAGCAGCTCCGACTCGGCGCCGCTGGCCATCAACCGCACGGTGGTGTGGTTCCTGAGCGTGCCCTCGGCGAGCCGGACGTAGACGATCACGCCCTTGTACGGGTCGTAGTGGCTGTCGAAGATGAGCCCGCGGAGCGGGCGGTTCGGGTCGCCCCGAGGGGCGGGGATGCGGGCCACGATGGCCTCGAGGATCTCGGGGACGCCGGTCCCCTCCTTGGCCGAGGCGAGGATCACCTCCTCGCGCGGGATCGCCAGGATGTTCTCGAGCTCGTCCATGATCGTCTCGGGGTCGGCCGAGGGCAGGTCGATCTTGTTGAGGACCGGGATGAGGGTCAGGTTCTCTCGCAGCGCCAGGTGGACGTTGGCGAGGGTCTGGGCCTCGATGCCCTGGGTCGCATCCACGACGAGGATCGCTCCCTCGCACGCCTGGAGGCTGTGGCTGACCTCGTAGGCGAAGTCGACATGGCCGGGCGTGTCGATGAGGTTGAGGCCGTAGATCAGGCCGTCGTCAGCGGTGTATTCAAGGCGCGCCGAGCGCGCCTTGATCGTGATCCCCTTCTCGCGCTCGAGATCCATCGAGTCCAGGACCTGGCTGGTCATCTGGCGGGCGTCGATGGTGTGGGTCATCTCGAGCAGACGGTCGGCCAGGGTCGACTTGCCGTGGTCGATGTGGGCGATGATGCTGAAGTTGCGCAGGCGTTCCTGGGGGATGGTCACGGGCCGGGAGTGTATCGGGTCAGCGGCACACTCGGCTGTCGGGCGGTCGCATCGCCCTTCCGGGTGGTCGGCAAGGAGGTGCGCGGTGGAGGTTCATCCCGGCATCCACGTCTCGAACATCGAGACGGGCGAGTGGGCGCCCGACCCCGAGGTCGGTGGCGAGATGCATGTCCTTGTCCAGGGGCCCGATGCGTTCGCCGGCATGTCACGCTTCGTGGACGTCGACACCGTGGGTCCGTGGACGCTGCCGGTCCGGGAGACGATCCTGATCCTGGAGGGCGCCGCGCGCATCGAGATCGCGGGTCTGCCGACCCTCGAGCTGGGGGTCGGCGACATGGCGTCCATCCCGAAGGGGGCCGTGACGACCTGGCATCTGACGCTGCCGTTCAAGGAGCTGTGGTTCTTCGCCCAGGCATATGAAGAGGCCGGCGGATAGGCGTCCGTCGGACCCCGGGCACGGAGAACCTGTTACCATCTGCCGTCGCGCCCGCACACTCTCGACGCGCGCGCGACATCCGGACCGGATGCCCATCGATCGGGCGATGACGGCCCCCACGACAGAGGTGAACGTTGGCAACGAAGCCCCGCGGTTGGACCGGCACGCGGACGCCGTCCGCCCTCAAGCGGGTCCGGACCGCGAAGCGCCGCTCCGAGGTGAACGGCCCGCGCCGCAACCAGGCCAAGACCCTGGTCGTGAAGGCCTTCAAGGTGGCCGCCGCGGGTGTCGCCGCCGACACGGAGCAGGCCCTGCTCGAGGCCCTGTCCGCCCTCGACCGTGCCGCCAAGTCGGGCGCCATCCATCCCAACCAGGCCGCCCGGCGCAAGTCGCGCCTTACGATCCGGGTGAACGCCGCCCTCGGCGGTGAGCAGGTCCAGACCTCGACGAAGGTGACCAAGTCGACCGGCGCGCTCGCCGCCGCGAAGGCGGCCAAGGCCCGCATCGCGGCCGGCAAGGCCGCCAAGGCCAAGGGCGCCCAGACCGCGGCCGGCAAGGCCCGCGCGGCCCTCTCCAAGACCGCCCGTGCCGAGGCCGCCGCGGCCGCCGGCAGGGCCACGGTGGAGGCTCCGGCACCGGCCAAGGCCGCCGCGAAGGTGTCCGCCAAGAAGGCGCCGGCGAAGGCGTCGACCGCGAAGGCGTCGACCGCGAAGGCCACCGCCGACAAGCCGGCCGCCAGGGCCAAGGCTCCCGCGAAGAAGGCGGCCCCGAAGGCGTAGGCCCGCCCGCCTGTGAACGACGAACGCCTCGGCATCGCCGAGGCGTCTTCGATCCAGGGCCGGAGCGCACGGAGACCGGCCAGCTGCAAACCGGGGCACCATCGGGCCGGACCCATGGGGCGAGCGCGCTCCTTCCGACCTCTGACGGCCGGGGCCCGGTGCTCCGGCAGGGCCTGTGCGGAGGCTCGGAACCCGGTCTGGCCCGACGCGTGAGCGTGCAGTCGGCTCCCAGGCGACGGTGGCCTGCATCCGGCCGCATCGACCCCGGCCGCGCCGTGCCCGCCGGGAGATGCCCGGCTCCCCGACCTCGATCTGCTCAGCGTCGCGTGGCCGGCTCAGGGTCGCGTGGCAGGCTCCGCACGCGCACGCCCCGAGGCGCGCGTGAGCCCGAACGCGAGCGCGCCGCCGGCCGCACCCGCCAGGGTCACGACGACGAGCGTGCCGGCGGTCTGGAACTGCTGGCCCCAGTAGAACGTGGTGAACGTGGTCACGTCCGTGATCCCGGCGCTCGCCAGGCCCGCGGCGTCCTGGGCCTCGTAGCGGGCGAAGACGCAGTTCGCGCCACCAGAGCAGCTCAACGGGCCGCCCAGGCCCGGGTCGCGGAACCCGTTGTCGGCCGCGAAGAACAGTCCCTTCACGCCGAGCAGGATGAGGGCGAGGGTCACGCCGGTGACGAGCCCGGCGAACAGCCCGTTGCCCAGGATCCGCCGCCAGGGCCCGGATCGGCGATCCGCGCGGGCATCCGCGTAGTAACCGATGAGCAGGCCCGACAGCGGCGCGAGCAGCCAGTACACAGGCTCGATCGGGATGACCAGCAGGAAGCTGACGGCGATGACCATGGCCATGCCGATGCCCACGTAGGCTGCGACGATGGCGCCGCGGTCGACGAACCGGGTCACGCGATGGTCACGCGATGGTCACGCTGGCGACGCGACCTGGGTCTTCGGGCCGGCGCCGGCCAGCGCGGCACGGCCGAGGTAGCGGCCGCCGTCGCCCAGTTCGCCCGCGATCCGCAGGAGGCGGTTGTACTTGGCCACCCGCTCGCTGCGGGACGGCGCGCCGGTCTTGATCTGGCCCGTGCCCATCGCCACGACGAAATCGGCGATAGTCGTGTCCTCGGTCTCGCCCGAGCGGTGGGATACGACGGCCGACCAGCCGGCCCGGCGGGCGAGCTCGATCGCCTCGATCGTCTCCGTGAGCGTCCCGATCTGGTTGAGCTTGATGAGGACCGAGTTGGCCGAGTGCTCGGCGATGCCGCGGGCGATGAACAACGGGTTCGTCACGAAGATGTCGTCGCCGACGAGCTGGACTCGATCGCCCAGCCGCTGGGTGAGTTCGGCCCAGCCGGCCCAGTCGTCCTCGGCCAGGCCGTCCTCGAGCGAGACGATCGGATAGCGGTCCACCCAGCTCACCCACAGGTCGATGAGCTCGCCCGAGTCGAGCGTGCGGTTCTCCCGTTCGAGCCGATAGCGATGCGGAGCGCCCTCGCCACCCGTTCCCTCGACGAGGATCGAGCTCGTGGCGGGATCGAGAGCGATCGCGACGTCCTCGCCCGGCCGGTAGCCGGCCTTCTCTATCGCCCGGATGATGACCTCCACGGCCGCCTCGTTCGACGGCAGCGACGGGGCGAAGCCGCCCTCGTCGCCCTGGCCGGTGGCATGGCCGTCGGCGTGCAGCAGGCCGCGCAGCGCGGCGAGGATCTCGGCGCCGGCCCGGAGCGCCTCGGCGTACGTGTCGAGGCCGACCGGCATGACCATGAACTCCTGGAAATCGGTCGAGTCCTGGGCGTGCTTGCCGCCATTGAGGATGTTGAATTGCGGTACGGGCAGGATGCGGGCCCCCACGCCCCCGAGATACCGGTAAAGCGGCAGCTCATGGGCGGACGCAGCGGCGTGGGCGCATGCGAGCGAGACGCCGAGCAGCGCGTTGGCGCCGAGCTCGGCCTTGTTGGGCGTGCCATCCAGGTCGATGAGGAGCCGGTCGATGCCCGGCTGGTCCGCGGCGTCCAGGCCGACGACCTCGGGGCCGATCCGGTCGACGACGTTCGCGACCGCCTTGAGGACGCCCTTGCCGCCGTAGCGCTTCTTGTCCCCGTCGCGCAGTTCGACCGCCTCATTGACGCCGGTCGAGGCCCCCGAGGGGACCGCCGCCCGGCCAACGGACCCGTCGGCAAGCACTACGTCGACCTCGATCGTGGGATTGCCCCGCGAATCGAGGATCTCGCGCGCGTCGACCCCGTCGATCGTGGTGTCGATCGTCATGACCGGGCACCGGTGCTGGCGGGCTTGCGCGACCTGGGCGGCTTGGGCGGCTCCGCCGGCCGATCCTGGAGGATGGCGATCCCCGGCAGCTCGCGGCCCTCGAGGAACTCGAGCGAGGCCCCGCCGCCGGTGCTGATGTGGGTCATCCTGTCGGCGAGGTCCTGCTTCTGGAGCGCGGCGACCGAATCGCCGCCCCCGACGACCACGGTCGCGCCGCCTTCGGCCTTGGCGGCCAGGAAGCGGGCCATCGCCATCGTGCCATGGGCGAAGGACGGGATCTCGAAGACGCCGAGGGGGCCGTTCCAGAAGACCGTCCGGGCCGGCTCGAGCGCCTCCTCCATGAGCTGCCGGGTCTTCACGCCCGTGTCGACGATGTGCCAGCTGGCCGGGATCTTCTCGGCGGGGAGGGTCTTGTACTCCGTCCCGCGGGTGACCTCCTTGGCCACGATGACGTCCACCGGCAGGATGACCGGCACCCCCTTGGCCTCGGCGGCGGCCATGATCGACCGGGCCGCCTCGACCCGATCGGGCTCCGCCAGGCTCTTTCCGATGGCCTTGCCCTGGGCGAGCAGGAACGTGTTGGCCATGCCGCCGCCCACGACGAGCAGGTCGACCTTCGTGAGCAGGTGCTCGAGGACCTTGATCTTGTCGGAGACCTTCGCGCCGCCCACGACGGCCGCGAATGGCCGGGCGGGGTGCTCGAGGAGGTTCGACAGCGCCTTGATCTCGGCCTCCATGAGGAGGCCCGCGTAGGCGGGCAGGAGCAGCGGTACCCCGACCGTCGACGCGTGGGCGCGATGGGCGGTCCCGAACGCGTCATTCACGTAGATGTCGGCGTACGACGCGAGCTGAGCCGCGAACTTCGGGTCGTTCTTCTCCTCCTCCGCGTGGAAGCGGAGGTTCTCGAGGAGCAGCATCTCCCCGTTCCGCAACCGCTTCACGGCGTCCTCCGTGCCGATCCCGAGCGCATCGCCGGTCACGGGCACGTTCCGGTTCAGGAGTGCCGACAGGCGCTCGGCGACCGGTCGCAGGCGCAGTCCGTCCTGGACTTTGCCGTCGGGCCGGCCGAGGTGGCTGGCCAGCACGATCCGGGCGCCCTGGGCGAGCAGGGCCCGGATCGTCGGGAGGGCGGCCCGGATGCGCTGGTCGTCGGTCACCTTGCCGTCGGCGAGCGGGACATTGAAGTCGACGCGCAGGAAGACGCGCTTGCCGGCGGTGTCCACGTCGCGGATCGTGAGCTTGTCCATGAGACCCCTCGATGGTGCTTGGCCGCGCTCGGCCAGGTCAGTCCGTGGGCTGCGCCGCGCTCAGGCGACGGCGGCGGGCAGCCGAGCGGCGACGTACGCGATGAGGTCGGCGACGCGGCAGCTGTAGCCCCACTCGTTGTCGTACCAGGCGATGACCTTGACCATCGTCCCGCCGATGACCATCGTCGAGGCGCCGTCGATGATGGAGGAGCGGCTGTCGCCCCGGAAGTCGGTCGAGACGAGCGGCTCGTCCGAGACGCCGAGGATGCCCGCCATCGGGCTTTCGGCGGCCGTCCGGAAGGCGGCGTTGAGCTCCTCCGCCGTGGTCTCGCGGCGCACGTCGGCGGTGAAGTCGACCACGCTGACCGTGGGTGTCGGCACGCGCAGGCTGAAGCCGTCGAACCGGCCCTTGAGCTCCGGGATGACCAGGGCGAGCGCCTTGGCCGCGCCGGTGGTGGTCGGGATGATGTTCAGGGCGGCCGCCCGGGCCCGTCGCGGATCCTTGTGGGCGACATCGAGGATCTTCTGATCGTTCGTGTAGCTGTGGATCGTGTTCATCAACCCGCGCTCGATGCCCAGGAGGTCGTTCACCACCTTGGCGGCGGGCGCGAGGCAGTTCGTCGTGCAGCTGGCATTGCTGATGATGTTGTGGGCGGCCGGGTCGTACATCCCTTCGTTCACGCCCAGCACGATCGTGATGTCCTCGCCCTTGGCCGGCGCGCTGATGATGACCTTCTTGGCGCCGGCGGCGATGTGGGCCGCGGCCTTCTCGGCGGAGGTGAACAGGCCGGTCGACTCGAGGACGATGTCCACGCCCAGGTCGCCCCATGGAAGCGCAGCCGGATCCTTCTCCCTGAGGACCTTGACCTCGCGTCCATCGATGATCAGCGCGTCCGCCGTGTGGCCGACCGTGCCCGGGTATGCCCCGTAGGTGGAATCGTGCTTGAACAGGAGCGCGTTGAGCTCCGTGTCGACCAGGTCGTTGACGGCCACGACCTCGATGTCGGGCGCCCGCTCGATGAGTGCCTTGAGCGATTGGCGGCCGATGCGGCCGAAGCCATTGATGCCGACCCGGGTCGTCATGGTCCGATCCCTCCTGGTCCGCGGCGCGCCCGTGTCGAGCACGCCGGTCGTTCGATACGTGTGGGCCCGGCGACCCGTCGCGCGAGGGGGACCCGCGGGGAGGCCGCTCCGGACAGCTTCCATCCTACGATGCCCGGGCCATCGAGGCAGCGGCAGGCGGCCCGAAGGGATGGGCCATCCGGCCCTGATGGCCGTGCCCGGCGGGGAAACGAAGACCCCCGCCGGAGACCGGCGGGGGTCGTGTGGACTCGAGAGAGTCTCAGCCGCCGATCTTGAAGACCTTCGTCCCGCACTTCGGGCAGGTGCCCGAAAGAGCCGGCTTGCCGTTCTTCATCGTGATCCGCGTGGGGTTCTGGACTTCGACTTTCATCTTGTCCTTGACGCAATAGGCCTCAGCCATCGGAGCGCTCCTCCTTCTACTCGGCGTGGCGGCACGGGACACATGCCCCGCATCCGCTGTTCACGTTCATGTCCATAGCGACGGACGCCAGCGATCCGTCGTCGCCTCGAGCTTCTGACGGTCCATCTCGGCGAGGATCCAAAGCCCTTCCAGGCCCGTTTCCACGCAGTCCGCCTCGGCTCGTTCCTTGGCCTTCTCGGTCACGAAGGCGCCGGTGGTCCGCTGCGCGAAGACCGCGCACACGACTCCTGCTCGACTTCGGGCCAGGCCGGCCAGAACCAGGAGGGCCGATGCCTCCATCTCGAAGTTGAGGACGCGCTGGCGCGCCATCTCCTCTGCGAGGTCCGGGTAGCGGATGGGCAACTGGGGGATCGGGCGCCCCTGGGCGCCGAAGAAGCCAGGTGCCGTCGCCGTCACCCCGACGTGGGCCCGGTGCCCGAGCCGATCCGCGGCCTCGACGAGTGCCACGATCGCCTCATAGTCGGCGACCGCAGGATACCCATCGTGGACGTAGAAGCTCGTGGTCGCCTCGAGGCGGACGGCGCCGCTCGTGATGACCAGGTCCCCGAGCCCGATCTCCGGTTGGAGGGAGCCGCAGGAGCCGACCCGGATGAAGGTGGGCCGTTCCGTGATCGCCAACACCTCGGCGAGGACGATCTCGACGTTGTCCGTGCCGATCCCGGTCGAGATCACCGAGATCCGCAGGCCGCGGTACGAGCCCGTGACCGTCGCGAACTCCCGATTGCGATGCTCCAGCTCGATCGAGTCGAGGCGCGTCGCGATACGGGCGGTTCGGTCGGGGTCACCGGGGAGGAGGATGTACTCGGCCAGTTCACCTGGACCGAGGCCGATGTGGTACTGCCGTTCTCCGATCGGGAGTGCGACGCGGTGGTCCGCGCTCGTCGGCAAACCTCTTCCCTCACTCAACGGTCGCTTCGCTGGCGCGAAACTCGGCCGAGGATAGTCCCACGTTCGTGCGAGCGTCAACCCGCTCCGAACGTGGGCCGAGCGTGCTGGCGGCGCCGGGCGAGCGTGGGCGGTCCCCGGCGCCGGCCCTCAGCCGTCGCCCGAGAGTGCGGCAAGGCGTGCCGCGACCCGTCGCTCGCCGTCCTGGCGTTCCCTGCGGCGGCGTGCCGCGAGCGCCAGCCCGAGGAGCAGGGCGAGCACGGCACAGGCTCCACCGAGCACGAACGCGGTCGGCAGGCCGCTCGTCGTCGAGGGTTCGAGCCCGGTGGAGCGCCCATCGCTGGCGGCACGTCGACCACCCGGGCCAGCGCCAGGGTCGACGCTCGCATCCGTGCCGATCCCGGGGCCGGGGTCGCCGACGCGCACGATGTCCGATGCCCGGGTCACGTCGATCCGGGGCGACGCCGCGGAGCCGCCGACCCGCCCCGTGGCATCGAGGGCGTCGCCCGACGCCAGGAGCGGGAGCATGGACGTCGCGTCGCCCGTCAGGGCGATCCGGCCGATGGCCGTCCCGTCGTCGAGCAGGAACCCGTCCGGCTCGACGGCCGTGACGATCCCGCCGACACGGACGATCTCGCCGTCGTGCTCGACGAGCGTCGCCAGGTCGACGTCGGGCGGCCCGGATGGAGCGGCCAGCGGGTCGCCGGGCCCACTCGAGATGCCGCCGCCGGTGCCGCTGCCCGGACCGGCCAGCGGGTCGCCCCCGTCGCTCGGATCCGCGGCGGCACCCAGGCGCACGTCGCCGGCAGAGCGCGGGACGATCGCGAAGCGGCGGTCGGTGGCGGTCGGATACGGCCTGCGGACGATCCCGATCACGGTCGCCCGGCGGCCTTCGACGAGCGAGGTCGCGGGCAGTCCTGCGGCCGGCAGGCCGCTGACCGGGACGCGGATCGACCCGATGGCGATCTCCGCGCGCCAGCGATCTCCGGTCCGGTGGACGTCGCTGACGACGCCCTCGAGGCGCACCAGGCGCCACTCGTACGCGGTGCCGGGCAACGCATGGATCGCCAGGGGCAGGACCGACGCGCCGGTGCCCAGGACGGCGCTGGCCGTCGCCACGATGCGGGGCGCGTCGTACGACCGGCCGACGGTCCCCTCGACGCGCAACCGGACCCCCACCCGAGGCGTCGCGACGCCGGTCGGCAGGCGGGCGGCGATCGCCGCGGTCGCGTCCTGGATCACGACCACCCGACCGCTCGAGTCCAGCAGCGTGCCGGCCGCCGTGACCGTCCCGACGACGCGGACATCCTCGCCCTGCGACAGGAGCGCCTGGGCGATGGACACGCTCGGGGTCGATGGAGCCGCGCTCGCCGACCCGCTCGGGGACGGCGATGCGCCCGTGCCGGTGTCGGTCACGACGATGTCCGCACGGTCGCGCAACCAGATCCGGTAGCCGTCCAGCAGACCCGTGCGCGTCGCGCGCTGCCCGACGATGCCGATCAGGCGTGCGCGTGCTCCGCGCGGCAGGTCGGTCGGCACGATGCCGGACGACGCGTCCGCCTTGACCGTCGCCCGGACGGCGGTCGTCGCGTCACGCGTGTCGATGGTCAGGCCGCCGTTCGTCTCCTTGTGGGCCGCCTTGTCGAGGACGACCTCGATCGACACGAGCTCGCCCTCCAGTCCCTCGCCCAACTGGGTCGAGAGCACGGGGAACGGCTCGGGCTCCGGCTCCGCTCCGGTCTCGAGGACGCCGCCCGCCGTCGGGCGGACCTCGAGCTGCCCGTATGGCGCGGCGAGCTTGCCCTCGACGTCAAGTACGGCTCCCCTCGCCGGGCCGGCCGTGCCGGTCGGGAGGTGCACGACGATGCCGGCTGTCTCATCGGCGATCGCGATCAGGACGGCGGAGCCGAGCCGGCCGGCTTCGGCCGTGACGGCGCCCCTGACATGGACGACCGCGCCGACAGGCAGGGCCCGGGCGTCGACGATCGCGACCGTTCCGTCGCCCGGCGGAGGACTTGGCGACGTGACGGTCGGCGAGGGCGAGGGCGACGGGGGCGCCGATGAGGGCGCGATCGTCGGGAGGGTCGTGGGGCACATGCCCAGCGTGGCCGTCGCGCCCGGAGAGGAGCCGATCGATGAAGTCGGCACCGGGGTGACGACAGGTGACGGCGGCGCCTCGAGGTTCTGCGGTGCGGGCGACGCCTGGATGATCCAGTCGAGCGCGTTGTCGTTGGTGTCCGTGCCGTTTCCGGCCGCCCCGCCCGGCAGGCGCTCCACGCTCGAGCCGGCGGGCGGTGCCGGCGCCGCGGTCCCTTCCACGAAGGCGTTCGTGGCGTCGCCCCAGCCCAGCGCATCGACCGGCGTCCCGCCGGCGGCCCGGAGCACGACCGCGCCGCCGGTCGCCGCGAAGCCGCCCGTGTAGGTCGCGTCCGCGATCGACGCGTAGGCCCCCGCCGCGTTCGCGATCAGCAGGTGCCGGCCGGGTTCGAGGAGACGGGTCGCGGTCCAGCTCGCCTTGGCCGTCACCGTCGAACCCGAGGACGTGACGTACACGACTTCGAGGTCCACCAGGTCGGCGGTCGACTCGCCCGCGTTCTCGAGCTCGACGAACTCGTCGGATGCCGAGGCGCCGCCGGTCACGACCTCGCTCACGACGAGCGTGGAGGTCGGCCAGCCGACGGCCGCCGCCCTGGCGACCCCGACCGGCCCCGCGGCCGTCGCGACCATGAGACCCGCCAGGGCGAGCAGGACGACCACGAACGAGACCGCTGAACGCCGGGCGCGACCCATCGCATGACCTCCCGGCGGGTGTGATCCGGGCGGCGTGTGGTCCTGTTCTACCCTCCCCGACTCAACGGCGGCTCACCCAGGAGCCGCCCACGACCCGGACCCGCTCGACCGCGACTCACCGCCAGGGGCCGTCCACTCACCTGCCGCCCATCGTGCCCGCAACGACGGCTCGACCGACTACCATGCCCGGGACTCATCCCACAGGAGGAACCGTTGGCCCGAGCCAAGAGGACCGCACGCGCCGAGGCGCGTCGCCGCTACCGCGCCGAGCATCCCGAGGGATCCGATGCGCTCGACGAGGCCGACGACCTGGCCGAGCTGGACGACGCGCCGGTCCGACGCGGTCGCCCGGCGCCACGGTCCGACGGTCCGTCCGGCCCCGTACGGCCGGCCCGGGTCGGTGCCATGCGGGCGTTCCGCGAGGCGTACCAACCGGCCGACATCCGGGCCGACCTGAAGGCACTGCCCGAGCTCCTCATGAGCCGGGCCGTCACGATCCCCCTGCTGCTCGTCGTGATCAGCGCGGTGATCCTCGTGCTGGCGGTCCAGATAGCGCCCGCGGGAACGGGCCTGCCGGGCGCGTCGGTCGGTCCGGACGCCTCCGCGGCGGCGAGTCCCGCGGCCTCCGGGGTGACCACCGGAGAGGCCGCGACCGTGTCCGGATCGCCGCTCGGCATCGTGGCGTCGATCCTCGCCCTCCTGTTCCTCGGGATCCCCAGCCCGCCGGCTATCGGTGGCATCTACCTGGCGGCCATCCTCGCCAAGCGCTCCTCCTACCTGGCCGGTGGCCTCGCCGGACTCTTCGGTTCGCTCGGTGCGCTCGCCGCGGTCGTGGCGATCTCGCCCGACGAGGCGTCCGCATCGATCTCCGTGTTCGGGCAGATCCTCATCACGTCGGTGATCTTCGGGATCGTGATCGGGGCGGGCCTGGGCTATTACCGTCGCCTGCTGCGGCTCATGAACCCGGCGCCGAACCGCCCCAACAACCGCCAGAAGCAGGCCGCCCGCCGGCGCTGACCGGTTTCACCCGAGCCGGCGCATCCCGGCATGGCCGAGTTGCCGGACGCCAGGGGGCCGGCCCGGCCCGCCGACCCGTGACGCTTCCTCGACGAGCGGCCGGGCGTCGTGGGCGACGACGTTGACCACGCTCGTGTCCCGCTGGAGCTCCCCGTCGATGAGCAGGAGCGCGTGGCGACGGACGACGCCCCGCAGGCGCTCCCAGGTCTTCGGCCAGAGCGTGACGTTGACCATGCCCGTCTCGTCCTCGAGGGCGAGGAAGACCGTGCCCTTGGCCGTCATGGGGTGCTGGCGGGTGACGACGAGCCCACCGATCCGCACTCGGCCCGGGGTCCGCTCGGCGAGGACCGCGTTCGTCACCGCCCCGAGCCGTTCCAGGGCCGGCCGGAACAAGCCCACGACCTGGCGCTGGGCATCCATGCCGATGACCGCGTACGAATCCCCGAGCCGCTCCGTCTCGGAGATCGCCGGGAGCGGCGGGACCGGCGTCGCGGGCAGGCGCAGGTCCATCGGTCGGCCGGCGGCCCGGCGGGCGACCCGCCGCACGGCCTTGCCTTTCGTCGCGCCGGCCACCTCGCGGAGCTGCCACAGCAGCTCGCGCCGCGGCCGGCCCAGCGAATCGAGCCCGCCGACCCGCACGAGCCGCTCGATGACCTCCTCCGCCAAGCCGGTCCGCTCCACGACGTCGGCCAGACCCCGGTACGGACCCCTGCTGAGCTCCTTGTCGAGCCGCGCCTCGTGCTCCTCGCCGATCCCCTTGACGAGTCCCAGACCGAGCCGGACCCCGTAGTCCGTCGCGGTCCCGGCGGCCCAGCGCTGCCTGGCGGCCGCGGACGGCACGACACAGGCCGGCGAGCGGATCGGCTCGGGACCGCCGTCCGGGCCCACCCATTCGGTCGTCGTCTTGAATGAGCTCGCGTTGATGTCGACAGGAAGGACCGCCACCCCGTGGCGCTTGGCGTCGTTGACGAGCACCTCGACGGGGTAGAAGCCCATCGGCTGGGCGTTGATCAGGCCCACGACGAACTGGGCCGGGTAGAAGAGCTTCAGGAACGACGACTCGTACGCGGTCCGGGCGAACGCAGCGGCATGGCTCTTGGCGAACCCGAAGCTCGCGAACGCCGCCACCTGGCGGAAGAGCTCCTCGGCCATCGGCTCGTCCATGCCCGGCTGGCGCAGGCAGCCGTCGACGAACCGGCGATGGAGCTTCTCCATCTCCTTGGTCGACCGCCAGGTCCCCATCGCCCGCCGGAACCCGTCCGAGTCGGCCGGGCTGAAGCCGCCGACGTCGATGGCGATCCGCATCACCTGCTCCTGGTAGAGGATGACCCCCAGGCTGTCGCGCAGGATCGGCTCGAGGGTGGGGTGGAGGTAAGTCACGGGCTCCAGGCCCTGCTTGCGGCGCAGGTACGGGTGGACGGCGTTGCCCTGGATCGGGCCGGGCCGGATGATCGCGACCTCGACCACCAGGTCGTCGAGGTTCCTGGGCCGGCTCTTGGGGAGCGTCTGCATCTGGGCCCGGCTCTCGACCTGGAACACGCCCACCGTATCGGCCGCCTGGAGCATCTCGAAGACCTCCGGGATGTCCTCGGGCAAGCGGTCCAGGTCCAGGCAGGCGGCCCCATCGTGCTCGATGAGCTGGAGCGTCTCGTCGATCGCGGCGAGCATGCCCAGGCCGAGCAGGTCGAGCTTGATCAGCTTGAGGGTCTCGACGTCGCGCTTGTCGAACTGGACGACGACCCGCCCGGGCATCGTCGCCCGCTCGAGCGGGGCGATGTCGATGAGCGGGGCCGCCGTCACGAGCATCCCGCCCGAATGGATGCTCAGGTGGCGCGGGAAACCATCGATGCGGGCGCAGAACTCCAGCCAGCGCTCCCAGTCCGAGAGGCCGCGGGTGCTGCCGCCGCGGGGCTGGGGACGGGGCTCCGGCTCGACCCGGGCGACCGACGAGTGCCCGGGGCCGCCTCGACCCACCGCCTGCGTGGGCGGGGCCGGCGGATCCCAGCGCTCCGGCCGCCCGAGCCGATCCGATCGCCGGCCCGGCGGCTCGAGCACACCGGACTCCGGGTCGATCCACCGCCCGTCGACCGTACCCGGGGCGCTCGGCGGCGGTCCATCGCGCAGCCAGCGGACGCTCGCGGGTGTGTCGCCCGGCCCGCCCTCATCGTCGGACGCGCCACCCGACCGGATCGCCGGCTTGCTGCCCGGCGCCAGCGCGAGTGTCCCGGACTCGGGCCCCGACCCCGGTCCCGACCCCGGCCCCGATCCCGATCCCGGTCCCGGTCCCGGCCTCCCTGTTTCGTGCCACCTACCACCCCCGATGGTGCTAACCACGGCCCCGGCACCATCCCGTGCGGGTCGCACCACCCCCGGTGGTATCCGGTCCGGATCGACCCCCGATCCGGCACGTACCACCACCCCGGGTGGTATCCGGGACGAAGCGCTCCCCGCCGCGCCGCTCCCCGCCGCGCCGCCGCCCGCCGCGCCGCCGCCCGCCGCGCCGCCGCCCGCCGCGCCGCCGCCCGCCGCGCCGCCGCCCGCCGCGCCGCCGCCCGCCGCGCCGCTCCCCGCCGCGCCGCTCCCCGCCGCCGCGCCGCTCCCCGCGAGCTGGCCCATCCGATCCGTGAGGCCGCGCTCCCCGGACCGGGCGGCGGCTCCCGCCTCGGGCGGTTCCCCCTCCCCCGGGCGGTGGAAGAACTGCCCGAATCCGCCCTCGGCCTCCAGGTCGCGCCGGACCATCACGCTGTCGTACGTCTCGAGGGCCTTCGCCACCCGATCCACGAGTGGCCGCGGAAAGCCGAGCGCGACCCCCACCTCCCGCACGGCCGAACGGGCCCGGTACGTGACGAGGTTGCAGACCATTCCCGTGTGGTCGGGGCCGTAGCGTTCGTAGACGTACTGGATGACCTCCTCGCGGCGCTCGGACGAGAAGTCGATGTCGACGTCCGGGTAGGCGGTCCGGCCCTCGTTGATGAACCGCTCGAACAGGAGGTTGTGGCGGATCGGGTCCACCCGGGTGATGCCGAGGACGTAGGCCACGATCGAGTCCGCCGCGCTGCCCCGACCCTGGGCCGGGATCCCCCGCTCGCGGGCGAAGCGCATGAGATCCCAGCAGATGAGGAAGAACTCGGCGAGGCCCGTCCGCTCGATGACGTCGAGCTCATGGGCGAGCTGGCGGACGACCGCCGGGGTCATGGGGTGATAGCGCCACTGCGCGCCGGTCCAGCACAGC
Organism: uncultured Chloroflexia bacterium; assembly: GCA_963719285.1. Taxonomy (GTDB): domain Bacteria; phylum Chloroflexota; class Limnocylindria; order Limnocylindrales; family CSP1-4; genus C-114. Next base: position 1,462,966 of record CAVRBO010000001.1, read on the forward strand.
TGCGAGAGATGGCTGAACGGCGTCTCCCCGTTCGGGACCGCGAACCCCGGGAAGCGGTAGCGCTCGAAGCCCAGCTCGACCGAGCACGCGGCGGCCAGCTCGCCCGCCGAGCGCAACCCCTCCGCCCAGGCCCGGGCCGTGCGGGGGTCCGTCGACTCGGTCTCCACGTCGCCGGGCGGAAGGTTGGCGAGTTCGTCGGCCGATTTCAGGTACGCCTCGCCGGTCGGGCTGCGCAGGTCGGCCAGCGTCTCGAGCGAGCGGCCGTGGCGGATCGCCGTGAGGACGTCGTGCAACTCACGATCCTCGGGCAGGGCGTAGTGGACGTCGTTGGTCACGACGACCGGCAGGCTCAGTTCCTCGGCCAGGAGCGCCGTCTCCGCCACGAGCCAGTCGTCGTCCATCGCGAGGTGGTGCTGGAGCTCGAGGACGAAGCCGGCCGACGCGACGGACGCGTCGCCACTCCCCGGAGAGCGGCCCGATAGCTGCCCCGACCGGCTCGGCCGGCGCGACGGCCGGCGCCGCCACCGCCACCGCCACCGGCAGCGGAGCCGAAGAGGCGTGCGTACCGCTCCGCCACCGCACGGGCGCCCTCGCGGTCGCCGGCGAGGAGCCGCCGGGCGATCTCCCCGTCGCGGCATCCCGACAGCGCGACCAGGCCCTCGGCGTGCTCGGCCAGGAGCGCCTGGCTGAACCGGGGCACGCCCTTCGTGCCGGCCATGTTCGCCCGCGAGACGAGCCGGCAGAGGCTCCGATAGCCCATCGCATCCCTGGCCAGGAGCACGAGATGCGGCCCGCGCACGCCCGTGCCCACTCCGCGGAGGTCCTCCTTGACCGTGGCGCGATGACCCGGCAGGCGCGTCCGCACCGGCCGGGGGCGGGCCGGCCGACCCTCGATCGGCAGGTCCGCCGCCCCCGCCGCCCCGTCCGGCGCGACGTCCAGCCCGCCGAACACCGCGGGTCCGGGCCGCGCCCGGCGACGACCCGCCCGGCGAGCGGGTACGACCAGGCCGCCCGGATCGGGGACCGCCGGGTCGACGAACTCGACCTCCACGCCGATGACCGGATGGATGCCCGCCTCCGCGGCCGCGGTCGCGAACCGGACGACGCCGTACAGGCCCTGGTGATCGGTGACGGCCAGCCCGGACAGTCCCAGGGCGACCGCTCGCTCTACCAGCTCGTCGGGCGCCGAGGCACCGTCGAGGAACGAGAAGTTGGTGTGGCAGTGGAGCTCGGCGAACGGGATCCGGTCGACCATCGGACCGCTCATGATAGAACAGACGTTCTACTGACGCGGACGCACCACCCGATGGGACCGGAGCCCATGGCCCCTTCGTACGCTGGTCGGCTGGGGTCTGGTGGGGTCTAATGCAGCCATGTCGCAACCCACGGCTCACCCGCGGGTCGCGCGCGCCCAGCCTTCCGCACGCGCGCTCGGCCGCCTGGCCGGCATCGGGATCGCCTTCATCCTGGTCGCCGGATCGTTCATCTCCGGCCCTCGGGCCGCCCTGGCCCTCGCGGCCGCCGGTCCGGCGCGGGTGGTGACGGCCGGGTCCGCCGCCGTCGTCGACCCGGGGATCCGTCCGCTCGTCGCGCAGACCCGACCGCTCAGCCGGATCGTGTACGGCTACCTGCCGTACTGGAAGCTCGACGCCGGCACGGCCGGGCGGCTCCAGTACGACCTCGTCTCGACCATCGCGTTCTTCGGCCTCGGGATCGCCGCCAACGGCTCGATCGGGATGACCGCGGCGGGCGCCAAGGCGTACATGAGCGACAACGCGATCGCCGTGACCAATGCCGCCCACGCGGCCGGCGTGCGGGTCGTCCCGACCTTCCAGCTCTTCGATTCGGGAGCCCTCACCAAGATGACCGCGTTCCTCGGCAGCGCGGCCGCCCAGGACCGGTTCATCAAGCAGGCGCTCGACCTCATGGTCCAGCGCTCCGCGGATGGGGCTAACCTCGACTTCGAGCCGCTCCCCGAGAGCCAGGCCGCGGGCTTCCTTGCCTTCGTCGACAGGTTCGGCAAGGCGCTGCGGGCGCGGATCAAGGGCGCCCAACTCGTGGTGGCCACATCGGCCGGGGCGGGCGGGACCCTCGTCAGGGGCCTCGTCCCGATCGTCGACTACATGTTCGTGATGACGTACAACTATCGCTGGAGCGGCTCGACCGTGGCCGGCGCGATGGCGCCGCTCGACAACACGACCCGCACGGTCAAGATCCACATCAGTCGCTACCTGACCCGCGCGCCGGCCTCCAAGATCATCATGGGCATCGGCTACTACGGCTACGACTGGCCCGTCACGAGCCCGGTCGCGAACGCCAAGGTCCAGCCCAGCGTCCCGAACCACGGCGGCGTCTGGAGCGTGACCTACTCATCGATCAGGACCTGGCTCGCCCAGCACCCGGAGATCGTCCGCCACGAGGACACCGCCCAGGGCAGCGGCTGGTTCACCTACTACGACGCCGCGTCCAGGAGCGACCGCGAGGTCTACTTCGAGGACGAGTTCAGCGTCGCCGCGAAGGACGACTACGCGATCGCGAACGGCCTCGCCGGGGTCGGCATCTGGACCCTCGGCAACGACGGCACCTACCCCGAGCTCTGGAACGTCCTGCGCTCGAAGTTCTACGCACCAGATCACAGGCTCGTGATGCGCGTCAAGCCGAGCGGTATCGCCGTCTCCGGCGGCAAGGTCACCCTGAACATCTGGGAGTCGATCACCAACGCCGGCAACATCCCGGAGCGCGGGACGATCACCTGGCATGTCCGCGATGCGACGGGCAAGTCCCGGGCCCATGGTTCACGGACCGTCCTGCTGTACCCCGGCCAGAAGCTCAGTTTCATGATCCATGGCGCCGCGATCGGGTCGCCGAGCGGCCTGAAGGCCGGCACCTACAGGATCGCGATCACCTTCACCGGCGTCGGCGTGAAGGTCGTCGGTCCGGCTGCAAGATTCCGCCAGCCTTTCTGAGAAAAACTCATCCGAATCGCCTTCGGAACGCGTAACATCTCAGGACAACGCGGCGTCTGGGTATCCACGATGCGGCAGTATCGACCGGTGACCACGCGACTCCTCCGCTCCGCGGTGGCGTTGGCGGTCGCCGCACTGCTCATCCTCGGCATCCTCCCGCTCGTGCTCGCAGCCGAAGGTGCCGCGAGCTGAATAGATACCATCCTGCGCCTGGGGGTGCGGGATGATCCCGGCGGCGCCCGGTCGCGATGATCGGCCGCCGACCCGCCAATACGCCTGGTGAGCGGGCGTCTTGGCCGCAGGGGCCTCGTCACTTCGGTGGCGGGGCCCCTGCCACTCCTGGCGATCCCACCGATCGGACCGGGATCGCACGCCCGGCATCACGCCGGGGCCCGGTCACTCGTCGTGGGTCGTGTCGCCATCACCGGGCGGGGCCCGGCGTACGGGGGAACGGATGTGCAATCCACACGACGTCGGGACTTCGGAGCGCTGCTGTTCGTCGTCGGGCTGTTCGCGGTGATGCTCGTGACGAGCCTCGCGCTGGGGTCCTCGCACGTTCGCTGAGGGCGGGCGACCGGCGCCGCACGGCGCGTTGCCGGCGAGGCCGCTCAGTCGTAGAGGCGCTCCAGGTGCCACGTCCCGTCGGTCCGGTCCAGATAGACGAGGGCCAGCCAGCGACGCCCGACGACCTTGAAGTAGTCGCGCGAGATCCCCTCCCGCCACCACGACTCCTCCACCCGCCAGCGATTGCACACCTCCACCTGCTCGCGCCGGCCGTTCCACGCGATCGCGACGAGCCGGCCGGCCGGATCCACCTCCGCCTCGATCGTGGGGTGCTCGCGCAGGAGCCGGGTCATCGAGCGGCCTCCCGGCCGGGGCTCACGACCGGCGAGGAGACCGTCGCCGCGGAGCCGACCCCCGGCATCACCCAGCGCCAGCGCGCCTCGGGCAGCGGCGCCTCCGGGTCGCCGATCTCCGCCCATCGGATCCGGTCCTCCCCGAACGTGAGGGCCAGGCGGACGAGCTGCCAGCCGAGACGGGCCGAGCGGGCCGCCTGGGGAACGAACAGGGCCAGCTGCTGACCGGCCGCCGGGGCGACCTCGGCCAGCTCGAGCTCCAGGCGGGCGACCGGCGCGGACGGCGGCGTCCGTTCCAGGCGGGCGAAGAGCAGGCGCTCGATGGCCTCGGCCTCGGCGGTCGGTTCGGGCAGGCGCTGCTCGATGGCGATGTCCGGCGAGGTGCCACGGGGCGCGAACGTCACGTCGAGCGCCAGGCGGAGGTGGACCGTCGCCGTCGCCATCCCGCGGGCGAGGAGCTGGTCGGCGAGCGCGGCGACGAGCCGGTGGAGGAGGAACCGGAGCGGCTCCAGGTCGTCGACCGCCGGCTCGACCGGGAGCGCGAGCGACATCCGCTCGGGTGCCCGTCGCGGCCGGAACGGATCGGTTTCCTCGCCCCGGGCCCGAGCGTGGAGCAGCTCCCCGTCCGTCCCGAACCGGGCCACCAGCGCCGAACGCGGGATGGCCGCCACCTGGCCGATCCGCCCCAGCCCGAACCGGGCCAGCCGGGCACGGACTTCGGGATCGCCATGCAACAGGGCGGCGGGGAGTGGGGCGAGGAACGCGGCCTCGCCACCCGGCTCGACCGAGGTGAGCGGCCCCTCGGTCGTGGCGCGGGCCGTTCCGTGCTCCGTTCCGTGCTCCGTCCCGTGCTCCGTTCCGTGCCGGATACCACCGGAGATGGTGCTCGCCACTGCTGTCGCGCCACCCCGTGCAGGGCGTACCACCGAGGGTGGTGGCTGGCGCAGAACGGTGCGATCCAGGTGCCTACCACCACCGGGGGTGGTGAACGGTGCCGGACGGTGCGGCGACTCGGTCGCGGAGGTGGCGGCGATCAGCGCGGCGAAACGCGTCCCGGCGATACCGGCCCGGGGCGAGCCCGGCAGGATCGGGGCGAGTGCCGTGCGGATCCGCTCCACGAGCTCGGGCTCGGGGCCCCACAACCGCTCGAGCCCGTCGATCTGGATCTCGATCCGCCCGAACGCGCGGTCGGCCGGATCCGTCTCCCCGGCGATCCCGGGGCTGAACCCCGCGAGCCGCTCGAGGGCCGTCTCGACCGCCGCCCCGTCCGCGAGCGGGTCCGGATCGAGGAAGAGGGCCTCAGGCGCCAGTCGGTGTGCGGTCCCCAGCGGCTGTCCGCGCTGGACGCCCAGGGCCATCGCGGCCGGACTCGCGTCGAGCACCGTGCCCGGCGTCCACGGCTGGCCGCCGAGGACGATCGGGCCGACGGAGCCGTCGACCGTCGACGGGAACGACGTGGAGCGCGACCGGGCGAGACGGAGCAGGAGGTGCGGCCAGTGGAGATGGAGGAGGCGCATGGCTGGTGGTCTCGACGAACGGGTGGACGGGGGCCTCTGAAGGGATGGCCGGAGCCTCGCGGAGGAGCGGGTCCCGGCCGAGACATCGATCGCGCTCGCCGCCGTCCGCGTAGAGGATCCGCAGATCCGCCCGCCGGCCCGACGGCCCGAACCGGTTCCGGGCGACGGTCACCTCCATCCGCTGGCCCACGACGTCGCGGCCGAGCCGGATCCACGTCCGCCGGGCGACCTCCAGGCGGAGGCCGGCCACCTCGGCGAGGGCACCGGTCATGCCGCTCGGCAGCCCCGGTGGCTCGAGGACGACGAGCAGGACGCCGGCCCGCCGGGCGATCGCCGCCAGCCGACGGAGCCGATCGGCCACACCGGGGCTCTTAGAACCCTGGCTGCCTGGCGTGCGCCGGGTCACCCCGGCGCCTTCGCCCGCTGGTCCTGCCCGCGCGGGGATCGGCACGGAACCTGCCCGAGCGACGCGAGGCTCAGGTTTGACGGTCGCTTCCATGTCGACCGCGAGGTCGACGACGAGGAGGTCGACCGCCCGACCCTGGACGAGCGAGCCGGCCATCGCCAGGCCCTCGTCGAGCGACTCGGGGGTCAGGACGACGAGCCACTCGAGCCGGACGCCACGGGCGACGGCCTCGACCGGATCGAGGCTGCGTGACAGGTCCAGCCAGGCGGCGATCGAGCCGGCCGCCTGGGCCTCCGCCACGAGTCGCATGGCGAGCGTCGTCTTGCCGCTCGAATGGTCGCCCCGGAGGGCGAGGCCGGCCTGGCGGGGGACGCCGCCCAGGCCGAGGATCGCGTCGAGGGCGGCGAAGCCGGTGGGCACGACCGAGGCCTCGTCGTGCCGTGGCGCGACCTCGGGGAGCGCCGCCAGCTCGGACGGCAGGGGCACCGTGGCCAGCGCCCCGACGACCTCACCGGCGGCCCGCGGAGCTGCCGATCCCCAGCGAGCCTGAAGGGTCGCCAGGGCCGCCGTGACGTCGGGGGAAGCGTGGGTCATCGCGCCCTGATGATAGAACAAATGTTCTATCCGTCAATGGGCCGGAGGCCCTATCTCGGGCGGCGCGCCGCCACCGCGTCGACGATCGTCGTCACCCCCGTCCGCCAGGCCCGATCGACATCGCCGCCCAGCCGGAAGGCGCCGGCCAGCTCCATCGTCACGAAGCCGTGGGCGAAGGCGACGAACAGCCGCGCGGCATCGAGCGGCTCCTCGATCCGCCCCTTCGCGCCCTTCGAACCGCCCTTGCCGCCGCCCCGGTGCCGATCGTGCACGAGCGCCGTGAGGGCCGCCAGCACCGGCGCGACGGCCGCCTCGTTCGACGCGGGCGAGATCCGCATGTCGTCGGGGAGCGCCGCGAACAGGAGTCCGTACGCGCCGGGCCGCCGATGCGCGAAGGCCCGGAACGCATCGGCCATCGCGATCAGGTCGGCCCGCGGATCCTTGCCCCTGGTGGCTCCGGACAGGGCGACCTCGAGCTCGCCGGCGGCGGCCTCCTGGACCGCCACCACGAGCGCCGCGCGGTCGCGGACGCGCTTGTAGAGCGACGGCGCCCGGACCCCGACCTCGGCCGCGACCGCCTGCATCGTCAACGCGTCGAGGCCGCCCGATTCGAGCAGACGGGCCGCAGTCTCGACGATCGCTTCATCGGTGGTCTTGGCTCGGGCCGGACTCATGGGCCAAGGTTAGGCTATTGACACTAGCCTTGCAAGGCTACATCATATAGCCATCAGCCGGACGGACCGGTCAGGCCGCACCGACCAGGAGGACGCACCCGATGACCGCCCACCAGGCACCCGCTGCCGCGGAACCACGCCTCGCCAGCGTACCTGCCGCGCCACGAAGCGCCGTGCGCGCGATCCTGCGGGCGGAAGGCCTGCCCCTGTTCATCGCCGGTAGCGTCGGCTTCGGTGCGCTCGGCGGGCCCTGGCCGGTCTTCGTGCCGCTGCTCCTCGTGCCGGACATCTCGGCCATCGGCTACGTCCGCGGAACGAGGCTGGGATCCATGACCTACAACCTCGCCCACAACCTCGTGACCGCGGGCGCCATCCTCGGTCTGGGCCTCGCGCTCGGCGTCGGATGGCTCGCGATCGCGGGTGCGATCGGCGTCGCCCACATCGGCATGGACCGGGTCGCGGGCTACGGTCTCAAGTACCCGACGACGTTCAAGGACACCCACTTCCAGCACGTCTGAGGCGGACGGATCGGGCCAGGAGCCGTGCTACACTCTCGGCCCGGTCGGCCTCGTCGACCGCGGGTCCCCCGGATCCGCCGCGTGGGGATGTAGCTCAGCCGGAAGAGCACTGCGTTCGCATCGCAGGGGTCAGGGGTTCGAGTCCCCTCATCTCCACCACCCACCTCGCCGACCTTCGACGTGGCCGCGTGCCGGCCGTCGAAGCCCGGCGAGACGCGCGATCGGCGACCCTCCGACACGCGGCCGCGGCCGGGCAGGTCCGGACGAGCCGCCTTATGCCGGCGGTTCGTCGAACAGGGCGTGGAGCTCGAACGCGTGGTCGCGCAACCAGCGCTGCCACAGCCGATGGTCCGGGCGGCGCGAGGCGACGACCGCCCAGAAGCGCGGGCCGTGGCCGAATACCTTCAGGTGGCCCAGCTCGTGGACCACGACCGTCTCGAGCGCCTCGGGCGGCGCGAGGATCAGGCGCCAGCTGAACGACAGGCGGCCAGTGCGCGAGGCGCTGCCCCAACGGGTCCGCTGGTCGCGGATCGAGACGGCCGTGGGTGTGACCCCGAGCGCGGCCCCGTGGACGGCCAGGGCCTCCTCGATGACCGGCCGGGCGAGATCGCGGCAGTAGTCGCGCAGCACGTCCGCGGCCGACCGCCCGTCGTCGGGCGCGAGCCGGACGATGAGCTCGGCCGCGCCCGCGTCGCGGATCACCGTGGAACGGCGGGTCCCCGCCCGTGCCGGCACGAACACGAGCCGGTGCTCCTGCCCATACAGCGGGACGCGCGAACCGGCCGCGATGGGCCCGAGCTCGGCCAGGCGGGCCTGTCGCTCGGCCTGCTTCGCGAGATGGCCCCGGATCCAGGCTTCCCGCTCGGCCACGAACGTGGCGGCCAGGCGCCGGCCCTCCCCCGCCCCGAGCCGTCGCCCGCCCGGGACCGTGACGATCGCGCCTCGGGCCGGGTCGACGACCACCCGGATGCGATACGCGCGGGGCGACCGGCGGAGCGTGTAGGGCAGGGCTCCGCCGGAGAGGTGGATGAGGACCGGCTCCTCCGCGACGTCGACTCTGGTGGCCACGGACTACGCGTGCCGCCAGGTCACGACGAACGACTCGCCGTCACCGGCGGTGCTGGTCACGATCGCACGGGTCGTCCCGCTGTCGGATTCGAGCCTGAGGCGGACGCGCGTCGAGCCGGTCGCCTTCAGCGTGGTGCGGACGCCGTTGACGGTCACGGCGATGTGATCGAACGTGACCTTGCCCCAGTCCGGCATCTGAAGGACCTTGCACGAGGGCGAGCAGCCGGTCGGCGCTTCGGCGATCCACTCGGCCTCGGTCCGGCGGAGCCCCTTGTTGGTGTCCTTGACCGTGAACCCATCCTCGGTCGTGAGGTTCGCGAGCGAGAGCTGGTAGCGCGAACCACTGAGCAGGCGCACCTGGGCCCAGATCCGGTCGCCCGGATCGACCGACACCGGCGTGTCGATCTCGCGACGCTCCCTGGGCAGCGACTCGTGCCACGAGTAGTCGACCGCATCCCCTGCGACGCAGTCGGCGGCCGTCCCGATCTGCTCCAGCCGACCCTGGTTGAACCCGCCAAGGCCGACCCAGATCGACACCGACGTGTGGGCCTTGCCGTGACACTTGACCTTGGGCTGGATCCACTCGGCCTCCACGCAGGTCACGACCGAGCGGCTGGTGACGAGCGCGTAGCCCGACCAGTTCGTACTCGACTGCGAGCCGGTCGTGCCCGTCTGGCCCTTCTTCGTCGTGCCCGGGCAGTGGGCGATGCCCGTCCCGACGATGTTCGGACCGTCGACGATCGTCGGTGTCTGCGTGGGTGTCGGGCTCGGTGTCGGCGTCGGGCTCGGTGTCGGCGTCGGCGTCGGGCTGGCCGTGGGGCTCGGGCTCGGCACCGCGAAGGTCGCCGGCGCTATCGTCGCCGGCGCGGGCTCGCTGGAGGCCGGCGTGGGGACGACATCGCTGCCGCAGCCGACGAGCGCCAGGGCGAGCCCGACGGTCGCGATGACCGGCCGGACACCACGGAGTCGGGGCCGGGCGCGAAGGAGGAACGACATCGCCTCCACTGTACGACGGCGCGAGCACGATGGCCCGCGCTGCCGAACGCGAGCGGTGCCAATTGGCGACGCCGGGTCCGCCACGCCCGCGACGGCCGGCTCGGCGGTCGCCGGCGAGGCGGTTTGATACACTGCCGCTCCGCGTCCGTGGGGCTATAGCTCAGCTGGAAGAGCGTCTGAATGGCATTCAGAAGGTCCGGGGTTCGAACCCCCGTAGCTCCACCAACCCCCCACCGGGAACGGCGGGGGGTTCAGTGTCAGAGGGGCGACCGATCGTGACGGCCACCGACAGTACAACCGACAAGACTCCGGCCGGCCGGCCGCAGCGGACCCGCCTGGAGCGCTACGACCCGACCGAGATCGAGCCGCGCTGGCAGGCCCGCTGGGACGAGATCGGGCTGCACGCGACGGATCTGGATGACGAGTCGCGACCGAAGTCGTACATCCTGACGATGTACCCGTACCCGTCGGGCGACCTCCACATCGGGCACTGGTACATCGTGACCCCCACGGACGCGCTCGCCCGGTTCCACCGGATGCACGGCGAGAACGTGTTCTTCCCGATCGGCTTCGACGCATTCGGGCTGCCGGCGGAGAACGCCGCGATCAAGAACGACATCAACCCGCGCGACTGGACGATGCAGAACATCGAGCACGAGCGGGTGCAGTTCCGGTCCATGGGCGCCGTGTTCGACTGGCGCTACGAGCTCGTCACCTGCGATCCCGAGTTCTACCGCTGGAACCAGTGGCTGTTCCTGCGCTTCCTGGAGGCCGGCCTCGCCTATCGCCGGATGTCCCCGGTGGACTGGTGCCCCAACGACGGGACGCTGGCGCGCGAGCAGGTCGAGGGCGCCGATCGCCACTGCTGGCGGTGCGGCTCGCCGGTCGAGAAGCGCGACCTGGAGCAGTGGTACCTCCGGACGACCAAGTACGCGGACGAACTGCTCGACTTCACCGGCATCGACTGGCCGGAGCCGATCCGCCTCCAGCAGACGAACTGGATCGGGCGGAGCGAAGGCGCCGAGGTCGTGTTCACGACCGCGCCCGACGACCACCAGCCGGGCGGGGCGGACCTGCGTGTGTTCACGACCAGGCCGGACACCCTCTTCGGCGCGACATTCATGGTCCTGGCGCCCGAGCACGCCCTCGTCGAGACGCTGACCGCGCCGGACCGACGCGCCGAAGTCGAGGCGTATGTCGCGACAGCCCGCTCCGAGACCGAGATCGAACGCCTGTCGACCGATCGCGAGAAGACCGGCGTCTACCTGGGCGCGGACGCGATCAACCCGGTCAACGGGGAGCGGGTCCCGATCTGGATCGCCGACTATGTCCTGGCCGGTTACGGGACCGGCGCGATCATGGCCGTGCCCGCCCACGACGAGCGCGACTTCGCCTTCGCCACCCGGTTCGGGCTGCCGATCGTCCGGGTCATCGCGCCGGCCGGAACCTCCGACGACGAGGCGCTGGACGACGCCTACATCGCCCACACTCCCGACGAGCGCCTGGTGCATTCGGACCGGTTCAGCGGCATGTCCGCCCCGGAGGGGGCGCGCGCGATCGTCGACTGGCTGGCCCAGGACGGGCGGGCCAAGGCGACCGTCACCTACCGGCTGCGCGACTGGCTGTTCAGCCGTCAGCGCTACTGGGGGACGCCGATCCCGATCATCTACTGCGAGCGGGACGGCATCGTGCCCGTCCCCGACGAGGACCTGCCGGTCCGCTTACCGGACACGGTCGACTACGGCGGCCGGGGCGAGAACCCGTTGAACCACGACGAGGCGTTCCTGCGCGTCGCCTGCCCGCGCTGCGGGCAGCCCGCCCGGCGCGAGACCGACACGATGGACACCTTCGTCGACTCGTCGTGGTACTGGTTCCGCTACCTGTCGCCGCACAAGGAGGAGACGTCGATCGACCGCGCCCTCGTCGACCGCTGGACGCCGGTCGACCAGTACACCGGCGGCGCCGAGCACGCGGTCATGCATCTCATGTACAGCCGGTTCTGGACCAAGGCGATGCGCGACATCGGCCTGGTCGCCCAGGACGAGCCATTCAAGCGCCTGTTCAACCAGGGCCAGATCCTGGGCGCCGACGGCGAGCGGATGAGCAAGTCACGCGGAAACGTCCAGGACCCCGACTACCTGGTCGCCAGGTACGGGGCCGACACGATCCGCCTGTTCCTGATGTTCATGGGGCCGTGGGACCAGGGCGGGCCGTGGAGTCCGACGGGGATCGGCGGCGTGCACAAGTTCCTGGGCCGGGTCTGGACGATCGCGCTCGACCCGACCGGGCACGAGCACGGCGACCCGAACGGCGGTCACCTGCCGGCGGGCGAGGACGCGACGGCCGCCGAGCGGGCGATCCGGATGGCCGCTCATCGCACGTTGCGCGTCGTCACGACCGAGTACACCGAGTTCAAGTTCAACACGATGGTCTCGCACCTCATGGAGCTCTCGAATCTGCTCCTTCACTACCGAGGGACCGAGATCGCCGACGGAGCCGCCTGGAACGAGGCGGTCGACCTGCTCCTGCTCATGCTGGCCCCCGCTGCGCCGCACATCACCGAAGAGCTGTGGAGCCGCCGGGCGGCCGCCGCCGGGCGGCCGTGGGCGTCCATCCATGCCCAGACCTGGCCGACGGTCGATGAGTCCGCCATCGCCCACGAGACCCGCGAGGTCCCGATCCAGATCAACGGCAAGGTCCGCGATCGGGTCGTCGTGCCGGTCGGGATCTCCCAGGCCGAGCTCGAGGCGCTCGCGCTGGGGCGGCCGAAGATCGTCGCCGGGCTCGCGGGACGCACGCCGGCCCGGATCATCCACGCCGGCGGCCGGTTGGTGAACATCGTCGTCCGCGACTGATCGCCGCCGACGCGATCGTCAGGCGGTCGCCGCCGGGGCTCGTGGGGGCGTGGTACCCAGGGTGACCGTTTCCGCATCCGCGGGACTCGTGTCGCGTGTCCGGGCACGATGCCGAGCCGCCTTGGCGCGGTTGCCGCAGGTCGTCATGTCGCACCAGCGCCGCCGGCCGGTCCGCGACGAATCGTAGAAGACCCAGTCGCAGGAGTCGCTCGCGCAGACCCGCAACCGGTCCGCGTCGGGGCTGATCACCTGTCGGGCGACCCGCTCCGCCAGCCGGGCCAGGACGTCCGCGATCGCGTCGCCCTCGTGGCGATGGTCGAGCTCGCCGCCGTCGCCGCAGACGAGGAGGAACCGCTGGCGCTCGAGCATCACCCGGTTGACCAGGTCGATCGCACGCCCGGCCGCCGGTCGGCCCTCCACGCTCGCCGTGACGATCTCACGCAACGCCTCACGGACGCGCCTGATCCGGGCCAGGGCCTTGTCGCTGTCCGGCCCCGGCCTCCGCAGCGCCTCGACCTCGGCCTCGATCGGCTCGTGCAGAAGGCCGTGTTGTCGCAACCAATCGATGGCCACGCCGGTTGAAGTGAATCGATCGACAGGCACGCCCTTCTCGGTCTCGATCGTATCGACGAACTCGAGCGCGGTGTCGACGCTGACGTAGTGGTAGGGCGGGATGAAGTCGGTCATCTGGTAACCACCTTAAACCACTTGACAGGTTACGCGCAAGAGCCTACTATCCGAGTAACCACTGAAGGCGCCAAAACAGGTTATCGGAGACCACCAGAATGGACGGATCGTTCGCCCTCTTCGTCGTCCTGCTGGCCGGCTTCCTCGTCCTCGGCCTGGCGGCCGTCGCCGGAGGGGTCGACTCGCGCGAATTCGACACCCGCACGTCGTCATGGTCGACCTTCGCCGACGGAGACCGATCATGACCTGGTACTTCCAGCACCAGCGCGCGCGGGACATCATCGCCGAGCACGAGCGGGAAGCGGCCCGGATCCGGCTCGCCCGCCTGTTCGATGAGACCGATGCCCAGGCGCACCCGTCGCGGGCGCGGCGCTCGGCGATCCGGCGGGCCATCGGAGGCACCGTCGTCGCGCTCGGCGGGGCCGTGACCCGCGTAGGTCGAGCCGTCGACGGCGCCGAGTCCAGCCCGAGCACATGACAGGACCGGCGCTCGCGCGCCATCCCTCGAAGCCCTGAGCGGCGTCGCCTTCACCGGCGGCGCCGTTTCGTTCGGCGCCGACGTCAGCCCATCGCGCCGGCGATCGCGTGCCAGTCCTCGGACGCGGCCAGGATCCGCGCGGCCGCCGCAAGACCGGCGGCACGGGCGCGGCGGACCGTGGTGACCTCGACGAGGGTCGTCGGCACGAACCGGAAGGCCGCCCCTGGACGGAGCTGGGCCAGGACCGGCAGATCGATCGATGGGACGACACCCGCCACGGGGTATCCGCCGATCGTCTGGGCATCCGCCAGCAGCACGATCGGCCAACCTCCCGACGGGAGCTGGACGGTCCCCGGGATGACCCCGCGCGACGGCAGCGTGCCCGTGGCTCGGGCGTTCACGAGCGTCGTCGGTCCTTCGAGCCGCAGGGCCTGACGGTCCGATGCCGACCCGACCCGCGACTCGCCGGCGAGCAGCGCCTCGAACGCGCCGGGTATCGGCCGAGCGAGCGACGGCGGCCCGGGCATGAGCCGGACGGTCCCACTCGGCGGACCCAGGGGCACGCTCGCCGGCCAGATGCGTCCGGCGGGCGAGACGTCATCGGGGCGGGCGGGGGCGATGCGGTCCCCGCTCCGCAGGGCCCGGCCCTCGATCCCACCGAACCGGCCGACGAGCGATGTCCCGCGCGAACCCAGGATCAGCGGCACATCCACGCCACCGGCGACCGCGAGGTAGGCTCGGGCGCCGGTGCCGCCGTCGCCCGCGAATGCGATCCGCGTCCCGGGATGGACGAGGTGGGCGGTCCCGGGCCCGATGGGTCGGCCCTCTTCGACCACCAGCGCCCCGAGGTCCGCGCCGGCCAGCGCCACGACGCAGCGGCGCAGGACGCGCAGCACGGGGCCCACGAGGGTGATCTCGAGCGCGGCGTCCGATGGGGCGTTCCCGAGGAGCAGGTTCGCCACGGCGAGCGACCACGGATCGCATGCCCCGCCGACCGGAACCCCCAGGTCCGTGAACCCCGGTCGGCCGGCGTCCTGCACGGTCGTGAGGAGGCCCGGCTCCAGGACCTCGAGCATCAGCCGGCCACGGGCACGAACAGGACGCGCCGCCCGGGCGTCAGCGGTGTCGGCGGATCGGCGTGCGGGTCCCAGAGGACCGTGTCCGTCCGGCCGATGAGATTCCACCCGCCCGGCGATGCGATCGGATAGACACCGGTCTGGCGCGCGGCGATCGCGACGCTCCCGGCCGGCACCTCCGTCCGTGGCGAGTCTCGCCTCGGCACCTGGAGCGCACGCGGCAGGATCCCGAGGTAGGCGAAGCCGGGCGAGAAGCCGAGCATGGATACCGTGTAGACGTGCCGAGCGTGGAGGGCGACGACGTCGGCCGGGGTGCTGCCCAGCCGCTCCGCGACCTCGGCCAGGTCCGGCCCGTCGGCGCCGCCGTAGCGGGTCGGGATCTCGAAGACCGGCTGGGCGGCGGACGCGGTCGAGGCGCCCGTCTCCGCACGAGCCCGGTCCACGGTCGAGGCGATCAGCGCCCGCAGGCGCGCCTCCGCGGCGTCGGCTCCGAGCGCGTCCGGATCGAACGGCACGAGGACCGACTCATAGGCCGGGACCGGCCGGCCCCACGGCACCTCCTCGACCGCCTCCGCCCGGATGGCGGCGGCGAGCGCCTGCGCCCGGGCGTTGGCCGCCGGCCCGATACCCCCGCCCAGGACCACCAGGAACGCCTGGTCGCCGAATCGCTCGACCGTGGGCCGCCGAGCGCTCACCGCGCGCTCAGGGGAGTGCCGCCACCCGGTGGCCGGCCGCCTCGAGCGCGGTTCGGACCGCACGCGCGATCCCGGCCGCGCCCGGCGTGTCGCCGTGGACACACAGCGTGGCGAATCGTCCTTCGGTCGCGAGGGCGACGGCCTGGGCGGCCGCGACCGCCGGATCCGTGTGGACGGCGCCGGGCAGTCGTCTCGAGCGGAGCGAGCCATCGGCCTCGTAGGCCCGATCGGCGAAGCCCTCCGCCGCCGTACGCAGACCGGCGGCCGTGCCCGCCGCGAGCAGCGCGGAATCGGGCGGCCCGACGAGGACGAGGTCGGGGGAGATCCGCCGGACGGCGCGGGCGATCGGCTCGGCGACGGCCGGATCCGCTGTCGCGCGGTTGTACAACGCGCCGTGGGCCTTCACGTGGCGGAGTCGGCCGCCGGCCGCCGCCACCATCCCGGCCAGTGCGGCGACCTGGTACAGCACGGCCGCCTCGAGCTCGTCGGCGGTCATGGCCAGGTCGCGCCGGCCGAAGCCCTCGCGGTCGGGATAGCCGGGATGGGCGCCGACCGCCGCGCCGGCGGCCAGGGCGAGGCGGATCGTCCGGTCGATAACGAGCGGGTCGCCCGCGTGGAACCCGCACGCGACGTTGACCGAGGAGACGATCGGGATCAGGGCCTCGTCCGCACCCATCGGCCATGGCCCGAAGCCCTCGCCGACGTCGGCGTTGAGGTCGATCGGCGTGTGCTCGGTGGTCACGCGGCAGGTGGTCGCCATGGACGAGGCGCCGGCAGGCGCGAAGTCGACGGGCGCGCATGCGCGGGTCACCTCGACCGAGCCAGCCGTGAGGAGAACGCTCGTGACACCTCGCAGTCGCGCGCGCTCCACGATGAAACCCGACGCCCCGCAGTCCGTCCGCCACCGGTCCCCGTCCCGTGCCACGGCCCTAGCCTACGCCGCACATCGTGTGAAGGCGACCTGTGCCCGTAAGCTGCCCGCGTGCGATCACCGATCCGCCCGTCCACGGCGCGGATGGGCGCCCTGCTCCTGGCGCCGCTCGCGGCCGTGGCGCTCGCCGTCGCGCTGACGCCCGGTCCCGTCTATGACGGGGTCACGGGCGACCTGCGTGGCTACTTCCAGGACAGCGGCCGGCTGCTCGCGGGCGCCATCCCGTATCGCGACTTCCCGCTGGAGTACCCGCTGTTCGCGCTCGTGCCGATGACCCTTCCACGCCTGGTATGGCCGCTCGGGCAGCCGTCGGACGGGGCACTCGTCCTGGGGTTCGCGGCCATGGAGGGGGTCCTCGCGATCCTCGTCGGATGGCTCATCGAACGCGCGTCGGTCGACTCGCTCCGGGCCGTGGCGACGTGGGCTCTCGTCGTCCTCCTCGCCGCGGGGTCGATCGCCTGGCGTTACGACCTGTGGCCGGCCACGGCGGTGCTCCTCGCATTCGTCGTGACCGAGCGCGGCCGCCCGGGTCTGGCCGGCGCGGCCCTGGGGGTCGGTACGATGCTCAAGCTCTTCCCGATCGTCGTCCTGCCGATCCTGGCGGCCCGGGCGATCGCCCGGCGCGACCGGGCCGCCCTCACCCGGCTCACCGTCGGGGCGAGCGTCGTCGTGGGCCTCGCGATGGGCGTCACGTACCTGGCCGCGGGCGCGGATTCGTTGGGCTGGCTCACCTACGAGGCGGATCGCGGCCTCCAGCTCGAGAGCACCGGCTCGGGGATCCTGCTGCTCCTGCACGTCTTCGCCGGTCAGCCGTTCGAGATCTGGCGCGACTTCGGGACGCTCCAGGTGCTCGCGCCGGGCGCCGACGCGGTCGTGACAGCCACGCCGTACCTCGAGGCGGCGCTCGTCGCGGGCGTCGGCACCGTCGCCCTCGTCGGCTTCCGGCGCGACGTCGCCCGCCTCGGGCAGGTCCCGTCCGCCAGCCTCGCCACCGCGATCGTCGCGGTCATCGTCGCCCTCATCGTGGCGAGCAAGGTCTTCTCGGCCCAGTACATCGTCTGGTTCCTGCCGTTCGTCCCGTTCCTGCCCGGACGGCTCCGCTGGCTCGGGCTCGTCATCGCGGGACTGTCGACGCTCATCTACCCGCTGGCGTACGAGCCGCTCTGGCACCTGGAGCCGTTCATGGCGGTGGTCTTGAACGTGCGCAACGCCATGCTCGTGGTCTTCCTGGTCGCGCTCTGCGGCCGCCTCCTGAGGCCGGCGCCGGCAGAGCCTAGACTGGCGCCATGACCGCAACGAAGCTCGGCGCCGACTGCTGGAACCAGTACACCGACTGGCCGTCGCTGCTCGAGGCCGGGGTACGGGCCGACCGCCTCGGTTACGACTCCCTGTGGACGTGAATCCTGCGTCCATGTCGTCAGATCGGACCGGCGCCGCGACAGCCCAGGAGCGATGATTCTGACGATGACGGACCCGATCGCGGACATCATCGGCGACTACCGAGCGTTCGCGGCTCAGCAGCGCGATCGTCTGCTGGCGCGCGGCATCGATATCTCACCGTTCGAGCTGAGCCACCTTGCCTTCCGCGTGCCGGAGTGGGACCAGTACGTCCACGTCCGCACCGTGCTCGAGCGCCACGCGAGCGCGAACTCCGAGAACGTCTGGAATGGCCGTCCGATCTCCCTGATCCTGACCGCCCCGCCACTCGAGGTCCTCGACGGCACGATGGTCCCGATGATCGAGCTGATCCCGCCCGTCCACCAGCGGGTCTACAAGATGGGCCTCGAGCACCTTGGAGTCGTCGTCGGCGACACGTTCGACGCCTTCGTCGAGGCCCACAAGCCGGTCCTCACGGGACAGCAATTCCAGGGACCGAACAGCACGCCCGACCCCGTCTACATCCTGTTCGAGGACTTCACGCACGTGAAGTTCTATCGACTGTCTCTGCGGGCATCCGTCGAGCTCGATGCCGGCCGGGTCTTCGACGGGTTCCACCACGTCCACGACTGGGTCCCCCAGCGCCTCGTGACGGCGACGGGCCCGAACCCTTTGCCGAGGTAGGACCCTTTCTTCGCGTTCGGAGGTACTCGTGGCGGAAGTCAAGCTCGGCGCCAACTGCTGGAACCAGTACACCGACTGGCCGTCGCTGCTCGAGGCCGGCGTACGGGCCGACCGCCTCGGTTACCACTCCCTGTGGACGTGGGATCACCTCTATCCGATCGTGGGTTCGGCGAACGGGCCGATCATGGAGGGCTGGCTGACGATCACCGCCTGGGCGATGGCCACGCAGCGCGTGACCGTCGGGCTGATGGTCGGCGCCAACACGTTCCGCGAACCGCCGGTCGTGGCCAAGATGGCGACGACGCTCGATCACATCAGCGGCGGACGCGCCGTCCTCGGCATCGGGGCCGCCTGGTTCGAGACGGAGCACACGGCCTTCGGGCTGCCATTCGGCGACGGGCCGCCCGAGCGGCTGCGCTGGCTCGGCGAGGCGCTGCCCGTTATGCGCGGGATGCTCGCCGGGACCGAGCCGACGGCCGCCGGCGTGCGCTACCACGCCCGCAAGGTGCGGGACCTGCCGCCGCCGGTCCAGCGTCGGCTGCCGATCCTCGTGGGCGGCGGCGGGGAACGGGTCACGCTCAGGCTCGTCGCCCAGTACGCCGACGCGAACAACCTCGGCGGTGGCTTCGAGAACGTCAAGCGCAAGGACGCCATCCTCCGCGAGCACTGCGAGGCCGTGGGCCGCGACGAGCGCGAGATCGAGCGGACCGCCGGGATCGGCACGGTGGTCATCCGCGACTCGAGGGCCGAGGCGAAGAAGGTCCAGGCGGCGATCTTCGAGCGCAACGGCCGGGCGGACCTGTGGACCGACCAGCCGGTCGGGACGCCGGAGGACATCGTCGAGATGCTGGCACCGTACGCCTCGATCGGCTACCGGCACCTGGTCGCGGGCTTTCCATCGCCATACGACGAGGAGTCCATGACCCGGCTCATCGCCGAGGTCAAACCCAAGCTCGACGATGGCTGAATCGGCCGGCCCGCGCGGCGAGACCGCCGCGGTCTCGTGGGGGCCGGGCCGGCTCGACCTGTTCTGGGTCGACGTCGTCGGCGCCGTCTGGCATCGCGCGCTGGACCGCGGCACATGGTCGACGCCCGAATCGCTCGGCGGGATCGTCGATGGCGGGATCGCCGCCACGGCCTGGGCGGTCGACCGGATGGAGCTCTTCGCCGTCTTCCCGGACGGTGCGCTGTGGGACCGCTACTGGGACGGTGCGTCTTGGCACGCCTGGGAGTCGCTCGGCGGCGAGCTCCGAGGGACGCCCGCCGCCTCTTCCTGGGGCGCCGACCGGCTCGATGTCTTCGCCCCGGGCCGGGACGGGCGGACATGGCACCGCTGGTGGGACGGGCGGCGATGGGTGCCCTGGGAGACGCTGGACGCCGAACCCAGGTAGACGGACGCCCCAGGTGCCTTGACGAGCGGCGAACGCGGGACACGGGACGGCATCAACGCCGGGACCCGCGACGGCGTCAGACCGGCGCGACGGGCCGGCCCCTGGCGCGGAGTGAATCGACCAGCGCTCGGTGGTGCGCCGCGAAGGAGTCCCGTCGATCCGCCGGCACGTCGCCGACCCAGCGCCCGACGTGCGCTCGTTCCGGGGTCATGACCGTCTCGAAATAGGCCCACATCGCCGGGTCGTCCGCGAGGCCCATGAAGGCCAGGAGGCGAGCGTACTCGCGCTCACGGTGATGGACGGTCAGATCCTCGAGCTGGACGACGAGGACCCGGTCCGAAGGCAGGCCGTCGCAGGCGGCGAACCCCCGTTCGAGATGGTCGGCCCACCAGTCGAGCGCCTCATCCGGGTCGTTGGGACCCCACACCAAGGGCGTGACCGAACAGGCGACATCTCGCCCGTCGCGGATGCTGTGGATCAACTTCGCGTCCGGGAAGAGGCGGAGGAGGCACTCGGCGGCCTCCACGTTCGGTGGCGTCATCTCGATCCAGCTCTTCGCGCCGGCCGACGCGGCCAACGGGTCGAGCAGCTCGTGGACGAACGCCTGTCCGGCCCGCCACGGGTCGGCTCGCAGGTCGCGCTCCAATACCCGCACCGCCCGCTCCATCTGGGCTCGGTCCAGGAGCGAGTGGAGGCCGCGTGTTTCGCCGTTCGGCAGCTCGCGATAGAACCATGGCCCGAGGAGGCGGCGCTCGAACCGCTCGAACGTCGTGCGGCCCGCCAGGAGGTCGCATAGTCCCTTCTGCTCGGCCACGAAGCGGACTTCGATCGGGATCACGTGGTAGGCCGGGTGGGCGCTCAGCAGCCGGGCGACGATGGTCGTGCCGCTCCGGCCCGTCCCGCCGACGAACAGCGGCCCCATCAGGCGACCACCCGAGTCCTGGATCCCGCCATTTGCGCAGCACGACGCACGGCCACCTCCAACGGCGTCTTGCCTGCCGTCGGATCCACGGTCGTGGCGCCTTGGGGCAGGAACCTCCCCCAAGCTCGGTCAACGATACCCCGGATGGTGGCGCGACGACCGGTCGGACCGCGGCCTGCGGGCTCCCCGCCGGACCCAGGTAAGTCGCAGCTAATCGGCACCACGTAAGGTGCCATCGACGGCCACCGACTCCGGATGTGCCCCCGGCGCCGGTGGCCGTACAAGCCTCGACCGCGGTCGAGCCCCCGGCCTGCCCGCCCGTCTGACCCGCCGGTGGAGGCGACCCTTGGATCCGCGCTCGACGCCCTGGCGCGTCTTCGATCTGCAGGATGGCGCGACCGACGACGCCACGAGCGACCGGGCGTCGAGCACGTCCTCCAGCGCGGACGGCTCGCCCGGCGGCTTGACCCTGTCCGTCGCCTGGACCGCGGCGGCGGTCGTGTTCGCGATCGCGGCGCTCGCGGTGGTCGGGTTCCTGCTCCTGTCCGCGCCGCGGTCGATCGTCGCGCTGCCCGACGCGGAGGCCGCGGCGACGGACGCGAGCGGGAGCGCCGGGGTCGGCTCCGGTCCCGTCGGTCCGGCCGGTCCTGTCGTCGAGGTGTCGGGCGCGGTCGTCCACCCTGGCGTCTACCGGCTGGCCGCGGGGGCGCGGGTCGCCGACGCGATCGCGGCCGCGGGTGGGTACTCACCACGGGTGGACGCCGGCCGGGCGGATCGCGAGCTCGACCTTGCCCGCGTGGTCACCGACGGCGAGGAGATCCGGATCGCGTCCCGGGACGATCCCTCCCCGGGCCCGGCGGGTGTCGCCGACGGCGGGGGCGGTCCGGCCGGCGGTGGCTCCGGCGGCGGCCCGGTGGACCTCAATCGGGCCACGGCCACGGAGCTCGACGGACTGCCGGGCATCGGGCCGGTCACCGCGGCCAAGATCATCGCCTCGCGGCAGACCCAACCGTTCGGTTCGGTCGCGGACCTCCAGACCCGCAAGCTCGTGGGATCCGCAACGTTCGAGAAGCTCCGCGGGCTGGTCGTGGTCCACTGATGCCCCGGGCAGGGTGGGCCGCCGCCGGCGCGGTGGTCGTCGCGCTCGTGGCCCTCGCGGTCGAGGGGCTCGGTGGGCCGGGCGGCCCCATCGGAGGGCTTGCCGGGTTCGCCGTGGCGGCGATCGGAGCGATGGCCATCGGTCGTACGAACCGTCCCGGAGCACTCGCGCTGGTCGCCGCGGCCGCGCTCGTGGCCGCGCGCATCGCGATCGCCACGCAACCGGCACCGAGCCCCGTCGCGAGCCTCGTGGCGGGTGGCGCGAGCCCAACCTCGTGGGTCGGTTCCGTCGAGAGCGTCGGGTCCCCGCGCGATGGCCAGCAGGTCGCGACGCTCGAGCTGGAACCTGCGCCCGAGGCCGAGTCCGGTCCGGCCCCGGACGGACCGGTCATCCGGGTGGCGGCGACGCTGCCTCGCTACCCCGCGATCCGGCCGGGCCTGACGGTGACGACCCGTGGCCGAGTGCAGGCACTGTCGGACGACGACTACGGCCGCTACCTGGCGAGCTCGGGGGTCGACGGGACGCTCCGGTCGGCCGACCTCGCGATCGTGGGCGACGCCGGAGGACCGGGCGGCACGGTCGAGGCGATCCGGCGAGCGGGCGACGACGCGCTGACCAGCGCCCTGCCGGAGCCACAGGCCGGACTCGCGTCGGGGATCCTCATCGGCCTGCGCGACCGGGTGGACCGCGACCTCGCCCGCGCGTTCACGACCGCCGGCGTGAGTCACGTCGTCGCGATCTCCGGCTGGAACATCGCCATCGTCGGCGCGACCATCGCGGCCCTGCTCCGCCCCTGGCCGCGCCGGCGACGGGCGGTGGCCACGCTCCTGGCCATCGGCGGGTACACGGTCCTCACCGGGGCGTCCTCGTCGGTGCTCCGCGCGGCCGTCATGGCGGCGGTCGTTCTGCTGGCCCGCGAGACCGGGCGGAGCGGGCGCGCCGCAGCCGCGCTAGGTTGGGCCATCGTGGGCCTGATCCTCGCCGCGCCGACCCTCGTGACCGATCCGGGCTTCGCCTTGTCGGCGGCGGCGACCGGCGGCCTCATCGCATGGGCGACGCCGCTCACCCGCCGCATCGCGCGGTGGCGGAGCGGGACGCTGCCCGGCTGGCTCAGCGAGTCGCTCGGGGTCTCGCTGGCCGCCGAGTTCGCGACCCTGCCCATCGCGCTCGCCTGGTTCGGTCGCGTGCCGATCGTCGCCCCGGTCGTGAACCTCCTGGTCGTGCCGATCGTCGCCCCGGCGATGGCCGCGGGTGGCGTGGCGATGGTCGGCGGAGCCCTGACCGATGCCGGGGCACCGGCGCCGATCGCGATCCTCCTGGGGCTGCCGGCGTGGGTGGCGCTGTCGGCGATGGTCGTCATCGTCAGGGTTGCGGCGACCCTCCCATTCGCGAGCGCAACGCTGGCTCCCCCGCTCAACCTCCTCGCCGCCGGGATCGCGGGCGGCGCGGTCGCCTTCGTGGCCCTCCAACGCGCCGGGCGACTCCCCTCTCGTCGGAGGATCGGGGACGTCCGCCGTCGGGAGTCCGCGGGTGCGCCCGCCGTGCCGGCGACCGCGGTACCGGGTCTCTCGACGACGCGCCTGGAGGCACCGATCACCGCCCCGCGACCTTCCCGGCGCACGGTGCAGACGCTGGTCGGCACGCTCGTCGTGGTCGTCGTCGGCGTCGGGGCGGTGGCGCTCACTCGCCCGGATGGGCGCGTCCGGATCACCGTCCTCGACGTCGGCCAGGGCGACGCGATCCTCGTCGACGCCGACCACGGCGCACGCATGCTCGTCGATGGCGGGCCGGACCCGGATCGCCTCCTCGTCGCCCTCGACGCCCACGTCCCGGCATGGGACCGCCGGATCGACCTGCTGGTGCTCACCCACCCGCACGAGGATCACGTCGCGGGCATGGCCCTCCTGCTCGAGCGATACCGGGTCTCACGCGTGGTCGAGCCGGGCATGCGCGGCCCGGGCCCGGGCTACCGGGCGTGGGTCTCCGAGCTCTCGGCCGAGGGACGGAGTGCCGGCCGGCTCGCCACCGGCGACCGGTTCACCCTGGACGACGTCCGCCTCGACGTCCTGTGGCCCGATCGCGGGACGGTCCCGGCCGAACCCACCGACAGCGGGACGGCGATCAACAACGTCTCGATCGTGCTGCTCGGCACGTTCGGACGGGAGCGGTTCCTCCTGGCCGGCGACGTCGAGGAGGGCATCGACCCGACGCTGCTCTCCCGCGGGCTGCCCCGGGTCGACTTCCTCAAGGTCGCCCATCACGGGAGCCGGACGTCGTCGACCGATGCGTTCCTCGACGCGGTCCGGCCGCGGATCGCCGCTGTCTCGGCCGGCGCCGGCAATCCGTACGGGCATCCGGCCCCGGCGACGATCGAGCGCCTGCGAGCGCACAAGGCCGAGGTATTCCGGACCGACCTGGACGGGACGGTGGCCGTCACGCTCGACGGGAACTCGGCCGTAGCCCAGGCCGAAGGCGGTCGAGGCCGGGCGGACTCCGCGGGCGGACCCACGGCCATCTCGACCTCCGCGCTCGCCGGGGCATTCCGATGCGGCATCCCGGTGCCGGTCGGCGGCCCGTCGAGCGTCGCCGTCGCGCGACCCGCCGTGACGCGCCCGCGACCGAGGATCTTCGCGCCGGCGATGCCGCCACCGAGCCTGGACGGGACCCACATCCGGGCTCCGGCGCGCCCGACGACCGCGCCGGACGCCGGCCTGTACCATCGGCTCGATGACGGTCCCCGGGCGGGTCGACGCCGCCGCCCTGCTCCTGTCCCTCGAACCGGCGCCCTGGGCGCTGCGCCATGCCCGCGCGGTGGGCGAAGTCGCCGGCTGGCTGGCGGCACGAGCGGCCGCCCTCGGCACGCCCGTCGACCGGCGGCTCGTGGAGGCCGCGGCCCTGCTCCATGACGTCGACAAGCTCCTGCCGGACGGGGATCCGGTCGGCCGGCTGCGCCACGGCGACGGCTCCGCGGCCTGGTTGATCGCCCACGGTCATCCCGAGATGGGTCCCGTCGTCGCCGATCATCCGGTGAACCGCCTCGTGGACGGTGGCGCGTTCGCCGCCTGGCTCGCGAGCGCGGGGCTCGCCGCCCGGATCGTGGCCTACGCCGACAAGCGGGCAGGTCAGCGCCTCGAACCGATGCGTGCCCGGTTCGCGTCGTGGGCGAGCCGTTACCCCGATGGACGGGGCTGGGACGTCGCCATCCGGGCGGCCGTCGCCGAACGAGCCCTCCTGCTCGAGGCCGACGTATGCCGGCACGCAGGCGTCGCTCCGGACGAGGTCCGCCGCCTGCCCTGGACGGGGTCGGCGCTGCGGGCGGCGCGGGCACGCGCATGACCGCGCCGCTCGGCTACTTCTGGGGCGATGACGGCTACGGATTGGAACGCGCGGCCACGGAGCTCGGCAAGCGGGTGGCAGCCGCGGAGGGATCCGACCTGCCGCTCGAGCGCTGGCGGACGACGGGCCAGGACGCGACCCCGGACACGATCCTTGAGCGGGTCGCGACGGCCACGATGTTCGGCGGGGGGACCCTCGCGATCGTGGCCGAGCCGATGCCGCTCATCCGCTCGAAAGCGGGCCTCGAGGCCGTCCGCACGCTCCTCGGCGCCGTCGCGCCGGGCAACGCGCTCGTGTTCGTCGACGAGATGGACCAGGTGCCATCGGACAAGAAGGGTCCCGGCGCGACGCGCCTCGCCCTGATGACGTCGATCCGGGAAGCCGGCGGGGAGGTTCGCCTGTTCTCGGCGCCCGATCCCCGGTCGATGACCGGCTGGATCGCCCGCCAGGCCACGGAGCGGGGCGTGCGCCTGGGCCAGGGGGCGGCCGAGGAGCTGGCGACCCGGGTCGGCGGCAGGACGTACGGCGCGGACATCGATCGGCGGAACCAGGGGCGGCTGGCGGTCGGCGAGCTCGACAAGCTGGCACTCCTCCACGTCGACGGCGGCGACATCACCGTCGACGACGTGCAGGCCCTGGTCGGCGAGTCGAGCCCGACCTCCGTCTGGGAGTTCCTGGACGCACTCGGGGAGCGGAGCCCACGTGCGGGGATCGTGTTCGATCGACTCATCGCGACCACCCCCGAGCCCCTCGTCGTGGCCCAGCTCTACACCCGATTGCGCCAGTTGCTGGATGTGGCGGACCGTCAGGCGGCGGGCCAGACGCCCGCGGCGATCGTCAAGGGTGCCAGGCTCAATCCGTACGTGGCCCAGAAGCTGGCCGCGATGGCGCCGCGCTGGACCGTCCCGGAACTGCGCCGCGCGCTCGACGGCCTGTTCGACCTGGACGTGCTCGTGAAAGGCGCGGATGGCAGTACGTCCACCGAGGAGGGTCGCCGGCTCGCATTCACGCTCTGGCTGGCCGATACGCTCGGCGGGGACTGACGGGACCGGACGGCCGGGCCGTCCGAAGGCGCCTCAGTCGGCGCTCGACCAGGCCTGTTCCTGGACGACGACGTCGCTCTCGATCGCGAACACGCAGCGGGCCTCGCCGAGTTCGAGCAGGTCGATGAGCTCCGGATCGATGTACAGCTGATGGCAGTCCTCGCACAAGCCACCCGGGATGCCGAAGCACAGGCGCTCGCTCCGGTCCTCGAGACGGAAGGTCGTGTCGAACCGGGTGACGATGAGCTTGTGGGTGCAGCGGGGGCAGCGTTCGCGGAGGCGGGCCATGACCGCATGCTAGGCAGGACCCGCGGCGTCACACATGACCCTCTCGTACCACCCGCCCGGTACTCTGGCCGTAGTCCTTCTGACGCAGAACGCGACCGGTCGGAGGGGCGCCGCGGGACCGCTAGCGCCCCGGGACCGCTACTGGACGCGCAGGATGGTGCGCGCCTCGGACCAGTGCTTCTCGAGTTCGTAGTAGTCGCGCTCCGGCGGCGTGAAGACGTGGACGATGACGGAGCCGAAGTCCACGAGGATCCAGTGCGAGGCGGCCTCGCCCTCACGCCCGATCGGCCGGAGCCCCTCGGCCCGCAGCGCGTCCACGATCCCGTCGGCGATGGCCTGGATCTGACGCTCCGAACCACCCGAGCAGATGACGAAGTAGTCGGCCATCGTCGTGACTCCGGCGAGATCGAGCAGGACGATGTCGGCCGCCTTCTTGTCCTCGGCGACGTCGACCGCCTTCCGGGCGACCTCGAGCGCCGCCCGTTCCGCCCGCGCGGCGGCGACGATCTCGGCCCGTGTGGGCCCGGCCTTCGGCGCGCGCTTCGTCGCACGCTTCGTCGGCCCGGCCGCCGGAGCCGCCTCCGCGTCGAGCGCGCCGACGGCCGATGCGGACGCACCGGCACCATCCCCGGCCGTGGCCGCACGACCGCGGGCGGCGGCACGCTTGCGAACGGACGAGATCGGGATCGGCTCGGGCATCGGGGTCGCGGGATCGGTCACGGGACGCTGGTTCCTCCGGGGTGGTGGGCGACGGGCGGCGGGACGTCCCGGGCCCGGTAGAGCCTATGGTCGGCGATGTAGGCCGCGACCGCATCGGGGACGAGGTAGCGCACGGACAGGCCCGCCGCGGCGCGACCTCGCACCTCGCTCGCTGAGAGCCGGATCCGGGGGCCGTCGAGGAGGGTGACCCGGCCATCGAGCGCGGGCAGGCGGGCGATGAGGGCCGGGAGATCCGGCGCGGGATGGCCCTCGCGGGGCAGCACGACGAGCCGGCACAGGGCGAGGACGCGCTCGGCCCTGTGCCAGGTCGGGAACTCGGCGAACGCCTCCGCCGAGAGGATGAACCGGAGGTCCGTCGCGGGACCGCCGGCAAGAGCCGTCAGCGTATCGGCCGTGTACGACGGCCCGTCGCGGTCGAGCTCGAGGCGCGACAACGCGAACGCCGGCGCGTCGGCGATCGCGAGCGCCACCATCGCCGCCCGGTCCTCGGCGGAGGCGCCGGGCGGGTTGGACCGATGCGGCGGCTGGCCGGCCGGCACGAACAGGACCCGCTCGAGGCCCAACTCCTCGCGGGCCGCCTCGGCGATGGCGAGATGCCCGTGGTGGATCGGGTCGAACGTCCCGCCGAGGATCCCCCATCGACCGGCCACCGGCGCCGCGACGCGCGACCCCGTCATCCGACCTCCCACGGCTGGAGGTCCCATTCGAGCTCGACGATGCCGATGCGGACGAGGTCGCCGCTTGCGACGCCGGCCCGCCGAAGCTCGGCATCCACGCCCAGGCGGGCCAGGTCGCGCTGGAAGCGTTCGGCCGATTCCTCGATGTCGAAGTCGGTCTGGGCGGCGATGCGCTCGATCCGCTTGCCGGTCACCCGCAGGACCCCGTCGTCGTCGCGCTCGACGTGGAACGTCTCGTCGCGCCCTTCGAGCCGGTGGACCACGACGCCTGCCGGCTCTCGTGGAGCGTCGAGCTCCTCGGCCGGCGGAAGCAGGGTCGCCAGGGCTGCCCGCAGCTCGGGGAGGCCGTCGCCGCGTTCCGCGGATACCGCGACCACCGGGCTGCCGGCGGCTGCGCGGGCCGCGCGGAACGCCGGCCACAGGGCGACGGCGGCAGGCCGGTCGATCTTGTTGAAAGCCACGAGCGTCGGCTTGAGCAGCAGTGCCGGGTCGTGTGC
Organism: uncultured Chloroflexia bacterium; assembly: GCA_963719285.1. Classification (GTDB taxonomy): domain Bacteria; phylum Chloroflexota; class Limnocylindria; order Limnocylindrales; family CSP1-4; genus C-114. The sequence goes on from CAVRBO010000001.1 coordinate 1,491,318, forward strand.
CTCGAGCTCGTCCTGGATCACGCCGTAGGACCACTCCGGGTCGCGGTCCGACCCGTCGACGACGTGGACGAGGATCCGCGTCCGCTCGACATGGCGCAGGAACGCGTGGCCGAGACCGGCGCCCTGGCTGGCGCCCTCGATGAGCCCCGGCACGTCGGCGATCGTGGGGCGGCGCTCATCGTCGGCCGCACCGTCGCCGCCATCGAAGTCGAGCACGCCCAGGTTCGGTTCGAGCGTCGTGAACGGGTAATCGGCGATCTTGGGAGTCGCCGCGGTGAGGGCCGCGAGGAGGGTCGACTTGCCGGCGTTGGGGAGGCCGACGAGGCCGATGTCGGCGATGAGCCGGAGTTCGAGCCGGAGCCAGCGCTCCTCCCCGGGCTCGCCCTTCTGGGCATGCCTGGGCGCCTGGTGGGTCGGCGACTTGAAGTGCGTGTTGCCGAGTCCGCCCCGACCGCCGCGGGCGGCCTGCGCCTCCTGGCCGGCCTCCACGAGGTCGGCCACGAGCTCCCCGGTCGCGTCGTCGTAGACCGCCGTCCCGGGGGGCACCGTCAGGACCATGTCCTCCCCGGCCCGGCCGTGCTTGCGCGACCCGAGTCCGCGGCCGCCGGGTGCCGCCTTGAACCGGTGGGAGTAGCGGAAGTCGCGCAGGGTCGTCTGGCCGGCGTCGACGCGGAGACTGATCGTCCCGCCCCGTCCGCCATCGCCACCGTCCGGGCCGCCCCTGGGCACGTGGGCCTCGCGCCGGAACGTCGCGGCGCCGTCGCCGCCGTCGCCGGCATGGACCCAGATCTTCACCTGGTCAAGGAACATCGGGCGATTCTCGCATGGTGCGGAGCGCGGGCCGGCGGGCCGTCAGTCGGACGGGGCGCCGCGGGCGCTCAGAGGTAGGTGAGCGGGTTCACCCGATATGAGCTGCCCTGCCAGGGGTAGCCGCGCCACACTTCGAAGTGGCAGTGCGGTCCGGTCGCGACGCCGGATTGCCCGACCCGGCCGATCTGCTGGCCCCGGCCCACATGCTGGCCGATGTTCACCGTGATGGCGGACATGTGGTAGTAGGCGGTGTACAGGCCGCTGCCGTGGGACAGCCACACCTGGTATCCGCCCATGTCGTTCTTCCAGCCGGCGAAGATGACCGTGCCGGCGGCCGCGGCGACGATCCGCGTGCCGTACGGTGCCGCGATGTCGAGCGCCGGATGGCCGTAGTGGAAGTACTGGCTGATGTAGCCGCCGGGCACGGGCCAGGCGAAGGTGCCACCGCCGTATGTCCCGGTCGACGGATGGATGGCCACCCCGCCGCCACCGCCGCCACCGCCGCTCGACGGCGCCTTGGTGGGCTTGGGCGTCGGGATCGCCTTGCCGAGCCCGTCGGGGATGATGAGCCTCTGACCGATGACGAGGGTCGATTCGGTCAGACCGTTGTAGCTCAGGATCTCGTCCGACGACGCGGAGTACTTCTTGGCCAGTGAGTCGAGCGTATCGCCGGCGACGACCGTGACGACGACTCCGCTGACCGGCGGGATCACGAGAGTCTGGCCGACGTGGAGCTCGTCCTTGGAGTCGAGCTGGTTCGCCCACCACACGCTCATCATGCTCACGCCGAAGTGATGGGCGATGCCGGTGAGGGTGTCGCCCGACTTGACCTTGTAGCTCTTGAGCAGCGCGCTCCCGTCGTCCACGGTCGTGTCGACCGCGACGGGCATGACGAGGGTGCCGTCGTCGAGGAAGGGGCCCTGGGGATCGGTGGCCGGATCGACCTCCGAGCTCGCGGCGTCCGTCGGGCCCTGCTGGTCGATCCCGCCCACGCCGCCGTCGTCGACGGTGTCGAGGGCGGCGATCGTATACCGGTTCGACGGGCCACCAGTGCCCCCGGTCCCACTGCTGCCGCTTCCGCCGGCCACGGTGCTCGCGCTCGCGCCGAAGCTGAGCACGGACGCGACGAGCACGAGGGAGGCGACGCCGACACCCAGGAACCGGTCGCGGACAAGGAGCCCGCGGAGGACCCCCTGGAGATGGATCGGGACGAGGCGCCAGGAGCGACCGGCGTCGCGGACGAACCGGGTCAGCGTGGCCTGGACGCCCCGGACACGATGCGCGCCGCCATCGTGGCGGGCGATCGAGGTGAGCGAGCGCTGGGTGCCGCCGCCGAGTCGGGTATGAACGGATGTCGCGATCGCCACGCTCCGCCGCCGCACGGCGGCCGCCCTGTGGGACAGCGGTCGTTCAGGGTCGGGCAGCAGTCGCGTGAGCATGCGACGCATGCCGACCGTCGGGTTCAGCAATACGGTCTCCTGATCGAGGACGGTCGGGTGCGCGAGTGTCGCGACGCGGCGCTCGGGCCGCGATGGTTGTCGACCGTCCGGGGTCGCGCTTTCGAGCTGGGGTCTCGTGCGGCTTGAGGCCGGGGGAGCGTCCGGACCTTGGATCAGCCGGAACCGTAGCAGACGCCTGACGGTTCGCGCAAACCTCGGGCGCGAGAAGCGGGGCGTCCGCGCATCGCCGGCAGGCTGCGCGAAGCGCGTCGCCGTGCATCGCCGCTGCACTGTCGCCGGGTCATCCGGGCGTCATCGCCGTCGCGTCCGGTCGGGCCGGCCGGTCTGCGCCGGGTCATCCCACCGCCGTCGCCCGGGAGTCCGCCCGCGCGGGTCCGCCTAGGCGTCGAGGCTCTTGGTCAGGGTGGCCAGGAACTGGGCGTTGCTGTCCGTCTTGGAGATCCGGTTGAGGAGCAGCTCGATGCCCTCGTTCGTCCCGACCGCGGAAAGCATCCGGCGCATCGTCCAGACCATCTTGAGGGTGCCCTCCTCGAGCAGGAGCTCTTCGCGCCGGGTGCCCGAGCGCTGCACGTCGATGGCCGGGAAGATCCGCTTCTCGGCGAGCTTCCGGTCGAGGATGAGCTCGCTGTTGCCCGTGCCCTTGAACTCCTCGTAGATCACGTCGTCCATCCGCGAGCCGGTGTCGATGAGGCAGGTCCCGATGATCGTCAGCGACCCGCCCTCCTCGATGTTGCGGGCGGCACCGAAGAACCGCTTGGGCGGGTACAGGGCGATGGGATCGATGCCGCCCGACAGCGTCCGGCCGCTCGGCGGGAGGGCCAGGTTGTACGCCCGCGCGAGGCGGGTGATCGAGTCGAGCAGGATCACGACGTCGCGGCCGGTCTCGACCTGGCGCTTGGCGATCTCGAGGGCCATCTCGGCGACGTGGGTGTGGTTCTCGGTCGGCTCGTCGAAGGTCGAGCTGATGACCTCGCCCTTGACGCTCCGACGCATGTCCGTGACTTCCTCGGGCCGCTCGCCGATGAGGGCGACCATGAGGAGCATCTCCGGATAGTTCGCCGTGATCCCGTTCGCGATCTGCTTGAGGAGCATCGTCTTGCCGGCCTTCGGCGGGCTGACGATGAGGGCGCGCTGGCCCTTGCCGATCGGGTTCACCAGGTTCACGAGACGCTGGCTCAGGTTCTTCGAGTCGGTCTCGAGGTTGATCAGCACGTCCGGATGGACCGGGGTCAGGTCGCCGAAGACCGGCCGCGCACGCGCGGAGTCGATGTCGACGCCGTTCACCGAGTCGACCCGCAGGAGGCCCCAGTACTTCTCGGCCTCGCGCGGCGCGCGCACGGCACCCGCCACGCGGTCCCCGATCCGCAGGCCGAACCGGCGCACCTGGCTCGAGGAGATGTAGACGTCCTCCGGGCTCGGCAGCAGGCCGTGTCGGCGCATGAAGCCGAAGCCCTCGTCGACGATGTCCAGGATGCCGCTGGCGAACTCGAGGCCGGCTCGTTCGGTCTGGCGCTGGAGGATCCGGTCGGCGATATCGTCGCGGCGTTCCTGGGTGCCCGTCTCGAGCTCGAGGTCGCGGGCGACCTGCCGGAGCTCGGTGACGCTCATCTCGCGGAGGTCTGTGATCTCGAGGTCGTTCCGGTCGCGGGCGGCCTCGATCTCCTGTTGCTCGTCGTACTCCGTCACGGGCCCCCGGATGGCGCCCTGCGGGCGGCGGGTGCGGGTACGGCGACGCTGACGATCGCGCTGATCGGAACCGAGTTGCGGCATGGGAAGGGGCTCACCCTGGGAAGGAATCGACCACTCCGCCGGTCGCTCGCGCGGAATCGAGCCGCTGCGACGCGCGCCGGGAGGGGATGGATGGAGCATATGCCGATGACGCCGGGGCGTCAACCGGCTGTACTCGTTCGGTACGTCCGTTACACATCGATGCCGACGGAGGCCAGGTATTCGGCCGGAGTGCGCTGGCCCAGCGACTGATGGGGTCGGATCGTGTTGTACACCGTCTCCCAGGCGCGCAGTCCGACCTGCAGGGACGCCAGGTCGGGTTCAGCGTCCGTGACCTCGTAGAACTCCTCGGTATGGGTCCGGTTGGCCCGTTCGACCGCGCCGTGGAGCTTGGGTGGGCGCCGGGGCAGCACGAACAGGCGGATGCCCCGCGTCCGGCAGGCGAGCTCGAACTCGGCCATGAACTCGGAGCCGTTGTCGATGCTGATGGCCCGGACCGGGAAGGGCATCCGCTTCGGACTACGCCACTCACGCTGGCGGGCCTGGCTCCGCGTCCACACCCCGAACGCGCTGTGCATGGCAGGTGCAATACGACGGGAAGCCGCCGAGCGTCCGATCGTTTCGCACGCCAGGCGCACATCCTGAGCAGGTCGGGTCGCGTTTGCACGCGCTGCGCACATCCTGAGCGGGTCTGAGGCGTGGCCGGGGCCCGTTTCGGTCGTATCGCACGTTCAGTGCACAGCCGCGGCCGTCGTCCGGCCTCCCGGGCCTTTAGGCTGTGGCCGTGACCCAGGACTCGACCGCCATCGCCCTGCGCGCCTCGCCGGTCGCCGACGCGATCCGCGCGTACCGGCTCATCGCGGTCCTCCGCCGCGTCGCGCCGCGGACGGCACTCCTGGCCCTCGTCGGCGAACTCGCCGAGGCCGGCGTGAGGGTCTTCGAGGTGACGATGGACAGCGAGGACGCGGGCGGGGATCTCGCCGCGGTCCGTGGAGCACTGGCGTTCGGCGGCGCGGATCGATCCTTCGGGGGGCGGGCACGGTCCGGACGCTCGCCGAGCTTGAGGCGGCTCGCGACGCCGGAGCGGACGTCGCAGTCGCCCCCGTGCTCGACGTGGCGATCCTCGCGGCCGCGCTCGCGGCCGGGCTCCCGTTCGTTCCCGGCACGTACACCCCGAGCGAGGCTGACCGGGCCTGGCGAGCAGGTGCGACGTTCGTGAAGCTGTTCCCCAGTTCGTCGCTCGGGCCGGCGCACGTTCACGAGATGCGCGCTCCGCTGCCCGAGATCGAGACGATCGTGACCGGCGGCGTGGATGCCACGAACGCAGCGTCGTTCGTGGACGCCGGCGCCGTGGCCGTCGGCCTCGGCTCGAGCCTGGTCGGCGCATCCGCGGAGGACCGCAGGCGCATCCTGGCCGCCACGTCACGGAGAGGGTCATGACCGCGATCGCCGACATCGGGACTGCCGTCATCGGCACGGGCTTCATCGGGACCGTTCATGTGGAAGCGCTCCGGCGCATCGGTGTCCAGGTGCGGGGCGTGCTCGGGAGCACCCCCGAACGGGGCGAGATGCGGGCCGCCCAGCTCGGTGTCGCGCGGGCCTACCCCGCGCTCGATGTCCTCCTGGCCGACCCGACCGTCGATGTGGTGCACGTCACGTCGCCGAACGACCTCCACGTCCCGCAAGCGCGGGCGATCCTCGCCGCCGGCAAGCACGTCGTGTGCGAGAAGCCGCTGGCGATGACGGCCGCGGAGTCGGCCCCGCTGGTCGACGCGGCCGCCCGGTCAGGCCTCGTCAACGCGGTCAACTTCAACATCCGGTTCTACCCGCTCAACCAGCACCTGCGCGAGGTGGTCGCCGCCGGCGCCCTCGGCGAGGTTCGCTTCGTCACGGGCCAGTTCCTCCAGGATTGGCTTCTCCACGACACCGACTGGAACTGGCGCCTCGAACCCGACAAGGGCGGCGCGCTGCGCGCCGTCGGCGACATCGGATCGCATTGGCTGGATCTCGTGGCGTTCATCACGGGCCAGCCGGTCGTCGCGGTGATGGCCGAGCTCGCCACGTTCGTGGACATCCGCCACCAGCCCCGCGGTCCGGTCGAGACGTTCTCGACCGAGCGGGCGGCGGACACGGTGCCCAGGCCCATGAGCACGGAGGACGTCGCTACGATCCTCCTCCGCTTCGCGAACGGTGCTCGCGGCTCCCTGGCCGTCTCCCAGATCAGCGCCGGCCGCAAGAACTCACTGCGCTACGAGATCGACGGTTCCGAGGCTGCCGCCGCGTGGGACGCGGAGCGGCCCGAAGAGCTGTGGCTCGGCCATCGCGATCGTCCGAACGAGCTACTGCTGCGGAACCCCGCCCTGATGGGCCCCGCCGGCCGGGCCGCAGCCGCCCTTCCCGGTGGCCACGTGGAGGGGTTCGGCGACACGTTCGGGGCATTGTTCCGGGCGATCTACGCCGATGTCGCGGCAGGCCGTCCCGCCGTCCGGCCGCCGTACGCCACGTTCGCCGACGGGCACGACGAGATGCTCGTCAACGACGCGATCGGCGAGAGCGCGCGCCTGGGCCGCTGGGTCGATGTCGTGCGCGGACCGGCCGCAGCCCCGCAGACGAAAGTCGCGCACCAGGAGGAGCCCACCCCATGAGACTCGGCTTCCTCACCGCACCATTGCCCGGGATGGCGCTCCTCGACATCGCCGACTGGGCGTCGGCGAACGGATTCGACAGTCTCGAGATCGCCTGCTGGCCGCCGTCGACCGGCGGAAGCCGGCGCTACGCCGGAACATCCCACATCGACGTCACGACGCTGACCGCGAATCAGGGCCGGGAGATCGTCGACGCGATCGCCGACAGGGGGCTGTCGATCTCCGGTCTCGGCTACTACCCCAACCCCCTGCACCCCGATCCGGCCCGCCGCGAGATGGTCATCGGTCATCTCAGGAAGGTCATGGACGCCGCGAGCGCGATGGGCGTCGGCCTCGTCAACACGTTCATGGGCGGCGACGGCGCGAAGACGCCCGACCAGAACTGGGCCGCGGCACTCGAGATCTGGCCGGACATCGTCCGCCATGCCCAGGACCGCGGCGTGAGGATCACGATCGAGAACTGCCCGATGCTCTTCAGCTACGACGAGTGGCCGGGCGGCCATAACCTGGCCCACACCCCGCGCGCCTGGCGGCGCATCCTCGAGACGTGGGGCGGCACGATCGGCCTGAACTTCGATCCGTCGCACCTGGTGTTCCAGATGATCGACATGGAGCGCTTCATCCGCGAGTTCGGGGCGCACATCCTGCACGTGCAGGCCAAGGACATGCAGATCGACCGCGAGGGCCTGTACGAACGCGGGATCCTGTCGGCCGGCATCGGTTGGCAGGTGCCCCGCCTGCCCGGGCTGGGGGACGTCGACTGGAGCGCGTTCTTCGCCGCCCTGTACCGCGTGGGCTACGACGGCGACGTCATCGTGGAGCACGAGGACCGCGACTTCGAGCAGACCGAAGAGCTCGTCGAGCGCGGCTTCCTGCTGGCCCGCAACGTCCTACGGCCGTACGTGGTCTAGGAGATGCCGACGCACGGGGCCGCTTCGGCCAGCAGGCACCTGGGCCTCGATCTCGGGGCCACGAACCTCAAGTGGAGCGTGGTGGAGCACGATGCGGGGGCGTGGCGCATCCTCGGCCGCGACCAGGTGCCCACCAATTCAGCGGCCGGCCCGGAGGCCGTGATCGCCCGACTCACCGAGACCGGTCGGGGGGCGATGGGCATCTGGCACGGTGTCGTTTCGGTCGGGATCGGCGTGCCCGGCCTGTACGACCCGGCGGCAGGGACGATCCGGATGCTGGTGAACATGCCCGGCGCATGGGCCGGTCGTCCGGTCGGGCCGCCGGTCGCGTTGGCGCTCGGGGTTCCGGCCGCCCTCATCAACGACGCCCGTGCGTTCGGCCTGGCCGAGCTCCGGCTGGGGGCCGCGCGGGGGGCGAGCTCGATGGTCGGCCTGACCCTCGGCACCGGCGTGGGCGGGGTCATCGCCGTCGACGGCCGGGTCCACCAGGGTCACGACGGCACCGCCGGCGAGCTCGGCCATCAGACGATCGATCCCGATGGCCCATGGTGCAACTGCGGCAACCGGGGCTGCCTCGAGGCGTACGCCCGGGCCGACCAGATCGCAGCCGCCTGCGGCACTGTCGACGCGGAATCGGCGATCGCCGCCGCTCGGGCGGGCGACGAGCGGGCGCTCGCCGGCCTGGCCCAGATCGGCCGGTATCTCGGGATCGGCATCGCCAACCTGGTCACGATCATCGCTCCTGATCGCGTCGTCATCGGCGGCGGCATCGCGGCCTCGGGCGAGCTACTGCTTGGCCCGATCCGGGACGAGCTCCGGATCCGGGTCCGGATGACCGCGCTCGACCGGGTCGAACTCGTCACCGCGGAGCTGGGCACCTGGGCCGGCGCCATCGGCGCCGCGGTCCACGGCGCGGAGACGGCCACCTCGCCTCAGTCGTCGTGAGCGCCGGCTCCGAGCTCGTCCGCGGCCGGCTCGTCCTCGAGGATCGGATCGCCGCGGGGCGGATCGCGATCGAGGAAGATCGGATCGCCGGCGTCGAGCTCGATGACGGGGAGGCCGGTGGCCCGCTCATCGCGCCGGGCTACGTGGACCTGCACGTCCACGGCTGGGGCGGGCACGACGCGATGGGCCCGGACGGCGCGCTCGACGGGATGGCCCGGGCCCTCCTCCGGCGGGGCGTGACCTCGTTCCTGCCGACCGCGGTCACCGCCCCGCTGCCGGAACTGCGCTCGTTCGCAGAGCGGACGCGCGCGTGGCTGGCCGGACCGCCCGGCCCACCCGAGGACGGCGCCGCGCCCCTCGGCTTCAACATCGAGGGCCCGTTCATCTCCCCGACGAAGGCCGGTGCACAGGACCCGGCCTCGATCGTGGGCCCCGGCGAAGTTGCTCGGGCCGAGCTCGAGCCGCTCCTCGATGGGCTGCGCTGCATGACGGTCGCGCCCGAGTCGCCGGGCGCCGTCGCGCTCATCGGCTGGCTCCGCGACCGGGGCGTGGTGGTGTCCATCGGGCACTCGGCGGCGACCCTGGAGCAGGCCCGCGCTGGGTACGCGGCGGGTGCGACGACCACCACGCACCTGTTCAATGCGATGACCGGGGTGGACCATGGTTCGCCCGGAGTGGCCGTCGCGGCGCTCGTCGACGACGACGCCTACGTCGAGCTCATCGCGGACGGCCAGCACGTCCATCCGTCGCTTTGGCAGATCGTCGTCCGGACCAAGCCGGCCGGCCGGCTCATCCTCGTGAGCGACGCGATCTCGCTGGCCGGGACCGGAGCGACCCGGGCGACCCTCGGCGCGGTCGAGGTCGAGGTCGTGGGCGAGCGCTGCACGGTCGTGGGCGGCGGCCAGCTGGCGGGCTCGGTCATCGCCCTCGACAGCGCAGTCCGGAACCTCGTCAGATCGGGCGTCGCACTGCCGCTCGCGGTGGCCGCGGCCGGGCGGAATCCACTCGCCGTCCTTGGTGTCACGGACCGCGGGCGGATCGCCGTGGGCCAGCTCGCCCATCTCGTCGAGCTCGACGACGAGCTCGGCGTCCGCCGCGTCCGGCGCGGCGGACCCTGGGTGACGGGCGCGGCCGGCTGATCCGGCGTGGGCCGACGGACGGCGCGGGCCGGCCGACCGGCAGGCCCGCTGGGCTAGTGCTTGGCGCCGGCGAGCTCGGCCCGGGCCTTCTCCCAGTCGGCCTTGAACGTGGCGATCCCCTTGTCGGTCAAGGGGTGGTGGATCATCTGCTGGAGGACCTTGAACGGCAGCGTCGCGACGTGCGCGCCGGCCATGGCCGCCTGGGTCATGTGGAGCGGGCCGCGGATCGAGGCGGCGAGGATCTCCGAGTCGATCTCGTGGATCGCGAAGATCTCGGCGAGCTCGCGGATGACGATCATCCCGTCCTCGTTGATGTCGTCCAGCCGGCCCACGAAGGGGCTGATCAGGCTGGCTCCGGCCTTGGCGGCGAGCATGCCCTGGTTCGTCGAGAAGATCAGGGTGCAGTTCGTCTTGATGCCTTCTGCCTTGAACCGGCTGATCGCCTCCAGGCCGTTCTCGCTCATCGCGACCTTGACGTAGATGTTCTTGGCGATCTTGGCGAACGCCCGGCCCTCGGCGAGCATCCCCTCGACATCGTCCGCCACGACCTCGGCGCTGACCGGTCCCGAGGTGATCTTGCAGGCCTCCGCGAGGATCGCCTCGTAGGGCGCGCCGTTGCTCACCTTGGCGTACAGGCTGGGGTTGGTCGTGACCCCGTCGAGGACGCCCCACCGGGCGGCGGTCCGGATCTCCTCGATGTCGGCGGTGTCCAGGAAGATCTTCATGCGGACGGCTCCCTCCCGGGGGTGCGGCGGCAGCGGCTCAACGGCGGATGGCGACGCCCGGAGGGCCAGGTCTGGCCTGGCGGGGACGTCGCCATCATGGTACCGCCGGGTGCGGGAGCCGGGTGGTGAGCCCCCGGCCCGCGCCGGGATTAGGCTGCGGGTGCGATCCGGACGAACCTGGCCGTGTAGGAGCCATCGGCATTCTTCACGCCGACGACGACGCCCCGACCGGTGGTCTTGATGTCCGAGACGGCCTTGGCCTTGCCGGCGCTGCGGACCGTCGTCGTCGCATCGAGCGTGAAGACCGCCTTGGTGCCGTCCTTGAGGGTCACCGTGACGCTCGTGGACGAGGCCGCCGTGAAGCTGCCACGCACGAAGAGCAGGGTCTTCTCGCCATCGGCCGTCGTGACCGTGATCTCGGCCCGCTGGGTGCGGCCGATGATCGCCCGGAGGATGCCGGCGCCCTTCGGGGCAGCGGCGTTCGCGCCATCGAGCGTGCCGTCGAGGCCGATCGCCGCGACGAGCGTCGCGTCGCCGAGCCCGATGGCCGAGGACGCGGCGGTCAGGTCGTCCGCCGCGAGGGCGGGAGCCGCCGGCGCCGCAGCCGCCGCGGGTGCGGCCGGGTCGCCGCCCGAGGCGACCCCGACACCGATCGCGAAGGCCAGGGCAAGAGCACCGGCGCCGAGGAGGAGCCGGGTGGGTCGAAGGTCGATGGAAGCGCGCATGTCGTGTGTCTCCGTGATCCGTCCGGCCGGTCGTGTCCGCCCCGATCGGGCCAGCTGCCCGGGCGCCCGGCCCGTCGATCGGGTCTGCTGAGGAGACGATGCGCCGGCAGCCCGCGGTCGTGCTGCGGGCGTGGGGCGTCCGGATGTAAGGGCCATGCAAGGGCACGGTGCGTGGCCGCGCCGGTCCCGGCCGTCCGGAGGTCAGGACCGGGTCGGATACCCGGGCGGAGTGGTCAGGCGTCCGCCGTGATGGTCACCGAGTCGATCTCCGCGGCCGGCTCCGATCGAGCGGGGCGGTCCTCGGCACGGACGGGCGAGACGCGCGGCTTCAGGTCGGCGGACTCGCCCGCGCGCACGGCGATCGCGCTCGCGACGAACCCGTCGAAGAGCGGGTGCGGTCGCTCAGGGCGGCTCTTGAACTCGGGGTGGAACTGGCTCGCGACGAACCAGGGGTGGTCGCGCAGCTCGACGATCTCCACGAGCCGGCCGTCCGGCGACTGGCCCGACAGCGCGAGGCCGGCACTCTCGAGCGTCTGGCGGTACCGGTTGTTCACTTCGAAGCGATGACGATGGCGCTCGTAGATGACCTCCTGGCCATACACCGCCGCCGCCTTCGAGCCGGGCGTCAGCCTGGCCGGGTAGAGGCCCAGGCGCATCGTCCCGCCCTTGTCGGCCAGCTCGCGCTGGTCGGGCATGAAGTCGATGACCGGGTTGTCCGTGAACATGTCGAACTCGGTCGAGTTGGCGTCTCCGGTCCCGATCACCTCGCGGGCGAACTCGATCACGGCGCACTGGAGCCCCAGGCACAGGCCGAGGTACGGGATCCTCTGCTCGCGGGCCCAATGGGCGGCGAGGACCTTGCCCTCGATGCCACGGTGGCCGAAGCCGCCGGGCACGAGCACGCCGGCCGCCCCGGCGAGGCGCTCGTCGACGTTGTCGGCCGTGAGCGCCTCGGAATCGACCCACCGCACGTGGGCGTCGACCCCGTTCGCCCAGGCGGCATGCTTGAGTGCCTCGGTCACCGACAGGTAGGCGTCGGGCAGCTCGATGTACTTGCCGACGAGGGCGATCTCGAGGCTGGGCTTGGGCGCCTTGATCCGCTCCACGAGGGCCCGCCACGAGGCGAGATCGGGTTCGGCTTCCGGATCGCCGAGCGCCAGGTCGCGCACGATCAATCGGCCCAGGCCGGCCGCCTCGAACAGGAGCGGCACTTCGTAGATCGTGTCGGCCGTCACGGCCGGGATGACCGCCTCGCTGGCCACGTCCGTGAACAGGGCGATCTTGTCGCGGATCTCGTCGGAGACCGCGGTGTCGCTGCGCAGGACGATGATGTCGGGCTGGATGCCGATCCCGCGGAGCTCCTTGACCGAGTGCTGGGTCGGCTTGGTCTTGAGCTCGCCCGTGGCCATGAGCACCGGGAGCAGGGTCACGTGGACGTACAGCACGTTCGAGCGGCCGACGTCCTTGCGCATCTGGCGGATGGCTTCGAGGAACGGCAGGCTCTCGATGTCGCCGACGGTCCCGCCGACCTCCACGATCACGACGTCCGGATCGCCGTCCCGGGCGACCCGGGTGATCCGTTCCTTGATCTCGTTGGTGATGTGCGGAATCACCTGGACCGTGCCGCCCAGGTAATCGCCCCGGCGCTCCTTGGCGATGACGGCCTGGTAGATGCGGCCGGTCGTGACGTTGGAGAGCTGGGTCAGGTTCTCGTCGATGAACCGCTCGTAGTGGCCCAGGTCGAGGTCCGTCTCGGCGCCGTCGTCGGTGACGAAGACCTCGCCGTGCTGGTACGGGCTCATCGTGCCCGGATCCACGTTGATGTACGGATCGAGCTTGAGGATCGAGACGTGGAGGCCGCGGGCCTTCAGGAGCCGGCCGATGCTGGCGGCGGTGATGCCCTTCCCCAGGGAGGAGGTGACGCCTCCGGTCACAAAGACATACTTCGACACAGGTCAGGTCCTCCGGGGTTTTTCTGATGCTATCGGAAAACCCGCCGCCGGTCGAATCGAAACCGGCCCGCCGCCGCGACGGCCGGGCGGCCATCGGCGCTTTCACCATCCAGTCGTGGAGCGACTGGTATCGACAAATGACGACCGCGACCCTCGTGCCATCGAGCGTGGGTCAGCCGCCCCGCGCGACCGTCATGCACCCCGGGGCATGGATCATGCCTACAACAGTCGCCTGCGGACTATCTGGTGGGAAGAGATGGCACGCGCGGTCAGACGGGCTCGGGTGGGTCGTACAGCCCCGGGCCCCAGACCTCCGGGCCACACGAGAACGGGCGCGCGACCGGTCGGGGCAGCGCCGGCGAGGCTGGATCGGCGCGCCAGGCCGCGATCGTGTCGGACAGCCAGAGATCGATCTCTCCGAAGTCCGTCCAGCGCCGGAACGGCCAGCCGTTGGCGACACATATCGGGACGAGCGCCCGCTTGGCGAAGATCACGTCGGCGTGGCCGGCGGCATAGCGATCGGATTCGCCGTCGCCGATGAAGACGATCGCCCGGCCCACCGCCCGATGGGCGAGCACCCGGGCACGCTTGCACGTCCCGCAGATGTAGCAGGTCGGGTGGCCGTTCGGGAAGTCGATCCGGGCGCCGCCGTCGACGAAGACGGTCCGATTGGTGACGACCGGCAGCGCGGCGAGACCGAGCGCGGCCATGGCCGGCGGGATGTAGAAGCCGAAGCCGTCGCTCACGACTTCGACCGGGATCCCGGCCGCCTGAGCGCGGCGGACGAAGGGGACGAACCCGGGGTCATGGGGCTGCGCCGCGGCGGTCGCCCGCATCGCCGCCCCGCCATCGGGCGCGTCGACCATCCCCATCTCCGCCTCCATGAGCCGGCGCGAGCCCATCCGGCCGGCGTCGTAGATCGCGGACATCTCCTCCCAGGCGCCAGGCACGTGCTCGGCCATGAGCGTGTCGCCGACATCGGTCAGGGCGATCGTCCCGTCGTAGTCCACGAGGATCGCGAGGGGCACGTCCCCTGCGTTCGGAGGGTCGACGTCCGGCGCCAGGGCCCGGTCCGCAGCCACGTTCAGCGCGCCGTGACTCGCCGGGTCCGGCTCCGGCGGGCCAGGAGCACCCCGACGACGATGACGATCCCGCCGACGACCTGGCCGACGAGGATCGGGTCGCCCAGGAAGATGGCCGCGAACACGATCGCCAGGCCCGGGGGCAGGAACTGGAGATTGGTGATCCTCGTCGGCCCGAGCAGGGAGATGCCCCAGAAGACGACCACGTTGCCCACTGCCGACGACAGCAGCCCGGAATAGAGCGTCGCGGCGACCTGGGGCGGCCCGACCGCCGCGAGGTCGGCGCTCGAGAGCTGCCAGATGCCGACCGGTGCGAGGAACAGCGCCCCGAAGGCGACCGTCCATGCCGTCGCCCGGAGCGCGCTGAAGCGGCGCAGGACACCGGCGCCGAGGCTGACGTAGAACGCCCAGGCTACGGCCGCCGCGAGGGTGAGCAGGTCGCCCATGGCCCCGCTGCCGAATGTGAGTCCGTGGCTGGCCGCGACGACAGCCACTCCCGAGAACGCGATCGCGATGCCGAGCACCTTCACCCGGTCGAGCCGGTCCACTCCGAGGAGCGGGGCGACGAGGGCCGTGAAGACCGGCGTCGAGCCGATGAGCAGGGCGGAGTTGCCGACGCTCGTCGAGTCGAGGGCGGTCGACCAGAGCGTCTGGTACACCCCGAAGCCGATGAGCCCCAGGGTGGCGAGCGGCGCGATATCGCGCCGCGGGATCCGGACCGAGCCCTCGCGCCAGAGACAGACGAGGAGGAGCGCGACGCCCGCGATCGTGAACCGCAGGAACGCATACCCCACCGGCGTCAGGATCGGGATGGTGGACTTGACGACGACGAAATTGGCGGCCCACAGGACCATCACGCCGACGCAGGCCGCCTCGGCCAGGCGCCGCTCGAAGGACGTCGCCCGACGGCTTGCCCCGGCCGCCAGCGGCGGGCCGGACATGATGACGCCCGCCTGGACGGCGGGCGTCTCGACGTGAACGGGCTCGGGGGCCCCGGCGGCGGCGTCCGCCGCGAGGGCCCCGGGCTGCTCGATCAGGCGCCTTCCTGGTCGAGCTCGAGCGCCTCCTCGTCGGACTCCTCGGTCAGCTTGAGCCAGACGAACAGTCCGGCGAGCACGACGAGCGGGATGACGATGAGCGCGCCGAGGGTGACTCCGAGCGCGATCGCGACGGTCTTGAGAGCCTTCATGGCGATACCTCCTAGTGTCCGGATTTGGCGGGCTTGACCGGGGCGACCCGGTGACTCGGCCCCTCCGATACCAGCGCCTGGATGTCCTCCCGTGTGAACTCCGCGAGGACATGATGGCTGCCCCGTGGGTCGGTCATGAGCAGGCGCACGACGAACGCGCCGTCCTGCTCGAAGAAGAACACGTCCCGAGGATGCTGCTCGTCCATGTACCGGCCGAGCACCCGGAACGACGTCTCATAGTAGCCCGCCTTGGCCCATTCGGCCTTGGCGGCGTCCTTGGCGGCCTCCGCCGTGAGCGGTCCGGCGGCCTTGCGACGGGCCATCGCCTCGTCCATGAACCGGCCGATGTCGTCGTCGAGGAAGGTCAGGGTCTCCTTGGCCTGGGAGCCCATCGAATCCGACCAGGCACCGGCATCGCCGGATGACGTGACCAGGCCCTGGACGATGAACCCGTCGGGCGCCTCCACGAGCAGGACCTCGCGCATCGCGCGGTGATCGAGGAAGGCGCCGATCGACCGGAACACCTCCTCGAAGTCCTGGCGCGCGCTGCCTTCGTAGATCCGCATCGAGTCCCCTCGCCCGTCAGGAGCCCGTGGTCTTGTCGAACAGCCCGCGGTCCTTCGCACGCCGTTCGCTGGCCCGGAAGGCCAGTATGGCCGCGAGTGTAACGAGCGCCCCGGTGGCCAGCAAGGCGATGAGG
The DNA here is from genome assembly GCA_963719285.1 of uncultured Chloroflexia bacterium. Classification (GTDB taxonomy): domain Bacteria; phylum Chloroflexota; class Limnocylindria; order Limnocylindrales; family CSP1-4; genus C-114. The sequence continues at coordinate 1,507,329 of CAVRBO010000001.1, forward strand.
ACTGTTCCGATCTCGGGCGTCGCGCTGCCGGTGAGCCGCTCGAACAGGGAACCCGACCCGCCGATGCCGGTCGGGCTGATCGGGACAAGGGCGCGCCGGACCCCCTCGATCCACCAGCACAGCGGCGACAGGAGGCCCACGGCCTGGAGCGGGTCGGGCAGCACGCTGAGCGGGAATACGGCGCCCGAGACGAGGAACAGGGCCCCGGCGACGGCCTCAGGGTAGTGCCATGAATCCTGGTTGGTCTGGATGCAGATCGAGGCCATGAGGACGCCGATGGCGATCACCGCGCCGAGACCCAGGGTCATCGCGACGACGAGCAGCGGGAAGTCGATACCGCCGGCCTGCACGCCCGCGCCGAGGAAGACGATCCCGACCGCGAGGCTGATGGCCGCCCCGATGAGCCCGACGCCCACCCGTGCGACGCCGCGCCCGAGGACGACCACCGCGAAGTCGCTCGGGCTCACGTACGTGTAGCGGAGCATCCGGTAGCGCTCGCGGTCGTCCAGGATCGACTGGGCCAGGCCGGCGATACCGCTCACCACGAACGACCACAGGGCACTGCCGATGACCACGAACCCGCGCAGCGCCGCCGAGCTCGCGTCGCTGATCACGCTCACCATGAACACAAGGATGAACACGCCGAAGAGCGGCTTGGCGATGGAGTAGACGGCGAACAGGATCGGATCCGTCCAGTTGGCCTCCATGAGCCAGCCCAGCCGCGCGGCCGTCCAGAAGGTCCGCCACTGGTCCGCGCCGGGTCGGCCGACGGTCCGGGCCGGATCGAATACCGGCCCCGCGGCCATGGGTTCTACCGCCATCGGCCGGTCACTGCCATCGGCTCGTCAGGCGACCGTCGCGCCGGGCGCGCCGCTCCAGCGCCCCGAGCATCCATCGGGCGAGGCCGATGAACACGACGGTCATCACGACGAGGATGGCGGCCTCGACCGCGGCTGGCGGGGTGCCGCCGAGGCCGGGCGCGTCGACGAACGCCAGCTGGCGCATGGCGTCGAGTCCGACGGCCAGCGGCAGGATCGAGATCGCGAGGCTGCCGACGAAGCCCAGGCGTCCGACCGGGAAGTTCAGGCCCGAGACGAAATAGATGGGCTCGATGGCGAGCTCGGTCAGGTGGTACGCCTCCCGGCCCCAGGCGAGGAAGAGGCTCGCCAGGACCATGCCCAGCCCGTACAGCGCCGCGAGCGTGAGCAGGAATGTCGCCACCAGGAGGCCCCACTGGGCGACCTCGAACCGGACGTCGAAGATGAACGCGCCGACCGCGAGGACGATGGCGGCCCGGACCCCGCTCATGATCAGACCGCCGACGGCCATCCCGAGGAGGATGCTCATCATGCTCACGGGAGCGGTGAAGTAGAGCTCGAGGTTGCCCTGGTCGCGCTCCCAATGGAGCTGGGCGGCCATCATCCACATGACGTTGAGCCAGAACGCCGTCATCGCCCCGCCCAGGACGACGAAGCCGATGTACTGCGGAGGAGCCTGCAGGGTCCGGTAGACGAACACGAAACCTGCCGTCGTGAGGAATGGCAGCACCGTCTCGAAGAAGAGCCACGTCCGCTCGCGCAGGATCCCCGAGACGCGCGGGTACGCCCGCCCACCGATGCCCCGGATGTTCGTGAGGAGCTGGCGGCGGCTGTCCCAGTCCGCGGCCTCCGCGGGCGTCGCCGTCCGGCGGTGGACAAGGGCGCTCACAGCGCCACCTCCTCCGGCTCCGGCTCGGTCGCGCCCCGCGGAGCGTCGACCGAGCGCGGGTCGGCATCGCCGTCCGGGAGGCGAGGCGGCCTGCCGTGATCGTCCGGCGGTCCGTCGCCATCGGCATCGTCGAAGCCGCGGCCGACGAGCTCGATGAAGACGTCCTCGAGGCTGGGCTCGGCGGTTCGGAGCGACACGATGCGCGACCCCAGGCCGGCGAGCGCCCCCACGACGCCGCCGAGCGCGGCCGGCTCGGCGAGGGCGAGGTTGATGACGACGGTCTGGGCGGCCTCGCCGCCGTCGGGCGGGCTGGCACTGCCCGCCACGGCGCTCACGACGCCGGGGAGACGAGCCAGCACCGAGGAGCCGCCGTCGAGCCGGTCGAGCTCGAGCCGGATGATCGATTCGGTCTGGACGCGCCGCTTGAGCTCGGACGGGCTGCCGATGGCGAGGATCCGGCCATGGTCGACGATCGCGATGCGCTCGCACAGCTCGTCCGCCTCGGCCATGTAATGGGTCGTGAGCAGGACGGTCCGGCCCGGGACGGCGGCCCGCCACTCGAGCACGAGCTCGCGGACCGCGCGCGCCGCCGACACGTCGAGGCCCAGCGTCGGCTCGTCGAGGAAGAAGATCCACGGATCGTTGAGCAGGCCGCGCGCGAAGTTCATCTTCTGGCGCTGGCCGGTCGACAGCGTGCCGACCCGCTGGAGTCGCTGGTCCTCGAGGCCGACCGCCTCGATGAGCTCGGCCACCCGGCGCCTGCCCTCGCGCACGCCCAGGCCGTAGAACTGGCTGAACATCCAGAGCTGCTCCTGGACGGTCAGCATCCCGTAGCCGGACTGCTCGCCTCCGGCGACCATGTTCATGATCCGACGGAGCTGCTTGGTCTGGGTCGCGACGTCGAAGCCGAAGACCCGGGCAGTCCCCTCGCTCGGAAGCAGGAGGGTCGTCAGGATCTTGATGAGCGTGGTCTTGCCTGCGCCGTTCGGTCCGAGCAGCCCGAAGAACTCGGCCGGCTCGACCGTGAGGTCGACGCCGTCGAGGGCGACGACGACTTGCTGCTTCGTCTTGTAGACGCGCCGGATCCCGCGCGCTTCGATGGCGAGCGGGACGGCCGGAGTCGCGGCGGGCAGGGTGACGGGCACGACAGGGCCTCGTGACAGCCGGTGCGGGTGGCGGAGTATACCGCCACGGCCCACTCAGGTCGACCGGCAGCCCGGCGCCGGAGGCACCTTCACGTGGCCCCGGAAGTTGCGCCGGGAGGCGCCCTTCACGTGGTGAAGCTGACGACCCATCGGGACCTCAGAACTGCTCGATTCCTTCGTCCCGTGAAGGTTGCGTCCCGATCTCGTCGCCGAGTGAAGAGATCGGCCCGCGGAGCGTGTCCGGATGGCCGTTGGCTTCACGGGATGAAGTGTCGCGGGAGGCGTGAGCGGCCTAGGCGACGTGGGTGTAGCGCGAGTCCGCGCCGAACGCCGCAGCGGCCGCACCCAGGACGATGAACAGCGAGGCGATGATGGCGAGGAAGACGATGCCGTCCATATCGATCTCCGGTGCCCCGGACGATCCCGGAGCGGCGATCCCGCGGTTGTCGCGGAGGCGTCCGGGTCCCCGACTGGTGTCGACCTCGCGGGGGCCCCGGTCGCCGGGGTGAGCATCGGCGCTGTGCGTGCCTCGTCACCATCGATCGGTGACGCGTCACGGCATGGACGAATGTCGTCAGCCTCGGGCGAGCGCGACCGCGAGGCGACCGGCCACTTCGGCGTCGTGGACGATCAGGGCCGTGTTGGCCCGGACCGATGCGCCCCCTGTGATCTTGGCGATCCGAGCGAGGAGCCAGGGCGTGAGCGCGGGGCCTGATACGCGGGCTGTCTCGGCGTCCCGGATCGCCCGCTCGATCGCACTGCGGGCGGTCGCATCGGGGAGCGCCGCGTCGGCCGGGACCGGCGTGCAGACAAGGATCGCCGATCCGAGCCCGAGGCCGAGATGGGTCCGCACGACCTCGGCGGCGTCGGCCTCGTCGTCGACCGATGCGGGGGCGGGGATCCCGCTCGACAGGCTGTAGAAGCCCGGCAGGTCGGCCTGGCCCACGGCGAGGACCGGCACGCCGTGAGTCTCGAGATACTCGAGCGTGAGCGCGACGTCGAGGATCGCCTTGGGACCCGCGCAGACCACGGCCATCGGCGTCCGGGCGAGCTCCTCGAGGTCGGAGCTGATATCGAGCGAGGGGGCGCCGCCGCCGATCGCGCCGCGATGGACGCCACCGATGCCGCCGGTCGCGAAGACCGCGATCCCCGCCGCGTGGGCCGCGATCATCGTCGCGCCGACCGTCGTGGCGGCCCAGCCACCGGCCGCCAGCGCGGCGGCCAGGCTCGGCCGTGCGACCTTGCGGACCGAGCCCGCCGGCGCCGTCGCGAGGGCTTCCAGCTCGCCATCGGAGATGCCGATGAGGAACCGTCCGTCGCGCACGGCCACCGTGGCCGGGACCGCGCCGGACGCCCGAACGGCAGCCTCCGACGCCCGCGCGACCTCCACGTTCTGCGGGTAGGGCAGGCCGTGGCTGATGAGCGTGGACTCGAGCGCGACGACCGGGCTGCCGCCGCCGAGTGCCTCGGCGACCTCGAGGCTGATCTCGAGACGTTCAGGGATGCCGAGCGCGGTCATCCGTTGAGCGTACCCGATGACCGCGTCGCGACCGTCCGGACCGGGCACCGCCTTCCCCGGCACGCGTCCCGCGCGCTGCCCGGCCCGCACCCGGCGAGCGTCAGCGGAGGTCGAGCTCCTGCGGCGCCCGGCCGAGGTGGCGGGCGGCGACCCGATGGCCGGCCAGGGTCGCGCGTCGGAGCGACACGGAGGCCGGCTCGCCCGTCCGGCGACCTTCCAGCCAGGCGGCGAGGAAGCCGGCATCGAACGCGTCGCCCGCGCCGGTCGTGTCGGCCGCGAACAGTGGCCGGGTCGCGATGTCCGACCGGATCGGGGTCGAGCCCTCGCCCCGGGCGAGGATCGACGCTCCCTGTGCGCCGCGCTTGATGACGACGACCGGGGCGAACGCGAGCAGGCCCTCGAGGGCCCACCCGCCGAGGAGCGCCTCGGCCTCGCCGGCCGTCGCGAACAGCAGGTCGGGCGCGACCGACCGGAGCAGTGCCTGGGCCGCGTTCTGCCCGGCGGCCAGCAACGGTCCGCTCGAGGCCAGGTCGACGCTGATCGCCGCGCCGTTCATCCGGGCCAGCTGGGCCGCCCAGCGCCCGGCCGATCCGAGGGGCTCGCCGAGAAGCGAATACGCCGGCAGGTGGAGGACGTCGACGCCGCGGAACCAGGCCGACTTGATGTCCGCGCGAGACAGGGCGTCGGCCGCCCCACGGTCGGCCACGAACGAGCGCTCCGCGCTGCCGACCATGTCGCTGACGGACGTGACCACGACGCCGATGCGGCCGGTCGGCAGGCGCCGCACGCGCACCGCGTGGACGACGACCCCGTCCCGCTCGAGCGCGCCGACGAGCGCCCGGCCGACCCCGTCGCGTCCCACCGCGCAGATGAGCTGGACCCGCGTGCCGAGCCGGCCGAGCCACCGGGCGGCGCTCGCCGCCGAGCCACCCTGACGGAGCATGACCCGGCCGGCCACGTCGGTGCCGCGGACCATCGTCTGGGATGGCGCCAGGACCGTGTCGAGCATCAGGTCGCCCAGGACCACGATGGACGGCCGTCGAGATCGTGGTCCGCGGATCGCGCCGGGCCGCCGCAGACGACCGGCGATCCGGGTCGCGCGGCGGGCGCTCCGGGACATCGAGGGCGGCGTGGGGGGTCGATCGGCCATCGGCACGAGCATAACGGCCCGGGGACATGGGCCGCTGGTAGGATGACCCCATCCCGGAGCGCGGACCCGCCCCGGCGACGACCCCGCTCGGTCAGCACACCATCGGGAGTCCCAGCTTCATGACCGTCGCCGCCGAGACGCTCGACCTGCTCGCCATCGACACGATCCGGACCCTGTCGATCGACGGTGTCCAGAAGGCGAATTCGGGCCACCCGGGCGCCCCGATGGGGGCGGCGCCGATGGCCTACACCCTGTGGACCCGGTTCCTCCGCCACGCGCCCCACGACCCGCATTGGCCGGACCGCGACCGCTTCGTCCTGAGCGCCGGCCACGCGAGCATGCTCCTCTACTCTCTTCTCCACCTCACGGGCTATGACCTCCCGCTCGAGGAGCTCGAGCGGTTCCGCCAGTGGGGCAGCCGGACGCCCGGCCATCCGGAATACGGCCTGACGGCCGGCGTCGAGGCGACGACCGGACCGCTCGGTCAGGGCTTCGCCAACGCCGTCGGCATGGCGATCGCGGAGCGGCGGCTGGCCGCCGAGTTCAACCGGCCGGATCATCCGGTGATCGACCATCGGACGTTCGGGATCTGCTCGGACGGCGACCTGCAGGAGGGGATCTCGGCCGAGGCGGCGAGCCTGGCCGGCCATCTCCGCCTGGGCAAGCTGCTGTTCCTGTACGACGACAACCACATCCAGCTCGATGGCCCGACGGCGATGGCCTGGGACGAGGACGTCCTCCTCCGGTTCGACGCCTATCGCTGGCACACCCAGCGGGTCGAGGACGGCAACGACATCGCGGCGATCGGGGACGCCATCGAGCGCGCCATCGCCGATCCCCGGCCCTCGCTCATCGCCGTGCGGACGCACATCGGCTTCGGCAGCCCCAACAAGCAGGACAGCCAGAAGGCCCACGGCGCGCCGCTCGGTCCCGACGAGGTCCGGCTCACCAAGATCGCCTATGGCTGGGACCCGGACGCCCAGTTCTACGTGCCCGACCGGGTCCGCGCGTCGATGGGCGAGGCGGTGGGACGGGGGCAGGCCCTCGTGGCCGCCTGGGAGGAACGGGTGGATCGCTACACGGCCGCCTACCCGGCCGAGGCCGGCGAGCTGCGACGGCGGCTCGGGGGCACGCTCCGCCCCGACGTGGGACGCCGGGCTCCGGACCTACGCCGTCGGCGAGGACTTCGCGACCCGCCAGGTCAGCCAGGCCTCGATCCAGGCCCTGGCCGAACCGGTCCCCGAACTGTTCGGGGGCGCGGCGGATCTCTCGGAGAGCAACCTGACCGACGTCAAGGGCGGTTCGGACTTCACCGCCGACGAAGCCGGCCGCAACCTGCGGTTCGGGGTCCGCGAGCACGCGATGGGCGGCGTGGGCAACGGGATCGCCTACCACGGCGGGTTCATCCCGTACGTCGCGACGTTCCTCCAGTTCAGCGATTACATGCGCGGCTCCGTGCGCCTCGCCGCGCTCTCGGGGATCCATGTCATCTACGTCTGGACCCACGATTCGGTGGGTCTCGGTGAGGACGGGCCTACCCATCAGCCGGTGGAGCACTACGCGGCCCTGCGGGCGATCCCGAACCTGTGGTTCGTCCGCCCGGGGGACGCCAACGAGGCAGCCGCCGCGTGGCGCCTGGCAGTGGAGCGGCGGGACGGTCCCGTCGCCCTCGCCCTGACCCGCCAGAAGCTGACGACGTACCTCGAGACAGCCGACCGGGCGACCGACGGCGTTCGTCACGGTGGCTATGTGGTGCGCGAGTCGTCGGGCGGTGCCGGTGGCATCGACCTCGTGCTCATCGCGACCGGCTCGGAGCTCGGCCTGGCGATGGAGGCGTCATCGCGTCTCGAGGCCGAGGGCACGCGCGTCGCGGGTCGTGTCGCTGCCGTGCTGGGAGGCGTTCGAACTCCAGGATCCGACGTACCGAGACCTGGTCCTGCCGCCGTCGGTCGGGCGGCGTCTCTCGATCGAGGCGGGCATCGGCCAGGGGTGGGAGCGCTGGACCGGCGACGATGGTGCGATCATGTCCATCGAGCACTTCGGCGCGTCGGCGCCGGCCGCGACGATCTTCGAGCACCTCGGGTTCACCGTGGACCACGTCACGGACGTCGCCCGGGGCGTCGCTCGGGGCGAGGTCCGCGGTCGCGTCCCGACGCTCGATCCGGGCCATCAACCCGCCGGCCTCCACCTCGAGCGTCGCTGATGCGCATCGTTTTCGCGGCCGACCACGGCGGATCGACCCTCAAGGGGGAGCTCCTGCGGACGCTCCGGACCATCGCCCCGGAACACGACTTCGTCGACCTGGGCGGTGACGGAAGCGACCCGGCGGACGACTACCCGGACTACGCCCGACGGATCGGGCGGGCGATCCGCGAGAACGACGCGGAGCGCGGGATCCTCATCTGCGGCAGCGGTGTCGGCGCGGCCGTCGCGGCCTCGAAGATGCGCGGCATCCGGGCCTCTGTCTGCCACGACACCTACTCGGCCCGCCAGGGCGTCGAGCACGACGACATGAACGTCCTGTGCCTGGGTGCCCGGGTCATCGGGATCGAGCTCGCGCTCGAATGTTGCCGGGCATTCCTGGGTGCCCGGTTCTCGGGCGAGCCACGCCACGTCCGGCGCCTGCGCAAGGTCAAGGAGATCGAGGCGGAAGAGGCGGACGGGAGCTGAATCGCGCGGCGTGAGGGGGGCCCGGTCGGGCCATGGGCCGGGCCGGTCGGTCGGACCCCGCGAGCGCTCGATGGCTCGCCCACGGTCGGGTCAGAGTACGATGCGGACGACCGTGACGAAGACCACCGAAGCCGACGCTGCCAGCGCTCCGGACGCTGCGCACGCTCCGGTCGCGTCGTCGGCGGCGGCGTTCGCTCCCGGCGGCGCCAAGCCGGCCCGGGACGTGCCGCGGACGATGCGCGAACTGCGCCTAGCGCGGGCCGCGAGGCGCAAGCCGGACCGCTCGACCGACAAGCGGATGGACAATCCGCTGCGCGAAGGCCTCCGCCTGGAGCGGATGCCCGATCCGTTCGTGTTCGTCCTGTTCGGCGGGACCGGCGACCTGGCTCACCGCAAGGTCATCCCCGCCCTGTACCAGCTCTGGCGGACGAATCTCCTGCCCCACGAGTTCATGCTCATCGCCATCGGACGGCGGCCGTACACGGACGCGACGTTCAGTGCCGAGATCAGGACCTCGCTCGAGAAGTACAGCCGCGTCCTGCCCCTCGACCCGCAGGTCTGGGCCGAGTTCGCCAAGCGCATCGCGTACCTTCAGGGCGACTTCAACGACCCCGCGGCCTACGCCAACCTTGGCCAGCACCTCGACAGTTGCGACGAGGAGCACGGCACGGCCGGCAACCGGCTCTACTACCTCGCGACCCAGCCATCGGCCTTCCCGGACATCGTCGGCGAGCTCGGCCGGGCCGGCCTCGACCACGAGACCCACGGCGGCGGCTGGCGGCGGGTCGTCATCGAGAAGCCCTTCGGGCGCGACCTCGAATTCGGCCATCCGGCTCAACCGCGAAGTCAGCAAGGTCTTCCGCGAGAAGCAGGTCTATCGGATCGACCACTACCTGGGCAAGGAGACGGTCCGCAACCTGCTCGTCTTCCGGTTCGGCAACGGCATCTTCGAACCGATCTGGAACCGGCGTTACGTGGACCACGTGCAGATCACCGTCGCCGAGTCGATCGGGATCGAGACCCGCGGCGCGTTCTACGAGGAGACCGGGGCGATCCGGGACTTCCTCCAGAACCACCTGATGCAGCTCGTCAGTCTCGTCGCGATGGAGCCGCCGGCGAGCTTCGACGCCGACGCCCTGCGCGACGAGAAGGTCAAGGTCCTGCGCGCGATCGCACCGAAGACCCGCGACGAGATCGCCGCCGACATCGTGCGCGGCCAGTACGGCCGAGGCTGGGTCGCCGCCGAGGAGGTCCCGGGTTACCGCGAGGAGCCGGGGGTCGACCCCGGGTCGGAGACCGAGACGTTCGTGGCCGCGCGCCTCGAGATCGACGACTGGCGCTGGGCCGGCGTCCCGTTCTACGTAAGGAGCGGCAAGCGGCTGCCCAAGCGCTCGTCGGAGATCGCGATCCATTTCCGGGCGGTGCCCCACCGGCTGTTCACCGAGGCCGGCGCCGACCCCGAGCCGAACCTGCTCGCGATGCGCATCCAGCCCGACGAGGGCATCCTGCTGCGGTTCGGCGCCAAGGTGCCCGGCCTGGGCATCGACGTGCGCGCGGTGAACATGGACTTCACCTACGGCTCGGCGTTCAGCGTCGACTCTCCCGACGCATACGAGACGCTCATCCTGGACGCCCTCCTCGGCGACGCCGCGCTGTTCACCCGGGCCGACGAGGTCGAGCAGGCCTGGGGCATCGTCACGCCGATCATCGACGCGTGGGCCGACGGACCGGCGCCGGATTTCCCGGACTACGAGGCCGGGACGTGGGGGCCGTCCGCCGCCGACGCCCTCATCGAGCGAGACGGTCGGCGCTGGCGGCGGATCTGATGACCGCGCCGAGCGACATCGACATGGGCGGGCTGATCATGCCCGACGCGCCCCAGGTGCCGGGCGAGCCGGCCCTGCGCTGGTCGTCGCGCGCCCACAGCATCGCCGATATCGAGCGCGAGCTGGCCCGCATCTGGAGCATCCCCAAGCTCACCGCGATGGTGTCGGGCGTCGAGGAGCGCCACGTCTCGGCCCGGACGAGCGTGATGAACCTCGTGGTCGTGGCGCGCCGGCCGGAGATCGGCGAGCACGCGGCGGCGATCATCCAGCAACTCATCGGCAAGCACCCGTCGCGGACGCTCATCCTGACCTCGGCCGATCCGGAGAGCCGCTCGTGGCTGGACGCGCAGATCCAGGCCTACTGCGTCCTGCCCCGGGCCGACGCGGCGGAGACGTGCGCCGAGCAGATCTTCATCACCGCCGGCGGCGCGGCCGGCCGCCACCTCGAAGCGATCGTCGCGCCACTCCTCATCCACGACCTGCCGGTGACCCTGTGGTGGCCCGGCGAACCGCCGTTCGCCACCCAGCCGGCGCGCGACCTCCTGGCGATGGCCGACCGGCTCGTCGTCGACGGGTCGACCTGGACCGGCGATGGCCTGGCTCGGCTGCGCGACCTCGCCGTCGCGATGGACCGCTACAACCTGGACGTGAGTGACTTCGCCCTCGTTCGTCAGAGCCGCTGGCGCGAGGCGATCGCGTCCGCCTTCGACCTGCCCGAGTTCACCCCATTCCTCACGGCGATCAAGCGCATCGCCCTGACCTACGGGACCCACGACGAGACGGGCGCGCCGGGTACGACGAACGTGGTCAAGCCGATCTATCACGTCGCCTGGCTTGCGGCCCGGCTCGGGATGACCGTGGTCAGGCCGCTCGTTCCGGCGGGCGGACCGGCCACGTCCAGGAGTGCCGCCCGCTCGGCGGTGCGACCGGGTGGCAAGCCGCCGCTCCACCGCGGCCTCGTCGCCGAGCTCCGGTCCGGGCGATCCGATGTGGCGGTCGTGGTGCGACCCGTCGGATCGGCGATGCCCGCCGGGACGACGCTGCGGGTCGAGATCCTCGCCGAGAAGCGCGGCTCCGAGCTGCGGGCCGACGTGACCGCGGAAGCCGAGACGGTCCACGTGCGCGTCTGGCTCGATGGCGTGGAGGCCCTCGACCGCGCGTTCCTGGCCGCCCGACGCACGGAGGTGGAGCTGCTCTCCGAGGCGGTCGAGGAGGGCACCCGCGACCGGATCTCGCGCGACGCGATCCGCATGGCAGCGGGGCTCACCGGCGGATGACGGCGAGCCCGAGCGGCGAGCCGGCGATCCGGGTCCTGGCGGATCCGGCGGCGGTCGCGCGCGGCACGGCGGAACGCATCGCGGCCACGCTCACGGACGCCGTCGCGCGGCGCGGCCGCGCCGATTGGGCGACGACCGGCGGGTCGACTCCGGTCGAGATCTACCACCACCTGGCGCGGTCTCCGTTGCGCGAGTCCGTGCCATGGGACGACGTCCACATCTGGTTCGGCGACGACCGCTACGTGCCGCGCGACCACCCCCTCTCGAACGTGATCCTGGTCGACCAGGGACTGCTCGCCGGTGCCGCCTTCTCCGGCCAGTCCGGCAGCGGCGCCTCGGGGATCGACGTGGAGCGGGGCCGCGACGCCGGCGTGACGATCCCGCCCGATCGGATCCACCCGTTCCCGATCGCCCGGGCGATCGGCGAGGCGCAAGGGCGCCGCGTGGTGCGCCGCGACGTACGCCGATGAGATCCGCGCGACCGTGCCGAGGGATGGCGCAGGCTGGCCGGCCTTCGATCTCGTCCTCGTCGGGGTGGGGCCGGATGGGCATCTCCTGTCGGTGTTCCCCGGCAGCGTCGCGCTCACCTCCCCCGACCTCGGTTTGGCGATCCCGGCCCCCAGCCACGTCGAGCCGCACGTCGAGCGGGTGACGCTCAACCCGGCGATCCTTGGCGCCACGCCGGCGCTGTTCGCGATCGTCCTCGGGTCGGCCAAGGCCGCGGTCATCGGCGAGATCTTCGGTCCGAGGCATGACCCGGCTCGCTGGCCGGCCCAGCTCGCCCGGCGCTCGGGCGCGACCTGGTTCCTCGACGAGGCGGCGGCGGCCGACCTGCCCCCGGTCGCCGCCCGGGGCTGACCGGGTGGCCCTGCCCGACATCTGGTCGCCCCTCGATCCGGGCGCGCCATCGGGACATGTCGTGTCGCCCGACGGCACGAGGATCGCGTGGTTCCGGACGGGCACGACCAGCGCCCCGCCCCTGCTCCTCATCCACGGAGCGACGGCCGACCACACGACCTTCCGGGTCGTCGGACCACGGTTCGCGACGACCCATGATGTGTTCGCCATGGACCGTCGCGGGCGCGGCGCGAGCGGCGACGGGCCGCCGGGCACCGCGTACGCGATCGGATACGAGGACCAGGATGTGGCGACGGTCATCGACGCGATCGCGTCCGTCACCGGACGCCCGATCGACGTGCTCGGTCACTCGTACGGCGGTCGCGTCGCGCTCGGGGCCGCACCGCTGACGTCCGGCCTGCGGCGGCTGGTCACCTACGAGAGCGCCCCTGCGCCGCCCGGGATGTCGTTCGAGCCGCCGGGACTCGTCGAGCGGATGCGGCAGCTCGAGGCCGCCGACGATCGCGTCGGACTCATGCGAACGTTCATGATCGAGGTCGTCGGTATGACCCAGGACGAGCTCGCGGCCTATGAGGCGAATCCGGTCTGGCCGATCCGCCTCGCGGCGGCGCGAACGATCGTCCGGGAACTCACGGCGGAGGCCGGCGATGGCGACGCGGCCGCGACGACGCGCCTCGCTCGTGCCGTTCGGATCCCCGTCCTGCAACTGCTCGGCGGGGAGAGCCGCGACGTGTTCGCCGCGGGCACGGCCGCGCTCGACGCCGCGCTCCCAGACGGTCGGGTCGTGATCCTGCCGGGCCAGAAGCACGCGGCGCATCACAGCGATCCAGAGCGGTTCGTCGCCGAGGTCGAGCGGTTCCTCGGCGCCGACAGCGCCTGACGGCAGACCGACCCGCCGAGGTCTACCATCGACGCATGACCGACGCATCATCCGCCGCCGCGGCGGCGGCCACCCCTGCCCCGGACGAGCGTCCATACTCCCCCGGGCTCGCCGGCGTCGTCGGAGCGGAGAGTGCGATCGGACTCGTCGACGGCAAGAACGGGCGGCTGCTGTATCGCGGCTACCCGATCGGCCAGCTCGTCGAGCGCGGGACGTACGCCCAGGTCGCGGACCTCCTGTGGACCGGCGAGTGGCATGCCGACGCGACGCTGCCGCCGGCCCCTGTGCCCCAGGCGGTCCTTGTCGCCCTGCGCGAGCTGCCCCGCGACGCCGGGCCGATGGACGCCCTGCGCACCGCCGTCTCCGTCTGGGGCGCGACCCAGAAACTCGCATGGCCGCCCACCCCGGAGCAGGCCCGCGCCATCACCGCGTTCTCCCCTTCGGCCCTGGCGGCCTTCGGACGACTGCGCAAGGGCCTCGAACCGGTGCCGCCGGACACCTCCCTCGGCCTCGCCGCCGGGTTCCTCCAGCAGCTCCATGACGAGACGCCGGATCCGGACGCGGCCCGCGCCCTCGACGCCTACTTCATCGTGGGCGCCGAGCACGGCCTGAACGCCTCGACCTTCACCGCCCGGGTCATCACGTCCACCCGCAGCGACATCGCGTCCGCGGTCTGCGGCGCGATCGGCGCGCTCAAGGGCCCGCTCCACGGCGGCGCACCGGCCGAAGTCGTGAACCAGCTCCACGAGATCGGCTCGCCCGAGCGGGCCGAGGCGTGGGTGCGCGAGCTCGTCGGGCGCGGTGAGCGGGTCATGGGCTTCGGGCATCGCGTCTACCGGGCGTACGACCCGCGCGCCGCGGCTCTCCGGGCCGTGGCGGAGCGCATGGCTGGCAACGCCGACTGGCTCGACCTGGCCGTCAAGGTCGAGGACACTGTCCTGCGCGTCCTCGCCGAGCTCAAGCCCGACCGCGTGCTCAAGACCAATGTCGAGTACTACGCGGCGGCGGTCATGCAGGGCCTGGGCCTCGAACCCGCCCTCTATCCCTCGATCTTCGCCCTGGCCCGCCACGCCGGTTGGACCGCCCACGCGATCGAGCAGGTGAGCGCGGCCAAGCTCATCCGCCCGGACATGCGCTACACGGGTCCCGCCGAGCGCGAGCTCCCGGCCTGACACGGCCGGACCGGCTCCCGACGCGCCGGCCTAGCCGATCCGCGACTCGATCGTCCCCTCCGCCTCGAAGGCGACCACGTCCGCGCCTCCCGCGCCGGCATCGGACGAGGTCTTGCTCCGGGCCTGGACCGCGACGAGCAGCCCGCCGATCGCGAATACGACCGCGCCCACGACGAACGGGGCCGCGATCCCGAACGTGACGACGAAGGACGCCAGGAGCGGGCCGACGATCCCACCCAGGTACAGCGGCAGGTACACGAGGTTGAGCGTCTGGGACCGGCGCTCGGGCGGCACCTCCGTCCCGAGGAGCGCGAAGACCATCGGGGCGACGGTCGCGTACAGGGCACCCACCGCGACCGCGACGAGGGCGAGGACGGGCACGTTCGGGGCGAGCGGCATCCCGAGGACCGCGATGCCAGATCCCAGGAGCGCCCCGACGAGCACCCACCGATAGCCGATCCGGTCGCCCAGCCATCCGCCCAGCGGGGCGAAGAGCGCCCCCACCAGGGCCGCCGTACCGGTCACGAGCCCGATCGCGCTCGCCTCGTCGACCGGGCCGTTGGCGTGGGCGACGAGGACCGGGACGTAGGCCCGGGTCATCTGGTTGGCCAGGAATGCGACGAAGAAGATCGCGAAGATCCGCCGGGTCGGCAGGTCTCCAGCGACACCCCGGATGGCGCCGAACGCCAGGCGGAGCGCCGGTCCCGACGGGACGACCTCCGGGCGGACCTCGCGCGAGCCGAAGCCGATGAGGAGCGCGGTCCCGACCGACAGCGCGGCGGACACCGTGAAGACCGCCGGGATCCCCCAGCCGAGCCGGTCGATGATGACGCCGCCCAGCACCGGACCCACCGCGAAGCCGATCGGGCCGGCCGCCCCGAAGACGGCCATCGCGGTCCCGATCCGGCGGCGCGGCACGGAGTCGCGGATCGCCCCGAGCATGACCCCGGTGTTGCCGAGCTGCAGCCCGACGAGGAGCATGCTCAGAGCGAGCTGCCACGGCTCCCGGCTCAGCGCGACCGCCGCGAAGACGACCGCCTCCACGAGCGCGCTCCGGATGATCACGGCCTTGCGGCTGTACTTGTCGGCCCACACGCCCCACAGCGGCACGAGTGGCATGCCCACGACGAAGATCAGCGCCCCGAACAGCCCGACGAAGCGCAGCCGATCGGGCTCCGGCACGCCCATCGTCTCGAGGTACTTCGGCAGGAACGCGAAGATCTGGCTGACCCCCAGGCCCTCGACGAGCGAGGTGACCCAGAACACCACGAGGATCCCGCGCCAATCGGGACGTCCTGTGTCGGGCGTGGGGATCGATCGCGGGTCGGTCGTCATCGGGGCCGCCAGCGTAGCGGAAACGCGGCACCCCCAGGCCTGCCTCGGGCGCCGCGCCGGCATCCGGCCGGGCCGCCCGCGTCGTACGATCGGGTGACAGGGACGGAGGACGACATGGCGCGACTGTGGGCCCGACTGATCGCGATGAACGATGGCTGGGCGAAGCCGTTCGGCGAGTTCAACCATCGCTGGGTCGGCGCGCTCTTCCGACCCATCCGGCCGGTCAAGGACCTGCTCAACGGGACCTGGCTCGGGCATCCGCTCCACGCCGTGGTCACCGACGTGCCGATCGGCGCCCTGACGCTCGCTCTGGTCCTCGACTTCTTCGGCCAGTCCACCGGCGCCGACATCGCGATCGCCGTCGGTGTCCTCACGATGGTCGCGGCAGCGATCGTCGGCCTGGCCGACTACGCCGACACGGACGGCCTCGCGCGCGTGCGGGCGACCCTCCATGGCTCGCTGATGGTCGTGGCCCTGGTCGTGTACGTGGCGTCGCTGGCGACGCGGGCCGGCTCGCCCGCCGACCGGACCCTCCCGATCGTCCTGGCCTGGGCCGGCTTCGCGATCCTCGCGGCCGGCGGGTTCGTGGGCGGCGAAGTCGTGTTCGCCCTCGGCAACATGGTCAACCGGCACGCCTGGCGGGGTGCCGGAGCGAAGTGGATCGCCCTCGAGCCTGAAGGCGACGGCGAGATCCCCGAGGGAAGGCCCGTCCGGGCCAAGCTCGGGATCAACACGCTCGTCCTCATCCGGCAGGGCGAGACGGTCCTCGCCCTGCACGACCAGTGCGCCCACGCGGGCGGGCCGCTGTCCGGCGGCACGATCGTGGACGGATCGATCCAGTGCCCGTGGCACGGCTCGCGCTTCCGCCTGACCGATGGGCGCCTCCGGCGCGGTCCGGCCCTGTACGACCAGCCCACCTACGAGGTCCGGCAGGGCGATCGCGGCTGGGAGGGCCGGCGAACGCCGGTGTGACGGCTGCCGGGTCGCGACGAGGCGTCATCATCGGCGCGTGAGGATCGAGCTTCCGGCCGGCGGTCCGCTCCTGGTCGTCCTGGTGGGCGCGGCGGGTTCGGGCAAGTCGACCTTCGCGGCCCGCCACTTCACCACCGCCGAGGTCCTCTCGTCCGACGCGTTCCGTGCCCGGCTCGGGCACGGCGAGGCGGATCAGGCCGCGACGCGACGAGCGTTCGCGGCGTTGCACGCCGCCCTGGAGCGGCGCCTCGCCGCGGGGCGGACGGCCGTGGTGGACGCCACGAACGTGCTGCCCGGGGCGCGGCGGGCCCTCGTCCGGCGAGCCGCCGCAGCCCAGGCGACGGCCATCGCGATCGTCTTCGACCTGCCCCTCGACGAGTGCCTGGCCGGGGACCGGTCGCGCCCGGGCCGGCACGTTCCGCCCGCCGTCGTGGCGCGTCAGTGGCAGGCCCTCCGCGCGACGATCGATGCGGGGCTGCTCCCCGCCGAGGGCTTCGCGGTCGTGCATCGGCTCACCTCGCGGGCGGACGTCGAGTCGGTGGTCTTTGGACGCGGCGTCGAGGGCTGGCCTACCCTTTCCCGTGCGGCCCGAAGCGACCGCTGACCTGGACCATCCGGCGCTCCGGCGCCACAGCCACACCGTTGAGGACGTCGAACGAGCATGACCAACCAGACCTGGCGCGTCGTCGCCGCGATCCTCGCCGTCATCCTGGCGGTCCTGGGTGGAGCGACGCTCGCGTTCGTCGTGGCCCCGGGCTCGAACCCGTCGCCCAGCTCGATCCTGCCGAGCCTGCCGGGGGATTCGGCGTCCGCAAGCTCGATCGCGGCGGCGAGCGCCTCAGCCGAACCGTCGTCGTCCGCGTCGGAGAGCGTGGCGCCGAGCGCAGGCAAGACAGCCACCCCGTCGCCGACCCCCGTGCCGATCGCCCAGGTGACGATCACCGAGCTCAGGCTCGACCCGCGCGTGCCGTCGAGCGCCGGCGACCCACGGTTCTTCGGGTTCGTGAGCGACGGTCCGGGTACGATCACCGCCCAGCTCAAGGCGATCAGCCCGCTGGGTACGACCCACATGTGCCTGCGCGCCGGGTCCAAGGACATCAAGTGCGGCGACTCGGGCAGCATGACGATCAAGGCGACCACGACGTCCGCCCACGTCACGTGGCGGGTCAGCCTGCAGGGGAACGGGATGTTCACCCCGACGGTCGAGCTCACCCTGACATTCCCGGCCGCCGCGCCGTCGATCAAGATCACCCACGCCCGATTCGACGGGACCGCCTCCCCGGACACCAACGGCGTCCAGGCGATCTTCGTGCCCCGGGTGAACGGCAAGGCCAAGGTCGTCGCGAGCTGGGGCGGTCACCCGTTCCACTACGAGATCGATGCGACCAATCAGTCCAGCGGGACGGGCGACGTGACCCTCGCGAACCAGGGACCGTCGACAAGCACCAACAAGTCGATCTCGGTGACCGCCGGCGAGACGTGGAAGGTCCTGTTGGAGAACGCCGATGACGGCTTCGGCACCACCGACATGACCTACTCGCTCAGCTGGCCCTGACCCCCGACTCCTCCTCGCGCACGACCCGACCCCACGGCCGGGCCCGCAGCTCGATCCAGACGCCCGACCGGGTGTAGATGTCCTCGCGGCAGATCCTGAGCGCCTCCTCGGCGGTCGCCGTGCGGAAGAGCAGGAGCGCGCTCGAGAAGTCCGCGTAGCCGCCGGCCTCGAGGAGGATCCCGGCGTCACGCAACTCGATGACGCGCGCCAGATGCTCGAGGCGGACGGGTCGTCGGCTGTCCGAGGCGTCCGGGGCATACGTCGCCTCGACGATGAAGATCGTCTCGACTGCGACGCCGGGTGGGATCTCGGTGGTCATGGCGGCTCCTCGCGCTTCGGATCGTGGGTGAGCGCCGGGCGCCCGGCCGATGATGGCATCGCCCTGCGTCACCCGCCGCCGATGAGCACGATTGCCGTCGCGGCGGCGGCGATCCCGAGCGCGTGGACCCTGGTGACCCGCTCGCGCAGGAGCGCGGCGGCAAGGACGATGGTCGTGACCGGGTAGAGCGACGACAGGACGCTCGCGACGTCGAGGCGGCCGGCCTGGGCGGCGAGCACGAAGAACGCATTCCCGGCCATGTCGCCCGCTCCGACGGCGACCGCCAGGGGTGCCACGGACCGGGGCAGGCGCCACGACCTGCGCCGCGCGACGATGACCGCCCCGACCACGAGGGCCTCGACGATCCGGACGACGACGAGCGGGCCGAACACGATGCCGGCCGAGAATTGCGCGGCGAAGACGTTGAACAGCCCGAGGCCGACGCCGGCGGCGAGTCCGAAGCGCACGCCGGCCGGGCGATCGCTGAGCGGATCGGCGGAGGTCGACACGAGGACGACCGCGACGAGCGCGAGGCCGATGCCGGCGATCCGCACCGGGCCGGGCAGGCCCTGGCCGAGCCACCCGACGGCGACCGGGATCGTCGCCGCGAGGACGCCGGTGATCGGGGCCACGACCGTGATCCTGGCCGTGGCGAGACCCTGGTACAGGCACACGATGCCGAGCGCCGCGGCGAAGCCGGCGAGCGCAGCCCAGCCGAGATCGGCCGGCCCGGGGGCCGGTTCGCGACGGAGGATCGTGAGCCCGCCGGCGATGACGATCCCGACGGCCTGGGTGAGGATGACGACGCCGAAGACGGGGCCGCGCCGGCTCGCCCGTCCGCCGCCGAAGTCCGCCGCACCCCAGGTCAACGCCGACAGCAGCCCGAAGACGACCGACAGCGATAGCCCGTCCACGGAGCTGGGCGCCGGCCTCAGGCCGTCGCGGCGGCCCCGCCTGCGCCGGCGTCGGTAGCGGTGGGACCTTCGAGCACGACGACCCGGTCGGCCGCCCCGTCATAGCGCTCCGAGGTCGTCAGGTAGATGACCTGGAAGTCGCCGTTGAGCTCGCGGAGCATATCGACGGCCCGGGCCGCGCGGGCATCGTCGAACGTCACGAACGGGTCGTCGAAGATGAGCGGCGGCCGCCGGTCACCGGTCACGAGCCGGACCAGCCCGAGGCGGGCGGCCAGGTAGACCTGGTCGAGCGTGCCCTGGCTCAGCGTCGAGACGTCGACCCAGTCGCCCTTTTCGGGCGCGAAGACCTCGATCGCGAGCGTGCGGTCGTCGACCCGGACGCGCCGGTACCGTCCGCCCGTGATCCGGGCGATGTCGACGACCATCCTCTTCTCGAGGAAGCGCGTCGCCGTGCGCATCGTGGCCTGCTCGGCGGCGAGGATCGCGCTCATCGTCGAGTCGTACACCCGGGCCCGCCGCTCAAGTGCCCCCAGCTGCTCCCGCCATCCGGCCAGCCGCTCGGCCTCGCCCGCGACCTGCTCCGCGTCCACCGTGTTGGCCTCGACGCGCGCCCTCGCGCCGGCTTCGTCGTCGCGGGACCGCTCGAGCGACGACTCGCTGTCCCGGACGACCGTTTCGAGGCGCTCCCGCGCTCGCGGCTCCCGGGCGATCGGCCCGAGCTGCTCGAGGGCACCCGACTTCTGGTCGATCTCGAGCGCGGCGGCGTCGCGCAGCGCCGGCAGCGTCTCGGGCGGCTGGCGGCCGACGAGGCCTTCGAGGCCGGCGGTCAGCTGGTCGATCCTGGCGACGTGCTCCTTCTCGGCCGCGAGGAGGACCTCCGCGGCGGCGATGTCGGGCAGCTCGACGGCTTCGAGCTGCGCCTCGTAGTCGGCCTGCGCCACCTTGAGCTCCTGCTCCATCTGCGAGCGGCCCCGCAGGCGCCGATCGATCTCCGCCCCGGCGAGCTCCTTCTGGCGCTTGAGGGACTGGGCGATCGTGCGCTGGCGGCGGGCGAGCAACGCGATGACGGCACCGACGACCGCCAGGACCGCGCCGACCGGCAGCAGGATCGGCGCGCTGGCGATGGCGCCGCCGACGGCCAGGCCGAGGCCGACGATCACGAGGAGCATCGCCAGGCCGGCCGTGATCCGCCAGGTGGGCTCGGGCGCGTCGACCTGGAAGTGGACGTCCCCCTCGCCTTCGAGCCTCGCGGTCAGGTCGCGGATGGTCTCGTCCAGCCCGCGCAGCCGGACGACGATCTGGTTGAGCACGGGCAGCGGGTTCGGCGAGGGATGGCTCGTGGTGAGGCCGGCGATCTCGTCACGGACCTGGACGGCGGTCCGGAACCGCTCGAAGCGCTCCTGCGCCTGGGCCTGCTCGGACACGAGCCGCTCGGCCTGGCGAGCCTTCTCGAGCATGGCCCGGTCCTCGGCGAGCTTCGTCTCGATGACGGCCCGGCGCTCCCTCGCCAGGGACAGGACGTCGCGATCCCGCTCCAGCTGGGCCAGCGCGGCCTCGCCCTGATCGACGATCGCGGCCGAGCGGGCGACGGCCTCCTGGGCGACCTTGAGCCGGCCCGGGTTCTTCTCGCCGCTCTTGGTCATCTCCTTGAGGGCCCGCTCGAGCTTCTTCTTGGCGGCCGATGTGCCCCGGTCGGCGCCGCTGATCGACGCCTGCAGCCGGTCATGCAGGTTCGCCTCGTCGCGATCGAGCTGCTCGAGCTCGTGATGGCGGACGGACGCGGTGGATCGGAAGAACGGCTCGGTCGGGATGCCGGTCAGTTCGGCGATCCGGAGGTCGGCCTCCGTCGGGTCGGTCGTGACCTCGTCGTCGACGACGAGCCGGACCGTGCCCTTCGCCCCCCGGAAGGCCTTCTCGAGCTCGCCCGGGTGCACCCCGTCCTCGTCCTCGGCGACGAACTCGAGGCGGACCCACGGGCGAGCCTCCTCTTCGGCTCCCCAGGCCCGGATGGTGTCGAGGTCGGTGTTCGCCGAGGTCACCTTGCGGGTGAGGGCGAGTTCGATGATCCGCTGGATGGTCGACTTGCCGGCCTCGTTCGGGCCGCGCACGACGGTCACGCCGCCGGCCAGCTCGATGTCGAGGTCGCGATGCCGGCCCATGTCCCGGGCCTGGAGCCTGGTGATCCTCACAGGGTCACCTCGTGCCCGGACAGGAGGAGCCGCCCGAGCCGGAGGATGTCGCGGGCCTCGGCCGCATCGGAGGCGCGACCGTCGGCCTCGGCCGCGACGATGCGCGCCTCGGTGTCGCGGATGAACGCGCCCAGGATCGTGTCGGCCGGCGGGATGTCCGTCCCGGACAGCGCGGGCACGGACAGGTCGCGGACGCGGATCTTGAGGACGTGTGGGCCCACGGCGCGCTCGACCTCGTCCGTGTCCACGTCGAGCTCGTCCGGCTTCACGCCGATGAGCCGGACGTCCAGGACGCGATCGGGATCGGCGCGGGCGGTCAGGCGCTCGATGAGCGCCGGCTGGTTGGCGATCGTCGCGGCGTCGACGTCCACCTTCTCGAAAGTCGTGCGTCCGACCTGGCGTTGTTCGACCTTGACCGAGCGCGTCCCGTCGGCCGCGGCGTCAAGCGTGACGAGGAGCGCCTTGCCGGCCCGGTCCTGGTCCAGGGCGATCGGCTCGGGCGCGCCGGAGTAGGCGTACGTGACGGTGCCGGCCCTGCCCTCGAGGGCCGAGTGCCAGTGGCCGAGGGCGAGATAGTCGAGACCCGACGCGGCGATCTCCTCCGCGGTGAAGACCACGTCGTCATGCTCGGTCCGGCCGGCGATGAGGAGCGAGCCGTGGATGAGCCCGATCCGCCATGTCCGCCCGCCGGTCGCGGCCCGGAACCCGGCCAGCGGGCTCGTCGGGGCCTTCTTCGTGGCGAAGACCCGTCCGTACACGATCGCGTCGAGGACCGGCAGGTCGATCTCCGGGGTCTCAGGGGTGAGGACGGTGATGAGCTCGTCCGCTGGCGCGAGCCCGGCGATCGCGGTGAGATCGTTGGCGCGATAGATCGAGGCCCGGTCGTACACGTCATGGGTGCCCGGGATGATGACCGTCCGGATGCGCGCCTGGGCGAGACGCTTCAGCTCCAGGGCCACGCGCTCCACGGAACGGCGTGGCTGGGTGTTCGAGTCGAACAGGTCTCCGGCGATGAGGAAGAGGTCGACTTTCTCGGCGAGGGCGAGATCGACGGTCGCCCGGAAGGCCCCGAACTGGCGCTCCCGCTGCGCCGCCGCCTGGTCGCCCAGATCGGTGTGGCGCGCCCCGAGGTGGACGTCCGCGGTATGGACGAGGCGTAGCACGCTGGGCGTCGTCTCCGTCGGTCGGCGGACGGGTGAGGCGCTGCTCATCGCGGCCCGCCGCCGTCGCCGAGGCCGCCATGTCGAGGCCGGGTCTCGTGCTCGGACGGATGCGAGCGAGGAGCCCCCATTCGCCCTCGCCCGCGGGCCCAGTCTCGCGGGTCATTGTGACAGGTTCGCCGGCACGGATGCCCGGCCGGCGCACTCGTCGGCACCCCGGACACCTCGTTTCGGAACCGGTGCTATCCTGCGCCGCACACATACCGGTGCGTCCCGATCAAGGGTCCTCGACACCGCCACCCGGGGCTCACGCGGTTCCTGCCCTCCCCCGCCAGCCCTTCGGTCGACGTCGAACCTTGGCCGGAACGCCCGCCGAGCAACTGGGCTTTGGGAGGCGACTCTTCCGTGACTTACGTCGATCGGCCGATCAACTGCGTGGACTGCGGCGTCGAGTTCATCCACTCCGCGGCAGACCAGGAGTTCTACGCGCAGAAGGGGTTCGTGTCGGATCCCAAGCGCTGCACGAGCTGTCGGGCCAGCCGGCGGGCGGCCCGCGAAGGGGGCTATGACGTCCGCGAGATCGGCGGGCCACGCGGCTACGAGCGCTCCGACGACCGCCCGAACCGCGAGTACTTCGCCGTGATCTGCAGCTCCTGCGGCAACCAGGCCCAGGTCCCGTTCAAGCCGCGCATGGACCGCCCGGTCTACTGCTCGGATTGCTTCCGGACCGTCAAGCCGAGCTGATCCGCTCCTGGCGCACCTCGCCGCCTCGTGCCGTCGCTATCTCCGAGCGTGACGGCCAGGTCGTCATGTCGGGGTTTGAGACGCCATAAGGGTCTTCGCGCCGACGTAGCCCGTGCTCACGGTCCGGCCGGATCGGTCCTGCTGGGCGCCTTATCGCCCTCGTTACCGGCAGGATGCCGACCTGGCCGTCGCCACGGGTCTCAAGCGCCGTCGGAGCGGCTACGCGCGGAAGACGTCTCCGTCGCGGAGGCGCTCGCGGCGGCGGCCCCGCCAGACCGTGACCCGGGCGCGGCCGTGGACCCGCCATGTGCCGCCGCGGCCCACGATCGCGGTCCCTTCGTCGATGCCCACGACGGCCGTGCCCCGCGGCGCCTGGAGCGCGACGAGCGCCGCCAGCGGCTCCGGCATCCGGTCGTAGCCCGGCAGGACCGCGATCCCCTCGGCCACGCCAAGGCCGTCACGCCAGCGGAGCGGCCACGGCAGGCGACCGCCACGCATGCCCATCACCCGATCCACGAGCGCCATCGCCCCGCCCGAGCAGCCGGCGATGACGGCGCCGCGGGCGTGGGCGTCCACGATGGCCGCCCAGACGGAGCTCCCGGCGAGCACCTCGAGCATCGGCCCGGGCTCGCCGCCGGCCAGGTAGAGGACATCGGCCTCCCCGATCGCCTGGGCCGCTGACGCGTCGGCGGCGACGGTCCGATCGAGGACCGGGATCGCCTCGACTTCGGCACCGAGAGCGCCGAAGTGCTCGATCCCGCGTGCCGCCCAACCGGCGTGATCGGTCCCGCCCTCGGCGAAGGCTGCCGTCGGAACGATGACGACACGCGGTCGGCGACGGTTGGTGGTCGCGAGGAGACCGGCGTCGAAGGCGGCCATCTCCGGGAGGAAGGCGCCCGCGCCAACGAGCGCGACGGGACCCGACACATCGGCGAGTCTACCCGTCTTGCCCCTCGGACCCCCGGGCGTCACCATGGCGCCCACATGACGAGGCGAGCCACGCACGGGACGGGGACATCGACGAGGCGCTGGGAGCCGCGGCGACGATGAATCGCGAACGCTGGACGATGCTCGCGGCGATCCTCGGATCGGCCTCGGTCTTCCTCGACTCGACGGTCGTCAACGTCGCCCTGTTCAAGATCGGCGATGAGCTGCCGGCGACCTTCGTCGGCGTTCTCGAGGGCCAGACCTACATCGTGAGCGGGTACCTCGCGACGCTGGCGGCGCTGGTCATCCTCGCCGGAGCCCTGGCCGACTACTACGGGCGTCGCCGTGTGTTCACCATCGGCCTCGCCTCGTTCGGCTTCGTCTCGATCCTGTGCGGCCTGGCGCCGACGCTCGAGTCGCTGATCCTCTTCCGGGTCCTCCAGGGCGCCACCGGCGCCCTGCTCGTGCCGTGCTCCCTGTCGATCATCACGGCCACGTTCGAGGGGCCGGCCCGGGGGCGGGCGTTCGGGATCTGGGCCTCGGCCACCTCGGCCACCTCGATCCTGGGACCTCTCGTCGGCGGGATCTTCGTCGATTCGCTGACGTGGCGGCTCGCGTTCCTGATCAACGTGCCGATCATCCTCATCGCGCTCTACGCCACCCGACGCCACATGACGGAATCGCGCGACGTGGAGGCGTCGGGCCGGTTCGACTGGTTCGGCGCGCTCGTCGTGGCGCTCGCGGTGGGTGGCCTCGCGTTCGGGGCGATCCGCGGCCAGGACAAGCAGTGGCACGACACCATCGCCTTCGTCGCCCTCGGCATCGGCATCGTCGCCTCGATCGCGTTCCCGTTCCTCATGGCCTTCCGCCCCGACCCGCTCGTGCCACTGTCCCTGTTCCGGTCGCGGGACTTCTCGATCATCAACTTCTCGACGTTGCTGGTGTACGGCGCGCTGTACGTGACGTTCGGATTCCAGGCCCTGTTCCTGCAGGGGGTGCTCGGCTACTCCGCCCTCGGCTCGGCCCTCACGGGCCTGCCCACGGGGATCATGCTGACCCTGCTGTCCACGCGCGTCGGCACGATCGCCGGACGGATCGGCGGTCGGCGATTCCTCGTGATCGGGCCCGCGCTGATGGCCTGCGCGCTGCTCTGGTACGCCCGGGTGCCGGTGACGAGCGAGGCATGGCGGCCGGGAGTCGGCGGCACGACCGGCATGGGCGAGCTCATCCCGCCGATGTCGACCCTCATCGACATCCTGCCGGCCGTTCTCCTGTTCGGGCTGGGGATCTCGCTCGTCGTCGCGCCGCTCACGACGACGCTGATGGGTTCGGTGCCCGTCCGCAACTCGGGACTCGCCTCCGCGATCAACAACGCGATCTCGCGGGTGGGCCAGCCGCTCCTGGCGGCGGTCATCTTCATCGTCATCAGCGGATCGTTCTACGCCACGATCGGGGCCAAGGTGCCGGGCATCGATCCGGACTCGGCGGCGGTCCACCATGACGTCCAGCCGCTGAACCCGCCGGCGGCCGATGTCACGCCGGAGCTGGCGGCCGCCAGTCGCGAAGCCTCGACCGACGCGTTCCACCTGGCGGCGCTCGTGGGCGCCGGATTGCTGATCGCCGGCTCCGTCGTGAATGGCGTCGGTCTGTCGGGCCGTCGCCCGGAGGCACCGGCCGAAGCCACACCCGCAGAGGTTGCCTGAAAACCCCTGTCGCGCAGACTCATAGGTGAGTATGCTTGGCGCCGCGAGAGCGGTTGTGCCCGCGCCTTACGCCGGCGCCCAGTCGGTGCAGCCATTACGGAGGGTCGACATGTCCGGTCCCGGACCCGGTGATCAACAGCCCCAACAGCCGCCCCAGCCGCCGCCGCCGCCCGGACCGGGGCCAGCCGCCCCGCCGAGCATGCCCGCCTGGACCGCGTCACTGACTTCGACCGCCCCCACGCCGGGGCCGGCCGGTCTCTTCTACGCGGATGTCCCGAACCGCGTGATCGCGATCATCATCGACTACATCATCCTCGGCATCGTCGGCTTCGTGATCTCGATCGTGCTGTACGGCATCCTCGGCAACCCGACGAAGGTCGTGTCGGTCGCCGATCCGAATTCGTTCCTCGGCGTCCGGTTCGAGACCGAGACGAACTACTTCTCGGCGCTGGTCTTCGCCGCGGTGAACATCGTGATCAACGGCGGGTACTTCATCTACACGTGGACCGCGATGCGCGGCACGCTCGGGATGAAGGTCCTCGGCATGCAGGTCGGCAACCAGACCGATGGCGCGACGATCTCCATGGACCAGGCGATCCGCCGCTGGCTCGCCCTCGGTGGCATCTTCGCCCTCGTTCAGGCGCTGGCGAACCTGCCGCTCCTTGGCCTGCTCGTGTGGCTCGCCAGCGTGATCTGGGTCATCGCGCTTCTCGTGACGACCGCGCAGAGCCCGACCAAGCAGGGCCTCCACGATCAGTTCGCGGGGACCATGGTCGTCAAGGCGGCCCGCAGCGTCGCCTAGCGACTCGCATCCGGCTCGCGCCGGGCACGACCGATCGAAGACCCCGCCGGGCGACCGGCGGGGTCTTCTCTTGTCCGCGATACTCCGCGCCATGGGCACCGAGTGGGACGCCGCCACGTACGACCGGATCGCGGACCCGCAGGCGCGCTGGGGGTCGGTGGTCATCGACCGGCTGCCGCTGCGGGGCGACGAGCGGGTGCTCGACGCCGGTTGCGGCTCGGGCCGGGTGACAGAGCAACTCCTGACGCGTCTGCCGAACGGCGCCGTGGTCGCGCTCGACGGTTCGGCCGCGATGATCGACGAGGCGCGCCGTCGACTCGGTCCGGACCCACGGGTGACGTATGTCGTCGCCGACCTGCTCCAGCCCCTACCCGTGGAGCCTCCCGTGGACGCGATCCTGTCGACCGCGACGTTCCACTGGATCACCGACCACGACCGCCTGTTCCGCAACCTGGCCGCCGTGCTTCGGCCGGGCGGCCGGCTCGTGGCCCAGTGCGGCGGCGGCGACAACGTGGCGACGGTGCTGGCGGTCGCCCAGGCGGTCGGCCGTGACTTCGGGCTCGATCCCGCGTGGCGCGGACCGTGGCTCTTCGCGACCGCCGAGGAGACGGCCGACCGGCTGGGGCGGGCGGGATTCACCGAGGTCGCGACCTGGCTCAACCTCGAACCGACCCCGTTCGAGCCGGGTGAACCGCTCGAGACGTTCCTGGCGACGGTCGTCCTGCGCGACCACATGGCGATGCTGCCCGAGGCGGATCGCCCGCGCTTCGTCCATGCGGTCGCGGAGCGCCTGCCGCGCCCGGAGATCGACTACGTCCGCCTCAACATGGCAGCCTCTCGAGCGGGCTGAACGCCTCGCCCTACGACCAGGACCCGAGCGGGCGGAGGAAGTCCGCGATGAGCGCGTTGAGCGTGTCCGGGACCTCCATCCCGACCATGTGGGCGACGCCGGGGAGGACCACCGCCCGGGCGTTCGGCGCGTGCGCCTCGAGGTGATGGGCCATCTCGGCGATGTCGGAGACGTCCAGGGCTCCGGCGACGGCGAGGACCGGGCAGCGCAGGTCGGCGAGCCGCTGGGCCGCCGGCGGATCGAGCACGATCGGCCGACCGTCGACATGTCCCGCCACGTAGAGCGGCCGATCCATCGCCCGGACGGCCTCGCGGATCGCCGCCGGGACGCGCGTCGGCGACTGGCCGGGACCGTCCACCCAGAGCCTGACATCGAAGTCCGCGATCGCATCGGGGTCGGGCGGGTCGGCGCTCTCGAGGCGGTCGCCCTCCTCGAACAGCGCCTCCTCCTCCGGCGTCGCGGAGCCCTCGAACCCGCCGGGGCCGGAGCCGACGCCGACCACCGCGACGACGCGGTCCGCGAACTCGATGGCCGTGTCGAACGCGATCTGGCCGCCCCGGCTGTTGCCAACGAGCGCGGCCCGACCCACGCCCCATCCGTCGAGCACCGCCACGAGATCGGCCCGGTTGCTGAACGCGACATCCTCCGTCGTCGAGCGGCCGTACGCCCGAACGTCGTAACGGACCGCCCGGAAGCCGGCCGCGACCAGCCCGTCGATCATCGGATCCCACGCGCGCAGGTCGGCGATGCCGGCGTGGATGAGGACGATCGGGCGGCCGTCTCCGTCGGCGACCGAGTACAGGCGTCCGCCCGGGACGTCGATCCAGCGTTCGGTCGTCACCCACGCACCCGGAAGGCGCCGCCATGGCCCGGGATGACGACATCGGCCGCGGCGAGGATGCGGGCCCGGCCGGCCTCGATCGCCGCCTGGTCGTCGGCCAGCGGATCGATCTCCGGAGAGCGGTCCGCCCGCCACCAGAGGTGGGTCATCGCGTAGACGCCGTCCCCGGCCTCGACGATGAGCGAGGCGTCCTCCGCCGTGTGCCCGGGGGTCAGCCAGAGCTGAGCGTGCGGCGACAGCCGGTAGCCGTCGCCGTCGTGGTCCAGCCACTCGTCCGCGATGTAGCGGGCCCAGAAGTCCACCACCTCGGCGTTCGGGAAGAGCGCCACGTTGATCGTGTGGTCGGGGTGATGGTGCGACAGGAACACGTGGGTGACCGACTCGGGCGTGACGTCGAGCGCCGCGAGTGGATCGAGGATGAGCGAGCGCCGAGCGACCATCCCGGGGTCCACCACGATCCGCGCGTCGCCGTCCCGGACGAGCACGACGCTGCTGCCGACGCGGTCGCCGGCGTATCCGGCGTGCAGGAGATCGACGCTGGTCATCGCCGGAGTCTACCGGTGGCGGCGGACGACGAGGTGGACTTGGGCACCTTCGTCATGCCCCGACATGGACCCGCGTCGATGTGCCCGGAGCGTGGCGGATCGCATGCTCCGGTCATCGGATCGAACCATCCACCGCCCGGGTGACCGAGTGGAACAGCAACGAGGACCAACCGCCATGAACGCCATCGGTGCATACGGCATCGTCCGGGCCGGGGAAGCGGGCCGCAAGCGGCGCGACGCGTATCCGGCCGACGAACCACGGGTCGAGGGTCGCCGCGCGAAGGGACCGGGCCTGCGGGAGCGCATCCGCAAGCTGTTCGGGGCCAACGGCGCCGAGCGCGAGCCGGGCTTCGCGGCGAGCAGCAGGAGTTGGCTGGACGAGTTCGTCCCATCGCTGAGCTCCTATCCGTCCGCGTCCACCTACCGCTGATCGAGCGGGCGCCCACCCCGGCGCCGGTCTTCGGTCGTTCCCTGCGGCTCCGACGCCCCGAACGCGGCGAGATCCGCCGGGCGATCCACATCGAACACGGTCCGACCAGTGGGGTCGATGGCCCGCCACTCCCTGGCCGGCACGACCGTCAGCGTGAGCCGCTCCAGGCAGCCGCGCAGCCGACGATCGCCGGCCGCCACGGCCTCCCGGCAGGCCCGTTGCGCCGGGTCCCGCCGCACGACGCAGGGCAGGACCGACGCCCGCTCCGAGCCCTCCACCTCCAGGCGCGCGCCCTCGACCTGGGGGTCCGCCTCGACCGCCTCGACCAGGAGCCGCAGGACCGCGGGCTCGAGTGCGGGCATGTCCCCGCCAACGACGAGCACCGTCTCGTTGGCGACGGCCCCCAGGCCCGCGACGAGTCCGAGGAGCGGCCCTGCGGCGGGCTCCGCGTCGTGGACGATCCGCATCCGATCGGGAAGGTCGGTGGGTCTGCCGGCGCCGGGAGCGACCACCACGACCACGTCCTCGGCCACCGTCGCGGCCGCGGCCACGGCATGAGCGAGGACGGATCGCCCATCGGCCAGGGTGACGGCCAGCTTGTCCGCCCCGAAGCGCCGGGACGAGCCGCCGCCGAGGACGACCGCGGCGGTCACCGGGGTGCCTTCGGTCCGGGGACGTGGCCGTCCGGCGTTCGGCGCAGGACCGCGCGGCGGTCGAGCTCCTCGATGACCGCCATGACGTACTTGCGGCTCGTGCCGGTCGCGTCACGAAGGCCGGCCGGGAGCAGGGGCTTCGTGCGCGCCAGCCGGAGCGCCTCAGCCTCGATCCGGGCGAAGGCCGGAGCCGCGTAGGCGAGGTCCGGTTCGAGGCGGACGATGCGACCGGCGGATTCGAGCGCCCGGATCTCGTCGGGGCCGCAACCTGCGGCAAGAGCGGCCGCGCCGAGCGGCGGAGGCGCGACCACGTCGAGTGCGGCCTCGAGGCGGTCCATCGCAGCCAGGAGCGAGGGCGGCGGTCCGGCCGCCTCGGCGCCCGGCGCGCGGACGAGGTCGCCGTCGCGCGCGATGGTCCGGCCGGCGACGAGGCGATCGAGGAGGGCTGTCGCGATCGTCGCGGCGTCCTTCGGCACGACTGACGAGAGGCGGCGCAGTCGGCGCGCGACATCCGGTCGCAGCTCGGCCAGGCCGACTCCGGACGGGCCCCGGGCTGCCACCGTCGCGATCACGGCCGCCGTCAGTGCCGCCTCGACGTCCGGCGCGAGGACCCACCCGCCGCCGGTCGCCGGACGCAGCGCATGGAGGTCGAGGAGCGTCGTCGCGGCCTCGGCCGGCGTCGCGGCCTCCCCGAGGCGCCGGAGCAGGGTCCCCGTGATCCGTCGTCGCGAAGCGCCGACGGGCGGCGCCGGGTCGAGCACGACCCCGCCGGCGGCCGTCCCGGCCGGGGAGGTTCGGCGCAGCACGAACCGGTCGCCGGTCGCGGCTGCGATCGGCTCATCGAGGCGGAGCCGGACCACCCACCGACCATCTGCCAGCTCGGCCGCCGCCCTGGGTCCGCGTCCCAGCGTCGCGTCGACCTGGGCGGTGCCGATGTGGAGCCGCGCGACGGAACCCGGGGCCGGTGGCCATCGCCCGGGCTCCGCCCACTCGTCGAGGCGTGACGGGCGCCGGATGCGGACGAGCAGGTCGGCGGTCGGCACGACCTCGGGGTCGCTCGTGAGGACGTCGCCGCGCCGCGGTTGCGGGCCGTCCACGCTCGCGAGGTTGAGTGCCGCCCGGCCGCCGCGCTCCACCACCGGGACCGCCGTCCCGTGGACCTGGATCTCGCGGATCCGCACGGATCGCGCTCCAGGCTCCAGGCGCAGGGCGTCGCCGCGGGACAGGGACCCGCCACGCGACGTGCCGGTCACCACGAGGCCGCGCCCCCGGACCGTGAAGACGCGATCGATCGCAAGCCGAGGCGGGGCCTCGACCCATCGCCCGGCCACCCGGTGGCGCACCTCCGTCAGCCTCGCGAGCAGCTCGGCCAGGCCGTCGCCCTGGGTCGAGGAGACCGGCACGATCGGCGAGCCGGTAAGGGTCGTCAGCCCAAGCAACTCCTCTACCCGGGCGACGACCTCCGCGACCCGGCCGGCGTCGACAACGTCGATCTTGGTGACCGCGACCACGCCGACGTCGATCCCGAGCCCGTCGAGAAGCTCGAGGTGCTCGAAGGACTGGGCCCGTGGCCCGTCGTCGGCCGCGACGACGACCAGGGCCGCGTCGATCTCACCGGCGCCGACGAGCATGTTCCCGACGAGCTTGTCGTGCCCGGGCACGTCGACGAAGTCGAGCTCGTTGCCGTCGGCCAGGCGCAGGTGGGCATAGCCCACGTCGATCGTCATGCCCCGCCGCCGTTCCTCGGGCAGCCGGTCGGCGTCGATCCCGGTGAGCGCCCTGAGCAGCGACGTCTTGCCGTGATCGATGTGGCCCGCCGTCCCGATGACGACCGTCAAGGCCGGGCCGCCTCCCGTCGAGCCGGGTCGAGCGCTGCCCGCAGCGCACCACCGAGCGCGGCACGCTGGTCCGGGTCGACCGTGCGCAGGTCGAGCAACACCGCGTCATCGGCGATCCGCCCGATGACTGCCGGCTCGCCTGTCCGGAGCGCCGCGATGAGCGCTTCGGCCGAGAGCCCGCCACCGCGGACCTGCAGGGCGATCGAGGGGAGCGTCTCGTCAGGCAGTGACCCACCGCCCACGGTCGCCTCGCTGTCCACGATCCGCACATCGGCAGCCGCATCCCCGAGGCCCGCGAGCACGGCGTCCGCTCCCACCCGGAGAGACGCGACGGGCTCGGCGATCATCCGCCAGACGGGGATCTCCTCGGCCGCCCGGCCCGCCCGGTAGATCGCGAGGGTCGCGGCCAGGCCGGCCAGGGCCACCTTGTCGGGGCGCATCGCCCGAGTGAGGGGGTCGCGCCGGAGCCGGGCGACGAGGTCGGCCCGGCCCACGATGCAGCCCGCCTGCGGCCCGCCGACGAGCTTGTCGCCGCTGAACATGACGAGGTCCGCGCCGTCCGCGAGCGCCTCGGCCGGCGTCCGTTCGTGGGGCAGGCCGTACGCCTTCGTGTCGAGGAGCGCCCCCGACCCGAGATCGTCGATGACGATCCCGCCGTGCTCGTGGGCCAGGTCGGCGAGCGCCTTCGCGTCGGGGCGCTGGGTGAAGCCGGTCTGCCGGAAGTTCGACGGGTGGACGCGGAGCACGACCCGGGTCCGGCCGTCGGACAGCGGCGCCTCGAAGTCCGAGACGCGGGTCCGGTTCGTCGTGCCCACCTCCACGAGGCGCGCGCCCGCTCGCCGGATGATCTCCGGGATGCGCACGCCGCCGCCGATCTCGACAAGTTCGCCGCGCGACACCGCGACACCCCTGCCGCGCCCGGCCAAACCAACGGCCAGGGCGACCGCGGCGGCGTTGTTGTTGACGACGAGGGCGTCGGCCGCGCCGGTCAGGGCGATGAGGTGGCGTTCCGACTCGCGGAAGCGGGCGCCCCGGCGTCCCGTCGCGTGGTCGAGCTCCAGGAACAGGTAGCCGCGCGCGGCGGCACTCGCGGCAGCGACCGCGGCGGCCGGCCACGGCGCACGGCCGAGGTTCGTGTGGACGATGACGCCGGTGGCGTTGATGACGGCCGAGACCCCCGGGTCCTGGGCGGTCTGGAGCCGGCCGGTCAGCTCGGTGGCAAGGGCGTCGAGATCGCGGGCTGCCTCACCGCGGCCGAGCCGCGAACGCTCCTCGGCCAGGATCTCGCGGGCGGCCGCCACGTTCGACCGGTGGGCAGGGCCGACGATCGCCTGGGCGGACGCGGCGAGTCGCGGCCGGACGGCCGCCAGCAGTCGCTCGACGCTGGGCGGGCGAAGCGCGTCGGCGGAGCGGGCCATCGGTCCTCCGGATCGTAGGTGGCGGGAGCGCATGGGAGTCGAACCCACCGCGCCGCGTCGAGCGCGACGCCACCGGTTTTGAAGACCGGGGGACCCACCGGGACCCCTCCGCTCCCGGCCGATGGTAGCGCGAGCACGCCGACCCGAGGACAAGGGTCCGATCCGCCGCCCCAGGCCAGGGAGCGGCGGCGTGCCGGAGGCGATCTAGCGGCGGGAGAAGCGCTTGAGGAACCCGCCCTCTCGGCCGCCCTTCTGTGCATCGCGGACGCGGGCGCTGTCACGGGCGATCCGGTCCGCGTCCCGCATGTGCTCCCGGGCGATGGTCCGGTCGAGTTCGGGGTTGAACAGGTGCCCCTCGGTGTCGTCGATCGTCGGGTCGGCAGAGCCAGCGCCGCCGTCCCGCGCCTTCGCGCTCGGGATCCCGTCGATGGGTGGATCCGTCGGGCTCGGTGTGCGTTCGTCGTGGTTCATCGATCCGTCTCCCCTGAACGGCGCCATCCGCGTCGTCGTGTGTCGGCACCATACGCCATCGCCGGCCGCCGGCCGCGTCCGCGGACGCACCCCGCTGGTGTCATCGTGCGGACTCCGGGGCGACCGAACCCGCACACCCCCCCGACTCGGGAGCACCTATCATCGAGCGATGACCGCGATCGACGACCGTGCCCGGTCCGGCCCGATCCGCCTGACGACCCTGACCGACTGCGGCGGGTGCGCCGCCAAGCTCGGGGCGGACCTGCTCGCGGACGCGCTGAGCGGGCTTGGCGCCCAGGCCCGGCCGGCCGACCTCCTCGCCGGACTGAACCCACCCGACGACGCGGCCGTCTACCGGATCAGCGACGAGCTAGCGATCGTGGGCACGCTCGACTTCTTCCCGCCCCTCGTCGACGACGCCCGGACGTACGGCGAGATCGCCGCCGCCAACGCGCTGTCGGACGTGTTCGCGATGGGCGGCCGGGTCCTGTTCGCGCTGTCCATCGCGGCGTTCCCCGAGGACCTGCCTCGGGACACGCTCGCCGCGATCTTCGATGGGGCCGCGTCCAAGGTCCGCGAGGCGGGCGGGATCCTCGCCGGCGGCCACACGATCCGCGATCTCGAGCCCAAGTACGGCCTCGCGGTCACCGGAGCCGTCCACCCGGACCGGATCCTGCGCAAGGGCGGCGCCCACGTCGGCGACCGGCTCCTGCTGACGAAGCCGCTCGGCACCGGCCTGCTGGTGAGCGGTCGGCGACAGGGCCGGCCGGAAGCCACGGACGTCGCCCTCCAGGCGGCCATCGACGGCATGCGGACGCTCAACCGGACCGCCTCCGAGTTGCTGGTCCGGGAAGGCGTGAGCGCCGCCACGGACGTCACCGGCTTCGGACTGCTCGGCCATGCGCTCGAGATGGCCCGCGGGTCGGGGACGCGCTTCGTGATCGAGGCGGCCGTCCTCCCGGCGCTGGCCGGCGCGCTCGAGCTGGCCCGGACCGGCCTGGAAACCGACGGCGCGGTGCATAACCGGCGGTTCGTGCGCCCTTCGCTCAGCGTCGCCGACAGCGTCCCGCTCGAGCTCGTCGCGCTGGCCCTCGATCCGCAGACGTCCGGGGGCCTCCTCGCCGCGGTCGCGCCGGACCGCGCGGAAACGATCGTGGAGGTCCTGCGCATCGCCGGCGTCCCGTGCCGGCTCATCGGTCGGGTCGAGGCCGGCGACGACGAACCTGCGAACGGAGCCGTCGTCCTTGCCTGAGTGGATCTACTTCATCCACCCGCCGCGCGAGGATTTCGCGGCGACGATGACCGCCGAGGAAGACGCGACCTGGGGCATCCATTTCGAGCGGTTCGAGCGGATGCTCGCCGAAGGCTCGATCATCCTCGTCGGCCCGACGCTCGGGCGGACGAACACCGGGATCGCGATCTTCGAGGCGCCCGACGAGGTCGCCGCGCGGGCGATCATGGACGAGGACCCGGCCATCAAGGGCGGCTTCGCGACGGGTGAACTCCGGCCGTTCAAGGTATCGCTCCTGCGCGGCCGCGATCGCTGAACCGCCCGGGTCCCCGCTGACGTATCGAGTCACACAACGATGTATGACCCGCCCCACGTGGAGACCCACATGACCCAGACCATCCGCCGCATGGCGACCCTGTTCCTGACGGCCGGACTGGCCCTCGCGGCGTGCACGACCGCCGCGACCCCGGCCCCCGCGGCCGGTGGCGCAGGTGGAGTGACCATCGCGACCGGCACCAACGCCGCGCTCGGCATCTACCTGACCGGCGCCGGTGGCGACACGCTCTACATCCTGACCAAGGACTCGGCGAACGCGTCGACGTGCAACGGCACCTGCGCCACGAACTGGCCACCGCTCACGCTGCCGGCCGGCGGGACGGCGACCGGCGGCCCGGGCGCGACCGGGACGTTTTCGACCTTCACCCGAACCGACGGGACGACCCAGGTGGCCCACAACGGCATGCCGCTCTACTACTTCGCTGGCGACACCAAGGCCGGCGACACGAACGGGCAGGGCTCCGGTGGGGTCTGGTTCGTGGCGACGCCGGAAGGCGGCGGGCCGCCGGCCGGCGCAAGCCCGTCGGTCGAACCGACCAAGGGCGGGTACGACTACTGACGGTCGCCTCCGCCCCGTCGATCGTCGGCCTTCTCCCGGCGCCAGGACTGAGCGGCGCCTGGACAAGAGCCGCGTCCAGGGGCCGCTCCCGGCCGGTCGGGTGCCCGATGCTTGATCGACAAGCGTTCGGACAGCCGGCCGGCTCGTCGTTGCCCTGCCGGCGCTACACTCGGGCGAGGTCGAAGCACGCGCAGGAGACCCGCCTTGCCGAAGAAGTACACCCGCCTGACGACGCCGCTCGTCCGTGACGGCATGATCGACGGCGATCGGACCACCGGAACGCTCCGCCCGGCGACCTGGGACGAGGCCCTGGAACGGACCGTCGCCGGGTTCCGGGCAGCGAACGCTGCCCACGGACCCACGACGTTCGGCATCTTCAGCTGTTCGAAGGCGACCAACGAGGTCAACTTCGCGGCCCAGAAGTTCAGCCGCGCGGTCCTCGGCAGCAACAACATCGACAGCTGCAACAGGACCTGACACGCCCCATCGGTCGCCGGTCTGGCGACCATCTTCGGTGCCGGGGGCGGCACAAGTTCATATGAAGAGATCGAGAACACGGACCTGATCGTCCTGTGGGGCTCGAACGCGCGCGAGACCCACCCGATCTTCTTCCATCACCTGCTTCGCGGCGTGAACAACGGCGCGCGGCTGTATGCGGTCGACCCGCGACGGACCGGCTCGGCCGAGTGGGCGGATGGCTGGCTGGGGCTCGATGTGGGGTCGGACATCGCGCTCGCGAACGCGATCGGCCGCGAGATCATCGCCGCCGGCCTGGAGAACCGGGAGTTCCTCGACCGGGCGACGAGCGGCTTCGAGGCCTACAAGGCCAAGGTCGAGTCGTACACGCTGGCGTACGCCGAGCGGGAGACGGGCGTGCCGGCCGACCTCATCCGCGAACTCGCCCACGCCTTCGCGACGGCCGACAGGGCGATGATCTGCTGGACCCTCGGCATCACCGAGCACCACAACGCGGTCGACAACGTCATCTCGCTCATCGATCTGGCCGTCCTCACCGGGCATGTCGGCAAGTACGGCAGCGGCCTGAACCCGCTCCGGGGCCAGAACAACGTCCAGGGCGGCGGCGATATGGGCGCCCTGCCCGACCGACTGCCGGGCTTCCAGCACGTCGAGAACGACGCCCTCCGCGCGCCGTTCGATGCCGCCTGGGGTGTGCCGGTCCCGCCGAAGCGCGGCTGGCACCTGTCCGGGATGTTCGACGCGATGGAGCGCGGCGACCTCACCGCTGTCTACGTCATCGGCGAGAACCCGGTCCAGTCCGAGGCCGATCAGCGCCGGACGATCAAGCTCATGAACGACCTCGAGTTCCTCGTCGTCCAGGACATCTTCCTGACCCGGACCGCGGAGATGGCCGACGTCGTGCTGCCGGCCGCGGCGGGCTGGGCCGAGAGCGAGGGCACGGTCACGAACTCGGAGCGCCGGGTCCAGCGGGTGCGCAAGGCCCTCGAGCCGCCGGGTGACGCGCGCGACGACCTGTGGATCGTCTACGAGCTGGCCCGCCGGATGGGCCAGGACTGGGGCGAGGCGTCGGCCGAGAAGGCATGGGACGAGCTGCGGTCGCTCTCGCCGGCCCATGCCGGGATGAGCTACCGGCGCCTCGAGGAGCTCGGCGGGCTCCAGTGGCCGTGCTACGACGAGAACCACCCGGGCGAACTGTTCCTCCACTCACGGTTGTGGGAGGACCCGGTGCCGGGCAACCGCGTCCCGCTCATCGGGATGGACCACGATCCGCCCATCGACAAGCTCTCGCCCGACTTCCCGATCCGGCTGACGACCGGTCGGCGGCTCAATTCGTACAACACCGGGGTCCAGTCCGGTGGTTACACGTCGCCCCTGCGGCGGGGCGAGTCGCTCGACATCTCGCCGGAGGACGCGGCGTCGTTCGGACTCGAGCCCGGCGAGCGGGTCCGGGTCACCTCGCGGCGCGGTCAGATCGAGGTCCCGGTCCGCATCGACGAGTCGTTGAGACCGGGTCTCACGTTCATGACCCTGCACTTCCAAGACGATGTCGCGACGAACCTGCTGACGATCGACGCCACCGATCCGAAGTCCGGCACGGCCGAATTCAAGGCGACCGCCATCCGCATCGAGAAGCTCGAAGTGCCATCGCCGGCCTGACCCCACGACCTGCCGGGTGCGATCGGGCACCGATCAGGCGGTTCGAAGACAACGGAGGCAGGCACGCCCGGCCCGCTCCGGCAGGGCGATCCGCGCCGACCGGTTGATCCACAGTGTCGCGCGCGCGTCCCCGACCGCTCCCTCGCTCCAGACGAATACCGCGCCGAGGCGCAGGTACCGCTCGTAGAACCCGCGTGTCCCCTTAAATCCGCGACGGGCGAAGAACGTCTCGTCCTTGGAATCGGCGCGGGAGCGGAGGGCACGGGTCGCAGCTTCGACGTCGAGCGCCTTGGCCGTGTCTCCCTCGACCGCGACGAGGACCGCGTTCGCCACGCTTGGCGGAAGCTGGCGCAGCTTCGCCAGTAGCGGCGCGCCGAAGGCGGTGACGGTCGCGTCCGGCACGCGGCGCAACCTGGTGACCTCCAGGTCGAAGTGATCCGAACCTCGGTACGTGACCGTGAGATCGGGGCCTCCCGATCGCGAACCGTGTCCCTCGAAGACCAGATCGACCCGAGGATCCATGAGCAGCGTGCGAGCTACATGCAGCTCGGCCCGCACGTCCCGCAGGGCCTCCGCGTCCGCCGCGGTGCGCAGCTTCTTGCGGATCTTGTCACGGTGCGCCTCGGCGAAGGCACGGAACCTGGTCGAGGTCGTCAGCCACCCCAGCAACTCCCGGGCCATGGGGTCACCGGGTCCCCGGTCGAGCAGGTCGCGCGCCAGCCGCTCGACCGTGGGGCCGGCGACCGATGGAGGTGTCATGGGTCGGATGCTAGCGATGGACGCCGCTCGCCGGTCCTAGGCCGGCCCGCGGGACGCTAAGCTCTGGAGATGGACCAACGGGTCACCTGCGTCACGCTCGGTGTCGCCGATCTCGCCCGGGCGCGGTCGTTCTACGAGGCGCTCGGCTGGAAGTCCGACTCGGTGCCGGAGGACGGCGTCGTCTTCTTCCAGGCGGGTGGCATGGTCCTCGCGCTGTGGGGTCGCGACGATCTCGCGAAGGACAGCGGCGTCGTCGACGGCAGCGGCTGGGGCGGGGTGACCCTGGCCCACAACGTCCGCTCCCCGGCCGAGGTGGACGCGGTCATCGCCGCGGCACGGGACGCGGGCGCGACGATCCCCCGTACCGCCGGGCCCACCTTCTGGGGCGGATACACGGGCATCTTCGTGGACCCGGACGGCCACCCGTGGGAGGTGGCCCACAACCCCGGCTGGTCGCTCACCGCCGACGGCTCGGTCCGCCTCGGCTGACCCATCGCGCAGGCACGAGGAGAACGCGTGAGCCCCATCGCCCTGTTCTTCGCCGGGATCGCGGCCGCGATCCACGTGTTCTTCTTCGTGCTCGAGAGCCTGCGCTTCCGGCGGCCCGAGACGTGGCGCCGGTTCAACGTGGAGTCACAGCGCGACGCCGACCTGCTCGGCCCGATGGCATTCAACCAGGGGTTCTACAACCTGTTCCTGGCGATCGGCGCCGCCGCGGGCATCGCTGCGATCGCGTCCGGCCAGCTCGAGGTCGGTCGGACCCTGGTGTTCTTCAGCTGCGGCTCGATGGCGCTCGCAGGCCTGGTCCTCGTCGTGACCGACCGGCGCCTCGTTGGCTCCGCACTGATCCAGTCCGGCGCTCCGGTCATCGCGATCCTCACCGGGCTCCTCCTCTGATCGCGCCGCGGCGAGCGTCTGTGTCATGAGCGACGGCCTGCTCCGCCGCGCTCTGGCGTTCTTCCTCCCATCGCTCGTCGTCCTGACCGTCGCCTGCGGTCTGGTCTTCGTGGGGTTGCAGCAGGACCTCCGCCAGGGCGCCGACGACCCACAGGTCCAGCTCGCCGAGGACCTCGCCCGGCGGCTCGATGCCGGGACGGATCCGAGTGGCCTCCTGGCCGGCCCGTCGATCGACCTCGCCACGAGCCTTGCCCCGTTCCAGGCGATCTACGACGCGACTGGCAAGGTCGTCGCCTCGGATGGGACGCTCGATGGTGCGGCGCCACAGCCGCCCGCCGGCGTGCTGGAGACCGCCCGAGCGGCCGGCACGGATCGGGTCACCTGGCAGCCCCGAGCGGGGGTGCGGATGGCCCTGTACGCCGTGCGCTGGAGCGGAGGATCGGTCGTGGCCGGGCGGTCGCTCCGGCTCGTCGAGGCGCGTGTGGACCAGCTGTTCACGCTCGCGTTCGTGGCCTGGCTCGTCGGAGCGGCGTCGCTCGTGGTCGTGGCTCTGGCGGCGGCATCGTTGAGCCCCGGGCGCCGGTAGCACCGCCGTCGCGGCGGTCGAGCCGCGGAGCGACGAGCCGTCACTCCCCGCCCGGTCATCCCCGACCCCGCCCACCATCCAGCGCGCGGCTGGAACGCTCGTCGGCCGCGCGGTGGAGCCCCGCTCGCTACACTCGGGCCGTGGACCTCCATGTCGTGGCTCCGCTGGCCTCGCCGGCCGAACGGGCAGCCGTCGATGCCGTGCTGGACCCGGAGATCGGCCCCGCGACGGGCTGGTCGGGCGGGCCGCGGACGGCGCACGACGGCCACATGGCGCGCGGCGGGCACGAGGCGCGAAGCCGGCGTGACCTGTTGCTTCCGGCGCTCCACGCCGTGCAGGCCCGGATGGGCTGGATCAGTGAGCCGGCACTCGGGTACATCTGCCGGCGCCTGACGGTGCCGCCCGCCGAGGCGTACGGCGTCGCCACCTTCTACGCCATGTTCGCCACGAGGCAGCGGCCACCCGAGGTCGCCCACGTCTGCGACGACATCGCCTGCCGGCTCGCCGGCGCGGAGGAGACTTGCGCGGCGCTGGAGCGCCAGCTGGGGCCGGCCGGAGCGCCCGCCCGGGACGGCATGGTGACCTGGTTGCGCAGCCCGTGCCTCGGCCTGTGCGAGCAGGCGCCGGCCGCCATGTTCACGATCGCCGGTGAGCGGCCTCGGACCTTCACCGCGTCGCCGGTCGATGCGGTCGGGATCGTCAGGCGCCTTGACGACGCGCGGGCCGGCTTCGCCGCCGAGGACGCGGCCCCCATGCCCGGCTCGAACCCGGACCTGCGCGGCATCGCGCCCCAGACGGTCGACGAGGGAGAGCGCGCGGGGCTGCGACTCCTGGGCCGGGTGGGCCGGGTCGACCCGACGAGCCTCGCGGACTATCGGGCGTCGCGCGGCTACGAAGGACTGACGCGGGCCCTGGCGATGGGTCCGCACAAGGTCGTGGAAGAGGTGACGACCGCCCGGCTCCTGGGCCGGGGCGGCGCCGCATTCCCCACCGGCCGGAAGTGGGCCGCCGTGGCGGGCCAGCCGGCCCAGCCGCACTACCTCGTGTGCAACGCCGACGAATCGGAGCCCGGCACGTTCAAGGACCGGGTGCTCATCGAGCACGATCCGTTCGCCCTGATCGAGGGCATGACGATCGAGGCGTTCGCGACGGGGGCGAGCCACGGCTACGCGTACCTGCGGGGTGAGTACCCGCTCGCCGCGGAGCGACTGGCCACCGCGATCGTGGCGGCTCGCGATGCGGGCCTCCTCGGTCCGGACGTCGACGGCTCCGGCTTCGCGTTCGACATCGAGATCCGGCGCGGGGCCGGCGCCTACATCTGCGGCGAGGAGACGGCGCTGTTCGAATCGATCGAGGGCGGCCGGGGCGAGCCGCGGAACAAGCCGCCATTCCCGGTCGAGGTCGGCCTGTTCGGGAAGCCGACCGCGATCAACAACGTCGAGACGCTCGTGAACGTGCCGCTCATCCTGCGCGATGGCGGCGAGGCGTTCGCGGCGATCGGCACCGAAGGTTCCACCGGCCCGAAACTCTTCTGCGTGAGCGGCCATGTCGCG
The DNA here is from genome assembly GCA_963719285.1 of uncultured Chloroflexia bacterium. GTDB lineage: Bacteria > Chloroflexota > Limnocylindria > Limnocylindrales > CSP1-4 > C-114. The sequence continues at coordinate 1,549,256 of CAVRBO010000001.1, forward strand.
CGGCCGGGCGTCTACGAGGTTCCGTTCGGGGCGACCCTGCGCGAGCTCATCGACCTGGCGGGCGGCGTCCACGGCCCGGATGCCGAGCGAGAGATCCGGACGATCCTCCTCGGCGGCGCGGCGGGCTCGTTCGTGGGTCCGGACGCACTCGACACACCGCTCACGTTCGAGGGGACCCGCGCCATCGGCGCGAGCCTGGGGTCGGGGGTGGTCATGGTCTTCGACCGCTCGACCGACCTCGTGGACATCCTGCGCCGGATCGCGGCATTCTTCCGCGACGAGTCGTGCGGGCAGTGCGTCCCGTGCCGGGTCGGGACTGTGCGCCAGGAGGAGCTGCTGGCTCGCCTCGCGGCGGGCACTCCGCGGGGATCGGCCACGACCGAGCTCGGCCTCCTGCGCGAGATCGGCCAGGCGATGCGCGACGCGTCGATCTGCGGCCTCGGGCAGACCGCGTCGTCCGCGATCGAGAGCGCTTTCCGCGCGGACCTGGTGGCACTGTGAGCGTCGAGTTCGACATCGCCCGGATCCCGCTCGAGCCTCCGGCCCAGTCGACCCGCGTCCCCGGGGCTCCGATCACGCCCGCCGCCCCGCCGGTCGAGCTCACGATCGACGGGCAGCCCGTTTCCGTTCCGGCCGGCTCCACGATCCTCCAGGCCTGTCGCGGCGCGGGCATCGACACGCCCACGCTGTGCTACCTCGAGAACCTGACCCCGGTCAACGCCTGCCGGGTCTGCGTCGTCGAGGTCGCCGGATCGCGCACCCTCGTGCCGGCGTGCTCGCGCAGGGCCGAGCCCGGGATGGCCGTCCAGACCGATTCCGAGCGCGTTCGCCTCAGCCGCAAGATGGTCATCGAGTTCCTTGGCTCGTCCGTGGACGTCGATCTCGCCGGCCCGCGCACCCCGGACGGCGACCTGGCCCGCTACGCCACCCGGTACGGCGCCGATCCGGCCCGCTACGGGGACGCGGCTCGGCCGGTTCCACCGAACGAGCGCGACGCCCGCGAGCCCGGCCACCATCACGCGCCATCCGGGGCGAACGCCGAGACCGTCGCCCAACCGGTCAAGGTCGACAATGACCTGTACGTCCGCGACTATGCCCGCTGCATCCTCTGCTACAAGTGCGTGGAGGCCTGCGGCGTGGACGCCCAGAACACGTTCGCGATCGCGGTCGCCGGCCGCGGCTTCGATGCGCACATCTCGACCGAGTGGAATGTCGGCCTGCCCAATTCCGCGTGCGTGTACTGCGGGAACTGCATCGGCGTCTGCCCGACCGGCGCGCTCATGTTCAAGTCCGAACACGACATGCGCGCGGCAGGCACGTGGGATCCCGACGCTCAGACGGTCACCGACACGATCTGTCCGTACTGCGGGGTGGGCTGCACGCTCTCGCTCCACGTCCAGGACAACTCGATCGTGAAGGTGACGTCGCCGCTCGACGCGTCGGTCACCGAAGGCCACCTCTGCGTCAAGGGCCGGTTCGGCTTCGAGTTCGTCCAGAACCGCGACGGCTGACCGCCACCGCGGCGCTGCCGCGGACGTCGCACAGGCGTGGTTTCCGGCTCGGGCATCGTCGGCGGGCTCATCGCCGCGTTCGTCGTCGTCGCACTGTCGGCCCGGGATCGGCCGGGTCGGCGGATCGTGGTCGTGCGCCTCCTCGCGGTCGCCCACGTCGCGGTCGTCGCGGAGCTGGCCCTGTTCCCGCTGCCCGTCGACCGCGCGCTGATCGCGGATCTGCGGGCCCGGTCGGCCGGCGTTGACGTCATGAAAGTGGACGTCAACCTCATCCCGTGGGCGACGATCGGACCGTCGATCCAGCAGCTGCTCGACGGGCGCTACGCCACCCAGGAGATCCGTGACCTGATCGGCAATCTCGGCCTGCTCATTCCGCTGGCCTGGTACGGCCCGATCCTCTGGCCGTACCTGCGCGATCTCGTCTGGTTCGCGGCCGGCGCGGTCGCCTTCTCGGTGACGATCGAACTGCTCCAGCTGGCGATCACGCTGAACCTCGGGTACAGCCACGCGACCGACATCGATGACGTCATCGTCAACGCCGGGGGCGCCCTCATCGCGTTCGTCCTGCTCTCGCCGATCCGCCGCCGGGCGGCGCGGGCGGCGACGATGCCCTAGCGCGCCGCGAAGCCGACCCATGGCTCAAAGGCCTGGGTGCATGTCCAGACGCGATCCGCGGGTGCGGCAGGACCGCGGGCACGATGAGCGGGGAGATGTGCGCCAGCGGGCCGGACGGACTCGCCCGTCGCGCAGCGCTAGAGCCCCGAGATGCGCTCTCGGCCCGTATAGACGTTGAACCCGTCGCCGCGCAGGAAGCCGACCAGGGTGACGCCAAGGCGCTCCGCGGCCTCGACCGCGAGGTCCGACGGGGCGGAGATCGCGGCGAGGAACGCGACGCCGGCCACGGCCGCCTTCTGGACGATCTCGAAGCTCACCCGGCCGGACACCAGGAGCACCCGGTCGTGGAGGGGCAGGCGGCCGGCGAGCAGCTCGGCGCCCACGAGCTTGTCGAGCGCGTTGTGGCGACCGACGTCCTCGCGCAGGGTCACGAGCTCGCCGTCCGCCGTGAACAGCCCGGACGCGTGGAGGCCACCGGTCGACGCGAACGCATGCTGGGCGGCGCGGAGGCGATCCGGGAGCGCGATGAGGATCGCCCGATCCACCACGGGACGACCGGGCGGCAACGGATCGCTGCGCACGGCGATCTCGTCGATGGACGCCTTGCCGCAGATGCCGCAACTCGCCGTGGCCACGAAGTGGCGCTCGGCGATCCGGGACGCATCGAACGCGTGCCGGAGGCGGACGACGACGACGTCGTCCGGCTGGGCGAGGGCGGCCGGGTCGCCGACTTCGACATCCCCGATCTCGTCGGCGGTCTCGATCAGGCCCTCGGTCCGCAGGAAGCCCACGGCGAGCTCCGCCTCGGAGCCGGGGGTCCGCATCGTCACGGCGACCGCAACGGAGGCCTGCCCGGGCCCGGCAGCGCGGATCTCCATGGGCTCTTCGCCGGCGAGCGCGTCGGGCCGTTCCTCGATCGTCGCGCCGCGCACCGTGAGGACCTGCGCTCCCGACACGTGACGGTCGGGCAGGGTCGGCGCGAGCGTGGGGTCGTGGGGGGCCGGCACGCCCGCAGTCTATGCTGCCGCCGCTATGACCGAGCCGATCCTCTCCCCCGCTGCCCGACGCTTCCTGGCCGAAGCCCGCCGGGCGACCCTCGCGACGATCGACGACGACGGCCGTCCCCGGCTCGTGCCGATCTGCTTCGTCGTGTCGCAGGATCGGGCGACGGAGGCACCCGTCGTCCACACGCCGCTCGACGAGAAGCCCAAGCAGGTCGACGACCCGTGGCGGCTCGCCCGCGTCCACGACATCTCGACGCGGCCGTCCGTGTCGATCCTGGTGGACCGCTGGTCCGAGGACTGGACCGAGCTGGCCTGGCTGCGGGTCCACGGCCAGGCGATCCTGCTCGAGCCCGCCGACGCCGCGGCGGCCGATGAGCGGGCGGACGCCATCGGCGCGTTGCGCGACAAATACCCGCAGTACGCCGGCCACGACCTGGGGGCACGGCCGCTCATCCGGGTCGTCCTGACGAGCGCGACGTGGTGGACCGCCCGCGACGGCTCCGGGCCGATCAGCGCCGGAGGAAGCGGGCCGAGCCGGTCGGCCGGAGGCAGTGGGTCGACGCCATCGCCTGGTGGTAGCCGCCGGCGTTGAGGATCGCGACGATGTCGCCCTCCGCGACCGGTCCCATCGGGTAGTCCTCGGCGAAGATGTCGCTGCCCTCGTTGATGTGGCCCGCCACCGTCACCCGCCGCCCCGGAGGTGCGTCGGCGGCGCGGCAGACGACGATCTCCTGGGCGAACTTGTAGATGAAGTACGCAGTGTTCACGTTCCAGCCCAGGTCGAGGCCGACGAACGTCGTCCCGCCGCGCTCCTCGACGGTCACGACCTCGCCGAGCAGGAGCGCGGTGTCCTTGGCGATGTAGTCCCCGGGTTCGCTGCCTGCGACCACGTCGAGAGGCCCGAGGTGGCGCGCGATGGTCGCGGCGTAGGCGTCCACGTCGATCGGCCGCTCGTCGCCCCGTGCCGGGACGCCCAGCCCGCCGCCCACGTTGACCTCCTCGATGGGGCACCCGCGGTCGATGCAGTGGCGGGTCATGGCTGCGGTCGCCTCCAGCGCGCGCTCGAACGCGGGCAGGTCCCCGCCGAGCCAGCCCGAACCCGCGTGGATGTGGACCGTGTCGACCGTCAGGCCGTACCGCCCGGCGACGTCGAGTGCCTCGTCGAGCCGGTCGGCGTAGATCCCGAACTTCGTCGGCTTCCCGCCGCTGTAGGCCAGGCCCTCCGTGTAGCCCGCCCCGGCTCCCGGGTTGACCCGCAGGCCGATCCGCCGGCCGGGCGGGAGCTCCGCCGCCCGGCGCCCGACGCGCTCCACCTGGCTGACCGCGTCCAGGTTGATGTGGATCGGGTGGGCCAGCAGCACGTCGAGGTCGCGTTCGGAGACGTTGGTGCCGGTGAAGCTGATCTCCTCGGGTCGCCAGCCGTGCTCGAGGGCGTGGAGGACCTCGCCGGGCGAGCACGCGTCGATGCCGACCGCACCCGGTTCGCCTGGCCCACCGAGTGCCCGGAGCGCGGCCAGGACCTCCGGCTCGCGATTGGCCTTGAGGGCGAACCGCTGGCGGACCGGCATCCCCGCCCGGGCGAAGGCGTCGCCGAGCCGTCGGACGTTCTCGCCGAACCGGTCGAGGTCGTAGACGAACGCGGGCGTGCCCATCTCACGGGCCATCGCCTCGGCGTCGCGGCCGGCGACCCGGAGCCGGCCGTCCACGATGTCGAGGCCCGGCCGGACCCACCAGGGGGCGGCGCTCAACGGGTCGCGAGCGAGTCGAGCAGGCGCCGGGACGCGTCGGCGATCTCGGCCACGGCGGCGTCGAAGACCTCGGCATTCCGTTGTGAGGGGACGCGGTAGCCGCTGACCTTGCGCACGAACTGGAGCGCGGCGGCGCGCACCTCATCGGGCGTGGCCGGCTCCTCGGCCCGTCGGAGTGTCTTGATGGATCGGCACATACCCGCACGGTACGAGGTCCGAGTCCTGCCTGTCCAACGGGCCCGTGTTCAGAGGCCGGGGCGCATCGGTCCTTGTCAGATGCGCTCCGGGCGGTCACAGGACAGCGTCTCCATGGACCGGCGCGCATGGGACGACCAGGCCCAAGCACGACCAGTGGATCCAGGTCGGCCCCGGACGTGGCGAACGCTCCCCGGGAGAGCACCTGACAAGACGTACGGCGCCGCGCGAGGCGGCGGGTGCGTGGCGCGAAACTCGGCGCCGCGCGAGGCGGCGGGTGAGTGGCGCGAAACGCGGCGCCGCGCGAGGCGGCGGGCGAGCACGTACCCTCAGCGGGTGCCACCCGAACTGCTCGTCCTCAAGGTCGTCGCGTTCGTCGTCGGCGTGCTTCTCGCGGTGCGGGCCCTCATGTCGGCGATCCGCGTGTTCGTGCTGCCGCGGGCATCGAACGAACTGATCGCCCGGCTCGTGTTCACGTACATGCGCCGGCTGTTCGAGGTCTTCATCAAGGGCAAGCCGTATGCATTCCGGGACACGGTCCTGGCGTACTTCGCGCCGATCTCGCTGATCGTGCTGCCGGCCGTGTGGCTGATCCTCGTCCTGGCCGGCTACACGGCGATCTTCTGGGCGTTCGGGGTCGAGTCCGTCAGCGACGCGTTCCGGGTCAGCGGGTCGTCGCTGCTCACCCTCGGGTTCGCGCCGTCGGCCGGCACGGCGGCGGATCTCGCCGCGTTCAGCGAGGCCGGGGTCGGCCTGCTCCTCGTCGCCCTGCTCATCAGCTACCTGCCGACCATGTACGCGTCGTTCGCCCGACGCGAGCTGGTCGTGAACCTGCTCGAGGTCCGCGCGGATTCGCCGCCCTCGGCGATCGCGATGCTCCAGCGCTACCACCGCCTTGGCCGGATGGACCATCTGCACGCCCAGCTCGAGGTCTGGGAGACGTGGTTCGCCGACATCGCCGAGAGCCATACGTCCCTCGCGGCACTGGCGTTCTTCCGCTCGCCCCAGCGCGACCACTCGTGGGTCAATGCCGCCGGCGCGATCTTGGACGGAGCGGCGATGTACCGCTCCGTGGTGGACGTCCCGAAGGACATCCAGGCCGACCTGACGATCCGCGCCGGCTACCTCGCCCTGCGTCGGATCGCCGACTTCTTCCGGATCCCGTTCGAGCGCGAACCCGGTCCGGACACGCCGTGCAGCATCTCCGAGGAGGACTTCGGGATCGCGTGCGACGAACTGGCCGCGTCCGGCGTCCCGCTCCGGGCGGACCGGTCCCAGGCCTGGCGCGACTTCCGTGGCTGGCGGATCAACTACGACCAGACCCTGCTCACCCTCGCCCGTCTGACGATGGCCCCACCGGCCCGCTGGAACGGCCGGCCCTGGGAGGTCATCGAGCCCGTGAACTCGGCGCGAACGCGCTAGTCGGGACGGCGGCCCGCGGGCTGACTCGGCTGGCGAGCTCAGCCGAGGGCGCGCTCGTTGCGCGCGGCGGCCTCGGCGATGTCGGCCACCCGTGCCGCTCGCGTCTCCGGCCGTCGGGCGAACGCGACCCGCGCGAGCATCTGCTTGCGCGCCGACGGCGGGAACGCCGCGAAGTTGACGGCCGCCGGTGGACGAGCCTCGAGGGCCGTGGCGAGGTCCGGCGGGACCTCCAGCCGCTCGACCGTATCGAGGATCTCCCACGACCCATTCGCCTTCGCCTGGTCGATCGCGGCGAGGCCGGCCGGCGCCATCCGGCCGGCGGCGATGAGTCGAGCGACGCGCGCCTTGTTCGTGGCGGCCCAGGCGCTGCGTGCCTTGCGCCGGGCGAAGTAGAGCTTGCCCCGTTCGTCGTCGATCCGGCCGCCCGTGCTGTCGACCCAGCCGAAGCACAGGGCCTCCTCCACCGCCGCCTCGTAGTCCAGGTCGACCATCCGGCCCGAGCTCGGTCGCCAGGTCACGAGCCAGGCGCCGTCCGCGGTCGCGTGGTTCTTCTCCAGCCAGGCGCGCCAGGCGGCCCGATCGTCGGCATGGACCTGCGGAGCCGTGTCGAGCGCGGACATGGACGGAGTCTAGCCGCGTATGCTCGGCGGATGGACGGGTGGCGGACGATCATCGAGCCGTTCCGGATCCACGCGGTCGAGCCCATCCGGATGACGACCCGCGAGGAGCGCCTCGGCGCGGTCGAGGCCGCCGGGTACAACCTGTTCAACGTCCACGCCGAGGACGTGCTCATCGACCTGCTGACCGATTCGGGCACCGGCGCGATGAGCCGCGACCAGTGGGCCGCGATCCAGCACGGCGACGAGAGCTACGCCGGCAGCCCGAGCTGGTACGCGTTCCTCGAGAGCGTCCAGAAGCTGTTCCCGTTCCGCCACGTCATCCCGACCCACCAGGGCCGGGCCGCCGAGAAGATCCTGTTCAGCACGATCGGCGGAGCCGGCAAGGTCATCCCGAACAACACCCACTTCGACACGACCCGGGCGAATGTCGAGGCGACCGGAGCCGAGGCGCTCGACCTGGTGATCGCCGAGGGGCGCGAGCCGGCCACCATCCACCCGTTCAAGGGCAACATGGACGTCGCTGCGCTCGAGCGGGTCCTCGCCGAGCGTGCCGCCGACGTCCCGGTCGTCTTCGTCACCGTCACGAACAACTCGGGCGGCGGCCAGCCGGTCTCGCTGCGGAATCTCCGGGCGGTCCGGGCCGTGTGCGACCGGCACGGCGTGCCGTTGTTCCTCGACGCGTGCCGGTTCGCCGAGAACGCCTGGTTCATCCACGAGCGCGAGGAGGGCCAGTCCGGGCGGTCGATCCCCGACATCGTCCGGGAGATGGCGTCGCTGGCCGACGGGATGACGATGAGCGCCAAGAAGGACGGACTCGCGAACATCGGCGGCTGGCTGGCGATGAACGACGACGCACTCGCCGAGCGCTGCCGGACGATCCTCATCCTGACCGAGGGCTACGTCACCTACGGCGGCCTGGCCGGACGCGACCTCGAGGCGATCGCCCAGGGCCTGCGCGAGGTGGTGAACGAGGACTACCTGCGCTACCGGATCCGCTCCACCGCCTACCTGGGCGACGCGATCGCGGCAGCCGGCGTGCCGGTCGTCCAGCCGTTCGGCGGGCACGCCGTATACGTCGATGCCCGCGCGCTCCTGCCCCACATCCCGCCCCTCGCCTACCCGGGCCAGGCTCTCGCGGTCGCGCTGTACGTGGAGGGTGGGATCCGCGCCTGCGAGATCGGCACGGTCATGTTCGGACGCCATCCGGACGGGTCGGAGACCGCGGGGCCGATGGACCTGGTCCGCCTCGCGATCCCGCGCCGGACGTACACCCAGAGCCACATCGACTACACGATCGAGGTCGTACGCGCCGTGGCCGCCCGGGCCGGGGAGCTGCCGGGCTACCGGATCGTCTCGGAGCCGGCGGCGCTCCGCCACTTCACGGCCCGCTTCGCGCCGCTGGGGTGATCGTCCCACCGAACGAGCGGCGGGTCGCACTCAGCGGGCCGCTCGACCTGAGCCGGACGCTCGGCCCGCTGTGGCGTGGACGGGGCGACCCAACGATGCGCGTCGGTGTCGATGGGGTCTGGCGCGCGACTCGCACGCCCGATGGACCTGCGACGATCCACCTCGCGATCTCGGGGGCCGAACTCGTCGCCCGGGCCTGGGGCGACGGCGCGGACTGGGCGCTCGAGCACGCGCCGGCGATGGCCGGCCTCCTGGACGACCCGGCTGCGCTCGCCCCCCTTGTCGCGGCGCAGCCGCTGTTGCGGGAGCTGGCGCGGCGGCATCCGGGCCTCCGCTTCCCACGCACCCTCGCGGTCATGGAGTCGATCGTGCCGGCGATCATCGAGCAGAAGGTGACCGGCGCCGAGGCGCACCGGGCGTGGCGCGGCCTCGTCACGAAGCACGGGGAGCCGGCACCCGGGCCGGCGGGCCGGGCGGGGATGCGCATCCCGCCGACCCCGGTCACCCTGGCGGGACTGCCCTACTTCGGGTATCACGGCTTCGGCCTGGAACGCCGACGGGCCGAGACGATCCGGGCGGCCTCCGCGCGGGCGGCCTGGCTGGAGGCCGCGTCGGACCTCGATCCGGAGGTCCGCGAAGCGCGGCTCCGATCCATCCCCGGCGTGGGTCCGTGGACCGCGGCCGAGGTGGCGGCACGGGCGTGGGGCGACCCCGATGCCGTGAGCGTCGGCGACTACCATCTCCCGAATTTGGTGGCATGGCTGCTGGCGCGCGAACGGGGCGGCACCGATGAGCGCATGCTCGAGCTGCTCGAGCCGTTCCGCGGCCAGCGCGGCCGGGTCATCCGGCTCCTGGAGGTCTCCGGCGTCCGAGCGGAGCGCCATGGCCCGCGCTACGCTGGCCGCCGGATCGAAGGCATCTGACCGTCCGAGGACCCGCCCGCCCGATGGACCACGACTTCGCCACACCGCCACTTCGGGTCGAGCCCGTCACGCTGCCCGGCCGGCACGTCCGTCTCGAGCCCCTCGCCGAGAACCACCTCGACGAACTGTGGCCGGTCGCGTCCGAGGCCTCGCTCTGGCAATGGATCCCGTGGCCGGTCGGGACGAAGGACGACCTGCGGGCGTACATCGCGGCCGCGCTCGAGGGCCAGGCGGCCGGCACGATGCTCCCGTTCGTCAACCGCCTCGTCGCGACCGGCGAGGCCATCGGCAGCTCGCGCTTCGGCAACATCGCGCCCGCCGACCACCGGGTGGAGATCGGCTGGACCTGGGTCGGTGTCCCGTGGCAGCGTTCGGCCGCCAACTCGGAGGCGAAGCTCCTGATGCTCGACCACGCGTTCGGGCCGTGGCGCTGCCACCGGGTCGAGTTCAAGACCGATTCCCTCAACGAGAAGTCGCGCAGCGGGCTGCTCGGGATCGGCGCCACCTTCGAAGGGATCTTCCGCAACCACATGGTCACCCACACGGGTCGGCTGCGCCACTCGGCCTATTACGCGATCACGGACGACGACTGGCCGATGGTCCGAGCCCGGCTCGTGGAACGCATCGCGGCCGGCGGCCGCGGCCCGACACGATAGGAGCGCCCGCGGGGACGATGCCTACGCGGCGCTCATCAGCGGTCCGCCGACGTGGAGCTCCCGGCGACCGGTCCGACCTCGCCAGCCCAGGAATCGGGTGGGTTCGATGCGGATGACGCTGCGATAGGTGGCGCCGAACTCGGCGAGGGTGAGTCCGATGGCCGACATCCAGCTCGCGTACTTGGCGAGAAGCTGGGGAGCCACGGACGGCACGACCTTCAAGGCGTCGTCCGGCAGGATCCGGGCCTCGCCCTCGATGAGCTGGACGTCGAAGTCGTCCTCGGGCGCGCCGAGGGCGACCATCACCCGGGCGTCGGCGGCCACGTTCAGAGCCTTCACCGCGCCGGGCTTGCTGAATACCACGAATCCGTCGTCCGTCCAGGCGTACCAGACAGGGACGAGATGGGGACGGCCGTCCGGGCGGACCGTCGTGAGCCAGGCCACCGGGGTCGAGCGGAGGCGATCGCGTAGTTCCCGCGGTACCGCACAGCGACCGGCGTATGCGGGCCGGGTCGTCACGGGGCGCGCGGCGACAGCGGGGTCGACCGATCGCTGCTCCGTCATCCCGGGCCCTCCGTGCGTCTCGCCGGACCATCCGGCGATCGACCCCAGCGTCGCCGGTCGAGCGCCGGCCAGGCCACGGACGGCGAGCCCCATCGGCAGCGACGGGTGTCGCCGTGACGCCATCGTCATCCGTCGCCCGTACGATGGCGCCATGTCTCGCCATGACGCCGCCTCGCTCGACGGACGAACGCTCCGCGGGCACGCCCTCGCCCTGGCCGGCGGCGGCCTCGTGGGGATCGGCTGGGAGGTCGGGGTCATCCTCGGCCTCAGGGACGCCGGCGTCGCGACCGGCGCGTGGGACCGGATCGTCGGCACCTCGGCGGGTTCCGTCGTGGGGGCGTCGCTCGGTTCGAGCGACGGGCCGGAGCGCCTCGCCGCCACCGACTGGATCGCGTACGGGCTGGAGCTGGCCCAGTACATGGCCGGCCTCGACCGTGAGGCCGTGGCGCGCATCGACGGGCTCTGGTTCGGCAGCCCGGACGGGCCGGACCAGGCGACGTCCGCCGAGATCGGCCGTCTCGCCCGGGCCGCCGTGACGGGAACGGCCGACCGCTTCGAAGGCGCCATCGCCGCCATCCTGCCGGACACGACCTGGCCGGCGGCCCTGCGGATCACCGCCATCGATGCCGAGGACGGGTCGCTCCGCGTGCTCGACGCCGGGTCCCATGTCCCGCTCGCCAGGGCCGTGGCCGCCAGCTGTTCGGTTCCGGGCGTCTTCCCGCCCATCTCGATCGATGGGCGGCTCTACATCGACGGGGGCGTCCGGAGCGGCTCGGGCCTCGATCTCGCCAGCGGCTGCGGGACCGTCGTCGCCGTGGCGCCGGTCCGCCAGGACGGCCACGGCGAGCGCGAGCTCATCGCGGAATCCGCGGGCCTCGCGGCCCAGGGCACGAGGGTCGTCCTCGTCCGGCCGACCTCGGGAGTCGACGCCGTCCTGCCGACCGACTCACTGGATCCGACCCAGCTGCCCGACGCCGTGCGGGCCGGGCGCGAGGCCGGCCGGGCGCAGGCGGGCGTGGTGCAGGCGCTCGTGGGAGCGTAGGCACGGCGGATGACCTCTTCGCCGCTCGCGGATCAGCCGGCGAAGCGGCTCGCCGGCCGGCCGCGCACGCCGGGTCGGCAGCGGAACACGCTCCCGGCGAGCGGCTGGGCGGCCCGCTCGGCCGGGGCGACCATGTGCCAGGCCGTGGTCACGTACAGCTCGTCCAGATCGGGCCCACCGAACGCGACGCTCGACACGTGGGCGGCCGGGAAGCGGATCTCGCGGTCGAACGCGCCGTCCGGGGCGAACCGGCGGACGCGCCAGCCGCCCCAGCAGGCGACCCACAGGTAGCCCTCATCGTCGACGGTCATGCCGTCTGGATCGCCCTCTTCGCCGCCGACATCCACGAGGCGCCGCCGATCCGCGATGGTGCCCGCCGCGCCGTCCCAGCGGAACGCGTCGACGCCGTGCTGGAGCGTGTCGATGAAGTACATCGTCGAGCCGTCGGCGGTCCAGTCGAGGCCGTTCGAGATCCCGACATCCCCGAGCATCCGGGTGACCATCCCGTCCGGGTCGAGCCGGTACAGGCTGCCCATCGTCGAGACCTCGTCGAACGCCATCGTCCCGGCCCAGAACCGGCCCTCCGGATCGACCTTGCCGTCGTTCATCCGGGTGAGCGGATCGTCGGCCTCCACCGCAGCGATGCGGCGGGTCGTCGTCCCTCCAGGATCCTGGAGGTGGAACCCATCGTCGGTCGCGAGCACGAGGCCACCGCCCTGGCGCAGCCCGACCGCGCCCACCGTCCGGCCGACGTCCAGGGTGATGTCGCGGCCCGTCGCGGGAGTGGTTCGGTGGACGATCCCCTCGAGGATGTCGACCCAGACGAGCTCGCCGGTCGCGTCGTCCCAGACGGGGCCCTCGCCGAGGCGGACCCGGGCATCGAGCACCAGCTCCACGCCGGCCGTCGTCGTCATGTCCATGTCGCTATGGTGAGCGGGAGCGCGCCGTCCTGTCGAGTCGATCCGCCGTCCCGAGGAGTCACGTGACCCACGACCCAGCACAGCCCGATGACGCTTCGGAACCCACCGCGGCCGTCGAGGGCGCCACTCGTCCGGACGAGGCCATCGAGGTCGTGACCCTCGGGGAGTGCCTCGTCTCGTTCGTGGCGCGTGAGCCGGGGCCGCTGGCCGAGATCGCCGAGTTCCGCCGGTACGTGGCGGGAGCCGAGGCGAACGTGGCGGTCGGCCTCGCCAGGCTGGGCCATCGCTCCGCGTTCATCGGCCGGGTCGGCGACGACAGCTTCGGGACCACGATCGTGCGCCGCCTTCGCGGTGATGGGGTCGACGTCCGCTGGCTGCGGGTCGAGGCCGAAGCCTGGACCGGGCTCATGTTCCGGGAACGGCGGGGTGCAGGGCCGTCGGAGGTGATCTACCGGCGCGCCGGATCGGCCGGATCGCGGCTCGGGCCGGAGGACGTCTACGCCGCCGATACGGATGGGCTGTTCGCCGGGGCACGGCTGCTCCATCTGAGCGGGATCACGCCGGCCCTGTCGCCGAGCTGTCGCGACGCCGTGACGGAGGCGATCGAGCGGGCGAAGGCGAACGATCTCGCGATCGCGCTCGACATCAACCTGCGCCGGCGGCTGTGGTCCGACGCGGAGGCCACGGAGGTCCTCCGGCCCCTCCTTGGTTCGGTGGATGTCGTCTTCGGCAGCCTCGAGGAGGGGATCGTGGTCGGCGGGACCTCCGACGATGCCGGGCCCCGGATCGTCGCTGCGGCGCTCATCGGGTCGGGGGCCGGTCACGCGGTCCTCAAGCTCGGCCCGGACGGGGCGGCGTCGCTCGGGTCGGACGGCACATGGACGGTCGTGCCGGCGGTGGGCGGCGTCACGGTCGCGGATCCGGTGGGTGCCGGCGACGCGTTCTGCGCGGGCTACCTGGCGGGCCAGCTCGAAGGGCTCGGCGAAGCGGACGCGCTCGCGCTCGGCAACGCCTGCGGGGCTGCCGTCGTGGCGGTCGAAGGCGACCAGGCCGGCGCCCCGACCCGCGACGAGGCGACCCGGATCGGGCGGGTCGGGACGGATCAGGCCATCCGCTGAGCCTCGGGTTCGGGCGGCATGGTCACTTCCCCGGCGGATCGCCGCCCGTGCCCGGATGCGCGCACGATGGCCCGAGTCGCCTCGAACGCGTCCCGGAGACCATCTGACTCACGTTCGGGCGCTCACCCGCCGTCATCGGGGCCTGGTCGGGTCACCCTTGGCCTTGTTCAGCTCGACCGCCTGGCTGACCCAGGCCCGGATCGCGTCCTCGGGCAGGGGGTCGCCCGGCACGATCCGGAGATGGCGCATCCGGATCCCATCGCCGGTGAGCAGCCCGTCGGGGTCGAGCAGGTCGTTGCCGCGCCAGAATCCGAAGTTCATCGTCACGGGATACGCCTTGAGGTAGGCGAAGGGGCCGCCCGACTCCCAGACCGGCTGGGCCCACTTGATCGACACGGCCGCCCCGGGCGCCACCTCCGCGACGAGCGCGCGGATCCGCTGCGCGACCTGGCGATGCTCGTCGGGCAGCGCGGCGATGAACGCATCCACGGTCGGCCGGTCCGACACGGTGACCTCCCCTTCCGACACGCCGGAGGCTAGGGTCCATCCGGGCGGTGCGTCAACCCTGACGAACGGCATGGGTCGGTCGGCGACGCCCGGCGACCGACCTGTGTCGGGGCCCGCGCAGGGGCCGGCGCGCCTCAGGCCGGAGGTCGGGCCGGGAGCTGAACCTCGAACCGGGCTCCGCCGCCGGGCGCGTCGGCGACTTCGATGGTGCCGCCGTGACGGTCCACGACCCACTGGGCGATCGCGAGGCCAAGGCCCGTGCCGCCGGCCGACGCGCCCGGCGCCCGCCAGAACCGGTCGAACACCCGCGCCCGATCCTCGGCCCGTATGCCGGGCCCCTGGTCGTCCACCGTCAGCGTCGCCCCGCCCTTGTCGCGCGGCCGGAGGCCGACCCGGACCCGCGACCCGGCCGGCCCGTGGCGGATGGCGTTGTCAGCCAGGATCGTGGCGAGCTGGCGGAGCCGTGTCCGGTCGCCGGTGAGCGGCGCCGGGGCCGCATCCAGATCGATCTCGACGGAGCGCTCGGCGGCGATCGCCCGCAGCCCGTCCAGGCCCTCCCGAACGACCGGCTCGAGGTCGAACGACTCGGCGGCCAGCTCCTCGACCCCGGAATCGGTCCGGGCGAGCAGCAGCAGGTCGCCCACCAGCGCGGTCAGGTGGTCGACCTCGGCACGGACGTCGGCCAGCGCGTCGGCCTCCTCACCCAGTCGCACCTCCGGATGGCGTTCGAAGTGCTCGACCGTGGCCCGGATGACACTCAGCGGCGTGCGCAGCTCATGGCTCGCGTCGGCCGCGAACTCGCGCTGGCGGCGGAGCGACTCGCGGATCGGGACGAGCGCCCGGGTCGCGTACACGCGCCCGCCGAGGATGGCCGCCGCGACGGCCACGAATCCGCCCACGATGAGCACGATGAGCAGGGCATTCAGGGCACGCTGCTCGGCGCTGATGTCCTGGGCGACCTGGACGACGAGCGTCCCGTCGCCGCTCTGGACCGCAACGCTGTAGAGCCGGACCGGGATCGTCTCGCGCTCGATGGTGACCGGCACGGCGCCCGTCCCGGTCCCGGAGATCGTCGTGGAGCCGGTCACGGCACCGGTCCGCACGTCGCCGGCACCGGCCATCGCCGCGGCGATCCCGGCCTGGTCCGGGAGCCCGTCGAGGCGCGGCCCGATCACCTGGCCCGAGTCCGTCACGATGACCGCGACCGTGCCCGGCGCCTGACCGCCGAAGACCAGGCCACCGGTGCGTGCACCACGGCCGGGGAACTGCTGGGATGCCCGGTCCAGGTAGGAGACGATCGACTGGGCGCGCTGGGTCAGCTGCGCCTCGCTCGTGGCCGCCAGCGACCGGGCGACCGCGGCGTAGAGCGCCGCTCCCAGGAGGACGAGCACCACGAGCATCGTCGCCGCGCTCCAGGCGACGAGCCGTCGGCCCGTGTGACGGAGCAGCGGGGCGTCCGGGCTCGCGCCGCCGCCGCGTGGCGCGGGGACCGGCTCCGCCAGCCCAGGCTCGGTCATCGGTCGGACAGGCGGTACCCGGAGCCGCGGACCGTTTCGATCCGGTCCCCGGCGCGCCCGAGCTTCGTGCGGAGGTAGTGGACGTACACCTCGACGGCGTTCGGGGTCAGCGCGACCCCCACGGGCCAGGCCCGGTCGAGGAGTTCGTCCCGCGACAGGACCCGCCCCGCGTTCCGCAACAGGCACTCGAGCAGGGCGAACTCCTGGCGCGACAGCTCGACATCGGCTCCGTCAACGCTCACCCGGCGACTCGCCTCATCGAGCACGATGGTGCCACTCACGAGGCGCCGGGTCGAGGATCGCCGCGGCCGACCGGCGGCCGTCGCCCGCCGCCCGAGGGCGCGCAGTCGCGCCGCGAGCTCGTCGTAGGCGAACGGCTTGACCAGGTAGTCGTCCGCCCCGGCGTCGAGGCCGGCTACGCGGTCGCCGATCGCGTCGCGCGCGGTGAGCATGAGGATCGCCATCGGCGAGCCGGCGGACCGGAGGCGCCTGGCGACCTCGATCCCGGAGATGTCCGGCAGCCCGATGTCGAGGATGACGGCGTCGATCCCATCGGCGCCGGCCAGGTCGAGCGCCGACGTGCCGTCGGCGGCGACGTCGACGACATGCCGGTCATCGCGGAGCAGGCGGGCGAGCGCCCGGGCCAGCCGGGCGTCGTCTTCCACGAGAAGCAGGTGCACGGTTCTCCTTGACCTGGATGCCCTCGTCCGGCGAGCTTATGGACTGACGATCGTGATGTCGCTGGCCGGCCCGATCGTCCGGCCGCCGCCCTGGACGGGCGCCCGGCTGGCGTTGGGCTGCAGTCCGCCCCCGCCGCCGCCACCGCCGATGCCGGCGGAGAGCTGCACCTGGACCGTGGTCCCGGAGGTCACGTCGGCCGCCGTCGCGCCGGTCTGGCGATGGTAGGCCGTGTCGCCGTCGACCGGGATCGTCACCGTCGTGCCGTTGGCGAGCTTGAGCGAGATGTGGTCCGCGGTCACCTCGGTGATCGTGCCCTTGATCGACACGCCGCCGGTGAACCGCGCGAGCCCGCCATTCGCGCCGGTCCCGAAGCTGCCACCCGGCGCGAAGCTGCCGCCACCCGGGAAGTTGAACGCGCCCCCGGCGCCTCTGCCCCCGCCACCCCCCGCCGTGGCCGTCGGCGCGGTGACCCGTCCGGCCGCGAAGCCGACCCCGCCGAGCGCGACGAACGCGGCCGCGATCATGACGATCGTAAGGGGATCGCGGCCACGCTTCTTCGGGGCCGCGACGGCCGACGGCATCACCGGCGGGACGGGGAACGGCGCCGGCGGCAGGTCCCAGGCCGGAGGGGCGGCCTCGCCGCCAACCGGGCCACCGGCGGGCACGGGTGGGACGGCCCCGATCATCGGGTCGGCGGGTCGGTTCGTGGGATCCATCGTCATCTCCTGTGGTGGGGTCCGTGCCGGGACGTCCGGCACGGGTCGAAGGGGTCTTCCGGTGGCGGGTTCATTCGTAGCGCAGGGCGACGATCGGGTCGAGCACCGCGGCCTGGCGGGCCGGCCAGACGCCGAACACGATCCCGACGATGCCGCTGAAGCCGACCGCCAGGACGACCGTGGTCGGGTTGATCACGAGCGGCCAGCCGGCCACCCTGTCGATCACGGCCGAGACGACCAGCCCGACGAGCACGCCGAACACGCCGCCGAGCATCGACAGGGTCAGCGCCTCGATGAGGAACTGGAGGAGGATGTCGCGGCGCTTCGCGCCGATCGCCTTGCGGATGCCGATCTCGCGGGTCCGTTCACGGACCGACACGAGCATGATGTTCATGATCCCGATCCCGCCGACGACCAGCGAGATCGAGGCGATCCCGGCGAGGAGCGCGGTCAGGATCCCGGTCACGTTACCGACCGTGCTCAGGAGCTGGGCCTGGGTCGTGATCGTGAAATCGCTCGAGTCGGCCACCCCCAATGCATGGCGGGTGCGCAACGTACCGGTGATCTCGTCGGTGGTGGACGTCATCTCGTCGGCCGAGGCGACGCTCACGGCGACCGACCGGACCGTGTCGGAGCCGGTGAAGTACTTGGTCACCGTGCCGAGCGGCACGAGGACCTGGTCGTCCTGGCTGACGAAGCCGGTGCCGCCCTTGGCCTGCAGGATGCCCACCACGGTGTACGGCAGGCCGTCGATCGTGATCGTCGTGCCGACGCCGTCGGCGCCGATGCCCAGGTCGTCGGCGGTCGTGGCCCCCAGGACCGCCACTCGCAGGCCCTGGGCGACCTCCACGGGGGTCAGTCCCGCGCCCTGCCAGAGCTCGTAGTTGTGGACCGTCACGTAGTCGGCCGTCGTTCCGACGATCGAGGTGGTGGAGTTGGCCGTGGCGGACACCACGACGGCCTGGGTGGTCGATTCCGGGGCGATCGCGGCGACCCCCGGCAGCGCCGCGATGGCGGATGCGTCCTCGATCGTGAGCGTCGTGGCCGAGCCGCGCGCCCCGCGGACGAGCCCCGTCGTGGCGGCCCCGGGGTTGACCGTGAGCAGGTTCGTCCCGAGCGACTGGAGCTGCTGGGTGATCCCGGAGGTGGCGCCCTGGCCGACCGCCACGAGGGCGATGACCGAGGCCACGCCGATGACGATGCCGAGCATCGTGAGGGCGGCGCGGAGGCGGCTCACGGCCAGGCGGGCGAGGGCCAGCCGGACGAGCTCGAGGACGCTCATGCAGCCAGCCGTCCGTCGCGGATGTGGACCTGGCGTTGGGCGCTCGCGGCGACCTCCGCGTCGTGGGTGATGAGCACGATCGTCCGGCCCGACTGGTGGAGCGAGCGGAGGATGCCCATGACCTCGGCGCCGGCCCGGCTGTCGAGGTTGCCGGTGGGCTCGTCGGCCAGGATGAGCGGCGGGTTCGTCACGAGGGCCCTGGCGATCGCGACCCGCTGCTGCTGGCCACCCGACAGCTCCGTTGGCTGATGGCCTGTGCGGTCGCCCAGGCCGACCCGTTCGAGCATGTCCCGGCTGCGCTCGACGCGGTCGCGCCGCGAGACGCCCTGGTACAGCAGCGGGGCCGCGACGTTCTCGAGGGCCGTCGTGCGCGGCAGCAGGTTGTAGGACTGGAAGATGAAGCCGATGAACCGGCTGCGCATCGCGGCGAGCCCGTCATCGTCGAGCTCGGCGACGGACCGGCCGACCAGGCGCACCTCGCCCGAGGTGGGGCGATCCAGGCAGCCGATGAGGTTCATCAGCGTGCTCTTGCCCGAACCGGACGGTCCGACGATCGCGAGGAACTCGCCCTGGTCGACCCGCAGGTCCGCCTCGAGCAGCGCCGGGACGGTCAGGCCGCCCATGTCGTAGACGCGACTGGCCCGCCTGATCTCGATGACCGGGACCGCCCAGCCGGGGTCCTGGGCGGCCGCGGCGGCGGCCGGCGCAGCCCCGATCACGGGGTGGTCCCGCCGCCGTTGCGCGTCCCGCCGCCGTTGAAGCGGCCACCGCCCCCGCCGACCGGGAAGGCCCCGCCGCCGAGCAACCCCCCACCGCCGGTCGTGGTCGAGCCGGTGCGTGAGGTGGAGGTCCCGATGACGACGCGCTCGCCCTCGGTGATGCCGGTCTTGATCTCGATGTACGAACTCGTGACGAGGCCCACGTCGACGGAGACGTCCTGGACGGCGCCGTCCGCTCCCACGACCTGGACCGCGTACTGGCCGCCGCCACCGAGGACGGCCGCCGCAGGCACGGCGATGACATTCGCGGACGACGCGATCGTCACCGACACCTGGGCGCTCATCCCGACCCGGAGGGTGGCCGGCGGCGACGTCAGCGCGACCGTCACGTCATAGGACACGACGCCGCCCGAACCGGAGGCGGACGACTCGGCGATCGAGGCGACCGTGCCCGCGACCGGGTCGGTCCCGATGGCCTTGATCGTGACGTCGGCCGGCTGGCCGACCTTGAGGGTCGGGACGTCGCTCTCCGCGAATGCCGCGGTGACGGTCATGCCGCTCGACTGGAGCTCGATGGCCGTGCCGGATGGCGCCGTCGCGCCGGCGACGATATTCACGGCCGAAACGCGCCCGTCGATGGGCGCCTTGAGCGACGCGTTGTCGACGGCTAGCTGGGCGGAGTCGACGCCGGACTGGGCCGTCGCGACGGACGCCTCGTCCGAGGCGAGCTGGGCGGCTGTCGACTTCGCGAGGCGGGTGGTGTAGTTGTGCTTCGCGGTCGTGAGCCCGAGCTTGGCTGACGCGACCTGGTTGGCGGCCTGGGCATTCGAGGCCGAGACCCGCGCCGCGGTTGCCGTCACGTTGTCCGATGCCTGGGTGATGGCGGCCTTGTCGGCGGAGATCTGGGTCGCCGGAGCCTTGGCCTTCGTGTCGGCGGTCAGCTTCTGCTTCGCCGCCGAGAGTGCCTTCTTGGCCTGCGACAGCGTGATCGAGTTCTGGGACCTGGTGTGCGAGTAGTTGCTATTGGCCTGGGTGACCTGGAGCTCGGCCTGCTTGAGCGCGTCGCTGGCGGCCGCTTTCGTGTCCGCCGTGGGCGCACTCTTGTCGGCCTTGAGCTTGGCCTGGGCGGCCGCGAGATTGGCCTGGGCGATCGTCAGCTGGAGCTTCGCGTTCGTCGAGTCCGCCGCCGCGAGGACATCGCCGGCCTTGACGATGTCGCCGACCTGGACGGCGACGCTCGTGACCGGCCATGTCGTGGACGCCGCGTTGTTATTCGACGCCGCACTGGACGCGGCGGCCGGCTGGGAGGCGGACCCGAAGCGGAGGTCGTAGGTCGTGGAGGCCCCGACGCTGCCGCTCGCCACGACGCTCTCGGTCACGTCTCGGCGAGCCGCGGCGGCCGTGATGTACTGGCTGCCCGACGCGGCGCTCGACGGTGGCAGGACGCCCGTCGCCACGAGGATCGCCCCGACACCCACGACCAGGAGCACGACGACGACCAGCACACGCAGGGATCTCATCCAGGGGCCTCGCACCACGGCCACCATCGAGGCGGCATCTGTGCCCACGGTAGGTGCGCCACCTGAGCGGGTCCTGAGACGGTCGTGGGGCGAACGACGCGGCGACGCGGGCCGGAGCGGTCCGGCGAGTCCCCTGTCGGGGGTGGCGGGACGGACCCGACTTACATCCCTCGTACGCTCCAGGGTCGACCGATTGACGCGCGGCGCTCAGGTTGTCCCCAGTCGACATCGGCTCGACACATCCCTGCTCACGGGAGATACCACATGCGACTTCGACTCAGGATCGCGACGGGCGCCCTCGGGGTGGTCGGCGCGGTCGGCATGCTCGCGGCACCGGCCGGCGTGGCCGCGGTATCCGCGACGCCGAGCGCGGCCTCCGCAGCTACGACGGCCGTCTGCACCAACGGTCACTGGCCGGCCTCGGTCCAGGGCGTACCGAAGTCCTTCAAGGCAGGCGCCCGGGCCGGTGACTACATCTGGCACGACAGCAAGGGCTGGCACGTGCGGGTCACCCACCCGGGCTCCAAGGGCATCGTGTTCAGTGGCACGATCCACTCGAGCGCACCGCTCGACGCGGACCCGGTCAAGCTCGAGAAGAACGACCAGATCACGGTCAGCGCGGATCACAAGACGATCACCTACCGGTTCGTCAACTACGGCAAGATCGATGGCTTCGACTTCACCACGTCGTGCGCGAAGGCCCTCTCGTTCCGTGGCCTGATGGCGGGACATCGCCTCGGTGTCGGCCACATCTGGGTCGGCCACTACGGCCGCCACCCGCTCGAGAACCCGTTCGTCATCCGCCGGATCCGCTGATCCACTCCCATCGCGCACTGGCGGCGGCCCGGACGGGTCGCCGCCGTACCATGTCCCGGCAGGTGCGCGACGACGCGCAGCGACGTAGGCCAGCGTGGTGACCGGAGGAGATCGGATGCGGATCGTCGTGACCGGTGGCAGCGGCAAGGCCGGTCGTTGGGTCGTGCGCGACCTCCGCGACCACGGCCACGACGTCCTCAACGTCGACCTGGCCCATGACGGCAGCGCTCACGGCCTGTGCATCCGGGCCGATCTCACGGATCTCGGCCAGGTCCACGATGTCCTGGCCGGGGCGGATGTGGTCGTCCACCTCGCGGCGATCCCGGCGCCCGAACTGCGGCCGGCCGGCGAGACGTTCCGCACCAACGCGCTGTCCACCTACAACGTGTTCGCGGCCGCGACCGAGCGGGGGCTGGGACGGGTCGTCTGGGCGTCCAGTGAGACCGTGCTGGGGCTGCCGTTTGCGCCCGAGACACCGCCGGCCATCGCGCCGGTGGACGAATCGGCGGTCCGCCCGGAAAGCTCGTACGCGCTCTCGAAGCTCGTCGGCGAGACGATGGCCGCCCAGTTCAGCCGGCGGACGGGCGTCCCGTTCGTTGGGCTCCGGATCTCGAACATCATGGAGCCCGCCGACTACGCAGCGTTCCCGGGCTACCAGGACGACCCGCGCCTGCGGATGTGGAACCTGTGGGGCTACGTCGACGTGCGCGACGTGGCGGGCGCGGTCCGGGCGGCGCTGACCGCCGATACCCGTGGCGCGGATGTTTGCATCGTCGCCGCGGCCGACACGGTCATGCACCGTCCGAGCGCGGCCCTGATGGCCGAGGTCTTCCCGGGCGTGCCCCTCCGACGTCCCGTGCCCGACCGCCAGACCCTCCTCGCCATCGACCACGCCGCCGAAGTGCTCGGTTGGCATCCTGAGCACAGCTGGCTCGACCCGGACGAGGCGTAGCCGGGTCCGCCGGCTCGGTCCGGCGCGATCCGCGGACCGTCCCATCCCGGGCCGGTTCATCCGTCCCTCCCGGGCGCGGAGGTCGCCGGTGCGCGACACTGGCGGCCATCGCCGGAGAAGGATCGCCGCCCATGACCGACATCGACTTCGCGCAGATCGACGCCCTCACGTTCGACTGCTACGGCACGCTCATCGACTGGGAGACCGGCATCTCGCGCGGTCTCCGGGCATTCCTCGATCCCCTGGGCGTCCAGGCCACCGACGACGACCTGCTCGAGGCGTACGCGGGGGAAGAGGCGGCCCTCGAGGCCGGGCCCTACCTGCGTTACCGCGAGGTCCTCGCCCGGGCGGGCCGCGGGGTGGCGGCCGGCTTCGGCGTGACACCCACCGACGAAGAGCTCGCGACATTCGGTGGCTCGGTCGCCGACTGGCCGGCGTTCCCGGACACTGCCGACGCGCTCCGGCGGCTCAAGGAGCGCTTCCGGCTCGGGGTCATCACGAACTGCGACGACGACCTGTTCGCCGCGTCGAACCGCCGGCTGGGCGTCGCGTTCGACTGGGTGATCACGGCCCAGCAGGTCGGCTCGTACAAGCCGAGCCACCGGAACTTCGACGTGGCCTTCGCCGTGATCGACGTCCCCCGGCCACGGATCCTCCACGTCGCCCAGAGCCTGTACCACGACCATGTCCCGGCCCAGGCGCGCGGGCTGGCGACGGCCTGGATCGACCGCCGCCACGACAAGCCGGGCTCGGGCGCGACACCGCCGGCCACGGTCACCCCCGATCTCACCGCACCGGACATGGCGACCTTCGCCCAGATCGCTCTCGGCGATCCCGTGGAGCGGGGCGCCCCGGCGCGCTGACCACGCCTCGGGCCGGCGATGGCTGCGTCGTGAGCGAGCCGTGTCAACAGTCGAACGCGAACCAGCACAACGCGTTGCGGAGTCGCTGGTCGTCGAGCACGAGGTCTCGGATCCGGTCGGGGAGCCGGGCGCGCTGCCACCGGCACTCCGAACGGCCGGCCTCGACCAGGTCGTCTTCGGTCGCGGCCGCCCACACGGCCTTGATCGCGTAGGCCGCGGCCCCGAGTTCGTGGGCCGCCACGTGGCCGACGGCCGCCGCCTGGCCGGCGGCATACGCGGCGTGCCGTGCCGCCCCACTCAGGTCCCTGGCCGCGCCGTTGGCATGACCGGCCGCCGTGCGGGCTTCGGCCCAGGCGACCTCACCCCGGGCCCAGGCTCGTCCGAGGTCGATCGCCCGACGAGGACGGTCGTCGTCCGGCCTCGCGCGCTCGAAATAGTGCAGAACGTGCTCGGCGCAGTCGGCCGCCCACAGCGCGAGAAGACGGTGATCGTCGTCGCGGAGGGTTCCGCCGCGACGCACGGTGATGAATCGAGGATCCCGGATCTTGGGGAGGATCACCAGCCTGCTCGCCTCGCTCGTGTGCCCGCCTAGGACGTTCTCCCGTGGCGGTAGAAACGGATCGGCTCCGGTGGCAGCGGAGTCGCGCCCACGATGAGGTCGGCGGCCTTCTCGGCCAGCATCATGACCGGGGCGTAGATGTTGCCGTTCGTGATGTAGGGCATCGCCGAGGCGTCAACGACGCGCAAGCCATCGAGGCCGTGGACCCGCATCGTCAGCGGGTCGAGGACCGAACCCACGTCCGTGCCCATCCGCGCGGTACACGACGGGTGGAGCGCCGTCTCCGCGTCCCGTGCCACCCAGTCGTGGATCTCCTGGTCGGTCGTGACCGACGGTCCGGGCGACAGCTCGCCGGTGCTGTACGGCTCGAACGCCGGCTGGTTGAGGATCCGCCGGGCGACCCGGACGGCCTCGAGCCACTCGCGCCGGTCCTGGTCGGTCGAGAGGTAGTTGAACCGGATCGCGGGATGGACCCGTGGGTCGGTCGAGACGATCTTCACGGAGCCGCGCGCGTCGGAGTACATCGGCCCCACGTGGACCTGGTAGCCGTGGCCGCCGGCCGGGGCCGTCCCGTCGTAGCGGATCGCCAGCGGCAGGAAGTGGAACATGAGGTTCGGGTAGGCGACGTCGTCATCGCCCCGGACGAACCCACCGCCCTCGAAATGGTTCGTGGCACCGGGGCCCCGGCGCAGGAACAGCCACTGGAAGCCGATCCAGGGCCGGCGCCACTTCTGGGTCGCGGACGGCTGCATCGAGACCGGCAGCTTCGAGCCGTACTGGATGTAGACCTCGAGGTGGTCCTGGAGGTGGGCGCCCACGCCCGGCAGGTCGGCGACGACCTCGATCCCGAGGGCGCGCAGGTCGTCGGCCGCGCCCACGCCCGAGAGCTGGAGCAGCTGGGGTGAGTTGAACGCGCCGCCGGACAGGATCACCTCGCCCGCCCGTGCCGTCCGGACCGGTCCGCCGCGGACGGAGTACTCCACGCCCACGGCCCGGCGCCCTTCGAAGAGCACCCGCGTGACGAATGTCCGGGTGCTCACCTCGAGGTTCGGCCGCCCGATGACCGGGTGGAGGTACGCCCGCGCGGCCGATTGGCGCCGCCCGTTGCGGATGTTCCGGTCGAACGCGTTGAAGCCCTCCTGGCGGTAGCCGTTGACGTCTGTCGTCAGCGGGTAGCCCGCCTGCTGGACCGCCTCGAAGAACGCCTCGAACAACGGACTCCGGGCCGGACCGCGCTCGAGGCCGAGCGGTCCGCCGTGGCCGCGCCACGGATCGTCCGGCTCGGCCGCCAGGCAATCCTCCATCCGCTTGAAGTAGGGCAGGCAGTGGGCATAGTCCCAGCTCGCCATCCCGGGATCGGCCGCCCAGCGCTCGAAGTCGAGCGGGTTGCCCCGCTGGAAGATCATCCCGTTGATGCTGCTCGAGCCGCCCAGCACCTTGCCCCGGGCGTGATAGACCCGGCGACCGTTCATGAACGGCTCGGGCTCGGACTCGTACTTCCAGTCGTAGAACCGGCTGCCGATCGGGAACGTCAGCGCGGCGGGCATGTGGATGAACACGTCCCACGGGTAGTCCGGACGGCCGGCTTCGAGGACGAGGACGCGGGTCGACGGGTCGGCAGTCAGGCGGTTCGCTAGGGCGCAGCCGGCGGATCCTCCGCCCACGATGATGAAGTCGAATGCGCTCTCGGCCACGCCCCGATGCTAGCAGCGGCAGGAGGCTGAGATGGTCCCGTCCTATCCCACGCCCGAGGACACGGCGAACGGCCTCACCCGCCTCGGCAACCTCCATCCGGGCGTCGACGGCGGCGTCTTCCTCGTGGGATTCGTGCTCGTGTTCGCCGCGTTCCTGGCGGTCGTCCTCGTGACCACGCGCCTGCGCCGGGCCTAGGTCGCGGCCAGCTCGGCAAGGAGGCGCATCACCGGCGTCGCTGCCGAGAGCGTGTCCGCGATGGTCTCCGGCAGGGCCGGCGTGAGGACGTCCGCGTCCGAGAGCCGCCGGCCGAACGTGATGTCCTTGAGCGTGAGCAGCGCCGCGTCGGGGTGATCGGCCGGGAAGCCCGCCGGCATCCGCTTGAACCGCTCGCCGCCCACCTCGCCCAGCGTCGCCATGAAGGCCGGGTCGTCGATCGCGGCATGGACGCTCTTGGGATCCGTCGCCACGAGCGTCCGCCAGGCGGCGAGGAGCGATGGTTCGGGCCGCCACATCCCGCCGCCGACATAGATCTCGCCCGGCTGGAGGTGGAAGTAGCCGCCGGCCGAGCGGTCGCCGCCGCCCACCCACGGGAAACTGGCGCTCACGTGGGTCTTGTAGGGCGACTTGTCCTTCGAGAAGCGGACGTCGCGGTAGATCCGAAACGGGGAGCGGGCAGGATCCGCCGACAGCGGGATGCGCCGCGTGGCGAACGTCTCCCCGAGCGCGATGCACAGCGCCTCGAGCGGCGCCTTGAGCAGCCGCTCGAAGTCGGCCTTGCGCGGCTGGAACCACGACCGCTCGTTGTTCGCCGCGAGGTCCACGAGGAACTGGATCGCGTCCGGCGAGAAGCCGCCGAACGCAGCGGGAGCAGCAGGGGTCTGGGTCGATGGCATGTCCGATCTCCGTGGCGCGGAACCGGCCGGGTCGAGAGCGCATCCGCCCGACGATGGTAGTCCGAGGTCCCTGCACGGGCCATCACTCGGCGCTTGCCCAGCCTGGTTGCGGGTCTTCATCGATTGACCGGATGACGAGTGCGCGCAGGATTGCTCGATGCACCGCCGATCCACTCCGGCCGTCGCCGGCATCGCGCTGGTCGTCCTGGCCATCGTCGCCGCGTGCTCCGCTCCGACCGCAGCGCATTGGTCGGACGATGGCATCCACCTCGTCGACGGGTACTGGATCCTCGAGGAACACCCTTGCGAGGTCACTGCCGACGGGTGCCTTGACGAGGTTCGGGCGGCCGAACTGAGCATGGACATCCCCGCCGAAAGCGTCGCTGGCGCGGCGACTGCCGTCATCCCGAGCCACTGGACTCGCGCCGACGGTCAGACGATCGTCATCCTCGCCACCACGCAGCGGAACTTCGTCGTCTCCACTTGGTGGACGGGACGCGCCGGGTCATCGTGTATGGATGCGGCGGTATCTCCGTTGTGAACGGATCCCAGTCCCGACCTTGTGGCGCATACACCGACGATACCTACGAAGTCGGGCATTCCCCGATCCCGTAGCTTCCGGGGGTTGTCGCACGACGCTCGCGGGACGGCGGAGCGGATTGGCCCAGCGCCCCGTGGGCACAGTCCCGAGCGATGTCCGATCAGCCGCCTTTCGCGAGCTCGATCCAGATCGTCTTGAGCTCGGTGTACTGGTCGTGGGCGTGGAGCGACTTGTCGTGACCGCCGAAGCCTGACTGCTTGTAGCCTCCGAACGGCGTCGTCATGTCGCCCTCGGCATAGCAGTTGACGCCCACGATCCCGGCCCGGATCCGGCGGGCGACGCGGTGAGCGACGTTGAGGTCCTGGGTGTAGAGGGAGGCCGCGAGGCCGTACTGGGTGTCGTTGGCGAGCGCGACCGCCTCGTCTTCCGTGTCGAACGGGACGACCGCCAGGACCGGCCCGAAGATCTCCTCCTGGGCGATCCGCATGTCGTTGCGGACGCCGTCGAAGATGGTCGGCTGGACGAAGTAGCCGCCGGTCTCCTCGAGGACCCGGTCGCCGCCCACCGCGACGCGGGCACCCTCCTCGCGGCCGACCCCGATGTACCCGAGGACCCGCTCCATGTGCCCCCGCGAGATGAGCGGCCCGACCCGCGTCGCGGGTTCGCGTGGGTCGCCCACGACCCATTTGGCGGTCTCGGCGACGAGCCGCTCGACGAGTGCGTCGCGGAGGCTGCGGTGGACGATCAGGCGCGACCCGGCGCTGCAGTTCTCACCCATGTTCCAGAAGATCGCCGAGGCCACGGACTCGGCGATGGGGTCGAGGTCGCCGGCGTGGGCCATGATCACCTGGGGGCTCTTGCCGCCGAGCTCGAGCAGGACACGCTTGAGGTTCGTGTCGGCCGCGTGGTGGAGGAACGACCGGCCGACCTCGGTCGAGCCGGTGAACGCCACGAGGTCGACACCCGGATGGCGCCCGATCGCCTCGCCGACGACCGAACCCGGGCCGGGCACGACGTTGAGGACGCCGGCCGGCAGGCCGGCCTCGGCCCCGAGCTCGGCCATCCGGAGCAGGCTCAGGGATGTCTGCTGGGCCGGCTTGATGACGACCGTGTTGCCGGTCGCGAGCGCAGGTCCGAGCTTCCAGGCGGCCATGAGCGCCGGGTAGTTCCAGGGGATCACCGCACCGACGACGCCGATCGGCTCGCGCACGACCATCGCGACCCGGTCCGGCCCGACCGGGGCGACCTCGCCGTACAGCTTGTCGATCGCCTCGGCATGCCAGCGGATGCAATCGGAGGTCTGCGGGATGTCGACCTCGAGACAGTCGCTGAGCGGCTTGCCCGCATCGAGGGTCTCGGTCATCGCCAGCTCGGAGGCGTTGGCGTCGATGAGGTCGGCGAAGCGGATGAGGATCGCCTTGCGCTCGACCGGGGTCAGCCGCGACCACGGTCCCTCGAAGGCTTCCCGGGCCGCCCGGACAGCCCGGTCCACGTCGGTCGCGTCGCAGGCGGCGACCTCCGCGAGCGGCCGGCCGGTGGCCGGGTTCTCGGACGTCGCGCGACGGCCGGACGACGCCGGGACGAAGGCGCCGTCGATGAACGCGTCGGTCCGGAACGCGATGCCGATCGGCGGCTCCCCTATGGTCATGCGTTCGAGCCTTCGGACGGGTTCGCCGCGCCGGCCTCGCGCGGCTCGAAGTCGAGCGACGCCGAGTTGATGCAGTAGCGCATCCCGGTGGGGCGCGGACCGTCGGGGAAGAGATGGCCGAGATGCGCTCCGCACGAGGCGCACACGACCTCGGTCCGGTCCATCCCGTACGAGCGGTCCTCGCGGGCGATCACCCGGCCCTGCTCCAGGACGTCGAAGAAGCTCGGCCAGCCCGTCCCCGAGTCGAACTTCGTCGCCGAGTCGAAGAGCGGTGCGGCGCACACGACGCAGCGATACGAACCGTTCGCGTGCTGGTCCCAGAGCGCCCCGGTGAACGGCGGCTCGGTGGCGGCCTCCTGGGTCACCGCGTACTGGAGCGGGGTGAGCTTCGTCCGCAGGGCTTCGCGGTCTGTGGCGTTCGGCATGATGACGTCCTTTCAGCGGATCCCGGGTGATCCGCAGGTGCTCCCTCGAGTGTATCCAGCGGCCCAGTCCGTGCATCGGGAACCCATCATCCGATCGCCCGCAGGTCGACGACCCGGCCCCAGTGGAGCGCCCGGACAGCGACGAGGACCCCGAACGCGGCGATCACCAGGATCGCCGCTGCGGCCACCGATGCGTCCAGGTCGCCGCCCTGGAACTCGCCGTACACGACGAGTGGCAAGGTCGCGGTCTTCCCCTCGACGTTGCCGGCGAACATGATCGTGGCCCCGAACTCGCCGAGCGACCGGGCCCAGCTCATCACGAGGCCCGCGGCGAGCGCCGTCCCGGCCAGGGGGACGGTGATCCGCCGGAACAGCTGGAGCTCGGACGCGCCATCGACCCGGGCCGCGTCCTCAAGGTCGTGGTCCACCGCCGCGATGCCGGTCCGCGCGGAGCGGACGAAGAACGGCGCCGACACGAAGGTCTGGGCCAGGATGACGGCCAGGGTCGTGAACGGGATCTCCAGGCCGACCGCATCGAGCGGGCCGCCGAGGAAGCCCCGCCGGCCGAGAACCAGCAGGAGCGCCAGCCCCGCCACGGACGGCGGGAGCACGATGGGCAGGTCGATCAGCGCCTCCACCCAGCCCGAGCCGCGGAATGGGCGCCGGGCGAGGAGGATCGCCAGCGGCAGGCCGAACGCGACCGTGAGGACCAGGCTCACGGCGGTCGTCGCCAGGCTCAGGACGAGGGCGTCGAGGACGACTCTCGCCGTCAGGGCGCGCGCCAGCGACCCGTCGAGGAGCGCCCGGAGGACGAGCCCGGCCACGGGCAGGGCGAGGAACAGCCCCGACAGGCCGGCCAGGCCGACCAGCGACCGCCAGCCCCAGCCACGGCCCGGGGGCATCCTGTCTCGGGTCCGACTCGCGGTTCTCACGTTCAGGACGGCGCCAGGAATCCGAAGCCGGCGAGGATCGCCCGACCCTCCGGCCCGGCGAACCACGCCAGGAACGCCGCGGCGGCGGCCTGGTTCGACGACCCTTTCACGATCACGCCGCTGTACGTGGCGGGCACGTTGGCCGTCGGGGGCACGCCGATCGTCGAGACCCTGGTCGAGGTCCTGGCGTCGGTCACGTACACGATCGCCGCGTCGCCCTCATCGAGCTCGACCTTGGCCACGACCGCGGCGACGTTGTCCTCCTTCGACGCGATGTTCGCCGCGTACTTCGCCACGAAGTCGGCGGGGTAGCCGGGCTCCCTGGCCAGGTTCGCGACCAGCTGGTCGGCGTACTTCGTGATCGGCACGGCGTCACCGGCGGCGATGACCTTGACGCCCGGCCTGACGAGGTCGGCCGGCGACGTGATGCCGGCCGGGTTGGCGGACGGGACGATGACCGTGAGCAGGTTTCCCGCGAACGTCGTCGGTGCACCAGCCGCGAGGCCCATGTCGACGAGCTTCTGCGGGTTCGTCGTGTCGGCCGACAGGAAGACATCGGCCGGGGCACCCTGCTCGATCTTGGTCTCGAGCGCCGACGACGAGTCGGTCGAGATGGACAGCGTCGCCCCGCGGTACGCGGTCTCGTAGGCGGTCCTGGCCTTGCCGAGCACCGCCGTCAGCGACGCGGCGCCGTAGATCGTGAGGCTGGCTCCGGGAACGGAGCCAGGCACGGCCGTCCGGGCCGCGGTCGGCGCCGGCGACGCGCCGGTCGAGCACGCGACCAAGGCGATGGCGAGCGTCGGAACGAGCCCGCCCAGACGGGACCTCACGACCGCGTCTCCTTGGACGAGGGGATCTCGACGACGACGTTGGTGGCCTTCACGACCCCGACGACCTCATCGCCGACGCGCAGGTCCATGTCGTCGATCGCCTCGGCGGTCATGAGGCTGACCATCCGATGCGGTCCGGCCTGGATCTCGACGACGGCCGCGACGGTGTCGCGGACGATGCTGGTGACCAGGCCGGGGAACCGGTTGCGAGCGGACTGGGCGACGATCGGTCGGTCCGCGGCGTCGCGCCGGCGGTCCCGGAGGAGGCGCGACACCTCGGCGATGGGGACGAGGCGCTGGCCCCCCGTCGACCGCGTCGTGTGCAGCCGGCCATCGGCCTCCCAGCGCCGGAGCGTCTCGACCGTCACGCCGAGCATCTCGGCGGCCTGGCCCACCCGCAACGGCGCGACCTCCTCGTCCGGGTCGGGCGCGGAGTTCGTAAAGGGCGGTTCCTCGGCCGTCATACCGCTGGATTATCGGCACGCCACCGTGGAATGTCTAGGGATGAGGGTGAGGGCCTGTAGCCCCGCGCTGGCTCAGGTGTGGGTGAAGAAGAGCTGGAGCTCCATCGTCCCGTGGTCGTCGATCGAGAGGACCTTGAAGGAGTCGGGCTTCTGTATCGAGTAGTCGGCGAACGCGATGGGCAGGGAACCGCTGACCACGATCGTCGAGCCGGATAGCTTGGCCTTGAGCGCGACCTCGACGTCCCTGGTCACGCCATGGAGCGTCAGCTGACCGCTCGCCGTGACCGAGATCTCCTTGCCGTCCGCCGGCACCGTCCCCAGGTCGATCGGGGAGGTGAGCTTGAACGTCGCCGCGGGGAACTGGCTGAACTGGATGCCGTTGTTGCGGAGCTGGTTGTCGCGCTGGGAGTCGTCGCTCTGGAGGGCCGTCAAGTCGGCGCTGATATCGACCGCCGTGACCTTCGTCCCCACGATCGTCAGCGATCCGGAGACCTTGGGGGTGCGCCCCACGGCCGTGTTCGCGCCGATCCCGGCGAGCTGCTCCTGGACGCGGTAGCCGACGAAGTTGCCGCTCGTGTCACTGACGTCGGTGAACGTCCCGATCGAAGTGTCGATGTTCCACGTCCCGTCGAGGCTGGTGAGCGGCACGCTCGACACGTCCCCCGAGACCCCGGGGACGGGCGGCAAGGTGGCGTCGGCCACCGCGGCGGGTCCCGCCGGGCGCAGGAACAGGTACCAGATCCCGTAGCCGCCGGCGATGAGCGCGGCGACGACCAAGATGGCGATGAGGTAGACGAGCGGGCTGCGCCCCGAGCCGGTTGCCGTGGCGGGCTGTCTGGACATCGTGAGCGGTCTCCCTGAAGCGCATCGGGTCGGGCATGGTACGCCGTGGCCACGGATCCGGCCTCCCCGGCCGGGCGGACCCCCCCGACCGCTGAGCCGATCGCGGCGCGGACCCACGTGCGGGGAGGAGGAGCCGCACGAGGGTCGCGACCGCTACCGACACTCTGGCTTCCGTCCCTTTCGGAACTGTTACCGCCCCGTCGCGCTCTCAGGAACGCCTCAGGCTGACGGCGGGTCCGAGGGCACGGTCCGCGCCGGAGGGCGGGTCGTCGACTCGCGCGGACCGGCGAACGCCCGCGGCCAGCTGACGGTCATCCGGGCCCCGCCGGCAGGAGCGCCGGCCACCCGCCACTGGCCACCGGTCGCCCGGACGATCGCGTCGGCGATCGCGAGACCGAGCCCCGCGCCGCTCGTGGCATCGGTCGCCCGGTGGAAACGGTCGAAGATGCGGTCGCGTTCGGCCTCGGGAATCCCCGGGCCGGCGTCGTCGACGGTCAGGGCGATGCGATTCCGCTCGGAGGCGACGCTCACCGTCACGGTGCCGCCGTCCGGCGAGTACTTGCAGGCGTTGTCGAGGAGCACGCCGAGCAGCCGGTCGAGCCACTCCGGTGGGGCGCTGACCACGAGGCTGTCCGGCGGGATACGGAGCTCGAGCGCGAGATGGCGCGTCTCGGCGACGACCCCGAACCGGTCGGCGGTCTGGGCGGCGAGGACCCCGAGATCGACCGGTTCCGCGTCCGGCTGGGCCTGCGTCGCGTCGAACCGGGCGAGCCAGAGCAGGTCGTCGAGGAGCCGCCGCATCCGCTGCGACTCGAGATCGACCCGCTGGAATGCCGTGCGATACCAGGTCTCATCTCGCGTCCCGCCGAGGGCGAGGCTCGTCTGCGCCTCGATGACGGAGAGAGGCGTCCGCAGCTCGTGCGACGCGTCGGCGGTGAATTCGAGCTGCCTCCGCCGGGCGAGCTCGATCGGTGTCGCCACGCGGCGACCGACCGCGACCGCCCCGACGAAGACCGCGATGAGGAGCAGGGGGCCGATCAGCAGCTCGGCCCGGATGACCTGCGACTGGGCCTGGGCGACGCCGTCGAGGGTCTGGGCCACGACCACGTAGTCGTCTCCCGCGGCTCGTCCCTGGATCCGCACGTCAGTGCCGCCGATCTGCGCATCCTGGGGACCGGTCACGTGCCGGAGGCTGACCGGGAGATCGGGGTTCGAGCTGTCGGTCGTGAACACGGCCCCGCCCTCGTCGATGGTCCAGACGAGCAGCCTGGGGCCGTACACCTGGCCCGGCCGGCTCGGCGCCGGGGGTTCGTAGTGGCCGCCGCCCGGGATGGGCCCGTTGACGTACGACAGGCCGTCGGTCAGCCGGTCGTCGATCTGCTGGGTGAGGTTGCCGGTGACCAGGACCACGACGGCCAGCGCGACGATGAGATAGGCGAGCCCGACCAGCCCGGTCGCGGCCAGTGCGACGCGGATCGACAGGCGCCGGACGTCGTGAGTCCGCTCGGCGGTCACGTCGGCTCCAGGCGATAACCGGCGCCACGGACGGTGACGATCCGGATGCCCGCATTCGGGATCTTCGCCCGGAGCCGGCTCATCTGGACGTCGATGGCGTTCGAGCCGAGCGGGTCGGTCTCATCCGCCCAGGCGTGCTCGGCGATCGCCTTGCGATCCACGAGCGCCGGTGACCGGCGCATGAGCAACTCGAGGATGAGGTACTCGGTCCCGGTGAGGCTGAGCGGCCGGCCACGAGCCGTGACGACCCGGGTCGCCGGGTCGAGGGCGACCATGCCCAGCTCGAGCACCGGTCCGTCGACACTCCGCGGACGACGCTGGAGCGCCCGGACCCGGGCGAGCAGCTCTCCGAAGTCGAATGGCTTCACGAGATAGTCGTCGGCGCCGCTGTCGAGGCCCCGGATCCGGTCGGCCGGCGCGTCGCGGGCGGTGAGCATCAGCATCGCCGTCGGTCGGCG
Source organism: uncultured Chloroflexia bacterium (assembly GCA_963719285.1). Taxonomy (GTDB): domain Bacteria; phylum Chloroflexota; class Limnocylindria; order Limnocylindrales; family CSP1-4; genus C-114. The sequence goes on from CAVRBO010000001.1 coordinate 1,583,377, forward strand.
GTGGCTTCGCGCCCAGGCCACGACGTCGATGCCCTCAGCACCCGGCATGCGCCAGTCGACGATCGCCACGTCGTACTCGTAGAAGCCGAGCTGGTCGATGGCGTCGTCGCCCCGGTCGACGGTGTCGACGTGATAGCCGCTGTCGCGGAGGCCGAGCGCGATGACCTCCCGCAGTCCGGGATCGTCTTCGGCCACGAGGATGCGCATCGTCTGCACTCCGGGATCGGTTCGGTCATCGGGCAGTGTGACAGTGGGCACGGTAGCGCCCATCGTCGAACCTGGAAGCTTTCTGGCGGATTACGGGAATGACGCCGCCGCCCGATACTCCGACCATGAGGATCGTCCAAGCGCTCGCGGTCTCGGCCTGGACTCGCGGGGCTCGCCCGCTCGCACGCACCATCCGGCTGCCCGCCGGCGGCCGGGCGGCGTCCGATGTCGGGCGGATCGCGGAGCTGGTCGCGCAGAGCGAGGCCGCCGATGCCGGCTGACCGGGTCGCGCTGATCACGGGAGCCACCGGCGGCCTCGGGCGGGTCGCCGCCGCCGCGTTCGCGGCCCAGGGCACGAGGCTCGGGCTGGTGGGCACGGACGGCACCCGCCTCCAGTCCGTGGCGGGCGACCTCGGGCTGGGCCCGGGCTCGTGGGCGGCGGCCGTGGGTGACCTCCGGAACGCGACCGACGCCGCCCGAGTCGTCGCGGAGATCGCCGAGCGGCTCGGCCGGATCGATATCGTCCTTCACCTGGTGGGAGGCTGGGCCGGCGGGTCGAAGATCGCCGAGCTCGATCCCGAGGAGATGCGGGCGATGCTGGACCAGCACGTCTGGACCACGCTGCACGTCGCCCGGGCGGTCGTCCCGGGGATGATCGAGCGTGGCTGGGGCCGGTTCATCGCGATCTCGTCGACGGTGGCGCTCGAGGGGACGGCGGGCATGGCCTCGTACGCCGTGGCCAAAGCCGGCGAGGAGGCCCTCCTGCGCACCCTCGCGCGCGAGGTCGCCGGCACCGGCGTGACGGCCAATGTCCTGGTCGTGCGCAAGATCGACACGGCTCATGAGCGCGACACGGGCCCGAGCGTGAAGAACGCGACCTGGGCGACACCCGAGGAGCTCGTGGCCGCGATGATGTACCTCTGTTCGGACCAGGCCTCGGTCGCCAACGGGACGCGGATCCCGCTGACCGGTCGAGGCTGATGGGCCGGCCGTATCCTTGGTCCGCTCCCGGCCGATCCGTCGGGCCGCCGGGGTCGAGGCGATGAGGGACCTGGCATCGTGATCTGCGGTCAATGCGGGACGGCGAACGTGGCCGGCCGGCGATTCTGCCTCGAGTGCGGTTCGCCGCTGACCGCGGGATGCTCCACCTGCGGGGCGGCGAACGAGCCTGCGGCCAAGTTCTGCGGCACGTGCGGTACCCGCCTCGGCGGGACATCCGAGACCGAGGCCGTCGGCGCCGTCGGGGGTGCGCTGCCGTCGCCGGCGGCGGAGCGGCGGATGGTCTCGGTCATGTTCGTGGACCTCGTGGGCTTCACCCACCTGGCCGAGGACCGCGACCCCGAGGCGATCCGGGAGCTCCTCAGCGAGTACTTCGCGGCCGCCTCGGAGATCGTCCGGCGGTACGGCGGGGCGGTCGAGAAGTTCATCGGCGATGCGGTCATGGCGGTCTGGGGGACGCCGGTCGCCCACGAGGACGATGCGGAGCGGGCCGTCCGCGCGGCGCTCGACATCGTGGAGGCCGTCCCGGCGCTGCGTGGCGATCGAGCCGGTCCTGAGACGGCCCTCAGGGCGCGCGCGGGCGTGCTGACGGGTGAGGCGGCCGTCACGGTGGGAGCGGTCGGCCAGGGGATGATCGCGGGCGACCTCGTCAACACGGCGAGCCGGCTCCAGGCGGCGGCCGGACCAGGCACCGTGCTCGTCGGCGAGGCGACCCGGCAGGCGGCCGGAGCGTCGATCGCGTTCGAGCCGGCGGGCGAGACGGTCCTCAAGGGCAAGGCGAGCCCCGTTCCCGCGTTCCGCGCCCTGCGCGTGGTCGCCGAGAGGGGCGGAGCGGGCCGCGGCGACGCGCTCGAGCCCCCGTTCGTGGGGCGCGCCGACGAGCTTCGCTTCTTGAAGGAGCAGTTCCACGCGACGGGCCGGGAGCGCCGGGCGCGCCTGGTCTCGCTCGTCGGCCAGGCCGGCATCGGCAAGAGCCGCCTGGCCTGGGAACTCGAGAAGTACCTCGACGGCGTCGTGGAGGGGATCTGGTGGCACCGTGGCCGCTCCCCGTCGTACGGCGAGGGGGTGACGTTCTGGGCACTGGGCGAGATGATCCGGCGACGGGCCGGGCTCGCGGAGGACGATGACGAACCTACGACCCGGGCCGCGATCGCGGCGATGCTCGAGCAGCACGTGCCCGACGCCGAGGAACGCCACTGGATCGAGCCGCGGCTGTTCGCCCTGCTCGGCCTGGAGGCCGCGCCGTCGGGCGGTCGCGAGGAGCTCTTCGCCGCGTGGCGGACCCTGTTCGAGCGGATCGCCGCCACGGGCACGGTCGCCCTCGTGTTCGAGGACCTCCAGTGGTCCGACGATGGCCTGCTCGACTTCATCGAACAGCTCCTCGACTGGAGCCGGGCGCATCCGATCTTCGTGGTGACGCTCGCCCGGCCGGAGATCCTGGAGCGGCGACCCGGCTGGGGAACGGACCGCCGGGGCGCCGCGGCCATGCGGCTCGACCCGTTGACCGAGCCGGCCATGCGCGAACTCCTCGCCGGACTCGTCCCCGGGCTCCCCGAGCCCGTGATCGGGCACATCCTGGCCCGGGCGGACGGGATCCCGCTCTACGCGGTGGAGACGATCCGGATGTTCCTGGCCGACGGCCGGCTCGTCGGCGAGGATGGTGTCTTCCGCCCCTCTGGTGACCTCGGCGCGATCGACGTCCCGCCCACCCTCCATGCGCTCGTGGCCGCCCGCCTGGACGCCCTCCCGCCCGCCGATCGGGCCCTCCTCCAGGACGCGGCGGTGCTCGGCCAGTCGTTCTCGCTGGCGGCGCTCGCGGCAGTGACCGGCGACGATCCGGACCTCCTCGCTCCGCGGTTGACGAGCCTCGTCCGCCGCGAGCTCCTGGTCGTGGAGACCGACCCGCGCGCACCGACCCGCGGCCAGCACGCGTTCATCCAGTCGCTCATCCGTGAAGTCGCCTACTCCACGCTCTCGAAGCGCGAGCGCCGGATCCGTCACATGGCGGCGGCTCGCCACTTCGAGGCGCTCGACGACGAGGAGCTGGCCGGCGCCCTGGCGACGCACTACCTGGCGGCGTACCGGGCGGCTCCCGACGGGCCCGAAGGCGAGGCCGCCGCAGCCCAGGCGCGGATCGCCCTGCGCGGCTCCGCCGAACGGGCATTCGCGCTCGGGGCGATCGGTCAGGCCGTCGATTCCCTGCGGGCGGCTCTCGAGGTCACACCGATTCCGCGAGACCACGCGGCCCTCACGCAGCGGATGGGCTGGTTCGAGGGCCTGTCCGCACGATTCGAGGACGCCGAGCGCGACATCGCTGAGGCCGCGACCGCGTGGCGCGACCTGGGAGACCGGGCGGCCGCGCTCGACGCGATCGCGGACCTCGCCCAGCTGCAGCTCTCACGCGGTCATATCGCCCAGGCGGTGGCCACCCTGGAGGCGGTCGTGGACGAGGTGGATGCCCTCGCCGACGATCCGAAGGCTCAGTCCGGGGTGGCGAAGTTCGCCGAGACCTTCGCCCGCGGCCGGTTCCGGAGCGCCGACCACGTCGGGGCGGTGGCCTGGGCGGACCGGGCCCTGAGGCTCGCCGAATCGCTCCGCCTGGACGAAGTCATCGTGATGGCGCTCATCACCAAGGGCACCGCCCTCGAGTACACCGGTCATCGCCGGGAGGGCGTCGCGCTGCTCAACGGGGCCTACCTTGACGCGACCGCCCACGGCCTGCACTTTGCCGCGCTTCGGGCGGGCGTGAATCTCGCCGCGCTCACGATCGACGACGACCCGCGGATCTCGATCCGTTGGACGCGCGACGGGATGGCCCTCGCCCGCCGGCTGGGGCTGCGGGCATTCGCGCCGTACCACGCGGGCAACATGGCGGGCGCCCAGCGACTCGGCGAATGGGCCCGGATCGCCGAGGAGACCACGGAGCTGGCCGAGACCCACCCGGATCCATCCGAGAAGGCCTGGATCACGGACATGGGCATCTGGAACCGGGTGTGGCGGGGCGAGGACGTCGGCGACCGACCGCAGGCCATGGTGGAGGAGGCGGAACACGACGAGGATCCCCAGGCGTTCGCGAACGGCTGCGAATGGGTCCTCGAGGAGGCGTTCGCGGGGGAGGACTTCGCCCGCGCCGCCGAGGCCGGGAAGCGCTACGTGGACCGCGAGCTCGGGAGTCCGGCGGGCTGGCTGTGGGCCGGCCGCGCCGCGCTGCACCAGGGCGATGTGCCCGCCGCCGAGCGCGCCCTCGCCCTCCTGGAACGGGGGGCCGGCCGGGCCACGATGGCCGACATCGCGTTGATCCGGGCCGGCATCGCGGCGCGCCAGGGCCGCGTCGACGATGCGCTTGCCGAGTACCGGACGGCCCTGCCGATCTATCGCGACCTCGAACTCCGGTTCGACATCGCGCTGACCGGCCTGGACATGGCGGCCCTCCTGGGACCGGATGTGCCGGGTGTCCGAGCCATGGCCGCGGAGGCGCGGGCGATCTTCGTGGAGCTCGGCGCGCAGCCGGTCATCGCCCGTCTCGACAGGCTCATCGCCGCCGGGGCGCCGCCCGCCGTCGGCCCAGGCGGGGATCGTCAGTCCGTTCCGCACGCGTCCGCCGTCGGATCGGACTGACCGCCCGCCGGCCCGTGGCCGTGCGCCCCTTGGCGGCGGTACGTACGAGGGGGAGATCCAGTCCGTGTGCAGCTCCCGGCCTCGCGCCGCGCGCCGCCGGGGGTGACGCACCGCCGGCCGGCTGGGTACGCTCTGCGGATGAAGGTCGTCGACCAGCGTGTGACCGTCGTCGGCGCGCCGTGGCGCGAGCTCACGTTCGTCGAGCTGACCACGGATGACGGCCGGACCGGCGTCGGCGAGGTCCGGATGGTCAACAAGACCGAGACCCTGGTGGCCTGCCTCGGCGAGCTCGGCCCGCGCTATGTCATCGGGTCCGACCCGTTCGACGTGGAGCGGCTCGGCTGGCACTTCCAGCGGGGCGAGTACGGGCGGGCCGGCGAGGTCTCGCAATCGGCCCTCTCGGCCTTCGACATGGCCTGCTGGGACCTCATCGGGCAAGCGCTCGGCGTGCCGATCCACCGGCTCCTGGGCGGGCGCTTCCGCGACCGGATCCCGGCCTACGCGAACGGCTGGTACCAGGTCGAACGCGACCCCGCTGAGATCGCAGGGCTCGCCAGCGGGGTCGTCGCGCGTGGCTATCGGGCGCTCAAGCTCGACCCGTTCGGGGCGGCCTTCGTCCGCCTGTCGGCGCCGGAGCGGCGGCTGTCGCTCGCCATCGTCGAGGCGGTCCGGTCGGCGGTCGGGCCGGACATCGAGATCATGATCGAGATGCACGGCCGGTTCGGCGAGGCGGAGGCGATCGGCCTCGCCCGCGACCTCGAGCCGTTCCGCCCGGCCTGGATCGAGGAGCCTGTCCCGCCCGAGAACCCGGAGCCGCTGGGCCGGGTGCGCGCCGCGACGACGATCCCCGTCGCGAGCGGGGAGCGTGTCCATACCCTGCCCGACATGCGCGGGTTCATCGATGGCGACGCGCTCGACATCGTCCAGTGCGACCTGAGCCACTTCGGCGGCTTCCTGCCCATGAAGCGGCTCGCCGGCTGGGCCGACGCGCACTACCTGGAGCTGGCGCCGCACAACGTGTGTGGCCCGGTCGCGACCTCGGCGAACGTCCAGTTCGCCGCGGCGACGTCGAACGTCCGGATCCTCGAGCACTTCAACGACTTCGCCGACCCGTGGGTCATGTCGCTCGTCGACCGGGCGCCGACGGTCGACCGAGAGGACGGCTGCTTCAGCGTGTCCGACCGGCCCGGCCTGGGCCTTCGGCTCGACCACGATGTCGCCTCGGAGCACCCGGCCACGGGCGGCCGGCTCCAGCTGTTCGTCCCCGGCTGGGAGAAGCGCTCCGCCGACGCCGGCGTCGACCCTGCCTGAGCGCGGGGCGGGTGGACGGGCGGGCGGCGGCATGGGCGACGCGCCGGTCCTCCGCCATGTCGTCCTCCTCGGGCTCATGGGCGCCGGGAAGACCACGGTCGGCCGCGAGCTCTCGGCCAGGCTGGGCTGGCCGGTCCGCGATTCGGATGCGGACATCCTCGCCGCGACCGGCCGGACCGCACGCCAGATCGATGAGCAATCGGGCACGGTCGAGCTCCACCGGCTGGAGGCCCGCCACCTCATCGACGCGACCGCGGCACCGGAGCCGAGCGTGATCTGCGCGGCCGCGAGCGCGATCGACGATGGCGCGGCCCGCACGGCGCTCGGCGTGGCGGGGGTCGCGGTCGTCTGGTTGCGGGCCGACCCGGCGACCCTGGCCCGACGAGCCGGCGGCTCGGACCACCGGCGCACCCTCGGAGCCGACAGCGCGAGGGCGCTGGCTGAACAGGCCGCGGCGCGCTACCCGCGGTTCCTGGCGCTCGAGCCCTTCGTGGTCGACGTGGACGACCGTCCGGTCGACGAGGTCATCGCGATGATCGCGACCCATCTCGGAGCTGTCGTCCGATGAGTGCCACGCCCCAGAACGCCAGGGTGGTCGCGGCCGCGATGAGGCCCAGCGCGAGCGGTGTGACCGACGCGCCGAAGTCCTGGATCGCCAGACCGACCAGGGGCGGGAAGACGGCCGCGCCGAGCACCGCCGACCCGACGAGGTATGCGGTCGGCGTGCGTCGGCCGGGCGTGGCCTTGGCGAGCCAGGCGAACCCCGTGGGGTAGATCGGCGCGATGACCAGCCCGGTGGCGGCATACGCGATCGCCGCCAGCCCGGGGATCGCGGCCACGCCCAGGGTGATGATGGCGGCGCCCGAGCAGGCGAGCACGATCCGCTCCGGAGCCACCCGCAGGGCGACCGGGGCGATCAGGAAGCGCCCGGCGGTCAGGCCGAGCCAGAACGCCGAGGTGGCCCACGACGCCTCGGCCGCCGAGAGCCCCAGCGCTGCCAGGTGGCTCGGCTCCCAGCCACCCACCCCGGCCTCGACCCCCACGTACAGGGCATAGGCGAGCGCGAACAGGCCGACCATCGCGGCGACGCCCCGGCCGCTCGTCCGGCCGACGGTCGAGGAGCCCTTGCCGTCGGTCGGCGTCCCTTGGCCTCGGACGCGCCCGAGGGGGACGGCGAGGGCGAGCGCGAACACCGCGCAGCCGACGTACATCGGGCCGATGCCATCGGGCGCGACGGCCGCGACGATGATCGGCCCGGCGACAGCGCCGATACCGAAAACGCCATTGAGGATGTTGAGCATGGTCCCGGCACGGACCCCGAAGCTGTAGGCGAACAGCTGGTTGACCCCGAGGTCGAGGAAGCCGAACCCGATCCCGACGATCGCGGCACCCACGAGCACCAGCCACCACTGGGGTGCGAGGGCGAGGACGAGGAACCCGGCAGTCAGGATCGCCATGGCGAGGACGAGGAAGGCGCGGTTGGTCATCCAGCGGAGCGCGAACGAGGCGCCGATGACCCCGACGAACGCGCCGATGGCATGCGCACTCAGGACCGCCGCCGCGGACGAGGGGCCCAGGCCGAAGCGGACCTCGAAGACCGGGATGAGCGGGCCGTAGAAGGACGACAGCGCACCGATCAGGACGAACGACAGGCACGCGGCCACCACGGTCGTCGCGCTGAACACCGAGGTCACGGGCAGTGGCTCCCCGGAGGGTCCGCCACGCGCCGCGACGGACTCCGCCACCGCTCCATCCTCCCGCGCCGCCTCGTCGTCGAGGCCGAACCATCGTAAGTTAGCGCGAGCGTCGTTCGCATCGGGCGACCGCGACGGAACGAGGAGTGGCGACCGTGACCGGAGTCGGGGCCCGCGATCGGCACGTGGTCGCGATGGGCGGCGGGGGATTCAGCACGGAGCCCGACAACCCGCTCCTGGACGACTTCGTGCTCGGCCTCGCCCGGGCGGTGAGCGGTCGCGAGCGGCCCCGGATCTCCTTCATCCCGACCGCGTCCGGAGACGCGCCGCTGTACGTCCGCAACTTCTACGACGCGTTCGCCCCCAGGGCCGTGGCGAGCTGGCTGCCCCTCTTCGAGCGCGACCGGCGCGACCTGCGCGCGTTCCTCCTGGCCCAGGATGTCGTCTACGTCGGCGGTGGCAACACGGAGAACATGCTCGCCATCTGGCGCCTCCATGGCGTGGACGCGATCCTGCGTGAAGCGTGGGAGGCAGGCGTGATCATGGCCGGGCTGTCCGCCGGTTCGCTGTGCTGGTTCGAATCGGGCACCACGGACTCCTTCGGACCCGGCCTCGCGCCGTTCGACGACGGGTTGGGCTTCCTGCCGGGCAGCCACTGCCCGCACTACGACGGCGAGGCCCTCCGGCGGCCCAGCTATCAGCGGCTCGTGGCGGACGGGCTTGCGGCGGGCCATGCGGCGGACGACGGTGCCGCCCTCCACTTCGTGGGGGCCGGGCTGGTGGAGGTCGTGACCTCCCGCCCGGCCGCGGGCGCCTACCACGTGGAGCTCGTCGACGGACGGGTCGTGGAGACCGCCCTGCCCGCGCGCTACCTCGGCTCGTGACCGTCCTTCGGCCGAGCTACCCGCTCCTGACCGAGCGGCTCGAGCTTCGGCCATTCCGGGACGCCGACCTGGATGCGCTGTGCGTGATGGACGGTGACCCGGAGACGACCCGGTACCTGTACTGGGGTCCGCGCACGCGGGCCGAGGTTCGCGTCGCGCTCGCCCGGCGGCGGAAGATGACGGCGATCGAGAAGCCGGGCGACGGCATCCGCCTGGCCATCGTGCTGCGCGCGGGCGGAGTGCTCGTCGGGGACGTGAGCCTCCACTACCGGAGCGAGGAGCATCGCCAGGGCGAGATCGGGTTCGTCCTTCACCCGGCGCATCGCGGTCGCGGGTACGCGGGCGAGGCGGCCGCGGCGATGATCGGCCTGGCGTTCGACGGGCTCGCCGTCCATCGGGTCGTCGGCCGGTGCGATCCGCGGAACGAGGCGTCGGCGCGACTCATGGAGCGCCTCGGGATGCGTCGCGAGGCCCATTTCCGCGAGAACGAATTCGTCAAGGGCGAGTGGACGGGTGAGTACGTCTACGCGCTCCTCGCCGAGGAGTGGCGCGAGCCGCGACGATGACAGAGCCGGGCCTGTGCGCCGGCTGCCGGTACGGCCGTGAGGTCCGCTCGGACCGCGGCTCCGTCTTCTGGCTGTGCCGACGCTCCGCCACGGACCCGCGATTCCCGCGCTATCCGGCGCTCCCGGTCCGGGCGTGCACCGGGTACGAGCCGACTGGATCCGACCCCCGGGGCCATGACCGCCCACCGAGCGGACCGGGACCACAGGCGGACGGATGACCCGGGCGGATCCCCGGGTCGGCGCGACACCGCGCGCCTAGCATGCGCAGATGGATCTTCCCGGCGCGTTCCTCATCGGTGTTGGGATCGTCGTCGTGGCCTGGCTCGTCCTGCTGGCGGTCCTGTGGCTGCATCGGCCGGCCCGCGACCTTGCCGTTCCGGTCCTGCGCCTCCTGCCCGACATCGCCCGCCTGGTCCGGGACCTGCTCCGGGCCGACACCACGCCGCGCGCGACGAAGGTCGTCCTCCTGCTCCTGCTCCTCTACCTGGTCTCGCCGGTCGACCTCGTCCCGGAGTTCGTGCCGGTGGTCGGCTCCCTCGACGACCTCATCGTCAGTGCGATCGTCCTGCGCTGGGCCGGCCGCCGGGTCGGTCCCGACAGGCTCCGCGAGCTCTGGTCGGGCAGCCCCGCCGGGTTCGAGCTCCTGCGACGCTTCCTCGGGGTCTGAGACCGATACGTCGGGTCCGTGCGGGGCCCTAGGATGCCGGGGTGATCGAACCCACGGAGGGCGAGCTCCTCGCCGAAGCCGCCCTTCAGAGCGCGTCGTCGCCAGAGCCGACGGGGGAGCCGGGCCCAGGCCCGGACGCGGCCAAGACCGGCGAGCTGCCCCTGGGCCGCAACCGCGACTTCCAGGTCGTGCTCGCCGGCCAGGGCCTGTCGTCGGTGGGCGACGCGATCACGTTCACGGCGCTACCGATCCTCGTCCTGGCGCTGACCGGTTCGGGCCTGGCGATGGGGATCGTGGGGATCCTGGGCACCCTGCCGGACCTCATCCTGGGCCTCCCGGCCGGGGCATTCGCGGATCGCCTCGACCGACGACGGATGATGCTCGGCGCCGACGCCGGCCGGGCGATCCTCACGGCATCCATCCCGATCACGGTCGCCCTGAACGGCCCGACAATGGCGGTGATCCTGCTCGTGACGTTCCCGATCGCCTGCCTGCGCGTCCTGTTCCTCGCCGGCTACACGGCCGCCGTGCCCGGCCTCGTCGGCCGCAGCCAGGTGGGTCGGGCGACGTCGATATTCGAGGCCGTCTACAACGTGGGGTTCGTGGTCGGACCGGGGATCGCCGGCGTGCTCGCGGGCGCCATCGGTCCGGGACCCACGATCGCGGTCGACGCGATCTCGTTCGCGGTCTCGAGCTTTGCGCTGGTCCTGGTCCGCCGACCGCTGAAGCCGCCACCTCGGACGGTCGAGACGCACCTCATGGCCGAGATCCGCGAGGGCATCGCGTTCGTCGCGGGCCATCGCGTCCTGCGGTCGGTGATCCTCTTCTGGGGGCTCGTGTCGGTCGGGACCGGCGCGCTCGTGTCGGCCCTGACGTTCCACATCCAGATCGACCGCCATCTTGGTCCGGAGGTGCTCGGGTTCATCCTGAGCGCCTACGGCATCGGCTCTCTGGGCGGCGCCGTGCTGGCGGCGCGTCTGGCGGGCGGCAACCTCGGCCGCAAGATGCTCATCGGGACGTCGATCATGGGCGTCGTGCTCCTCGTCGTCGCCGCCGCGCCGCCGATCCCGATCGTGCTCGCCGCGTCGTTCTCGGCCGGCGTCGCCCAGTCCAACGTGCTCATCGCGTACCTGACCCTCCGGACGACCCACAGCCCCGATGCCCTGCTCGGCCGGGTCGGCAGCACGGCCCGGGTGGTCTCGATCGGGTTGACGCCGGTCGGGCTCCTCGCCGGGGGACTCCTCATCGACGCGACGAACGGCGCCACGGCGATCGCCGGGATGGGCCTCTGGATGCTCGGGCTGACGGTCGCGTTCGGGGCGTCGCACGTCGTGCGTGGGGCCCGCTCGCCGGCCACGGAGCCGGCAGCCTGACGTCTCCCGCCAGCGGTTGGGTCAGGCGGCCAGCTCCGGGTGGCCGAACAGGTCGCCCTGTCCGAACATGATCCCGAGGCGGGTCAGCACGTCGGCCTCAGCGCGCGACTCCACGCCCTCGGCGATGAGCCGGCAGCCGGTCTTCGACGCGAAGTACTGGAGCCCCGCCGCGAGCGCCTGGCGGAGATCGTCGCCGTCGATCCCACGAACGAGGCTGATGTCGAGCTTGGCGTAGGCCGGACGGAGCTCGAGGATGTGGCGCAGGCTGGCGTATCCCGCGCCGGCATCATCGACCGCCAGCCCGACGTCGCCGAGCTTGGCCAGTGCCGTCCGGACGAGCTGGTAGTCGTCGATCGCGACGTGCTCGGTGAGCTCGAGCACGAGCGGTCGGGTCGATCCCTTCAGCAGCTCCCGGAAGCGGCGATCGCTCTGCATGACGAACTCGGGCGACACGTTGATGGACATGAACACCTGGGGCGGCAGGCGGGTCCCGCCGTCCAGGGCGGCCCGGATCGTCGCGAGCTCGTAGTCCGCCCCGAGGCCGCCGCGGAGGGCCTCGGCGAAGCGGATGTCCGGTTGCGTCCCGTCGTGGAAGCGAGTCAGCGCCTCGAAGCCGACGATCGCCCTCGTCTCGAGCTCTACGATCGGCTGGAAGACGGGGTGGAACTCGCGCGACGTGAGGACGCGCCGCAGCCGGGCCCGGGTCGCGGCGACCTCGCGGCGGTCGGCGAAGGCCGACCCGGCCACGGTGCTCAGCACGCTCGCATAGTCGATGGCCGCCGCCAGGAGCTTCGCCCGGCGGGTGGGGCGCGAGCGGCCGGGCTCCTCCGCGATCCCGATGGTCAGGATGCCGACGAGGTCCTCGCCCGCATAGATCGGCGAGCCCGCCGCGAGCTCGGGGTCGCCGGTGGAGAACGACGGCGACGACTCGCCCGGCGCCAGCGACTCGATCCCCTCGACCCAGGGGCCCTCGCGCGCACGGCCCAGGACCCGGCGGGCCAGCGCCGGCGCGAGGATCCGCCCGCCGCGCCGCACACCCGCGGACCGGTTGTACGTCGCGAGCTCCTGCAACTGGTCCCCCGCCCCGAGCTGGAGCACGGCCACGAAGTCGCTGTGGGTGCGCTTGGCCAGCTCCCTGACCACGGCTTCGGCCGCTTCCTCCGGCACGGACGAGATCGCGAGGCGCGCGAGCGCCGCCACGACGCTGGCCCGGTTCCGGACCTCCGTCTCGACGACGGTCGACCAGGCCGCGTTCCGGCGCGTGTGGGCGTTCACCCTGGCGACGAGCTCGTCCAGCCGGACGGGCTTGGGCACGAAGTCGTCCGCTCCGGCGTCGAGGCCCTGGATGACGCTGTCCGCGTCCGGGGACCCCGTCATGAGCAGGATGGGCATGGTCGCGGTCTCCGATCGCGAACGGAGCGCGTGGATCACATCCGTGCCGGACAGTCCGGGCATGCCGATGTCCAGGACGACCAGACCGACGCTTTCGCCGGAGACGACATCGAGCGCGGCTTCGCCGCTGATCGCCTCGAGCACGGCGAAACCCGCCCGGCGGAGGGCGAGCGACACGAGGCCGCGGGCGCCGTCGTCATCGTCCACGACGAGGACCGACGCAGGTCCGGAGATCTGGGGTATCACGGGTCGTCGGTCGCCGCATGCCGCGAGGCCACCGCCCGCAGGGCGGTCTCGAGCAACTGGTTCGAGGTGACCGGCTTGGGCACGAACGTCGCGCCGCGCGCGGTGACCCGTTCGAGATCGAGCGTCTCGGCCGTGTATCCCGACAGGAGCACCACGCCGAGGTGGGGGTAGCGATCCATCATCTGCTCGGCCAGCTCGATCCCCGACATGCCCGGCATGACGACGTCGGTGACGAGGACGTCGATGTCATCGACCAGCCGAGCCGTGGTCATCGCCTCGGTCGCGTCGCCCACGGCCAGCACGTCGTAGCCCGCTCGCTGGAAGAGCTGTGTCGTCATGTTCCGGACGGACGGCTCGTCCTCGACGACCAGGATCGTGCCGACGCCGATCGTCGGCGCGACCGTGGTCCGCGGCCGCTCCTCGATCGCGGCGTCAACGCGCGGGAAGTACAGCTTGAACGCGGACCCGTGGCCGGGTTCGGAGTAGAGCCAGATGTGGCCACCCGCCTGGTGGACGATGCCATATGTCGTCGCGAGGCCGAGGCCGGTGCCCTTGCCCACGTCCTTCGTCGTGAAGAAGGGCTCGAAGATGTGGTCGCGGGTCGCGCGATCCATGCCGACCCCGTTGTCGCTGACGGCCACGAACACGTATGGGCCGGGCTTCACGTCGAAGTGGTCGACGGCGTACGACGCCTCGAACTCGGCGTTCCCGCTCTCGATCGTGACCGTCCCGCCGTTCGGCATCGCATCGCGCGCATTGACGACGAGGTTGACCACGATCTGGTCGATCTGGCCCGCGTCGGCGCGGATGTGCCCGGATGCCGGGTCGAGCTTGAGGACCAGGTTCATGTTCTCGCCGATGAGCTGCCGGAGCATCGGTTCGATCGTCGCGATCGCCAGGTTCACGTCGAGGACCTTGAGCGTGACCATCTGCTGCCGGCTGAAGGCGAGGAGCTGGGCCGTCAGGGCGGCGGCCCGCTCGGCGGCCTGACTGATCGCGGTGACGCTCGACAGGAGCCGATCCGGCTCGAGGCGCTCCGGGTCGTCCGAGGCGAGGTCCTGCGCCAGCAGCTCCGCATATCCATGGATCGCGAACAGCATGTTGTTGAAGTCGTGGGCGATCCCACCGGCCAGTCGCCCGATCGACTCGAGCTTCTGGGCCTGCAGGAGCTGGTTCTCGGCCGCCGTGCGGGCCGCAAGGTCCACGATCGTGGCCACGACCTGGACTCCGTCGGCCGTCTCGACCGGGGACAGGCTGATGTCGATCGGGAACTCGGTGTCGTCCTTGCGCCGGCCGACGAGGTCGAGCCGGGTGCCCATCGGCCGGGCGACGGGGTGGGCGATGAACGCGTCGCGGACCGCCAGGTGCTTGCCCAGGGCGCGCTCGGGCAGGAGGACTTCGATCGACCGGCCGAGAAGCTCGGCGCGTCGATAGCCGAAGGTCGCCTCGACCTGCGGGTTGGCGTAGACGATCAGCCCGCCCCGGTCGACCGCAACGACCGCATTCGGCGAAGCTTCCAGAACCTCGTTCCGGGCCCAGACCTTGCGCGCCGACTCGCGCGCCCCACGAGAGGGCGCCGCGCGGGAAACCATATGCAACTCCCCCCGGCCTGGGTACCGGTACGGGCGACGATAGCACGCGCCGCAACGACCGGGGCAATAAGGAGTTGACTCGAACACCGGCTTCCGCGCTCGTCGGTGGCCGGTCGGCCTAGGATCGCCTCCACTCCGCGCCCTCGGGGAACCGATACCGATCGAGCGAATCCGGCCTTCACCTGTGCGCTGTAGCCCGGTCGGCCGGGCATCCGGTAACGCCCATCGCGGACGACGACCGGGTCGCGGGAGTGCTGGTGCGGGTGGTCAACGCTCTCGATGACCCGACGGTGGAGCGAGCCCGACAGGGACGGCGAGGTCGGGAAGGGCACGGCGACGACGTCGACGTCCGTGATCGTGCCCCTCGATCACACGCGACACACCACGGCGATCGTTCGTCCGTGTCGTCAGGCGGGCGTCGGAGCGTCCGCCGGGATGAGGCCCTCGACCCGCAGTTCCGCCCACAGGTCGGGGTCGATCGGTCGGCGCATCATGGCCGGATAGTCGTCGAGATGGGTCACCCGGCGCACGCCCGCGACGAGGGATGCGACCGCCGGATGGGCGAGCGGGAACTGGATGGCGGCGGCCTTGAGCGAAGCTCCGTGACGGGCGCAGATCGCCTCGAGGCGACGGGCCCGCTTCAGCAGCGCCGGGTCGGCGGGCCGGTAGTCGAACCGGCTGGCGGTCGTGGGACCGGCCAGGATGCCACTGTTCATCGCGCCGCCGATCACGACCGCGATACCGCGCTCGACGCACAGGGGCAGCAGCTCGCCGAACGCCTCCTGGTCGAGGAGCGTATAGCGCCCCGCGACCAGGAACACGTCGAAGTCGCCCTCGCGCGCGAAGCGGGTGAGCATGGCCGACTGGTTCATGCCCGCTCCGATGGCGCCGATCACGCCATCCGCCCGCAGCCGGTGGAGCGCCGGGTAGGCACCCTCGATCGCGGCTCGCCAGTGGTCGTCCGGATCGTGGATGAACGCGATGTCGATGCGCTCGAGGCCGAGCCGGACGAGGCTCTCCTCGATCGACCGGCGGACACCATCCGCGCTGTAGTCGAACACCGGCCGAAGTCCGGTGGTCGCGTAGAACGCGTCTTCACGACCGTCGAGGGCCTGATGGTCGATGTCCGCGTCGGCGGGGATGGCATCGATCGGCCGGATGAGCCGACCCACCTTCGTCGAGAGAACGAAGGCATCGCGCGGCCGGTCAAGCAAGGCCGCCCCGATGCGCCGCTCGGACAGGCCGTAGCCGTACAGGGGCGCCGTGTCGAAGTACCGGATCCCGAGGTCCCAGGCGTGCTCCAGGGTCGCCTGCGCCTCTTCGTCGGGGACCTGCGTGAACAGGCCTCCGATCGAGGCACCCCCGAAACCCAGACGGGTCACCTGGAGACCCGTCCGGCCGAGCGGCACCCGCGCGGTGGGTTCGAAGGGCATGGTCCCTCGCTCTCGGTACCATGGGGCCGGGATACGATGGCGGCGTCCGCGGCGATCCGGCGTCGCCCGGTCGACCGTCCATCGGGCAGGATACCGAACGTTCAGGAGTCCCACCGTGCAGGTCACCCTTCCCGGCAGGGCAGTCGGCATCGGACGGGCCCCTCGGAGGTCGCCGTGAGCGACGGCCGAGGGCCGGCGACCGGCCCGCCCGACGAGCGGTTCCTCGTCACCGGCGCCCTCGGCTGCCTCGGCGCCTGGACCGTCGCTGGTCTCGTGGGCGAGGGTCGGCCGGTGGTCGCGTTCGACCTCGGCGGGGACCGGCGCCGGCTGGAGGCGCTCATGACCCGGGACGAGCTGGCGGCCGTGACGTTCGTCGCCGGGGATATCACGGACCTGGCACTCGTCGAGCGGAGCTTCGACGAGCACGCCATCACGAATGTCATCCATCTCGCCGCGCTCCAAGTGCCGTTGTCCCGGGCGAACCCGCCGCTGGGGGCGCTCGTCAACGTCGTCGGCACCGTCAACCTGTTCGAGGCGGTCAGGCGGCGCGCCGAGCGGATGGCGCCGCTCGTCTACACGAGCTCGATCGGGATGTTCGCCCCGACCGACGCGAACCCGGCGACGGGTCAGCTCGAGGAGGCCGCCGACGCCCATCCGAGCAACCACTACGGCGTGTACAAGCTGGCCAACGAGGGCACGGCCCGGGTCTACTGGCAGGACTCGGGCGTCGCGAGCATCGGCCTGCGACCGCTGACGGTCTATGGCGCCGGTCGCGATCAGGGCATGACCAGCGGACCGACGGTGGCGATCGCGGCCGCGATCCTCGGCATGCCGTACACCATCGCGTTCGGCGGTCGGACGACGTTCCAATACGCCCAGGATGTGGCCACGACGCTCATCCAGGCGAGCCGCAGCGGCCTGTCCGGCGCCGAGGTGTTCAACCTGGGTGGGGAGACCGTCGACATGGCCGACTGGGTCTCCGCGATCGACGCGGAGGTCCCGGGCGCCGGCGCCCGGATCGATCTCGCCCCGACCGAGCTTCCGTTCCCGGCCGACATCCAGGCGGACCGCATCGCCGCGCTCGGCCCGGTCGTCATCACGCCGTTCCGGACCGGCATCCGGGCCACCGCCGACATCTACCGCCGGCTCGCCGCCGCGGGGAGACTCCTCCCGGCCCAGCACGGCATCGCGGTCCCGCCCCCGACGACCGCCGTCTAGCGCTCCTCCTCGATCCAGCCCTGCCGTCCGGCCAGGTGGACGAGGGCCGTCCGGCTCGTCACGTCGTACCGGTCGAAGAGCCGGCGCAGCTGGCTCTCGACGGTCTTGACCCGGAGTGACAGCCGCTCGGCGATGTCCGCGTTGGACATGCCCTCGGTCACGAGGGCGAGGATCTCGAGCTCGCGCGGGGTCGGGACGCGGAGCGCGTCGCTCGCGGCCCGCCGCGCGGCGACCGGGAATGCCGTGCCACCGCGGGCCACGGCCTCCACGGCGCGGACGATCTCATCGACCGTCGCCATCTTGGACAGGTAGCCCCTCGCCCCGAGCTCCACCGCGCGGACGTGGTAGCTCGGGTACCAGTAGGCGCTGAGGATGATGAAGGCGGGCCCTGGAGCGTGGCGACGAACGAGCTCGAAGCCGTCGCCCGTGTCGGCCAGCCGGATGTCGCACAGGACGATGTCGGGCGACGCCTCCTCGATGAGCGCGCTCGCCGAGCTCACATCGCGGGCCGTGCCGACGACCGTCACCCCGGGCGAACCCTGGAGGAGGGCCGCGAGACCGTCGGCGATCGCAGGATGGTCCTCGACGATCGCGACGCGGATCACGGTTCGTCCCGCCTCGTCGAAGCGCCGGACGGCAAGCGCCGATCGGCCAGGGGCAGGCGCACGGTCATCGTGGTGCCGCTGCCGAGTTTGGAAGAGGCCTCGATCTCGCCGCCGTGGGCCGTCACGATCTCGCGCGCGACATACAGGCCCAGGCCCAGACCGGGCGCGCGATGCGGCTGACCGAGCCGAGTGTACGCGTCGAACATGGTCCGCAGGTGCTCGCCCGCGACGCCCGGACCATGATCGCGCACCGTCGCGACGGCGCGGCCGCCGACGCTGCGCACGGACACCTCGATCGATCCGGACCCCGGAGCGTGCTCCATGGCGTTGGCCAGGAGGTTCAGGAAGACCTGCTCGAGGCGACCGGGGTCGGCCCGCACGGGTACGGACCGGCGGCCGGCGGTCACGTGGATCGGTGGCGCCTTGGGTAACACCTGGGCTACGTCAACGACGGACCGGACGACGGCAGAGAGGTCGACGACATCGAGCAGCAGCTCGAGCTGGCCCGTCTGGATACGGCTGACGTCGAGCAGGCGTTCGATGAGCGTCGCGAGGCGCCGTGTCTGGGCGAGTGCCCGGTCCGCGTACGTGGCCGCCCTGTCCGGTTCCCCGGCGCCCAGGTGGCGCTCGACGAGCTGGAGGTAGTTGTGGATCGCGGCCGTCGGCGTCTTGAGCTCGTGGCCGGCCGCCGCCATGAGTCGCTCGAGGCTGAGGCGCATCGTCCGCTCGGACACATCGCGGATGGCGACGACGCCGCCCCAGGTCGGGTCCTGGCTCGTGAGGGGCTCGGCCACCGCCTCGAACCAGCGCCGCGAACCGTCCGGGTCGCTGACCGCGAACTCCATCCGGAACCGCTCGCCGCGGGCGGCCCGCTGTTGCGGCCATTCCGGACGAGGGAGCGGCAGGCCGGCGAGGTCCTCGGGTTCGACCGTGGCCCCCTTTGCGCCGAACAGCCGGTCATAGGCCGGGTTCGTGAGCAGGTCCTCACCCTGGCGGTCGACCGCGACGACCGCGTCGCCCAGGCTGGCGAGGACCGACTGGAGCCGGTTGTGCTCCTCCTCCCCGTGCCGCTTCTGCTCCTCCAGGGCGGCGGTCTGGAGACGGAGCTCGTCGGTCCGCGCGGCGAGGTCCTCGTTGGCGACCCGGAGCTCCTCGACGCTCGCCGTCAGCTCCTCGTTGAGGGTCTCGAGCTCCTCGTTCGTCGCCTGGAATTCTTCGTTGAGGGTCTCGACTTCCTCGCGCCCGGACTGGGCCTCCTCGCTCGATTCGAGCATCGACTGATTGGCCAGGCGGAGCTGGGCCACGAGCGCGGTCAGCTCGTCGTTCGCGCGCAGGAGACGCCGGCTGATCGCCGTCGCCCGCTCGAGCTGTCGTTGGCCACGGGTCGCTGCCGCCTGTGCCTGCTCGGTCCGGCTGACGTCGGTGAGCTCGACGACCGCGCCTTCGATGGTTCCGGCCTGCCGGACATACGGCCGGATGACCGTCTCGAGATGGCGCACGTCGCCGGACGAGGCGTCGGCCGCCTCGATCTCGTGGACCGCCTTCGTCGTCGTGCCGGCCAGCGCGCCATCGATGGCGGTCCTGATCGGAGCCGACGGCAACGTCTCGGCGAGGTGGATGAAGTCCTGGTCGAAGGCCAGGCCGTGGATCCCGAGCATCCGCCGCGCGGCCGTGTTGATCCGGGTGATGTAGTAACGAGGATCGACCACGACGACGCCGAGCCCGATGTCGAGCAGCAGCGCTTCGGCGGCCTCCGTCGAGTCGGCGGCGATCTGGGCATCGCGCCGGGTAGCCCGGATGGCCCGCTCGAGTGGGATCTCGAGGTCGCGATGCGGCCGGAGCGGCTTGGCCATCGACAGGGGCAGCGCCGGGGGTCTGGCGGTTCGTCGGTAGATCCGGAGTCGGGCATGGTCCGCCAGGAACGGCGCGGGCATCGCCGCCACGGTCTCGGACGGCCCCAGGACGAGCCGTCCGCCCTCCCGCAGGGACAGTCCGAACGTCTCCAGGGCCACCTTCTGCATCGCCGGGTTGAAGTAGATGAGCACGTTGCGGCAGAGGACGAGGTCGATCCGCGGGAACGGCGCGCGGGCGCCCAGGTCGTGCTCGCCGAAGACCATCAGCGAGCGGAGGACCTTGGCGACCTCGAAGCCACCGTCCGTCTTCGTGAAGTAGCGCTCGCGGACGGCCTGGGGCACGTTCTCCAGCGCCGCCGCCGGGTAGTGGCCACGGCGCGCGAACCCGATGGCCGCACTGTCGATGTCCGTCGCAAAGATCCGGACGTCGATGGGCGACGCGGCGTCTCCGATCGCCTCGGCCAGCATGATCGCGAGTGAGTACGCCTCCTCGCCGGTCGAACAGCCGGCCGACCAGAGGCGCAGCGGCCGGCCGTTGGTGCGGGCCTCGTCGATGAGGGCCGGCAGGACCCGGTCGCGCAGGTGATCGAAGACCTTCGGGTCGCGGAAGAACTCGGTCACCTTGATCAGGAGGCTGCTGATGAGCTTGGCGTACTCCTCAGAGTCGCCTTCGAGCTTCAGAGCGTACTCGGCGATCGAGGTGTGTCCGGTGGCCCCCATCCGGCCGCGCAGGCGACGGACGATCGTCGCGGGCTTGTACGTGCTGAAGTCGATGCCGCTCCGCTCCCGGACCCGATCCAGCAGCTGGCTCAGCTCACGACCCTCGCGTCCGCGCGGCGTCGAGCCGCCGGCGGCGAGGAGGTCGCGCAGGACCGCACCGATCAATTCGAGGTCGGCGGTCGCGTCGACGAGCGACGGCGAGATCGAGCGGGGCATGGACGAGAAGAGGGCGGTCGCGGGGTTCTCGATGACGACCGTGCCGCCGGCACGTTTGACGTGCCACGCGCCGGCCGAGCCGTCGCTGCCCGTGCCGGTCAGGATCACGGCCGTGAGGCCGGCCCCGTAGGCGGCCGCGGCGGATTCGAGGAGAAGGTTGACCGAGGGCGCGATGCTGCCCGGGTTGGCGGGGCGCAGACGCAGCCCGTGGTCGTCGATCTCGACGAGCCGGTTCGAGGGGACGACGAAGATGACCCCGTCCTCGAGCGCGGCCGAATCCGCGACGACCCTGACCGGCAGCGTCGCGTGGCGGGCGAGGATCTCACCCAGGTGGCTCGGTCGCCGCGGGTCGAGATGCTGGGCGATGACGATCGGGGCCGGGAAGTCGGAGGGCAGGCTCGCCACGACGCGCGACAACGCCTCGATCCCGCCCGCGGACGAACCGATGACGACGAGCTGCAATTCGGCTGCCTTCTGCCTCCCCACCGCTCCGCATTCTAGGCCGTCTGCATCCGTCGGACCGGGCGCCGACGGCATTTTGTACCAGGACCGAATCAAATGCGGGTTTACATCCTCGTGGAGGCCTCGCGGCGAGCCTACCTTCATCGTGACGAGCGAGGGTGTGCGGGAATTCCTCCTCCTCTCAGTCGACTGAGGCGACTTCTGGGACCGCCTCAGCCGGTCGGGCCGATAGGCCCGCCTTCGATCGCCCGACGAACGGCTCGGCCCCCCGCCGGGCCGTTCGTCCTGTCCGGGCCACGTTCGCGCAGCGGAAGTCCGGCCCATTCTCCCGGCGCGCACTCGGGACCGACGCCCGCCAGGTCCGGCCATGGCGGGATCACCCGGACCGCGCTGGTCCGTCCGCCGGCCGGGCGGTCCCGGATCCCGTCCGGTGGCGTGGCGTGCGCGTGCCGGGACAGGGGGACGGGCCACGGATACGTGATTTCATCCTCACCGGCACGCCGGCCGGGCAAGCATTCTTTGTCGGCAGCCCAGGTGGGTCAGCCGAGTGCCCTTCCCTCTCGGGGGAGACGGGATCCGCCGAAACTGCAAGCCCCTCGCCGCGGGGAACAAGACCAGATGGCGAGGGGCTTCACCTTGCCCCGCGGGAGCCCATCGCCGCGGGCCCACCGGCGGCGGGCTTCGACCCCGGATGACGACGGGCCGGTGTCGTGCGGGCGGCCGCGCCCGGTCCCGCGCGTTTCAGGAGCGGGCTGTTCGCGTCAGGTAGCGGCTCCGTTCGGCGAGATGGATGGTCGGGCCGACGAGTTCGAACTCCGCGCTGAGGTGCAGGTCGGCCGACGACGCGCCCACTAGGATGCGGATGACACCTGGCTCGACGAGCCGTCGGTAGTCCGCTCCCACGTACGCGAACTGCTCCGCCGACATGGTGAACGTCACGGAGCGCCGCTCGCCAGGATCCAGCCCGACCCGGCAAAACCCCCGCAGCTCGAGCACCGGGCGGGCGACCGTGGCCTCGGGATCCTGCGCGTAGAGCTGCACGACCTCGTCGCCCTGCCGGGAGCCCGTGTTCGTGACGTCGACGGTCACGACGACCTCGCCTCCGTCCGTCGGGACCTCCGTGCGGTCGATCCGGAGGTTCGAGAACTCGAACGTCGTGTACGACCGCCCGAACCCGAACGGCCAGAGGGGACCCGCCGGGCCATCGACGTAGTCGCCCTTCCAGTTGGAATGTCCACCGGTGGGGTGGTGCCGGTACGAGACCGGCACCTGGCCGACGTGACTTGGGATGGAGATCGGAAGCTTGCCCCCCGGGTTCACCTCGCCGAGCAGCGCCCCGGCGATGGCATCGGGCCCCGCGTCTCCCGGTACCCAGGCCATCAGGACGGCGGCGCAGTGCCTGGCGGCCCACTCGATCGCCAGCGGCCGACCGCTGACGACCACCAGGACGACCGGAGTCCCCGTGGCGACGACGGCTTCGAGCAGCTCCTGCTGGCGACCCATGAAGCCAAGGTCCCTGCGGTCCCGGGCCTCGCCGGTCGTGGCGTCGTCGGTCAGGCCGGACCGCTCGCCGAGGACGACGATGGCGACCTCGGACCTGCGCGCGAGCTCGACCGCCGCTTCCATCTCGGCGTCCGTTCCGTCGTGGATGCCCGTTCCGCGGGCGTGGCTGACGGACGCATCCTCGAGGCGCCCGACGAGCGCATCGAGGATCGTCTGGCGACCCGCGAGCTCATCGACCGGGACGATCCGGTCGGTCAGCGGGAAGCCCAGCGCGTTGCCCTGTTCGCGCATCTCCATGAGTGTCTCGATGTGGAGGAGATGGGCGTAATCGCCGAGCAGCTCGCGGGCACTGGCCGCGATCGGCCCGATCACGGCCACGCGGCGCAGGTCCGGTCGGAGGGGCAGGGTTCCATCGTTCTCGAGGAGGACCAGCGACCGCCGGGCGAGATCGGCCGCCACCCGCGCCTCGTCCTCGGCGAGATCGGCCAGCGCAGCCGTCGAGGGCACCTCGACGTATGGTCGTTCGAAGATCCCGAGCCTGAACTTCATCGCCAGCACCCGGGCCACCGTGCGGTCGAGGAGCGCCTCGTCGACCCGCCCGTCGGCCAGTGCCCGGAGCAGCGGCTCTCCGTAGGCGACGGTCGAAGGCAGCTCGGCGTCCACTCCGGCCCGGAGTGCCAGCGTCGCGGTCCTGGCCAGGTCGTCCGTCAGCTTGTGCATCGACGTGACCATCTGGATCCCGGTGTAGTCCGAAGCCACGATGCCGTCGAACCCCCACTCGTCGCGCAGGATCCCGGTCAGGAGCTCGTGCGAGACGTGGCAGGGCACCCCGTCGACGTCACAATAGGCCGGCATGACGCTCGCGACGCCGGCGTCACGCACGGCCGCCTCGAACGGGAAGAGCTGCTCGTCCCGCATCTCGCGCGGGCCCAGGTGGGCCGGGGCCTGGTTGCGCCCGCCCTCGGCGAGGCCGTGACCGACCATGTGCTTGGCGGTCGCGACGACGCCATCCTCGAGCGACGCCCCCTGGAGGCCCCGGATGTATGCGCAGCCGAGCTCGGCGGCGAGGTACGGGTCTTCCCCGTAGGTCTCCTCGACCCGGCCCCAGCGCGGGTCGCGGGTGATGTCGAGGACCGGCGCCATGGACTGACGGGCGCCGGTCGCGAGCATCCGTCGCCGGAGGGTGACCGACATCGCCTGGACCAGGTCGGCGTCCCAGGCCGCGGCCGCTCCGATCGACTGCTGGAAGCAGGGTGCGTCGCGGGAGAGGAGACCGTGGAGCGACTCCTCGTGGACGATGGCCGGAACCCCGAGACGGGTCTCCTCGATGAGGTAACGCTGGATGTCGTTGGCCAGTGCGGCGACGCTGGGCGCGTCCAGGTTCGTCCCGCCGGCCAACCGGGTGATCTGGCCGATCCCGTTGCCCAGCAACCGCCCGGCTCGCTCGCGATCCAGCGTCCCGATCCCCACGATCTCGAACGACCAGACGGACCCGAGCTGGGCGACCTTCTCCTGGATCGTCATCCGGGCAAGCAGGTCGCTCACGCGCTCGGCGGTCGAGAGAGCGTCGTCTTTGTAGCGCATCTCGATGGTCATCAGCCCTTCACCGATCCAGCCGTGAGACCGCGGACGATCTGCCGCTCGGCGACCGCGTAGAAGAGGACCGCCGGCACGATCGCGAGCACCGTGAACGCGAGGATCCGCGCCTGGTCGGACGTGTACGTGCCGGAGAAGTTCATGACGCCGAGCGGCAGCGTCCACTGGCTCTCCCCGTTGAGCAGGATGAGGGGCAGCAGGAAGGCGTTCCAGGTCGTGACCGTGGCCAGGACGCTGACCGTGGCGATAGCCGGTCGGGCCAACGGCAGCAGCACCCGCCAGAAGAAGCCGAACGTCGTGCAGCCATCCATCCTGGCCGCGTCCTCCAGTTCGACGGGGATGCTCCGGAAGAACGGCCGCAGGATGATGACCGTCAGCGGAAGTCCGAAGGCCGCTTCGGGCAGCGCGACCCCCAGGAAGTTCCCCGACAGCCCCAGGTCGCGTACGAGGATATACAGGGGCAGAATGGCCACGGCGGCCGGGAACAGCAGTCCGAACGTGAACAGCGTGTAGATCGCCTCCCGTCCCCGGAACGCGATCCGGGCGAACGCGAACGCGGCGAGAGACGCGGGGACGACGGTGGCGGTGACCGCGATGACGGCGACGATCAGGCTGTTGAGGACCTCCTGCCAGAACACGCCCGCGTTGGGGCCGACGAGGACATCGGTGTAGTTCGAGCCGACCCAGGGACTGGGGATGACGGCGCCCGGGTCGCCCACGAGCTGCCCGTTGGACTTGAAACCGCCCAGGATCGCGAAGCCGAGCGGGACCAGGACCAGGGCCGCCACGACGACCAGGATCGCGTAGCTGACGAGGTTGAAGACCCCGACCCGGGCCTGCCGCGACCGCTGGCCGGCGACCGGCAGGGCCGTCGGGCGCGCCCCGCTGGATGTCGTCGTCGCCATCGGGTCAGCCGTTGTAGGTGGTGACCGCGCCCTCGACGTCCCGTCGGAGCACGAGTCGCTGATAGGCCAGGGCGAGGATCAGGGCGCACACGAAGAGGATCACCGCGAGGGCGCTGCCGTAGCCCATCTGCTGGCTCGTGAAGCCGCCCTTGAACATCAGGATCGCCATCGTGTTCGACGCGCCGACCGGACCCCCCTTCGTCATGACCCAGATGATGTCGAACAGCTGGAGGGCCCCGATCATCGACAGGAACACGGACACCCGCAACGTCGGTCCCAGGAGTGGGAGGGAGATGAAGCGGAAGGCCTGCCAGCGACCGGCGCCGTCGATGAGCGCCGCTTCCTCGAGTTCATGGGGGATGCCCTGGAGGCCGGCCAACAGGATGATCATGTGGAAGCCGAAGTACTTCCACGAGATGATGACGAAGAGGGTCAGCATCACGATGTCGCCATCGCCCAGCCAGTCCTGGACGAGGCCGCCCAGGCCTGCCCCCGTGAGCGCCGTGTCGACGAGCGCGTGCGGCCGGAGCATCAGGCTGAAGACGATTCCGGTGATGGCTTCCGACAGGACGTATGGCAGGAAGAAGAGCAATCGGAAGACGGCCCGGCCGGGGAAGCGCCGGTTGAGCAGGATCGCGATCGACAACGAGAACGGGATCTGGATGGCCAGCGACAACACCACGATCAGGACGTTGTTGCCGAGGGCCGACGTGAACGCAGCGCTGCCGAGGGCGACCTGGTAGTTCTTCAGGCCGATGAAGTCGGTCAGCGGCTGCAGCCCGTTCCACTTGAACAGGCTGAAGTGGGCGGCCTGGACGATGGGAAACAGGACGAACGTGAGGTACAGCGCCAGGGCGGGCAGCAGGAAGACGACGAGGGTCAGCCGCTTCTCCCGCAGCCTGGACCCGGGCCCAGATCGTCGGGCGCCGATCGCGCTCGTCGTGGTCATGTCCGTCCTTCGGCTCAAGGCGTGGAGTCGAGCGGGCCGGCTCAGCCGGCCCGCTCATTGTCGCCAGATCGGCGGTGGCTCGATGGGCGGATCGCTACTGCGTGGCAGCCGCGTCCGTGATGGCCTTGCAGACCGCGGCGGGTGTCGACTTGCCGAGGAAGAGCGCGATCGTCGCCTCGTTGATCGCGGTGCCCAGGGCCGGTGAGGTCGCCTGGTCGAGGTACAGCTGGATGAAGCCCGCAGCGTTGCGTCCCGCGACGACGGCCTGCAGGTTCGGGTCGCTGACCGTGCTCTCGGTCCCGATGACCGGGGACAGCGCGGTCGGTGGCGTCGAGCTGTTGAGCTTGTCCGCGTTTTCGACGCTGCTGAAGAACTTGAGGAAGTCGACCGCCTCGGGCGGGGCGTTCTTGCCGACGGCGATGCCGTTGCCGCCGCCGACGCCGTCCGTGGCCGCGCCCGCTCCGCCGGCGACCGACGGGAACGGGAACCAGCCCAGGTCGCTGCCGAGTCCCTTCTTGTCGGTGCTGTCGGCGACCTGGACGCCCGGGGCCCACTGGCCCATGAGTTCCATCGCCGCCTTGCGGTTGCCGACGGCCGCCGCTTCGTTGTCATAGGTCGCGCTGGTGTAGCCATCCTGGTACGGCTGGAGCGCGTTCAACTTCAGGACCTCGTCCCCTGCCTTGGTACAGGCGTCGGTGTTCCAGTCCTTGGACTGGATCATCTGCTGCAGGGTCGCCGCCCCACCGATGCGGGCGACGAGATAGGTCCACAGGTGCATCGATGGCCACATGTCCTTGCCCGCGATGGCGAGGGGCGCGATGCCACTCGTCTTGAGCTTGGTCACGTCCGCCAGGTAGTCGTCCCAGGTCGCCGGCGGCGCCGAGATCCCGGCCTTGGTGAAGGCGGCCTTGTTGTACCAGAAGCCGATCATGCCCATGTCCCACGGGATGCCGTACTGCTTGCCGTTGTAGGCGTAGATGCTCATGGCGCCGGCGTTGATGGTGTCCTTCCAGGACGCCACATCGGCGGTGATGTCCTTGAGCATGCCCGCATCGGCCTGCGCCGCCATCGTGCCCCCACCCCAGGACTGGAACAGGTCCGGCGGGGTGCCGGACTGCATCGCCGTCGTGAGCTTGGTCTTGAACGCCTCGTTCTCGAGGACGGTGATGTTGATCGTCACATTCGGGTGGGCGGCCATGTAGGCGTCGGCGATCCCCTTGAACAGCGACTTGCCGGGATCGTCCTTCGAGATGTGCCACCACTCGATGGTCACCGGTGCCGCGGTCGGCGGCGGAGTGGCTGGTGCGGATGTCGGTGCGCTCGATGCACTCGAGGCAGTCGGGCTGGGCGTGGCGCTGCTCGTACACGCCCCGAACAGCAGGGCGATGACGCTCAGTGCGCCGGCCAGTCGCCAACGGGTAGTCACGCGCGGTCCTCCTGTCATGGCTCTCTCCTCCTTGCTCGATCCACGATCGCTCCCGCCCGCCGCAGCGCCTCCGGTCGCTCCGCGGTGGTCGGCTTCGATGGCCGGCTAGCGGCCTGGGGCCGCGACGACGGCCTGGACCGCCGCACGGTCGGGACGTGATGCTCGATCGGCGCCTGGACGGCCGCGGGTCTCGAAGGGATGGGCGATCTCGTCCCGCAGTGGGGAGGAGGCGCCCTGCCTGACGAGATCGCCCCGAGAGAACTGACGGGCAGCCACGCCGATCGTCGCGCTGTCCTCGAGCAGCCGAGCGCGTCTCGGATCGAGGTCCATGTCGACTGCTCCGTGTCGTCCGAAAGTTTCGCACAAGTGGGCGACTGCTCTCGGACCGCGACTCTAGGCTTATCGGGGCAGCGCCGTCAAGACTCTGAGGTTCGGGGATCAGACCATGCTCGTCGCGGCCTCGCTCGACCGGCCGCATCGCCGTCACACGCCCCGAAACTTTCGATATACTCCGCCCATGACATCGGGTACGACCGTTCCGAAGGGGCGTTCCGGTCAGCCGACGACCATCGCCCATATCGCTGCCGAGGCGGGCGTCTCCGCCCCGACCGTGTCGAAGGTCATCAACGGCCGGCCGGACGTGTCGCTCGCGACGCGGGTGCGGGTCGAGGCCGTGATCCGCGAACAGGGCTACGAACGATCGCACAAGTCGGTCCGCCCGGCGCCGCTCATCGAGGTTGTGTTCCACGAGCTCGAGAGCGACTGGGCGCTCGAGATCCTCAAGGGCGTCGAGGAAGTCGCCGGCGAGAACAACCTGGCCGTGGTGCTCTCGGAGATGCACGGCCACCGGACACCCGGGCGGGGCTGGATCGAGGGCGTGCTCGCGCGCCGACCGGGCGGCGTCATCGCGGTGCTGTCCGATCTGAGCGACGTCCAACGAGGGCTGCTCGCGTCACGCAACATCCCGCTCGTGGCGGTCGACCCGACCGGCGAGCCGCTGCACGACACGCCGTCCATCGGCGCGACGAACTGGAGTGGCGGTCTCACGGCGACCCGGCACCTGCTCGGCCTCGGACATCGGCGGATCGGCATGATCGCCGGACCGGAGAGCGTCCTGTGCAGCCGGGCCAGGCTGGACGGATACCACGCGGCGATGGACGAGGCGGACGTGCCGGTCGATCCGGATCTCATCCGTTACGGCAACTTCCACGTCCAGGACGGGATCGCCGAAGGGCGCCGGCTCCTGAACCTGCCCGATCCGCCGACCGCGATCTTCGCCGGCAACGACCTCCAGGCCCTCGGGGTCTACCAGGCGGCCCGCGAGGCGCGGCTCCACATCCCGGAGGACCTGAGCGTCGTCGGCTTCGACGACCTGCCCGTCGCGAAGTGGGTCGGACCGCCGCTGACCACGATCCGCCAGCCCCTGGCCCAGATGGCCGCCTCGGCGGCTCGCCTCGTCCTGGCCCTGGCCAGGGGCGAGCACCCGACCCAGACCCGGGTCGAACTGGCGACCGAGCTCGTGGTCCGCGAGAGCACGGCGCCGCCCCGGCGCTGAGCTCCGGCCGTCAAGCCCCGAACAGGCGCTCCATCGCGGCCACGATCGCCCGGCCGTCCGCCCCGCCCGGATCCTTCTCCGGGTTGAAACAGGAGAGCGACCAACCGACCAGATCGGCGGCCGCGGCGATCGGCGTCAACAGCGCCACGAGCTCGTCCCAGTCGAGGCCCCCGGGCATGAGGTAGTCCGTCGCCGGGAAGACCGCCTGGTCGAGGACATCGAGGTCGACGTGGAGCCAGAGGTGGTCCGAGGCGCGCCGGACATGGCCGAGGGCCCGCTCCGCGGTCGCCGTCGGGCCGTCACGCCGGATCGCCGCGACATCCGCGTCGCACAGGCCCGCGGCGCGGTTGCGAGCGAGCGCGTCGCCCAGGTCCGCGAGCTCGTCCGGGTCGTGATAGCCCAGGATCGCGATGCCGGGCGGCGGGACGGCGGGCGCCGGCGCGACGCGCTCCACCCACGGTCGTGGCCCGTCGCCCAGCACGACCGCGATCGGCATGTCGGCGGCCTCACCCGTCGGCGACGTCACGCCGTCGTAGAAGTCGAGGTGTCCGTCGACGTACACGAGGCTCACCGATCCGAGGCTGTCGCGCGCGCCGGCGACGGCCCCGGCCAGGAGGGCGCAGCAGCCGCCGAGCAGGAACGGGCGCTCGCCACGGCCCATGAGGTCTGCGGTGGCGGAGCGGACGGCGGTCGTGGTGGAGAGCACTCCGGCCAGGCCCACCACGCCCGTCGCCGGATCGCGGTCGTGGTCCGGGATCCGGACGTCCAGGTCGCCGGCGTCGCCCCAGCCCAGCCGGTCGAGGCCGGCGGCCCGGACCGCGGCGGGTGACAGCTCGGTGCCGTGCTGCTCCGCCCGTCCGAGCCCGACCGAATTGATCGGGACACCGAGTGTCGTGAACGGCGGTCGTCGCATCTGGCAAGCGTAGCCCGGGGACGAAATGGCCGTGCGTGGCCCGCGGGTGCGATCCGGGCTGTGTTGAGACAATCGCCCCGTGGAAGCAGCGTCCCCGCCGGAAGGCTCGTCGGCTCACGCGCGCGTCGCCGCGGGGCTCGTGGCCGGCCTCGCGCTCCTGGTCTACGTCCGCACCCTGCTCCCGTCGCAGGCGTTCAGCGACTGGGGCGAGATGCAGACCGTGCCCCATGTCCTGGGCATCGCCCATCCGACCGGTTATCCGACCTATGTCCTGCTCGCCTGGCTGGCCGAGCTCCCCCCGATCGGGTCCGTCGCGTTCCGGGCGAACCTGCTATCGGCGATCTTCGTCGCCCTCGCGCTTGGGACGTTCGCCCTCATCTGCATCCGCCTCGGGATCCGGCCGTCGCTGGCCGTCGCGGCGGGCGCAGCGCTCGGTGCCGTCGGCACGATCTGGGCGGCCGCAACGGTCGCCGAGGTCAATCCGCTCCACCTCCTGTTCGCCGCCCTGATCCTGCACCGGGCCCTGGTGTGGGAGGCGCGTCGTGCCCCGCGCGACCTGTTCGTCGGCGGCCTGCTCATCGGCCTGTCGCTCGGCAACCACCTGCTGACCCTGTTCATCGCGCCGTTCGTGGCCCTGTTCGCGCTGTGGGCCGGCCGGCGCGAACTCGTGGCCCGCCCGGCCCTCCTGGGCCTGCCGGTCGCCGGGCTCGCCCTGGGCCTGGCGGTGTACCTGTACATCCCGATCGCAGTCCGGCTCTCGCCGCCGCTCGTCTACAACGACCCGCTGACGCTCGACGGCTTCCTGTTCCTCGTCACGGGCGAGCAGTTCCGAGGCCAGTTCGACTTCCTGTCCGCCTCAGGTCCGGCCGAATTCATCCGCTCGCTGCCGGACCTGTGGGCGGTGCTCCTGTCGCGGGGGACCGCCGTCGTGCCCGTCCTCGGCATGATCGGGCTCGTGGTCCTGGCCGCGCGTCGCCCTGCGTTCGCGCTGATGACGGCCACGATGCTCGCCGTCGGCCTGTACATCTGGGCGACCTACCTCCAGCTCGAGCACTACCTCCTGGTCCCGTGGCTGCTCCTCGGGATCGGCATGGCTGCGTCGCTCGAGGGGCTCACGCGCGCGCTCGAGCGGCTCCTCGGGCGGCGGGGGCCGGGGACCGCGGTACCGGGCGCCCGGATGGGCCGGGTCGGGGGCGGAGTGGCGCTCGTGGCACTGGCCACGGCCGTGGCGATCGGGGCGGTCAACTGGGGAGCCAACGACCGGAGCGCCGACCGATCGGGCGACGAGTACGCCGATGCCGTCTTCACGGACCTGCCACCGGACGCGGCGATCTTCACCTCATGGGATGCCGCGACTCCGCTCTGGTACGGCCGCTACATCGAGGGCCGGAGGCCGGACATGCTCATCGTCGACGACACGAACATCGTCTACGAGGGCTGGGGCACGCGCGAGGCCCGGATCGCGTCGCTCATCTGCCAGCGCCCGGTGTTCATGATCCGGGGGAATCCCGCCGAGCTCGCGCTGACGATGCGGACGTACGACCTGGAGCCGTACCTGTCCGTGCCGGCCGCGCTGAACGGCCCCACGGCGGAGGAGGTCCGCCAGGTCTATCGCGTGACGCCCATCGACCCGGCGACCTGCGCCGGCTAGTCGTCGATCCGGCGACGGCGCGAAACCAGGGGCCGCCTCACCAGTCGAGGAACGCGCGCGACGCCTTCCGAACGCGGTCCAGGACGACCCGGCCGTCGCGCGCCGGATCGAGGAGATCCGGCTGCGAGCGATCGAGCTCGATCGTCGGGTGGATGTCGATCTGGGCGACGCGCCGGCCGACGAAGGTGAGCTCGACGATGAGCCCTTCGTCGGTCTGTTCGGAGCGCGGCAGGTCGAAGATGAAGTCGCCCATCGAGTAGACCACCAGGCCGTTGCCGATGGCCTCCAGGGCGCCGGCCCAGTGCGGGTGCGAGCCCAGGATGACGTCGGCTCCCGCCCCGATGAGCGTGGCCGCCTGGCTGCGCTGGAGCGCGGTGGGATTCGACGTGTATTCGACGCCCCAGTGGGGGACGACGATCACCACGTCGGCGCCCGCCGCCCGGGCGGCCTTGATGTCGGCACGGCAGTGAGCGAGGTCGAGTGGCGCCGCGCCGGGTCGGGTCGCCGTCGCTCCCGCCGCGTACAGGTCGATCGCGTCGAAGGCGAGGATGGCGACCCGGACCCCGTCGACCGTGAACCAGGCCGGTCGGCGGGCGGACTTCGCGTCCTTTCCGGCCCCGACCGGCACGAGCCCGGCCGCCTTGACGTTCCGGATCGTCTGCGTCACCCCGGCCAAACCGGCGTTGCGGATGTGGTTGTTCGCCAGCGACACGACGTCGACGCCCGCCCGGCGTATGCCTACCTCGAGACGCGGGTCGAACGTGAAGACGAGCCCGGTCGGGTGGTAGCGGAAGGAGTCGGGGGCCGGGCCCTCATGGTTGACCAGGGAGAGGTCGGCGTCGCGGAAGAGGGCACGGACCGCACCGGCTCCGCCGGTCCGGATCGCCCGCACGAACGGGAGCCCGACGCTGCAGCAGTTACGGCTCACGATCCTGGCCGTCCCGCCGTTCCAGGGGAAGTCCGGTCCGCGCCCGAGAAGCACCGTCCGCCGGTAGACCTCGCGATCGTTCATGACGTCGCCGGCCGCGACCAGCGTCCACGACGCGGTGGGGTCGAAGCCGGGGGACCCGGCGTTGGACCCGGAGCTCCTCAACGCCGGGACGGTGAGCGGCCAGTCCCCGATCGACCGGAGCCTGGCGTTCCCGAACAGCGTCCTGCCGGCCACCCCGAGGGCGCGGACCGCGGGCCGGACGTCGGCGGCGCGGATGATCCCGAGGACGTCCCGATGACCCGTGACGGCGGCGATGACGGCCTTCACGGACAGGTGCCTGACCCGAGGACCGGCCCGGGCCCCCAGGCCGATCTCCAGCGCGGCCAGGTCCGGATCGGCCACGAGGACCTGGCGGAACCGCCCTTCGCGGCCGGCGAGGGCCGCTCGCAGGTCGTCCAGCGAGAGCGACCGGAGCGTGCTCCAGAACCCCACGATCGGGACGAGGGCCAGGCCGGGCACGCTCAGCGGACTCGTCGCCGCCGTGACGGGTACGCCGGCATCCGGCGCCGTGACGGGTACGCCGGCATCCGGCGCCACGACGTGCGGCACTACCGCGATGGGCGGATCGTCCGCCGCCGATCGCGCGATGTGAGCCGCCGACCCGGCCGGTGACGACCCCGCCGGCCGGATCGCGCCGGCCAGGGCGAGCGCCGCCGCCGCGACGGCCAGGACCATCCCGACCGACCGGCCGACAAGCCTGAACGAGGGCCCGGGCGAGCGCCTCATCGTGGGTCATCCCTCCGACGTTCCGGCAACCATAGCCCAGGGACCGTCCGTCCCGGTAGGTGACGGCCCGAGCGCTCGGCGCGCGGGGCCGGCCGTGGCCGCTGCCCCGCCTCGATAGCGGGTACGCTGCGGACCCACCGTTTCGAGACAGGAGCCACGAGTGTCGACGACCGGGTTCCCGCCGGCGGACGCACCGACGGGGACCGTCACCCTGGCGTTCACGGACATCGAGGGCTCGACCAGCCTGCTCGAGTCGCTCGGCGACCGCTACGGTGACGTCCTGGCGGACCATCACCGGCTCATCCGCGACGCGTTCGGAGGCCATGGCGCGGTCGAGCGCGGCTCGGCCGGTGACGGGCTGTACTTCGTCTTTCCGAGCGCGCGCGGCGCCGTCCAGGCGGCGGTCGACGCCCAGCTCGCGGTCGCCGGGCACGCCTGGCCCGACGGGATCGTCGTCCGCGACCGGATGGGACTGCACACGGGCGAACCGCGCAGCGCGTCGGAGGGCTACGTCGGGCTCGATGTCCATCGGGCGGCCCGGATCTGCGCTGCCGGTCACGGCGGCCAGATCCTCGTCTCGCAGACGACCCGCGACCTGGTCGCGGAAGAGCTTCGTCCGCCGCTGGGCATGATCGACCTGGGCGCACATCGACTCCGGTCGCTCGACGGCCCGCCGCAACGCCTCTATCAGGTCACCGGCCCCGGCCTCGCCC
The DNA here is from genome assembly GCA_963719285.1 of uncultured Chloroflexia bacterium. Taxonomy (GTDB): domain Bacteria; phylum Chloroflexota; class Limnocylindria; order Limnocylindrales; family CSP1-4; genus C-114. The sequence continues at coordinate 1,617,361 of CAVRBO010000001.1, forward strand.
AGGACTTCCCGCCACCGCGCACGTCCGATGCCCCGCGCAACAACCTGAGGCTGGAGGTCACCAGCTTCATCGGTCGGGCGAGGGAGATCGAACAGGCCACCCGGATCCTCGACGGAGCCTCTCTCCTGACCCTGACCGGGCCTGGAGGAGTGGGCAAGACACGGGTCGGTCTGCGGCTCGCCCGGGCGCTCCTCGACCAGTTCGAGGACGGGGCATGGGTGGTCGAGTGTGGGGCGCTCACGGATCCGGCGTTCGTGCTCCCCTCGGTCGCCAGCGCGATCGGCCTGGCCGAACCGGCGGGGCGTTCGCTCCTGTCCGCCATCGTCGACCATCTCCGCTCGAAGCGCCTCCTCCTGGTGCTCGACGACTGCGATCCCGTCCTTGGAGCGTGTGCCGAGCTCGCTGAGGCGCTCGTCCGGTCCTGCTCGATGGTCCGCCTGGTCGTGACCAGTCGCGAGGCGCTGGGCGTACCCGGAGAGGCGATCATGCCGATCGCCTCCCTGGCGACCCCTGAGGCCGCCGCGACGGTCCGGCCCGCCGAGCTCGACGCGATCGACGCCTGCCGGCTGTTCGTCGACCGCGCCCAGGCGCTCCAGCCCCAGTTCGCCGTGACCGACCAGAACGCCCGGTCGGTCGCCCAGCTGTGCCGACGGTTGGATGGGATCCCGCTGGCGATCGAGCTCGCCGCCGCCCGTGTCCGGACCCTCCCGGTGGAGCAGATCGCGGATCGCCTGGACGATCGGTTCCGGCTGCTGACGGGGGGCAGCAGGGCCGCGGTCGCCCGGCACCAGACCCTGCGCGCGACGATCGACTGGAGCTACGACCTCCTGACCGACCCGGAGCGTGCGGTCCTGCGCCGCATGTCGGTCTTCGCCGGAGGCGCGTCGCTCGAGGCGGCCGAGGCCGTCTGCGCGGGCGACCCCGTCGACATGCTCGAGATCCTCGACGTCCTCGGTCGGCTCGTCGAGAAGTCGCTCGTGGTCACGGACCCGTCGACGACCGAAGCCCGGTTCAGGTTGCTCGAGACCGTCCGCGAGTACGCCCGCGGACGGCTCGTCGAGGCCGGCGAGGGCGACGCCACGATGCGGCTGCACCGGGACTGGTACCTCGGGCTCGTCGAGACGGCGGCGCAGGAGTTCTTCCGAGGCCCCGAGCCCGTCGAGTGGCTGCGCCTCCTGGATCGGGAGCACGACGACCTGCGAGCCGTCCTCGAATGGAGCCTCGACCAGCCCGACGAGGGGCTCGCCGGGCTGCGCATCGCGGCCGGCCTGTGGCGCTACTGGGAGATCCGCGGGCACCTCATCGAGGGTCGGGGCTGGCTGGAGCGGATGATCGCCGCCGTCGGCGACGACACGTCCCACCTGCGCGCCAACGCACTCACCGGCGCGGGCTCACTCGCGTTCATGCAGGGCGACTTCCGGGCCGCCTACACGTTCCATGAGGCGAGTCTCGCCCTTCACCGCAGGATCGACGACCGCCAGAGCGTGGCCTATGCCGCGAACAATCTCGCCAATACGGCCATCCAGCTCGGGGACCACGAGCGTGCCCGGGCCCTGTACGGCGAGGCGATCGCGCTCGCCCGGGACCTGGGCGACGTGCGTGGCGTGGCGTTCGGGTCGATCAACCTGGCGGATGTCGCGACACGGCAGGGTGATCTGGAGGCGGCCCGGGAGATGCACGAGGAGATCCTGGCCATGGTCCGGGGTCTCGGGGATCGCTGGATGGAGGCGTTCGCGGTGGACACATTCGCGCGAGCGACCAGCCGCGCCGGCGACCGCGACGGCGCCCGGGTCCTCCATATGCGCGCCCTCGAGATCCTGGAGGAGCTCGGCGACCGGCGCGGCGTGGCCCGGGTCCTGACCCAGCTCGCGGAGCTGGCGATGGGCGACGGTGAGACCGGCCGCGCGCGGACCCTCTACCGGCGCAGCCTGGCGATCCGCCAGGAACTCGGCGACATGCCCGGCCTGGCGAGCGCGATGGAGAACCTCGCCCGGGCCGTCGCATCGGACGACCCGGAGGCCGGCGCGCGCCTCGACGGTGCCGCCCAATCGCTGCGCGAGGCGATCCGGGCGATGGTCCCGCCCCAGGCGGCGACGGCCCACGACCAGACCCTGGCCGATCTCGAATCGCGCCTCGGTAGCGAGCGATTCGAGGCCGCTCGGCGGGAGGGCCGGCTGATGACCCCGAACGAGGCGCTGGCTACGCTCCCTCTTTGACCTCCACGATCTCGTCGGCGAGAAGGCCGTGTGCCTCGCGGTGGACGGCGATGGCCGCTTCGGCGGTCGGGGCCTCGGCGAGACAGAAGACCTTGCCGGTCGCCTCGTCGTACCAGTAGCGGACGTAGCTCACGCCGTACTTGCCCTGCGCGGCCAGGTCCGCGGCGTGCGCCTCCGCGACGGCCGCCGCCGTCAGGCCCGGGATCTTGTGGTGGGTGTCGAGGTACAGAGGCATCGAATCGGGTCTCCTCCGATCGCGTTCCGGATCGGCCAAGCATCGCGCGCCATGCGACGTCGGCACAGCGCCCTACAGGACCGCCATCCCGTCATCCAGCGGACACCTCGGCGGGCGCGGTCGTGGGTAGCCTAGCCGAAACAGGAAGGAGGCCGGACGCGATCCCAGGGCATCGGGCGAGATCCAGGACCCCGGCGCGACCCGCCGTCCCGCTCGCCGGGCAGTGGATCGATCAACCCCCCGAAACCGCTCGACCAGGGTTGACGAATCGATTGCATCCGAAGCGCTTCGGCGTCCGCCGGATCGGTCGCATCGCCGACCTGCCTGACCAACGTTCGAACTGAGGAGCACGACATGCCAACGTACATGGACGTCCATGACCTTCCCGGGGTGAAGGCGGCCGATGTCGCCGGCGCCCACGCGGCCGATGTCGCGGTCCAGGGCAAGTACGGCGTGGACTACAGGCACTACTGGGTCGACGAGGAAGCGGGCAAGGTCTTCTGCCTGGTGGACGCACCGGATCGGGAGACCGCGACCCGGGTCCATCGGGAGGCCCACGGCCTCGAGGCGCACACGCTTCACCAGGTCGAGCAGGGCGCCTGACCTACGCCCGCGGCGTCGGTCGCCCACGGCGGCGGCTGACGCCCCATCCCTTTCGCTGACGTCCTAGCCCCGTCGCTGCCTCGCGTCCTGTCCCGGGATCCCCCGCTCGGTCAGGGCGGCGGCGAAGCCCTCGATGTCCTCGACGGTGACGTAGAGGGCCGGGATCCGCACGCCGCGCAGGACGAGCGGTTCCCTGAAATCGACCCGGACCCCTCCCCGGTTCGTACCTCCGAACGTCAGGTCGCGGTGCCTGAGGCTCATCCGGACACCGATGGCCGTGATCCACAGCCATGGACCCTCGATCCGCCACGAGGCCAGGTTCGCCGTGGGTGTCCTGACCCGGAAGTACCCGAAGTGGGCATCGAGTTCGTCGTCGCCGAGGTCGACGAAGGCATTGCCCGACCGGACCCCGAACGCCGCGAGCACGAACCGAGAGCGGCGTCCGACGAAGATCGGGAACCGGCGGGTCGTCATCGCGGTCGTGGCCACATCGGATGCGCATCATAGGCGCGCCGCCCGCCTCGGGACGACTCGAGCGACGTCATCGACAATGACCGTCCACGCCAGCCGTCGGGAGATGCAGGGTCGCGCGGACCACGGTCGCCGAGGCCGTTCCCCTCATTCCCGGATCCGCCGAGGCGTTCGGCGAACTGGCGAACCCGTACCGGCGCGAGCTCGTGGTGCTCTGCACAACGGCCGCGAGGGTCGGAACTGTGCGGCCCTCAGCGCGTGGCGGGCTCCGTCACGCGGCCAAGGAACAGGATCGCGCCCGTCCTCGTGTCGCGGACGGCGAACAGGAACGGCTTGTCGACCCGGAGGCTGACAGACCCGCCGGACACGGCCGCGCTGTCGCGCATGACGACCGCGGTCGCCGCGGCGGCGGTCGTGCCCTTCTCGTCGACGTCGATGTTGGCCTGGTGGACGACGTTGGAGATGAACAGCCGCTCCTCGGTCGTGATGCCCGAGAAGTCGGCCCGGCCCGCGTCGAAGGCCAGGGGCATGCCCATCGACGTGAGGGCGCGCACGAGGTCGGCCCGGGTCTCGAGCCCGAACTTCGGCAGGCGCAGGTCGACGTCGTGGGTGTCGAGCGCGCCGGTCACTTCCGCGAGCATCGCCTCGTCGAGCCGGCTCTCGAACGACGCGAGATCGTCCGGGACGATGATCGTCATCGCCAGCGAGTCGCCGACGTACGGGAGCTCGACCGCCCGCCAACCGTCCCCGGCCGCGTACGGCAGAGGCTCGGTGCTGGCCATCATCGGCACCTCGACCGTCGAGCCGTCGAGCTTCGTGAACGGGCCGGGCTTGGTCAGTTCGGGCGTGAACGGCGTGCGCCAGGGAGCCTTGAGGTAGATCGCGTTGACGAGGACGAGGCGGACCGTGTCGTCTAGGATGCCGCTCGCGAGGAGTTCGGGGATGCGGGCCTCGGTCTGGTCGCTGACCCACCGGTTGATCGTGACGCGCGCCGCCTCCGTATCGCCCAGGTAGTCGACGAGCCGGAGGCCCGCGCCATACCGCTCCGCGAGCGTGTCGAGGTACGATGGCACGATGGCCATCCCCCGCTGTGCGAACGGGGCGTTCGCGATGCGCAAGGTCACCGTGGCGTCCTTGCCGGCCACGTCCTTGTAGGTGCCGCTCCGGGCGGACAGGGCCGCGTCGAGCGCGTTCATCCAGGTGGGGTGGTCGTCGGAGGAGATCGACCGCAGGATCGTATCCATCTGGGTCGCGGTCTCGCCGCGTGCGCCGTGACGGGCCATGGAAAGCGCGATCGCGACGCTTGCCGGCGAGAACACGACGTTGCCCGTGCCCGTCGCGAGCCGGCGATACAGGTCGAGCCCGAAGGCGTTCATCCCGTCGGCCGCCTTCAGCGCATCGGCCGGATCGGCGCTCGCACGCGGGATCGTCGCCACGGCGAGGTCCGCGTCCGGGCCTGCGGTCGCCCTCCCACTGGGCGCTCCGCTCGCGGCGGCGGAGCACGCCGTACTCACGACGACGACGAGCGCGACCAGCGTGAGCAACCGGGGTTTCACGTCGCTTGGACGCCGTTCCGCGCCGGGCGGTTCCGCCGGGTGCTCGACACCAGGCGCGGCGCGTGCCGGTCGAGGAGTCCGCTCAGCAGCCGGCGGCGTCCATCGCTCCGGAGATCGCGATCTGGTGACCAAGGAACGCGCCGACGGTGCCGACGTTCTGGTTGTACGCGTCGATGTCGGCCTGGGTGACCGGCGATGCGGCGAAGAGCGTCTGAGCCGCCTTGCCCGCCGTCTCATAGAAGTCGATGGCGGCCTTGGGATCGCCCAGCAGCGACGAGTAGGAGTCGAGCGCATGCAGCGTGTGCATGGCGGCCAGGAACTTGTCGAGATCGAGATTGCCCATCTGCTTCGCCTTGACCGCGGCGATCGTGTCCGCCGTCGTCAGTTGGGCGAGGAACTGCACGTTGATGAGCTCCACGGCGGCCGCCTTGAGGGCGACACAGTCGACCTTCCCGCCGGCCGGCGCCTGGGTGACGGCCCCGGCGGTCGCGGGCGGGGCGGTTTGGTTGTGTTGGTCGCCGTTCCGCTGCCACCGCCGCAGGCGGCGAGGACAACGGTGAGGATGAGAGCGGGCAGGAGGAGTTTCGTTCGCATCGCCGCATCGTAGCGGTCGCCGGATCGCCGTTCGTAGCGGGAAATCAGTACGCCACCGGACCGGACGTTCGACGAGTTACCGCGCTGGCGGGGCGGATGGATGCCCGAACTCGCCCCAAGGGCGCCGCAGCGCTTTGACTGGACCCCGGCCGGTGCCTAGAATCCGGGTTGGTGGCCCGTCCGTCGCACGGATCGGCCACTCGGATCCCGCTACCCGAGGCTCACGTATGTTAACCGCAGCTCGATCCGCGCCGGCCCACGAGAGCGTCGAGACACGCGCACGAGCTGTGCCCACTTCGGGGTGATTTCAGGCGGCACCGCCGCCGAGCAGGGACGCAGGGAGCCGTGGGCCAAGGGTCCGCGGCTTCTCGATTCTCCGCCTCACCGAGGGCGGACCGGACGGGAGGACGCGCCGCGGGATCCCTCGCCGATCGTCCCGGCGCGCCCGGCTCCTCGCCCCGACGCCACTTGATGCTGGAGCCCCACGTGACCATGCCCTCTATCGACGACCGCCCCGTGGCCCGTTCGCGCGCTCCCGAGACAAAGGCGGGCGCCCCGGCCCTCCTCGTCGACCACGTGTCCAAGTCGTTCCCGGTGGGCCGGCGCAAGGCACCGGTCGAGGCCGTGGTGGACGTGTCCATGCGTCTCGAGCGTGGCGACATCCATGGCGTCCTCGGAGCCAACGGATCGGGCAAGTCGACCCTCATCCGCCTCATCGCGGGGCTGCTGACCCTCGACTCGGGCCGGGTCGAGGTCTTCGGCTACGACATCGAGCGCGAAGAGCTCCAGGTCAAGCGCCTGATCAACCGGGTGAGCGTCGACGCGGCGTTCTTCAAGAAGCTCAGCCCGATGGAGAACCTCACGTTCGCGGCGCGGGCCTACGGCCTGGACGTCGGGTTCGCCCGGCAGCGGGTGTACGCGATCCTCGAGCGCCTCCACGTCGGAAGCGACCGGGTGGATCGGCCGATCGAACAGATGAGCCGGGGGATGCAACAGAAGGTCGCCGTGGCGAGGGCGTTGCTCACGAGCCCGGCCCTGCTCCTCCTCGACGAACCGACGACCGGGCTCGACCCGCGATCGAAGCTCGACGTCCAGGACTTCATCGAGGAGGTCCGCGCGACGCACGACACCACCATCGTCCTGACCACGCACGACCTCGCCGAGGCCGAGCGGCTATGCGACTACGTCACGATCATCGACGGCGGGCGGATCGTGGCCGAGGACACGCCCGTGGGCCTCGTCGCGTCGGCCGCGACCCGGCTGGGCCGCCCGGCGACGCTCTGGGACGTGTTCATGGCCTACACCGGCCGCTCCCTCGACGACGACATCACCGAGGACGGTGAGGAGGCGCTCTCATGACGGTGATCCGCGACGAGCTGCGAGCGTCGTACGCGTTCATGGAACGGAACTTCAACCTCACCAGGCGCACCTGGGCGTGGGAGGTCGCCTTCCTGGTCTATTCCGTCGCGGGGGCGCTCTCGATCTCGCTCATCGGAGTCGATCAGGGCAGCAACCGGCTCGTGCTCTCCCTCATGGTCGGGGCGATCTTCTGGAACTACCTGTCGGTCGTCTTCAGCTGGATCGCCGAGACGATCGCGGTCGAGCGCTGGGAGGGCACGCTCGAGTACACGATGATGGCTCCGCTCCGGCGGTCGTCGCGGCTGATCGGGCAGGTCAGTTATGCGATGGTCTATGGCCTGATCCACACGGCCGTCATCCTCATCGTCCTTCTGCTCTTCTTCCCGCAGCTCGACCTGTCCAGGGCGAACCCGGGCACGGCGGTCGTGTTCATGGCCCTCGGCTCGTTCAGCTTCGTCGGCATCGGGATCCTCGCCGCCATCCTGCCCCTGCTGTACGTGGAGCGCGGCGCCCAGATGACCTTCGTGGTCCAGTCCAGCCTCCTGCTCGTGAGCGGGGTCTACTACCCCGTCGACATCCTGCCAGGCTGGATGCAGGTGCTCTCGCACCTGTCGCCGGCGACCTACGTGCTGGACGGCGTGCGGGCGGGGCTGACCAACGGCGTTCCAGTGACGGAGCTATGGCGCGACATCTGGCCGCTCATCGTCCTCGGGATCGTGCTGATCCCGTTCGGGCTGTGGGCGTTCGGGCGAGCGGAGCACTACGCGAAGCGGATGGGCAAGCTCAAGCGGGTCGGCTGAGGGCAGACCCGACCGGCGCGGGTCGCTCGTCCGGGCTCAGTCCAGGAGGCCGTCGAGGGCCGCGCGCTCGAGCAACTCGCCGACGAGCGAATCCGCCCACGCGAACCATGGCCGGGTGTACCGCGCGGGGTCGTCGACGTCGAAGGACTCGTGGGCGAGGTACGTGCCGGCGTGGGTCGCCCCGAGGAGGCGGACGGCGGCCAGGCGCTCCTGGTCGGAGGTCGCCGTCAGGCCGCGGATGGCGACCGCGATCGGCCAGACCCGCCGCGGCCCGGTGTGGGGCGAGCCGACGCCATCTCCGACCCGACCCTCGAACCGCCACGGGTTCGCCGGGGAGAGGACCCAGCGCCGCGTGGCGACGTAGATGGGATCCCCCGCGTCGCAGGCGCCGAAGTAGGGCAGCGACAGGAGACTCGGCGCGTTGGCGTCGTCCATCAGGACGCGACCGCCGAGACCGTCGATCTCGTACGCCCAGCCGGTCCCGCGCCCATGCCGGGTGGTCCCGTCGCGGCCGACGGCGGCGCGGATATCGGCCGCCAGCGCTCGCGCGTCCGTGGCCTGCAGCGGGTCGCCAACGGCCGCGGCCAGCGGCGCCACCGCGTCGAGCGCCGCGGCGAGGGCCAGGTTGACCGGGACGTTGAACGGCAGGTCCGACGCGTCGTCGGACGGGCGGAATGCGCCGTGGACCATCCCGTTCGGGCGACTGGGCGCACCGAGCCCGTTGTTCGGCACGTGGTCCGTGGGGTCCCCGTCCGGTCGGTGGAAGCGGTACGGACTCGGGCCGGCGAGACGCTGCTCGGTCCGCAGGGTCCGCAGCGCGGATCCCAGGGCGCCCCGCCAGGCCCCGTCGAACGGCCGGACCGAGTGGCTGGCGTGCCAGTAACCCGCGGACAGTCGGCAGAAGGCCGCCAGGGAATCCGGTTCCCACTTGCGTTCATGGACCCCCGGCCGCATGTCGGTCTCGTCCGCGGCCCATTCACCCGGCCGCTCGTCGGACAGGAACGCGTTCGCGTACGGGTCGAGCAGGACCTGGTCGCTCTGGCGGTGGATGACCCCTCGGATCAGCCGGTCGAGCGCGGGGTCGTCCGCGACCGACCCGAGATAGGGCCAGACCTGGGCGGTCGAGTCGCGCAGCCACATCGCCTCGATGTCGCCGGTCAGGATGAACGTGTCGGGGCGCGCATCGGTGCCGCCGAGGGCGACGGTCGTGTCGAGCGTGTTCGGGAGGGTGCCCTCGAGCAGGCGACGCAGGCCGAGGTCGGCGATCCGGGACGCCGCGGTCCGGATGCGCCGCTCGATCGCATCGCTCCGCGCGGCACGATCCGCGGGCGCGGGCCGCTCCCACGGTTCGGTGCCTTGGGTCGGGACACGCCGCCCCATCTCAGCGAGGGACCTCGATGCGGTGGCGGCCCCAGCTGAGCATCAGGCGGTTTCCACCCTCGGACGTCGCCACCCGGACGACCGCCCCGCCACCCGCCCTTGGCCGGCGGCCATCCACCGAGATGGTCCGACGGGCGCCCGGGACGACCACCTCGGCGAACGTGTTCGGCGGCACGTCCACGGTGACCTCGAGGCGCCGGCGGTCGGCCGTCCACTCGACCTGGTGCGTGCCGTGAGGCGACTCGTGGGATGCCCGCGCCCACTCGATACCGGCCGCCGGGCGAGGTCGCACGAGCATCGTCCGATAGCCCGGCGCACCCGGTGCGAGACCCGCGAGATCGCGATGGAGCCAGTCGGCGACGGAACCGAGCGCGGCGTGGTTGAGGGAGTTCATCCCCGGATCGGCGAAGCCCGTCGCCGGGGTCCAGGAATCCCAGCGCTCCCAGATCGTCGTGGCACCCTGGCGTACCTCGTAGCCCCAGCTCGGAAACGTATCCTGGCGCACGAGTCGCGTGGCCAGCTCGTGATGGCCGTGGTCGGACAATGCCGACAGCACGAGTCCGGTGCCCAGGAACCCGGTCAGGAGATGCCCGTCGGCCGCCTCGATCAGGTCCGCCAGGCGTCCGGCCGCCGCGGATCTGGCGTCGCGCGGCAGGAGCTCGAACCCGAGGGCGAGGGCATACCCGGTCTGGGTCTCCTCCGAGAGCGCCCCGGAGGCGGTCGTGAACCGCCGCCTGAAGGCGGCGCGCGCCAGGGCGGCCAGTCGAGCGACCTCGTCCGCATCGTCGTGGCGGCCCAGCAGGCGAGCCATCCGGACGAAGAGCGCCGCCGACCGGGCCAGGTAGGCCGTGCCGATCGACTCCAGGCTCGTCGGCCGCTCCAGTGCCAGCCAGTCGCCATAGCGACCACCGTGGCGGACGCCGCCGACATGGTCGGACCCGAGGAACCGCAGGAACCGGAGCATGGAGTCGTACTGCCGCTCGATCACGCTCACGTTCCCGGTGCGCTCGTGGATGAGCCACGGCAGGAGCACGCCCGCGTCCGCCCAGCCGGCATTGCCCGAGCCGGTGACGCCGATCCTCGGCGCGACATCGGGATACGCGCCCGAGGGCAGCTGGGCGTCGGCCAGGTCGATGAGCCACTTCTCGAAGAGCGGCGCCGTGTCGCCGAGGAACAGGGCGCTCGGCGCCATCGCGGCGGCGTCGGCCGTCCAGCCGAGGCGCTCGTCCCGCTGCGGGCAGTCGGTCGGGATCCCGACCAGCCCGCCCCGAAGCCCCCAGGCGACGTTGCGGTGGACCGAGTTCACGAGCTCGTCGGAGCAGGCGAACGAACCGGTCGCCGGGCCCATCGAGCTCACGACGCGCGCCGTCAGTCGGCTCGGATCGAGGACCTCCGCGAGCCCGCCGATCTCGGCATAGCGGAAGCCGTGGGTCGTGAACCGGGGCTCGAAGACCTCCGATCCCGCGCCGCGGAAGGTGTACGAGTCGGTCTGGGTCGCCGTCCGCAGGTTGGCCGTATAGAGGCCGCCCTCGGGATCGAGGGCCTCGGCGTGGCGGATGACGATGGTCGTTCCGGCGCTGCCCGAGGCCCGGATGCGGACGTGGCCGGCGATGTTCTGGCCGAAGTCGACGATCTGGCGGTTCGGCGCGACGCTGGCGATCGTCCGAGGCGCCAGTTCGTCCACGACGCGGACCCCCGGGTCCCGCTGGGCCACGAACCGCCCGCCCGGTCCGGCCTGGACCACGACTGGTCGCCAGTCACGGTCGCGGAACCCCGGCTCGTCCCAGCCCGCCGGCTCATCGCGGGCGTCGCACGATTCGCCCATCAGCAGGTCGTCCTTGACCAGCGGCCCGGGATGGGCCCGCCATGAGGTGTCGGTCGGGACGACGAGCCGTCGACCGCCGACGAGGTCGACCTCGATCTGGGCGAGGAGGGCCGGGACGTCGCCGTACTGTTCGGCCCCGAATTGGCCGACCTCGCCGGCGTACCAGCCCCTGCCGAGGCGCGCGGCGACGACGTTCTCGCCGCGCCGGAGCAGGTCGAGGACGTCGACGGTGCGGACCTGGATCCGGCGCCGGTAGTCGGTCCAGCCCGGTGCCAGTTGGTCCGCCCCCACGCGGCGGCCGTTGATGGTGAGTTCGACGAGCCCGAGCGCCGTCACATGAGCGCGGGCGCGAACGGCCGTGCCGGCCAGCCGGAACGCACGTCGCAGGATGGGGCTCCGGGACGACCAGCTCGCGAGCGACGGATCGATCCAGCCGATCCATCGGCCGGCCCAGTCGCCGGGCGACAGGAGCCCCATCTCCCACGCTGCGGGCGCGCTCCAGGGGCTCTCTGCCCCGCGGTCGTCGACGATCCGGACGCGCCAGAAGCGGCGCTCGCGGGAGCCGGGTTCGGGACCTTCGTAGGTCACCGCAGGATCCGATCCTGGGTGCGCCCACGCCCACACGATCGCGTCGGGCGCGAACTCGGGGTCGCGGGCGACCTGGACCGTGAACGATCCCTGGCGGGTGGCCGGCCGGGCCAGTTCGACGCGCCAGCTCAGCCTGGGCCTGGGCTCGTCGAGCCCGATCGGATCGATCCGCTGCTCGGTCCGGAGATGCGTGGCGGCGGGTGACGCCGTCATGCGGCGGGCGCGGTCGGACGACCGCGTCTCGCGCGACACGAAGATCCGCCGCCCGGCCCTGAGGACCGGAACGGCGGATCGAGATTCCAGCAAGGATCGACGGTCAGGGTTACGGCCCGTTCGCGTCGAGCTTGGCCTGCATGTCGGCCTGAAGGTCGTCGAGCGCCTTCTGCGGATCGGCACCACCGGTGGTGACCGCGCTGAGGGCGCTACCCAAGCCGTCCTTGAGCTGGCCGTACACGGAGATCATCGGGGTGGTCCAGGCGTCCTTGTGATTGACCAGATCGAGGAACGTCTTCTGGTGCGGGATCGCGGTCAGGACCGGATCCGTCAGCAGCGACGTCAGTTGGGGGACGCTGGCGTTCTGGATGTCCATCGTCCGCGACGGGTCGTCGGTCATGAGGTACATGCCGAACTTCGCAGCAGCCTCAGGGTTCGTGGAACCGGTCGGGATGAACCAGGCGTTGCCGTTGATGAACGCGGCGCCGTACTTGTCCGGGCTGATCGCCGGGATCGGTGCCGTGTCGTAGTGGAGGTCCGGTGCGTTGGCCGAGAGGTAGGCCGCGCCGTTCTCCCACTCGCCGTAGATCGCCATCGCGAGCTGCCCGGTCTGCATCAGCCCCGCGTCTCCGCCCGTCCGGGTGGAGATGAGGTTGGTCATCGCGTTCTTCTTGTTGTAGGTGTCGTACCACTTCTTGTACCAGTTGAACCACGCGACGCACTCAGGGCTGTTCACCGTGATCTTGTTGGATGCGGCGTCATAGAACTGGCAGTTGAAGAGGTTCGAGGTGGACTCGAGGTTCCGGTCGGGATCGTCGGGGATGAACCCGGCAACGGCGAGGGATCCGTCGGCATTGAACTTCGTGAGCTTGGCCGCGTAGTCCCAGAGCTGGTCCGGGGTCGTCGGCGGCTTGGTCGGGTCGAGGCCCGCCGCGGTGAACATGTCGGTGTTGTAGTAGAGGCCCCATGTGTCCTGGCCGAAGGGAAGCCCGTAGAGCTTGCCCTGGTAGGTCACCCAGTTGAGCGACGACGGGATGATGTCGCTCTTGTCGGCGCCGATCTTGGTCAGGATGTCGTCGAGCGGCTGGATGACCTTGTCGTGGGCGAAGCCGGCGATCGCGCCGTTGTCGCACATGATCACCATGTCGGGCGGAGCGCCACCGGCGACGGCCGCAGCGATCTCCTCGGTCTTGATGTTGCCGCTGATGCCCTTGACCTGGATCTCGGGGTGCGCGGAGTTCCAGGCCTGGATGACCTTCTCCATCGCCTTGACTTCACCCTCGCCGCCCCAGCAGTAGCGGAGCGTGAGGGTGACGACGGGCGTGGGCTCGCTGGGTGGGGGCGCCTGCGTGGCGCCGGATGCCGTGCCGGGCGCGGCGGTCGGTGGTTCGGGTGTCGCGGTCGATCCACAGGCGGTGGCGAGCAGCACGCTCGCCATCGCCAACCCGACGAACCTCTTTCGCATCGATGACCTCCTCCGGATCTCATGACTGCTGTCGAACCGTTGCGTCGCGATGGCCAGAGCCTTCCTCCTCTCAGCCCTTCAGGCCGGTGAGGGTTATCCCCTCGATGAACTTGCGTTGGGCGACGAAATAGAGGAGCACGAGTGGGGCGGCCACGAGGATCGACGCCGCCATCAACAACGGCCAATCCGTCCCGTGCTGCTGCGAGAAGATCTGGACGGACAGGGACAGCGGCTGCAACTCGGGCTTCTGGAGGTAGATCAGCGGCCCGTAGAAGTCATTCCACTTGTCGATGAACGTCAGGATCCCGACGGTGATGAGCGCCGGCGCGGAGAGGGGCGCCACGATCGTCGCGAGGATGCGCAGCTCGCTGGCGCCGTCCAGGCGCGCGGCATCCATGAGGTCCCGGGGGATGCCGAGGAAGAACTGGCGCAGCAGGAAGATGTAGAACGGGCTGCCGAGGAATGTCGGGACGAGCAGCGGCAGGTAGGTGTTGATCCAGCCGAGCTTGGCGTAGATGACGTACAGCGGGATGAGCGTGACCTGGGACGGCAGCATCATGGTCGCCAGGAGGACCAGGAACACGGCATTCCGGCCTCGCCACTGGACCAGTGCGAACCCGTACGCGACCAGGCTGCACGAGACGATGGTGCCGATAACGGCGGGTATCGCGTAGATCAGGGTGTTCCGGAAGGCCAGCGGATAGTTCATCTTCGTGAACGCGTCCGAGAACGTCTTCCAGTTGACCGGGTCCGGGAACCACACCGGCGGGTAGGCGATCGACTGGGGGATCGTCTTCAGCGCCGTGCTGATCATCCAGACGAACGGGGCCAGGTACACGGCCGCCAGGAGGATGAGCAGGATCATGGGGGCGACGCGGGCCAGCGTGGCCGCCGAGCGTCGGCGCTGTGAACGTGCCGTCGCCACCCGCGGCATCGTGATCGCGCTCACTGCCCGCTCTCGTAGTAGACCCGGTTCCTCGACGCGCGCAGGAGGAGCAGCGTCGCGACCAGGATGATGATCAGGAGGATCCACGCGAGCGCCGACGCGTAGCCCATCTGGAAGTAGCGGAACCCGTTGTTGTAGAGATTGAGCCCGTAGAACAGCAGCGAGTTCTGGACGCCGCCGATGGACCCATCGTTGCCCCGGCCGACGCCGGAGCTGACGACGAACGCCTGGGTGAACGATTGGAAGGCCGCGATCGCCCCGGTGATCAGGTTGAACAGGATCGCCGGGCTGATCATCGGGATCGTGACGTGGCGGAGCTTGACCCAGGCTCCCGCGCCGTCGACCTCGGCGGCCTCGTAGAGCGCGCGCGACACGCCCTGCAGCGCCCCCAGGTAGATGATCACGACATCGCCGGCGGCCCAGATCGTCAGCAGGATGATCCCGTTCTTGGCCCATTCCGGGTCGTAGAACCAGCCCGGCCCCTTGATCCCGAAGATCCCGATGAAGTCGTTGACCAGGCCGAAGGTGGGATTGAGCAGGAACAGGAACAGGAGCGCCGCCGCGACGCCGGGGATGACCACGGGCAGATAGAAGATCGTCCGGAAGACCCCGATGCCGCGGATGCCCTTCCGATTGAGGAGGAGGGCGATGCCGAGCGCCACGATGACGGCGAGCGGGACCCCGATGATCGTGAGGTACAACGTGTTGCCCAGGGATTTCCAGAACAGCGGGTCGTTGACCAGGGCGGTGTAGTTGCCCAGCCCGATCCACTTCGGCTCCTGCAGGATCTTGAAGTTCGTGAAGCTGTAGTAGAGGGACGCCAGGGCCGGGTACAGGGTGAAGCCGAGGAACCCGACCAGCCACGGCGAGATGAACAGCAGCCCGGTGCGTAATCGGCGTCGCTCGGACCTGGTGAACCGGAGGCCGGCCCATCGCGGCGGCTTCCCCGGACGACCGGCGCGCACCCCCGGGGGCTGAGCCAGCTCGGTCACGCTGCGGGGCTCCCGATCAGGATCGCCGGGCCAGCCGGACCGGGCGTTCCCGCGCACGGTCGCGACTGGGCCCGGCGTGCGCAGCCTCTGCCACGGTCGCCGGCCATGGTGCGAGGGTTATGCTCCGCTCCTGGAACCACCAGCCTCTGAACCTCCAGAGATCGACGTCGGCGCCGATCGGAGTCCCCCTCGATGCGGGCGATTGAACCAAATCTGAACCGTTGCAGTCAACGACCAAATCTGAACCAGTTCGATCCCGGCTGTCCCCAGCCTCGGAAACGAGCTGGACGACGGTAGGCCCGGCGCCCCTCCGGCGCCACCTGATGGTATCATACAATAGTATGTATAGACCCTTCCCCGAGAACATACCTGGACGGCAAGCGGGACCGAACGGCATCCACGCGGGTGTCGTCCAGGGCATCGGGCGGCGGATCGTGCGCGGCGAGCTGGCGACCGGCGAGATCCTCCCCGAACAGGGCGAGCTGAGCCGCCAGCTCGGGGTCAGCCGGACCGTCGTGCGCGAGGCGACGAAGGTCCTGGCGGCGAAGGGCCTCGTCGAGTCCCGGTCCAAGCGCGGGACGGTCATCCTGCCCCGTTCCGAGTGGCGGCTGCTGGACCCCGACGTGCTCGCCTGGCTGACCGAAGCCGGCCTCGACCCGGACTTCCTCCGGAGCATGTTCGAGGTGCGCAAGATCATCGAACCGGCCGCCGTCCGACTCGCGGCCGAGCGGGCCACGCCCGAGGAACAGGCCGCCATCCTGTCGACGTTCGAGGCGATGGCCCGGGCGGACGACCAGGCCACCTACCTGGAAGCCGACATCAGCTACCACGCGATGCTCGTCGCCGCCACCCACAACGACCACCTCGTCCAGCTGGTCGCGGCGTTCGGGCCAGCCCTGCAGGCCGGCCTCCGCGCGGCGACCCGGCACGGTTGGGAGTGGCCGGACTTCCTGGACTACAGCCTGGGTCCGCATCGGGAGGTCCTCGAGGCCGTCATGGACCACGATCCGGACCGGGCAGGCGACGCGATGGACCGCCTCGTGACCCAGTCCCAACTGAGCTTCGAGTATCCGCCAGGGCCGGACAACGCGCCGTCCCGGCCATTCAGCCGTGGGTGATCCCGGCTCGGACCGGGGCTGACCGGCCGACCAGGAAGTCCAGGTCGCACCCGTCGTTGGCCTGCATGACGGTCCGCAGGTACAGGCCCCGATAGCCTCGCGTGTCGCTCGGTGGCCGAGGCACCCAGGCGCGCCGGCGCTCGGCCAGTTCCTCGTCGCTCACGAGCACGTCGAGGCGCCGCCCGGCGGTGTCCAGCCGGATCCGATCGCCTGTCCGGATGAGCGCGAGCGTGCCGCCGATCGCCGACTCCGGGGTGATGTGGAGCACGACAGTGCCGAAGCCCGTGCCACTCATCCGGGCGTCGCTGATCCTGACCATGTCGGTCACCCCCTGGCGCAGGAGCTGCGCCGGCATCGGCAGGTGCCCGTATTCGGGCATGCCCGGCGCCCCGACGGGTCCGCCGTTCTGCAGGACCAGGACGTCGTCCGGACCGATGTCCAGGGCGGGATCGTCGATCGTGGCGTGGAGCTCGTCGACATCGTGGAACACGACCGCCCGTCCCTCGTGCTGGAGCAGACGGCTGCTGGCGGCCGACACCTTGAGCACCGCACCGTCCGGGCAGACGTTGCCGCGCAGGATCGCGAGGCTGCCGCCGGTCAGGAGCGGGAGCTCGCGCGGCCGGATCACGTCGTCGTTGACGATCCTCGCGCCCGCGATCGCCTCACCCAGGCTCCGGCCGGACACGGTCAGCGCATCGAGGTGGAGCAGGTCGGAGATCTGGGCGTGGACGGCCGGCAGGCCGCCCGCGTAGTAGAAGTCCTCCATGAGATAGGCCCCGGAGGGTTTGATGTTGAGGAGCAGCGGCGTGGTCGCGGCGAGCTCATCGAACAGGTCGATCGGGAGGTCCACGCCGAGCCGGCCGGCGATGGCCATGAGGTGGATCACCGCGTTGGTCGAGCCGCCGATCGCGTGGAGGGTCCGGATCGCGTTCTCGAATGCGCCACGGGTCATGATGTCCGAGGGGCGGGTGCCCGCCGCCACGAGGTCCATGATCTGGGCGCCGGCCCGCTCGGCCACGTGCCCGCGGCGCGAATCCACGGCCGGGATTGCCGCGCTGCCGCTCGGCGCCATCCCGAGCGCCTCGGTCATGCAGGCCATCGTGGACGCCGTGCCCATGGGCGAGCAATGGCCGTAACTCCGGCACATCCCGGATTCGAACTCGTCCCAGTCGGCCTGCGACATCCGGCCCCCGCGCACCTCGTCCTGCAGCCTCCAGCAGTCCGTGCACGCCCCCACATCCTCGTTGCGGAACCGGCCGCTGAGCATCGGGCCGCCGGTCACCATGAGCGCCGGCACGTCCACGCTGGCGGCACCCATGAGGGCGGCCGGGACGGTCTTGTCGCAGCTCGCCAGGAGGACGACGCCATCGAGCGGGTTGCCCCGGATCAACTCCTCGACCGCCATCGCCATGAGGTTCCGATAGAGCATCGCGGTCGGCTTGATGATGGGCTCGCCGAGCGAGATCACCGGGACCTCGACGGGGAAGCCGCCGGCGCTCAGCACGCCACGCTTCACGTGCTCGGCGAGGTCGCGCAGGTGCGCGTTGCACCCGGCCACCTCGCTCCAGCTGTTCAGGATCCCGATGACCGGTCGACCGGTGAACGCTTCCTCCGGATAACCCTGCATCCGGAACTGGGACCGATGGCCGATCAGGTCCAGGGGACCGGCGTCCCACCACGACTGGCTCCGCCGGGGCCCCCGTTCGTCATGTGCCACGCCGCCGCCTCCTCGCCATGTGTCGATGGTCTATTCATCGTATAATATGTCAAGAGCGCGACGCCGCCGCCCGGTGGTTCGCTCGAGAGTCCCGCACCGCGCCACCGTCGTGCCTCTGCCCGGGAGTCGTGTGACCCGATGAAGGAGCTCCATCCGTTGTCCGGGGTCGTCGCGATCCCCCAGACCCCGTTCGACGACGACGACCGGATCGATCTTGACAGCTTCGCGCGCGGAGTCGCCGATCGTCTGGCGGCCGGCGTCGATGGTCTCCTGTATCCCGTCGTGGCCAGTGAGGTCTCCCGGCTCTCGGCAGAGGAGCGAGAGACGGCCACCCGTGCGGTCCTCGGGCAGGCGGGCGGGCTCGTGCCGGTCATCGTCGGAGCGAGCGCCGATGACGCCCGGACCGCCCGGTCCCTGGCCGAGTCCGCGACGACCCACGGCGCGGCCGGTGTCCTCGTCCAGGCGCCCGTGGCGCTGCTCCACGACGAGCCGGCCACTCTGGCCTACTTCCGGACCGTGTGCGAGGCGCCGATCGAGCTGCTCATGATCCAGGACCTCGAGTGGGGCGGACCCGGGCTGCCGGTCGGGACGATCGTCCGCCTGTTCGAGGAACTGGAGCCCTTCCGGATCATCAAGGTCGAAACGGTCCCGGCCGGCAGCAAGTACAGCGCGATCCTGGCCGCGACCGCCGGTCGGCTCAACGTGTGTGCCGGGTGGGCGGTCCCGCAGCTGATCGAGGCGCTCGATCGCGGGATCCACGCCGTGACACCGGGCGGGCTGCATTGGGTGATCGCCGAGGTGGTCCGTCGCTATCGTGGTGGCGATCGAGCCTCGGCGCGGGTGCTGTTCGACCGGCTCCTGCCGATCCTCGGCTGGCAGAACCAGCACATCGACATCTCGAACCAGTTCCTGAAGCTGTTCGCGGTCCGCCAGGGGATCTTCGCCCGGGCCGCCGTCCGTCAGCCGGTGGTGCCGTTCGACGCGTATCACCGGCGCATCGCCGACGAGCTCATCGAGGAGGCGGTCATCCTGCACGCGGAGATCGGCTGGCATCCGGCATGAGGGCCGTCCGATGGCACGCCCGCGCCGACGTCCGCCTCGACGAGATCCCGGTGCCCGTGCCCGGTGACGAGCAGGTGCTGATCCGGATCGAGGCGGCGGCGATCTGCGGAACGGACGTCGACGAGGTCCGGCTCGGGCCGATCACCGTCCCGGTCAGGCCGCACCCGGTGAACGGCCGGGCGGCCCCGATCACCCTGGGTCATGAGATGGTGGGGGTCGTGGCCCAGGCCGGTCCGGCATCCGGCGTGGCCGTCGGCGCTCGAGTCGCGCCGTGGCCGTCGCACCCGTGCGGGACGTGCGCCGACTGCACCACCGGCCATGCCAATCGGTGCGCGCTCCAGGTCGCCCTCGGCATGAGCGCCGACGGCGGGATGGCCGACTATCTCGTGGCCGACGGCAGCGTCTGCGTGCCCGTCGGCGCGGACGTCGCCCTCGAGCGGGCGGTCCTGGTCGAACCCTTCGCCGTGGCCCTCCACGGCGTCCACCAGCTCGACCTCGCCGGCCGCCGTGTCGCGGTCATCGGGATCGGATCGCTGGGCCTGTGCGTCGTGGAGGCGGCCGTCCTGGCCGGGGCAGCGGAGGTCGTCGCCGTCAGTCGGTCCGAGCTGGGCCGCGAGGCAGCCCTCGAAGGCGGGGCGACCGTCGCGATCCCGTACGACCGGGCCGGCGGGATCGACGCGGAGGTGGTCTTCGAGACGGCCGGGGCAGGCCCGGCCATCGCCGCGTCGGTCGCCGCGGTGCGCCGGGGCGGGCGGATCGTCGTCCTGGGTGGCCATCCTGGCTCGACCGAGATGGACCTCCTGGACCTGACCGTCCGGGAGATCTCGGTCCAGGGATCCGCGAGCCACTGCTTCGCCGACTTCGTCGCGGCCGCCGCGGCGATCACGGCCGGCGACCTGGCCCGGGCCCGGCGCCAGGTCGAGTTCGCGCCGCTGGAGTCAGGCCCTGCCCTGCTCCGGGCCGAAGCGGCGACCACCAAGCGGATCCTCGTGCCGGGTCTGGCGTGACAGGCCGCACCGGTCCACGACCAGCCGGGATCGTCTGCCCGCTGGTGACCCCGATGACGGCCGATGGCCAGCGTTGCGGAGGACGTGCTCCGCCGTCTCATCGACGCCCTCGTGCCCGACCTGGACGGCCTGTTCGTCCTCGGCTCGTCGGGCGAGCTCACGTGGCTGCCCGACGACGTGGCCCTGCGGGTCGCCCGGGTGGCCGTGGACCAGGTCGGCGGGCGCATCCCCGTGTACGTCGGTGTCGGGGATACGGGCCTGGATCGGACGCTGGCGCGGGCGGGTCGGATCGCGGATGTCGGGGCCGACTACCTGGTCGTCGCCGCCCCGTTCTACTACCCCGTGGCGTCGGAAGCCCGGATCGTCGACTACTTCGAGACGGTCGCCAAGCGGGCCGCGGCTCCGATCGTCCTCTACAACATCCCACAGAACACGCATCTGTCCCTGGCGCCGTCGACGGTCCGGATCCTCGCCGCCCATCCCGACATCGTCGGCATCAAGGACTCGGCCGGCGACTGGATCGCCTTCGACGCCTTCCTCGCGCTTCGGTCGGACGACTTCAGCGTCCTGCAGGGCCGCGAACACCTCGCCGCGATCTCGCTCTGGTCGGGCGCCGACGGCCTGATCTCGGCGATGGCCAACTTCGCGCCACGTCTGCTGCAGGCGCTGGCGGTGTCCATCCGCGACGAACGACCACGGGCGGAAGCGATCGCGCTCCAGGCCGCGATCGTCGAGCTCGCCCGCGTCTTCGATCAGGGCGACTGGCTGGCCGGCCTCAAGACGGCCCTCCAGGCGCTCGGCTGGAAGGTGGGCGAACCCAGCCCCCCGATCCCCGCGCTCGATGCCGCCCAACGGCTGCTCGTCGACGGGATCCTGTCCGACCCCGCGCTGCGGCGCTGGTTGACGAGCGCACCCGTGGCCGCCCGATCCAGCGTGCCGGCGGTCGACTGATGGCGACCCGCGAGCCGGCCGGATCCGGGCGCTACCTCATCGCGCTCGAGCAGTGCGGCCTCGAGCTCCAGGCCCCGCACATGCGGACGAGGACCAAGCGACGGATCGAGACGTCCGACGTCGACGTGGCGACGCTGCCGAGCGACAGCCTCCGATTCACCGGCTGGGACCCCGAAGCCATGGTGGCCGTCTTCCCCGGCCTGGACCCGGACGCCTCGCACGAGCTCGAGGCGATCTACCTGTGCGAACGCGACGTGGATCGGACGGTGTCGATGACGTCGCGCGGGCTGGAGCTGCATCCGCCGACCAAGCTCGCCCGGGGAACGGCGACCGTCGTGCGGGTCGCGGTCCCGTCCGGCGCGTTCGCGGAGGGCACCCTCGAGGTGCGCGTCGAGCGTATCGCCGGGCCGGACGTCGCGATGTCCGAGCTGCGACTCTTCTCGTCCGTTCCTCCGGCGCCGGTCCTCACGGTCGTCGGCAATTCGCGCGGTGGACTCATCGGCACGCTCGCGTCGGCGGACTACACGGGCGTCGCCGACACAGCGGTGCGCGTCACCGGTGACGCCGGGGCCTTCGACGTTCGGACCGACCCCGCCGGGGTCTTCCGCGTCCCGTTGCGCCAGGGCCTGTCCATCGGACAGCACGGCACGGTGACGGTCACGGCCGGCGCGGGGGCGACTTCGACCGAGCTGTCCGTGGACACCCGGCACATCGCGCGCGGACTGCGCGAGCTCCCGCCCGAGCCCGACCGTCTCGACCTCGGCGGCGCGTGGGCGTTCACCGGCGGGCCGTACGGTGGTCCCGGTTCCTCGATCGCGGATGCGGTCGCGACGCGCGTCCCCGGGCACATCGTCTACGACGGGCTCGTCCCGGTGGACGGCGTCGCCACGTTCCACCGGTCGCTCGAGGTGCCGGCCGCATGGTCGGGCCGGGCCGTGTTCCTGCGCTGCGACGGCGCGTACGGCCGGGCCGAGGTGTACGTCAACGGCTCGCTCGCCGGCGTCCACGGCGGCGGCGCGACGTCCTTCGACATCGACATCACCGCGTTCCTGCGGCCGGCCGGGAATGCCCTGGCGATCACCCTGACCGAGTTCACGCCGTATGCCGTCCTGGACGACATGAGCTGGTACGCCCACATGTCCCTGCTCGGGATCTGGCGCGACATCTGCCTCTTCTCGACCCCCGAGGTCCATCTCGGCCAGCTCGACCTCGACCCCGACTGGGATCCCGGCCACGGCACCGGGACGCTCGGCTTCGGGGTGGACGTCATCAACCTCGGCCGGGATGCCCGGAGCTACGACCTGGACGTCACGGTCAGCGACGGGGCCGGCGACGTGGTCCACCGGTCGAGCCGGCGCGGGTCGATCGGCGGCGCGGCGAGCGAGCGCCTGGCGTTCGTCACCGAGCCGCTGGCCGTCGATCCGTGGTCGGCCGAAGAGCCCCGCCTGTACGACCTGGAGGTGGTCGTGCGTGGAGATGGCGGGACGGCGCAGGCGTACCGCCGTCGGATCGGATTCCGGCGGGTCGAGGCGCGGGGCGACCAGCTGCTCGTCAACGGGGCGCCGATCCGCATCCGGGGCGTCAACCGGCACGACTCCCGGATCCTCAAGGGCCGGGCCCTCTCGGCCGAGGACATGCGCGAGGACGTGGTCAACCTGCATCGGGCGAACGTCAACGTCATCCGGACCTCGCACTACCCGCCCAGCCCGCACCTCCTCGACGTCTGCGACGAAGTCGGCATGTTCGTGTTCGAGCAGCCGCCCATCTGCTTCTCGGGCGGCTTCGACGACCATCACTGGACCCGCACGAACGAGGCGGCGCAGCTGATCCCGTACCTGCTGGATGTGACGGCCGAGACCGTGATGCGCGACAGGGGGCGCTGCTCGGTCATCGTCTGGGACCTCGGCAACGAGAGCCGCTGGGGCCCCGCGTTCGATGCGCAGCTGGCCCTCGTGCGGTCGATGGACCCGAGCCGTCCGACCACCTTCTCGTTCGACCTGAACGAGCTGGGCGACGAGAACGCGCTCGTGCGCAAGCCTGCCCCGGAGCGACCCGACATCCGGAGCTACCACTACCCGGGCTGGGATCGGACGTGGCAGGAGGACCTCGAGTGGCTCGGCTCGTATGACCAGCCGGTCGTCCTGGACGAGTACGCGCCGTTGTTCGCACCGTGCCTCCGCGGACCCGGCGAAGGCTACGGCCTCGCGATCGACCCGGGGATCCGCGACTACTGGGGAGCGGGCTACAAGCCGTTCATGGAGGCCGCGCTCCAGGACCGGGGCGTCATCGGCGGGCTGATCTGGGGCGGCTTCGGGGAGGTCTTCGCCATCCCGCTCGACCTCACGATCGGCGAAGGCCCGTGGGCCCATCTCCCGGTCACCGACTACGTGCGGACCCGTGACCACTACCCGGCCGAACCCGGCGTGTTCCGCCGGGGGGATGGCGACTGGGGCATCTTCGACGCGTGGAACCGGCCCAGGCCGGAGCTGTGGCACGTCCACAAGATGTACTCGCCGATCGCGATCTCCGCGGCCGACTTCGACGAGGCGGGCGACCGGCTCGAGCTGGCGGTGGTCAACCGCTACTCGCATCGGTCGTTCGCCGGGCTCGACGTCCGGGTGACCGGCGGGGAGGCGGACGGCGACGTCGCGCTGACGGCGCGGCCGGGCGAGACGGCCCATCTTGCGCTGCGTCGGGAGCCGGGCTCCGAGGTCGTCCGGGTCGAGTTCCGGCATCCCGAGGGCTGGCTGGTGGATGGGTACGAGTGGCCCTGGCCCGGAGCGAGTGCCCCGGCGGCGGGTGTGATGGAGCGCGCCGAGGAGCTCGAGCTCGACCTGTCCGAGCCGGGGACGCTGGCCGTCTCCAGCAACGGCAAACCGTGGCTCCGGGGCTGGCCGGAGTTCCACGTCCTGGACGTCGACATGCCCCACATCCCGGTCCCCTGCCCGAAGACCGACGGCGGCGAGGTCGTCGCCCTCGGGCGCGATGGAGCGCGCGCGCCGCTCGCGAGCCGGGACTGGCGGGGATCCATCTCCGCCCGCATCGAGGGACGGACCGTCGCCTTCGAGTACGAGTGCACCTACGTCGGCTCCCGTGCCTTCAACGCCAAGGAGGTCGGCCTGACCGTGCGGCCCGCGCGCGAGTTGACCGACCTGTGGTGGCGCCGCGTCGGGGAGTGGAGCCTCTATCCGGATGACCATATCGGCCGGACCTCGGGCTACGCGGCGGGGACCCCGGGCTCGAACTCGACCCTCGATCCCGCCCCCACCTGGGAGCAGGACGCGACCGCCGCGGGGAGCAACGACTATCGCAGCGTCAAGCGGGCGATCCTCGTCGCCGGGGCGACGGACGGCCGGCGATCCCTCACGGTGCTGTCGTCGGGGACCCAGCATGCCCGGGCGGAACTGGCCGATGGATCGCCCGTCCTGCACGTGCTCGACTGGTACGGCGGGGTGCGGACCCTCGACGGCAACCACCCCATCTGGTCGGCCTATCTCGGGTCGGGCCTGGCCATCGCGCCGGGCACCACGCTGCGGGGCCGGATCGTCCTGGCGGCGGGCGACCTCCCCTGACCCGCCCGGAGCCCGTCAGGACATCGGCACCGAGATGTCGGGCGACAGGTCCCTGAACTCGCGCAGGGCGATGCCCTTCTGACGACCGGCCGCCCGCTCGAGGGAGAGCGACGCATATCGCGTGGCGAGATGGAGCCGCTCCTCGAGCGGACGGCCGGCCAGGTCCGCCCAGATGTAAGCGGCCGCGAACAGGTCGCCGGCGCCGGTCGTGTCACCGATGTCGGCCGGCGGCGCGGCGACGGTCGTCGTCCGTCCATCGGGTTCGACCGCGCTGACACCGGCCGGCCCACGGGTCACGACGACGGTCGTCCCCAGGGCGGCCAGGCGGCCGGCCGCGTCCGGAACATCGGCACGGCCGGTGAGTCCGCGGACCTCGCGCTCGTTCAGGATCAGTGCGCGGACGCCGGTGAGCGAGGACGGCAGTCGCCCGGCCATCGCCCCCACCTCCGGGTCGCCCACGACGGCGTACACCGCGGGATGCGCCGGCACGAGCGATGCCGACGGGAGGTCGACGACGATGGCCCGCGCCGTCACCCCGGCCAGGGTCTCGAGATCGATCGTCGGCGGCGGGCTCACCGTGATGAAGGCGCGCTCGCCGTCGGCCGGCAGCGCGACCGAGACCGGGGTGACCTCGGAGTCTCGCCCGAGCCAGGTCAGGCCCGCATCGGCCATCAGCTCGCCCAGCAGCCGCCCGGCCGGGTCACGCCCGATCGGGGCACAGATGACGGCCCGGAGTTCCAGGCGCCCGAGGGCGTAGGCGACGTTCGCGATGCCGCCCGGGACGATGACCAGGCGCTCGGCGAGCTGCTCCTGGCCCGGGACCGGCAGGGCCGGGAGGCCCAGGAAGATCAGATCGAGGAACGGGTCGCCGACGCAGGCGACATCGACATTCACGCGCGCGACAGGTCGAGCCGGGCCGTTTCGAGCGCATACAATGCGGTCTCGTCGTATCGAGCGCCCGTCGGGTCGGCGGCGCCTGCCCGGTGGGGGGCGGCGCTGCGGGATCTCCCATCATCGGGCACGGCGAGCGTCATGTGGGCGAGCGTGAACGACCGATGAACCAGCGTCAAGACGCGGCCGAGTCCCCCGACACCGGACGCATGGACGTCCACGGCGAGGATCTGCCCTCCGTCCAGGTCCTGCGCCGGATCGAGGCCGACATCCGCACGGGCCGACTCCTGCCGGGGAGCCGCCTCGCGCCGGAGCGCGAGCTTGGCGCCCGCCTCGGAGTGGCCCGCAACACCCTCCGGCGAGCCCTGTCCACGCTCGGCTCGAAGGGTCTCATCCAGGCTCGGGGCCGAGGCGGCTGGGTGGTCGTGGGGCCCGGCGTCACGGAACGGATCGAAGGGCCACCGAGCCTCACGGAGTGGGCGGCCCGCCACGGGTACATGGTGACCAGTGACGTCCTCGTGGCACGCGCGAGGGCGGCCACCCCGGATGAGGCGTCGGACCTGCGGGTCGTCACGACCTCGAAGGTGTTCGAGCTGGAGCGCGTCCGCTACATCGAGGGCGTCCCGATCTCGCTGGACCATTCGGTCCTCCACCCGCGCCTCATCGCGTCCGTGGCCGGGGTGGACTTCGCGAGCCGGTCGCTGTACGGCACGATCCGCGAACGGGCCGGCCTCATCCCGAGCCGGGCCGAGGTCGTGGTCCGGGCGGTGCCCGCGACGGAGCGCACCGCCTCGCTGCTGACCGTCGCCCCGGGAGACCCGCTGCTCGAGCTTGACGAGATGACGTTCGATCAGTACGACGAGCCGTTCGAGACGGCTCGACTGCTCAACCGCGGGGACCGGTACGCGTTCGCGACCACGCTCAGCGCCGGGGTCGGCCAGGCCCGTCTCGCCCTGTAGCGGGTCCCGGCCCGCACGCTCGGTTGGCGGTCGCATGGATGCCCGGCACGGGCCACGGCCGTTATGGTTCAATTTTGGTCCTTGACCCAAGCGGTTCAGATTTGGTTCAATCGCGTCCATGAAGTTGACCCTGATCGGCGCCGGTGGGTTTCGCACCCCGGTGATGTATCGAGCCCTCGCCTCGGGCGAGGTCGCGACCCGTTACGACGAGGTCGCCTTCTACGACATCGACCAGGCCCGCCTCGACCGGATCGGCTGCGTCCTGGACGGCATCTCCGAGGAGCTCGGGGTGACCGTCCCGGTCACGCGGACGACCCGCCTCGAGGCGGCCGTCGACGGTGCGGACGTGGTCTACTGCGCCGTCCGCGCCGGGGGCATGGCCGGACGGGTGCTCGATGAGACCGCCGCGCTCGCCCAGGGCGTGATCGGACAGGAGACCACGGGTCCCGGTGGCCTCACGTTCGCATTGCGGACGGTCCCGATCGTCACGGGGATCGCGGAGGTGGTCGCCCGTCGCGCGCCGGACGCGCTGTTCGTGAACTTCACGAACCCGGTCGGGCTCGTGACCGAGGCCGTCCGCCGCGTCCTCGGGGACCGGGTGATCGGGATCTGCGATGCGCCGCTCGACCTGTGCAAGCGGGTCGCCGGGGCGCTCGGCCAGCCGGCCGGCGATCTGTGGTTCGACTACTTCGGGATCAATCACCTCGGCTGGCTTCGGGGCGTGCTCCACGGAGGCCGCGACGTCCTGCCGGGGCTGCTCGCCGACCCGGATCGTCTCGAGACATTCGAAGAGGGCCGCCTGTTCGGGGCCGACTGGCTGCGATCGGTGGGGATGATCCCGAACGAATACCTGTACTACTACTACTTCAATGCCGAGGCGCTCGAGGCGATGCAGTCCGGGCGCATCCGGTCCTCCTTCCTCGCGAAGCAGCAGGCGGCCTTCTACGCGGGACATGGGTCGCCGGTCGAGGCCCTCCGCGACTGGAAGCGGACCCACGCCGACCGTGAGGCGCACTACATGGAGGAGGCCTGGACCGGACGCGAGGACGACATGGCCGGGATCGTCGCCGCGCGCGGTGCGGGCGACTATGGGCGGCTCGCCCTGGACCTCGTCGACGCCCTGCACGGCGACGGCCAGCGGGTCATGATCCTGGACGTTCCGAACCGGTCCAGCCTGCCGTTCCTCGACGAGGAGGCCATCGTGGAGGTCCCCTGCGTCCTGGGCCGGGGCGGGATCGTCCCGGTGGCGATCGGGAGCGTCCCGCTGGACGCACAGGGGCTGATCCTGTCGGTCCGGGCGGCCGAGCGGGCGGCGATCGAGGCGGCCTTGTCCGGCTCCCGGGCGATGGCGATCAAGGCCCTCGCCCTCCACCCCCTCGTCCCGTCGGTCGATGTCGCGGGACGGATCCTCGACGGCTACCTTGCGGGCCAGCCCGCACTCGTGGAACGGTTCGGCGCGGCCTGACGTGGCTGGTGCTGTCGTGCCCCTGCTCGACCATAGCGGACGGTGGACGCACCGCGATCGTCAGCGACACCACCGCTTCGAGATCCACGTTCCGGACCACGCCGCGGAACTCCGGATCGGGCTCCGGTGGGGCCCGACCGACTTGGGGTCCGAGCACGAGGCGAACGTGCTCTCGATGTCCCTCTTCGATCCCGACGGCTTCCGAGGCACGGCGGCACATCGCGCCGAAGAGATGCGGATCGGCGAGTCGATCGCGAGTCCGGGGTTCCTCGCGGGGCCGCTCCCCTCGGGAACATGGTCGATCGTCATCTCCCCCAGTGAGATCCTCAACGACGGGACGGAGACGGGCTACCTCGACTATCACGTCGAGGCGAGTGCGACGCTCGCGGCTCCCGGCACGCAACGTCCGGCGCCGGCCAAAGCATCGGTCGTGGCGAACGCACCACCGAAGGCGGACGGTCCGCGGTGGTACCGGGGTGACCTCCACTCGCACACGGTGCACAGCGACGGCGAGATCACGGTCGAGGATCGGGTCCGGGGCGCCGTGGAGCGAGGCCAGGACTTCCTGGCCATCACCGATCACAACACGGTCAGCCACCATCGCGAGCAGGATCACTGGCCGGACACGATCACCCCGATCCGGGGCAGCGAGGTCACGACCTTCAACGGGCACCTCAACTGCTTCGGGCTCGGCGAGGCGATCGAGTGGTACGACGTCACGCGCGGCGGTGGCCCCGCCCGGATCGTCGAGCGGGCCCATCGCCAGGGTGCCCTCATCTCGATCAACCATCCAAGTGCGTTCGGTAATCCGTGGTGCTCGGGCTGCCACTGGGACTACGCGCTGGTCGACTACGCGACGATCGACGCGATCGAGGTCTGGAACGGCCGGTGGAGGATGCCGGAGTCGGACAACAACGGGGCGCTCGCCCTCTGGACGGACCTGCTCGACGCGGGCTTCCGGCCGACCGCCGTGTCGGGGACGGACAGCCACTCCGCGGAGGAGGACGAGTACATCGCGCTGCCCATGAACCACGTGTACGCCGACGATCGCAGCGAAGCATCCATCCTCGACGGCATCCGGCGCGGGCACGTGTTCCTGTCCTCCGGGCCGATCGTGTCCTTCCGGGCCCGGGGGTCGGACGGCGCCGACGTCGTCCTGCCCGGCGAGCGACTTCCGGCCGACGGGACGTTCGACCTCACGGTCGACGTCGGGGAGGTTCTGGCGCCCGCCACGCTGTGGTACGCCACGTCGGGTTCGGTGACTCCGCTCGGGGCGTGCAGGCCGGGAACCACCCATCTCGTCATCGAGGGTCTGGTCGCGAAGACGTGGTGGCGCCTCGACGTGCGCGAGGGGGACGCGCCCAACGGCGATGTGCTCGCGCTCACGAATCCGGTGTACGTGGCGGCGGGATAGGCGCGCGATCGGCGACGGGCGCGAGGACGCCCCGGCGACCGCGATCGTCGGGCCGGGGCATCCGCCTGCGATCGACCGCGTTACGGGCTCGCGATCGGCGACGCCGACGGCGTCGGTGGAACCGGCTCGATGTGGATCGCGCGAGCGCTTCCTGGGCGGCGTCCTCGGCGCGATCCACGTCGCACAGGACGAGCCGCGCCGCGCTGTAGAGGTTCGACGCCGGGGCGTCGAGACCCGCGTCGGCCTTCGCGATTGGCGCGATACCGCGTCTACGTCCGTGCCCGGAACCGGTGCGTCGCCAGGTCGGTCCGGTCCGGTCCGCCCCAGTGGGGTGCTGTGCCCATAACGCCGCCCGGGGTCCTTCGTTAGTAGGAAGGTCCGGCCAGAGACCCGAAGCGCTCATCCCTCATCTTCCACCGCCGACACCACCGGACACCCGAAGGAGTCCCGACTTGATGAAACGCAAAGCCTCGATGGCCTCCGTCCTTGCGCTCTGTGCGGCCCTCGCCATGACCGGCGCCGTCGCCGCCAAGGATCCGGGGGTCCACGGGAACAGTGGCGCGCATGCCAGCGGCCACGCGGGCGGGAACGTCGCCACCAGCCTGAAGATCAAGGGCAACGCATCCCATCCCGGGGGCGTCTTCCGCGTTCTCGCGGTCCTCCATGCGGCGAAGGACTTCCGCCCCGCGACGATCGACGCCGTCGTGCACTTCAGGACCGGGGACGTCTCGGTCGTCCTGACCCGCAGTGGCCAGGGCGCCGCGTACCACGGCAACGTGCCGGTGCCGGCGGGCGAGCCGGCCGGGATCGTGATGATCGACGGGACCGCCGTCGTGAACGGTGCCACGTTGACCGCGACAGGCAGCGGCAAGATCGTCGTCGAGACCACCGAGACGTCGGAGACGACCACCGAGACATCCGAGACGACCACGACCGAGACATCCACCACGTGCACGGCCACGACGACCGAAACGGCGACCACGACGGTCACCGACACGAGCACGGCGACGGAGACCACGGAAGCGGATGAGTCGAGCGAGTCGAGCGAGTCCGCCGAGTCGTCCGAGACGTCCGAGTCGAGCGAGAGCGATGACTCGGAGTCATGTGATGGCGAGTCCGACCCCGCGCCGTCGTTCGTCGTCAACCCTCAGACGATCAGGGAATTCGTCGCCCTCCTGGCGGCTCTCCTCAACTGATCCCGGCGGGCCGATCGACCCGGCTCGCCCATCGATCCGACGCGACGCCCCCGTTCTTCGGGGGCGTCGCCATGTCCGGGCGGCGCCCGGCGATCCCCGACGCCCATCAGCGGGTACGGGCGCACGCCACGCGACGTGACGCCGCTCGACGGCGTGCCGTTATCGTGTGCCGGGCAGAGCGAAGGGAGGATGCCATGAAGGTAGCGGGGCTTCTCGCCACGATGGCGCTGCTGGCGGCATGCAGCGCGGGAGGACAGCCCGCCGGGACCACCCAACCGAGCGCCGCGGCGCAAGCGGGCGCGACGGCCGCCGCAGGCCAGGCATCGGCGGTCGCAACGCAGGCGGCGGGCGGAACCGGGTCAGGGTCGGTCCTCGACAACGCCAAGGCCGTCAAGCACTTCTGCGACCTGCTGCCGACCGACCTGGTGGCCGGCATCGTTCCGGATGGAGGCCCGCCGCAGGAAGAGCAGTTCCCGCCCCGCTGCAGCGTCTACGGCTCCAAGACCGCGATGGAGATCGCGCTCGACGCCTTCGTGCCCCTCGGCGACACGCCCGTCGGGGCCGAGGCCATCTCCGGGCTGGGCACCGGCGCCTATCTCGAGCACCTGTCGGCCGGCAACTTCTACCTTTCGATCGGTCTCAGCCCGGACAGCGGGGTCCTCCACGTCGAGATCGACATCCAGGACGGCAAGGACCACAAGGACGATGTCGTCGAGCTGGCCAAGGCCGTGCTCCAGAAGCTGGGCGGCTAGGTCTCGGCGCAGGTCGGGACGCCGTCCGGATGTGTCGAACATGGCGAAGGCCATGACCAGGCGATCAGGAATCGAGAAGCGCGGATCCCCGGGCCGGCGCTAGAGTGACCGTGCACCTTCCGCACGTTTGACCGGCCTGGACGGTGAACGTCGCCCCGCCCAGGATGGGGATACGATGAGCAAACCCACGACGCCCGACACGCCGTCGACCGCGCCGCCCGACGCCGACCGCCACGATCTGATCCGCGTGCACGGCGCGCGCGTGAACAATCTCAAGGATGTCAGCGTGGAGATCCCGAAGCGCCGGCTGACGGTGTTCACGGGCGTGTCCGGCTCGGGCAAGAGCTCGCTGGTCTTCGGCACGATCGCCGCGGAGTCGCAGCGGCTGATCAACGAGACCTACAGCGCGTTCCTGCAGACCTACATGCCGACGCTGGCGCGCCCTGACGTCGACGTCCTCGACGGGCTGACCACGGCGATCATCGTGGACCAGGAGCGAATGGGCGCCAACGTCCGCTCCACGGTCGGCACGGCCACCGACGCCAACGCGATGCTGCGGATCGTCTTCAGCCGGCTGGGGCAGCCGCATATCGGCTCACCCAAGGCATACGCCTTCAACATCCCCTCGGTCACCGGCTCCGGCGCGATCAGGGTCGAGCGCGGCAACGGCCACACCGAGCGGCGGGCCTTCAGCGTGACGGGGGGCATGTGCCCTCGCTGCGACGGCATCGGCAGCGTCAGCGACATCGACCTGAGCGAGGTCTATGACGAGACCAAGTCCCTCGCCGGGGGCGCCATCAAGATCCCGGGCTTCACGGCCGACGGCTGGGCCGTGCGGGTCCTCCGGGAATCGGGCTTCTTCGACCCCGACAAGCCGATCCGCGAGTACACGGAACGGGAGTTGCACGACCTCCTGTACCGCGAGCCGGTCAAGGTCAGGGTCAACGACATCAACCTCACCTACGAGGCGCTGATCCCGCGGATCCAGCGGTCGATGCTGGCCAAGGACATCGACTCGCTCCAGCCGCACATCCGCGCGTTCGTGGATCGGATCGCCGCCTTCAGGACCTGCCCCGAATGCGGCGGCACGCGCCTCAGCGCGGCCGCACGGTCCTCGAAGATCCGCGGCGTCAGCATCGCCGACGCCTGCGCGATGCAGATCAGCGACCTCGCCGGTTGGGTCCGCGGCCTCGACGAACCGTCGGTCGCGCCCATGCTGGCGTCGCTCGCGGCGACGCTCGACTCGTTCGTGGAGATCGGCCTCGGGTATCTGTCGCTGGACCGACCGACCGGCACCCTGTCGGGTGGCGAGTCGCAGCGGGTCAAGATGATCCGCCACCTCGGCTCGGCGCTGACCGATGTCACCTACGTCTTCGACGAGCCGACGATCGGGCTGCACCCCCACGACATCCAGCGCATGAACGACCTGCTCGTGCTGCTGCGGGACAAGGGCAACACGGTCCTGGTGGTCGAGCACCGGCCGGAGACGATCACGATCGCCGATCACGTCGTCGACCTCGGCCCGGGCGCCGGAGCGGCCGGCGGAAGCGTGTGCTTCGAAGGGTCCGTGGTGGACCTGCGAACCAGCGACACCCTGACCGGCCGCCACCTCAGTGACCGGGCCGCCGTCAAGTCGTCCCTGCGGGCTCCCCGCGGCGCCCTCGAGATCCGTGGCGCGACGACCCACAATCTCCAGAACGTCGACGTCGACATCCCGCTCGGGGTCCTGGTGGTCGTCACCGGCGTCGCCGGTTCCGGCAAGAGCTCGCTCGTGCACGGTTCGATTCCCGCCGGCGAGGGCGTCGTCTCGATCGACCAGGGTGCGATCCGCGGCTCGCGACGGAGCAACCCGGCGACGTACACCGATCTGCTGGAGCCGATCCGCAAGGCCTTTGCCAAGGCCAACGGCGTCAAGCCCGCGCTGTTCAGCGCCAACTCCGAGGGCGCCTGCCCCAACTGCAACGGGGTCGGTGTCATCTACACGGAGCTCGGGTTCATGGACACCGTCACGACGCCCTGCGAGGTCTGCGAGGGCAAGCGCTTCGAGCCGTCCGTGCTGGAATACAAGCTCGGCGGTCGCGATATCAGCGAGGTCCTGGCGATGTCGGTCACGGAGGCCTGGGCGTTCTTCGACGCCGGCAAAGCACGCACGCCGGCCGCCCACGCCATCCTCGATCGTCTCGCCGACGTCGGGCTCGGCTACCTGACCCTCGGCCAGCCGCTTCCCACCCTGTCCGGTGGCGAGCGGCAGCGGCTCAAGCTGGCCACGCTCATGGCCGAGGCCGGCGGTATCTACGTCCTCGACGAGCCGACGTCCGGGCTCCATCTCGCGGACATCGAGCAGCTCCTCGGCCTGCTCGACCGGCTCGTCGACTCGGGCAAGTCGGTCATCGTCATCTCGCACCACCAGGCGGTCATGGCCCACGCCGACTGGATCGTCGACCTCGGCCCCGGTGCCGGACACGACGGCGGCCGGCTCGTCTTCGAGGGCACGCCCGCCGACCTCGTCGACGCCCGCTCGACGCTCACCGGCGAGCACCTCGCGGCCTACGTCGGCGCCTGACCGATGCCCGCTCCGAGCGTGCTGCCGGTCCTCCCGCCGACCACGGCGCGCCCCGACCGGCCGCGGGGCACGCTGGGCAGGGTGGAGCGTCCGCCCACCGTGCTCGACCCGCCGACGTGTGTCACGATCCCGCAGGTGACCGGCAGATCCGCCCCGGAGCAGCACCTGCGCGACCTGGCCTGGTTGCGCCGCGTCCGCGACCGGATGGACCGCGAGTACGCGCAGCCGCTGGACGTCGAGGCGCTCGCCCGCGGCGCGCACATGTCGGCCGGGCACCTCAGCCGCGAGTTCCGGCTGGCCTACGGCGAGTCGCCGTACGGCTACCTGATGACGCGGCGGATCGAGCGTGCCATGGCCCTGCTGCGGCGAGGCGACCTCAGCGTCACCGATGTCTGTTTCGCGGTCGGCTGCTCGTCGCTCGGCACGTTCAGCACCCGGTTCACCGAACTGGTCGGCATCCCGCCCAGCACCTACCGGCGCCAGGCCGCGCGCGCCACGGCGGGGATGCCGTCGTGCGTGGCGAAGCAGGTGACCAGACCGGTCAGGAATCGAGAAGCGCGCGTGCCCGACCCGCCGCTAGAGTGACCGCCATGGACATCCAGATCCACGCCAGCTTCCTCCCCCAGGACGACCCGGATGCCGCCCTGGCCTTCTATCGCGACACCCTCGGCTTCGAGGTCCGCAATGACGTCGGATACGGCGGGATGCGCTGGATCACGGTCGGCCCGGCCAACCAGCCCGACACGTCCATCGTCCTGTCTCCCCCGTTCGCCGGACCGGGCATCACCGAGGATGAGCGGCGCATCATCGCGGAGATGATGGCCAAGGGCACCTACGCGATCATCGTCCTGTCCACCGCCGACCTCGACGCGACCTTCGCGCGGCTGCAGGCCAGCGACGCGGAGGTCGTCCAGGAGCCCACCGAGCAGCCGTACGGCATCCGCGACTGCGCCTTCCGCGATCCCGCGGGCAACCTGATCCGGATCAACGAGCGGCGCTGACGACGGGGCGTTCCTTCAACCGGCGCACCTGGCAAGAGGCGAACTCCGCCGGGCGTGCCGGCACCGGTCCCGCGGAATGGTTCCGGACCCGCGGAGGCGTCGATGACCGGGCGCTCAGTTTCCCCCAGGGCACCAGGTTCGGCCTGCGCGCGCTCGCTCACCAAGCGCAACGCGGGTCCGGATCCACTCCATCCTGTGATACGGACGGCCCCTGAGGCATCCGTAGACGACCCTGATTCCGCGAGTGGCCGATGCCCTGACCTACCTACGTGCACTCGCGCTGCGGTGGCGGTACACCCTGGCCGCCTGGAGCCTGTTCTCGACCGTGAGCTTCTCGAGGATGTTGCGAACGTGCGACTCCACGGTCCGCCGGCTGATGACCAGGGCGACCGAGATCTCCCGATCCGTGAGGCCGTCCGCGAGGAGCGCGAGGACCTCGTTTTCACGGCCGGTCAACTCGGGCAGGACGGCCACGCCGACCGGTCGATGCTGCGGCGCGGCCGCGCTGAGGCGGAGGATCAGCAGACTCGCATCGGCCCGCGACATCGGCATGACCCGGTTCCGGATGTCGCGCACGGCATTGACGAGTGCGTCCGGGCTGAGATCCTTCGACAGGAAGCCGCGGGCGCCGGACCGGATGGAATCCAGCAGATCGCGCTCGGATCGGGACACGGTGAGCATCACCTGCCAGATCTCGGGGAACCTGGGCGTGAGCTCGCGTACGAGCTCGGTCCCGCGCATGCTGGGCAGGTCGATGTCGATGAGCATCACGTCGGGCCGCAGGTCGGACACGACCTCGAGCGCCGCCTCGGCTGAGGCGACGTCGCCCACGACCTCGATGTCCGGCGCGCTCGCGAGGGCCTGGCGGACGGCCGAGCGGACCAGGGCGTGGTCTTCGACCAGGAGCACCCGGAGCGGTCGTTCGGTCAGCGACGGTCGTTCGGTCATTGATTGAGGACCGCGACCGGCAGGAACAGCTGCACCGACGTGCCGTCGCCCGGCGCGGAACGGATCTCGACGGTGCCCCCCAGCAGCGCTGCGCGCTCGCGGAGCCCGACCAGGCCATGTCCCGGCAGGGTGGCCGACGGGTTGAATCCGCGGCCGTTGTCGTCCACGGAGACGATCACGGTTTCGCCCCGACGCAGGACGCGGACGCGGATCTTCGTGGCGTCGGCGTGCTTCTGCACGTTGTGGAGTGCCTCCTCGACGATCCGCAACACGTCCGCGGCGAGGACTCCTGGGAGCGCCACCGCCCCCGGGTCCTGCTCGAGATCGACCAGATATCCGGTGCTGTCGACGAACGCGTCGAGCCGTCGGGGCAACTCGTCTGCGAACGACAGGCCGGCGTCGAACCCGGACCGCAGCGCACCCACCGCGTCGCGAGCCTCGCCCACTGCCGCGTCGAGCGTCCGGCCGACGCGCTGAAGCTGCGCCTCGATCGGGGTCCCCTGGTCGCCCAGGAGCCCGACGAGGCGATCGTATTCCAGCTTGGTCGTCCACAGGTCCTGGGCCAGGCCGTCGTGCAGCTCCCGCGCGAGGCGTGCCCGTTCGGCGATCGCCGTCCGGTCGACCTCCGAGGCGGCGAACAATCGGAGCCGCGCGTTCGCCGTTCGGAGCGCCTGGAGGTCGGCCCGCGTTCCGGCCTGGATGCCGGCGACGAGGACGAGGAAGAAGGCCACCCGGAGCGCGTCGCCGGTCGACACGAGGGCCGAATAGACCGCCGGGTAGAGGATGAAGTGGATCTGCGAGAACGCGGCGATGACGAGCCCGACCACGAGATAGGAGCTCGGCACGCCGCTCGTCGGTCCGGTCCTGCGCGAGTAGCCGACGATGGCGAACCCGAGCAGGATGGCCGCCGCCCCGTCGAAGAGCAGGATCCCGGGGTTGATGCCCGGCAGCGGGGCCGACGAGAAAGACTCATCGGCGAGCTGGCGGAGCGTCGCCGGATCGACCAGGACGGGCACGTATTCCCTCATCAGCCAGAGCGCCGAGCAGCCCAGGATGAGCAGGATGGTCGGCAGCCAGACCAGGGCGCGAGGGTGGCCCGCCGACTCGATCCGCCGCGCCGATCGAGTGGCCGCTCCCGCCGCGAGCAGTCCCGCCGCCAGGAGCCGGGCCGCCGCCCAGAAGTAGAGCGGCATCTGGCCGGGATCCGAGAGCGTGAGCCCGAGCGCGGCGTCGGCGCCGGTGACGATCGCGAGCGTATTGGCAAAGCTCGCGGCGGCCAGGACCAGGAACGCCGATGCCTCGAGCAGGCTGCCGGATCCACCCTCCTCGCGGAACCGGGCGTAGCCAAGAGTCGCGACCGCGATCGCGATGACCGTGCCGACCGTGTTCAGGGCGAGATCGAGGAATGGGGCATAGACCGCGAATCGGAGGGTCGGGATCGCGATGAACGCCAGCGTCAGGAGTAGCAGCGCGCAGGCCGTGAGCGCGGCTCCGGCGCTCGGGTTCCGAAGGCGCGACAAGCCCAGGCCACTCCAGGGGTTCCGAATCGTCTCCTCCGTTCCCGCGGATCCGCCACGGACCGCGGCGACTCGGCCGGCGATCGATGGCCGAGCGACAAGGAACACCCTACCGCGTACACATCGCAGCGTCGACCGCGATGGCGTATCACCTCGCGTCCTGACCTACCTACGCAGGGCGCTCGGCGGCGAGTCTGGCCGGAGGTCCCCGGCGGCCGCCACAAGTCCGCCCGTGTCTCGTCTCAGTGGTCGCCGGCGGCTTCCCTTCTTCCGACCGTGGAGTACGGTGTCCGGGCCGATCCGGCGATACCGGCCAGAAAGGGCGGGGTAGCGATGCGGACCTTGCGCGTGGCGCATTGGCGGTGGGCGATCGTCGCGGCCATCCTGGTCGGCGACCTGGCCGCGTGTGCGAGCCCGCCCAGCCCGCCGGTGCCGATCGGAACGGCGTCCCCCGCGATCACGACGTCGATCCCCTCGTCGGCACCCGCCGACAGCCCGTCAGCCACGCCGTCTGCCACGCCGGCACCCACCCGCACCGGACCGCCGGTCGCGGCCCCGGATCGTCGCTGGTTCCCGGTGGCCGTCGGCGACAACGGCGGCACGGACCGGCTCGGTCCGGGGGCCATGCTCGCGGTGGCGGCGCTCGGGAACGGGTTCATCGCGGTCGGCTCGGGCCCGACCGGCGGCCTTGACTGGACGTCGCCCGACGGCAGCTCGTGGTCCCGAACGGAGTTCCCGTCGCGAGTGCTCGCGAACGCCGAGCCCGTCTCGCTGGCCGTCGGGACGAACCTCGTCGTGGCGGCCGGCTCCTACACGAGCCTCACGGGCACCCGACGTCCGGCGATGTGGGCGACGGCGGCCGGCCCCAAATCCAGCCTCGTCGGCGGCTCGTGGTCGCTCGTCCTCGACCCGGCCGGCGGCACGAGCGAGGCGGCCGGCGCTGTGGACGTGGGCAGCATGGCCGGCGTCGTCGCCACCGCGGGCGGCTTCGTGGCCGTCGGGACGATCGCCGGGACGGGCTACGCCTGGCGGTCGAGCGACGGGTCAACCTGGTCGGCTCCGATCCCTCTTCCGGGCGCCATCGGCGCGGATCTGTGGCGGCTCGTGATCGGCCCCGGCGGGATCGTCGCCTCGGGCGAGACGTATGGGGCGAGCGGCTGGCAGTCGATGACCTGGCGCTCGACGGACGATGGCACCACCTGGATCGAAACCGCCTTCCCCATGGCGAACCTCGATACGATCACCGCCGACCAGGACGCGTACTGGGCATTCGGCTGGGATCCGGATCCGGCCGGCAACGACACGGCAGCCCATGCCGTCTTCCGCTCGACGGATGGCGCGACCTGGTCGCGGGTGGGCAACCTGCCACCCGGCACGGCCACGGTCGCGACCTCGATCGGCGGTCCGAGCAGCGTCACCCTGATCGTGGTCATGAGCGCCGACGCGGCGACCGGACGCGCGGCGGCCATCTACTCGACCACCGAGCCGGACCGGGCGTGGACGAAGGAAGGCCCCGCCGACGCGAGCGCGAGCGACCCGGCAAACGCGTCCGCCCTTCTCCCGACGTCGGGATCGCTCCTCGCGATCGGGGCGGCCGGCGGCCGCCCGGCCGCCTGGCAGGCCCTTCCCGCCGTCGCCGCGCCGCCGGCCGGACCCGTGCCGCCGGTCGCGAACGCCGGGTGCCCGACCGGCCGGCTCGACCTGTCGGCGATCCTCGCGCTCGAACCGGCCCGACGACTCTCCTGCTTCGGGAGCCGTGCGATCAAGGTCACCGCGTTCGTCGCCCGACCGGAGGGGCTCGGAGGAGCCTGCGACTGCACGGCGACCCCGGCCTGGCTCACGGGCGGTGGCCTTGGTTACCCGGCGGCCTGGCTGGTCCCATTCGCCGCGCCGTTCGGCCAGGTCGAGGGCCTCCCGGTGTTCGCCCGACCCTCGGTGAAGGGCGTGACGACGACCCTCCGATGGGTCAGCGTGACCGGCCACTTCGACGACCCGGCATCCTCGACCTGTCGCGTCCGGAACCTCGACGGGAGCCTCAGGGACTCGGCCGCGGAGTCGATCCAGCGGTGCCGCCAGAGCTTCGTCGTCACGGCGGTCGCCACCATCGCCCCACCGGACCCGACCGCCGACCTCCGGATCGGGCAGCCGTACGTCATCGAGCCAGATGACGGCGGCATCGACATGCCGCCGTCGGAGGTCACCGCGTTCGGGATCGTCGACGCGTGGATGCACGACGCCCCTGTCGCGACGATCCTCGTTTTCCGGACCGCCCTGTCGGCCGCCGAGACGAAGGCGTTCAACGACCGGCAGGCCGGCAGCCTGGTCGGCAAGACGGTCGGCACCATCGGCGGCGTGCGGGTCGCGATGTCCGCCGACGGTTCGTCTGCGGTGTTCTCGATCGGGCACCGGACGTTCCGGATCGTCACGTTGGCGGCCGACGGCAGCCCGACGCCGGCCGGGACGATCAGGGCGATCGCTGCCGGCATCATCGCGGCGGATCGATGAGCGACGCCGCCGACGGCGAGGATCGCTTCCCGATCGTGGTGTCGACCTGGGATCGCTCGGCTCCGTCCGCGGAGCCATCGGTCGTGTCCTCGAGACGGGACCGGAGGCTTGACCTCGGAGGCGCCATCCTGCCGAGCGCGTAGCAACCGGGCCGGGGTCACGGGCGGTGAGAGAATCTCCGAAGTGGGGACATTGACCTCGAGCACTGCGCGCTGCAGGGGGGCGGGCGGTCAGCCGCGTGCCCGATACCGGGCTCGCCGCCTCGCCGTCTGGGCGACAGCCGGTGGGCTGGCCGCCTCGGTGATCCTCGGCTGTGGCGACTCCACGGTCTCGCCGGCGAGGCCGACAGCCCTCACCACGCCGCAGGCTTCGTATGCGCCGGCGGACCTCTCGGCACGGCCGCTCGTCTGGTTCGCACCCCTGCCGCCACTGCCCGGACGGACCGGCTCGACCGACTTCATGGACCAGTTCGCACCGGGCGCGCCATGGACGGCGGCGGCCGGCCACATCGATGTGTACAAGCTGTACGGCGAGTGGGTCGGCGATGCCGGCCCCGACCAGCTGCGGACGGCGGTTTCCGACATCGCACGACGTGGAATGGTGCTCGCGATGGAGGCCGGCGCGCTGACGGCGCAGGCAGGCTGCGGCCAGGGGATCGAGGGCTTTCCTGGCAAGTCCGCCGGTCTCGACCTCGCCCGACGCATCAAGGTGGCGGGCGGCAGGTTGGCCGTGCTGGCCCTCGATGAGCCGTACTACTACGGCCATGTCTACAGCGGCGACGGCGCCTGCCACCTCGGTGTCGATGCGGTCGCGACGGAGGTGGCCGAGTTCGTGAGCGCCATGCGCAGCTACTTCCCCGAGATGCAGGTCGGCGATATCGAGCCGACGCCCGAGCCGGTGTCGTCCGCCGGCTTGGCCGACTGGCTGGACGCCTACGGGCGTGCTGCCGGCGAGCGCTTCGCCTTCCTGCATATCGACGCGGACTGGGGCCGACCGTCATGGGATGGCCTGGCACACGACATCCAGGCCATGTCCACCGCGCGTGGCGTGCCGTTCGGGCTGATCTACAACGGCGGCGTGGCGGCCGATCGCGCGCAATGGATCCAGGTCGCCGGTGGGCGGGTCAGGCACTTCGAGGCCAGCGGGCCGCCGCCCGATCATGTCGTCTTCCAGTCGTGGGATCCGCAGCCCGACCAGGTCCTACCCGACACCGACCCGACCACCTTCAGCGGCTTCGTGGTGAGCTACTTCGAGGATCACGATGCGCTGGGGCGGCCCGGCGGCGGGACCGGCGCGGATCTGGCGCTGGGCCAGCGCGCCCGTGCGTCGCGATCGCTGCCCGATTCGCCGCCGGGCGCCGCTGTCGACGGTGACTTCGACACTCTCTGGAGCGCCGGTGGCGGCCCGACGCAGTGGATCGAGGTGCTGCTCGACCGGCCGCGCGACGTGGGCACGGTCCGATTGACCGTCTCGCAATATCCCGCCGGTGACACCGCTCACTTCGTCTACGGGCGGACGAAGGCGGGGAAGCTGATCCTGCTCCACGGATTCAGTGGAACGACCACCGACGGGCAGGTGCTGTCGTTCTCGCCGCCGGCGCCGTGGCACGACCTGACGGCGATCAGGGTCGAGACGCGCGCCAGCCCATCGTGGGTCTCCTGGCGTGAGATCGAGGCGCTGGCGCCTTAGCCTCAGCCTTAGCCAAGCCTTGGCCTCCTCGGGGCTCAGCCAGGTAGCATCGGACCGACGGTGTACGATGCCCTTCGGCCATGACCGCAGTCGCGCGCCCGTTCGACGCCATCCCCGACGCCATCCCCGTGCCCCAGGCCCGCAGCCTTCACCGGTGGAACGTGTCGCTGGCGGTCATCCACGCCGTGCAGGGGCTGGCGATCCTCGCGATCTCGTTCGCGAAGAGCCCGGTCGTGACGGCGCCGGTCGTCAGCAGCTACCTGGCCTTCGACACGGCGACGCGGACCCTCGTCCCCGCCCAGCGCGCGCTTTTCGATCTCCCGATTGGACCGGCCGTCGCGCTCTTCTTCTTCCTCAGCGCGGTGGCTCACTTCGGGGTCGCCTTCCCCGCCCGCCGCTGGTACGAGCGCAGTCTCGCCCGCGGCCAGAATCCGGCCCGCTGGATCGAGTACGCCCTGTCCTCGAGCGTGATGATCGTCGTCATCGCGACGTTGTCGGGGATCCAGGAGATCGGGACGCTCGTGGCGATCTTCGGCGTCAACGCGGCGATGATCCTGTTCGGCTGGAGCATGGAGGCCGCGAACGAGGGCCGAGCCAAGCTCCAGTGGCTCCACTACGTCTTCGGGTGCATCGCGGGTGCCGTCCCCTGGGTCGTCATCGCGATCGCCCTCGGGACGGCGGCGACGGCGCCCGGAGCCGCCCCGATCCCCGGCTTCGTCATCGCCATCTTCGTCTCGCTGTTCATCGCCTTCAACGTGTT
Organism: uncultured Chloroflexia bacterium; assembly: GCA_963719285.1. Lineage (GTDB taxonomy): Bacteria > Chloroflexota > Limnocylindria > Limnocylindrales > CSP1-4 > C-114. The sequence continues at coordinate 1,659,691 of CAVRBO010000001.1, forward strand.
CGCCATCAACATGGTCCTGCAGTACCGGAAGATCGGTCGCTGGCGCGACTACCTGTACGGCGAACGCGCGTACATGCTGTTCAGCCTCATCGCCAAGACGCTCCTCGCATGGCAGGTGTTCGCGGGAACGCTTCGACCGTAGCGGTCGTCCGCCGAGCCGGGCGGTCGGATGCCGGCGCCGGGTGTGGATCCTCGCTTGGCGTCCGCCCGAACCCCGGGGTCCCTTGTCACACGCCGTGCGGTCGTCCACCATCTCCCGGTGCTCCGCCGCCTCCGCGCGCCGGCCGTCCTGTGGGCAGGGGTCATCGCCCCGCTCCTGTTCACCGTGGTCTACATGGTGGAGGGAGGCACCCGCCCGGGCTACGACCCGCTGCGGCACCAGGTGAGCCTCCTCAGCCTCGGCGAGGGCGGCTGGATCCAGACGGCGAGCTTCCTGGTCACAGGCGCCCTCCTCATCGCGTTCGCGATCGCGCTCCGCGCGGACCTCCGCGAGGGACCCGGCGCCCGCGGTGTGCCGGTGGCGATCGCCGTGTCGGGGGTCGGGTTCGTCGTGGCGGCCCTGTTCCCCACCCAGCCGCTCTTCGGTTACCCACCGGGAACCCCGGACGGGATGGCGACCGACATCAGCGCGTCCTCGCTGCTCCACGTCACGGGTGCCGGCCTGCTCTTCTTCGGGCTGGTCGTCGCCGCGCTCGTGCTGGCGAACCGGGATCGGCGGGCCGGCGACACGGTCTGGGTGGTCGCCTCGGTGGTGGCCGCCTTGACGGTCTTCGTGTTCTTCGGCCTGTCGGGCGGAGGACCATCCGGACAGCTGCTGTTCCCGGGCGCGAGCGGCCTCCTCCAGCGCGTCTCGCTTGTCGTGGGGCTCGGCTGGATCGCGGCCATCGCTGCTCGGTATCTCCGCGACGCCGCCCGGTCAGGCTCGACCGGAGAGACGTGAGGGGCGAGAGGAGTGGCGCCGAGGCAATGCGGGTGATCGTGCGTCTCGCGGTGCCTCGGCGGGTGATCCGCGGCTGCGCGAGGGCCTGACCCGCCTGCCGTCGTCGCCGCCAACCGGGCGACGACGCTAGAGGAACGGGTTCTCGACCCGGACGCCTCCGATCAGACGCCCACCCTGGAGATCTTCGGTCACGATACGGGTCGCCCCGGCGCGCCTGGCGGCCTCGACGACGAGGGCGTCCCAGAACGACAGCTTGTGCCGCTCCTCGAGCTGCGACGCCGTGAGGATGAGCGGCAGGTCGACCTGGACGAGCGGCCAGGTGGCGTACAGGGCCACGATCTCGCGCGCGGCACGTCGCCGCATCGGCGGGTCGAACTTGCGCGTGGCGACGACGTAGAACTCCTGGAGGATCTGCGTGCTGAGTGCGCCCGTTCGGCCGGCCCACAGGCCCTCCAGGAGTGCCTGCGCCAGCGGCCGCTTGCGCGTCTCCGAGCGGTCGTGCGCGTAGACGAGGACGTTCGTGTCGACGAAGGTCAGGTCTCCGACGGCCATCGGGCGCTAGCGGTCGTGGAGTTCGTCGCGCCGCCAGGACCTGCCGCCCCGAAGCGTCGCTGCCCGCATGAGCTCTTCGGCGCGTCCCCGGGCTTCCTCGTAGCGGGCATCCTGCTCCACGAGTCCATCGAGCTCACGGGCAACCAGCGCGCTCACGGAGGTGCCGCGCTTCGCAGCCACGATCCGCGCGCGCCGGATCACGTCTTCGTCCAGCTGGATCGTCAGGTTGGCCTTGCCCACGGTTCAGTTCTCCACAGTCTAGTACGTGAACCACAGCCTACCACAGCAACCCCGCCGCCCGAATTTGAAGCCCGGCCGAACACCTGCAGCAGGCCGAAGCCGATTTCGAGCCCCTTCCGTTCGATGCCGATGCTGCCCGAGCGTTCAGTCAGGTCGCGGCGTCGCTCCGGCGGGCCGGACGCAAGACGTCAGCCCGAGCCTACGACGCGATGATCACCGCGATCGCGATCGCCAACGGCCTGCCCTTGTATACATGCAACCCGGGCGACTTCATCGAGATCGAGGGCCTGGAGGTCGTCGCCGTCGCGCACCCAGACAAGCCGGCGCCGTAGCAGCCTCTTGCTATTCCGACAGGCCCCATGCCGAATGGCACTGTCGCCTGGAGTGGCGGACGCGTATGGTTGTTGAGCCCGGAGGGGCATGAACATCTAGTGATCTGGCTGGTGTCTACATCGGCCGGGGCAACTAGTGATCAGGTTCCTTCGGGCGTTTCTGTTTCGTCCCGCAGCGGGCAAGGCGCAGGGCCTCGTCCATTCCGCCCGCACACCCGCCGCCGGAGGCGCATCGGCCCCCGGTCTCAGGGGTTGCCGCTGAACGTGTCGCAACCCTCCGGCGACGCCGCTTGGTAGCCGGCCTTGAACCACTTCTGGCGCTGGGCGGACGAGCCGTGGGTCCAGGTCTCGGGGTTGACCTGGCCCCGCATCTCCTGCTGGATCCGGTCGTCGCCAACGGCCGATACGGCATCGAGGGCGTCGGCGATCTCGGCGTCCGTGAGCGGCACGAGGTAGCCCGTCGCGGCCGCGTTGCCCGCCCAGACGCCCGCGTAGCAGTCGGCCTGGAGCTCGGTCCGGACCGACTGGCCGGTCGCTCCTTCCTGGCTCGTCCCGCCCGTCAGGGTTCCAAGGAGATCCTGGACGTGGTGTCCGTATTCGTGGGCGAGGATGTAGGCCTGTGCGAACGGGCCCCCCTGGGCGCCGAACGTCGAACGCAGCTCGTCGAAGAACCCGAGATCGATGTACACGAACTGGTCGCTCGGGCAGTAGAACGGACCGCTGGCCGACGACGCAATGCCGCAGCCGGTGCTGGTCTGGTCGGTGAAGAAGCGCGTCCTGGCCAGGACGTACCGCTGGCCCGAGGCGGCGAACTCTTCGGTCCAGTACGCCTGCACGCTGTTGACGTAGCCGACGATCCGGCAGTCCTCGCTGGCGTTCGCGTCGGCCCCGGTCTGGCATTCGGCCGCCAGTGCGCTGCTGGCGGGTCCCGGCTCGCCGGCACCGCCGCCGATCGTCTGGCCGACGAGGCCGCCGACCGTCTGGCCGGTCTGCGGGCTGCCGCCCAGGAGCACCCACACGAGGGCGATGACGATCCCGATCCCGCCGCCGCCGCCGACCATCAGCCCGCGCCCACCGATCCGCGAGCCGCGGACGTCCTCGACCTGCGAGGGGTCGAGCTTCGCGCCCGTGTTGAACGACATCTCGGGAGCCTCCCGCGGGTGCCTTGCTCAGGGGGTCAGGACGCCGCCGGGTCGTCTCCCGGAAACGCACCCTGGCGATCCCGGCGTTACAGCTTGATGACACCGACCAGGAAGAGGATGACCACGACGATGACGATCACGCCGATGATTCCGACGCCGCCGTTTCTGTTCATTTCGATCTCCCGTTGAGCGACCCGGCCTGTGGCCGGGCTACGAGCGCCGGACCTCGCGCGTGACCACGGTGGTGTCGTCCTTGGCCTTCGAGTCGAGCGCGCCCGCGAGTGAGCCGCGCTGGCGCGCCAGCGGTCAGTTGTGGCTTTCGTCCTCGCGGACGGCGTCCTGGACGTCACCCAGCTTGTCCTGGACCTTGCCCTGGACCTTCTGGGCCTTGCCCTTCGCCTCGAGCTTGGCGTCGCCGGTCAGGCCGCCGACGCCCTCGTTGACGGTGCCCTTGACGGTCGTCACGGCACCCTTGACGTGCTGGTCGGCCATCAGATGGCCGCGGTCCTGCCGCGCGAGGTGAACAGGCGTGCGACGAAGATGACAACGATGGCGCCGAACACGGCGACGACGAGGCTGGAGGGATTCAAGCCCGTGATGTCGGCGATGCCGAGCACGGTCCCGGCGAGGAAGCCGCCGACCACGGCGCCGACGATCCCCAGGACGATCGTCATGATGAGGCCCTCGCCTCCGCCCATGATCAGATTGGCGATGAACCCGGCGACCGCGCCGAGGACGATCCAGGCGATGATTCCCATGGAGCTCTTCCTTTCATATCGGGGTCTGACGACCACTGCCGGGCGACGCTCCGGCCAATCCGCTGTTTGAAGTAGGCGCCTCGGGCAGCGTGATGTCATGACGGCTTGTCATTCGATGGGGGCCTCGAGCTGCGGGCGCTTGGCGACCACGGGTCGTCGTCGCCCGGGCGCCTACGGATCAAGCTCCAGAACGACTACCGGGACCCGAGGTTCATCGCCACGGTCCCCGGCCAGGGATACCGGTTCATCCCGACCTACTCGAACCAGGGCTGGGCCGAGGCGGGAGACCCGGGCGACCGCCCGCGCAACTGAGGGGGCTCGCGGGCGCCCCCGCTCGCAGCGCCGGGACGGTGACGGGGCGTCATGACGCGGCGGCCCCGGTCCAGCACGCTGGCAACACAGCTGCGCGCACAGTGGCCCCGGCGGCTGCGCCTCCTGCAGCCCCCTGCGCCGGCAACCCGGCCGCACTGACCCCTGAGGGAGAAGGAGATGGCAGTGGGAACTGCAGAGCTGACCACGAAACGGTACTTCACGACGGATCAGGCGCGTGCGATCGCGACCGAGCTCGGGATCGACTTCGGCGCGCTCGGGTGCGACCTCGAGCAATTCCGCATGGGGCTCGGCGTCGAGCTCGAGCACGGTTCCCGGGACCCGGGGACCGACGTCAGCGGGGACGACCCGAACGTCACCGGCAAGATCGCGCTCGCCCACCTGACCGAGTTCCCGGACTACTACACCCGGCTCGCCGTCCTGGAGCGCGAGGCGACGGCCGCCCTGGCGAAGAAATAATGAAGGCCACGTCCCGCGGCCGTCCCGGGCGACGCGCCATCGCCGGCACCCCCCCGGCGCAGGGTACCGACCGCCGGGAGCCCGAGCGCATGGCCCGATCGGCCGAGTAGGAATCAGGCCCTGCGGCCAGCACCATTCCACCATGACGGCGCGCAGGTCCGATCCACACCGGCTCCCGGACCCAGTCAGCAGGTCGGCCAGGAGGCTGTCGACGCGGCGCGAGCCGTCTCTACCAAGGGCGAGACGACCAGCTCATCCGCACCGCCGAATGCCACGCTGCCGCGGGTCCTGATGCCGTTCTGCCGCCGTCGGCGGCTCAGCGGTCCCGCCGGTAGCGGCCGCTTCGATACTCGTCCACCCAGCGCCGGCTGCTCCGCCACTGGCCGCGCATGTCCCGCTGAGCCCGCAGCCGACCCCGCTCCGCCGCCGCGCGCAGCGCTCGTGCCGACACGTCACGCGTCACCAGTGCGGCCAGCGGCACCAACCGCGCCGGGCCCGCCACCGCCGGGACGATGAACCGCATGAGGGTGTCGGTGATCGCCCGCGCCAGGAACTCGCCGAGCGGTCCGGGATCACCCGCATCCGCCCGCTCCAGGGTGCGCAGGTACCGTGCGCGATCACCCGTGCGGATGATCGCCGGCGGGTAGCCCGACCGGATGAGGAGCAGGTTGGTGACGAGCCGCCCGGCTCGACCGTTGCCGTCGAGGAACGGATGGATCCGCTCGAAGTCGGCGTGGAGTCGGGCCAGTGCCTCGGCGTACGGCTCTGCGGTGGCGTGGAGCTCGGCCGCGCGTCGCACCCAGTCGGTCATCAGCGATGGCACAGCGGGCCAGTCGGGCGGCCGCATGCCGCCGGGAAACGCCTGGATATCGTGCTGGCGGAACGCACCCGGGCCCTCGGACTGACCGGCATCGGGATGCCCCGCGACCTCCCAGACCTTGGTCATGGCGAGCGTGTGCACATGACGGACCTCGGTGAGGGTCACCAGCTCGCCACTCGTCCAGTCCCCCGTCGCCCCGCCTTGCTGGTACACCCACTGGGCGGCGTCGGCATAGCCGAGGACCTCGAGGTAGTCGGCCAACTGTTTGTCCCCGACCGCCCGGCCCTCACGGAGGAGCGTCTCAACCTCGCGCAGAACGAGGGTGTTGCCCTCGATGGCGGTCGAGTTGTGGGCCTCCTGGTACCAGATGTCGCCCCAGATGGCCTCGGCCTCGATCGGGGTCGGGAGGCCGCCGAGCCGGGAGCGCAGCTCGTCGACGGCTTCTTCAAGCTGCCGGTAGATCGCCGCCCGGCTCCGCCGACCACGACGGGGCAAGATCGTCACGGGCGCAGGCTACCAAACTTGTGTCGCTGGCGCCACACTAATGCGCACGACACAACCGTGATGGCGCCTCGGGCCCGAAAGGCACGGGTCACCCCGGATCAAAGAAGCGACCGTCCACCTCAGCGCGCACGCCGTCCGACACGGTCTCGGAGCGGCGCTACCAGGGGAGGTGGGAATACTCGTAAATGGTCGGGGCGAGATGAGTAGCCACGACCAATTCGATCCTCGCCGGAGCGCCAGACGAGCGCGGCGCCGTGGCGAGCTGTGACCGGGCCGGTCACCGCTCCTTCGCCACCCACCGCCCGGCGGGCTCAAGAAGGAATCGTTCGAGCGCGATCCCGTCGCCGCCGACGAGCAGCGGCCGGATCGGTCCGAGTCCGGCGTATGCGGCGGTGAATGCGGCGATCCCCTGCCCCGCGGCGGACGCCCGCCCGCTCTTGACCTCGATCGCGGCCAGGCCGCCCGGACCGGCCAGGACGAAGTCGACCTCGCGATCGCCCTCCCGCCACCACGACAGCTCGAGATCGTCCGACACCGCGGCGTTGGCCAGGTGGGCGCCGACCGCGGACTCGACCAGGTGTCCCCAGGCCTCGCCGTCCGCCCGCACATCGGCGAATGCGCGGCCCGACTGCGCCGTGGCGAGAGCGGTGTTGAGCACCTGGAGCTTGGGGCTCGACGCCCGACGGCGGACGGCGTTGCCCGAGAACTTGGGCAGGCCCGCGAGGAGCCCTGCCCCCGCAAGGAGCTCGAGGTAGTGGGCGAGGGTCGTCGTGTTCCCGGCGTCGTGGAGTTGGCCGAGCATCTTCGTGTAGCTCAGCTCCTGGCCCGAGTAGCGGCAGCCGAGCTCGAACAGGCGTCGCAGCAGGGCGGGCTTGTCCACCCGGGTCATGAGCAGCACGTCGCGGCTGATCGTCGTCTCGATCAGGGAATCGAGCACATACCGGCGCCAGCGCGCCTCGTCGCCGATGAGCGGTGCCGCCCCGGGGTAGCCACCGAAGAACACGTACTCGTCCAGCGTGACCGCGAACGCCGCCCGCATCTCTCCGAGCGACCAGTGCGGGACCCGGATGACCTCGAAGCGGCCGGCGAGACTCTCGGACAGACCCTGTTCCACCAGGAGCGGCGCCGATCCCAGCAGGACCACGTGCAACGCGCGACCGGCCCGGGTGTCCTCGTCCCAGAGCCGCTTCACCGACTCGGACCAGCCGGCGGCCTTCTGCACCTCGTCGATGACGAGCACGGCGCCGCCGGGACCCGCGTCCAGACGGGCGGCCTCCCATTGCGTCGCGATCCAGTCCGGGCCGCGGAGCGAGGGCTCGTCGGCGCTGACGACGCGGACGGGCACCGCCAGGGCGTCGACAGCCTGGGCGACGAGCGTGGACTTGCCCACCTGGCGCGGCCCGGCCACCACCTCGATGAACCGCCTCGGCTCGGCGAGGCGTCGGGCGAGCTCGGCGGCCTGCGGTCGGCGGTAGGGCGATCCGGGATCGGAGACTACTCACCATGTTGAGTAGTCTTGCTCAGGATCCCGCGCAGTGCAAGCCTGTCTCGGGCACCACGAACGTGCGATTACTCATTGGATGGCGGCGATGCGGCGGCCTCACCTGGCCCTCCCCCGATGGTCCGCTACCTCGCCGAGCCCGTCGAACCACACCTATCCGAGCCCGAAAGTGTCCAGGAAGCTTGACGCGGAACAAGTCCGAGAGAAGATCCGGGAATGCAATCGGAGCGTCGCTCGACGATCTGATAGGTTTGGTCGGGGCGAGATGATCCGGCCCCGCGGAACCTACCTCATCGACCCGCTACGTCAGTCGCGGCCGCGGGCTCCAGCCGCAGCAACGACCACGAGACCGGGGGCAGCGTCACCGGGTGCAGGCCGTCGATCGCGGCGGCCGGCGACACGCGCCGAGGCTCGACGCGGGTGGGGGCGTCGGTCGTGTTCCGCGCGTACGGGTCGTCATCGGCCAGGACGACGTGCTCGACGATCTGCATGGGGCCGAGGCCATCCAGGGCGAGTTCGAGCGTGACCGGCTCCGCGGCATCGCGGTTCACGAGGAACACCGACACGGCATCCGAGGCAGCGTCGTACGTCGCTACCCCGTCCACGGCGGGCACGGGTCCGTGCTCGGCGGTGTCGACCATCGGCACCTCGAGAGCCAACGGCACCACGGTCCCGCTAGCATGGCGGGCGGTCAGCGAGAAGGGATAGAACGTGGTCTGACGCCAGGCCGGCCCGCCCGCCTCCGCGCGGATCGGGGAGATCACGTTGACGAGCTGGGCGAGGCAGGCGCACGTCACGCGGTCCGCATGGCGGAGCAGCGAGATCAGCAGGGCACCCACGACGACGGCGTCGGCGACCGAGTAGTCGTCCTCGCACAGCGTCGGCGCCTCCGGCCAGTCGCTCCGAGGCGGTTGGCCCTGGAAGCGGCGCAGGTACCAGACGTTCCATTCGTCGACCGACAACTGGATCCGCTTGGCGCTGCCCAGGGCGTCACCGACGCTATCGGCCGCCTCGACGACCGCGTCGATGAACCGGTCCAGCAAGACGCCGGAGGCCAGGAAGCTGGCGAGATCAGCGGCCTCGCCCTCCTCGAAGTAGGCGTGCAGGGACACGTAGTCGACGAGGTCGTAGGCGTGCTCGAGGACGGTCCGCTCCCACTGGATGAAGGTGGGCATCCAGCCCCCCGAGCTGCCGCACGCGACCAGCTCGAGGCCCGGGTCGAGCATGCGCATCGCGCGCGCGGTCTCGGCGGCGACCCGTCCGTACTCGCCCGCGGTCTTGTGCCCAAGCTGCCACGGCCCATCCATCTCGTTCCCCAGGCACCACATCCGGATGTCGTACGGAGCGGCGCTCCCGTTGGCGAGGCGCTCGTCCGACCGCGTCGTGCCGCCGGGTACGTTCGTGTACTCGAGGAGCGCGACCGCCTCGTCCACGCCGCGCGTCCCGAGGTTGACCGCCAGCATCGGCTCCACGCCTGCCCGCGCGGCCCAGCGCATGAACTCGTGCAGCCCGAACTCGTTGGTCTCCGTCGAGTGCCAGGCGAGGTTCAGCCGGCGCGGTCGCGCCACGGGAGGTCCTACCCCGTCCTCCCAGCGATAGCCGGACACGAAGTTGCCGCCTGGATAGCGCACGACCGTGACGCCCAGCTCGCGCACGAGGTCCAGGACGTCCTCGCGGAACCCGTCGGCGTCGGCGCGTGGGTGGCCGGGCTCATAGATGCCGGTGTAGACGGACCGGCCCATGTGCTCGACGAAGGAGCCGAAGACGCGGCGATGCACCTCGCCGATTGGTTCGCCGATCCGGATCGTCGCTCTGGCCTTCACCATCGTTCGCGTACGTCCTGCCGGACGAAGATGTAGGGCGCCTCGAGGAGTGCCCCGGTCTGACGCCCGATCGGCACGTCCTCGTCCGGTCCGTACGGCCCAAGCCCGAACGGCGTCCGCATGAGCAGGATCGGGTACGGGCGGGCGTCGTCCTTCGGCACCAGGACGGACGTGAAGAGACGAACGCCGTCTCGCATCGGGATCAGGTGCTCGTCCTTCGTGTCGTGTTCGCGGACGTCGAGCGTCATCGGTTCCCCAACGGATGGCGCGCCTCGCGGCGGGGGGCAAGGATAGTCGCCGCGGGGTAGCTGTCGGGCAGAAGGGGATGCTCACGACAGACGCGAGCTCGGCAGGGCGACACATCCGCTATCTGGTCGATGGCAACCGACGCTGGTGTACGAGAGTCTTGGCTTCACGACCCCTACCACAGCGAGGGTCTGGGCATCGGGCGAGACGCACCAGGCCTGACCTAGTGTTCGGGAGAACAAGCCCTGAACCGTACTGGGTCTGATGGAGGCCGGATTGATTGGATTCAGGCGGCCTCGGTGGTCGTCTGACGGGATGGTAGGCCGCCTCGAACTCGGCGGGTGGGATGTCGCCACAGGCACCGTGGAGACGCGCGGCGTTCCACCAGGCCACCCAGGCCGCGGTCGCGCCTCGAGCTCGGCCACTAATTCGGTGAGACTCTTCGTCGTCTCAGCGTAGGTGTATGTCCGCTCTGTGCCCCGGCCGGTCAGGTCCGCCAGGCGACCGACCCTGGTAACTGCCGGCGCATCTCCGGCGCCCAAGACGCATGATTGAAAATCACGACCCGGGCATCACGGTAGCGCGGCAGCAGCGACGAGTTGACTCTCGCCCGGATCGGCCGTGCCCGCGAGGACGCGGCAAGGCGCCTGGACAAGACCCGTGACCTGACCGCGGTCTGCAGTGTCACCGCCTGATGACTCTGCAGAACGCCCCCCAGACAGTTGACGGAGGTGACTCTTGCGCCTGATGTGGACACGTCTGTGTGGTAATGTGTCTACATGGCTGACGTCGGGATCCGGGAGCTGAAGCAGCGCCTCTCCGAGTACCTGGACCGGGCGGAGCGGGGAGAGGTCCTGCGCGTCACCGACCGGGGCCGGCCGAAGGCGGTGCTCGGTCCGGTGCCTGGCCGCGCGCGCATCGAGGACGGGATCCGTGCCGGCTGGATCACGCCGGGCACGGGCTCGCTGCTTGGTCCGGCGCACCGGTCGAAGGCACCCAGGCGGGTGCTCGACGTGTTGGCCGAGGATCGCGGGGAGTGAGCACGTACGTCGATTCCAGCGCCCTTCTCAAGCGCTACGTGGAGGAGGCCGATTCGGCCACCGCTGACGCGTTGCTGCGAGCCGATCGCGCGCTCCTGACCGCCCGACACACGATCGTCGAGGTTCGCCGCAACCTCGCTCGCCTGCTCTCGGGGCGCGACCTCGCGGCCGCGCGGGCCGCATTCGTCGACGATCTGCTCTCCATCTCCATCATCGAGCTCGACGATGCAACCTGCGAATCAGCAGCCTCGATCGCGGAGACGACCGGGGTGCGAACACTTGATGCGCTCCATCTCGCGGCCGCACAACGTGTCCTCGAGCCGGGGATGGGCTTCCTGACCTTCGACCTGCGCCAGGCGCAGGCCGCGCGCGCACTTGGCTTCACGGTCGTGACCGGCTGATCCAGGCCGGCGCGCCGACCGCGAGGCGAGGCTTCTCGCGATCGCTGGGCCAACGAGCAACGCGACCAGGACAGGCGGCCGAGACCCGCGAGCGATCGGACGACATCCCAGCCGATGTCGCGGTCCGCTTTGTCCAAGACCTGCCCGAAAAACGTGGCGGAAGGCCGAAGGTGGCCCGGGCCGTCAGCTCCTCGCCAGCGCTCTGTTCGACCGCATCGACGTTCTCGGGGCTCGGGAAGCGACCGTCCACCTCAGCCGCACGCCGTCAGACATGGGCTTGCGGCAGCCTTGCCGGAGGAGATGGGAATACTCGTAAATGGTCGGGCCGACAGGGGTAGGGACGACGATTTCGATCGCTCAGCGAACAGCCGACTTGCTCAGCCCACGAGCTCGACGCCGGCTCGTTCGCAGGCGCGCCTGAGCCGCGCATCGACCGTGGCCAGGGCGATCCCGTGTCGCGCCGCCAGCGCGAGGTAGGCCGCGTCGTAGGACGTCAGGTCGAGTTGCCTCGCGAGCTCGGTCACCTCGCCCAGCGCCACGTCCAGCGCGACGCTCTCGACTTCGATGGGAAGCGACACCAACAGCTCGCGGACGTGCGTCATGTCGGCGAGGTCGAGTCGTCCTCGCCGCTCCGCGGTGCGCAGCCCATTGGCGACCTCGAGCGGCCAGATCGCCGGGGCCAGCGCCCCGTCCTGTTCGAGCCGATCAAGGGCCCGACCCGCGAGCTCCGATGACTCGTCGGCGAAGCACCAGGCGAGGGCAACCGACGCGTCCACGACGAACATCAGCGCCGGCCCTCGTCGATGAGCTCCCGAAGGGACAGCCCGTCGAGCGGGTGGGCGCGACCAAAGGCGTGCAGAGCCGCGATCGCCTCGTGTGCCGTCCGAGTCGGTGACGCCGAGACAGGTCCGAGCACAGCGACCGCGACACCGTGCTTCGTGATCGTGATCGCCTCCCCGCCGGCTACCTCGTCCAGCAGTCGGGGAAGGTGGGTCTTCGCTTCATACGCACCGATCCGTCGCATTCCACACTCCATCTGGTCTGAGACTAGTCTATGCATCGGAAGCGCCCGATGCAAGGGGCGAAGGACAGGGCGTGGGGATCAGAAACCCCAATTCGCTCATGCCGCGGCGCCGTGGTACTCGTGGATCAGGCCGCCGAGCAGGTCCCGGCGACGAACACCGCGCGGGTCGACCGGCACGGAGCTCCGGGCGACGGCCAGCGGTGGAGCCAGGCCGACGGCACGATGCGGTCGCTGCCGGCGCTGTCCGACACGGTCTCGGAGCAGCGCTACCGGGGGAGGTCGGAATATCCGTAAATGGTCGGGGCGAGAGGAGTCAGAGCGACGATTTCGATTGGACTTGCTCAGGATCCTATGGACCTGGGTCATCAACGAAGGAGCGGGATGAACGTGTCCTCCACCCAGTCGAGCGCGGCGGCCGGGTCGTAGACGACGCCGGGGCGCAGCAGCGGCCGCACCTCGTCGAGGAACGACGGCACGCGCTTCGCAACCAGGTTCGTGCGCATCTCTCCCGCCCGGATCATCGGGCGACCTGCCGCGGCTTGGTACTCACCAAGCACGGCGACGATTCGGGCCGGATCCGGGCTTGCCTGCTGGTGCGCCCACCAGAGGTCAAACAGGTCGCGGCCCTTCCGGCGCTGGTAGAGGGCGCGGAGCTTGGTGGCCAGGAGTTCGTCAAGCTCGTAGGTGGGGACGGCCGCGCTATTGCCGACCGGCGGGTCCGGCACGGCGAACAGGCGTGGCACGACGTGCCCGAAATGCTCGTGGCTGTTGATCTCGAGCTTGATCTTCCGCGTGGTGCCGGTCTCGGTCCCGAACCGGAACGTGAGCTTGGGGTGCTCGCCGGTCTCTGACCGAGCGGGGCCGATCCAACCGAGGACGCGACGGAGCTGGCTGAGCGTCGGGCCGATGGGGCCCGGCGCCCGCTGCACGAGGTCGATGTCCTCCGAGTACCGGACCGCGGGCGCGAGGTGCAGCTTGTGCAGCGCGGTGCCGCCGCGGAACGCGAGGGCCGCCTTCAGGCCTTCGTCGCGGAAGATGTCGAACAGGGCGAGGGTGATCACGAGATCCTGCTCGACATCGTCGTCGTCGGCCCACGGCGCCGCATGGCGCCAGCGGACGATGTCAACCTGCGGGAACACGGGTCAGTCCGCCTCGGCCTCGACGTTGACGACGACGTGCCAGCGCGAGTCGCGTGCGGCGTCGCCGGTGGCCCCGGGCTCACCTGGGACAAGCGGCACCCAGCCCACGCGCCGCGTCCCGAGCTCGGCGTCGAGCGCGGCGAGCGCCGACATCGCCCCCGCGCGCTCAAGCAGGTGCCCCAGGCGCTGGATCTCGGGGGTCGCGGGCGCGACGGCGAGTGCGGCGCGCATGCCCGCCCGGCGCAGCGACGGCGCGAGATCGCGGAGCACCGTTGCCACATTGCCCCACCCGGCAGCCCGTCCGGGATAGCGGACGAGGTCGAGCGCGACGAGCTCGGGAGTCGCCACGCGCATCCGGCCCGACGGCGTCGTCCGCAGCTCGACCGGTGCCTCGGCGGCCGTCCGCCGGACCACGAACTCGATCCCCAGTCGTCCGACGCGCACGGGCCGGCGGGGGCGGGCCGTCACCACTTGGACCACCTGCGCCGCCTGCCCCGAGGCGCCGTGGATCGACGCCGCCGTGAGGAGGCCCACGTAATACGGCATCCCGAGGTGCGTCATCAGGGGATCGAGGAAGAGCCGCCAGGACGGTGTGCCGGTCCCCCGGTCCTCCAGTGGCAGCACGACGTGGAACCCACGCACCGGCGACGCGATGAGGCGGTCGCCCTCGGCGCGATCCAGGGCCGCGGCGACGGCTGCCTCCGAGGCCCCTTCGGCTGCCGCGCGTGCCTCGGCCGTCGTGAAGGTGAACCGTCCCTGGGATGGCAGCGCAAGGGCCCAGTCCCGCAGCGAACTCATGAGCGCAACTCTATGACATCTGTCGAGTTATGCAAACGGATCTGCGGGCCGGCGGGGCGTCCGCCCCAGAAGATGTTCGTCAGGTCTGCCTCGATCTCCGCCAGCAGGGTGCCGACGTCCGCGGCGCCGGCGGACCACGGATTGGTTGGTACCACCCGGCCAGCAAGGACGATTCCCGCGCGCCGCGTCTCCGTTCACCCTACTGCCGTCGCGTGACCGCCGCCCGGACTCGACGCGAACGACATGGCCTCGGCGGTCACGACGTTGGTCGGGTCGATGCGTGCGTATCTGTGGAACGCCAGGTTCCGGCCACACCAGTAGAGCGTCCATTCGCCCCGCGACGCGGTGAAGCGGAGCCGCGCGATCGGGAGGCGAGTCCACGCCGGCCCGATGTCGGGTGACCACGGCGGCCGGCACTCGAGGATGGTTACGGCTCCAGCCGCGACATCGAGCTCGAGGCGGACGAGGTGGGCGACGCGCGCCGGGACCCGTCCCTCGCAGTACCGCCGGACCTTCACCAGGTCGATGTCAGGAGTGCGGGCCGGCCTGTCGGTCATGCCTCAAAGCGTCCGCGGCGGCCACGCGGTTGTTCCCCCGGCAGCTCCAAGCGGTGAACCGGAGGGGAACATGCGTGGGCCTGGGTCCCAGCTCAGGTAGCGAGACGTTGGGGAGGTCGGTGCGACACGGGCACCGACCGTCACGCGGCGGATCGCCCGATCAGGACCCGAAATAGAACAGATGGTCGGGGCGAGAGGAGTCAAGACGACGATTTCGATGACAATCGGACCCGCCCACGAAGCGTTCGGTCCGAGGCCCCTTCCGAAGCGGGGGCTACGGCATACCCATGCCTACGATGTCGCCGGTCGCGTCGTCGATGATCAAGTAACCGCTGGCGAACACGCGAGGCTCCATGGATCGTCCGCGCTGTGTCACGAATGCGCCGTGCGCTCGCACAACCCACAAGAGCGCCGCCGGATCTGACTGTCTCTGGAGGCTGATCCCCGCGGCACGTGGTTCTATTGCCCCAACTTCGTCTGGCCTCGCCAATACCATCTGATCGATCTTGGTCGCCACTGTGGGAGTGCTTGCACTGAGGGCGATCGAGGCGTTCTGCGCCAAGAATGCTGTCACCTTGGAGGCAACCTGCTCAGGGGTCATCTGGCCTGTCACCCCGATGGGGGTGTCGACCCTGTATCCCGCTCCGGCGGCGTTGGAGCCAACCACCCACGCGACGGATACGAAGGCGGCGAGCGTCACCAAAGTGACCCGCACATAGCGCTTCATGGCTGACAGAGGGTTGTGCCGGTCGAACTGTGAAGGTAGTAGCGGAACTTCGTCGGACTCGTGCACCAGGCGATTCCTCCCTCAGACGACTGGTCTACGAGAGATCCATTGTTTATCAATGCGTATGCTTTCGTCGCCTTGTTCCGATACCAGATGTTGCTCACGTACGTTTTGTCGATGCGGCTGTTATTACATGTGGATTCGAGACCTCCAGAGAGATCCGAGGTGTTTGGAGAGTGCCCGTTCCACCACGTCGCCTCGTACGAACTCCCCCGTGTTATCTCAGCCACATACGCGCCCGAAATCACATTGGTGTAGTCACGAACCGTGAAAGTCCATGTCTGGCCAACCACAGGGGTATAGCCAAAGAAGTCGAGCTCGTCATATGTCGATGGGGTCCCATGTGCGCTGTAGAAGGTCGTGACGTTGGAACCTTCCCAGCCATCTGTGACTCCGACCTCGACCCAGGTGCTATCAGCGCCTTGGCCATTGGTCCCGACCCACAGAACCTCTGATGCGAACCCGCCTGCGGCAGTATCAGTCGCGCTTAGAGTCCGTATCGTCCACGTTTCGCGGGCACCGTCTGCCGTAACTTGAGGAACGGCGTCCTGATAAGCGAGTTGCTTCGTGCAGGTCGCGGCAAGCACCACAGCTGGACCGCCTGTCGTCCAGTACGTCCAAGTGGTCGCGCTGGCAAGGGCGATCGCCGACGCGATGCTGAGCAGCCTCCGCGATCTCGACATCACATACCCCCCATGACTTAGTGCGAGGCTAGACCCGGGGTTTACTAGTTGTCAACTCCGTGTGTTCCGGCGACTGGTCGGACTGTGGTTCGTCGATCGCGTTGGCGACCCCCGAACATCATGACCACTGAAGCGGTCAGGAGCGCGACGCCGCGATGAGCCCAACCGGCCACTGCCATGTCGCCCCCTCTCGCTCTGGCGCTCATGGGTAGAAGGCCGAGAACGCCTGGAGGTCGGTCGCCCTAGGGCCCAGTAGTCCGGACCAATTGTTCGCGAGCCGACTGCGGAGATCACGGCCACGGCGGCGAACAGCACGCTGACGAGCGTCAAGACCACGATCGCCTGCGATTCCAGGCCCACTTGAAGGACCGTGCCCGTGGACACCGTCGCGATATCCGATGTCGTCGAGGATGAAGCGGACATGTAAGTCGGAAGGAGGAGGAAGGCCGCGATGCCCGCGGTCCCGACGACTCACGCGGCCAGCCCAAGGTAAAGCGACATCGGACGGCCCGAGCGGGGGACGGTCATATCGTCGCCTGCCGGAGTCGCGCTCGGGCTGCCTCGATCAACCAGCCAGAACGCCGCAGCCGGCGCGAAGTACAAACCGCCAAGGAGGAAGGCGCCTGCGCAGCAAAGAAGCAGAATCGCATCGTGGTTCAGACGGGTCGCGCGATCGCGTCCGCGACTCGCTAGGCGGAAGGACCCAATCACCGCGATCCAGACCACGGTCGCTATCAATCCGACGATCGTCTGCCAGAGGACCAGCAGCGGG
This sequence comes from uncultured Chloroflexia bacterium, assembly GCA_963719285.1. GTDB lineage: Bacteria > Chloroflexota > Limnocylindria > Limnocylindrales > CSP1-4 > C-114. The sequence goes on from CAVRBO010000001.1 coordinate 1,676,539, forward strand.
ATCAGGGCGACGATCCAAGGTACCGACCCAACGAACCTTCTTGTCATCACGTGTGATGCATCCTCTCGGGCTCGGTCGCGTTGACCAGTCAGCGGCCCGCGAAACCCTGGTAGTGGAGGAGGAATCCACACGTGCCCGTCACCCACGTATTGACGCCACCGCCGATATTGCCGTTGCCATATGCGTAGGCGTTGTGTAGTGCCGGCTCGAACGGCCGGCCGCGGCGGAGCCGATGCCACCCGACGAGCTGCGCCTCCGACGCGCCCGGGGCCTGCTGCTTGAGTTCGGCACGCTCTGGCGCAACCCCGCCATCCCAGACCAGCTCCGCGAGGACGCCCTTCGCGAGATCCTCGGCCAAGTCGACGTCGATGGATCCGAGATCGTGTCCGTCCACCCGGCGCCCAACGAGAATGCCTGGCTGCTCGGGCTCGTGGCCGTGCGCGAGCAACGGTTGACGGCGCAACGAGAGGTGGGACTGGTCGGGGCGAGAGGAGTCAGAACGACGATTTCGATTGGACCCCAGCCAACGGTCGGCCGGGCCGTGATGCCCGCCGACGAGTTGTCACCACCAACGAGTCGTCCCTTGACCAGGGGCCCCGCTTCATAGAGAAGGAATGGTGTGCGCTTGGCGCCGCACCGGCGGTGATGCACCAGCCCTCCGGCGCGGTCTGCTGGGCCGCGTTCCACCTGCTCCGTCGGTGCGGAGACTCGTGAGCAGGGCTGCCACGCCTCGAACTACCGCAAGCCCACTCGCGAGCGCGAACGTCGCTGCCGGACGTGGGTTTGGATGCCAACGTCAGACGCTTCAGTACGTCGTCCCGCCGATACTGCATATCGAGACTGGTCCCCCGCCCGAGCCTCCTGCGTCCCGTATCACCTGACCATTCAGCGCTACAACCTTGCCCTTTGGGTCGATCAGAGCGGGGTCGGGCGATCCGGCCAGTGTGAATCCGGGCGGCCAGAAGATGTCAAAGCGTGTCCCGTCCGCCATCCAACGCCCCCAGACTGGATTCGAGCTCGAAGCATCGATGACCAGGGTGAACGGCAGAACCTGGGCGGGCGTGCAGAGGACCGGAGGTTTGCCCGGGGAGTCTGAGTAGGTCCAGAGCCCCTGTCTTTGGCACCCAACACACACGACCAAAATCAAGGTCAGGCCGGCAAAGCGGGATCGCCTTATGAGCAAAGGGAGTCGAGGCACGGCCGAATACCCAGCGCGGTCATTGCTTGATCCGTGGGTCCATACGCTGTTGAACTTCCCTCGACAGCGCTGACTGTTCCAAGGGCCGCGTGGCTTATGAACACCGGCCCTCCGCTGTCTCCACTGGCGGACGGAAAGCTCGCCTCCTTCCCCCACATGTAGATGTTAGCCCCGTGAAAGTTGATCCCATAGTAGAAGTCGTCGTCAGTGATGTAGCCGCACCGGTAGTTGCTGGTGATGCCGGCTGCGCAGACATAGTCCCCGAGTATCTGGTCTCGATATGTCCTATAGGACGTAATCGTTCGGCTCTTATCGCTGTCCGACGCATAGATGAGGTTCTCTGGTGAGGTTAGGAACGTCGGGACGCGCTGGAAGTCTCCATAAATGGACCCAGATGTTTGGAGGTTGTTCAAGTTGGTGGTGCCAATAGTACTGCCGTCATGCGTCCAGCTTTCATTGTCGCAATGGCCCGCGGTTAGCATGTAACGGGTCCCCGAAGTCTTGGAGCGCACGTTATATCCGTATGTGCAATCCAGCCCGCCGCCATCGCCGGGGTGGATCTTGATGCCACCCCGCCAAGGGGTGCACGACAAGCGGCTCGAGCAAGCCGTCGTTTGCAGGGCCAGGCCGCGTGTCACGATCACGGTCGAGCCGAATTCGGGTTCGAGAGCTTGCTGGGCCTCCTCGATTGGGCCGTCAAGGCGCAATTCAACCGCGTTGAGTCGTTCATCGATCGCGATAGCGACCACGGGTGATCCGGCTTTCGCGAACGACGCGACCCGTTTGATCAGTTCATCCCTCGTCTGGTCTAAGTCGCTCAGGCTTCGACTGACGACCGTCCAATGCACGTCAGTACCCTTCGGCAAGAGACCCACGGCTGACGCCTTTGCAGGGGACGCCTCATCAAGGACTTCGATATTGAGCGTGCTTCCGTGGGTAGGATCGAGGAAAATGCCGCCGTAGTCACCCCGGTGCGACGTAACGTACTGAATTACAGGCTGAAGCTGGGCTCGCCAGACGAAGTAATCCTCCGCCGCCGCAATCGTGATCCCCTGATCTGAAGCGTATGCGGCGAAGTCATCGTTGGACGTCAAATCGGCTGCGTGAACGATGGGCGCCGCCAAGGCAACGGCCGCTAGGGCACAGAACAGAGCCTGACTCTTTGGGCCACGCATCGTGTTTCCCCCTCGTTGTCGCGGTCCGGCGGGTTGACCGACCCGAGCCGACGGCAGTCGCCAGTCGCAGACGACGGGAGCGTCCGCGCGACGACCCGGCGTCCGGCGTCGCCTGACTACTCTGTGCCGCTGTACATCCGCTGTCAAGAGTAGTGCGACCAGCGTCGCGGGACAACCACGGTCACGGTCGACGGTTTGCGGGTGCCCTCCCAGTTCGATTCCGAGTCCGCGCTTTGAATGAGGCGTGATCCGTGGGACCGCCATCGACACACGGCAAATGAGATGGGCATCGACGGATGGGGCGGCGGTCGGTCCGGTCGTGCCAGCCGGGCGATGCCCGACGCGACGGTTGGCCCACTCGAAGGCCGCTGCGTAGCGCCGGTTTGGGGCGACCTGCGACCCGACGGAGGGCCAGCGTAGCTGAAGTTGCGCTTTCATGGACGGTCAGCGGTTAGGCGGCAGGCTGGTCGGAACGGTACCTCCTCTCGAACTCCACCGGACTGAGATAGTCGAGGGCCGAATGCCGACGATGCGGGTTGTAGAAGGCCTCGATGTAGTCGAACACCGCCAGGCGGGCGTCGGCTCGGGTCCGGAACGTGGTCCGATCGAGCAGCTCCGTCTCGAGGCTGGCGAAGAAGCTCTCGGTCATCGCGTTTATCGAAGCAGTCGCCGGTCGAGCCCATCGACAGGCTGATGCCGGCCTCACGAGCGCGCCGGCCGAAGGCCAGGCTCGTGTATTGGGTGCCCCGGTCGGAGTGGTGGACGAGCCCGTCGGTCGGCAGTCGCCTCGTGATCGCCATGTCGAGGGCATCGAGGATGAGCTCGGTCCGCAGATGTCCGGCCATCGACCAGCCCACGACAGCTCGGCTGAAGGCGTCGACGACGACCGGGACATGACGACCGCAACATAGAGGAAGCCCGCCCGGCGGACGCCCGGAGGCCGGGACAATCGGGATCAACGGCGCAAAGGCCAAGGGTTGCTTCGGCATCCAGTCACGGAGTACAGCGGGTGCTGCTCCGAGGCGCTAGCGCCGTCCGGATGGCACCGACCCGCGTAGAGCGAAGCGAGTCGGGTTTCGGGCCTTTGCGCGCCTGAGCACGATCGGGTGTCGTGCTCATCGTCACCCTAGCGTCACCTATGGTGTTACGAGGCGCGTTGCGAAGCGCGTTGCGAGTCGCGACAGTGTCGCGACTCGAGACATCCATCGCGACAGCCCTGGTCGGGACCGTCCTCGAGCCGAGCATAGCGCAGGGGACCCCCCAGCTGAAATCATTGGCACACAATCTCGTACACGTCGCCCCTTCCATCGGGCCGACACTCGCCGTAGGATCGAGGCTCGGCGGCTGACGCCTCGGTCGGTCGCCCGGTGCCGTCTCGGCGGGCTGAGCAGCATGCGCTGCAGTCCGCCGCGTCGACCGCGCCAGGAGTCACGCTCCGGCTGTCGCTGACGGCGCTCGGGTCGACGAGCGCAACGTCCGCGTCGCGACTGCTCCGCGAGAGTGGCTCTACCTCAGGCTGGTCGTCCCATGAGTGACGGCTCCCGAGACGGATCGCTCCCTCGGGCGGGAACGTGGCCAGTCTGCCGAAGACAGGTACGCACGGTCCCTACTTGAGGTCGCCCTCCAGATGGTTCGCCAACGTCACGAGCAGCATGAGCTTGACGATCGATCGAACGTCCACGGCGTGTCCGCGATCGCAATCCGGTTCCGGATGCCCCTCGCCCATCTCACCCTCGACGGCGCAGGGGGCAGCACTCCTCCGGCCGGCCGTCCACTCCGCGCGCGCCTCCGCGCGCGGGGTTACTCCGTCTGCCTTTGGGCTCCCCACGTGACGCCAGCGCGGTCGAGCTCGGCCCCCAGGCGGCCGCGATGGGGGCTTCGATCGTCGCCAGATCAGTCGTCAGGTCGGGTCATCCAGACCGGATCCCTGCCCCGGTCTGCGAGCGTGATCGTGCAGCCTGAGCGACGGGACCCCATACAGTGATCGGGACGTTCCGGCCTGCTCCCCGACCCGATCGTCAGCATGGTCTCGATGTCGGGTTCCTGGGCACCCGCGATCGAGCTGCGCTCCGCATCCTCAACCGCGCCGACGTCGCCACCACATCCCAACTCGTCACCCTCGTCTACCACCGTCGCCAGACGGCCCAGGAACATCTCGCCTCGCTCTACCGCGCAGGCTGGCTCGAACGTGCCGTCCTGCCTCCCGACACCCGTGGTGGTGCTCCGCTCGCCTTCCGCCTTTCCCCGCGCGCCCGTCGTCGTCTCGGCTACGGTCCGCTCACCCGCTCGCGTGCCGGGACGCAGCTCCGCCACTCGCTCAACATCGTCGAGGCCGTCGCCGCCCTCACGAGGCTCGCGGTCGAACCGCCCGACCGCCACCCGGTCCAGGCCTGGCTGCCCGAGTCGATCACCGGCGACGCCCACCTGCCCCACGTGTATCCCGACAGCGTCCTCACCCTCCAGCTCGGCGATCGCTCCGGGGTCCTGTGTCTCGAGATCGACCAGTCGACCGAGCACTCCCCGGAGATCCGCGACAAGCTCACCCGCTACGAGCCGGCCATTCGCGCTCGCCTCGGCTGGCACGTCGTGTTCGTCGTGGAGACCGCCGCCCGGGCCGCCTGGCTCGCCCGGGTCGCCCGGGAGCCCGGCTATGCGGGCCTCGCGGGGCGCGCCTGGGCCGTCGTCCTCACCGACCTCAAGACCGCCGGCGTCGAGGCGCCCGTCGTCTCGCTCGAGGCCCGCGGCGGCCGGAGCACCTTGGGCACGATCGTCCGCGACCCGCGGCCGCGCCGGTGCGAGACTCCGGTCGGCAGCGACGCCTGGCTCGAACTCCTCGGCTCCGGCGGCGGTGAGGATCTCGCCGAGGCTCTCGCGTGACGCTCTCCGCCCGGGGCGACAGCTGCCGCCTCGGCGCGTCTCCAGGTCGCTCGGGATGAGCGGTCACGATGCCCGAGACGCGTCCTGTCGGCTCGTGTTCGTCCTCGCCGAAGGTCTCCGCCACATCGCCGACCGTCGCGCCCGGGAGTCCCGGGGTCGGGGTACCATGCGACTCCTTCAACCCGCCCGTCCGACCGACACGACCATGCGACCTCCGCGAACTCGTTCCCGCCGCCACCGGATCGCCTCGTGACCGCGCTCCGGGCCGCGGATCTGCCGCGCCTTGCCCGCGACGCGTCCGAGCTCCGCGGCTTGCGTGCCGCCCGCTGGGTCCGCGAGAGCACCCCGGGTCAGCTCGACCGTTGGGGACCACCGTCGCAGCGGCGGATGCAGGACAGCGCGATCGCGGAGCTCGGGCTTGCCGACACCGGACTCGCCTGGACGGTCGGCCTCTCGGGCTGGTCGGGTCCCGATTCGATGGACGATCCGCCAGCGACCCGGACGCCCGAGTTCCGGGCCATGCTCGCGGCAGCCGAGGCGGGTGCCTTCGACGTCCTCCTCGTCGGCTACACCGCCCGGTACATGCGCGACCTCGCCCTCGCCCTCTCGTACCGGCGCTGGTTCCATCGCCGTGGCGTCGTCGTGTACATCTGCGACGACCGGATCCTCACCTCCAATGCCGCCGATTGGGAGCGCTTCGTCGACAAGTGCAAGGCGGCCGAGATCAACTCGCGTGAACAGAGCCGGAACGTCCGGGCCGGGTATGCCGCGAAACGCGAGACCCACCATGACCCCGGCGGCCACGCGCCGTTCGGCTTCCGCCGGGCGGGCGACGCGAAGGTCGTCGACGTCGACCCCGAACGGATCGGGACCGCCGTCCGGGCGTACGAGCTCGCCGTGACCGGGCTGACCGACCGCGAGGTGGCCGGTCGCCTGGGCCTGGGCCTCCACACCATCCGGGGCATCCTCACCTCGCCGCTCTATCGCGGTCGGCTGCGCGACGGCTCGCCGGCGACTTGGGCACCGGTCGTCGACGACGAGACCTGGGAGCGCGTGCAGGACCTGCGGGCCGGCCGCAACCGCCGCTCGCCGGGCCGCCCCGAGACACGCCGGACGTATGCCCTGCCGATGCTCGAGTGCGCGGCCTGTGGCCGCCGGCTCGTCGGCGACAAGGACCGCTACCGCCACCTCGAAGCGTGCGCGCCGTTCATGGCCGCCCGGCCGACCGGTGGCCAGGTGCGCGGGCGCCATCGCCGCATCCCCGGCCAGAGCTACGGTCGCGACGAATACGAGGCGATCGTCCCGTTCGTCCTCGACCGGGTCCGCCTGGGAGCACAGGACATCGGTGCCGCCGCCGACACGTATGCCCGAGGTACGGGTGCGGAGCCCAATCAGCTGCGTCTGGCCAGGATCGAGGAGGAGCGCGACCGAGCCATGGCCGCGTACCGGCGGGACCGCGACCCCTTAGCTCTCGAGCGGACGATGCGCGAGCTCGACGCGGCGGAGGCCGAAGCGGACAGCGATCGCGAGCGGCCTACTCTGCCGCCCGAGGAGGTCCGCCACTACCTCGAGAACCTGCCCGCGTGGTGGTCCGATGCCGATCCTGAGGATCGCCGAGCCCTGGCGACGACGCTCTTCGAGCGGATCCGGGTGCTGGGTCTCAGCCGGGTCAAGCTGCAGCCGACCCAGGAAGCACTCGACCACGGCCTGGCCGAAGCGTTCGGACCTGATGAGGTCGAAATGGTCGGGGCGAGAGGAGTGGCGCCGAGGCTAGTCAGGTGATGGTGCGCATCGCCACGCGACACATTTGGGACGTGGCTGCCGGATCAGCAGATGGTCGCCTAAGGCGGGTCGTCGGCTAAGCACGCAAAGGAGTCACGCTGCCCGGCGATGGCAGCTCGATATCCAACCGGCCGAGGTTCCACGAAACTGAGCGTTGCGGACCGGTCGACCGTTATGGACTGGCTCGTGGCGGACGTGGCATTGGCGGTTGCCGACAGCGGCGGCACATGCGCTTGGCCTGCAGACACGCCCGGCTCTCCGTTTGAGCGATGACACCAGCGTCGCCGTTTCTCGGCTGCAGCAGCGCCTTTCCGGATCGATCGGGCTACGGCGCGATCGTTGGCGGAGGCGTGATGATCCGAGGGTCAGACCGAGGTGGCACCCCTTCACAGGGAGGCAACGACGGGACGACGGTGCCTGGGCCGTGGTACGACCCAGTCGATGTCATCCACCACGTCGTGTCCATGTTGGCGTCTGCGAGCGGTCCAGGCGAGATCTCGAACCGGACGGCGTTGGTCGGTCTCGGTGAGGGCTGCGCCGACGGATCGACCGCGTCCCAGCCGTTCGTCCCCGAACCGTAGATGAACTGGGCCGACGAGCAGGGCAGAACGTAGTAGTCGGTCCGACCTTGGTTTCGGGCGGTCGAGAAGACGATCGGGACGGTCGTCTGGTTGTAGACCGTGAAGTGCGAGAACTCGGGGCCGCTGCGGCACGCGCCGAGGCTGAGGACGGCGGTCAGCCCGAGGAGGATGGCCGAGGCGACGTGGCCCGGCCGGCGGCTTCCCGTGACCGGGCGGCGCCGGGACTCGCCGCCGCCCTCGCCGCTCCGCGTCGTGCTGGATGGCGCGCCCAAGGTGCCAACTGCGGTGGTCATCATCCGTAACCCCCCATCGTGAACCCGAACATGAACGTCGTGGCGGCCCGGTTCGGACCGCCCGGCAGGCTCGATTCGGCGAGGCACCAGACCTGGGCGTTGACCGCGGCGAGGTCCGCCCGCGCCCAGGCCTCGTCGGGCGCCACCCCGTAGAACAGGGTGAACTGGACCGTCTGACCCGGGGCGAGGATGCCCAGGTCGATATCGAAGGTCGCCCCCTCGTCGCCAGGTCCGCCATCGGTGAAGTAGCCCTGGCGGGCGCCGCCCGGTGGCACGAGCGGGTTCGGCGCCTGGGAGGCATTGTCGGTCGTGGCGGTCAACTCGGGTGGGATGAAGGCGCCATGGCCGATCGTCACGTACTCCGTGCCCGGGGTCGGCTCGATGTCCCAGTCCATGACCCGCCGGTAGACCGCATGGACCGGCACAGCCCAGTTGTTCTCGATATCGACGGTGATGACGTACAGGCTGGCCACCACTGTCGAGGGCGCGAAGCTGTGCTGGACCACCAACGGGCCCGCCGCGTTTTCCACGACCGATGTCGCGGTCGCGCCGGAGGCCGTGAAGGACTTGACCCGCATGCTGCCCGTGGATCCGAGACCCGTCTCGACCGAGCCATAGGTGGCATACGGGGAATAGACGGCGGAGATGCCCCACCCTTCGGCGAGGTGGTAATCGGCGGAGAGCCCTTCTTCCTGGGTGACCATCCGGCGGATGCCGACCTCCGTCGTGCCCGACCAGGCTGACGGCGACCCACCGGGCACGATGAGCTGGCCCATCGGGGCGACCCCGATCTGGACCGTCCCGTTCGTGAGGATCGAGCTCTCGAACGTGGCCCGCCAGGTCACCTGCACCGGGCCGCCCGTCACGTTGCCGAGCATGAGCGTGGCGAAGCGACAGTCGGGCGACACGGGGACGGACGCGGTCATGCCGGCGAGATCATCCGACGATGCGACGTCGACCGGATTCGCGGTCGGACACCGCGTTGGCCCCGACGCGCTCGAACCCTCGTAGGGGACCAAGCGTGCCACGATCGGCCTGGACGACTGGACGACCACCGAGATCGATCCGCCAAGAAGGCGGCCGAGCCATCACCCGTGGCCAAGCTCGCGTGTCCCTGGAGCACCGGCATCGCGCGTGAACCCGGTTGGAGCAGGCTCACCGATGATCCACTCGTCGTCCCTGCAAATTCGGCGGCTGAGCCTCGCGACTTCAACCTGCTGTTGATCCCGTGCAACCAACACGATCGCTCTGCACGAATCACCCGTCGAAGTGAGCCCGGGAAACCCTAGAACGGACCAAGTCTTGCCCGGATCGAGCGCAGTAAGAACGACGATCTCCGTTCCGTTCGGCAGCACCTCGAGGATGCTGACCCTCACCTCGGTCCGGTTCTTGAAGTTGAAGCCGTGATATCCCTGTTCCGAGCCACAACTCAGCAAGGCCGAGCCGACCAGGACGACAGCCCCCACGAACAGGATATGAGCGAGAGCCCGAGATCTCCAATGATTCATGTCCAGGACGCCTTGTACGGATCCCATGAGCGCGCGCCGTCGACCCGACAGCCAGGAGCGGCCACGCGAGCTACTCTGCGTCGGTCTGTTGACGCCGGTACGAAGGCGGACCGGAGCACTTCATATGGCAAGTCCACGGATGCCCCTATCACAACGGCAGCGAGAAGGTCGTATTCCGAGTCGACAGCGGATACTAGGTTGACCCTGTCGGACGATGCAACTCTCGACGTAGGGCGGATCGGAGGCTCCGATTCCAGGCCGCCGTGTGCGGTTGGTGCCGGCTCCGCCAGCCCAATCGATATCGTCGCTGTTGCTGACCAGGTGACATGCGACCCAAAGATGTTCAGTGGGCTCGACGGGCCCGGGCGGACCACGATCAAGGTCGCAAGGTAGCAGGGACCGACCTGAACCGCAGCCGTCGCCTCGCCATTAGCAAACGCGAGATCGACGGGACTCCCACACGGGAGAAGGCCTTGCGCATGGTCTGCGGGATTGGCGTACTGATAGAGAGCGATCTGGGCTTGCACGTTGTCGTCGGGCCTTTGCACGCGCACGGTGACATACCCGTTGTTAGGCGCGATTAGTGGATTCAGGTCGATGTAGCTCATGCCCAGCTCGCCGATGTCGACGTGCCCCGACATCGCCACGTCGGCCTGCAGCTGGACAACATGACGCGCCGGTCGCTCCCTTCGCTCTCCATTCAAGTCGGACCCTGTGTACCGAGGGTCATTGGGGTCGAGGGCGAGCAGACCGGCCCCGTACGTGCTCAGGGACCTCAAGACGCTGATGTTGGCCGGATCGTTTGCGCCTAACTCATACAACGATCGGGCATAGGCCTTCAACCAAGTCGCGAAACTGCCGGGAGTCTGTTCGTTGACCGCAGTGGCAATGGCCTGCTTCGCCGTCTGAGCCTGGGCAATGAGCTCCCAAGTGCGCCGCACGAGCCCAGCCGATGGATAGCTCTGTGAGAGGTACTCCGCTACCCACGAAACGCCGTACTGTCTGTAGTCACCGCTCGTTGTTGACAGCTCAAGCTCGGGCGTTCCAAGGTAGACGTCGATGTGGGTCGCCCATTCTGGATTGCCAGTTGGCTGTGGGTTGTCGAAGGTGGGATCGCCTTGCTGGCGGTATAGCACATATTGATACTCTGCCCAGCCGGCCGTCGCCTCATACCAGAAGGTCCGCTCGGCCGTGCCGACATCGAAGAAGTTGGAGAAGCGATAGTCAGCGTACTGGAACTCGTGGAACAGTTCATGGGCCGCCGTCGCCTGCTCAAGGAACTGCCCCGCAGGGTTCATGTAGATCGCGCCAAGTGTCGTCTGAGGGGAAGTTTGCATGAAATTGAACGTAGTCAGTCCGTCGGAATTGCCGAGCTTGACCATGTAGACAGGGATCCTCGTCCCTCCTGAGACAGGTTCCGGGAAACCGAGGGTCGTCGTATAGACGAAGTATGCAGTTTCGAGGGCAGTCTCAGTGGTATCGATCGTGTCCGGGACCCCATTCCCCGGGATGGACCCATCCGGTTGCCCGCCGGTCAACCCGTCGTCATCTTCGGCGGTGAATTGCTCAGATGCGACGGGGCCCAAGATGTAGGTGGTCTGGAAGTGCCCACCGGCCGATGCATGTGTGCAGAACGTCACAGTGAATTCTGGCCATAACCCCGGAACCGGCGGCGTTGTACGAACCTGGCCGCATCCGACCCATCCGGGCGCCGACTGACCAAGATTCGTCGAGGGTTGAAGTAGGGCGCCGCGCAGGGGCTGTGCTGCGAATTGGGCAATGGCGTCTTTCGTTGGTTGGTTCAGCTGAGGGTAATTCGCAGCTACGATTGACCCTGGATCGCCGCTGGAAGGCGCGGCTGATCGGTAGCGTGGCGCCAAGGAATTCGGAGAGTCAAGGGCGTAGACGGTATTGAGCACGAGCGCATTCGCGTCAATGGTCCCAGCCTGAAAGTCCGCCCCAACGCGATCAACTGCGTTGAGGGAATTGGCCACGAGAACCTGCGATGCAACGGATGACGTGGTCGCACCGCCGGTTTGAGTGACCTTTGCCTGCAGCTGATGGGTGCCTTCACTGAAGGTTGTTGTATTCCATGCCCCTTCGTACGGGGCCACGGTGTCTGTCGCGACGATAGCGCCATCGACGAGGAACTCGATCGTCGTCACTGAGGTCAGGTCGGTCGTAGCGGCCAAGGGCTCTGAGTCAAAGACGCTCTTGTCGGACACAGGTGACGTCAGGACGACGCGATCAACTCTGATGGTCCCCGAAGTTGCTTGCGACGAGTTGCCTGCCCCGTCCGTCACCGTGAGAAGCCAACGATAGCACGTGGACACGACCAATCCAAGACTCGTCAGTGGTGATTCCTGAGTCGTCGCGACTCCATCGGAGGTCCAGCTTGTGCCGCAGGTCCCGTCGGTGTTCGGAGTCCGCTCACGCTGCACCGAGCGGGTCGCCACGCCTGACGACAAGTCCGTCTCCGTCCAACTAACAGTGGTGCCACCAGAGCCTTCCGCGGTCGTCGTCGCTTCGTTTGGTGTTGAGAAATCCCCGGCCGGTGCGGCGTCATCCACGAGGACGGTCCCGCTCATCGTCGACGAAGAGTTGGCGACATGATCGACGAGCAGGAGCTCCCATCGATAACACTGGCCGGACAGGAGCCCACTCGCTGCGACAGGACTCACCGCCAACGTGGGAGCGTCATCGTCAACCCAGTCCAGGCCCTGGCAGGTGCCATCACCGGGCGCCGCCATCGTCTGGCGTTGGAGCGAGCGCGATCCGATCCCCGAACCCTCCTCAGATTCCGTCCAGGCGATTGTGTAGCTTGCGGAGCTCTGGGCGACGGGAGAACCCTCGTCGGGCGTCGTGTAGTCGGCCGTGGGCAGCGTCCCGTCGGGCGACAGGGTGATCGTCGTCGTCGCCGAATCGGCACCGAGGAGCCCGTGGGCGATGACGTCGATCGTCGTCGTCCCGGCGCCGGGCGACGCGATGAGGCTCTGCGCGTACGGGGCGGTTCCGTCGGTGTTCGGGATCGTCGGACTGGCGCTCCAGCCGCTGCCCGGGCTGAGGTTCTCGAAGCGGATGCTCTCGATCCCGCCCCCGCCCGAGGCCGTGGCGGTGAGATCGATCGTCACCGTCCCGGCAGCGGCGACGAAGACCGTCGCGTTGGGCTCGGCCTGGGAAGTCCCCGCGCCGGACGCGACGACCGCGGGGGCCGTCGGTGGGCCGTAGTCGACGGTCACCGTACCCGCCGCGTACGGGCTCGCCGGCCCGGTGTTCGCGCCGTCGCTCACGGTGGTCGCGTTGAGGGTGAGGATGATCGTCCCGGCGGTCCCGCTGGTCAGGGTCACCGTATACGGCCCGGCCCCCGATCCGGTCACGCCGGTGACGCTCCACCCGGTCGCGCTTCCGGTGATCGCGAAGTCGCCGGCGGCCAGGCCGCTCACGGCCTCGCTGAAGGTAAGGGAGTACGCCAAGCTCGTCTCGGCCGTCGGCGAGGCGGGCGGCGTGAAGGCGGACACGGACGGCGCCGTCCGGTCGACGGTCACCGTGGCGGCCGTGCTCGGGCTCGCTGGGCCGCTGTTGGCGCCGTCACTGACCGTGGTCGCGTTGAGGGTGAGGATGACCGTGCCGGCGGTCCCGCCGGTCAGGGTCACCGTATACGGGCCCGAGCCCGTGATGGAACTGACGCCCCAGCCGGTCGCGCTGCCGCTGATCGTGAAGTCGCCCGCGGCCAGGCCGCTGACGGGCTCGCTGAAGGTGATGCTGTACGGGAGGTTCGTCGCAGCGGTCGGCGTGGTCGGCGCGCTGAAGGCGGAGACGGCGGGGGCCGTCCGGTCGACGGTCACCGTGGCCGCCGTGCTCGAGCTCGCTGGACCGGTGCTGGCACCGTCGCTCACCGTGTCGGCATTGAGCGTGAGGATGACCGTCCCGGCGGTCCCGCCGGTGAGAGTCACGGTGTACGGGCCGGTGCCGGTGATCGAGCTGACGCTCCAGCCGGTGGCCGTGCCGCTGATCGCGAAGTCGCCGGCGGCCAGGCCGCTGACGGGCTCGCTGAAGGTGGTGGTGTACGCGAGGCTCGTCGCGTTCGTCGGCGTCGTCGGGGCGGTGAAGGCGGACACTGAGGGCGCCGTCGCGTCCCACACGAACGGGGAGCTCGCCCAGTCGCTCCAGCTCGAGCCGTTGAAGGCGCGGACCCGCCAGTAATAGGTGGCACCCTCGGTGAGGGTCGCCGGGGTCGTCCAGCTCGTCGCGCTGCCGCCCGCGTCCTCGCTCGTGCTCATGATCGTGCCGCCGAAGGCGTCCGCGGTCGCGACATCGACATGGTAGACGCGTCTGGGGCGCGCTCCCGGCATCGGCGTACGACCAGGTCAGCAGCTTGCTCGCGGTCGGGCCGGTCGGCGCGACGATCGTGACGGTCGGGACGTGCCAGGTGACCTTGAGGGTCGGGCGGTAGTCGACGTCGGTGCCGTCCTCGCTCGCGAGGATCCGCTTCCAGTACGTCGAGCCGAGGCCATCCTGCCAGATCCGCACGCCGTAGTTCGTGGCCGGGGTCGAGACCCAGCCCTGGACGACACCCGTGAAGCCGCTCGTCGGGTTCGACCAGGAGGTCTGGCCCTCGACCCCGTCGATGAACGCGACATCGTTGCCGGCCGAGGGCCGGTTGTTGTGGGTGATCGTGGATTCACTGAACCAGCTCGTCAGCCGGGCGATCCAGCTCCGGATGGTCGTCGGGGCGTTGTAGTACTGGTGCCACGGGTGGGTGCTCACCTGGGCGCTCTCGACGGTGACGGTGCCCAGGTCGCTCACGTCCCAGCGGACGTAGTCGTGGCTCGTGCCCGAGGTGCCCGAGGGGTCGAGCCCGAGCCACATCTCGTAGTAGTAGGGCGAGGTCGGCCGCTGATAGGTGCCGTAGTTCGTGGTCGGGAACGACGACGAGGTGTGGGCGTCGGCGGTGACCATCGTGGAGTGGAAGATGTCGACCGAGGGATCGACGTAGACCGGGTACACCGCGGTCGCCAGCCAGGCCGGATCGACCGCGATCGTGATCGTCGGCGCGCCGTCGGTGTCCTGGCCGAGGGTGACGCTCGCCTGGTCGGTGTAGCGGCCGTCGCCGGCCAGCTCGTCGACCGTCGAATTGAGGGCGTACGGATGGGGGATCTGCCCGATCGCCTTCCCCGACTCATCGACGAGGCTGATCGAGCCGTTGGCCTGGGGGACCAGGGTCAATCCGGGCGCGTCGACCCGGAACGTCCAGCGCGGGTCGGCCGGCACGCCGTGGAGGATGACGAACGCCTTGGAGCCGGACGCCCGGGCGATGACCCGCAGGTCGGCGCCCGGGAAGACATCGCGGTAGTCGGCCGCGACGCCGTCGACGATCGGCGCCGTCGGCTTCGCTGCCTTTGCCAGATCGAGAGGCAGGGCGAAGCCCACCGACTTCCCCTTGGTCCCGACGGTCACGAAGTCCCTGGCCGTGAGGTTGAACAGGGACACCGTCGCCGGGGCCCGGTCCGAGCTCACGACCGGGACGGCGCCGACGAGGCCGTCGGTCTTGGACCCGGCGGCGAAGCCGACGCTGATCGGCAGCCAGGCGCTCGAGCCCTCGGGCTGATAGAACTTCGCGCTGCTGGCGAAGACGCTCGTCATCGTCCCGTCGTGGTTGTCGTACGTCTGCGAGCTCTCCGTCCGCAGGGCGACGACCTCGGTCGCGCCGGGCTTGAGGCCGGTGGTCGGGTCCGGGGGAGCTGACATCGGGGCAGGAGTCGGAGCCACGCTCGGAGCCGCGACCGGGACCGGCGTCGGAGCGGTGCTCGGCGCGGTCGACATCGAGGGCGATGGCTCGGCCGTGGATGGGAGGCTGGGTAGGACCGTCGGGGCGCTCGACGCGGTCGGCGACGGCGGGGCCGATGGGTCCGCCGCGCGGGCGGTCGGCGACGGCGGGGCCGATGGGTCCGCCGCGCGGGCGCTCGGGACGAGCCCGCCGCCGACGAGGAGGATGACGCTCGCCGCGAGGACCAGGGCCCGCGATGACACGGCCGACCGATGCGCCACAGTGGTGCCCCCCTCCAACCTGTGGTCGCCGGCACCGCTTCGGATGTCGCACGCCCACGAACCGGGGCCAGGTGGATCCTGGCCCCTCGATGCGGGGCGCGCCACGTCTCGGTGACAGTCGCGTCGTCATAAGGCGACGCGGAGTCGATCTGCGGTTGACCATAGGCGCAGGGGGACGAGGCCGGCAGGGCCATTCGGCCCCCTTCCGATGGCCAGGGCGCAGACCGCGGCTCGTCGAGTGCGCTTGATCGCGAACCCGTAACAAACGGATGGGACACCTCGCATCGGTCCCTTCTCGCCCGTGCACTCGGGCATGCATTCGGACTGTCATCGGATCGTCATTCGGATGACGATCCGATGCATGGGTCTCCCGCACGAATCGGCCGGTTGGGACTCGGGACACCAATGGCCCTCCTCATCCGCACCGCCCACCTGACCCTCCCATGTGATCGCGGTCATCGATCGATTCGTCAGGCACCGGCGCCGTGCGCCTGTTCGTCAGCCGATCGCCGAGCGGCCACCGCCGACCCAACGCCGATCGTCGCCGCCGACGACGCGACATCGGCAAGCCGGGGCTAAGCAGCAACCGCAAGCGAGGAGCGTCCTGAACCCCACGGCCACGATCGCTCATCCGACGGTAGACCGAGCACCCAGGCGCCCTCGTCCGGAGGCAGCGGCGCCATCCAGATGACACCGACCCGCGTAGAGCGAAGCGAGTCGGGTTTCGGACCCTCGCGCGCCTGAGCACGATCGGGTGTCGTGCTCGTCGTCACCCTAGTGTCACGTATGGTGTTACGGAGCGCGATACGGAGCACGTTCCGAGACGCGACAGTGTCGCGACTCGAGACACCCATGGCGGCACCCGTCCGTCGGGACCGCCGTCGGGCCCGAGCATCACTCAGCGCTCCAGCCAAATCAGTGGCACACAATCTCGTACACACCCGGTCTTGCCTGGACGAACCCGACCGCATAGCCATGCGCGAGCGGACTGCCAAGATCTGGCTCGTCCATCGCTACTTCATCCCTCGGGAACATCGCGGAGACGACAAAGCGCGGGTCGCTTGCTCGGACGACTACGACGTTGCGGTCCTTTTGTAGCCTGATTGTGTCTCGCCCGTGACGTTCAATCCTGTACCTGACCTTCGTTGCCTGGTCAAGGACCGCATCAATGTCCCGCCCGGTAAATGTCGTCCGTCCGCGAGGCGGGACGAGGGACCTGTAGGCCCGCTGGATCGTTACGGTTCCAGCGTAACCTCGGTCGCGGTCTCGAGCCATCGGTGCCCCTCCGAGCTCGTAAGCTGTGGACCGGAGTAAAGTTCAGCGCCAGTGCCGATGGCAGCAATGACATCCGGAGGCTGGCTGTCTTCGGGGAGTAGAAGCAAGGAGACGATCACCTTGCCGCTCGGCCAGGACGATAGATCAAATGAGCTCGTGCCTCCCACGCCGCCGGCAAGAACCACACTTGAACTCAGGTGAAGCGGGCTGTCCCGGCCATCCGTCGCCGCGGCACCCTCATTCCAAACTTCAATTTTCATGCGAGCGCCCGACGCGAGGGCCGCTCCCCAAGTAGCTTCCAACTGCCTTCTATCGTCAATGTGCGCTGAAAGACTAAGGGGCCCGGGCCTATCCAAGGCTGTTGCGGACCTCCAGAGAGCAACGACCAGTACAACGCTGAGCACGGAGAGGACTAGCCCGACTAGCAAGACGGCCGTTCTTCGACGCGGCCGAAATTTCCTGTCAAGCATGACTACGCACCATAAGTCTCGTAATGCCGTGGCCTCGAATAATTCGTAAGTACCCATGCGCGAGTTCGTACGCGCAAAAGTACGCGCTCGCTGAAAACAGGGTGCCGGGATCGACGAAAAGGTTGTTGGAATAGATATGCGCGATCTCGCCGGCTAGAGCCTGGCCGACTCGGTTGTTCCATTCGTCCATACGTCGCGACAAAGGATTGTTGTGCGGGTCGCCATTCTCGTGGACCTGTGCCCATGCCTGCGCGGCGTTTCTGCCGAGCACGGATGTCAATGCACACTGCCAAGTGCAGTGGCGGAGCGCATCTCCACGTCCATCCACCGTCTCGTTTGGATAGGTGCTCTCACTCACCATGATTGAGAACTTGCTCGCCAACGCCCAAACAATGCACTCGTATGGCCGGTTGGCGCACCTCCCTCGCTCCAGGCTGTTCATGGCGTCCCAGCCTGGAAGCAGGCCTGAGGGGTCGTCGAGCGTCGCCGGGCTATTCCTAGCGTAGCGGTACGTACTCGTGTCGGCTCGCGAAGGGTCAGGTTGCAGGAAGCGACCGAGGGCCGGTGCATAGTGGCGGGCGTGCATGTAGAGCAGGCCGAGGCCGAACGCGTTATCCGACTGAACGTCCGCTAGCCCGACGTACAGGTAGCGGAAGCCGAGATCGCTGAACGGGGAGGCGACGGTTGTCGTCGACGCACCCCATGTTGTGTAGGTGAAGCTGTTGGCCAGCGTGACGCTGCCATCGGCATTCTGTCGCCACAAACCGAGAGCGTCTCCGTGGCCGTTCCACGCCGTGAGAAACGTCGCATTGTCGTCCGTGTCCGGGTCCCCGGTGACCGTCATCTTGATGATCCGGCCGCTCTCGCCCGTTACAAATGTACGCGTGATACCACTCGACACGATCTCCGAGGCGATCGCGTCACCTTGATAAGTGAAGGTGGTCTGTGGTGCGTCAGACTGAGTTGGACACTCGCCAGTGTGATGGCGGAGGGTGCCGGATGAGGTGTGACGACGATGGGGCGCAAGCCATTCAAGACGCCTGACGAGAAGCTCGCAATCGTGCTCTCGGTGCTCAAGGGCGAGACCACCCAGGTAGACGTCGCCCGACGTCTCCAGATGAGCCAGACCACCGTCGCCAAGTGGCAGAAGCAGTTCTTGGAGGGCGGACGCGAGAGCCTGGCCCGCGGCGACAACGCGGTGTCCCTGGCGTCGAGACGCGAGACCGAACTCGCGGGTCAGGTGGACGACCTGACGAGCGCCCTGGGTGAGGCCTACGTGGAGCTCCGCGTGTGGCGAAAAAAGGGGGCGCTCTACCCGCGTACGAAGAGCTCGAGCTGATCCGCGCCGAGGGCGCCGTGCCGGTCCGCCGGTTCGTGGCCCGCCTCGGGATCCCGGCGTCGACCTGGTATCACTGGCGGGCCGGGCACTTGCGCGGCCGACCGGTCCGACGCTGGCCGGCACCGGTCGTCGATGCGATCGAGGAGCCGGCCGCCCAGATGGCCTATCGCTGGTCGGCCTGGGGGCATCGCAAGATCTGGGCGATGCTCCGGGCGGACGGGGTGGCGGTGTCACGCAGCTCGGTCGAGCGGGCGCTGCGGCGGCGCGATCTGCTCATGCCCGTGCGCTACCAGGCCGAACGGCGGCAGCTGGCGGTCGCCCGACGAGCCCTGTTCGTGGACGCGCCGGCCCGTCGGAACCGGGTCTGGCAGACCGACTTCACCGAGTACGAGACGAGCCGCGGAGGCACCTGGCGGGTGAGTCCGGTCGTCGACTACGCGACGAAGGTCTGCCTCGCCGCGCCGGTCTCCGGGACGACCACCGCGCGGGACGCCATCAGCGCCCTCCTGGTGGCCATCGCCGAGGCGGAACGGCTGCTCGGGCATCCACTCCTCGATGACTGCGTCGATCGACGGACCGGCGAGCTCACGCCGGTGACCATCGTGACCGACAACGGACCGGCCTACAAGAGCGCCGACTTCGTCCACTTCATCGCCAGCCGGCCTGAGCTCGCCCACGTCCGTACCCGCCACCACGCGCCCGAGACCAACGGCGTGGTCGAGCGGTTCAACCAAACGCTCAAGTACGAGCATCTGTACCGCCATGAGATCGCCGACGCGCTCGAGCTCTCCGACCAAGTCGAAGTCCTCCGGGAGCTCTACAACGAGATCCGTCCGCACGAGACCCTGGGTCAGATCCCACCGATGAACCGGTACCTCGCCGAGCCCGCCGAATCACACCTATCCGCGCCCGATTCTGTCCAAGAATCTTGACGCGGGACACATCGCCCCGCGGCTCGCGGCGAGTCGGACATCGAAGGGTACGTCGTACCGGGTAAGGACGAACACGAGACCCAGCGCGGCCGGGATGACCAGCCAGCGGAGCCAGTGCCGCCATGGCAAGCGGAGCCGCTCGGTCCAGGCGGCGCCGAGGAACCGGAGGAACCAGGTGGCCGCAAGGAGCAACCAGATCGGGAGCGCCAAGAGCAGCATCTCGAAGGAGGCCCGACTGTTCGCGTCCAAGGCAACGATGATCGCGATCGCGGTCGCCAGGTAGAACGGGACGCCCGGCGGACCGAAGAAGCGGCTCCTAGTTCCATCGCGGTTCGAGATAGCGCGCGGTGGCTTCGCCGTGTCCGACACGCTCATACCGACCCCGCCACTCACTTGGCAAGCATCGAGCACCTGTTACGACGGCGCAATAGGCCTCCCGTCACGAGAAGGCCCCGGCCGGGCTCGGTCGCCGTTCCCGCAACAGCTGCGCGTCCTGGCTCAGGACGTGCGGTCTCGTTAGGCGCGGAGCACGGCCTCGAACGTCCAGCGGCCATGCGCCCCCTCGATCGGCCGGGACACCGACACGGGAAGCTGCTGCTGCGTCGCACCACGACAAGCCCTAGGGACCTGGCGTAGCCGTCCGATCTCAGCGAAACGCGGCCAGGACGTTGTTCAGGCCACGCGGGCGCGTCTGCGCCCGAGCCTGCGCGTCCTGAACGTGAGGTAGGCCGCCCAGACCCGCTCATGGTCGATCCCGACGACGTCATCGGCGACCTTGGCGGCGGCCTTGAGATCGCTGTCCTTGACCAAGCTTTCGATCAGAGGGAATGCCGCTTCAAGGTTGGACGCCTGCTCCGGTTGGCCGACGGGCACGAGTACTCGCTCCGCCTCTTTTGTCTCGAGTTTGAGCACCCCGCCACCGTAGGCCCGTCCTTCGATCTCGGCGCTCAGGAGGGTCAACGAGCTTGCCATTGCAGCTGCGAGTGCCCGAGCTGGTGGCGCCAGCAACCCGAGAGTGACCCCGTGCAGTAGGTTGCTCGACCACGCTCCTACATCGTTCACGATCAGCCGCGGTCCGAGGTGGCTCATGTATGGCATGAAGGCGTCCGGCCTCGACCTCGGTAGCGGCACCGCGTACCAGGGTCGCCGAATCCTGCACTTGTAGCCGAGCGCGACTCCCGATGCCTGACCCTCCTCGAGGTAGGCGAGGAGATTCGAGTCCGACGGCTCCGGGCGGTTCGCGAGGTCGAGCAGGAGCCGAACATCGGCCTCACTGGCGAGCAATCCCGGCACGTCGCCCGGGCGACGGATGGTCGGGGTGAGGACGTCGAGGGGGATCGCACGAAGAGCCGCGTCGGCCCGGGACAGGATGAAGAAGTCGTTGGCGCCCGAGACGAACCCGATATCGACGCTGGCGATCGCCCCGAGCGAGACCGCGCTGCCCGAGGTCATCGCCTCCTCGTACACGAGGCCGGCCCCAACATCGATCGCACGGCTCCACCGTCGTGATGGCGTAGCGGCGGACAGGGCCGGGTAGGCGTCGACGTCCAGGGTGGCGAGCGAGCGCTCGTCTGGCAGCCGCACGACGCGAAGCCCGCGCCGATCGTCATTCGAGGCGAGGAGCAGGACCGCATCCACCTGCGCACCGTCGAACACCGCCCGGTCGAACGCGAGGACGACGACCGACCCAAACCGACGAAGCAGCAGATCGCGGACCGGCTCGCCATAGTCGACATGCAGCAGCTCCGCTGGGAGGACGAGCGCGAGCCGGCCCATCGGTCGGAGGAACCCGACCGAATGGACGACGAAGTGCGCCCAGGAGGACGCCAATCGCGTGAGCTCCACCCCCTGCGCCCTGGCCCGAGCGAGGCCCTTCTCCCGGTCCTCACCAGTGAACCCGTGATACCGGATATACGGGGGGTTGCCGATAACGGCATCGATCGGAGGGAGCGCAGTCGGATCGACGTCGAAAAAGTCCGAGGTGATGATCCTGGCGGCGGGAGCGAGCGACTCGGCCTTCAGAGCCTCCCCTGGATCGCGCTCCACGCCGATGAACCGGTCACGGAGATCGTCAACCCCGAGCGCGGCGAACCGCTCGGCGATCGACGCCACAAAGGCTCCGTCTCCGCACGATGGTTCGAGGACACGCTCAGTCGGCTTCCGAATCGCCCAGCGGGCCAGGAACCGCGTCAGCTCAAGAGGTGTGTAGAAGGCGCCACGCGCTTTTGCCTCGCCGGGCGTCTCAAGACCAGTCGGGATCACGCGCCCATCCTACCGGTCGCCCCTGCATTGGGCCTTACTCGGTTGCGATGTCGTCGACGCGATCGAGGGCCTCCGCCGCCTTGGTCGCGGGGCCGGCGCTGTCATCAGGGATCGCCTCAACACCCTCTCGGCGAAGGGCAACGAGGTCTTGGCACGCTCCGTACAGCACGCGGTCCATGCTGATACCCGGCGGGACATCGAATGTTCGATACGTCGTCGGTGCGACCTCAGAAATCGGGCCGAAGCAGAAGAGCCCGACACCGTCGACGACCTGGGCCGCCGTGTGAGCGAACGCGATGGTTGCGTCGAGATCGGTCTTGCTCACGATCCGGGCGGCGATGAAGAGATAGGCCTGCGGTCGAACGGTGTGGAGCCAAGTCGTCAGGTTCCCGCCCGGGGCCGAAGCCGGCTGGCCGCGCCCCGCCATGATCCGTCCGTACTCGGCCTTGAGGTCGATCGTCTTGAAGGCGACCTCCTTGACCCGCTTCGCGAGGTCAGCAGATCCGGGCCGGCCGATCGGCTTCTGCTTCGGCGAGAGCGGGTGGCGGGGTGTTCCGACCGCTTTGACCTCCAGAGTGAACTTGACCACTCCCTCGTTCGGATATGTCACGTCGAGGTTGTGGTTGGGGAAGACGAGCCCCGGCACGCCACCCCGCGAGTAGAGCTGGACATCCGCGCAGCCCTCGAGAATCAGCGCGAGCAGATCGTTGAGGAAATCGCCCTTGCCGTTCTGCAATTCGCCGATGTTCGCGATTCCGGTCGCGACGTTCGCATCGAAGCCCTCCATCGCGCGAACGAAGGCGTCCTCGACTTCGGTCCACGTCCGTGGTCGCTTGGCCTCAGCGGCTCGATACATCGCCAGCAGAGGGGCGCACGCAGGTTTCGTGGCAACGAGTTTGCTGGTAGACCGAGGCTTGCTCGAGGGCTTGGCCATGGTCTCAGCATCTTAGGGATGGATCTCGACGCAGGCTTGGCTGTTCGGTCGGCGGTCTGGCTTCGCGGAAGCGGCAGTGAACCATCGGCGCTTACGGGACGCCCGGGTGAGCGGAATGCCAGGCTGCCTACGTGGCTGACTGTAAGAGGTCCCTCTCGCCAGGGCTTCGATGATGAGCACGAATTGGGGGGCGTCCAATGGGGCGTCTTGGCGCCCCTCCTGACGCCCCTCCTGGCGCGGGCGATCTGCGGCCATTGGCGGCAGTTCAGGGCAACTGCGAGGACGGGGAGAGACGTGCCGTCGCGGCTGAGCATCGATGGCAGGACGGGCGCCGGTGATCCGACATCGCAGAGGCGCGTGTGTAGACCATTGATGTCCCGGTCCCAATCTGCGGAATCCGATCGGGCCATACGTTCGTTGGAATGTCGTCGGAACGACCGATCCGGCGACCAATCCGACGAACGAATTCGCGGCCGTCTCCGAGGAAGTCAACCGGACGCGACGCGAGCGCCTGGCGAGACTCAGCGCAGAGAGGAGCATGCCTCCCCGGGCCCTTCGTGACAATTGTTCCAACCGCTGTAACAAACCCACGGGGGAGCGCGCCACGAGCCCTCTGGCCCATGCATTCGGCCATGCATTCGATCGTAATTCGACCGTCATTCGGATGACGATCCGACGCATGGGTCTCCCGCACGAATCCGCGAGTTGGCAGACGGGACATCAATAGCCCTCATCGTCCGCTCCGCCAACGCGACGCTCCGCCATGCTCCCGGTCATCGACCGTAGTACAAGCGCGCCAGTGTCAGGATCCTCAGCCGACCACCCAGCGGCCGCCGCTCCACCGCGCTCCCGCCGTCGCGCCCACGACGACGTAGATCGAGAGACTCGATTCGCCTTACCGCCAAGGGTTGAGGTTCGACCAGGCCCCGAATAGTCCCGCCACGGTTCCGAGCAAGAGGAGTGCCCGACCGATGGCGCGGCGTCGCTGCAACCTGGCAACCCAGACGACGAAGATCACCACGGCGACCTTCAACGCGAAGCCAACGTACAGGCGGATGACGGGGTCGGTAATCCACGCGAGGAGTGGGTTGACCTCGACGAAGTAGCCTCTGGGTTCTGTTGACGACAGGCCTTGTGCGCTCGCGAAGTCGAGGAGCTGGCCGCCGGCGAACGCGATGGCGAGTGTGACAAACGCGATCCGCCACGCCAATTCCCGCGACCGGACGGTCTCCGGCGTGGCCTCACGTTCCGGCGGCGGGACCACGCTCCGAAGCATCGTGGTCACTCTAGACGACTGACTGGTCGGCGAGAGTTCGGGAGTGTCCATCCGCTCAATGACCGAGCCCGGCGACGGATTCCCGGTGCGTAGCCAACGTCACGTCGGAGCGGGCGACGCAGGCGCCGAAGATGCCGTGATGACCCACCTGTCGTCGAGACACACCTTGCCCTCCCGCCTCGCGACTTCATGGCGCTGCTGGTCCAGGGCGGTCAGTGTCAGCACAGTGCACGTGTCGCCAGAGTCACTGACGCCAGGAAAACCCGCGATCGGGACCGCTTGGCCCGGACCGAGGGCTCCAGCGATCGGAGCCCCGTTCGCGTAGACGGTCACGGTTACGCCCGTTCGGTTCTCCAGCCACAGACCTCGGAATCCTTGCTCAGAACAGCCGCCGAGGAGGCTTACGCCGACCAGCAGGCAGAAGATCGTCGGTCGGGCGCGATTGCCGAAGTGGCTGAGCAACACCATTGGCCTATCGTGCGCTGCGAGCTGGCGCCGTCAAGGGCACGCATGTTCGCAACAGCGTCGTCCGCGAGGCTGATTCCGAGCGCCATGCAAGAACACCAGGCGCCCTCGTCCGGAGGCGCCAGCGCTATCCAGATGGCACCGACCCGCGTAGAGCGAAGCGAGTCGGGTTTCGGGCCCTCGCGCGCCCGAGCACGATCGGGTGTCGTGCTCGTCGTCACCCTAGTGTCACGTATGGTGTTACGGAGCGCGTTACGCAGCGCGTTACGAGACGCGACAGTGTCGCGACTCGAGACATCCATCGCGGCGATCCTGGTCCGGACGGTTCTCGAGCCGAGCATAGCTCAGGGCCCAAGCTGAAATCAGCGGCACACAATCTCGTACACATGCGGCCTTGCCTCGACGAACGCTAGCGCATAGCGTCCGGTGATGAGCCGTTCAGCGTCGATGGAGCACCTCCGGCCGGGTCGCCCGGCCCGGTTGACCGCGTTCGAGGCGGCGCTTGTCGAGCTCATCGTCGCCACCGAGCACTGCCGGCTGGCGGTCGCGCCAGAGAGCGGTAGACTTCACGATCGGTACGCACAGACGAAAGGACGGCACCGTGCCACGACGCACGACATGCCGGCGGATCGGCGTACCCGACGCGTTCCGGCGGCTTCCGATGCACGAGGAAGATCTTGCCGGACTGCCCTCGTTCCGGGTCCTGCGGGTCTCGACCGAGGCCCTGGGAACGGCGACTCCGCATTCCACCGTCTCAGCAGAGCCCCACGCGCTCGCGGCCTTCGCGGTGCCCGCGGGCCACGCGGGCTCGGTACTCATCGCGGCCGGTCGACGTGCCGCCTCGAGACACTCCCGGACGGCTCTCGTGTGTCTGCAAGATGACGCCGGGGCTCGCCGAGATCGTCGCGGCGATGGTCGCCGCGGTTCTCGACGCGGAGGCGGAAACGTCGGCCCGGGGACGCCGCGATGAGCCTGGTGCGCGCGACCGATCTGCGGCCCGAGGACCTCGCCGGCCGGACCTGGGCGGGCTACGTCCGGGAGTCCACCCGGGGCCAGGCCGATCGGTATGGTCCCGAGCTCCAGCGGGCCGAGCAGCACCACTTCGCCGAGCGCCACGGCCTGATCTCGGCCGACCGGGAGTACGTCGACCTCGTATCGGGCAAGGACACCCTCCGGCGGACGGACTTCGCCCGGATGGTCCTGGACGCCGAGGCCGGGGCCTTTGAGGTCCTCCTGTGCTATGACACGAGCCGCTTCGCTCGCAACGTCGCCGACGCCTGGGCCTACCGGGATCGGCTCGCCCGGGCCGGGGTCGTCCTCGTGTTCTGCGCCGACGGGCTCATCGCGGGCAATGTCGACACGTATGAGCTGGAGGGACTCAAGACCGTCTCGGACGCCGCCTACATCCGACGGCTGTCCCGGAACGTCGCCCGGGGCTACGAGCAGAAGTGGCGGCTGTTCGACGATCCGGGCGGTCATCCCCCACTGGGCTTCGCCCGGACCGGGGAGCGCCAGCTCCTGAGCCCAGTCGACGGCCCGGACTTGGAGCGCGTACGCCGGGCGTTCGACCTGTACGCGCTCGGGAGTTGGAGCGACACAGCGCTGGCCGACGAACTCGGGCTCACCGAGCCCGGGCTCTCGGAGATCCTCACCAACCCCCTGTATGCCGGGCGGGTGATCCGCCACAAGGGCCGCCCGGACGAGGAGGAACGGCCGGCCCGCTTCCCCGCCCCGGTCGACCCGGCCCTCTTCGATCG
This sequence comes from uncultured Chloroflexia bacterium, assembly GCA_963719285.1. Lineage (GTDB taxonomy): Bacteria > Chloroflexota > Limnocylindria > Limnocylindrales > CSP1-4 > C-114. The sequence continues at coordinate 1,702,711 of CAVRBO010000001.1, forward strand.
GGTCCAGGTGATCCGGGCCGAGCGCCGGACCCGCCACCCGGGCGGGATCGCCCGACGCCGCCCCTACCCGCTCGCCCGCCTCATGCGCTGCGTCCACTGCGGGAGCGGCTACCACGGAGACGCCAACAACGACCGCCGGCGCATCCGGCATGCCCGGCGGCCGGCATGCGGACCCTCCGCGACCTATCGGGCGGACCGCTTCGAGGTGCAGATCGCGGGGCTGTTCGACCGGGTCCGGCTCTCGGACGCCGACGTCGCGCAGGTGCTGCGGGCGATGCGCGGCACAGCCCCGATTGCCAAGGCGCCCGATCCGGCCGCCCTGGCTGTGGCTCGGCAGGAGCTGCAGGCGCGGCTGGCCTCGGGCTCGATCGCGATCGAAGCCTTCAGCCGGGAGTGGCGCCGACTCGAACGGCCGGCCACGGCCGAACCGATGCCACCGGATGAGCTGCGGCTGCGACGCGCCCGGAGCCTGCTGCTGGAGTTCGGCACCCTGTGGCGGAACCCGGCCGTCCCGGACCAGCTGCGCGAGGACGCCCTGCGCGAGATTCTGGGTCAGGTCGACGTGGATGGCCCCGAGATCGTCGCCGTCCACCCGGCGCCGAACGAGAATGCCTGGTTGCTCGGACTCGTGGGCGTGCGGGAAGAACGGTTGACGACGCAACGACAGGTGGGACTGGTCGGGGCGAGAGGAGTGGCGCCGAGGCTATGCAGATGATCGTGCGCATCGCCACGCGACATGGAGGGCGCGTTGTCACAGAGGCGAGCTGATCGTGGCCCGAAAGGCGTCGGCGAGGACGCCCAACCGAGTCTGCCGTACGAGCGGCCACCGCGGCCGCCTGAAATCCACTATCTCGACTCCACGGAACCCAGGGCAGCCCAGAGTCTCGAAACCAGCACGGTTCACACGCCGAGCCTTCTGAGCTCTCGTTTGTCAACAACCAATTCGTGAATCACATTCAGTGCACCAACCAGTAGGACAATTGCCAGCTCGTGTCCTTGATACAGATCGGCGGCGGCATGCGCGCGATCACCTTACCGTCGAGGGAACGGGCGACGATGTCGGCGGTCGTGCACGACTCCTGGTCTCGGCGCCCCGGTTGCGATAGGTCGAACGCGAAGGTCTTGGTTACGCCCGGCTCCAGCCGACCACCTTGCATCTCACCGTCCTTCAGGTACACGATCTCGACCGGGTCGGACATGTCATTCCAGATGACGATGCCGGGCTGTCGCTCGACGAAGCAGGACGCCAGCAGGAGGGGCAGGACGAGCATCGCGAGGGTGGCGCCTCGAGCCCACCCCAACGCATGGCCGACCCGCGGCTTGCACCCGGAACCAGGGGAACGACTCCAGGCCTTCATCGTTGCACCTCACCCATAGGGTTGGTTCTCAAAGTCGATCCAGTCGAGGATGAGCAGGCGCGTCGGGGTGGACGGGAACCCGATCGTGTCAATCTCGAGGTGCGCCGCCCCGCCCGTGGGTCCGCTCACGACCTGGGCTGTCGCGGGTTCTGGGTCGGTGGCCTGCCAGACCTTCGCCTGGAGGACTCCGTCGGCTTCCTGGAGGCGGAGGAACCACGGTCGACAGGCGTCGAAGTCGACGAGCTGGACGGAACTCGTCGGCGAGCCGATGAGGACACCGCTCTTCGTGAGGACGATCGGGCTCCCGGCATCGACGAGGACGAGGTCGTCGGTCGCGACGCAATCGGAGAACTGCCCGACCGCCAGGAAATCGGTGACGAGCGAGGGGAAGTCGAGCCGGCTCCCGATCAGCTTGCCAAGCGCCAGCCGGCCTTGTCCGGAGGCCACATCGCCAAAGGTGTCGTCGGGCTGACTCGACTTCCACTGTGAACCCCCGCTGGCGACCCCCCAGCCGTAGAAGACCGAGCGCTCGAAGGTGTCGGCGACCAGTCCAGGCGTGGGCGCGATCACGACCTGGACCGACACGTTGCTGCCGCCGATCGGGTCCACGTGCGTCAGCATGATGGTGACACGTTGGCACTCATCGGGAAGGTACACGACGGTCGTGTCGACGCCGGTCAGCTCGAGTGTCGTCGGCGCGGCACACGGGGTCGGATAGGTCGAGAAGGCCGCGATCGAGGCCGTGACCGGCGACCCCACCGGAGTGGTGAACTCGAACCAGTACCGGCCGCTGTTCATGGGCGCCTGGAACTCCAGGTACGCCGAGCCGCCCGGCTGGAGTGGCGAGGACTGCTGCCACGTCACGAACTGATCGTCAATCTTGATGAGCTTCCGGCCGGGCCGGGCAAGGTCGCTGAAGTACGGCTGCTTTGTTGGGTCGTCTCCGTGCGTTACCGGATCCGTGCTCGCACCAAGCAGCTCCCGCCAGCGCGCGGTGTCTGGATCCCGGTAGGTGCCATCGACGCCGGGTGCGTTCAGAAGGTAGTTCGCCCGCGTGAAGGCCGGCAACGCGTCCGCGAAGCTCGAGGATGGGCTCAGTGCCGCGAGGGCGCTGTTGATGGCCGCGAGCGACGACTGTCCATCGCCAATCCTCGTCCAGATGTCCTTGATCACGCCCGGAACCGGGTCGATGTGGCCGCTCCCGGTCGTGAATGACGCAGAGTCCCCGGCCCATTCCTCCAGGAACTCGGCGAAGATAAAGGCCCCATACTCGTGGTGGGTGTCCGAGAACGACAGAGGGCTCCCGGGTGCCTTCAACATCTCGAACAGGCTGTATGCGTACCTCTCGTGGTCAGGCACGAGAGGAGCAGGGGGCGGCCAATCATAGTCCTCCCAGTCCTGCGGCTCTCGGTCCGCGGCCTTGTGTGCGCCCCATTCTGCGGTCGCTTCCGATAGCCACCGCGGATCCACCGTGTGCGTCGGGTCCGCCGCGAGCTTCTCGAAAAGGATGATCGCATTCGCGATGCGGTCGGTGTCGCTGATGTCATCACCGAGCACCGCTGTCGCCTCCATCTCGTGGAAGTATTCATGACGGGCGACGTAGATCGGGTTGTCGATGCTGTAGGAGCGATACGGGACGACGATGCGACCGGGTATGGCAAGGCCCGTCTCATACTTGGGAGGGAGGTTGAATGGGCCGACCTTGAACAGATAGTCCGCCACGGCCACCTTGAACTTCCCGCCCGTCCAGTTGGAGTAGCCCATTTCGTTGTACGTTTGGCGCGCCTGTTCCAGTCCATACGCGAGGCGGTCGACCCAATCGGGGACGCCATCGCACGCACCGCAGTAGGCCGACAGAGTTGGTCCGTCCGTCAGCTCCCATTCGTCATCCAGTGGCGGATTCTGGCTGTTGCTTTGATCGATCTCGTACTCGATCCTGAAGTGCTCCGTCTCGAAGATGCAGGGTCCGAGGAGCGAACAGTGGGCGGCGATCTCGGAGTCGACGATCTCCAATACGGCCGCCGGTGTTCCCGTCAAAGCCCACTCCTCCTCAAGGGCGACGAGCTCGTCGATGATCGCATCCTGCGTCGCCGGGGTCAGGTCGTTCCACTCGGCGACCGCACTGAGGAGGGCCTCGGTCCCGTCCATTGCCGAGGTCGCGTCCGACTGGTAGCGACTCGGCAACGCCGTCGGATCGATGATCGCATCGACCCGGATCGTCGCCGCTTCGTCGGCGGTCAGGCGGCCACTCGCTTCGTCCGCCTGGGCGCGGGCCTCGCTCGGCAGGCTGTTGTCGACATGGACCGAGCCGGGAGCCGTCGTCGCCACATGGCCGTCGCCGTCATGCGCCCGGACCTGGAGGAGGTGGTCGCCGTCGGATACGCTGCTGGTGTCCCATTGGAAGTCGTACGGCGCACTCGAGATCGTGCCGGATGACACCCCGTCGACGAGGAGGTCGACAGTCGTGACCGCCACATCGTCGGAGGCGTCCGCGATGAGCGGCTCCGTAGCGAACATCGGCTGATCCGAGGTCGTGAGGTCGACGCTCGGGTAGCCGGTCTGGCCGCTCGTGACCCAGATGTCCGAGACCGCCGTGATCGGTCCGTACGGGTTGTCGGCCGCGTCGGTCCACGACACGGCGACGGTGCTCGTCGCCATGCCCTCCACGTAGGCGCTCGGCACGTCGTACGTCACGACGAGGCTGGCGGTCTCGGCCTGACCCAGCGTCGGGGTCAGGCCCGTCGCCGCGCCGCTGACCGTGCCGTCGAGGCTCGCCTCGGCGGACGCCGTGGCCGCGGCCACGTTGCCCACGTTGAGGATGCTCAGCGACACCGAGGCGGCGGAACCGCCGGTCGTCGCGGTGGTCAGCGGGGGGACCGAGACCACGAGGATCGGCATCTCGATGACGAGGACCTGGGCGTCGTCGGCGACGACTGGCCCAGCCGTCGCATCGGTGGCCGTGACATGGGCCGCCGCGGTAAACGGCCCATAGCTGCGCAGGCGGGCGATGTATTCGAGATCGGTCTCAGCGCCGCCCTTGACCGTCGGTCCCGCGACGGTCCCATCCGTGTCGACGCTGATCGGGGTCGCGCCCAGCTCGAGCTGGGCCAGGGCGGGCACGCTGACCGCATCGAAGGTCTCCGAGGCGATACCCTCGACGTCGATCGCGATGGTGGCGTCGGTCACGGCGGTGGCGACGTTCTGGACGGCCGTCGTCAGGCCGGACGCGAGGTCCGCCGGCTGGTCAAACGTCCCGGCGGCATAGCTCACCTCGAGGTGTAAGACGGCCCTGATACCGCTCGTCTGAACCGGGTCCCGGAGGACGTCGATGAGCGCGGCATCGAGGGGAACCGAGAGGTGCGTGTCCCAGTCCGCGGTCGCGCCCTCGGCGAGGACCGTGCCGACGAAGGCGTCGAAGCTCAGCGGGTAGTCCACCCCCGACGCCGTGATGCCGGGCGCCGAGACGCCGAGCCGTGGCAGCCCCGTCGGGGGCGCGACGATCACGGACCAGGAAGCCCGCGCGGCATGGTAGGCGGAGAACGCGACCCACGATCCCTGGCCCGCGGCGCGCCGCTCGAGGGTGATCGTCGCCGCTTCGATCGTGGAGGCAGCGCCCGTCGGGTTGCTGGCCGTGATATCGGCGGTCAGGCCGAGGGCCGCCGCTGGGTAGGAGAGTTGCGCCGAGACGGTGATCGGGCTGCCCGGGTGGAGGGCCGCCATCTGCGGAGCCAGCTCCACGACGAGCTGCGGGACGAGCTCCGGGGTCACCCCGGCCATGCCGAGTTGGACCGCCGGGCGGTACAAGACCGTCCCCGACGAGGCGACGCTCGTGTTGCCGGCGCCATCGACGAGGCTGATCTGCCACTGGTGGCACTGGCCCGCGATCAGGTCGGCATCGTGCGGCGAGGTCGCCTCGGTCGCCGCACTCCAGGCGGACCAGGTCACGCCTGCGCAGGCGTCGGCGAGTGGCGCCGCATCGCGTGTCTGGATCGTCTGCGACGCGATCCCGGCGGGCGCGCTCGGAGTCGTCCAGGTGAGCTCGAACGGCGAGGACGTGATCTCGAGGGCGGCGGCCTCGTCGGGTGCGTCGAAGTCTGCCGGGCCGACGCTCGTGACGATGAGGACCGGCAGGGCGGCCGACGCGGCGCCGGTGTTGCCGGCCGCGTCGGTCGCCGTCGCGCTGACGTTATGAACTCCATCGCTGAAGGGGCTGGCCGCCGTGATCGACCAGGCACCCGAGCCATCCGCCAGCCCGGTCCCGGCCAGGGTCAGCCCGTCGAACAGGCTGATGGTGGCGTCGGGCTCGGCGGAGCCCGTGAAGACGAGCTCGGTCGTCGCCTTCGTGATGTCGTCGCTGCTGCTCGTGCCGGTGTCGGACGCCGCATCGAGGTCGGGCCTCGACGGCGGGACCGGGGCGGTCCGGTCGACGGTCACGGATGGCGCCGTGGCGGGGCTCACCGGACCCGAGTTCGCGCCGTCGCTTACCGCGTCGGCATCGAGGGTGAGGATGACCGTCCCGGCTGTCCCGCCGGTGAGGGTCACCGTGTACGGGCCGGCCCCGGCGCCGATCAGGCCGGTGACGCTCCAACCCGTCGCCGTCCCGGAGATGGTGAAGCCGGCGGCGGCGAGGTCGCTCACGGGTTCGCTGAAGGTGAGGGAGTAGGGGAGGCTCGTCGCCGCGGTCGGCGTCGTCGGGGCGCTGAACTCGGACATGCCGGGGGCGGTCCGGTCGACGGTCACCGTGGCCGCCGTGCTCGGGCTCGTCGGGCCGGCGTTGCCGGCGGGATCGCTGACGGTGCTCGCGGTGAGGGTGAGGATGACCGTCCCGACCGTACCGCCGGTCAGGGTGACGGTGTACGGGCCAGAACCGGAGCCGCCGACGTCGGTGACGCTCCAGTCGGTGGCTGTGCCGCCGATCGCGAAATCGCCTGCCGTCAGACCGGTCACGGGCTCATCGAAGGTGAGGCTGTACGCGAGGCTCGTCGCGTTCGTCGGCGAGGCGGGCGGCGTGAAGACGGCCACGGAGGGGGCGGTCCGGTCGACGGTCACCGTGGCGGCCGTGGTTGGACTCGCCGGGCCGGCGTTGCCGGCGGGATCGGCCACGCTGCTCGCGCCCAGGGTGAGGATGACCGTGCCGGCGGTCCCGCCGGTCAGGGTGATCGTGTACGGGCCGGAACCGGTGATCGAGCCGACGCTCCAGCCGGTCGCGCTGCCGCTGATCGTGAAATCGCCGGCGGCCAGGCCGCTCACCGACTCGCTGAAGGTCAGGCTATAAGGGAGGCTCGTCGCGTTCGTCGGCGTGGCTGGGGCCGTGAAGGCCGACACGGACGGTGCCGTCCGGTCGACGGTCACGGTGGCTGCCGTGGCTGGGCTCGCCGGACCGGTGCTGGCGCCGTCGCTGACCGTCGAGGCGTTGAGGGTGAGGATGACCGTGCCGGCGGTCCCGCCGGTCAGGGTCACGGTGTACGGGCCGGAACCCGTGATCGAGCCGACGCTCCAGCCGGTCGCACTCCCGCTGGTCGTGAAATCGCCCGCGGCGAGGCCGCTGACCGACTCGCTGAAGGTGAGGCTGTACGGCAGGCTCGTCGCGGCGGTCGGCGTCGTCGGGGCCGTGAAGGCCGACACGGAGGGCGCCGTCGCGTCCCACATGAACGGCGAGGTCGCCCACGCGCTCCAGCTCGAGCCGTTGTAGGCGCGGACATGCCAGTAGTACGTGGTGCCGTCGCTCAGGTTCGCCGCGGTCGTCCAGCTCGTCGCGGCGCCGCTCGCATCTCCGCTCGTGCTGATGATCGAGGTGAAGCCCGCGTCGGTCGCGACATCGACGTGATAGAGGGTCTGGGGCGCGCTCCCGGCATCGGCGTAGGACCAGGAGAGGACCTTGCTCGACGTCGATCCGGTCGGCGCGACGACGGTCGCGCTCGGGGTGTGGTAGGTGATCGAGAGAGCCGGCACACTGCTGCCCTGCTCGCTCGCGATGAACCGCTTCCAGTACGTCGAGCCCTTGCCGATCGTATCGATCTGGAAGCCGTAGTTCGCGGCCGGGGTGAGCCCCTTGAGCCAGGTCTGGACGATCGACTGGACGTTCCAGACGCACCAGGAGGCCTCGACGCAGCCGGCGCTCACCGAGCTCGCGGTGTAGTCGGGCCGGGTGTTCCAGGTGATCCCGTTCTCGGTCCACGAATCGAGGACCCGCCGGACGTACGTCGTCTCGGTCGTCGGGGCGTTGTAGTACTGGTGGTAGGGGTCGAGCCGGAGGCTCGCCGCGTCGACCGTCACGTTGGCGTACGCGCCGAGGTTCCAGCGCAGGTAGTCGTAGCTCGTGCCCGAGATGCCCCCAGGGTCGGTCCCGTTCCAGAGCTCGTGGTAGTAGGGCGAATCGGGGCGCTGGTAGTCGTCGAAGTTCGTCGTCGGGAAGGCCGACGCGGTGTGGGCGTCGCCGTAGCTGTTCGAGCCGGCATTCGCGACCCAGCCCGTCGAGGGGTCGACGTAGACCGGGTAGACCGCGCTCGCGAGCCAGGCCGGGTCGACCCGGACGGTCACGGTCCGACCGTCGGCGCCGAGGACGAGGCTGACCGCACCCGTGTAGCGGCCGCCGCCGGCGAACGCGTCGGGCGTCGAATCGACGGCGTACGGGCGGGGGATGGCGGCGATCGGCGTGTCCGTCGCGTCGACGAGGGCGATCGAGCCGTCGGCCCGGGGCACGAGGGTCAGGCCGGGGGCGTCGACGACGTAGCGCAGGGTGGGGTCGGCCGGGACGGCGTGCCAGATGAAGAAGCTCTTCGCGCCGTGGGCGTTGGCGATGACCCGCAGGTCGACCCCCGGCACGATGCCCGGGTAGTCGGCCACCGGTCCGTCGATCGTGGGCCGGACGTTGGTCGCGGTCCGGGCGAGATCTGCCGGCAGGCGGAAGCCGATCGTCCGGCCGCCCGCGCTGAGCGAGAGGAAGTCGCCCGCGGCCTTCGAATTGGCGATCGCGACCGCGACCGGGGCCTTGTCCGAGACCGCCCTGACCCCGTCGGTCACGGACGGCGTGAAGCCGACCTCGACGGGCACGTACGTGGTGCTGCCGGCCGGCCGGTAGAAGGCCGAATTGAGGAAGAACTGGGTCGTCTTGGTGCCGTCGTGGTTGTCGAACGCCTGCGAGTACTCGGTCCGCTCGGCGACGATCTCGGTCGCCCCGGGCTTGGGGCCATCGCGGGGGTCCGGGGGAGCGGCGGTCGGGCTGGGACTCGGGGCCAGGGTCGGAGCGGCAGACGGGAGCGCGGGCGTCGGCGCGATCGAGGTCGCGGGCGATGGCTCGGCCGTGGGCGGGAGGCTCGGCGGAGCCGTCGGGGCGCTCGACGCGGTCGGCGAGGGCGGTGGCGTCGGGTCCGCCGCCCGGACGCTCGGGACGAGCCCGCCGCCGACCAGCAGGATGACGCTCGCCGCCAGGACCAGGGCCCGCGATGCCACGGCCGACCGATGCGCCACAGTGGTGCCTCCCTCCAACCTGTGGTCGCCGGCTCCGATCCCGATGTCGCACGCCCACCGTCGGGAGCCAGGCGGATCCTGGTCCCTTGCTGCGGGGCGCGCCGCGTCTCCGTGGCAGATTGCGTCGCAGCCAATGCGACGCGAGGTTGTTCTGCGGTTGACCATACGCGGAGGAGACGGGGCCGGCAGGGCCATTCGGCCCCATCCGATGGCCAGGGCGCCAGACAGCAGCTCGTCGATGATCGGGAGGGGGGTGCCCGACCCGCTAGGCGTCGGCATCGTTCAACGGAGGCGGCATCACCTCGACGGCGCAGGTTCCATACGCCCGGACGATGACTCCTCCTCCGGCCACTGGACTCAGCCGTACACAATCTCGTACACACCCGGCCTTGAAGCTGAGGGGTACCGGGCGTACGGTGGTCCTGCGGTCCGATGGCTCGCCTTCGAACCGACCCGGGCGCCGTGCGGCGCGGGTCACGCAAAGGCGAGCGGGTCATCGATGACGTCGGCGGCGATCGTTCGTATCACGTCCGGCACCCCTCGAACCCGACGACCGCATCGGACCTCGTAGGAGCACGCCATGACCACGAGCAGAAGCAGCCATGCCACCGACATCACCCGGTCGACCGTCGCCCGACACCCTCGACCGGGCTGATCCGGCGCGGCTCGAGCCGAATGGTGGCCCGGGCTGACAACCGCGCGAAGGCCCGGGATGCGGGCAGCGCCGGGGATTGCCGCCTGGACGGCCCTGCCCGAGCGCGACCGGAGCCTCCTACTCTGGCTCGTCCACGGCGACGTCGTGACCGCCGAGCTGGCCGCCCTCCTCGTGTACGGTCATCGGCGGATCGCCCAACGGCGCCTGGCCCGGCTCGTCGAGTACGGCCTGCTCAATGGCTTCTGGGCCGCCAACCGCCAGCGACCACGAGGCCGCTATGCGTATGCGTTGACCCGGGCGACCCGGGTGGCGCTGGACCGGATGATCTGGCCGGAGGGCCAACCCAAGCTGTACAACAACGCCCCCGAGGGCGTCTCGCCCGTCATCCATGGTCTCGCGACCCACGACCTCTTCGCCGCGTTCCTGCGGGCGAGCGACGGTGCGCGTGACGTCGGCCTCGCGGCCTGGGTGTCGGAGCGCCCGCTCATCCGGATGACCTGGCACGCGAGCCTCCGCCCCGACGCCCTCGCCCTCGTCCGGGTCGGCGAGCGCTCGATCCTCCTCGCGGTCGAGCGCGATCTGGGCACGGAACGAGGACCGATCCTCGCCGCCAAGGTCGCCAACTACCAGGGCTGCTACGACCGACGCGATCGGCGGGCCCCGCTCCATGTCGGCTTCGTCGTCGACTCGCCGCGGCGCGCCGCCTCCGTCCGGGCTCGGCTGCGCGGGACGGAGAAGGACGACTCGGCCACGATGGCCTGGGTCGTGACCGAGGCCGCCCTGACGGCCGATCCGTACGGCGCGATCTGGACGACGCCCGGCGGCACCGAGGCGCGGCTCGTCAACTTCGCCCCGCATTGGACCGGCGACCCTTGGCCGTACCTCGCACCGGGCGACCTCGCTGACCCGACGACCCTCGAGGTCCTCGACGATCGGGTGTATCGGAGCATCCCGATGCTGCGGTCGGCCCTGTGAGGGTCCGACATCGGCGCGCGTCCCTCGTCGCGTCCCCGGCGCCTCGCGCAGGAACAGTCGCGACTGGGCGGCGACCACGGCGTGACGACCGACGCGACACCCCGCCTGATCGTGGCGTGCCCAGCCGACCCAAGTGCGACATCACTACCGTGATTCATGTATCTGCGCCGGTCCCCCCGGGCGCACCTCCATCACGACCGCCTGGCAGCGAGCCCCTCCACCGATTCCAGCACCCACGCCCCCCTCGACGCAGACCGCCACGTCCTCAGCCGACATCAGGCACCACACCGTCCGCACACCGCTCCTTCCACCTCCGCGTCGTCGCACCGACTCACCCGCCACTGGATGCTCGCCCGCAGGTGCGCGACAATCCCCCGATGGATCCCGTGATCATCGCCCTCGCCCAACTCGTCCGCGATCGCTGGGCCAACGAGCAACGCGACCGCCGCGCCCGCCGCACGCGACTCCGGGTCGTCCCGCGGGAGCTCGCATGAGACGGCTGCCCGCGACGGTCGAGGAGCTCGCCGGCCGACGGGCCGCGCGCTGGATCCGCGAGAGCACGCCGGGCCAGTTCGACCGCTACGGCCCCGAGGCCCAGGCCGAGCTCCAGGACCGGGCGATCGCAAGGCTCGGGCTCGTCGACTCGGGGCTCGCCTGGCGGGCGGCCCACTCCGGGCGGACGGTGTACCGCTCGGCCGAGATGACCGACATGCTCGGGGCGGCCCAGCGCGGCGACTTCGAGGTCCTCCTCGTCGGCTACGTCTCGCGCTGGCAGCGCAACCTGCGGCGGACCCTCGAGCTCCTCGAGGACACGCTCCATCCGGCCGGCGTCCCGGTCTACTTCTGCGACGAGGAGATCCTGAGCTCGTCCGAGCGCCACTGGGACCAGCTCGTCGACGAGGCGAAGGACGCCGAGCGGTACAGCCGCCGGCTCTCGCGCCGCATCAAGGAGGGCTACGCCTCGAAGCGCGCGAAGGAGCGCGACCCGGGCGGCCATCCCCCGTTCGGCTTCCGGCGCAGCGAGGCCAAGCTCCTCGAGCCGGATCCCGAGCGCCTCCCGGTCGTCCGTCGGGTGTTCGAGCTCGCGGCGGCGGGGCTGCCGGACCGCGCCGTCGCTTGCGAGGTCGGGCTGCCGCTCTTCACCGTCCGGGGCATCCTGACCTCGCCGCTCTACCTCGGTCGCCTCCGTGACGGCGCGCCGGCCCGCTGGGCGCCGCTCGTCCCTGTGGCACTCTGGGAGGCCGCCCAGGCGACGCGGGCCCGGCGGGCGACCAAGACTGGGCGTCCTGCCGACCCTCGCCGACCGTACGCCCTCGACATGCTCCACTGTGCCGCCTGCGGCAAGCGGCTCACCGGCGACACCGGCTACTACCGCCACCGCGAACCGTGCCTGTCGTTCGTCGCCGCCCGACCCGAGCACCGCGGTCGAGGCCAGTCCCCGGGCCACGCCTACCGCCGCGAGCTGTACGAGGAGATCGTCGAAGCGCTCCTCGCCGAGGCCTCGATACGCGCTGGGGCGATCGCCGGCGTCGTCGGCGAGGTCAGCCGGGTGATGCCAGGGCCCGACCGGTCGGCGCCGGACCGGATCGCGCGCGAGCGGGACCGCGCGATGGCGCGGTACCTCCGAGATCGAGACGGCGCCGCCCTCGAGGCGACGATGTCCCGTCTCGACCGCGAGCTGGCGGAGGCCGAAGATCGGCGGGCACCCGGAGGTCGTCCCGCCGGATGTCGCGGTCCGCTACGTCCGAGAGCTCCCCGAGACGTGGCACAAGGCCGAGGGTGGCTCAGGCCGCCAGCTCCTGGCGAGCGCCCTGTTCGACCGGATCGACGTTCTCGGGATCCAGGAGGCGACCGTCCACCTCAGCGCTCATGCCGTCCGACACGGTCTTGCCGCGGCGCTTCCGGAAGCAGGTGGGAATACTCGTAAATGGTCGGGGCGAGAGGAGTCAGAACGACGATTTCGATGGGCTAATCTGAGTTCTTTGCGGCCTGGGGCAACCCAGGCCTCTACCCGTACAGGACGGTTCAGGCTCGAGCGGCGGGCCTGAAGGACGCACCACACGCGGACCAAACACAAGACCTGGCCATGCCGACCGGGTGAGCCACGCCGGCGGCGGAGGTTTGGACAGGGCCGGGTAGCTATCGACGGGTGGACCTGGCTCTGATTGCGGCAACGGTGGCAGGAACAACCCCTAGCGCGACGACTGCCAGACCAATCCCAGGCCTAATGCGAGTCCACCCGTCCACATGCGCAGCTAGCGTTGCAAAGAAGTAGGCGACGATCGCCATGGAGGTCAGGGCGAGGATAGCTACGGTTCGGCAAATCCACGAATTGGCGCCTGTACGCAACGCGACAAGCGCGAGCAGCACCACGCCAGCGCCGAGGAGCAAGGTCACGTTGCCCTCAGGGAACTCCGTACCTTGCAGGCGGGCAAGGGTAAATAGGAAGTCACCATGCGCCCAGGGTTGGAGGGATCCAATGACAATGAGCGCCCCACCAAGGGCGAAGGCAGCGACTGCCGCGAGCGATCGCGGACCGGCTCGTGCTCGATCTCCCCGCCCCGAGGTCGTTGCCATCCCCTGCGAGGCATTTCCCTCGCCGGGACTCGACTCTCGGTCATCCACCACCGGTGCACTCCTTCCAAGATGCGCGATCGGGTAGCACGCCGACCAAGAGCCGCACGCGCGACGACCTCGTGACCACACGACCTAGTGCCAGCCAATGGGCCCAAAACACCGACTCGAAACCTGCGTTCGCCAATTTGGTTAGCCCCCTGGATTGCACGTAACGGCCGCTGGGGCGTCAATCACATGGAAGACTTGCCCTTGGACCGCGATGCCCATGCTTGCTGCGCCATCAACGATACAGGTCCTCACTTGCGCGGCCGACATCCCCGGGTGAGCCGACCACACCAAGACAGCGAGGCCAGTGACGTGCGGCGCCGCCATTGACGTTCCCGCAAGGAAGCCGTATCCCTCATTGCAATCGAGGAAGCCAAGAATCTTGCAATGGAAGGGCAACGTGTTGTAGATCCCCGCATCGACGGGCTGAACCTTCGGATCCTCCCCGCCGGGAGCTGCCACCGTTATGGGATTTCCGATATCTGAAAATGCGGACAATTGACCGGCTTGGTTAACGGACGCAACGGTGATGAAGTTATTCGGAAACTGCGCACTGAGGCCAGCGGGAGAGTTCCACGCGGAGTTGCATCCATAGCTGTTGCCGGCGGCCGCCACCCAGAGCACGTCCTTGAAGTGGGCCTGAGCGGCCAAAATTGACTGAGCGAAGATGTGATTTGTTTCGTCGAGCTTGGCTTGGGCCTCCGCATCATTCGGCTTTTCCGCACATTCGCCGTAAGGCCAGCCGAAGCTCATGTTCACGACCTGGGCGCCTTGATCCGCGGCCATGAGCATCAGCCAGGCCGCACGGTTCGGAAAGTGTTCCTCTTTGGGCGGTTCGGCACCGCCGGGCATCACCCAAATGCCGAATTCCCATTCTGTCAATGAGCATCGCCAGGCAACACCCGTCACACCAACACCGTTGTTCCCGGATGCACATGCAGTCCCGGCGACATGTGTCCCGTGACCGATTTGGGTCGGCGAAGGCACTCGCGGTCCCGCGTGGAGGTCTACATTGTCTGCCACGTCAGGATGATCCCAAGCCATATCGGCGTCGACGATTGCGACTCGAACCGCGCGATCTCCGGTCGTCGTATCCCAAGCCAATGGCGCGCGAATGAGCTCTAGATCCCAGTTGTTACCACTCGGGTTGCTCTGGTCCCATGCCGCGTATCTAGGGTCATTGGGGATGGCTTGAAGGTCCGCCGACGAGTATGTCCTTGAGACGAACGTAACGTTCGCCTCGCTGGCGATGGCATCGCGCGCGGACTGCAGTTCGGCAAGGTTCGCCACGGGCACCTGCAGGTCATACATAAATCCTGAGGGCACGCCCCCGAGGACCTTGGCTCCATGTGCCGCCGCAATCTGAAGAATGCGCCCGTCCGGATCTAGTGTGCCGAAGTCGAGTCCGACCACCAAACCATCGACAACGAGCGTGTCGCCAACAGCATCGGTTCCTATGCGATCTCCTGATGGCGACGCCACACCTTGAGGCACGATTCCGGACTGCGGGTCGACCGTGTCAAGAGTGACCGTGATCGAGGCGACGACCTGACCGTCAGCAGCCACGATCTTCACCTGGCCGCTCGTCGTCCCCAACGCGGTCGAAGTCGGGACGTCAACGATCAGCGGAACGTCGTATGTGCCACCGGCCTCGACGTGGAAGGGCGAGCCCAGCACCCCAAGAGTGACGACATTGGAGATAGCCGGATCCACCTCCACGGAAGCTCCAGTCGCCTCTTGCACAGCCATGAGGGTCAGGCTCTGCGCGGTCGAGGTGCCTCGAAGGACGGTAATAATCGGGGCCATTTCAACCCAAATCCCGGGTCGAGCCTCCCTCCCGAGCAGCCACCGGGCCGTCGCGTCGAAGACGTTCCAGCCCGTCGGGTTCAGGATCGTCGGGACGTTGTCGTTCCAGCCGAGGCCGACTCGACGCGCCTCGGCGGCATGGCCGTTCTGCATCGTGGCACCCGACTCGTAGGCGAAGAGGGCGACCTGACTCGATTGAGCAGTGATCGACCACACCTTTTGGGCCGAGGCCGCGAGCTCGGACGTCAGCTTGTAGGCAAGCGTGCCGCCGGTGCTGATCGTCTTCGAGCCGCTGTAGCCGGCCGCGATCGAGTTGCTGGAGTCGATGACGTCGAGGGCCGTGCCCGACGGCTCGTGGGTGGTCGCGGTCGCGTAGTCCATCTCGTCCCAGCTCGCATTCGCGAGGTCGAGGACCGGGACGGCCACGTTCCGGTACCCCGTGCCAAGGCTGGCGGCCGAGGCCGAGGCCGCGATGACGATGAGGTTCTGGCCAGCGACCGCCGGCGCGTCCCCGTCGTCGACATACGTGACCGACTGGCCTTGCGCGACGAGCCTGGCGCGGATCGCCTGGTCACCCGCTGTCGGCGTGTTCTTGTTGCCGACGACGAGCTGCGTATGCGTCCCGAGCAGCCACCGGGCCGTCGCGTCGAAGACGTTCCAGCCCGTCGGGTTCAGGATCGTCGGGACGTTGTCGTTCCAGCCGAGGCCGACTCGACGCGCCTCGGCGGCATGGCCGTTCTGCATCGTGGCACCCGACTCGTAGGCGAAGAGGGCGACCTGACTCGATTGAGCAGTGATCGACCACACCTTTTGGGCCGAGGCCGCGAGCTCGGACGTCAGCTTGTAGGCAAGCGTGCCGCCGGTGCTGATCGTCTTCGAGCCGCTGTAGCCGGCCGCGATCGAGTTGCTGGAGTCGATGACGTCGAGGGCCGTGCCCGACGGCTCGTGGGTGGTCGCGGTCGCGTAGTCCATCTCGTCCCAGCTCGCATTCGCGAGGTCGAGGACCGGGACGGCCACGTTCCGGTACCCCGTGCCAAGGCTGGCGGCCGAGGCCGAGGCCGCGATGACGATGAGGTTCTGGCCAGCGACCGCCGGCGCGTCCCCGTCGTCGACATACGTGACCGACTGGCCTTGCGCGACGAGCCTGGCGCGGATCGCCTGGTCACCCGCTGTCGGCGTGTTCTTGTTGCCGACGACGAGCTGCGTATGCGTCCCGAGCAGCCACCGGGCCGTCGCGTCGAAGACGTTCCAGCCCGTCGGGTTCAGGATCGTCGGGACGTTGTCGTTCCAGCCGAGGCCGACTCGACGCGCCTCGGCGGCATGGCCGTTCTGCATCGTGGCACCCGACTCGTAGGCGAAGAGGGCGACCTGACTCGATTGAGCAGTGATCGACCACACCTTTTGGGCCGAGGCCGCGAGCTCGGACGTCAGCTTGTAGGCAAGCGTGCCGCCGGTGCTGATCGTCTTCGAGCCGCTGTAGCCGGCCGCGATCGAGTTGCTGGAGTCGATGACGTCGAGGGCCGTGCCCGACGGCTCGTGGGTGGTCGCGGTCGCGTAGTCCATCTCGTCCCAGCTCGCATTCGCGAGGTCGAGGACCGGGACGGCCACGTTCCGGTACCCCGTGCCAAGGCTGGCGGCCGAGGCCGAGGCCGCGATGACGATGAGGTTCTGGCCAGCGACCGCCGGCGCGTCCCCGTCGTCGACATACGTGACCGACTGGCCTTGCGCGACGAGCCTGGCGCGGATCGCCTGGTCACCCGCTGTCGGCGTGTTCTTGTTGCCGACGACGAGCTGCGTATGCGTCCCGAGCAGCCACCGGGCCGTCGGATCCACACCGACAGATAAAGCAGTGGCACCAACGTCGCTGGCCGGACCGGTGCTGGCGCCGTCGCTGACGGTGTTGGCGTTGAGGGTGAGGATGACCGTGCCGGCGCCGCCGCCGGTCAGGGTGATCGTGTACGGGCCGGCCCCCGAGCCGCTCACGTCGGTGACGCTCCAGCCGGTGGCCGTGCCGCTGATCGCGAAGTCGCCGGCGGCCAGGCCGCTGACGGGCTCGCTGAAGGTGGTGGTGTACGCGAGGCTCGTCTCAGCCGTTGGCGAGGCAGGCGCCGTGAAGGCGGACACCGAGGGGACGGTCTGGTCGACGATGACCGTGGCCGCCGTGCTCGGACTCGCCGGACCGGTGCTGGCGCCGTCGCTGACGGTGTTGGCATTCAGGGTGAGGATGACCGTGCCGGCGCCGCCGCCGGTCAGGGTGATCGTGTACGGGCCGGCCCCCGAGCCGCTCACGTCGGTGACGCTCCAGCCGGTGGCCGTGCCGCTGATCGCGAAGTCGCCGGCGGCCAGGCCGCTGACGGGCTCGCTGAAGGTGGTGGTGTACGCGAGGCTCGTCGCGTTCGTCGGTGTGGTCGGGGCCGTGAAGGCGGACACCGAGGGCGCCGTCGCGTCCCACACGAACGGGGAGCTCGCCCAGTCGCTCCAGCTCGAGCCGTTGAAGGCGCGGACCCGCCAGTAATAGGTGGCACCCTCGGTGAGGGCCGCCGGGGTCGTCCAGCTCGTCGCGCTGCCGCCCGCGTCCTCGCTCGTGCTCATGATCGTGCCGCCGAAGGCGTCCGCGGTCGCGACATCGACGTGGTACTGCGTCTGCGGCGCGCTCCCGGAATCGGCGTACGACCAGGTCAGCAGCTTGCTCGCGGTCGGGCCGGTCGGCGCGACGATCGTGACGGTCGGGACGTGCCAGGTGACCTTGAGGGTCGGGCGGTAGTCGACGTCGGTGCCGTCCTCGCTCGCGAGGATCCGCTTCCAGTACGTCGAGCCGAGGCCATCCTGCCAGATCCGCACGCCGTAGTTCGTGGCCGGGGTCGAGACCCAGCCCTGGACGACACCCGTGAAGCCGCTCGTCGGGTTCGACCAGGAGGTCTGGCCCTCGACCCCGTCGATGAACGCGACATCGTTGCCGGCCGAGGGCCGGTTGTTGTGGGTGATCGTGGATTCACTGAACGAGCTCGTCAGGCGGGCGATCCAGCTCCGGATGGTCGTCGGGGCGTTGTAGTACTGGTGCCACGGGTGGGTGCTCACCTGGGCGCTCTCGACGGTGACGGTGCCCAGGTCGCTCACGTCCCAGCGGACGTAGTCGTGGCTCGTGCCCGAGGTGCCCGAGGGGTCGAGCCCGAGCCACATCTCGTAGTAGTAGGGCGAGGTCGGCCGCTGATAGGTGCCGTAGTTCGTGGTCGGGAACGACGACGAGGTGTGGGCGTCGGCGGTGACCATCGTGGAGTGGAAGATGTCGACCGAGGGATCGACGTAGACCGGGTACACCGCGGTCGCCAGCCAGGCCGGATCGACCGCGATCGTGATCGTCGGCGCGCCGTCGGTGTCCTGGCCGAGGGTGACGCTCGCCTGGTCGGTGTAGCGGCCGTCGCCGGCCAGCTCGTCGACCGTCGAATCGAGGGCGTACGGATGGGGGATCTGCCCGATCGCCTTCCCCGACTCATCGACGAGGCTGATCGAGCCGTTGGCCTGGGGGACCAGGGTCAATCCGGGCGCGTCGACCCGGAACGTCCAGCGCGGGTCGGCCGGCACGCCGTGGAGGATGACGAACGCCTTGGAGCCGGACGCCCGGGCGATGACCCGCAGGTCGGCGCCCGGGAAGACATCGCGGTAGTCGGCCGCGACGCCGTCGACGATCGGCGCCGTCGGCTTCGCTGCCTTTGCCAGATCGAGAGGCAGGGCGAAGCCCACCGACTTCCCCTTGGTCCCGACGGTCACGAAGTCCCTGGCCGTGAGGTTGAACAGGGACACCGTCGCCGGGGCCCGGTCCGAGCTCACGACCGGGACGGCGCCGACGAGGCCGTCGGTCTTGGACCCGGCGGCGAAGCCGACGCTGATCGGCAGCCAGGCGCTCGAGCCCTCGGGCTGATAGAACTTCGCGCTGCTGGCGAACACGCTCGTCATCGTCCCGTCGTGGTTGTCGTACGTCTGCGAGCTCTCCGTCCGCAGCCCGACGACCTCGGTCGCCCCGGGCTTGAGGCCGATCGTCGCATCTGCGGCTGCCGGGCTGGCTACGGGTTCCAGGGTCGGGTTGGGCATGACAGACGGTGCGGAGGTTGGATCAGAGGTCGGAGCCGCGACTGGGGTCGGGGACGGCGGCATCGAGACCGACGGCGATGGCTCGGCCGTGGGCGGCAGGCTCGGTTGGGCGGTCGAGGCGCTCGACGCGCTCGGCGAGGGCGCGGCCGTGGGATCCGCCGCGCGGGCGCTCGGGACGAGCCCGCCGCCGACCAGCAGGATCGCGCTCGCCGCGAGGACCAGGACCCGAGATGACACGGCCGACCGATGTGCCAAAGTGGTGCCCCCCTCCAAGCTGTGGTCGCCGGCACCGGGTCGGATGTCGCACGCCCACTGTCGGGAGCCAGGCGGATCCTGGTCCCTTGATGCGGGGCGCGCCGCGTCTCCGTGGCAGTCGCGTCGCAGCCAAAGCGACGCGGAGTCGATCTGCGGTTGACCATAGGCGCACCGAGACGGGGCTAGCAGGGCCATTCGGCCCCATTCCGATGGCCAGGCGCAGGCAGCAGCTCGTCGATGATCAGGAGGGTTGTTCCCGACGCGCGAGGCGTCGGCATCGTTCAGCGGCATGCATTCCTGAGTCAGCGCCGAGTGCCTGTTCACCACGAGGTTCGCACCCACGGCAGCGGGGGAGGCGTGGTCGATCAGCGTGCGCGTGACCGCGAACCCGAGCGCAGCTGTCCAGCTCCCGGGTTGGATCCGAGCTGCGCTGGAGCAGTTCATCCCGTCGGGAGTGGATCGTGGGTAGTCGGCCGAGGGATAGCCCGCGGGTAGTAAATCCGGCTCGTAGAGGTCTTGAGACGATGCTCTCGATAGGAGGACGGGTGCCGATGATGAGCTCTCGCAACGGCGAGCGTGTAGACGAATGTCGCGCTCTCGATCTGCGGAATCCGATCGGGGATTTCCGTTCGTTGGATCGTCGTCGGAACGACCGATGCGGCGACCGATCCGACGACCGGTTCTGCCGCCGTCAGTGAGGAAGTCACCGGACCGGGTCACGACACGACGTGACCGGCTCAAGGCCACGCGCCGAGGCAAGAGGACGCCTCGGCCGGCTTTGTGACAATTGTTTCGTCCGCTGTAACAAGCCGGCGGGTCAGCTCGGAGACGCCGTCCGGATGGCACCGACCCGCGTTGAGCGAAGCGAGTCGGGTTTCGGGCCCTCGCGCGCCTGAGCACGATCAGGTGTCGTGCTCGTCGTCACCCTAGTGTCACGTATGGTGTTACGGAGCGCGTTACGGAGGGCGTTGCGGGACGCGACAGTGTCGCGACTCGAGACACCCATCACGGCACCCCCGGGTCCGGGCCGCCACCAGGCCCTGAGCAGGGCTCGGCACTCCTCCGGAATCAGCCGTACACAATCTCGTACACGTTGCCCCTTCCACCCGACGGACCCTCGGCCGTAGCATCGAGACTCGGCGGCTGACGCCTCGGTCGGTCGCCCGGTGCCGTCTCGGTGGGCTGAGCAGCATGCGCTGCGGTCCGTCGCGTCGACCGTGCCAGGAGTCACGCTCCGACGGTCGCTGACGGCTCTCGGGTCGACGAGCGAGGCGTCCGCGTCGCGACGGCTCCGCTGGAAGCGGATCTGACTCGGTTTGGTCGTCCCAGGCGTGACGGCCCTCGAGATGGATCGCTCCAGCGAGGGGAACGTGGCCAGTCTGTCGAAAACCGGTACGCACAGTCCTTACTTGAGGTCGCCCTCCAGATGGTTCAGCAGCATCACGACCAGGCATCAACCTTGATCTTCGCTGGCACGTTCGCCGCCTCTGGCCCGCGATTGCGAGCCCGTTCCGCGTGCTCCTTGCCCATTGCGCCCTCGGCAGCGCGCGGAACGCCCCGGGCCGCGCTTAGGCGGCGCGCGTCGCAGGGCTGCTCGCGGTCGCCCAGATCCCCGCATGACGCCGCAGCCATCCGGCTCGCCACCCCGGGCCACGAGGGGGGCTTCGATCGTCGCCAGATGGGTCGTCAGGTCGGGTCATCCAGGCCGGATCCCTGCCCCCGTCTGCGAGCGTGATCATGGAACCTGAGCGAGGGGACCCCATACAGTGATCGGGACGTTCCGGCCTGCTCCTCGACCCGATCGGTCCATGGGCCTCGATGTCGGCTTCCTTGGCACCCGCGATCGAGCTGCGCTCCGCATCCTCAACCGCGCCGACGTCGCTACCACTTCGCAACTCGTCACCCTTGTCTACCACCGTCGCCAGACGGCACAGGAACATCTCTCCGCGCTCTATCGCGCCGGCTGGCTCGAACGCGCCGTCCTGCCTCCCGACACCCGCGGTGGTGCTCCCCTCGCCTTCCGCCTCTCCCCCCGCGCCCGCCGTCGTCTCGGCTACGGTCCGCTCACCCGCTCGCGGGCGGGCACGCAGCTCCGCCACTCGGTCAACATCGTCGAGACCGTCGCCGCCCTGACGCGGCTCGCGGTCGAGCCTCCCGATCGCTACCCGGTCCAGGCCTGGCTGCCCGAGTCGGTCATCGGCGACGCGAAGCTGCCCCATGTCTATCCCGACAGTGTCGTCACCCTCCAGCTCGGCGACAGGTCGGGTGTCCTGTGTCTCGAGATCGACCAGTCGACCGAGCACGCCCCGGAGATCCGCGACAAGCTCAGCCGCTACGAACCCCCGATCCGCACCCGCCTCGGCTGGCATGTCGTGTTCATCGTGGAGACCGCCGCCCGGGCCGCTTGGCTCGCCCGTGTCGTCCGGGAGCCCGGCTATCCCGGCCTCGCCGGGCGGGCCTGGGCGATCGTCCTCGGCGACCTCAATACGGCCGGCGTCGAGGCACCCGCCGTGTCGCTCGAGGCCCGCGGCGGCCGGAGCACCCTTGGGGCGATCGTCCGCGATCCGCGGCCGCGACGGTGCGAGACCCCGGTCGGCAGCGACGCCTGGCTCGAGCTCCTGGGCTCCGGTGGTGGTGAGGATCTCGCCGAGGCCCTCAGGTGATACGTGCCCGTCCGAATGGGCCACAGGCGCCACCCCGGCGCGCTCAACGGACGATCACCGCGGCGGGACACGACGCGCACGACCCATCCTGTGCGCTTGTGTTCGTCCTGGTCGAGGGCCTCCGCCACATCGCCGACCGTCGCGCCCGGGAGGCCCGGCGTCGGGGTACGATGCGGGTCCTTCACTCCGCCCGTCCGATCGACACGACCATGCGACCTGCGCGCACCCGTTCCCGCCGCCGCCACCGGATCGCCTCATGAGCGCGCTCCGGGCCGCCGAGCTGCTCCGTCTCGCCCGCGATGCGTCCGAGCTGCGCGGCTTGCGCGCCGCCCGCTGGGTCCGCGAGAGCACCCCGGGTCAGCTCGACCGCTGGGGTCCGCCCTCGCAGCGGCGGATGCAGGACAGCGCGATCGCGGAGCTCGGGCTCGTCGACACCGGGCTCGCCTGGACGGTCGGCCGCTCGGGCTGGTCGGGTCCCGATTCGATGGACGACCCGCCGGCGACCCGGACGCCCGAGTTCCGGGCGATGCTCGCCGCGGCCGAGGCCGATGCCTTCGACGTCCTCCTCGTCGGCTACACCGCGCGCTACATGCGCGACCTCGCGCTCGCCCTGTCGTACCGGCGCTGGTTCCATCGCCACGGCGTCGTCGTGTACCTCTGCGACGATCGCATCCTCACGAGTAATGCCGCCGACTGGGAGCGCTTCGTCGACAAGTGCAAGGCAGCCGAGATCAACTCACGGGAGCAGAGCCGCAACGTCCGGGCCGGGTATGCCGCGAAACGCGAGACGCACCGCGACCCGGGCGGCCACGCGCCGTTCGGCTTCTTCCGGGTGGGAGACGCAAGGGTCGTCGCGGTCGATCCCGAGCGGATCGGCACCGCCGTCCGGGCGTACGAGCTCGCCGCGACCGGGCTGATCGACCGCGAGGTGGCGGGTCGCCTCGGCCTGGGCCTCCATACCGTCCGGGGCATCCTCACGTCGCCGCTCTATCGTGGCCGGTTGCGCGACGGCTCGCCGGCGACCTGGGCGCCTGTCGTCGACGACGAGACGTGGCATCGGGTACAGGACCTGCGCGCCGCCCGCAATCGGCGCTCGCCGGGCCGACCCGAGACGCGCCGGACGTATGCCCTGCCGATGCTCGAGTGCGCGGCCTGCGGCCGCCGGCTCGTCGGCGACAAGGACCGCTACCGCCACCTCGAGGCCTGTGCGGCGTTCATGGCTGCCCGGCCGACCGGTGGCCAGGTGCGCGGCCGGCACCACCGCATCCCCGGTCAGAGCTACGGCCGCGACGAGTACGAGGCGATCGTGCCGTTCGTCCTCGAACGGGTGCGCCTCGGCGCCAAGGACATCGATGCCACTGCCGACGCGTATGCCCGCGGGACGGGTGCCGAGCCTAATCACCTGCGTCTCGCCCGGATCGAGGAGGAACGCGACCGCGCAATGGCCGCCTATCGTCGGGACCGCGATCCGCTCGCGTTGGAACGGACGATGCGCGAGCTCGACGCAGCAGAAGCGCAGGCCGACGGCGATCGCGAGCGACCGACCTTGCCTCCCGACGAGGTCCGCCGCTACCTGGAGAACCTACCAGCCTGGTGGGCCGATGCCGGCCCGGACGATCGACGGGCTCTGGCGACGACGCTGTTCGAGCGCATCCGCGTGATGGGTCTCAGCCAGGTGAAGCTGCAGCCAACCCAGGAAGCACTTGACCACGGACTCGGTGAAGCGTTCGGACCTGATGAGGTCGAAATGGTCGGGGCGAGAGGAGTGGCGCCGAGGCTATTCGGGTGATTGTGCGCATCGCCACGCGACACTGCTCGGACGCAGATGTCGAGGCAAGCTAGTAGTCGCTTTGCGGTTCATCAGCTCAGGACGCAAGGGCGTCACGCAGCCAGCTACAGCCGCCCAATTCCAATCGTCCGGGCATCTACGAAGCCCAGGCCGGCTCACCCAGGCTTGGGCCGAGTGGGGAGGAATCGACGAATGCGCGCCGACAGACCTCGAACATACCCATAGGGCTTTGCGGTTAGGTCGCTCGGCCACGTCCCTACGGCCAGAGTGCCCCTCTCCCAATGAGATTCAAACTCGTCTGCCGTGACGGCGTGCCCACTGCCTTTCTGTAGGATTGCGCGCCAGTGATCGCTGTCGGGTCGGTACGGTTCGAGGACGAAGAACTCGTCGTTCCAAACCCCGAAGTCATCGGTGCCAGAACGGTAGGCGACTTCTCCATCCGAACCAACCGCGATTTGCCGCACAATCCCTCCGTCATCCGCCACCTCGAGATACCACGACTCGATGGAGCTGCCATGGTCATCGTATGGGAATTTCAGCCAGAGATGAAGCACTGTGCCACCTAGCTCAACTACCTGTACCACCCTGGGAAACCCGGGACGGCTCAGGCCTGGCCCGTTGTGGGGCCGACACTTTGATGCATCACCTTCAAAGCCGACGTGTCCATCGTGGACCCCACAGGGACTCCGCCGCCTCCCAAAGGCGTTGTTTGCGCTTCTCCCACTCGCGCTCATCAATGTGCTCGCCGGCAATCCATGGGCGCCCCACGTCGCCGATCGCATCGATCAAGCCCTGCGTGGCCGGAGTTCTGAGCTCCTCGAGACGTTGCAACTCGGCCGAGATTATCTCGTCGGCGTGCCTCAGTTTCGGTCCACCGGGCTTGCCGCGGTTCACGCGATCGATGCGGCGATACGACTCGAAGACCCTTGCCTCAGGCCTGATCCCGCCGGTGAGCACCACTAGAGCCTTAGAGGCGAGCGAAAGGAGCAATCCCGGCACAGCGAGAATCGCAACGCTTAGCATCGGGTCCTTGCCTAATACGATCGCAACTATGGAGCACGCGACGGAGCCGACGAAACTCAGGACGAAGATGGCATAGACGACTGGGCGGCCTCCAAGCCACCTCACGTAGTTGATGCCAGCAAGATATGCCCACGCCATCACGAAGATGGCGACCGCGTACTCAATCAGAGCTAGAGTCGGCATCAGGGAATCCCATCCTCGACGTTGCTCATAAAGCCCAATGAGCCCAGATCGGTGGCGGCGGAGTGCGTGGTCGCAGCTTCGGAGCTGAAGGCATTGTGTGGTGCGTCAGACTGAGTTGGACACTCGCCAGTGTGATGGCGGAGGGTGCCGGATGAGGTGTGACGACGATGGGGCGCAAGCCATTCAAGACGCCTGACGAGAAGCTCGCAATCGTGCTCTCGGTGCTCAAGGGCGAGACCACCCAGGTAGACGTCGCCCGACGTCTCCAGATGAGCCAGACCACCGTCGCCAAGTGGCAGAAGCAGTTCTTGGAGGGCGGACGCGAGAGCCTGGCCCGCGGCGACAACGCGGTGTCCCTGGCGTCGAGACGCGAGACCGAACTCGCGGGTCAGGTGGACGACCTGACGAGCGCCCTGGGTGAGGCCTACGTGGAGCTCCGCGTGTGGCGAAAAAAGGGGGCGCTCTACCCGCGTACGAAGAGCTCGAGCTGATCCGCGCCGAGGGCGCCGTGCCGGTCCGCCGGTTCGTGGCCCGCCTCGGGATCCCGGCGTCGACCTGGTATCACTGGCGGGCCGGGCACTTGCGCGGCCGACCGGTCCGACGCTGGCCGGCACCGGTCGTCGATGCGATCGAGGAGCCGGCCGCCCAGATGGCCTATCGCTGGTCGGCCTGGGGGCATCGCAAGATCTGGGCGATGCTCCGGGCGGACGGGGTGGCGGTGTCACGCAGCTCGGTCGAGCGGGCGCTGCGGCGGCGCGATCTGCTCATGCCCGTGCGCTACCAGGCCGAACGGCGGCAGCTGGCGGTCGCCCGACGAGCCCTGTTCGTGGACGCGCCGGCCCGTCGGAACCGGGTCTGGCAGACCGACTTCACCGAGTACGAGACGAGCCGCGGAGGCACCTGGCGGGTGAGTCCGGTCGTCGACTACGCGACGAAGGTCTGCCTCGCCGCGCCGGTCTCCGGGACGACCACCGCGCGGGACGCCATCAGCGCCCTCCTGGTGGCCATCGCCGAGGCGGAACGGCTGCTCGGGCATCCACTCCTCGATGACTGCGTCGATCGACGGACCGGCGAGCTCACGCCGGTGACCATCGTGACCGACAACGGACCGGCCTACAAGAGCGCCGACTTCGTCCACTTCATCGCCAGCCGGCCTGAGCTCGCCCACGTCCGTACCCGCCACCACGCGCCCGAGACCAACGGCGTGGTCGAGCGGTTCAACCAAACGCTCAAGTACGAGCATCTGTACCGCCATGAGATCGCCGACGCGCTCGAGCTCTCCGACCAAGTCGAAGTCCTCCGGGAGCTCTACAACGAGATCCGTCCGCACGAGACCCTGGGTCAGATCCCACCGATGAACCGGTACCTCGCCGAGCCCGCCGAATCACACCTATCCGCGCCCGATTCTGTCCAAGAATCTTGACGCGGGACACACCGTGAACCGTGCCCACCCTTCGTCGCCGCGCGTCCTGAGCACCGCGGCCGCGGCCGGACCCTTGGCCATGCCTACCGCCGCGAGATGTACGAGCAGATCGTCGAAGCGCTTCTCGCTCAGGCCTCCATCGGAGCCGCGGCGATCGCCGGCGTGGTCGCCGACGTGAACCGGGCCGAATCGGCCCCCGATCGATCGGTGCTCGATCGAATCGCTCGTGAACGTGAGCGCTCGATGGCCCGCTACCTCCGCGATCGTGACGCCTCGCGGCTCGAACAGTCCATGGCTCGCCTCGACCAAGAGCAAGCGGCGGCCGAGACCCGGGAGCGATCGGACGACATCCCAGCCGACGTCGCAGTCCGTTATGTCCAAGAACTGCCCGAAACGTGGCGGAAGGCCGAAGGTGGCCCGGGCCGTCAGCTCCTCGCCAGCTCGCTGTTCGACCGGATCGACGTTCTCGGGATCCAGGAAGCGACCGTCCACCTCAGCGCGCACGCCGTCCGGCACGGTCTCGCGGCAGCGCTGCCGGGGGAGGTCGGAATACTCGTAAGTGGTCGGGGCGAGAGGAGTAGAGGCGAGGCTAATCGGGTGAATGTGCGCATCGTAACGCGGCACAGCCGGCGCTCCGAGGCACGCGCCGGATGATCGTCTGGAGTCTCCCGACAAGAAGCCACCGAGAGACCGCGTGAGGTCTCAATCGCCAGTGTGGCCATCGAACCCAGGTCAGCTCACGATTGGCTCCGCGGTGGGCTGGGCGTAGGTAATCTTCCGGCATGGCCAAGAGGGGACAACGCGGGTCGCTCCGCCGGACCGGTTTGGGCGCATCCAGGCCGCATCGACGAGGCATCCGCTTCTACCCTGCAGTCCTCCTTGTGGCTCTCTTGGCTTCGCTCGTGATCCTGAGCGGATTCTTCCTCTCAACCATCGCCGATCGCGATTGGCATGCCGTCGCGACCGTCAACGGGGTCACGATTGATCGATCGCATCTCCGATCCCGGACTGCGCTCGATGCGTTCGTTGCGCGACTTCGTGCCGATCGGATCCACGCGGCCGCCCAGGCGGGACGGTTGACCACCGCGGCTGCAGCGGCCCTAGACCAGGGGCTTACGCCCGGCGCGAACCCTGCCGTCGCATCGCTGGATGCCCTCATCGACGACGAGCTTGTTCGCAGAGGTGCCACGGCGCTGGGAGTGGCTCCCGCGGCCGCTGATGTCGGCGCCGAACTGGTGAGAGCCACGACGATCGACGCCCGCTTGCATGTTCGTTCGGTGACCCTGACCGCCCCTCCGCCGCCGCAGGCGCTGCCCCCCGATCCAAATGTGGCTGACGCCCTGCGAGCCGAGCTGCTCCCGAGTGCGATCGTCGCGACGGCGACGTCGGCCGGTTGGACCGCGACTGGCGCCGATACCTGGCTTCCAGCCGACGGGCCTCCTCAAACGGATTCGGGAGTGTCCACCGGGACACCCTCAACCGCCGCGTCGCCTTCTCTGGTCGTCGCCGCTCGTACGGCGGCCGGAGGAGCGATCCTGGGACCGTTCACCGACGAGGTCACGGGCGCGGTGACGACCGGCCTCCTGGTCGAGGTCGCATCCGACGGTCCGTCGGCGGCCAGCGCCCGCCAAGAAGCGGCGGACTCGGGCATCGATGCGGCGACGCTTGACGGGTGGGCCCAGGCGCAGCAGCTGCGGCGCGCGGTCCTCGCCCACCTCATGACGGCGTGGACGACGACTCCGATCGAGCAGGTCAGGGCCGCCGAGCTCGTCCTCGGTGTCCCGCCGGACGGCGGAAACCCGGGGCCCTACGTCGAACTCAGTCATCTCGTTCTCAAGCAACTCGCGACGGCGGCTGGGAACGCCTCGCCCGCGCCTGATGGAGCGAGTCTCGCCGCCGAGCTCCGCACGCTCCCCCTCGCCGATCGTCTTCGCAGGTTCGCCGAGCTCGTGCATCAGGCGAACACCCCGGCGACAACGGATCTGCTCGCCCGGAGCGGCGAGATCGGCATCCTCACCGCGAACAACCTCACCGCGGCGATCTCCTCGCTCGCGTTCGCCCCGGCCACTCGAAGTGGCGACATCCTGGGTCCGATCAACACGGCCGAGGGGGACGAGCTCTTCCTCATCGAGGCGCGCTATGCAGGAGCTCTCGACGACGCGACCGTGGCCGCCCTCATCGCGGCCCGCGATCCTGCGACGGACTTCCCCGCCATGGCGGGCCGCATCGACAGCGCCTTCGTGGCCCGGGCGCGGTCCGGGCCGTGGCGCGGCCGACCGGAGTTCGCCGCCTCTGACCCGGCGGCCTCGTTGACCGCGGTGCCCGCGGGTGTCGAGGCGGACCCGGTGGTCATCGACGGTCAATTGATCGTGGCCCGCGTTCTGGAGCACCGCATGGCGCCGGCGTCGGGAGCGCTCGCCGACCGACTGCGGCTGGACGGCTTCGGTGCGTGGCTCGCAGACCAACGCGCTGCAGCGGTCATCGCTCGCGACGCGGATCCTCTCGGCTCGGGAATCGCGACGCCGTCGCCGTCGACGAGCGGAGCCCCATCCGTCCCGATCGATACCCCGTTCCTCCCTTCCCTGCCAAGCGGCCTGGGTCCGCGCCAAACGTCGAACCCCTTGAGCTTCCCGGTCACACCGTAGGTCGCTGCCGACTCACGCAGTCCTCCGGAGGTCGTGCCCTCATGCCAGCTGTACCTCAGCTCGAACCCGCGATCGCAGACGACATCGACGACTGGCTGACGCGGTGGTGTCGCCGGATGGCCGTCGAGCGTCGAAGTCCGGCGACGATCGCGACTTATCAGGCCGCCGTTCATCGCTTCGGGTGCCATGTCCGGAGTTCGGGTCGACCGACGGACGTGACCCTCGTCACGCGCGCCGATGTCGAGAGCTTCGTTCTGAGCGAGCTCGCCATCCACGCGCCCGCGACCGCCAACAACCGCTTCCGAGCGGTCCGAACGTTCTTCCGCTGGCTCGTACGAGAGGCGATCCTCGACGTCGCGCCGACGGCCGGGTTGCGAGCACCCCACATCCCGGATGATCCACCGCCGGTCCTGCGATCGCCTGAGCTCCGTGCGCTGCTCGAGGTTCCGCCCGGCCGGGACGCGTTCCGGGCGGTGCGTGATGCGGCGCTCGTCGGGGTCCTGGTGGACTCGGGTTGTCGTCGCTCGGAGTTGCTCGGCATCGGGACCGCTGACGTCGAACCCGAGACCGGCTTCCTCCGCGTCCGAGGCAAGGGCGACCGCAGCCGGTTCGTCGTCGTCGGCGCGACCACCGGCCGGCTCCTCCTCGAGTACCTGGGGGCGCGGACTCTTCATCCGGCCGCCGAGCTGCCAATGCTCTGGCTCGGACGCACCGGTCAATTCACCAACTCGGCGCTCGCCCGGATGCTCGCTCGACGCGGTCGTCGCGCCGGACTGACCGTCCGCCTCCATCCTCACCTCTTGCGCCATGCCTGGGCGCACCAGATGCTCGCCGCGGGGATGCAGGAGACGGACCTCATGGCGATCGCCGGCTGGCGGACGCGGGACATGGTCGCCCGCTACGCCGCTGCGACTCGGGCCGAGCGCGCCCTGGCCGTCGGTCGCCTGCTCTCGACGGTCGACCGACTGACCGCGGAACCCTGACTCGCGGGCGCGCGCAGTCGCGTCGACCTAGACCCGCGGAGCATGAACCGGTTCCTGTACGCCGAGGCCAACCCCTGGACCCTCGTCGATCCATCCGGGCACATGGCGGGGTGCGCCAGCGCGTCATCGGATCTGTGTAACGAGACGACCGCGGTCAAGTACAAGAACACCCCGGCTGGCAAGACCGCCAAGAAGAAGGTCTCGGACCACGACCACCCCTGCCAGGGCATGAGCGGAGCGGACCTCGCCGCCTGCCGCGCGCCGTATTCGGCGCCGACACCGAAGGCCCAGTCGACGCCGACCTGCTCGAGCTCTATCTGCAACGCTTCGGCACCCACGACCGCGGTCGAGACCGATTGGTCGACCTGGGCCAATGCAAAGATCGACTGGTCGACCGTCGGTCAATCCGTCTGCACCGCTGCCGATCCCTGTGTGCCTCAGGTTGAATGCGCAACCGCGCTCTTCGGAGGCCCGTGTCTCCTGACTCCGTTCACCAACCCCGTGTCAGCCTACGAATGCGACAGCGAGTGTCAGGCAGAAGGGTTCCGACTAGCCATCGTCCTGACCGTCGTGACCGTCGGCACCTACGCGGCCGCTGCCGCTGCCCCCGCGGTGATCACTGCAATAGGAGCGGGGGGTTCGCCCCTGCTCGACCGGATCAAAGACCTGGCCCGATCGCCTGGCTGGGGTCCGTCAGCCCCGTCAGTCGCGAATCCGCAATTGAGAACCTTGATTGATCAACTGTATCGACCAGGAGCGGCGATCGGCAACGGAGGAACAGCGGATGCGATTCGCGCTGGACTTGGGCACATTCAGAAGGGCGCCGACTACGCTGTGGCCTTGCAGCGGTGGTTGACAAGTAACCCTGACGCCGACGCCACCGACATTCAGACCGCGGAGTCGATGCTCACGGATCTTCTCGCAGCTCTTGCCGGAGAGAGGTACCCAGGCGCCAAGTGAATGAGTCGAGATCGAATCCACTTGGCATCATCGAGCGGCTTGCCGCCATGAGTCCGGCACTACATGCGGCTATGAAGCCGTATTTTGAGGGTCAGGGCTTCGTGCCCGGGCTTGACCACGTGGACGCAGGCATGCTCGCGGCCGCGATCGCTAGTCTCGGACCTTCGAACATGGAGCTCATCGCCCTTTTCAAGCGCCTTGACGAGGTGCTCCTGGATGTGACTCCGAAGCAGCGAAATCTATTGGTGGTCGGCTTGCTCGAAGGGCTCCAGAGTCAAGCCATCAACGCTGGGCAGTCGTTCGACATGTGGACCCCGATGCTCGGGCCAATCGCGACCACGTACTGGAACGCGATCGCCGCCGTATGGCGCGGAGAGATGGCTCCAGATGACTTCAATCAATTAGTCGAGAATGGCATCGCGGGCGACTGAACCGGGCCGCTGCCCACCTACGACAGCCGCGTCCGTGCCCGAAATGCATTGACTGGGCACCAGGCTGGTGGACTAGCTAGGGTGCGAACACGACTCGGATGTCCCTTGCGGGCTCGCGCCAGCCAGAACCGCGAATCGATATCGCTTCGGCGGGACCTCTGGCCCGCGCATCGGCGCTCCCTGCTACCCGGCTCTTGAAAGCTCGCGGACTCAACGGAGGCCGATACGGGCAGATCGTCGACCTCCCTCGTTCGTTAGTGGTGCCGCGGCCAACGCAATGCTCAGCTCAAGCCACCACGCTTAAGACGCATTTGCGAAGCCATCGGGCGGTGAGGCTCGTTGGCGGCCCAGAATCGACCAGGCGAGGACCGGTGTCCGAGTGGCGTTCTGCTCGATGTTGCATATTAGCCACGAAGGGACGCCCCGTACGTCGAGGCGTGAGGCGGCGAAGTTAGCGGGTTCCTCAACGAGTTGGTGGTGGCGCTCTGAAGTACGTGGGCCCAGAACGGCCGGCTCGGGACTGCAACTGTTTACAACCTCCGGCCAGAATTGGCGAATTGCCTTCGTCGCTGAAACTATTCGGACGGACTGGACGGTCGGTGACGAAGGCACTCCGCCACCTCGACTGCAAATCGAGCGTAGAGATCGTCTTTCCGATCCAATAGAGCTGGTTCAGGACTCGTGAAACCAGCACGCTCCAGATCCCTCGAGAGGCCCAGGACCAGTTGCTTGAGGCATACGGGAAGGTCGCCTTCGATTGCGTTCGCGATCGCCTCAAGTGTCAACGCTGCCCGCACCAAGCCGCGTTCAGTCGGTGCAGCGGCAGTTACCGCGTGCTCGACATCACTAACGAGACGTACGGCGATATCCGTCACTGACCACCCCACACCGAGACCACAACGTTCGTGGCCGGTTCGTAGATCACGGTCACCCCGCCATATGTATAGCTGAACCGCTGGATGCCCTCGACAAGGTCGTCTACGACCGGCTTGGCGCTCTGAATGGCAGACACCACCACGGATGGAGGGATTGAGCGCCCACCGAATCCCGCGGGAAGCATCCGATCGACAGCGTGTTTACTGAACAGGTATTGCCCCATCTGAGCGTACTGCTTGCCGGCTTGGATTACCTTCGGCAGTTGACTCCACGGTGCGCCATATCCGGGGATCGAGGAGCCCTGTACGAGATCTTTGAGCCTGTCCTTCATGGCGCCGGCAGACTCTGCAGCACCGAATAGCAAAGCGGGACAAACACTCGCGCACCCGTAGGTGCCGACGGTCACGACGGTCAGGACGATGGCTAGTCGGAACCCTTCTGCCTGACACTCGCTGTCGCATTCGTAGGCTGACACGGGGTTGGTGAACGGAGTCAGGAGACACGGGCCTCCGAAGAGCGCGGTTGCGCATTCAACCTGAGGCACACAGGGATCGGCAGCGGTGCAGACGGATTGACCGACGGTCGACCAGTCGATCTTTGCATTGGCCCAGGTCGACCAATCGGTCTCGACCGCGGTCGTGGGTGCCGAAGCGTTGCAGATAGAGCTCGAGCAGGTCGGCGTCGACTGGGCCTTCGGTGTCGGCGCCGAATACGGCGCGCGGCAGGCGGCGAGGTCCGCTCCGCTCATGCCCTGGCAGGGGTGGTCGTGGTCCGAGACCTTCTTCTTGGCGGTCTTGCCAGCCGGGGTGTTCTTGTACTTGACCGCGGTCGTCTCGTTACACAGATCCGATGACGCGCTGGCGCACCCCGCCATGTGCCCGGATGGATCGACGAGGGTCCAGGGGTTGGCCTCGGCGTACAGGAACCGGTTCATGCTCCGCGGGTCGGTGGGCTTGCCGGTCACCGAGTCGAGTTGGGTGAATTGACCGAGACGAGCTACCCGCGAGTGCTTGTAATGGCGGCCAGGATGACGAGGAGTGCCATACAGGCGATCAGCCCTGGGCTGAGGAACCGGCTCGTGTGGCCGCGGACATGGTGCATTGCCACGACCGCGCCCCAAAGAACGGCCCCGGTGAGGAACGGACCGGCGAGGAGCTGGCCTACAGCTCGACCATGATCAACCGCCGAAGTCGCCGTTTCCTCCATCGCCCGGAGGCGCAAGGCTCCGAGTAGCACCGCGAAGGGCGTGGCGACGGCGGCAAGGACGGCGCTCCGACCCATATTGGAGCTTCGCATCGGCACCGAGATCGAGATATGAACGCCGGCGCCTACTTCAGCAGGATTGAGATCTCATCCGGCTCGACAGCGTCATTGACCCATACCTCAATTCCGAGTTGGGGTGTGGATATCGGGACCTCCAAGAAGATCTGGCCCTCAACACTACTAGCAGTAAGGACGCCGTCTAGGTTGAGTGAACCCTCGAAGACCCGGAGGTGTGTTGACGGCGGCCGGTGCGCACCGCTCGGCAGTATCCGGATCAACGTAGGCCCGTCTGCCTCAGACATAGTCCCAACCGCGATAAGGGAGTCGCTGGCGGCCACGAGCCTCCCGCTCAGTGCCGGCGGCAACTCGCCTTTGCGGTCGCCGACAAGTATCAGGGAGTACGGGCTTCGAACCTGTAGTTCCGCAGGAGTGATCATCTAACGTCCTTGTTCCTGGAGCATCCGAGCGATCAGCAGACCTTGGTCCCTGCTACAGAAAATACATTGCGGGTAGAGACGCTGTGGAGTTCCGGGTGGCACGAGAGACGTCGGCGGCTGATGGTCAGGGACAAAGTGCCCCAACTTCGTGCCTGGATCCTGAGTCCCGCAGGTATGGCATCCGGTGTCCCGTCCGATGTCATCGATAGCGCTTCGCTCCGCAACCGAGAAGTTCCTCAGGGGACCCCGCGCTGGAATTGAAGAACCACCGTATGGACCGACCCCAGCATCACCGATATCGGGACCCGTGTCCATTACGCTCGGCTCACCCCTCATACCCCGGATGCCTTTGAACCCAGCGCGTAGGGTCAGCCCGGTCAACGTGACGCCTGTGACGAACTTCGCCTTGTCCTGATCGCTCATATGGACGAAAGCGTCCCAGCCGGCACCGAGATTTGAAACGGGGTGGTCCCACCCGAGATCGTGGGCGGCACCGGCGAGACAGCCGTCCATGCCGTAGCACTGCAGGCCAGCGGCGGCATCGGAGAGATGCGTCAGCGCGTAGATCGGCGTCGTGATGGCACCCACGGCAAAGTCGCCGACGCCCCCCACGACGCCCTTCAGAACGCCGACAGGGCCGTCCTCTCCATCCGAGTACTGGAACTCACGGATGCCGCCGGAGCTCGACCCTCCGTTGAGGCCGATCGACGTGTTCTCGCCCCAGGTGTCACCGCTCGCCCACTCGCTCGAGACGGTCGGGGTGGCCTCCGGGTCGTACATCCGTGCTTTGGGGTGGTGGATGTAGTCGGTGTGGGCCTTGGCCAGGACCGTCTTGACGCTCTTCTTGGCCTGTTGGTCGTTGCCGGTGCTGCCGCAGTACTTGCCGCCCGGTCCGCACCCGCCGCCTTCGTAATACGACGCATGGCCACTGGGATCGACGATCGTCCATGGGTTGCCCTCGGCGTACAGGAACCGGTTCATGCTCCGCGGGTCGGTGGGCTTGCCGGTCGCCGAGTCGACCTGGGTGACTTGGCCGAGATGATGCTGCGCGGAACGGCCGGACCTAGACGCTCACGATCAGCGAGTCGCCAGCTCGGAAGACATCGTCGATAAAGGTCGCTAGGTCGCGCGTCATGTCTCGTAGCGCGGCCGACGTGGCCTCCACCCAAGCCGCCTCGCTCACATCCGAGCCCACACAACCCACCTTGCCGATCCTTACCCGTCGCGTTGACGCGTGCGCATAGCGATCGCGGGCAAATGCTCGCACGGCCGCAGCCATCAGTGGGAGTGAGCCGTTCGGGATGTCCGCCTCTTCGGCAAACGCAAACGCGGCCCCGATGGCCGCCCCTAGCTCAGACCACAAGCCATCCGCGCCCAAGATGTCGCCGAGTGCGGGCGGCACAAGGAAGACACCGTCCGCGACTCGTCCAGGACGCTCTACAAGTCCGCCCAGCTCAAATGCGGCTGGGGTCATGATCGTGACCCAATGTCCGGTACTCATGTCTGATTGCCTCCGATCGATCATCGGGGGTCCTCGTCAAGGAAATGAGTCAACGCCCTCCTCACATCCAGCGGAACACCGATCATCGTGGTACCCCCCGGGCCTAGAAGCGGAACATTCGCGGGTATCGCGTTGCCAGATTGACTCACATACCGGTTGATACCAGCCGCTGCTGTGTTCTCCACTCGAAAGTATCCGCCCGAATTGTCCGCAACGACCTGAAGGGTTGCGGAAGCGCTCGAGTAGATCGTCTTGCCGCTCGCGGTTGATACGACCGTGACCTCGGTTCCAAGGAGCTCGTCAATAGTCCCGGTCATCGAGGCGCTGGGCCAGTTGGCGGCAAACTGCTCGGCCCTGGCTGCCCCACCTGCGACAGCCGCCTGGGGTGCCGATGAACCTCCGAGGCCCGCGTTGATGCCCGCCCCGACCGTCATCAGCTTGTCGCAGAGGACCATGCAGGCGCCGGATGCCGCTGCTGTCGCTCCGGCGATCACACCCTCTGCGGCCGCCGCACCGGTCGCCGCCATGGCGATCGCCTCGCACACACCGGCGATGCAGACAAGTGTCCCGATGACGACACCGCCGACGATGATCAAGCCCGAGGCGTCACCGCTACCTGATCCGACGGGGACGCAGCCAGCCCGACCGGCGAAGCGACAGGTCGGCGAGCTCCGGAGCGAGGCGTTGTCCTGGCCACGATCAGCGATCGTGGTCTGGAAGATCGGGTTGTCTGCGGCACGATCGGTCTCGGTCGTCGGCGTCGCGAGCGGCGTCCAGGCGGGTCCATGGGGCTGGTCATGGGCGTGGGAGTTGCCCGTGCTGGCGACCTGGCTGGCGTTGTTGTGGGCGTTCTGGTCGAACCCGGTGCTGCCGCAGTACATGGAGCCTGCCCCGCAGCCCTCACCCTCGTAGTAGGCGCCGTGACCCGAGGGGTCGACCATCGACCAGGGATTGCCCTCGGCGTACAGGAACCGGTTCATGCTCCGCGGGTCGGTGGGCTTGCCGGTGACCGAGTCGAGCTGGGTGAACATGCCGAGGTTCGGGGCGTAGAAGCGGGCACCGACGTCGTATAGCGGGCCGAGGACGCAGCCGTGCGGACGCATGGTTGTAGACCGCTGCGGTTGACGACCAAGATCCGCTCGAGAATGCGGCTCCCGATCGAGCTTTACGCGGGCTCTTCAGGACGCGGTCGGCGGAACCCAAGAATCTCGTGGCCGTGCAGGTGGACTGCGTGTCAAGCCCGCCGCTCAGCGAGTACGTTCCACCTATCGGGAACCGACCGTCAGAACGATGGAAGGTCCTTGCGAAGTGACCCAACCACGCTTCGCCAGCGCCTAGTCGGTTCGGCAGTTGGTGAGACACCGTAGAATCCCGCTCGTTCAATAGCCGTACGCAAGTAGGGTACGAACGACGGCTCGCCTTGCAAGTTCAGGATGGGCGAGTCCGCTGACTCGGACGGCACCATGACTGCATATGGACGGCCACCGCTGACATCTACCTTGTGAAATGCATCAGGCGAGATCACGAGCTCGAATTGACTTGGAGGGGCGTCGGTGTCTATCCCATGCGAGCCCCTATCCGTTGCGCTCCAAGACTCCTCGAGCGACCACACGACGAGCGGGTCGAGTGCAACCTGCCAAATTGGTTCATCGGGCATCCAGGATGGCCATTGGGCGCCATCGCTTGGCGAAAGATCGACTTCGCCGACAGTCCTCCAAAACGAAGCCAGCGATATCGCTACGTGGCCTCGACAAGAGGCCTCGACCCTCGCCAGCGTCGAGTCAGCGGTGGGGCCGACCCTCTGTGCGGGTCGTATTGGATAGTCGACCAGGGACAGGCGGTCCCGGAGCTCGGCGATCGCAATCGAGGCGCGGTCCATCACCATCCGAGCCACGGCAGCTGCCTCAAATCGGACATCGAGATCGTCGATCGGGCCGATGTCGGCAAGCTCGCGCCAGACCGCCTCGCGCTCGCCCGCTTCGTAACGGGCCCGCCACGACTCCGCTCCTCGCAGAGGCCAATCGCCACGAGCTGCGGACCCATCCGGCATCACGGTTGTCCAATGTGTCCTGAGGGACGGCTGATCTCCTCGGATTGAGATCCAGGCATGGCTTGCCGCTGGGCTTCCATCGATCGCCTCACATTCATCGCATCTTTAGAGGGCTGGCCGGGACTGCTCCCGCACTACTGATTGCCGAGGCGCAGATTGGGCAAATCGGCCGCCCTGCCGCTACCGCGAGATTTGAGAGTCCCATTGAATTTGCAGCTTGGAGAATTCTGCTGTTCGGCATGCCCGGAACCCCGCACAAGGATGTCTCCCGTGTTTAACGTGACACCCAGCCTGAGGGTCGCGCGGGCCTCGCTTGACGCCACGAGGGTCACGATCGAGCCATCTGCCCGGGCGCCGACACCCGCCGCCATCGTAACGAATCCGGAGGAGGCGCCTAACTGAGCCTGCGTTTCCGCCGCTCGGGTTGCCGCCTGCTCCGAATACGAGACAAGGGCTGCCTCGGGAGGCCCCGATCCGCCGTAGGCCCCCATGAACCCATTCCCGATCGCCTGGAGCTTGTCGCACAGCACCATGCAGGCACCGGAAGCTGCCGCCGAAGCGGTGGCGATCACACCCTCGGCTGCGGCCGCGCCGGTCGCCGCCAAGGCAATCGCCTCGCACACGCCGGCGACGCAGACCAGAGCGCCGATTACGACACCCGCGACGATGATCAGCCCAGACCTATCGCTACTCCCTGATCCGATTGGGACGCAGCCGGCGCGGCCGGCCCACCGGCACGTTGGCGAACTCCGGAGCGATGCGTTGTCCTGACCGCGGTCCGCCAGGTTGAAGGAGAAACTCGGGTTGTCCGCGGCCCGGTCCGTCTC
The DNA here is from genome assembly GCA_963719285.1 of uncultured Chloroflexia bacterium. GTDB lineage: Bacteria > Chloroflexota > Limnocylindria > Limnocylindrales > CSP1-4 > C-114. Next base: position 1,740,995 of record CAVRBO010000001.1, read on the forward strand.
CGTCGTCGGGGTCGCGAGCGGCTTCCAGGTAGGTCCGACGTAGCTGGGACCCGGATTAGGGGTGCCGTTGTTGGCGACGATGAGCGCGTTCGTGTGCGCGTTCTGGTCGTTGCCATGGCTGCCGCAGTACTTGCCGCCGGGTCCGCATCCGCCAGCCTCGTAGAAGGAGGCATGCCCACTCGGATCGACCATCGACCATGGGTTGCCCTCGGCGTACAGGAACCGGTTCATGCTCCGCGGGTCCGCGGGCTTGCCGGTGACCGAGTCGAGCTGGGTGAACATGCCGAGGTACGGGGCGTAGAAGCGAGCGCCGGCGTCGTACGAGCGGTTCACCGATGATCGCGCTCATGCCGAGGCAGCTCCGGAACTCAAGCGCTACTCCGCTGACCTCGGGGAACAACACCATAGTCGACGGCCCGGCGGTCACCGAGTCGAGTTCGGTAGGCACCTTGCAGGAGCGCAGCGATCCGGCTGGATCGTTCGCTCCTACTCGTGCTGAGGCTGCTCCTGCTCCTGCTCCTGCTCCTCGATAAGGGTCTTGATAAACCCTGTGGGTTGGTCCAGGTCGACAATCCGATCAAGTAGCTTCTTGACAAAGGAGTCCGTCATCCAGCCGGGCCTCTCGGGCACAACCGTCAGCTCCGGCACAGCGGCTTGGATCTCGGCAGGCGAAGCAGCGCGAACATACGCCCACCTCGCACCCTGTCCGTAGTCGTAGGCCACCAAGTAGATTTGCTTTGCAGTCATCAGAAATGCACGAAATTCAATCCGCTGACGTCAATTGAGCAATTCAGGGAGCACTCCAAGCCTCCTCCTGGCTGTCCGAATGCGGGTTCGACCCTCGTGGGAGTCGGAAGCTGAGGGAGTCGATTGCGTGGGATCTTGAAATACCCCGTGGGAGCTCGTGGAAGCGCAAGCTCCGCCTGCGCCGTCGCCGCGTCAGAATAGGCGGTAGGGCTCACCCAAAGTTGGCCGCTGGCTGGCCCCGGATCGATCGAACCTTGGTCCAGGATGTCAGCCGCCGCGGCGTCGTTCGTGTAGTGGTACATCGGCGGACCGCCGCTCCCGCGGACAGCCTTCCCGATTCCGCTGGCAAGCCCCCGCAAGGCGAGCGCAGTCGCAACGACTGAAGTCGCGAATTTGGCCTTGTTCTGGTCGCTCATGTGGACAAAGGTGTCCCAACCCGCACCAAGATTAGACACGGGATGATCCCAACCGAGATCGTGGGCAGCGCCGGCGAGGCAGCCATCCATGCCGAAGCATTGGAGACCTGCGGCGGCGTCTGAGAGATGTGTCAGGGCGTAGATCGGCGTCGTGACAGCCCCACGCACGAGATCGGCGGACTCTCCAACGATCCCCTTAGCGACACCTACGAGGCCGTCATCTCCATGCGAGTACTGGAACTCGCGGAGGCCGCCCGAGCTCGAGCCGCCATTGAGGCCGATCGAGGTGTTCTCGCCCCAGGTGTCGCTGCTCGCCCACTCGGTCGAGATCGTCGGCGTGGCTTCCGGGTCGTACATCCGGGCACGGACGTGATGGACGTAGTCGTTGTGAGCCTTGGCCCCGACCGTCTTGATGTTCTTGTGGAAGTTCTGGTCGTTGCCGGTGCTGCCGCAGTACTTGCCGCCGGGTCCGCAGCCGCCGCCTTCGTAGGACGAGGCATGTCCAGAGGGATCGACCATCGACCACGGGTTGCCTTCCGCGTACAGGAACCGGTTCATGCTCCGCGGGTCTACGCCGACCGAGCCATCGCGCCACTGACGTGCTCTGTCAGCGCCTGAACTTCTAGGCGACACAGCGCGTTGATGCGTCCTCTGGGCGTGAGCCGAACACCAAGATGCCGATTGACTACGTGGACACATGGTGTTGGGGGTCACGACGCCAGGGATGGATTACGAACTGCGTCCGCCTGAGCCAATGCGCCGAGAGGTGCGACTCCCAGTAGATGCTAGTTTGCGGAGGGGACCTACGGAGTGATCGCGAACGAGTCCAAGTAGACCACTGCCTGAGCGGACGTGACGTCGGCGCCGCTCCCCCGAACGGAAATCGAATAGACGCGGCTTCCCGATACTACGGTCCTGAAGACGTAGCTGAATGCGGGGCCCACGATCCGCTGCTCGCGAGCTGGCGACCCGCTTACCGTCAGGTTGCGCTCGTCGATCGCCTGCCCGTGAGTTGCCTCAATGTTCGCCGCTCCAGCTTCATCAAGCGCCTCATCGACAGACATCGAAGTGAGATAGCCGGGCGCGGTGTCTCCGACAATGACTGCAAATACCGGGCCATCTTGTGCTTGATGGACGAATTGATGAACGGTCGTTCCCGCAAAGGGTCCGACACCCGGAATTGTGCTCTCATCCATCGTTCCTTCCGGAACGACCACGCTGAAATTGACCCTCCGCGGAGCCGAATGGCGCAAGTCGAGTTAGGGTCGCCGAAACACACGCGGCAAGGCTCAGGGCCATGGCAATCAAGAATACGCGCGTCGCGGCGCACCTCGCGCCTCGTCCCGCTTGATGCCCTGAGATCGATGCCGCGATCATTCCAGAATTGCCGGCTAGCTCCACGGGCCGGGCAGTCGACTCACTCGGCTGCTCGGGAGCGGACGTTCATCGACCAGGTAGCGTGATCGCCGCGGCGAGAGAGATCCCGCCGCACGCAGCAACGAGGCCGAGGATCGTCAGGAGTCGCCGAGGATCGTGTTGGGACACGCCGCGCAGTAAGAAACTTGCGACCAATGTCGCGACCACCCAAACCAAGATCGCGATAGGAAGAGTTGGGACTGCGGGAAGGCGGCTGCCTTGCGCTCCAACCACCAAGGAAAGCAGGAGGGGTGGCGTAGAGAACGTCACAGCGACGAGCAACAACCACCACCGATTGCGTGCGACGCGTCGCCACGTCTCCGCCTCGGGGTCGTTCACCAGGCCGAGGGAGAACTGCTGCTCAAGCCAACCGTCGAGAGCGTACAGGCGCAACAGACCGGACGCCGGATTGCCATGTTCATCGAGTCGGTCGTTCAGGCCCAGGCTAGTCGCCGCCAGATGGTGGGCCTTCTGGAGGGCGCTAGCCCAGCGACCCACGAATAGCACGCATACCAACAGGAAGGACACGGCGACAATCGGGAAGGTCATGGCGCCCACGAGGTCCTTGTCATGGCTGCCAAGGATTGTAATCGCCGCCCGTGGCGGCCCAATGGACAAGCTGGAGCCCGGTTTGGATCCCGTTGAAGGGCCAAGGCAGACCAACGCCGGTTGGGTTCTTCAACACGACACTGGGCACGGCGCCCCCATGGAACTCAAGAGGAAGCTGGAGCGCCGGGTCGAGACCAATTTCCTTGCCGGAACCATAGCCAGCATTCAGGACCCACACTGAACGACCGTCGGAAGCGGTGCCGACGGAGAGGTCCCCAGACACCGCAGCTCCAGGACCCAACGCAGCGCTTCCACCTGCATTGCCGAACCAGCCGCTCAGATCGTCAAGCGTTCGCGCGTTGGAGAGCATTGGTCCCGTAGTCACGAGCCCGCCAAGGCTTGTGCTTCCTTGGGTAAGGACACTCGGACTCAAAACAAGACCGCTATCTCCATTCCAGTCTGACGCCATGCACGCCGACCCGCCGATGTGGATCCCGACATTGACCGCACCGTTGAGGCACCAGCCGCCCGTGAGACCACCCGATTGGTCCGCCCCACCGGCAGTAAGTGATGCGTTGTCCTGGCCTCGGTCGGCGAAGTCATAGGCGTAACTTGGGTTGTCGGACCCGCGATCGGTTTCGGTGGTCGGGGTAGCCAGCGGCTTTGGCTTGGTGGGCGCGTTGGGGTGGTCATGATCGTGGGCCGAAATCTTCTTGGCCGCCTTCTTGCCAGCGGGCGTGTTCTTGTACTTGACCGCCGTCGTCTCGTCGCACAGGTCCGATGAGGCGCTGGCGCAGCCGATCATGTGGCCACTCGGGTCGATGAACGTCCAGGGGTTGCCCTCGGCGTACAGGAACCGGTTCATGCTCCGCGGGTCCGCGGGCTTGCCGGTGACCGAGTCGAGCTGGGTGAACATGCCGAGGTACGGGGCGTAGAAGCGAGCGCCGGCGTCGTACGAGCGGTTCACCGATGATCGCGCTCATGCCGAGGCAGCTCCGGAACTCAAGCGCTACTCCGCTGACCTCGGGGAACAACACCATAGTCGACGGCCCGGCGGTCACCGAGTCGAGTTCGGTAGGCACCTTGCAGGAGCGCAGCGATCCGGCTGGATCGTTCGCTCCTACTCGTGCTGAGGCTGCTCCTGCTCCTGCTCCTGCTCCTCGATAAGGGTCTTGATAAACCCTGTGGGTTGGTCCAGGTCGACAATCCGATCAAGTAGCTTCTTGACAAAGGAGTCCGTCATCCAGCCGGGCCTCTCGGGCACAACCGTCAGCTCCGGCACAGCGGCTTGGATCTCGGCAGGCGAAGCAGCGCGAACATACGCCCACCTCGCACCCTGTCCGTAGTCGTAGGCCACCAAGTAGATTTGCTTTGCAGTCATCAGAAATGCACGAAATTCAATCCGCTGACGTCAATTGAGCAATTCAGGGAGCACTCCAAGCCTCCTCCTGGCTGTCCGAATGCGGGTTCGACCCTCGTGGGAGTCGGAAGCTGAGGGAGTCGATTGCGTGGGATCTTGAAATACCCCGTGGGAGCTCGTGGAAGCGCAAGCTCCGCCTGCGCCGTCGCCGCGTCAGAATAGGCGGTAGGGCTCACCCAAAGTTGGCCGCTGGCTGGCCCCGGATCGATCGAACCTTGGTCCAGGATGTCAGCCGCCGCGGCGTCGTTCGTGTAGTGGTACATCGGCGGACCGCCGCTCCCGCGGACAGCCTTCCCGATTCCGCTGGCAAGCCCCCGCAAGGCGAGCGCAGTCGCAACGACTCAAGTCGCGAATTTGGCCTTGTTCTGGTCGCTCATGTGGACAAAGGTGTCCCAACCCGCACCAAGATTAGACACGGGATGATCCCAACCGAGATCGTGGGCAGCGCCGGCGAGGCAGCCATCCATGCCGAAGCATTGGAGACCTGCGGCGGCGTCTGAGAGATGTGTCAGGGCGTAGATCGGCGTCGTGACAGCCCCACGCACGAGATCGGCGGACTCTCCAACGATCCCCTTAGCGACACCTACGAGGCCGTCATCTCCATGCGAGTACTGGAACTCGCGGAGGCCGCCCGAGCTCGAGCCGCCATTGAGGCCGATCGAGGTGTTCTCGCCCCAGGTGTCGCTGCTCGCCCACTCGGTCGAGATCGTCGGCGTGGCTTCCGGGTCGTACATCCGGGCACGGACGTGATGGACGTAGTCGTTGTGAGCCTTGGCCCCGACCGTCTTGATGTTCTTGTGGAAGTTCTGGTCGTTGCCGGTGCTGCCGCAGTACTTGCCGCCGGGTCCGCAGCCGCCGCCTTCGTAGGACGAGGCATGTCCAGAGGGATCGACCATCGACCACGGGTTGCCTTCCGCGTACAGGAACCGGTTCATGCTCCGCGG
>CAVRBO010000002.1:0-214966 GCA_963719285.1 uncultured Chloroflexia bacterium
GCCGACACTCGGATTTGAACCGAGGACCTGCTGTTTACGAAACAGCTGCTCTACCACTGAGCTATGTCGGCCCGGACGCGGAGTATAGGCGATGACCCCCGCGGCGAGGTCGGCCTCGCGGGACCGGAACCTGGCGGCGTGACCACGTGGGCGCCGCCGTCCGCGTCCATCGTGACCACCGCGTCGTCGATGCCGCCCTCGACCTGACTGAAGGAGCGGATGTCGCGGGTCTCGCTCGTGACCGGCCCCTCGCCTGACACGCACCAGGCGAGGATCGCGGACACAGGAGACCCCCGACGAAGGGTGGCCAGACTCAGAAGCCGGGCCTGGGATTGCGAAGAGCGGTCATGACTAGATGTCCTCCAGGTCGAAGATGAACATGGCGGCCAGTCCGGCCGCGACGATGGAGATCGCCCAACCGGCGACCGTTGGCACGTTTGGCGCGGATCCCGTCGCGACCATCCCGGCCATCGCCCCGATCGAGGTCGGCCAGAGCTCAGACACGAACGGCACGAGGTTGCCGAGGACGTAGGGCGCTGCGAAGACCACGAGCGCGATCGCCGCGATCCCCGCCTGACTGTTGATCCGCGTGCCAAGCGAGAGGTTGAGGGCGACGATGAATGCCGGGACGCCCATCAGTACGACGCCATACTTCGCGACGACGTCTAGCTCAGGGACCGACCCATACGCCAGGGTCGCGACGATCGTGCTGACCGCGAGCGGTAGGATCACCGAGAAGATCGACAGCATCACCACGGACGCGGTCCACTTCGCGAGCAGGACCGAGGTTCGCGACACGGGCTTCGAGAGGGTCCAGGCGAGCGTGCCGGTGGCGCGCTCCTGGGTCATGATCCCGATGGTCGTGAGGATCGCGGCGATGGTGACCCATTGCTCGAACTTCCCGCCGAGCACATTCGCGGTCGGGTTCAGCATCTCGGCGGCCGGCACTCCGCCCGCCCACTCATCGATCTGGGTAGCGAGGGTTCCGAGGGTCGCCAGGGCGCTAACGGCAACGAACGTCACCAGTGCGGCTCGACTCTGCCACCACGAGGTGAGCTCCTTGCGGAGGAAGGGCCGGAAGCCCAGAAGCCGGGTCGCGGTCATGCTGCACGCTCCTTGTTCACGATGCGCAGGAAGACGTCCTCGAGGTCGAGCGTCGCCTGACGGTTGGTGGTGACGGTCAACCCGGTAGCGCCGGCAAGGCGGGTCACGGCCCGTTGCACGGCGGCCACCTGGCCGTCGAGGATCGTGAGGTCGTACGACCATTCACCGTCCCGGCGCTCGGGCTGGGACACGTCGCCGACGCCGGGCAGGGCCGCAAGTGCCGCGGCCGTGGATTCGTCCGCGTCCAGGAGGGACACGCGAAGGGTGCCCGCGGTCGAGGCCAGCATCAGGTCGCTTGTCGCCGCGCTCGTGACGAGCCGACCATGGTCGACGATCGCGATGTGGTCGCTCACCCGCTGGACGTCGTCGAGGATGTGGGTCGAATAGAAGATCGTCTTGTCGCCCCGGAGACGCTGCATGATCTCGAGGACGTCGCGACGCCCCAGCGGGTCGAGTGCCGCCGCCGGCTCATCGAGGAGGAGGACCGATGGGTCACCGGCGAGGGCCTGGGCGATGCCCAGCCGCTGCCGCATGCCTCCCGAATAGGTGCCGGTCGGTCGATCCGCGGCGTCGGTCAGGCCGACGAGTTCCAGCCAGGAATTCGACGCGGGCGGCCCGGGGCCGCCCGAAGAAGCTCGCCACGTAGTTCAGGGTCTGGCGCCCAGACATCCAGGCGTAGAAGCGCGGCTCCTGGGCGAGATAGCCGACCTGGGTCCGGTGAGCCCCCGCGGCACTCACCGAAATGCCGTTGACCGACGCCGCGCCCGAGGTGGCACGGGTCAACCCGGCCAGGATCTTGAGGGTCGTCGTCTTGCCGGCGCCGTTCGGCCCGAGAAAACCGACGATCGACCCCGCGGGCACTTCCAGGGAGAGGCCACTGACGGCGGTCGTGCCGCGATAGCGCTTGGTGAGGTGGTCGATCTCGATCGCTGCAGTCATGTGCAGTCCTCCCTCGACGGGGCGCCTTGCCTGGATCGGAAGACGGGTCCTTCGAGCAGGACTCTCGCGTACCTGGGCTCCCGGGCCATCGGAGTGGCCCCGAGACCCGGCCTTGGGGTTTGCCCTAAGACGCGCGGCCGAGGATGGCCTCGAGGGCGACGGCCGACAGGTCGTCCTTCTGAATGAACCCGATCGCGGGGCCGCTCGCGAGGCGCGGACCGAACATCCCGGCCTCGCGGCTCGAGATCAGGATCACGCGCGGTGGCGCGGGCTCCTCGGCCAGCCGGCTTGCCACCGCGAAGCCGTCGACGTCGGGTAGCCCGATATCGAGGAGTACGACGTCCGGACGCAGCAGCCGAACCGCATCGATCGCCGCCGGGCCGTCTCCGGCTTCGCCGATGACCTCGAGACCCTCGGCCTCGAGCAGGGCGCGCGCCTGGTGCCGGAAGGCCGGATGGTCATCGACGATCAGGAACGTGGTCATGGCCGAATACTCGCATTCCCGGCCACCCGTTCCTACAGGGTTAGCCCGAGAATCCCCCTGCCCGGATCCATGCTCGCGCCCGACCGGAGCAGAGGTCGATGGGCAGGACACGTTCCTCATACCCGGTGGAACGCGGCGCCGGAGACGAGACGCCGGTCCAGATCCGGCGCCACCTGCGCTTGCCGCGTGTGGCAGATTCCGACGATGCACTGGCGGACGGTTCGTCTCGGGATCGGCGTCGTTGGCACGATCGCTGCCATCGGCGCCGAGTCGATCACGCTCGGAGCCGGCGGGCGAGCGAGCGACGTGCTCCTCAACCTCGCCATCGGGCTCGCGTACCTGTACGGCGGTCTGGCGATCTGGGAGCGCGCACCGGCGAACCGCACCGGCATGAAGATGGCGGCCGTTGGCCTTACCTGGTTCATCCCTTCCCTTGCCGATGCGTCGATCCCGTTCGTCCGCGACCTGGGTCTTGCGTTCTCCGACCTGTATACGGTGTTTCTCCTGACGGTCGTGCTCGCGTATCCGGGCGGAAAGCTTGAAACGACCGTGGACCGGATCGGCATCGGGATCATGCTGGTCGGGACGACCTTCCTCACCGTGGTCAGAGTGCTGGACACACCCCTGATATTCAACGAGGGCAGCAACGGGCTGTATGGCGCTTTGACGCTCGGCATCCTGGCGAGCACCCTCGTCATCCGACGCTGGGTGATCTCACCCTCGGCAAGGCGTCGCGACCTGGCCCCGGTGCTGGTGGCCGGTGGCGTGTTCATCGCGACCGTCATGATCAATATCGTCCGGCGGATCGCGGATGTTCCCGCGACGACCGCGGAGCTGATGGTCGCGGTCCTGGGCCTGGCACCAGCGGCCATCCCGGTCGCCCTCATGATCGGCTTCTACGGGCAGAGCGAGCGCCGGCTGAAGGCGGTCGTCGACGCGATTCCGGACCCCTTGTTCCGGATCGGACGGGACGGCCGCCTGGTCGACGGCGGATCGACCGCGGCCGCCGACCTCCGAGGGCATCCGAATCGTGACACGAGCCATCACTTGCCGGGCATCCTGCTCGGCACCAGGGGCGACAAGATCCTGGCGGCTACGACTCGGGCCATCGACGAAGGCAAGCTCCAATTCGTCGACCTCGAAGTCGGCGATCCCGAGGACCGACGAGAACTCGAGGTACGCCTGGCGCCGAGCGGCTCCGATGAGGTCACCGCGATCGTTCGTGACTTCACGGACCAGCGCAAGGCCGAGGCCGACGTCCGTGCCTCCCGGGCCCGCATCGTGACGGCGGGTGATGCGGAGCGCCGTCGGCTCGAGCGCGACCTCCACGACGGGGCCCAGCAGCGTCTCGTCGCGCTGTCGCTGGCCCTGCGGCGAGCTCGAGCCGGCCTGGAACGCTCGACCGCGGCAAGCCTGGAGACGAGCCTCGACGAGGCGGCCCAGCTGGCCCGCGATGCCCTGACCGAGCTGCGCGAGCTGGCGCACGGCATCCACCCGGCGGTGCTCACCGAGACCGGACTCGCCGGGGCATTCGCATCCCTCGCCCGCGACGCTGCCGTGCCCGTGAAGCTCGAAACCCTCACGCCGCAGCGCTTTCCGGCGGATATCGAGGCTACGGCGTACTTCTTCGTCTCGGAGGCGCTGGCCAACGTTGCCAAGCATGCGGCCGGCGCCGGCGCGACCGTCCGGACCGGCATCTCCGGGAACGAGTTGCTCGTGGAGGTGGCCGACGACGGACCGGGTGGGGCGGCGCCGAGGGCAGGATCGGGGCTCCAGGGCCTGGACGATCGGCTGGCCGCGATCGGTGGCGTCCTCGAGGTCGACAGCCGGCCGGGCCAGGGCACTCGGCTCCGGGCCCGGATCGCGGTCGGAGGCGCGGGTGGATGACGACAGCGACAGGGGCGCCTCGATGACCATTCGGGTGGTCATCGCCGATGACTCCCTGCTCGTCAGGGAGGGCATCGCGCGGGTGCTCGAGGAGGCAGGCTTCGAAGTCGCGGGCCAGGCGGACGACGTCGCCGGGCTGCTGCAGCTGATCGACCACGAGACGCCGGATGTTGCGATCGTTGACATCCGGATGCCACCGACATTCACCGACGAGGGGCTCCGCGCGGTCGGCACCATCCGGGAGCGGTACGGCAACGGGATCGGGATCCTCGTCCTGTCGCACCACACCGAGGCCGCCTTTGCCATGCGACTCCTGACGGACGGGGCCCAGGGGACGGGCTACCTGCTGAAGGATCGAGTCGCCGACCTGCAGGACGTCGCCGACGCGGTGCGCCGCGTCGCCCGGGGCGGGACCGTCGTGGATCCGGCGGTCGTCGGCCAGCTGGTCGGCGCCAGACACGCCGGCCGCGATCCGCTCCACGAACTGACCGAGCGAGAGCGCGAGGTCCTGGCTCTGATGGCCGAGGGTCGCTCGAACCAGGCGATCGGCGACAGCCTGTTCGTGACGGTCAAGACCGTCGAGGCCCACATCGCCAGCATCTTCTCCAAGCTCGAGCTCCTGCCGGCGGCCGAGGACCATCGTCGCGTCCTGGCCGTCCTTGCCTTCCTCGACGCAGCCTGAGCGACATCACCGGCGTGACCGGCACGTGATCGGCACGGCCCGGGTCGCGAGAGGAGACACGCGACAGTTCGGTGCAGCTGGGAACCGACGATCACCGACGGGTTCGCGGCCCGACCTGTGTGGGTGGCCGTCAAGGCCAAGGCGGTCTTGCTACCTGTGCCCTACTGCTGGTAGCATCGCGGTATGAAGGTCAGTGTCAGTCTGCCGGGGGAAGACGTCCAGTTCCTCGATGCATACGCGAAGGAGCAAGGGCTCGATTCTCGATCGGCCGCCCTGCATCGAGCCGTCCGTCTGCTTCGCAGCGCAGAACTTGGCGGCACCTACGAAGCGGCTTGGGACGAATGGAAGACTGAGGGCGGGGCCGCGCTCTGGGATCCGACCACCGGCGACGGGCTCAAGTCCTGATGCGGCGCGGCGACATCCATGCTGTCGATCTCGATCCCGCCCGTGGGTCCGAGGCAAACAAGCGCCGGCCGGCGGTGATCGTCAGCAACGACGCAGCCAACACGACGGCCGGGCGGCTCGGTCGCGGCGTCATCACCGTGGTCCCCGTGACCTCGAACGTCGAGCGCGTCTATCCGTTCCAGGTGCTGCTTCGAGCCGCCGAAACGGGGCTGGATCGCGACTCCAAGGCGCAGGCCGAGCAGGTTCGGTCGATCGCCATGGAGCGGGTCGGCGACCGGCTTGGCGTGGTCCCGCACGCGACCATGCTCGATATCGACGAGGCCCTCCGCCTGCACCTGGGCCTCTGACCGGGGGTTGCACGCCGACCCGCAGGTACGGGTTCTGTCCGGTGTCGTTCGATCGTTGCGACCTCAGATCCAGACGTAGACCACGCTCGCGGCCAGGAGACCGGCAAGAATGAAGGCCCTGGCCGACGTGGCCGCCGACGTCGGCTTCTACGACCAGGCCCACCTGAGCCACCGGTTCCACCGGTTCCTCGGCATCGCGCCCGGGCGGTTCGGCCGGGGCTGACCGGGACCCCGGTCCACGGGTTGCGCCGGCTTGCTAGCGTAGGCCGATGGGGAGAGGACTCGTCGTCGACGTCGACCCAGCCGTCCGGCAGGCGATCGCAGCCTCGCATCTGCGCGACGTCTCGGCCGACACGATCGAGCGCCTCCTCCAGGGGTCGCGCCGGATCGCCGTCCCCGCGGGCTCCACGATCAGGGGAGCCGGCCAGGTCGGCCCGCATCTCGAACTCCTGGTCCAGGGGTTCGTCCGGATCTTCATCGTGGCTCCCGATGGCAGGACGCTGACGATCCGGTACTTCCGCCACGGTGCGCTCACGGGTGTCGCGTCGCTGTTCACGCCGCAGTTCGCGATGCCCGGTTCGATCCAGGCGCTCCGCGACTCGGACATCCTCGTCTTCGATCCCGACGTGGTCCGGCGCCTCACGGTGGTCGACCTCGACATCGCCCAGGGACTCCTCGCCGAGCTCAGCGAGCGGGTCGTCAGCTTCGTGTCGGAGATCCCCGGCAGCGCGTTCACGTCGGTCCGCCAGCGCGTCGCGCGGCACCTCCTGGACCTGGCGTCGGAGCGGCAGCAGGGCCGGGCGCTCGTCGCCCACGTCAGCCAGCAGGCGCTCGCCGACGCGGTCGGCTCGGTGCGCGAGGTCGTGGTCCGCGTGCTGCGGGACCTTCGCGAGGAGGGCCTCATCCGGACCGGCCGGTCGGGCATCACGATCCTCGACCCCGCTCGGCTGATGTCCGAGTCCGTCCACGAGCCACCGTTCACGGGCGGGACGGACAGGAACGCAGGTTCCTGACCACGGTCGGCGCAACCCCGAGGATGCCCTCGAACCGCGACATCCGCGCAATCCCGGGGGAGGAACCCATGCGACCACTGCGCTTTCTCGTATCGAACGTCACCGACGCGGCCGAGCGCCGACGGCGGGACGATGACGCCTTCCGGGCGTGGCACCGTCAGCCCGACGCGCTTCCGATGCTCGACGAAGATCCGGACCGCCCGACGGAAGGTCGTGCGACGGCGCGACGCGTCACGGCCGCGCTGGCACTCGGTCGGATCTTCGGCAGGAGACCGCTTCTTCGGCGATGACCGCTCGTCCGCCGGCCGCCTCCGGCTCGTCCGCCGGCCGCCTCCAGCTCGGCCGTCGGGGGTAGGACGCACGCGAAGATCGAACCATCGGGCCGCGGCGTCGCCGTTCGGCGGTGTAGCGTCCAACCGAGGGACGCGTCAAGGGAGTCGCGGCGGGAGCCGGCCAAGCGCGATCTAACCCAGGACCACTCGCACTCGATGCGTGGCGCCGTCATCCGCCAGCGGGATGGCGGCGCCTTCGCCCGTCAGGCCGAGGCTTTGTCCGTCGAGCTCGGCCGAGGCGACCCCGCGACTGACACCGCGTGGGTTCTCCACGCCGATCTCGTAGCGAGCCGAGCGATAGCGGAAGACGATCTGGTAGTCCGGCCAGGCGCGAGGGATGCACGGGTCGATCGTCAACGACGTCCCGCGAAGGCGGAATCCGAGGATCGATTCGATGCCCGCCTGGTACATCCAGCCGGCCGACCCGGTGTACCAGGTCCAGCCGCCCCGACCCACGTGCGGCGGCTCGGTGTACACATCGGCCGCCATCACGTACGGCTCGACCTTGTAGCGCTGGACGCCGGCCCGTGTGCTCGCGTGGTTGATCGGGTTCAGGATCGAGAACAAGTCGCCGGCCTTGTCGCCGTCGCCGAGCGCCGCGAACGCGAGCACGGACCAGATCGCGCCATGGGTGTACTGCCCGCCGTTCTCGCGGATGCCCGGCACGTAGCCCTTGATGTAGCCCGGGTCCACGTCCGAGTGGTCGAACGGCGGCGTGAACAGCAGGACGAGGCCGTCGCCGCGCCTGATGAGGAACTCCTCCACGGAGGCCATCGCCCGCTCGGCGTGGACCGGGTCGGCCGCGCCGGACAGGACCGCCCACGACTGGGCGATCGAATCGATCCGGCACTCGAGGTTGACCGCCGATCCGAGCGGGGTGCCGTCATCGAAGAACGCGCGCCTGTACCAGTCGCCGTCCCAGCCATGCCGCTCCAGGGCCTTCCTGAGGTCTTTCATGTGCGCCCGCCATGGTTCGGCTCGCGCCCCTTGCCCACGGGCCTCGGCCAGCGGGGCGAAGGCGGCCAGCGTCGTGTACAGGAACCAGCCCAGCCAGACGCTCTCGCCTCGTCCCTCGTAACCCACCCGGTTCATCCCGTCGTTCCAGTCGCCCGAACCGATGAGTGGGAGCCCGTGCGCGCCGACCGCCAGGCTCCGGTCGAGCGCGGCGGCGCAGTGATCGAACAGCGAGGCCGCCTCCGCCGAATGCTCCGGTTGGAAGTAGGCGTCGGTCTGGTCCGCTCGGAGCTCGGCGCCCTCGAGGTAGGGGACAGTCTCGTCGAGCACGGACGCGTCGCCCGTGACGGCGAGGTACCGGTCCACGACGTACGGCAGCCAGACCCGGTCGTCCGAGATCCGGGTCCGCACGCCGCGATCGGATGGCGGGTGCCACCAGTGCTGGACGTCGCCCTCGACGAACTGGTGGGCCGCGGCCCGCAGGAGTTGCTCCCGGGCGAGGTCGCGCCGCGTCGTCACGAGCGCTATGACGTCCTGGAGCTGGTCCCGGAACCCATAGGCGCCACCGGCCTGGTAGAACGCGGTCCGCGCCCACAGGCGGCAGGCCAGGGTCTGGTACAGGAGCCAGCCGTTGAGCATGATGTCCATCGATCGATCCGGGGTGCGGACCTGGACCGTGCCCTGGATGTCGTCCCACTGGGTCGCCAGCGCCCGGAGGGTCACATCGTGGTCGGGTGCCCGCCCGCGGCGGACGAGCTCCCCGATCCCGGAGGCGTCGGCCGCCTCACCCAGACTCACCACGACCCAGCTCCGCGCACCGTCGGCGAGCTCGAAGCTCGTCTGGAGGGCCGCGCAGGGGTCCATCCCCGCGCCCACCGCTCGGAGCAACTTGTGGCCGCGGGCCAGGCCGGCGGGCCGGTCGGCGGCCCCGTTGCGGCCCAGGAACTCGGTCCGGTCGGCGGTCCAGTCGGCCTGCTGACCACCCAGGTCGAGGAAGGCCACCCGGCCGGGGAACTCGGTGTTCCACGGGTTGCGCACGAGGATCGCCCCGGTCTCGGGGTCGACCGAGGTGACGATCCGGGGACCGCTCGCTGCCCGCGACGTCCCCAGCGCCCACTCGGCGTACGCGGTGACGGACAGGCGTCGCGTCCGTCCCGAACGGTTCTCGACCGTGAGCACCGAGACTTTCAGCGGCACGTCCGGCGGGACGAACTGGACGAGATCGAGATCGATGCCGTCATGGAGATGCTCGAACCGCGTATAGCCGGGCCCGTGGCGGGCGACGTAGGTCGACTCGTCGAGGCGGATGGGCTGGGCGGTGGGACTCCACAGTTCGCCGGTGTCGTCGTCGCGGATGTAGATCGCCTCGCTGACGGGGTCGCTCACGGGATCGTTCGACCAGGGGGTGAGCTGGTTCTCGCGGCTGTTCCCGGACCAGGTGTAGCCGGAGCCGGATTCCGACACGAGGAACCCGAACGCAGGGTTGGCGATCACGTTCAGCCATGGCGCCGGGGTGGACTGACCGGGACCCAGGATCGCGACGTACTCGCGACCGTCCTGGGCGAACCCACCCAGGCCGTTGAAGAACTCGAGCTCCGGGCGCGACGCCGGCGGCTCGGCCCGGACCGGACGCCTGTCCGGGGCCGGGCTCGGGGGGGCGATCCGCTTGGGGCGCTCGAGCCGGATGACCTGGTCGGCCAGGCTGCCGCGCCGGCTCAGCAGGACCGCGCGGGCGGCGGACTGGAGCAGCGTCCGGTCCTCCGTCGAGAGGCGGTCACCCCGGACGATGAACACGCCGCCGTGGCTGGGATGCCCCTCGTCGACGAGGATCGACTGGCTCGTCCGGACGAGTGTCGCGAGCATGTCGTTGAGGTCCTGGGCATACGACACGCCCTCCTCGTTGAGGATGACGAGATCGACGTCGACGAGCTTCAGGCGCCAGTACTCGTGCGCCCGGAGGAGCTGTCGGACGATGTCGACGTCTTCCGCCTGGTCGATCCGGACGATGACGATCGGCAGGTCCCCGGAGATCCCGAGCGCCCACAGGCCGGGCGCGCCCCGATCGTTCCGGGCCAGCAGGCCGGGCGACGGGCGGAGCGACGGGTCCGAGTACAGGATCCGGTTGGCCAGCCGCTGGAAGAGGTGCGCCTCGTCGGGTTCGATCCCCAGGTGGTGGAGCTGGACCTGTGCCTGGGTCCAGGCGAGCGTCGCCGCCCGCTCGAAGGTGGCCGGCTCGCGGTACTTGTCGGCGAGGTCCAGCACCTCCTCGCGCGAATCGGCGACCACGGTGGAGAAGATCGCGTGGGTCGTGGCGCCCGGGGCCAGGCGCAGGCGGTAGCGCAGGCTGAAGATCGGATCCAGGACGGCCCCGACGGTGTTCGACAGCGGCCGCCCATCGATGACCGAGACCGGCGAGCGCACCGAGTGGCCTCGCCCGAGGAAGCGGGCCCGGTCGGTCTCGTACTGCACGACGGCGCCGTGCTCCTCCTCGACCGCGGCGACGTGGGCGGCCCAGATCGGCTGCTCATCGCTGGACCGGGGGCGGCGGGTCGCCAGGAGGGCCCCGATGTCCGGCGCGAACTCGGTCTGGACGAACAGGTTCTGGAATGCCGGATGGGCCGCGTCCGCGGCCTGCGGCGCGAGGGCGATCTCGGCGTAGGACGTCAGCTCGATCTCGCGGGCCTGCGACCCGAGGTTCGTCAGCGACACGCGGCGGATCTCGGCGTCGTGCTCGGTCGAGACCACGATCGTCAGGCCGGTCGTGATGGAGCCGTCGCGGCGGAGGAACTCGGCGTGGTCCTCCGAGTAGATGACCTCGTAGTCGTCCGCCTCGACGCCGCTCGGCTGGTGGCCGGCCGACCAGACCGCGCCGGTCTGCATGTCGCGCAGGAACAGGTAGCTGCCCCACGGATCGCGGGTCACATCCTCGCGCCAGCGGGTCACCGCGATGTCGCGCCAGCGGCTGTAGCCCGACCCGGCGGCCGTGACCATGACCGCGTAGCGCCCGTTCGAGAGGATGTGGGTCCGGGGGATCGCGTCGTGGGGCGAGGTGAACCGGCGCAGGACCGGCGGCACGAGATCCCGCACATCGGCTGCGCTCTTGACCTCCTCGGCCCGCGGCCGGGCGACGAGCACGTCGCGCGGCATCCGCTCCTGGAGGAGGAGCTCGGTCGCCTCGACGACCGGGTCCGCATGGAACCGCTCGACCATCGCCCGGTCGTTGAGCACGTTGCCGATGGCGACCAGGGCCATCCCCTGGTGGTGGGCCATGTAGCTCTTCACGACCGCGACCGCCGCTCCCTCCGGGAGCCGCCGCGGTGTGTAGTCGAGTGCCTCGCGGAAGCCGTAGGCGCCGGCCCCACCGGCCTCGCGGAGCCGGGCGAAGTTCCGGACCGCGGCCTCGGGCTGGATCATCGCGGCGAGGGCCGTCGCGTACGGGGCGACGACGAGATCCTCGCTCAGGCCGCGCTTCAGGCCCAGGCCGGGCACGCCGAAGCTCGAGTACTGGTAGGTCTGTTCCAGGTCTCGCGCGTTGAACCCCAATTCGGAGATGCCCCAGGGCACGCCTCGCTCCGCGGCGTAGCTCATCTGGCGGGCGACGATGAGCCGGTACGTGCTGTCGAGCAGGCTCAGGGCCGGCGTCCGCATGACGAGCGCCGGCATCAGGTACTCGAACATGGAGCCCGACCATGAGATGAGGGCGGACCCGCGCCCGACCGGGGTCAGGGCCCGGCCGAGCCGGAACCAGTGGTCCGCGGCGACATCGCCCTTGGCGATCGCGAGGAAGCTGGTCAGGCGGGCCTCGGACGCCAGGTTGTCGTAGTAGCTCGTATCCAGCGCGCCGTCGCGGACGCGGAAGCCGATCGAGAACAGCTTGCGGGTGGGGTCGAACAGGAAGCCGAAGTCCGTCTCGCGGAACAGCTGATGGGCTTGCTCGGCGATCGCCCCAAGGCGCCGGACCACGGCCCGCGCACCATCGCCGCCCGGCGACGCGTTGACGCCCGGGGCGTCCGGCAGGTCGGCCAGCTCGGCGAGCGTCGGCAGGCCGCCCGCGTCCGTGGCCGGCCGGAGCAGCGCCAGATCGCGGACGTGGCTGTCCACGGCCAGGCGGGTCGCCTCGGCCCACGTCACGAGCTCGCCCCCGGCGACCTCGCCGCGCTCCGCCGTGAGGGCCGCCGCGACATCGGACAGGGTCCGGGCGTGTTCTGCGAGCTCCCTCAGGCGGTCGGCCCAGGCCGGCGGTGTCAGCGGCGCATCCGGTCCGACCGCCGGCGGGGCCAGGGCCTCGTCGAGGTGGCGCCGGCTGAGTGTCTGGGTGCGCCGCTCGTCGCCGATCGAGGCGGCGGCCTGGCGGGTCAGCGTCATCGCGTCGCCGATCCCGGCCAGCGCGTCCGCTACCGGCAGCGGTCGATCGATCATCTGGCGGCAGGCGTTGGCCAGGGTCAGCAGGTGGCCGACGAAGTTGCCGCTGTCAACCGACGAGACGTAGGCCGGTTCCAGCCGGTTCAGGTCGCGCGTGTCGTACCAGTTGTAGAGATGGCCGCGGAAGCGTTCGAGGTCGGCCACCGTCGCGAGGGTCGCCTCGAGCCGCTCGACCATCTCGAGCGTCCCGATCCAGCCGAGATCGCGCGCCGTCACCGTCGCGAGCAGGTACATCCCGATGTTCGTGGGGGACGTGCGGTGGGCGACCGCCGGCTCCGGGTCATCCTGGAAGTTGTCCGGCGGGAGCGCGTGCTCGTCCGCCGTGACGAACGTCTCGAAGAACCGCCAGGTCCGCCGGGCGATGAGTCGCAGGGCGGTCGTGTCCTTGTCGGACAGCTGCTCGGCCGCCGACTCGCGCGGGGGCAGGCTCACCCAGCGGGCGATGAGCGGCGAGAGGAGCCACAGGCCGATGAACGGCAGGGCCACCCAGGCCGTCCCGGGCCTGGCGGCCAGGACGAGGGCAGCCGCGATCGCCGCGATCGCGACCCCGCCCGCCATCTGGCGATAGAAGCCGGCCAGATCCAGGTCGTGGCGAGCCTTGGCCTGGGCCGCGGTCGTCCACTCGAGCAGCTTGCGGCGGGTGATCAGGAGGCGGGCCGATGTCCGCACGATCGCATCGACCATGAGCCAGGCCTGGTGCGCGAGCAGGGTCAGGCTCAGGCCCACCTGGGCGACGGCGAGGGTGACATCCGCCCCGACCGCGCGGAGGTGGCTGCGCTTGGAGATGCCCTGTCGGCGGGGGAGGATCCCGGCCAGGACCGGCATCGCCTGGGGGACGACGAGGACGATCAGGACGAACGCGGTCCATGGTCCCGGGGATACGCCCGGCAGCGTCCACGCAGCGAGGAGCGTCGCGAGCGTGAGCGGCGCGGACAGCGACCTGCGCAGGTTGTCCACCATCTTCCAGCGCGCGATGCCGGGCAGGCCGCTCCGCCGGCGGCCGGTCGCGTCCCGCGCCCGGCCGAGGATCCACGGCAGGAGCTGCCAGTCGCCCCGGGTCCAGCGGTGCTGCCGGGCGGCCGCGACGAGGTAGTTGGACGGGAACTCGTCGAACAGCTCCACGTCGGTGACCAGGCCGGCCCGCGCGAACACGCCCTCGAACAGGTCGTGGCTGAGCATCGTGTTGTCCGGGACCCGGTCGGCCAGCGCCGCGCTGAACGCGTCGATGTCGTAGATCCCCTTGCCCGTGAAGCTGCCCTCGCCGTACAGGTCCTGGTACACGTCCGAGACCGCCGACGCGTACGGATCGATACCGGCACCGCCGGAGAAGATCCGCTGGTAGAGCGACGCCTCGTGCTCGGCCGGCAGCGTCGACGTGATCCGCGGCTGGAGGACGCCGTAGCCCTGGGTCACCCGACCCGCCGCAGGATCGAAGACCGCCTCATTGAGGGGGTGGGCCATCGTCGCCACGAGGTGCCCGACCGCGCCGCGCGGCAGGCGGGTATCGGCATCCAGGGTGACCACGTAGCGCACGCCGGGC
Source organism: uncultured Chloroflexia bacterium (assembly GCA_963719285.1). Classification (GTDB taxonomy): domain Bacteria; phylum Chloroflexota; class Limnocylindria; order Limnocylindrales; family CSP1-4; genus C-114. Next base: position 14,110 of record CAVRBO010000002.1, read on the forward strand.
GGCGGGATGGACGACGGTCGCCCGGTCGCGAGGATGTTCGTGGTCGTCGAGCCGCGCAGCAGCGCGTTGAGCTCCTGGAGCTTGCCCCGTTTGCGCTCCCAGCCCATCCACACACGCTCGACATCGTTCCAGCTCCGCCGGCGATGGAACAGCAGGAACCGGGCCCCTCCGCCGGGCGCCTCGCCATGGCGCTCGTTGAGCCGGTCGATGCCGGCCGCGGCCGCCGACAGCAGGTCATCGTCACCGGGGACGTGTTCGGTCGGCGCATCGAGCCAGTCCGAGAGGAGGGCGAATCGGAGATCGCCCTCCCGGTTGGCGAGGTAGTGGACTTCGAGGCCGTTCACCTGGGCCTCTGCATCGGCCTCGCTGGTCAGTAGCATCGGCACGACGACCAGGGTCCGGAGCTCGGTCGGGACCCCGGCGTCCAGGTCGAGGCGCGGGAGCCGCCGTGGACCCAGGACGCCCGTGACCGAGCGGTTCACGAGCGCCACGGCGAGGTCGGATGCCGGGGCGAGGGCCAGCAGCCCGACGACGACGAGGCCGAGGCCCGCGGGACCGGCCAGGGCGGACAGTCCGACCAGGATCGCGGCCAGCACCGCCGTGACGAGCGCGATGAACGCGACATACCCGCCCGAGGCCAGGCGGACGTACCGGCGACGGAAGCGGACCGGCCGGGGGACCTCGACGCCAAGGCTCCGTTCGAAGGCGATCCGGCCGTGGGAGATCAGGTAGTGGCCGGGTTCGCGCCGTGGCGGCGGCCGCTCTTCGCTCCCGGTCGCGGGCGAGGGTGGGTGCGCCGTGGGGGGCGCGGTCGGGTTCGGGGGCGTCGGCGCGTCCGCGTCGGCCATGTCGGACGCCCGGCGAGCGATCTCGAGCTCCGTCAGGCCCGAGTCGCGAGCGAGCTCCTCCACGGCGTGGCGGTACCGGTCGCGGGTCGCGAAGTCCATCGCTCCGAACGAGCTCCGCTCCCGCAGGATCGCGTCGACGAGGCTCACGCTCTCGACGAACTGCGCCCAGTCGAACCACGAGATCAGGCGCATGCTCGTGATGACGTTGCGGACCGTGACGTTCATGGCGGCCTGGCGCTGGTGCTCGAGGCGGACCATCTCCTCCGCCGTCGTGCCCTGCCGGGCGAGCAGGTCCTCGAGCCAGAGCAGCGCCGGTGTGACCGCCGGGTCCTGGTCGCGCAGGCGCTGGAAGAGCTCCACGCGCGCGGCGACTGGGAGGGACGCCCTGGCCAGCCGGCGCATGGCCGCCGCCGCCCCGCCCGGGCCGTCCGGGCCCAGGCCCAGTACCCCGTCCGCGAGCTCGTCGGCCTGCTGGCGCGCCACGCGGCCGCGCACGATCCGCTCCGCCAGCCGGCGCAGGTTGTCGACGAGGAGGATGCGCAGGCTGATCGCGATCGCCCACAGCTCGCCGATCGTGAGCGGCTCGACCTCCTGATAGGCGAGGACCATGCGCCGGAGGCTCTCGGGATCGAACCGGCTGTCCGTGTGGGCGATGTACGCCCAGGCCACGCTGAGCACCCGCGGATAGCCCGTGAGGTGGCCTTCGGCCAGCTTCGGCAGCTCGCGGTAGTAGTCCGGCGGCAGGTCGTCGCGGATCTCCCGCAGCTGCTCGTCGACGATGGGGAAGTTGTCGACCAGCCACTCCGATGCCGGGGTGACCCAGCGCTCGTCCATGATCGCCCGGGCCAGGACCCGGTACGACTCGAGCAGCACCCGGCCGTTGTCGGCGATCCGGGGGCCCACGGGGTGACCTTCGCGCGGCGCGTCTGTGACCCGGTCGGCGGCTGCCAGCGTACGGGCGTGCTGCTCGAGCCGCTCCACGCTGAACAGCTCCGCGAGGATCGGCTCCTCGAGCTCGACCTGCGGGCCGACGCGGCGGCGAGCGCGACCGGGCGGATCCCGGAGCGACTGATCCGATGTCATCTGCGATCTCGGCGCACGGCCCGAACCGGCCCGTCCGCGCCTTCACCTGGGGGAACCGGTCGATGATAGCCGCCGCCGAGGGCGCCGGCCCCCGAGAGGCGGACGAGCGTGGCCGAGCCGATACCTATCGCCGGACCGACGGGGCGTCCAGGACGCCCTCGCGCAGCTCCAGGACCTCGTCGGCGATCTCGAGCAGGGTCGGGTCGTGGGAGGTCAGGAGGAGCGTGACCCCGTCGTCGATGACGGCCCGCCGGAGGAGCGCGGCGATCGCCCGGCTCGTGTCGTGGTCGAGCTGGGCGGTGGGTTCGTCGGCCAGGACGATGGCCGGCCGACCCGCCAGGGCGCGGGCGACCGCGACCCGCTGCTGCTCGCCGCCGGAGAGTTCCTCGGGCCGATGGGCGGCCCGCCGGCCGAGGCCCACGCCCTCGAGCATCTCGGCCACCCGGGCATCGCGCGCGGCGGGCGCCGTGCCGCGCAATCGGAGCGGGATCTCGACGTTCTCGGCGGCCGACAGGATCGGCACGAGGCTCGACGCCTGGAACACGTGAGACACGGTCTCACGACGCATTCGGACGAGGCCCGACTCGTCGAGCGCGTCCAGCCGCACGCCATCGATGACGACGCTGCCCGCGTCCGGCCGATCGAGCGCGCCGAGGATGTTGAGCAGGGTCGTCTTGCCCGCCCCGGAACGCCCCGTGATCCCGACGATCGCGCCACGCCGGACGGTCAGGTCGAGGCCGCGCAGGACGTGGACCACGCCGTCGCCGCTGCGAAAGTCCCGGACGAGGCCGCGCGCGTCGAGGAGCACGCCGTCGGCCGGGGGGAGCGTGCCGGCGTTATTCGTCATGGCGCGTCGTCCCGGGCGGCATCGCGCCGGGGCGAGCCATCGTCGGGCCAGACGCCGATATGGTCGTGCTCGAGGCGGAGGCGGACGCGCCGCTTCAGACCGAGGGCCTCCACGTGCGCCCGCGGGAGCTGCAGCCGGCCGGCCTGATCGAGCACCGCGAACTCCTCCCCCTCGAGTTCGCCCGCCGCATGATCGGCGCCGGCGCGCCGGAGCGTCTCGGTGCTCGTGCGCCCGTCGCGGATGGCGACCGTGCGCTGGACGTGGTCGGCCACGAGCGGGTCGTGGGTCACCAGCACGATCGACGTTCCGGTTTCCTGGTTCACCCGGCGCAGGGCGGCGAACAGCTCGGCCGCGCTGGCGGTGTCGAGCTTGCCGGTGGGCTCGTCGGCGAGCAGGACCGCCGGCCTGTTGGCGAGCGCGATCGCCACCGCGAGGCGCTGCTGCTCGCCACCGGACAGGCTGCCGGGGCGGAGTCCGCGGCGATCCCGGTCGAGACCGACCAGGTCGAGCAGCCCGGTGGTCCGCGCCGCCCGGTCGCCCGCGCCCACCCCGTCGAGCATCATCGGCAGCTCGACGTTGCCGCCGGCGGTCAGGTACGGCAGCGAGTTCCGCTCCGTCTGCTGCCACACGAACCCGACGGTCCGCCGCCGGTAGTCGGCTCGCTGGCGCTCGTTCAGGCGGCCCAGGTCGACTCCCGCGACCACGGCCCGGCCGGCGGACGGGCTGTCGAGTCCGCCGAGGATGTTCATGAGGGTCGACTTGCCGCTGCCCGACGCTCCCACGATCGCCATCACCTCGCCCTGCTCGACCCGCAGGTCGAGACCCTGGAGGGCGACGACCTCGAGTCCCGCGACCGCGTAGATCTTGACCAGGTTGTCGCACAGGATCGCCGGCCCGTCGAAGGCAGGGCGAAGGTCCTCGATCGTGGCCCGCGGCGCGATCGCGGGCGACGTCGATCCGGCGGGCTCGGGGTCGGTGGCGAACGAGCGTCGGGACATGTCGCCGCTCACCCTACGCGAGATCGGGGTCGGGACGGCGAGTGGCCGCGCGGGACGGTCACGTCTCGGCCGACCGGATCCACTCGGCCACGTTCGACGAGCCGACGACGCGGCCCACGACCAGGACCGCGGCGAGCCCGGCGACCGCCGGCGCCAGGACCGCCAGGGCGATGCCCGACGGGTCGACCGTCGTCGGCGCGGCGACGGCGACGCCGACGAACCGCTCGATGCCCAGGTCGGGAACGACGAACGTCGCCGTCGCGAGGCCCAGGCCGAGCCCGCCCACGATGGCGACGACGACGGTCGAGCCGATCTCCAGGACGACGATGCCGACGGCCCGCCTGCCCGGCAGCCCGATGGCCCGGAGCAGCGACATCTCGGTGGACCGCGTGGCGAGAGCCTGGGCGACGGCGGCTCCCACGACCAGCGCCGCGTAGAGCGCGGCGACGACCTCCGCGATCAGGAACGCCGTCGTCATCGTGTCCACGAGCGGCGCGGCCCGCAGCGTCGCCGCCACGTCCGACCGGGTGACCAGCGCCAGGCCCGCTCGATACGGCTGGAGCACGGTCTCGATGGCCGCTCGAGCCTCCGGTCCACCCCGCACGAAGGCCTGGGTCGGCCCGAACGTCCGGCCGGGGAACGCGACCCGGAGGGCGTCGAGCGGCGCCACGAGCCCGCGTCCGAGCTCGGCGGCCGGGACGAGGTCGCCCACGCCGACCACGACGACGCTGGCGGTGTCCGTACCCATCGACAGGCGGACGACGCTGCCGACCTGGAGACCCGTGTCCGATGCGACGCTCGCGGCCAGGACCATGGGAACCGGTCGATCCGGCGACCCGTCGGCCGGCGTGGCCGGGCGGAACCCTGCCGGATACGCCGCCGCGATCGGTGTCCCGGCGGTGACCGCGGCGTAGCCCGGCGCGTCCAGGCCGATGACGTCGACCGACTGGCCCGTGTAGCCGATCCCGAGCAGTGTTCCCGCATCCCGGCTCGCGACGGCGGTCGGGCCGATCGCGGCTAGGGCCGTGAAGTCGAGGTTCGGAGGCAGCGTCCCCGGGTGGGTCGCCTCGATGCGGTAGTCGGCCCCCACTTCCGCGGCGGCCGCCAGGTCCTGGGTCCGGCCGATCGTGGTCGCCACGCTCGAGGCGAGGACACCCGCCGCGACCGCGACGAGGAGGACGAGGAGCGGCAGCTCGTGCGTCCGCGGGCCACGGGCGAGGTCCCGGATCGCGTGCAGCGCGACGAAGCCACGCCCGCGGCGGGCGATCCGGGCGAGCCCCGCCACCACGGCGTCGAACACCCGGAGCATGAGGACCGCGCCGGCGACCGCGAGCATCGCCGGGGCGGCCGCCCGGTACGGATCCGGAGGGGCGGTCGGGTCCGTCGGCCCGCCCGACCGGAGGGCGACCGCGCTGGCCACCGCGACGATGACGACCGCGGCGTCGAGGACCCGACGCCGGTTGCGGGCATCGATGCTCCGCTCGGTCCGCTGGCGGCCGCTCGCGAGCGAAGCCCGGGCCGCGCCGAGCCCGCTGGCGAGGAGCAGCAGGATCGCCACGATGCCGACGACGATCGCCCCGGGGGCGCCTTCGGGAACGCCGGCCACGAGCACGATCGCGAGGACCGCGCCGAGCGCCACGGCGGGGACGACGAGGGCGACCGCCTCGACCAGTGCGATCCTGAGCAACCGCCGGAGGTCGGCCCCGCGGGCGCGCGCCAGGCGAACGGTCGTGCCCCGACGCCGCGCCAGCGCCGCGGCCACGAGCGCCAGCGCGCCCGTGCTCGCGACGATCGCGCCGACCGACGCCAGGGCGAGGGCCGTCGCGGCGATCGTCCGTTGGGACCGGTACAGCTCGAGCAGTGGCGACAGGCCCGTCGACAAGCCGGGCGTGTCCAGGACGCCGGACCCGCTGAACGGGTGGGCGACGCGCAGCTTGGCCAGGTCGACCGACAGGCGGTCCGTACCAACGGAGGCGACGGTGTCGAGGTCGAGCGGGAACCGCCAGCGGTAACGAAGGCGCGACTCCGTGAAGTCGCCGACGAGCTGCGGGTACACGTCCGGCGACAGGAGGCCGATCGCGTGATAGGCGAACAGCTCCTGGGAGAGCTGCTGGACCCCCGGGCTGTCGAGGGTCGCATCGCCGAACCAGCGCGGGTCCGTGGGGTCGGCCACATCGAACAGCCCGACGACCCGAGCGCCCGCATAACCGATCTGGTTCTTGCCCGGCACGAGCACGAGCTGGTCGCCCACGCCGACCTTGAGGGTCGTCGCCGTCGTGCGCGACATCGCCACCTCGTACACGGGCCAGTCGAACTCGGGCTGGTCGCCGAAGGGCCGGACGAGGATGCCGAGGTGGCTCGTGGGTGCCCGGCCGGCGTAGTAGTGGACGGCGTCCCCGATCGCCGGTTCGATCCGGAACGTGACGCTCGTGATGATCTGGGGCGGGGCGACCGCGAGGAGTTCCTGGCCGTCGATCACGTCGACCCGCCTGGACACGGCGCTCGCCAGCGAACCGGGCAGTTCGGACTGCAGCTCGTCGCCGGCCGCCGCGACGCCCGCGAGCGGGTCGCCGGTTCCTCCGCCACCGGGCGTGCCAGGTTCGATCCGTCCGGACCGCTCGAACTCGAGGCCGGATCGGCCCGCTGAGACGGTCCGCAGGAGGGACGGCAGGGCGGCATCGGTGGTCTTCACGAACCACAGGGGCGTCGCCGTGGCCAGGAACGAGGTGAGGCTCACGACCGCGAACACGGCGATGACCGCGGCCGGCGCCGCCCGGAGCCAGACGCCGACGAGCCGGAGGACCGCCAGCGGGCGCCTCACGACTCGCCCCGCAGCGGCTCGGTCATCCCGGCACGAGCCACTGTCCGCGACAAAACCGCGCCCGTGACGCCGACGAGCAGGCCGCTCAGCGCCACGTACCCGGCGATGAGGTCGAGGGGGACGGCCACGAGAGCCGGCGGGAGCGCAGGCCCGCCGCCGGGGGCGAGCGTCACGGCGGGCAGGACGAGCCACTCGAGCGCGAGCCCGAGCGCGATCCCCCAGCCGACCCCGGTCGCGACCGGGAATGCCTGCTCGAGGACCAGCCAGCCACCGATCTGGCGGCCGGACAGGCCGAGCGCCCGGGCGACGGCGAACTCGGCCAGCCGGCTCTGGGTCGACGCCCAAGCCGCCGCCGCGAACCCGATGGCGGCGAACCCCGCGGCTGCGGCGGCGGCAAGGATGAGCATCCCCGAGATGGCCAACGCGATCGGGTCGTTGAGATGAGACTCAGTCTCGATCACTCGCGAGCGCACGCCCTGCAGCGCGGCCGGTCCGACGGACAGTGCCGCCGCGACCGCCCGGTCGGTGGCCGGCGAGACGGACAGCCACCACTCGTCTGGCGCCGGGATCGTCCCGTCCGACGCGTACCGGGTCAGCTGGAACGACCCGAGGTCCACGATCGCGATGCCGGTCACGGGCAGGCCCGGGAACGCCGTCACGACGTCCAGCGCCCGGATCTTGCGGACCACCGACGACGCGTGGCGGACGAGGATCACGTCGCCCGCCGACGTCCCGGTCGACGTCAGCACGGCCTGATCGACCAGGCCCGCCAGGGGTGCACCGGCAAGGTCGGCCAGGGCCGACGGCCGCGCGACGATCGTCTGGGTGCCGGGACCGGTCAGCGGCGCCTCCGGGCCGACCGTGCCGGCGATCACGTCTCCGGGCGCACCCGGCGCGGCCGCGAGCGGCGTCGGCCGGACGTCGAACGCGCTCCGGATCATCGTCCAAGCCTGGAACGTGGCGCCTGCGGCGATCGGCGCCCAGGATCCGCCGGCCGGAGCCAAGCTCGTCTCGAGGCCTTGGATCCCGACGCTCCCGGCAAGGACCTGGCCCCCCGGGAGTGCCAACTGGAGCTCGCATGCCACGATCCCGGCGGTACGCGCGCCGGCCATCGCAAGGGGCGCCGGGATCGGGACCACGAACGGGTCGCCGGGCGCGCCCAGGGCTGGACTGGACGTGATCCGGTGGAGGGTCCCATCCGCGTCGCGCACCACGAGGGCCAGGCTCAACCCGGCCCACCCGGCGGGCAGGTTCGCCGCGCCGCCGACCGGGGACAGGTCCAGGTCCACTCCGACGCGTACGCGCCGTGCGCCTGCGGGCAGCGCGAGCATGGGCAGGTCCGGGCGGGCGGCCGCGAGTCCGGCCATCAGGTCGCCGAGCGGACGGCCCGCGAGGTCGGGCCGGAACGCCGCGATCGAGCTCATCGCCTCCGGCACGACGGCGAGCAGCATCCCGTGCTGGAGGTCGGACGCCGTCGCGAAGTCCTCGTGCACGACCGGCGTCGCCCCGGTGACGCCCGGGATCGCGAGATACGCGGCGGCCGCGGCCGTGTCGGCGAGCGCCGCGCCCGGCCCGACCTGGCCCCGGATGTCGGCTCCGACCGCGTGGGCCGCCTGATCGCGCTGCGATCCCTGCCATGTCCGCGCGTAGCCCACCGCGAACAGGCCGATCGCGGCGGACATCGCGAACAGGAGCGCCGGCCGTCCGTACGCCGCGGACCGGCGGGCGACGCTTCGGACGCTCAGCGCGCCGGCGACGCTGCCCCCACGGACCAGCCCCGCTTCCATTCCCCGGCCGATGACCGGCACGATCCGGAGCAGGAGGATCGCGCCGGCCAGCAATCCGATCGCCGGTCCGGCCGCCGCGAGAGGCGTCGCGGTCACGTCCCCTGGGCCGGCGGATCCGCGCAGCCGCCAGAGCGCGATCGCCCCGATGCCTGCCAGGGCAAGGTCGATCCGGCTGCGCTGGAGCAATGCCGCGGCTCGCTGTCGGCCGGGCGAGCGGTGGACGCGCGCGAGCGGTCCCACGGCCAGGGCCGTCGGCAGGGTCAGGCCCGCGACCGCGACGAGTGCTGCCACGCCTGCCAGCTCGACGACCTCCTGCGAAAGCTGCACGACCGCCGGAGCGATGAGGGCCGATGTGGCAGCCACCGAGGGACCGGCCGCCGCGAGGAACGTCGCGAGCCACAGGCCGAGGGGAAGGCCCAGCGCCGCAGCCGGAACGGCGACGAACAGTGACTCGATGAGGGCCAGGCCGACGAGATGGCGCGACGATGCGCCTCGCGCGCGGAGCAGGCTCGTCGTCGCCCGGCGCTGGCCCACGACGAGGGCGGCCACGAAGAGGAGTGCGTACAGCGCGAGCACCACCATCTGACCGGCCACGAGGCCAGACCCGGAGTCGGCCTGGGTGAGGCCGATCGAGACGGCTCCCAGGAGGCGCGGGAGCTCGGTCCCGACCACGATGGCCTGACCCCGGCCGAGCCGGCCGGCAAGCCGGTCGGGCAGCGCGCCGACATTGCCGCCGATCGTCGCCAGGTTCTCCGGCGCGAACGCCTCGAACCTGGGGACCGCCCGCCACGCCAGCGAGACGCGAGTCACGATCGTCCGGAGGAGGAGCGCCTGGCGACCGATGAACAGCGGACCGTTGGTGGTGAACGGGCCGCGCTGCTCGCTGCCGGTGAGGAGCAATGGATCGCCGCCCCAGAACGCGTCCGCAGGGTCGTTCGCGGCGAACACGCCGACGATGTGGACGCGGAACCTGACCTTCGGGTCGAGTCGGCTCCCGACATCCAGGAGGCTGCCGGCGTCGACGTGCATGGCGAGCGCCGCAGGCTCGCCGACGGCGGCTTCCAGGTCGGCCGGGCCGGCAGTCGACGGGGCGGTCGGCGGGCCCGCATCCGCGGCCCATCGCCCGCGCAGCAGGTGAGCGTGCGCCTCGATCCCGTCGGCGAACGCAAAGCGGGTCGCGGGGCTCCGCGCATCGGCGCTCGGCGGGCCGTAAGCCTCGGACAGCGCCGTCATGGCGATGTCGCCGCTCGCCGGACCGAGTGCTTCGGCGATCACGTCGCGGACGGTCGTGTCGAACGCGTCGGCGTCCGATCGGCGCACGTCGATCGACACCGATATCGCGGACGCGACAGGATCGGCCGCAGCCAGCGTCCGGGCGATCCCGGCACGGACGATGGCATCCGGGTACACCGCCGCGGCGACGAGTACGCCGGCCGCGACGAGGACAACGAGGCCGGCGGCAGCCACGAGCGCCGCGTCATGCGTCGCGCGCCGCAGTGCGACGCCCAGCCATCCGCCCATCGTCAAGGTGTCCGGTCGTCCAGGGTCAGGCGTCGACGACGACGGGACGAGACGGGCGCACGCGAATCAGGATCTGGAGCGCTCGCGGATCTGGCGTCGGATCTCAGTTCTCGGCACCGGCCCGCCATGTGACGAAGGAGCCCCACGCGACGAGCGCGGCGCCGACGAGCTCGGTGAGCTCGCCCACGACGCCTATGCCGGTGATCCGGCCCGGCTCCGTGAGCTGGCGAAGGAAGTTGAAGAGGTCGGACGCGGCCGGGGCCGCGATCGCGACAGCGAGGCCGGCGAGGATCGTGGCATACGGGATGGGCCACGCCATCGCCCGACCGGAGTGCCGCACGACGACGAAGAAGATGAGCTCGGCCGACGCGATCGTCGTGCTCACCCAGTTGCCCGGCCCATTGAGCAGGCCGCCCACGATCCAGTCGCCAAGGACGAGCATGAGCGCGGCGCCGATGACCGCGATCTTCTCCCCGGCCGACAGCCGGGACCACAGCATCGTGGCCGCGGCGCCCGCCGCACTCGCGGCGACCGCTGCCGGCGAGGGTGCCGGCGGGGGTGCCGTGGCCGCCGGCGAGGGTGCCGCCGGCGGTGCCGCCGGGGCCGCCGGTTCCGGTGGCTGCGGCGATTCGGGCTCGGTCATGGGGACCTCCTGGGACCAGCCGCCCATGGACCGTGGCGGCCCGTTCGGCCTGGCCACGATACGACGCGCAGGGGCGCGGGTCCACCTCCAGCAGGCCGGAACCACGCTCGACGATGGAACGTCCATGGCACCATGAGCCGTATGCCTCGTCGGACCACCCTCCTCGTCCTGCTGCTGGCCTTCGTCGCGACCCTGTCCGCGTGCACCCCATACGTCCAGGGGGGATCGAGCCCGTCGGTGCCGGTCACGCCCGAGGGGACGGCGGGGACCGGGATCGTCGGCCGGGTCCACGCCGGGCCCGTCTGTCCGGTCTCCCGGCCGGGCGACTCCAACTGTGCCGACCGACCCGTGGCCGGGGCCGTCCTGGTCGTGACGTCGACAACGGGTACGGAGGTCGCCAGCGCGACATCCGCGGTCGACGGCACGTTCGGCGTCGCGCTGCCGCCCGGCGACTACATCCTCGTACCCGGGCCGGTCGAGGGGCTTCTCGGCACCGCCCGCCCGATCCCGTTCCACGTGGCTGGAGACGGCGTGCCCCGCGCGTCGCTCGACGTCGCGTATGACACGGGGATCCGGTGACGCTGCTGCGGGTCGCGTTGGTCCAGCTCGACGCGGGACCCGACCCGGCGGCGAATGTCGCGACGGCCGCCCGACTGGCCGACGAGGCGGCCGCCGGAGGAGCTCGCCTGGTGGCGCTGCCCGAGTCCCTCCAATACCGGGGCGAGGCAGACGGCTATCGCGATTTTGCCCGACCCATCCCCGGACCGTTCAGCGAGGCATTTTCCGAGGTCGCCCGGCGGCGCGACTGCTGGATCCTCGCCGGGTCGCTGGCCGAGTCGAGTGCCGACCCGACCCGGCCGTACAACACGAGCGCCCTGATCGCCCCGAGCGGCGACGTGGTCGCCCGCTACCGCAAGATCCACATGTTCGATATCGATGTGGACGCCGGGCCCGCGGACGTGGAATTGGCCCGGGTGACGCCCGGCGACGAGCTCGTGACTGCCGACGTCGACGGCGTGAGACTCGGTCTCACGATCTGCTACGACGTCCGGTTCCCCGAACTGTACCGGGCGCTTGCACTGCTCGGCGCTCATGTGCTCACGGTCCCGGCGAACTTCACGGAGCGCACGGGACGCGACCATTGGGAGGTGCTGCTGCGAGCCCGGGCGATCGAGAACGGCGCCTACGTCATCGCGCCGGCGCAGGTCAACGGCCCGCCAGGCTCAGCCGCCTACGGACGGACGATGATCGTGGATCCGTGGGGGATCATCGTGGCCCAGGCGCCCGACCGGGTGGGCATCGTCAGCGCCGAGATCGACACCGCCCGGGTCGCCTCGATCCGGCGCCAGATCCCCGTCCTCGCCAATCGCCGGCCCGCGACATATGAAGCGGCCGCCCGTCGCTGACGGACGGCCGCTGCGCCGATCGGTGGGACCTGCCGCTACGGCAGGACGAGGTGGACCGGGTTGCCCCGGATCTTGGCGGTCCAGGTGGTCACATCGGAGGATGTGCCGTTGCCCGACATGTTGTAGCGGATCTTCCACCAGCCCTGTTGCTGGGCCGTGTAGTTGGCCGGGATCGTCACGTCGATGATCAGCCAGCAGCCGTTATAGATACCGGTACTTCCGCCGCCGGCGTTGGTCGTGATGGCGTTGCCCGTCACGTTCTGCGAGTAGCTCGAGCAGTTCTGCGCGCCGCCGGAGGTGCCGGTCAGCGAGGACCAGGTCATCGATACGGGCGTCCAGCCGCCGGCGGTCGGGATCTCGATCTGGATGTTCGCGGCGAGGTTGCCGGTGTCGCCCGGGTCCCACAGGCTCAACTCGAGCGTCTTGCCCGCATGGGCCTGCGGTACCTGGGCGATATAGAACTCGGAATAGGCGCTGCCGCCGGCGACTTCGAGGGGTGAGAACATCTGCATCGCGCCAAGGCCGTAGATCTCCGGGGCTGTACCCGAGGCGCTGGCGTAGATCGCGAAGCTCTGTTCGCCGTTGGCGTTCCGCTGCGCGGCCCCATTGGCTGGGTCTGTGCTGGTCGTATGCAGACGGTAGACCGTCCCGTTCGGGCCGCCACTCAGTGGATTGGCGGGATTGAGCAGGACCCACGAGTCGTGGTAGTCGCGCCCGTCGCCGTAGACCGAGGACGTCTGCCTGCACTCGGCCTGCCCGTTCGGACCGCCCATGGACGTATCCGATCCATTCAGGTTCGTGAACTTGTTTCCGGATGTCTTGATGAGCGTGTCGTCCGCGAGGTTGTAGGGCGTGTTGTTCGTGTTGTAGATCTCGTACCACGAACTCATGCCGTTGTTGCCGCCGAACCATCGATCGCCCACGCCGGATTGGAGGGCAGTGGCGCAGAACTCGGGGTCGAAGATGTAGACAAATCCGTTCGTCGAACCGGCCGCCATGTCGATCGCGTAGTTGTAGTAGTTGACGCTGTCGTAGCACGCCCTGAGCTGCGCCGTCGGACATGGCGGCGCGGCCGTGCTGCCGGTGTCGTAGTAGGGCTGGAAGGCATCGCCGTTGATGTTCGTGGCGCCTTCCGTGTTCATCGTGCCCCAGAACCCGCGGTAGTTGAGCACGGCACCGTCGGGCTGATAGCAGTCCGAGACGCCATTCAGGCAACCGCTGCCCGGGCCCTTGAGGTCCTTGTCGGCGGCCGCGCTCGTCACGTTCGCCGTGTACGTGACCCGGACATTCAGGGTGTCGACCCGGGCGAAGCGTGCCGCGGCGCAGCTGCCCCGGTTCCAGGTCAGGCGGGCCATGAATCCGGTCGTTGTCGAACTGCCGAAGTCGCCTTGGACCCACGTGTGGACGGCCCACGGCAGCGTGCTGCCCTGGGATCCGAACGTGTAGGTGACGTTGGACAGGGTCAGGCTCGTCGTGACGACGGTTCCCGAGGCAGCCGGATACCAGTTGGTCCCGCCGTTAGGGGTGACCTGCACGCCGATCGTGCAGTTGGCGGCCACCGATGCGGCATCGAGCTTGGCGACGACCCGGACCTCGAGGCCATCGATCGTGGCTCCGGCCGGGATGCCGAAGTTCCAGCCGCCCCAGGCCCCTTGCGAACCGTTCGCCGTGTTGCTCGACGAGTAGGTAGTGCCGTTCGCGGTCGTCTTGTTGTACAGCGTGTTGGTCGATGTCCAGTTGCAGGCCGGTGAACAGCGGTTTGTGCTGGGGACGGCGGTGGGCGCATCCCAGCCGGTATCGGTCGTCTGCGGTCCCGTGAACGTCGCGTCCTTGATCTTGCCGAAGACACCGTAGTAGTTCTCGGGGCTGCCCATCGCGACGGGCAGGATGAACTCGGCCTTGGACGTCCGGCTGATCGGGAACGATGCGAGCCCGATGACCCGGGCGAAGAAGGACGGGACGGAGGTCGAGACGGTCACGATCAGCTTGCGATCGTTGTTCGGGTCCTTCGCCGTGGTGATCGTGGTCCCGTTCACGCCCGACGTGTAGCCGTTCTTGGTGGCCTCGGCCCGGGCGGTCGTGTCCGCGCTGCTGTACAGGTTCGGCAGCCAGACGACGCCGGCCAGGGCCGCGGCATCGGCCGCGCGCTGGACCCGGAGGGTGTTGGCCCAGTACCACGACACGTCGATGACGATCGCCATCAGGCCCATGAACGCGAGCATCGCGCCGGCGAAGATGACGATGACCTGGCCGCGCGAGCGGCGGCGGGCCTGCGCTGCGGGTGCGGCCCGCCGGGAGCGGAACAGGTTCACTGGAGGCCTCCTGGACGCGTGCCCGTGGGGGCCCGGCGTGGGGTGGGGGTGGACGTGGTCGTGACCGGGGTCGCGGCGGTCATGGGTTGAGGGCCATGATCGTGCGGTCGTTCATCGGGATGACCCCGCTGCTCGCGCCGCCGCCGAAGAAGCGGGCGATCGACGACAGCGGGGTGACCATGTTGTAGTCGTAGGTCAGGCTCACCCCGATCGAATCCGGGCTGGCCGCGTTGTTGCGGGTACAGGGCAGCCAGGTCGAGCTCGAGGTCTCGTGGTAGTGGAGCTGGAAGCCGTCGACCGTCGGCGCGCCGCCGGTGCCGTAGTTCCAGGTGCTCGTCTGGGCGCCGTTCGTCGGCACCCCGGCGCTGGTCGCCTTCCAGATCTTGATCGTCGTCACGTTGGTCTCGTCGATCGGCGAGCCCGGGCTGGTCAGGACGCGCTCGACCGCGGCGATGATCTGGGGGTCGATCGTCGCGCACACCGCGGCGTTGCCGCCGCCGTCGGCCAGGGCCGCCCCGGTCCGGGCGCCCTCGCGGGTGGCGTACTCGAGGGTCAGGTTGTGGGTGAACACGAACCCGAACTCGAGCATCCCGAACAGGATGAGCATGAACGCCGGGACGAGGACCGAGAACTCGACCAGGGCCTGCCCGCGCGAGCGCTCGCGCCGCGGGGCGACGGTGGGGGCGGTCACAGGACCGGCTCCATCCGCATCGCGTTGGAGCGGGCGAAGTTCCAGCCGGCGCCCGACCAGACCGGGCCGTTGCCGGCCAGGCCGACGAGCCCGCGGATCGGGGTCTTCCAGGTGTACGTGTAGTTGACCCGCACGCCGATCGTGTCGACCGACGGCATGTGGGTCCCGCCGCAGCCGGCCACGACGTTGCAGCGGCTGCTCTCGGGATAGCCGTTGGTGGCGATCTGGTAGGGCACCGTGAGCGACGACCCGTCGGGGTAGTTGCAGGTCGTCGTCGTGCCGCTGTGGTTCCAGACGTTCTTGAGGCTCGAATCGCCGTTCTTGTAGTTGCCGTTCTGGTCGGACCAGTAGATCTCGATCGAGCTGATCTGGTTCGCGTCGGCCGGCGCGCCGACGTCGTTGATGACCGCCTGGATGATCGCGCAGTCGCTGCCCAGGCCATCGCCCGCCTCGGCCGCCACGAGCGCCGCGTCGCGGCTGGCGAACGCGATCGCCAGGTTGGCGTTGAACGCGAACGCGAACTCGATGACCGACATCGTGAGCAGGATGAACAGCGGGAAGACGAGGGCGAACTCGACGAGCGACTGGCCCTTCGCCCGCCGGCGCGGGGCGGACAGGGCGGCCCGCGGGCCGGCGCCGACGAGGGCACTCGGGCGGCGGACCGGGCGGGGGCGGATGCGCCGCCCCCGGCGGGGCACTCGGGCGAGATCGGTCATGCGGATGGGCCTCACGGTGGCGATGGCGGAGCTGAGGCGCAGTTAATCAATGGGACCTTGCGAACCACCTTGCAGTCGAGCGATCCGGGGCGCCCGCGCACCACGTGCCCCGCGGGTGCTTTCCCGACGGAGCCGGGACCAGGAAACGAAGCGACCGCTCGTCGCTGACGAGCGGTCGCCCCAGGTGATCCGGTTGAGGGGTCGGTAACGGCAGGGCCCTACGGCAGGACGAGGTGGACCGGGTTGCCGCGGATATCGACCTGCCACGTGGTCGTGTCGTTACCGCCATTGACCGTGTACTCGATCTTCCACCAACCCGCGCCCGGTTCGCCCGGCGGCGTCAGTCCGACGGACCCGTAATTGACGGGGAGGGGGATCTCGATCGTGATGAGCGCATCGTTGTAGAAGCTGCCGCTGGACGCCGAGGCGGTCTGGATCGAGTTGACGTTGTTCCCGCTGCGTCCGTTATCCGCCGTGTAGCTGAACGTGGCGTAGTTGTAGGCGTTGCCGTTGGGCGACAGGATACGCAGGAAGGCATCGCCACTGACATCGCCCGGGTCGAACAGCTTGATCTCCATCGTCTTGCCGGCGTGGACCGCCGCGATCTGGGCCAGGTAGAAGAGTTGCGTTCCGCCGAGCAGGTTGGTGTAGGTCACCATCCGGCCCTGGCCGTAGACCTGCGAGGCGCCGGATGAGCTCTTCACCCAGGCGCTCCACATGTTCTCCGCATTGGTGGAGTTGTTGCCCGCGACGTTGGTGGTCACGTTGAGGCGATACGTCCCCGCCGGAAGGCCGGCGGCGAGCTGGTACCACGCGTTGTGATACGGGTCCGCCGAGCAATCGGCAGACGCTGTTCCGGGGAGACCCGAAGTCACCGCTTTGGTCGGACTGCGTCTTGCCGGCGAACAGGTTGCCCGACGTCGCGACCTGGATATCGTCGCTCGTGTCGAACGGCGTGCCATTGATGTTCTACAGCGAGTAGATCGTTGTGACTGGGTTGAGTCGAACCGCCGATCCAGTGATCGCCGGCACCGTAGTTGCCCCCACCAGGGACCGAACCAGTAGCGCAGAAGGTCGGGTCGAACAGCTGGACCTGCCCGTTCGGGCCGGCGATGACGACGTTGTAGTCCACGCCCTTGCCGTCGAACTCCGGGTTCGCCCGACTCTTCAGGTTGTCGTTGGTCGGGTCGAACTGGTCGCCGTTCTCACGGCTCCCGCCCTTCGTGATGTCCGCGCCCCAGAATCCCTGGGTCGGGAGGGTCGCGCCCAACGGGCCGGTGACCGGCTGGACCGTGTCGGCCGTACTGACCGTGGTGGTGTGCGAGTAGACCACGACTGTCGCGTCGTCGAGCGAGACCGTGCCGCACCCGGCACCCTTGAGGTGGGTGAGCCGGATCTGGAAGTTGGCCGACGAGAAGTCTCCGGTCGTCCAGGTCGCATGATTGGCGCCCCAGGTGGTGGTATCGGTCGCGCTGCCCAAGGTGTACCAGGCGTCGCTCGTGGCGATCGTGGGGGTGGTCTGAGGCGCGTTCGCCCAGGTCGTCCCGCCGTTCCACGACACCTCCGCCCTGATCTGGCACGCGGCGCCGGCCTTGCTGTCCTTCGCCTCGAGGTTGACCTGCAGGCCATCGATCGTGGCGCCGGCCTGGAAGGACCCGAACGAGAAGGTCGTCCAGGCGTCCTGGTTGTTGTTCGTGCCGGACGTGGTGTACGAGTTGTCCGAGGCATAGGCGCGGTTCGGGTTCGTCCACGCTCCGCCGCTCGTGTTCGACGTGGTGTTGCCGGTCGGCGCCGATCCGGTCGCAAGGTTGCCCGCGTTGAATCCGGATGGGTTGATGTACGGGTTGGTGGTCGTCGTGGTGACCTTGCTCACGAACGTGCCAACGCCGTAGTAGTTCTGCGGGCTGCCCATCGGTACCGGCAGGATGAACTCGGCCTTGGATGTCCGGGTGATCGGGAATGACGAGATACCGATGACCCGGGCAAAGAAGGATGGCGCCGAGGTCGAGACGGTCACGATGAGGCGGCGGTCGTTGTTCGGGTCCTGGCTCAACGCGATGGTCGTGCCGGCCCCGGGGACATACCCGTTCTTCTGGGCCTCGGCGAGCGCCGTGGTCTGGGCGTTGGGCGCCGCTCCTGAGAAGTTGTCGGGCAGCCAGACGACGCCGGCCAGGGCCGCGGCATCGGCCGCGCGCTGGACCCGGAGGGTGTTGGCCCAGTACCACGACACGTCGATGACGATCGCCATCAGGCCCATGAACGCGAGCATCGCGCCGGCGAAGATGACGATGACCTGGCCGCGCGAGCGGCGGCGGGCCTGCGCTGCGGGTGCGGCCCGCCGGGAGCGGAACAGGTTCACTGGAGGCCTCCTGGACGCGTGCCCGTGGGGGCCCGGCGTGGGGTGGGGGTGGACGTGGTCGTGACCGGGGTCGCGGCGGTCATGGGTTGAGGGCCATGATCGTGCGGTCGTTCATCGGGATGACCCCGCTGCTCGCGCCGCCGCCGAAGAAGCGGGCGATCGACGACAGCGGGGTGACCATGTTGTAGTCGTAGGTCAGGCTCACCCCGATCGAATCCGGGCTGGCCGCGTTGTTGCGGGTACAGGGCAGCCAGGTCGAGCTCGAGGTCTCGTGGTAGTGGAGCTGGAAGCCGTCGACCGTCGGCGCGCCGCCGGTGCCGTAGTTCCAGGTGCTCGTCTGGGCGCCGTTCGTCGGCACCCCGGCGCTGGTCGCCTTCCAGATCTTGATCGTCGTCACGTTGGTCTCGTCGATCGGCGAGCCCGGGCTGGTCAGGACGCGCTCGACCGCGGCGATGATCTGGGGGTCGATCGTCGCGCACACGGCGGCGTTGCCGCCGCCGTCGGCCAGGGCCGCCCCGGTCCGGGCGCCCTCGCGGGTGGCGTACTCGAGGGTCAGGTTGTGGGTGAACACGAACCCGAACTCGAGCATCCCGAACAGGATGAGCATGAACGCCGGGACGAGGACCGAGAACTCGACCAGGGCCTGCCCGCGCGAGCGCTCGCGCCGCGGGGCGACGGTGGGGGCGGTCACAGGACCGGCTCCATCCGCATCGCGTTGGAGCGGGCGAAGTTCCAGCCGGCGCCCGACCAGACCGGGCCGTTGCCGGCCAGGCCGACGAGCCCGCGGATCGGGGTCTTCCAGGTGTACGTGTAGTTGACCCGCACGCCGATCGTGTCGACCGACGGCATGTGGGTCCCGCCGCAGCCGGCCACGACGTTGCAGCGGCTGCTCTCGGGATAGCCGTTGGTGGCGATCTGGTAGGGCACCGTGAGCGACGTCCCGTCGGGGTAGTTGCAGGTCGTCGTCGTGCCGCTGTGGTTCCAGACGTTCTTGAGGCTCGAATCGCCGTTCTTGTAGTTGCCGTTCTGGTCGGACCAGTAGATCTCGATCGAGCTGATCTGGTTCGCGTCGGCCGGCGCGCCGACGTCGTTGATGACCGCCTGGATGATCGCGCAGTCGCTGCCCAGGCCATCGCCCGCCTCGGCCGCCACGAGCGCCGCGTCGCGGCTGGCGAACGCGATCGCCAGGTTGGCGTTGAACGCGAACGCGAACTCGATGACCGACATCGTGAGCAGGATGAACAGCGGGAAGACGAGGGCGAACTCGACGAGCGACTGGCCCTTCGCCCGCCGGCGCGGGGCGGACAGGGCGGCCCGCGGGCCGGCGCCGACGAGGGCACTCGGGCGGCGGACCGGGCGGGGGCGGATGCGCCGCCCCCGGCGGGGCACTCGGGCGAGATCGGTCATGCGGATGGGCCTCACGGTGGCGATGGCGGAGCTGGCGGTGGTCGGACCTTGATCGGACCTGAGACCGAATATCCCAGTGGGTCCTTGCGAGGGACCTTGCCACGAGGTACCGGTGTGGCCCGGATGCACCACCCATAAGTACCGGTCCCTCGGGGGGCACGAGAAAATGGGCCTCTGATGTCCTTGCACGGCTGGACATCCGAGCGGATGGCGTGCCGCGAGTCAGCGCCCCGGTCGGTCCTTCGGCCTTCGGTCGACCCGTGCCGCGGGAGCCGCCGTCGCTCCTCCCCGGTCCTCGTCCTCAGCCCTCGAGCGGGGCCTCCGCGGGCAGCCAGACGGTGAACGCGGCGCCCCGGTCCGTCGCCGTCGGTTCGAGGACGAGATCCCCGCCCATCGCCCGGGCCAGCTCGCGCGCGACGTACAACCCGAGCCCGCTGCCGTCCTCCGCGTTCTGGCTGCTGCCACGCTCGAACCGGCCGAAGAGCCGACCCCGGTCGGAGACCGCCACGCCCGGGCCGTGGTCGGCGATCGTGAGCCTGAGGCGATCGTCGGTCAGGCCGATGCGGACGTCGACCGGGCCTCGTGCGCCGTACTTGACCGCATTGTCGAGCAGGGCCCAGAGCACCTGGTCGAGCTGGTCCGCGTCGCCGACCGCGAGCCAGCCCTGGCTCTGGTCGTCGAGCTCGAACTGGATCTCCTCGACGGCCAGCGCCTCCCAGGCCTTGCGGACCCGCGAACCGAGCGACACCACCTCCGCGGTGGGCTTGAGGGCACCCGACTCGAGGCGGGTCACGGTGAGGAGCTGGCGGACCATCCGGGAGAGGCGATCGGCCTGCTCGGTGATGATCGCCAGGCGCCGGTCCGGATCGGCCCGCGACAGCTGCTCGGCGTATGCCCGGATGCTCGTGAGCGGCGTCTGGAGGTTGTGGCTCACTCCACGCAGGAAGTCGTCCTTGGCCGCGTCAAGCTCGAGCAGCTGGGTGTTCTGCGCCTCGACCGTCGCGAACAGCTCGGCATTCCGGAGCGCGACGCCGACCTGGGCGGCGAATACCTCGAGCAGGTCCTGGTCGGCTCGCTCCCACGTCCGCATGACCGGCGCGTGACCCACCAGGACCCCGATCCTCTCGTCGCCGGCGCGGAGGTCCGCCCGGATCGGCCGAGGCTCGCCCGGGACGCGGCTCTCGAGCTTGACGGTCGCGGGGTCGACCAGCCGGACCTCGGCGTCGATGAGCCCGAAGACCTCGCGGGCGTCGGCTCCGGCGCGGCCGATGAGCCAGTCGAGCCCCTGGCGAGGCGTGCTGTGGACGATCGAACCAAGGATCCGGCCGAGCTCGCGATTGCGCCGCTCGAGGTCCGCGGCGAGCCGGTTGTGGCTCTCGGCGAGACGAGCCAGCTCGTCGTCGCCCGGCAGGTCGATCGGGGTCGTCAGGTCGCCCGCCTTGGCCCGGTCCACGGCGGCCGCGATGGCCCGCAGCGGCGCGGTCAGGTCGGCCACGAGGATGTAGGCGGCGAGGCTCGAGATGAGCGCGGTGACGATGATCGCGAGCAGGAGCAGCCGAGGCGTCGCCGACGCGGAATCCGGGAGTCGCTGGGCGAGCACGAGCAGGAGGCCGAACAGCGACAGCGGCAGGACCGCCGCCGCGATGAGCGCGAAGGTGAGCCGGGTCGCGAACGCGAACCGGGGCCCCGCCCGCTCGGGCTCGGGACGCCGGAAGAGCTCGTCGATCTCCTCGGTCCACTCGGTCGGTTCGGGAGGGTCGACGAGGTCGGGGATCGCGGTCGCCGCGTCGGCGAGATCGGCCGACTCCAGGGCGGTCCCCGGCGTCGGCTCGACGGCCGGTCGGCGGCTGCCCGGCTCGCGTCACGGCCGGGTCGGCGGCCGCCCGGCTCGCGTCCACGGCCGGGTCGGCCGGGCTGAGCACCCGCTCGGGTGGCGGCGTCGGCGTGGCCGGTTCCGGGGACCGGGTCCTCCCGGGACCGCGCTTCGCCATCAGGCGTCCGCGGGGGCCAGCGGCGCGCCGGCCTCGACCGGGTCGCTCCCGTCGCCGACGAGCCGGTAGCCGACACCGCGGACCGTGATGAGGTGGCGTGGATGGTTCGCGTCCTTCTCGAGCTTCTGGCGAAGGCGACGCATCGTCACCCACAGGTACGAGGGATCCGCGTCCTCCGTGTCGGCCCAGCCACGGGCGAGGAGCGTCTCCGTCGACAGCGTCCGGCCGAGGTTCGCGGCCAGGGCGTAGAGCAGGCGCGACTCGGTCGGGGTGAGGGCGACCGACGCGCCGTCGACGACCGCCTCGCGGCGGTGCAGCTCGAGCGACAGGTCCGGGCCCAGGACGAGCCGCTGCCGGGGGACCCGGTCGCCGAGCCGGCGGAGGACCCGGGTGATCCGGGCCCGCAGCTCCGGGTAGTGGTAGGGCTTGGTGACGTAGTCCTCGGCCACCTCGTCGAGCAGGTCGGCCTTGCTGTCACCGGCGTCGATGGCCGACAGGACGATGATCGGCAGGTCGGCCCGGCCCTTGATGACCCGGGCCAGGCTCAGCCCGTCCATCCGCGGCATCATCATGTCGACGATGATCAGGTCGGGCCAGCCCTCGTCGAGTCGCCGCAGCGCCTCCATCCCGTCGCGCGCGGTGGTCACGAGGTAGCCGTCGTCGCGCAGTTGCTCGGCGAGGACGACGAGGAGGTTGAGGTCGTCGTCGACGATCAGGATCCGTGGCGGACCCGCGTCCCGGCCTGTCGGTCCGGCGCTCAGCATGGCCCGAGTATAGGCAGCGCCGAGGGCCCGCTCAGGGAGCGTGCCGGTCGACGTATCGGCAGCGCGTCGCGACGGGGCAGTGGGCGCAATCCGGCCGGCGAGCGTGGCAGATCGCCCGGCCGTGCTGGATGAGATTGACGTGCGCCTCGAGCGCCCGGTCGGGCGGGACGAGGGCGAGGAACAGGTCATGCGCGTCGTCGGCCGATGCCTTCGGCGGGATCAGACCGATCCGCCGGCTCACCCGCTCCACGTGGCGGTCGACCGGTACGAGGGGCATCCCGAAGCTGAACATGAGCAGGACCGAGGCAGTCTTCCTGCCGATCCCGTCGATCCGGGTGAGCCAGGCGCGCGCCTCGAGCGGCGGCATGTCGGCCAGGAACTCGAGCGAGTGGTCGCCGCGCTCCTCACGGATGAGGCGCAGCGCGTTCTGGATCCGGGGCGACTTCGAGACCGCGAGGCCGCCCGGCCTGATCGCCTCGATGAGATCGGGGAGTGGCGCGACCTCGACCGCGGCCCAGTCGGGCGCCGCTCCGGGCGAGAGCCCCTCGCCGCCCCAGCCCGGACCGGGGGCGTGGACCTGGACGGCGCCGCCCGACGGGAACGCCGCCCGGAGGCTCTCGAATGCCCGTTCGGCATTGATGTCGGCGCTGTTCTGGGTGAGGATCGTGAGGATGAGCTCGCTTGTGGGATCGAGCCGGCGCACCCAGACCGGCCGCCCGTAGCGCTCGGCCAGCCGCCCGAGCACGAACGTCACGAGTCCGGGCCGTCGCCGCTCGAGCCCCTTCGCCCAGGTCGCGCCCGGGTCGGAGAAGCGGCGTCGACGCGGTCGCGCCTTTCCCTTCGGTCGGCGCGTCGCCGGGACGGCGGTCGGGCTCAATCCAGGCGCCGTGCGAGCCGTTCGCCCAGGGCGACCAGCGGGGCGGCCCCGAGGGCCATCGCCTCGGCGATCGGGATGGGCCGCTCGTGCACGGGGACGACCTCCGCGCCGAGCGGGGCGAGCGCGGCGATCCCCTCGGGCTCGACCCCGCCGCCGACCGCGAAGCAGCGGGCACCGCCAGCCTTGGCGCGGCGGGCCACGCCGAGCGCCGTCTTGCCGAACGCGGTCTGGGCGTCGATCCGGCCCTCGCCCGTGATGACGAGGTCCGCCTGCGCCAGCTTCGCGTCGAAACCGGTCGCGGCCATGACGAGCTCGACCCCCGGCTCGAGTGCAAGCGACCGGAATCGGCCCCGGAGACACAGGAGCCCGAAACCGATGCCACCGGCCGCCCCCGCGCCCGGCGTGTCCCGCTCGCGGCAGCCGGCCGCCGGCTCCAGCGCATCGGCGAACCGGGCCAACCGTGCATCGAGGGCCACGACGTCTGCCGCTGACGCTCCCTTCTGGGGGCCGTAGGTCGCGGCCGCGCCATGGGGGCCGAGAAGCGGATTCGTGACGTCGCAGGCGATCCGCAGCGCGACCTCGGCGAGCCGCGGGTCGAGCCCGCCCAGGTCGACCCGATCGAGCGCCTCGGATGTGGTCGCCCCGAGAGCCCGGAGCGCGCCCGCGCCTCCGTCGGTGGTCGCGCTGCCGCCGATCCCGACGACGATGTCGCGCGCACCGGCGGCGATCGCCGCCATGAGGAGCTCGCCGGTCCCCCGGGTGGATGCGGCCGCGGGGTCGCGCTCGCTCGCGGTCAGGAGCGACAGCCCGGAAGCGGCCGCGAGCTCAACGACCGCCCGGCGGCCGTCGGACGATGCGAGCCAGCGGGCGTCGATCGGCCGACCGAGCGGATCGTGCACGCGCGCGGTGCGTCGCTCCCAGCCGCCGGCCGCCTCGATCGCCGCGAGTGTCCCCTCCCCGCCGTCGGCGAGTGGGGCGAGCAGGAGCCGATCGTCCGGGCGGGCGCGGGCCCAGCCGTCGGCCAGGGCGCGGGCGACTTCGACCGAGGTGAGCGAGCCCTTGAACGAGTCCGGAGCGAACAGGACCGTGAACGGCCGCCCGCTCACCGCAGGGCCGGCTCGACGATCGGCACGGACGTGACGGCCCCGGCCATCCGGCGGCGCTCGAGGTACTCGGGGATGCGCACCATCGGCGGGCGCTCCTGGTCGGCCAGCTCGATGATCTCCAGGCCGAGGCGGCCCTTCCCGGACCGGGGCAGCTTCATGGTCGAGCCGAGCTCGGCGAACAGGCGCGCCTTGCGCCGTTCCTCGAGCCGCTTCATGACCGCGTGGATGATCACGAAGCTCATCCGCGAGAGCCCCTCGAGCTCCTGGTTGCGATGCAGCCGCCGCTCCAGGTCGACCTGGCCAAGGCCCTCGAGCCCGACACGTTCGGCGACATCGATGAGGTGGCCGATCTCGACGGCGTAGCCGGTGAAGAACGGGATCGACTCGAGCAGCGTGCGGCGCGCCGCGTACTCTCCCGACAGGGGCTGGATGAGTCCGGAGAGTTCCGGGAAGAACAGGTTGATGAGCGGACGGGCGACGAGTTCCGTGACGCGTCCGCCGCCGCCCTCCTTGAGCCGGCCCTCTTCGACGATCGGACGCTGGTAGTAGCCTTTCACGTACTGCAGGCGGGGCTCCACGAGGAGCGGGCCGAGCGTCCCGTAGACCATCCGCGGATGCCAGTTGCGGACGTCCGTGTCGGCCCACACGATGATGTCGCCCGAGGTCTCGTAGACGGACTTCCAGAGCGCCTCGCCCTTGCCCGTGAACGACCCGTAGCGGGCAAGGACGTCCGGATGCTGGACCACCCGGGCACCCTCCGCTTCGGCGATCGCGCGGGTCCGGTCCGCCGATGCCGAGTCGATCACCAGGATCTCGTCGAGCAGCGGGAAACGGCCCATGAGCTCGCGCATCGCGCGGTGGACGATCGGGCCGATCGTCTCTTCCTCGTCCAGCGTCGGCAGGACGAGGCTGATCGTCAGGCCCTGCTTCTCCTTGAGCTGGACCAGCCGGCGCAGGTCGGAGAACTCGGAGTGGTGGAAGTTCGCCTCGGCGAACCAGCGCTCGACACGGGCCGGGACGGCGCGGGCATCTTCGGCCGCACGGTCGGCGGCGGCCAGGGACTCCGCTCGAGTGGCGAGCTGCTCGAACGTGCGGTGCGAGATGGCCTCCCGGGTCTTGACCACGATGACGGTCGGCTTGGCGCGCGCGGCGATCGCCTCGGGGAGTGCCCCGAACAGGTGCGCGGCGCCATCGCCGTCGGCCCCCGGACCGGCGGACGCACCCATGACCACGAGGTCCACGAGCGTGGCCTCACGCAGGATCGCGTTGCGGACGTTGGCCGCCTCGCGGACGCGCGCCTCGACCTTGCCGCTCACGTGCTGCTTGACGAACGCGGTCAGGGCCCGCTCGGCCTGGGCGCGCACGGCCGCGGTGATGCCCGGCGGAACGAGGTGGAGGGCGAAGATCTCGCCGTCATGGCGACGCGCGAGCGCGTCGGCGAAGCGCAGGGCGAGCTCGGCGTGCGGGCCGCCGCGGACAGGGACGAGGATCCGCTTGAGCTCCGAAGAGCCGCGCTGCTTGATGACCGCGATGTCCGTCGGCGACTCGCGGACCACCTCGTCGATCGTGGGCGAGATGACCGGCACGTGACCGTCGCCCCGGTGACCGTTGGCGCGGCCATCGGACTTGGCCGCGCCGTCGCGGGCGCTCGCCGTCTTGCCGCCCCAGCCGAAGATGAGGAGGTCGGCCTCCTGCTCGGCGGCGGCCTCGATGATGCCCTCGGCGGCGTGCCGGCCGATGCGTACGATCGGGTGGATCGTCGTGCCCTCCGGCACGAAGTCGAGGACGCGCTGGAGGAGCCGACGGGCGTGGCGGGCCCGCGTCGCGCCCTCGGACAGGGGCATGCCCTCGGGCACTTCCACGATCCCGAGTGCGGTCAGCTCGCCGGTCCGCTCATCCATGAGGGCACTGCCGAGCCGGATGAGTTCGGCAGCGGTGCTCGGGTTGGCGACCGGGATGAGGATGCGCGCGGGGAGCGGGGGGCGGCTCGTCATCCGGCCGCGTTCCAGCGGTCCACGAGGTACGGCTTGAGGAGCTCGAACTCGCGGGCCTGGCGCTCGACCTGGACCTCCGCTTCATCGGTGGTCCGGTCGCGGGTCTCGATGATCAGGCTGCCGACGCGGCCGAAGTAGATCGGCACGAGCGCCTCGACGTACCGGTCGATCGGGGCGCCCGGCGCGCGGGCGGTGACGACGAGGTCGTAGATGAGGCGTGCCCAGGCATCGTCCGGGAAGTGGAACGCGGCGAGAGACTCGGCCGCTTCGCGCGTCGTGAGGGCGGGCGGCACCTTCCCCGCGGGTAGCCCGACACTGTCCTGGGCGATCCTGGCCCGCGCCGCGTCCACCGTCGCTCCGGCCTGGTGGGCGAGGATCTGCACCGCCGCGAGGCTGGCCGGCGAAAGCATCTCGGCCCAGGTGGATCCGAGCGTTCGAGACCCGGTCTCGAATTCGGTCAGGAGGCGGAACGCGTCCACGTCGAGGGGCGGCGGTTCGAGGATCCGCTCGAAGCCGTAGGCCGGCACGTCGTGACTGCCGCGGATGGGCAGCCACTCGGCGGAATGGGTCGCCGCCATCCGGAGGATCGTCCCGAGGACCTGCCGGAACATCGGCCCCAGGTCCGCGCCCGGGTCCTTGGGGTCGTGCACCTTCGCCCCGAGACGCGCCTGGCAGACCGCGAATCCCCCGGTCAGGGCGTGGGTCGTCATCCAGATGTCGATGCCGAACTTGCTGATGTCGGGCGTCCAGTCGTCCTGGGCGAGATAGTGCCGGATGAGGTCGCCCGACACGCCGAAGTCGCCCCCGATCGGCTGACGGATGCGCTTGCCGTAGAGCGCCCGGGTGAGCGGGTAGGTGACGGTGTTGGTGATCGTCCCGTCGTACTTGTAGCGGGTGTACAGCGGCGCGGTGTAGTCGTAGCCGCCCTTGAGGATCGGCCCGGCGAGCAGTTCGACCCACTCGGGCAGGATCGAGCGCAGATCGCTGTCGACGACGACGAGGGCCTCGACGTCGAGGGCGGCGGCGATCTCGAAGACGGTCCGCAGGGCCGCCCCCTTGCCGCCCACGCCGTCGATCTCGGGGTAGGTCAGGCTGACCCGGGTGAGCCGGTTCTTCGGCCGGACGAGGAGGATCTGCTCGATGTATTCGGGTGGCTCCGTCTCGACGACGACGCGACTCGTCCCGTCCGGCGAGCCCGCGTCGGAATTGACGAGCACGGGTCGCAGGTCGGGGAAGTACTGGACGAGCCCGGCTTGAGCGGCGCGCACGACGTAACCGATCGTGGCGGCGTTCTTGAAGCTGGGGATGCCGACCATGATGTCGGCCCGGCCCAGGGCCGCGATCTCGTCGCGGACGGCCGGCTGCAGGACGGACGAGGGCATCGCCTTCACCCTACCACCACACGGTCGCTTCCGCCCGGGTGCTCCGAGCCAGGCCGACCCGGTGACGGCTGTGCCGCCGGCGGACGCGGGTCAGCCGTTCGGGATCGTCGCCACCGCCCAACCCGGGTTCGGCAGGCCCGGTGTGTACCGGCTGTTGGCGCTCTTGTAGGCGAGCTCGCCGAACCCGAAGGCGCGCCAGCTGACGATCCAGGTTCCGAGCGGCGGCCGGACGTAGACGCCCCGGCGCAGGCGCTCGCCCTCCACGAACGCGGTCTCGAGGATGCGCTTGCGCTCGAGGAGCGGGATGTCGAGAAGGGATTGGTCGTCGATGGACAGGAGGTCGACCGCCACGAACGTGAGGGGCAGGTCCGGATCGATCGGGGTCGCCTCGTTCGAGCCCATGAGCCGGTTCGAGCGCATGCCGCCCAGGAACATCTGGTTGAGCATCTGGCCATGGCTCGGGACGGCCGGCCCCATCGTCCGGGCAAGCGCCGGGTCGACGTTCGGCTGGCGGGTGAGGTACCCGTCGATGACGAGCGTGTCGGCGCGGACCGACTCCTGGAGGCTGGTGACGATCGGTTCGAGCCGCGCGTCGTCGATCGGTTCGCCGTGCTCGTCGAGGAATGCCGGCACGGCATCGGGTCCGGCGACGACGACGATCGTCCGGTCGCCGCCCCACAGTGGCTCCACGATCGGATCCTCGATGCTTCCGGCGCGCTGGGTCCCGAACCCCTGTGGCCGCCAGGTCGGGCTCGCGCTCGTCGCGTGCTCCTCCATCCCGGCATCGTATCAGGGCCTGTTCCGTGCTCCGCCAGGGCGCTCGCGCGCTCGACGCCGCGCCCTATCATCGCGGCGTGGCCAGCTTGCCGGCTCGCGTCCCCGGACAGCCCCGTGCGATCGGGCTGATCGGCGCACTCGGCGCGCTCACGCCGTCCGGCCGGGCGGGCGTCCCGATCGCCTGGGCCCTGTACGACTTCGCGAACACGATCTACAGCTACGCGGTCGTGTCGTACGCGATGTCCCTGTGGACGGTGGACCGCCTCGGGCCGGCCGACGGCCAGTTCTGGTTCGGCATCGCGAACGCGGTGTCGGTGGGGCTCAACGCCCTCGTCTCGCCGGTCCTCGGCGCGGTCTCGGATCGGGGCGGCAGGCGTCTGCCGTTCCTGCTGTTCTTCACCGGGCTGTGCGTCGTGTCCACGGCCGCGATCGCGCTGGTCCCGGGAGGGGGCGATCCGCTCGCGTTCCTCGGCCTGACCCTGTTCGCGATCGCGAACTTCGCGTACCAGGCGGCCCTCATCTACTACGACGCGACCCTGCCGGTCGTCTCGAAGCCCGAGTCGCGCGGTCGGGTGAGCGGGATCGGCGTCGCCACCGGCTACCTCGGCACGATCCTGATCGCGCTCCTCATCCTCGTGACGGCCTCCGGCTTCCAGCCGCTCACGTTCGTCATGGCCGCGGTCCTGTTCGCCCTGTTCGCCGCGCCGATCTTCCTCGTGGTCCGCGAGCCCAGGCACAACGACTACCGGTTCCGGATCGCGGACGCGCTCGGCTCGTGGGCCCAGCTGGGGCAGACGATCCGCGACGCGGGCGAAGTGCCGGGCCTCCGCCGGTTCCTGGTCGCCCGCCTCTTCTACACCGACCCGGTCAACACGGTCATCGTCGTCATGTCCGTGTTCGCGACGCAGGCGATCGGTCTGAGCGCCGCCGGCGCGAACATCGTCCTGCTCATCCTCACGGTCGTGGCGGTCATCGCGTCGTTCGGCTGGGGCTTCCTCGTGGAGCGGATCGGCCCGAAGCGGACGCTCATGTACGTCCTGGGTTCGTGGTGCGTCGGGCTGGTGATCGCGGGCTCGATCCTCGCGCTGCCGACGTTCCTCATCGCGGGCGCGCTGCTGGGCAGCGGCCTGGGCGGTGTCTGGACCTCCGATCGGGTGTTCATGCTCCGGCTGTCGCCGCCCGACAAGGTCGGCGAGTTCTTCGGGCTGTACGGCCTGGCCGGGAAATTCAGCGCGGTCACCGGCCCGGTCCTGTACGGGGTCATCGTGTCGACGCTGCTCGACGCGGGCTGGGGCAAGGGCGCCTACCAGGTGGGCATCCTGAGCTTCCTGGTCCTGATGGTCATCGGGATCGTCCTGCTCCGGTCCGTGCCGGACCGCCTCTCGGAGCCCGTCACCGCCTAGGCATGCGTCAGTAGCCGGCGGTGAGGCCGAAGTCGATCGAGATCGCCGCGCCGGTGATCGGGGCGGCCTCGGGTGTCGTCAGGTAGCGGATGAGCTCGGCGACCTCGGCGGGTCGGATGAACCGGGCCGGCCGTTGTGGGTAGGCCGCCAGCAACCCCCGCAGGTAGGCCTCGGGGTCGCCACCGCCGAACGTGTCGGCCTGGTAGTGGATCATCGGCGAGTCGACGTCGCCGGGGCAGACCGCGTTCACCCGGATGCGTCGCGCGGCGAGCTCGACGGCGAGCGCCTTGCTCAGGATGACCACGCCGCCCTTCGAGGCGCAGTAGATCGCCGCGCCCTTGTTGCCCCACAGACCGGCATCGGAGGCCAGATTGACGATGCACCCACCGGCCGCCTCGAGGGCCGGGATGGCGTACCGGCACATGAAGAAGGTGGCCTTGAGGTTGACGTCCATCACCCGGTCCCAGTCGGCCCCGGTCATGGTGTCGGACGGGCCCTCGACCCAGACGCCGGCGCAGTTGACGAGGACATCGAGGCGACCGCCCCACGCCGTCGCCGCCGCCACCGACCGTTCGCACTCCGCCACGGACGCCAGGTCGGCCACGACGCCGCCGGCATCGATGCCCGCCGTCCGGAGCTCGCCGAGGGCCCGGTCGAGGCCGGGTCCGTCGCGGTCGACGAGGAAGACGCGCAGGCCGTCCGCCCCGAGCCGGTCGACCGCCGCCCGGCCGATGCCGGAGGCAGCGCCGGTGACGAGCGCGACGCGCGATCCGGTCGCTGCCG
Organism: uncultured Chloroflexia bacterium; assembly: GCA_963719285.1. GTDB lineage: Bacteria > Chloroflexota > Limnocylindria > Limnocylindrales > CSP1-4 > C-114. The sequence goes on from CAVRBO010000002.1 coordinate 44,626, forward strand.
AGGCGTCGGACATCAGTACCAGGCTTCCCTGGCGCCCTTGAACTCCTGGATCGTGTTGCCACCGTCGACGACGATGCCCTGGCCGGTCACGTAGCTCGCCGCGTCCGAGGCCAGGAACGCGATGACCTCGCCGACTTCCGCCGGCGTCCCCGACCGACCGAGCGGCGTGTTCTCGCCCCCGATCGCCTCGTGGATGAGCTGCGAGGCCGAGGCGATCCAGCCCGGCAGGACCGCGTTGACGGTCACTCCCCGGGGCCCCATCTCGATCGCGAGGCCATGCACCAGGCCCATGATCCCGGCCTTCGCCGCGGAGTAGACCGTCGAGGCCGGGTTGCTCACGATCGGCCCGGTCACCGACGAGACGAACACGATGCGCCCCTGGCCGGACGCCACGATGGCCGGCAGGGCTGCCTTCGTCACGGCGAACGGGATGCGCAGGTTCTGGGCGATGCCGCGGTCCCACTCGTCCTCGGTCATGTCGAGGACGTCGTTCGAGACCTCCTCCGCGCCGACGGTGACCATCCCCGCGTTGTTCACGAGGATGTCGAGCCGGTCATGGGCCGCGAGGACCTCGGCGATGAGCGTCGCGGCCGCGCCCGGGACCGTGAGGTCGCCCACGTGGCCGCTGGCCGCGACGCCCGCGCCGCGGAGCTCGGCGACCCGGTCGTCGATCCGGGCGGTCGTCGACGCGATGGCCAGGGTCGCGCCGCCGGCGCCCAGGATGCGGGCCGTCGAGAAGCCGATGCCGTGCGGCCCGCCGGCGCCCGTGACGAGCGCGACCCGGCCCGCGAATTGTCCGTCGCCCACGTTGCGGGCCTCAGCCGCGGTCGCTGTAGCCGGCCGGATGAGCGCGCCGCCAGGCCCAGGCCGAGCCGATCATCTCGGCCAGCGATCCGTGGCGGGGCTCCCAGCCGAGCCGCTCGCGGGCGCGCTCCGTCCGGGCGACCAGGACCGGCGGGTCGCCCTCGCGGCGGGGCCCGATGCGGGTCGGGATGGGATGGCCCACGACGCCCTCCGCCGCCGCGACGACCTGGCGGACGCTGAAGCCCGAGCCACTCCCGAGGTTGCAGGCGACGAACGCCGGGGCGTCGACCGCCCCGGTCGCTTCGAGTGCCCGGATGTGGGCGTCGGCCAGGTCGACGACGTGGATGTAGTCACGGATCGGCGTGCCATCGGGCGTGGGGTAGTCGCCCCCGAAGAGCTCGAGCTCCTCGTTCCGTTCCACCGCTCCGAGGATGTTCGGGATGAGGTGGGTCTCAGGGTCGTGGACCTCCCCGTACGCGTCGGATGCCCCGGCCGCGTTGAAATACCGGAGGCTGACGCTGCGCAGGCCGTACGCCCGTCCGTACCAGTCGAGGGCGCCCTCGAACGTCCGTTTCGTCTCGCCGTACGGGTTGATCGGCCGGAGCGGAGCGTCCTCGGGGATCGGCGTCGCTTCCGGTTCGCCGTACACCGCGGCCGTGGAGCTGAACACGACCCGCATGACCCCGGCCGCCCGCGCCGCGTCGAGCAGGGCGATGCCGCCGGCGACGTTCTGCCGGTAGTAGCGGGCCGGCTCGCGGATCGACTCGCCGACGAGCGAGCGAGCCGCGCAGTGAAGGATCGCGTCGACCCGATGGTCGCGCAGGGCGGCCATCGTGGACGCCTCGACCCCGTAGTTCTGGCGGAGGTGGGTGACTCCCGCCGGCACGGCGCCCGGGTGTCCGGTCGAGCAATCGTCCATGACGATCGGCACGTGCCCGGCGGCGATCAGTGCCTCGACCGTCACCGACCCGATGTACCCGGCGCCGCCGGTGACGAGGACCCTCATCGATCCCGAGGCGGCCGGACCTGCTGCAGGTCGGCGGCCGGCCACTCGACGTCCGGACGCCCGCCCGGGGACGGTCGGACGCCGGGGTCGGCCGGCAGGTCGCTCGCGAGAGGCACGGGAGCGCCCGGCTCGGCGGCCTGCGACTCGGACGTCGTCGTGGGTCCGGGCGATGCCTCTTCTGCGACCGCGGGCTCGGCGTCGGACGCCGGGCCGGGGGCCTCGACCGGCTCGGTGGCGACGGGCGGGCGGACCTCCTCCGGATGGGCGGCCTCGAGCTCGGCCACCAGCCTGCGCGCGACGGCGTTCTCCGAATCGACCTTGAGCGCCCGCCGGCCGAATGCGATGGCCGTCCGATCGTCGCCCTTCAGGCGGGCGACCTTGGCCAGTCCGACGATCGCGATCGCGTTCTGGCTGTCGGCGTCGATGGCCTGCCAGTACAGGCGTTCCGCCACGTCGAACGCTCCCGTCCCGAGCGCGCGCTCGGCCTGGAGCAGGAGCTCGATCATCCAGCCTCCCTCGAGGGTCCGGGCGCCGGCCGGCCGGTCGACGCAGCAGCGCTGTCCGCCATCGTAGAGGCCAGCTCGCGGGCGAGTGCGACGAGGGTCGCGGGACGGTTCAGCGAGGGTTCGGTCATCACCCGCTCGAGGAGGGCGTGGAGGATCAGGCCGACCAGCGGGCCGGGCACGAGCCCGAGCTCGCGGATGAGGTCGTCGCCGCGGACCGCGAGGCCGGACAGGTCCAGGACGACGTTCCCGGCCAGCTCGGCGGCGACCCGTGAGCGGAGCGTACGCAGGCCGCCCGCATCGGCCGGCACGCCGCTGCCCAGATTGTCCGCCTCCCGGAGAGCGAACAGGTCGTCGAGGCGGGCCGGACCCACCTTGGCGATGAACCGCCGGACGGCGGCGTCGCTCCAGGCGGGCTCGTACGCGAACATGTGCTGACGGACGAGATGGGTCACCTCGTCGATCGTCTCGCGTGGCGCATGCCAGGCCCGCAGGAGGTCGCCCGCCAGCTCGGCGCCCACGACATCGTGGCCGTAGAAGTGCCCATCGGCCGCCGTGACCGGCTTGCCGACGTCATGGAGGAGCGCCGCCCAGCGGACCGTCCGGTCGCGGCCGGCCGCCGCGGTCGCGTCGACCGAACGCAGCACGTGTGCCCACAGGTCCTCGCCCGGGATCTTGTTCTGCTCGATGCCCCGCTGGGCCTCGAGGACCGGCGCGATCGCGGCAAGCAGCCCGGTGTCGGCGAGGATCCGCAGGCCGACCGAGGGCCGGGGGGCGTCGAGGAGCTTCCCGAGTTCGGCCACGATCCGTTCACCGGACAGGTGCGCCGCCAGGGGGGCGGACGCCGCGATCGCGTCGAGCGTCGCGGGCTCGATCGTGAAGTCGAGCACGGCCGCCAGGCGGGCGGCGCGGAGCATCCGCAGCGCGTCCTCGTTGAAGCGGATGGCGGGGTCGCCCACGGCGCGCAGGACTCGCCGCTCCGTATCGGCCCGCCCGTCGAACGGATCGACGAGGTGGGTCGGCTCGCCGGGTGCGCCCCCGTACGCCATCGCGTTGACCGTGAAATCGCGTCGTCCCAGGTCGAGCTCGACCCGGTCGCCGAACTCGACGTGGTGCGGCCGCCGGAAGTCCGCGTACTCGTGATCCGAGCGGAACGTCGTGATCTCGACGTCCCCGGGTCGCCCGGAGCCGGGGCCGTCCGAGCCCCCGGCCATGTCCACGCCCACGGCGACCGTCCCGAACACGTTCTCGTAGCGCGCCGCGGGGAAGAGTCCGACGACCCGGTCGGGCAGGGCGTCGGTCGCCAGGTCCCAGTCGTCCGGCTCCCGGCCGAGGAAGTGGTCGCGCACGCTGCCGCCGACGACATACGCCTGATGGCCGCCGGCCCGCAACCGGTCGAACAGGGCCTGCACCGCCGGCGGGACCGACAGCGTCACATCCGCTCCCCCGGGCGACGACACCCGGCCCGCCTCAGTTCCGGCCGAGGAAGAGGTAGTCCCGCCAGTTCTCGTTGCGGACGTCCTGGAGGTACGGCACGAAGAGTGAGTAGACGTCGCTCCGCGGCTCGAACGGTGCGCGCTGGAGGCGGAACCGGGCCTCATCCAGCGTCTTGCCACCCTTGCGATGGTTGCAGCCCTTGCAGGCCGCGACGAGGTTCTCCCAGGTGTGGCCACCGCCGCGGTGTCGCGGCACGACATGATCGAGGGTCAGGTCGTTCGACTGGCGCCCGCAGTACTGGCAGGTGTGGCGGTCGCGACTGAAGATCTCGCGCCGGGTCAGCTTGACCCGGGGGCGGGGCCGGCGGACGTGGTGCTGGAGACGGATGACCGACGGCGCCCGATAGGCCTCGCGGGGCGTGCGGATCTCCTGGTGGTCGAACTCGATCACCTCGGCCTTCTCTCCGAAGACGAGGCGGAACGCCCGCGGCAGGTTGCAGACGTTCAGGGGTTCGTAGTTCTGGTTCAGGACCAGTACGACACCGTCCATCGGCGGGAGGATAGCAGGAGGCGCGCGAGGGGGATCGGCGTGACCCGTTCAGGCCCCGTTCGGACATGCGGGCCGGGACATGGAGGATCTGGGAATGGCCGCGGATCCGTACGGCCGTGGGTGCAGACCGGTGGCGTCATGCCCGCGCCGCCCGTTCGATGCACCTTTGGCCATGGACCCGGGGACCGCGGATCCGCTGACCCGCGCTCGGACCTCAATCCGCGCGGCCGGTCGGCGCGCCCGTCGAGGCGTCCCAGCCGCCGGCCTGGCCGACCTTGGTCGTGAGCGGTCGGCCCAGGATGCCTGCCGCGAAGCGGGCTGCCGCGAGGACGCCGGCCAGGTCGACGCCGTGCTCCCACCCGGACGCGTCGAGGAAGTAGACGAGGTCCTCGGTCGCGAGGTTGCCGGCCGCGCCTGGCGCGTACGGACAGCCGCCCGTACCTCCGGCGGCCGCGTCGAAGCAGCGGACGCCGGCTACGAGACCCGCCGCCACGTTGGCCAGCGCCGTGCCGCGGGTGTCGTGGAAGTGGTAGGCGATCCGCTCGATCGGGATCCCGCCGGCGATCGCCGCCGCGGTGAGCGCCGCGACCTGGTCCGGTACGCCGACGCCGATCGTGTCGCCGAAGCAGATCTCCTCGGCGCCCATCTCCAGCAGCCGGTGCCCGACGGCGACGACGGCCGACGGTTCGACCCGGCCGGTGTACGGACAGCCGAACGCGGTCGAGACATAGGCCCGGCGCCACCAGCCGCGCTGGCCCGCCCGGGCGAGGACCGGCTCGAAGGCGGTGAGCGACTCCTCGACGGTCATCCCGATGTTGCGCTCCGTGAACGCGGACGAGGCCGCGCTGAAGACCGCGATCGCGTCGGCGCCGGCGGCTTCGGCCCGCTCCAGGCCGCGCAGGTTCGGGACGAGGACCGGATATCGAACGCCCGGCGCGCGAGGCAGGCTCCGCAGGAGCTCATCGGCGTCGGCGAGCTGGGGGATGGCTGTCGGCGAGACGAAGCTCGTCGCCTCGATCTCGCGCAGGCCGGCGGCCGCGAGCAGGTCGAGGAACCGGAGCTTGTCCGCCGTCGCGACCGGCGTCGCCTCGTTCTGGAGGCCGTCGCGTGGCCCGACCTCGTAGATGCGGACGCGTCGGTCGGTCATCGGCCCGAGGATCGGCCGGCGGTCAGACGCGCGGCGGGGTCATCGCGCGCTCCACGCGAGCGATCTCGACCTCGATCTTCGCGAGCTCCTCGAGCGCGGCGTGGTACGCCTCGCTGCCGAGCGGGGCCGTGTCGCGTCTCCGGCGGGCCGCGACGTGGTCGATCAGCAGGCCTTCGCGCGTCTTGGTCGGTTCGGTCATCGTGCCTCCTCCACGGGCAAGGGTAGCGCGGCGTCGTCGATCGTCGCGAGCTGGTCACCTCGGCCCACCTGCGCCCCCGGCCGGACCGCGATCTCCGTCACCCGGCCTGGCCCCGGTGCGAGGACCGCGTGCTCCATCTTCATCGCCTCGAGGGTGACGAGCGGCGCACCCGCCTCGATGGCGTCGCCGACGGCGACATGGACGCGGACGACCGAGCCGGGCATCGGGGCTTCCACGGCCCGTGGCCCGCCGCCGCGGACGTGGCCGGCCGCGGCCCGGGCGGCCCGGTCGACGTCCGGGGGAGGTGCCAGGCGGAACGCGACGCTCCGACCGCCGACGTCGATGAAGGCCGTGCCACCGACGAGGACGCCCGGCGGATCGGGCGAACCGATCGGGACCGGTGACGGCGGTGGCACCATGACGGACCGCTCGGAGCCGTCGTCCGCCGCCAGCCGGACGACCGGCGCGGCGTTGAGCCGGAAGGCGCCTGCGAACGCATCGCCGGTCGACGACGAGCCGGCGCCGCCAGTCCGCCCGAGGAGCCCGGCGGCGGCCGCCCACGCCCGGTCGGGGAGCCCGCTCCGGGCCGCCCAGTCGTCCGGCGGCCAGATGCGGTCGAGCGTGTCCGTCCGGATGAGGCCCTTGCGGATCGCCGGCTCGCGCACGAGCCAGCGCAGGAACCGCAGGTTCGTCACGACCCCGACGACGACCGTCGCGTCGAGTGCGCGCTCGAGCCGCGCGAACGCCTCGTCCCGGTCGGCGCCGGCGGCGACGATCTTCGCGAGCAGCGGGTCGAACCGGGGGCCCACATCCGTCCCGATGGCGATCCCGGCGTCGACCCGGATCCCATCGCCGGCGGGCCACGTGAGCGCCTCGATCGTGCCCGTCGCGGGCAGGAAGCCGTTCTCGGCGTCCTCGGCGTAGAGGCGGACCTCGACGGCATGTCCGCCTGTCTCGATGCGGCGATCGACGCCGGCCTGGTCGAGGTCGATCTCCGCGAGCGCGGCGCCACCGGCGATCGCGAGCTGATCGGCGACGAGGTCGCGCCCGGTGACGGCTTCGGTGACCGGATGCTCGACCTGGAGCCGGGTATTCATCTCGAGGAAGTACGCGCGCCCGTCGTCGGCGACGAGGAACTCGCACGTGCCGGCGCTCCGGTAGCCCACGGCGCCGGCGAGCCGCAGGGCCGCGGCGGCCATCGCGGCGCGGGTCTTCGGGGCCAGGTCCGGTGACGGTGTCTCCTCGAGGACCTTCTGGTGGCGGCGCTGGAGGGAGCAGTCGCGCTCGCCGAGATGGACCCCGGCGCCCTGACCGTCGAACAGGACCTGGACTTCCACGTGGCGCGGCCCCTCGAGGTAGCGCTCGAGGATGAGCCGGTCGTCGCCGAAGGCGGCCTGCGCCTCGCGGCGGGCGACTTCCAGGGCGCCCGGCAGGGCCGCCGGGTCGCGCACGACCCGCATGCCCTTGCCGCCCCCGCCGGCCGAGGGCTTGACGATGAGCGGCACTCCGATCCGTTGCGCGGCCTTCGCGAGCGCCCGGTCGGACTGGTCGGCCGCGTCGTAGCCGGGCAGCGTCACGATCCCCTGGTCGGCCGCCAGCCGGCGCGCGGCCGCCTTGTCGCCCATCGCCCGGATCGCGGAGGCGGGCGGGCCGATCCAGCGGATGCCGGCGTCGGCGACCGCGGCGGCGAAGTCCGCCTGCTCGGCCAGGAAGCCGTACCCAGGATGCACAGCGTCGGCACCGGCCGCGCGCGCGGCCGCGACGACGGCCGGTCCGTCGAGGAGGTCCACGGCCGGCGCGTCGCCGGTGCCGGGCACGACCGTGCGGATGCCCAGGCGGTCCGCCGTCCGCCGGATGCGGGCCGCGATCTCGCCGCGGTTGGCCACGAACAGCACCCGGATCGGGTGGACGGCCTCCACGTGGCGACGCTCGCCCTGAGCGATGAACGCGTCCAACGCGTCAGACGCGACACGCCACCGTCCCCCGACGCGTCGGGCCGGCAGCTTTCCGGCCGCGATCCAGCGCTGGACGGAACGCGTCGTCGCGCCGATCCGCGCGGCCGCCTGGCTTGGACTCAGTTCATCCGACATGCCTGTCGCGATCGTCGCATCCGTGGACGCGACGCGCAACCGCGGACCGCGCGCCTAGGCGAGCGTTCGCGAGGCGAACCGCTCCAGCTCGGCGAGCGCCGCGGGCAGGTCCATCCGGCCGAAGCCGATCCGGAAGTGGTTGCCCGGATGGCCGAAGGTCGAGCCGGGCAGGAGGAGGACCCCTTCGGCCTCGACGAGCTCCGCGGCGAAGCGGTCGATGGGCACGTCCTCCCGGAGCCGAGGGAACCCGATCGAGCCGCCCCTCGGGCGGACCCAGTCGAACGTGCCCGCCCACCGCTCGAAGAAGCCGTCGAGCAGGGCCATGTTGTCGGCCACGATCGAACGCGACCGCGCCAGGACCCGGTCCCGTGCCCGGAGCGCGATGAGCGCCAGGACCTCCGCCGGCGCCGAGGAACAGATGGTCGTGTAGTCCTTGAACGCGGCGCAGCGCGCCAGGAGCGCCCGGTCGGTCGTCGCCAGCCAGCCGATCCGCAGGCCGGCGAGCGCGAACGACTTCGACATGACCCCGAGCGAGATGCCCAGCCCGGGCAGCGCATCGCCACCCGTTGGCAGCCGATCCGCCTCGCCGACTTCGAGGAATCGGTACACCTCGTCGGCGAGAAGGTGGATCCCGCGGGCCAGGCATGCGTCCGTCAGCGCCCGCCACTCCGCGTGGGTCGGCAGCATCCCGGTCGGGTTGTGCGGCGCGTTCACCACGACGAGCCGCGTCTCGGGCAGCATCGCCGCCACGAGCCGCTCGACATCGAGCGCCCAGCCGTCCGCCTCGCGGAGCTCGTGGAGCGAGACCTCCGCACCGGTCGCGCGGCCCACCTCCCACAGGCTCTGGTAGCCCGGCCAGGTCACGATCGCGTGGTCGCCCGGGCCGAGCATCACGTTGGCCAGGCAGAAGATCGCTTCCTCGGCGCCGGCGAAGACGAGGACGTCGTCGGGCGCGACGCGTTCGTACAGCTTCGCGATCTCCGCCCGCAGGAGCGGGTGGCCGGTCGATTCGGTGTAGCCGAGCCGGAGGCCGGCCCACAACGCCCGCGTCTCGTCGTCCGCGAGCTCCAGCAGGTCCGCCATCCCCCAGCCCTCGACGTCAGAGGCACACAGCAGATACCGGACCGCGAACTCCCAGCGCGCGAAGAACCGCTCGAGCTCGAAGTCGGCGATCCGCATCCGGCCTATACCTCGCCGTCCGGTGCCCAGGCGGCAGGACGACGTTCGGTGAAGGCGCGGAAACCCTCCTGCGCCTCGTCGGTCTGGCGCTGCGTGGCGATGACCCGGGCCGTGTGCCACTTCGACGAACCGTGGGGCAGGCCGCGGACCTCGCGGACGATCGCCTTCGCCGCCCGGGCGGCCGTCGGACCGGCGGCCAGCAGGTCCCCGATCGCCGCGTCGACCGCGGCATCCAGGGCCGCGTCGCCCTCCACGACTTCGTGGACGAGCCCGATCCGCTGGGCGCGGACCGCGTCGAACCGGCGACCGCCCGGGAAGAGGGCACGGGCGTGGGTCTCGCCGATCTTGGCGATGACGAACGGGCTGATGACGGCGGGCAGGATCCCCAGCCGCGTCTCCGTGAACCCGAAGCGCGCGCCGCTCTCGGCGATGACGAGGTCGGACACCGCGCACAGGCCCATCCCGCCGCCGAGCGCGGCGCCCTGGACCCGGGCGATGACCGGTGCCGGGCACGAATCGATCGCCTCGAACATCTCGGCCATCGCCATGGCATCGGCCTCGTTCGCGTCGCGGTCGAGAGCCATCGCCGCCCGCATCCAGTCGATATCGGCCCCGGCACAGAAGCTCTGCCCGGCGCCGGCCAGGACGACCGCCCGGAGCTCGACCGCGCTCTCCCTGGCGAAGGCCACGAACGCGGCCCGCAACTCGGCGATGAGCGTGGCGTCGAAGGCGTTGTGGACGGCCGGCCGGTCGAGCGTCACCCGGGCGACGACGTCACCCGGTCCGGATCGTTCGAGGCGCAGCCGCTCACTCACCCGCGCATCGTAGGCTGGTAGGCTCGTGCCGTGCGCGTGAACGACCTCCTGAATCTGCCGCCCGATCTGCCGATCCCGCGCGACGACGGGGCGTGCGCCCACCTGGCGGGGATGGCGTGGCCGCCGATCGGGCTGCTGGCCACGGACGGCTCGACGGTCCACCTCGACGACCCCGCCGCGCCACGGACCGTGGTGTTCGCCTATCCCCGGACCGGGCGGCCGGGCGAAGATCCGCCCGGCGGCCTGGACGCGTGGAACGCGATCCCCGGCGCCCGCGGTTGCACGCCCCAGGCGTGCGCCTATCGCGATCGCCACGCTGAGCTCAGCGCCCTCGGCGTACGGGTGTTCGGATTGTCGACCCAGGACAGCGCGTACCAGCGCGAGGCGGTCGCACGCCTCCATCTGCCCTTCCCGATCCTCAGCGACGAGAGCCTCGAGCTCCGGCGCGCGCTGCGCCTGCCGACCTTCGAGGCGGCCGGTCTGACCCTGTTCAAGCGCTTCACCCTCGTCGTCGACGGGGGCCGCATCGAGCACGTCCTGTACCCGGTGTTCCCGTCCGACCGCGACGCGGAACAGGTCATCGCCTGGCTGCGAGGGCCCGGATCCGTGCGGAGCTGAGCGCATGCTCGTCGGCATCGACCATCTCGTCATCGCGACCCCGGACCTCGACGGGGCGGTCGCCCGGCTCCGCAAACGGCTCGGCATCGAGGCCGGCGGTGGCGGCGTCCACCCGGGGCTCGGGACGGAGAACCGCCTCGCCTGGTTCGGCGACAGCTACATCGAGCTCATCGACGTGACGGATGGGGCGCGAGCCTCCACCTCGTGGCTCGGCGGGCCGACGCTCCGCCTCATCGAGGAACGCGGCGGGGGCTTCGTCGGCTACGCGCTTGCATCGGACGACCTCGCCGCCGATCTCGCGACGCTCAAGGCCGGGGGCTCGACGCTGGAGGGGCCGACCGCCGGGGAACGGCGACGCCCCGACGGTGCGACGGTCCGCTGGCAGCTCGCCGTCCCCGCCCTGGTCGGCCCGACCGCCCCGCCGTTCCTCATCGAGCACGACACGACCGCCGCCGAGTGGACGCCCGGGGAGCGCGCGGAACGAGCCGCCAGCACGCATCCGGTGGGTGGAGCGCTCCGGCTCGTGGCGCTCGAGATCGCCATGGTCGACCCGGCGCGGGTCGCGGCGGCCTATCGCGTCGGCGTCGGGGTGACGGCCCGGCCGTGGCTCGACGACGGCGACTGGGCGCTGGCGGGAATGGTCGGGGAGCAGCGGATCGTGCTCCGGCCGGCCGAGAGCGCGATCGGCCCGTCGGTGGTCATCCGGCTGTCATCGACCACCGACCGGCCGGCCACGGCCGACATGTTCGGCTGCCGCTTCGTCATCGAGCCCGCCGAGGCCTGACGCCGGCCGGTCTGGCCCGGAGCACATCTGGTCGGCGGTCAGGCCGCCAGGTCCAGGGGAGCACCCGACCTCGATGGCACGCCGGTCGATCGTCGCCTCGCCCGGGCCGCGACCGACGCGACGATCCGGTACACGAGCAGGAAGACGACGATGTCGATGGCGACCACGTAGACCCACCGGACCGGGCCGGCCGAGTCGGTCCCGGCGCCGATCCCGTGCGCAGTCGCGCCGATGAACGCCAGGAACGTGGTGTAGTGGAGCAGGCGCCAGGCGCGCTGCCCGATCCGCCGGCGGAGGTAGAAGCTGGCCACGACGACGACCGCGAGCCAGAACGACAGCTGGCCGAGCCCGACCCAGATCGGCCGGTAGCTCGTGGCGAACGGCACGGCGAGCTCGACGAGCGAGGTCGGCACGGTCCTGTCGAGGCCGAGCAGCGCGCCGTGGATGCCCGCGAGGCCCAGCCCGACGGCGGCCAGGTCCTGATGGAGGGTGAAGGTGATGGGTCGGTGGGCGATCGCGTCGAGGATCTTGGTCGACAGAAGCAGTCCATAGACGACCGAGCCGGCCAGCGCGAAGTAGGCGAGGAAGCCCATCGATCGCGAGGCGAGCCAGGGGATCGCTCCGGCCTGGGTCGATGCGACCCGCGCGATGAGGCCCACCGCACTCGGTACGGTGGCCCCGAGGACGATCCCCAGGCCGATCGCGGCGAGCCCCCAGCGGGTCAGGGAAGTCGCCGGAGAGAAGCCACGGAACTTCATGACAGCCACCGAGCGGAGGACGGCGAGGCGAGGACGTCGCCACGATCGGTGAGCGCGATGAGGGCACGCAGGCCCGGTCGATCCAGCAGCGCCTCGCCGGCCACGGATCCCAGGATCACGAACTGCTTCGCGGCGATCTCGGCGGCGCTCGCGGAGTCGGCCAGGACCGTCGCCTGGACGATATCGGTCACGGCCGGCCGGCCGGTCCGCGGGTCGATCAGATGGTGCCCGACCGTCCCCCCGTGCGACCAGCGATGCACGCTCGTCCCCGACGTCGCGAGTCCGAAACGCTGGCGGCGTGAAGGATCGAGGCCCGTCACCTCGAGCGTCGCGAGGTCCGTGGACGCGGTGCGAGGATCGGCGATCCCGATCCGCCACGACTCACCGAAGGCGAGCGCGATCGACAGGTCCCCGTCCGCATCCACGACGACCGCCGGGTATGCCTCGAGCGACGCGGCGGCCCGGTCGGCGATCCAGCCCTTGGCGATGCCGTCAAGGTCGAACCGGACTCCCGGCGCCCGCGTCACCAGGCCGGCGCGTCCGCCCGACTCGATCGTCCATGACCGGTCGGCGGTTGCGTCGGTGGCCGCCACGGCGGCTGCTGTCGCGCCGGTCGGGAACTCGGCCGCGAGGCGGGCGTCGAGCAGCGTCGCGTCGACGATGCCGTCGGTCTCGGCGGCGGCGGTGACCGCGCGAGCGAGGACCGCGGCGAGGGTGGCGCCGACTCGGATCGAGGCAGCGGGATCCGCGTTCAGGCGACTCAGCTCCGAGGCGGGCGTGAAGCGGGTCAGTCGATCGGCCCACGAAGAGATCCTCCGGAGCGCCCGCCCGACGTCGCGGCGCGCACGCTCGCCTTCCGGTCCGGGTCGTCCGGAGATGGCTCCCGCCCCGGGCCGGACGTAGACGCCCACGCGGCCACCCATCAACCAGGCGTCGGCCGAGACGACGTCGGACATCCCATGCTCCTGCATCGGGATGGCCCGGTTCGGGGCCATCGCCGGCGCCGCGCTCATGGCTTGCCCGACTGGCGGGTCGTCGTCACGACGACGACCCGCGGCGTCGGATTCGGCGCGGCCTTGACCACCGCACTCGGAGGGGCGGTCTGGCCGGGTTTGAGCTGGATGTAGCGGACCTTGTGCTTGATGGACGGCACCGGGACGACCTCGGCCGGGACCTGGCTCAGGGTCGTGCCGGCGTCGGTGGGGGCCGGAGGCGACACGATCGCGGTGGCGATCGCGCTCATCGCGGCCAGGCCGGTCAGGCCGAGCAGGAGCCTCATGGGCCGCGAGTCCGGCCGTGCCGGGCCGACGCGTGCCACGGCCGGACGTGACGGCGGGGCGGAACGCGGCCCATCGGGGCTCGTGACCTCCCGCGGCTGCGGCGGAGCGCCCGTCGCCGCCGCGCGATCGAGGAGCACCCGCGACGGCAACGGTCGGGGAGGCAGGGTGCGCTCAGGGCGCGCCCCGGCCGGTCGAGGATCGCTCATCAGTCGCCCCCGCCTTCTCCGCCGGACTCGGTCTCGCGTTCCCCGACGGCCGCCGGCACCGACTTGTGGACGACGACGGTCGCCGGCTTCTTCGGCGGAGCGACGTAGACCGTGTCGATCTGGACCTGGGCGGTCGGGTCGGGCGCGCCGGCGACTTCGATGTTGGCGGCCGCTGGAGCCGCGGGTGCGCTCGGCGACAGACCCGCCACGGACATGCCGACCACGAGCGCGGCGACTGCCGCCAGGCTGGCGACGAAGAGAGCGATGCGCTGGATCATGCGGAGGACCTCCGATGCGGATGGCGAGTGATGGACCCACGGTCGGGTCGGCGGATGGGCGGGCGTTGTGGCGCAGATGAGAACGCTCCAAGACAGGCCCCGGGCCACTCGACGGGTCGGGGGAGGGCGCCTAGCATCGGGATCGTGAAGATCCTGCTGGTCGAGGACGAACCGAAGCTCGCGGCGCTCATCCGGCGCGTGCTGGTCGCCGAGCGCCACGTCGTCGACGCCGCACCGGACGGCGCGAGCGCCATCGCCCTCGCCACCGCCGGTCCGTATGACGTCGCGATCGTCGATCGGATGCTGCCGGACATCGACGGCCTGGCGGTGATCCGGGTGCTCCGTTCGAAGGGCATCCAGACGCCCGTGCTCATGCTCACCGCGCTCGGGTCCGTCGAGCAGCGGGTGAGCGGACTCGACGCCGGTGCCGACGACTACCTGCCGAAGCCCTTCGCGTTCGCCGAGCTGCTCGCCAGGATCCGGGCACTCGGCCGGCGCGATGGAACGCCGGTCGAGGCAAAGTTCACGGTCGGCGACGTCGAACTCGACGAAGCGCGCCACACCGTGCGCGTGGGCGATCGCGCCGTCGACCTCTCGGCGCGCGAGTTCGCCCTGCTCGCGTTCCTCATCCGTCATCCCGGACAGGTCCTGACCCGCCGCCAGATCCTCGATGGCGTCTGGGGTGCGGAACCCGACGTCTATTCCAATGTCGTCGACGTGTACGTGCACTACGTGCGGCGCAAGCTCGGCGAGCTCGGTCGGGGCCGCCGGCTGCGAACGGTCCGGGGTGTCGGCTACACGCTCCAGGCCGATGACTGACCCGGCCCGGAAGGCCGACCAGGCGGCGCGGCTGGTCGCTTCCACCGGCCGGCGCCTGTACATCACGAGCCTGCTGCTGATCGCGCTGCTCATCGTCGGGATCGGCGTCACGACCGGGCTGGCGGCCCTGGGTGCACTCGACGCGGACGTGGATCGCGCCCTCGAGGCGACCGCCCGGACGGCCCTTGGGCGGCTCGACGGAGAGCTGCCGGTCGCGCAGGAGTCGGACGAGTCGGCGGAAGTGGCGCCCGCGTCCGCCGACACGTTCGTCCTGTACGTGAGCCCGACCGGGGAGATCGTCTCGGACCCGTCGCGCGTGGCACTGCCCGGCTTGCCGGTCGCGGCGGCGCTGTCGGAGGCGTCCCGCGTGGGAACGGACCTGCGAACCGTCGAGCTCGGCGGCGTCTCCGTCCGCCTCGAGACGCTCCCGATCGGCCCGCCATCGCGACCGACCGGGTTCGTGCAGGCCGGATTCGTGCTGACGCTCCACGACGCGCAGTCGACGAGCCTCGTCGTGGCCATCGCCCTGGTCGGCGTGGTCGGCCTCCTCGGCGCGGCGCTCGTCACGCTCCTCGTCGTGCGCCGCGCGCTCGACCCGATCCGCCGGTCGTTCGCCGCCCAGCTCCGCTTCGTGGCCGACGCGTCGCATGAGTTGCGCACGCCGGCGACGATCATCCGGGCGACCGCGGAGGTGCTCACCCGCGAATCCCTGGTCATGCCCGACGGCGGCCCGCTCCTCGCCGACATCGTCGCCGAGAGCGATCGCCTCGGCAGGCTGGTCGGCGACCTCCTCATGCTGTCGACGAGTGGCGCAGCCGACCTCGCCCTCGAGCGCACCGCGGTGGACCTGCCCGACCTGCTCCGGGACACCGTCCGGCGTGTCGTGCCGCTCGCGGACGAGAAGCGGGTCGACGTGGTGGTCGATGTCGTGGGGACCGCCATCATCGATGGCGACCGCGACCGGCTCGTCCAGCTCGTGCTCATCCTGGTCGACAACGCCATCGACCACGCCCCGGCGGGCACATCCGTCGAAGTCGCCCTGCGGCGGCGAGGCGGCTCCGTCCTGCTGTCCGTGACCGATCGTGGCCCGGGCATCCCGGCCGAGGAACGCGAGCGTGTCTTCGCACCATTCGCGCGCCTGCCCAGCGCGGCGTCCGAACGGCGCGAAGGAGCGGGTCTCGGCCTCGCGATCGCCCGCCGGATCGCCGAGGCGCACGGCGGCACGATCGTCGCGCAGGCCGGGCCGGGGGGCGGCGCACGCCTGGAGGTGACCCTGCCCGTCCGCGGATGAGGGTTCTCACATCCGTGCCACAGGGCCCACCCATCGCCCGGCGGCAGGCTCCGGTCAGCGCGCACGACATGAGATCGGGCGGCTGCACACCGGGAGTCCCCCATGGCCTACGTCATCGCCGAACCGTGCATCGACCACATGGATCGGGCCTGCGTCGATGTGTGCCCGGTCGACTGCATCACCGCGGATCCCTCCGACAGGAAGCTCTACATCGACCCCGAGGCCTGCATCGACTGCGGCTCGTGCGAGGCGGCCTGCCCGAATGGCGCGATCTTCCGCGCGGACATGCTGCCGGCACCCTGGGCCGGCTACGCCTGGGTCGACGCCGCCTGGTACGCGGATCCGGCGGCCGCGCGGGACGAGATCGACCAGCTCCTCGGAGCGGCATGACGACCGCGACCGGCGCGAGCGCGACCCACGCGCACGCCGTGCAGCGGCCGCTTCCCGCGCGGCCGCTTCCGGCGCGGCCACTCCCCGGCCGAACGCGGCCGTCAGCGCCTCGACAGATCGCGCCTCCGACGGCGACCAACGCGACCCTCGTCGAACGGATCGACCTGACCGAGACGACGACCATCGTCCGCGTGCGACCCGACGACGGGCCGCGGTCGTTCGCCCCGGGCCAGTATTTCAGCCTCGGCCTGGAGATCGACGGCCGGATCGTCCAGCGCCCGTATTCGACGGCATCCGCACCGGGCTCGATGGAGCTCGAGTTCCTCATCCGGCGGGTCGAAGCCGGCGTGTTCACGCCGGTGTTGTGGGCGACCCGCGCCGGGGATCGCCTATCGCTCGGACGAGCCAAGGGTGTCTTCACGCTGGCACCCGACGACGAGCGGCAGCCGGTGCTCATCGCGACCGGGACCGGCCTCGCACCGTTCGTGGCGATGGTCCGGGCAGGTGCCGGCCGGCCGGATCCAGCGCCGGCCGTGGTCGTGCACGGCGTCGCGCACGCCGGGGAACTCGCCTACCACGACGAGCTGTCCGCCCTCGCCGCCGCCGGACGGATCGCCTACCTGCCGGTCGTCTCCCGGCCGGCTCATCCGGCGAACACCGGCTGGACGGGACCGGTCGGGCGGGTCCCCGACACGCTGGCGGCGATCGTCGCGCGCGGCACCTTCGATCCGGCGGCGTGCGTCGCCTACCTGTGCGGGAACCCGGGCATGATCGGCGCGGCCGGTGCGGTCCTGGAGAGCCTGGGTGTGCCACCGGAGGCGATCATCACCGAACGCTACTGGGCCCCCGCCTCAGGGTGACCCAGGGACGTCAAGCCCCCGGGATCACATCCGGAAGACGCCGAACCGGCTCTCGGGGATCGGCGCGCAGAGGGACGCCTCGATGCCCATCGCGAGGACCCTGCGCGTGTCGAGCGGGTCGATGACCCCGTCGTCCCACAGGCGCGCGGTCGCGAAGTAGGGCGAGCCCTCGCGCTCGTAGGTCTCGAGGATCGGCGCCTCGAAAGCTTCCCGTTCGGCGTCCGAGCCCCACGTCCCGCCGGGGAGCGAGCCCTCACGGACGGTGGACAGGACCCGGGCCGCCTGGAGCCCGCCCATGACGCTGATCCGGCTGTTCGGCCACGACCACAGGAGGCGCGGCCCGTACGCCCGGCCGGCCATGGCGTAGTTGCCGGCGCCGAAGCTGCCGCCGATGAGGATCGTGAACTTGGGCACCTCGGCGCCGGCGACCGCGGTGACCATCTTCGCGCCGTCCTTGGCGATCCCGCCGGCCTCGTATTCGCGGCCGACCATGAACCCGGTGATGTTCTGGAGGAACACGAGCGGGATCCGGCGCTGGGCCGCCAGCTCGATGAAGTGGGCGCCCTTGAGCGCCGACTGGCTGAACAGGATCCCGTCGTTCGCGACGATCGCGACGGGGTAGCCATCGAGGTGGGCGAAGCCGCACACGAGCGTCTCGCCATAGAGCGGCTTGAACTCGTGGAACCGGCTGCCGTCGACGAGGCGGGCGATGATCTCGCGCACGTCGATAGGGCGGCGCGGGTCGGCCGAGACCGTGGCGTACAGGCCGGCGGCGGAGGGGCCTGCGCCCTCGGCGGTGCCCGGGTCGGCGGGGATGGCCGGTGGTTCGGGCGGGCGGCGGTCCCACGGTGGCTCGGGCGGCTTGCGGTTGAGGTTGGCGACGATGGACCGGCCGAGCGCGAGCGCGTGCTCGTCGTCAAGCGCGAGGTGGTCCACGACGCCGGAGATCCTGGCGTGCACGTCGCCCCCACCCAGATCCTCGGCCGTGACCTCCTCGCCGGTCGCCGCCTTCACCAGCGGCGGCCCGCCGAGGAAGATCGTGCCCGTGCCCTTGACGATCACCGTCTCGTCACTCATCGCCGGAACGTACGCACCGCCGGCCGTGCACGAGCCCATGACCAGGGCGATCTGGGGGATCGCGGCCGCCGACAGGCGGGCCTGGTTGTAGAAGATCCGGCCGAAGTGGTCGCGGTCCGGGAAGACCTCCGCCTGGAGGGGCAGGAACGCGCCGCCCGAATCGACCAGGTAGAGGCACGGCAGCCGGTTCTCGAGGGCGATCTCCTGGGCGCGGAGGTGCTTCTTCACGGTCAGCGGGTAGTAGGTGCCGCCCTTGACCGTGGCGTCGTTGGCGACGACCACGCACAGCGTCCCTTCCACCCGGCCGATCCCGGTGACGATGCCCGCGGAGGGCGCGTCACCCTCGTACAGGCCGTCGGCGGCCAGCGGGCTCAGCTCGAGGAAGCCGCTGCCGGGGTCGAGCAGCCGGTCGATCCGCTCGCGGACCGGCAGCTTGCCCCGCTCCCGATGGCGGGCGATGGACCTCTCGTCCCCACCGGCGCCGCGGCCCGCGACCTCACGCTGGCGGCGCCGCAGATCGGCGACAAGCGCCGCCATCGCCCCGTGGTTGGCCCGGGTCTCCGGGGCGGTCGGGTCAAGACGGCTCCGTAGGACGGCCATGGCCGCGATGATACGCGGCGCCCAGCAGGGCGAAGCCGCCGACGACAAGCCCGACGGCGGCGGCCATCCAGGGCCCGACGTCCGGTCCGTCGGCGCAGTCGACGGAGCAGCTGCTCGACACCCGCGTGAACAGGAAGAGCCAGGTCGTGCCCCACGCGATGAGGGTTCCGCCGGCGCCGATGGGCCGCGGGCGTGCCAGGCATCCGACCGCGATCGCCAGCGGGCCCAGGAGTGGCACACCAACCGAGAACGTCACGACCATGAGGCCGCCGAGTGCGCCCGCAACGAACCCGAGGCCGAACGCGCCGGGCGATCATCCGGCCTCGCGCGCCCGGTACCAGCGCAGGTCGGCTCGACCGAAGCCGCCTGCAGGCGGCACTCCGGCGCGGATGACTTCGGGCGAGAGCGGCGTCCGGGTCAGGGCGAGGTCGGGTGGCGGCACGTCGGCGAAGGGCAGCGGGTCGACGACGCCCTCGGCCAGGATCTCGACCTGCGCGCGGGCGACGAACCCGGTCCCACCGGTGATCGCGACGCGGCTCATCGGTCGCGGCCCGACGCGAGTTCGCCCCGAAGCAGTCGTCGCCTCGTGCGGAGCGTGGTCATGCGACCGTCTTTGTGGACGCTCGGCCGCCCGGCGCGGCGAGCGCGAAGAGCGGCAGGCCGAAGAACAGCGTTCCGAAGAAGGTGGTGGTCAGCCAGCTCGACGCAGCCACGGTTGGGCTGATCCTCCCGGCGGTCTGGGCGGCGTCGAGGCCTCCGAGGACGATCGCGGCCGCAGGCAGGACCACGAAGCCGAGGCCGAGGACGACCTTCACGATCGCCGGCACGTCGCCGAACCGCGCGCCGGGCCGGAACGCGAGTGCAACCACGACAGCCGCGATGAACTCGATGACCGCGAACTGCGCCCAGAAGCTCACCGGCTGAGTCGGGTAGTAGTACGCGTCCGGATCGGTCACGACGGGCGCCACGGGCAGGTTCGGCAGCACGCCGAGCAGCGCGATCGTGGCCTGGACCAGGAGGGCTGCGACCAGGACGACGACGTGCGAGCGGAGCCACGGAAGGATCTGGTAGTCGGTGCCGCTCGAGGATGGCACCTGCCACTGACTCCCCGGAACGGACAGCGGGTCGGTCGGTTTGGTCGGCGTGGTCATGGCGAGCACCTCTTGTGCTACTCTGGTCTAGCAAGTTATGGACCGAATACCTGCTACTGTCAAGTGGCGCGTTTCCGACGCGCACCGGCGGCTCGCGAGCCCGCGCGGCGGGGCATGGCTGTGCCACGATGTCCGTTGACGTGACCACCACCGCCACCGCTCGCCGCACCGCCCGACCGACGCCGTCGAGCGGCTCGTCCGTGCGCTCCACGTCCGAGCGGGCGGAGGCGATCCGGCGCGCGCTCGCCGACGCGTGGGGCCAGATGGGCGCGGCCTGGGGCGTCGCTCCCGCCATCGCGCGGGTCCACGGCTATCTGCTCGCCCACCAGGCGCCGCTCACCGAGCGGGAGGTCCGCGAGGCGCTCGGGCTGAGCCACCGCGCGGCCAGCCTGGCCCTCGCCGAATCGGAGGCGTGGGGCCTCGTCGAGCGGGTGCCGGAGCCGCGTCGCGTGGGCCGGCGCGGGCCACCCGGCGTCGCGTTCAAGGCCGTCGGCGACCACTGGCAGTGGTTCATCCGGATCGTCGAGCAGCGCAAGCTCCGCGAGGGCGATCCGGTCCTCGTCGTGATCGCCGACGCGGCCGAGGAGGCGCGCCAGGCCGTCGCCGAGCATCCCGCCGACGTCGAGCTCGTCGCGCTGCGCGACTGGTTGACGAGCTTCCACGACTTCGTCCGGCTGTTCGACCGGTCGATCGGGATCGTCCCGCAGCTCGATCCCCGTCAACTCGAGCGTGCCCTTCGGCTCATCGGCCGGATCCCGGACGAGACCGCGTTACGTCTCGTCCGCCTCCTGGTCGAGATCCCCGACGCCGACGTGCTCCCGCTGCTCGAGACGATGTCGCGCCTCTCCCCGGCCGGCGCGCGCCGGGCGACGAAGCTGATCGCGGGCGTGGTCCGGACGGTCAGCCGCTAGGGCCGCGACCGCCCCCGGAATCGCCGATACCACCCCCCGTGGTGTTCGCCACGGTCCCACGCGACACACCGTTCCACGTCGTGCTCGGCACACCACGCACGGTGGTAGCCGGCGCGAAACGCGGCGGTCCGGCTCCCTACCACCACCCTGGGTGGTAGATGCAGCCGCAGGGCCGAGGGCCGAGGGACGATCAGCTGGCACGTTCCACGCCACGCCCTCAGCCGTGGTTCGTGCCAGCGCGAGCACGGCCGCATCACGCCCGCGACATCCGGCGCCGAACGGCCGCGAACCGTCTCGCGGATCGCCGGTCGGACCCGGCCCCGTAGGGGCCACGCCGAAGCTCGTGCCATAATCGAGGCCGCGGGCAGCGACCCGACCGACTCGAACGGGCGAGGACCCCGGGGCCAGCACGGCGGGCAGCGAGCGCGCGCAGAGACCAGAGGTTCACCTCAGCATGACCGTCGATACGTCCACCTGGGTCACGAAGAAGGGCCTCGCCCAGATGCTCAAGGGCGGGGTGATCATGGACGTCGTCACGCCCGAGCACGCACGGATCGCCGAGGAGGCGGGTGCGGTGGCCGTCATGGCCCTCGAGCGCGTGCCGGCCGACATCCGCGCCTCGGGCGGCGTCGCCCGGATGAGCGATCCGGCCATGATCGAGGGGATCATGAAGGCCGTCTCCATCCCGGTGATGGCGAAGGCGCGGATCGGTCACTTCGTGGAGGCCCAGATCCTGGAGGCGCTCGGCGTCGACTACATCGATGAGTCCGAGGTCCTCACCCCGGCCGACGAGACGAATCACATCGACAAGCACGCCTTCAAGGTCCCGTTCGTGTGCGGTTGCCGCAACCTGGGCGAGGCGCTCCGCCGGATCAACGAGGGCTCGGCGATGATCCGGACGAAGGGCGAGGCCGGGACCGGCAACATCGTCGAGGCCGTCCGCCAGCTGCGGGCCGTCCTGTCCGAGATCCGCCGGCTCCAGGGGATGCGCGAGGACGAGCTGTTCGTCGCCGCCAAGGAGCTCCAGGCGCCATATGAGCTCGTCAAGGGCGTCGCGGCCGAGGGCAAGCTCCCGGTCGTCAACTTCGTCGCCGGCGGCATCAGCACCCCGGCCGACGCGGCCCTCGTCATGCAGATCGGCGCGGAGGGCGTGTTCGTCGGCTCGGGCATCTTCAAGAGCGAGGACCCGGCCCGGATGGCGAATGCGATCGTCCAGGCCACGACCCACTTCGACGACGCCAAGATCCTGGCCGACATCAGCAAGGGCCTGGGCGCCCCGATGCGGGGGATCGCCCTCGAGACCATCCCCGAGCAGGAGCGGCTGGCCGTTCGCGGTTGGTGAGCGGCCCAGGGCGCGGAGAGCGCTGACGGTGCGGGGAGCGCTGACGTCATGAAGATCGGGGTCCTGGCGATCCAGGGCGCGTTCATCGAGCATGTCCGGACGTTCCGGTCCATCGGGATCGAGGCGGTCGAAGTTCGCCTGCCGTCCGATCTCGACGGCGTGGCCGGCCTCGTCCTGCCCGGCGGCGAGAGCACGGCGATGCGCCGGCTCATCGAGCGCTGGGAGCTGCGCGAGCCGATCATGCGCCTCGCGGCGAGCGGCGCCCCGCTGTTCGGCACCTGCGCCGGCATGATCCTCGTCGCGAAGGAGATCACCTCCGGCGAGCCCGCGGTCCTGCCGCTCCTGGACGTGACCGTCGAGCGCAACGCGTTCGGCCGCCAGCTCGACTCGTTCGAGGCCGATCTGAGCGTGCCGATCCTGGGCGACCAGCCGGTCCACGGCGTGTTCATCCGGGCGCCCGTCATCACCCGCACGGGCCCGGGCGTGGATGTCCTCGCCCGCCTCGAGGATGGCCGGATCGTCGCCGTCCGCGAGGGCAACGTCATCGCCACGGCGTTCCATCCCGAACTCGCCGGCGAGACCCGCTTCCACCGGCTCGTGTCCACGATGGCCGCCGAACACGACGACCCGGCCGAGGGCAGCGGCCGCCGCCACATCCCCACCCGCCGCGAGGCGAGCGCCCGATGATCGGACCGGAACCGCGGCGGCCCGCCGATCTCCGGCACCAGGGGCGAGGACCCGCCCGGTGAGCGCCCGGTCCGGCAAGGTCCGGATGGCTCGCCTGACCGACCTCGCGGCCCTCGGCGAGCTGTCGCGCCTGTGCCAGGGCGACGGCGCCCTGACCCGGTCGCTCGGCCTGCCGGTGAGTGGTCCGCCGATCGGGATGTTCAACCTGTTCCGACTGCCGCTCGGCGCCTTCAGCCCGCACGATCTGCTGTACGTCTTCGAGGACGACGGCCGGCTCGCCGGGCTCCTTCGCGTGGAGCGCGAGAGCCATCGAGACGAATGGACGGTCGTGGAGCTCGACGGGATCGGCCAGGCCGAGGCCGGCGACATCCGCTTCCGGCTCGTCCAGCACCTGCTTCGCGACGGCAGCAAGCGCGGCGCGGTCCGGTTCCACGTGGCCTGCGCCGACACGGACGGCAACGTGGAGCTGTTCATGCAGGCCGGCTTCGTCCGCTATGGCGAGGAGATCGTGCTCTCGCGGCCGTCCGGTCCGGAGCTGCCCACGCCGTGGACCGACGAGGAGACGACGGAGCAGCGCATCCGGCCCGCGGTCGTGCTCGACTCCCTGGCCCTCGCCCGCCTCTACAACACCGCGACCCCGGCACCCGTCCAGCGCCTCGAGGCCCTTCGGCTCGCGGACTGGGAGCGCCAGGGCACGTCCTGGCGTGTCCCGCGGTCCTCGCTCGCGCCGATCCTCCGCTTCGCGGACGTCGAGGCGTTCGCCCAGGAAGCCGAAGGCGGCGGGAAGGACGGGACGGTCCTCGACGGCTTCCTCCAGGTCGGGGTGGCCAAGGAGGACCAGCCCCACTATCTCAAGGTGATGGTCCGGCCGGGCGCCGACAGCGGGCCACTCATCCGGTTCGGTCTGGGCGTGATCGCCGCGCGGACACCGAAGGATGCGGACCACCGCCACGACCACGGGGTCATCGCGCCCGTCCGGACGTACGAACACCCGGTGGATCGGGCACTGGAGGACAACGGCTTCGACCCCATCTCGACCGTGACGCTGCTCATGAAAGAGACCCTCGTCCGGGTCGCGGAGCCGGCCCTCGTGCCGGCCGTCCGTTGATCCCCAACCAGGGAGGCGACGTGGCACCACTCGACCGCAACCGCGAGGCGATGGACGATCTCGACCTGCTCCTCGGCGCGCTGCCCATGGAGGTCGTGGCCGCCGTCCACGCCCTGCCCGACAAGTCGCAGCTCATCGAGGTCGTGCTCGACCTGGGTCGCCGGCCGGAGGCGCGCTTCCCGAACAGCGAGGTGATCCTCCTCGACCGCGAGGTGACCGAGGCCGACATCGACCACGTCGTGGACCACATCGGGAACTTCGGGGACGACAACCGGGCGGGCATCGAGCGGACGCTCCACCGCATCTCGGCGATCCGCAACCGCAAGGGCAAGGTCGTCGGCCTCACCTGCCGGATCGGCAAGGCGGTGTTCGGGACGATCGAGATCATCCAGGACTTCGTGGAGTCCGGGAAGAGCATCCTGATCATGGGCCGGCCGGGCATCGGCAAGACGACGATGCTGCGCGAGGCTGCGCGGGTGCTCGCCGACGACCTCGGCAAGCGGGTGGTCGTGGTCGACACCTCGAACGAGATCGCCGGCGATGGCGACATCCCCCACCCGGCGATCGGCAAGGCTCGCCGGATGCAGGTCCGCACGCCCTCCCTCCAGCACGAGGTGATGATCGAGGCGGTCGAGAACCACATGCCCCAGGTGATCGTCATCGACGAGATCGGGACGGAGCTCGAGGCCCAGGCCGCCCGGACGATCGCCGAACGCGGCGTCCAGCTCATCGGCACGGCCCACGGCAACAACCTCGACAACCTGATGCTCAACCCGACCCTGTCGGACCTCATCGGCGGGATCCAGACGGTCACCCTGGGCGACGAGGAGGCCCGCCGCCGGCGCTCACAGAAGAGCGTGCTCGAGCGCAAGCAGCCGCCCACGTTCGACGCGATCATCGAGATCCAGGACCGTGAGCGGGTCGTCGTCCACGGCGACGTCGCCGAGACGATCGACGCGCTGCTGCGCGGCGAGGCGGTCGCGCCCGAGCTGCGCTGGCGCGACGAGGAAGGTGTCCATCGCTCCCAGTCACGGCCGCGCCCGTCACCGCGCGAGCAGCTCGGCGCCGAGCGGTTCGCCGGCCTCATCGGCAGCGGCCAGCCGTGGCGGATGGAGCCGGGTTGGCGAGGAGAAGGCGCCTATCGGAGCCCCGGCTTCGGGGCGGCCGGCGGGACGACGTTCCACGAGGGTGACCGGAGCGGCTACCGGCCGGGCTATCGCCCCGGCACGTCCGGGGGCTGGCGCCAGACGCGCGGCGGATCCACCCGCGAGTCGGGCTCGCGCGAGGGCGGGCGAACGCGTGCGTCCGGGCTGCCCGGCGGCGGACTCAATGGCGGCGCGGGCGACCCGTCAGCCGGTCGGCTCGTGATGCCCGGGGAGCATTTCGGCCCCGACCGGGTGGCGGGTGCCGGGCTGTCCGTCCGGCCGGAGGATCGGCCGTTCGTCGCCGGCGACATCGCCGACCGGGGTCCGCTGGAACGTGGCGCGCCGGCTCTCACCGCGGACGATCGGGCGCGCGACGCGCGCGAACGCGGGCGCCAGAAGGCGTGGCGCGACCAGGCCGCTCGGGCCATCGACGCGCTCAAGGCGGACGAAGGGACCGGGCCGGTCAACGCCGAGGAGATGGCCGCGGCGGCGGACCGGGCCCTGGCTGCGGTCGCCGCGCTGCCGCCGGTGGACCTCGAGGCGGACGAGCCCGAGGAGGCCGACGAGCCGGACGAGGCGGGGACGACCGTCCTCCATGTCGAGAACGCCGGCACCCTGCCGACGCTCCGTGTCCTGCCCCAGGGCATCAGCCGCAAGCGGCTCGAGCAGTCGATCCGCGAGCTCCAGCTGCCGGTGATCATCGCCCGCGATGTCGACGAGGCGGACGTGGTCATGACCCTCCGCCCGGAGTACCGCCAGAAGACGCCCGTCCTGCGCGAGGCCGAGGAGCGGGCGATGCCGATCTACGTCCTCAAGACGAATTCGGTCCAGCAGATGCAGGCGAGCCTGACCTCGATCTTCGCGCTCGAGCTCGACCCGCGCGACGCCGCGATGCGCGAGACGGAGGAGGCGATCGACATCGTCCTGAGCCGCTCGGAACCGGTCGAGCTGGCACCGCAGAACGCGTACATCCGGCGGCTCCAGCACCAGATGGCCGAGCGGGCGAACCTCGTCTCCCGCTCCCGCGGCCGCGAACCGTACCGCCGCGTGCGCCTCTACCCGGACGTGGCCCGGACCGCCTGGCGCTGACCGGCTAGCGGAACTCCCGGCGGAGGGCTGAGACGGCGGCGTGGTGGCCGCACATGCCGTGGACGCCGCCGCCGGGTGGCGTTGCCGACGAGCAGAGGTAGATGCCTTTCGCCGGCGTCGCGTACGGGTCGAGCGAGGGGACCGGGCGGAAGACGAGCTGGCGCCAGTCCTGGACTCCCACGTTGATATCGCCGCCGACATAGTTCTCGTCGTAGGCGGCGACCTCGGTCGCGTTCTTCGTGGCCCGGGCCAGGATGAGATCCGCGAAGCCGGGAGCGAAGCGCTCGATCTGGGCCTCGATCCGGGCGGTCATGTCCAGCGTCGACCCGGACGGCACGTGGCAGTAGGCCCAGGCGGTGTGCCTGCCGGCGGGCGCCCGCGACGGGTCGAACTGGCTCTGCTGGACGACGAGGACGAACGGGCGCTCGGCGTGCCGGCCGGTCGCGACCTCGGATTCGGACGTTGCGATCTCTGTGAGCGTGCCACCGACGTGGACCGTGCCGGCTCCTCGTACGGCGGCGTTCGTCCACGGGATCGGCGCCGAGAGTGCCCAGTCGATCTTGAAGATGCCCGGGCCGTAGCGGTAACGCTCGAGGCGTCGGCGGTACCCGGCCGGGAGACGGTCGCCGCAGACCTCGAGCATCGTTCGCGGCGACGTCGCGAAGAGGATCGCCTTCGCCGGGGGGAGCTCGTCGAGGCGCCCGATGCGCCGACCGGTGACGACCTCACCGCCGAGCGATGCGAGCTCTGCCACGAGCGCATCGGTGAGCACGCCGCTCCCGCCGGCGATCATCGGCCAGCCGACGGCGTGCGCGAAGAGGCCCAGCGCGAGCCCGAACGAGGCGCTCAACCGAGCCTCGAGCCGCAGCATCGAATGGGCGGCGAGGCCGCCGAACAGGGCTTGGGCCTCGTCCCCACCGAACCGCGAGCGCGCGAGCCCCACGGCAGAGCGCAGGGCGGGGAGCCCGAAACGGGCCAGCGCGAGCGGATGTCGCGGGACATGGACGACCGGCCCGAGCAACTCGGGCGCAAGCTTGTCGACCTCGCCCGAGATGCGCCCGAATGTCCGGCGCCAGGCCCGCCCGTCGGTACCCAGCCCAGCGGCCGTCGTCTCGACCGAGCGATGGATGATCCCTGCCCGTCGGCCATCGAGCGGCTGGGCGACGGGCACGTCCGGGTGGATGAACGTCACTCCGTGAGCGGCGAGGTCGATCGAGCGGAAGAACGGCGACGCAAGGGCCGTCGGATGGATCGCCGAGCAGGGATCGTGCCGGTAACCGGGGAGCGTCAGCTCTGCCGTTCGAAGGCCGCCGCCGGGGGTGTCGGCCGCCTCGTAGACAACGACCGAGCGCCCGGCCCGCGCGAGCGTGATGGCCGCGGCCAGCCCGTTCGGACCCGATCCGACGACGATCGCATCGGGTGCGTCGGTCGTCACGAGCGGACCGTCATGCGGCAGCCGCGCCACGCCTTCGCGGTCGCCGTGACGGCCAGGTCGTCATATCGGGCGTTGGCGACTGACAAGGGCCGCGGCGGGCCGTCCGAGACGGCGCCCAGGGCGCGATCCGTGCTCATTGACCGAGCCGGAGGCCGACGCAACACCTCGCCGAACGACCGTAACGGCCCGCTTGGCCGCCGTATGACGACCTGGGCGTCATCCAACAGCACAAGGGGCGGTCGCGCGGCGGAACCGGCGTTCAGCTCGGGGCGCGTCGGTTTACCCGGCGCGAGATCCAGCGCACCGGCGCCGTGACCGTCGAGATGGCCGAGTTGATCGTGGCGCTGTGGCGCAGGTTCCGGACGTGCCGCCACTGGCGGCGCTTGTCGACGCACGTCTTCTGGGTATCGACCAGCGGTTCGGCCACGCCGACGCTCCGCGCGAGCGACTCGAGCGTCTGCTCCCAGAACCTGTCGTTCATGCGGCTGCCGCCGAAGGTGTAGGCGAGCTCGTCGAACGGGTCCGACGCGCGCTCGAGGGCCTGTGCCTGGGCAACGGTGACGTCGCCGTCGCGGAACGCCGAGAAGGTGATCCATGCCGAGAGGGTATGTCCTTCCGGGGTCATGAACGTGAACGACTCGTCGTCCGCGTAGAGGACCATCACGCCCGTTGACAGGCGGACGGGTGCGCCGGGCAGCGGCGCGAGGTCGAGGAGCGCGACTTCGCCCGGCACGATCCCGGCCAGGGGAGCATGGAACCGGCCGCTCTTCGGCCAGAACGTCGCGAAGTCGCGCTTCCAGACGGTGATGAGCGCCTGGGGCGTCACATCCGTGCCCTCGAGGCGGACGCGGAACGTCTTCTGCCACATCCGCCCGAAGCCGTGGAGTGGCCCGGTCACTTTCCGGCCGGTGACCGTGTCCTGGGGACCGGTGGCGGTGGTGGCCAGGCGTTCGACCGGACGCGCCCAGGCGTCGCGGTCGCGGGGAGTTCGCGGTTCGGCGGTCGTCATGGCGGGGCTCCTTAGGGCGGCGAAGGTCAGCCGGCGGCGGCCAGGGCGTCCGCTTCGGTGTCGTGGATGCCGATCGCCTCGTCAAGGCGGGTCAGCGCGAGGATCTGGCGGTAGTGCTCGTTGAGGCCCACCGCGAGCAGGCGCTGGCCCTGCCGCTGGATCCGCACGAGGAGGGTGACGAGCAGGCC
Organism: uncultured Chloroflexia bacterium; assembly: GCA_963719285.1. GTDB lineage: Bacteria > Chloroflexota > Limnocylindria > Limnocylindrales > CSP1-4 > C-114. The sequence goes on from CAVRBO010000002.1 coordinate 73,381, forward strand.
GATCCCACCGCTGTTCATGTACTCGAGGCCGCTGAAGTCGAGGAGGATCGTCCGGGCACCGCCGGCTGACGCCTGGGCGTACGCGGCCATGAGCGCGGCCTCGCTGCCCGACGTCACGTCGCCGTCGATGCTGATCACGCTCACGCTCGGGTCGCTCGTCGATCGGACCCCGACGCGGGTGGCCGTCTCGCTCATGGTCGTCCTCCGTCGCTGGCTGCCGAGACGGGCGTCTCGTCGAGCATCGTCATGAAGTCCGAGAGCCGCGTGATCCGGAAGATCTCGCGGTAGTGCTCGGTCAGCCCGCGGGCACGGATCTCGCGGCGATCGCGTCGCGCGTCGGCCAGGAACCGCACGATGAGCGCGATCCCGGTGCTGTTGATGTAGTCGACATCGCCGAAGTCGAGCTCCACCGCGGACGCGCCCAGCGCCTCGGCGCGCTCGTAGGCGCCGGCGATCGCGGCGTCGGCGTCCCGGTCGATCTGCCCGCTCAGGACCACCCGGGCGAGTTCAGGGCCGCCGTCGACGACGGCCTCAAGCGGACGTGCGGCCATCGTGGCCTCCTTCCAGGTCGAGGGTCAGGGTCACCGTCTGGTTGTCTTCGCCCGGTGTCACTTCTACCCGGTCGACCATGTGCTTGATGAGGAACAGGCCCCAGCCGCGGGGCTTCTGAAGCCCGGCGAGCTTGGCCTCGATGTCCGGCTCCTCCGCGTCGTCGCCGGGGATGGGGCCGCCGAGGGCGCGATCGACGATCGCGATCCGGAGCTCGGCGTCGGTCACGGTCACGCGGATCTCGACCGGCACGTCCGGCGAACCGCCGCTGCCGTACTCGATCGCGTTCATCGCCGCCTCGCTCACGGCCGTCTTGAGTCGCTCGAGGCGGGCGGGTTCGATCGCGAGCGGGGCGACCGCCTCGGCGACGCGCTCCATCGCCTCGCGCTCGTTGCCGAGCTCCCCCGGCAGGACCAGGTCGAGGAGCGTCCGCTCCACCGGATCGGCCGGCCGCCCGTCCCGGGCGAACTCTGACGCCGCATGACCGTTCGAGCGGCGGATCGTGACCAGGGTGATGTCGTCCTCCTGCTCCCAGCCTCGGCCGGTGAAGGCGTGGAGCCCGAGGAGCAGGTCGTCGATGAGCTCGCCCCCGGCGAGGTCGGACGCCATGGCCTCCCGCAGCCGGGGGAAGCCGTACATGTCGCCACTCGGGTCGTGCGCCTCCACGAGCCCGTCCGAGTAGAGCAGGACGTTTCCGCCCGGCTCGATGACCGCTTCGCGTTCCTCGTAGGTCATCCCTGGGAGCAAGCCGAGGGGCATCCCGGTCGCTCGGAACTCGATGACTCCGTCCGCGGTCCGGACGTATGGCAGGTTGTGGCCGGCGTTCGCGAACACGACCCGCCCGGTCCGCGGGTCAAGCACGAGATAGAGGCACGTCACGAACATCTTCTCGGGCATCTCGGCGACGAGGAGTTCGTTCGCGTGCTCGAGGACCTTCGAGGGTGACACGAGCCGCGGGGCGTCGCCGCGGAGGATGCTGTGGGTCCGTGCCATCACCAGGGCCGCGGGCACGCCTTTGTCCGTGACGTCGCCCACGACGATGCCGATCCGCCCGTCGGGCAGTTCGATGAAGTCGTAGAAGTCGCCGCCGACCGCCCGTGCAGGACCGTAGTAGGCCGCGATCTGCCAGTCATCGAGCTTCGGCAACTCGCGCGGCAGGAACTGCTGCTGGATGAGCGTCGCGACCCGCATCTCCTCGGCATACCGCTCCCGGGACTGGAGCTCGGCGGCCTGCTCCTGGACCAGCTGGGCGACCCGCACGGCGGGCGCGGCCTGGGCGGCGAGGCTGGCGAGGAGCCGCCTGTCGTCCGTGGAATACTCCTGCTCCGACAGACGCGGTCCCAGGTTGAGCGTACCGATCAGCTCACCCTGGCTGACCAGCGGCACGACCAGGACGACGCCGGCGGCCTGCATCACGCGCAAGGCGGGCGAATCGAGTTCAAGGGTGGACACATCGACCGGGCCCGGCGCGGCCTGCAGGTAGGCGAGCAGCGGATCGTTCGGAGCGATGTCGATCTCGGGGCCGGTCGCGACCGCGGCCGGGGCGGCGAGCGGGAGGGTCGCGCTCGTGACGTCGCCGGCGTCCCGGCCGATGCGGAGGGTCCGGCGGACCGTTCGGATCAACGTCATGGCCCTGTTCTACCCCTCCGTCGTCCGGATTCCGTTACGAAAGGATCCAGTGTCGTGGATTCGGAACGCCAATAGAGTGCGGGTCACGGCTTGCGCAACCAGACGCCGACCGACGCCGGCGCGACGGTGCTCGTGATGATGGTCCTCAGCTCGCCGCCCAGGTCCTCCACGTTGATCTCGTCTCGGAATCGGGTTCCGAGTGCCGCGATGGCTTGGCTCGCGTCGTATCTCGCGCGGTCGAAGCTACGGTCCACCCCGGTCTGGATGCGCCGACGGACGGGCTGGAAGAGCGACGCCACGACGAGGGTGGAGACAGCCACAGCCAGGGCGCTCCCGCCCGTGAGGGTGGCGAAGAACGCCTGCAGACCGACGACGAGCCCGACGAACACCGCGGCGAGCAGGCCGGTCACGAGCGCCCAAGCGAGCGTGCGGCTGATGATTCGGTCGATCGAATAGAGCTTGTAGCGCAGGACCGCGATGCCCACGGCGATCGGCAGCAGCGCGGGGCTCGACACGGCGAGCAGGCTGAGGGCGGTGGTCTGGCCCGACCCATCGGTAAGGCTGAGCGAGAGGAGGACGATGACGGCGACACTGGCGGCGGCGAACCACTTGAGCTGCTCTCGCTCCACGCCCCGCGAGCGTCGGAAGCGGATCGTGATGCCGGCCAACGCCAGCACGAGCGCACCGAACAGGGCGATGGCGTACAGGACTTCCCCGAGAGGCGCGATGGTCTGGAGCCAGGCGATGCCTGCGATCGCAAGGGGGTTGCGGCCCTGGCCGTCCGCGATCGGGCCGGGCCGAGTGGCGATCAGCAGGCTGCCGACCGTCAGTGCTGCCGCGATCGCCCGAACCGGCCACCGCCAACGAGGGCCCGGGAGGCGCCCGTCCGGGAAGACGAGGGCCAGCAGGCCGCCGCCCACGACAAGCGTCGGGTTGACCCCCATCCCACCGAGGAGGGTCAGGAGGGCGGCGAGGGGATCGTCTACTCCGACCGTGGCAGTGAGCACCGCCCCGAGGACATAGCCAAGGAACGTCAGCACCATCAGGACGGCCCCGACCATCATGACGAGGCCCACGCGGTTCTCCGACAGCCGGAGCGTGAGGACGGCGCCGACGCTCGAGAAGGCCAGGACGTCGACAGCCAATCCGACGAACGTGGGATCGATTCCACCATCGGAGACGCCGCCCCGGTGTCCACTGGCGACGACGATCGCGACGGCACCGATCAGCGTTCCCATCCACGTCGCGCCAACGGCCACCAGTCGGATCGTGCCGAGCGTCGGCGGAGCGGACGCGCCGCCTGTGCCGACCCCGACGGGCATGAGCGCCCTGTCCCTCATCAATCGCCCGGCCGGGCGGACGGACGGAGCCAAACCGCGACCGAGCGTGGCGCGAGGTTCTGTCCGACGGTCGTCCGGAGCTCGCCTCCGAGGCGGTCGAGATCGACCTCGTCGCGAAGCCGGGCGGCGAAGCCCTCGATCGTCTGCGCGGCGTCGTAGCGGGTCCGGTTGAAGCGCCGGTCCACCGCCTTCGACACCCGCCGCCTGAGCGGCTGGAAGAGGGCGAACACTGCGAGCGTCGAGGACGCCACCGCGAATGCCCCGCCCCCACCCGTGAACGTGGCCAGGACCGACTGGACGAGGGCGAACCCGGCTGCGTACACGGCCACGAGCATCACCGTCAGCAGGGCGTAGGCCAGCGTCCGGCTGATGATCCGATCGATCTCGTAGAGGCGGTAGCGCAGGATCGCAAGTCCGGCCGCGACCGGGATGCCGAGCGCGGCGGCGAGCACGACGATCTGGAACGGCTTGGCCTGGCGGCCGGTCAGCACGTACTCGCCACCCGACAGGAGCAAACCGACGCCGACGCCGCTGCAGGCGAGGAGCAGCCACTTGATCTGCTGACGCGCGTCGCCGCCCACCGAGCGAAACCTGTAGAGGAGGCCCGCCGCTCCCAGGCCGATCGCGAGGAGCAAGGGAACGAAGATCGCGGTCCCGGCGACCGACGACGAGAGATCGAGGCCCGGGATGCCGACCGGGTTCTGGACGAATGGCACCTGGGTGATCGGCCCTGGGACGACCGCGAGCGTCGCCGACGACACGACGATCGCCACGACTCCGAGCCAGAGGGCGGGACGCCACCGGGACGACGACAGGTGACCCGTGGGGAAGACCAGGGGCAGGACGTTCGCGGCCAGGACGACCGGCGGGACCCAGATCCAGGCAAGGATCCAGGCGAGGCCTTGGCCCGCCGGAAGACGCCCTGGGTACGTGACGATCGCGGCCGTCGCGTACTCGATGAGGAAGGCCTCGATCGAGAAGAGCAGGCCGATCGCGCCGAAGATCCAGCCGATGACGTTGTCGGGCAGCCGCCGGGCCACGATGAGGCCGACCGTCCCGAACGTCAGGCCGAAGACCGATCCGAATCCGGGCAGGCCCCAGGATGCGAGGGGATCTGTCCCGCTCGTCCGGGCCGCGAGGTTCGCGACCATCAGCCCGCCGGCGACGAGCGAGAGGGCGATCGTCAGGAGCCACAGCCCGACGGCCAGCATGCGAGCTCCGGGTCGGTCCAGTGTTCGGCCCTCCGTGTGCGTCCAGTTCACGGTACGACGTCGATCTTCTGCTCGCCGCGTCCGGAAAGCGTTACGGGATCTCTGACCGGCCGTGTACCGTTGCGGTCGTGGGAACAGCGATGTCCGCCCAGGCTGCGCTTGTGTCGATCCGCCTGCTCGGGCCCGTGCGGGTCGAGGTCCGCGGCGAGCCACTCGCCGTCGACACGCGCAAGGCCGTCGCCGTCCTCGCCTACCTTGCGGTCACGGGACGGCCGGCGAGCCGTGAGACGCTGGCGGCCCTGCTCTGGCCCGACTCGGGCGATCAGGAAGCGCGTGGCGCGCTCCGCCGGACACTGTCAGTGCTCAATGCCGGACTGGGCGGCGTGGGCCTGGCGATCGATCGAACCACGGTCGCGCTTGTCGGTGCCGGGATCGACGTCGACATTCATGCGTTCCGGCGAGCCCTTGCCCGCGCCCGAAGCCACGGGCATGCGCCCGACGAAGCCTGTCCGGCATGCCTCAAGGCCCTCGACGAAGCGGTCGCCCTGGATCGGGGCGCATTCATGGCCGGGTTCACCCTCCGCGACAGCGAAGCGTTCGACGAGTGGCAGATGGCGGAGGGTGAGGCGCATCGGCGCGATCTCGCCGGAGCGCTCGAGCGCCTGACCCGCGGGCGCGCAGCCGCCGGTGCCTGGGAAGCGGCCGCGGCTGCGGGTCGGCGCTGGCTGGACCTCGACCAGCTGCACGAGCCGGCGCACCGCGTCCTCATGACGACACTCAGCCGCGCCGGCGAGCCGGCAGCCGCGATCCGTCAGTACCGCGAGTGCGTGCGGATCCTCGATGCAGAGTTGGGAGTGGCGCCGCTCGCCGAGACCACCGACCTGTACGAGGCCATCCGTGCCGGGCGCCTGGTCGCCGAGGTCCCCGCCCGCGAAGCCGCGAAGCCGGCGAGCACCTCCGCCAGGGATCGGTTGCCGTTCGTGGGCCGCGGGCAGGAGATCGACGCCCTTCGCCAGACTCTCGACACCATCGGTCCGGACGGTCGTGTCCTCGTGATCGAGGGCGAGCCGGGCATCGGCAAGACACGCTTTGCGGCAGAGGTCGCGGCCACGATCCGCGCCGCGGGCGGGGCGACGCTCGAGGCGCATGCGTACGCGGGCGAAGGGTCGATCGCGTTCGGGCCGATCGTCGAGCTCCTGCGCGCGGGTCTGGAGCGGCCGGGCGCCGGCGAACGATTGCGATCGATCCGGCCCGACCTGCTCGATGAAGTCGCCCGCCTCGTGCCGCTCCGTGGGGTCGCGCCCCGACCGGTGGGCGCGGCCGACCCCTTCGGACGGTCACGTCTCCTTGAGGGGCTGGCCGATGTCCTTGCCGCGCTCGTCGCCGGTCCTGCTCTCGGGCTCGTCTGCCTCGACGACCTCCATCTCGCCGATGCGTCCACGGCCGAGGCGATCGGCTATCTCGCCCGACGGTTGCGCGGCCGGCCCATCGCCTTGCTCGTGACGTGGCGGGCCGAGGACCTCGGCGACGCAGATGGCCGACGGATCGTCGACCCCCTCATCGAGGCCGCGGCAGGGAACCGGATCGCACTCGGCCGTTTCGACCGTGCGGCCGTCGCCGACCTCGCGTCCGCGCGACTCGGAGGCGCGGCGACCGATGCGCTTGTCGACCGCCTGTACGCGGACTCGGAGGGCCTGCCGCTGTATGTCGCTGCGGCACTCGACCGGCCGCCGGATGCGCCCCATGCGATCCCTGGCGACGTCCGTGCCCTCCTTCGGACCCGGGTCGGTGCGGTCGGCGAGGTCGCGACCCAGGTCCTGGCGGCGGCGGCGGTCATCGGTCGGTCCTTCGACCTGGGGACCGTCCGGGCCACATCGGGCCGGAGCGAGGACGAGACGATCGCCGGCCTGGAGGAGCTTGTCCGGCGCGGTCTCGTGCGCGAGATGGACGCGACGGACGGCGCGGATGTCCGCTACGACTTCACTCACGGCGGGCTCCGCGACGTCGCCTACGAGTCGCTCGGGCTCGCACGGCGTCGGCTCCTCCACAGGCGCGTGGCCGAAGCACTCGGCGCCGCGAGTCGCGGCGGGCCGGACGAGAGTGGTCGGTGGCCGCTCATCGCCCATCACGAGCGCCTGGCCGGGCGGACGGTCGAGGCCGCCGAGGCGCATCGGCGGGCCGGCGATGCGGCGCGCGCCGTGTATGCGAATCGCGAAGCGCGCGAGCATCTCGAGGCGGCACTGGCCCTCGGCCACCCGGCAGCCGTCGACCTCCGCGAGGCGCTCGCCGATGTGCTTGTCCTCCTTGGCGACTATGCCATGGCCATCGCTCAACTCGAATCCGCCGCCGCGCTCGCCGAACCTGGACGGCAGAGCTCGCTCGAGCATCGGCTCGGCCTCGTCCACGCCCGCCGGGGCGACTGGGACCGCGCCGACAACCACCTCATCGCGGCGCTCGCGACGGTAGACGGGGCGAACGCACCCCGACGGTCGGCGCTCCTCGCGGACCGATCTGCGGTAGCGCATCGACGGGGCGCGACCGGGGAGGCCGAGCAGCTCGGCTCGGAGGCGCTCGCGGTCGCCGAGGCCGTGGACGATCGGGCCGGTATCGCCCGCTCGGCGGACATCCTCGGAATCGTGGCCCGCTCGCGGCACGACCTGCGCGCTGCCGCCGGATACCTCGAGCGTGCCCTCGACGCAGCGGACGTGGCGGGCGACACGGCCCTCCGCGTCGCGACCCGGAACACCCTCGCGCTCGTCGTCGCGGACGCGGGTGATCACGCGCGAGCCATCGCCCTCACGCAGGAGGCGCTGGTCCTGTGCGAACGCCTCGGCGACCGTCATCGCCAGGCCGCGCTCGAGAACAACCTGGCCGACCTGCTCCAAGGCGTCGGTCGCCGCGAGGATGCGCTCGATCACCTCAAACGGGCCGTCGCGATCTTCGCGGACGTCGGCGGCCGACCGGGTGAGCTCGAGCCCGAGATCTGGAAGCTCGTCGAGTGGTGAGTCGGCCTACCGGCGCGGCATCGGCTGTGCGTGCCCTCGGCGATGGCCCGTGCGCGCTCTCGGCATCGGCGCCCAGTGCTTCGCCGACCCGGCGACGGCCAGGTCGTCATCTTCCAGGGCAAGCAGGCCCTTGACGGCATCGCCTGGGCGCCGATGAACGCCCGCCACTCACGAGACCGGGGCAGGTGACGCCGGCATCGACCTCCGGGAAGTCCTTGACGGCCCCCTAACCTGGAAGATGCCGAGGTGGCCGTCACGGCGGCAGGTAGTGGGGTGCGACGGGGTCCTGCGTCACGCGCCATTACGCGTCCACCGCGTCCGCTGAGGTGCCCGAAGCGACCTCAGCCGGTCAGCTGCGCCCGGTCGAGGTAGATCCGCTCCCCGGTGAACAGCCGAGCGTCGGGGTCCCACGGGAAGTGGATGACGACGACCAGTCGCACGGCACGACCCGACGGCTCGAGGCCGGCGAACGGCCCGAGGTGCGTCGCGGTCAGCGTCGCGACCTCCATGACCCCCTGCGGCCCGATGACGATGTCGGTCAGGTCGAACCGGTTGTCCGGAAAGGCCGCGAACAGGGTCGTGTAGAACTCGCGCGCCCCCGGATGACCTTCCCAGCGCTGCCCCGTGGGCACGAGCTCGTAGACGCAGTCCGGGGTGAGCGTCGCGATCAGCCCGTCGATGTCGCGTCGGTCCTCGGCGATCGAGTGGCGCTGCCAGAGCCGGCGGATGCGCCGGTGGACCATCGGGTCGGCCGGCCAGGCGAGGCGCTCGCGGATCGTCGAGCGGTCGAGCACCCGGTCAGTGCTCGGTGGCGCCCGTGAACGTGAAGGCGTCGATGCGGAGCGCCGGGACGACGCAGCCGCCGAGGAAGCCCTTGAGCGTCTTCCGGTCGCGGCCCACCGCGCTCACCGCGCCGAGCGCCTCGAGGTAGCTCTGGGTGAAGCGCATGTTCCGGACCGGGGCGACGATCTTGCCGCCTTCGACGAGGAACGTCCCGTCCCGGGTCATCCCGGTCACGATCCCGAGCTTGGGGTGGACCGGGTTCGTGTAGTGGAAGCGGGTCACGAGGAGACCGCGGTCGAGGCCGCCGATGAGCTCCTCCCGCGAAGCGGCCCCCGCATCCATGACCATGTTCAGCGGGAACGGGCCGTACGGATTCGGCGCCGGCAGGCCGTGGCCGGTCGATCGGACGCCGGCCCGCGCGGCGGTCTGGGAGTCGTACACGAGCCCGGCGCAGACCCCCGCCTCGACGAGCAGGACCCGCTGCTTGGTCACGCCCTCGTAGTCGATCGCCATGGGCAGGCCGGCCGGGTCCGTGCCGTCGTCGCGGATCGTGACCAGTGGGGAGCCGATCCGCTTGCCGATCTCGACGAACGAACGCTCCTCCTGGACGGCGAGCGCGCTGAACCCGAGGTAGCCGAGCATGTCCAGGATGTCGACGACGGCGTACTCCTCGAGCACCACCGGGTAGTCGCCCGGCTCGATCGCCTGGGCCGAACCCGTGGCGCGTGCCTTGGCGGCCGCTTCGCGCCCGAGCGCGGCCGCGTCGATGGCCGTCACGTCCACCGCGGCGGCCTCGGCATAGCCCGTGCCGCCGTCCGGGCTCATCGAGACCGTGATCAGCTGCGCCCAGGTCCGCTCCTGCGACGAGCGGATCCCGCGCGAGTTGGCGACGGCCATCCGCTCGACGTTGGTGGCGAACGAGCCGTACGCGATGACGCCGACCTGGTCGGCGGCGGAGATGACCGCCCGAACGCCCTCGGCCCGCTGCTCCGGGTCGGACGCCTCGGTCGCGGGCGCGAACATCACCGGATCCGGCACGTTCGGCGCTCCGTCAGGCTCGGGCAGGCCGGCCCAGTCCTCGAGCTCGGCCACGTTCCGGGCGATCGCCCCGGCACTCTCGACGAGACGGCGCAGGCCCTCGTCGTCGACCCGGCCGGACGACGCGACGCCGACCCGCTTGCCGATGACGAACCGCAGGTTGCAGTCGGCATTGGTCTCGGCCACGTTCTGGTGGATCTCGCTGTTCGCGAATCGGGTCAGCCGCGCGTCGGCGGCCGTGACGAGCGCCTCGGCCTCGGTCGCGCCGGCGGCCGTGGCCAGGGCGACGGTGCGCTCGGCGATCGCGAGCCACTCCGCGGTCGGGTCGCTCATCGCCGCCGCTCCCCCGGGAGTGCGCCTCGCGACGCGATCACTTGAGCACGCCCACCTGCACGTCGCGGAAGCGCGCCCCCGAGACGGCATGGCCGATGTGCCCGACCTGGCCGGGCTCGCCCTTGCCGCAGTTCGGCGTGCCGAGCATCCGGTAGCTGGAGGCGTCGCCGACCGCGTCGCATGACCGCCAGAGTTCGTAGGTGATGCCGGTGTACGTCGGGTTCTTGACGAGGCGGCCCTTCTTGCCGCCCTTGATCTCGTAGCCCACCTCGGTGGCGAACTGGAAGTTGAGCCGCCGGTCGTCGATCGACCAGCTCCGGCACTGGGCGAGATAGAGCCCGTCGTCCGTGTCGGCGACGATGTCGTCGAGGCTCATCCCGGGGACCGGCTGCAGGTTGATGTTCGTCATCCGGATCAGCGGGATGCGGTTCCAGCCGTCGGCCCGCATCGCCCCGCCGGAGCGCCGGCCGATGCGCGGCGCGGTCTCGCGCGAGGTGAGGTATCCGCTGAGGATCCCCTCCTTGATGAGCGGCACGTTCTGGGCGGCGACGCCCTCGTCGTCCCAGCCGAACGTGCCCATCCCGCCGGCGGCGGTCGCGTCGGCGACGATCGTGATGAGGTCCGAGCCGTAGCGGAAGCCCTCGTCGAGCTTGTCGGTCGTCAGGAAACTCGTCCCGGCGTATGACGCCTCGGTGCCGTAGACCCGGTCCAGCTCGGTCGGATGGCCGCACGACTCGTGGATCTGCATGTACAGCTGCGAGGGGTCGAGGATGATCGTCCGGCGGCCGGGCGGGCATTGCGGCGCCGACAGGAGCGCGACGGCCTCCTCGGCGTACTCCTCGGCGTGCCCGAGCAGGTCGAGCGACCGGACGTACTCGTAGCCGGCCGCCTGCCACCCGCCGCCGTTGTCGGGCCAGCTCCGGCGCTGGTGCTCGTCGCCCTCGATCGCGTTCGCCTCCACCCCGGAACCGACGTGGGTGATCGTCTGTTCCGTGAAGCTGCCATCGCTCGCGGCGAAGGTCTTCCACTCGCGCTGGGCGGCGTACAGGCTCTCCGTGTAGGCGACGCCCTTGACCTTGTTCATCGCGTCGTCGGCGGCCAGGAGGTCCGCGATCTTCGACTCGAGCGACACGGTGAACGGGTCCTCGGCGACCGGCGTCTCGAACGTGCCGTGGGCGGGCGGACGATCGTCGAGCACGACCGGTCTCCGGAGGGCGGTCGCGGACGCCCTGGCGATCCGGACCGCCTCGGCAGCGACCCGGTCGATCTCGGTCGCGTCGATGCTCCGGGAGCTCGCGAACCCCCACGCGCCGTCGACGAGGACGCGGACGCCGAACCCCTCGCTCTCGCCCGAAGCGACGCCCTCCACCCGGCCGGACTTGATCGAGATGGATTCGGTGAGGCTGCGGACCACACGGACATCCGCGTAGGAGGCGCCCCGACGGGTCGCGGTGTCCAGGGCCCGATCGGTCAGGTCGCGCATCGCAGGCAGGGTAGCAGGCGTCCGTCTCGTTGGCGCATCGGGAGATCGACCTATCCCGGGTCGTGCCGATCCACCCGCGCCGACAACCCGCGTCGCCGGGTGTTCGTGGATTTGACCTGGTTCGGCCTCAGGTTCGTCCGGCGGCGACGATCGAGTCGAGGGGGATCGGACTCGATGTGACGATCCGGACGTCCCGAAGGATGCCGTTCGCGGTGCAGCCGCCAGGGAAACCGAACTTGCCGTTCACGGCCACGTTCAGCACGTAGACCCCCTCCATCCGCTTGAACGTCAGCGCGGCATCGTTGTCACACGCGCCCCCGAGCCAACTGATGATGAAGGCGTTCGGATCGGTCGGATCCGCCCGGACGGCGGGCTCCGCGTATGCGGCGCCCGGGTCCATCGGCGCCGATGCGATCCCGGTCACCAGGCCGGTCTCATCGTTCAGGACCACGGGTAGCGGAGGGACCTCGTCGGAGACCTGCAGGACCGCCGTGAACTGTCGACCCGAGGCAGGTCCCGTGCAAGCCGCGACGGCTGCGGCACTCAGCAGCGAGGCGGCGATCACGAGGGTCGCCGCCATCACCCGCATGTCAACCGCTCCATGCCCACTGGTCGAGGCTACATCACGGTGAGGTCCGCGAGCGTTCGGGAATGTGATGCGAACCTAGCCGCAGCTTCCCGTCGCTAGGCCCGACCAGTCGTGCTGAAACTCTGACGGGCCGATCCCGGCGAGAGCGCTCACGCAGTCACCGACGCAATCCGCGGGTGCGAAATGGCCGACGGCATACGCCCGGAGCCCGCCGAAGAACGGAAGCGTCGGCTCGAAGACAAAGACGGCGTCGTCCCCTCGGCAGCGCGCCTCGACGAACCTCAGAGGAACGAGGCCGAGTCCCGTGTCGATACGAGACGTTTGCCGCGCGCCGTCAACGTATCCGACGAACCTCGGGGGCACCGGGGCATCGCCTCGCCAGAGCCCAACGATCGCGACCAGAGCTACGACCACGAAGGCTATGAGCATCGCACGCGCGCCTGATCTTGATCGTGATCGACTCGCGGCCATGATTGTCGAAGTCTACGCAGGCGCCAGGCCACTCCGAAGTGGGAGAGCAGGGTTTCCGCGAATGTCCTGCGCCGGGGCTGTCAGCCGCTGACCCATGCGACGAACGAGAGGCTCGCATTTCGGTACGTGGCCGTGATCCGCCAGCACCCGGCGGTCGGGACGTCGATCCCCACGAGCATGGCCGACCCGAAGTCGGCTTCGGCGTTCGTACCGGGAGCCGGCGACGTGAACCGCTCGGGTCCGTCGAGTTGTTGTCCCGTGACAGTGATCGCCGGTTGGGGCTCGCGGTTGACGTTGAAGTCGGCGCTCCACCAGAACGTCTTCTGGACGAGGCCGTCGGGCCCGCGGGGCAGGCCGTACCAGACCTCGCCGCCGTGGCGCAGGATCGTCCAGAGTCGCGCGTCGCCATACCACTCCGAGTCGTAATAGGCGGGCAGGCGGGCCGGCGCCGGGTGACTGGCCAGTGGAACGAACGGAAGAGTTGGCTTCGTCAGGTGACAGGTCGACGGGACATGAGGCGCGGTGACCGCCGCGACGCTCGGAGGGGCGGTGTCGGCCGGCGTTGCTGAGGGGTTGGTGGGATTGGCGCTACTCGGGGACGACACCGACCCGAGTGCTCCCGGTGCCGTCCCCGTCACGCAGCCGATGAGTACGACGACGGCCAGCACTGGAAGCGCGAGCACGTGGAGCTGTCGCCTTGCCATCACGATATGTACACCGCCGGTCCCCGTTCCGTTCCCATTCTGTGCGACGTGCGGTGGGTAACTCGTTAGACCCGTGCCTTGTTCGCGGGCAATCGGCTGTCGAGTTGCGTCGTGGACCGCACGGCCGCGCCTTCGGGTCGGCCGCAGACGCAGGGCCATTGCGCGAACGACCGAAGACACCGCCAGTGACCTACTCCGCGACACGGGTCACCGTCCGGCTACGAGTGGCCCCACCGCTCGTGCCGGCGGCGTTACGGACAGGCCACCGTCGCCATTCGGTTCGTGCTCCAGTCGTAGTCGAAGCCGACTGGTCGCCAGAAGATCTGGGTCCCGTTCACGATGACTTGCGGTGCCTGGGTCGAGTCGGCGCTCGTCTGTAGCAACAACGATGGCTCGGCCTGTCGCGACGGGAGGACCCACAGATGCTGCTGGTCGGTCCAAGCGAGGAAGCCGCTCCCCGCCACGACGGACCCCCACTCCATCGACAGGGGGAAGGTCCTGGTGACGCCATTCGGATCGTACGTCACCACATCGGCGACCGCGACCGGGTCGTCTGCCGTCGCCTCCATCAGGAGGCGCGCAACCACTGTCCCAGCCGAACTCGATGCCTGGCCGAGCAGGCGGGCCGGACTGATCCAATCTTGCGGAGTTGCCTTTCCATCCTTGAGCGTGATCGTCGTGGGCTGTGACAGCACTCTGCCGCTGCCTGGGTCGGTCCCAACCTGCATAGCGGCCGCGATCTGGCTCGTCGACAGGAGCGAGGGCCACCGCGCTTCTACGTCGAGTCGCTGCTCGGTCTTGGCACGCAAGTTCGCGATGTAGATTTGCTCGCCGGCCCGGTTCGGGCCGATCATCGCCGGGGCCGACCAGGTGGCGATGTCACCGAGCAGGGAGATGTCGCTCGCCCAGCCAGGCGCGGCCGGGCCGCCAGCCCAGGCATCGAAGGCGGCGACCTTGCGGATCGTGCCGGTCCGGCGGTCCACCGCGTACATCCGCCAGTCGGCGTGTTCGATAAGGAAGCCGACCTCCTCCCAGATGACCCAGTCGGCGTTCCCGGTCGCCATCCGATCTGGGAGGTCGCTGCTTCCTGGCTCTTGGCGACGGGACGCGCGACGACCTTGGTGACGGTGCCCGTCCCCGGATCGAAGAGGCTCAGCGTGTCGCCGACGCCGACGAAGTGCGACTGGAGCACGATCAACTCGCCGCGGTCGGTGATCCCGGCTACCGAACCGGAGAGGCTCGTCAGGCTGGCCGGTGCGGTCACCGGAACCGGGTCCGACAGGCGGCAGGACGTGGGATCGACCGACGGGAGCGTCGGGGCCGAAGTGATCGGCGCAGAAGTCGCAGCGGTCGGGACGGGTGTGTCAGCCGGGCTGGTCCTCGCGCCGGTCGACGACGGCGAGGGAGGCGACCCACACGCCGCAGCCATACACACGATGGCCGTCAGCATCGCAATTGCGCGCGGGCGACGCCATGTGCCCTCGCGCGCGCCGCACGCGATTGCGAGGCCAGCCAGCCCGATGGCGTCGCCATCCGCGTCACCCCCGTTTGCCGGACGCCGTCGAGTGTCCGACTCCTTGGAGCGTCGTGCCGTTCCCTGGTGAAGTCAAGGGCCAGCCCGCCCGGCGAAGGTGATGGTTCACGCGGTCGCCAGCGCCCGCCGTCGGCGCGCGGCCCCGGCGCGAGCGAGTTCTGGCTGGCGCTCCCTGAAGCACCTCGGGCAGTTGGTCTGCTGCTTCGTGCGCGAGAAGATGTAGGCGGGCAACTCGTGGCCCTTTCCGCATCGCCACCAGGCGCGGCGACCGGAGCCCGGGAGCACCTCGTACGCGCGAAGTGAGCGGTTCTTCGTGGGATGCCATTCGCCGGTGATCTCCCCGAACAGCGCCGCGAGCGACTCCTTCGGATGGACACGCACGCCCATGCAGAACGGGCACCGATGGCCGCCGTTGAATTGGTCGAAGATCCGGGCGGTCCAGACGTGGTCCGGGTCGAGCGCGCAGCGCCAGACCACGCGGTCCTTCTTGCTGGCGGGCGTCGCGGCCGGGTCCTTGTCCGGGTTCAGGCTCCAGTCCCACTCTGCGAGGGCGGCCGGGAAGTCGGCGACCATCTTGCCCCGCGTGGACTGCCTGGCCCGCCGGCCGACGCGTCGTCCGCGGTGGAGCGGCGAGAGGCCGGCCTGCTGGCGGCGCGCCTCGCCCTCCTGGAGCCGCCGGAGGCGTTCGATCGCCTTGCGCCGTCGCGCATCTACACGTTCGCGGGCCTCTTGTCGCTCGTCGCACTCATGGACGAGGCGCGGTAGCGATCGGTCCTCGTCGGGGTCCTGGCACGCTCGCCAATCCTCGACACCGGAGCGATTGGCCCGCTCGGCGAAGTGGGTGCGGAGGAGACCCGCGTAGCGGGCTTCGCGCGCCTCGGCGCGCAACTGGAGGGTCATGAGCCCGAGAACCCGATTCAGGCGGGCCACGTTCGTCATCCGCCCCGCCCGCGGTTCGACGTGCTTGCCGAGGAACTCGCGGATCACGCCCTCGACGTTGCCGGAGCCGACCGGCCGGCCGCGGAACTTGTCGGCCAACTCCCACTGGACGCGAATGAGCGGCTCGTTGGTCGCGAGCCAGCCTCGCAGCTGCACCTTCTCGGCGGGGATGTGCTCCTCGACGAGGGCCAGGAATGCCGCCCACTCCTCCGGCCCGCGCTGGCACGTCTGGATCGCGGCGAAAACGGGTGCGCCTCGAACTCCTGGACCGGCTGGTTGTACGGCCAGAGGGCGCGTCGGGGCACGCGCTTCTCGGGGTTCTTGATCCGCACCGCCGAGGGGATGCCGTCGAGGAGCGCGCGGTCCCGCATGAGCCGCATGAGGTGATCCCGTGACCGGAAGAGGATGGCCTTCGGCCAGGTCTCCTTGACGGCCTTCGCGATCGCGTCGTCGAGGTCGGCCTCGATCCACTCCGGTTCGCCCGTGAGCGAGGCGAAGAACGCCTTCCAGCAGTCGGAATCCTTGCCGCCCTGGACCTGCATGAGGACCGGGACGCCGCGCCGGGCGGTGTGGTCGATGGCGACGAGGATCTCGCCGGCCTCGAGATTGCCGACCTTCTCGCCCTTGCGGTAGCCGCGGGTCCGGAGCGGGAGCGAGTCGATGGCGATGAACCGCGGCCACGCGGTCGGGGTGAGCGGCCCGAGGATCACATCGGCGTACGCATCGACGTATTCGGCGGCGAGGTGACCTTCCCGGCTCGTCTGCCCCACGTCGATGTGGCGACGTGCTCACGCGAGGTGCGGAAGATCGCCTGGCGCATCGCCATCGAGGCCCAGCGGAACGTGTCGCCCTCGCCGACGCGGGTGAGCGCCGCGGCGATCTCGGTGTGGCCGTACAGGAAGTCTGCCCCGGTCTTCGTGCCCTCGTGCCGCTCGAGCACGTGCTCGCAGCGTGGGCACGCCTGGCCGGAGTCGGGGTGACGGTCCGTCGGGGTCCGGACGGGGATCGGCAGGGTGACCACGTGTCCGCGCGTTCCCGCGGGCGTCATGCAGCGATAGCGCGGGCGGCGGTGGAAGGTGCTCCAGCCCATGGTGAAGCCGTCGAGTTGGACGTTGCTCTCGGGGTGCTCCGGGCAGACGGGCCGGAAGTTGTTCGTCGTGGCCGCCCCCGCTTGCGGGGTGCGACCGTTGTCGCCATGTCTCCAGTGAACCACGGCGGCGCGTTACCGGTACACGGCGGGTCAACGGCGAGTCGGCCGTGCCTCAGAACGAGACGGAGAGCGACTGGCTCGTGAGGTACAGGCCGGCGACGACCACCACGAGCGCCGCCGCGAGCGGGAGCATGTCCCACGCGCGGCCGAGCGACGAGCTGCGCGGCCACCGCTCGATGAACCGGCTGGCGTAGACGAGGGCCAGGCCGATGCCCGCGAGCACGACCGCCATGCCGGCGCCGAAGGCGACCACCAGCACGAGGCCGTAGCCCGCGCGGCCGGCCGCGAGCGAGCCGAGGAGCAGCAGCAGGGCTGACGCCGATGGGACGAGGCCGCCGGCGAGGCCGAGGGCGAACAGGCTCCGCCACGTCAGGTCGGCGCGGGTCGGAACGTGGGTATGGCGGATCTCGCCGTGACCGTGCCCGCCGGGGGTTATCGCGACCGCGAGCTCGTGCCCAGGATCCCCGGTCGACCGCGCGCGCCGCAAGATCCGCACCCGCCCCACGACCAGCCAGCAGCCGATCCCCACGACCGTCGCGCCGGAGGCGACCCCCAGGATCGGGTAGAGCCGTTCGGGCGGGATCACCTGCGCCGCGAAGAGCGCGACCACCGCCAGGGCGAGCACCCCGACGGTGTGCGAGACGGTCACCGTGAGCCCGAGCGCCACGGCGTGACGGGCCGATCCGCGCGACCCCACGAGGTACGCGGCCATCACGGTCTTGCCGTGTCCGGGCGAGATGGCGTGGATCGCCCCCGATCCGGCGGCCAGCAACAACGAGCCGATGAGCGCGAGCGGACTCAGGTCCTTCGTCTCGAGGAGTCCGGCGATCTGGTCCTGGATCCCGCCCGGCACGGCTCCGGCCGGGACACTGGCCGAACCGGGCAGCGCCGTCGGGACCGGCGCCGCAGAGCCGTCCGGGAGGTTCACCGATCCGATCCCGACCGGCGTCGGGCTTGCCGGTGACGTGGCTGCCGGCGGGGATGGCTGGGCCACGTCCGGGAGCGGGCTCGCGTCGGGCGCCGTGAAGGGGGGCAGCGCCAGGCCTCCGGCCTTGACGCGGAACGTCACCCCGGTGACGGCCGGAGGGTGGGCGATCATCGATGCCGGGTAAGCGGTCAACCGGACGCTGCCCAGGTCGATGGACAGATCGGCCGAGCTCTGCCGGCCGTCCGCTCCGATCACCGACCCGTCCGATACGGTCGTGCCCTCACCCAGGACCCGGATCTCGCGCCAGCCGATCCGTTGAGCGAACGACCCGTCCTCGAAGGTCACGCTCACGCCGTTCTCGAGGCCCGAGATCGGCGCCGTGTACTCGCAGACGGTCCGCATCGTCGACAATCCGGCCGCGCCCGGAGGCATGGAGATCCCGGCCGCGAACGCGACGAGCGGCTCGACCGTCCCGTCGACCGTGAGGTGGAGCGAACCGGAGAGCCGAGCGCAGGCGACCAGCCGCTCCGCCTCGATCTCGTCGTCGCTCACCGACCCGTCGCCATCCGTGTCCAGGCGCTGGCGCTCGGTGAACGTCGGCAGCTCGGCCTCGTCGATGACGATGTCGAGGCTGATCGCGCGCGGCGAGACCCGCAGGCCGGCGTAGTGGTTGATCGTGAAGTTGCCGAGCGGGTGGGCGAGCGCCACGGCGGGGCCGCACAGCACCGCCACGAATGCGAACGCGGCGGCACCAAGGAGCCGTCCCCGAGTGGCGCGCGGAACCTTCACATGCCCTCCGTCTCGGGTGCCCTCACCGAGTATCGCCCAAGGGTTCGCTCCGGGCCCGGGCCGGACGATCCGCGATCCGGGCAATGCCAGCCGGTACACTCGGGCCGTGACCACGCGCCCCGTGCCCGATCTCCGAGGCCGTTTCATCACCCTCGAGGGGCCCGAGGGATCCGGCAAGACCAGCCAGGCGGAGGTCCTGCGGGAGCATCTCGCTGCCGGCGGGTCGGGCGTCGTCCTCACCCGCGAACCCGGCGGCACCGCCCTCGGGGAGCGTGTCCGGGCGATCCTGCTCGAGACCGCGGTCGCCGGCGGCCCCGGCGGTGCCCCGGACCCGCGCACCGACGCGTTGCTCTTCAACGCCGCACGCGCCCAGCTCGTCGCCGAGGTGATCGCCCCCGCCCTCGCTCGCGGCAACGTCGTCGTGTGCGCCCGATTCGCCGACTCGACGCTCGCCTACCAGGGCTACGGCGACGGCCTGCCGCGCGACGAGCTACGGATGCTGGAGCGGTTCGCGACCGGCGGCCTCCGGCCCGACCTGACGATCGTGCTCGACCTGCCGCCCGAGGTCGGCCTGGCCAGAAAGTCGGGCGCCGAAGTGACCCGGTTCGAGGCGGGCTTCGACCTCAAGTTCCACGAGCGCGTCCGGGCCGGCTTCCTCGCCCTTGCGGCCGCCGAGCCCGACCGCTTCGTCGTCATCGACGCGACGCAGTCCTTCGACGTGGTCTCCGATGCGATCGTCGTGGCGGTCGCCGAGCGGCTGACGTAGCTCCCGGTGCCACGCGGGGGCCAGCTCGGCTCCCAGCGATCTCGGCTCCCGGCGATGCCTGGGCCGTTCCGCTCCGGTGGCCGTGATCGTCTCCCGCGGGAACGCCCGAGGCGGGTCTCGTGAACGGGCTCAGCCCGCTTCGATCGCGGCGACCTCCATCGTGCCGCCACCCGAGGTCCGGGCGCGTCCGAGTGCCGCGTCCGCGGCGCTCAGCAGGTCGTCCGCCGTGGTCCCATCGGTCGGGAAGCGGGCGATCCCGGCCGACACGGTGATCGGGTGGCCGCCCACCGATTCGAGGGCGGCGATGCCGTCCAGGATCCGCCGGGCGACCAGCGCGCCGGCGGCACCCGGGGCGATGACGACGAACTCGTCGCCGCCGTAGCGGGCGACCGTATCGACCAGGCGGACCGATTCGGCCAGCACGGACGCCACCGAGCGGAGGATGTCGTCGCCGGTCTGGTGGCCCTGCTCCAGGTTCATCGCCGCGAAATCGTCGACGTCGAAGATGGCGACCGAGACCTCACTGCCCTGGCGGCCGGCGCGGGCGAGCTCGAGCTCGAGCACACGGGCGAAGGTCCGCTGGTTGGCCAGGCCCGTCAGAGGGTCGGTGTGGGCCATCCGCTCGAACCACTCGGACCGTTCCGCGACCATCGTCGCCAGGCGATGGCGGTCGATCGCGACCGCGCACAGCGCGGCGACGGAGTCCAGGAGCGCCTGATCCTCGGCCGTCTCTTCGTGCGCCTCGTCCCACGCGACGGCGAGCACGCCGAGCGGCAGCTCGACCCCGCCACGCGCGATGAGGAGCGGCCGGATGGAGGCCGCCGCGACACCGGCCGCCGCCACGAACGCACCCTCCGTCGCCACGACCGTCACCCGATCGCGGGCGACGGCACCAACGGCGTCGCCATCCGCGTCGAGGGCGTCCTCGACCGCCGAACGATGCGCGGCGTCCAGGCCGATCGTCACCGCCAGCTGGAGGCCTGCCCGGTCCGGATCCTGGAGGTAGACGGCCGCGACGGGTGCGCCCACGGACGTGCCGGCGAGCGACAGCAACCGGCCAAGTCCGGCGTCGAGGTCATCCGTCTGGGCGAGGGCGGCGGCGACCCCGGCAAGGATGGAGGTCGGGCTGTGGGACGCGGTCCCCGGTTCGTGTGTCACTCGTCACCCCTGGCGGTCGATCGGCGCGCTTCGATGGACACAGAGTAACCCCCCGCTTTCGGCGCTTCTCGGCCCTCCGGAGCGTCCGCCCGTCCGGCCGCGCTCGCGGGTGCGCCTATACTCGGGCTGTGAAGCTCGTGGTCGCCATCGTCCACAACGAGGATGCCGGCGCACTCGTCGACGCGCTGCTCGAGAAGCAGTACCGGGCGACGCGCCTGCATTCGTCGGGCGGGTTCCTCAAGCAGTCGAACGCGACGATCCTGCTCGGCGTCGAAGAGCCGGCCGTGGATGAGGTGATGGAGATCATCGCCGCGAACTGCAAGGCCCGGACCCAGGTGGTCAACCCGATGCCGCCGATCATGGAGCCGGGCGAGTTCTTCATGCCCTATCCGCTCGAGGTCGAGGTCGGCGGCGCGACGGTCTTCGTCCTCCCCGTCGAGCGCGTCGAGCGGCTCTGAACCGGCCCCGACGGGGATGACCCACTGGCTCCGGGAGCTCGAGCCGAGCGCCCCGGACATCGTCTCGGCGTATGACGGCATCGAGGCCGAACGGTTCATCTCGGTCCGGCGCGAGGTCCGCCGGCGGGCCGGGCCGGGCAGCGCGGATGGCATCGTCGTCCAGCTCGCCGCCGTCGCCGATGTCCTGTCCGCGATCGTGACGCGCCTCCCCGAGGCGGCGTTCGCGGCGCCCGGCGGCGAGGAGGACTGGACCGTCGCCGAGGCGATCGGCCATGACATCGCAGCGCGCGAGGGTCTTGCCTATGCCGGCGGCCTCGCCGCCTCGGGTCGCTGGCCGGCCGCGGCAGGACCGGTGGTCCCAGGCGTGCCCGGTCCCGCGGACGCCTCGCGGGAGCGGCTCCTCGCCGGTATCGCGCGGAGCCAGAAGATCGTCGCCCGCGCGGCGCGCTCGATCGCCGGGCACGAAGCGGACCCGTGCCCACTCGTCCATCCACTCGTGGGGCGGCTCCGGTGCGGGGAGTGGCTGCTGTTCGCCGGGGTCCACGACCTGATGCACCTCGACCAGCTCCACCGGCTCGAGGCGGGGTTGCTCGCCGGCTCGCGGCCGGCCTGATGTTCCGCCCCGACCTCGTTGACGTCTGGATCTTCCGCGAGGCGGCCGACGGACCGGAGATCCTGCTCCTGCGACGCGTGCCGGGCCGGGTCCTGCCCGGCCTGTGGCAGGGCGTCTCGGGCTCGCTCGAGGCCGATGAGCGGGTCGTAGCCGGCGCCCTGCGCGAGTTGCGCGAGGAGACCGGGTTCAGCGCGCCCGGTCGTGGAGGCGTTCTTCGACCTGGACCTCGTGAACCAGTTCCATTTCGCGGCGGCGGACGCGGTCATGACCGCCGCCGTCTTCGCGGCTCGGGTGCGGGCCGGCGCCGAACCCGCTCTGTCGCACGAGCACGACGCCGCCCGCTGGCTGTCGCTCGAGGCCGCCATCTCGGAGGTGGTCTGGCCGGCCTACCGCGACGCCCTTCGCCGGATCGGCGAGAACCTGCTCGATCCGGCCCGCGCCCGCTGGTTCGAGCTGGGCGAGGACGGCCTGAACGTCATCCGCTGAGCGCCGGGCATGCTGAGTGGCGGGCACCCCGAGCGCCGGGCATGCCGAGCGGCGGGAGCGTGGCGCCGGCTCCCGGTTCGTGCCCTTGTGCGTCAGAGGTGCGATACGACCGAGAGTCCCGATGGATCGCGGGCCTGGCCGGTCGTTCTGCACCTCAGGAGCACAGAACCGCCGTTGTGCCGCCCCTGACACGCGTCGCGGTGTCGATCCTGTGCATCACGTGCACAGGACGAGCCCCAACGCCGAGGTTTCCGGTCGGCTTCCGGTCGTATTGCACGCCACGGGCACAACCGCGCGGCGCAAGCCCGGCGGCGCTGCCGGGCGGAGCCGGGAGGGGCCAAGGTCACGGTAGACTGTAGGAGCGTCGGGGCGCGGGATCCGACGGGGCGGCGCGCGGAACGTGGCGGAGGAGCGACATCGGATGACGAAGGCTGACGGGACCCTGGCGACGCCGGCCGCGAGTCGCAGGATCTTCCACTCGAAGGTCGACACGATCCGCCCGACCTATGGCTTCGAGGACGTGAGCCTGGCCCCCGGCACGAGCACGATCGAGCCGAACGACGTGGACCTCGTCCAGGAGTTCTGCGGGCTCCCGCTGGCGGTCCCGATCATCGCCTCGGCGATGGACGCCGTGGTCGATCCGGCCTTCGCGGGCATCCTCGCCCGGCTCGGCGGCCTCGCGATCCTCAACCTCGAGGGCGTCCAGACGCGCTACGACGAACCCGCCGAGATCCTGGGCCGGATCGCCTCCGCCCCCGATGGCGAAGTCCAGGACCTGCTCGCGGCGGCCTATCGCGAGCCGATCCGCGAGGATCTCATCGCCCGCCGGCTCGAAGAGCTCCACGCGGCCGGGACGCCGGCCGCCGTCGCCGCGACCCCCGGCGCCGCTCGCCGGTTCGGGCCGTTCTGCGCGGAGCACGGCGCGGACCTCTTCCTCGTCCAGAGCCAGGTGAGCAGCGCGCGCCATCTCGCGACCGGCTACGACCCGCTGAGCCTCGAGGAGTTCACCGGCTTCATGCCCATACCGGTAGCCGTCGGCAACACCACGAACAGCGATGCGGCCTTCGCGCTGATGGAGCAGGGCGCCGCGGCGGTGTTCGTTGGGGTCGGGCCCGGGGCGGCCTGCACCACCCGCGAGGTCCTCGGCCTCGGCGTTCCCCAGGTCACCGCGATCAGCGATGTCGCCGCCGCCCGGGACGCCTACTTCAGCGAGACCGGCCGCTACGTCCCGGTCGTCGCCGACGGGGGGATGCGGCGCGGAGGCGAGCTGGCCAAGGCCATCGCGGCCGGCGCGGACGCGCTCATGATCGGCTCCCCGCTCGCGCGCGCCGAGGAGGCGCCCGGCCGTGGCACGAACTGGGGGATGGCGGCGCCGTCGCCCACCCTGCCCCGCGGCACCCGGATCAAGGTCGGCACCGTCGGGTCGCTCGAGCGGATCCTGTTCGGCCCGGCCCACGTGACCGACGGCTCCGAGAACCTCATCGGAGCCCTGCGCCAGTCGATGGCCGCCCTTGGCGCCCGGACGATCGCCGACATGCACGAGGTGGAGATGGTCTACGCGCCGTCCGTCCAGACCGAGGGCAAGTCCTGGCAGCGGAGCCGCTGACGGCCGGTCGGCCGACGCGGCCGGCGGGCCGTCCAAGGCGGCCGGCGGGCCGCCCAGCGCGACCATGACCACCGAGTCGGTGAGCCTCTACGAGACGGCCGGCGGGATGCCGTTCTTCGAGGCGCTGGTCGACCGGTTCTACGACGGCGTCGCCGGCGACCCGGAGCTCCTGGCGCTGTACCCCGAACCACAGGATCTGGCGCCGGCGCGGCACCGGCTGACGCTCTTCCTGGCCCAGTACTGGGGCGGCCCCGCGACGTACGACGCGGAACGCGGCCATCCCCGCCTGCGGATGCGCCACCAGCCGTTCGCGATCGGCCCCGCACAGCGCGATCGGTGGCTCGTCCACATGCGTGCCGCGGTCGTGGCGTGCGCTCCGCCCTCGGACGTGGCCCGGCGACTGGACGCCTACTTCGAGATGGCTGCCGACGCGATGCGCAACCGCGACTGAACCGCTACTGACCGCCCGCGACGTCCGTCCGCGACGTCCGTCCGCGACACCCGCCCACGTTGCCTGCCCACGACACCTGCCCACGACACCCGCCCGCGACCTTCGGGTCGACGGCGACCTCCGCCGATGTCGACGGCGACCTCCGCCGAAGTCGACGGATGACGATGGCGGATGCGATCCATCGTCCAGCCCGGGTGTCCCCTCCCGTCCGGCGGAATCCGGGCTCGGTGGGCGCAGTCTTCCTCCATCGGGTACCGGAGGCCAAGGGCCGGAGGACCTGTGAAAGGAGGCAAGCGCTCATGTATCACCAGGATCAGTTCAAGATCATGATCCTCGACAACCCGCCCGCCCCGGCCGGCCCGCCGCTGCGGAGCGCGTGCCTCGTTCCCGGCTGCCCCTGCAAGGACGCTCGGATCGTGTCGCACCGCCGCGCGGCCTTCTTCGCCGCGATGGCCCGGGGTGCCGGCGAGACCGCCGACCGGGTCGTGCCGGTCGAGCCTTCCTGGGCCTTCAGCTGGATCGTCCCGTCCCTGACGGACCTCGACCGCGAGGTGGCGGCGTGACCGCCGCCGGCGCGCATGGGCGCGATCCTTATCGTCATCCTGGCGTTCGTCGCCGTCGGCGCCATCGTCGGAGCGCTCATCCTCGTCGGCGCTCTCGTGGCTCTCGTCGCGGCGTGTGTCGTCGTCGGGACCCTCATCGGGGACGCGATCGGCTCGATCGGCCGCGGCGGTCGGCGCGCCCCGGACGTCTCGTACTGGAACGCCGGGTAGGCACGATGGACGCCGGGAGCCTGCTCGCCTTCTCCATCGCGCTGCTCGTCACCCTGGACGTCGCGGCCTCGCGGATCGGCCACGGGCCGGCCCGACGGTCCGCCCACCTCCGGCGTGGCCGGCCGGAACCAGGCGGACCTGCCCACCTGCCGGCAGACCCTCCCGCCTGACCACAGCACTCCTCCCGCCGGCCGGCTCCTCCTCCCTCCGGCCGACCGGCGACCGAAGCGGCGCCTCCTCCTGGGCGCCGCTTCGGCGCGTCTTCGACCATGTCCGAGGCTGGCGGCGGCTTGTCCGGGGCGACCGCAGGGGCGCGACGCGGCGCGGCGGGGGCGCTCGCCGGCGGTTCGTCGGTTGGTACCATCCGCCCGATGCGCGCCGTCCCGCCCTCCCGTCTCCACCTGTCGAGTGTCGTGGCGCGCACGTCGATCGTCGCCATCGCCTTTGCCCTTCTGGCGGCGTGCAGCAGCTCGGCGACGGGTGGCTGGACCTATCCGCCGGTCCCGTCCGCCGCGGCGGCGGTGCCGAGTGCCGCCTCGCCATCGACCCCGCCCGCCGTCGCGAGCCCCGGTTCATCGGGCGGAGCCTCCGGGACCGCCGCGCCCGGATCCCCGGCGTACTCCCCGGGGACGTCGATCGCCCCATCGACGGCCCCGGCCTCGTCGCCGCCGACCGGCCCGTCGCCCGCGGCCCTTCCGCAGACCCCGACGGTCGTCAAGGTCCAGTCGTGTCCCGGCAGCGAGTTCACGTGCGTGACGCTCAGGGTTCCGCGCGACCACTTCACGGCAGGCGGGCCGATGTGGGACGTCACCTTCGCGATCAAGCGCGCAGCCAAACAACGCAAGGGGGTCTTCGTGACCGTGACCGGCGGTCCCGGTTCGAGCGGGCTGAGCAGCGCCGATGACTACACGTCGGCGTACGCAAGTTCGATCACCGACCAGTACGACATCGTCTTCTTCGACCAGCGCGGTGTGGGGATGTCGGAGCCGCTCGCCTGCCCGAACGCGACGGCCGTCTACTACCAGACGGACAACGATCCCACCGATGCCGCCCAGTTCGACGGCGCGGCCAACGATGCGAAGACGTACGCCGACGCCTGTCTCGCCGAGACGAAGGTCGACCCGGCCGACCTGCCGTTCTTCTCGACCCGCCAGGCGGTCGAGGATCTGGAGGCATTCCGGCTGTACCTCGGGGTGGACAAGCTCGCCATCTACGGCGAGAGCTACGGCACCCAGTACGTCCAGACGTACGCCGACGCGCACCCGGACCACGTCGCGTCGCTGTTCGTCGACGGACCCGTGGACCTGACGATGGATGCCCCGGCCTTCTATCGAGAAGAGGTCCGCGCCTTCGACGACGCACTGACGGCCACGCTCACCGACTGCGACACGGACCGGGTCTGCCGGAAGGACACGGCGTCGGGCGCGATCGTCGGCTACGACGCGCTGCGCAAGAAGCTCCTCGCCGGGCCGGTGTCCGTCCGATTCCCGCTCGCCGATGGGAGCTTCGCGACCCGCGCTCTCACGTCGGCGCTCCTGGACAACGCCGCGGCCGGCTACGTCTACTCGGAACTGAGCCGGATGCTGCTCCAGCGGGCGGTGACCGCCGCGACCAGAGGCGACTACGTGCCCCTCATGCGGCTCGCCTACGACAGCCTCTATGTCGACCCCGAGACCCAGGCCGCCATCGTGGATCCGAGCTACTCGGACGCGATGTACTACGCGGTCGAGTGCCAGGACTATGCCTACTACCCGGCGGCGGGCGACCCGATCGCGCGGTTCCACGCCTGGGTCGAGGACGCGAAGAAGGCCGATGTCCAGTCGCTCCGCCTGTCGAGCACGTACTTCGGCGACGCTCCGTGCCTGTGGTGGCCGAACACGCCGACGACCGATCCACGCGTCCCGGCCCTCACCGACGAGCCGTTCCCGACGTTCGTCCTGACCGCGACGTTGGATCCGGCGACGCCGTTCGCCGACGCGATGCGGATCTACGGCCGCCTGACGGACGCGTACCTGTTCGTCCAGCGCGGCGGTCCGCACGTCATCTTCGGGCGCGGCCTGTCCTGTCCCGACGATGCGATCAGCGCATTCCTGGGTGCCGACGTCCTGCCCGCCACGCGGATCACGGTCTGCGACGGCGAAGTCGCCGACGACTATGTCGCGAATCCCCTCCGGACGGCCGCGGCCTACACGACGGCGAGCCAGTTCGCGACCTCCGTCGAGGACACGCTCCTCAACTCCGACGATTACAACTACCGCTTCGGCTCGGACCCGCTCGCCCTGGGCTGCGACGACGGGGGCGCGTTGACCTTCAGGCCCAACTCGGCCGGGACCCGCGTCGACTTCTCCCGTTGCGCCTACACGCCGGGCCTGGCGATGACCGGCAACGCGCTGCTGGGCGACGACGGTTCCTTCCGCCTGTCGGTCAAGATCGGCGGCCGGCCGTTCGTCTACGTCCGCGACGCGGACGACAAGGTCTCGCTGTCCGGCACGTTCCGGGGCAAGCCCGCCCGCTGATCGCGATCCCATCCGCACCTGCCCGGAGCGCCCCGGGCCGGGTAGACTTCACGCAACGCGGCGGAGAGCGGAGGGCGGCGGTTGGCGGACGCGGTGGAGGAGAGTCCCGAGGCCGGGGAACGGTCGGACGCGACGCCGCCTGCGGCGGAGGGGCGCGATCGGGGCAAGACCGTCCACGGCGCCGCGGCGAACGCCGGACACCGGGTCCTCGCCCCTGACGACGCGGAGGTCGAGGCCTATCTCGAGACCGCCCTCAACGCCCCGGCGCCCGAGCGGACGCCCGACGACGGCATCACCCCCACCGAGGCGCTGGAGCCCGACCGGGTCATCGTCCTGGACTTCGGGAGCCAGTTCGCCCAGCTCATCGCGCGGCGCGTCCGCGAGCTCAACGTCTACAGCGAGCTCATGCCCCACGACACGCCGTGGGCCGAGATCGAGCGCCGCCGGCCCAAGGCCATCATCCTGTCCGGCTCGCCGAACTCCGTGTACGACGCCGATGCGCCCAAGCCGGATCCGGCCATCTGGAACGGGCGGATCCCGGTCCTCGGCATCTGCTACGGCGCCCAGCTCATGGCCCACGAGCTCGGCGGCGACGTGGCTCCGACCGGCCGGCGCGAGTACGGGCCGGCGACCGTCACGATCACCGCCGGCGACGGCCTGTTCGCCGGCTTGGAGCGCGACCAGCCGGTCTGGATGAGCCATGGCGACTCGATCACCCGGTTGCCGGAGGGCTTCCGGACCACCGCCCAGACCGACTCGAGCCCGCTCGCGAGCTTCATGGACCCGAGCCGCGGGCTGTACGCCATCCAGTTCCACCCGGAGGTCGTCCACACGCCCCACGGCCGGGACGTCCTGCGCAACTTCGTCATCGGGATCGCCGGCGCGCGGCCGACGTGGACCGCCGCCAACTTCGTGGAGGCGACCGTGGCCGGGATCCGGGCCCGGGTCGATGCCCACGCCGCGGCGACCGGCTCGGACGGGTGGGTCATCTGCGCCCTCTCGGGCGGCGTCGACTCCGCGGTCGCCGCCGCGCTCGTCCACCGTGCCGTCGGCGATCGCCTCACCTGCATCTACGTCGACCACGGGCTCATGCGGAAGAAGGAATCCGAGCTCCTGCGGGTCACCTTCGAGGCGAACCTCGGGATGCGCCTGATCATGGTGGATGCCCGCGAGCGGTTCCTGCTCCGCCTTGCCGGGGTGGTCGATCCGGAGGAGAAGCGCCGGATCATCGGCGACGAGTTCATCCGCGTCTTCGAAGAGGAGGCGACCAAGCTCGGCCGGATCGACTTCCTCACCCAGGGCACGCTCTACCCGGACGTCATCGAGTCCGCGACACCCGAGACCAAGGCGGCCCAGAAGATCAAGACCCACCACAACGTGGGCGGCCTGCCGGCGGACCTGCGCTTCCAGCTCATCGAGCCGCTCCGGTACCTCTTCAAGGATGAGGTCCGGGCCGTGGGTGTCGAGCTGGGCCTGCCCGACGCGATGGTCCATCGCCAGCCGTTCCCCGGCCCGGGGCTCGCCATCCGGATCCTCGGCGAGGTGACCGCGGAACGGCTCGAGACACTCCGCGACGCCGACTGGATCGTGATCGACGAGATCAAGGCCGCCGGGCTGTACCGGAGCGTGTGGCAGTCGTTCGCGATCCTCACCCCGGTCCGGTCGGTCGGCGTCATGGGCGACGGGCGCACCTATGCGAACGTGGTGGCCATCCGCGCCGTGACCTCGGAGGACGGCATGACCGCCGATTGGGCCAAGCTCCCCTATGACGTCCTCGGCAAGATCTCGTCCCGCATCGTGAACGAGGTCCCGGGCGTGAACCGGGTCGTCTACGACATCAGTTCGAAGCCGCCGGCGACCATCGAATGGGAGTGACCGCCGGGCGGTGCGAAATGGCACCGATCCGGGACCTCCGGGTGGTGCGTGGCGGTACTTCGACGCGCTAGGATGGCGCCCATGCCAGACGAGTCGACGACCGCAACGAGCCGTTGTCCATGGTGCTCCACGAGCGTGCCGGCCGGCACCGAGGTCTGCCCGACCTGCGGGGCCGCCCTCGTGACGAATGCCGAAGGCGTCCCGGGCCTCACGGCCATCGATGCCGAGGCGGTCCTGCGCAATCGCTCCCAGCCCAAGTCCCGCGGTGGGCTGCTCGGCTTCCTGTCCGGCGAGACCGGCGACACGGTGGATGCGCCCACCGAAGCGGAGCTCGCGTCCCTCGCCCCGCCCAACACGAACGTCCGGATCGAGATGCTGCGCCTGGAGATCGAGGCCGAACGGCAGCGGCTCGAGTCCGAAGGTGCGAGCCTGGCCGCGGACGTCGCGGAGGAGACGGGGACCGCGCTCCCCGCCGGGCTCTTCGGCGACGCGGCGGGCGCGCCCGAGGCCGAGGCGCCGGCGGACGCTGCCTCCTCCCCCGCGGCGACTCCGCCCGGCCCCGTGGCCACGCCGCCCGGCCCGCCACCGCCCGGCCCCGAGGCCACACCCGGGCCCTGACCGCCGTTCGGCCCGGCCCGGACGGACCTCCATCGGGGGACGGCCGAAGCCCGCTAGACTCGTTGCCGTGCCCACGCGCGTTCCACCCCCTGGGCCGTCCTACATCCGCGAGCATGACGTCCGCGTCCACGACCGCGCGTTCCGGGCCGGCATGGGCCGGCCGAACGAGCTCGACGGGGGCTGGTGGGTCACCCTCGTCTGGGTCGCCGACGAGGGCGGCCTCGTCTCGTTCCGCGACATCGGTCCAACCGGCGGCCCTCCGCCGGGTGCCCCCGCGGCGCGGCTCGGCCCCACGCTCGCCGGGTCCCTGTCCGGGATGATCCTCGAGGAGGACGATCGCCTCCAGCTCAAGCTCGCGCCGGTGACCCCGCCGGCCGAGCCCGGCCGACCATGGGACGCTCCGGCGCTCCTCCTCCTCGGCATCAGGTTCGAGCCGCTCCGAGCCGCCGCGATGGGTGCCAGCGAGCTTGCGGACGCGGTCCTGGCCGGGTTCCGGCGATCGGTCGAGGCGCTGGCCCGGCCCTGAGGGCGCGTCCCCGGCGCGGGACTTCGGCGCATCGGGAGGTCGGGCGTTAGACTCCGCGCACGAGATGCGAGACCTGTTCGACGAATTCATGGACGAACTGCGCCGTCGGCAGGACGCCGCCGCCGGGCGCAGGCCCGAGCCGGACGACGAAGCGCCGGAGTCCGGCGACGATGACACCGACGACGACGACAACAACGACGCGTCCGACTCGCGTTCCCGGCTGACGGCGACCCACGCCTCCGGCGATGACGACGGCCCGGATGCCGGCGATCGACCGGACGATCCGCCGCCGGGACCGGAGCCGACGCCCATCGACGAGCGCCGCGAGCGGTCCGGACGCCAGGGACGGCGACGTGCGCGTCCCGGTGGGGGCGGACCCCGTCGCCCGGTGGGCGGACCGGACGATGGCGCGGGCGGTGGACGGCCGGGACTCGGGCCACGCATCGGGCTGCTCGTCGTCATCGCGGTCATCGCCGTGGTGCTCCTGCTCGGTGGCACGATCGTCGGCTTCATCACGGACGCCATCTGGTTCCGCAGCGTCAACTTCGAGAACGTCTTCTGGATCCGGGTCGGAACCCAGGCCGGCCTCTTCGGCGGGACGCTGGTCGTCAGCCTCGTCGTGCTGCTGGGCGGACTGTTCATCGCGGATCGGTCGGTCCCCCGGGGCACCGGCACGGGCGCGGGCGGCATCGGTTCGCTCTTCGCGCGCCTCGCCGAGGCCGCGCGCGAGGCCGAGGAGGGCAACCGGTCCGGTCGCCGATCCACGATGCGCGGCTCGTACCCGGGTCCCTACAGCGACCGTGCGGACGGACCGTCGAGCCCCGGTGCGTCGTCCGGTCGGCCGCCGTTCGGTCCCGGCGTCGTCATCGGCAGCGACGACATGCCCGACCTCACCCCGGTCGCCCGCATCGGCCTGGCGATCCTGGCGGTCATCATCGCGCTCGGGGTCGCCGGGTCCGTCGCCGGCAACTGGGAGACGATCCAGCTCTGGATCCACCGGGTGCCGTTCGCGCCGGCCGGATCCCCGGCCATCACCGACCCGATCTTCGGCCGCGACGACTCGTTCTTCCTGTTCGATCTGCCCTTCTACCGGCTCGTCCAGTCCGTCGTCAGCAGCCTGCTCGTCGGTGGTGCGATCCTGGCGGGCGGCCGCTACGTCGTCGCGTATCTGAACGGCTCATTCGAGCTCACGACCCGGATCCGGGTCCATCTCGCGGTCGTGGTCGGGCTCGTGCTCATGGTCATCGCCGTGGGCTACCAGCTCGACAAGCTCGAGCTGGTGTACTCCCATCGGGGCGTCGCGACGGGCGTCAGCTACACCGACGCGCACGCCCAGTTCATCGCCTTCGACGCGCTCACGATCATCACCGCGCTCATCGGCGCGTTCCTCGTCGGGGCGGCGTTCACTCGCTGGGTCTGGCCGCTCGGCCTGGCCGTCGTCGCCTGGCTGGCGGCCTCGTTCATCCTGGGGACCATCTACCCGTCGCTCGTGCAATCGCTGACGGTCGTCCCGAACCAGCTGGCCCAGGAACAGCCGTACATCCTCAACAACATCAACTCGACCCGGCTCGCCTTCGGCCTCGACGACTGGGTGCCCAAACCGTTCAAGGGCGACGCGCCGCTGACCCAGGCGGCGGTGACCCAGGAATCGGCGACCTTCCAGAACGCCCGCCTGTGGGACTACCGCCCGCTCGGCGACACGCTGGACCAGCTCCAGACGATCCGCCAGTACTACAACTTCACGGACGTCGACACCGACCGCTACCAGATCAACGGTGAACTCCGCCAGGTCATGCTGGCCGCCCGCGAGCTCGCCCCGAACAACACGGCGGCGACGTCCTGGGTCAATCAGCGGATCACGTTCACCCACGGCTATGGCGTCGCGATGGTCCCGGTCAACCAGGCCACCCCGGGTGGCCAGCCGGACCTGATCATCCGGGACCTGCCGCCCGTGTCGACGACCGGCGCTCCGGAGATCAAGGAGCCCCGGATCTACTTCGGAGAGGCCGACTCGAGCTACGTCGTGGTGGACGCCAAGCAGGCGGCGTTCGACTACCCGGTCGGCGCCGACCCGAGCGCCGAAGGCGGCCAGACCGCCCCGCCGTGGACAGGGACGAGCGGGATCGGCCTCGGTTCGACCCTGCCGCGACTGCTCTTCGGCCTCCGCTTCGCCGACCTGAACCTGCTCATCAGCGACCAGATCACGTCTGACAGCAAGCTCCTCTTCCGGCGCTCGCTCGGTGACCGGCTCGAGACGATCGCGCCGTTCCTGCACTACGACAAGGACCCCTACCTGGTCATCTCGGGCGGCAAGCTCTATTACATCCAGGACGCCTACACGATCAGCGATCGGTTCCCGAACGCCGAGGCGTTCGACGGGGCGGACCTCCCGGCCGGCAGCGGCCTCGCCGACCAGTCGTTCAACTACATCCGCAACAGCGTGAAGATCGTCCAGGACGCGTATGACGGCACGCTGACGTTCTACGTCGCCGATCCGACCGATCCGATCATCCGGGCGTACGAGGGCGTCTTCCCGGAGATGTTCCATCCGCTCACGGAGATGCCGGCCGACCTCCAGGCTCACCTCCGGGTCCCCGAAGAGCTGTTCGACGTCCAGACCCGCCAGTACTCCACGTATCACATCACGGATCCCAGCACGTTCTTCTTCAAGAACGATGTGTGGACCGTGCCGAGCTCGACCGGCGGCGATCAGGGCCTTCCGCCCGAGGCGTACTACGTGGTGATGCGCCTCCCGGACGCCCCGGACCCGGAGTTCCTGCTCCTCCAGCCGATGGTCCCCCAGAAGCGCCCGAACATGATCGCCTGGGTGGCCGCCCGGAACGACGGCCCGCAACGGGGCACGGAGCTGGTCTACCAGTTCCCGCAGGACACGTCCGTGCTCGGTCCCAACCAGATCGAAGCCCGCATCGACGTCGAACCCACGATCTCGGCCCAGGTCAGCCTGTGGAACCAGTCCGGGAGCAAGGTGATCAAGGGCAACCTGATCGTGATCCCGCTCCAGGATTCGATCATCTACCTGCAGCCGATCTATCTCCAGTCGACGAACTCGAAGTTCCCCCAGCTCGAGAAGGTCGTCCTCGCGTCGTCCACGGTGGTCGTCTGGGGCGACACGCTCCAGCAATCGATCAACCTGCTCCTGGCGGGCGGATTCGGCGGGAACGGTGGGTCGCCCCCGCCCGGCCCGACGCCCACACCGGGACCCGGCGCCACGCCCACGGCGACCCCGGCGCCCGGCTTGCCGGGCGACGTCCCCGGCCTGATCCGCTATGCGAACGACCACTTCGAGCTCGCCCAGGCGGCGCTCCGGGCCGGCGATTTCGCGACCTACGGACGCGAGATCGGCCTCGTGGAGCAGGCGCTCCGCAACCTCGAGCTGCTGACAGGTGGGAATCCCGTCCCGAGCGTCGCGCCGCCCACGACGTCGCCCGGCCCTAGCTGACCGTGGCCGCGCTCGCCCGGGCGGTGGCCGCCACGCGGGAGCTGCCCTCGCTCTGGATCGTCGCCTTGTGCGGCTTCCTCGCCC
Organism: uncultured Chloroflexia bacterium; assembly: GCA_963719285.1. GTDB lineage: Bacteria > Chloroflexota > Limnocylindria > Limnocylindrales > CSP1-4 > C-114. The sequence continues at coordinate 107,306 of CAVRBO010000002.1, forward strand.
GGGGCGGGATCGTGCTCCTGATCCTGCCGATGGTCCCGTTGCCGTCCACGGTCGGGCTGGCCACCTTCGTCGGACCCACGTCGGTCACCGCGGCCGGCCTGACCCCGGACGGCATGGTTCGGGTGGTGCTCGTCGTGACGCTCGTCGTGGGCTGGCTCGTGGCCGGCAGCCTCGTCGGCGCGCTGACGGACCGGGCCGCCGTTCGGACGGTCGCCCGGAACGACGACGTCACCGAGCGACGTGGACATCACGTCCTCCTGCGCCTGGTCGGCCTGCGCCTGGTGGCGCTCGTCCCGCTCATCGCGGTCGTCGCGGTCACGGCCCGATCGGTGGGCGAGCTCGTCTACCAGGAGCTGATCCTGCCGAGCGACATCTCGGCGCCCATCGTCCTTCGCGTCGTCCAGGGCGCCCGGGTCCAGGTCAGCGCGATCGCGCTCGCCTGGGTCGCCGGCGAAGTGCTGGGCGGGATCGCGGTCCGGCTGGTGGTGCTCGAGGACCGCTCGGCCGGGCAGGCGATCGGTAGCGCGATCGCGTTCGTCGTCCGCCATCCGCTGGCCGCGCTCGTCGCGACGGTGGCGGGCCTGGGCGGGCTGCTGGTCGCGATCGCGGCCGCGCTCGTCGCGCTCGGCGCGGCGTGGGCGTCGCTCGCGGGGGCGGTGTCCGGTCCTGTCGACGGGGCGGCGCTCATCGGTACCACGATGCTCGTCGTCGCCACCTGGGCGGCGTCGGCCGCACTCGTGGCGATCGTCGCGGCATGGCGCGGCGCGGTGTGGACGATCGCCCTCGACCGGAGGCCGTTCTCGAGGGCCTGACCCGGCTCGCCCCCGTTTTCGCGCTCGGCCATGGGACGTTCGGACCGTCGGCACAGGACCGGTGGGGGGACTGGCCGGACGGCCGCGAGCGTGGCACCCTGTGGCGCAAGAGCACCGGCCACGCCCGCGGAACGACCGCGGGGAGCGCCGGGCGGCGCTCAGACCGAGGCTTTCGGTTCGGAAAGGGAAGTCAGCGTGGCGACGAGAACGGTCGTCTGCCCGGAGTGCGGCGCGGAGGTGCCGGCGGGACGCCTGTCGTGCGCCGCCTGCGGCACCCTCCTGGCATCGGTGGCCGGGTCCGCTCGTCGGTCGGCCGACGGCTCCGCCTCGAGCGCCGACGCCCCGCTCGGCGACGCCCTCGACGCGGTCGTCGCCGCTTCGGCCAAGCACGCTCGCGACCTGTCGGCCTGGACGACCGGCATGGACGCGGCCGAAGACCCGCCGCCTGCCGCCTCGCCGCCGGCCGCCTCGCCGCCGGCGCCCACGCCACCGGTCCTGCAGGACTGGACCGGCCCAGTGCCGGCCGGCGTCGACGCGCCCGCACAGGCCGCGGCGCCGATCCCGGCCTTCCCGACCTGGACGCCACCGGCCTGGACGCCCCGGGACCCTGCCCCGGCGACCGGACAGGGTGCGGCCATGCCCGTGCCGTCCGACCCGGTCGCCCGGCCCCCGGCCGAAGGCTCCTGGGACGCCGGGCCGGCCGACGACGAGCTCGTCCACGTCCACGACCATGACGCGGTCGCGCAGGCCATGCCGAGACCGGATCCGGACGCGGAGCCGAGCTGGCCGTCCGCGCCGGCGCCCTCCGTTGCGGGCGCCTATGTCGCTCCGGCGATCGTCCCGACCGCGGCCGCCACGGCGCACGGTCGTCCCGCGACCGCGACCTCCATCGCGGCCGCCGCCGTCGCCGACGGCACCATCACGAGCGTCCCAGCCTCCCCGCGCCCGGAACGCTGGTACTCCGTGCCGAGCCCGGCCAAGGACGACGCCATCGCCCCCGGCAAGGCCGGGCTGTTCTCGGACCTGCCGTTCAGGACGCCGAAGGACCTGCCCGCCTGGTTGGCCGCTGTCGGCAGCCTGGTGTGCGCGGTGGGCTTCGTCCTGCCGTTCTCATCGAGCATCGTCATCGGCGGCGGCGTCGAGGACACGCTGTTCGGGCGATGGGGCCTGGCCAACCCGGCCAACCTGGTCGTCATGCTCGCGGCCGTCGTCCTCCTGTTCGTGACGCTCATCCCGAGCCGCATCCCCGCCTCGATCCGTGGCGCGACGCTTCCGATCCTGCTCGGCGGATGGTCCCTCGGGATCGTCTGGAGCTACGCGAGCGGTCCATTCGGCCTGGGCCTCGGCACGGACGCCATCGGGATCGGCGGCATCCTCCTGGTCGTCGGGGGCGCGCTGGCCGCGGCACGGGCCGACGATCCGCCGAAACGGCCGCACGAGGCCGACGTCGCGTAACGCGGGTGTCCACTCCCGCGTCCTGTCCCGGCCGACACCCCTGATACACTGCCCCCGGCGTCACGGCCGGGCGGGGGAGCGGACGGACTCACAGCCGCGCTGGCGGCCGAACGGAACAAGCGACGGAGGCGAAGCGACCCGCCCATGGACTTCATCGGGCAGATCGGCGCGGCGATCGGGGGCTTCCTGGAGAACCCGTACCTGCACCTCGTCGTCCAGGCGATCGGCGTCTACTTCGTCATCCTGTGGCTCGCGGCATCGTACTGGGCGTTCCGCGACATGCAGCTCCGGACCCAGAACCCGATCCTGCCCTACCTCGCGTCCGCCTTCATCATCGTCTCGTCGCCGCTCCTCTTCTGGGCCTCGATCATCGTCTACCGGGTCATCCGGCCGCAGGAGAAGATCGGCGAAGTCAACGAGCGGTTGCTCGCCGAAGAGGCGATGCTCGTCGAGGTCGAGGCGGTCGAGAGCTGCCCGACCTGCTCGCGCCGGATCAACGACGAATGGATCATCTGCCCCACCTGTCGGACCCGATTGCGGCGCGTCTGTCCGAACTGCAGCCGGCTCGTCGGCCTCGACTGGTCGCTCTGCGCGTGGTGCGGCAAGGACTTCGAGCGCCGGCCGGCCGCCGCGGCGGCCGTCACGCCGCTTCCCGACGTCGCGCGACCGGCCATGCTCGAGTCGCCGGCGGCGATCGCTGTGCCTGAACCGGCCCGACCGGCCCGCCGGACCGGCACGTCCCGTCGGGCCGTCGACCCGCTGCCCTGACCTTGACCGACTCCGGCCCGCCGGAGGAGGCGCCGCACTCGCCCGACCCCGCCGCGTCCGACGGGTCGCTCGTGCCCCGACCTGACGATCCCGCGGTCGAGCTCGGCCGGCCGGGCCTCCGTACGTTCAGCCTGGAGCATCGCGTCGCGCCCGGCCTCTATCTCGTCGGCTGGCTGGCCTGCCTCATCGGCGCGGGCCTGGTCATCGTCTCGATCCTGTCCTCCGCGTCCGCCGCCCGGGCGATCACGCTCATGGTCGCGCTCTTCCTGCTGAGCCTGGGCCTGGTCGCGGGCGCGGGGCAGCAGGCGCTGGAACGGCGCGCCCGGGGTTGGGCGGGCTATGCCGGTCCATCGCCCTTCATCGTGTTCGCGGCGGTCGTCCCGCTGTCCCTCCTGCTGGCGCTCCTCGGCGGATACGCGTTCGATCTGCTCGGCCTGGGACTCGACTCGGGCCTGGGGATCGTGGTCGGGAGCCTCGCCACGGCGATCCCCTTCGTCGGGCTCGTCCGATCGCTCGTCATCGGCACGGGTTCGCTCACGCTCGCCGACATCGGCTTTGGCCGACGCGCGGACGGCATCGTCCGGGACCTGGCGATCGGGGCGGCATGGGCCCTCCCCGTGTTCCTCGGGACCGTCTTGGTGGGCCTGGTCCTGGTGCTGTTCCTGCCGATCCCGCCGGGGCCACTGCCGACCGTGACGGCGGGTCCGGACCGGTTCGCCGTGTTCCTTGTCGCCGTCCTGATCGCGCCGGCCAGCGAGGAGATCTTCTTCCGTGGCTTCTCCACCACCGCCTGGGCCCGGACGCTGCCGCGGCGCGCGGCGATCGTCCGGAGCGGCCTGTTCTTCGCGTTCATCCACGTCCTCACCGTGAGCGGCGCGGCGACGTTCCAACAGGGCCTGGGCTTCGCCGCGTTTGCGCTCGTGGTCCGGCTGCCGGTGTCGTTCGCCCTCGCCGCCGCGTTCCTCAGGCGCGGCTCGATCTACGAGAGCTTCGGCCTCCACGCGGCGTACAACGCGCTGTCGCTCCTGATCGCGTTCCAGGGCTGACCCTCGGCGCGGGTCAGGAGACCGGGCGTTGAGCCGGCGTGCATGACCCGCCGCGTCGGCGGTGATGGCCGGGCAAGCGCCGCTCGATAGCCTGCGCTCGTCCCTTGGATCCGGGTGGCGGGGGGAATCGGCGGGCTCCCGTCGCCCGGGTCCCGGGGACGCCTCGTCCCAGATCCGCCGCCCGAGGTCGCGATGCCAGCCAGTCACGCCACCCGGGAGATGGGACCCAACCCCGGCCGGTCGATCCGCGAGACCCCGCTCGCCGAGCGGCCCCGGGAGCGCCTGGCGCTGCGTGGTGCCGGCGGCCTGAGTGCGGCGGAGTTGATCGCGTTGGTCTGGGGATCCGGGACCCGCGGCGCGTCGGCCGTGGATCTGGCCGAGACGGCGCTCGCCCGACACGACGGCCTGGCCGGCCTCGCCCTTGCGAGCGAGCTCGAGCTCGCGGCCCTGCCCGGGGTCGGGACGGCCCGGGCCGCCCAGCTCACGGCGGCCTTCGAGCTCGGGCGGCGCCTCCTCGCCGACTGGCCGAGCGGCCGCTGGACGATCCGCTCGCCGTCGGACGTGGCGGACCGGCTGGTGCTCCAGATGGGGCGCCTCGAACGCGAGGAGATGCGGGTCGTGCTGCTCAACACGAAGAACGTCGTCCTGCGCGTCGTGACGGTCTACCAGGGCAACGTGAGCGCGTCCCTCGTCCGCATCGGCGAGTTGTTCCGCGACGCCGTCCGCCTGAATGCGAGTGGCGTCATCCTGTGCCACAACCACCCAAGCGGCGATCCCACGCCGAGCCCGGACGATCTCCATCTCACCGCCGAGGCACTGGCCGCCGGCCGGCTCCTGGACGTCGATGTCCTCGACCACCTCGTCATCGGCCACGACGCCTTCGTGAGCCTCCGCGATCGCGGGGTGGGCTTCGACCGGCGCGATGGTCCGGCACGCACCTGAGACCCGCGCGCGGGAGGACCGTCCCGGGAGTTGCAAGGCTCCTTGCACACCAACGACAAGGGCGATTGACTACCGGGTGGCATCCGCCCTACAGTCCGCAGGCGACCACCTCAAGAAGCCCACCCGAGGAGCTCCATGTCGTTCGAACAGACAGTCCTGCTGTCGGCGATCGCCGGCGCGACGATCTTCCTCGGGTTGCCGGTGGGCCGGATGCGGAACCTGTCTCCTCGGAGCCAGGCGCTCCTGACGACCGGCGCGGCCGGGGTCATCCTGTTCCTGATCTGGGACATCCTCGCCCAGGCCGCCGAGCCGGTCGAGGCGTCGATCGAGACGGTGAGCCAGGGCGACGGTCCACTGGGCGACCTGGCGGTCAACCTCGCGGCCTTCGGGTTGTCGATCGGACTGGGCCTGCTGTCGCTCGTCTGGTTCGCGAGTCGCGTGCGCCGCCGACGCTCGGAGGGCCTGTCGACGCACGACGTGGCGCTCGGGACGGCCGTGGGCCTGGGACTGCACAACCTGTCCGAGGGCCTGGCGATCGGACAGTCCGCGGCGACCGGGGCGACCGCGTTCGCGCTCATCCTCGTCATCGGGTTCGCCCTCCACAACGCGACCGAGGGCTTCGGCATCGCGGCGCCCCTGACCACCGGGGATCGTCCGTCCTGGGCGTTCCTCGGGCTGCTCGGCCTCGTCGGTGGCGGGCCCACGTTCGTCGGCGGGGTCGTCGGCTACTCGTTCGTGTCGCCCCTCCTGTCGATCGTCTTCCTCGGCCTCGCGGCCGGCGCCCTCGTCTACGTCTTCAACGAGATGATGTCCGTGTCGCGGAAGTTCGCCGAACCGGTGATGGCCAACATCGCGCTCCTCGCCGGCCTCCTCGTCGCGTTCGGGACGGACTTCCTGCTCGTCGCCATCGGCGCCTGACCCGGATCCTTCGCCGGAGGACCGTATCGACGGTTTCCGGCAGACTCGGCAGATGACGGAGCCACCACCCGACGACGCGCCCGAACCCGAGCCGGCCGAGCCCGTCGCGCCGGCCGAGCCCGTCGCGCCGGCCGAGCCCGTCGAGCCGCGCGGCCGGCGACTGCGCGCCATCCCGGCCATCGCCGTCGCGTCGATGCTCGTCGCGGGCGGGCTGCTGATGGCGGTCGGCGGGATGGTCCGGCTCGTCGGACCGGTGACTCCGACCCCCACGCCCGTGGCCAGCCCGACCGCCGTGCCGAGCCGGACGCCCGTCGGCGTGCCCTCGACGAAGCCGCTCGGGCCGTCGGCGTCGCCCCGTGGCGAGATCGCGCCGCGAGCGATCCCGGTGTGACACGCACCGGAATTCCCGGTCTCGACCGGAGTCGGAGTGCGCGGCGCGTATACTGACGCCCGCTTCCCAGGCGACGACCTCGGCGGCCCGACGCCGGAGCCGGGCTCCCGTGGCCCAGTCGCGACCCGGACACCGTGTCCCCAAGCAGGAACCTGCCCCGCATATGTTCGACGCCATCCTCGGCCTCTTCTCCCGCGACATCGGGATCGACCTCGGTACCGCGAACACGCTCGTGCACGTGCGCAACCGCGGCATCGTGATGAGCGAGCCGAGCGTCGTCGCGATCGAGGCGAAGACGAAGCGCGTCCTGGCCATCGGGGCCGAGGCCAAGCGGATGGTGGGTCGGACGCCGGCGAACATCATCGCGGTCCGCCCCCTGCGCGACGGGGTCATCAGCGACTTCGACGTGACCGAGCAGATGATCCGCTACTTCGTGCACGAGGTGCACAAGAGCGTCGGCCTCATCCCACGGCCGCGGATGATCCTCGGCATCCCGTCCGGCGTGACCGAGGTCGAGAAGCGGGCCGTCCGCGACGCGGCCATGAATGCCGGCGCTCGCTGGGCGCGGCTCATCGAGGAGCCGATGGCCGCCGCGATCGGGGCCGGCCTCCCGGTCTCGGAGCCCTCGGGCAGCCTCATCGTCGACATCGGCGGCGGCACGACCGAGGTCGCGGTCATCAGCCTCGGTGGCATCGTCGTGAGCCGGAGCATCCGCATCGGCGGTGACGAGATGGACCAGGACATCGTCACGTTCGCCCGGCGCGAGTACAACCTGTTCCTCGGCGAGCGCACGGCCGAGGACATCAAGATCGCGATCGCTTCCGCCTACCCGGGCGAGTGGGACGTCCAGCGGGTCACCCTCCGCGGGCGCGACCTCCTGACCGGACTGCCGCGCAGCGTCGAGGTCGGCGCCGACCAGATCCGCGAGGCCATCGAGCCGTCCGTCCAGCAGATCGTCGACACGATCAAGGACACGATCGAGGAGACCCCGCCGGAGCTCGTGGCCGACATCATGGACCAGGGCATCGTCCTGGCCGGTGGCGGCGCGCTGCTCCAGGGTCTCGACCGGCGGGTGGCCGAGGCGACCCAGATGCCCGTCCACGTCGCGGACGATCCACTGACCTGCGTCGCCCGCGGGACCGGCATCGTCCTCGAGGAGCTCGACAAGATGCAGCGGGTGCTCGTCGCGGACACGTATGCGCGGGCGCCGCGCTGACGCACGCGCCGGGCTCGGCGGCCGTCGCCTGACGCCCGGCCCGCGAGCGCGCCCGACGCAGACCGGAGGCCGCCTGCCCAGGGGAACCCGGCGCCCATGTCCGGCCTGATCACGACCCGGTCGGCCCGGGTCGCCCGGCGCCGGATCCTCGTATTCACGATCCTGCTCGCCCTCAGCCTCGTGGCGATGACGCTGTCCAACACACCGTTCGTCAAGGAGCTCCAGTCCGGTGTCAGCTTCGCCGTCCGGCCGATCCAGGCGACCGTGTCGGGTTTCGCCAGCACGATCGGCTCCGTCATCTCGTCGATCCAGGAGATGCAGACGCTCCGCCAGGACAACCGCGACCTGCGCGCGGAGCTCGACCGCCTGCGCATCGAGAACGTGCGGCTCCAGGAGTTCCAGGTCGAGAACGACCAGCTCCTGGCCCTGCTGGGAGCGAAGAACGGGTCCGAGTTCCATACGATCGCCGCGACGGTCATCGCCCGGGAGCGCCCCGAGCTCGGCCGGATCATGACCATCGACCGCGGCACCAGCGATGGCCTGGCCGTGGGCGACGTCGTCATCGCCGCCGGCGGGGCGGTCGCCGGCCGGATCTCGGACGCCTCGGCGACGACGGCCCACATCACCCTGCTGACCGACCCCAGCTCGACCGTCACCGGGATGATCCAGGCCGGCCGGGCGACCGGAGACGTCGTCGGCCAGCTGAGCAGTCCGCTCCGGATGGCCAACATCGACGCGACGGTCCGGGTCAACATCGGCGACCAGATCGTCACCGCCGGCATCGTCCTCGGCAACGGGGTCCGCTCGCCCTACCCCAAGGGCCTGCCGATCGGCCAGGTCGTGGACGTCCAGCGCGACGCGAATGCGGTCGTCCAGGTCGCGTTCCTCACCCCGACCGCCGACCTGGATCAGCTCGAGTACGTCCTCGTCATCACCGACTATCAAGGCGGGCTGCCGCCGCCACCGGGGTCGAGCCCGAGCCCGTCCCCGGCCGGCGGTCCGTGAGCGGCCGCTGCGCGGGTGGCGCCTGCTACCCTGACCGGCGATGAAGGGCATCGTCCTCGCCGGCGGGACCGCGACGCGGCTGTTCCCGCTGACGATCGTCACCAACAAGCACCTGCTGCCGATCTACGACCGGCCGATGATCTACTACCCGATCGAGACGCTCGCCGCGATGGGATTGCGCGAGGTCCTGGTCATCGTCGGGGGCAAGAGCGTCGGCGACGTCGTGGAGCTGCTCGGCGACGGGCGCCACTTCGGGCTCGATCTCACCTACCGCTACCAGCGTGGCGCGCACGGCATCGCCCAGGCGATCGGCCTGGCCCGCGACTTCATCGGCGGCGACGCGTTCTGCTGCGTCCTGGGCGACAACATCCTGCGCGGACCGGCCCTCGCCGACGTCGCCCGCGAGTTCGAGGCGGGCCCGTGGGGCGCGGGAACGATGCTCTACCGGGTGCCCGATCCGGAGCGCTTCGGGGTGGCCGAGCTTGACCCGGATGGCCGGGTCGTCGGCTTCGAGGAGAAGCCGGCCGAGCCGAAGAGCGACCTGATCCCGATCGGGGTGTACTTCCTGCGACCCGACGCGTTCGACGTCATCGAGCACCTCGCCCCGTCCGGCCGGGGCGAGTTCGAGATCACCGACGTGCTCAATCACTACATCCCCGGCGGCGGCCTCTTCTCGCGCGTCTACGAGGGCCACTGGACCGATGCCGGGACCGTGCCGTCGCTCCTCCGGGCCGCCCAGATCGCCGAGGCCGATGCGGCCGAAGGGCGCCTGAGCCGGCCCCCGCAGCGGCCGCTCCAGCGCAAGGACGATCCGCCGGTCGAGCCGCCGGCGCGGCTCGCGACGCGTGACTGACGGGCCGGCGGTCGAGGCGCGCCCATGGGCGCAGCCGGGCGCCCACCTGCTGGTCACGGGCGGGGCCGGGTTCATCGGCAGTTGCTTCGTCCGCGACCTGCTCGCCCGCCGCGACGGGACGCGGATCACGGTCCTCGACAAGCTCACCTACGCCGGCAGCGAGGCGAACCTGGCGGCCGTCCGGACCGACCGGGAGCAGGCCGCCCGATTCCGGTTCGTGCGCGGCGACATCGCCGACCCGGACGTGGTCGCGCCGCTCGTCGCGGGGACGGACGCCGTCGTCAACTTCGCCGCCGAGTCGCACGTCGACCGGTCGATCCTCGACCCGGAGGCGTTCCTCGTGACCGGGGTCATCGGAGTCCACGTCCTTCTCGAGGCGTGCCGACGCGAGCGCGACCGGGCCCTGGCCGGCGAACGTGGGGCGCCCCCCCGACTCCTCCAGGTCTCGACGGACGAGGTCTACGGCTCGGTCGAGACGGGCCTGTCGGGCGAGGACGACCGGCTCCTCCCGCGCTCGCCGTACAGCGCCGCGAAGGCGTCCGGCGAGCTCCTCGTCCGGAGCTATGTCGTGACCCACGGCATCGACGCGGTCGTCACCCGTGGCTCCAACACGTACGGGCCGTTCCACCATCCCGAGAAGCTCATCCCGCTGTTCATCACGAACGCGATCGACGACCTGGACCTGCCGCTCTACGGCGACGGCCTCCAGCGGCGGGACTGGCTGTACGTCTCGGACCACGCCGGTGCCATCGACCATGTCCTGCGCCACGGCGTCAGCGGCGAGACCTACAACGTGCCCGGTTCGCTCGAGCTCACCAACCGGGAGGTCGTGGCCGCCCTCCTCGAGCGACTCGGCAAGCCCTGGTCGCTCGTGCGGACGGTGGCCGATCGGCTCGGGCACGACCGGCGGTACGCGCTGGACGGCTCCAGGCTGGCGGCGCTCGGATGGCGGAACCGGACCCCGTTCGAGGAGGGGATCGCCTCGACGGTGGACTGGTTCATCGCGAACGAGGGCTGGTGGCGGGCCATCCGGTCGGGCGACTGGGACGCCTACTACGAGCGCCAGTACGGCGCCCGGCTGGCCGGCTCCACGCAGGCCGACTGACGATGCGGGTCGCGGTCACGGGGTCCGGCGGGCGGCTCGGCCGGGCCGTGGTCGCCGCCCTGGCGGACGCGCCCTTCACCGGGCTCGCGGGTCCGCTCGCCTGGCCCCGCACGACCTTCGACCTCGATGCCCCCGAGGGCGTCGGGGCGGCGCTCGACCGCGACCGCCCCGAGGCCGTCGTCCACGCCGCGGCCTGGACGGACGTCGATGGCTGCGCCCGCGAGCCGGACCTCGCCCTCCGCCGGAACGGGCTCGCGACCGGAATCCTGGCCCGGGAGTCGGCCGCTCGCGGGATCGATCTCATCGTCGTCTCGACCAACGAGGTCTTCGACGGCCGGCGGACGGACGGGCACGGCTACGCGGCCGGCGACGAGCCGTCCCCGGCGAACCCGTACGGGGCGTCCAAGCTGGCCGGGGAGATCTCGGCCGGCGAGACGTATGCGGCGGCCGGTGGGCCGGGTCGGCTGGCGATCGTGCGGACCGCCTGGCTGTTCGGTCCCGGGGCACCCGACTTCCCGGCCAAGATCCTGGCCGCGGCCGATCGGGCGATCGCCGCCGGGGAGCCGCTCAGGGCGGTGAGCGACGAGTGGGGCTGCCCGACGTACGTGGCCGACGTCGCCGAGGCGATCGTGGAGCTGCTGGGCGCCGGGGCGCCGGAGGGGATCCACCACGTCGTGAACGGCCTCTTCGCCAGCCGCGCCGACTGGGCGCGCTACGTCGTCGGCCGGGCCGGCCTGACCATCGACGTCGAGGACGTTCCGGCCACCACCTGGGCGCGTGCCTCCACGCCGCCCCGCTGGGGGGTCCTGGAGCCCACGCCGCTGCCAGGCGGCGAGCCGCTCCGGCCATGGCCGGACGCGATGGCCGACTACGCGCCGATCCTCCTGCGCGGCCGCTCGGCCGCCCGATCCGCGGTCCGATGAGCGGCCAGCCGTGGGGAACCGAACCACCGGAATCCGCCCTGCCCGGCGTCCGCTACGGCCGGCTGGTGCGCCATGCCGACAGCCGGGGCGCCTTCCGTGAGCTCTGGCGGATGAGCTCGTTCGCGACCCTCCACGAGCGCGACACGGGACCCACGGCCGACGTCCAGGCGGGCCGGTCGCCCAGGTTCGTCCAGGCGAACCTGTCCGACTCGGCTGCCGGCGTGCTGCGCGGCCTCCACTTCCACCGGCGCCAGCTCGACTACTGGGTGGTTTCCGCCGGCCGCGCGTTCGTCGCGCTGGTCGACGTCCGGCCGATGATCGCCGGCGGCCCGGCGCCGGCCGTCGAGACCCGAGAGCTCGGCCCGGACGAGTGGGTCGTCATCCCGACCGGCGTCGCCCACGGCTTCCTGGCCGTCGAGCCGCTGGCGATGCTGTACCTCGTGACCAACGAGTTCGACGGCTCCGACGAGCTCGGATTCGCCTGGGACGACGCGCTCGCGGCTGTGCCCTGGCCCTCGGCGGCGGACCTGCCGACGCCGGACGGCCGACCGATCCTGTCCGATCGGGACCGCACCAATCCGTCCCTCACGGACCTCGTCCGCTCGCTTCGCCAGGCCTGACCGCCCTCGCGGTGCGGGGGTGCCCCACGGAAGTGGTGCTTCGGGACACCGCCGAACGGAGCTGTCGGAGCGCCTGCGACCCCACCGGACCGCACCGGACCACACCGGAGCGTATCCTGACCCCGACCTTGGGACCATGGTCCGGATGACCATCCTGCGATACCCGCGGCGGTCCCCAGGGGAGAGGCTCCGGATGCACCCGCTCACCGCGTGCTCGGGCCACCCTCTCAGCCGGAGATCATCCCATTGCGCAAACTCGCCACCGCGGTCTTCGCGACCAGTCTGGCCGTCGTCGGCCTCGTCGCGCCCGGACCCCGCGTGGCATCCGTGAGCGCAGCGTCGGCGACCAACCCCAAGGTCGTGATCATCGTGGGCCCGGTCGGCAGCCAGACGTCGAGTTACCGCTCTGACGCCGAGGACGCCGCGGCCGAGGCGCGCCTGTACACGACGAACGTCATCACGATCTACTCGCCCACGGCCACCTGGTCCAAGGTGAAGCCGGCGCTCGCGGGCGCGTCGATCGTGGTCTACATGGGCCACGGGAACGGCTGGCCGAGCAAGTACCCGCCGTTCCAGACGCTCACCAAGGACGGCCTCGGCCTGAATCCGACCGCAGGCACGGACAATTCGACGACCAAGTACTACGGCGAGTCGTACATCGACGACATCAAGCTCGCTCCGAACGCGGTCGTCTTCCTGGGCCATCTGTGCTACTCGGCCGGCAACTCCGAGAGCGGCGATCCCGATCCCTCCCTCAGCGTCGCGAAGGAGCGGGTGGACAACATGGCCGCCGGCTGGATCAAGGCAGGCGCGTTGTCCGTGGTGGCCGAACCGTATGCGTCCGGTGTCTGGGGCGGCGCGGCCTGGTACATCCGCCAGCTGTTCACGACGCACCTGACGATGGACCAGATCTTCCGGAACTCACCCCACACCTACAACCACGTGTTCACGTTCACATCCTCGCGCTCGTCGGGCTACACGGTCGAGATGGATCCGGAGGGCGTGAACAAGGCCCCGTTCCGGCGTGCGATGACCGGCAAGCCGAGCCTGCTCGCCAGCGAGGTGATCGGCACGCACGTCCGGACCGCGGCCCAGCCCCGCATGTCGATCACGGTCGGCCCGCTCCTTCTGTCGGCTTCCGCCGCCCGCTGACCCGGCGGACGCCGGGCCCAGCGCCGTCCCGACCACACCGTCAGATCGTCCGATGACCGGTCCGAGCACGGTCCGGAGACGGCCCCCGACCGCACAACTCCGCACCTGAGCCATCCGTACCACCCACGTTCCGGACCTTCGTCACGGTTGCCTGTACGCACCATCGGGGATACCGTGGCGCCCTCCTCCCGGGCTCGGTGAGGAGAGCCAAGCTCCTCCGAGGACGTGTCGTTTGCCCTCCCGGCCCCCCGACCGGCCAGCGCTGTCCGCGCCGAACCCACGACTGAGGCCGAACCGCAGGCCGGCGAGATCCCGGATCGCGACGATCCTCCTCGTCTTCGTGACCGTGAGCGCCTCGGTGGCCGGCCCGGCCTCCGCGGCCCCATCCGGCGCCGATGTCCCCGCTGGCGCCGACACGGCCGTCGCCCTCACGACCGGCGCCTCCCGCACCGGCACGGATGCCGCGGCCGCCGTCCTCGATCCGTTCGGTGGAGCTCCCGCGCCCGAAGATGCGCCCGGTGACGCCTCGAGCCCTGGCGATGACACCGGCAGCCCGGGGGCGCAGCCCACCGTCCAGTACGAGGACGCCCTCGCCCACGAGGACGATCCGGATGCCTTCGTGCCCGGCGCCCGGGTGACGGTCCCGTTCATACCGCGGCTCGATGACGGCTGGACGGTCGACGGATCGTCGCCTCGGGCGCTCCCGTCCGGCAACGCCACCGGTGCCCGGATGGCCGGCTCCCGGCAGGGCGGCCTGTGGACCGGCCGTCCGCCGGCCGATCTGGCCGATCCCGCGGCCGGGGATCCGGCGGCCGGGGATCCGGCGGCCGTTCCGGCCGGTGCCGGCACGAGCCCGGACGACGGCCCGACCGCCCGGCCCATCGTGGGCGAGCCCCTCGGCGCGTCGGTCGCGCCGGCCGGCGCCGATCAGGCCGACGAGTCGGCCAAGGGCCTGCGTCGCCAGGTGTTCGGATTCCTGCCGTACTGGACGCTGGGGGACAGCACGACGGTCCTGGACTACGACTACCTGTCCACCATCGCCTACTTCAGCGTCGGCGCCGACCGGCTCGGCAACCTGCTCAAGCGCAAGGCGGGCGGCAAGGTCACGACCGGCTGGGGGGGCTGGACGAGCAGCCGCATGACGAGCGTGATCGATGCGGCCCACCGCCATCACACCCGGGTCGTCCTGACGATCTCGGTCTTCGGCTGGACGAGCGGAGAGGCGGCCAAGCAGGCGGCACTCCTCGGCAGCCCGTCCGCCCGGCGCAACCTCGCCCGCCAGGCGGCCGCGGCCGTCCGCGACCGGGGCGCGGACGGGATCAATCTGGACTTCGAGCCGATCGCCTCAGGCCATGCGGCCGACTTCACGGCGTTCGTGCGCACCCTGCGCAAGGAGCTCGACCGTGTCCACCGGGGCTACCAGCTCACGTTCGACACGACCGGCTGGATCGGCAACTACCCGATCGAGGACGCGACCCGGCCGGGCGGCGCGGACGCCATCTTCATCATGGGCTACGACTACCGTGGGTCAGGCGCGTCGACCGCCGGGTCGATCGACCCGATCACGGGCCCGGGCTACTCGCTCGACGACACGATCCGGGCGTACACCGCCCGGGTGTCGCCATCCAAGCTCATCCTCGGCCTGCCGTACTACGGCCGGGCCTGGTCGACGGCGGCGAGCGGCCTGCGCGCGCCGAACCAGAGCGGGACCAAGTACGGGACATCGAACGCCGTGACCTACGAGCAGGCCGCGGCCCTGATGAAACTGTACGGCCGCCGCTACGACCCGATCGAGGGAGTCACCTGGTTCCGCTATCGCCGCAGGACGTGCACGCCGGCCTACGGCTGCGTCTGGTCCTGGCGCCAGGTCTACTTCGACGACGCCCAGGCGCTCAAGAGCCGCTATGACCTCGTGGTCCAGAGCCGGCTCCGGGGGGCGGGCATCTGGGCACTCGGCTACGAGGGCCGGGATCGCTCGCTGGCGGGCGCGATCTCACTCAAGTTCCTCCACGACACGACGCCGCCGGAGGCGGGTATCGCGATCCTCCCGGCGGCCATGGGCGACGCCGGCTTCGTCGTCGCCTGGCGGGCCGCCGACGACTCGGCGATCCGCTCGTACGACGTCCAGGTCTCGGTGGACGGAGGCGCGTGGACCGCATGGCGGACCGGCACGAAGGCGACCTCGGACGTCTTCCTGGGCGCGGACGGCCACGGCTACGCGTTCCGGGTCCGGGCGACCGACGCGTACCGCAACGTGGGCGCATGGGACGTCGTGTCGCGCTACGACCCGACGCCGGGGCTCGCCGTCGGCGGCTTCGGCCGCGTCCGGATCGACGGCGTGTCGGCGCGCGTGTCGCCCGACACGTCAGCCCTCAAGGTCGCCACCCTCTCGGCCGGCCAGGTCCTCGCGATCATCGGCGGGCCGGTCGGGGCGGACGGGTACACCTGGTACAAGGTCACCGGGCCGTTGCGCGAGTGGAACACCGTCGCCTTCACCCGGAGCGGGATCTGGGTCCCGGTGCGAGACGGAACGACGAGCTATGTCGCGGCCACCCAGGCGCCCGGCGCGACCCGGGTCGTGGCGGCGATCGCTGGTCTCCGGATCGGGGCCGCCCCGGCGGGCGGCGACGCCGGTGTCGTGGCGTTCTCGCCGAACGGCGATCACTCGGGCGACACGCTCCGCCTGGCCTGGCGTAACCGCGTGGCGTTCGACGTGCTCACGCTGCGCGTGTTCCGCCTCGACGGATCGCTCGTGGGGTCCCGGACGCTCGCCCGGACGAAGGCCGGCGACCAGACCTATGACTGGGACGGGAAGCTGTCCGGTGCGGGCCACCTCCCGGACGGGCGCTACGTCCTCCAGCTCGTCGGCAGGGCCGGCGGACGGACGTACACCGCTCCCTCGGCCCGGCCGGTCACCCGGCCGCAGGTCGCGCTGTACTCGGCCGTCGTGGACCGGGTCGCACCTCCGGTGACCTCCGTCTCGAGCACCGGTGCCCGCATCTCGCCGAACGGCGACGGCCGGTTCGACCGCCTTACGTTCAAGATGAAGGCGACCGGCGGCGTGGTCTGGGACTTCTCCGTCGCCCGGCTGAACGGCTCGAAAGTCGGCCCGACCGTTCGCACCGTGACGGGGACCGGTCCGCGGGCGATCGTCACCTGGAACGGGACGGCCAGCGGCGGCGCGGTCGTGCCCGACGGCGCGTACCGGGTCACCCTGCGCGTCGCTGACGCCGCGGGCAATCGCTCCGTCCGATCCGGGACGGTGGTCGTGGATGCTCGTCCGCCCGTCGTCGTCGCGACCGTGGCCCCAAGTCCGATGTCACCGAACGGCGACAAGGTGTCGGACGTCGCCGCGCTCCGCTGGGTGAGCGACGAGACGGTCCGGGGCACGGTGTCGATCCGGAGCGGAACGCACGTCGTCCGGCGCTGGTCGTTCACCGCCCGGGCGGGCGGCACGATCGCCTGGAACGGCCGTGACGCGAGGGGCAGACCCGTCCCGGATGGCTCCTACCGTGTCCGGATCGATGGGCTGGACGCGACCGGCAACCGGACGATCGTCGAACGGACGCTCGTCGTGGACCGGACGGCCGGCTTCCTGCGCTGGTCGCACACCGCCTTCGATCCGCAGGACGGCGACGCGACCCTTCCTTCCTCCCGGCTGAGCTTCCGGCTGACCCGGTCGGCCAGGGTGAGCCTCGCGATCGTGGACGCACGGGGCGTCGCGGTCCGGACGGTCTGGACCGCGCACGCGCTGCCCGCGGGCCAGCGGGTCTGGACCTGGGACGGTCGCGCCACGAGCGGCGCGTTCGTCGCTCCGGGTGCGTACACGGCGGTCCTGAGCGTGTCGTCGGCGATCGGGACGACCGTCCTCCGGCGACCCGTGTTCGCCGGCGCGTTCCGGGTGACCCCGTCCGCCACGACCCTGAAAGCAGGCACGACCCTCGCCCTGACGTTCCGGGCGGTCGAGGGACTCCGGAGCACGCCCGTCGTCACCTTCCGGCAGCACGGTCGCGCCGCGGTCGCCCGGACCGCGGTGAGGCTGGCCGACGGGAGCTTCCGGGTGACCTTCACGGTCCGCCAGGGCAGCGGCCCGGCATCCGCGCTCATCGCGGCGACGGATGCGACCGGACATCCCGAGCGCCAGACCGTGGCGCTGATCGTCCGCTGAACGATCCGGGTTCCGGCGCGGGCCCGCCACCTACGGATGAAAGTCAAGTCGCTTGCGGGGGTTCCCGGGTGAGGGGCATCATCGTCGCGGTGCGGGCGATCGCCTGACCGAAGAGCAGGGTTCGGGGCTGATCCCTGCCGCGCTGGTTGACGCTCAGCGTCGTGAGATGCGCGCCCCGTTTGCGTCGCCCGCACCGCTGCCGTTGGTCGAGCGCTCGGCGACCAGGCGGCGATACGCCGCCTCGGCCTGCTCGGCCCGTTCGGTCTCGAGGCGCCGTTCAGCGGCCGTGCCGGCGAGGCCGATCGCTCGACCCTGGGATCGCTCGGCTCCGACCCGGAGCTCGAGCAGCCGGACCTTGGCCCGATGGCGTGACGGGCGGCCGTACGCGTACTCCTCCGCCCGGTGCAGCAGGTGCCAGACGAGGACGGCCAGCTTGCGCGCGACGGCCACGATCGCGACGGGCCAACCACGCCGGGCGGCGATCCGCTGGGCGAAGGCCCGGAGCGGGCCCGGCGTCCGGCTCGCGACCCACGCCGCCTCGACGAGGACCTGGCGGGCGATCGCCGCGCCCTGCTTGCTGATCCGGCCATGGCGGGCCGGATCCTCGCCCGACTGGCTGACCCGCGGATCGAGGCCGACGTACGCGACCAGTCGACCGGCGGCCGGGAACCGCCGGACGTCCCCGATGACGGCGGCGAGGGTGGCGGCCGTCGTGGCGCTCACGCCGGGCAAGGTCATCAGTCGGCGCATGTCGGCCGATCCGAGGACGGCCGCCGCGAGGATCGCGTCGAGCCGGGCGATCTCCGTGTCGAGGAAGTCGACCACCCGCAGGCTGGCCTCGACCCCCTCCCGCTCGTCGGCCGGCAGGTCCACCTCGGCCAGCCACGCTCGCCCGCGGCGCCCGAACAGGTCGCTCGCCGGCCCACGGCCGATGAGGTTGCGGATGAGGGCGGCATGGACCTGGTTCTTGGCCATCGTCCGCTGCTTCACCAGGTGGGCGCGCCGGCTCACCTGGCGACGGAGGGCGCCGGTCGCCTCGTCGGGCTGCCAGACGTCGGGCAGGAACCCCGACGCGAGGAGCTGGGCGAGGATCCGGGCGTCGATCCGGTCGGTCTTGGCGCGCAGCCGGGTGGCCGCCTTCGTCGCCTTCGGATCGGCCAGCACGACCCGGGCGTGCGGCGCGAGGATCCGGGCGATGGCCACCGCGTTGCCGGTCGCCTCGAGGGTCACCACGTCGCCGGGCTCAAGGCTCGCGCCGAACGCCTCGAGCTCGGCTGGTGCCGTGCCGACCCGGCGCGCCGGCCGCACCTGCCCATCCTCCGCGATCGCCACCTCGCAGAACCCGCGGTGGATGTCCAGTCCGATCGCCCGCATCACGACCTCCTCTCTCACGACCGTTGGAGACGCGGCGGGCGAACGACATCTACGGATCCGTGCTCGAGGCACACCCGGGCAGTCGCAGGGGCGGCCAACTACAAATCGCGGGCTCGAAGCCCACTAGGTGGACGGCCTGCCCAGCTGCGTTCTCCCTGAGCCCCTGTCCCAGGCATCCACGGACCATACCGCGGGGCCTGGTCGGAGTTCAGGACGGCAGTGTCATGCAACTACAATCCACCCATGACCGAGCGCCAGCCAGCGGCCGTCGACACGACGGCGACCGACCCGCGTCCCGCGGCTTCCGGGGCCGGGCCATGGGTCGTCGTGCCCACGTACAACGAGATCGAGAACATCGACTCGATCACGGCGGCCATCCTGGCGGCAGTGCCGGGCGCGACGCTGCTCGTCGTGGACGACGGCTCACCCGATGGGACCGGCGACCGGGCCGACGAGCTGGCGCGGCTCGAGCCGCGCATCCGGGTCCGCCACCGGGCGGCCAAGCAGGGCCTGGGTCGGGCCTACCTCGACGGGTTCCGCGTCGCCCTCGACGGGGGAGCGACGGCCGTCATCCAGATGGACGCGGACTGGTCGCACGATCCCGCCGTCCTGCCCGCGCTCATCGACCCGGTCGAGCGCGATGAGGCCGACCTCGTGATCGGCTCGCGCTACACCCCGGGTGGCGGCGTCGTGGACTGGGGTATCGCCCGGCGCGTGGTCAGTCGGGGCGGCAGCCTGTTCGCCCGGATCGTCCTGGGCCTGGGCCCGCACGACCTGACCGGCGGTTTCAAGGCCTGGCGCGCCTCGACCCTGGAGGCGATCCCGTTCGACGGCGTGCACGCCGGCGGGTATGTCTTCCAGATCGAGATGACCTATCGGGCGAGCCTCGCCGGCGCTCGCATCCGCGAGATCCCGATCACCTTCCGCGACCGCCGGGTGGGCCTTTCCAAGATGAACCGCCGGATCATCGTCGAGGCGCTCGTCGTCGTCTGCCAGCTCCGTCTCGACGCGATCGTCCGGCGGGTCCGCGGGCGCTCGGCCGGCCGATGACCGGGCGGCTCGGGTCGCGCCGGCGAGTCGCCAGACCGCCGATCGCCGGCGTCCGCGTCGTCGTCGACGTTCGGCCGCTCCAGGACCCGGGGAAGGCGCCCACGACCGCGACGTATCTGCGCGAACTCCTCGGCGCGTATGCCGCGGACCCGCTCGACGGCGAGTCGTTCGCGATCGTCCTCCAGGCGGGCCTGCCCGACCCCGTGGCTGCGCCGGGGCTCGAGCTCCTGCCGATCGTCGCTCGTCGAGCCCTGCCGCCGACGAGCCTGCTCGGCGCGGGCTCCCTGACGGTCGATCCGTTCCTCCTCCGGAGCGCATCGGTCGGGACGGCCTGGGGAGCGGAGCGCGGCGGTGCGGCCGGAGCCGTCTATCACACGGCCGGCGGCGCGGTCCCGCTCGGTTCGTCCGTACCGGTCGTGGTGACGCTCCTCGACCTTGCACCGTGGGAGCTGCCGAGCGTCTACCAGGCGACCGTCGCCGCTCGCTTCGGCCAGCGCCTGCGAGCACGCATCCTGCGCGGCACGGCGGCGGTCATCGTCGGCTCGACGGCCGCGGCGCTGTCGGCGCGGCGCCTGCTGCACGTCCGGCGCGACCGGATCCGCGTCGTCGCGCTGGCGGCCCGGCCGCCCTTCCGTCCCGAGGCGGCCGCCGGAGCCGCCGCGGAGGCCGCCCTGCTCGGCATCGCCGGCCGCTACTTCGTCTACCCGGGCCGCTACGACGCCAGGCAGGACCTCGGCACGCTCCTGCGGGCGCTGGCCGACCTCGCCGAGGGGACGGACGGAACGCGCGACCGGGTGAGGACGGGCGCCGACGCTCATCCGGCGGACTGGCCACCTCGTCTCGTGCTCCTCGGCGCGAGCCCGGACGACCGGGCCGCGCTCGCCAAGGCGGCCGCCCGCGAGGGCGTCGGGGAGCTGCTGGCGTACGCGCCGTATGCCTCGGACGAGCGCCTCGCCGCTCTCGTGGCCGGCGCGCGGGCGGTCGTGCTGCCGACGCTGAGCGACGCCGCTGGGCTCGGGGCGATCGAGGCGACCGCGGCCGGCGTGCCGATCGTCGCGTCGGCCGTCGGCGCCCTGCCCGAGCTCGCGGCCGGCGTCGGGATCCTCGTCGAGCCGCGCGATCCCGGTCGCCTCGCCGCGGCACTGGCCACGGCCTGGTCCGACGACACCGTCCACGACCGGCTCACGACCGCCGCTCGCGCCCGCTCGCACAAGTCGTCCAGGACGTGGCGGGACGTGGCCTACGACACGCGCGCGGTGTACGCGTCGATCGCCCGCCCCGGCGTCCGCCTCTGAGCGATCGGAACCGGGGCCGGGCGGGGAGCGACCGGCCGCGAGCCCGACGCGTGCGCCCCGGCAGTGCCGGGACGCGACCGGCGCGGATGCGGAACGGGGCCCTGGACCAGCGCCCCGAACCTCAGGCCAGGGCCTGGAAGCTCAGACGATCGCCCCGAAGCTCGGCCGGCGCAGGTCGACCGTGGGCGACGGAGACGTCCGGTAGCCGGACGGGCTCGGGCTCGGGTTCTGGTCGGGTGGCGGCGGTGCCTTGCCGGCCTTGAACTTGACGATGTCGGTCGTCTTCATCACCTGGATGAACGTCTGGCCCGCGGTGAGGGTCACCTGGTGGCCGGCCGCGTCGTAGAACAGGGTGGGCGCGGTCAACGACTTCTTGCGCCACGTTCCCTTGATCGTGACCCCGTTGGTCGCGATCCAGGCGGTCCCCTTGCCGGTGACCGTCGCCTCCAGCCGTCCGTGGTTCGACCCGTCGTTGAGCGGTCCGAACTTCATGAGCATCACGATGACGTTCTTCGGGCCCACCGCCTGCTTCGTGCTCGGGTCCGTCTGCTGCTTGGCGAAGCCGGTCACGAAGCGCTTGTACGTGTTCGTGGCCCGGTCGTACTTGTAGACGATGTGGTTGTAGGAGTAGTCGGTCTCGATCGTGCCGCCGACCGGGCGCTTCTCGAGCGGGGCGTCGGGCGCGAACTTCCAGACGGGGCCGCCCGGTGCCTTGGTCGCGCCGACCTTCGTCGCCAGCTGGCGGAGCTGCTTGCCGGTCGTGTACAGGTTGTGCGGCGGGAACTTCGTCGTGACGCGCCGGAAGTACGCGCCGTTGTAGAACTGGTTCGCGTCGAACACGAGCTGCCCATGGCCCTGCGCACGAAGGGTGGCCAATGCCTGTGGCGAGCCGCCGGCGTGGACGTATGCGGCGCGCCACTCGGCCGCCCAGGCGATGTAGTAGTAGCGCGAGCTGCGGACCGGCCCCACGTCGCCGGGCGGGGTGTTCTCCTGGAAGACCATCATGTAGCGCGGGATGCCGCCCTCGGCGGGAGCCTGCCACACGACCGACGCCGAGCTGAAGCCCGACTGCAGCCGGGCCGGCGACAGGTCGTCGATCATCACCGCGATGGGGTGGAGCTTGGCTCTCGCGGGGGTCGTGAGCAGCCCGTCGAGCGGGGCGACGGCCATGACCGGCGTGGGGACGGGCGTCGGCGTGGGCGACGGCGTGATCTCGGGGCTCGGCGACTCAGACTCGCCGGATGGGCTTGAGCCCGAGTCGCTCGGGGCACCGCTCGAGCCGATGGCCGCCGGGCTCCCGGGTGTGCCGCTCGACGCGACGGGGCTGAACAGGCCACCGGTCGAGGCGATGAATACGACGCCGGCGACGACCACCGCGACGAGGCCGAGCGCGATGGCCCTGGCCCTCACGGACGAGGTCATGGATGCAGACTCCTCACTGGCGCGCGGCGCGGTCCCTGCGTACCGGCGGGTCCCCCGCTTGCGTGGCGCCCTTCACGCGAACACGCGGCAGGATAGCGGAGGTCGCCCGGACATGGGTCGAACGTCCCGGTGCCCGGCGGCGCGCGGCGCGGTAGTCTGAGGGCGCACGACTCCAACGCCTCCGCCGAGGCTCGCCGCCCGCGCCACCACGAGGATCCCACCATGACGGACCAGCCGACCCCGAAGCCGACCCCCGCCCGCCGCGCCGCGGCCGCGAAGCCGGCGACCGCGAAGGCCGCGAAGCCCAAGGCCCCGAACCAGACGACCGCGGGCAGGACCGCGGCCACCAAACCGTCCACGAGCAGGGTGCCGACGCGGAAGACGCCGACCGCCGCCAAGGCAGCGCCCGCGCCGAGGACGGGGTCGGCGACGGCGGGCTCCAACGGGAACGGGCATGGGGCCGAGGCGGCGGTCCCGGGGACCGTCTCGATCCTCGCCCGTGACGGCAGCACGATCCTCCCCGAGGCGATGGCTGAGCCCGGGGACACCGGCATCACCCGTGGCGCGGTCGGCCGGCTCGAGGCCCACGACGTCGAGGTGACCCAGGGAGCGGTGGGGGCGGCCCGCGCCGAGCGGGTCTCGGTCCAGATGGGCGCCCTCGGCTTCGCCCTGACCGGCGATCTCTCGATGAGCCAGAGCGTCGCCCGCACCATCGTCGCCCGCGAGGCGCACCTCGACCAGTCGGCCAGCCAGATGGTCGTCGCCCAAGAGGTCCACATGGAGCGTGGCAGCAACGCGTTGATCGTCATCGCCCGGCGGGTGGATGGCGAAGTCCGGGCACTCCTCGACTGGCGCGGTGCGGTCGCGTTCGGGGTCGCGGTGGGTGTCGTGCTCAGCGTCTTCGGCCGCGGAGGCCGGAAAGGGCGGAAGGGCTGAGTTCGCGCCTCGGGTATACTCGCAGACCGCCGATGTCCGAGTGCCCGGCTCCGGCACGACCTGCCGGTTCCACCCGGCACGACCTGCCGTCCGGCCAGACACCGCGCAGCAGCCAAGGACAGGAGCCCACCGACCCGTGATCGATCCATCGGCGCGCGTCCACGGGACCGCGGACCTCGAGGCCGACGTGGCCGTCGGGCCACGGACGAGCATCTGGCATCGGGCCCAGGTCCGCACGGGTGCGCGGATCGGCGCCGATTGCGTGATCGGCCGGGACGCGTTCATCGATGAGAGCGTCACCCTCGGCGACAAGGTCAAGGTCCAGAACCTGGCCCTCGTGTATCACGGCGTGACGGTCGAGGACGGCGTCTTCATCGGACCGAACGCGATCCTCACCAACGACCGCTTTCCGCGGGCGATCACCTCGACCGGCGACCTGGCCCGGGCCACGGACTGGCAGGTGAGTCCGATCGTCCTCCGTCACGGCTGCTCGATCGGGGCCGGCGCGGTCGTCGTCGCCGGCACGGACGTGGGCCGGTTCGCGACCGTCGGGGCCGGCGCGATCGTCACCCGGAACGTTCCGGACAACGCGCTCGTCGTGGGCAACCCCGCCCGCCGCATCGGCTGGGTCTGCGACTGCGGCCAGCGGCTGACGGACTCGGCGACCGGCGCGCCCGTCCCGGCCGCGCCGCACGGCGACCCGGACCTGTTCTGCGCCGCGTGCGACCGCCATTTCGTGTACGTGCCCGACGCCGAGGCCATCCGGGACGTCCCCGCCGCGGTCCCGTCCGCGGTCCGCGCAGGAGCCAAGGCATGATCCCGATCTCCAAGCCGGACATCGGACCGGCCGAGGAAGAGGCCGTCCTCGAGGTCCTCCGCTCGGGGATGCTCGCGATGGGCAAGAAGACCGAGGCGTTCGAACAGGCCTGGGCCGCGTATTGCGGCGTCCGCCACGCGATCTTCATGGCCAACGGCACGCTCGCCCAGGAGGCGGTCCTCCACGGCCTGGGCATCGGTCCCGGCGACGAGGTCATCACGGTCAGCTTCAGCTTCAACGCGACGGTGAGCGTCATCCTCCGGACCGGCGCCCGCCCGGTCTTCGTCGACATCCGGGCCGAGGACTTCGCGATGGACCCCGACCTGGTCGAGGCCGCCATCACGCCGCGCACGAAGGCGATCATGCCGGTCCATCTGTATGGGCTCATGGCCGATATGGACCCGCTCGTGGCGATCGCCGAGCGGCACGGGTTGACGATCGTCGAGGACGCGGCGCAGGCGCACGGGGCGTCCTACGGCGGCCGCAGGGCCGGCCAGTTCGGGCCGGCGATGTTCAGCACCTACGCCACGAAGAACCTCATGACCGGTGAGGGCGGTTTCGCGACGACCGACGACGACGGGCTGGCCGATCGGATCCGCCTCTTCCGCAACCACGGGATGCGGGTCCGCTACTACCACGAGGAGCTCGGCTCGAACTACAAGCCGACCGACCTCGTGGCGGCCATCGGCCTTGCCCAGCTGGCCAAGCTCGACGAGCGCACGGCCCGGCGGCGGCACAACGCCGCGGCGCTCACCGCCGGCCTGGCGGGCTACCTGACACCGGCCGAACCCACCGGGCGCGAGCACGTCTGGCACCAGTACACGATGCGTTTCCCGGGCGAGCAGAAGCAGGTCGTCGACGGGCTGGCCGAACGCGGGGTGGGCACCCTTCTCTACTATCCGGTGCCGATCCACAAGCAGGCCTACCTGCAGCCCATCCTGCCCGGAGCGGCCGATCTCGACCTGCCGGTCACGAACCTGCTGTCCGGGGAGATCGTGTCGGTCCCCGTCAGGCCGAGCCTGACCGACGACGAACTGGCGACGGTGATCGCGGCCATCCGCGAGGTGGCCACGCCGCAGGCCGGGCCCCGACGGGCGGGAGCCACCGCCTCGTGACGGGCGCGAAGGCCACCTGGCGGCCCATCGGCGATCGCCCGCTCCGGGTGGGCCTCGCCGGCCTCGGCACCATGGGGCGCAACCACCTCCGGGTGATCTCGGCCCGGCCGGACGCGACGCTCGTCGCGGTGGCCGATCCGGTCCCCGCGGCCCTGGCGGCCGCCGTGGAGCAGGTCGGCGCCCAGGGGTTCGCGGAGCCGTTGGCCATGGTCGCCGAGGCGGAGCTCGACGCCCTGGTCATCGCCGCGCCCACGACCGCCCATCTCGACCTCGCCCTCGCCGCGATCGAGCGCGGGGTGGCGATCCTCGTGGAGAAGCCGCTCGCGGGCACGGTCGATGAGGCGCTCCGGATCGTGGCCGCGGCCCGTCACCGGGACGTGCCGGTCCAGGTGGGCCACGTGGAGCGGTTCAACCCGGCGGTCCTCGAGCTTGGCCGCCTCCTGGCCGCGGGCTGGCTCTCGAGCGTCTACGGGATGTCGAGCCGGCGCGCGGGCCCGTTCCCGGCCCGCATCCGCGACGTCGGGGTCACGATCGACCTGGCGACCCACGACGTGGACATCCTGAGCTGGATCGCCGGTGAGCGGCCGTCGCGGGTGTACGCGGAGATCGCCCAGCGAATCCACGCCACCCACGAAGATCTGCTCTTCGGGCTCCTCCACTTCCCGTCCGGCGTGGTCGCCCAGCTCGACGTGGACTGGCTCACGCCGGCCAAGCGGCGCGAGCTGATGGTCGTCGGCGAGGAGGGGATGTTCGAGCTCGACTTCCTGACCCAGCGGCTGACCTTCACGAAGGCCGCCGGCCTGGAGCATCCCCGCCTCATCGCCGGCTACGCCCCCACGTTCGAGGGCGACATGGCGGTCCTGCCGGTCAGCAGCGGCGAGCCCCTGGCGGCGGAGCTCGAGGCGTTCCTCGCCATCGTCCGCCACGGCGGGCGTCCGGTCGTAGACGGCGAGGACGGCCTGTGGGCCGTGGCCATCGCGAACGCCCTGCTCGAGGCGGCCGCCTCCCGCGCCCCGGCCGACCTGACCGACCTGCCCGCGAGGATCTCCATCAGATGACGATCACCAACCGCCCGACGACGGCGGCCCCGAGCCTGCTGGGCGGTTCGATCGAGCTCACCGTCAACGTCTGCCGCCACGGCGACCAGCCGATCGTCACGCCCTGGGTCGGCGAGCCAGGCACGGCCGGGACGGTCGCCGTGATCGGCGCCGGCAAGATGGGCCTGCCGCTGTGCGCCCAGTACGCCAGCCACGGCTGGTCGGTCATCGCCGTCGACGTGCAGCAGGCGGTGGTCGACGCGATCAACGCCGGCGAGAGCCACGTCGCCGAGGAGCCCGGCCTGGCCGAGCTCGTCCGGTCCGCCCACACGGCCGGTCACCTCCGGGCCACGACCGATGGCGCCGCCGCGGCGCGCGAGGCCGACGTTGTCGTGCTCATCGTGCCGGTCATGCTCGACGACGAGCAGCGGCCGGACTACCGCTACATGGACGCCGCGGTCGGCTCGATCGCGCCCGGGGTCCATGAAGGTTCGCTCGTCATCTTCGAGACGACCCTTCCGGTGGGCGACACGCGCGACCGGTTCGCGCCCCGGATCGCGACCGCGTCCGGGCTCCGTCCCGACGAGGGCTTCTTCGTCGCGTTCAGCCCCGAGCGGTTGTACAGCGGCGCGGCGCTGCGCAACCTCGCGACGTACCCGAAGCTCGTCGGCGGGATCGGCCCGGAGTCCGGCCGCAGGGCCGCGGCGTTCTATGCGTCGGTCCTCGACGCCGAGGTCGTCCTCATGTCGAATGCCGAGGCAGCCGAGTTCAGCAAGCTCGCCGACACGACCTACCGCGACGTGAACATCGCCCTGGCCAACGAGTTCGCCCGGTACGCCGACCGGATCGGGGTGGACATCCTCGAGGTCATCGCGGCCGCGAACTCGCAGCCGTACAGCCACATCCACCAGCCCGGCCTGGGCGTCGGCGGCCACTGCATCCCGGTCTACCCGCACTTCCTGCTGTCGCGCGCCCCGGAGATGGAACTCGTGGAGCTGTCGCGGCGGGTGAACGACGGGCAGGTGGGCCTGGCCATCAAGACCATCCAGAAGGCGCTCGGGGGTCTCGAGGGCGTGCCGGTCCTGGTCCTTGGCCTGACCTACCGGGACGGGGTCAAGGAGCTCGCCTACTCGCGGGCCCTGCCGCTCATCGAGCGGCTCGCATTCCATGGCGCCCGCGTCTCCGCGTACGACCCCCTCCTCGCCGACGCGGAGGTCGAGCGCTGGGGCGCCGCGCCGTACCACTGGGGCGACGGCGGTCCATTCAAGGCGATCGTCACCCAGACCGCCGACCCGCTCTTCCGGACGCTCGACCCGGCGACCTTCCCGGAGCTCGCAGTGGTCTTCGACGGCCGCAACAGCCTGCGTGGGCTGGACCTGCCCGCCGGCGTCGCGTACCACGGCGTGGGTGTGCCCGGACGTGACCGTGAAACGGCCCGGATCGGCGCGCGCGTCCGCGACTCCGCGTGAGCGACGGTCCCTCCGAGCCGGCGTCCGAGGGCCGTCCGACCGGGGGCATCGTCCCGCAGCATCTCGTGCTCGTCCTGCCGTCGACCGGCGAATTCGACTCGCGTTCGTACCGGATCGCCCGTGAGCTGATCTCGCGCGGCCACACGGTGACGATGCTCGCGCGCTGGAAGGCCGGCCTGCCGATTCAAGAGAACCTGCCGGTCGGTGCCCGGCTCATCCGGGTGATGGCCTCCACCGGCGACGGGCTGCCGTTCAAACGTGCCCTTGCCCTCGGGCGGCGGGTCCTTGGTCGCAGGCGAGCCGCGCCCGCGGCAGCCGGGACGGGGCCCGGTCCCGGCCCGCACCCGGACGCCGACGGACCGGTCGCGGCCGATCCGACCACGGTCGGCGCGGCCCGACCGCCGGCCCGCCGGGCATCTCTGCCCCGTCGCGCGTGGACCGAGGCGATCCGTCGACTGGCGATCCCGTTGACCCTGCGGTCGCACATCAAGAACGCTCGCCTGACCGGCGTGTCCGGCGACCTGTACCACGGGATGGCCTACATGGGCATCCCCATCGCCCTCGATCTCGGCAAGCGCGATCGCGTCCCGGTCGTCTATGACGCCCGCGACATCTACCTCGAGGCCCGCAACCTGGCCAGGTCGCGCGGGATCACCCGCTGGCTTGCCGCCCGCGCGGAGCGAGGCTGGGCCGCCCGGTCGGCCCGCGTCATCACCGTGAACGACGCCTACGCGGACGTCATGGCCGAACGACTGCGGGTGAAGCGCCCCCTCGTCGTGATGAACTGCTCGTATCGCTACGAGCCGGCCGAACCGCCCGAGCGTCGCTTCCACGAGCGCTTCGGCCTGCCGCCGGACGAGAAGATCGTCCTGTACCACGGCGGCCTCTTCCCGCATCGCGGCATCGAGCAGCTCCTCGACGCGCTCGCCGGCCTGCGCAGTGGGATCTCGCTCGTGCTGATGGGCTACGGCGTGCTCGAGCCGGAGTTCCGCCGCCGGTCGGCCGATGAGCCATTGGCGGGACGGGTCTGGATGATGAACGCCGTCCCGCCGGCCGACCTGCTCGACTGGGTCGCCTGCGCCGACGTCGTGGCGATGCCCATCCAGGCGTCGACGCTCAATCACCGTTTGACCACGCCGAACAAGCTGTTCGAGGCCATGGCGGCCGGGGTCCCATCCGTCGTGAGCGACCTGCCCGGGATGGCGACGATCGTCCGGGAGACGGGCTGCGGCCTCCTCATCGATCCGGAGAGCGTGCCCGCGCTGGCCCGGGCGATCGAGTCGATCGTGGACCTGCCCCCGGCGGAGTGGGCCGACTGGCGCCGGCGCTGCCTGGCCGCCGCGCACGATCGTTACAGCTGGGAATCCCAGGTGAAGCGCCTGGTCGAGGAGTACGGGCGGCTCACGGGGCGCCCCTGGTGAGCCGGGCCGTCGTCCTCGTCGGCAATCCCGCCCGGCCGTACTCGCGGGCGCTCCGGATCGGCCGGACCCTCGTGGACGAGGGCTACGCGGTGGAGATCGCCGCGACCGCCCAGGCCGACGCGCCGGAGCGTGAGCAGGAAGGCCGGATCGCCATCCGCCGCTACCCGCCGGTCGGCCGGTTCGCCGGCTCCGCCGCGCGCTATCGCCCGCCGGACCGAGCCCGGTCCGCGGCCGGCTCGAGACCCGCCCGGGTGGCCCGCTCGATCCGCGCCCGGTTCATCGCCTGGGCGTTCTGGCCGCACACGGTCCGGGGCTGGTGGGCGGCGCTCGAGCGCGACCTGCCGGCGGCCGACCTGTATCACGCCTGTGGCCTCCTGGCGCTGCCGCCTGCGCTCGCCGCGCGCGGTCGGGACCGTCGCGCGGGACGGTCGTCCCGGGTGATCTACGACGTCATCGACATCACCCTCGAATCGAACAACGTGCTCGCCCTGCCCAGGGTGGTCCGGGCCCTGCTCTCCATCCGGGAACGGCGCTGGGCGCGTGCAGCCGACGCTCGGATCGCGGTCAACGAGCCGTTCGCCGACCGGGCCGTCGCCCGCTGGGGGCTGGCCGAGCGGCCGGTCGTCGTCCCGAACTACCCGGAACCGTGGACCCCGCCGGCCACGCCTCCGGACCTCGTCCGGTCCGAGCTCGGGCTGGCCGCCGACGTCCGGATCTGCCTGTTCTGGGGCCGGCTCGGACCCAACATGGGGCTCGTCGAGGCCGCCGAGGCGATCCTGGCGGTCCCTTCGGCCGCGATGGTCGTCCTCGGCTTCGGGCGGGGCTGGGAAGAGAGCGCCGCGCGCGATCGCGATCCGCGCTTCGCGGGCCGCCACTTCACGCTGCCGGCCCGGCATCCGGACGAGCTGCCCGCCTGGGTCGCCTCCGCGGACGTCGCGCTGATCACGCTTCCACCCTCGTCGTACAACCAGCGCTTCACCACCCCGAACAAGTTCCTCGAGGCGCTGACCGCCGGCACGCCGATGGTCCTCGGGCCGGACCTGCCGACGATGGCCGGGATCCTCGAGCGCGAGGACGCGGGCCGGATCGCCCGCTCCATGGCCCCGGCCGACATCGCCGCCGCGATCCGGGCCGTCCTCGACGTCCCGGCCGCCGAGCGGCTCGCGTGGCGGTCGCGGATCGCGGCCACGGCCCGCGAGCGATACAGCTGGCCGGAGGCGGCCGCGGCCTATCGCGGCGTGGTCACCGGCCTTCGCGCCGGCACGGCCTGACGGGAGCGCGTGCGTGGAGCGGCCGCCGGGCGAACCTATACTCCGCCTCGTGGTGCGCGCCCCCCGATCCCGAACCGCCGCGCCGTTCGTCGAGTCGCCGTGCGGATCGTAAGCGTCGTCGGGACGCGACCCCAGCTCATCAAGGCGGCCGCCCTGTCGCCGGTCCTGCGCGCCCAGCACGACGAGATCCTCGTCGACACCGGCCAGCACTACGACGACGACCTCGCCGGCGACCACTTCGTGAGCCTCGGCCTGGGCCGACCGGAGCATTCGCTCGGGATCGGCAGCGGGCCCGCTGCGGAGCAGACCGGACGGATGCTGATCGCGCTGGGCGATGTCCTCGCCACAGAGCGCCCCGATGCGGTCCTGGTGTACGGCGACACGAATTCCACCCTCGCCGGGGCGCTGGCCGGCGCGAAGGCCGGGCTGCCGGTCGCCCACGTCGAAGCCGGGCTCCGCTCGTTCGACCGGCGGATGCCCGAGGAGGCGAACCGGGTCGTCGCCGACCACCTGTCCCGCTGGCTCTTCGCGCCGACGCCGACCGCGGTCGGGAATCTCGAGGCGGAAGGGATCCACGACGGGATCCTCCTCGTCGGCGACGTCATGCAGGACCTGGCGGCTGCGAGCCTGTCCGCCGTGCGCGATCCGGCGGTCCTCGGGCCGATCGCCCGGTCGCTTGCGACCAGTGCCGGCCCGCCGGCGCTGGCACCGGGCGCCTACCTGTTCGCCACGGTCCATCGAGCCGAGAACCGCGAGTCGGGCGCGCTCCGGGCATGGGCCGGGCTCCTTGGCGCCGTCGCCTCGGCGGACCGGCCGGTGATCCTCGCCCTCCACCCGGGGACCCGTGCCGCCCTGGCCGACGAGGGCATGGCGCTCGCCCCGGAGATCGTGGTGGTGGGTCCGCAGGGGTACCTGACCGCCCTCGCGCTGCAGCTCCATGCGGCGGCCGTCATCACCGATTCGGGCGGCGTACAGCGCGAGGCCGCCTGGCTGGGCGTGCCCTGCCTGGTCCTCCGTTCCACCACCGAGTGGGTCGAGGCCGTCGCCGGGTCCGGCGGCCGGATGGTCGTCGTCGGGACGGATCGGGCACTCGCCGTCCGCGAACTCGCCCGCCTCGCGCCGCCGGATCGTGCCGGAGCGCAGGCCCGGACACGGGCCGCGGAGGTCCGGCTGGCACCGTCGGGAGCCGCCGGCGCGATCGCGGGTGCCCTGCGGTGACCGGGACCGCCCGGACCGCGTCGTCGGGCCGTCGTCGGGCCGTCGTCCTCGTCGGCAACCCCGCCGCGCCGTATTCGCGCGGGCTCCGGATCGCGCGCGCCCTGACCGATGCCGGCTACGACGTCGAGATCGCGGCGGTCGCCGCGCGGGGCCTCGCCGACCGCGAGACGGACGGACCGATCGTCATCCGTCGCTATGCGCCGTCCGGGCGGTACCGCACGATGGCCGCGGCCTACCCGGAGCCCGGTGCGGCGCACGGGAGGCCGGGACGCGGCGCCGCGCGGAGCCTGCTCCGCGCACCGATCGCCGCCGCGGCGGCCGTGCGCCGCTGGCTCTTCTGGCCCCACACCGTCCGCGGCTGGTGGGCGACGCTCGCGCGCGATCTCGCCCCCGCCGACCTGTATCACGCCTGCGGCAGCCTCACGATCGCCCCGGCCCTGGCTGCGCGCGGACGGGACCGGCAGGCCGGTCGCCGGAGCGTCGCGATCTACGACGTGATCGACATCGTCGCCGAGTCCAACAACGTCCGCGGCTTTCCCGGGCCCGCGCGTCGCGCCGTCGCGACCCGGGAAGCGCGCTGGGCGCGAGCGAGCGATGCGGTCACGGCCGTGAACGACCCGTTGGCCGACCGGCTCGTGACCGTCGTGGGCCTGGCCGAGCGGCCCACCGTCGTGCCCAACTACCCGGTCCCCTGGGATCCTCCCGAGGTCCGCCCGGACCTCATCCGGGCCAGGCTCGGCCTCCCCCCGACCACGCGGATCGTCCTGTTCCAGGGCCGGCTCGGGCCGGACCTCGGGCTGCCCGAATTGGCCGAGGCGGTCCTGCTCGTCCCGGACGCCGCCCTCGTGTGCCTCGGTTTCGGGCGGTGGTACGAGCGTTGCCTGGCGCGAGATGGCGAGCCGCGGTTCCGGGGCCGCCACTTCACGATCCCCGCCGTCCACCCCGATCAGCTCGCCGCGTGGACGGCCTCCGCGGACGTGGTCCTCGTGCCGCTGCCGGCCATCTCGTTCAACCAGCGCAACTCGACCCCGAACAAGTTCCTCGAGGCGATCGTGGCCGGCACGCCCATCGTCCTTGGACCCGACCTGCCGGCGATGGAGGGGCTCCTGCGGCGGCACGACCTGGGCGTGGTCGCCCGGTCCCTCTCCCCGGCGGACCTCGCGACGGCCATCGCCGGGATCCTGGACCGGCCCGCGGACGTGGCCGCCGCGGACCGGGCCCGGGTGAGTGCCCTCGCTGCCGACAGGTTCACCTGGCCGATGGCCGCGGCGACCTACCGCGGGCTCGTCCGGCGGCTCGTGGAGCCGGCGGCATGAGCGACCCGGGGCACAACGCGGAGGAGATGGCCGCGGAGCTTGCGCAGCTCAGGGCGCAGCTCGCCGACGTGGAGGCGAAGCTCGGAACGGCGCTCGAGGATGCCGCCACGGAGCGGCGTCACCTCGAGACGGAGATCGAGCTCCGGAGCGAACGCATCCGCGAGCTCGGGGCCGAGGTCCGTGAACGGGGCCGTGAGCGCGACCGGGCGCTGCGCGACATGGCCGCGCTCCGTTCGCGCCGCGCGGTCCGCCTCGCCACGACCGCCTCGGATCCGCTGCGCCGGGTGGCCGGCCTGTCCCGGCGGCGCCTGAAGGCCGCCCGGGTGGCCGGGCGTCGGTCGCCGGTCGGGGTGCGTCTCTTCGGCGTCCCCGCCGGGCACCACCGCCTGCGGGCCACGGCCGGGGCGCAGACGGAACTCGCGACCCGCATCCTCGCCGCGATCCCGGTGGGCGCGCCCACGGCCGGTCCCCTCGTCTCGGTCATCGTCCCCACCCGCGACGGGCTGGAACACCTGCGCACGCTCATGCCCGCCCTCGATCGGCTCACGTACCGGTCGTTCGAGGTCATCGTCGTCGACAACGGCTCATCGGATGGCTCGGGTGCCTTCCTGAAGGGTCTCCGCCCGGCGTACGACCTGCGGGTCGTGCGCAACGAGGACAACCGCTCCTTCTCCGAGGCGAACGCCCAGGGGGAGGGGATCGCCCGGGGCGAGCTGCTCCTGCTCCTCAACAACGATGTCGAACCGATCGGCCCGGACGTCCTTGGCCACATGGTCGAGACGATGCAGAGCGCGCCCGACATCGGGCTCGTCGGCGCACGCCTCGTCTACCCGCGCCGCCGTGGCCCGGCGTCCGGGCCGCTCACGACCGCGGCCGACCTCACCCTCCAGCATCGCGGCTCGGACTTCACGACCGTCGACGGGACGCTCCAGCCGCGCAACCTCGGCACCGGCGAGGACCCGGACTCGGAGATCGCGCGTGCAGTCCGGGAGGTCCCGATGGCAACGGCCGCCTGCGCGCTCGTGCGCCGGACCGCCTGGCGGGCCGTCGGTGGCCTCGCCGACGTCTACGACTACGGCATGGAGGACGTGGAGTTCTGCCTCGCCCTCCGGGCGGACGGCTGGCGGGTCGTGTACGACGGTCGTGCGGCCCTCTGGCATGACGCATCGGCGACCCAGCACCGGACGGCCCATGCCATCCGGAGCGAACGGCAGCGCCGGAATCGGGCGATCCTGGCCGGCCGGTGGGGCGGACGGGCCTTCCGCGAGGTCTTCCTGGACCGTCTCCGGGGCGGGCACGCCTGGTCGGAGGATCCGCTCCACGTCGGCATCACCGTCACCAGGGAGGACCCCTCGGCCGGCTGGGGCGACTGGTACACGGCCCACGAGCTCGGGTCCGAATTCGAGCGCCTTGGCTGGACCGTGGCCTATCTCGAACGGTACGAGGACCGCTGGTACGACGTGCCGGCCAGCCTGGATGTCGTCGTGGTCCTGCTCGATGCGTTCGACATCCATCGCCTGGCGCCCGGCGTCGTGACGATCGCCTGGTGCCGCAACTGGATCCAGCGCTGGATCGAGCGACCGTGGTTCGAGGACTTCGACCTGGTCTTCGCGGGCAGTCGGCTCGCCCAGGCCGAGGTCGAGCAGGCGACCAGCGTCTCTGCGCGGGTGATGCCCCTGGCGACGAATCCCGAGCGGTTCGCGCCGAGGGATGCCGATCCGGACGTCGCGGTGGAGGTCGCGTTCGTCGGCAACCTGTGGGGCGAGGAGCGGGCGGTCGCGCGGGCACTCCCCGATGTCGCGGCGCGGCATCGTCGCGTCGGTGTCTGGGGCCGGGGCTGGACCGATCATCCGTCCGCTGCCGACTACGCTCGCGGTGAGGCGCCATACCCGCAGGTCCCGCTCATCTACGCGTCGGCCGATCTCGTCATCGACGACACGGCGACCCCCACCAAGCCCTGGGGGCTCGTCAACGGGCGGGTGTTCGATGCGCTCGCGGCCGGGACGGTGGTCATCACCGACAACCTCGTGGGCGCGCGCGAGCTGTTCGACGAGGCGTTTCCCGTGTGGACCGACCGGGCGTCTCTCGCCGGTGCGGTCGAGAGCCTGCTCGCCGATCCGGACCGGCGGCGGGCCATCGTCGAGCGGTATCGCGGCCAGGTCCTCGAGCGGCACACGTACGCCCACCGCGCCGGCGAGTTCCGCGATGCCCTGGCCGAATGGGCCGGCGCCTCGAAGGTCTCGGTGCTCATCGGTGCGCCGAGCCACGAGGTCGCCCCGTCGTGGGGCGACCTCCACTTCGCGCGCGGCCTGCAGCGCCGCTTCGGCCGTCTCGGCCGGCCGACCTCGATCCGGATCCGACCCGAGTGGGGTGACGCGGTCACGACGTGCTCGGACGTCGTCATCCACCTGTTCGGGCTCACGGAGTACGAGCCGCAGCCGGGTCCCGTGAACCTCCTGTGGGTCATCAGTCACCCGGATCTCGTGACGGACGAGGCGGCCGATCGGTACGACGCGGTTCTCGTCGCCTCGGACCTGTTCGCGGCCGAGCTCGCGGCGCGGTTGCGGGTGCCGGTCCAGCCGCTCCACCAGGCCACCGACCCGGACCGTTTCCGGCCGGACGCCGAGGGCCCGCCGCACGAGCTGCTGTTCGTGGCGAACACCCGCGGTGTCAGGCGCAAGGTCGTCGACGACCTGACACCCACGACCCGCGATCTCGCCGTGTATGGCCAGGGCTGGCTGCCCGAGATGCTGGAGCCTCGCCACCTGCGCGGCGAACACATCCCCAATGCGGAGCTCGCGGGCTACTACGCCAACGCCCGGATCGTCCTCAACGACCACTGGCCGGACATGCGCCGGCTCGGCTTCCTGTCGAACCGGCTGTACGACGCCCTCGCGAGCGGCGCCTTCGTCATCTCCGACAGCGTGCCGGGCCTCGACGAGGAGTTCGACGGCGGCGTGGCCGGCTACGACACCTCGGCCGAGCTGCGCGAGCTCATCGACCGTTACCTGGCGGACCCGGCGGCGCGCGACGAGCGAGCCGCCCGGGGTCGGGCCGCGGTCCTCGCCAGGCACACGTTCGGGCATCGGGTCGCGACGATCGCGCAGATCGTGGATCCGCTGCTGGCCGGCCGGCGGCGGCGCATCGTCGACACAGCCGACGGCTAGCAGCTAGCTAGCGGACGCCGGCCGCCTTCAGGTCCGCGGCCCGCTTGGCGGCGGCCTTGGCCGAACGATCGCGATGGAGCTGGACGACCGTCGCCGGCTCGCCTTCGGCGATGATCCGGCCGTGCTCCAGGAGCATCGCCCGATTGCAGAATTCCTCGACCCAGGTCATGTCGTGGGTCACCAGGACGATGGCCTTGGCGGCCCGGACGAGCTCGAGCACGCGTTCACGGCTCTTGTCGCGGAACGACTGGTCGCCGGTGCCGAGGACCTCATCGAGCAGCAGGACGTCCGGTTCGACCGACGTCGCGATCGAGAACCCGAGACGGGCGCGCATGCCCGTGGAATACGTGCGCAGCGGCGCATCGATGAATTCGCCGATGTCGGTGAAGGTCACGATGTCCTCGAGCCGCGCCTTCATCACGTCGGTCTCGATGCCCAGGAACGCGCCGGCCAGCAGGATGTTGTCGCGGCCGGTCAGGTCCTGGTCGAACCCCGCCCCGAGCTGGAGGAGGCTCGAGATCTGGCCACGGATGTCGATCGTCCCCTCCGACGGGGTGATGATCCCGGCGAGCGCCTGGAGGAGCGTGCTCTTGCCGGCGCCGTTCGGTCCGATGACCGCCAGCGATTCCCCGTGGACGAGCCGGATCTCGACATCGCGGAGCGCCCAGAACTCCTTCTCGCCGCGCTCCCGGCTCAGGAGGTTCGTGAACGACTGGCGCATCGTCGTCTTGCGGGTGAACCGGAGGTTGTACTTGACCCCCAGACCGCGCGCGTGGACGGCGACATCGGGCGGCAGGGTCGTATCGGCGACCCGGGTGGCCGTGGTCATCGAGGGCTCACAGGACCTTGGCGAACTGTGGTTCGAGGCGCTTGAAGACCGCGACGCTGACGCACAGGAGGAGGCCGGAGACGACGAGCAGTGTCGCGAGCGCCCCCCAATCGGGCAGGGCCGGACCCGCCCGTCGGGGTGCCGTAGATGACCGCCCGGTAGGCGTCGAAGAGGGTGGCGAACGGGTTCGACTCGAGGATCCGCAGAACCTGCGGGTGGTCCTTCAGGGCCGAGCTCGCCTCGAGCTGCTCGGGGCCGTACAGGCCCGGTGAGAGGTAGAACCACAGCCGCAGGACATGGCGGGCGATGTTGCCGATGTCGCGGACGAACACGTTGAGGGCCGCCAGGACCGTGGTGACCGCGAGCGTGAACACGAGCTGGACGACGCGCGATGAGCGGCAGGAGAGACGAGATTGGCGCTGATCCGGTCGCGGAACAGGAGGACGAGGAGCAGGCCGAGCGGGATCATCCCGAACGCGAAGTTGACGATGCCGGCCATCGTCGCCGAGACCGGCAGGACGATCTTGGGGAACTGGATCTGCTTGATCAGCCGTTCCTGGCTCGACCACCGAGCCGATGCCGTCGACGGTCGAGGTCGTGAACCACTTCCAGGGCAGGATCGCGGCGAAGATGAACAGCGGGTAGTCGCGGCTGGCTGCGGCTGAAGATGACCGAGACGAGGACGACGTACACGATCATCTGGAGGAGCGGGTCGAGGACCCACCAGACGTTCCCGAGCGCCGTGTCCGAGCCCTTCTTCTTGAGGTCCGCCTGGACCAGGTAGCGGATGAGCCGGCGCCGGGATAGCGCCTCACGGAAGCCGTCGAGGACGAGCCGGAAGAGGCTCGGGCGCACGGAGGTGCTCCGGACGACCGCCGCGTGAGCGTTCGGGGTCTGCATGGGTCGCCGCAGGGTAGCACGACGGTGCGCGAGACAGCGGCGAGGCCGTCCCGGCCCCGTCCGGTCCCCCAGGCCCGGCGACTACCATGCTCGCGACCATGCCGACCAGCACCCGCCTCGCGCCGCCCGGTCGCGATGCTGACCCACAGCTACTACGAGGAGGATCCGCGCGTCCGGCGCGAGGCCGAGGCCGTCGTCGCGGCCGGCCGGCCCGTGGACGTCTACGGCCTGCGCCGGCCCGGCGACGAGCCCGAGGCCGTGATCGACGGAGTGACCCTCCACCGGATCGATGTCCAGCGCCACCAGGGAGCCGGCGTGGGGACGTACCTGCGCGAATACCTCGCCTTCCTGCGGCGTGCCGGCTGGGCCGTCACCCGGGCCCACCGCACGCGTCACTACGCGCTCGTCCAGGTCCACACGATGCCCGACTTCCTCGTCTTCGCCGGACTGCCGCTGCGGACGGTGGGCGTGCCCGTGATCCTGGATTTCCACGAGGCGATGCCGGTCTTCTTCCCGACCCGCTTCCCGCGCGCCGCCAGCCCCGTCGCGCGGCGCGCCCTCGGCCTCCAGGAGCGGCTGTCGATCCGGGCCGCCAGTCACGTCCTCATCGTCAACGAGGCGCTCCGCGACCGGCTCGTCGAGATGGGCGTGCGCCCGGACAAGGTCACGGTCGTCCCGAACAGTCCGTCGCTCGCCCGGTTCGACCCGGCGACCGTGCCCGCTCGCCCGTTCATGGCGGACGGCGTCCTGCGGCTCGTCTACGCGGGTGCCCTGACCCCGGTCTACGAGCTCGACGTGGCCATCGACGCGGTCGCCCGGATCGCGCTGACGCGGCCGGAGCTCGATGTCCGGTTCGAGGTGTTCGGGCGAGGCGACAGCGAGCCCGCCCTCGCCGAGCGTGTCGCGGCGGCGGGTCTGGGTGAGCGGGTCGCGTTCCGTGGCCGGGTCCCGTTCGAGGAGGTGCCGGCCGTCCTGGCGAGCGCCGACATCGGGCTCGCGCCGACCCGCCTGGACAGCTATACGCGCTACAGCCTCTCGACCAAGCTGTTCGAGTACGGCGCGATGGGCAAGCCCGTCGTGGCGACCCGCCTCCCCCTCGTGGAGCGGATCTTCGGGCAGGGCACGGTCCGGACCTACGATCCCGGTGACGCCGAGGATCTGGCCCGGGCGATCGTCGACCTCGTCGACGACCCCGACGGCCGCGCGCTGGCCGTGGCGCGGACCGCCGCGCGGATCGCCGAGCTGTCCT
Organism: uncultured Chloroflexia bacterium; assembly: GCA_963719285.1. Taxonomy (GTDB): domain Bacteria; phylum Chloroflexota; class Limnocylindria; order Limnocylindrales; family CSP1-4; genus C-114. Next base: position 146,566 of record CAVRBO010000002.1, read on the forward strand.
GGGAGCGCGAGGCGGAGCGCTATCTGGCGGTCGTCGAAGCGCTGGCGCCGGACGGGCTATCCTCAGACCCCGACGGATCACCCGGCGCCGCGACGGCGCCGCCCAAACCCCTGGAGGACCTGTGAGCAACGATTCGAGCATCGCCGTCATCGGCCTTGGGTATGTCGGCCTGCCGCTCGCCCTGGCGTTCGTGGAGGCCGGGATCACGGTCGTCGGCGTCGACACGAATCCCGCCCGGGTGAGCGAGCTGCTCGAGGGTCGATCGCCGATCGACGACATCGACGATGCGCGCCTGCGCGCCGGCCTGGCCGCGGGCTTCACGGTGACGGCGCCCGCCGGGGCGAACCTCGGATCGGTCGACGCGATGTTCGTCTGCGTCCCGACGCCGATCACCCAGGCCAAGGACCCGGATCTCGGACCCGTCCTGCGGGCCGCCCAGGTCGTTCGGGCCGACCTCCGGGCCGGCCAGCTCGTGGTCCTCCAGTCGACGACATTCCCGGGCACCACGACCGGCGAGTTCCGGGCGACCCTCGAGCAGTCCGGGCTCGTCGCGGGACGGGACTTCGACCTCGCCTTCGCCCCGGAACGGGTGAACCCGGGCGATCCGGCGAGCGCGCAGCGGACGATCCCTCGGCTGGTCGGCGGGATGACCCCCAGGGCGACCGCGCGCGCCGCGGCCCTGCTGCGCAACGTGAACAACACGGTCATCGAGCTCTCGTCGCCGGACGCCGCCGAACTCGCCAAGCTTCTGGAGAACGTCTTCCGGAACGTCAACATCGCCCTCGTCAACCAGCTGGCCCTGCTGTGCGAGCGGATGGGCCTCGACGTCTGGGAGGTCATCGACGCCGCGGCGACCAAGCCGTTCGGGTTCATGCCGTTCCGGCCGGGCCCGGGCGTCGGCGGACATTGCATCCCGGTCGACCCTTACTACCTGGCCTGGCGGGCGCGCGAGTTCGACTTCGTGGACCGGTTCGTGGAGCTGGCCGGCGACATCAATCTGGCGATGCCGCGCCACGTGGTCGATCTGGTCGGCGAGGCGCTCAACGAGCGCGGCCGAGCGCTGAAGGGTGCCCGCGTCGGGGTCATCGGCGTCGCCTTCAAGCCGAACGTCCGGGATGCCCGCAACACGCCGGCCACCGACGTCATCGTCGGGCTGATCGCCCGGGGCGCGACGGTCACCTACCACGACCCGCACGTGCCCACCTTCCACCTGCCCGACCGGTCGTCGATGGCCTCGGTCCCGCTCACGGCCCTGGTCGAGGACAGCGAAGTCGTGGTCGTGGTCACGCCCCACGCCTCGGTGGACTGGCCGTTCGTCTACGGCCGGGCCGACCTGGTGGTGGACACCACGAACAGCTCGCGCGGCCACACGGTCCGGCCGCGCCAGGTCCTCCGCCTCGGGGCCGGCTGGGTCACCGCCACCGCCCGCGCGCTGGCGGGCTCTCAGGAGGGGATGCGGTAGCATACCGTCCCGTCCCGACGCGTCCCGTCCGCTTCCAGCCGGCCCCGACCGGCTCCCCGATCGAGGTTTCCGCAGCCGCATGACGTTCCGATCGCGACCTGCCCCGAAGCGTGCGCGCTCGCAGCGCTCGAGCCGGCAGACCCTCTACACGAACATCCTGTTCGGCGGCGTGATCGTGTTCGCGTTCGTCATCCTGGCCGTCGCGGCCGGGGTGAACTGGTACGCCAACCACTGGCAGCCGATCGCCACGGTCGACGGCGTATCGATCACCCGCGACCAGTTCACCGATCGCGTCCGGGTGGACCTGTGGCGCATCAGCGCGGTCGAATCGAAGATCCGCGACGCGGCCATCAACGGCCTCATCACCAACGACCAGCGCGACCAGGAGATCGCCCAGATCGACCAGGAGAAGTCGAATACCAGCTCGATCTACGGGTCGTCCGTCCAGAGCCTGATCGATTCGGTGATCCAGGCGAAGCTCGCCACCGACATGGGCATCACGATCACGGACGCCGATATCGATGCCCGGATCCTGAAGGAGGCCTCGACCAACGAGCAGCGCCACGTGTACGTCATCGAGGTGGCCCCGGAGGTCGTCGCGCCGGCGACCACGCCCACGGACGCGGCGATCGTGGCCGCCCAGGCCAAGGCCCAGGCGCTCAAGGCGCGGCTCGACAAGGGCGAGGACTGGGCGACGGTCGCCAAGGACTCGACCGATCCGCTGGCGACCGGCGCCGGCGACCAGGGCTACATCTCGCAGGAGTCGAGCGAGCTCGACCCGCCCCTCCTCAAGGCCGTGTTCGCCCTTCCGAGCAACGGTCGCACGGACGTGATCAAGGGCGACGACGGCACGTTCCGGATCGCCCAGGTGACCCGCATCTTCCCCGCCTCCGTCGACCCGAACTACACCCAGACGATCGTCAACAGTGGCGTGCCGCTCGATGTCTACCGTCAGGCCGTCCGGGCCGACGCGGTCCGCGACGCGCTCAAGACCCGCATCGTCGCGGACGACACGACCAAGCCGTCCGTACAGCGCCATGTCCTCGAGATCAAGCTGACCCAGGCCATCGACCAGCAGACGAACGCGCCGATCCTCACCGACCAGGTCGAGGTCCGCCACATCCTGTACGCGCCGGGCGGCAAGGACGCCGTCGGGTCGCCGCCACCGTCGGACGACCCGTCCTGGGCGGACGCCAAGGCGAAGGCGGACGCGACGTATCAGACCCTGCTCAAGGACCCGGCCCTCTTCTCGGACATCGCGAAGTCGGACAGCGCCGACACGGCCTCGGCCGCCGACGGCGGTGATATCGGGTATCAGGCGCAATCGAACCTCGACCCCGCATTCGGGACCGCGATCTTCAAGGCTGGCCTGACCAAGGGAGAGATCCTGCCGCCGGTCAAGTCGGTCTACGGCTGGCACGTCATCCAGTTCGTCGACCGCAAGAAGCCCGCCCTGACCCGGATGAACGACTTCACCAGCCAGCTGGCCCAGCCGGGCGCGGACTTCGCGGCGATCGCGAAGGCGAATTCCGAGGCTGCCGATGCCGACAAGGGCGGTGACATGGGCTGGATCGCCCATGACCAGCTCTCGAAGAAGCTCGAGGACGCGATCTTCGCCCTGCCGGTCGGTACGGTCTCCGACGTGGTCACGGACGACACGACCCTGTATGTCTTCAAGGTCGTCGAGGAGCAGACCCGGTTGCCGGACAAGGACCAGATCGACACCCTGACCTCTAGCGCGTTCACGAACTGGTACGCCACCAAGCAGGCGGACGCGACGATCGACGTGGACCCCCAGTTCGCCCAGTACCTCAGCTCGAGCACCGGGGCCTGACCCGGGCGATGCTCGACGCGCTCCTCGCCGAGGCGCGGATCCGCTGGGACCTCGATCCCGCCCAGGGGCTCCAGGTGGTCGCCACGGAACGCCTCATCGCCACCCCCATCGATCCCACCCGTCCGGCGGTCCTGGCGACGTTGACGGCCCTCGGGGCGTCGGCCGGCCCCGACACCACCCCGCTCGAAGCGGTCCCGGCGCTGCCGGGTCGCCACGGGCCGCGCGGTCTCGATCCCCTCGCCGTCCTCCGTCGCCTCTACCCGGCGGACCACCCGGTCGGGCGTTTCCGCATCGCCGTCGGCACGACGGTGGGCGCCCTCACAACGGCCGATCTGGCGACTCCGTTGTACCTCCCGCCGGTCGACCCGGTGGCGGCCCCGGCCGGTGCCTGGACGCTGCCGTGGCTGTCCGACCGCCTGCGCGCGCCCGACGGCTGTCCATGGGATCGCGAGCAGACCCACCAGTCCCTGCGCGGCCATCTCCTGGAGGAAGCGTACGAGGTCTACGACGCGCTCGCGGACGGCGCGACCCCGGCCCTCGCCGACGAGCTCGGCGACCTGCTCCTCCAGGTGATCCTGCACGCCCAGCTCGCCGCCGAAGAGGGGGTCTTCGACCTGACCGACGTCCAGGCGGCGATCTCGGCCAAGATCGTCCGGCGCCATCCCCATGTGTTCGGCGACGCGACGGCCCGGACCGCGTCCGACGTCAATCGCCAGTGGGAGCGGATCAAGGCCGATGAACGAGCGGACGCGGCCGGCGCCGAGGCCGGGCCCGCGCGGGGCGCGCTCGACGGCATCAGCTCGTCCCTGCCTGCCCTCGCCGCCAGCCAGGAGATGCAGGACCGGGCGGCCCACATCGGCTACGACTGGCCGTCCGTCGATGGCGTGATCGCCAAGGTCCACGAAGAGCTGGCCGAACTCCTGGCGGCCCGGACCGACGCGGAGCGGAGCGAGGAGCTGGGCGACCTCCTGATGGTCCTCGTGAACGTGGGTCGCTGGCACGGCATCCAGGCCGAGGCCGCCCTGCGGGCCGGCAACGACAAGTTCCGTCGCCGCTTCCGCGAGGTCGAGCGTCTGGCGGCCGAGCGCGGCGTCGCCCTGCGCGACCTCGACTTCGATGCGCTCGACGCGCTGTGGGACCAGGCCAAGGTGCTCGTGGCCGGCCAGCCGCCGTCCGGTGCGCCATTCGTGGAGGAGACCGCCCGATGACCATCGGCAACCAGCCACCCATCGTGCGATCGTTCGGCCGGGGCCCGGACGGGCTCCGCCCGGTCTCGTTCACCCTCGGCGTCCAGAAATGGGCTGAGGGTTCGTGCCGGATCAAGGTGGGCGATACGGAGGTCCTGTGTGCCGCCACGATCGCCGACCGCGTCCCGCCGCACCTGCGCGGCAAGGGCACGGGCTGGGTCACGGCCGAGTACGCGATGCTCCCGCGGGCGACCTCCGAGCGGACCGAACGCGAATCGACCCGGGGCAAGATCGGCGGTCGGACGCATGAGATCCAGCGCCTCGTCGGCCGGTCGCTGCGCGGCGTGGTGGACCTTGCCCGGCTCGGCGAGCGGACGGTCACGATCGACTGCGACGTGCTCCAGGCCGACGGAGGCACCCGGACCGCCTCGATCACCGGTGGGTACGTCGCCCTCGCGGCGGCCCTCATCAGCCACGGGATGGAGCGCTATCTCGTCGGCAAGGTCGCCGCGGTGAGTGTCGGTATCGTGGACGGCCAGTCGCTGCTCGACCTCGACTACGGCGAGGACTCCCACGCGGACGTCGACTTCAACGTCGTCGGCACGGACGCCGGCACGTACGTCGAGCTGCAGGGGACCGCCGAGGGCAAGCCGTTCGACCGGGCGGCGATGGATCGCCTGCTCGACCTGGCCGGGGCCGGCCTGGAGCGCCTGTTCGCCGCCCAGGCGGAGGCCATCGCGACCGTCCGCCGCTGATGGCCGATCGTGGCCGCATCCTCGTCGCGACGCGGTCGGCCCACAAGCTGCGCGAGCTCGCCGAGCTGCTCGGTCCCGCCGGCGTCGACCTCGTCTCGCTCGACGATATCGGGATCGCCGATGAAATCGATGAGACGGGCGCCACGTTCGAATCGAACGCCCGGCTGAAGGCACGGGCCTACGCCCGGCTGTCGGGGATGACGACCCTGGCCGACGACTCGGGCATCGAGGTGGAGGCCCTCGGCGGCGCCCCCGGCGTGCGCACCCGCCGCTACGCCGGTGAGGACGCGACGGACGAGCAGAACAACGCCAAGCTCCTGGCCGCGCTCGACGGGCTCTCGCCGGAACGGCGGGGAGCCCGGTACGTGTGCGTCCTCGCCCTCGTCGAGCCCGCGCCAACGGGCCGGCGTGACGCCCCACCGGTCGTGTTCAGCCGGGGGACCTGCCGCGGCCGGATCGCGTCCGCTCCGCGGGGGACCGGCGGGTTCGGCTACGACCCGATCTTCGAGCCGGCTTCCGAGCCGCCCGGGGGCCGGACCATGGGGCAGTACACCCCGGCCGAGAAGAACGCCATCTCCCACCGCGCCCGGGCAACGCGGCGGATGGCTGCTCGGCTGGCCCAGCTCAGGCGCTAGCGTCGCTCGGCGGAGAGGTGCGCCGGAACCAGAATGCCGCCCGGCCGGCCGTGCCTCGCTCGTTCATGGCGTGGCCCTGGCGCTTGATCTCCCTGAGCGCCGCGGGATCGAACCCGCTCGTGTCCGCGTCGACGAACCACGAGGTCGGCTCGAACATGCCGATGTCGCGTCCGTACTGCTCGCTCGCGATGATGTCCCACCAGCCCGCGTCCGGGACGACCTCGAGCATCTCGAACCCGCTGCGCCGGGCGAGCTCGACGAGTGCGTCGCGGGTGAACAGAAAGAGATGTCGCGGTGCGTCGAGCTCGACCCAGTCGGCCCCGAAGCGGTCCCACATCTCCGAGCCCATCACCGGGGTGCGGATGAGCAGGTGGCCACCGGGCTCGACGAGTCGCGCTGCCTCGGCCATGGCGGCGAGCGGGTCGTCGAGGTGTTCGAACGAGTGGTGGAACATGACGAGTCGCCAGACCCCGCCGATGTCGCGTAGCTCCGCACGCCGCACGGGCACCCCTTGGTAGGTCGTGTCGGCCGGAACGAACGGATCGATCCCCAGCAGGTTCCGGAAGCCGGCCCGGCGGAACGCGGCGAGGCGGGCAGGGTACGCGCCACTGCCGACATCGAGGATCGAATCGTCGAAGGTGCGCAGCCGGGTGCGTTTCAGGATCGGCAGGACGGTCTCCCTGACATCGCGCGGGATCGTCACGAACCGGTCCACGGGGCGCAGCCAGCGGCGCCATCCTTGGCGCCCAACGGCCAGGAACGGACGAAGTCGTTCGCGCACGAGCGGTACCGGGACCGCCCGCTCGCCAACCGCAGGCTCCTTCTCAGACAGCGAGTAGTACCCCGGCGGATAGTGCCGCGCGAGGTCCGTTGGAACGGTCACGATCTGGAGCGTCCCGCACGCCCGGCAGCGCCGGTAGTCGAACCATTCGCGGGTCCCGAACATCATCTCGCGGATGCGCACCGGCTCTCGAGGTCCGGCCGCGCCACAGATCGGGCAGCCACCCGCGGCTGTGCCGCCGCCCGCCGCGAGTTCGGCCCGGGCCGAGTCGATCTCATCCCGTGGTGGTGGAGTCACAGGCAAAGGTAGAACGTCCGGTCGGGCAGGATCGGCGGCTCGAGGGCGAGGACGGTCCGGTAGCCGGCCTCGTGGAGCATCCGGATGAGTTCCGGTCTGGTCGGCCAGAACGACTCGGAGTTCGACCAGGAGGCCGTCGGTATGCGGGCCAGTTCTTCGAGCGTCGCGCCCGGCTCGGCGAACATGCGCCCCTGCCAACCATCGACCGTCACGCTCGGATGCAGCGCGTGATGCGTGTCGAGGATCGTGAGCGTCCCGGCGCAGCGCTGGAGCAGCGCGCGCTGATCGGCCAGGCCGAGGTGATAGAGCAGGCCAAGGATCGCGATGCAGTCGAAGCCGGCCACGTCGAACGTCCGGACGTCCTCCTGGACCCAGCGGATCCCGTCGGTCATCGGCATCCGCTCGCTTCGGGCATCGACCGCGGTCACGTCCCAGCCGAGGTCGCGGCCGATCATCGAGAATGCGCCGTGCCCGGCTCCCAGATCGAGCAGCCGACCGGGCGGTAATGCTGCCAGGACCCCGCGGAATGTGGCCAGCCGACGCGCTCCGATCTCTGCCTGGTTCGGCCGGCCGCCGGGACCGCCCCCGGATGCAGGTTGTGCAGGCCGGTCTGTGCGCCCGCCCCTAGCGCGTCGGAACGATCTGCGCAGTCCTCCCAGTCGGCGGCGCCAGGCCCCGCTCACCACGCGCTCGTCAGGCTCGCCGGAGGGCGCGCTTGATGCCGGATCGAGCCGATGCGGGCAGGCGTTTCCAGGCCGGAGAGACGACCCGGCGGCGCACGATGCCGGGCATTCGGCGCAACCGACGTCGAGCCGCACGGGCCGCGATACCGCCGCCGGCCTCCACCCGGCGCTTGACCCGGAAGAGGACGATCTCCGGCTCGCTGATCCGGAGTTGGCGCCGTCCCGTCACGATCGAATGGAGCGCCAGGGCCGGCTGGTTCTCCGTGTACGAGAGCGGCTTGCGGGCGAGAACGAAGATGCCCGGCGAAGCCGGGTCGCGCTCGAGCGCGAGAACCTCGAAGTCGGCGAAGATCGCCCGCATGTCCTCGGGCTCGTAGCGCCAGAAGTCGAAGGGCCAGCCGTGATAGTGGAAGCCGATCGAGCGCGTCGTCACGAGCAGGTGTCCGCCGGGTCGCACGACGCGCTTGAGATTGGAGAAGACCGTCGGCCAGTCCCGCACGTGCTCCACCATCTCGGTCGTGACCACGAGGTCGAACGACTCTGCACCGAAGTGCGAAACGAGAGCGGAGGCGTCGACCACCTCGTCGACGCTCGGGCCCTGCGCGATGTCGACCCCGACGTAGCGCGCGGGTCCGAGAGACTCGATGTACTCGCGCAGGGAACCGTTGACGTCGAGCGCACCGACATCCAGGACATCGTGCCCGGCCACCATCGCCGGGGTCAGCACCGCCTCGCCGAAGGCGATCCCCGTCACGTTGCACACGATGGCGAGTCCTCACAAAGGCCAGGGGGACGGGAAGCCGGTCGGTCGCGGGCCGTCGTCGATCCGATCGACGAAGCGTACCAAGCCTGCCCTGCGCCGACCCGGACATGGCGGCGCCGGGCGATACGTTCTGTCCTGCCAGCCGTCGCCCGGCGCCGTGGACATGACGCCGGGACGGACCTCGATGTTGCTTGACCGGTGCTAGCCTTGGTGGACCGATGAGCAGGCGCCCGACCGCACCACTCCGCAGCCAGCGGCGCCGCTCGCTCGCCGTCATCGCGATCATCATCGTGGTTGCCTTCGCGCTCGGGCTCGCGCTCGTTCCGGGCGCCGTGGCGCCCAAGCCACCCCTCAGCTGTCCGTTCGGCGAAGTGATCCTGAACGGCGTGGATCAGTGCCTTCCGCCGCCGGCGGCGACATAGGCCCTGAGCCGGGCGAGCGTCAGGGCAGGGTGAAGGGGAGCGTGCCGTTCGCCTTGGCCCGGGCTTCGTGCATCGTCAGCTTGTACGCGCCGCCCGCGGGCGCGGGGACGGCGAAGCACATCCCCTGGTCGCGAAGGGTCGCCTTCCCGGGCAGTGACATGCTCACCACCGGGTTGCTGATGGCCGTGGTGCCGTCCGGGACCGTCACGAAGCCCTGGTCGATCTGGGCGTAGTTGCTGGGCTCGCTGTTCGTGGCGGTCCCCCACAGCACGATCGAGATCTGGTCTTTCGAGAGGGCGCCGTATCGGATCCGGTCCGGGTACCCCGTGCACGAGGCCGGCACGAGCATCGACTTCGTCACCTTGAACGTGACGTACTTGCCCATCTTGATCGTGCCCGCGATGGCCAGCGTCGTCGGCTGATCGGATGTGGCGGGGTCGCCGTTCAGGGGGACGAGCGCCTGGTGTTCGCTCGGCTGGCCGAACGCGAGCACGGCCGCGCTGGCGTCGAAGCCCGTCGGCGGTTGGAGCTGGATCTGGGCCTGCGCGGTCGCGCCCACCGGGATCGGACCCTGGGTCACGTAGCCCGGCAGGAACTGGCCACTCCAGACGACCTTCACCCCGTTGCTCAGCTGGCTCGCCTCGGTCTGCTGCGTGCTCGTGTTCTGGAGGGAGACATCGATGTTGAGTTTGTGCTTGAGCGGGTCGTAGTCGCCGCCGGTCACGGTGATGACGTAGCCGCTGTACCAGACCTGCGAATTCAGGCTGAACGTGATCGGCGTCGGCTGAGGTGTAGGCGTCGGCGACGGCGTGGGCGTGGGCTTCGCCGTGGGTGAGGGCGAGGGCGACGCGGGCGCGCTCGCGGACGCACTCGGGGACGCGCTCGCGGCGGGGACGGTCGCGGACGGGCTATCCGGGGCGGGTGTCCCGGAGCTCCCGCAGGCGACGACGAGCAGCGACAGGGCGACAAGGCCCGCCAGCGGTCGATGGATGGACATCGGGCAGGTCCCCTTCGCGAGGTCGGCTATTGGTGGTGGTGGATCAGGAAAGGTCGGTCGTCCGCTGGACGGTCGCCACAGGATATGCGGAGGATACGCGGCCGCCGTCTCCCCTACGAGGGGTCCAGCCCGATATGTGGTGCCTCGAGTATCGTTCGCCGCGATGGCGCGCCCTCGCCCGATCCGAGTCGCGTTCCCGGGCACGACCGGCCGACTGATCGCTGCCCTGACGCTCGGGCTCGTCCTGGCCGCATGCGGATCCGAGCCGCCACCGCCCGGGACGGCGCGGGCGGCCGCGTCCGGGACGGCCGTGGCGACGACGTCGATGGCCGCCGACGCGACCTCGCCGCCGCCGACGATCGCACCGTCCGTCTCGCCCATCACGTCGGCATCGCCGGCACGCTCGGCCACCGTCGTGGAGACGGCTACCCCGACCTCGACGGCGCCCGTCGCACTCGGGCCGGCCGGGTTCCATCCCGCCGGTTCAGTGTCGATCAAGCGCGTCTACCACACGGCCACGCTCCTCGCGGACGGTCGAGTGCTCATCGCCGGCGGTTCGAACGATTTGGTCTACGTCGCGTCGGCCGAGCTGTACGACCCGGCGAGCGGGCGATTCAGCAAGACTGGGTCAATGTCGGTCGCCCGCGCCTACCACACCGCGACCCTGCTGAAGGATGGTCGCGTCCTCGTGGCCGGCGGCAAGGGCAACGGCTCCGCCCTGAAATCGTTCCTGGCTTCCGCCGAGCTCTACGACCCGAAGACCGGCACGTGGAGCAGGACAGGGTCCATGGCCCATCCCAACTTCCGCCAGACGGCCACCACGCTCCGCGACGGGCGCGTGCTCATGGCCGGCGGATACATCAACCTCGCCGAAGTCTACGACCCAGGGACCGGGAAGTTCCACGGAACGGGCGCGATGGCGGACTATCGCACGAACAGTTGCGCGGCTCCGCTACCGGATGGTCGCGTGCTCGTGGCCGGTGGCGAGAACCTGGCCCATGGCTTCATCCCGGGCACCGAGGTCTTCAACCCGACCTCCGGCAAGTTCCACAAGACCGGTCCGATGACGCGCGGCCGAGGCGATGCGACTGCGACGTTGCTGTCGGATGGCCGCGTCCTGATCGTCGGCGGTGAAGCCAACCCGAGCACGAGTCTCGCGTCTGCCGAACTCTTCGACCCGGCCTCCGGCAGGTTCAGCACGACCGGATCGATGGCCCACGTCCGCTATTCGGCGACAGCCACCCTGTTGCCGGATGGCCGTGTCCTCATCGTCGGCGGCGTTGACAACAACGCCCAGGGTGAGCGCACGGCCGAGGTCTACGACCCTGCCAGAGGGACCTTCAAGGCCGCGGGCTCGATGTCGGCTGGCCGCTCCGGCCACACCGCGACCCTGCTGCTCGATGGGACCGTCCTCATCACCGGCGGCGTCAACGATGGCGGGGCGTTGAACAAGGCCGAACGCTGGCAGCCTTGAGGCAAACGAAAGACGGGTACCTCGCGGCACCCGTCTCGATATCGGTTCCGGAGGCGCAGCCTTCGATCAGGACCGCGTCGTGAACCAGATGGTCGGCGCGCCCTCGACGCCGGCGTCGTGCATGGCGGAGCGGAGCTCGGAGCTGGCGCCGAACGCCTGGGCGGCCTCGAGCGTGGTGAACTCGTGGCGCACGGTGATGTCGTTCGGGTTGTCTATCGCCTGGTAGACGGCCTGATCCTGGACCCCGAGGGCCTTCTGCGTCGGCGCGAACCCGTCGTAGACCTGGCGCCACTGTGCGTAGTCGGTGACCTGGTGGCGAACGAAGAGGGTGGTCATCGAGATGCCTCCGATGCACTGGAACGACGGCTGCTGATCAGCCGATGGCTTTCGAACAGAGTCTGCTCTAGCACTCTCTGCTTTGTCAACTACTGTTTCATGAGAAGTTGCTGAAACAGATGGAGTGCTCTACGATGGGCTGGTGTCGAACGACGAAGACGCCAGCCGGCCATCCACCCTCTGGTATGACGCGTGGCGAGGCGTGCTCTTCGCGTCGTCGCGGATCCTCCAGACCGCCGAGCCTGCCCTGATCGCGAACGCGGGCTTTCCGCTGACCTGGCTCGATGTGCTCGCCCAGTTGTACGACGCCGGGGATGACGGGCTCCGGATGCAGGAGCTCGAGCGGCGATCGTTGTTCACCCGCAGCGGCCTGACTCGGCTCGTCGATCGGATCGAAGCTGCGGGCCTGGTCCGGCGCGACGCGGTCGCGGGGGACCGCCGCGGCGTGCGGGTGGTCCTGACCGCGGAGGGCCGCCGCAGCCACGACGCCGCGTTCGCCGATCACAACAAGGTCATCGAACGCGAGTTCGGGCGCCGGCTGACCGACGCCCAGCTCAGGGCCGTCGCGGAGGCACTCGCCCCGTTCTGGCACGAGGCCGGGGCCACCGCCGAGGAGTAGGGTCAGGCCGCCAGTGCGGGGTCCATCCGACCCTCGACGCCGAGGGCGTCGTCCGTGCTCGTGGCGGCTGACCCCGGGTCGTTGAAGGCGAATGGCGCCAGGTCCATCTCCTGGACCCCGCGCGGGCGGGCGGGCATCGGCGCGTTGGCGAACAGGCTGGTCAGCGCCGGTTCGCCCGTGCCGGGTCCGCTGATCAGCACGACGACGAACACCAGGCCGGCGGCGATGGAAATGGCTGCCAGGGTCTCGAACATGATCTGTCTCCTCACGCGCCGCCGGCGCCTCCCCCGCTCGATTCGGGTGTGTTCCGCCCTTCAGGGCGAGATCGCCATCCTGGCGCCGTGACGGTTCGCGGTACACGGACCGTCGTCGAGAGGGAAGGTGGACGAACGACGACCCGGTGGGCACAGGCGATGACCGGCGGACCTCGGTCGGCGAGCCGTCGGGTATCGTCCGCGTGACGGGGCCCAGCCTCGCGACGCACGCGGCTTGGGAGCCGCAGATTCCCGAACGGTGAAGGCAGGCCGGGAGCGAGCGGGGGTTGCGCGATGGATCGAAGCCGTATCTACCCCGGACTCCTCCTCGTCGTCGTCCTCGCGCTCGGCGGAGCATGCGCTGGGGAGGCTCAACCCTCGATCGCGAGTCCTTCGATGCCCGGCGTGGCCGCCGCGACGCACCGGCCGGGCGAGCCGATCGGTCCCGGGGTACGACCGAACGCCGTGGCGTGCCGACAGGTCCTCACCGCCGACCTGGGCGCCGCCAAGCGACTTCGCGCGGAGCTTGGGGTCGAGCAGATCCCGGGGACGGATGTCGCGGTCCTCGCCGCATCGGTCGATCCAAGGTCCGATGTGTCCGCGCTCGGCATCCCACTCACGCCCGCAGAGCTCGTAGCCCTTCACGAAAGCGGCATCTACATCGATCGTGCGAGTCCGCTCACGTTGTGGGTCCAGGCCGCCGAGCCGGGGCGTTTCGGCGGTATCTGGATCGACCCCCCGGGGAGCGGGCGATACGTGGTCGGCATCCTGGACACCGATCCGACAGCGCTTGCCCTGGCGCGCTGCTTCGATGCCGGCCTGGACGTCCGCTACGTGGCGGCTCGCGCGTCCTTGGCGGACGAAAACGCCCTCCTGGCGCGCATCCTGGCCGACTTCGAGGAGCTCAGCTCGAGCGGCATCAAGATCGTGGGCGTAGGCGTCGGGGTGCGGGCCGCCGAGATGGTCGTCATCGTCGGAGTCACCGGCGTGACCGATGAGATCCGGGCCGGGCTTGTCGCCCGCTACGGAGACGCGATCGTCGTCGAGGAGCAGGGGCCGATCACGCCGGCCTGAAGACGAGGAACGTCCACCGGCGAAGAGGATCGAAGACGACCGAGTATCCTGCGCAAGCCGAACGTGATCGGACGGGGCGTAGCGTAGTCTGGCAACGCGCGTGCTTTGGGAGCCGCAGGGGGTGGGAGCGGTGAAGCCTGATTGCTCGCGAGCACGGTCCATGGAGCGGTGGAGGCGCCGATTATCCTGCGGATATGGGCGAGACGCGAGGCTTATCTCGCGTGGCCAGGACGCGCTGTGCGGCCCGGCGAGAGCCATCGACGGTGCGCTTGGATAAGGGGATCGGACTCGGGGACATATCAAAGGCTGGCGCCATTGTCTTGGATTGGCCAGTGTCCCACCGAGCCATAGCAAAGCCCAGTTCAACAGCGCGTACCCTCGGTCCGCCTTGTCAAAGCAACGGACCACATGTTTTAATAAGACATCATGAGCGACCACGCCGCCCCCTCCCGTGCCATTCGCGCTGGGCGCTTCATTCGCCAGCCGGCTGGCTACACGGCCTTCGTGCCCACCCCGCTACCACCGGACCCCTTGATCGATCTTGGCCGACTCTCGGCTCTGCTGTCGTCGGCCGACCAGGCGTTGGTCGGGTTGATGGGGTCTTGGTTGAGCCCTTCGGAACCCTGAGCTGTTCGTGGCCATGTATGTGCGGCGAGAGGCCGTCCTCAGCTCACAGATCGAAGGGACGCAAAGCACGCTGGACGACGTGCTGGCCTACGAGCTCGACGCCAATCGGACGCAGCTGCCGGGGGACGTCGGCGAGGTGGTGAACCACGTCGCAGCGATGAACTACGGCCTCCAACGCCTCGAAGCACTCCCGTTGTCCAATCGGCTGATCAAGGAGATCCACGAGCGACTGATGCGGGACGTCCGTGGTGCGGAACGGAGCCCGGGTGAGTTCCGACGAACCCAGAACTGGATCGGGCCGAGCGGAGGCAGCCTGGCGAATGCAGCGTTTGTCCCGCCGCCCGTTCACGAGATGGAGACCGCCATGGGGGATCTCGAGAAGTTCCTGCACGAGCCCGGAGATCTACCCCGACTCGTGCACGCCGGCCTGGCGCACGCCCAATTCGAAACGATTTACCCGTTTCTCGACGGCAACGGGAGGGTCGGTCGCCTCCTGATCACGTTCCTGCTCGTCCACGGCGGAGTGCTGCATCGGCCCCTGCTCTATCTGAGCTATTTCCTGAAGCGGCATCGCAGCGAGTACTACGACCGACTCATGGCGGTTCGGCAAGACGGCGATTGGGAGAGCTGGCTCGGATTCTTTCTCCGCGGAGTAGCCGAAACTGCCAACGAAGCCACGAGCACCGCTGGGGCGATCGTCGCGCTCCGTGACCATCACCGAGCGCTTGCGAGTGATCTCGGCGCGCACGGCATCCAGCTACTTGACCACCTCTTCGCGCAACCCCTCCTGAATGTGAACGCCGTCGGGGCGGCGTTGGCGATTTCGTGGCCGACGGCGAACAAACTGGCGCAAGCGTTCACAGAACGCGGGATCCTCGACGAGGCCACCGGGTTCCGGCGGAATCGCGTATTTCGCTACAGCCCGTACCTCGCGCTGTTCCGGGACCCGGCGCCGATGGTCGATTCCGAAGCGGCTGCTGAGACGAGCGAACTGGAACGGCGATAGAGCGCGCGATCGTGCGCTCCTGGCCGCGTCCCTCCGTCGCCAAGCACGTGCGATATGCGCAGCACGTACGCTGTGGGCGGTGAAGCGTCGGTTTCTCGTCGCGACACCCGGAGGGGGCGGTGTCTGGACGACGGTGGGCCCGAGTAACATGTGATATTCACGTTCGGTCGGACGGGGCGTAGCGTAGCCTGGCAACGCGCGTGCTTTGGGAGCCGCAGGGGTGGGAGCGGTGAAGCCTGATCACTCGCGAGCACGGTCCATGGAGCGGTGGAGGCGCCGACTATCCTGCGATACGCCGACTTGGGCGGGGCGAGCGGAATCGCCTTGATGACCTCTTGCAGAGTAGACGAACGCGGGCCCCTGAAACGCGGATTCGGTTCGAGGCGACCTGCGACTCCGGCCTAGCGACCACCGGGGCGGGTTGAAAACCGATCGACTGTGTCGACGGGAACTCAGCGCGGACCTGGCTGTGGTCGGAATTCGTCAGTTGCACAAATGGGTGCACCGCCTACGCCGGCTGAGACCTGGACGGCCGTCAGTGTCCCGTCGCGTTGAACCAGGCACCGAACAGAGTTCCGCCTTCGCGAAGCCGTTCCTGCTCGTCCTGGTTCAGCTCCTTGACCTCGCGGGGGGCTAGCCGGGCACGACAATCATCACAGAGGAATACAGAGTGCTGATCGGGCCCTGCGAGCCTCTTCCTGCTCGAATAGAGAGGGCTACCAACCGCGGTCTCTTCACCGCAGGCGATGCACGGATCAGTGGCCATTTGCGCCATGTCCTTCCCAGCCAACCGTGTCCGGTCGAGGTGACTGTCTGCGGTCTGCATTGTTGCTCGGGCGGCGTCGTCGACCTCCCATGCAACGTGCCGCTCAATGAGTGTAAGGAAAGTACCACATGCATTCGACTACCGCTGGATCACCAAAGACCATGATATGGGCGGCACCCGACAGTTGGCTGACGATGACATTTGGATAGTACGAGTCGATCGCGATCCCAGTCGATGTTGAGACAGACTTGCCGATGCTGTGCCGATAGATGTCGTAGCTTCCACCAGATCTGCAGGATTGCGGCGGGTACATGGTGATAGCCGTCCGATAGAGATACGTCTGGTGCCACGCGTAGTTCTCGTAGTACATGTATTCGTAGAGCCAATAGGACCGTGGAGGCGCTTCGTAATAGTCGTCCTGAAGCCGGTAGGTATATGCGTCACTAGTCCGGTACCCACTATCGCCGAAGTACGGTCCCATGTCCAGGGGAGCCAGTCCGAGGCTCTTCTGAGCGAGCGGTGTCGAGCGCTCGGTTGTGCCCCCAGAACGCGTCTGAGTCGGAGCAGACAGACTGCGCGTCATCGTTAGAAGATCCGGCAGCAGAGCCTCCACGAACGTCGCGGGGTCCTGGAATGTGCCGCGGCCCTCCAGCGTGAGTCCAAGGGGCTGTCCGTTGCTCAGGACAAGGACGATCAATTCCCGCTGGCCACCTGGATCCCCGACTTCATAGACGTAGCCACCTGGCGCCTGCTGCACGAGATCGAAGTCCACGTCAATGCTCTTCCATAGCGCGAGGACCTTTGACACCCAGTCCGAGAGGGTCCCGCTCTCCTCGAACAACTCATAGTTGGCGACGGTGACACCGTACTTGGCCTCTGCTTTGGACAAGGTCTCGAGATTGACTACGGACAGAATGAGTCGATCGCCGCGGCCTGTAGGATCGGGCGAAACGAACGCGCGCTGGTCCCCGAGGTCCATCGGCGTCCATGACGCTGGACGGAGCATCTCGAAACCATGGCGCGTATCAAGCTCATTAACGAACGCGCCGACCAGTGGACTCGATGCAGCTGGCCCGGCGCCAACGACCGGTTGAGCTGCCCAACTCCCAAGCGCCAGGGCAAGAACTGTGATGGACGAGACGACGATTCGAACGCGGTTCACCATGATCTCGATCCCCCAATCTTCTGCATGACGAGATCCCAACAATCGTTCGTGGTCTGATCCGTCCACGCCGAACCTGGACGTTAGGGGCTGAGATCGCAAGGGCCAAACCGCCCGAAGTCGCGGTCATTCCAAAGCCCGCCGGCCTGTTGGAGGACCGTGACACCCGCGCGCGGCCGCCTTCGCCAGCCCAAGGGACCCACGGGAAGTCCGAGTAGCGTTCAGCAGCCATTCACAGAAAGGAGGCGTCTCGGAGGGTTAGGAGGTCATGCGTCAGACGCGTTCAAAGTCGCATGGTCCGCTGGTCAAGGAAGATGTCGTCGAATGCCCGCTCAGCCACCGGTGTCCGCTTAGCCATCGGTGCCCGCTCAGCCATCGGTGCCCCGAATGGCATCGACCCGCGTACAGCGAAGCGAGTCGGGTTTCGGGCCCTCGCGCGCTTGAGCACGATCGGGTGTCGCGCTCGTCGTCACCCAAGTGTCACGTATGGTGTTACGGAGCACGTTACGGAGCGCGTTGCGAGACGCGACAGTGTCGCGGCTCGAGACACCCATCGCGTCGCCCCTGGCCCGGACCTCCATTCGGCCCGAGCATTGCTCAGCACGCCAGCTGAATCAATGACACACAATCTCGTACACGATGCCCCTTCCGCCCGGCGCCCTCCTCGGCTTAGCATCGAGGCTCGGCGGCTGACGCCTCGGTCGGTCGCCCGGTGCCGTCTCGGCGGGCTGAGCAGCATGCGCTGCGGTCCGCCGCGTCGACTGTGCCAGGAGTCACGCTCCTGCGGTCGCTGACGGCGCTCGGGTCGACGACTGCGGCGTCCGCGTCGCGACCGCTCCGAGGGAGCGGATCTACCTCGGGCTGGTCGTCCCAGGCGTGACGGCTCCCGAGAATGGATCCACTCCATCGGGCGGGAACGTGGCCAGTCCGCCGAAAACAGGTACGCACAGTCCCTACTTGAGGTCGCCCTCGACATGGTTCAGCCGCATCACGACCAGCAACAGTCCTGCTCACCGTCGCCCGCCCACAGTCGGGTGGCAGGGATAGGCTCCGCGATCGGGGTTTCGGGGCCCGGATCCCTGCCCCCGGTTTCGTGCGGGGGAATGGAGGACACGCGCCGAGACCCTACAGACCCATGATCGGTGCGTTCACCTCCGCCCCCGCACCATCCCGTCGGGTCATCGTCGATCCAGGCTTCCTGTCCACACGCGATCGCGCCGCTCTGCGCATCCTCTATCGCGCCGACATCGCGACGACCGCTCAGCTCACCACCCTCGCCTACGCTCGTCGTCAAACCACCCAGGAACGTCTCGCCGTTCTCTATCGCGCCGGCTATCTCGAACGCGCGATCCTGCCTCCCTCCTCCCGCGGCGGTGCTCCCTACGCCTTTCGCATCTCCCCCCGCGGACGTCGTCGTCTCGGCTACGACCCGCTCACCCGATCCCGCGCCGGCACCCAGCTTCGCCACAGCCTCAACGGGGTCGAGACGGTCTGCGCGCTTCTGAACGTGGGCGCCGGGGCGGCTGACCCGCTCGTCCAGGCTTGGCTCTCGGAGGTCATGGCCCACGACCTCCTGCCCAAGGTCTACCCCGATGCCGTCGTTGTCCTCCAGGCACCGACGGGCTCGGCGGTCCTGTGTCTCGAGATCGACCAGAACACCGAGCGGGGTCCGGTCATTCGGGACAAGCTCGGCCGCTACGAGACCGCGCTCCGCTACGACAAAGCCGGCTGGCACCTCCTGTTCGTCGTCCCGTCGGCGGAGCGAGCGGGCTCCCTAGCCCGCACCGGCCACCTCAAAGGCGGTTACCCGGGGCTCGCCGGCCAGGCTTGGGCGCTCGTCCTGCCGGAGTTGCGGACCCGTGGCCTCGACGCCGGCGTCGTTGCCCTCAACCCGAATGTGGCGCGGACGACCCTCGGTGCGCTCCTCGTCGACCCGACGCCGCGGCGCTGCCCCACCCCGGTGGGCACCGACGCCTGGCTCAAGGTCCTCGGCTTCGGCGGCAACGAGGACTTCACCGAGGCGCTGCGGTGAGACGGAGCAGCCAGCGGGCCGCCTGGGGGCGCATCGGCGGCCTGACCACGAGCGCGCGGCTGGGCGGCGTGGCCATGACCGCACCCGCTCGCCGTGGCTTCTGGCGGCGTTTCGAGCGAGATGTCGACCCTGATGGCAGACTCGCCCCGGCCGAGCGCGCCACCCGCGCGAGCCAGCTCATGCGTGCCCACATGCTGCGCCTCGCCAAGTCCAGCGCGGAGGCGAGGGCATCGCGGAAGCGTGCCTCCCCAGGCCCTACCGTTCCTGGGACAGTCGATCGACAGGACTGAGCGCGCGCGCGGCCGCGATCGCCCGCTCCGCCCGCGTCGACGCCGCGTACCGCGCCACCATGTCGCGGCTCCGCCAGCCAACGACGGCCATGAGGTCGGTCTCCTGCATGCCCCCGGCCAGCATCATGTGGGCATAGGCGTGTCGGAACATGTGCGGGTGGATGCGCCCGGGAAGGCCGGCCTGGAGGCCGCGGTCCCGCACGAGCTCGGCCAGGCCGGACTCGGTGAGCCGGCCCTTCTTGCCGATCCACAGCACGGCAAGGTCGGCCGCCGAGTGCTTGGCCCGAGCGCGGAGATAGCGATCCACGGCACGGACGGTCTGCGCCCCGAGCGGCACAAGACGGGTTCGACTGCCCTTCCCGGTCACGCGGAGGAGTCCCTGCTCGAGATCCACGTCCGCGACGCCAAGCTGTAGGACTTCGCCACGACGGGCCCCGGTATCCATGAAGACCCGCAGAACGGCCTCGTCGCGTCGACCGGCGAACGTCTTGTCCCGCTCGCAGACGGCCAGGAGCGCCCGGAGCTCCGCCTCGCGCAACACGGGCGGTGGTTCCTCGGGCAATCGGGGCGGCTTCATCCGCTCCATCGGGTTGTCGCGGATCTCGCCTTCCTCGAGGAGCCAGCGGAAGAAGGCGTGGCAGCCGCGGTAGCGATTGTGGGCGGTCGCCGGCTTCCAGTGCTCGAGGATGTCGGTGATGAAGGCCTCGACATGCTCGCGGCGGATGCCGGCCGGCGAGGTCGGCATGCCTTGCCACTCGAGGAACCGGCTCAGCTGCCCGACCGCCGTCGAGTAGGTCGAGATCGTCGCCGGGCTGATCCGCTGCGCTCGAAGATGGCGGCGCCAGCTCTCGAGCAGGCGGTCGAGCTCGGTCCGGGCCGTAGAATGGGGAGCGCCGGTAGGGGCTGCTTGCATCGTTCGAGTTCCTGTTGTGAGTCCTGACGTGCGCACAGCATATGCGATACGAGCGGTGAAGGTCCAGCCTCTGCCAGCAGAACGTCGAGTATCCTGCGATATCCGCGTTCAAACGGACGGGGCGTAGCGTAGCCTGGCAACGCGCGTGCTTTGGGAGCACGAGATCGTGGGTTCGAATCCCGCCGCCCCGACCATCCCCTCCTCCTCCTCCCTCCTCTCCTCGGCGCACGGATCCTCCGGTGCCGTTCCGCGGCGACTTCCGTTCCGCGGCGACTTCCGTTCCGCGGCGACGCCGCGGTGCGCGACCGGACCATTGACGTCTGCCCAGCTCGGCAGATGCCCTCGCCGTCCGCTGAAGGTCCTCTATCGGGTCCCCGATCCCCGGACTAGGTTGAATGACAACGGCCTTCGTGCCGCGCACCGATCGGTCGCACCATGCTCACCCGCCCGCTGGTTCTGCTCACCCTGACGGCCACCATGCTCCTGGCGCCCGTCCCAGTCGCGTTGGCAGCCGATCGGACCCCGGTGACGTCAGGCCAGATCGCCGCCGGGGCGTCCAGCAGCCGCGAGCCGACCGCGACGCCGGCCGCGATCGTCACCCAGGTCGCCCCGATCCCCACCCCGGTGCCTGCGCCCACGCCTTCGCCGACGCCGACGCCGACGCGAGCCCCGACCTGGCGGGATCTGGTTCTCGTGGACGTCGCCGGTGACCAGGCGCCGGGTTCTGATGCCACGACCGCGACGCCGTCTCCCGATCCGAGCGCGACGCCACGCCCCGGCCAAAGCGCAGGCCCGGTACCCGACCGGACCGCCATGCCGCGGCCCGACCAGGCCGCGAGACCGGCACCCGTGCCGGCACCCAAGCCCGCTGCCTACTCCATGAACCTGTACCGAAGCGGCCTCGTGCGATATCAAGCGCCCGACTACACGGCCTGCGTCGCCACCTCATCGCTGATGATGCTGAACTTCATCGCGAACGCGGGGACCGGTGGTGCGTCATTCCAGTGGCAGGCCACGACGTCGTACACGGTCCAGGAAGCGATCCTTCGCTACGACCGGACCTTCGATACGCAGATCGCCTCGCATCCCGGGACCGACGCCCACGGTTGGAAGAACGGCCTCAACTACTTCGGCTACGGGAGCATCGGGGCGGGCGCGTACCTCGACAAGTCCTACGTCAGCTATGCCACCGCGGCCAAGGCGGCGATCATCGCCATGGCCAAGTACCACAAGCCGGTCGGTATCATCGGCTGGGCTGGTGGGCACGCTCAGATCCTCAATGGCTACCGGGTCTTCGGCGCGAACCCCGCGACCGGATCGACGAACTTCACCATCACCGGCGTGTACATCACCGACCCGCTTCGCTCGGACGGGTACCGCAACCACTTCATCTCGAGCTCCACCTGGGCCGCCGGCAGCACCCTGATCCGCTTCGCCCGGTATGCGTATCGCGACAACCCCGGACGCGACTTCGTCGACCACACGCGAGGGACGGACTTCTACGGCCGGTGGGTCATCGTCGCGCCGCAGCGCTAGTTCGATCGAAGGCCGGGCCCGGCACGAATCCGGTAGGATGGCGCCCTCCACGCGGCCCGAGGCGCTCCCATGACCGACACGCTCAGCCCACGCTCTCGACGACCCCATCGCACGCCGGCCACCCCGGTCGGCGGTCCGGGGATGGATGCCAACGGCCAGCCCACGCTCACGGGCGACCTGCGCCGTGAGCCGCTCGATTCGCCCGCCAGTGCCGCGTGGCGCGCGCTCATCGCCGAGGGTGGACCGATCCTGGCCGACGGCGCCATGGGCACGATGCTGTTCGCCAACGGCCTCCAGTTCGGCGACCCGCCGGAGGTCTGGAACGAGACCCAGCCCGACGTCATCCGCCGCATCCAGCGGGCGTACATCGAGGCCGGATCGCGGATCCTGCTCACCAACACGTTCGGTGGCAACCGCCTGCGCCTCGGCCTGCATCGGCTGGACAAGCGCGTCGCCGAGATCAATCAGACCGCGGCGATCCTGTTGCGGACCGAGGTGGACCTGGCCGGCGCTCACGCGCTCGTGGCCGGCGACATCGGTCCGAGCGGGGCGATCATGGCGCCGGTCGGGACCCTGAGCCATGACGAGGCCGTGTCGGTCTTCGCCGAGCAGGCTGCCGCGCTCGTGGCCGGCGGCGTCGACATCATCTGGATCGAGACGATGTCCGACCTGGCCGAGGTCCGCGCCGCCATGGAAGGCGTCCGGCTCGCCTCGCCGGACATCCCGATCGTGACGACGATGACGTTCGACACCCGCGGCAGCACGATGATGGGCGTCTCGCCGGAGCAGGCCGTCCGGGCGATGGTCGGCTGGGGCGCGGATGCCGTCGGCGGCAATTGCGGCAACGGTCCGGACGAGCTCATCACGGTCATGGAGCGGATGCGGGCCGTGGACAGCGAGGCGATCCTGGTCGCGAAGTCGAACGCCGGCATGCCCGAGCTCGTCGATCTTCGCGCGGTCTACCGGGCCGACCCGGCCACGATGGCCTCGCAGGCGGCCGCCATGCACGTCGCCGGCGCTCGGATCGTCGGAGGCTGCTGCGGCAGCACCCCCGATCACATCGGCGCGATCCGCGAGGCGCTCAGCCTGGTCCGCTGACGGCCGTCGACGCCGTTGCCGCCGCGGTCAGACGAGTGTCCGCCGGAACGTCGCGCAGGCCTGGGTACAGGCGACCCTGAACTCGACCGACTGCCCGATCGCCGGCTCCGCCTCGGCGCGGGCGATGGGCACGTACCCGAAGCGCGGGAACCAGCCCTCGGCCGTCTGCGTGAGGAGGTAGGCCTCCCGCGCCCCGCCGTCCCGCGCGAGCGCTTCGACGGCGGCGACGAGCGCTGCGCCAAGGCCCTGCCCTCGGGCTGCGGGAGCGACGGCCACCGAGCGGACGAGGGCCGCCGAACCGTGGCGCTCGATGGCGGCGCAGCCCACGACGGCGCCCTGCTCGCGGGCGACGACTCCGGATCCGAACGCCGCGGCGAGCCCGTCGAGCGGCAGGCCGGCCGCCTCGAGGAGGGCCTCGACGGACGGCAGGTCGTCCGCGGTCGCCCGTTCGATCGTCGCCATCAGCAGCAGCCGGCTCCGTCGACGACGGGCAGGACGCCGCTCGCGGAGGGCTTCTGGACGCGTGGGGCGGTGCTGGCGCCCGCGTCGACCAGCGGCTTCGTCGCCTTGGCGATCGCGCTGTAGATGCCCGGGGCGGCGGCGTGGGTCGCCCTGATCTCGACGTCGTGGAAGCCGGCGGCGACGAGGCCGTCGGCGAACTCGCCGAACGAGAGCGCGCCCGCGATGCAGCCGGCGTACGACCCGCGCTCGGCTCGCTCGTCCGGGGTCAGGTCGTCGTCCGCCACGATGTCCGTGATCCCGATCCGGCCACCCGGGCGGAGGACGCGGGCGATCTCGCGGAAGACCGACGGCTTGTCGGCTGCCAGGTTCACGACGCAGTTGCTGATCACGACGTCGATCGAGCCGGCTGGCAGGGGGATGGCCTCGATCGTGCCCTTCAGGAACTCGACGTTCGGGAGGCCGGCTTCAGCGGCGTTGCGAGCCGCCAGGGCGAGCATCTCGTCGGTCATGTCGAGCCCGAACGCCCGGCCCGTCGGGCCCACGCGACGGGCGGACAGGAGCACGTCGATGCCGCCGCCGGAGCCCAGGTCGAGCACGCGCTCGCCGGTCCGGAGGTCCGCCACGGCGATCGGGTTGCCGCAGCCGAGCGACGCGAGCACGGCCGCCTCGGGCAGTTCGTCCCGCTCCAGCGCAGAGTAGAAGGCGGGCCCGACGGCCTGGTCGGCCCCGCAGGTTCCGTCGCCACAACAGCCGGAGCCACCGTCAAGGACGCGGATCGCCGCCTCGGCATAGTGCTCCCGAACGGTCTCGTGGACGGTGTCGTGTGTCATGGTTCGCCTTCTCCCTGGACGCGCTGTTCAGTGCGAACCTAGGCCAGACATCGACACTTGTCAATACTCATGTCTGTCGATATAGTCGGGGCACATGAAGCGCGCCACCGACCCCGACGTGATCCTCCTCCAGGCCGCCGCGGACCCCACCCGGCTGGCGATCCTCCGCCAGCTGAGTGCCGATGGGTTCGTGTGCGCGTGCGACTTCACCGCCTGCTGCGATGTCGCCCAGCCCACCGTCAGCCACCATCTCAAAGTGCTTCGCGAGGCCGGCTGGATCGTGAGCGAGCGCCGCGGAACGTGGATCTGGTACTCCATCCGTCCCGAGGCGCTGGCCCGCTTCCGGGAGATCGCCGGCGACCTCGTGTCGATCGGGTCACGTCCCGGCCTGCCGGCCGGATCGCTCGGCAAGCGGCTCCCCGTCCTCCAGCCACCGGCCTGAGGCGGCGGCGAGCACGCGGATGGCGAGCCGGGACGCGACGGCCGCGGACGCAGCGGACATCGCCGCGATCTACAACGAAGGCATCGCGGACCGGACCGCCACCTTCGAGACCCGCGACCGGACCGCGGCGGACGTGGTCGCCTGGTTCGACGGCCGGCACCCGGTCGTCGTCGTCGAACGCGGCGGCGGGATCGTGGGTTTTGCGAACACGACCGCATACCGTCCGCGGGACTGCTACGCGGGGGTCGCCGAGTTCGGCGTCTATGTCGCCCGAGCCCATCGGGGTACCGGAGTCGGCCGGGAGGCGATGGAGGCCCTGGCCGCCGCGGCCGAACGGGCCGGCCTCTGGAAGCTCGTCTCGCGCGTCTTCGTCAGCAACGCGGCCAGTCGCTCGCTGCTCCGGTCGGTCGGCTTCCGCGAGGTCGGGACCTACCGACGCCACGCCAAGCTGGATGGCGCCTGGATCGACGTCGTCATCGTCGAGCGCCTCATCGGCGATGCCGCCCACGATGCGTGATGGGGGAGCGGCCATGACGACGCCGGCGAACGACGCCCAGCCACGGGTGCCGCTCATGTCCGCCCGGAGGACCGTCCTCGCCCTGATCCTGGCGGCGGCCTGCTGGGGCCTGGGTACCGTGATCAGCAAGCGGGCCACGGACGAGGTCCCGCCCCTGACCCTCCTGCCGATCCAGCTCGCCGCGAGCCTCGTCGTGCTGGCAGTCCTCATGCGCTGGCGCGGGCTACCCTTCCGCGACGACTCGGCGTCGCCGATCCTGGCTCGCCTCGGCGTCCTCAACCCGGGCATCGCCTATGCCCTGAGCCTGCTCGGCCTGGTCCACATCACGGCCAGCCTGTCCGTGGTGCTGTGGGTCCTCGAGCCGCTGCTCATCCTCGGCCTGGCGGCGTGGTTCCTCCACGAGCGGGTCGGCGCGCTGGTGCTCGTCTGCTCGCTCGTGGCGCTCGCCGGCATCGTCCTGGTGGTCTATGAGCCCGGCGGCGGGAGCGTCCTCGGCATCGCCCTCACCGTCGCTGGTGTCGTGTGCTGCGCGGCCTACACCGTGATCACCCGGCGGTGGTTGGCGAGCGCCGACTCGACGGCCCAGGTCGTCCTGGCCCAGGAGGCCTACGCCCTGGGCTTCGCGCTCGTCGTCGTCATCGTGATCGGGCTGACCGGCGGTTCGGTCTGGCCGGTGGGCCTGACCCCGGCCGGCTGGGCGAGTGCAGCCACCTCCGGCGTCCTGTACTACGCCCTCGCCTACTGGTTCTACCTGACCGCGCTCCGGGCGGTCCCGGCGTCGATCGCCGCCGTGTCGTTCTACCTGATCCCGGTCTTCGGTGTCGCCGGGGGCATCCTCCTGCTCGGAGAGCGGCTCCAGCCGTGGCAGTGGGTGGGAGTCGCCGTCGTGTTGGGCGCCATCACCGTCATCTTCCGGCGCACGAGCTCGGCGGAGAAGCCAGTTGAAGATCTAGGCTCGAACCCAGGCGCGCCAGCCACCGCTCGCCCGTGACCCGGAGGCATCTCGAATGACGACAGACTTCTCTCCTTCCAGCCGTATCCGAGTCGCGATGGCGGACATGACCGTCGGGGAGCAGCTCCAGATCCGGCAGTCGGCGGTCGCCCTCCAGCGTCGCTGGAAGGGCCAGATGAATGTCGAGACGATCGAGCGGTTCCTGGCCGAGTCGCTCGACATCGTCCTGCCCAACGCCCGGATCAAGACCTGGGTCCCGGTGATCGTGGAACGGCTCACGGACGACCGGCTCCGAGCTCTGACCCGGTTGGAGTCGACGCGGACGGACCTGAACCCGAGCGTGCTGTTCCTGTGCGTCCACAACGCCGGCCGGTCGCAAATGGCGGCAGGTTGGATGCGCCATCTCGGCGGCGACCGGGTCGACGTCTACTCGGGCGGCTCCGAGCCCGCGGCAGACCTGAACCAGGCGGCCGTCGCGGCGATGGCCGAGAAGGGCATCGACATCGGCCGGGAGCTCCCCCAGCCGTGGGCGGACGAGATCGTCCGGGCGGCCGATGTCATCGTCACGATGGGCTGCGGCGATGCCTGTCCGTTCTACCCGGGCAAGCGCTACGTCGACTGGGAGCTCGACGACCCCGCCGGCAAACCGATCGAGCAGGTCCGTCCCATCCGGGACGAGATCGAGCGGCGCGTCCGCGCCCTCCTGGGAGAGCTCGTACCGGACCTTGGGTCCTGACCACGGGATCCTGATCCCGGGGCACTCGCTGATCGAGGCGCACGGTCGCCGACGTCGTCACCGGGCGGTCGATCCGGCCCATGATGCCTCCTTCGAGACCGCTATCCTGCCGGCCATGGCACCGCCACCCGGTCGCCGGCCCCTCAAGGTCGGGTTCCAGCTCCCCGAGGTCGAGCGCGAGGTGCGCTGGCCCGAGATCCTCGAACTCGCCCGGCTGGGCGAGGCCATCGGATTCGATTCCGTCTGGGTCGGCGACCATCTCCTGTACCGGAGCGAGGCGCTCGGTGCGCGGGGCCCGTGGGAGGCCTGGACCACGCTGGCCGGGATCGCCGCCGCGACGGACCGGATCGCGCTGGGCCCGCTGGTCGCCTGCGCGAGCTTCCACAACCCGGCGATGCTCGCGAAGATGGCGGCCACGGTCGACGAGATCAGCGCCGGCCGGCTCATCCTGGGTCTGGGTGCGGGCTGGAACGAGACCGAGTACCGGGCCTTCGGGTTCCCGTTCGAGCGGCGCATCAGCCGGTTCGAGGAGGCGTTCACGATCGTCCGGACGCTCCTCCGCGAGGGGCGCATCGACTTCAGCGGGGAGTTCTACGAAGCGCGCGACTGCGAGCTGCTGCCGCGTCCGGCCCGGGCTGGCGGTCCGCCCCTGATGATCGGCTCGATCGGCGCACGGATGCTGGCGATCTCGATCCCCCACGTGGACGCCTGGAACGTCTGGTACGCCGACACCGGCAATCGGCCCGAGGGCGTGCCGGCGCTCCGCGCCCAGGTCGACGAGGCGTGCCTGGCCGCGGGCCGCGACCCCGGCGACGTGGAGCGGACCGTGGCCGTGCTGGTCCAGATGCCGGGCGGCGGTGGCCGCGCCCAGGGCGATCCGAACGCCACGGCGCCGCCGATCAAGGGGACGCCGGCGATCATCGCGGAGGCGCTGCGCGGCTTCGCCCGTGAGGGCATCGGTCACGTCCAGCTCGTGGTCGACCCCATCACGACCGGATCGCTCGAAGCGCTGGCCCCGGTACTGGACCTCCTCGACCGGGACCCGTAGGACCTTCGGACGGGGGTCACCGGCGGGACCCCGCTGCTAGCATCGCCGCGATGCGAATCAGTTCGCGGACTGCCCGCGCGTCCCGAAACCCCGTCCCGCGATCGGGAACCGGCCTCGCGATCCTCGTCGCTGGGCTCTTCGCGCTGGCCGCCTGCGGGCCATCGACCGGCTCGTCCGCCGTGCCGCCGTCCAGCGGACCCGAGCAGTCGGCCGCGCCGGCGACCCCGAACCTGCACATCACCGGATCCGTCGACGCGAACCGGGTGTTCCAGATCCTGGCCGGTGCCAAGCTCGCGGTCCACCAGGAGACGCTCCAGGGACCCGGCCCGAAGGGCGAGCCGAATGCCACCCTGTTCATCGTGGACGGATCGATCAAGGTTTCCATCGACAGCTTCAGCAGCGCCGGCGCGGTCGCCGCGGCCGGCTACAGGAGCGGTTCGAAGCCCGTGCGCGGCGACGCGCCGTACACGCTCTGGGCGGCCAACATCGTCATCCACGTCGGGAACCAGCAGAGCGGCGCGCTCCCGGCCGGCCCGGATACCGCGACGCAGGCCGCCGCCGACGAGATCGCCCGCGTCATCGACCCGTACCTTGGGCCACTCACCCAGCGGTCCGTGGTCGCGCTCCAGCTGCCGAGCACGCCGGAACCCGCCGTGATCACGCCCACCCCGGCGGCCACGCCCACGCCCACGCCGAGCCCGACACCCAAGGCGACACCCAAGGCGACCCCCAAAGCGACCAAGAAGCCCAACGCGACCAAGAAGCCCTGATCCGCCAGGTCGGGGCGGGAGCGGGGTCGGCGTGTGCGAAGTCCGAACGCAAAGTGGCGTGAGCGATACGGGATTCGTTGCCTCCTCGGTTCGGCTCTGCTAACCTCGCAGCCTCGACCCAGACCGAGGTATCTCCCGTGGCCCAGGCCAGGAACCGGCTCGTTCCCCAGCGCCAGGGGGAGGAGATCTCCGAGCTCGACAAGCGGATCATCGAGCACCTCCAGCAGGATGGCCGACGCCCGTTCACCCAGATCGCCACGGAGCTGGGTGTCAGCGAGGCGGCCGTCCGCGCGCGCACGAACCGGCTCGTGGAGCGGGGCATCCTCCAGATCGTGGGCGTGACCGATCCGCTCCGGCTCGGCTTCCACCAGCAGGCGATGATCGGGATCCGTTGCGAGCGTGATCGGCTCATCGACGTGGCGGACGCCGTGGCGGCCTTTCCGGAGGTCGACTACGTCGTCATCACCGCGGGCACCTACGACCTCCTCATCGAGACGGTGTGCGAGGACAACGAGGCGCTCCTGAACTTCCTGACCGGCCGCCTCCGGCGCATCGAAGGCGTCCGGGAGACCGAGACGTTCGTCTATCTGCGGATGGTGAAGCAGACCTATCAGTGGGGGACCCGCTGACCAGCTCACGCGCACTGGCTTAACATCAGGGGACCGGGGCGAGCGCGTGCGCCCCACCCATCTCGAGGGCCTTCGTGCCGGTCGTGCCGTTCGTTGCGGTTCTTGTCGCGACCGTCGTCGCCAACCTTGTCCTGATGGTCGTCGTCGGGGCCTTGTTCGTGCGCGACAGCCGCCGCCGTCTCACCGTTCCCGGTGACGCGTCGGCGACCGACTCGATGGTCGCCGATCATCTGGTCAAGACGAACGCCGAAGACACGGACTGGACCCTCGTGGACGGCGTTCCGACCTCGGACTACGAGCGAGTCGTCCGGATCGCCAGCTTCCTGTTCATCCTGACCGCGGCCACCGTCGTGGTCGCGACCGGTTTGTGGCCGGAACGCGAGCTGGCCATCCTCATCGTCCTGGCCATCGCGGGCCTGTCCGTCCTGACCATCCACGACCTGTTGTCGCCGGGCTTCCTGGGTGCGGTGCGGTTCATCGTGGAGGGACCGATCGCGATCACCCTCGTGGCCCTGCTCGTGGCGTTCACCGGACGCGAGTGGAGCCCGTTCTTCTTCGCGTTCCCGCTGATCGTCGCCGGGGCGGCGCTCGTGGTGGACGGGCCGGTCACCCTGCTCCTCGCCATCGGCGCGGGGGTCGGCTACCTGGCTGCGGTCTTCATCCGCCCGCCCGACGATCCGCTCCTGGCCACGGCCGTGGCCGCCGTCGCGCTGAACCTCGCCGCGATCCTCCTGCTGGCGTTCGTCGCGTCGGTCGTCGCGCGTGCCCAGCGCCTCTCGCGGCTCGAGGCCATCCGCCTCTCGACCGTGGACTCGCTCACGGGCCTGTTCAACCGGTCGTATTTCTTCGCGGCGCTGGAGCGGGAGATCCAGCGCAGTGCCCGCAGCGGCCGCGGATTCTGCCTGCTGATGATGGACCTGGACGGCCTCAAGGGCGTCAACGACCGCTACGGCCACTTCCACGGCGACCGGGCCCTGCGCACGGTGGGCGAGACGATCCGCGCCCGGGTCCGGCGGATCGACACGGCCGCCCGGTACGGCGGCGACGAGTTCGTCGCCGTCCTCCCGGAGACGGATCCCACGGGTGCCTTCGTGCTGGCCGAGAAGATCCGCCAGGGAGTGGGAGAACACGCCCTCAAGGTCGATGGGATCGAGGTTCGGACCTCGCTCTCGATCGGTGTCGTCGTCTACCCGCGCGACGGCCGGACGGTGGACGACCTCATGATCGCGGCGGACACGACGATGTACCGCTCGAAGCGCCAGGGACGCGATCGGGTCGTGGGGTCGTGGGTCGCCAACGGAGGTGGGTTGGGCTCGATGGCGACGGCGTCGGCGGCCGCCTCGAAGCAGGCACCGGCGGGCGCGACGATCGGCAGCGTGTCCGGCACCGGCTGGGCGCCGGGATCGGCGGGCGCGACGATCGGCAGCGTGTCCGGTACCGGCCGGACGCCGGCACCGCCGCCCATAGGCCCCAGGACGCCACCCTTCCCGGCGAGCGAGGGTCGTCCCGACTCGGTGTAGCATCCGACCCATGACCGGCTTCTCGACCCGAGCCATCAAGGCCGCCACGGCGGCCCCGCGCGTCGACCAGCAGCCGAATTCCGTCCCGATCTACCAGGCCGTCTCGTTCAGCTCGGCGGACGCCGAGGAACTGGGCGAGGTCACCTCCGGCAGACGCCCGGGCTACGCCTATTCGCGGCTCTCGAACCCCACCGACAGCGCGCTCGAGGCTGCGGTCGCGGAGCTCCATGGGGCCGAGGATGCCCAGGCCTTCGCGAGCGGGATGGCCGCCATCCACGCGGCGCTCGCCACGTTCGTCTCGGCAGGCGACCGGATCGTCTGCACCCGCGCGGTCTATGGCTCGACCCGATCGCAGCTCCTGAACGTCCTCAGCCGGCTGGGGGTGACCGTCACCTTCGTCGATGCGACCGATCCGGCGGCGGTCGACGAGGCGCTGGCCGCGCTGCCGACCCGGCTTCTGCACGTCGAGACGATCGCCAACCCGACCATCGTCGTCACCGACATCGCGGCGCTCGCGGCGATCGCCCATCGTCACGGCGCGCTGCTGTCGGTCGACAACACGTTCGCCTCGGCCTACCTCTGCAGGCCGCTCGAGCTCGGTGCCGACATCGTCGTGGAATCGGCCACCAAGTTCATGAGCGGCCACTCGGACGCGCTGGGTGGGGTGGTCGTCGGCCGGCATGAGCTCCTCGCCCGGATCCGGGCCTTCCAGGTCGACACGGGCGCCACGCTCGCGCCGTTCGCCGCGTTCCTCATCCTGCGCGGACTCGCGACGCTGGCGGTCCGGATGGATCGCCACTCGGCGAACGCCATGGCCCTCGCGACCTGGCTCGAAGGCCAGGCCGGCGTGGAACGTGTCT
The DNA here is from genome assembly GCA_963719285.1 of uncultured Chloroflexia bacterium. Taxonomy (GTDB): domain Bacteria; phylum Chloroflexota; class Limnocylindria; order Limnocylindrales; family CSP1-4; genus C-114. The sequence goes on from CAVRBO010000002.1 coordinate 178,335, forward strand.
TCTATCCCGGCCTGGCGAGCCACCCACAGGCCGACCTGGCTGCGCGCCAGCTGCGGGCCGGGGGCGGGATGCTCGCGTTCGAGGTGGCCGGAGGCCGGGTCGCCGGGCGAGCGTTCATCGACGCCCTGACGATCCCCGAACGGACGGCGACCCTCGGCAGCATCCATACGATCGTCGCCCATCCACCGTCCACGACCCACCGCCAGCTGACCGACGCGGAACTGGCCGAGACCGGCATCGCGGCCGGGCTGCTGCGCTGCTCGGTGGGCCTGGAGGACGTGGACGATCTGCGCGCCGACTTCGCGCACGCCCTCGAGGTCGCCCGCCTCGCCGTCCTGGCCGACGCGGGCACGCAGACAGGCGCGGGCAACGACCAGGGCCCGATCGCCGGCGCCGAGCGGACCGCCGCCGCCGCCCGACCGTAGGGCGGTCGGTCACGGACAGCGCGGCGGTCGAGGCCACCCGACCGGCGGGGTCCACCGGACTCGACGCCCCGGCGCGGCTCGGTCGCGCGCTGTGGGGGCTGTTCACGTCGGTCGAGTTCGCGGTCCTCCAGATCATCGTCCTGATGGTCATGGCGAGCATCGGCATCGTCGTCCGCCAGCTCCCGTCGTTCGCCCTCACGGCCGGGCCGGGCAGCACCGACTACGCCGCCCAGATGGGCCTCATCCACGACCGCTACGACCCGGCGTTCGGCGCGTCGATCGTGGACCTCCTGGAGCGCCTCCAGGTGTTCCGGGTCTTCACGTCGGCCTGGTTCAGCGGGGCCCTCGTGGTGCTCCTCATCTCGATCGTGGTGTGCACCCTCGACCGGACCCCGCGGATGTGGCGCCAGTCGCGCGAGATCCGGGTCGTCCAGCCGGACGGCTACTTCGACCCGAAGCTGCCGGACCGCGCGATCATGGCCGGCGCGGACCCGGGACTCGTCCATCGGGCACTCCGCCGCCACCGGTTCCACGTCCGCGAGGCGACCGGCGACGACGGGACGCGCCACCTCTACGGCGACCGCCACCAGTACACGAAGATGGCGACGCTGTTCACCCACACGGGGCTCGTCCTGTTCCTGCTCGCGGCTGCCGTCACCAGCCGGCTCGGCGTGGAGGAGGGACTGGTCGTGGCCGGTGGCGACACCGTCACGGTCCAGCCGATCGGGACGCCCGGCCTGCTCGTCGTCAAGAACTTCGGGTTCGAGGCGCCCGGCCTGGCGAGCGGCCAGGCGACCGACTTCACCACCGACCTCGCGGTCTACCGCGACGGCGAGCTGCTGGCGCGCAAGGTCATCCGGGTCAACGATCCGCTGGCCGTGGCCGGCTTCACGTTCCACGAGAACGGCTTCCGACCGGCGCCGCTCCTCACGATCCACGACGCGGACGGGGCGCTCCTGTGGGACGGGCCGGTCGCCCTGACCGACTCAGCGGACGGCTCGCCGTACGTGGAGATGGGGGTGCCCGGCCGCGACCTCGGGTTGCGGATGCTCCTGCGGACCGGCTCGGACGGCGTCGACGCCCTGTTCGTCCAGCCTTACCGGGCGACCGGCACGGCCGTCGACGGCACGGTCCGGACCCAGGACTTCTTCCCGATGGCGCTGGCGATCGGCGACCAGGCGACGTCGCCGGACACGGGCATCGTCGTCTCGCTCGGCGGGATCGAGGGCGCGACGATCCTCATCGCCAAGTCGGACCCCGGCCAGGGGATCGTCTGGACCGCGTTCGGCTCGCTCATCCTGGGCCTGCTCATCACGTTCTACCTGCCTCGCCGGCGGATCTGGGCCCGCGTAGGCCCCGACGGGGAGCTGCGGATCGTGGGGCGGTCCGATCGATATGTCGACTTCGAGCGGGAGTTCGGCGATCTGCTCGACGACCTGGTCCGGTCGCGACCGGCAGCGACCGGGACCGCAGGGGCGGCCGGGGCGGCGCCTCCCGCCTAGTCGTCGCACCCGCGACGGGGCGCCGGGTGTCGGCGGGCGGCCCCGGTGCATCCGCCACTATCCTGCCGGTATCACTACCGGACCCGGAACGGAGGCGACATCGGTGAGCAACCCAGGCGGGGCCGTGACCGGCATCGAGAAGATCAAGGCAGCGAAGGCGAACGGCGTCCGCTTCATCCAGCTCCAGTTCACGGACATCCTCGGTATCGTCAAGGGCGTCACGATCCCCATCCACCAGATGGAGAGCTCCGTCACCCATGGAACGTGGTTCGACGGGAGCTCGATCGAGGGGTTCACCCGGATCGCCGAGTCCGACCAGTACCTCATGCCCGACATGGACACGTTCGCCGAGGTCCCCTGGCAGCGCGGCGCGGGCCCGCGCGGCACGGCCCGGGTCATCTGCGACGTGTTCACGCCGCGCGGCGAGCCGTTCGCCGGCGACCCCCGGTTCGTGCTCCGCCGCCAGGTCGAGCGGGCCAGGAAGCTGGGCTACGTCGTGAACACGGGCCCCGAGCTCGAGTTCTTCCTCTTCCGACGCGGCGAGGACGGCGAGATCGCCCCGTTGCCGCACGATCAGGCCGGCTACTTCGACTTCTCGACCGACCTCGCCCAGGAGATCCGCCAGGACATGGTGGACGCCCTGGAGGCGTTCGGGATCAAGGTCGAGGCGGCTCACCACGAGGTCGCCGCGGGCCAGCACGAGATCGACTTCGAGTACAGCGACGCGCTGCGGACGGCCGACAACGCGATCACGTTCAAGTACACCCTCAAGGCGATCGCCCAGCAGCACGGCCTGTACGCCACGTTCATGCCCAAGCCGATCCATGGGATCAACGGCTCCGGCATGCACACCCACCAGAGCCTGTTCTCGATCGCCGACCAGCGGAACGCCTTCGCCGACGCGAACGAACAAGTACGGCCTGTCCGACCTCGCCCGCTCGTACATGGCCGGCATCCTCGCCCACGCCCGGGGCATGATCGCGGTCCTCGCCCCCACGGTGAACTCGTACAAGCGGCTCGTCCCGGGTTTCGAGGCGCCGACGTACCTGACCTGGGGCCGCACGAATCGATCCGCGCTGATCCGCGTGCCGATGGTCTCGCCGGGCCGCTCGATCGAGGGGACGCGCGTGGAGGTCCGCTGCCCGGACCCGTCCTCGAACACGTACCTCGCGTTCGCGGCGATGATCGCGGCCGGCCTCGACGGCGTGGAGCGCGGCCTCGAGGTCGCCGACCCGGTCGAGGAGAGCCTGTTCGAGATGGACGCCGCGACGATCGCGACGAAGGGCATCAAGGAGCTGCCCGGGACGCTCGGCGACGCGCTCGAGGAGCTCGAGAAGGACGCGGTGATCCGGGAGGCACTCGGCGACCACGTCTTCCGCCACTTCGTCGAGGCGAAGACGGCCGAGTGGGACGAGTACCGGACCCAGGTCTCCCAGTGGGAGGTCGGTCGCTACCTGGACATGTTCTAGGCGAGCGCGCTCCGCGGGGCAGGCAGGACCGAGCCGGTCGCGAGGGCTAGTTCCGAAGCCGCCCGTCCGTGCGAGCGTCCACCGTCGACGAAGCCTTCGTGGCGCGTCCGGCCACGACGACCGTGGCCATCCGATCCGCCGAGGGACCGCCATCCCGGGGCGTCGTCATCGTCGTCCGAGGCGTGTCGCTCCGGACACCGGCGAGGCGCTCGTAGACCGCCTCATACTCGATGGCCATCCGTTCGGCGGAGAATCGCTTGAGCGCGCGCTCCCTGATGCGCACCCGGTCGAGGTCGCCGACGAGCCGGATCGCGTGCTCGGCCTCGTCCAGGTCGTCCACGATGAAGCCGTCGACCCCATGCTCGATCAGCTCGGGGAGCGCCCCGGCCCGACGACCGATGACCGGCGTTCCGGCCGCGAGCGATTCGATCGCCACGAGACCGAACGGTTCGGGCCAACCTCCGAGCATGAGCGTCGCACGCGCGCCCGCGAGGAGCGGGTCCCGGCGCTCCGCATCGAGTTCGCCCAGGAACTCGACCGTGCCGGCCGTGACGGCCGGTCGGACGAGGGACTCGAACAGCTCACGCTCGTCCTGACGATGGACCTTGGCGGCGACCCGGAGCGGAAGGCCGGAGCGGCGTCCGACCTCGATCGCCTCTCCGATGCCCTTCTCACGCGAGATCCTGCCCACCACGACGAGATAGTCGCCCGGTCGGTCCTGGTGCGGCATGGTTGCAAGGGGCAGGCCATGGTGGATCGTGGCGACCCAGTTCGAATCGGGCGACCAGCGACGTTGGTTCTCGCTGATCGCGACCAGGGGCACGTCCGAGAACTCGTCGAGCAGGGCCGGCCAGCCCGCGATGTCCAGCCGGCTATGGAGTGTGCTCACCACGGGAGTCCGGCAATAACGGGCCATGAGGAACCCGTGGTTCTCCAGGTGCGAGTGGATGACATCGAACCGGTCGCTCGCGGCCCACGCCCGAGCGGCCGTCATCTGCATGTACGACGTGGCGTCCCCTCGGAACCCGCGGGCCCAGAGCGCCTCCGGGACGACCGCGAGCAGGTGTCCTTCCGTGGTCGAGTCGCCGCTGGCGAACACGGTGATGTCGTGACCCCGAGCCTTGAGCGATCCGGCCAGCGCGGCCACGATCCGTTCCGTACCGCCGTATCCCACCGGCGGGACCGCTTTCACCGGCGGCGCCACGAGCGCGATGCGAAGCCGAGCCGGCCGGCCGCCGTGTCGGTCGTCCATCATCGACCGCCTGATCGACGGCCGGCGGGTCGGTTCGGCGCGAGGCGTCGCCGTCCATGCGACGCGGCGCGAGGGGATTCGTAGCGGGGATGATACATGCTTGCCGGTAACATATGCTAGATGGTACCAGAAGGACCGGGCTGGACCCCGGAATCGCGGCCCCTCTACCGAAGGTGCGTACCATATGACATCTAGTGTTACAAGGCACATAATGACGGGGCACGAAGAGATCGTCGCGGCGATCGAGCATCTGATCGTGGAGGGTGTCGGAATCACCACCGTCGCATTGGCCCAAGCCCATCCGGACAGCGAGCTGACGATGGCCCAGTGGCGAGCGCTGGTCGTGGTCGGATCGAAACCGGCCGGCATCCGTATCGGCGAGATCGCCGCGCGGATCGGCTCGGCGATCCCCACCACCAGCCGGCTCGTACGCCGCCTCGAGGACCGCGGGTTCGTCTGTTCGGAGCGCGATGAATCCGATCGACGGGCGACCCTCGCCCGTCTCACCGCGGCCGGCGAGGCGATCCGTGGCTCCCTCGTGACGCAGCGAAGGGAGTTGATCCGCACGTCGCTCTCGAGACACGAGCTCCGGGCGACGCCCGACCTGCTCGTCGGACTCCGATCCATCGGCGAAGCGCTCGCGGACTATGGCTGATCGCGCCAGGCGATCGGATCCACCGGCGGGGCGTCGACCGGATGAAGCGGCGCCAGACGTGACGACGGGCCCCCAGGCCCGTCGCGAAAGGAGCAACGCATGCACGTGACCCCAGAGGCCATCCAGCATCTCCAGCATCTCCGCGAGGAGCGCGGGTTCGGCCCGGGCACCGGGGTGCGGTTCGTCCGCAAGGGCACGCGACTGGGGCTCACGTTCGTGCCGACCCCCGGGACGGGCGACCGGATCGTCCCGCGGGGCGACCTGCTGCTGTTCATCTCGAACGGGGTCGCGGATGCGTTCGAACGCTCCATCATCGATGCCAAGACGGATGAGTCCCGGACCTGGCTCGTGCTGCGGCCGAGCGGAGCTGCCACGCCCATCTCGCACTGACGGTCCGGCCCGGTCCCGCCCGAGTCGACCCCGTCCCGCCCGAGTCGACCCGGTTCGGGGATCGCCGACGATCCGGCCGGCCGGCGCCGCGCGCCTCGCGGCGTCCTGAGCGTCGGCGACCGGCGCCCTGACGTGCCTCGCAGGATGGACCATCCGGCTGGGCCAAGATACGGCATCATGCGGGGGTGGAGCTACCGGACGCGCCCGAGTCGCCGATCGCGGCCTCCGCCACGCCGGCGATCGACGTCCGGCCCATGTGGTCGCTCTGGCTGCTGGTCATCGCCCATGCCGTCAACCACGCCTACGCGGTCCTGCTCCCGCTGATCTACCTGAAGATCATCGATGAGTTCCGGGTCAGCGAGGGCCAGATCGCCTACCTCGCCGCGTTCGGGGCGGTCGTCTCCGGGCTCGTCCAGCTGTCGTTCGCGTCACTGACCCGCACCTTCTCCCGGCGGGTCCTGCTCGGGACCGGCGGCCTCCTGTTCGGCGGCGGGTTCGCGGCCCAGGCGCTGGCCTCCGGTTTCGGGACGTTCGCGATCCCCAGCGTGCTCTCGCGGATCGGCGCCGCGCCGCAGCACCCGGTCGGGAACGGCCTCCTCGCCGAGCAGTTCCCGCCGCAGCGGCGCGGCTTCGCGATCAGTGCCCACATCGCCGGCGGCAACGTCGGGACGGTCATCGTCGCGATCATCGGGGCGCCGATGATCCTGGCCTTCGGCTGGCGGGTCACCTCCGTGCTGTTCGGCATCCCCGCGATCGTGATCGCCATCGCGATGCTCATCCTCATCCGCGAGGACGGCACGGACCGGCTCGCGGCCCGCGCTCACGGGAGCGTCCGCGACGCGTTCCGCCAGATCTGGCGCGACCGCGACCTGCGCTGGCTGTACCTCACCTCGATCCTCGGCGGCGGCGGCCGCGGCCTCGGGGTCGCGAACCTGTTCGCGCTGCTCTACCTGACCAAGGTGATCGGGCTCGGCGACGACCTGTCCGGGGCGATGTACGGCGCACTCATCGTCTTCTCCGTGCCCACGCCGCTCATCGCCGGCTGGCTGTCGGACAGGATCGGCCGCAAGCCGCTCATCGTCGGCGTGTACGTCGGCGGCGCGATCGGGTTCAGCGCGTTCATCCTCGCGGGTTCGAGCCTGGTCGGGCTATGGGTCGGCATCGTGATCATGGGCATGTTCAGCTTCGCCGAGAGCCCGCAGCTGCAGGCGCTCCTCGCCGACATCGCCCCGATCGGGATCCGCGACGCGGCCTTCGCGGCGTACTTCACGCTCGCGTTCGGGGTCGGGTCGCTGTGGGTCGCCGGGTACGGCGTGATCATCGACGGCCTGGGTAACGCGACGGGCATCCCGATCGTGTTCGCGGTCATGGCCGCGACGTTCATCCTGGCCGCTGTGGCGACCCTGCCGATCCGCGCCGACCGACGCGACTGACGCGCCCTGCGGACCGTCCGCCGGCGCGACCCCCTCCGAGCCCTACCATGAGCGCGCTCGAGCAGGACTGAGAGGCGGACCGTCATGAGGATCCTCGTCGTCGGGGCTGGGGGAGTCGGCAGCGCCGTGGCGCCGATCGCCGCGCGACGCGACTTCTTCGAGCGTTGCGTCGTCGCCGACTACGATGCCGCCCGCGCTGCGACGACCGTCGCGCGCGTCGGGGATCCGCGGTTCGCCGCCGCGCGCGTGGACGCCTCGTCCTCAGACGCCGTCGCCGCCCTCTGCCGGGAGCACGGGATCACCCACGTCCTGAACGCCGTGGATCCGCGCTTCGTCATGCCGATCTTCGATGGCGCCTTCGCCGCGGGCGCGGACTACCTGGACATGGCGATGAGCCTCTCGAAACCCCACCCCGAGCAGCCCTACGCCCTGCCGGGCATCAAGCTCGGGGACGAGCAGTTCGCCCGGGCCGATGCGTGGTCGTCGGCCGGTCGCCTCGCGCTCGTCGGCATCGGCGTCGAGCCCGGTCTGTCGGACGTCTTCGCCCGTTATGCCGCCGATCACCTGTTCTCGGAGATCGATGAGCTGGGCGTCCGCGACGGTGCCAACCTCGTGGTCGACGGCTACGACTTCGCTCCCTCGTTCAGCATCTGGACCACGATCGAGGAGTGCCTGAACCCGCCCGTCATCTGGGAAGAGGGCCGCGGCTGGTACACGACGCCTCCGTTCAGCGAGCCCGAGACCTTCGACTTCCCCGAGGGCATCGGCCCGGTCGAGTGCGTCAACGTCGAGCACGAGGAGGTCCTCCTCATGCCCCGCTGGGTCAAGGCGAAGCGAGCCACGTTCAAGTACGGCCTCGGCACCGAGTTCATCACGGTGCTCCAGGTCCTCCACATGCTCGGCCTCGACCGGACGGCGAAGGTTCGGGTGGGTGGGGTGGAGGTCTCGCCGCGGGACGTCGTGGCCGCCTGCCTTCCGGACCCGGCCACGCTCGGCGACCGGATGCACGGCAAGACCTGCGCGGGGCTGTGGGTGACTGGCAAGGGCAAGGACGGCGAGCCTCGCGCGGTCTACCTCTACCACGTCGTGGACAATGCCCGGTCGATGGCCGAGTACGGCTCCCAGGCGGTCGTCTGGCAGACCGCGATCAACCCTGTGATCGCGCTTGAGCTCCTGGCCGGCGGCACCTGGGCGGGGACCGGCGTGCTCGGGCCGGAGGCCTTCGATGCGGTGCCGTTCCTCGACCTGCTGACCGCCTACGGTTCTCCGTGGGGGATGGAGGAGCGGACGCCCGCTTCGGCTTGAGGCCCGGCCGGAGGAGGGCGCCGCGCCGCGGACCTGGCCGGCGTGGGCCGGCACGCCGCGGACCTGCCGGCGGAGGGGCGCCGAGCGGATCTGGCCGGCACATCCGGCCAGATGCAAACCTCGTGATCACGGGGCCGGCTGCCGAGGCCGTCAGGCTCATTTCGACACTGCCTCGGATCGCCGGATAGCCGTCAGGAGCTAACCAGCCGGCTGGACCGGCCGCGTCAAGCGCGGGTCCGGGTGGCCGAGCCTGCCTCGAGATCGCTCAGGTTGCATCTGGCCGGAAAGGCGCCACCCGGATGGGCCATCTGCTCGGTACGTGGACCGGTGGTCGGTTCCCCCGTCACTTCGGCGCGAGGGCGCTGCCGACGGCGATCCCGCGCTCGAGCCAGCCGTCCAGTGCCGCGTCGTCGCCCACGACATCGGCTGGCAGGACGATGTAGTCGCCCATGGGGCGACCGGGCATCGGCTCGAACGGTCCGGCCCCGGGCAGCGCGAGCGCCTCGGCTTTGGCGTCGCCGGTGAGGCGGACGAACCACCGGCCCGCGTGCAACCCGGTCACCATGTTGCCATTCACGAAGCCGGCGATCTCGCCGAACATCTTGCGCCGGGCGATCTCCGGATGGCGATCCGTGACTTCCGCGAACCGCTCGGCCAACTCGGCCGGCGAGCGTTCCCAGTGCATCGAACCCTTCTCGGCTGGCATCGCGGCTCTCCTGGTGCGTGGCGCACCAAGGGTACGCCGACCGTCTGAGGTATCATCCGTCGGCTCTGCAAACGAGCATTTTCGGTCGGGGCGTGGCGCAGCTTGGTAGCGCGCATCGTTCGGGACGATGAGGTCGGAGGTTCAAATCCTCTCGCCCCGACCATTTACGGATATTCCGACCACCTCCGGCAGCGCTGCTCCGAGACCGTGTCGGACAGCGCCGGCAGCGACCGCATCGTGCCGTCGGCCTGGCTCCACCGCTGGCCGTCGCCCGGAGCTCCGTGCCGGTCGACCCGCGCGGTGTTCGTCGCCGGGACCTGCTCGGCGGCCTGATCCACGAGTACCACGGCGCCGCGGCATGAGCGAATCGGGGTTTCTGATCCCCACGCCCTGTCCTTCGCCCCTTGCATCGGGCGCTTCCGATGCATAGACTAGTCTCAGACCAGATGGAGTGTGGAATGCGACGGATCGGTGCGTATGAAGCGAAGACCCACCTTCCCCGACTGCTGGACGAGGTAGCCGGCGGGGAGGCGATCACGATCACGAAGCACGGTGTCGCGGTCGCTGTGCTCGGACCTGTCTCGGCGTCACCGACTCGGACGGCACACGAGGCGATCGCGGGTCTGCACGCCTTTGGTCGCGCCCATCCGCTCGACGGGCTGTCCCTTCGGGAGCTCATCGACGAGGGCCGGCGCTGATGTTCGTCGTGGACGCGTCGGTTGCCCTCGCCTGGTGCTTCGCCGACGAGTCATCGGAGCTCGCGGGTCGGGCCCTTGATCGGCTCGAACAGGACGGGGCGCTGGCCCCGGCGATCTGGCCGCTCGAGGTCGCCAATGGGCTGCGCACCGCGGAGCGGCGAGGACGACTCGACCTCGCCGACATGACGCACGTCCGCGAGCTGTTGGTGTCGCTTCCCATCGAAGTCGAGAGCGTCGCGCTGGACGTGGCGCTGGGCGAGGTGACCGAGCTCGCGAGGCAACTCGACCTGACGTCCTACGACGCGGCCTACCTCGCGCTGGCGGCGCGACACGGGATCGCCCTGGCCACGGTCGATGCGCGGCTCAGGCGCGCCTGCGAACGAGCCGGCGTCGAGCTCGTGGGCTGAGCAAGTCGGCTGTTCGCTGAGCGATCGAAATCGTCGCCCTACTCCTCTCGCCCCGACCACTTACGAGTATTCCGACCTCGTCCGGTAGCGCTGCTCCGAGACCGTGTCGGACGGCGTGCGCGCTGAGGTGGACGGTCGCTTCCTCGATCCCGAGAACGTCGATCCGGTCGAACAGCGCGCTGGCCAGGAGCTGACGGCCCGGGCCACCTTCGGCCTTCCGCCACGTTTCTGGCAGGTCCTGGACATAACGGACCGCGACGTCGGCTGGGATGTCGTCCGATCGCCCGCGGGTCTCGGCCGCCGCTTGCTCTTGGTCGAGGCGAGCCATGGACTGTTCGAGCCGCGAAGCGTCACGGTCTCGGAGGTAGTGGGCCATCGAGCGCTCACGTTCACGAGCGATTCGATCGAGCACCGATCGATCGGGAGGTGATTCGGCTCGGTTGACTTCGGCGACCACGCCGGCGATCGCCGAGGCGCCAACCGAGGCTTGAGCGAGAAGGTCCTCGACGATCTGCTCGTACATCTCGCGGCGGTAGGCATGGCCAAGGGTCCGACCGCGGCCGCGATGCTCAGGCCGCGCGGCAATGAAGGGTGGGCACGGTTCGCGATGGCGGTAGTAGCCGGTGTCGCCAGTGAGTGTCCCGCGTCAAAATCTGGACACTTTCGGGCTCGGATAGGTGTGATTCGACGGGCTCGGCGAGGTGCCGACTGAGGGGTGTCGCGAAGCCCAGGGCCTCGTGTGGCCGGATCGCGTTATACAGGTCGCGATAGGCCTCGGTCTCGTCGGCCAGGGCGATGACGTCGGCGATCTCGAGGCGATACAGGTGCTCGTACTTGAGCGAGCCGTTGAACCGCTCGACCACGCCGTTCGTCTCGGGCGCGTGGTGGCGGGTCCGGACGTGACGCAACTCCGGATGGCGGGCGATGAAGTGCAGGAAGTCGCTGCTCTTGTAGGCCGGGCCGTTGTCGGTCACGATCGTGAGCGGCACCAGCTCCCCGGTCGCCGGATCGAGGCAGTCCTCGAGGAGCGCATGACCCAGCAGCCGCTCGGCCGTTCGGATGGCCGCCTCGATGGCGGCGATCGCATCGCGGGCCGCGGTCGTGCCCGAGATCGGCGCGGCGAGGCAGACCTTCGTCGCGTAGTCGACGACGGGACTGATCCGCCAGGTCCCGCCGCGGCTCGTCTCGTACTCCGTGAAGTCGGTCTGCCAGACCCGGTTGCGACGGGTGGGCGCGGCGACGAAGAGGGCCCGTCGGGCCACCGCCAGCTGGCGGCGCTCGGCCTGGTAGCGGTGCGGCATGAGCAGGCCCCGCCTCGCGAGGGCCCGCAGGACCGAGCTCCGGCTGACCCGGACGCCGTCGGCCCGGAGCATCGCCCAGATCTTGCGATGACCCCATGCTGACCAGCGCGCCGCCGTCTGAGCGGCGAGCGGCTCCAGGGGATCCACGACCGGCGCCGGCCAGCGCCGGACGGGTGCGCCCCGCAGGTGGGCAGCCCGCCAGTGATACCAGGTCGAGACCGGGATTCCGAGGCGAGCGAGGAAGCGGCGGACCGAGACCCGGCCCTCGGCCCGGATCAGCTCGAGCTCTTCGAACGCGGGTAGAGCGCCCCCTTTTTTCGCCACACCCGGAGCTCCACGTACGCCTCCCCCAGGGCACTCGTCAGGTCATCGACCTGGCCCGCCAGCTCGGTCTCCCGTCTCGAGGCCAGGGACACCGCGTTGTCGCCCCGGGCAAGGCTCTCCCGGCCGCCTTCCAAGAACTGCTTCTGCCACTTGGCGACCGTCGTCTGGCTCATCGACAACCGCCGGGCGACCTCGACCTGGGTCGTCTCGCCCTTCAGGACCGAGAGGACGATGGCGAGTTTCTCGTCGGGCGTCTTGAACGGCTTTCGCCCCATCGTCACACCTCATCGGACACCCACTGCCATCACAGTCGGAGGTGTCCAACAAAGTCTGACGCACCACACGATGGGTGAGCAGGGAGGCAGTTCGAAGATTGAGCTTGTGGACACGGACCCAAACCTGTCCACGGCACTCGGTGGGATTGATATCGCCAACGATGTAGCCACCGTCGTGAATCCCGCTTGGAACGCTGCGTGGTCGAAGAACCCATCACTCATCATGACATCAGGTGGCGGCGAAAATGTGTATGTCCGCCTGTCGTCAGGGATAGGAGGCGACTACTCGAACACCCAGATCGATCAGGACTCCGGCACCGTCCCGGCTACGATCCTGCACGCGTTCATCAATCTGAACTCAGGCGTGACTTGGAACCACTTTTGTGGTCCCTCCAATTCGAGCGGTTGCCATGGTGGTCCGGGTGGATTCACGTGTGATGCCAGGCTCTGCGTATCCCACGAAATGGGTCATGCAGAGGGGTTGTGGCACTGCGGTATCGACTTCGGGGTGATGTGCCACTACAGCGCCATCGCGAGTGGGTTCCAGGGGACGGCATATTGGACGCCACAGTTTTCCGACGTCTCTGCCTTGAAAGTGATCTACCCATGAGGGGGCCACGATGAGGTGCTCTGTTAGGACGATCCAGTGCCTTCTACTGGGCGTCTTGTTCGCTGGATGCACGGTTGCGGCGACACCGACATCGACCAATGCGCCACCCCCGTCTCTCGATGGAGCTGTGAGTCCATCGACAAAGACGGACTGCTTGAATCAGATCGTCACATCTGAGCGTGTTCCCAGTACGATCAGCAATGTCGCGTCCTTCTCGTCGACGATCGTGCTTGGAACGTTTCTCGGGTATGGCGACGCGCGGTGGAATACGCGCGACGGGAATCCACCAGTCGTGAGTGATCCGCACAAGCTTCCTGAGATCCTGATATATAGCCCGGTCAAGATTGCGGTCGACAGCAGCCTCCGGGGTGACGCCGCCGCGACGGCGACCGCTCGTGTGCTTGGTGGTCAGGTTGGGTGTAACGCTCAGCGGTGGCAAGCTGCGCCAGCGTTGGCAGTTGGCACCAAGTACGTATTCTTCGTGCAGCCTTCGCGCGATTCCGAAGTGAGCGGGATCACCGATCCGTGGGTGGCTTGGGCTTGGCCCACAAACGCCGACGGGTCCGTTCAGACCCCATTGGAAGGAGATGTCACCTTGGACGATCTCGCCAAGGCGATCGCCGACAGCCCTGTCGTCCCCATTCCCACCCCGTTGCCAGAGGTGCCCCAATCGCCGGAGGCCACACAACCTTCACCAAGCGACGTGCAGTCCCCAAATCCATAGGTCCTGGGTCCCAATCTCATTAGAACCCAGCGCCTGCCTTCGGCTCACGGTCGGCGACACGTGTGAAGGAAGTGGCTCCGCCATCTCAGGTGGCGGATTGCGCTGGTACGCCCCGACCCTCGCGTCGTGCTGAGACGGCGGGCAACGCAATCGTGGTCATCAGCTGGTCATCATTCTTCCATCGTGCCGGTCGCATACCTCGGGTCGGGAGTTGGACAGTCGACCAAGACGCCACCGTGACGGCGGCCTCGTAGCGTGAGCTGAGCCGCTCGGTGTCAAAATCACTTGCGGAACGCCAGCGAGGTCGAGCTTGAGCACCTACCTGGAACGAGCACGTGCCTGGGACGCCGCTGTCACTGGCCTCGCCGTGCCCGGTCCCGAGACTTCCGTCGACGTCGTGACCAGCGTCCTGGAGAAGCAGCTCGACCGTGCCGTCGCTGGAATCAAGCTCAACGACGATAAGGCGGCGGTGATCATTCCGGCAGTCGGTGTGATCTCGGGCGTCGTGGGCTCGAATGTGCGACCTGACATCGCAGCGCAGCCGATCCTTGCCGTCCTCGGACTCGGAGCGGCGCTCGCCGGTGTCGCTGGGATCGTGCTCGCGATCTTGGCGCTCAGTCCCAAGAGCTACTCCAATGGTCCACTTGCTCTCGAGGCGGTCAAGGGGGCCGGAGCGCCGTTAGCGAGTGGAAAGCTTGCATATCTCAAGGCTCTGGGGTTCGCGGTCCAGTCGGCCGAGGATCTGGTCACGGTCAAGGCGTTCTGGGTTCAATGGGCTCTGCGTGTCGGCGCAGTGGGCGTCGTTGCAATCACGGTCTTCGCAGCCCTCGGAGGATTTGTCGCAGGAGGAACCGGCAAGTGACGGACGAGCACAGGCCGATCGGTACCCCACCGACCGAGTGGCGTTCACCGCGGCCGACAACACCAACGGTGTCGGCATCGCGTCCGTCGAATTGTGGCAGCGGTTCCAGGCGGCCGGGTCGTCGACCTGGTCGTCCTGGGCGATGGTCACCAGTGCAACGACCTCCCCGTTCGCGATCTCGCTCGACGCCGGCGCAGGTCGATACGAGTTCTACACGATCAGCGTGGATGGGGCCGGCAACCGCGAAGCCGCTCCAGCTGCCGCCGATGCTTTCACGATCCTGGACTGGACCGCACCGACCTCGTCGGCCGGTCCTCTCGCCGGCGCGGTCGCCTCGACCTCGCTGGCCGTGCCCTACACCGCAGCGGACACGAATGGCTCCGGTGTTGTGTTGGTCGAGTTGTGGCAGCGTTTCCGAGCCGCGGGCTCGGGCACATGGTCGGCCTGGTCGCAGGTCGCCACAGGCAGTGCCTCGCCGATCAACGTGACCCTCGGGTCGGGGAATGGTCGGTACGAGTTCTACACGAGGGCGAACGATGCGGCCGGGAACCGAGAGAGTGCCCCGGCGGCTGCCGACGCCTTCACCGTGCTGGATACCGTGGCACCTGTGACCTCGGCCGGGTCCATCCCGGCCGCGGTCTCCAGCACCGCTCTGTCCATGCCCTACACCGCGGCCGATACGAATGGCAGCGGTGTCGCGAGCGTCGAGCTCTGGCAGCGATTCCAGGCGGCTGGGTCGTCGACTTGGTCGTCCTGGGCGATGGTCACCAGTAGCACGACGTCGCCGTTCGCGGTGATCCTTGGGTCCGGCAACGGCCGGTACGAGTTCTACACGATCGGGATCGATGTCGCCGGCAACCGCGAGACCGCACCGTCGGCATTCGATGCCTTCACGGTGCTCACCGTGGCGCCGGTGACCTCGGCATCAGCCCTCGCGAGCCCCGGCCACAGCACCTCGATCTCGGTCGCGTTCACGGCGTCCGGCACGTCGTCCGTCGAGCTGTGGCGACGCTTCCAGGCAGCCGGGTCCGGGACCTGGTCCGCGTGGGCGCTCGTCACGAGCGGGCCGATATCCCCATTCGCCGTCACGCTCCCGTCGGGAGCGGGCCGGTACGAGTTCTATACGATCGGCATCGCACCGGGAGGCACCAGAGAAGCGGCTCCTGCGGTTGCTGACACGTTCACTGTGCTCGATACGACGGCACCGACCTCGACGGTGGGCACCGTGCCGTCCACGAGTTCGGGCACGACCTTCGCCGTTCCGTTCACCGCGGCCGATAACACCAACGGCACGGGGATCGGGACGGTCGAGCTGTGGACCCGATTCCGGGCGAACGACACAGTCACGACCGGAACCTGGACGCTCGTCACGAGCGGAACCGGTGGATCGGGGAACCTGACCCTTCCGTTCGGGTCGGGCGCCGGCCTCTACGACATCTCGACGATCGCCGTCGACGCGGCGGGCAACCGTGAAGGTGGCCTGACGCAGCCCTCGACGCCGAAGTCGATGATCCGAGCCATCATCTGGGGGGCCTCGGTGAAGGTCAACACCGATACCGCGACCGCCCTCCAGGACAACATGTCGTGCGGCCTAGGAACCGACCGCACGGCCTACTGTGTCTGGGAAGACCGTCGCTCGGGCAACCCTGACATCTACTTCGCCCAACGCAGTCCGACCACCGGCGTGTGGTCGGGCGAGTTGAAGCTCAACACCGACACCGGCACGACGGCACAGCAAACGCCGGCGATCGCCGTCGATGGATCGAACAACCTCTACGTCGTCTGGGCCGACGAGCGCAATACGAGCGGCACCGCCAATACCGACATCTACTTCGCGAAGCGCACCGGAACGACGTGGGGTTCCAATACCAAACTCAACGCCGACGGGACGACATCTGTCCAGAACGCCCCGCGGATCGCCGTGAGCTCAGCGGGCATCGCGGTCGCGGTCTGGGTGGATCTTCGAAGCAGCCAGAAGAACATCTACTCGGGTCGCCTCCCAGCCGGCTCGTCGACATGGTCAGCGAACTTCAAGGTGACCACCAATACGGCCGCGACGAAGGGACGCCCCGATGTCGCCATCGCGACGGATGGGACCGCCAGTGCCGTCTGGGAAGACGCGACGTCCGGTAATGCGGATATCGACTACGCGACCCTCGGACCGACGGTCACGACGTGGTCCTCGAACACCAAGATCAGTGACGATACAACCACGGGCGCAGAGAGCTGGCCGCGAATCGGGTTGACATCGGCCAACGGACCGATCGCAGCTTGGATCGACGGTCGCGTGGCCAACCTTCAGGTTAGGGTGAGCCAGAAGTCGGGCAGTTCCTGGACGGCGAGCGTCCAGGTGAGTGACGCTTCCGCGAAGCCCACTTCCCTGGCCGTCGCCATGAAAGCTGACGGAGGTGTCATCGCTGCATGGGGGGACACGCGGGTTGCAACGTCTGCTATCTGGGGTGCCCATTGTGAGGCAGGCGCATCCAGCGTCGCGCGTTGTGCCACCGCGGATAAGTGGAGCGACCAAAGTGGGGCAGGCGTAAGTCCGACCTTGGCCGCCAACGCCACCAACGTGTATCTCGGTTGGCGTGATGACACTTCAGGCGGGGGAGACTTCCGTCTCAGAGTCCGAAGCCCAAGCTGAACACGTACCGATCCGCTCGCGTCGCGTCGTCCGAACTCTTGTGAGGTAAGGTCGGCGCCATGGTGACCATCGGGCCGGCACAACCAATCGATCGCCGACTCCTGTTGCCCGGCGCCGTCGCCGCAGCTGCAGTCCTCGTGGTCGATAGCGTGTGGCTCGGATTGAGCGCGGTAGATCGGCCACTTGCCTTCTCGGTGGCCGCCGTGCTCGCGGTATTGGCCGGTGTCCTGGTTGCCGCCCTCCTATCAGGACGAGCCGGCCTCACGGCGCTCGTTGCCGGGGGCACCGTCGGCAGCGTTCTGGCGGCCGGCATCTTCGCCATCGCCACACTCAATGACGCACTCGGGTTCGTCGGCGCGTTCAGCCTTCTCGTGTCGGACGGGCTGTTCGGTTTCCCCCTCGGTTTGGTCGGCTTCGGCTACTGGACGTGGACGGAGGCGAAACTGAGGGCTCGCACATCGATGCCCAAGGCGCGCTTCGTTCAGTTCGGCGGAATGTTGGTTGTGGGTTGTCTCGGTATCGCGGTCGCAACGACTTTGTGGCCGCGAGCCCCGCGTGGGACGTTCGCCCAGAACGCCACCCGCACTCAGATCCGTTTCTACGAGAACGTAGACGGCGTGTGGCGGCAGTTGGGTCGTGCGTTCGACCTGTCCTTCCGCCCCGGTGTCACGGCCAAGTTCATTGAGCCGCGCGATCCGGAGATGACCACCGTGGCGGGAGGACTCGACAGTCGCGGCTGCACGACACACGAGATCGCTGCCCGCGACCCGTCGGGGAAAGACATTGCAGTCCACCCTCCGGGGTTGTGTGACGGTGAGACTTGGATAGTCACGGAGTCAGGTCAGATGATCAACCGCCGAGACACTGCGGCGTTGCAAGTGACGAGGCCGGCTAGCCTTCGGCGATGAACGCGTAAGAGATTTAGGACAAAGCTGCGTGCGGGACACGCCCGTCCAACACGATCATTCGATAGTGTGGTCCCGGGCTAGACGATCCGGCCGCCGCGCACTTGCTTTCCGACGAGCGCCTCCACTCGTTCCCCGGTGGTCCATGGGTTGAACCCCGGGCCCGACCAGCAGTAAAGCCTTTGCCCACGCTCCTGGCTGACGCGCGCCCAGGCGCACGTCGCAATGAATGAGGCGGCGCGCGCTGGCACATTGCCCGACCCAATGTTCCACCTCACGTCGGGCATCCAGCGCGCGACGACGGCTCGTTCGGGCTCGAAGATCCAGTCGTAGTCCCCTGGACGCTCTCGCTGGCGGCGCAGGTTCTCCCGGTTCAGGACTGCCATCGCATCGACGAGCTCTTCGCTGAACGTTGCCAGCCGACCGTCGCCAGACTCGAGCACGGTGCCCCAAGTGCCGCCGGACGTTCCGGACAGAAGGATGCCGGCCAATACCTCAAACTTGCTCGGCTCGCCGGGCTCTTGATAGGTGACACCGACGAGGGGCCGTTTCCGCCCAGCACGGCGGACGCACGGACCGAGCGCCACGTCAAGTTGCCGCAGCTCCTTCTCGGGGCGAGTGAACACCACGACGACTCGCTGGTAAGGATCGAGCTTCGGCCGCGGAGCGGCTGGGTCCGATCCGCGGACGAGGGCAGCGAGCCTACAGCCGATCGGCATCAGGCGAGCATACGCTGGCCCCCGCGACGCTCACTCCGACTCGAAGACGATTTGGCCATAGTGAGCCCCAAACAGTGGCGACACCATCGGGACTCTTGACTCCGGAGCCACACCGGACGACCCTCCGATGGTTCGCCAAGTCGTACCGGCGGCCGAACTGAGGCCGAACCGACGAAACAGTAGGTCGAAAGCTCGACCCGAGGTCTGGGAGGGGCATGACCGCATCAAGAGCTGTCAGGGGCCGGCGCGTGGCCGCCGCCGGACTTCTGCTCACCGGGGTCGCGATCGCGCTTGGATCGGTCCTCCCCTGGGCCAGCTACAACAGCCTCCTCAATTCGGGGTATGAGCGCTCGGGAGTCGACCTCGGGCCTGGAACGGCTACGCTCGGACTGGGGATCGTCCTGGCCGTTATCGGAGGCGACGCCACTCGTCGTGGAGGCGTGACGCCGGTGTGGTCAGTAGCCCTCGCTGCTGCCCTCCTGACGCTTGTCCCCGTCGCACTGTTCGTCCTGCGCTCTTTTCGCGAGAGCAACTATCGGTCGCTCGGCGACTTTATGTACCACGTCATCGGCTTCGGAGTGGGTCTCATCGTGGTGGCCGCGGTCATCGCGACGGCCGCGAGTATTCGCTTGAGGATGGCGGGCGACCCGTCAGGCTAACGCCACGAACGGGCCATCGTGCACACCGGCCACGTGTGGGTGAGCACAAAAAGTGCAGAGAGATCGCCACGAAAAGTGCAGAGGCGAACGAGGTCAGCCGAGCATAGCAGCGCCCTCCCTGGCTGAGCCCGCTGACGGGACGTGGGCGCGCATCCGATAGGACTGGCCCTTGATGTTGACGACGGTCGCGTGATGGAGGAGCCGATCGAGGATGGCCCCGGCGACCACCTGGTCCGCAAACACCTGGCCCCAGTCGCCAAAGCCGCGGTTGGAGGTCAGGACGATCGAGCCGCGCTCATAGCGGCGACTCACGACCTGGAAGATCCAGTGCGCCGAGGTGGCATCCATCGGCAGGTAGCCGAGCTCGTCGATGACGAGGACCGAGGGTCCGGTATACGTCCGCATCTTCGATGACCAGGCACCCTCGAGGTGGGCCGCCTGGAGGTGGGCGACGAGGTCGACCGCGGTCGTGAAGTAGGTCCGGAAGCCGGCCTCGGTGGCGGCGATCCCGAGGGCGATGGCGAGGTGGCTCTTGCCGACTCCGGGTGGTCCGAGGAACAGCGCGTTGCGCCGCTCCTCGACGAAGCGGAGCGTGCTGAGCTCGGCGATGACCGCCCGATCGATCGAGGGCTGGAAGTCGAACTCGAACTGCGCGAGGCGCTTGTCGAGCGGGTAGTGGGCGAAGCGGAGCCGACCCGACAGCCGACGGGCCGCGGTCGCCTCCACCTCGGCCGCCAGGAGCCGCTCGAGGACCTCGACGGGCGCGACCCCCTCATCCTTGCCGCGCTCGAGTTCGGTCGCCAGGCGCTCGGACGCCATGGACAGCCCGAGATAGGCGAGGTGCTCACGGGTCCGGGCGTAGGCGGTCGCCACCCGCGATTCCGATCCACTGCTCATCGGACGAGCTCGGCATACGCCGCCAGGGGTCGGACCTCGACGGTCTCGCCCAGGACCGCGAGGCGCGGCCGGGTCGTGGCGGGCAGGGCCACCGGGACGAGCGTCTCCAGGCCCTCGACCTTCGCGAGGACGCGCCGGCTGACCGGGGTGAGGAGCGGCCGCTCGACGGCCCACGCCTCGCCGACGATCCGCTTCGTCGTGCGGTGCCGCCGGGTGGCAACGATCTCGGTCGTCCAGCGCCGGACTGCGGCGTCGTACCAGGCGAGGGTCGGACGCGCGGGCAGGACCTGCCCGCTGAGCCAGGCAAGGAAGTCCTCCTTGACCTCCCGGATGACCCGCTCGACCTTTCCCTTCGTCTTGGCCCGGTACGGCCGGCAGGCACGCGGCCGGGTGCCGAGCATGGTCGCGACGTCGATCCAGTCCGGGGCATAGATCGGGCTGCCGTCCGCGCGGGAGCCGTTCATGAGCGCCGTGTCCCGGTCGGTCAGGAACTCGGCGCTCGCGCCGCCCAGGTCGTCGACGCAGCGGACGATCGCCCGCAGAGTGGTGGCCCTCGTCTTGTCGGTCGCGAAGCGGACGGCGAGCATCCGCGCATAGCCCAGGATCGCGACGAACGCGAACAGCTCGACGGCTCCGTCCCCGAGGGGCCACACGCCGACGTCGGTCCAGTCACCCTGGGTCTGGATCCCGGGTCCGGTCTCGAAGCGGATCTCGGGCTCGGCGGTCTGGCGTGGCCGGAGCTCGACCACCCGCCGTCGGAGGCTCGTGTACGAGCCGAGATAGCCGTAGCCCTCGCGGAGCTCGCGGTGGAGGACGGTCGCCCGCAGATCCGGGCAAGCGGCGAGCCGGCGCTCGACGTGGGCCAGCTGGGCGGCCGAGAGCTCGGCCGGCCGGACTCGGGCCCGGAACCGGGGCGGCTCGGGGGCGAGCGCATAGCGGCGGGCGGTCCGCCAGTTGAGCCCGAACTCCCGGGCAAGGGCGGCGATCGACCAGCCGTGGCGGTGGAGTGTGTGCAGTTCCATCCAGGTGTCCTCAGACTGCAAGTCGTCCCTCCTGTCGTTGGTTCCGAGCTCAGCAGCCCGAGCCTGACAGGGGGGACCTCGTCGTATCCGATCCAAACGAAAGGCCCTCGGGTCACCCCGAGGGCCTCTGCACTTCTCGTGCTCAACTCTCTGCAGTTCTCATGCTCGCTCACACCACGTCGATTGCGCGGCGCAGGCTGAACCTAGATTGACAGTGGGACGTGAGCCACCGGCTCTAGCTGGGCGAGAACTCGATTACGGCGCGAGGATTAATGATTCCCGGCCCGAACCGAGGATCGTCGCGGACGAGTTCGTCTGACCACGGCGACGCCGTGACGGCCAAAGCCCGTCGGAACGCCGGAACTACCTCATCCCTCGGTAGCGCAGCTACCGCCTTGGAGTGGCGCGCCAGCCACAGCGCTGCTATTCCGGCGACATATGGAGCGGAATAGGAAGTCCCCGAGCTGCGCCAGTACATCGCCTCGTGGGTCGAACAGTCACGGTGGACCCACGAAGCCTTCGTGATGCTTCGCGCTGGCGCGGCGATGGTCACGTACCCGCCACTGAAATCAAGCCAGGCCGAGTCCTCGTAGGGAGTCCGTTCGACCGTACTTCCTCCGCAACAGATGCTCCACCCGGAAAGGGCAGTGGTCGCGGGCCACACCATACTCGGGTACATCTGGCCGGCCGCGGCGCATACGATCACGCCTGCCCGAAACGCGCGCTCGATCGCATCGGTTGGCGCCAGATCTGGGAGTGGATACCCAAGGCTGATGCTGATGACATTGCAGCGTGCCTCAATCGCCCAGTCGATCGCGGCTGCGACGCGCTCTACATCCCATGGTCCGATCAATGGCCCGTCGCTCAGCACTCGGGCAGGAACCAACATCGCGACCCCGGGCGGAACAATTCCTGAAAGTTCGTTCGTGGGGTCGGCTTCGTCGCGATGCTGACCCACGATCATCGCCGCAGTCCCCGTCCCGTGGTCGACCAGATCCAAACCCACGGCCGCCCCCAACAGATAACCGCCCGTCCCGTTGGGTTGTCTGGGAAGTCGACAGGATTGATCCCGGAGGCCGCGTCGTAGTGGTCAGTCAAGCTCGGATGCGCCGATATGCCAGTGTCGAGATGGGCAATTCGAATGGTTGGAGCCCCAGCGTATGCACCCGGGGGCAGTCGATCGGCCTCGGGCCAGAACCAGTCGAAGGCTGGCTCCGGGGGAGCAGCTAGCCACAAGGTTCCAGCGGCATCCGGGGGCTCCTCCTCGGGGCCATTTGCGATCTCATAGACGGGACCCAACCGCAGTCCCGCTGTGCGGCGCGAAAGCTCCGTTCGATGTGCGCTCATCTGCCGGAGAGTCGGGACCTCCTTCGGCATGGCGATGGCTGTCGCGCCGCGAGCTCCCATCGCCACCTGCCAGGCGAAGGCGTCGAAGGCCTGACGCCCAACCTTGTCTTCGATAGCGCCCAGGGGATCATTCGAGGCGACGGCGGCGCGAAGCTGGAAGTAGAACCCTTCAACCCGCGGTCGATCTTGCGTCGTCATCGCCATTTCATGAGTGCCTCCCGTGCATTCGTCAAGGTGGCCCGTGGCCAGCCTCCGGTATGCAAGGTAGACCCTCTCAGGACCACATCTCCTGCGAGTCTCAGGAGTGCTGCGCCCGCGAACGTGGATGCCACACGATTGCGTCATGTTGTGGACCTTTGGTCATGCCTTCGTGTAGTCGAGTGGAAGACCAACGGCCTGAAGTTCGCGCAATAGATCGAGTTGCCAGCCAGGGGCAAAGGTGATGTAGACGACGCCATGAAGGTCACTCGGTATCTCGACTTCGCCCACGCGAATCGCAGCGACGCGATTTCGCCCAAGGGACCCGGTGAAGTAACCGATTGTCAAAATCACGTTTTGGCGAGCTCGCCCCATCAGCGGTGCATCCACGGCACGTGCGGCACGGGCTAGGTAGTCGGCGCTCAGGATCACCACGGCGTAGTCGACCGCGGCATGAACCTCTAGCTTCTCGGCGATTGTCCGACCCATGCTTGGCTTCACGTTCAAGACAGTGACCTCCGCGCCAAGGCGGCGGAGAAATGCCTCGACGGCGTCGCGGGCGGCTGTGTCATGACCGTGCACGAGGAATACTCGCTGGCCGAGTCGATGATCGGTGCGAGCCGTGGTTTCACTGGTGGGGCCGACTGCCACAGTGGGATAGAGGATCGCCAGGAGTTCCGAAACTGTTACTAGCTTTCGGTAGGGCCTGACCGTCGACGAGACTTGTCGGTCCCACGGTCCCTCAACACCGCCGGTCCCGTTCCATAGCGCGCCCGGAACCTGTAGCGCCATCTCGTAGGCTCGACGCACACGGATCGGATCATTGTCAAAGATCACAAGCATGTCTTCACTGGACAGCCTCGCGGCCTCACCGTCTCGGTTCCAACGGCGGTACGCCTCTTGGATGAGACGCACGGTGTCGTTCAGTACGGGGTAGTAACCGGCTGCCTTGCGCACCCCGCGAAGTGTCAGCCTGACTCTCCGCGGTTGGCCCGTTCGCTCCACGACTCCGAGAATGCCTGGCAAGCGTTGGCCTACCTCATCTACGTCGAGCTCGTCGTCGGCTTGGTCGAGCTCATGCTGGAGCCGCTCCACCTCGGGCCAGGTCGCTGTGCTGGCGAATCGGTCAAATACGACATCGATGAGGTGTAGGACGTCCGACTCTTCGACGTCGCGGTTTCCGTAGATCCGATCGGCCTCTGCGGAATTCACGATCGCGCCCCCTGCTATGCGGTATCGAGGTCAGGAGCATACGGCGCTGCTCTCCGTAGACGCGATGAAGTCATGGTGTGCCCCCTTCTCGAAGAGGACGCGACCCTCAGAGCCCGGATCAAGAAGCAGCTCCATGGAGGGGACCTAGGTGGGTTGAGCGGCTATCGGGACGACACGGGCGAGTGGGACTGGCAGGGCTACGTGACGACCCATCGAAGCAGGTATCTGTCGAGGACCTCGCTCTCCGAGTACGGGCCGTCGCCGTCGGCATCCCGCTGTGGGCTATCGAACCGAATCCAGTAGGTTCGGCTGGGACCCAGCAGAGTCGTCGTCGCCACCCACCCCTCGCCAGCTGGCGCACCAGGGTGCCGTGTGACCGTTCCCGTTGGTTCATCCGGCCATGGACCCGGCCCATGTTCCGGGTCCCGTCTGACCTTCACGCGGTCGCCCACCGCGAAGGATGGTGTCTCGTCCATTACGCCCAGAGCCTACTCCGTTGCAACGTCCGGACCCGGGCACGAAGGAGGGCGCCGGGACGATCTCGAAGCGGCCAAGCTCGTCGCCTCTCGAACGCCGGGGGATCGGACTAGCGGAGCGCGGAAGCGATTTGATGCCAAACGGCTAGGCCCATGGGCATGAACTCCCTTAGCTGTAAGGGTCCGGTCAAGCTCGGGTGCGGTACGATCGCGAACACCTGAATTGGCTGTCGGTGGGCTCCTCGATCCCGGGCAACCAATGCGATCTCAGTTAGGAGGTGGGCCCGGGCCCACTCCGGGTCATTTGAGAGTTGTTCGAGTTCCCCAACCGAGCCGGCCCACGCGCTCGAACGCAAGGTCGACAGGCGATGCGACCCACACCTCGCCCGCGTCCGTCTCGACGAAGATGTCGCCGAAGGCCCCTACGATCAAAGGTCGAATGCGCTTGCCCGCTAACTCGGGCCACAGACGAAGTGCCTCAGCGATCTCGTTCTCGTCTGGAGTGGCGACAAACATCGGGTCCACGATGGGAGTATCGACCCTCCAATGCTCCGCTTTGGCGAAACATGATGCGGTCGTGGCGGTGCTCGCTAGGTGCTCTCATCGGCGGCCCTGCGCCTCTGAAAGCGGCTCGCCAGGTAGGTCGTCTGCTCGGAGTCCGGAACCCAGGGCTGCGACGCGGGCCGGTCGGAGCGTTGGACGAACGCTCCGTGCTCCGGGCAGTAAATGACCCAAAGGCACAGCCAGTGGCCGTTGTCGCCCATGATGGTCGTGAGCTCGTTGCCCGACCATCTCACTACGCTTCCGTCGATCGGGCACGGCGGCATGGAGAAGGGCTTACGTTCATTCGGTGGGCGACTGGTCCGCATCACTCATGCTCCAGAACGCATTATCACGCGCTTTGGACTCCCTGAGCGCGGGGCGCACCGCACCACGATGGGGTGATAGTGCCGGTCCCTGGTGGGTTGCCTGGTAACACCGAGAAACCCCGGATCACCCGTTCCAGCCGGCCCGTCGTGGGCGCTCCACCCTGCGCGTGCTAGAGCCACCACCAACCGCCGGAGTACCAAGCAAGGCCCACGATGATCGTCAGGACGACGATCACGATGATCAGGACGATGAGGACCGGGGCCACGAGTGCCTTCATCACCGACGGCTGTCCGTCGGGGCCGAGCGGGCGTCGGCTCGCGACGACGACGAACGCGATGAGGCCGGCGATCAACAAGGGGACGGCAAAGTAGGTCATACGCCTACGGGACGACGTGGTCGGATAACCGGAAGGCCCGGTCGAGACAGGCCGGCGCTGCGATGCGGGCGACGACGGTGCCGGAGAGCGAGAGGGCGACGATCGGGGCCGTCGTGCAGCGATCCCTGTCCGTCAGATCGAACGTGTAGTACTTGATGTCGCCTGCCTCGATGCGTCCGCCCGGCATCCCGGCGCCCTTCAGGTACACCACGATCACGGGGTCCGATAGGTCGTTGCTAACGCTCACCGCGGGGCCGTTGGTCTCCACGAAGCACGACGGCCAGAACGAGCGGCAGAGCGAGAATGACCGCCACCACCGATCGAACCCGCTTTGACCGGCTCATCGGAGTGGGTGTTGTCGCGGAAGCAAGGCTCACTGCGTCACGGTCGCCGGTCGAAGCAGTCCGCACAGGTTACCCAGTCGGTCACCGGTGAGAGAGCGGAGAGCCACCAGGGCGGCCGTAGCGTCACATGCGCCGGCGCCCGCGGTCCATGCAACTGCGCCTTCGGCGGCGCCCGTTCTAGGGCGTGGCGTCTCGGCCCCGGTGTTGGGCGGATGTGGAGAGCTGGCGCCGGTGTCGGCGGCACGCCCTCGCACGGTGGCAGCGATCGGCGTGACAAGTCCGCTGTCGCGGGCATAGCAAAGCCCCTGACGACTTGGGGGGAGCAGTCAGGGGCGGACGCACACGATAACGCGGCGGATGATCGCCGTTCTAGCCGCCTGTTCGTGCAGGCGATGGCGTCAGCCAGCGCAGCGCGACCGTCGCGGCGCGTCGGCCGTCACCGATCTCGATCGTGGGCCTTGGCCAAGGCCGGCTCCACGTGGTCAGCCACCCGCCGGAGGACGCGCGCCTCCACGATGTCGGGATCGTCCTGGACGGGTGGCGCGATCCCATCGAGCTCCGCCTGGCGCACGGCCAGGGCGGCGACCCGCTCGCTGCGCTCGAGCTGCGCAGCCCAGTCCCGGGCCATGTCCGGGAACAGGATCGCGGTACCGTCGAGGTAGCGGGCCTCGACCCGGGAGCGGGCGCAGCCGAGCGCGTGGAGATCCGCCACGCGGGCGAGGGCAAGGGTGCGCAGGGTGCCGAAGCTCGCGGTTTCCCCCGGGATGGCGGCCGGCCGCGGCTTGCCGTCGCCCGTCAGGAGCAGGGCGAGGTGGGCGCTGAGGAGGCCCTGCGTGAGTGCCTCACGTTCGAGGGTCTCCTGGGCGAGGAGGATCGTCCGGAGGACGAGCTGGAATCGGAAGACCGTCGCGAGGATCGCCGACCGGACCGCCCGGTCCCGTTCGTCTCGGGGCAGTCCGCGGTTCTGTGCCTCGGCCGCGTCCTTCGCCTCACGGGCAAGTCGGTCGAGCGGCAAGCCCTCGATACCTGCCCCGAGGATCTCCTCGAAGTACGCCTCGAAGGTGCCGTACCGATGAGCATCCGACAGCCAGCCCTTCACCCGGTCGATCGGACTGAGGCTCGCCTCGAGCGCGGAGAGCCGGCGCTCAGCGGTCGTCATGGCACACCGAGGTCGTCGTCGGGCTCGGGCGCGCGTCGGGCGGCGGCCTCGAGCGCTGCGATCCGTTCCTCGAGCTCGCCGGTCTCGAGGAGCTTGGTCGCCGCGGTCGCGGCGGAGATCAGCACACGCAGCCTTGCGATTCCGTTTTCCATACCGACGCCATCGGTGACGACGATGTCGAGGAGCCGGCGGATGCCGGCGACAGAGTCCAGGCCGGGCAGGTCGTAGGCGACCGATATCGTGCCTTCCTTGCGCCGTCGCAGGCCACCCAGCCGACGGGCCTCGGCCGCATCCTCGGCCCGATCCGGGTCGTGGCTGTAGCAATACGGGCGGTCCACCAGCGGTGGCATCCGGCACGGCTCCCCGTCGGCCTTCGCGAACACGCAGCGGCGCCTCGTTACCATCAGTTAGCTCTGCTTAGCCGCGAGCCCGACACGACCCGGCCATAGTGCGGCGTCGTCGACGCGTGCGACGTGGCCTAGACTTCCGTCATGGCGGAGCGACCGGAGGGCTGGAAGTTCAATTCGCCGCCCAACGAGGGGACCATTACGGTCCAGGCGATCCTCGATGGCGATCCGATCGTCTTCGTGAGCCACGACGCCGACGATGGCGGATGGCAGTTCCTCGACGGGCGGGAGCCCCGCACCGAGAACGGTCGGCTCATCTGCCTTGCCGACATGCTGGCGAAGGACCCATCCCTGACCCAGCTCGCCGATCTCCCGATGGGCTGGGTCGCCTGGCGCCCCAGCGCGGCCGCAGCGTGGAGGCGCGAGCCGCACTCCTGATGCCGTCGGACGCTCAGCCATCCTCTCGCTCCGCAGTCCGGCCGGTGAGCCCCTGCCAGCGCTCGATGATCACCTGGCACGTAGCGGGGCTCGATCTCCAGGCCGTAGCAGCGCCGGCCGAGCGTCTCGGCCGCGACAAGGGTCGTTCCTGAGCCGAGGAAGGGGTCATACACGATCTCGCCGGCCCGCGGGTGGTTGCGGATCGGGGTCTCCGAGAGGAGGACCGGCTTCTGGGCGGGATGATCCTGCTTCTCCTCGGTCGAGCCGCCCATGATCATCTTTGGTGAGGGAGCGTTCCAGACGGTCGACTGGTCGCGCGGACCGATGAACAGGTTGGGAATGCCGGGCTCTCGCACCACCCAGCAGGTTCGTGTGCCAATGCATGCCAACCGCGGCTCATCGCGAACAGGCTCTTGTCCCAGATCACCTGGGAGGCGATCTCGAAGCCGATCCGTTGGAGCCCGAGCGCCACCTCCGCGGCGTGGACTCCGCGTGCCAGACGTAGCCCACCTCCAGGGACGGCACGAGCGCGAACGCCATCGCTCCAGTGACCCGTGTGTCTCCCGACAGCGTCGTGTTGCGGTGGCCCTCCGGATGCGCATGTACGGCTGCTCGGCCGGGCCGAGGCTCGTTGTAGACGCCATCGCGCCAGGTCGGGTCGAGCAACACGCCATACGGCGGGTCCGTGGCGAGGAGCGCGGCTCCGCACAATCGAGCAGTCGGCCGACGTCCTCTGGGTCCGTCGCATCGCCGACACAGCAGGCGATGCTCGCCCAGGGGCCACAGGTCGCCCTGCTTGACGTAGACGTCGCCCTCGTCGGGGACGGGCGGGACCTCGTCGGGGTCGCCGAGCACCGGCCGCCTCGATGCCGTGCTGCTCGCCAGGTCAGCGAGCAGCGCGCGAGGGCGTCGTCGGTCGGCTGCGAGACTCGCCAGCAGCGCCGCCAGCGCGTCCTGTCTCGGCTGCCGCCATGGCCGCCGAGGGGGTCGAGGTCGCGAGGACGAGCCGCTCCTCGTCCTCGGAGAGCTCGACGTACGTCACCGGGACGCTCGGCTCGTTGCGGGCGACCGCGAGCTCGACCCGGAGGTGGCCGTCGACGACGTGGCCGGTGGTCCGGTTCACCATGACCTGCGCCACCCAGCCGACCTCGGAGAGCGCCCCCGACAGGGCCCGCTGCTGGGCGCGTGGGATGGGTCCGCCAGTTGCGCGGGTTGGCGAGGAGCTGGTCCGGCGCGACGTCGGCGTGGCCGACGATCCGGTTCCGCCAGGCCGCGGAGGTCTGCGTCGTCATCCGTTTGCACCTTGCATCGTCGCGCCCGCCGAGTGATGGATGTCCGCCGGGTCGCCAGATCGGGCGGCCACGAGCGAAGGAGCGACGACATGGCAGAGGTCAGCGCGGTGCATCGGGTCGGCGCGATTCGGGATCGAACCCACGAGGCACCGATCGAGGACTTCCCGGTCCAGCCCAGCCAGAAGGACGGTCTCGGGCGGATGTGCGCCACCCATTGGAAGGCGTACGTCGCGGGCCTGGCCCGACAGGCGAAGGAGCGCACCGCGGCTTCCGCCGCGAGCGAACCGGCTCCAGATGCTGCTGAACCAGGCAAGCCGACGACGAAGCGAGCCCGAACCCGCCGCACGGCGAGCACCGAGGCCCCGGTGGCGCAGGAGTCCGCCGGCGAGTAGAACCGCGCCCGGCCGCCAACACGGCGCCTCTGGGTACCAACCCGGGGGCGCCGCGCTCGTTCCGGTCGTCATCGACTGTCGCCCCCGGCCGCCGCGACGAGGCCCGAGGACTCCGTCCGGGGCTTCGTCCGGTTGATGAGAAGGAAGCCGGGTGGTGGCTGAGTTAAGGAGGGGCTATCCCTCTCGCCCCGACCATTTACGGATATTCCGACCACCTCTGGCAGCGCCGCGGCAAGCCCGTGCCGGACCGCGTGATCGCTCAGGTGGACCGTGGCTTCGCGCAGCCCGAGGACGTCGATCCGGTCGAAGAGGGCGCTCGCGAGGAGCTGCCGGCCCGGAGCCGCCTTCGGCCTTGCGCCACGTCTCCGGGAGCGCCCGGACGTAACTTCACCGCGACGTCCGCCGGGATGCCCTCGGTCGATGGCTCCGTCGCGGCTGCAGCCTGCTCGCGGTCGAGTCGAGTCCATCGTCTGTTCGAGGGCCGCGGCGTCGCGATCTCGGAGATAGCGGGCCATCGCGCGCTCGCGCTCCCGGTCGATCCGCTCAGACGTGGCATCGTCCCGCCCGCGGTCGGCGCCGGCGACTTCGCTCACGACGCCAGCGATCGCCCCTACCCCGATCGACGCTTCGGCGAGTAGAGCTTCGACGATCTGCTCGTACATCTCGCGGCGGTACGCGTGGCCTAGATCCGGCCGCGGCCGCGGCGAGCAGGTCGGGCCTCGACGAACGGGGGCACGACGTCCCGGTGGCGGTAGTAGCCCGTGTCGCCGGTGAGCCGCTTGCCACAGGCGGCGCAGTGGAGCATGTCGAGGGCGTACGGTCGGCGCGGGTCGGCCGGACGGCCCGTCTTCGTGGCTCGCCGGGCCCGGGTCGCCTGGGCGGCCTCCCAGAGCGCGGATGGGACAAGCGGCGCCCAGCGGGCCGGCTCGCCGTCGCGGAGGCGGCCGACGTAGAGCGGCGAGGTGAGGATCGCCGCGGACGGTGAAGAGCGGCAGGCCGACTGCCGTCGCGACAGCGCGATCGGTCAGGCCGGCTGCCGCGAACTCGAACACCCGACGCACGATCGGGAAGGCGCTCGGGATCGGGCTCGAGGAGCTTGTCGCCGTTGCGTCGGAAGCCGAACGGGGGATGGCCGCCCGGGATCGCGCTCCTTGACGAGCTTGGAGGCATAGCCCTCCTTGATCCGACGGGAGAGGCGCCGGCTGTAGCGCTCGGCGTCCTTGGCCTCGTCGACGAGCTGGTCCCAATGGCGCTCGGACGAGGACAGGATCTCCTCATCGCAGAAATAGACCGGGACGCCGGCCGGATGAAGGGTGTCCTCGAGGAGCTCGAGCGTTCGGCGGAGGTTGCGCTGCCAGCGCGAGACATAGCCGACGAGGAGGACATCGAAGTCGCCGCGCTGGGCGGCCACCGAGCATGTCCACCATCTCCGCCGAGCGGTACACCGTCCGCCCGGAGTGGGCGGCCCGCCAGGCGAGCCCGGAGTCGACGAGCCCGAGCTTCGCGATCGCCCGGTCCTGGAGCTCGGCCTGGGCCTCGGGGCCGTAGCGGTCGAACTGGCCGGGCGTGCTCTCCCGGATCCAGCGCGCCGCCCGGCGCCCAGCGAGGTCCTCGATCGTGGCGGGCAGCCGTCTCATGCGGGTTCCCTCGGGACGACGCGGAGCCGCGCGCGGCGGGCGCGGCGGTCGCGTTGTTCGTTGGCCCAGCGATCACGGACGAGTTGGGCGAGGGCGATGACGACCGGATCCATCAGGGGATTGTCGCGCAGGTTGGCGTGTGCATCCAGTGGCGGGTGGGTCGATGCGATGACGTGGAGTCGGACGGGGCTGTGGGCGAGTGATGCGGTGATGGATGTCGTTCGGGGATGAGGGCTTCTTCGTGGAGCGGAGCGTCGGTGGCGTGGGCGTTGGGATCGGGGAGAGGGGGCTCCGTCAGGTGCTGTTGGTGTGTTGATCCTGGGGGGCACAGGGGTTGATGCGTGAATCACGCTAGTGATGTCGCACTTCGGCCGCTTGCGCTCGTCACGAACGCCAGGGGTGTCGCGTCGGTCGTCGCGACCTCGTCGCGACCCGGTCGCGGCTGTTCCTGGGCGAGGTGCCAGGGACGCGACGAGGGACGCGCGCGCGGCTCGGGCGCTCACAGGGCCGCCGCGAACATCGGGATCCGCCGGTAGACCCGGTCATCGAGGACCTCGAGCGTCGTCGGGTCGGCGAGGTCACCCGCGGCCAGATACGGCCAGGGGTTGCCCGTCCAGTGCGGCGCGAAGTCGACGAGCCGCGCCTCGGTTCCGCCTGGCGTCGTCCACAGCGGCGCCATACGGGTCGGCGGTGAGAGATGCCTCGGTCACGACCCAGGCGGTCGTGGCGCTCTCTTCCTTCTCCGTCCCGCGCAGGCGGGCGCGGACCGAGGCGGCACGCCGCGCGGAGTCGACGACGAAGCCGACGTGGAGCGGGGCACGCTCGTCGCGCCGGTCGTAGCAGCCCTGGTAGTTCTCGAGCTTGGCGGCGAGGATCGGTCCCCGTTCGGTGCCGAGGTCGCGTTCGATCGCGAGGAGGATGGAGCGCTCGCCGACCCGGACGACGGCCAGGGCATCGGGCCGCAGGCTCGCGTGCCAGGTCATCCGGATGAGCGGGCGCTCCGAGACCCAGGCCGCCAGGCCGACGCCGCCCGTCGCATCGCTCGCCCGCAAGAACGCCGCGAAGACGTCGTGGGTCGCCAGCCCATGGATGACGGGCGACACGCTCTCCGGGGCGTTGTCGTACAGCTTCTTGCGGCCGGTCGGCCAGATCATGTGTTCCAACGCCGCCCGGGTCGCCCGGGTCAGGGCATAGGCGTAGCGGCCCCGCGGGCGCTGCCGGTTGGCGGCCCAGAACCCGGTGAGGAGGCCGTACTCGACGAGGCGGGCCAGGCGGCGCTGGGCGATCCGCCGGTGGCCGTACGCGAGGAGGGCGGCGAGCTCGGCGGTGACGACGTCGCCGTGGACGAGCCAGATCAGGAGGCTCCGGTCACGCTCGGGCAGCGCCGTCCAAGCCGCGATCCCCGGCCCAGACCGGATCCCCGAGCGTCGGGCTGCCGTCAGCCCGGGCCGCCGTTCGGCTCGGGCCGCCCCCGATCAGCCCGATCGGCGTCGCGGGGCGACGGACGACCGGGCGGATGTCGATGGCATGGCTGGTTCTGCTGGTGGTCATGGCGTGCTCCGTAGGGTCCAGTGCGGTCGTCCGTCCTTGCCCTCACCACCGGGACCGGTGCGAATACCGGCGTCGAGTGGAAGCTCGACGGGAGGTTCCTGACGGGCCACACATACAAGGCCACAGTCTGGGCGCTCGCGCCAGCGGGGACAGTGGTTCGACCCTGCAGCTCGGGGTTGCCGGCGACCAAGCGTCACAGACGCTCAACGGGAACGGCGCCTGGCAGCGGGTCCCAACGATCAGCTGGTCCCCGGGAGCCGACCGCACAGGTGTCGTCCTGGCCGTATATCGGACCGCGACCGGTGGCGCCGTGAGCGTGAGCCTCGACGACGCCGCCGTGGGGACGTAGGAACGCCCGACCTAGATGTGACGACGTCGGAGACCATCTTCGATGCCGACAGCCACATCGTCGCGACGATGGCCCCGCCGGCGGCCCCGGGTACACGGAACCGATCATGACCCGAACGACGCGTGACGTCATGGGTCGCCCATCGATGGTGACGGTCAATGAGATCGCCTAGGGCGACGGGGCAGTCAGACGTCGAACCTCGGGACCCAAACTCACTTCGATACGCTCGGGCGAACGGACTACACCGTCGATCCGCTCAGCCACAAGACGATCTTCGGCTTCGACCGCCTCGCGAACAACATTGCAACGACGCTGAACGACACGGGTGTCGCGCCTGTCGCACAGACCGATGACCACGGGGTCAAGACGCAATTCGCCTACGACGTGCTCGGCGAGCTGACCGGCATGTGCCCCGCACAACAGGTCTGTTATCACCGGCTGCGACGAGACCTCATCGTCCAACGTCCAAGGCCTGGCACTGGACCTATGACGTCGCCGGCAACCAGGTGAGTCAGGTCCCGCCGGCGAATACGACCCTGACGCCGCTCGACTCGACCGTCTGGACGTATGACGGCGGCGGCCGTCTGACATCGGTCACCGATCAGACGAACGGTGGGCTGGTGACCCACCGTCACACCGACACTCCTGCCAGCGCGTACGACGCGCTCGGGCGCCTTCTCGTCAGCCCCACGTATCTGGGCAGCGGCACGGGCACCCTGGCCCTCCAGACAACGACCACGTATCTCGGTACCGGTCAGGTCAGCCGGATCGACTATGCGGAGAGCGGGTCGACCGTCGACTCGCTCGATTCGAGACCTACGATGCGGCCGGACGCCCGGACCTCGTCCAGCGCGCCGGCGCACCGAGCGTCACGCTCACCGATTTCAACTGGAACGCCGATGGGACGCTGGCTCGCGCGTCGACGGAGATGCCGGAGCCGTGGGGACGTCGACCTTCGCATACGACTGGGACAAGCGATCGAGATCGCCACCGCGCCAACGGGTCGGCAGACGGGTGGCGCAAATGAGACGTTCGGCTACACCGCGGACGGGCTGTCGCAACACGAACGTGGAACGGCAGCACGGCGGATGTGTCCCGCGTCAAGAAATTCTTGGACACTTTCGGGCTCGGAATAGGTGTGATCGGTGGGCTCGGCAGTGCCGACTGAGCGGAGTCGCGAAGTCGAGCGCCTCGTGAGGACGGATCTCGTTGTACAGGTCCGGTAGGTGTCGGTCTGGTCGGCCAGTTCGAGGGCATCGGCGATCTCGAGCCGATACAGGTGCTCGTACTTGAGCGAACCATTGAACCGTTCGACCACGCCGTTGGTCTCGGGCGCGTGGTGGCGGGTCCGGACGTGGGTCAACTCCGAGCGGCCGGCGATGAACCGCATGAAGTCGGCGCTCTTGTAGGCCGGCCCGTTGTCGGTCACGATCGTGACCGGGGTCAGTTCGCCGGTCGCCGGTCGACACAGTCATCGAGGAGTGGATGCCCGAGCAATCGTTCGGCCGCCGCGATCGCCTCGGAGGGCGGCGATGGCATCGCGAGCGGTGCTCGTGCCCGAGACCGGCGCGGCCAGGCAGAGCTTCGTCGCGTAGTCGACCACCGGACTGACCCGCCAGCGCCCGCCGGCGCTCGTCTCGTACTCGGTGAAGTCGGTCTGCCAGACCCGATTGCGACGGATCGGTGCGGCCACGAAGGCGGCCCGCCGATCGACTGCCAGTTGGCGTCGTTCGGCCTGGTAGCGGACCGGCATCAGCAGGCCCCGTCTCGCGCAGCGCCCGCTCGACGGAGCTGCGTGATACCCGCAGCCCGTCCGCCTGGAGCATCGCCCAGATCTTGCGATGGCCCCAGGCCGACCAGCGATAGGCCATCTGGGGCAGCTGGTTCCTCGATGGCATCGACGACGGGTGCCGGCCAACGCCGGACCGGGCGGCCGCGCAGGTGACCGGACCGCCAGTGATACCAGGTCGAGGCTGGGATGCCGAGGCGGGCCAGGAACCGGCGGACCGGCACGCCGCCCTCGGCCCGGATCAGCTCGAGCTCTTCGTACGCGGGTAGAGCGCCCCCTTTTTTCGCCACACGCGGAGTTCCACGTAGGCCTCACCGAGCGCGGTCGTCAGGTCCTCGACCTGGTCGGCCAGTTCGACCTCGCGTCTCGAGGCGAGGGTCACCGCGTTGTCTCCGCGGGCGAGGCTCTCCCGGCCGCCATCGAGGAACTGCTTCTGCCATTTGGCGATCGTCGTCTGGCTCATCTGAGGCGGCGGGCGACATCGACCTGGCTGGTCTCGCCCCTGAGCACCGAGAGCACGATGGCCAGCTTCTCGTCAGGGGTCTGGAACGCCTTCCGGCCCATCGTCGTCACACCTCATCGGACACCCACCGCCATCACACTCGGGAGTGTCCAACTCAGTCTGACGCACCACAGACGATGTACACCTACGACTACGCCGGACGGCTCGCGAGCTCTACCTACCCGTCGGTCTTCAGCGGCACGAATCAGCGACGCCTACGGCCCGGACGGCCTGCTCACCAAGCGGACCTGGCCGACGAACAGCGAGACCGGGACGCTCAGCTACGACGGCGCGAAACGTCCCACCCAGGTCACCTACGGGGCGCTCTCGAGCAGCCTGACCGAGGCCTACGATCGGGACGGCAACGTCGTGAGCGAGGGCCGCTCGCTGACCGGGGTGACGGGGACGACCGGGGATGCCGGCGCACACACCCAGTCGCTCGTCTACGACAAGCTCAACCGGGTCGCGAGCGCGAGCGGCCTGACCGCGGGATCGAGTTCGTATACCTACGACCTCGATTCGAACCGAAAGGCGGTCACGGCGCTCGGGGTGGCGACGACCCTCGCCTACGACCGGACCGACGAGCTCGTCCAGCAGACGATCGGTGGGGTCAACAAGGCGTTCGCCTACGACGCCTACGGCAATCTAACGACGTCGGCCACCTCGGGCTCTACCCAGACGACGAACGCCTATGACCTCGGGGACCGGCTCCTGTCCATCACCCCGGCCTCGGGCACCGCCGTCACGAGCTTCGCCTTCGACGCCCTGGGTCGGTTCAAGAGTCGGACCCTGACGGGCTCCGTGACCGAGACGTACAGCTACCTTGGGACAAGCGAGACCGCCTGGAAGATCGCCGGGCCGACGACCACGACGTGTGCCCTCGACGCCGCCGGGAGCCGGACAGCCGAGAACGTGGGCGGTACGGTCGGCTTCCTCGTGTTCGACCTCCATGGCGATGTCGCCGCGGCCGAGACGGCCGCCCAGACCGCATACGCTGCCGCGATCCGGTACGACCCGTACGGCCAGACCGCCGACACGTACACCAAGACCGGCGGAGGCGGGATCGCCCTGGCCTGGAAGTTCCAGGGTCGCCTCGACATCAGCCCCAACGGGGATGCCCTGTTCGACGCCGGGGCCCGCTTCTATGCCCCCTACCTCGGGATGTTCAG
>CAVRBO010000003.1:0-406330 GCA_963719285.1 uncultured Chloroflexia bacterium
GCTGCCACAGCAGCCCGATGAAGTACAGGCCGGGAACGTCGCTTACGCCGCGGTCCTGGCGCGGGATGCCCTGCGCATCGGTGATGGGTGCATCGATCCACGAGTGATCCATCCGGTACCCGGTTGCCCACAGCACCAACGGTGATGCCCTCGGCCCGGAGGTCCAGCTCGGTACGTTCCGGCGGCTCGAAACGGGGTCGTGTGCCACGACGCCCGCCGGGGCGTCGATCCCCGCCCGGGCGATGTATGTGTCGATCGGCGGGCGCATGAACTCGTCAAAGAAGACCTCCGAGCGGCGGAGTCGCGTGCCGAGATCGGCGCGGCCGTCAGCCGGTGGCCGTCGATCGACTCGAGGTGGCCAAGGAGCGTGAGCCCGTCCCTCCGAGCCATGCGGCGCAGGTCGACGTCGCGGCCCCCATGGTGGCCGGTCAGCTGCGGCGTCCCGGCCAGACGCCGTCGAGGATCGGGCAGCGTGTCGGCCCTGGGTACTCGCACGCCAAGTCTCTCGCCATCCGTCTCCAGCGTGCGAGCCATCCGAAGATGTCCCGGCCACGGTAGCGCCGCGGCGCCCAGCCGTTGCTGCCAACCGCGAGGTAGACGCGCCGACCGGCCGCCAGCAGCTCATCGGCGAGCTGGACTCCGGTCTGGCCCGACCCGACGACGAGAACCGCGCCGGGCGGAAGCAAGCCCGCGTTGCGATATCCGCTCGAATGGACCTGGTGAACGTCGGTGGGGAGGCCTGCCGAGAGGCCGGGGACGCGCGGAACGTGGTAGCTGCCGGTGGCGACCACCACCTGATCGGTCCGCATCTGGCCGCTTGTGGTCTGCAGGCGGAAGCCGCCGTCCTCGGGCGTCAGCCGCTCCACGGCCGTTCCGGTCAGGACCGGTGCCCGCAGGTGCTCCGCGTACCCAGCCACCCGGCCGAGATCTCGTCCCGTGGCATGTAGCCGTCCGGATCCTCGCCGTCATACGGCTGACCCGGGAGCGACGCCAGCCAGTTCGGGGTCACGAGGCGGAACGCATCCCAGCGGTCCTGCCATCCGCCCCCGAGGCTCGTGCGACGCTCCAGGACGAGGTGCTCTTTTCCGGCCAGGGTCAGGAGCCGGCTCATCGCCAGGCCGGCCTGGCCGGCGCCGATGACGATGGTCGGGATGCTGCGTGTGTCGTTCATGGCGACACCCTAAACCGGGTCCAGAACCACGGGAAGTTTCAATCTCGAACTCGCCTGGGATGGTCGGTGGTGGGAGAATCCATGGATGGCTGACTACTGCGCATTCTCGAAAGCGGTCGAGCAGCTGGGGGATCGGTGGAGCCTGGTCATCATCCGCGAACTCCTCATCCACGGGACGCGGAGCTACAGCGATCTGCTCGAGGGGGCCACCGGGATCAGTCGCTCTGTGCTCGCGTCGCGGCTCCGCAAGCTCGGGGATCTGGGCCTCGTCGAGCGCGTTCCACAGCCCGACCATGCCCCGGCGCCGGACCACTATGCCGTCACCTATGCGGGCAGGGAGCTGCGACCAGTCCTGGAGGCCCTCCGGGGCTGGTCGGAGCGATTCGCGCCCAGGATCCTGCGATGGTCGAGCGGGACCCGGACATCATCCTCCGCTGGCTTGGCGACCGCGTGGACCCGGGCCGGCTCCCGTCGCGCCCCGTGGTGTTGGACATCTCGCTGGAGGGCGCTCGGCGGCCCCGCTTCTGGCTCGTGCTCGAACGCGGCGCTGGAGCGTCGGTGTGCATCGAGGATCCCCGGATCGCCGAGGACCGCTACGTGTACCTCGAGACCACCGTCCGTTCGCTGATGCCACTTGCTCGCGGGATGGACGACTGGCGCAGGGCCATCGGCGACGACGCGATCGAGCTCTTCGGCAACCCGCGGTTAATGGAGCAGCTGCCGAGCTGGTTCGCCGGGCCGCCGGCAGCGGACCCGAGCAGCATTCATCGCCGCGCGGGACGTCTCGCGGCGAAGGCGCCGGTCACGACCTGAGACCCAGCGGCCCTCCCGCGTTGGGCCCCAGACGTCCTAACGCAGTGGGTAGGCATCGCCGGGTACGTCCTACCCCGCAACCTCTCCAGGCAGACCGCTACTCGTCCGTCTGCGCTCCGCCCGTGGGCTCAGGCAGCCGAGGGGCGAAGAATCCACACGAGCTGTGCTGTGTTCGTCGCACCTACCTTGGACCGCGCATTCGCCAGGTGGTGCTTCACGGTCAAGTGGGACAGGCCCCAGGCGGTGGGCAGCAGCCTTTTCCGACCCGCCGGCGAGGACCGCGGCGACCACGACGACCTCTCGGTCGGTGGCGAGCTCGAGTGAGGCTCGACCCGTCCGCGTTCGGACTCTCACGCGAGCCGCCTCGCCGCAGCCAGCCACTCATCCCGGCCCTCGATCGGGATCGTGTAGGTTGCTAACGCGCGCCCAACACCAGTCGGGCGCGCCACTCGGCTCCCCAAGGCAGAGATCGTATGGCCCGCGGCCGTTGCTCACCGTGGGCACCCCGTACCCCCCGGCAAGGTTTGACTGGTCTCGGCGCCATCGCCGCGGCATTCGGTGTCGCCTCGGCGGTTGGCTTCCGCCGTCGAGGGGTGTCGCAGAACTGAGCCGTGCTCTCGCGTATCCCTGCCGGCGCCGCGCCGGCAGGTGTCCGGGACCACGAGGCGTTCGGCCAGGCGCACCCTGGCCCGCCACGTCGCCGCGCCCGCCGAGCCACACGTACCGGCCCCGAAACCCGTCCAGGTTCGCTCTGTGGCAAACTCTGTCTAGCGGATACCGCCCATCGAGCGGGGAGTCGCCCATGCAACCGGAGCTGTCACGACACGGACGCCCGCGACCATGAGCCGGGACATCCGCGCGGCGGCTGCGCTCACCATGGCGCTCGCACTTGGCGCGTGCACCTCGAACAGCGCCAGCCCAAGCGCATCGGTCGGCGTGATCACGAGTCTCGCTTCGACCGCCGCCGCGTCGGCCAGCGCCGCGGCGACCGGAACGCCGGCTCCGACCGCCTCACCCACGCCGCTCAGCGGTGGCGGCGAGCCATCCGGCTCGGCCGCCGCGAGCCCGGTCGCGATCGACCCATGCGCGCTCCTGAAGGACTCAGAGGCGTCGGCGATCAATGGCGTAGCGTACGGCCCTGGCGCGATCCACCCGCTGTCCGGCGGAGCCGTCGAGTGCGTATGGTCGAATAGCCCGAGCGGCAGCATCACGCTGCAGGTCGCCATCGCCTCGGACAGCGACAGCGCCAAGGCCAGGTACACGGCCGCGCTGACCGACGTGCAGAAGGCTGGCTCCGTGACACAGGTCCCGGGCTTCGCCGATATGGCGGTGATCGGCCGCGTGCCGCCGAGCATCGTGAGCACCGGCGGCATCTACGTGCTCGACGGGGCGACGTTCTTCGACATCGTCTACCTGCTGGGGACGATGCCCTCCGACGCCCAGCTCAAGTTCGCGGCGACGCTCGTCCTCGGCTCCCTGCCCTGACGGTCGCACCCAGAGCGATGGACGTCATCACAGATCGCAAGGGGCATCCGCAACGTGCTACCTACAGGTAGCGGCCGGTGATCGCGCTCGAGTAGTCGGGCCAGCGGCAGATGAGCGCTCTCCGCCACAATCAACGTGCTTGCGCGACGTCCAGCAGCGAGGCGCGGTTCGCCACGAGATCGACGTCACAGGCGAGGGTCTCTATCTCCGCGCCGTCACTAGACTGACGTGCATGTGCCGGGTGGTCCTTGTCGCTGTCCTTGCAGCGTTGCTCTCGGCCTGTGGTACGAGCCCCACGTCGAACCCTGCCGAAAGCACCGCCGGCGCGGCCGGCTCGGGACTGGCCTCCCTGGGAGCGGCGCCGTCCGGGGCCGCCTCGTCTGCACCGGCGCCGCCCGATCTCTCGGCGCGGCCGCTCATCTGGTTCGCGCCGCCCGGCGCGACGAAGTAGGCGTGGCTGGTGCCCGGGTGGCGGAACTCGGGGATCCCCGCCGTCCGCAGGGCCGCCTGCAGCTGATCGACGTCGCCGGTGCGAAATTCGATCCGTGGCGAGTACTCATCGATGCGCCGGAACCGGGCGCTGTCGATCCGTCGAGCCAAGACGAGATGGCCGTCGAGCCACCGCGTCCAGCACCTGACTCTGGATCAGGCGCCCGCGGCCAGGAGGTTGATGTCGCTACCCTCGATCGGGATCTGGATATCTATGGCATCCGCGCGCTCAACTCCTGTCGGGCGCGCCACACTGTCGGCCGCGCCAACGCGAATAGTCGCTCTGCGACAATGAGTTCGTGGGCGACACGGGATCTGGCGCGGGCAGGGTCGACGATCAGGTCGCTGAATGCGAGCGGCTTCTCGGGCTGGCGAAGCGCCTCTTGCAGTCCGGAGAGCTACACGCAAGTGGCGAAGCGGCGATTCGGGCGGGAGAGCTCGCGCGTCAGGCCGGAAGGCCCGACCTTCTGGCAGCAGCAGCCCTTGCAATCACCGGCATCCAGGATCCCCTCATTGACGCCGGCATCGAATCGATGTGCCGCGATGCCCTCCAGGCAATCGAGCCAACGAACACCGCGCTCTCAGCGCGCCTACACGCTCAACTCGCCGTTGCCCAATACCATCGCGGCCAACTCGACGAGGCGGCGACGAACAGTGAACACGCATTGCGCCTCGCTGGGCAGGCCGGGGACCATCCAGCGTCTGCGGCAGCCCTCCACGCCCGCCAGATGATCGCCGTGGGCCTGGTCCGTCCGAGAGAGCTGATCGACCTGGGCGAGCGCATGCTCGAACTTGCCGGCAAGTTGCGGTCGACAGACAACGAAATGTTGGGGCACGCGTGGCGGATCGATGGCTTCCTGCAATGCGCCGATACGGCCGCGGCCATGCGCGAGATCGACGCTCTGGACGTCCTTGCGGCTCGAACGGCGGAGCCGCTCGTGCATTGGCACGCCCTCCGGTCTCGGGCAGGATGGTCCCAGGCCGTGGGGGCATTCGCAGAGGCCGAGCGGCTGGCGGCGTTGGCTCGGGATGCGCTACCGCCGTCGCAGGCCGCGCTTGCGATGCCGCTCTACTTTGGGCAGCTCGTCATGGTCGCAGTCGATCGAGGCGCCCGACCGTCGGGCATGGAGGCGATCGGCCCGCGCGCAGCTGGGCACTACCCGGTGGTCCTGGCGACCCTCGGTCTGCTCGAACTGGCAGTCGGCGATCGAGATGCCGCGCGAGCCAGCCTCGCCGCGTTGAGACCGCGCTTGGGCGACATTCACAGGGACGAGCGTTGGCTCCCGACGATCGCGGCAATGACCGAGCTCGCCATCGCGTTCGATGATCGATCGCTGGCAACGACGCTCCACAGCCAGCTCCTGCCGTTCGAGGGCCTGATGATCGCCGCGGCGATCGGTGCGTTCGGCCCAGTGGGCTATTACCTCGGCCTCGTCGACGCGTTCGCCGGTCGATCGGATGCGGGAATCGCGCGAATGGAGGCAGCCGCTGAGCTTGCCGCCCGGGCGGATCTCGGTCCGTCCTTGGTTCGGTCCCGAGTCGCGCTCGCCGACGCTCTCCTTAAACGCGCCGGGGCTGGTGACCGAGCGCGCGCTGCGACCCTGGCTGCAATGGCGACAGCGGACGCCCGCAGGCTTGGCATGCAGGACCTGGTCGCTCGAGCATCAGAGCTTGGCGCGTCGATCAATCGCCTGCCCGGCGGGCTTTCACGCCGCGAACTGGAGATTGCCGCCCACCTTTCAGCCGGGAGAACGAACCTGGAGATCGCGCAGCTACTGGTCATTTCGGAGCGCACGGTCGAGACGCATGTCCAGAACATCTTGACCAAGCTCGACATGCATTCCCGCGCCGAGGTCGCGGTCTGGGCGGTCAGGGCTGGGATCACCGAAGACCGGACGTAGCCAACCTCTACGTACCGCGTTCCGTACTGGTGACGATGCGCGCGGCCCGGCGGAGACCCTAGCGTGAGGCCATGCAACGGCCGCGGGCGACTGGCTTCCGGCCATGGCAGCACAGCAGGATGGTCACCAAATGTCTGACGAAAACAAGACGGTTGTTCGCAGGCTTGTCGAGGAGTGGCAGAGCGGCCATCGCCGCGAGGTAGGCGAGGAGTTGCTGGCTGACGACTTCGTCGACAGTGCACACCCCGCCGGACCTGGCATGGCCAAGCCGAACGCGCTCGATTGGTGGGACAGAACCTTCAGGGCGTTTCCGGACCTTTCGGCCGAGATCAAGCACATGGTTGCCGAGGGCGACCTCGTCGCGACGTACAAGACCTTCAACGGGACCCACGCGGGCGAGTTCATGGGCATGCCGCCGACCGGCAGGTCCGCGACGTTCGATGCCTTCGATCTCATGCGGCTCCGGAGTGGGAAGGTCGTGGATCACTGGGTCATCCTCGACGTTGCCGGACTGATGCGGCAGCTTGGCGGCACGCCAGCCAGCAGGTAGCACGCTCCGCTGCCCATCTTGCGCCGTCGGCGACGCGGACCTTGCGGCAGTGGTCGAACGCCAAGAGCGATGGCGCGTCGACGGGTACCGGGACATGGTCGACGCCACGGGCTGGCAGCGCGTCCGCCGGCACGGCGGGCTCTCACGCAGGCCGCCTCGAGGCCGCCAGCCACTCATCCCGACCCTCGATCGGGATCTCGTAGGATGGCAGAGACCAGCGGCCTCGCGCCTCGCGTCCGCACGCCGCCGCCTGCCAGCTGCCGCTCCTCGTGGCGAGCACACCTGACTGACGAACCGCTGGCGGGCCAGCGCCTCGGCCTCTGTATGGCGGCCAAGAACGGCAGGTAACGCCGGCACCAGTTGGCGAGGGTGCGGCGTACGGCGGCTCCCGCCGCAATCTTTCGATCTTCCGTTGACATTGAAGGGTTATCAGAGCAATCTCGCCTCATCCCTTCATTTGCGCCGAGAGATTGAAGGGTTGTGCAGGAGGCCGTGTGTCGAGAACCGTCGAGCGGACCTGGGAGGGAGCCCCTGGCGCGATGGGCGGCCGCCGTGCGCGTGCCTCGTTCCGGTACAAGGCATTCGTCCCTGACGAGATCGCGGGCCTCGAACCCGTCGTCCCGTTCGATGTGGCCGACGTCTCGGCCGATGCCGAGGCGGCGATCCGGACCCTCAACGAGCGCGCTTCGGTGGCCG
Organism: uncultured Chloroflexia bacterium; assembly: GCA_963719285.1. Taxonomy (GTDB): domain Bacteria; phylum Chloroflexota; class Limnocylindria; order Limnocylindrales; family CSP1-4; genus C-114. The sequence continues at coordinate 7,106 of CAVRBO010000003.1, forward strand.
GCCTCGAGGCGATCGGCCCGCTGCTCCTCCGGTCGGAGGCCGTGGCGTCGTCCCGGATCGAGGGCTACGACGTCTCCTCGCTCAACCTGGCCCGAGCGCTCATCGACCCACGAGCGGCGCGGGGCAGCGCCCGGATCGTCGCGGCCAATGTGTCCGCGATGGAGGAAGCGCTCGCGATCGGTGACCGCACCGAGCCGGTGACAGTCGCCGACCTGCTGGCGATCCACGCGGTGCTCATGGCGGGCGACGAGCGCGCGCGACCAGGCCGCGTGCGCGTGGAGCAGAACTGGATCGGCGGCCGGCTTGGGAACCCGTCGGACGCAGCCTTCGTGCCGCCACCGGAGGACCTCGTCCTGCCGCTGCTCGAGGACCTCGTCGCCTTCGTCGCCCGGGACGACCTGCCCGCGGTGGCGCAGGCGGCCGTCGCCCACGCTCAGCTCGAGACCATCCACCCGTTCATCGACGGCAACGGCCGCGTCGGCCGGGCCCTGGTGCACGTCGTCCTGCGGCGCCGCGGCGTCGCCGCCCGCTTCGTCCCGCCGATCAGCATCGTCCTGGCGGCCCGGCCCGCCGCCTACGTCGAGGGGCTCACGGCGTTCCGCGAAGGAGGCGTTGCCGAGTGGATCGGCTCGTTCTCCGAGGCAGCCGGGCGCGCGGCGGCGGCGTCGATCGAGCTCGCCGACCAGGTGGCCGCGCTCCAGGGCGAATGGCGGGAGGGCGCGGGCCGCCCGAGGGCTGGATCCGCGGCGAGCAAGCTCATCGCGCTACTCCCCGCCCTGCCGGTACTCTCGGCGCCGACCGCCCGCGCGGCGATCGGTGTCAGCCAGCAGCAGACGCTCGCGGCGCTCAAGGCACTTGCCAAGGCCGGCGTCATCCGCCAGCTGAGCGCGGGGACGTACGACCGCCAGTACGCCGCGACCGAGTTGTTCGACCTGCTCACGGCGTACGAGGAGGGGATCGTCGGCCCGGCGCGGAGCGCGCGTTCAGCGAGGTAAGTCAACCAGGACACCGGTCTATTCGCCTGCGGTGCTACGCCTGCGAGGCCACGCCCTCGCCCAGCTACCCGTCGAGCGTGCCGTTCGCCTCGAGCGCCGCCAACGGCTCGGCCAGGTCTCGTGCGACGACGTGTGTGGAGGACTACAGCAAGGCGGCCGACTCTGGTTCGCCCGAGAGCTGCAGTCCCGCGCGGGCGGGCCTGACATGCGGGCCTGCCTCCGCTCGCCACCCCGGTTCGGCGTGCTCGAGCGTGGTGATGAGAGCTTCGTCGACGTCCACCCCCACCCCGGGCTGGTCGCCGAGGACGATCCCACCGTCGGCATACTCCTGGTCGATCGACACGCCGAACGGCGAACCGACGTCTTGGATCTCGGCGGACAAGTGATTTGGCACTGCCGCGGCAGCGTGAGCGACCGCGGCGTTCGCTGTGAGGCCCACCGGGCTGACTGGCAGGTCTCGGCTGTGTGCCGCGATAGACACCCGCAGAAAGTGCGTCACACCCCAGATTGCCGCAGCTTGAACGATGTCTATGCCGCCCGCGTTGAAATGCGGTCGATACTGTTCCAGGCCAGTAAGGTTCTCTCCGGTAGCCACCGCAGCGCGGACTGAAGCGCTCAACCTCGCATGACCCTCTGCGTCCCAGCGGCGGATGGGCTCCTCGATCCAGACGAGGTCGTGAACCTCTTCGATCTTGGACACATAGCGGACTGCCTGCTTGAGATTCCAGGACTCATTCGCGTCGAGCATGAGGCTCGGCTCCGGGGTGTTGACTCGAAGCGCATCGCCGATGATGCCTAACCGGCGAATGTCGCTGGCGACGTTTCTGCCGCCCTTGAGTTTCCCGCTCGTGAATCCACGGCCCGCCATCTCGGAATAGAAGAGCGCGAGTTCATCATCATCGAGCGCGATATCCAGTCCGGACGCATACCCGGAGACGAACCGATCGCGCCCCCCGAGCAGGCGCCAGAGCGGCTCGCCCGCAAGTTTTGCCTTGATATCCCAAAGCGCCATGTCAAAGGTGCCGATGCCTCCGAATGTCGCGCCAGCATGGCTCGCCTTGAACACGCGCGCGAGCATGCGGTCGTACAGCGCGGATACCGCGCGGGGATCCTCGCCCTCGATCGCCGGGAAGAGTTGTGCCAGGTCTTGGTGCGAGCCCATTCCGACGCCGCTGACGCCCTCATCCGTGTCCACGATGACAACCGGCACCTCGGTGATACCCGATGCGATGTGCCCGTTGACGTCGCCCACAGGACGACCCCAGTCGTAGATCGTCTGCAGCGTGCGATAGCCTGTGATCTTCATCGTCACCCTTGCTCATTCGTGCGGAGATCGGGGTGTCGCCGTGACGAGCCCCTAGGCCAACCTGGACCGTTCGCCGCGCGGCTCAACCACAGCTTGGCATAGTATTGATACGACATCATACAAGTAGCGGCGAGTGCGCACCGACCGGAGCGCTACCTCTCGACCAGTTCGCCGTCGCGTCGCCGCGGCAGATGGTCCCGAACAGTAGGATGACGACATGGCGCAGAACGACGCGGACCCCCCAAGCACCGCCACTTCGCAGGGGCAGACCATCTTCGGCGACAGCGTCGTCCGGGTGCGTGCAGCCAACCTCGGCGTCGCCGTGGTGAGGGACTTGGTGAAAGCGATCGTCACCGGCACGGTGGCTCCCGGCGACGTACTCCCCCCAGAGGGCACCCTGAGCACGCAATTTGCCGTGAGTCGCACGGTGATTCGCGAGTCCGTGAAGCGACTCGAAGAGAAGGGCCTCGTGACCGTCAGTCAGGGCCGAGGCACGGTCGTGAACCAGTCGAGTCGGTGGAACGTGCTCGATCCTGATGTCCTTTCGGCTCTTGTCGACCACGACGAGACCCTGGAGGTTCTCGATGAGTTGGCGGTGGTCCGTGGGAGCCTGGAGGCGACCATGGCGCGCGCCGCGGCAGCTCGGCAAACCCCAGAGCGCACCGCTGCGTTGCGTGAGGCTTTCGACCTTGCCGCGGCGAACATCGACAACATCTCTGTGTACAACGACGCGGATGCCGCGTTTCACGACCTTGTCATGGAACAATCGGGAATTCGGCTCGCCGCCAACATCACACGCATCATGTTCGAGCGCGCTCGCGAGAGCAGTCGATTCACGGGCATCACCACCGACGACGCAGCGCAGATGTCGCTCGAGGAGCACCGCGCCATATGCGAGGCGATCGCCGCGGGCGACGGCGACACCGCCGCGACTGCCATGCGAGAACACATCGCGAAGGCGTGGACCCGAAGGCGCGCGCCGGGCGCCACCTAGCGGAACCGTCCCGTCGAGGTGCCACAGCGCGTCGAACCCTTGCCTGGCGATCGCCTCTGGTGTCCGGAACGATGCGGCACGCAATGCCGACTCTTCGCGTCCTCAACGATGGCGGACCTACTCCTTTGTCGCCCCGGCGGTGAGGCCCGCCACGAGGAATCGCTGTGAAAACATGAACACGATCAGCACCGGTGCGACGGAGATCAGCGTCGCGAGCGCCAGCTGTGGAAATGGGATCGAGTCGGAGGCGACGGTCGTCGGATTGAACTCCCGGACATTCGCGAGCAATTCCACCAGACCCACTTGAACGGGCTGTGTCTTCGACCCCGGGAGCATCACGAAGGGCAGGAAATAGTTGTTCCAGTTGGTGACGAAGTTGAAGAAGCCTACGAGCGCGACGACAGGGATCGCGAGCGGCAGCGCGATTCGCCGGAAGACCGCGAACTCGCCCGCGCCATCGATGCGTGCGGCGTCGAGCAGCTCGCGCGAAACGCTCGTGGAGAAGTAGATATACGCCAGATAGACGCCGAATGGGAAGAACGCGAATGGCAGGATGACCGCCAACGGCGACCCCACGAGGTGCACGGCGTTGATTTCAAGGAAGACCGGCAGCACGAGCGCCGTGTTCGGGATGAGCATCACCATGAGGGTCGAGATGAGGATCGCGCGGCGAAACCTGAAGTTGGTCTTGGCCAGCGCGTAGCCGGCCGGAATTGACACGAGGAGCGTGAGCACCAACGCGACCCCGGCGTAGTACACCGAATTCCCGAGCCACGTCCAGATGCGGCCATCCTGGAACCCGACCAGCTCGTTCCAGTTTGCGACGAGTTGTTCGAAGGAGCCGAAACTCAGGGAAGCCTCGCCGTGAAAGCCGTTGAGTTGGGGGGTGTCCTTCGTCGGCGCGAGCAGGAGCCAAACCAGGGGAAGGATGAAGAACACCGCGAAGAATCCGGCGATCAGGAAAGCTGTCACGCGACCGAGCCAGCGGCCCGGCGCGAAGTCAGACCGCACGACGGATCTTCTAGTCGCGGTCAAAGAGTCCTCCTCGGAAGACGAAGAACGCGGCCAGCCCCGCCGCCACGACGAGCAACATCATCGAGATCGCGGCAGAGCTGTTGAAGTCCGCTTGCGGGCCGAAAGCGGTGACGTATGCGAGTTCATTGAGGGAATAGTGCTTCGGGATCTGGTTCCTGCTCGCCTGGGCGAGGATCTTGGGTTCCGCGAACAGCTGGGTCGCGGCGGCGACCGAGATGACCGCCATGTAGGCGATCCACTTCCGAATCATCGGGATCTGGATGTACCACGCGGTCTTGATGGCGCTGGCGCCGTCACAGCGGGCAGCCTCCATGATCTCGTCGGAGATGTTGTTCAACGCGCCGTACATGATGATGATCCATCCACCGGCGCCGGTCCAGAACGCAATGACCGTGAAGATCAAGGGCAGGTTGTTCAGGTCGATGGCTTGAACGAAGTTCGTGTACCCGAACCACTTGAGGACGAAGGACACCGGGCTGACGGAGGGATTGAGCACGAAGAGCCAGAGCATGACGCTGGCCGAACCCGCGAACGCGCCGGGGATGTAGAACAGGAAGCGCGCGGTAGAGGAAAGCCACCTGACGCGCACGGCGTGGACGATGAGCGCCAGCAGGGTGACGAGCACGGTCAGGGTCACCACCCAGATCACCAGGAAAGCCGCGACGTGCTGCACGGCCGGCCAGAACCGGAAGTCCCCGACGGCCTTCACGTAGTTGTCGAGCCCGACGAATTGCCCACTCTTGGTGAATGAGAGATACAGGGCATAGACCATGGGCAGAACGCCGAAGACCAGGAGCAGCAGCACGTAGCCGCTGGAGAACACGTAGGCGGCGAATGCCTGCGCGCCAGCTCCGGTTTGCGGCCGCCTTCGCGGGCGCAAAGGGACCCACTGCCGCTCCTTTGTGGGGGCGGCAGTGGGCACGATGGCGTCAGTACGAGAGATGGTGCGTTCCTTCGCCTACTTGGTCACGACTGTGAAGCCGTTCACCTGGGCGTCGTTCACCATTCGCTGCTGCCAAGCGCTGACCTGCGAGGCAATGGTCTTTCCGGAAGCAAGAGCCGGATTCACGATCTCCGCCCACGGAGGCTCGGAACTGAAGGGGAGCGTGGCACCCCAGCCCTTCCAGATGTTGTTGGCTGCCTCATTGACGACGTCCTTGAACGTGTCCGAGTCGGCCCAGAAGCCACTACTGGTCTGCGCGTCCAACCACGCACTTGCGGTCGAGGCGTAGGCCGGGAGGCCCGTGATGAGCTTGACCGACTGGGGTCCGCTCGTCACGTACTGCAGGTAGGTACCCACGCATGCGAGGTTCGCCGAGTGGCTCGACCCGTACCAGAAGCCGCCACCCACGTTGCCGGTGGCGATCGGCTCGCCAGCCCAATGGAGGGCGTGGCCGGCACCCCACTCGCCTGGCTGCCCGGCGATGTTGTCCTTGTTCTGGAAGAGGGCTCCCGTGAACCACGTTGGGCCAGGGATCGCCAGGACCTTGCCCTTCCACTTCTTGACCCAGTCGGGGGTGAACAGTCCATCGATCGCCAGGGTCTTGTTCGCGAACATGTGGTCCAGCAGGGCGATCATGCGGGTCGTGTGGTTGTCCGAGAAGTCGCTGGTGAAGGTGGTGCCGTCGACCGTGTAGATCGGCGCCTGGGCGGCCCACATGTCGGTCAGCACGGCGGTGAAGGGATCGCCGATCGAGCCGAGGATGTAGCCGGGGTGCTCAGCCGCCACCTTGTCGCCGAGGGCCTGGTATTCCTCCCATGTGGTCGGGACGGTGTACCCGAACTTGTCGAACAGGGTCTTGTTGTACCAGAGCACCACGGGCGCCAGGTTGTCGCGGGCGCCGTAGACATGGCCGTCGACCGTGACAGGGTCGAGCGCGCCCGGCGTGTAGCCGTCGAGCCAACTCTGGGGAACGACGCCCTCGTCGAGCGGCGCGGCGAAGGCCTGAACGCCATTCTGAGGATGGGCGTTCCAGCTGGCGTCGTTCACCTGTCCCGACCACGCGACGTCGGGCCAGCCCGAGCCGGCCTGGTCGAGCAGCGAGATCTTGGTGTGGAACGTGTCGCTACCCCCGGCGCTGGCGTCGTAGGTCTCGATGTTGAGCGGGCACTCGGGGTGGTCCTTCTGGAAGGCCTCGGCGATGGCCGAGCGGTCGGCGTCGACCCAGACGGTGATCTTGGCGGTTGGGTCCTGCGCAACGGTGGGGAAGCCGTACGTGCTGCCAGTTCCTGAGGCGGCGGGAGCAGTCGGACCGTTGCTGGGGGTTCCAGAGTCAGCGGTTCCAGTCGGACTGCTGGAGGGCGAATTGCCCGCGCAGCCCGTTGCCACGAGTGCGATGCAGGCTGCGGCTGCGGACACTCCCATCAACCTGCGGGGCGCGCTGCGCCGATGCAAAGACATGTCGTTGCTCCTGTTCAGATTCGTTCGACTTCTTTGACGACTCAGCCCCCCGCGGCGACATTTCGAAGCAACTCGAATCGGTGATGCCTCACCAATAGGGCCGGCCGAAGTACGCGGGTTCCTCCACATAGCGATGCCCAGCAGGATTCAGCATACATCAGACATCATGTGTATTGCACGCCCCTGTCTTGTGCCTGTAGGAGCGGAGATGAGCTCGCAATCGCACGCCGTCGAGGCCCGTGTCGCGCCATCGATCCGCGCAACGGGCGAATCGGTTCGCGCCTTCGTAGCCAGCTCAGGGTCAGCAGCAGCGGCCGCAGGACGACACGCAGTGTTCCTGGGGTCGGTCGCCGGCGGCGAGTTCTCCGGACGGCAATCAACTGTCGGGCCCTGGACGTCAGGCCGGCCGCGCCCCCCAGGCGCCCCCGCAGCCGGCAGTCGCGATCAGTCCGTCGGCGTTCGGCCCTCGGGCTCCGGAAGTCTCTCCGCGAGGATCCACACCAGCTGTGCCGTCGTCGTGAGCGCCAACCTTCGACCGCGCGCTCGCCAGGTGGTGCTTGACGGTCGAATGTGACAATCCGAGCCGGTGAGCGGCCGCCTTCTCCGAACCTGCCGCGACGACGCCGGCGACCGCTCGAACTCGCGGTGCGTGGCCGTCGCGCCGGACCCTGGACCAGCCCGAGGTTGGGCCTTCACGCCAACCGCCTCGCCGCAGCGAGCCACTCATCGCGGCCCTCGATCGGCTTGACGTTGGTTGCTAACGCGCGCCCGACACATGTCGGGCGCGCCATTTCAACCTTCTCGGGCGGCGCACGAGCGCGGATCCGTGGGCGTAGGCCGGCGGCGTGAGCCTGACGGACACGGTCCCGACCTGACGGACGGTGGTCGGGCGAGGCATCGGCCATCACGCTGCGACCGCCACCGGGCCGTGCTTGTGGGCATAGGCATCGAGCCGCGCGAGCTCGTCCGCGTACAGCGGGCCGAGCATCCGTCCGATGAACAGCCGCAGGAGGACGCCCTCCAGCCCGGGCACGTCGAACTCGGTGTCGAAGCGGACGATGCACCCGCCGTCCGAGGGCGCCACGGTGAACGTGGTCACGACACCGTCGCCGGTCTCGACCAGCCGCCGACCGGGCTCCGGTTCGGTGATCGTCGCGGACATGCGGCGCTTCCGGCCGCCGCCCAGGTCGACGTTCCAGCTTGCCTCGGTGCCGGCGCCCACGCCGCCCCGGCTGATCGCGAAGGCGGAGAACGCCGGCGGCAGGAAGCCGTCCGGTCGATGGTGCTCGCGATAATCCGCGAGGCAGTGATAGGCGACCTGCGCCGGGACGTCCATGCGGCGCTCCGCCGCGAACCTGCTCTTCATGGCTCCGATACCACCTGTCTTGGGACGTTGATGTACCATTTGGTACATCACTGTACCAGATGGTACACACCGGCAGGTGAAGCGTCAAGACCTCTGGTCGCTCGATAGGAGAGTGTCATCGGGCTCCGGCAGCCGCGGAGCGAGGATCCACACGAGCCGGGCCTCATGCTCGCGCGAACCGTGCGCCCGAAGGTGACCGGGCCGGCCGGGTAGACCGCGGGGTCCGAGTTCGGACGTCAGCGTCGCGCGTAGGCACGGACGAACGCACCCACGCCGGCGTCCGCGTAGCGGTCGAGCTCCTCGGGCGATGCGGGTTCGTCCATGCCACGGAGCATCGCCTGGTTGAGCGGGATCGACATCACCAACCAGTTGAAGTGGGCGGCGGCCATACGCGGATCGTCGACGTCGAGCACGCCCCCCTCGGCCAGCTGTTCGAAGAGGCTGGCCAACGCGTCGATCGTTCGTTGAGGCCCACGCTCGTAGAAGGTCCGGCCGAGCTCCGGAAAGCGCCCCGCTTCGGCGATCACGAGGCGGCGCAGCTGGAGGAGCCTCGGCTGCATCACCATCGCCAGCTGGCGACGAGCGAGACCCCGGAGACGGGCCTCGAGATCGCCGCTCGGGTCGAGGTGGAGGACGACCTCGATGACGGGGTCGCTGACTTCGTCGACCGTCGCCGCGACGACCGCCGCGAACAGGCGCTCCTTGTCGGCGAAGTGCTTGTAGACCGTCTGCTTCGAGACCGAGGCCAGTGCGGCGACCTCGTCCATGCTCGTCCCGAGGTAGCCCTTTCGCAGGAACACGGTCGCGGCCGAAGCGAGAATCGCCCGACGCTTGCGGGCCGACTGGCGCTCGTCGACGGTCGTCGGCTCCGGCGATCGGCTGCTCATGGCATGCATGGTACTAGACAGTCCAGTCTTTGTGTTGGTACTGTACGGTCTAGTTCCCGTCAATCCGCCGGAAGTATGGAGGTTCCGTGAGCAAGATCATCGTGTTCAACAGCGTGACCCTTGACGGTGTCATGCAAGCGCCCGGCCGACCCGACGAGGATCGCCGAGGCGGCTTCGCACACGGCGGCTGGGCCGCCCCGTATCGGGACGAGGAATCCATGAAGCTGGCCGCCGAGGGCGCCCGTAGCACGGGCGCGATGCTGTTCGGCCGGCTCACCTATGAAGACCTCCTGCCACGTTGGAACGAGGTGGGCGGTCCGTTCAAGGTCATGCTCAACGAGACGCTGAAGTACGTGGCCTCGAGGACATTGAAGGAGCCCCTGCCCTGGCCCAACTCGACACTCCTCGAGGGCGAGCTCACCGAGGCGGTTGCGACACTCCGGAAGATGGACGGCAAGGACATCGTGATCCTGGGCAGCGGCGACATCGTCAGGAAGCTCCTTGCCAAGCAGCTCGTCGACGAGTTCATCCTGCTGATCCATCCGCTCGTTCTCGGTGACGGGCAGCGCCTCTTCGACGATGGCGGCCCGGGCGCGCTGTTCGAGCTTGCGGACACGCGGACCACGACGACCGGCGTTATCGCCGCCACGTATCGCCGGACCGATCACGGACCAGAGGGTCAGGCAGGATAGGCCATCGCATGATCGACGCGAGTCCTCTCGACCGGCACGTCCTGGTTGCCGACCTGGCCTTTCCCGAGGCGCCTCGGTGGCGGGACGGCAGGCTATGGGTCTCCGACTGGGGAGCGAACGAGGTCCTCGCCGTCGATACGACGGGCCACACCGAGGTGGTCGCCCGCGTCGAGTCGTTCCCGATGTGCATCGACCATCTGCCCGACGGCAGGCTTGTGATCGTCTCATCGGCGGATCGGCGCCTCCTGCGTCAGGAGCCCGACGGGACGCTGGTGACGCATGCAGATCTCGCCGGCCTGGGCGAGCACCCGTGGAACGACATCGTCGTCGACGGCCGAGGCAACGCCTACGTCAACAACATCGGGTTCGACTTCCCGGGTGGTGCGTTCGCGCCGGGCATTGTCGCCCTGGTGACGCCCGATGGCCTCGTGCGCCGCGTCGCCGACGGCCTGGCGTTCCCGAACGGCATGGCCGTGACGCCTGACAACGCGACGCTCATCGTCGCGGAGTCCTACAGCCAGAGGCTCACGGCGTTCGACATCGGTCCCGATGGGAGCCTGTCCGGCCGGCGAACCTGGGCCGAGGTGGACGACCATCCCGACGGCATCTGCCTCGACGCCGAAGGAGCCGTCTGGTACGGGGACGTCGGCAACCGGCGCTGCGTGCGCGTGCGCGAGGGTGGCCAGGTGCTCCAGATGATCGACCTGGACCGGGGCTGTTTCGCCTGCATGCTCGGCGGCCCGGATCGGCGAACACTGTTCATGACCGTCAACGAATGGACCGGCGCCGGTGGGATGGGCAAGACCCGGAATGGCCAGGTGCTCTCGGTGAAGGCCGAGGTGCCGGGCATCGGCTGGCCCTAGAGCGCCGCGTCCGACGGAGCCCTGGTCATGCGGGCGCTACCCGAGCTGGTCGCGGCGGCGGGTCAGACTGGCGGTCTCGGCGGTGTTGCCAGCCAGCTCGATGGCTCGATCGTACGCCGCGCGCGATTCCTGATCGCGGCCGAGCCGGCGGAGCAGGTCGGCCCGGGTCGCATGGTAGGCGTGGTAGCCGGCCAACTTGTCCTCGAGACGGTCCACGCCGGCCAGTGCCACCTGCGGCCCGTCAAGCTCGGCGACCGCGATGGCCCGGTTGAGGGCGATGATCGGCGAGTGGTCAAGGCGGGCGAGCTGGTCGTAGAGGGCCACCACCTGCGACCAGTCGGTGTCGCCCATCTTGCGGGCGGAGGTGTGGACGGCGTTGATCGCCGCGAGGATCTGGTAGCGACCCGGAGCCACCCCGGCGGCCAGGCGATCCCGGACCAGTCGATGACCTTCCTCGATCAGCGCCGCATCCCAGGCCCCACGGTCCTGATCGTCGAGGGTGACCAGTTCGCCGTTCGCCGACACCCGGGCGGTGCGGCGAGCCTCGGTGAGGAGCATCAGGGCCAGCAGCCCGGCCACCTCACCGTCCTCCGGCAGCAACGCGTTGATCAGGCGCGTGAGGCGGATCGCCTCGGCGGTCAGCTCGTGACGGACCGGATCGGTCTCGGGGCCGGTCGCCAGATAGCCCTCGTTGAAGACGAGGTACAGGACGGCGAGGACGCCGGAGACGCGCACCGGGAGATCCTCAGCCGAAGGCACGCGATACGGGATGCGAGCCGCCTTGATCTTGCCCTTCGCCCGGGTGATCCGCTGGCCCATGGCGGCCTCCGACGCCAGGAACGCACGGGCGATCTCGGGCATGGTCAGGCCGCCGATCATGCGCAACGTCAGCGCCACGCGTGACTCCATCGCGAGCGCCGGGTGACAACAGGTGAAGATCAGCCGGAGCCGGTCGTCGTCGATGGCTCCGAGCGGCTCGGGCGCGTCGTCGTCGTACAACACCTGCGCCTCCTGCTGCTTGTCGTCGCGCCTGTTCTCGCGCCGGATCCGGTCGATGGCCTTTCGGTTGGCGGTGGTCGTCAGCCACGCGCCGGGGTTGGGGGGCACGCCGTCGGCCGGCCACCGCTCAACGGCGGTCGCGAACGCCTCGGCCGCCGCTTCCTCGGCGATGTCGAGGTCACCGAAACGCCTGGTTACTGCCGCGACGACCCGCGCCCATTCCTCGTGGTGGGCCTGGGTGATCGCCGCCTGGGCGTCGATCACGCCACGCCCAGGAACGGGCGCACTTCGAGCTTCCGATTGCAGGCCTTCGATCCCTCGGCGGCGAGCTTGAGCGCCACGTCGAGGTCGGGGGCCTCGATGATCCAGAAGCCGGCGAGATACTCCTTCGACTCGACGAAGGGCCCGTCGGTGAACACCGGATCCCCCTCGCGGTTGTCGACGACGGTGGCCGTGCTGGGCGATGCGAGGCCGCCGGCGAAGACCCAGTAGCCGTCCGCCTTGAGCCGGTCGTCGTTGAACTCGTTGATCGAGGCCATCTCGCTCGGGGTGGCGAGGCCGGCCGTGTCGTCGATCACCGACACCAGGTAGTGCATCTCGGATCATCTCCTGTGTGCTGGCGCGCCGCCGGCGAGCCGAGAGTCGGCTGTCGGGCGCCTCGGGGTCGATCAGCTGTCGATCGCCGCATAGGCGGCCTTCCAGAAGTCTGCATAGACCTCGGCGGCCTGAGGCGATCCCATCGCTCGCTGAGTGAACAGGATGCCGGTGAGGTCGGCATCGACGTCGGACCGCCACGAAGTGCCGGCGCCTCCGGCCCAGCCGAACCCGCGCGGGATCGTGCCACGGTCCGCGCCTGAGGAGGGAGCGGCCATGCAGTAGCCCCAGCCTTCGGTGTCGCCGAGGAACGGGCTCGCAAACGCGCGCTGCGACGGCTCCAGATGGTCGGTGGTCATTCGAACCACCGACTCCTGCGACAGGATGCGTCCGCCGTCGTGTGCGCCGCCACTGAGCAACATCCGCACGAAGGTCCAGTAGTCGTCGAGGGTCGAGAGCAGCCAGGCAGACGCGCTGGGAAAGGCGAGCGGTCGGCTCCAGTAGCCGTCCTCGACCCCGTCGAGCACGGCGAGTTCGCCGGTCTGCCAGTCGACCTCGTAGGCGGTCGTGAGCCGACCCTTCATCGCCGGTGACGCCGTGAACGCGGTGTCGCCCATGCCGAGCTGACCGAGGATGCGCTCGTGCAGCACGACGTCCAACGATTTGCCGGTGGCCCGCTCCAGCACGGCGCCGAGCACCTGCGCGCCCGTGTTGTAGATCCATTGCTCGCCGGGCTGGCTGATGAGGGGCAGGGTGCCGAGACGCCGCAGCCACTCATCGGTGGAGTGCGGCGACGGTGGGTACGGAGCACTGAGGGTGGCGAGCTGCAGCTCCTTCTCGGCCTCAACGATGGGGTACGGCGTCTGCGCGAACACCATCCCCAGACCAAGGCGGAAGGTGAGCAGGTCTTCGAGCGTGATGGGGCGTTTGGCTGGCACGGTATCGTCGAGGCGGGCGTCGATGCTCCGCAGGACACGGCGGTCGGCCAACTCGGGAAGGAGATCGTCGACCGGTGCGTCAAGGTGCAGCGCGCCGTCGTCGACGAGGGCCATGACCGCGGCGGCGGTGATCGGCTTGGTCATCGAAGTCATGCGGAAGATATCGTCACGTCGCAGTGGCTCGGCATCGCCGAACGTCCGGGTGCCGATGACATCGACGTGCGCACGTCCGCCGCGGGCGACCAGTGCGATGCAGCCGGGCATGTCGCCGCGTTCGACATGCCGGGCCATGATCTCGTGGAGCCGAGCGAGACCCGTCTCCGAGAACCAGCCTCCGGTCATCGTCGCGCCTCCGATCGGGTGGCGATCACGTCAGGCTGCCGTTTCCCGCCCGGTGGGTCGGTATACCTGGATCGTCACCCCGCCGCGGGTGGAGTGCGATTCCACCAGGTCGAGCGCTCGGGCAGGGCCGGCATGGGGGAACAGACGGGTGCCCTGGCCGACGACCACCGGGACGGTGAAGAGGGTGATCTCGTCGACGAGGTCGTTCTCGAGCAGCCAGCGGACGAGGACACCGCTGCCGGGCACCTGCAATTCGCCGTCCGGCTTGGCCTTCAGGTCGCGGATGGCCGCCGCCACGTCACCGGAGAGGACGGTCGTGTTCGCCCAGTCCGGGTCGAAGGGCGTGGTCGATGCCACGTACTTGGGCCGCGCGTTCAAGGCCACGCCGATGGGGTGGGCACGCAGCTCTTCGAGTGCTCCCCAGGAGCCGGCGAAGATGTCGTAGGTCCGCCGCCCGAACAGGAACGCGTCGGCGCGCTCGTAGATCTGGTCCAGGGCGGTCATGGCCTCGAGGTCGAACTTGTCCGTGACCCATCCCCCGCGCTCGAATCCGCCCCTGCGGTCCTCGTCCGGCCCGCCGAGCCCCTGCATCACGCCGTCGACGGAGACGTTGGTGTTGGTCGTCAGCTTCATGACGTCCGCTCCCTTTCGTTGGGATCTGTCCCTGTGGGCCGCCCCTTCTGGACGGCCTCTCACCCCTACTACGAACGCATCCAGCCGAATCCGACACTGCCTCCCTGACTTCTTTCGAGACCGCCGGAAGCCGGACCTCGAGTATCGGCGGGAGACCCGGACCTCTACCTCGAGAAGGTCAGGTGCGTGACCCCACTCGGGGCGACATCCGACGTGACCCTGTAGCCGTCCTCGAACCCGCGGAGATCGTCCCAGAGCCGGATGCCCCGGCCGAGCAGGATCGGGACGATCGCGACGTGGAGCCGGTCGACGAGTCCTGCCTTGAGGTACTCACGCACCACGGTCGGGCCACCACCGATCCGAACGTCCTTGCCGCCCGCGGCCTCCAACGCCAGGTCGAGCGCCTCGCGGGGCATTGCGGAGAGGAAGTGGAAGGTCGTGCCGCCCGCCATCTCGAGCAGCGGGCGGGGCACGTGGGTGAGCACGAACACCGGGACGTGGAATGGCGGCTCGTCGCCCCACCAACCGCGCCAGTCGGGATCGTCGCCGGCGGCGTGGAGCCCGAACATGCCGGCGCCCATGATCTCCGCGCCCACCTCGGCGAAGTACGCCTGCGCGTACCGGTCGTCGACGCCGGTCGTTCCCTCGCCGGACGTGTCGTGCAGCACTCGGGCCCGGAACGTGCGGGTCGCGACGTAAGCCTCGACCAGGCGCGTCCAATCGGGCCCGAACGGGTTCTCCGGCGTCTGGTCGGTCGTGGTCGCGAAGCCGTCCAGGGAGATGTTCAGGTCCACACGAACGGCCATCGACGTCCCTCCCAGGTGACTGCTTCGGACTCCCTCCAGTATGCCGATCGACGACGTGGCTCGAGCTCCCACCAAGGTCGACGCCATGGCTCAGCGCCAGGATTCGGTGCGTTCCGCGGACGCGGCTCTGCGTCTGATCGCTGCCTCGCCAAGCCTGCCGACCCAGCCGCAAGCGCGGCTCCTGCAAGGCTGTGGGCCGAGAGCGACAATCAGTGCGATCGGGTCCGGCCGAAGACGATGACACTTCGGGTCGCGACCATCGTCGAGGGGCGCCAACCATGGGCCGGTTCGCAAGCGGCAAACCCCGGGATATCGTCGTGAGGACATATGGCCGCGGGAGCCTCCTCGGCCTCATCAGCATCCCATTCGCGTTCCTCATGGCGTCCCGGGGCATGAACGGCTGGCAGGAATCGGCGGCCCGCGAGATGGAGGACGACGCCGTCGCGATGGCGAGACTGGGCTATCGGGTCGTGGCCTCCGGCCAGTACGGCATCCCGCGGCTCGGCATCACCTACTACAAGGTGACCTACCAGCTGGTCGACCAGGCTTGACCTCGGACGAAACCGGAACGGTGAAGGCATCCGGCGATCGTGACGAGACGAACGGCGACGCTCGAGTCCTTGAGATCGATGGGGTCTCGAAGCGATACGGCGACCTCGTCGCCCTCGAGAACCTGACCTTCGACGTCCGCGCCGGTGAGCTGTTCGGCTTCGTGGGGCGCAACGGCGCCGGCAAGACGACCACGATGCGGATCGCGCTGGGCGTGCTCGCGCCCGATGCCGGTGTGGTGCGCTGGCTGGGTGTGCCGCTGACGTTCGAGGCCCGACGCCGGTTCGGCTACATGCCCGAGGAACGCGGCCTGTATCCGAAGATGCGCGTGGCGGAGCAACTCGCCTATCTCGGTGAGCTGCACGGCATGGCGGGCGCGGAAGCCCGGGAGGCCGCCCTGCACTGGCTGGACCGGTTCGGCCTCGCCGACCGGCGCGACGCCGAACTGCAGGCCCTGAGCCTGGGCAACCAGCAGCGGGTCCAGTTGGCCGCGGCCCTCGTCTTCGGGCCCGATGTGCTCGTGCTCGACGAGCCGTTCGCCGGCCTGGATCCGGTCGCCGTCGACGTGATGGCCGGCGTCCTCCGCGAGCGGGCGGACGCGGGTGTGCCGGTCATCTTCTTCGAGCCACGAGCTCGAGCTCGTCGAGCGGCTGTGCGACCGTGTCGGCATCATCGAGCGGGGCCGGATGGTCGCCTGCGGCACCGTGGGCGAGCTCAGATCCGGGGGGAAGGAACGCCGCTGGGTCGACGTCCCCGGGGCCATGGGCGCATGGGATGCCGGCCTGCCCGGCGTCCGCCTCGTGAAGGCCGACGGCACGCGGCGGCTGTTCGAGCTCGATCCGGGCGTCGACGACCAGTCGCTGCTCCAGGCGGCCCTGGCCACGGGACCCGTCCGCGAGTTCGAGCCCGTCGAGCCCACGCTGGGCGAGCTCTTCCGGACCGTCCTCGGGGAGGCAGCGGCGTGAACGCCCGGTCCTTTGGACTGGGTGGGACGCGCCGCCTTCCGACCATCTTCCTCGTCGCCCGCCGCGAGGTCCGCATGCGTCTGCGGTCGCGGGTCTTCGTTGGCGGCACGATCGTGATGACGGTCCTCGTCGTGGTCGGCATCGTTGCGACGTCGCTCCTCGCTGGCAGGACAACGCCGGTGCGGGTGGGCTTCAGCGACGGGTCGCAGGCGCTCGAGCGTGCGTTCACGTCAACCGCCGCGGGCCTGGGTGCGAACGTCACCGTCAGCGAGGTCGCCGACGACACCGCCGGGGAGGCGCTGGTGACGGCGGGCACGCTCGACGTACTCGTCACGGGGTCGGCGACCGCGCCCACGGCCGTGGCGAAGGTCGCGATGCCATCGAACGTCGAGTCCGCGCTGTCCCTGGCCGCCGAGGCCGCACGCCTCTCCGACGCGGGCCTCTCACCGGCGGCGGTCAGCTCGGCCATGGCCCTGGTCCCCGTTCAGCTTCTGCAGCCGCCCAGTCCCAAGAACAACGAGAACGTGTTCGCCAGCCTGGCCCTCGGCATCCTGCTCTGGATCGCGCTCGGCCAGTACGGGAACATGGTTGCCCAGGGCGTCGTCGAGGAGAAGGCGACCCGGATCATGGAGATCCTGCTCGCCACGATCCAGCCAAGCCGCCTGCTCGCAGGCAAGGTCATCGGGATCGGCCTCGTCGGTCTGATGCAGCTCACGATCGTGGGTGCGGCGGCGCTTCTCGCGGTCCGAGTGACCGATGTCACGCCGATCCCGGCCCTTGGCGCGACCTCGATCCTCGGCGACATCCTGTGGTTCCTGCTCGGCTTCCTCTTCTACGCCACGGCCTACTCCGCGGTCGGCTCCCTCGTCTCGCGCCAGGAGGAGGTCCAGAGCGCCGTCGCCCCGATCTCGATCCTCCAGATCGCGGGATACCTGATCATGTACGTCACGCTGGCGAATCCGACGAGCCCCCTGGTCATCCTGTGCTCGATGCTGCCGCCGTTCGCCCCGATCCTCATGGCGGTACGGATGGCGGCCAGCGACGTGCCGTTCTGGCAGGTCGGCCTGGCGGTCGCGCTGATCGTGGCATCCATCGGCGGCCTGACCTGGCTCGCCGGCCGCATGTACCGCAACGCCGCGCTCCACCTCGGCACACGGGTGCGGTTCATGGATGCGTTCCGTGGGTGATGCTCGTGGGTAGGTTCAGCATGTTCCGGCCGTGTCTGGCCGCAGCGATCGAAGGAGGAACCAGATGCCGCCTCGTGTGAAGGCCCATCCATACCTGACCCTGATGGCGGTGGTCTCCGCGATCCTCATCCTGGTCGGACGGGTCAACCGAGAGATGTGGTGGGGCGACTGGGTCTTCATCGCCGGGATCGCGGCGATCGTCGTCGCAGGCGCCCTCTTCGTCCTGTCGAGCAGGACGTGATCGAACCCTGATTCGGCCAGGTCGCCCGACGACCGGCGACGGCACGCCTCCGCGCCCCGACAGGACCCGCGATACGAAAGGCGAGACTGACTGAAATGCCGAACTTCGCCCTCTTGCTGGCGGTCGTCTCGGCGATCCTCATCGTCTACGGACGCATGGCCCGACAGAACCGGGTGGCGGTCGCGGGATTCGCAGCGTTGGCGCTGGCGGCCGTGGTCTACCTGCTGACGCGAGCGTGACGATCAACCTTCGACGGGCCTCGCGACTTGTCCGTCGCGCGTGCGCGTCGCGCTGGTCGCACTCGTACGGTGGCGATGTCGCGCGGACGAAGCGCACTTTCGACCCGGAGCCTGACATCGAGTGACACCCATGGCCACTCGCACATCCAACGACCGCCTCCCGAAGCTCACCGTCCCGTGGCCCGTGCTCGTGGTCGCCGGCCTCCTGGTCATCGCGTTGCTCGCCGTGTCCGGTCAGTACGGGTTCCACGGCGACGAGATGTACTTCGTCGTCGCCGGCCAGCACCCAGCCTTCGGCTACGTCGACCAGCCGCCCCTGACGCCGCTGCTCTCAGCGTTATCAGTGGCGCTGCTCGGGGTCTCGCCGACCGCCGTGCGGGTCTTGCCCGCCCTGGAGATGGCGCTGGTGGTCGTCCTGGTCGCGCTGATGGCGCGCGACCTCGGAGGGTCTCGCCGGGCGCAGGTCCTGGCGGCGGTCACGGCCGCGCTGTCGGGCTATCTCGGCGCGGGCCACCTCGACACCACCACCGAGCCCGACCTGCTCGTCTGGGCGATCGTCCTGGTGCTGCTGCTGAAGCTGCTCGCGGGTGGCGACCGGCGCCTGTGGCTGGGCGTGGGCGTGACGACAGGGATCGGGCTCGAGAACAAGGACACGCTCCTGTTCCTCGGTGCGGGGCTCGCAGTGGGACTCGTCGTCGCCCGGCGCTGGGACATCGTCCGCTCGCCGTGGGCGTGGGCCGCCATCGGGATTGCGCTCGTCGGATGGGCGCCGAACCTCGCCTGGCAGGCGGCGAACGGTTGGCCGCAGCTCACGATGGCCTCTCAGATCTCCCAATACGCCGCCGACAACCGGGCCCAGGTCGTGCCGCTGCTGTGGCTGTTCACCGGGCCTGTGCTCTTCCCGGTCAGCGCCGCGGGACTGGCCTGGCTGCTGTTTGCGAAAGTCGCTTCACCGTGGCGTGCGATCGGGATCGCGGCCATGGTGGCGCTGATCCTCGTGTTCATCACCGGGGGCAAGGCCTACTACGCGATCGGCACCGCATCCGTGTGCATGGCAGCCGGCGGAGTTGTTCTCGATCGCTGGCTGGCCCGCGGCCACTCCCGCCTCAAGGCCGCCACCTTCGCCGTCGCTGCCGTGCTGTCGAGCTCGCTGATCGTGCTGCTCACGTTACCGATCTTGCCCGTTGCCACCTTCGCCACCACCTCGCTCCCGGCAACCGTCCAGGACACGGCCAACCAGGTCGGCTGGCCGCAGTTCGTTGCGACGGTCGAGGGCGTGGTCGCATCTCTTCCGGCCGACGAGCGTGTCCGTGCCGTGATCCTGACGAACGACTACAGCGAAGCGAGCCCGCTCATCCTGCTTGGCACGGGGCTGCCCCCGGTCTACTCGGGCCACAACAGCTACTGGTCGTGGGGGCCGCCGCCGGACGATCGCACGGTCGTGGTGCACGTCGGCGACTGGCGACCGGCCGATTACGGCAACTTCTTCACGGGCTGCCGCGACATCGCGACCATCGACAACGGGCTCGGGATCGAGAACGGCGAGCAGGGCACGGCCGTCTCCGTGTGCACAGGGCTGCGCCAGCCGTGGTCCGTGATGTGGCCGGCGCTCCGGACGATCAGCTAGCGGTCAGCCGGTCGAGATCGGCCCGGAGCCGCTGACTGTCGCAATCTTCGCGGCGCCGTCTTGCCCGGCGCATCCGGTCGAACGGGGCGTTCTCGATCGGGAAAGCCGGCTCATCCACCCGAGAGAAATATGGCGACGGCCTCGGCCGGCTTGCCGTCAACGACGGGGGACGATGGGTTGGGCCTCGATCGGCGCCAGCAACGTGTCGGAAAGCCGGTGTCGCGGCCGCTATTCAGGTCAGTCGTGGGTACTGAGCCAGGCGCCGACCCTTGGCCAAAGATCCTGGCTGGCCTTGCGGCCCACGACGATCCCGACGTGGCCGCCCTCGATGACGATCTCTGACGCGTCGTCACTGCTGACGCGCTTCGTGATGATGCTCGTCGTCGGTCGCGGCGCGATCGGGTCCCGACTTGCGGCGATGTTGAGGACCGGGCACCTGATATCTGCCAAACGGACCGTCCGACCGTCCATCTCGAGGCTGTCCATGGCGAGGCGGTTCTCCTGGTAGAACTCGACGATCCACTGGCGGAACGCAGCTCCGGCGAACGGGACGCTGTCGTTGACCCACCGGTACATCGCCTGCCAGCCTCGGACGTCGAACTTCGGATCGGCCAGCTTGTCCCAGAGCTGGCGATAGGTGCCGACGTAACTGGCTGTTGGGTCGAGCAACTTCGTGCCGATGTCCGGCATCTGCCCCGGCACGATCGGAAACGTGTCCGTCACGCTGTCGACCGGGAAGATATCGCGAGCCGTCATCCGACCGAATTGACCGGCATCCGAGAAATCGATCGGCGCTGTCAGCAGGATCAGGTTGCGGATCATCTCGGGATGCAGAGCGGCGAAACAGGTCGCCAGGGCGCCGCCGATGCAGTAGCCAAGGACGGTCATCCCGCCTTCGCCCGTGATCTTCTGGATCGCCTTTGCGGCACGTGGCAAGTAGCGGGTCACCAGGGTCGACACGTCAAGCGCCCGATCCTCGTCGCCGGGTGTGCCCCAGTCGATCAGGAAGACATCGAAGCCCTCGCCCAGCAGGAATTCGACGAAGCTGGCTCCGGGACGCAGGTCCAGGATGTACGCCCGATTGATGAGCGGCAGGACAAGGAAGATCGGCGTTCGGTGGGTCGCAGGCTCGGAACGCGTGTAGTGGTATAGCCGCGCCTTGTTCTTGCGCCAGACGAGCTCCTTGGGCGTGAGACCGACTGGAGCGTCTGCCGAGCCGAGGACGGCTCGTGCCATATCGAGGGCACGATCTGTCGACGACCAGACGGTCGCGGGGTCAGGAAGCATGGACCACGCCGAGGCGGTCATCGACCGGCCTTTGCCGGCGCTCCGGTCGTCGAAGGCTTGGCGCGCGCGGCGGGCTTGGCGGCCGCCGCAGGCCCCCGGGCGCCAGTCGCACCCTTGGCTCCAGCCTTTCCGGTGGCTCCAGCCTTTCCAGTGGCCCCAGCGGGTCCCTTGGGCCCTGCCGGTCCCTTGGCCCCGGTTCGCCCTGTCGCCCCCATCCGGCCCGTGGCCCCGGCTGGACCCATCGGACCTGCCGGTCCTGGCGTGCGAACCGTCTCCTCGATCCCATCGAACCGATCGGCCAGTTGATCGATCTTCTCCTCGAGGCCGATGACCAGCTCACCGAGCCGGGCGATGTCCTCGCGGGTCGGGACGTTCATGGTCTCGAGATAGGTCCTCATGTTGTTGCGGATGGACTTCTGGGCGGCGAGCATCGCCTCGAGCATCTTGCCGCTGGCTTCGCCGTACTTGGGGTCACTCATCGAGTCCTCCAGCGCCGCGCTCCAAGCTCGCTCGTTGGTCTCATACAGCTGGCGCCAGACTTCGAACGGATCGGTGGCTCCGCCCGCTGCCTCATCCTTCGTCATCCTGATGACTCCTTTCGTCCGCGGGTGCACCTGGCTTCCGGCGTATGGCGCCAGGGCCAGCGTCGTAGAGACCGAAGAATTGGTCGATCGTATCGCGGTAGGCGGTGAGCATGGCCGCCGAGGACTCGAGCCAGACATGGCCGGTGTCGGTGATCGTGTACACGCGTCGGGCTGGGCCGGTCGGACCCGGCTCCCAGGTCGACTCGAGAAAGCCGTCCTTCTCCATCTGGCGAAGCGTTCGGTACAGCGTGCTCATCGTGATCCCGAACAGGCCGAGCGCTCGAAGGTAGTCCTCGATCACGTATCCGTGCGCCCGTTGGAGCGAGACCGCCAGCAACACGAACGGCGCCAGCATGTCGCGGGGCGGCCAGCCGGGAAAGGGCTCGCGCTCCTCGCTGGGCTCCGTCGGGGCATCGGCCTCAGGGTTCGGCTCGCCGGCGTTGATGGAGTTCCTGGTTTGACGGTCGGACATGACTCACTGGCTTGACAGATCGTGCGATCGGGCAGACTATATGCACATCGCACCTAGAGATATGACGCAGGTAGCGCCAGCACGATCATAGGCGAAGGAGACCACCCGTGTCCACCACCATCAACGACATGCCGGACGCGGCTGCCGCGGCCGTCACTGAAGCCACCCGTATCGCGGCTCAGGCCGCCCGGAACGGCACCGAGACCACGAAGGCCTCGCTTGATGCCGCGAACACGTACCTCGGCGAGGCGAGCACGATCGGCCGGGATCTGCTCGGCACGTGGTCCACCCAGAGCGAAGCGGCCATCAAGGCAGCCTTCGAGGGCCAGAATGCCGCGATCGACGCAGGTCTGGGTCTCTTCGACCTCGGCGTGAAGAGCAACCGCGAAGCGGTCGCCCAGTTCTCCGAGATCGTCAAGCGCACGCAGAAGGCGACGCTCGAGACGTGGCAGACCACGGTCAAGGCAGCCTCGAAGGCCACCGAAACACCGAAGCGCTGATCATCGGCCGACGAACATCGGAGTCGGCCGGCAAAGTGCCGGCCGACTCCGGCTGTCTCCGCCAGTCCAGGAGGTTCTGCGATGGCTGAGCTGACAGGCAAGTCCTGCCTCGTCACCGGCGGATCGCGCGGCATCGGCCGAGCGATCGCCCTCGAACTCGGACGACACGGCGCTTGCGTGGCCGTTGCGTATCACTCCGACGAGGTCGGACATAACCACGAGGAACAAGCCGACGAGGTCGCCGCGGAGATCGCGGCATCCGGAGGCCAGGCATACGCCATCGGTTGCGACGTTCGCGACCCGGCATCCATCGAATCGGCTATCGCCAGTGTCAACGAGCGTTTCGGCAGCATCGGGGTGCTCGTCAACAACGCCGGCATCACCCGCGACCGCTCGCTGGCCAAGATGTCGCAGGAAGAATGGGACGCCGTCATCCAGACCAACCTGACGAGCGTCTTCCATATGACCGCGCGGGTGCTGCCGCACATGGTCGAGGCCGGATACGGCCGGATCATCAGCATCAGCTCGGTGGTCGGCCTCCACGGCAACTACGGCCAGGCGAACTACGCCGCGGCGAAGGCCGGGATCGTCGGCTTCACCAAGACCGCGGCGCTGGAGCTCGCCCGCAAGGGCGTGACGGTCAACGCGATCGCGCCCGGCTTCATCGCGACGCAGATGATCGCGGCCATGCCCGATGACGTCCGCGCCCGGATCCTCGAGAAGATCCCGATGGGCCGCTTCGGGCGCCCGGAGGAGATCGCGGAGCTGGTCGCCTTCCTCGTCACGAAGGGCGACTACATCACCGGCCAGGTGATCGCCATCGACGGCGGGCTCTACACCTGACGCCGGCCCGCCCGCTGGCCCTGCCGCCCCGGGTCGGAAACCGAGACAAGCCAAGAATCGAGAGCGATCATGGATGACACGACTACCACCGGCCGCAACGGCGGCGTCTATCTCGTCAGCGCCGCACGGACCCCGATCGGCAAGTTCGGTGGCGCCATGTCCGGCGTCCCGGCGGTCGAGCTCGGCGGAGTGGCGATCCGCGCCGCGATGGAGCGAAGCGGCCTGCCAGCCGACACTCCCGTCGACGAGGTCCTGATGGGCCAGGTCATCCAGGCCGGTGCCGGTCAGGCTCCCGCTCGTCAGGCGGCCCTTCTCGGGGGCCTGCCGGTGTCTACGAGCGCGACGACGATCAACAAGGTGTGCGGCTCCGGCATGAAGGCGATCATGCTCGGTGCAGCCGAGATCCGCGCTGGTGACGCCGAGGTCGTCGTCGCCGGTGGGATGGAGAGCATGAACGGCGCGCCGTATCTCCTGCCCCAGGCCCGCTTCGGGTACCGCCTGGGCGATGGGACAGTGGTCGACGCCACGGTCCATGACGCGCTGTGGTGCGCCGTCGAGGAGTGCCACGTCGGCACCCACGCCGAGCGTGTCGCGATCGCCAACAAGGTCAGTCGCGAGGACCAGGACGCGTTCGCCCTGCGCAGCCATATGCAGGCGATCGCGGCGATGGACGCTGGGCGTTTTGACGCCGAGCTTGTACCGGTCACCGTTCGCGACGCCAAGGGCCGCGAGACAGTCGTCGCCCTCGACGAGGGCCCCCGTCGGGACTCCACGATGGAGGCCCTGGCCCGACTCAAGCCGGCGTTCCAGCTGCCTGATGGCGCCGATCGGGGCGATGCGACGAGCGGGACGGCGACGGCGGGCAACGTGCCGGGCATCACCGACGGCGCCGCCGCGACCGTCGTGGTCAGCGAACGGACCGTCGAGCGGTACGGCCTCAAGCCCCTCGCCAGGATCGTCGGTTATGCCCAGGCGGATGTCGAGCCGAAGTGGCTCTTCCTGGCGCCCGTCATGGGTGTCCGCCGCCTGCTCGATCGGATCGAGATGCCGATCGAGGCCTTCGATCTCGTCGAGATCAACGAGGCATTCGCGGCCCAGGTCCTGGCCGACGGCCGGGAGCTCGGCTTCGACTGGGACAAGGTCAACGTAAACGGCGGCGCGATCGCCCTCGGTCATCCTGTCGGTGCGTCCGGAGCCCGTGTCGTCGCGACCCTCCTCCACGAACTCGCGCGACGAGAGGGCCGCTACGGTCTCGCGACCCTCTGCCTCGGCGGCGGCGGGTCCGTGGCGATGGCGTTCGAGAGGGTCTGACCGGCTGGCCAGGGCCTCCCGGACGAGGGCGACCGCGATCGCCCTCGCAACCGCCTGCAAGCCCGCGATGGGTGGGTAGAGCGCCGCCATGCGGAACCGGTCGGCCGAGATAAGGCCGGCGAGTTCGAGGGCGACGACCCGGGCTCGCCGGGCGACCGGGCTTCGCCGAAGGCAACGCCGCAGCAGTCGCCGATCAAGCCTCCGCGCGGGGCCTGACGGAGCGTTCGACGACCATCGGCGAACTGACCGGTTCGCCTACCTGCGGCCTATCGCGTCTCGGCTCGAGTCGGATCGATCTCGGCGAATTGGTAGGCGGCCAAGTGTGCATGACTGATCGTCCCGACCAGTTTTCCCTGGCCGTCGACGACCGGGATGCCCTTGTCGAAGGACAACCGGAGCACGATGTCGGCTGCCTCGAGGGAGGCGCCGGAGTCGATGACGACCGGGTCGGTCGTCATCACGTCCGCGACTGAACGTCCTGGGGTGGCTGTTACCAAACTATCTCCGATCGAGGACGATCATCCACGGGCAGGGCCGGGGGCGACAGGGCCAACTGGCCCGAAGGCCGGCCGCACGGATCGGAGAAGCCGAACGTCCAGACCTCGCCGGTCCGGGCGAAGTGGAGCGTGCCGAGGTCGCCCGGGATCCCGAAGCCCAGTCCGAGCAGGATCGAGCAGACCGCTGCCGCCGCGGCCGCCTCAACCGATCCCGAACAGTTGGTGCGCGAGCGTCGCCCGGGTCCAGGCGATCCATTCCTCGTGCGACCAACCGGCGACCTCGACCAGGGCGTGGTAGATGTCCATGCCCGCATGGAGCAGGAGGTCGTTCGCCCGCTCCGCGGTCAGCTCGGCTCGCAGCGGCGCCTTGGCTCCGAGGATCTCCAGCATGCCCCGGTACCCGTCAACGCGCCATCGCTCATGCCGGTCGACCACCTGGGCCACCTCGGGATCACTCGATGCCGAGCCCGACGCCACGACATACAGCGGCGTGAGCCGGCGAGTGATGTCGCCGACCCCGGACACGAGATGCCCGAGGTGCCGTCTACGCCGGCGTCGAGCTGTGCCGACCCGAAGAACGTGAGGCTGCCGTAGCGAGCCGTGAACCTCGCCCTCTCCTGGTAGAACAGCACGGGTTTGCCATCCGCGTCGGCAAAGGCGGGGCTGCCATACAGCAGCTTCGGGGCCAGCGACGGTGCGACCCTCGTGACGATCGCGTGGATGCGCTCAGCGTTCATCCTGTCCGGCTCGTCCAGCGAGGGGATCTTGTCGAGGACCGACGTCAACTCGATCTTGGGGTGGATCCGACGGAGCCCAAGCCGCGGCGGCGGCAGGTTGTCACCGCCTGTCAGGGCTCGTGGGGTCGCCGTCCCACGGTACGACGATGACCTCCCGCGAGGCTGCGATGGACGCCAGGGTGCCAGGTTGGTGAGTCGCGGCAGGGCTAGCCGCCTCCTGGTCCAGGCAACCTGGCTCCGATGGCAGCGCCGATCGCGACACCCACGCCGATGCCAACGCCGACGTTGCCGATGGCGCTCCCGATCGCCGCACCGATCCCGGCACCGATGGCGATGCACGCCCCCTGGCTCAATCGCTGGTCGTGCATCCAATCCTCCTCGGATCCGCTGCCGGTGCCACGACCGGACGACGCGGCAGTGGCCGGCGTACGAGCATGTGCACGTGGCTCATGTCGCGATCGCCGACGTCATCGTGCTCGCCGGAGTGAACGCAACCCTGGATGGCTGAGCGACGGAAACGACGACCGTGCCCCGGGCGTGTCCCGCACCGACGTGGCCGATCGCCTGGCGGGTCTCAGCCAGCGGGTACGTAGCGGCGACGACCGGCGTCACCTTTCCGGCTTCGACGAGTCCCTTCAGGGCGACGAGGTCGGCTCGGTTCTGGAACTTGATCGACGGTTTGCCCTGCTGGCGAACGAACATGGACACGATCGTGTGCCGGATCACGCGCCCAAGGGCGCCACCGGCGTGTCCTCCGCCGTTGGAGAGCAGCGTCCCATCGGGGACGAGGGCTCGCCTCGTCGCCGACATCGAGTGGTCGCCCACGTTGTCGAGGATGAGGTCGTAGCGCGGTCCACCCTTCCTGAAGTCCTCCTTGGCGTAGTCGATGACGTGGTCGGCCCCGATCGAGCGAACCAGCTCGAGGTTCTTCGTGCTGCATACGCCGGTCACCTCGGCGCCGAATGCCTTGGCGATCTGCACCGCGAACGTGCCCACGCCGCCGGACGCTCCGTTGATCAGGACCTTCTGTCCGAGCTCGAGGTGTCCGTCATCGCGCAGCAGCTGGAGGGCGGTGGTCGCCGACACGCCGACGGCGGCGGCCTGCTCGAAGGTCAGGTTGGCCGGCTTGAGGACGAACTGGTCCTCGCTTGCCGTCGCGTACTCGGCGAAGGCGCTCGTGCACCACCCGAACACGTCGTCACCGGGGCGTAGCCTCTTCACGTCCTTGCCGACCGCCTCGACCGTCCCCGCGATGTCCGTCCCCGGCACGCGGTTCTTCGGCCGGCGCAGCCCGGTCACCATCCGCATGAGGTACGGCGAGCCCGCCATGACGATCACGTCACCGAGGTGGATCGACGCAGCGTGGATACGGACCAGGACCTCACCGACCCCCACTCCCGGCTTCTCGATGTCTCGTGATTTCAGGACCTCGGCCGAGCCGTATCTGTCTTGGACGATTGCCTTCATCGGCGCTCTCCCGTTACCTGCGATCTGAAGCTTGTGCGGCGCTAACCGTGCCCGACACGCTCGGTCGAGGTCGTCATCCCTTCGGGTGATTCGGGTCGACCGCGGCTTCGGATTCCGGGGCCTGAAGGTGGCGTGGGTGGACAGCGCGGGCGGTTGTACCTACAGTTGTCTGGGTGTTCACCCCAAACATCCGCGTGGTCGGATCAGCCGTACCACGCGCAATGGCTCGCCTCGCAAGCGCGTCCCCTCAAGCGCCCACCCTCCGCTTCGGTCTCCCGGTTGGAGCGGCGCTCGTTGCCGTCGGCCTTGTCGATTCGACGGCGGATGTCCTGCCCGGCGGCGGCGCCTTTCTCCTGCTCCTCCTGCCGGTGATGGCCGTTTCGCTCGGCCTCGGCTTCGCGGCGGGACTGCTGACGCTGGGCCTCTGCGCACTGGGCGCGGGGCTCCTCGTGCCGCTGCGCGGACACCCGTGGCTATCGGACCCTGCACACCTCATCCGGATGGCCTTGTACCTGCTCGAGGGGGCACTAGTGGCGATGGTCGCGTTCGGACTCCGAGCGGCTGCGAGGGAGGCGGAAACAAGACCGCGGCTATCGGACGACTCTGAGCTCGACCCGCTGACGACGCGTGAGCTCGAGGTGCTCACCCTGGCGGCGGCGGGCCTCAGTACCGCCGACATCGCCGGACGGATCTTTGTGTCCAGGAACACCGTCAAGACGCACCTGGCCCACACCTACGCAAAGCTCGGGGCCCGGAATCGTGCCGGCGCCGTCGCCACGGCGCTTCGGATCGGCGTGATCGCACCCGCCCCTGCTGAGGGGACGCGACGGGCAGGCGTGTCGGATCCCGTCCGGCACGACATTCATCAGCCTGCGCTCTCGATCCGACCGGTACGTCCATGACTCGAGGACCGCGGATCTAGTCCGGTCGTCGATCAGATCGGCCGCGCGATGCGGCCACAGACTCCCGCGACGCCGGAACGGTGCATGTCGGCGTCTTGACCGCCAAATCACCCGTTCGGGTGACGCCCGCCTGGACCACCGGCTGGCAGGCTAGGCCCCTTCCCGTCCGTCGGATGCCTGTTCGTTGCGTTGCCGATCCTTCGCGGGGCGAGTACCCACGCACCGTCAGCCAACGGCCGTGACCGAACCAACAGGAGGTGCGCCCTGATGCAGTCAACCCGGACACTCGCCCGCGTCGCAGGGTTCGTCTATCTCATGGTTGCCGTCGCGGCAGGCGTCGCAGGCTACGCGCGCAGCACGATCGTGGTGTCGGGAGATGCCGCGGCGACGGCGGCCAACATCCGCGCATCGGAGACACTGTTCCGCATCGGCATCGTCGCCGACTTGCTTCAGACGACCTTCTTCCTGCTGACCGTGTTCGCCCTGTACGCCATCCTGCACCACGTCCACCGGTTGATGGCGATCGTCATGGTGACCTTCGTCGCGGTCAGCGTCGCGATGCAGGCGCTGGATCTGGTCCTCCACGTCGCCGCGCTGTCGGTCGCGACGAGTACCGGGTTCACGACCGCATTAGGACCAGCCGGCTCCGATGCACTCACGATGCTGTTCACCGATCTCCAACACGACGGCTTCGTGCTGTCCCAGATGTTCTTTGGGCTGTGGCTCCTGCCGCTTGGCTACCTCGTCGTGCGATCGGAGTACTTCCCGAGGGTGCTGGGCTATCTGTTGGCGCTCGCCTGCGTCGGGTATCTCGCGGACATGTTCGCCTACTTCCTGGTCCCCGACGTCGAACCGGCCTTCCTGCCCGTCTCGGCGGTCGCAGGCGTGCTGGGCGAGGTGACCTTCATCGTCTGGCTTCTGGTGAAGGGCGTCAGGACGTACGACCTGGACACACCCGCTCACGCACGGGACGGCCGCGTCCTTGGGCGTCGCAACGCCGAGGCGGCGCGATGACAGCCGTGGTCGACCGCGTTCCCTCCATCCGCGACGGAGGATCGAGCATGAATGTCGTCAATGTCGTCGAAGTCAGCGAACTCAGAAAGCAGTACGGCAGCCACACGGCCGTCGACGGCGTGTCGTTCGCCGTCGAGGAGGGCGAGATCTTCGGCATCCTCGGCCCGAACGGCGCCGGCAAGACGACGACTGTCGAAACGATCGCCGGTTTGCGCAAGCCCGACGGCGGGACGATCCGTGTCCTCGGGCTCGACCCGCAGCAGGATCGCGAGCGGCTGCGACCTCTCGTCGGCGTCCAGCTCCAGGAGAGCGAGCTGCCCGAGCGCATGACCGCGGCCGAGGCCGTCGAGCTGTTCGCGTCGTTCTACGCCAGTCCGGAGGATCCGACAAGGCTGATCGGCGACCTTGGGCTGACCGAGAAGCGCCAGACGGAGTACCGCAATCTGTCCGGCGGTCAGAAGCAGCGCCTCTCGATCGCCCTGGCCCTCGTCGGCAAGCCGAAGGTCGCGATCCTGGATGAGCTGACCACGGGCCTCGACCCGCAGGCTCGGCGCGATACGTGGCAGGTGATCGAGTCGATCCGCGAGCGGGGCGTCACCGTGCTCCTCGTCACGCACTTCATGGAGGAGGCGGAGCGCCTCGCGGATCGCGTCGCGATCATCGACGGTGGCCGGATCGTCGCGATCGACACGCCCGCCGGGATCATCTCGCGCCTCGACGCCGAGCAGACGCTCCGCTTCCGTCCGTCGGCGCCGATCGAGGATCGGCTGCTGACCGACCTCCCGGAGGTCAGGGGTGTCCAGCGGACGGGGCCCATGGTCGTGGTCACCGGTACCGGCAACCTCATCCACGCCGTGACCTCGGTCCTGGCGCAGCGCCACGTCGTGGCCGACGGCCTCCGGGTCGACCAGGCCAACCTGGACGATGCGTACCTCGCGCTGACGGCCCGACCGGCAAAGGAGCTGTCATGAACGGAATGCGCGCTTTGATCGTCGCCGAGACCAGGCTCCTCCTGCGCGACCCGATCAGCTGGATCCTGTCGATCTTCCTCCCCACCACGATCTTGTTGGTCTTCGGCGTGATCCTCGCGCCTCACCGCCCGGATCCGGTGTTCGGAGGCCTCCGCTTCATCGACGTGTTCGCCCCGTCCTTGGTCGTGATCGCCATGGCGATCCTCGCCCTCCAGATCCTGCCGGTCCGTCTGACGAATTACCGCGAGCGAGGCATCCTGCGTCGCTTCTCCACGACGCCGGTCCACCCCAGCCGGCTGTTGCTCGCCCAGCTCGTCGTCTACTCGGTGACGGCGAGCCTGGGCGTGGTCCTGCTGATCGTCGTCGGCAACCTCGCGTTCGACATCCGGATCCCGGCAGATCCGATCGGCTACGTGGCCGCGTTCGGCGTCGGGATGGCGGCTCTCCTGGCGACCGGGCTGCTGATCGCCGCGGTCGCGCCATCGGCGGGCGTCGCCACGGCCGTCGGGGTCCCGGCTTTCATGGTCGTGTTGCTGCTGGGCGGCGTCTACATCCCGCGGGCGATTCTGCCGGAGCTGCTCATCCGGATCGGCGAGTTCACGCCACCGGGGGTCCAGGGGCTGCAGGACGCATGGATGGGAGTGGCTCCGCAGCTTCTGCCGCTGGCCGTGCTCGCCGCCCTGACGGTCGTCTTCGGGACGATCGCCAGCCGCGCGTTCCGCTGGGAGTGACTGCCGGCGTCGGCGCGAAAGGTCGCGGGCTGAGCGCGCATCGCTCGGGCGACACCGGAAGACTGTCGTGTTCCGTGAGCGGTACCCACGTTGGGGGGTCGACCTCGCCCACGAACCGCCACCCTTCGGCATGGGGGTACGGCCGGAAGGGCACCCGGCACTCTTGGATCGGGAACGACAACGAGCACAGGTCCGCGAGGGTATTCGCGTGTGTGCGCTACGAACTCTGGATGGCCCGCCTCCCGAGGAGCCACTGAACCGGCAGGATCAGCAGCCACGACAGTTCGACGAGGTAGGTGCTCGCGAATGGCAGGAGGAGGAGCGAGGCGAGCATGACCACGGGTGCCGCAAGCCCGCGAACCGAACCGGATCGCACGAGATCGTGGGGCGCATCAACCTTCACGAGCCCAGCCCGGAGTGCGTAGACCCAGGACAAGAACCCGGCGATTCCGGCCGCCGACAGCGTCCCGGCATACATCACGACCGGTAGGGGCTGGTCCCCATGCTCCCCGATCAGCGAGGTGGGGAACGGGATCAGCGCGATGAACGCCAGGAGCAGCAGGTTGAGATAGGCGAGGCGCCCGTTCGCTCGCTCGATCAGCTTGAAGCGGCGGAGGTGGGCGACCCAGTAGAACGAGATGATCGTGAAGCTCAGCGCATAGGCGAACACGCGCGGGACGAGGTCGGCGATGGCGGCGGAGATCTCGCCCGAGCCGGCGGCCGCGGGGAGGTCGGGCAGGCGCAGGTCGATCACCAGGATGGTCAAGGCGATCGCGAACAGGCCATCAGAGAGGAAGACGACCCGCTCGAGCCCAAGGTCGGTCCGGGGGTTCCTCGGCGTCGCTCGCATCCTGCTCGAGCAGCAGGTCGGCCGATTCGCGTCAACACGGCGGTCTCACCACTGCTGGTCGCTCTCCTTCACGCCCAGCCGCGGTGCCCTGGGCGCCGCGACGGGGTCAATAGCGGTCGCGCCGGCGGTGGCGATGTGAGTAGCCCGTCCCGCCCCGAACCAGGGCTCCGATGCCGATGAAGATCACCAGGACTGGCCACAGAGCATTCCAGTCGATGTCCGGCATCGCGATGCCGAGCGTGTTGCGAAGCAGGAAGTAGCCGCCGGCAAGCAGGAGGATGACGGCGAAGATCAGGCCGCCCCAGTCGCGACCCGAGATGGCCCCGATCGCGGGATCGTCGGCTGGTGATTGCGGTCCGCCGAGCGCGACGCGATCCTCGTTGGAATTGACCGACATCTCACACCCATCCGGATTGGGCGAGCTCGTGCCGGTGCCTGCGCAGGATCCAGATGCCGAACAGGAGCATGACGACCGACTGGAAGACGTTCACCGGGATCGTCGGCAGGCCTCCGAGCTGGAGGAACAGGTCACTCAGGAAGTGGATCACCATGACCGGGATCACGGTTCGCGTCGCCAGGCGGATCGCGATCAGCCCGATCCCCTCGCTGAACGCCCCAACAGCCTGCGCGGCGGTGATCGCCACCGATTGATCCGGCCGGCTCAGGATGTTGCCGAAGTGCGCGAGTCCGAACAGGAGCGCTGACAGGACGACCACCCAGATCAGCCCCCTGGACCGAAGCATCCTGG
This sequence comes from uncultured Chloroflexia bacterium, assembly GCA_963719285.1. GTDB lineage: Bacteria > Chloroflexota > Limnocylindria > Limnocylindrales > CSP1-4 > C-114. The sequence goes on from CAVRBO010000003.1 coordinate 39,679, forward strand.
GGATGATCCCGCGAAACATCCCATCCTCCGCGATGCTGTTGGCGGCATAGCCCAGGAGCAGCACACCGAGCGTCGTGGTGTCGGTGGACTCGATGCCTCCGGCGAGTGGGATGAGGACGAGGAGCAACGGCAGGATCAGCAGTGACAGATGACGCCACGAAGACAGTCCGTTGATCCCGACGTCCCGGCGCCAGCCGAGAACCGCGACGATCCCGAGCACGAACGCGGCGAGCAGGAACTCGACGATGAGATCACGATTCTTGCCGTCGAGCGACGGCACGGCCGCATTGAGGGCCAGGGTCCCCAGCGTTGATACGGCAAGGAAGCCGATCGCGAGCACGATCGCCCATGCCACGGGACGACGCTCGATGGTCAACCCGCCACTGCGCCCTTCGATAACCGTGCTTGACATGATCGACCTCTCCTTCCTGTCGCTGGACCCACAAGAAGTGTCGTTGGCCGACGCGCCCAACGGCGAGCAACTCGCCGCTCTTGCGAACGCGACGGGCGTGCCGAGATGTTAGCCTCAAGGCTAGCCTGTTGGCTAGCCCTATGGCTACACGAATCGAAGGAATCTGGCCAGTGACTCCGACTGACTCTCTCGAAATCATCGCGCGCGCGAGCGTTGCCCTCACCGACGACGCCCTGCGCCTCGCCGGAGCTCGCTCGATGTCGCTTCAGCAGTGGCGGGCGATCCTGGTCGTCGCGGAGACAGAGGACGGTGCCAGGATCAGCGCGGTCGCGAGGCGCGTCGACGTCACCGTGCCCGCCACGAGCCGCCTGCTCCACCGACTCGCCGCGCGCAACCTGATCAGCCTCGAGCCCGACGTGGACGGATCAACCGCACAGGTCGCCCGCCTCACCCCGGACGGGCGGATCCTCGTAGAGGATTCCATCGCCCGGCGCCGTCGAGTCCTTGCGGAGGTCGCCTCACGACTGCACGGATCGGAAGCGGCCCGGGTCCTGGCCGAGTTGGCGACCGTGATGGACGACTTGGTGCTCCGGCAGTCAGCGAGTGCTCAGTAGGCGGCCCGCGCTTGCGAACTAGTAGCCTATAGGCTACTATTTTGGCCTACCCGTGGACGAGGCGGTGCGGGCCCCGCGCCCGACGCGACCGCCCCTCGGTCGAACGGCACATATCGCCGATCCGGGTGCCGCCCTCGTCGTCCGCCCGCGACCAGTTCCATGCGCGACCGTGCGTCGCGTCCCGCCATGGAGGTTGCGATGGCCACGACCGACTATGAGCACGCCCGACTCAGCAGGGCGGCACTCGACACCCGAACGATCCCGATGGCCGTGCCCATCCTGACGGCGATCTCACTCGTCGTGGCCGGGATGCTGTTCGTTGCCTACCCGGCCCTGCGGCCGTTCTCCTCCGAGACCGGCATCGAGGGTGCTCAGGCGTTCGCATCGACAAGCTGGATCATCGCCCACTCGCTCGCCATGGCCGGCTTCATCCTGCTCGGCCTGGCGCTGCTCGGCGTCTATGAGCGCCTTCGCGGGACGCGCGGCGAGCGCACGGCCAGTTGGGGAATGGTGCTCAGTTGGGCCGGGATCGGCTTCACCCTGCCCTACTACGGGGCAGAGGTCTTCGGCCTGCACGCAGTGGGCCAGGCGGTCGTCGATCGCGACAGCCCGGACCTCATTGCGATCGTCAACGACATCCGCTGGGAGGTCGGGATCTTTTGGATCATCGCCGGCCTCGCCGCGCTCGGCGTCGGCGTCGTCCTGTTCGCGATCGCGATCTGGCGCTCCGGCCGTCTCGCGCGCTGGTCAGGGATCGTCCTGGCGATCGCGTTCGCGCTGTACATCCCGCAGTTCGCGGCCGGCCAACCACTCCGCATCGCCCACGGTGTCCTGGTCCTGATCGGCGCCCTGATCCTCGCGTGGGCGATGTCGGCTCGCCAGGGCGACAAGGCCGCCACCAACAGCCGCGTGCAGCGGCGGGAGGGGTGATCCGATGGCGGTGACGCTGATCAACGTGTTCGAGCTGCCATCCGGCCACGACGAGGAGTTCGTTGCGGGCTGGCAGCAGACGACCGACTACATGCTGGAGCAGCCGCGGTTCCTGTCGACCCGCCTGCGCGTGAGCCTCGACGAGAACGCCCAGTTCCGGTACGTCAACGTGGCCGAGTTGGTTCATCCCCGCGCGTTCCAGTCCGCCGTTGGGCGGGACGGCTTCCGCGAGGTAGCTCGCCAGATCTCCTTCGCCCTGGCCCACCCATCGCTCGATCGCGTCGCGGAGGCGATGGCATGAAGGTCGCGGATGGCATCCACCGCATCGGCGACGACCCGAGGGTCAACGCCTACCTCGTCGAGGAGGCGGGCGAGGTCACGATCATCGACGCCGCCATGCCGGGCTTCTACGACGACATCCCGGAGGAGCTCGCGGCGATGGGCCGCGGCATCGCGGACGTCCGCGCGGTCGTCCTGACGCACGGCCACTCGGACCACCTCGGCTTCGCCGAGCGGGTGCGGACCGAGCGCAAGGTGCCGGTCTGGATCCACGAGGCGGACGCGGGCCTGGCGCGCGCCGAAGAGGATCCGAACAACCCGATGGGCAGGATCCACCTGGCGCCACTGCTCGGGTTCCTGTGGCTGGGGCTGCGTAATGGCGGGCTCAAGCGGCCGGTCGTCAAGGTCGTCTCGACCTACGGCGACGGGGCGACGATCGATATCCCGGGCAGTCCGCACGTGACGCTCGTGCCGGGCCATACGCCCGGGAGCGCAGCGCTCTGGATTGCGGCTCGCGACGCCCTGTTCGTGGGCGACGCCTTCGCGACCTACTCGGTCACGGACGGCGCGCACGGCCCGCGCGTCGCGCCGTTCACCGCCGATCGCGGGCAGGCCGTCGAGTCCTTGGCGAAGATCGCCGAGAGCCCGGCCGGGATCGTGCTGCCCGGGCATGGCCAGCCCTGGCTGCAGGGCATGGCGGAGGCGGTCCGGCTGATCCACGCGTCGGAGCCTGCCGGCGCGCGGCCAAAGACCGTGGAGCAGCCGACGACGCGCAGCGCCGCGAAGTGACCTCGGCACCGCCCATCGAGGCCGCCCTCCCCACATGGCACGACTTCTTCATCGCGTCCACCGGGGCGGCCGCGGTGCTCCTCGGCCTGACCTTCGTCGGCCTGTCGATCCACGTCGAACGGCGAGGCCTGGACAGCCTCCGGCGCGGGCTGGCGATCGGCTCTGCCACCAGCCTGCTCTATGCGTTGTTCGCGTCGCTGTTGATGCTCGTGCCCAAGGGCGTCCCGTACGTCCAGGCAGTCGGTCTCGTGCTGATCGGGTTGTTCGGGTTCATCTCCTCGCAGGCGGCACTGGCGAACGCGCGCCACGGCGGGTCGACGAGGGCCAGGCTCGCCTTCCAGTTCGTGCTTCCCGGGATCGCGTTCGCGCTACTGGTGATCGCCGGCGTCACCCTGGCGACTGGGGTCGAGCAGGCGGTGTGGGCCGCCGCCGTTGTCGTGTTCCTGCTCATCACCGCTGGCACGCAAGGCGCCTGGGACCTGTTGGTGAGCTTTGCACCCGAGGGCCGGGGGCATGAGGAGCGCGAGGCCGACGCCGCTCTTCGGGCGCCGGATCCCGCGAGCCGCGGGCCGGAACCGGGACGCAAACGGGCAACAGGAAAGGAGGCTGGATGACTCGCCACAAGCGGATCTCGATCGTCATCACGACGGTCTTCGGGTTCATCTACATCATGGCCAACGCGCAGCTGCTCCCCGCGTCGGAGGCCACCCCGGTCCGGGTGATCGGGATCCTCGCGGCGGCAGGCCTGCTGATCGGCCTTCCCCGGCCCGACCGGCCCGATCCGCCCGGCATCGGATTCAGCCGCTCGTACTGGCTCATCGTCGCGGCCGAGATCGCCGCCGGCATCGGCGGCCTGCTCGTCCTCAACGACATGCTCGGGATCCACGACGCATCGATCGCCTGGATCTCGGTCGTGGTCGGCATGCACTTCTTCGGCTTCTACGTCATCTGGCGCCTGCCTGTCATGGTCTGGATCGGGGCGGCACTGAGCGTCTGCGGCGCGCTCGGCTTGGTCGCGGCGGGCATGGACCGCTCGGCCGCCCTGGTCGCTGTCGTGGCCGGCATCGTGCCCGGCGCTGTGCTGCTCGCGGGCGGTTGGTGGAGCCGATCCCATCCCACATCCGACCGGGCAGCCACCCATGGCCGAGCTCGAGGCTGGACGACGTCCCCCGCCGCGCCCATGATGCTGCGGGGTGCCGATGGTGACGACGCTGACCGGCCAGGACGATCGCGCAGCACCGCCCGCGGATCGAGGTCCACTCGGTCGCGCGCGTGAAGTCGCGACCGTCGAGGGGTTCCTGGGTGCCCGCCATCGGCTTCCGCGAGCACTGACCATCGAGGGCGAGGCCGGGATCGGCAAGACCACCCTGTGGCGGTGGGCGGTGGACGAGGCCCGTTCCCAGGGCTATGCCGTCGTCGAGGCCAGACCGGTCCGTGCCGAGGCCCAGCTCGTCTTCGCCGGCCTCGGCGACCTCCTCGCGGACTCCTATGCCGCCGTTCGGACGCGGCTGCCGGAGCCGCAGCAGCACGCGCTGGGAGCGGCTCTGCTGCTGGACCGGCCCCGTGGATCGCCCCACGATCCGCGAACGGTCGGGGTCGCCGTCCTCACGACGCTGCGCCTGCTGGCGGAGTCGCAGCCGCTGCTCCTGGCCGTCGATGACGAGCAATGGCTTGACCCAGCCTCGGCCGCGACCCTCGGCTTCGCGCTGCGACGGCTCCGGACCGAGCCGGTGGCGGTACTGCTGACCCGTCGACCGGGCGGCGAGGGCGACGCCCCGCCGATCGGCCTGGACGGGCGCCCGCCGACCGAGCGGATCGACCTGGGCCCGGTGTCGATCGGCGCCCTCCACGCGATCGTCGCCGAGCGGTTCGTCACGGTCCTGACGCGGCCGCGGCTGCGACGCCTGCACGACCTGTCCCGCGGCAGCCCGTACCTGGCGATCGAGCTCGCCCGAGCGGCGCAAGCCGGGCACCTCTCGCTCGATGGCGCAGGCCCTGCCTCGGTCGACCTTGGCCGGCTGCTCGGCGCCCGCCTCGACGCCCTCCCGGCGGCCACGCGAACGGCCCTCCTGGCGACCGCCGCCGCGTCACACCCGACGGTCGAGCTGCTCGATCGGATCGCCGAACCCGCTGCTCGACTCCTGCTGGCACCCGCGGCCGCCGCCGGAATCGTCGAGCTGGACGGATCCGATGTCCGCTTCAGCCATCCCCTGCTCGCGTCGGCGGCCTACGGGGCGGTGTCGGCGGGCGAACGTCGCCGGATCCACGAAACGCTGGCGCGGGTGGTGGAGGATCGCGACGAGCGGGCGCGCCACATGGCGCTGGCCGCGGTCGAACCGGACGAGGCCGTGGCCGTGGAGGTCGAGCGGGCCGCCGAGGCGACGTTCCGGCGCGGTGCCCCAGGTGCCGCCGCCGACCTCGCGGACCAGGCGGTGCGGCTCACGCCGCCGGACCGTGCCAGCGGCCGGCGACGGCGGGCGGCCGCCCGGGCTGAATACCTGTTCCAAGCGGGCGACACTGCCGCAGCCGGAGTGCTCCTCGACGGCGTCATCGCGGCGACGCCGCGTGGGCGGACCCGAGCGGCCCTCCTCGCGCTCCAGGCCCGGATCCGCCACTTCGGCAACGACATCGCGAGCGGCGTGGACGCCAACCGCCGGGCGCTCGCCGAGGCCGGTCGGGACGACGGCCTGCGAGCCGGGATCCACGAAGGCCTGGCCTGGGGGCTGTTCCTGATGCGCGCCGATCTGACAGCCGCGGAGCGACATGCGCGTTCGGCCGTCCTGGCCGCGAAGCGTGCGGGCGACGATGTCGCTCTCGCCGAGAGCCTGGCAGCCCTGGCGATCACGTCCCTGGCCATCGGCCGTCAGGCGCCCGACGCGATGGACGCGGCCATGAAGCTTGAAGGGGCGCTCCTGGACCTGCGCGTCCTGCGCCATCCGTCCTACGCCCGGGGCTACATGCTCGCGTGCACGGACCGGCTCGACGAGGCCGCATCGGTGTTCAGCGACCTGCTGGGCCGGGCGGAGGAGCACGGCGACGAGAGCGCTGTGCCCCCGATCCTGGTCCAGCTCACGCTGGTCGAGATCCTGTGCGGCGCCTGGACATCCGCCGACGAGCACGCCCGCACCGGGCATGCCCTGGCGCTCCAGGCCGGACAACGACCATCCGTCGCGGCGATCCTCGGGCGATCGGCCCTGCTGGCGGCCCTGCGCGGCCGGCTCGAGGAGGCGGAGGAGCTCGGTGAACAGGCATTGACGATCGCCGGAGAATCGCCCGACCTCGACACCGCGCTGGCCCGCGCGCCGGTCGGCGGTGGCGAGGTAGCTGCCTGGGCCCTGGGCGCCGCGGCGCTGGCCGCCGGCCGGTACGAGCGCGCGGCCCGGTGCCTGCAGCCGCTGGCCGATACCTTGCTCGGGGCCGGGATGCGGGACCCCGGTGAGCTACGCTTCCTGCCCGATACGGTCGAGGCGCTCGTCGGCCTGGACCGGATCGACGACGCCGAGGCACTGACGGGCCGGCTGGAAGCGATGGCGCGCGCATCGACGCGGCTAACGGCGCTTGGCATCGCCGCCCGCTGCCGGGCGATCGTCGCCGCCCGCCGGGGCGACCTCGACGCAGCGCTGGAAGCGGCAGGGCGGGCCGTCAGCCTCCTCGAGCTTGGCCCCCTGCCGCTCGACCTCGCACGGGCCAGGCTCGTCCTGGGCGACGTCCAGCGCCGTGCCCGGCAGCTCCGCGCGGCCCGGGAGACGCTCGCGGCCGCGATCGAGGCTTTCGACCGTCTCGGCGCCGTGGGTTGGGCGGCGCGGGCCCGGGCCGAGGCGTCGCGCATCGGTGGCCGAGCGGCTTCGACGGGGGACCTCACGCCGACCGAACGCCGGGTCGCCGAGCTTGTCGCCGAAGGCCAGGCCAACAAGCAGGTCGCCCACGCCCTCGGCGTCGCACAGAAGACCGTCGAGCTGCACCTGTCGCACGTCTACGCCAAGCTCGGGGTCGGATCGCGGACCGAGCTCGTCCGCCGACTGAGCATGGGCTCGTCGGCCAGCGCCACGGGCAAACCCTAGGGTTCTCTCCGATACCGCCGGCGCGGGCCGTGGCCTAGCGTGCGCTCGATGTCAGGTCCGCGAACGTTCCTGGTCGAGGCGTACGTGCCGGCTCGATCGGAGTTCGAGCCGGTGCTCGAGCAGGCTCGTCGGGTGGCCGCGCGCTACGGGGCCCTCAGCGCCGGGGACGCCATCCGGCACGTGCGCTCGATCCTGATCTCGGACGACGAGACGTGCTTCCACCTGTTCGAGGCGGCGTCGATCGACGCGCTGTCGAGCGCGATCACGGCGACCGACATGCGTGCCAACCGGATCGTCGAGGTGACCACGTGACTGATCGTTCCCGCAGTTCCAGCCCAGGGGAGGCAACCATGGCCGAGAGCATCCCGCGGCGCACGCGCCGACACCCGTCCAACGTCCTGATCGGCGCGATCGCGACGACCCTCCTGGTCGCGGCCTGTTCTGCCGGCGGCCCGTCGACCCCGTCCGATCCGGGGGCCGCCACGACGGCGCCCGCGGCTCCGGCCACCACGGCGACGAGCCCGGCCATGGCGACAGCGAGCCCGGGGGCACCCGAAGCCTCGCCGATCGAGTCGGCGACCACCGTCGGCCCGACGCCGTTCCAGGCGCCCGGCGACCTGGCGACCCTGATCCCCACCGAGGTCGCCGGTCACGCGATGACGATCGAACGGGGCGGGTCCTCGAACTTCCTCATCCTGTGGAACGATCCCAAGGTCGCCCGCGAGCTCCTGTCGCGCCTCGGCAAGTCAGAGGGCGACGTCACGATCGCCTACGGTTATGCGGACGTGGCGACCCCACAGGCGCTGCACGTGGATGCGTACCGCGTTGCCGGCGCGGACGGGAAGGCGCTCATGGCGGGGATGGTCGAGCGGTACCTCGCGATGCTCGACGGATGGAAGGCCACGAGCACGACCTTGGGCGGCAAGGCCGTGACCATCCTGGGTCCGGCGGGCGCAGCGGCGACGGCCGGCCAGGTCTACTACGCGGTCGGCGACATCGTGTTCAACGTCAGCGCCAGTCCCGGCGAGTGGGTCACGGCGGCATTGGTTCTGCTGCCGTGATGGACCAGGCGACTTCGTTCACCCTCAGCGAGGGGTGACGAGTGCGCGGAACCGGGCAGGCGCATCGCGTCGCGACCCTCGCAACCGTCGCTGCCCTGGTAGCCGGTGCGTGCGGCCCCTCGACGCCGATCGTCTCGCCGATCGCATCCGACGCGTCCGGCGCGCTATCGCCGGGCGCGCCGTCAGGCGCTTCATCCGGGAACGATCTGGTCGCCCTGCCCCGGCCCGCCGACCCGAAGCTGGTACTGGGCACGCTGCTGGGCGTGCCGGATCAGCCGCTCGACCCGGACAAGGCCGCTCTCCGCGACGAGGTCCTGCGCCAGCTCGGTGACGCGCCGAACGCGCCGGTGACAGTCCCCGCGCTCAAGCTCGCGACCTGGCGGACGGGCCCCGATGACGGACGGACCGGACCGCACGCGCCGGTCAACAACAGCAGCGTCCTCGTCGGCTTCCTGCTCATCGACATGGCCATCATGGGCAAGATCCTGCCCTCGAAGCAGTCGGCCGACGCCCTGGCCGGGACGGTCCGCCAGGTCGCCCAACAAGGGGGTCTCGACGGGCCCGACAGCATCCCGGAACAACCACTGCCGTCGGAATCCGTGCCGTTCGATGCCACATCCGACGATGGCAGCCGCGCGACGGGCACGATGGATACACACGGCTCGGTCAAGGCGGAGGGCTCGCTCGTGAGCATCGAGCTCGACCGCCAGCTGGTGCTCCACTTCACCGACGGTGCCGGGTCGAGTGCCTACAACCGCACCACGACCATCACGATCCACAACACGGGCTCGGTCGACTTCTGCCCGGATGTCGGCGGGGTCGTGCCGTTGAAGCTCGAGACCTCGTTCACCATGGCCCTGCCGAGCTCCTCGGTGACGGCGACGGTGTCGGGCGACTTCCTGGCGCTCGTCGACGACAACGGGAACCACGTCTACACGAACGGCAGCGGTCGGGTGACCCGCCTCACGACATCGGGCAGCGACGACGCAGACATCCAGCTCGTCGAGATATCCATGGACCCGTCCGGCTCGGTCACCGGTGGCACATACGCGGCCCCGGGGACGAGTCGGGACGTGGCCACGGACGCCGCCGGCTCCGCCGCGCTCGACCTGGAGAACGCCGTCCCGACGATCCTCAAGAGCGCCGAGAAAGCGTGGCAGAACAGCTCCTGCGTCGCGATCCAGCTGCCGGACTCGGGGGCCCATGCGGGTCCCATGAAGGACGGCTCCTCGCAGAAGGACGTCCAACCCGGCTCTCAGACCGAGTTCACAGCGCAGGTCCATCAGCGGTTCGAGCACCGCGAGGCGAACCTGCCGATCAAGGCGACCTTGCGGACCGAGAAGACGATCGATCCGGACCGCCTGCCCAGCACTCCGTCCAAGTTCACGTACGAGGCGCCCGACCGCCCGAACGCCCACAACGACGTGATCCTCGAGGTGGTTTCGAAACGCGGGAAGTCGAAGCTCACGATGCGGTTCGACACCACCGAGTTGAAGCTACGCGCCTCCGTGAACGGGACGATCCACCTTGACGAGCTCGGGAACGTGTACGACACGAGGATCACGCTCAAGCCACTGGACCTGACGATGGCCGACGACGGCAGCTTCCACGGCGACGCCAGCGTGTCCTGGACGACGACCTACACGCCCCCGGTATCAGACTGCAAGCCGAAGACCTACACGGGCACCTTCGGCACGCAGATCACCGCCCGGCCGGATCCCGACGACGCGACTCGCGTGTTCGTGCGCTTCACCTTCGTGCCTGGGCCGATCCGGACGGAGACGCTCATCTGCCACGGCAGCGCCTTCCCGTTCTCCGGCTCGACGCTGCTCTCGTCATGGGCTGTGCTCGGCAGCGAGCGCCCGGTGGCACTCGATGGGTCTGTGGTCGTCAACGGCACGCTACCCGGCGGCACATCGAAGCTGACGATCACGATCAAGAAGGTCTCGAAGCCGTAGTCACGCCCGTCGAGGAGCGCCGTCGCGATGGCGCGTTTCGCTCCTCGCGGAGGGCCTGCCAGAGGGAGAGCGTGTCCGAGTTGGCGTCGAAGCAGGCATCGGTGCCAACCCCGGCGACCGGCATCCACTGATTTCTGTCCTTCTTGCCACGGTCGAAGTTGGTCTGGTCGATGCCGCCGACATGGACGCTGACCGAGAGCCAGTGTTGTCCGTCGGCGCTCTTGTAGGTGCACACGTTGTCGAAGCCGTCGTCCGTTGGCTGAGTCGGCGCGACCGGGACGCCGATCGCCGCTTGCGCTTCGGACGCCGTCACCAGGACGCACGGATCGACATCCGCCGGAGCGGAAGCTGGTGCCGTTCCCCCTGGTCCGGGAGCGCCAGTCGCGTCGCCCGCACCACTCGCGTCGCCCGCAGCGGGACTGGACACCGTCGTGTCGGCCACCGAACATGATCGTGGACCGGTCTGCCCGTCATGACCAAGCCGCCCGTCCGAGCGGCCATCTCAAGCGGCTCCTCCGGAAGTCGATGAACGAGGATCGGAGCACGGGGTCGAGGCAGCGCGCTGACCGGGCCGAGTCGAGCCCCGCGACACGGCCTGAGGACGCCCGAGCAGCATCTGCAAGCCCCGATGAGGCCACGCAGCAAGTCGAGGTGCGGCGGTTCATCAACCTCCTGATCGTGTCGAGCCTGATCGGCGGCGGGGTGGACACCATCGCGGCCATCGCCATCAACAATCCCCGATGGTTCGTGACGACGATCGTGGCCGTCGCTGTCTCCATTCGACTTCGGGCCATCTCGCGCAGGGCGATCGAACGCGGCAATATCGAGACCGTCGTCAGCCATGTCACGATCGTGCTCACTGCCGCCCTTGTCGCGATAGCGCTTGCCCAGCCGATCCTCGCGCTGGTCCTGGCGCCAGCCACGATGCTGCCGGTCGCGCTCGGTCTGCCCTACCTCGCGGGACGGCCGCTCCGCCACCTGATGATCTCTGCCTGGGCGGCGACCATCGTTATCCTGCTGGCAAGTCTCCTGCCCGACGACGCGGCTATCCCGACCCAGGTCGCGACTCTCCTGCGCCTCTGGACACTCGCCACGGTGATCGGGCTTGTCTTCTTCCTCCTCTACCGGTCGGCCGAACGCATCAAGGCCTCGGGTCGTGAGTTCCGCCGGCTCTTCCAGCTCTCGTCCGACCTCGCCGAGACGACCGATCCTGGAGTGCTCGGCGGGCTTGTCGCCCGGCACCTCGCCGAGGCGATGGGCTTCGACGACTGCGTCATCTATGCGCTCGCGCCAGCTACCGGGCGGTTTGCTCCGTTCGGGTCGCATCCGGTCGAGCGTTCGATGGAGACGGATCCGGAATCGCTTGCGATGCGGCCCGTCCTCGAACGCGCCGCCCGCGATCGGGCGTCGATCGTGATCAACGTGTCCGACGAACAGGCGGATCCGCTCGAACGTGACCGCCTTCGGACCCTCGGACGACAGGCCCTGCTGCTCCTGCCCCTCACCGCTCAGGACAGGCCGGTCGGAATCGCCGAACTTACGAGTGCCCTGCCCCAGCCGATCGACGTGCGTCGGCTCGCCCTCGCTCGGACGCTCACGTTCGAAGCGGCCATGGCGATCGAGAACGGGCGTCTCTACCAGGAGCTTCGTCACCGGTCGCTCCACGACCCGCTCACCGGCCTCGCCAACCGGAGTCTCTTCGTCGACCGCGCAGAGCATGCCATCATCCGGCTGGCTCGAACGAAGGGGGCGGCCCTCGCCGTCCTATTCATGGACATCGACGGCTTCAAGAGCGTCAACGACACACTCGGCCATGCCCGGGGCGATCGGTTACTGATCCTCGTGGGGGAGCGACTGCGGACAGTGGTCCGGGCAGGGGACACCGCGGCTCGTTTCGGTGGCGACGAGTTTGCGGTGCTTCTCGAAGGAGTCTCTTCCGTCGAGGCGGCGATGGCGGTGGCGGCGCGGGCGACCGAGAGCATCGCCGAGCCGTTCGACCTTGCGGGCGTTCCAGCGAGCATTTCCGTCTCGATCGGCGTCGCCTTCCGCCCGGCGGAGGGCGCGACCGTCGACGGCCTCGTCCAGGACGCCGACACCGCGATGTACGAAGCGAAGGCGGCCGGCAAAGGTCGGACCGTGCAGTTCGTGCCTTCATGACCTTGATCGCAATCAACTTCGGCGCGCATGGTGCCAGCCGGCCGGGGCGTCCCGCGCCGACACCGCTGAAAGTGCGCGAGACTCATCTGTTCGGACGAGGGCGCAACGGGCCCCCCAGCCGGTCGTCTCGGGACCACCGACCAGTCGCCAGAGACGTGCTCATGGGTGAGACTTGAGCCATGCCCCATGACCAGCTCGCCGCCCTGACCCGCCAACTCCGCGTCGCCCGACGCAACCTCGCCGAAGACGCGCCTCACAGCCCGGCGTGGTCGGCGACGGTCGAGTGGGTCGACGACTTGGAAGCAGAGATCCGCGAGCTCCGGACCCCGCCAGGCAGCGTCACGTCCGTCGCGCTCCTGGAGCGTCGTCGACTCATCGCCTGACGCTCGTCCCGCGGGGGGCGCGGGCGCTCAGCCGCTCAGGTGCGGGCCTGCCGTGGCCATGGCGTCATGGAGTGCCGATCTATGCCGCAGTCGGCGACCCGGCGCTCGAGCTGGCACGCGATCGTGAAGTTCACCGGCAGGCTTGGCCGCGATGGCGGATACGTTGAAGCCCTTCGCGATCAGCCAGACCGCCAGGACCATCTCCTGGAGGGCGATGGGAAGGGCCAGAACGATCTGGGTCGTCGACATCGGCTCGGTGAGACGGACCATGACGAGGGCGCCGGACACCATCACCGACGCGACGGCAAGGAGGCCCCACGCCGACAGCCATCGGGGGACGAAGAGGAACTCGGTCTGCCGCTCGGTCCGGGGGACCGCGTCCTGTGCGACCGTGGCGGCTTCAGCCATGGCTCTCCGGTTGGAGATGCGGGGGTTGCGGGGCGGTCGATGGACGCCCCGGCCTCACGTAGATGCCGCCTCCGGTGCCGGCTCGCCGAGCCAGCCGGCCAGCTCACGGATGGCCCCCGCTTCATTGGGTGAGACCCGAGGCTCGCCCATCCCGTGCCGAACGTCCGCGACCTGCATCGCCAGCGTCAGAAGCCACTGCCGGTACGCGTGGGCCTCCTGGTCGGGCACCCGTCGCAAGGCCTTGACGGCCCGCTTCAGGCCATCTCGGGGCGACCGACCGGCCGCCTGGTACCCCTCCCAGAGGACGTCCAGGTTCGCGGCCAGGGCCTGTGCCACGACGGAACCGACGGTCATGTCCGGGAAGGCGTCGCTCCCCGCGGCGACCTCCTCGCGCAGGCGCATGAACTGGCCCGCGATCGCCTCACCGTCCGCGCCGGCCACCATCGAGTACACGAACAACGGGGCATGCAGCACGGCCTCCAGCTGATCGCGCGACAGTCGCTGCTCCACCACGCTCTCAGGATACGCCGCCGACCCGAGAGGATCGTTTCGGCCGCCCTGCCCGCAGGCCCCACGTGACAGACTTGGCGAAGGGCACCCGATCGATCGAATGGAGGTTTGGGATGGCACTCGAACGCAAGCTCGCCGCGGCGGACGCCCGGTCCGACGCCCCCGGCGTCTCCGCTCCGGTCGTTCGCGATCCACACGGTGCGCGGGCGGTCATGACCCGGCGTGCCATGCTCCGGCGGGGGACCCTGGCCATCGGCGGGCTTGGCGCAGCGACGATCGTTGCGGCATGTGCGGCGCCGGCCGCCCCAGGCTGGACCTTCGGGGCGACGCCTGCCCCCGCGGCGGGTGCGAGCGCCGGGACATCCACGACCCCTGCCTCGGCGGCTCCCGCACCGTCGACCGCCACGGCCACGCCGGCGCCCTCGGCCAGTGCGGTCACCGGCCATGACCCGAGCCCGGTCGATTTCGCGCTACCGCCGCCGTATCGCCCGCATGTCGTGGCCCCGGTCGAGTTCAAGCTGACGGCTCACGATGGACCCGGACAGGAGATCCTGATCAAGGCGGACACGACCTACAACTCGATGAACTTCGACGGTCAGGTCCCCGCGCCCACGCTCCGGGTCACCGAGGGAGACGTCGTCCGGTTCACGCTGACGAACGCCGGGGCGATCGCCCACTCGATCGACTTCCATGCCGCGCAAACGCCATGGAGCAAGAACTACCAGGAGGTTCCGGCCGGTTCGTCATTCACGTTCGAGTGGACGGCCCGCTATCCCGGGGTGTTCATGTACCACTGCGGGACGCCGCCGGTCCTGATGCATATCGGCGACGGCATGTACGGCGCGATCATCGTGGACCCGAAGGCGGGACGGCCGAAAGCCCGCGAGTATGTCGTCGTCCAGAGCGAGTTCTATGGCACGGGCGGGGACTACAAGGCGATGATGAACAACCCGCCGGATGTCGTCTGCTTCAACGGCCAGGCCTTCCGCTACAAGACGACCCCGCTCAAGGCCTCCGTCGGCGAGCTCGTCAGGTTCTTCGTCATGAACGCCGGCCCGAGCAGCACCTCGGCGTTCCACGTCATCGGCGAGCTGTTCGACGCGTACGAACCCGAAGGGCAATCCCGCGAACCGGATGGGGATGCACCAGACGATCATGGTCCCGCCGGGAGACGGGGCCATGGTCGAGCTCACCTTCGACGAACCGGGAACCTACCCGTTCGTGACCCACAAGTTCAGTGACGCCGAACGAGGTGCGGTCGGTCTCATCGAGATCGCGTGAACCTCCACGAGCATCGGATCGACCCGGATCGACCGGCGTGATCAGCCCGACGGGACGCCTTCCCCGGGCTCGGTCAGCCAGTCGCCGAGCAGGTAGTGCTCGACGACCGGCGCGATCACCTGCACGAGCTGCTCGCGGGGCATCGCCGCGAGACTCCGAAATCCGATGATGTGGCGACCCACTGCGATACCGACGAGGAGGGTCGACACGAGGCTCGCGCGCAGCTCCGGCTGACCGCTGCCGACGCGCGACGCGAGCGGGACCAGGATCTGATCGGCGAGGACGTCCCGGATGAGCGCGGCGGCCTCAGGTTCGGCGACCGCGGCGCGCAGCAGACTCACGAATCCCCGCCGCGTGGTCGGGTCGTCCACGACGCCCACGAGGATGTCGGCGGCGCGCAAGCCGAGGTTCCCCACCGGCTCCGCGAACAGCCGACCGATCAGCTCCTCCGGGTCGACTGGAATTTCGACCGCGGCTCGGAACAACCCCGCCTTGGAGCCGAAGTAGTGCGCGACCAGCCGGGGGTCGACGCCGGCGCCCGCGGCCACGCGGCGGAGGGTCGTCCGCTGGTAGCCCCGGTCACCGAACTCCCGGCGCGCCGACTCCAGGATCCTGGCCCTGGTGCTGCTCTCACCGACCGGTCGGCCGCGCCCGCGTGTCCGCCCGCCGGCAGTCCCTTGCGATTTCATCGGATGGAGAATATCATTTCCCCGCCTGATGAATTCTGCTTGCGGAGGGTTCCCCATGAACAGCGTCCCCTTGGCGGCACCGGTCCTGACCGCCCGGCAGACACGCGCGGTCCTGGCCGTCGTCGCGCTGTCGCTGATGGCCGTCGTGTCGGCGGTCAGCGGACTCAACATCGCCCTGCCGAGCCTGGCCCGCGACACTGGCGCGAGCCAGACGGAGCTCACCTGGATCGTCGACGCCTACACGGTCGTCTTCGCCGGTCTCCTGCTGTTCGCGGGCGCCCTCGGCGATCGCTTCGGGCGGAAGCGCGTGCTCCTCATCGGTCTGGGCGTGTTCGGCACGGCGGCGGGGCTCGGGATGGTCACGACCGACGCGACGCAGCTGATCGCCGTGCGAGCGCTCATGGGCCTCGGCGCCGCCGGGATCATGCCGACCACGCTGTCCGTCATCACCACGTCGTTCCCCGAGGCGGAGCGACCGAAGGCCATCGGCGTCTGGGTAGGCATGGCCGGCGGTGGCGCGGTGCTCGGCCTGTTCGCGAGCGGCCTCCTGCTCGAGTACTTCGCGTGGCAGTCCTTCTTCGCGCTCAATGTCGGACTCGCGGCCATCGGGTTCGTCGGCGTGGCGGCCGTGGTGCCCGCGTCCGCCGAGGCGGACCCACCGGCCCTCGATTTCGTCGGCGGTCTCCTGTCGCTCGTGACGGTGGCCGCGCTCGTGTTCGGGATCATCAACGGCCCGGAGCGCGGGTGGACCGATGCCGTGCCCATCACGAGCATCCTCGTCGGGATCGTCGCGGGCGTGTTGTTCGTCACCTGGGAGCTGCGAGCGGCACAGCCGATGCTGGATCCGCGCCTCTTCCGGCTGCGCGGCTTCAGCGCCGGCACCCTGACCATCACCCTCCAATTCTTCGCCGCGTTCGGCTTCTTCTTCGTGGCGATCCAGTACCTCCAGTTCGTGACCGGGCGGACCCCGCTCGAGACCGCGATCGCGCTGCTGCCGTTGCCATTCGTACTCCTGCCGGTCGCCCGGAACGCACCGCACCTGGCCGAGCGGATCGGCTTTCGGCGCGTCGCGCCGGTCGGCCTCGCCTCGATGGCCATCGGCTTCGGCATCTTCAGCCAGCTGCAGGTCGATACGCCGTACGCCGTGTTCGTCGTGGGTCTCGTCCTGTTCGCACTCGGCATGGGTCTCGCGGGCACGCCGGCCACGACCGCGATCACCGCGTCGCTGCCCGTTTCCAAGCAAGGTGTCGCCTCCGCCGTGAACGACACCGCCCGCGAGTTCGGGAGCGCGCTCGGCATCGCGATCCTTGGCAGCGTGCTCAACCAGGGCTACCGCGATGGGCTCGCCGACGCCGTCCGCGGCCTGCCGCCGGCCGTGTCGGAGCATGTCCTGAGCTCCATCGCGTTCACGTCATCGCCGGCGATCGCGCAGCTGGGTGAGGCCGGCAAGGCGCTGGTCCAGGCCGCCCAGGAGGCGTTCGTGGGTGGCGTTGGGGACGCCGTCCTCGTGGCATCCGGGGTGCTCGCGGCCGCCGCCGTCGCCGTCTTCGTTCTCGCGCCGTCGGCGGTCCAGACGACTTCGGCGGGGGCGGTCGCCGAGCCGGCCTGACGAGGTACCCCGTCTCCGGCGGCGCCGCGGAGTGTCGACCGCATCGGACACATGAGCGCCAGTCGGATCGCTCGCGGCTCGCGGCGCCCTGTCCTCGATCAGCTCCCGCGATCGCCGACGGCCGATGCGTTTCCCTGGGGCAGGTCTGCCCTGGCGGCCATCGGCCGGAGGGCGATGCGGCCGAGGACGGCGATGCCGATGAGGGCGAACACGATCCCGCGTGCCTCCCACACCCAGACCTTGTCGAGGCCGGCGGTCAGGGGAACGAACCCATTGAGCGCGGCGTGGGTGATGCCCGCCAGCAGCGAGCTGCGGCCGCTGCCGTCGTAGATCCACGCGAGGAGTACGGCGTAGCCCATCAGGGTGAGAAAGACCGGCCACAGCGGCAGGTCGTCGTACAGCTGGCCGGGGAGGTACAGCGGCAGATGGATCGCGGTGAACACGACGCCGATGGACAGGGCCGCGACCGCCAGGGAGTGGCCACGCTCCAGCATCACCTCGACTCCGAAGCCGCGCCACGCGAACTCCTCGAACAGGGCCGGCAGCAGGACCACGAGCGGCACGACGATCACGCTCGCGCTCAGCCCCGCGACGACTCCGTCGATGGTGGCCTGACCGAGCGCGATCCCCGCAACGTCGATGGCGAGCGTCCCAAGCAGCGGGATCCCTATCGCCAGCGCATACCAGTGGACCGGAACGCGCCACCGAGTGATCCGGGAGAACAGGCCGCGGACCATCACGGCACCGCCGACGAGCCAGGCGCTGACGATCGCCGAGATCGGGATGACCAGAACGAGAGCGAACGGGGTGACCTCGCGCTGGAGCCCAGCCACGAATACCAGCCCACCCATCGCGAGGACGACCACGATGAAGGTCGCGACCGGCCATCTGGCGGCGATCGGCATGACGCTCTCCCTTGCGGATCGACAAGAGCCTAAAGCGGCGGGTAGACCCATGTCGAGTCTGGGCGACTCTGCTCGGTCTCCCGGTGCGACCAGCGTCGGCCGGCTCGGGTCGCGGTCCCGGGGTGGCCGCGATCGGACGGCACCCAACCCGGCCGGGGCCGGCGCGTTCGGGTCGACACGAGCCTGCCGGGCGTGCATCGTAGTGGGCACCCGTCACCGAGGATCCCGGCCGATGCCTTTCTTCGCTGAGCGGCCGCGGATCCTCATCCCGGTCGTCGACCATGCCGATCTCGTCCGGCTCTCGGACGTGGCATCCAATTGGCGTGCGCCCGACACGGCGGACCTGACCGCGGTCCACGTCGTCGAGGTGCCAGCCGACAAGGAATTGAGCTCCGGCGCCACCGCCGCCCGGGCAGCCCGCGTCCGACTCGACGAACTGACGGCCGCGCTGTCCTACCCCGTGCATCCGCTGGTGCGGATCGACCGCTCGGTCGCGGAGGGTGTCGTCGCAGCCGCGACCGAGCTCCGGCCCGATCTCCTCCTGGCAGGCTGGACCGACGACGGCCCGATCGACAGTCATCCGCGCGAGGCGGTCGAGGCGATCGTGCGTGCCTGCCGGGACGCGGCCGTGTGCCACGTGGCGATGGTCCGCCTTGACCAGGCCAGGACGGTCGATCGCGTGCTGGTCGCCGTTCGCGGCGGACCGCATGCCGAGCTCGCCCTCGCGATGGCGGGGGCGATCGCCGGCGGTCGCGGGCTCCCGGTGACGGTCATCCACGTCATGCCGCCGGGACTCACCGACGAGGCGCGTCGCGCATCGGAGCAGTCGCTGCTCGCGATGGCGCTCGCGCACGTCGGCGGCGAGGTCCAGCGCGTCGTGCACGAGGCACCCGATGTCGTCGCCGCGATCCGGGACGAGACCGGTCCGGGCGACCTGCTCCTCCTCGGCGCGTCCGTCGCGGGGATGGATGCCACCCCGAAGTCTCCCGGCGCCGTCCAGATGGGGACCGAGACCGACCCCCTGGGGGCGGTGCCAGGTCGCCTGGTCCGCGAGGCGCGGGGGTCCGTGATGGTCGTCCGAACACGCGACGACGTCCCGGCCGAGACGTTCGACACCCTCGCCGCCAGCCCGGGAACCCTCGCCGCCGTCGACCGCGCCGCCGAAGAGCTCGGGGCGATCCCACGCCGGGTCGACCGCTGGTTCGCCGAGTCCAACTACCACCACGGGGAGTTCGCGGATCTCCGCCGCCTCGTCGACCAGAAGGAGCGGCGGGGTCTCACGGTCAGCCTCGTGCTCCCGACGCTCAACGAGGAGGCCACGATCGGCCCGATCGTCCGCCGGGCGAGGGAGAGCCTCGTCGAACGGATCCCGCTCGTGGACGAGATCCTCGTCATCGATTCGGCATCGGCGGACCGGACCCGCGCGATCGCCGAGACGGAGGGTGCCCGGGTCGTCCAGCATCCGGACGTCCTCGCCCGCTATGGGTCATTCACGGGCAAGGGCGAGGCCCTCTGGAAGAGCCTCTACGAGACGACGGGGGACCTCGTCGTGTGGGCCGACACGGACGTCCAGGACTGGCACCCGCGGATGGTCTACGGGACGCTCGGCCCGCTTCTCGTCGAGCCCCGGATCCAGTACGTGAAGGGCTATTACCAGCGTCCGATCGTCGAGGCCGGCGTGCTCAAGGAGGGAGGCGGCGGCCGGGTGACCGAGCTCGTCGCCAGGCCCCTGATCAACCTCCTGTACCCCGAGCTGTCAGGCTTCATCCAGCCGCTGGCCGGCGAGTACGCGGGTCGCCGGTCGCTACTCGAGTCGATCCCGTTCTTCACCGGCTACGCGGTCGAGATCGGGCACCTCATCGACATCTACGAACGGGTCGGGCTCGACGGCCTCGGCCAGGTGGACCTCGAGCGCCGCGTCCACCGCAACCAGGAGATCGAGGGCCTCTCGAAGATGAGCTTCGTGATCCTCCAGGCGGTCCTCACGAGGCTCGAGTCGGGACGCCGGGCCCACCTGTTCGCGGAGCTCGGTTCGAGGATGAAGCTCCCCCGCTCGAGCCACAACGAGCTCGAGCTCGAGGTGATCGAGCTCGGCGACCACCAGCGTCCACCGATGGTCGGCATCGCCGAGTACGCCGCGAGGCAGGGGGCCCGGGTACCGGCCGCGATCGACTGACGTCGCGACGGCGTCGCTCGCGGGCCTCGTGGCTCGCCTCGCGACGGTGCGTCCTCGTCGCGGCCCTACACTTGGTGTGCGGCCCGGCGGCGCGGTCCACAGCGGTGAGGATGGATGGACGGCATGGAGCGAGTAGACGATCGCGGGGCGAGCGGCGGCGCCGATGCCGCGGCCGGCGACCGGTACCTCCTCCTGGCCGACATCTCCGGCTACACCGGCTTCATGGCGGGGGTCGAGCAGGAGCACGGGATCGACTTCAGCGGGGGCATCCCGGCCGCCTACTCCGTCCTCGGGGCGCTCCTGGATGCCGTCATCGAGGGCCTCGAGCCCGACTTCACCCTCGTCAAACTGGAGGGTGACGCGGTCTTCGCGGTGGCGCCGGCGGCTTTGCTCGATGGCCAGGGTGACCGGGTCCTGACGAAGCTCCGGTCGACCTACGTGAAGTTCACCGAGAGTCGCACGCGAGCCATCCCCGCGAACGACCACATCTGTACCGCCTGCCCGGCCGTGGCTCACCTCGACCTCAAGATGGTCCTCCACAGAGGTCTCGCCGTCCGCCAGTCGGTCGGCTACGGGAGCGATCTGCTCGGCCCGGCCGTGACCGTGGCGCATCGACTGCTCAAGAACACCATCCGAGCGCGGATCGGTGCGCGACCCTACCTGTTCATGACGGACCCGGTGGCGACCGCGCTGGGACTCACCGGGGCCGGCTTCGCGCAACGCGAGGAGTACCCGGACGCGGGACCGGTCGATGGCCGTGTCGTCGAGCTCGGGGGTCCCGTGGACGAGGGCGTTTCGACCTAGTCCGTCGGGCGCTCCATCGTTCCGCTGCCGCCAGATGACGCGCTCGCGGTCGGGTGGGCCATGGGGGAGTCGAGCGCCGGGACTTGTGGGCCATAGGTCTCGGGGGACGCGGCACGTACCGTCCACCGCGTGACCGATCTCTACGAAGTCCTGCAGATCGCGCGGGCCGCCGAGCCCGAAGTCGTGCGGGCCGCGTTCCGTGCGCTCGCGCGCAAGCACCATCCCGATGCCGGCGGCAGCGTGGCCGCGATGAAGGCGATCAACGATGCGTGGGCGGTCCTGGGCGATCCAGTGCGTCGGGCGACCTACGACGCCACCGGCCGGACCCCCGGCATGGAGGGCGACCGCCGCCGCACGAACCGCCGGAAGGCCTCCGACCGGAGGTCCGCCGCGCCCTCGACCCGTGCGCCCGGCCGGGACCCGCTGCGGCGCGCCACCACGGCCGAGGGCGGCCTCGACTTCGGACGCTACGCCGGCTGGACCATCCCTGACCTCGCGAAGCACGATCCGGACTACCTCGAATGGCTCCGCCGGACACCGATCGGACGGCCGTTCTCGGCGCAGATCGACCAGGCGCTCGCGTCGCGCGTGAACGTGAAGACCGCGCCACCGCCCGCTCGGCGAGGGTGGCGGACCCGCCGCTAGGGCGATCGCGGCTCGCGCCCGGATGGGGTCGCCCGGTCACTGGTTGTGATGCGCGGCGACCTCGAACGGATCCTCATCGCTGTCGTCGTCGTCCGGGAACGCGTCGTCCTCGACGGCCTCGGACGGCGGAGCCGAGAACGGCGGGGGCGGGTCATCCGCGACCGCCGTGACCGGGTCGTCGTCGACATCGGGCTCGTCGGAGTCGTCGGGGTCCGCCGTCGCGATCCCCTGGATCTGGTCCTGCATGGCGATTCCTCCTCAGACGTGCCGGACGCGCGACGAGTGGATCCAATGGTCGCCCGACCGGTCGCCGTGCCAGCGACGCGACCCCGCGACCTTCTGGCCGATCTCGGTGGTCTGCGCGCAGTAGAACGACTCCCCGCGCCGGAGGTGCCCGACGATGTTGTCGGCCGGCGCCCCGAGCTGCGTCACGTGCGGGTTGGCCCGGATGTTCGACACCTCATGGATGCCGAGGTACTGGCCCCGGAAGCGCTTCTCGCCGCCGCGGCGCAGGACGAGCGGCGTGGGATCGACGGGCGTGGGATCGTCGACTGGATCGTGATCCATGACGGCAACGCCCCCACCATCGGCCGACTTCAACGGCGGCAGCAGCCCGGCATAGACGCGGCCGGCGCCTACCGTGTTGCCATGGGCATCCACGACCATCTGCGACGTCGCTTCCTCGAGGAGCGCATGGCCGATCAGATACGACCCGAGGTTGATCCCGGGACGCCGTCCGTCGCACAGCGGATCGAAGCACCGGATGCCGTCCTTGTCGGGGATCAGCAGCACGTAGTGGTTGCCGGTGAAGTTCGGATCGCCGGTCGTGTGTTCGTGGCGCATCGGCGCGTAGGACAGCCCGACGACGGCGGGGCGATGGGCCTTGAGCGCGGCCAGCAGCTGGTTGAACGGCAGCCTGCGGCGCACCTCGACGTCCACTCCGAACGTGCCCGCCGCCTTCTGCAGCTGGGCGAGGTTCGTCCCGTCCTTGGGCTGGCTGTCTTCCGTCCGGAGCCGGACCTGCTTGCCCCTGACCCGGGGCTGGTCGCCCTTGACGGCCTCGATGCCCATCGCCAGCGAGACCGGCCCGCAGGCGTACCAGCCGAACTTGTCATGGCTGAACCGGGGGTTCTGGGCCTGGAATCGTGGATGGCTCATACCTGACCCACTCCTGACGTTCCGATCAGCCGCGTCAGCGGCGAAGACGCCCCGAACGGTAGCCGTCCCTGTCTTCGGGGCGTCTCAGGAAGCGGGACGGATTTACTACGGTACCGTAGTATCTGCCCATGAGGCGACCCGCCCTCCTGGCCCTGCTGATCCTCCTCGCCGGCTGTTCCCCGGCGGTCGTCGCGAGCCCGACCGGTCCTCCAGCGTCCTCGGCCGCCACCGCGGCACACACTCCCGAGACCCCACCCGCCTCGGTCGCGCCGCCCTCGGCGACGGACGATCGAGTGGCCGGCTGGCAGGCCGATCTGGACGGGTTGATCCTCGCACTGGAGGCGCTCCACCCGGACCTCTTCCACGACACCCCGAAGGCCGACTTCGAGCGCGGAGTCGGCCTTCTCCGGGCCACCGTCGCGACCGCCTCCGACGACGCTCTGATGGTCGGCACCTGTCGCCTGGTCGCGCTCGTGAGCGCCCACGGGCGCGACTCGCACACGGGCCTCTACCCGTGGAGCCCGGACAGCCGGATTCCCGGTCCACAGCCTGCCCCTCCGCGTGTGGTTGTTCCCGGACGGGATCCACGTCATCGACGCGCTCGCGCCGTACGAGGACCTCATCGGGGCGCAGGTGCAGAGCATCGACGGCCGGCCGGTCGCCGACGTCACACGGGCGCTGGCGCCGCTCATCCCGCGCGACAACGACGCGACCGTCCGGCTCCTGACACCGCGCTTCCTGCTGACGACGGAGGTCCTCCATGGCCTCGGCCTCATCGACGACGTCAGGTCGGTGCAGGTCGGGATCGTGGATGCGAGCGGCGCGACGCGGACGGTGTCGGTCGGCTCGATCCCGATGGCCGACTACAACGCCTGGGCGAGCCCGTACGGCCTGTTCCTGCCGGCCGATCCGAACGTCCGCTACCTGTCCAGGATGGACGAGCCGCTGTGGTGGACGCGCCTCGCGGACGGGACGCTGTACGTCCAGTACAACCGGGTCGACTTCGTCGAGGCGGAGGCGGCGGAGCTCGCGACCGTGCTCCTGGGCGCGGACGTCAAGCGGGTCGTCGTCGACATCCGCCACAACTACGGCGGGGAGTTCCGGGCGCTGGACGCCGTCGTGGACGCGTTCGACATCGCCAAGTTCAACAAGGCCGGCCGCCTCTTCCTCATCACCGGACGGAACACCTACTCGGGCGGGTCGATCTTCGCGGGCGAGCTCCAGGCCCGGACCAGCCTCACGATCGTCGGCGAGCCGATGGGCGGCAGCCCGGACCCGTGGGCGAATCCGGAAACCTACCGGCTGCCCTGGTCCGGTTTGGCGGTCAATGTCGCGACGCTGCTCGAACCGACCACCCCTCCGGACGCCCGCCTGGACATCGACCCGGACATCGCGGTGCCGCTCTCGTTCGCCGACTGGACCGCTGGCCGCGATGCCGCGCTGGACACGATCCTCGCCCGGCCCGTTCCGTGACCGACCTGCCGCGGCAGACGACGTACTCGCTGTTCTTCGACCTGTTCGTGCTCCTCCAGCGGGTCCACGAGTTGCTCACGACCGCGATGGCGACCTCGCCGCTGACGCCCGAGGAGTACGCGACCTACAGCGTCGTCTTCGAGGACGAAGCGGTCTCCCCCACGGCGCTCGCGGCCCAACTCTCGAAGCCGCTCACGACCGTCGTCGACGACATCCGGGAGATGGAGGCGCGGGGCCACCTCCGGCGGATGCCCAACCCGCGTGATGGTCGGTCGTACCTGGTCGTCCTCACCGGGGAGGGGCTGCGCGCCCATGCCGAGGCCAGCCGGCGCTTCGAGGTCGCCTACCGGGCGTTCGTGTCCGCCCTGCCCGATGGCGAGGCGACCGCCCGAGCCGAGGTGGCCGCGCTGCTCGGAGCCGCCGAGCGCGCCCTGCGCGGGACGGCACCCGCCGACGTGTCGTCCTCCGGGTAGCCCCGCCGTGGGCGGCGCGCTCCCGGACCGCGCGGTCCGTCCGATGTATGCCATGATTCGGCGCGAGGCGACTGACGGCCTGGAGCGCGGCGCCCATCCCCGGCTCCGACCCCCCGGCCCCGACCTCCCGGCCCCGACCTCCACCCACCCGGCCTTCGACCCCAACGAGCAGGAATGTCGTACGCAACGTCCAACATCGCCGCGCTCGAGTCCGAGTCGGTCTACATCATGCGGGAGGTCGTCGCCGAGTTCGAGCGGCCGGTCCTCCTCTTCTCCGGCGGCAAGGACTCGCTGGTGCTCCTCCGCCTCGCGGAAAAGGCATTCCGGCCATCCCCGTTCCCATTCCCGGTCATGCACATCGACACCGGCCACAACTTTCCCGAGGTCCTCGACTATCGGGATCGCCGGGTCGATGAACTCGGTGAGCGGCTGCTCGTCGCATCGGTCCAGGAGTCGATCGACCGTGGCCGGGTCCGCGAAGAACCCGGGCCGGACCCGTCCCGGAACCGGCTCCAGACCGTCACGTTGCTCGATGCGATCGAGGAGCATCGGTTCGACGCCGTCTTCGGAGGGGCTCGCCGCGACGAGGAGAAGGCGCGGGCCAAGGAACGCGTCTTCTCGCTGCGCGATGAGTTCGGCCAGTGGGAGCCCCGTCGCCAGCGACCCGAGCTCTGGAATCTGTACAACGGCCGGATCCGGACCGGCCAGCACATGCGCGTCTTCCCCATCTCGAACTGGACCGAGATGGACGTCTGGATGTACATCGAACGTGAGGCGCTCGAAGTCCCGTCCATCTACTTCGCCCATCGCCGGGAGGTCTTCATGCGGTCGGGCATGTACTTCGCCGCGAGCGAGTTCCTGACCGTGCGCCCGGACGAGCGGGTGGAGACCCTGGAGGTGCGCTACCGGACCGTCGGCGACATGACGTCGACGGGAGCCATCGCCTCGCAGGCGCGGACCGTCGCCGACGTGATCATGGAGACCGCCGCCGCGACCATCAGCGAGCGCGGCGCGGGCCGAGCGGACGACACGTTCTCGGAGACCGCGATGGAAGACCGGAAGCGGGAGGGCTACTTCTGAACCGCGATACCGTCGCCGACACGGGGCGGCCCCTGGAGCTCGACCTCCTCCGGTTCACGACGGTCGGCTCCGTCGACGACGGGAAGAGCACGCTGGTCGGGCGCCTGCTGTACGAGACGAAGCAGATCTTCGACGACCAGTTGACCGCTCTCGAGCGCGCCAGCAACCGGCGAGGGCGCGCCGAGGTCGACCTCGCCCTGCTGATGGACGGTCTTCGCTCGGAACGCGAGCAGGGGATCACGATCGATGTGGCCTACCGTTATTTCGCCACGCGACGCCGCAAGTTCATCATCGCCGACACTCCGGGCCACGTTCAGTACACCAGGAACATGGTCACCGGGGCGTCGAAAGCCGATCTTGCGGTCATCCTCGTCGACGCCCGGACCGGCGTCGTGGAGCAGACCCGGCGCCATGCCTTCGTCGCATCGCTGCTGCGTGTCCCGCACTTCGTGATCGCGATCAACAAGATGGACCTCGTCGGATACGACGAGGACAGGTACGAACGGATCGTGGCCGACTTCGGCTCCTGGGCGTCTCGACTCGATGTCCACGACGTGCGATTCATCCCCATCTCGGCGCTCCACGGCGACAACGTCGTCCGGCGCTCGGACCAGATGCCGTGGTATGACGGGCCGACGCTGCTCTACCACCTCGAGCACGTCCACGTGGCGTCGGACAGCAACCTGATCGATGCCCGGTTCCCGGTCCAGTGGGTGAACCGCCCGCAACTGGGCGCCTATCACGACTACCGGGGATACGCCGGTCAGGTGGCCTCGGGGGTCTTCGCCGTGGGCGACGAGATCACGGTGCTGCCCAGGGGTCACACGACCACGATCGCCGGGATCCAGATGTCCGGACAGGAGCTGGCCGAGGCGTACCCGCCAATGTCGGTGACCATGCTCCTGGCCGACCAGCTCGACATCGGCCGCGGCGACATGTTCTGCCGCCCGCACAACCAGCCACTGGTCACCAGGCAAGTCGAGGCGATGGTCTGCGCCCTGTGGGATACCCCACTCCGTCCCGGGGGGCGGTACCTCCTCAAGCACACCACGCGGACGGTCCGGGCGGTCCTGGACGAGCTGCGCTACAGCATCAACGTGAACACGCTCCACCGGAACCTCGAGGCGACGCAGCTCGACATGAACGAAGTGGGCCGGGTCCATCTGCGCACGGGCGAGCCACTCTTCGTCGACGAGTATCGGGCCAATCGCGACACCGGGAGCTTCATCCTCATCGACGAGACGACGTACGACACCGTGGGGGCCGGCATGGTCGCCGGGTCGGCCCAGAGCGGCTGGCCGAGCCCCGACGATCTGCCCGACGCGCCAGGGACGGACGCCGGCGAGGCAGGCTAGCGGTCTCCGGCCCCCGGCGCCTGGACCCCGCGCAGGAGCCCCCGTTCGTCCAGCACGCGCAGGATCTCCTGGACGTTCTGGTCGACCGACCGGCCGACCGTATCGAGCGTGACCTCGGGGTCGGACGGCGGCTCGTACGGGTCATCCACGCCGGTCATCGCACCGATCTCGCCTCCACGGGCCTGCCGGTAGAGCCCCTTGACGTCGCGAGCCTCGCAGACGCCGACCGGCGTGTCGACGAACACCTCGAGGAAGTGCTCGGCTCCCACGAGTGATCGGGCCTGCTCCCTGGCCGCCCGATACGGGCTGATCAACGAGCAGATCGCGACCCCGCCGTGACGGACGATCTGCGCAGCGATCCACGCGACGGCAAGAACGTTGCGGTCCCGGTCCTCGCGGCTGAAGCCGAGCTGCGGGAAGAGATCGCGACGGACGAGGTCGCCGTCCAGCAGGGTCACGACCGAGCCGGCCGCCTCGGCGACGTCGCGCAACCGCTGCGCGGTCGTCGTCTTGCCGGATCCGCTCAGCCCGGTGAACCAGATGCACACGCCGCCGCTCGAGGTGCCGATGTTCGCTCCCGTTCATGACGCGGATGAATGCCGGATCGCGATAGAGCCGGAAGACAAGGGCCGGGGTCCGTGCCCGCCGTGCCAGTCGCGTCCTGCGCTAGGGTAGGTGGTCCATACCCCCGATGCGGCGATCGAGCGCGCGGGCATGGGTTCCAGGCGAGCGGCTGGCGGGACGCCCATCCCCTCGACGGCGGCAGCCAGGAGGACGTCACCGCGATGACCTGCGCCCGCCCGGTTCGGCGGACCATCGGATCGCGGGCTGGCGCCCGACCCTCCGCCGTGGGAGGATAGCCGTCCGGAAAATGCCCTTCCGCGGTTCCACCATGAGGAGCAGAACGTGCGACGTTCCGCCATGATCACCTTGTCTGTGCCTGCCCTTGTGCTTGGCTCGCTCGTGTCGGTCGGGTCGCTGGCGGCTCCAGGCCCAGTGCGGGCCGCGGTGTGCGACGGGTCCACGGATTCGGTCGGCGACGGCGGGTTCGAGACGCCGGTCGTCGCGCCGAACACCTACACGTTGTTTCCGCAAGCCTCGGTCCCGCCCTGGCAGACGACCGACGGTCTCGGCCAGATCGAGATCTGGGGCGACGGGTTCCTCGGCGTTCCGGCGGCCGAGGGGAACGCGTTCGCCGAGCTCAACGCGAATACGGCGGGCACGCTCTACCAGGACGTCGTCTCGACACCGGGCTCGACGATGAGCTGGACCCTCCTCCATCGGGCTCGCCAAGGCACGGATGTGATGCAGGTCCTGATCGGCGACGCGAACGCCGCGGACGTCAACGGCACGACAGGTTGGGACTACCTGTCGCCGGACATCTCGGACGACACCACGGCGTGGGGCACCCATGGCGACGACTTCGTCGTTCCGGCCGGCCAGACATGCACGCGGTTCGCCTTCCGCACGATCAGCACGGGCTCGGGTAACGCCTCGATCGGCAATTTCCTCGACGCGGTCAGCTTCACCGTCACGCTCCCGCCGACCCCGACCCCGACACCACCGCCCGCGCCGGTTCCCACGCCCAGGCCCACGGTCACACCTCCAACGACCACGACCCTCCCGACGGCCGATGCGCAGCCGGGCGGCGGTGGGCCGATCAGCCTGCTCATCGTCACCCTGACCGCGCTCGCCGGGATCGCGATCTCCCTTGCCCGAGGCCGGTCTGCCCGCACCCGGCGCTGACCCTCACGTGGGGCGCGCCTGAGCCTCCGGCCGAGGATCGACGCTTGTCGAAGGTCGGCCATGGACATCTGTCGCATCGGGCAGGCGACCTGTCGCCATGGGCGGCGAGGGCACGCCGAGGCTAGGCTGGCCGGATGACCCGGCGCGATGGATCGCTGCTCCTGTTCCTCGGCGCCGTCTTCGGCGCGTCGTTCCTGTTCATGCGGGTGGCCGCACCGGTCCTGGGCCCGCTCGCGGTGGCCGAGGGGCGGGTGCTCGTCGCGTCGGCCGCCCTGCTCGTCGTCGTCCGCGGCGCGGGCGTCCGGGCGTTCGCCGCCGACTGGCGCGGCTACGCGATCCTCGGCCTGTTCAACGTGGCCGTGCCGTTCGCGTTCATCTCGTTCGCGGAGGTCCACCTCACCGCGGGCCTGGCGTCGCTCATCAACGCGGCGACCCCCCTCGCGACGGCCGTCGTGGCCGCGTACTGGCTCCACCAGAGGCTGACGGTCCGCCGCTCGATCGCGATCGCGATCGGCTTCGCGGGCGTCGGCGTGCTCGTGGGATGGAGCCCCTTCGCACTCACACCCGAGACCGTCCTGGCCGTGGCCGCCTCGGTGGGCGCGACCTTCGGGTACGCGATCGGCCTGACGTACTCGCGGCGCCGGTTCGCCGGACAGCCACCGCTCATCGTCGCGTTCGGTCAGCTCGTGGGCGCGACGGCGATCCTCGCCCCCGGTGCGCTGCTCACGCTGCCGAGCTCCGATCCGTCC
Organism: uncultured Chloroflexia bacterium; assembly: GCA_963719285.1. GTDB lineage: Bacteria > Chloroflexota > Limnocylindria > Limnocylindrales > CSP1-4 > C-114. The sequence goes on from CAVRBO010000003.1 coordinate 69,384, forward strand.
GCGGACGCGCTCGGCGCGGTGCTCGCGCTCGGACTCGTCTGCACGGCCATCGCCTGGCCGATCCTCTTCCGCCTCGTCGCCACGATCGGCCCGACCGCCTCGAGCACCGTGACGTTCATCGTCCCGTTCTTCGGGGTCGCCTGGGGTGCGCTCTTCCTGGCCGAGCCGGTCGCGCCCGGTACGCTCGTCGGAGCCGCGCTCGTGCTCGTGAGTATCGCCCTCGTCCTCGACCTGAGGCTGCCCGGCCGGGCGGTGCGGCAGGTCCTCGTCACCCCGCCCGTGCGGCACGAGGAGGGCGGCGTCTAGCGCCGGAGCGATCGCCCGGCGTCTCGGTGTCAGGCGGAGACGCGCACTCCGTCGATGTAGGTCGCCTCGATCCGGGCAGGCAGGCCCGACACGTCGGCCGGGTCGCCGGTGACCACCACGAGGTCGGCCTTCTTGCCGACCTCGATCGTGCCCAGCTCGGCGTCGACGCCCATGAGTTCCGCCGCGGTCCGTGTCGTGGCCACGTATGCCGCCCACGGCGTCATGCCGCCGGCGACCATCAGCTCGAGCTCGCGCAGGTTGCGGCCATGGGGCGTCACCCCGGTATCGGTGCCCATCGCGATCCGGACCTCCGCCTCGACCGCGTGGCGGAACGCGGCGCGATGGATGTCGAGCACCATCCTGGCCTTGTCGACGATCGCCGGTGGGAGCTGGGCGCCGGCATCCACGGCGTCCAGGACGCCCTGCGGCGCGACGAGCGTGGGCACGAAGTACGTACCGCGGGCCTTCATGAGCTCGATCGCCTCGTCGTCCAGGTAGATCCCGTGGTCGATCGACCGGATCCCGGCCCGGATCGCGTTCTTGATCCCGTCGGCGCCCTGGGCGTGGGCCATCACCCAGATCCCGGCGGCGGTCGCCTCCTCGACGAGGACCTCGAGCTCGGTCGGGCGGAAGTGGGCGTGGCGTGGATCGTCACGCGGTGACAGGACACCGCCTGACGTCGCGACCTTGATGACGTCGGCGCCCATCCGGACGAGCTCGCGGACCGCCCGGCGCATCTCGTCGGGGCCGTCGACGATGGTCCGCGGGATGCCCGGGTGGCCAAGGATGAAGTCGAGCGTATTGCCCGACGGCAGCCAGCCGTCGCCGTGTCCGCCGGTCTGGCTCAGCATCGCCAGCGAGATCTGCATCCGTGGGCCGGGGGTGAGGCCGTCCGCGACCGCCTGCTTGATGCCCAGATCGGCGCCCCCGGCATCGCGGACCGTCGTGACCCCGCCCTCGAGCGTCCGGCGCATGTTCCGGGCTGCCTCGAAGAAGCGGTAGCTGAACGGCGTCTGCGCGGCGCGCCACAGGTCGACGTCGCTGAAGGTGAGATGGACGTGGCAGTCGAAGAACCCGGGGAACACGGTGCGGCCCGTCAGATCGACCGCCATGTCGCCGTCGAGACCAGTCCCGATCGCCACGATCCGGCCGTCCTCGACCGCGACATCGGCGAGCTCGGGCGCCGTGCCCGTCCCGTCGAACAGCCGTCCCCCATGGAAGAGCTGGCGCGTCATCGATGCCTCCTCGCGGTCGCTCCGGGCTGGCCCGAGGATAGTCGTCCGCCGGGCGCCGGGCCACGCGCCGGGCGCCGGGCCACGCACCGGGCGCCGGGCCACGCACCGGGCGCCGGGCCACGCACCGCGTCCGTGCGCCGGGCCACGCACCGCGTCCGTGCGCCGGGCCACGCACCGCGTCCGTGCGCCGGGCCAACCGCGCCTTCGCTCGGGAGCCTGCTCGTGTGCCCGTCTTGCACCAGCTAGGCGCGAGGCGACTGTTGTGTACGAGTTCGATGCACCGGAGTGCATAAGGCGGCCGCCCCGAGCCGCCGGTCGTGCGTGGATGGACACCTGCGGGCAGCGCGATCGCACATAAGAGTCGCCCAGCGACTGGATGGTGCGAAACGGCCGGCAGGAGGCCCGAAAGAGGGGGCGCGGCAGGGCGCCCGGCGAGACGGCCGGCAGGGGGCCCGTCAGCTCCCGCGTCGTGCACGGGGCCACCCCGGCGCCTTCGCCGGGAGTCCGGTCGGCTTGCGGGGCCGCGCACCGCGTCCGTGCGTCGGGCCGCCCCGGCGTCGTGCGTCGCCGCCCCGGTGCCTTCGCTCGGGAGTCTTGCCTCAGCCGACCTTGCCGCTCGAAGGGTGGTTGACGTCCTTGGCCGGGCGGACCACCCGACGGCGCCGATCGTGGAGCTCGTCGTGGATCGTTCCGTGGGCTCGATCGTCGGCGGCCGCTGGATCGAGGTGCGGGTGGACGTGACCGTGGTCCAGGCCGCTGAACGCCTCGACCGGGAACGGCATGGACGCGGCGAACAGGTCGGCGAACAGCTCCACGAGCTCCGGGTCGAACTGGACACCGCCATGGCGGCGCAGCTCGGCGATGGCCTCAGAGTGGGTGATCGCCGCGCGGTAGGGCCGGCCGGCGACCATCGCCTCGTAGGCGTCGGCGATCGCCACGATCCGGGCGCCCACCGGGATGTCCTCGCCCGAGAGGCCGTGCGGGTAACCGCGCCCGTCGTACCACTCGTGGTGGTGGAGCACGATCGTCGCCGCGTCGCGCAGCGCGCCGGCCTGCTCCAGCACGACCTGGCCGATCTTCGGATGCTCGGCGATCACCCGCCACTCCGGCTCGTCGAGCTCGCTCGGCTTGGTCAGGATCGCCTCGGGGATGGCGAGCTTGCCCAGGTCGTGGAGAAGGCTCGCGACGCGGATCCGCTCGAGCTCGGGCTCGGACAGGCCGACCGCGCGACCGAGCTCGGTCGCGGCGCTGGCGATCATCGACGAGGGCTTGCCGGTCCACCCGGCTCGTTCGCCCAGGGCGGCCGTGAGCGACTCTGTCGCGGCGTCGCTCGCGGCACGGCCCACGGCGACCGCGCGCTCTCGGGCGCTCGGAGCGATCGCGGCGCGCTTGATGAGTCCATCGTCCTGGATCTCGTGGAACACGAAGACCTGGTCGCGGCCGAGCGCCTTCGCGCTGTACAGGGCGTTATCCGCGTCCCGCACCAGGGTGACGAGGTCGAGGTGGCCACCGAATCCACCGGCGACGCCGGCTGACAGGGTGACGCTGACCACGCTGCCGTCCTCGAGCGCGAGGCTGCGCAGGGCGACGAAGCGGCGGAGCTTCTCGGCCAGGGTGGCCGCCGCGTCGACGTCGGTCTCCGGGAGCACGGCCATGAATTCCTCGCCGCCGTAGCGACCCACGATGTCGACGCCGCGGACGCTGGCGCGCAGGACCTCGGCGACGGCGTGGAGCATCTGGTCGCCGGCCACGTGGCCGTAGGTGTCGTTCAGCCGCTTGAAGTGGTCGATGTCGACGAGGATGATCGAGAGCTGGTGGCCGTAGCGGGCGGCCCGGTCGAGCTCGGCGTCGAGGCGGGCAAGGAGCGCCTGACGGTTGAGCACGCCGGTCAGGATGTCCATCGTCGCCATCGTCCAGGCATCGGTCATGCGCTCGGCGAGACGGCCCAGGCTCGAGCGGAGCCGGCGGTCGCGGATCCCCGAGGAGCGGACGAGGTCGCGCGCATCGCTCGAGTTCATGAGCTTGTCGGCGAGTCGCGTAAGGCGGCGTGTCTGGCGCCGGCCGACGATCGTCGCGTACCCCGAAGCTCCGACGATGGCGCCAAGGATCCCCAGGGCGAGGGCGCCGATGACCAGGCTCAGGATGGGCGAGAAGTCGGCGGGAAGGGCCATCGTCCGGGGTTGATCCCTGTGGGTCGCTGGGCTCGGGCCAGGGTGGTCCGTCCTACGCTCGGATGATTGCCCCGGATGGGCTATCCACGCCATAGGGCGGAGGTCCCATGGCCCGGTGCCCGCGAGTAGGACCGGCTCCGCACGGAGCGGTGACAGGACGCACGGCCCACTCGGGCCCGGTACGTTCGTACTGGCGGTGGGTCGGTCCGGTGCGGCTGGCTGGACTCCGGGGTGGCCGGCCGCACGGCGGCCGGTGCGAGCCCGCACCGGCCCGGGTCAGCCGGGCGCGAGCGTTCCCCGCAGCGCGTCCTGCCCGTCCGAGCGCGCGAGCCGATAGGCCCAATCTGCATCCCCAGTTGGCCAGGCCGTCGCGACGTGGGCGACGCCCCGGGCGACGGGCAGCAGGTACTCCAGGCGGTAGGTCCGGGGCAGCGTGGCGACCGCGCGGGCGCCGGCCGCATCCCGGGTGCCGATCGCCTCGTCGAGCCAGTCGAGGTAGGCGGCGTTGTTGACATGGTCCATCGGGTCGATCTCGCTCGCCCGGGCCACGACATCGATGCGCGGGGCGTCCGGCGGCGAGGCCGGCAGGGCGACCTTGATCGTGTCGTAGGCATCGGCCGGGACGCCGAAGATGACCGCGAACTCGGGCGGCACGCGCGACGGAGCGGCCCGACGCACGTCGGTCATGACCCAGTCGTTGACGACCACGGCCGCCGGCGAGCCGTCCGGAGCGCGGACCTCCGTGCGTCGCCGGGCCATCACCCGGCGGAAGCCGACGACCTGCGTCTCGACATCGACCGTCGTGCCCATCCGGATCGGGGCCAGGATGGCGAGCTCCGTGGCCCGGACGACCCAGGCCAGATCACGCTCCGCGTACCACTCGCGGGCGAAGCCCATCCGCTCCGAGTGGATCCAGGCGACGTCCTGGACCCAGCGCAGCAGGGTCGACGGGCGGGCGAACGCGTCTGGCCCGCACTCATCGAAGCGGGCGCGGTAGGCGACCCGGGCGATGTCGGGCGGCGATGCCTCGGGCGTGGCGGGCTCGGGCGCCGCGGCCGTCACGGAGCCTGCCTCGCGAGCCCGGCGAGGGTCTCGATCGTCACGAGGCGCGTCCGCTCGTGGGGAGCCGTCTGGCGGTCGAGCCGGACATCGGCGGCGAGCGCCGTGTCGAAGACGACGAGGGCGACCGCCAGCGGCTCTTCCTCGTCCGCGGCGTGGGTCCGGGCGTCGTCGAGCTGGTGGAGGACGTCGGCATTGATGCCCCGGGCGCCCCACTTGCAGTCGTAGGCCTCCGCCGCGCCGGCGACCTCCACGGTCACGTCGTAGGGGTGGATCTCGGCCCGGACCCCGTCGAACAGGATGCGTCGCTCTCGGCGGACGACGGCCGCGCCATGGCGTGCCGCGACGCGGGCACGGAGGAGGACCTGGGTGACCGCCTCGACGATCGCCCCCCGGAACTGGGAGCGGACCTGCTCCCCGCGGTCGGCGACCTGGAGCGAGGCCGCGAGGATGGCCTCCGAGCGCTCGTCCGGGAAGCACCCCGGAACCATCGCCCGCCAGAGCGCCGGATCCGTCCGCTCCCCGTTCATCACGGCACGGGCGAGGACGCACTGCGCCTGGGTCGCCTCGGCCAGCAGGGCCGCGAGACGGGCGACGAGCGGGTCCGCCTGGATCCCGGCATAGACGACGGCACGCGCGTCGGCCGACGCGTCCTGGAAACGCACGGCTCAGCCGCCGCCGACCGGTTCGCCGACCGCGAGCGCGACGAGCTCCGGGAACGTCGACAGCCAGTCGATCGCGCGATGCGGGTCGGTGATGAGGCCGGCCTCCTCAGCGGCGAGTTCAACGGCCTGTTCCACGGCGTCGCTGACCGGGTCGTCACCACGTCGCTCGGCGATCGCCTCGAGGCGCAGCCGCTGGGCGGCCACCAGGTCGGTGACGTACGTCCACTCATCCTCGATCTCCTCACCCAGGGCTCCGAGCGACTCGAGCGTGGCGATCGCGCCCTGGAGGACGTCGCGAAGAGGGGCGGCCATACCGGCCAGCGTACCCGAGACGGGCCGCCTGGTTCGCCGGAACGCGGCGTGGCGCGCTCAGATTTGTCGGCGTTCGCCGGGCGGCGCCGCGCGTCGGGCCGCATCCTGGCGGACGTGCCGCCCACGCCGGGCGCCGCGTGGCGCGCCGCGCCCACCTCCCGGACCCGCCAGACGCGCCGCTGCTCGCCGGGCGTGCCAACGGGAGATCGGTGGGCTCAGGACGGGGGCTCACCCGCCGATTCGCTCGCCGGGCGTGCCAACGCGAGGGTGTGGACCGTTTCATGCGGGCCCGTTCGCCGGTTGGCACGCCCAGCGAGCACGGGGGCTCGCTGCAGGCCTGTGGACCACAGGGCGGCGCGCTCCGGGCTCCCCGGCGGCCGCGCCTGGGGGGCGCAAGCACCAGGCGGGAGCGGAGACCCTCGGCTCAGCCGTCCGCCGCGGCGGCCAGGCGGCGTTCGATCGCGCGCTCGTGGCTGCCCTGGCTGCGGGCGAGCTCGCGACGAAGGCGCTCGAGGAGGGCGAGCAGGCGGTCGCGATGCCGGTCGTCCCAGGCGTTGGCGTAGGCGGCGATGGCCTGGCGCCTGATCGTCGTGGCCAAGGTCCGTTCCCCGCGACGCTCCAGGATGGCGACCCCATCGAGGACGGCACGGTAGAGTGCCGGAAGCTCGACGGAGGGCGGAGTGGGGGCCACCATGGATGGAGCATCGCGTCCGGGGCCCCATACCCTCGATAGCCAAGTGGTCCCAAGGGTGGCATCCGATGGGACCATCCGCGACCCATGTCGACCGATGACACGGCAATGACTGGAGGCGATGATCGTGGACCTGGGGATCGCCGGACGTCGCGCGCTCGTGGGCGGGGCCTCGTCCGGTCTGGGCCGCGCAAGCGCGGAAGCGCTCGCCTCCGAAGGCTGTCGGCTCATCCTCTGGTCGCGCGGTGGTGACCGGCTCGAGAGTGTCGCCGCGGACCTGCGGACACGCTTCGGTGTCGAGGTCGCGACCGTCGGGGCGGATGCCGCCGACCCCGATGCGGCATCGGTGGCGGCCCGGACCGCGCTGGAGACCCTGGGCGGCATCGACATCCTGGTCCTCAACGCCGGCGGGCCTCCGCCGGTCGACGCCGCCCAGACCGACCCGGCCGGCTGGGCCCGCGCCTTCCAGCTCCTGGCCACGACGCCGATCGAGCTCGCCACGCTGCTGTTGCCCGGCATGCGGGCCCAGGGCTGGGGCCGGGTCGTCGCGATCCTGAGTTCCGGCGTCCGCCAGCCGATCGCCGATCTCGTCTATTCGAATGCCGGCCGGGGTGCCCTCATGGCCTGGTGCAAGACGGCCGCCCGGACGGTCGCCGGCGACGGCGTGACGATCAACGGGGTCCTGCCCGGGCGTCTGGCCACGCCGCGGGTCGCGAGCCTGGACGCCGGTCGTGCGGAGAAGACCGGGCAGCCCGTCGAGCAGGTCGTTGCCGCTCACCATGCGACGATCCCGGCCGGCCGGTACGGCCGGCCCGAGGAGCTCGGGGCATACGTGGCCTGGCTGGCCTCGGAACGGGCGAGCTACCAGACCGGAACGTTCACGGCGATCGACGGGGGGCTGATCGCCGGCCTTCCGTGAGCGGCATCCGACGGCGACCGTGCCGCGGTCCGGGACGGGTTGATCGCCGGCCTTCCGTGAGCGGTATCTGACGGCGACCGTGCGGCGGTCCCGGACGGGATGATCGCCGGCCTGCCTCTCAGGGCCGGTGTCTGAGCCCGAGAGCGGTCGGGCCGACGGTGTAGCGTTCCGGCCCAGGACCGGTCTGCGGTCTTCACGTCCGGTGAGGGTCGGACGGCGTGCCCGGGCCAACCTGCGAGGAGAGCACCGATGGAGCAAGCTCGACCGATCGTGGTCCGGCCAGACGAGGGAGCTCCGCCACCGGGCCCACCCACGCCCGGCATGGACCGCCGACAGCTGTTCGACCATGAGGATCGCTGGGTCGGCTGGGTGCGGACCGACGCCGGACTCGCGGGCGGCTGGCACCACCATGGAACGCGCGACTCCTACATCTACGTGCTCCGTGGCACGTTGACGATCGAATACGGTCCCACCGGGCGCGAGCAGGTGACAGCGGTGGCCGGGGACTTCATCTTCAATCCCGCACGGATGGTGCATCGCGAGATCACCGGCCCCGACGATCCGGCAGAGGTCTTCGTCGTCCGCGTCGGGACCGGCCCGCAGAACGTCAACGTCGACGGCCCCGATCCCGATCCGGACGGCGGATGAATTGAGGCCTGGTCGGATCAGCGCGGGCGATCGGCGGCACACCCAGGATCTCGACGAGTCTCGGTCGAGCGTGGATCCACGAACAGGCCCCGAGGCGCGACGCCCGGCCCGTCAGTCGCCGGAGTGGCTACCGGAGCGCACCGAGAACCGCTCGAACGATCCGCGCGGAGAGCCCCAGATCGCCTCGACATCGTCCACCCGGGCGCCGAGCGGGCCGACGCTGAGGGCCGTGAGAAACGTCTCGAGGTCGGGCCGCCGGCCCTCGGCCAGGCAGCGGACCGAGCCGTCCGGCTCATTGGCGACCCACCCGACAAGGCCCGATCCCGTGGCAAGCTCAAGGGCGAAGTAGCGGAAGCCGACGCCCTGGACCCGCCCTCGGACGACGACATCGAGGCTGGCTCGCTCGTCCCGCGCGGACCCGGTCACGGTGTCAGGCGGCGGGCCAGGCCAAGGCCAGGACATCCATCGCCAGCTCGGGGCTGGCGTTGCCGTCGATGGCCCTGCCCACCTCGTCGAGGCGAACGAGGAAGGCGGCCGTCGCCCCTGGAGCGAGCGTCCCGGCGGCCGCTCCGACCTCCTCGAGGAGCGCCGGGTCGTGGATCCCGGCCGTCGCGCCCCGCTCGGAGCGGGCGAGGTCGAGGGCGAGCCGGCGCCAGACATCGACGAGCACGAGCGCACCGCGGCGTCGCTCCGTGGCGGCGAGGCGGACCGGGCGCCCGGTGTCCTCGGAGGGGAGCTCGGCGGTCTCGCCGTCACCCGGCGATCCCTCGGACGCGTCGGCGACGACGGCCACGGCGGCCGGGGCTCCCGCCGGAACGATGGGCGACGCCGCGCGTGCGCCCTGCCGTCGACGCGGGCCGACCGGTCCCTGGGGCGCGTCTTCGACGATGGGGTCGCGGGCGGCAGCCAACGCGGCGGCGAGATCGCGGGCGCGGGCAAGGAGCCCGCTCATCGCCGCGAGCCGGTCCGACGGCCGCGCTGCGAGCAGGTCGAGCAGGGTGCGGTCGAGCTCCGCCCGAGCCGCGAGCGCGGCCGGTGCCCGGACATAGGCGAGCGCAAGGCCCGGCCGGCCGTCGGCGAGCCGGGCCGCCCGGGCGGCCGCAGGCGCCTCCGCGAGACCACGATCGGTGAGCCAGCCCTCGATGTCGCGACCGCCCAAGGTGCCCAGCCGGACGCGCTGGCAGCGCGACCGGATCGTCGGCAGGAGCCGGTCCTCCTCGTCGGCGCAGAGCACGATGACCACGCCGGGAGGCGCGTCCTCGAGCGTCTTGAGCAGCGCGTTCTGAGCGTCCTCGGTCATCCGATGGGCACCCTCGACGATGGCGACCCTGGCCCCACCCTCCATCGGCATGAGGCTGAGAGCATCGACCAGCTCGCGGACGCCCGGACGCGGATCGCCGGGGGTCGCCCCGATCTTGATCTGGTTACCGGCGCCGCCCGGCGCGAGCCGATGCAGGTCCGGATGGTTGCCGCTGTCGACGCGGCGACACGCCCGGCACGCGCGGCACGGCCGGTCGACGGCGCGAGGCGCGTCGCACAGCAACCCCGCGGCGAGATCGAGCGCGAGCGTCGTCTTGCCCACCGACCCCGGGCCGGTCAGCAGGACGGCGTGGGCCGCCCCGGCCACGATCATCGAGCGCACGGCGGCGGCCGCCGGCACCTGACCGCGGGTCAGCATCCCGTCCACGAGGGGTCGGGTCCGGGCCGGGTCCGGGTCAGGCCTCGGGGGTAGGGGGGGTCTTCGCCGTCCGCCGCTTGGGTGCCGCGGCCGGCGCTTCCGCGGACGTCGCCTTGGCCCGGGTCGTCCGGGTCTTTGGCGCGGCCTGCTCGCTGGTGACGGGCTTGACCCGGGTCGCGCGAGGTTTGGCGGCCGGCTTGACATCCGCGACCGCCGACTCCGTGGCAGCAGCGGCCGGAGCCGCCTTCGCCCGCGTCGCCCGCGGCTTCGGTGCCGGGACGGCGGTCTCCGCGGACGCGGGGCTCTCCGCGGCCGGAACGGCCGTCGCCGACCGAACGCGTCCGCGCTTGGGAGCCTCGCCACTCGGGGCGGCCGCGTCGGACGAGCCAGCGGCCGAAGGCCCCGCCGGCTCACGACTCACCGATCCGGCGTTCTTCGCCGCGAGCTGGGCGCGCAGCATGGCCTCGAGTTCCGGCGGCACCTCGCTCCACTGCTCACCCGAACGTGGAGCGCCGCCGATCGGCCGCTCCGTTCGAGCCGGTCGGTCGCCACCGCGGCCGTAGCCACCACCGTCTCGCGGTCCGCGGTCGCGACCCGCGTCGCGACCACCGTCGCGCGGGCCCCGGCCGCCGGTGCCGGAGGACGGGGCGTTCGACGTCCGGGCGCTGACGTCCGGATAGCGGTTGATGCCGCTCGAGCCACCGCGGCCGTAACGCTCACGGTCGACCGCCGCGGCGTACCCGCCGCGGCCTCCGCCGCCGCGCGCGCCCGAACCCCGATTGCCTCGCCGCTCGGCGATGAGGTACTCGGGGATGGCCGGCTCATCGTCGAACTCATCGTCCGGCGGCAGGCTGGCCAGGGGAGCCGGTGTGCGCGGCAGGCCGATCTGGGAGTCCCAGACGGACCCGAACGCGGCCGCGCGCGGGGTGCGCGGCGCCGCGGGCACGTCGTCGTCGAACGAGCTGCTGGGCGCGGGCGCCCGGCCGGCCGGCCGGACCTCGCCCTCCGGTGCGCCATCCTCGGCGCCACGACCGCGACCGCGACCCCGACCACCACGGCGACGCCGACGACGGCGGGCCTCGCCCTCGCTGGCCGTCTCGCCTTCACGCAGCACCTCGACCCCGCCCTCGGCGTCGAGCAGATCGAACTGGGCGTCATCCTCGTCCATCTCCGGCACGTCCACGTCGGACGCGGGGGCATCGAGCGAGACAGGGGCCGCGACCCGTGCCGCGGCGGCCCGGGACAGCTTCTCCCCCGGCAGGGCGACCAGCGCCCCGCCGGCGACGATCGGCGCGACCACCTGTACTGGCTCCGCGAGACGCGGGACGCCTCGTCCGCGGCCGCTTTCCGCGACCGGCTCGTTCTCGGCGACGGGCCGCCGGGTCCGGCTTCGCGCCGCGACGGGCTCGGGAGCGGCGGTCCGACCGCGTCCGCGACCGGTGCCACGGCTACGGCCGCGCCCGACGCCCGTGCCTTCCGTCTGCTTGTCCGGCACCTCGGTCATCGACATGTCCTCGTCGTCGTCCGCGACGCGGCGACCGGAGCGCGACGAGCCCTTCTCGACCTTGGCGATCTGGGTGATATCGGTGAACAGATCGGCCACCTCGATGAGGTCGGAGCTGGTGTTGCCCCGGAAGCTGATGACCTCGCACCGGACACCCATCTCCTGGACGGCCCGGATGGCGGGCGCGAAGTCGCCGTCCCCGGACACGACGATCGCGACGTCGAGGTTCCGGGCGGTCTTCATCATGTCCACGACGAGCTCGATATCGAGGTTCGCCTTGACCTTGCCGTCGCCGTACTTGCGGATGTCCTTGCTGACGACCTTGTAGCCGTGGCGGCGCAGGAAGTCGTGGAAGTTGCGCTGGTTCTCGTTATCGGGATCCAGGCCCGTATATGCGTACGCGCGAACGAGGTCGCGACCGGCGGTTGCAGACTTCAGCATGGTCACGTAGTCGATGTCCACGCCGGCCGCTTTGGCCGCATAGAAGATGTTCGCCACATCTACGAAGATGGCGACGTTCTTGCCCAACGATGACTCCTTCGGGCTGGGGGCGTCCGGCGCGCTCGGCGCTGCTCGGCGTCCCGGATGGGTTCAGGCGTTGCGCGCGGCGACCTTCGCCACGGCAACGGATCGATACAGACGCGGACCGGCTTCGCGGAAACCGAGATCCTCCCAGCGGGTCCGCTCCGCGGGGTCGGCCGGTGCCATCGCCTCGACGATGGCGCACGCCTTGTTGCGCGCCGACCGGAGGACTTCCTCCAGCAGGGCGCCGGTGACCATGTCCACGTCCGCGCGCGGGTCGACCACGAGGAGGTCGACCGTGCCGACGAAACCGCCGGCGCGGACCGAGGGACGGAGCGCGAGGACCGCGCCACCGACCATCTCGCGGCGTACTTCCGCGACGAACACGCTCGCCTGGGGCAGATAGACCAGTTGCCGGAGCAGGTCCGATGCGTTGAGCGGGCTACCGCCCTCGGTCGCCCACGTGGTCTCGTCGCACAGCGCGACGAGACGATCGACGTCCGTGATCTTTGCCGCTCGGACCTGGTACTCCACGCCGACGGGTACAACCTCGTGCGGTGGTGGCCACCTGAGCATTCGCGACCCGGACATCGGATCGAGGGCCGGCGCGAGGGACCTCACGGGGACCGTGGAGCACGCTACGCGTTCCGCGGCCGGCCCGGATCGCTCGTCGACCGGGGTTGCAATCGGCTGGCCGACGGGTATCATACGGCATCGCTTCGGCGGCCACCTGCGCGCCGTCCGGACCAGGTCCTCTTGGGCGCCGTCGTCCGCACCCCCGCTCTCATTCCCGCCGCTGCGAATCCAGGAGGGATCGTCGCTGCCGGTAGTCGGGAGGATGGGGCGGCCCCAGCGTTCGAAGGACGGGATCCGGCCCGGCCAATGGTGTCACTGACCGACGGCGGCCGACCCAGGCCGCCGGGATCGATGGAGGAGAGGTACATGAAGCTGACCAAGCTTGCTGTCCTGGGCGCGAGTGCGGCCCTGGCACTGAGCGCGTGCGGCACCAGCAGTGGTGGCCTGAACAAGAACATCCAGATCGCCATCGAGCTCCCGCTGCAGGGCAGCGACAAGGCGGCGGCCGACCCGATCGTCAACGGCATCCGCCTGGCCGTGAAGGATGCCGGCGGCGCCGTGGGCGGGTTCACGATCACCATCCCGAACTCGGCGGTGTTCGACGACACGCTCAACGGCGCGCACGATCCGCAGACCGGCGCGAACAACATGACCAAGATCGTGGCCGACACGAACTACGTCGCGGTCATCGGGCCGCTCAACTCGAACGTGGCCAAGGCGCAGATCCCGATCTCGAACGCGGGCGGGCTGTTCCAGTGCTCACCGGCCAACACGAATACCGCGCTGACCAAGGGCGCCGACGCGGCGGCCCTGCGGACCAAGCCGAACAACTACGTCCGCGTCGTCACCAACGACGCCATCCAGGGTCCGGCCGCGGCCAAGTACATCATCGACGTGCTCAAGAAGAAGAGCGTCTACATCATCGACGACACCGAGACGTTCGGTAAGGGCATCGCCGACTCGTTCGAGGCGGACTTCAAGGCCCGTGGCGGCACCGTCGTGAAGCACGACGCGGCTCCCCGGACCACCCAGGACTACGTCTCGATCATGACGGCCGCCAAGGCCCTCAATCCCGAGTCGATCTACTTCGGCGGCGTGACCGCCTCGGGCGGCGCGCGGATCCTCCTGGCCGCCCAGCAGGTCGGCCTGGGCGATATCCCGTACGTCGGACCGGACGGGATCAACGACGGCAACGGCGCGACGAAGGACTCGTTCCTGAACCTCGCCGGTGACAAGGCCAAGAACTCGTACAGCACCCTGGCCGGCCCGGGTACGTTCGACGGCAAGGCCGCGTTCGACGCCGAATACCAGAAGGAATACGGCATCGCCTCGACCGGTTACGCCGGCCAGGGCTATGCCTGCGCCCAGGTGGTCCTCGACGCGATCAAGCGCGCCGCGGCGACGAACCCGACCACGGATGCCGCGATGCGCGAGGCCGTCCGGGTCGCCGGCACGGACACGTCCGTCACGTACTCCCTGGATGTGGGCAACGTGACCTTCGACAAGGACGGCGACACCAGCCAGCTGATCGTCTCGATCTACTCGTTCGACCCGGCCGGCGCCAGCGGCAAGGGCGACTGGAAGTACGAGACGCAGGTCGACGCAGCCCAGAAGTAACCGACCGCCATATGGAGAGGCCGGGACCCACCGGGTCCCCGGCCTCTCTTCATACCCGTCGTCCAGGTAACGACCCTGCACCCTGAGGTCGCCACCGTGACCGCGATCGCCTCGCCCAACCGAGCGCCGAACCCGATGGCCCAGGGCCTGAAGATGACCGGGATCGCGGTCGCGGCCGTCGTCCTCTACCTGGTGCTGCTGTGGGTGGCTCTGTTCGCGTTCGGCGGGCGGACCGTCGAGAATGCCCTCCCCGAGGCGCTGCAGCAGACGGTGAACGCCCTGTCGATCGGGGCGATCTACGCCCTCATCGCCCTCGGCTACACGATGGTCTACGGGATCATCGAACTGATCAATTTCGCGCACGGCGACATCTTCATGCTCGGGGCATTCCTGTCGGTCGTGTTCGTCGGCGGCATCACCGGGCACAACGATGCGGTCACGGACATCCTGCCGCTGGGTCTCCTGTTGCTCGGAGCCCTGCTCTTCTCGATGCCCATCATCGGCCTGCTGAACCTTGGCATCGAGCGGGTGGTCTATCGACCCCTGCGCAACGCCCCGCGGCTGGCGCCCCTCATCACCGCCGTGGGCGTGTCGTTCATCCTCCAGAACGTGGCCCTGACGATCGCCGGGTCGGGTGACCGCAAGGCTCCCCAGATCTTCCCGCTGGACTGGCAGATCCCGTTCGGCGGAGCCCAGATCTCCATCCTCTCGATCTTCATCTTCGGCCTGTCCATGGTCCTCATGCTGGGCCTCCAGACGTTCATCCGGAGGACCCGCCTCGGGCGGGCGATGCGGGCCACCGCCCAGGACCGTGAGGCGTCCGCGCTGATGGGCGTCGACGCGAACCAGACCATCGCCCTGACCTTCCTCATCGGCGGCATGCTCGCCGCGGCGGCCGGCGTCGTGTGGGGCCTGCGCTTCGGCTATGTACGCTTCGACCTCGGCTTCAACTCGGGGCTCAAGGCGTTCACGGCGGCCGTCCTGGGTGGGATAGGCAACATCACCGGTGCGGTGATCGGCGGCTTCATCATCGGGTTCATCGAGAATTTGTCGGCCGCCCTCGGGTACTCGCGCTGGTCGGAGTTCCTCGTCTTCATGGTCCTGACCTTCGTCCTGTTGTTCAAGCCCACGGGCATCCTCGGCCAGCAGTCGGGAGATCGAGCATGAGCGCAACGATCGCCGCTCGACCCTCGGCCATGCCGTCACCGTCTCCCCGAGCGCGCCTCCATGACTATGCGGTCCGCCATCGCTCCGTGACGATCATCGTGGGGATGGCGCTCATCACCGTCGCCATGATCCTGTTGCCGGCGATCCCGCCGCTGTCGTGGATCCAGCGGGTGGACCCGTGGTACGACGCCTTCGCCAATGCGGGCGTGTTCGTCCTGCTGGCGATGGGCCTCAACGTGGTGATCGGGCTGGCCGGGTTGCTCGACCTGGGGTATGCCGCCTTCTTCGCGATCGGGGCGTACACATACGCCTACTCGAACTCCCCGTTCTCCGGGCTCGACCTGCCGTTCCTGCCGATGCTCGCGGTGGGTGCCGCGATCGCGGCCGTCTTCGGCATCGCCCTTGGCGCGCCCACCCTCCGCCTCAGGGGCGACTACCTGGCGATCATGACCCTTGGATTCGGGGAGATCGTGCCGATCGTCTTCCTGAACCTGGACAAGTGGACCGAGGGCACGAACGGGATCGGCGGCATCTTCCGGCCGGAACCCCTGCCCCTGCTCGGGGAGTTCACGCCGCTCTCCCCGTTCGCCTACTACATCCTGATGGTGGGCATCGTGACGGTGGCCATGGCCCTCTTGTACCGGATGCAGGATTCCCGGATCGGGCGGGCCTGGAACGCGATCCGGGAGGACGAGCTGGCGGCGGCCGCCAACGGCATCAATACCGTCACCACCAAGCTCCTGGCCTTTGCCATGGGCGCCACGACGGCCGGCTTGGCGGGCGTCTTCAACGCGTCCAAGCTGACCATCGTCTCGCCCGACCAGTTCCTGTTCACCGTGTCCTTCTCCATCCTGGCGATGGTCATCCTCGGCGGGATGGGCAACATCTGGGGCGTGGCGGCCGGGGCCTTCGTCGTGTACATGATCCAGGTGGTGGTCCTCCGGCAGCTCAACGCGATCGTCGAGGGCCTCCAGATCCCGGTCCTCAAGGACATCAACTTCACCGACTACCAGTTCCTGCTGTATGGGGTGGCCCTGGTCCTGATGATGTTGTTCCGGCCCGAAGGATTGTTCCCCAGTCAACGCCGGCGGCGTGAGCTGCACGTCGCCGACGACCTCGCCGGACCGATCGTGGAGGATCCGGGCACGATCGGCGCGCTGGGCGAGACGCCCGGCGCCGAGGAACTGTTCGACGAGGCCGCGGGCGAAGACGTCCCCGGGCACGACCGATGACCGGAGATGCCGCTACGCCCGAGATCCTCCGGGCCGACAAGGTCACCAAGCGATTCGGCGGCCTGGTCGCCGTCAACAGCATCGACTTCACGATCCCCAAGCACAGCATCGTGAGCCTCATCGGGCCGAACGGTGCCGGCAAGACGACCTTCTTCAACATCATCGCCGGGATCTACGACCCGACCGGGGGGCGGATCGACTTCCGCGAGAAGACGATGATCGCCCACGCCCGGCGGGCCTGGCTCGAGCCGGTCCTGTGGCTCATCCTGCCCGGGGTCGTGGCCCTCATCACCGTCATCCTGGCCCTGCTGGGCGTGCCCCAGGGCACCGTGATCCTGGGCATCTTCGCGACCGTCCTGGTGCTCCTCGTCACGCTGGTGACGGGAGTGGCCCGGGGGCCTGCCTATCAGCGGTTCCTCGCCCGGTTCGGGGTCTTCCGGAGCGCCAGGCCGAACGACATGGTCGTCGCAGGCCTGGGACGCACGTTCCAGAACATCCGCCTGTTCCCGAACATGACGGCGCTCGAGAACGTCCTGGTGGGCATGCACTCCCGGCTCAGCGCGAGCTGGCTGGACGCGCTGCTCTCCACGCCGCGCAACCGGGCCGAAGAGCTGGGATCCAGGGTCAGGGCGGAGGAGCTGCTCGCGCTCGTCGGGCTCGGAGGCGAGGGTGACCAGCTCGCCAAGAACCTGCCCTATGGAGACCAGCGGCGGCTGGAGATCGCCCGGGCCGTCGGATCCGACCCGGTCCTGCTCCTGCTCGACGAGCCCACCGCCGGGATGAATCCGAATGAGACGGCCGGTCTGACCGACCTCATCAGCCGCCTGCGCCGGGACCTGGGCCTGACGGTCCTGCTCATCGAACACGACATGAAGGTGGTCATGGGGATCAGCGACCGGGTCACCGTCCTCGACCACGGCGAGAAGATCGCCGAGGGGACCCCCGAGGAGATCCGGCGCGACCCGAAGGTCATCGAAGCGTACCTCGGAGCACCGCCCGAATGACGGCCCCCACGACCACCCCGAACGGCCCGGGCGAGTCGATGCTCGCGCTGGATGACGTGAACACGTACTACGGCAACATCCATGCCCTGCAGGGCATCTCGCTGCGGGTGGAGGCCGGCGAGATCGTGACCCTCATCGGCGCCAACGGCGCCGGCAAGACGACCACGCTCAAGACCATCTGCGGACTCCTCCATCCACGCCGCGGGACGGTCAGCTTCGAGGGCCACGACGTCTCGAAGACGGCGGCTCACAACCTGGTCCGGCGAGGGATCGGCCACGCTCCGGAGGGTCGCCGGATCTTCGGCCGGATGTCGGTCCTGGAGAACCTCCAGATGGGCGCCTTCACCCGCGACCAGACGACGATCGAGCCGGATATCGAACGGGTGATGAGCCTCTTCCCCCGGCTGCGCGAGCGAACGCATCAGCTCGGCGGCACGCTTTCGGGCGGCGAGCAGCAGATGCTGGCGATAGGCCGGGCGCTGATGTCCCAGCCGCGGCTCCTCCTTCTCGATGAGCCGTCGCTGGGCCTCTCGCCGATCCTCGTCCAGCAGATCTTCGCGATCATCCGGGAGATCAATGGGCAGGGCACGACGATCCTCCTCGTCGAGCAGAACGCGCTGCAGGCGCTCTCGATCGCCCACCGCGCGTACGTGCTTCAGACGGGTCGCGTCGTCCTGACCGGGCCTGCGGCCGAGGTCAAACAGAACGAGTCGGTCCGCAAGGCGTACCTCGGCGAGGACTGACCGGCAGGTAGTCGATGGACGGACCTGGCGAACCGACCGACGACCGCTGGAACGGGCGCCCGTACGTCGCGCCGGTCGGCCGCGTCGGTCGGCGAGCACCGCTGTCGCCCTGGGTGATCGTTGCGACCGTCGCCCTCGTGACGGCCATCCTCAAGCCCTGGGGGGCGTCGGGCGGGCCGCAGCCCGCGGGCGCGACGGCCGATCCGCAGGCGTCCGGATCGAGCCCTGGCGCGCAATCATCGGCTGAGGCGACCGGGCCGACCGAGGCAGACCGGTCCTTGCTGAGCGTCTGCCACAACACGGATGCGTGGCTCGTGGCGACCGTCGAGGCGTCGCGCGGCCAGACCCTCCGGATCCTGCGCGTCCTGTCGCCCGGTCGTCCGGCCGAGCCGGGCGATCCGGCCGTGCCTCGCGTGGTCTTCGGGTCGGAGCGGGTCATGGACCTCGGTTGGTGCGCGCCCGTCGTCGGGGACGGTCGGTCGTCGGGCGTGACCATGGTCGAGGCCCGGATGATCGTCGATGGCCGGGCACAGGCCGTTCCGCTGGTCGACGACATGCCGGCCGGCGGGTCCGAGTTCGGCGCGCTCTACCCACCGCCCCAGGTCGCGGCGTTGACGGGGCCGAAAGGCCGGCCACGTCCACCGCAGGAGCCCCAGATCGCGACCTGGACGACCGGCGTCTATGTCTTCACCCTTCACGAGGCGGAGGGAGGGGTCCATTCCTTCGCGGTCGACCTCGAGATCCTGCCACCCCGGGCGACGCCGCCACCGGCTCCACCCACGACACGGCCGACGGTCGGCTCCGAGTCGACCGGCTCCCCTGCCACGACGGCACCGGACCCGGCGCCGGCGATCACTCGTCCGGAGGACGACGAGATGGCGAGCCTGTGCGTCGGTGCGGACGCCTGGCTCGTGGCAAGCGAGGAGCAGGTCGCGGGCCGGGCGATCCGGACCCTGCGGGCGATCGATCCCGTGGTCGCGATCCGGCCCGACGACCCGGCCATCCCGTGGGTCCGTATCCCGGCGGACCGGTTGAGCGCTCTCGGCTGGTGCGGGCCCGAGTCGGGCATCGCCCGGATGGCCGACCCGACGTCGGTGCAGGCATGGGCACTCACTCGCACGGGCATCCGGACGCTGACCCTGGCGCGGCTCCGGCCCAGCGGCGCCAATTCGAGCCTGGGCGGGCTGTACCGTCCGGCGCCGCCCCGCCCCGCGACCGGCCCGACCGCCGCCTGGCCCGCCGGCCGCTACGTGTTCCGGGTCCTGTCCGGCGACGGTCGGACGGTGACCTTCGGCGTCGAGGTGACCCCGACGATCCCGGGCGCGCAGGTCCCCTGATCGCGCGCGGCCAGAGGGCCGCCTTTGTGCACGGAGTGGGCGCGTCAGTTGCGCGCTCGCGGCGTGCGTGCTAAAAGACCACCACCGTCGGCCGTTCCCTGTGCGCTCTCCGGCGGGCCGAGCTCTTGGAGGAGAACCCTATGTCCTTCCGAGGACGCGCCTCGCTCATGCTGGCGAGCGTCGTGCTCGTGTCGGCCTGCACGGCCGCCGCGACGCCAGAACCCACGCCCGCCCCCACCGCCGCGCCGGCGACTGTCGCCCCGAGCACCGGCACCACCGAGTCGATGGCTCCGGAGACGGCAGCGCCCGCGACACCCGTCGCCGGCGGCCTGCTCGACAAGGTCCTCAAGGCCGGGGAGCTGGTCGTCTCGACCGACCCGAACTACGCACCGCAATCCGTCCAGAAGCCCGACGGCACCTACGAAGGCTTCGACATCGATGTGGCGACCGAAGTCGCCAAGCGCCTCGGCGTCACGGTGAAGTTCGTCACCCCCGACTGGGCGCTCATCACCGCCGGTAGCTGGTCCGGTCGATGGGACGTCAGCGTCGGCTCCATGACGGTGACGGCCGATCGCCAGAAGGTGCTCGACTTCAGCCCGCCGTACTACTACACGCCGGCCCAGCTGACCGCCAGCGTGGCCTCCGGCATCACGACCATCGACGGTCTCGCCGGCAAGTCGATCTGCGCCGGAGCGTCGACGACGTACCTCGACTGGTTGAGCGGCAAGAAGCTCGACTTCGGAACCCTCTCCCCGACGACCTCACCGCCGGCCGGCATCAAGACCGTGTCACTCAAGACCGACGCCCTGTGCCCCCAGACGTGGAAGTCCGGGCGGAACGACTTCCAGGGGTGGCTGAGCTCCTCGACTACCGTCGACGGCGCGATCGCCGCCGGCCTGCCGGTCGTGAAGGTCGGCGATCCGGTCTACTTCGAACCGCTCGCCATCGCGGTCGACAGGAGCGGGCCGGCGGACGCCGACTTCATGGCCAAGCTGACCCAGATCGTCAACGACATGCACGCAGATGGGACGCTCTCCACGATGTCCCAGAAGTGGTTCAAGGCTGAACTGACCAAGGGCCCGTAACGGATCCGGCCGGGTAGTCATCGATGGGGGCGCGCGCTGCGCCCCCATCACCTATCGGGAGACGGCATGACGAGCGGCGGTGGCGGCGGCGACCTGTCCAGGCAGGTCAACTTGGACATGATGGCCATCGCGCATCCGGCTGCCATCGTCTCGGACATCGCCCGGGCGCGAACGCGCGCCAACCTGCGCTTCCGGCTCATCTTCGTGTTGACCTGGATCATCCTCGTGGGCGGCCTGGCGCTCGCGCTGGCCGAGAGCGGCAAGGTCGACCCGACCTTCCTGAACAAGTGGGGCGGGTTCATCCTGGCCGGCGTCCCGGTCACCATCTTCGTCTCGATCACGTCGATCCTGCTGGCGATCGTGTTCGCGATCCTGGGCGCGCTCGGGCGACTGTCCGGCAGCGCGCCGATCTACGCGGTCGCCACCCTCTATGTATCGCTCGTGCGGGGCACCCCGCTCATCGTCCAGATCTACTTCGTGTACCTCGCCCTGCCTCAGTTCGGCATCGTCCTGGACCCGTTGCCGAGCGGCATCCTGGCGCTGTCGTTCAATTACGGCGCCTACCTGACCGAGATCTTCCGGGCCGGCGTCGAGGCGATCCCACGCGGCCAACGTGAGGCGGCCGGGGCGCTCGGGATGACCGGGGCTCACACGATGCGCAAGGTCATCCTTCCGCAGGCCGTCCGCATCGTCATCCCGGCCATCGGCAATGACTTCATCTCGATGATCAAGGACTCCTCGCTCGTGTCGCTGGTCACGATCCAGGAGCTCTTCTACCGGGCCAACAACGTCGGAACCCAGACCTTCCGCAACTTCGAGGCCCTCCTCGTGGCCGCGGTCGTCTACTGGGTCATGACCATCGTGTTCAGCTTCTTCCAGGAACGCCTGGAGAAGCGGATGGCCGAAAGCGACCTTCGACTATGAGCGCCCAGATGACCGGACCATCGACCGATCCGTTCGCGATCCCCGGCAAGCTCGTCGCACCGGGCGCGGCGCCCATCGTCCGGCTCCAGGGGATCGAGAAGTACTTCGGCGCGAACCATGTGCTCCAGGGCTGCAACCTGGACGTGTATCCGCGCGAGACGATCTGCCTCATCGGCCGCTCGGGGAGTGGCAAGTCGACCCTGCTGCGCTGCACGAACTTCCTCGAGGAGCCGACGGTCGGTTCGGTCGAGGTGGACGGCCTGCGCGTCGACGCCGATCCCCTCCACTCGCGGGATCGTGCCCATCGGGAGCAGATCCGGCAGATCCGGATGCGCGCCCAGATGGTCTTCCAGGACTTCAACCTGTTCCCGCACATGCGGGTCATCGACAACCTCATCGAGGCACCGATCAACGTGAAGAAGGTGCCCCGCGACCAGGCCGTCGCGACCGCCGAGAAGTACCTCGACAAGGTGGGCCTGCGCGAAAAGCGCGACGAGTACCCGGCCCGTCTGTCGGGCGGCCAGAAGCAGCGCGTGGCGATCGCCCGTGCCCTCACGATGGAGCCCAAGGTCCTCCTCTTCGACGAGCCGACGTCCGCCCTCGACCCCTCACTCGTCGGCGAGGTCATCACGGTCATGGAGGAGCTCGCCCACGAAGGGGCCACGATGATCGTGGTGACCCACGAGATGGCGTTCGCCCGCGAGGCGGCCGACCGGGTCTACTTCATCCAGGAAGGCGCGTTCGTGGAGGCCGGCCCACCGGAACAGGTCCTCGACACCCCGAAGGACGAGCGCACCCAGACGTTCCTCGCCCGGTTCCTCGCCGAGAACCGCTGACCCGCCCTCAGCGCGGATCGGGCTCCTGGTAGATCTCCAGCACCGCACGTCCGAGGCCGGCCAGCCCGACGATGACCACGAACACGCCCGGCGCATGGTCTGGCCGGAACTGGTCGAGCGGGCCCGAGCCGAACAGCCCGAGCAGCCGGAGCACGAACCCGAGCAGCCCGAGCCCGAGGATGATGAGGAAGGCCGGCAGCCGGTCGATCTCGAGCGGCCGTTCACTCGCGAGCCGGAGCGTGACCAGGGCCAGGGTGGCCATCGCCGCCAGGAACACGAGGATACCGGTCGACTCGAACGCGTTGCCGGTCGTGGGCGGGAGCCCATCCGCGACCACGATCGTCCACCACGGCAGGACGCAGCCCGCCAGCAGCACGAACGCGAACATGGCAGCCATCGCGCGGCCGCGGCCGAGGGGTCGACGGTGCATCGTTTCGGTCGGCTACTCGCCCGCGCCGTAGACCTCGGGGCGCAGCACGCCCACGAAACGCAGGTTGCGGTACAGCTCCCCGTAGTCGAGGCCGAACCCGACGACGAACTGGTCCGGGATCGTGAAGCCCGTGTAATCCACCGGGATCTCGACCAGCCGCCGGGCCGGCTTGTCGAGCAAGGTGCAGATCCGGAGCGAGTGCGGGCCCTTGCCGCGCAGGTAGCGCAGGAGGTAGTTGAGGGTCAGGCCCGTGTCGATGATGTCCTCGACGAGCAGGACGTCCTCCCCGGCGATCGACGCCGAAAGGTCCTTGAGGATGCGGACCAGTCCGCTGGACTCGGTCGACGCGCCGCCGTACGAGCTCACCTCCATGAGGTCGATCCGGAGCGGGATCGAGATCTGGCGCATGAGGTCGGCCATGAACGGCAGCGAGCCCTTGAGTACGCTCACGAGGGTGAGCCGGCGGCCTGCGAAGTCGGCGCTGATCTGCGCGCCGAGCTCGGCGATGCGGGCCCGGATCTCCTCCTCGGTGAGGAGCACCTCGGCGACGTCCGCCTCGAGATCGGCGGTCTCCGGCGTCGGCACGGGCGGCACGGAGGTGTCAGCCATCGGTGGTCACCGCGGTCGTAGCGGCTTTCGCGGCCGCCGGGCGGCCGGCCCGGCGGCGGCGGTTCCGGCGATGGGTGGGCCGAGAGGTGGGTTTGTCGAGGGCGAGTGTCGCGACCTGCGCCTCCGTGCCCGCGAGCGCGGCCGGTGCGGCCGGCAGCGCGGGGATGGGCGGGATCGGCGCCGTCGGCGGCATCGACGGGATCGCCGGCGCGAGATCGTCGGTCGTGGTGGCCGTCGCCGGACGGGGTGGCGTCGACTGGCCCGGCGTGCCGCTCATCGCGCCGATGAGCCCGTGCTTGCCGTACTTGAGCATGAGCGCCCGGAAGTCACGGCCATAGAAGAGCTTGATCCGGATGCCGGGGTACAGCTCGCGCAGCCGGCGCAGCTTGCGGTTCTTCTTGCGCACGAGGCTCTGCTTGAGCGTCGTCATCTCGACGTAGAGCTCGAGGTCGGGCAGCCAGAAGTCGGGGGCGAAGCTCTCCACGACGAGCCCGTCCAGGTTCCAGAGGATGGGGAACACGTGGGGCTCGTACTCCCAGCGGACCTCGTAGAAGTCGAGGATCCGAGCGAACTCCGCTTCGCTCGCGTGAGCGAAGGGGGGACGCGGGGCGGTCGATGGCTCCATCGGCGCCCAGTGTACCGGGTCGCGGGCCCGAACCGTAGGCGGGTCGCGTGGATACTCCCATGGGGTATCATCCGGGCATGGCCACCAGCTCCACCGGCTCGACCGTTCCCCGACGCGCCACCAAGGCGGCACCCTCCCCGGACGATTTCCGCCATTCCTACTCGAAGGACAAGGCTCAGTTGGCTCGGCGACTGTCGCGCATCGAGGGCCAGGTCCGCGGGATCGCCCGGATGATCGAACGCGACGAGTACTGCATCGACATCCTCCAGCAGACCTCCGCCCTCCGGGCGGCCGTGGACGCGCTGTCGATCCTCGTGCTCGAGGACCACGTCCAGGGCTGCGTCCGCACGGCCGCCGAGCGGGGCGAGGCCGACGCGTACGTCGATGAGGTCATGGACGTCGTCCGGCGCACGCTGGGGCGGCCGATCCGGAGCGGGCCCCGCTCGACCTGACCCGCACGACCTGGCCGGCGGCCCGCGTTCCGTGCACGACCCGTAGTACTCACCGGTACGAACGGGGAGGACCCCGGGACCGGTCGGGGGATGGCCGGAAGCGCTGCGTCGACGCACCATCTTGAGCGTGACCGAGTCTCGCCCGATCAGGTTGCCCGTCGTGGCTCCCGAAGTCGCCGCCCCGCCCCGCTTCGTCGAGCGGCGCCTGACGTCGCGTCGCGCCGAGGACCGGATCGTCCACCAGGAGACCCGCCTGCTCGCCGGCGCACTGGATGAGCTCGCCGCCCATCGGTCCGCCGAGGCACGGCTCGCGGGCATCCTCGCCCTCATCGCCCGGGTGGTCGGCGCCCGCCGAGCCGCGGTCCTGGCCGATGGTCTCGAGCGCCGGGTCGCCGTCTCGATCATCGACGCCGAGGACGAGGCCGCTGCCCAGGCGCTCGCCGCCTGGCTCGACGCGGCGGCGCCAAGATCACGTTCCGACCGGGCCGCCGCGCCCGCCGCGGCCGTCTCGGTCGCCAGCCAGGGGGCGCTCGACGTCCACGGGGCGCCCGTCGCCGATCCCGCCACCGAAGCCGTCGGGACATACGCGCTCGTCGCCCTGCCCGGAACGGCCGGGACCGTGCTCGGGTTCGACTTCCCGACCGCCGCTGCAGCGGCCGCGCTGAACGAGCGCCTGCCGACCGCGATGGCCCGGCATGCCGCGCTGATCCTGTCGCTCGCCGCCACGGAACTCGCCCACGAACGCGAGTTCGCGACGCTCCGGGCACGCGACGCCGAGCGGACGCACTTCGTCTCCACGGTCGCCCACGAGCTGCGGACGCCGCTGACCGGACTGAGCGGCTACCTCGACCTGATCCTGGACGGCAAGGTCGACGACGCCACCGTCGAACGCGAGTTCATCGGCCGGAGCCGGGTCATCGTTGACGCGATGTCGGAACTGGTCGGCGATCTCCTCGAGCTCTCCCAGCTGGAGTCCGGCACGCTCGGCCTCGAGCTCCGACCGGTCTCGGTGGAGGAGCTCGGGACGAGGGTCGTCCATCGGCTCGACCCGATCGCGATGGAGCGGGGCATCGCCCTGACGACCGACCTGCCACCCCGCCTCCGGACCGCGACCGGCGACCGGCGCCGGATCGAGCAGATCCTGACCAACCTCGCCGGCAACGCGGTCAAGTTCTCGGCCGCCGGCGGCGTCGTCGAGCTGGCCGGGTTCTTCGACGGACCGGTCGCGCTCATCGCGGTGCGCGACGAGGGCGCCGGGATCGTGCCCGGCGAGCGGGACCTCATCTTCGACCGCTTCTACCGGATGGCCGACCACGACCGGACCCCGGGCACCGGCCTGGGGCTGCCGATCGCCCGCGAGCTCGCCCGGGCCATGGGCGGCGACCTGGACGTCGCGTCCGTGCCCGGCTCGGGCTCGAGCTTCATCCTCGCTCTGCCGGGTCCGATGCCGGTCGACCGCGACGTGCTGGCGGTCGCCCTCGTGCGGTCCATCGCCACCGAGGAGATCCGGCTCGAGGAGCGAGCCGTCCTGCGCGCGATCCGCGCGTCCGAGTTCGAGCCACGACCCGTGCCCACGCCGCTCAACGGCCGGCGCGCCGGCCCCGGCCCGACGCTCGTGTCGTCCGACGGCCCCCGGCCCGACCCCGATGACGCGGATCGCGCCGATGGCGGCCCGACGGGAACCGTCGTCGGCCCGCGCAGCGCCGGGGCGCGGGTGGTCCGCCTCCACACGATCGACGGCGCGGCGACCCGCCCCGACGCGCCCGCCCCCGCCTGAGCGCGCCCCGGCCGACCCAGCGGCAGCCGGTGGCGGAACGCGTTCCGACCTACGCCCGGGGTCGTGGAATCGCGCCCCGGTTTTCCACCAAGATGTGGACGGTCGGGGGATTCGTGGATAAGTCCGTTGACACCCCGTTGACGCCCCCTTAACGTCCGGCATCCGCACACGGGTCAGAACGCCGTAGGGTAACGTGGCTCGCGAGGGCGTCGGGGAGACCCGGCCAAGGGACCGAGCGAGCGATGGAAGACCGATCCGATCTCCCGAGGTGCGCACAAAACGACGCCGGGAGCGGCGCGCCGACGGGCTGCACGTTCACCTCCCAGGAGGGTGCGTGACCCGTCTCCGCGACCCGCTCCCGACGGACGTTTCGGACCTTCCCGCCCTCCCTGCCGAGTTCGACGAGGTCGTCGAGGCCGGCCTCGACACCCTCGGCGTATCCCTCGACGAGCGTGCCCGCGGCGCGATCCGCGACCACGTCCGGCTCCTCCTGGCCTGGACGGTCGCGATCAACCTGACGGCGATCCGCGAACCGGTCGCGGCGGCCCGTGAGCACGTCCTCGACAGCCTGGCCGCGCTGCCGCTCCTGCGCGCCCGGAACACGCCGGACCTGCTCGACATCGGCTCGGGCGGCGGCTTCCCGGGCATCCCCCTGGCGCTCGGCCTGCCGCGGGCGCGGACCGTCCTGGTGGAGTCGGTCGGCAAGAAGGCGACGTTCCTCGCCACCGTTATCGATGCCCTCGAGCTCCGGCCGCGCGCCGCCGTGGCGGCCACCCGGGCGGAGACGCTGGCGGCCGACCCGCATCATCGGGGCCGCTGGTCGACGGTCCTGGTGCGGGCGGTGGGGCCGTTGGCCGAGCTTGCCGAGCTCGGCCTGCCACTCCTCGCGCCCGGCGGCGTCATGCTGGCGTGGAAGCGCCAGGGCGGCGAGGGTCGCGACCTGGGGGCGGAGATCGCGGCCGCCCGGCCGATGATCGCGCTGCTCGGTGGCAGCCCGCCACGGATCGATCGGGTGAGCGTTCCGGGCCTCACGGACCACGTCCTCGTCGTCGTGGACAAGGTCGGGGCCAGCCCGCCCGGCTACCCGCGAGACCCGGCCGTCCGACGCCGGCCGTCCTGACCGCGCTAGGCTGTCCCGCGATGCGCCTGGCCATCCTGTCGGACATCCATGCCAATCTCGTCGCCCTCGATGCGGTCCTGGCGGCCGTCGGGTCGGTCGACGGCGTCCGCGTGCTCGGTGACGTCGTCGGCTATGGACCCGAGCCCGACGGCGTGGTCGAGCGGCTGAGCGCCGCCGGCGCGACCGGTGTGCTCGGCAATCACGACCAGGTCGCGGTGGGCCGGCTCGGCCCGGAGCTCTTCAATCGCGATGCCCGCACGGCCATCGAATGGACGCGCGACCGGATCGCGGGCCCGACCCGGGACTGGCTGGCGGCCCTGCCGGAGCGGCTCGTCGAGGACACGTTCACGCTCGTCCATGGCAGCCCGCGCGACCCGACCTGGGAGTACATCCTGGACGACCGGGTGGCCGGCGAGAACCTCGCGGCCTTCGCGACGCCGCACTGCCTGTTCGGCCACACTCACCTGCCGGCCGCGTTCCGCTCCACGACCGCCGGCATGGTGGGCGGGGAGCCGGCCGACGGCGACCGGGTGACCCTCGACGATCGGCGCGCGTTGCTGAACCCGGGCAGCGTCGGCCAGCCCCGGGACGGGAACGCGGCCGCCGCCTGGGCGATCCTCGACACGGATGCCGGCGCGATCACCTGGCGACGGACCGACTACGACGTGGCCGCCACCCAGCGCGCGATGATGCTCGCCGGCCTGCCGCCGCGGCTCATCGTCCGCCTTTCGATCGGCGTCTGAGGCCGGGGCGACGATGGATCCCAACAAACAGCCGCTGAAGGGCCGCAAGATCGCCGATCGGCGCGTCCGGGTCGAGCGGCCTCACGCGCCCTTCTTCCGATACACGGGCGAGGGATCGCTGGTCGCGAAGGCCGCGGTCGACAGGCCGCTCACGCCGGCGGGCCGGTTCCTGGCCCGCCTCCGGGCGATCGCGCTCGGCCGTCCGCTGGCCAACGAGGAGGAGATCGGCGAGCGGCTGTCGAAGACGAAGGCACTGGCGATCTTCAGCTCGGACGCCATCAGCTCGTCCGCCTATGCGACCGAGGAGATCCTGCGCGTCCTCATCCTGGCCGGAGCGGCCGGCCTCGCCTTCGGGCTCGACATCAGCATCGCCATCGCCGGCCTGCTCGGTTTCGTCGCCCTGAGCTACCGCCAGGTCTGCATCGCCTATCCGACCGGTGGCGGATCGTACTCGGTCTCCAAGCGCAACTTCGGCCGGGCGGCATCCCTCGTCGCCGCGAGTGCCCTCCTCATCGACTACGTGATGACCGTCGCGGTCTCCACCTCGTCGGCGGTGGAACAGATCACCTCGGCGATCCCGGAGCTCCTCGACGAGCGGGTGATCATCGGGGTCACGGCGATCGCGTTGATCACGCTGGGCAATCTCCGCGGTCTCCGCGAGTCCGGCAACATCTTCGCCGTCCCGACCTACCTGTTCGTCGGCAGTGCGCTGCTCATGATCCTCATCGGCGGCATCCGGATCGTCGTCTTCGGTGAAGGATCGGGCTTCCAGGCGAACCTCGGCGCGGAGGCCGGCACGATCCCCGAGAACGTCGGGATCCTCCTCCTCATCCGGGCGTTCGCGGCCGGCGCGGTCGCACTCACCGGGACCGAGGCCATCGCGACCGGCGTACCCGCGTTCAAGCCGCCCGAGGCGAAGAACGCCGCGACCACCCTCGCCGTGATGGCCGGCCTCCTGGGCGTCCTGTTCATCGGGATCACGTTCCTGGCGGTCCACTTCGGGATCACCCACGTCGACCTGCCCGAGAAGCAGACAGTCATCTCGCAGGTCGCCGCGCGCGTGTACGGCAACGACTCGATCGGGTTCTTCGCGTTCCAGTCGTTCACGGCCCTGCTCCTCTTCCTGGCCGCGAACACGAGCTTCAACGCGTTCCCCCGGCTCGTCGCGATCCTGGCCGAGGACGGGTTCATGCCCCGCCAGTTCAGCTTCCGGGGCGACCGCCTCGCGTTCACGTCCGGGATCGTCATCCTGGGCGTCGTGGCGGCCCTGCTCGTGATCACGTTCCAGGGCGAGACCCACCTGCTCATCCCGCTCTACGCGGTGGGCGTGTTCATCGACTTCACGATCAGCCAGGCCGGGATGATCCGGCACTGGCTCCGGACCCGCGACCCGGGCTGGCGCCGTCGCCTGACCATCAACGCGACGGGCTGCGTCCTCACGGCCGGCGTGTTCGTCGTCGTCGCGGCGGCCAAGGCCCCCCAATCGCTCATCGTGATCTTCCTCATCCCGCTCCTCGTGCTGGGCATGCGCCTCATCCGGCGCGAGTACGACGGGCAGGCCGCGGAGCTGGCCGTCCCGGACGACATGGTGTTCGTGGGGCCGCACCGGGAGCAGCGCGTCGTCATCCCGGTGAACGGCATCAACCGGGCGGTCATCCAGGCCGTGAACTTCGGGCGGACCCTGAGCCCGGACCTGCGGGCGGTCTTCGTGACCAACGACCAGGAGACCGGCGACGCGCTGCGCCGGCGCTGGGTCCGCCAGGTCCCGGGGGTCACCCTGGTCATCGTCGAATCGCCGTACCGGACGGTCATCGGGCCCGTGGTCGCCTACCTCAACGTCCTCGACCAGGGCTCGCCGCCCGACAGGCCGGCCCCGATCACGATCGTCGTGCTCCCTGAATACGTCGCCCGCCACTGGTGGGAACGGATCCTCTACAACCAGCAGGCGCGTCGGCTCAAGTCGGTCCTCGTCGGACGCGAGCACACCGTGATCGCGGACGTGCCCTACCGTCGAGAGCACTGAGCGATGCCGGAACGCGTCCCGTGAAGGGCAGGAACTACGTCGGCGGCGGTCGGCGACCCATCAAGGGACGCAAGATCGCGGACCGGCGGGTGCGCGTCGAGCGGCCGCACGCCGCCTTCTTCCGGTACACCGGCGAGGGTTCGCTCGTCGCCAAGGCCGCCGCGAGCCGGCCGCGCACGCCGGCGGGGCGCTTCCTGGCCCGTGTCAGCGCGATCGCCCTGGGCCGGCCCCTGGCGAGTGAAGAGGAGATCGGCGAGCGCCTGTCCAAGAAGAAGGCGCTGGCGATCTTCAGCTCGGACGCCATCAGCTCGTCCGCCTATGCGACCGAGGAGATCCTGCGAGTCCTCCTCCTGGCGGGCGCCGCCGCGTTGCTCGTGTCGATCGAGATCGCGGTCGCGATCGCGGTCATGCTCGCGATGGTGGTCCTGAGCTACCGCCAGGTCTGCCGGGCGTTCCCCGGCGGCGGCGGCGCGTACGCGGTCGCCCGGTCGGAACTGACCCCGTTCCTCGGGCTGATCGCCGCCGGGGCGCTGCTCATCGACTACGTGATGACCGTCGCGGTGTCGACGTCGTCCGCGCTCGACCAGATCTTCTCGATCGTCCCGGACTGGTCGAGACTCCGGGTGGAGATCGGGATCCTTGCCGTCGTGCTCATCACGATCGGCAACCTGCGCGGCCTGCGTGAGTCCGGCAACATCTTCGCTGTCCCGACCTATCTGTTCCTGGCCCTGGCGATGGCCATCGTCGTGAACGGGGTCGTCCATATCGTCACCGGTCAGGCTCACCCGTTGCCACGCCAGGCCAACCCGGAGCCGGTCGGGACGGACGCACTCGGCCTCTTCCTGCTCCTCAAGGCGTTCGCGTCAGGCTCGGTGGCGCTCACCGGCGTCGAGGCCATCGCCAACGGTGTCCAGGCGTTCAAGCCGCCCGAGGCGAAGAACGCCGCGAACACGATGACATCGATGTCGATCCTGCTCGCGATCATCTTCATCGGGCTGACGATCGTGGCCCACGCCTACGACGTCATCCCGTCGCTGAGCGGCGCGCCGTCGGTCGTGGCGCTCGTCGCGGGCACCGCGTTCGGTGACGGTCCGCTGTTCTACTTGTTCCAGATCGCCACCGCGCTCATCCTGTTCCTTGCCGCCAACACGAGCTTCAATGCCTTCCCGCGCCTTGCCGCGATCCTCGCCGACGACGGCTACATGCCGCGCCAATTCGCGTTCCGGGGCGATCGCCTCGCCTACAACTGGGGGATCGTGGTCCTGGCCGCGATCGCCTGTCTGCTCCTGTTCATCTTCGGCGGCGTGACCACCGCGCTCATCCCGCTCTATTCGGTCGGCGTGTTCGTCTGCTTCACCCTGAGCCAGACCGGCATGGTCCGCCACTGGCGGCGGGTCCGCGAGTCCGGTTGGCGCTGGCGATCGGTCGTCAACGGGATCGGGGCGGTCCTGACCGGGGTCGTCCTCGTCGTGGTCGCCTCGGTGAAGTTCACCTCCGGCGCCTACCTCGTGATCATCCTGATCCCGATCCAGGTGGCCATCTTCCTGTTCATCCATCGCCAGTACGGAGCGGCGGCCCGCCAGCTGGCGATGCGACCGGACCAGGTCGTCCGTCCGCCCCACCGCGAGGAACGGGTCGTGGTCCCCGTCCCGGCGCTCAACCGGGCGGTCGTCCAGGCGGTGAACGTGGGCCGGTCGATCAGCGCGGACCTCCGCGCCGTGTACATCTCCGACGACCCGGACCAGGCGGCGGAGATGCGCCAGCGCTGGGAACAGCAGGTGCCGGGCGTTCCGCTCGTGATCGTCGAATCGCCGTACCGGGCCCTCGTCGGCCCGCTCGTGGCGTACCTCGACGTGCTCGACAGCGGCTCGCCGCCTGACAGGCCGTTGCCCATCACGTTCGTCGTCGTGCCGGAATACGTGGCCCGCCACTGGTGGGAGCGGATCCTCTACAACCAATCCGCGAAGCGGCTGCGGACCGCGCTCCTTGGCCGGCCTCGCACGGTCGTGGTCAACGTTCCATATCGCCGCGAGGACCCGGTCGGCGAGGCCCGCGTCCCGGGTGCAGGTCGTGGACCGCAGGACGCTCCGGGCGTGCCGCCGACGGCGCCGACTCCCGCCAGGGGCGAGCCGACCCAGGGCATCTGAACGGCACTCGCGCGCACGACGCGGCCTCCGCATGCCGGGGGCCTCTGGTATCGTCAGCGGCGCCAAACCCCGTGATCCGCGTTCATCAAGCGGTCACTCAACCGTCGGAGCACTCCACCAGGTGGGCAATCCAGTACCGGCCTTCCGGCGAGCGGTCATCGCCCTTTCCGGAGGCCCCAGCGACGGCCGGATCGTCCGCCTCGCCATCGACCTCGCCCGACCCTCCAAGGCCATCCTCGTCGCGGTCCATGTCGCCGAGATCGACTGGACCATGCCCCTGGACGCGGACATCGCGGGTCGCTCTGAGGCCGTCCAGCGGATCCTCGACCTCGCCGAGGCGACGGCCGAGGAGAACCACTATTCGGTGGAGGCGGTCCTGCTCCAGGCACGGGATGTGGGGGCGGCACTCGTCGACGAGGCGACCGAACGGGATGCCGATCTGCTCGTCCTGGGGCTGCCGTATCGCAAGCGCTTCGGTGGCGACTTCGCGATCGGCCGGACCATCCCGTACTGCTTGAAGAACGCCCCCTGCACGGTGTGGGTCGTGCGCGAACCCATCCCCGAGGAGACAGCATGAAGACGGTCATCGTCGGCTGCGGACGCGTTGGCGCCGCCGTCGCGGAGGCGCTCGATCGAGCCGGTCACGAGGTCGTCGTCATCGACCGGCTGACCTCTGCCTTCGACAAGCTCGAGAGCTCGTTCAAGGGCAACGCGATCCGCGGCGACGGCACGGACGAGGACATGCTCCGCCGGGCCGGTGCCGAGGGGGCGGACCTGTTCCTGGCACTCACCGAGGGCGACAACCGCAACGTCATGGCCGCCCAGCTGGCGAGCGAGGCCCTGGGCGTCGGCCAGGTCGTGGCCAAGGTCAACGATCCGTTGCGGGCCGAGGCGTACGCAGCTCTCGGGCTCGCCACGATCTGTCGGACCGACCTCATGCTCGACGCGATCCTCGGCTTCACCGGACTCGGGGCGGGCACGATCCGGGGAGTGCAGGAGGCGACGGGCCACCACCCGGGCGATCACGGCGACGGGATCGCGGCCGGCACGACCGATGCCCCGGCGACCGCGCCGGACGCGAACACCACCATGCCGTCGACCGGCTCCACGATGCCGTCGACCGGCCCGGCGACGACGCCGGCCGGCTCGGCGACGACGCCGGCCGGCATTCCCCCGACCACCCAGCGGGAGGCCTGAGCGATGTTCGTGCTCGTCGTCGGAGGCGGCAAGGTCGGCTACTACCTGTCGAAGGAGCTCGTCCAGGCCGGTCACGAGGTCGTGCTCCTGGAGAAAGACAAAGCCCGCGCGGAGCAGATCGCCGACGAGATCGGCTCGATCGTGATCGCCCACGACGGCTGCGAGGGCAAGTACCTCGGCGAGGCCGGCGCGAACCGGGCGGACATCGTCGCCGCCGTCACCGGCGACGACGAGGACAACCTCGTCATCTGCCAGATGGCGAAGCACCACTTCGACGTGCCGCGGACGATCGCCCGGGTGAACAACCCCAAGAACGAGTCGCTGTTCAAGCACCTCGGCGTGGACGAGCTCATCAGCCCGACCCGGATGGTCCTGGGCTCGATCGAACAGGACATCCCGGTCCACGAGCTGCTCCACCTGGGCTCGCTCGGCGAATCCGACCTCGAGATCATCGAGGCGCCGCTGCAGGCCGGTTCGCCGGCCATCGGTCGCCCCGCCGGCGATCTGACGATCCCGGAAGGTTGCGCGCTCTTCGCGATCGTCCGTGACGGCCGCGCGGTCCCGATCCGCCCGGACACCGTCCTCAACGAGGGCGACAAGGTGATCGCGATCGGGCGAGCCGAGTGCGAGACCGCCCTCCACGCCCAGCTCATCGGCGACGACGTCGAGTCCCCGGTCGGCTGACCGCGGCGTCGACCCGCCACGTGACCGCGGTGTCGACCCGCCGGGTGGCCGCTCCCGACGGCTGACCGCCCGGCATGAGGCCTCGAAGGTCCGAAGTGCGCCCCCGGGAACCTTGGGCGACCGCATGGCACCCTGCGCGGCCATCCCGGTCGCCTGCCCCGCCGTACTCGTGCGTGGCCGGACCGCCCAGCCTTGGCCTCCATGTCGTGGCGGAACCAGCCGGCGGGTCAAACAGTCCCCACGACGACATTCGACCCTGGCTCGGACGTTTCCGCACCTCCGATGTTCCCAGGCCGGACATCCGACCCTCGCCCCACCGTGTGACACCGTCGGCCCGGGCCGCGATCCGAGCCGGGGTCCCCGACGGGTGACCGCTCGCAACTCTGTCCCCGCCACGGCTGCCCGGCGCCCTAACAACTATCTTGACAACGTTATTGTCAGGGTTTTAGACTCCGATCGTGTCCGGTAACCTGACTCAGACCCACCCACCGCGACCGCACCGGACACCGCGGGCAGCATGGAGGTTCACGACGATGACGATCGTGCGCCGTCCGTCGCCGTTCGGCGAGCTCTTGTCGCTCCGCTCGGCGATGGATCGACTCTTCGAGGACAGCTTTGTGCGACCCGGCCGCTGGGCCGGCGTCATGGACAGCTCGGCGGGCCTGCCCCTCGACGTCAAGGCGACATCGGACGAGGTCAGGATCGAGGCGGCCATCCCGGGCTTCAAGCCCGAGGACGTGGAGATCACGGTCCAGGACGGGACCCTGACGATCAGCGGCCAGATGCGCGAGGAGCACAGCAACGGCGAGGGCGATTACCTGCTCCAGGAGATCCGTCGAGGCAACTTCAGCCGAAGCGTCGCCCTCCCGGCCGGCCTGCAGCCGGACAAGGCGAGCGCGACATTCTCGAACGGTGTCCTGAGCCTTCGGATCCCCAAGGCGGACGAGGTCAAGCCGCGCCAGATCCGGATCACCCCCACGACAGATGGCCGATCCGAACCATCGACCGACGACGCACGACCCGGGGTCGAGCGTGAGCCGGCCAACGCCGGAGCCTGAGTCCGTGGCCTGGCGCCGGGCCGATCGGGACCCTACCCGACCCGTCTACGTCATCAGCGTGGCGGCGGGCATCGTCAGCGTCCATCCGCGCACCTTGCGGATCTACGAGGACGAGGGCCTGGTCTGCCCGGCCCGGACCCCCACGAACATCCGGCTCTACTCTGAAGATGACATCCGGCGCGTCCTCTGGATCCGCCACCTTACTCGCGACCGAGGCGTGAACCTGGCCGGGATCCGGCTCCTGTTCGAGCTCGAGGAGCGCCTCGGGAAGCGGATCCTCGAAGTGCTGTTCGACGAAGGGATGGCCGCTCGCGACCGCGACGCTGCCGCCACCACGGCCGCTCAGGCCGACACCGCCGCGGAGGCGGGAATCGAATGATTTCACCGCTGGTCGGGAGCCTCTCCCGACCCGACACTATGCAGGTGGCGGGAACGCCCGCCACGGATCACAGGAGACTCTGATGGCCGACCGCCCGTCCAACCCGGACGACCCGCAGCCAACCGCCAAGGCCAAGGCCAAGGCGACCCCCGCCGCCAAGGCGAGCCCGACCGCCGCGAAGGCGTCCGGTCGGCGTGAGCTGCCGCTCGTCGCGCTCCGGGAGACGGTGATCTTCCCCGAGATGATCGTGCCGCTCCAGGTCGGCCGCGAGAAGAGCGTCAATGCGCTCAACGCCGCCGTCGCCCTCGGGGGACCCATCGCCCTCGTCACCCAGCGGCAGGCAGAGCAGGAGGACATCGAGCAGCCGGGGGAGCTGTACGAGATCGGCACGCTCGCCAAGATCGCCCAGGTCGTCCAGCTCCAGGACGGCACGGTCCGGGCGATCGTCCAGGGTCAGGGCCGGATCCGGGTCCACTCGTTCCCCTCGACCAGCCCGTACATCACGGCGGTCATCGAGGAGCTGAGCGACCAGACGCCGGCCGGGGTCGAAGTCGAAGCGCTCATGCGCACCGTCCAGGCCCAGATCGAGCAGTACGTCGCCAACGGGGCGCCGGTCCCACCCGAGGCCGCCGTCGCGGCCCGCAACATCAGCGAACCCGGGCTGCTGGCCGACATGGTCGCGTACAGCCCGGACATGTCCACTGAGCAGCGCCAGGAGCTGCTCGAGACGGTCGACGTCGTCGAGCGGCTCAAGCTGGTCAGCAACTTCCTCGCCCGCCAGGTGGAGATCCTCGAGCTCAAGGGCCGCATCCAGAACGAAGTCAAGTCCGAGATGGACAAGACCCAGCGCGAGTACATCCTGCGCGAGCAGCTCAAGGCCATCCAGCGCGAGCTGGGCGAGGACGACCCGCAGCAGGCCGAGATCAACGAGCTGCGCGACAAGGTCGAGGCCGCCGGCATGCCGGACGAGATCAAGGCCCGGGCGATCAAGGAGATCGACCGGATGAGCCGGATCCCGTCGGCGAGCCCGGAGGTCGGGGTGATCCGGACCTACGTGGACTGGCTCGTCGGCCTGCCGTGGAACGTCTCGAGCGACGACCTGCTGGACATCAAGGAAGCCGCCAAGATCCTCGACGAGGACCACTACGGGCTCGAGAAGATCAAGGAACGCATCCTCGAGTACCTCGCGGTGCGGACCCTCGCGGACACGATCCGCAGTCCCATCCTCGCCTTCGTCGGGCCCCCCGGCGTGGGCAAGACGAGCCTGGGCAAGAGCATCGCCCGAGCGATGGGCCGGAAGTTCGTCCGGATGAGCCTGGGTGGCATCCACGACGAGGCGGAGATCCGCGGGCATCGCCGGACCTACATCGGCGCCCTGCCCGGCCGGATCATCCAGAACATCAAGACGGCCGGCACGAACAACCCGGTCTTCATGCTCGACGAAGTCGACAAGATCGGCATGGACTTCCGGGGCGACCCGTCGAGCGCACTGCTCGAGGTGCTCGATCCGGAGCAGAACAACACCTTCCAGGACAACTACCTCGAGGTGCCGTTCGACCTGAGCAAGGTGCTGTTCATCGCGACCGGCAACCTGCTCGACCCGATCCCTGCGCCGCTGCGCGACCGGATGGAGATCATCCAGCTGCCCGGCTACACGCAGAAGGAGAAGGTCGGCATCGCCCGCCGGTTCCTCATCCCCAAGCAGATGACGAATCACGGCCTCAAGCCCAAGCACGTCGAGATCACGGACGAGGCGCTCCTCGAGATCGTCCAGGCCTACACCCACGAGGCCGGCGTCCGGAACATCGAGCGTGAGATCGCCAACATCATGCGCAAGGTGGCCCGGGCCGTCGCCGAAGGGCGCAAGCGCAAGACGATCGTCGACATCAAGAAGCTCGACGAGTACCTCGGCCCGCCACGGTTCGAGTACGGCGAGCTCGAGCCCGAGGACCAGGTGGGCTCGGCGACCGGCCTGGTCGTGACCGAGGTCGGCGGCGACGTCGTCGCCATCGAGGTCATGCTCATGGAAGGCAAGGAGGACTTCATCCTCACCGGCCAGCTCGGCGAGGTGATGCGGGAGTCCGCCCGGGCCGCCCTGTCGTGGATCCGCAGCCACGCAGCGGCCCTGGGTATCGAGCGCGAGGTGTTCGAGAAGAACACGCTCCACATCCACGTGCCGGCCGGCGCGACCCCGAAGGACGGACCGTCCGCCGGGATCACGATGGCCACCGCGATGGTGAGCGCGTTCACCGGGATCCCCGTCCGCAAGGACGTCGCGATGACCGGCGAGATCACCCTCCGGGGCCGGGTCCTGCCGATCGGCGGGCTGAAGCAGAAGATCCTCGCGGCGCACCTCTCGGGCGCCAAGATCGTGATCATCCCGCGCAAGAACGAGAAGGACCTCCGGGACATCCCCGACGAGATCCGCAAGCAGATCAAGATCATCCCGGTCGACTCGTCGGAGCAGGCGCTCGACGCCGCGCTCCGACGGAAGCCGGTCGCACTCGCGCCGAAGGCGCCGGTCGCCGCGAAGCCGGACACGTCCACCAAGGACGAGCCCGACGACGCGAGCGGCCGCGTCCGCCGGCCACCGTTCCCACCCACGGATCAGCCACCCGCGATCGTGATGCCTCAACGAGGCTGATCCGGGGCTGTCCGCACGGGGCGCTGCGGGCGGGCGGAGGACCCCCTGATGGAGTACCGAGACTATTACGAGACCCTGGGAGTGCCACGGACGGCCTCCCAGGCCGAGATCAAGAAGGCCTTCCGCAAGCTTGCCCGTGAGCATCATCCGGACATCAAGCCCGGGGACAAGACGGCCGAGCGGCGGTTCAAGGACGTCAACGAGGCGAACGAGGTCCTGTCGGACCCCGACAAGCGCGCGAAGTACGACGCCCTCGGGGCCGACTGGGAGCGCTACTCATCGGCCGGCGGGGCCGGCGGTGACCCGTTCGGACCCGGTGGACCCTTCGCCGGCTTCAGCGGCGGGCGGGGCGGCGGCTCCGGCGGCAACGTCCGCTACGAGTTCCGGACGGGCGACGCCGGCGGCTTCTCCGACTTCTTCCAGTCGTTCTTCGGCGGCGCCGCGCCGGGAAGCCGGCCGGCCGGCGGGAGCCGGGCCGAGAACGCCCGCCAGCGGGCCCAGGCGACCGGGGGCGGCATGTCGTTCGACGACATCATCGGGGAGATGGGCTTCGACGCCGACGGCGCGACCGGCGCGTCGGCCGGCGGGGGCGGTCGTGTCCGCGATGGCGCCCGCGGGCGCGGATCCGTGGAGGCGACCGCGGAGATCAGCCTGGAGGAAGCGTTCCACGGGACCAAGCGTCTCGTCGAGGTCGATGGCAAGCGGCTCGAGGTGAACGTCCCGCGGGGCGTGGCCACCGGCAGCCGGATCCGCCTCGCCGGGCGCGGCGGCGACGGTCGCGACCTCTTTGTCGTCACCCGGACGACCCCGCACCCCGTGTTCACCCGCCATGGCGCGGACCTCCACCGTGAACTGCTCATCAGCCTCCGCGAGGCCCTGCTCGGAGGCGAGGTGCCGGTCGCGACGCTGCGCGGCAAGGTCCTGCTCACGATCCCGGCGGGCACCCAGACGGGCCGCGTCTTCCGGCTGAAGGGCCAGGGGATGCCGCGCCTCAAGGGCGACGGCGCCGGCGACCTGTACGCCAAGGTGCGGGTCGTCATCCCGACCAGGCTCTCGGACGAAGCCGAGCCGGCCGCCCGGACGTTCCTGGACCTCGTCGACCAGCCAGACCCACGCGCCACGACGCCGTGAACCGCGTCGCGGCACCCCACCCGTAGACCAAGGACCCAGCCATGCAACTCGACCGTTTCACCGAAAAGGCGCAGGAGGCGATCGTCCGCGCCCAGGAGCTCGCCCAGAGCCTCCAGAGTCCCGTTCTCGACGCGGAGCACATCCTGTCCGCGCTCATCGAGCCCGAGGACGGCGTCCCTGCCGAGACGCTCCGACGGCTCGGCGTCGACCTGCCCGAGCTGCGCGGGGAGGTCGCCGCGACCCTGGCCCGGCGCGCCCGGATCCAGGGCGGGTCGCTGTCGGTGGATCCGCGGGCCAAGCGGGCGATCGAGCTGGCCCAGGCGCAGGCCCGCCGGCTGTCGGACGAGTACGTGTCGACCGAGCACCTGCTCCTCGGCGTCGCCGAGGTCGGCGGCGAGGCGCAGGCCCTGCTCGAGAAGCGCGGCGCCGGGCACGAGGCGATCCTCGGCGCGCTGCAGGGCGTGCGTGGCGGCCAGCGGGTGACCTCGGCCAACCCCGAGAGCACCTACCAGGCCCTCGAGAAGTACGGGCGCGACCTGACCGCCGAGGCACGGGCCGGCAAGCTCGACCCGGTCATCGGCCGGGACGAGGAGATCCGGCGGGTCATCCAGGTCCTGTCGCGGCGCACGAAGAACAACCCGGTCCTCATCGGCGAGCCCGGCGTCGGCAAGACCGCCATCGCCGAGGGCCTCGCCCAGCGGATCGTCCGGGGCGACGTCCCGGAGACGCTCAAGGACAAGCGGGTCGTGTCGCTCGACCTCGGCGCGCTGATCGCGGGAGCGAAGTTCCGGGGCGAGTTCGAGGAACGCCTCAAGGCCGTCCTCAAGGACATCAAGGACGCCGAGGGCCAGGTCATACTGTTCATCGACGAGCTCCACACGGTCGTCGGGGCCGGCGCGGCCGAAGGCGCGATGGACGCGTCGAACCTGCTCAAGCCGATGCTCGCCCGGGGCGAGCTCCATACGATCGGCGCCACCACCCTCGACGAGTACCGCAAGTACATCGAGAAGGACGCCGCGCTCGAGCGGCGCTTCCAGCCGGTCGTCGTGGACCAGCCGTCGGTCGAGGAGACGATCTCGATCCTGCGCGGCCTGCGCGAGCGCTACGAGGTCCACCACGGGGTCCGGATCACCGATTCGGCGCTCGTCGCCGCGGCCACGCTGTCGGACCGCTACATCACGGATCGGTTCCTGCCCGACAAGGCGATCGACCTCGTGGACGAGAGCGCCAGCCGGCTGCGGATGGAGATCGATTCGATGCCGGTGGCGCTCGACGAGCTCGAGCGGCGACGGATCCAGCTCGAGATCGAGCGCGAAGCTCTGCGCAAGGAGAAGGACGACGCCTCGAAGGCGCGCCTCGAGGCCCTCGAACGGGAGCTCGCCGACATCGCCGAGGAAGCCGGCGCGATGAAGCAGCGCTGGGAGGCCGAGAAGACGGCCATCGCCGCGATGCGTGCCACGAAGTCCGAACTCGAGGGGCTCCAGACCCGGATCGACCAGGCCGAGCGGGAGGCCGACTATGGAACCGCCGCGCAGCTGAAGTACGGCACCCTCGTCGAGCTCCAGGGCCGGCTCCAGGAGGAGGCCGGCGCGCTGGCGACTCTGCAGGGGCCGGGCAGTCTGCTCAAGGAGGAGGTCGGGGCGGACGACATCGCCGGGATCGTGGCCGCCTGGACCGGGGTGCCCGTCACGAAGCTCCTCGAGGGCGAGACGGCCAAGCTCGTGAAGATGGAGGAGCGCCTCCATCAGCGGGTCATCGGCCAGGACGAGGCGATCGAGGCCGTCTCCGACGCGGTCCGACGCGCCCGGGCCGGGCTCAAGGACCCGCGCCGGCCGATCGGGTCGTTCCTGTTCCTCGGCCCCACGGGCGTGGGCAAGACCGAGCTCGCCCGGGCATTGGCCGAGTTCCTGTTCGACGACGACAACGCGATGGCCCGGATCGACATGAGCGAGTACATGGAGAAGTTCGCCGTGTCGCGGTTGGTCGGCGCTCCCCCCGGCTACGTCGGCTACGAGGAGGGCGGCCAGCTGACCGAGGCGGTCCGCCGCCGGCCGTACCAGGTGATCCTGCTCGACGAGATCGAGAAGGCCCACCCGGACGTGTTCAACGTCCTGCTCCAGGTCCTGGACGACGGCCGGCTCACGGACGGGCAGGGCCGCACGGTCGACTTCAAGAACACGGTCGTGATCATGACCAGCAACGTGGGCTCGCAGTTCGTCGCGGGTTTCGCCGGCCGCGGGGATGCCGCCGGCGCGGCGGCCTATGACGAGATGAAGGCCCAGGTCATCGAATCGCTGCGGCTTCAGTTCCGGCCCGAGTTCCTCAACCGGGTCGACGAGATCATCGTCTTCCACGCGCTGACCGACGCCGACCTCGTGGCGATCGTGGACCTGCTGCTGGCCGACCTCTCGAAGCGGCTGGCAGCGCAGGACCTCACGCTCGAGCTGACGCCGGGCGCCCGGCAGCTCATCGCCCGGGAGGGCCACGATCCGGCCTACGGGGCGCGGCCACTCAAGCGGACGATCCAGCGCCTGGTCGAGAACCCGTTCGCGCGGGCGCTCCTCCAGGGCCAGTTCCACCCGGGCGACCACATCGTCGCGGACGCCGACGTCATCGGCGGGACGATCGTGTTCAGCACGGACAGGTCCACGGTGACGGTGGATGCCGGCGACCGGCGCGACGCCCGCGCGACGGGACGGACGCCGGCCGGGAACGGGGCACGTGGCTCCGGCCGCCGCTCCGCGATGGACCTGCCGGACATCGACGAGAAGAGCGAGAAGGACCGCCCCGAACTCGTGAACTGAGGGTGTCGCGGGGTGTGGCGGGGTGTCGCGGGGTGTGGCGGGGTGTCGCGGGTGTGGCGGCGGCGGTCAGCACTCCCAGTGCTGAGAAACGTTCCCGCACGATCGCGCCATCGCCCCGGATCGCGCGAACGGGCCGCGGCGCAGCACGCAGCACGTCGATCTCGGCACCAGCGCT
Source organism: uncultured Chloroflexia bacterium (assembly GCA_963719285.1). GTDB lineage: Bacteria > Chloroflexota > Limnocylindria > Limnocylindrales > CSP1-4 > C-114. Next base: position 111,613 of record CAVRBO010000003.1, read on the forward strand.
GCTCATCGCGGCCGGCGGCGCCGGCGCGGGCCGGCGCGGCGTGCACCGCCCGGCGCCGTGCACCGCTTGACCCGGCCGATGACGGCCACATCGTCATATCCAGGGCAACTGAGCTCCTGAAGCACACCGGCGTGGGTCGTGACGCGGGTCGTCGAGGCGTCTCCACGCTCGGCGCGACCTCGATCGAAGGCAGACAAACGCCATGACGAGTCTCTTGGCCCAGGAATGCCGACCTGGCCGTCACGAGCTCGGTTTAGGCGCTCCGATGTCCGCTGCATGGGCGGCCTGGGCATCATGCCCTGGAACACCACGGTCGCGGATCCATGAGTGAGGCTTGGCCAGAGGTGCGCCTGAGGGTGGTTCGCGTGCGATCGCTCCCGGCTCCGACCCGACCCGCCACGTCTCGAGGGCTATCGCCGGGTCGTGCGCGCGTGACGTCCATGGAGCCGGCGTCCGTTGCGCCAAGCCGGGACGCTGATCCGGCGGGCGCGGGCGCACCGGCGCCGCGGACGGGCCGGTCGAGCCGCGGGCGCACCGGCGGGCGCGGGCGCACCGGCGGGCGCGGGCGCACCGGCGGGCGCGGGCGTACCGGCGGGCGCGGGCGCACCGGCGCGCGGTCGAGCCGGTCGAGCCGGTCGAGCCGGTCGAGCCGGTCGAGCCGGTCGAGCCGGTCGAGGCTAGGATGCGCCGATGCGCTACGCCGCGGCCGCGGAACGGTTGAGCTCGCTCGCGCTGTTCCCGGGCACCCTCCCGGAGGGCCCGGCCGTGCTCATGCCCCAGTTCACCGACGGGCGCCTGCGACCTCGGCTCGAGCCGCCCCAGACTGCCCGGGCCGCGGCCGTGCTCGTGCTCCTCTTCCCGGGGCCCGACGACGACGCCCGGGTCGTCCTCACCGAACGTCCGTCGTACGACGGCTTCCACAGCGGCGAGGTGAGCTTCCCGGGCGGCAAGGCCGAACCCGAAGACGTGGACGACGACGCGACGGCGCTGCGCGAGTCGGCCGAGGAGATCGGCCTCGACGCGGTCGCGGCCGGCGTACGGATCGTCGGCCATCTCGGCCAGGTGTGGATCCCCGTCAGCGACTTCCGGATCACGCCGGTCGTGGGGCTCGCCGCGCGCCGACCGGTCCTGATCCCGTCACCGGACGAGGTGGCCCGGATCCTCGAGCCGCCGGCGTCGGCGTTCCTGCCCCAGGCCCCGATCGAGATCGCCGAGCGGACGATCGGCGACTGGCCGCTCCGCTATGGCGGCTACCGGATCGACGGGCTGCACGTCTGGGGCGCCACGGCCAGGATCCTCGGTCAGCTCGGCGCCGTCCTCGACGGGGCCGAGTAGCTCCCGCAGGCCCCGCCCGCCCACGCCGAAGCGCGCCCCGGGCGCCAGGCTCAATAAGGCTCGCCCTCGCGGGACGTCGCGTTTGGCGGGCGGGTGGGGCCGACGAGGCCGCCGACCCCCTTGACGACGGGTCCGTCGATCGGCGGGAGGGCGGTCCCGGCAAGGAGCGCCTCGGCCCCCGAATCGTCCGCGCCGGCGAACTCCACCACGATCGCCCGCATCTCGGTCACGTCCGTCCACGCCGCGTGAGGGATGTCCGCCGGCCAGAGGACCGCCTCCCCGGCGAACACTCTGGCCTGATCCTCACCCACGGCGACCCAGCCGCCGCCCTCGATCACGACGAACCAGGTCGTGTTCGGATTCGAGTGGGGATGGATGCGCCCAGCGCGGCCGAACGCAAGCTCGCTGACGACGCCGCGCCGGTCGCTGTGGATGACCTGGCCGGCGATGGCGACCGTACCGGGCGGACCGTCCGGCCGGCGGTTGCCGACCCCGAAGCGAACGACATCCATGACCGTGGGCGCCGGGCTAGCGACGCTTCCGCGTCCGCTTCGAGGGAGCGACCCGGACCTTGGTCGAGCGGCTCGCCGCCTTCGGCCGGATCGTCGCCTCCGGGTGGGCGTACTTCGAGCGGGTGAAGTAGCGCATCTTGGCCAGCCGCGTCTCGTAGACCGCGAACATCGGCGGGAAGCGCCGGAAGCGGACCCAGACGAGGGTGGCGATGCCGATGACGAGGGTGATCGGAACGAAGAAGAAGTCGAACGCGAAGACCGCGTACATGACGACGAGGCTGAACGTGATGAAGCCCGTCCAGAGCAGCCACTCGTACATGTCCAGGTACGGCGCGTGGCCGTGGAAGCGGCGCGTCCGGACGTTGTACAGGACGATCGTCGCGATCACCCAGAACAACGATGCGACCGTGATCGGCCAGAACAGGTCGTGGAAGTTGAATTGGTTGAACGGCTGGAACAGGTACTCCCAGGGGAGCAGGTGCACGTCGTCGACTCCTGTTTCGCGTCCCGTTTCGCGGGCCCGGCGGGCCGGTCCGGGACCCTTCGGGAGGCGGGCGGAGGGTCGAGTATGCCACGGACCGCAGGGTATACTCCCCGCAGATCGTGACGGCGCCGGTGGTCGAGCCCGTATGCCTCATGTCCGGCCGCCGCGATGACGGTATGGCCCCCTTCACCGTGGCATCGGGAGGAACGCCCGGTTGCGTGCCCTGCTCTCCGTGGCGAACCGTGACGGGATCTCCATCCTCGCGCGCGACCTTCGAAGCCTCGATGTCGAGGTGTTCGCGACCGACGGCACCCGGGAGCATCTGGCCGCGGACGGGGTCGAAGTCGGCTCGGTGTCGGACCTGACGAACGTGCCGCCCCTCGTGGGGGGCCAGGTCAAGACGTTCCACCCGGCCGTGTACGCCGGCATCCTTGCCCGGCGCGACGTCCCGGCCCAGCTCGCCGAGCTGACCGAGCATGGCATCGGCCTGATCGACATCGTCGTCGTCAACGTCAAGCCGTTCGCGCCGGAGGTCGGGGCGCGCCTCGTGGGCATCGATGAGGCGATCGAGATGATCGACGTCGGTGGCGCGGCCCTCCTGAGCGCGGCGGCCCGCAACAGCGCGGGAGTGGCAGCCGTCGCCAGCACCCGCCACTACGGACAGCTCGTCCGGGAGCTGCGCTCGTTCGGCGGGGTGTCGGCCGAGTTCCGCCAGATCCTGGCGGCCGACGCGTTCGGGGCGGTCGCGGCCTACTACGCCGAGATCGCCGCGTACCTCAACCAGGTCGGCGGCAAGACCTTCCCGCAGCGGCTGGCGATGGTCCTCGAGAAGGTCGAGGACCTGCGCTACGGCGAGAACCCCCACCAGCAGGCGGCCTTCTACCGCGAGACGACCCATCGCAGCGGGACCCTGGCCGACGGCAAGCAACTCCAGGGAGGCGCGCCGTCGTTCAACAACCTGCTCGACCTGGACGCCGCGTATCGCATCGCCAAGGACTACACGACCGCCACGGTCGTCATCGCCAAGCACACCGATCCCGTGGGCCTGGCGTCGCATGACGAACTCGTCGAGGCGTACCGCCACGCCCTCGAGACCGACCCGGTCGCCAGCTTCGGCGGGATCGTGGCGGTGAACCGGGAACTCGATGGCCCCACGGCGCGCGAGATCGCCGCGAACAGCTACGAGGCGGTGGTCGCGCCAAGCTTCAGCGAATCGGCCCTCGGCCTCCTGCGGGCGAAGTCCGGGCTCGAGCTGCTCGCGATCCCGCCCGACCCGACCGAGGGGCTGCGCGACTACGGCATCGCCTCGCTCGACTTCAAGCGCGTCGCGGGCGGACTGCTCGTCGAGACGCTCGACGAACTCGGCCTGGACAAGGGCCAGCTGCTCGTCGTGACCAAGCGGCGGCCCACGCTCGAGGAGCTGACCGACATGCTCTTCGCCTGGCGGGCCGTCCGCCACGTGCGTTCGAACGCGATCGTGCTGGCCAAGGGCGCCGCGACCGTGGGCATCGGCGCCGCCCAGGCGAGCCGCCAGACCTCGGTCGAGATCGCCCTGCGGCGGGCCGGCGATCGGGCCAGGCTCGCGGTCATGGCGTCCGACGCATACTTCCCGTTCCCGGACGGGATCCAGGCCGCGGCGAACGCCGGCGTGACCGCGATCATCCAGCCGGGCGGCTCTATCCGCGACGAGATGGCGATCGAGGTCGCCGACCGGCACCACCTCGCGATGGTCTTCACCGGCCGCCGTCACTTCCGACACTAGAGGCGACCTGCACCATGGAACAGCTGCTCGCGCTCGAGATGGTCCGGGTCACCGAGGCCGCGGCGATCGCGTCCGCCCGGTCGATGGGCCGGGGGGACCGCGACGGGGCCGACCGGGCGGCCACCGAGGCGATGCGCCGGACGATGGACGAGATCGACATGGCCGGGACGATCGTCATCGGCGAGGGGGAGCGCGACAAGGCTCCGATGCTCTACATCGGCGAGCAGGTCGGCCGGCGCGACGAGCAGGGCCGGCGCACCTCGGAGGAGGTCGATATCGCGGTCGACCCGCTCGAGGGGACGAACCTCGTCGCCCACGGGCAGGCGAACGCGATCACGGTCCTGGCCGCGTCGGAGCGAGGCGGCCTCGTCCACGCGCCGGACACGTACATGGAGAAGCTGTGCGTCGGGCCGGTCGTCGCCGGCCGGGTCGACATCCGGATGTCGCCGACCGAGAACCTGCAGCGGATCGCCTCCGCCCTCGGCCGGAGCGTGTCGGACATCACGGTGGTGATCCTCGAGCGGCCGCGCCACGACGCGCTGATCGCCGAGGTCCGCGAGGCCGGCGCCCGGATCAAGCTCATCAGCGATGGCGACCTGTCGGCCGCGATCTCGTGCGCCGTGTCGGGCACGGGCGTCCACGCCGTCATGGGCATCGGCGGCGCACCCGAGGGCGTCATCACGGCCGCGGCGCTGCGCTGCCTCGGCGGCGAGATCCAGGCCCGCTTCAGGTTCCGTAGCGAGGAGGATCGCCAGCGCGCGGTCAAGATGGGCCACGGCGACGAGGACAAGGTCTATCACACGGAGGACCTCGCCTCGGGCGAGAACCTCGTCTTCGCGGCGACCGGCGTGACGAGCGGCGACCTGCTCGAGGGCGTCCGCTTCTTCGGCGGCGGCGCCCGCACCCACTCGCTCGTGATGGCCTACCGGACGAAGCAGGTCCGCTTCGTCGACACGGTCCACATGTTCGATCGGAGCCGTCCTCCGGCCGTCCGGCTGTAGAGGCGACCGGCAGACCGTGGGCAAGCGGAAGAAGGCGAAAGGGCTATCGGCCAACGCGGCCGGTGCGCTCTATCAGATCGCTGGGCAGGTCACGATCGGGCGAGACGTGCTGACAGAGGGCCAACGGAAACGCCTCGAGCAACTCCTTCTCGACGTGCTCGCGGATCCGGACAGGTATTCGACGAAGGTGATCAACGATCTCGAGGCGATCGCAAGAGAGCCCTGAGTCCCGGGCTTGTTCCGTCCGATGACGGCCAGGCCGGCATCGTGCGTGTTACGAGGCGATCAGCTCGATTTCCGGGCTCGGACGCGAGCCGTTCGAGCGTGGGCGTGCGGGTCGCCGAGCGATCGAGCGCCCGAGGCGGACCCTTATCGGGTCGCTTACCCCGGATATGACGGCCTGGCCGTCACCGCGACCCTCAAGCGGAGCGGCCTACCGCCAATCCCCCGTGGCGGCGTCCCACGCCGCGATCGGGCGGACCGCGGCGGCGCCCTCGAGCGCGGCCTGGCGACGGCGGGCCGTCTCGACCGTCTCATGCCAGCCGGGCGGCACGAGACGTGGAGCGAGGTCGGCCAGCGGAGCGAGGACGAACAGGCGGTGAGCCGCCTCCACGTGCGGAACGGTCAGCGGCAGGGCGGCCTTGGCCGGGTCCGCCGACCGGCCGGCCGCGGGGCGCCCCACGGAGATCCTGGCCCGGCCGAACACGAGCAGGTCGAGATCGAGCTCGCGCGGACCCCAGTGCTCGCGCTCGGTCCGTCCGAACGCGCGCTCCAGCGATTTGAGCGCGACGAGCAGGGCGACGGCGCCCGTCTCAGGATCGTGGCCCGACAGCACGTCGAGGGCCACGACCGCGTTGCGGAACTCGGGTTGATCGGTGACGCCCCAGGGAGCGGTCGCGTACAGGCGGGACACGCCGCGTAGACGCCCCCCGGGTAGGGCGGCGAGTGCGTGCACGCCGGCGGCCAGCGTCGCCGCCGCGTCGCCGAGGTTCGCCCCGAGTCCGATGTACGCCCTGACCCTGCCCATCGGTGGTCGTTCGGCCCTCGCTAGACTCGCCGGGTGGCCCGCGTGATCGTCCGCATCCTCCATCCCGAGCCCGGCCCGGGGGCCGGTCCACTCGAGTGCCTTCTTGCCGACGCGCGCCGGACCCTCGGAGATCGGCATGTCGCCGGATTCAGGACCGCCGGGGCCCACGACGTCCGGCTCGTCGCCGGGCCGCCCGACGATACACCGTTCGGTGCCAGGCTCCGGACGATCCTGTCCGACACCGGCGCAGGTCCGACCGGGCTCGTCGTCCTGGGCTCGGGCTCCCTCCCGCTGGCGACGCTCGCCGACCGGCGCGCCTTCATGGAGGCCGCCGCGGGCGAGGACCGGACCGCCCTCGCCAACAACCGCTACTCGGCCGACGCCGTTGCGATCGCTCGGGCGGACGCGCTCCCGCCCATCCCCGACCTCCCCGGCGACAACGCCCTGCCCCGCTGGCTCGAGGAGCGGGCCGGCTGGACCATCACCGACCTGCGCCGTCGATGGCGCCTCGGCGTCGACCTCGACAGCCCGCTCGATGTCGAACTGACGCGGCCCGGCTTCCTCCCGGCGGAGATCGGCCCGGTCGTCCGCGATCGCCTGGCCGCCGCCTCCCGCGTCGCCGCCGATCGCCAGGCCGAGATCGTCGTGGCCGGACGAACGAGCGCCACCACCCTCCGCTGGCTGGAGCGGAACACGGCGTGCCGAGTCCGGGCGCTCATCGAGGAGCGCGGCCTGCGGGCGAGCGCGCGCCTGGCCCTTGCCGATGGGCCCGGCGCGCCGGGCCGACCTCCTCGCTCGATCCTCGGCGCCCTCCTCGACCGCGATGGGCCGGAGGCGCTCGGGGCCCTGCTCGGGGAACTCGGCGATGCCGCCGTCATCGACACGCGGGTCCTCCTCGCCCATCGGCTCGGCGCGGACGAGGCCGCCTGGCCGGATCCGGAGGACCGCTTCGCGTCCGACCTCCTCGCGCCGGACCGCGTCGTCGATCCGTGGCTGCGCGCCGTGACCCGGGCCGCCGCGGCGGCCCCGATCCCGATCCTCCTGGGTGGACACTCGCTTGTCGGCCCGGCCCTGCGACTCGCCCTCCGCCGCGGTGGGACCGTGTGACGGACATCCGACCGGAGCTGCGCCACGACCCGCCGGACCGGCGCCCGCTCCCGCCCTCGCAGCCCGAGCTGGTCGAGCGGATCCGCGCCGAGATCGAGGCCACCGGCCCGCTCACGTTCGCCCGGTTCATGGCCCTGGCCCTGGCCGATCCGGACCACGGCTACTACGCCACGACGGACGACCGACCCACCCGGGCCGGAGACTTCCTCACCGCCCCGGAGCTCCATCCGATCTTCGGCGCGGTCCTCGCCCGAGCGCTCGACGAGCAGTGGCGCGCACTCGACCGGCCGGCCGCCTTCGTCGTGCGCGAGTACGGCGCGGGAACGGGCGCGCTCGCCGAGGGGATCCTGCAGGGATTGGCGGGCGATCGGAGCGGGCTCCTCGACGCGATCGCCTACGAGGTCGTGGAGCTGAGCGAGGCCCGGGTCGAGCGCGTCCGCGAGCGCCTGGCCTCCGCCGGGTTCGGCGGCGCGGTCACCAAGGCGCGCTCCTCCGGCGGCGGACCCTCCGACGGAGCCGTGCTCGCCAACGAATACCTCGACGCCCTGCCCGTCCACCGCGTGGTCCGGCGGGGCGGCAGCCTCCTCGAGCGGTTCGTCACCTGGTCGTCCGACCGCGGTGGGCTCCAGGACGTGGAGGCGGCGCCGTCGACCCCGGCCCTCGCCGCACGCCTCGCGACCGAGGCCATCGTGCTGGCCGAAGGCCAGGCCGCCGAGATCCGCCTAGCCACCGACGATTGGGTGGTCGCGCTGTCGGAGGAGATCGGGCGCGGGTTCGCGACGATCCTGGACTACGGCGCTCCCGCGGCCGAACTGTACGGACCGGCCCGCCGCGACGGGACCCTGCGCGCCTACTCGAGCCAGCGCGCCCACGCCGACCCGTATGTCGCGATCGGCCGCCAGGACCTGACGGCCCACGTGGACTTCACGGCGGTCGAATCGGCTGCGACAGCCCTCGGCTGGCGCTCGCTCGGACTGACGACGCAGGCGGAATTCCTCGTGGGTTCGGGGTTCGGCCAGCTGTACGCCGCGCGCCAGGCCGACCCCGGCATCGAGCCCGAGGACTACCTCGCCCTGCGGGCGTCGGCGGCGCGGCTGCTCGACCCACGAGCGCTCGGCGGCTTCCGCGTGCTCGTCCTCGCCCGAGGCCTCCCCGACGGGATCGCCCTCGCCGGCACGGACTATCGCGTCCGGAGCTGAAGGAGGGGAACGGGCGCCCGCTGGGGGACGGGCGCCCGCATGAGGCATACGGGATACCCGTCGCGTGGTGGGCTGCCGCGACGTCCGGGAGGACAGACTCGGGGAGCGGATCGCGCCGAGCGCGCGTGCAGGTCCGCGTTCCGCTCCCCGACTATGTGCCGTGCCCGGCGACGGCAGACTGCGCCGCCGTGGATCGGCCGGGCAATAGGGCGATGTCCGTATGTCGGGCGTCGCGGACGGTGGCGCATCGCGGCGGCCCGTCCGGCACCCTCGCCCGACGCTCCGGCGACCCGTCCCGCGACGCGTCCGGCGACCCGTCCCGCGACCGCCGCGACCCGTCCGGCGAGCACGCTCGCCGGACCTCCTTTGCTAGAATGAATCGACGGTCCCCTCGTGGTGGGCCGCCCTCCGAAGCCCAGTGACGACGACCGTGCTGCGCGCCGCACGTGTCGAAGTGAGGATCCGTGACCGCGATCTGGTACATCGTCGGGTTCGCCTTCGCAGGCGTGTCCTTCGTATTCCTGACGATCGGGGCGGCGTGGCTGATCTCGCATCGAAACCGGGGCGACGCCCACAAGGGCCTGCCCTACGAAAGCGGTATCGACACGTACGGCGACACCCATGCCCGGTTCGGCCTGAGCTTCTACATCTACGCGTTGCTCTTCGTCGCGTTCGACATCGAAGTGATCTTCATCTACCTGTGGGCGCTGGTCTTCCGCCAGGAGCTGTTGGGTGGCCTCGTGAGCATGCTCATCTTCGTCGGCATCCTGCTCCTCGGACTCGCCTACGCCTGGCGCAAAGGGGTCCTCACGTGGCGGTGAAGGACGGCCCGGGTGGGCCCCGGCGTGGATCCCGGGCCGGGACGCGCTCCGGCGCGCCGGTCTCGAACGTACCTGCCGTCGTGGGCGGGACCGACGTGGCGGCACCGATCGTCGTCCCGAACGCCCTCTGGACGGGCAGCGATCCGCTCGCCTACCTCGGCGGCAGCCAGAACGACATCACCCACCTTGCGGACGTGGAGGCATCCGGCCTCGGCCGGCACGACAACGCCAGGTGGGGCGGGGCGCTCGAGATCATCCCGACCAAGGCCGACTACGTGCTGGACCTCGTGCGCGCCAACAGCCTGTGGCCGTTGCTGTCCGGGCTCGCATGCTGCGCGATCGAGATGATGTCGGCCGCCACGAGCGTCAACGACATGGACCGCTGGGGCATGTTCCCGTTCCGGGCCAGCCCGCGCCAGGCGGACGTGCTCATCGTCGCCGGGACCTGCACGACCAAGATGGCCGGGCCGCTCGTCCGGCTGTGGGAGCAGATGCCCGAGCCGAAGTGGTGCGTCGCCCTGGGCGACTGCACGTGCTCAGGGGGTCGCTACAAGCGGAGCTACTCGACCATCCAGGGGATCGACCGGATCCTGCCCGTCGACGTCTACATCCCCGGCTGCCCGCCCCGGCCGGAGGGCCTCATCTACGGGATGATGAAGCTCCAGCAGATCGTCAAGGATCGCCGCGGCCACTGGCCGGACCGGGCCATCGGCCCGACCGTCCCGGCTGGGGTGTGAGGCGGTGGATCGCCATCTGAAGCGGCGCCTCGAGGAACGATTCGGCGACCAGCTGACCGGTCCCATCCGCCAGCGCCACGACGAGACCGAGATGCGGATCGGCCCAGGCGACCTGGCCCAGGTGATGCGCGCCCTGCACGACGAGCCGGCGTTCCGGTTCACGATGCTGGCCGACCTGTGCGGCGTCGACACCGGCACGGTGATGCAGACCGTGTATCACCTGTGGAGCGATACGACCGCCGACTGGCTGCGCGTCGTCGCCGACGGCCTCCCGCGCGACGATCCGCGGGTCCCCTCGGTCACGTTCCTGTGGAAGGGGGCCGAGTGGCAGGAACGCGAGGCCTACGACATGTTCGGCATCACGTTCGAGGGCAACCGCGACCTGCGCCGGATCTACATGCCGCCGGACTACATGAGCTTCCCGCTGCGCAAGGACTTCTTCCTGGCCGACGATTCGTCGCGCTCGCCGGGCGCCGGTGTGCGCCACATGGAGCGGGTCCACCCGCCGACCAACGCCCGACCCGAGGCGCTCGTGCGCAAGGGTACCGACCGATGACCGGCCCGACCCGACGATGACCGCCACCCACGATCCGAGTCGCGGCGCCGTCGACCCGCACGCCGGCCAGCACGCCTCCGAGGACGACCCGCGGGTCTGGCTCGACGAGCAGATCGGCGTCTTCGAACCGATCCCGCCGTACCCGCCGCGGACCGAGCGCGAGGGCGAGTTCTACACGCTCGGCGACGGCGAGATGTTCATCAACATCGGCCCTCAGCACCCGTCGACCCACGGGGTCCTCCGGGTCGTGCTCAAGATCAACGGCGAGCGCGTCGTGGACCTCGACCCGGTCCTCGGCTACCTCCACCGCGGCGTGGAGAAGCTGTGCGAGAACGCCGACTACCACCAGGCGATCTGCTACACCGACCCGCTCGAATATGTGAGCTCCCTGTTCATGGAGTGGGCGCCGGTCATGGCGTTCGAGAAGCTCCTCGACGTCCAGGTGCCCCGCCGCGCCGAGTACATCCGGGTGCTCACCGGCGAGCTCAACCGGGTGATGAGCCACATCATGTTCGTCGGCTGGATGGCGCTCGACCTGGGCGGCCTCACCCCGATCCTGTGGGGCTTCATCGAGCGCGACGAGATCGTCGAGATGCTCGCCGGCATCACCGGCCAGCGGATGCTCTTCAATTACTTCCGCATCGGCGGCGTCAACGGCGACCTCAACCACGAGTTCCTGAGCCGGCTCGGCCGCTGGATGAGCCACGCCACGAGCCAGCTCGACGCGGAGCTCGCGCTCCTCAACGAGAACGAGATCTTCGTCCGGCGGATGCGCGGCCTGGGCGTCATCGACCGCGAGACCGCCCTCCGGATGTGCCTCACCGGCCCGAACCTGCGCTCGACCGGCCTGCCGTTCGACGTCCGGCGGGCCCACCCGTACAGCGTCTACCCGGACCTCGAGTTCGACATCCCGACCCGCTCCGAGGGGGACTGCCTGGCCCGCTACCTGCTCCGGATGGACGAGGTCCGCCAGAGCCTCCGGATCATCGACCAGTGCCTCCACGAGATGCCCGATGGGCCGGTCCTCGCCAAGCTCCCCCGCCTCCTCCGGCCGCGGCCGGGTCGCGCCTACGCCGCGATCGAGGGGCCGCGTGGCCAGCTCGCCACGTACGCGATCAGCGACGGGACCGACCAGCCGTTCCGGATGCGGATCCACGACCCGAGCTTCGTCAACCTGCAGTCGGTCGGCCTGCTCATGCCCGGCAACCTCATCGCGGACACGATGGCGGTGATGGCCTCGCTCGATCCGATCATGGGCGGAGTCGACAAGTGACGGCCATGGTCGGGCGGACCTGGAGCCACATGACGCTGGCCGGGCGGATCCTCGTCCTGACCGTCGCGATCCTGGGTGCCCTCCTCGTCCCGCTCGTCGTCATCGTCGTCGCGTTCGGCGGCAACATCCTCGACTTCCTGGGCGCGAACCTGCCACTCGTGCGCTTCGTCGTCGCGGCGACGGCCGTACTGCTCATGACGGTCCCGACGGCCTTCCTGATCATCTACATGGAGATGAAGGTCATCGCGCTCATGAACCTGCGGGTGGGCCCGGACCGGGTCGGCCCGTTCGGCTCCGCCCTGTCGGTCGTGCACGGGCTCAAGGTCCTCATGAAGGAGGACTTCACCCCGACCGGCGCCGACCCGCTCGTGTTCACCTGGGCGCCGGTCGTCGTCTACCTGGCCAGCGTCATGACCCTCGTCGTCATCCCGTTCGGACCCGGCCTGTTCGCGGCCCAAGGACCGCACACGGTCGGCGGCCCCGGCGACATCAACCTCGGGCTGCTCTACTTCTTCGCGATCGGTGGGCTGTCCGTCGTGGGCCTGCTCATGGCCGGCTGGGCGAGCTTCAACAAGTACTCGCTGCTGGGCGGCCTGCGCGCCGCGGCCCAGGTCGTGAGCTACGAGATCCCGCTCACCCTGTCGGTCGTGGGGATCATCATGCTGGCCGGGACGATGAGCCTGAACGGCATCGTCACGATGCAGAATCCGTCGTTCCTCGACTGGAACATCTTCAAGCAGCCGCTCGGGGCGCTCATCTTCTTCATCGCCGCGACGGCCGAGGCGAACCGGACGCCGTTCGACCTGACCGAGGCCGACAGCGAGATCGTCGCCGGCTACGCGACCGAGTACAGCGGGATGCGCTTCGGCTTCTTCTTCTTCGCCGAGTACGTGAACGTGTTCATCGTCTCGGCCCTGCTCGTGACCCTCTTCTTCGGGGGCTGGCAGGCCCCGTTCGACTGGCCCTGGCCGCTGCCCGGCCATATCGATCCGGGCAGCCTCGGGATCGGCCTGCTCATCCTCGTGGCGGTCGTGCCGCTCGTCGCCACCCTCGCCCTGGCGGCACCGTTCTGGATCGCCCGGAGCTCGATGCCGTGGTGGCAGGCGCTGCTCATCGGGTTCGTCCTGTTCAACCTGCTGGCCGTGACCGCGATCGTCGGCTGGGCGTTCGTGAGCCTCGATTGGGTGGCCGGTCTGCTCTGGTTCCTGGGCAAGACCTATGTCTTCGTGTTCACGTTCGTGTGGATGCGCGGGACACTGCCGCGGGTCCGGATCGACCAGCTCATGGGCTTCGCCTGGAAGTGGCTGCTCCCCGCGGCGCTGCTGAACCTGTTCGTGACGGCCGCCGCGATCATCGTGGTCCACGGGTGAGGAGGGCACCGCGGTGAGCAGCTTCGTTCCCGGGCTGGGCCTCGTGAAGGGGATGGCGCTGACGTTGCGCCGGTTCTTCGAGCCGAAGGCCACGATCCGCTATCCCGAGACCCCGGCCACGATCCCCCACAAGTTCCGTGGCCGCCTCCAGCTGCTGTACGACGAGTGGGGCACGCTCAAGTGCGAAACGTGCTTCCAGTGCGCCCAGGCCTGTCCGATCGAATGCATCGACATGGGTGGCACCGACACCAAGGGTCGCTACCACGTCCACTGGGGCGCGGCCGAGACGTACGGGGAGCGGCGCGAGGAATCGGCCCTCCGGCGCTCCGGCCGGACCGTGCCGGATGAGGCGTACACCCACTTCGCCCTGCCGGACGATCTGTCGGCGGTGGACGAGATCCTCGACGAGTTCGACCGGGACCCGGGGAGCATGTTGCGGATCCTCGAGGCGACCCAGGCCCGGTACGGGTACCTGCCGGTCGCCGCCCTCAAGCGGATCGCCCACGCCACCGGAGCGTGGTACGCGATGATCTACGGGACCGCCACCTACTACCGCCACCTCCGGTTCGAGCCGCCCGCCCAGGGTGACGTCGCGCCGGCCACGGCCAGGAAGCCGTCCCGGACAGCCGGCCCGGCCGAGGGGAGCGCCGCCACCGCGATCCCGGCCAGTGTCGTCCGCCGGACTGAGGGCGCCTACCTGGCGGACCTCGACCGGGCCCTCGGCGGCAGCGCGCGGCGACGATGACGGACATCCTGCCCGCGCCGCGGGGATCCCGTTGGCCGTCGATCCTGCTCGCCCGGGCGCGGGCGGCCGACCCGACCGACCTCGACGCCGCCATCGCCGCCGGCGCGTTCGTGGGCCTCCGCGCGGCGGTGGCGGAGCTGGGCCCCGCAGGCACGATCGCCGAGGTCGCCGCGTCGGGCCTCCGGGGTCGCGGCGGGGCCGGCTACCGGACGGCCGACAAGTGGCGGGCCGCCGCCGTCCTGGACGTTCCCCGCCGCTTCGTCGTGGCCAACGGCTACGGCGCGGACCCGGCCGTCGCGTCCGATCGCGTGCTCATGGCCCGCGACCCGTACGCGGTCATCGAGGGCCTGGCGATCGCGGCCCTCGCCATCGGCGCGAGCGAGGCGATCATCGCCGTCCGGGCCGAGGCCACCGAGGCGGTCGCGGCGCTCACAGCCGCGGTCGGCCAGGCGGAGGATGCCGGCCTCATCGGCCCCGACTCGCTCGGACCCGGCAGCGACCTGTCGATGCGCGTGGAGGTCGTCCAGGGCGCCTACATGCTCGGGGAGGAGACGGTCCTGCTCAAGGCCCTCGAGGGCAAGCGCGGCCAACCGGAGCAGCGCCCGCCCCACCCGTCCGAACGCGGCCTGTTCGGCGCGCCCACGGTCGTCCAGAACGTCCAGACCCTCGCGTCGGTGGCCTGGATCCTGGCCAACAGCGGCCGCAAGTACGCCGCCATCGGCCCGCTCGACAGCCCGGGCACGACGCTCGTCCACCTCCGCGGCGCCAAGCGCTCCGGGGTCGTCGAGGTGCCCATGGGCACGCCGCTCCGGGCGATCGTCGCCGTGGGCGGCGAACCGGACGCCGGCCGGACGGTCAAGGGCGTCCTCGTGGGCGGGCCGTCGGGCGGGATCCTGCCGGCCGAGCTGCTCGACACGCCCTACGGCTACGACACGCTCCGCGAGGCCGGCGCTCACGTGGGCTCGGGCAGCGTCATCGTCGTCGACGATCGGAGTTGCGTCGTCGACCTGGCCCGCCTGCTCACCCGGTTCTGCGCCGATGAGGCATGCGGCAAGACGATCCCCTGCCGGATCGGGCTGCGCCGCCTGACGGAGATCGGGGATCGGGTCGCGACCGGCCGTCCCCGCCCGACCGACGTCCAGCTCCTGGCCGACCTGACCCACGACATCGCCGAGAGCGGCCTGTGCGACCACGAGCGCCTGGCGACGCTCCCGTACCTGAGTGGGATGCGATACTTCCGGTCGGAGCTCGACGACCACATCCTGCGCAGCTCCTGCCCGGCCGGCGTCTGTCACCCGATCGCGGTGGCGGCGGGCGTCGCGGCTCACTGAGGCCTCCGCAACAGATGACCGACCTGATCATCCGCCCCAAGGACCTCCCCGGCCAGCGCGCGATCGTCGATACCGTCACGCCCCTCGAGGACACCCTCGCCGAGCGGCTCATCACGACCCAGGCGCCGCAGCGGCCGCTGTCGGCGCCGGCGATCAGGCTCGAAGTCGACGGACGGTTGATCGAGGGTCGCGAGGGCCAGACGATCCTCGAGGTCTGCCGGGACAACGGGATCGAGGTCCCGACCCTGTGCTACGAGCCCAAGCTCCCGGGGTTCGGCGCCTGCCGGATGTGCGTGGTGGAGGTCGAGGGCGAGGAGCATCCGCCGATCAGCTGCTCACAGCGGGCCGAGGCCGGGATGGTCGTCCAGACCCAGACCGAGATGGTCCGCCAGCTCCGGGCGACGAACCTCGAGCTGATCTTCAGCGACCACAACGCCTATTGCCTGCCGCCGTGCCAGAACAAGTGCCCGAGCCACATCGACATCCCGGGCTTCCTCAAGGCCAACGCCGAGGCCAACTGGAACGAATCGACCCGCATCTTCAAGCGGACGATCCCGTTCCCGTCCGTCCTCGGCCGGGTCTGCCCGGCGCCGTGCGAGGAGCACTGCCGGCGCGACGAGGTGGACGAGGCGATCGCGATCCGCGACAGCCACCGTTACGCCGGCGACCAGGTCATCAAGGCGATGCTCAACGACGGGGTCGACCCGCCGCTCCCGTTCGAGCGGCAGCCGAAGTCGGGCCGCCGGGCCGCGGTCATCGGCTCCGGACCGGCGGGCATGGCCGCCGCCTACTACCTGCTCCTGGCCGGGCACGACGTCACGGTCTTCGAGCGCGACCCGGCGCCCGGCGGGATGCTCCGCTACGGCATCCCCCAGTACCGACTGCCGAAGGTCGAGGTGCTCGAGGCCGAGTACGAATCCGTCACCCGGCTCGGCGGCGAGATCCGGTGCGGGCTGGGCCTGGGCCGGGACTTCAGCCTGGACGACCTCCAGAACCAGGGATACGACGCGGTCCTCATCGCGATCGGCTGCTACGACACGAACAAGCTGGGCATCCCCGGCGAGGACGCCGACGGGGTCTTCGACGGTCTCGAGTACCTGCGCACGGCGACGCTCGGCCTGGAGTTCCCGGGCCACGCCGGGAAGCGGGTCGTCGTCATCGGCGGCGGCTTCACCTCGATGGACTGCACCCGGACGTCGATCCGGCAGGGCGCGGCCGAGGTGACCCTCGTCTACCGCCGCGACATGAAGGACATGCCCGCCTCGAACGAGGTCCACGAGGCGATCGAGGAAGGCGCCACGGCCATCTTCCAGGCCTCCCCGGTCCGGGTCATCACCGATGGGGCCGGCAAGGTCACGGGGGTCGAGTTCATCCGCAACAAGCTCGGTGAGCCCGATGCCTCCGGCCGCCGCCGGCCCGAGCCGGCGCCGGGCACGGAGTTCACGCTGCCCGCCGACCGGGTGCTGCTGGCCATCGGCCAGGGCCCGGAGCTCGACTGGTTCGGGCCCGGCAACGACGGCGTCACGTCAACGAAGCAGCGCCGGCTCAAGGCCGACGCGGTGACCTTCGAGACCGATCGGCCCGGCGTCTTCGGGACCGGCGACGTGCGCATCGGGGCGGCCACGGTCGTGCAGGCGATCGCCGAGGGCCGGCGCGCCTCGTACGCGGCGGACGCGTTCCTCAAGGGCCTCGACCTGGGCCAGATCAAGACCCGCCAGCAGCTCGCCGAGCCGCAGCCCGAGTTCCTCTCGATCGTGCCGTTCACGAGCGAAGTCAAGGAGTCGCGCCATCGGATGACGGCCCTGGAGGCCGACGAGCGCCGCGCGAGCTATGTCGAATACGAGCTGCCGTACACGCCGGCCGACGCGGTCGCCGAATCGACCCGCTGCCTCCAGTGCACCTGCGAGGCGATCGGGTTCTGCGACCTCCGTCGGCTGGGCATCGAGTACGGGACGACGCTCGCGACGCTCGAGCCGGCCTACCACCAGGGTGCCGGCTACCGGAGCGTGACCGAGAACCGGTTCACCGGCGTGAACCACGACTACGTGCGGGACGACTCGCACGCGTTCATCCTGCGCGAGCCGTCCCGCTGCATCGACTGCGGCCGCTGCGCCCAGGTCTGCTCGGAGGTCGTGGGCGCGGCCTGCTACGACTTCATGCGCATCGGGTTCGACACGCTCGTCACGACGCCGCTCGACATGAGCCTCAACGACACGCCGTGCGTGTCGTGCGGACGATGCGCCGAGACGTGCCCGACGGGTGCGCTCATGCCCAAGCCACGCGTGCTCGAGAAGTACGACGTCGACGAGAGCCGGTGCATCCTGTGCGGCATCTGCGTGGACGCCTGCCCGTACGACGCGCTCCGCGACGGGGCCGACTTCGAGCTCGCCCATACGAGCCGGGCCGACCCGCAGGTGGACCTGCTGGCCCTCGCCTCGATCGAGCGCGAGACCGAGGTGAGCTACATCCGGCGCGAGCGCGACTGGGCCGCCCGGGCCATCGCCGAGGGCCGGTCCACGACGTCGCGCCTGCTGCCGATGCTGCCGGCCAGCCTGGCGGCCGGTGGCGTCCCCGCCGGCAACGGGCACGGCCGCGGCGACGGGCACGGCCATGGCGGCAACGGGCACGGCCCGGATCTCCACGCAGTGGGCGACGGCCGCGGCGCGGCCGGCGGCCAGCCCTAGGGGCCGGCGGTGGCGATCCCGGATACCGTCCCGTTCTTCGACATCAAGTGGGACGACATCCTGTTCATGACGTTCGCCGGGATCATGCTCGGAGCCGGGCTGCTCGTCGTGACGATGAAGGACATCATCCGCTGCGGCCTGGCGATGATCGTGTGCTTCGGCGCCCTGGCCGGGCTCTACGTGGTCATCGGGGCGCCGCTCGTCGCGGGTGCCCAGGTCCTCGTATACATCGGCGCGATCAGCGTCCTCATCCTGTTCGCGATCATGCTCACCCAGACCAAGGCGGGGTCGGCCCGGCTCGTCTTCCAGACCCAGGCGGTGCCGGCCGCCATCGCCTCGGTCGTGCTCGCGATCATCATCGCCCTGACCGTCGGCGCGACGGAGTGGGGGGCGCTCGACACGCGCGTCCGGAACGACACGATGAAAGTCGCGGCGGCGCTGTTCAACAGCTACGTCCTGCCGTTCGAGGTCGTCAGCGTGCTCCTGCTGGCGGCGGTCATCGGCGGGATCTTCCTGGCCAAGCGCGAGCCGGGCGGAACCGAATGAGCGACTCCCTCGACAGCTACCTCGTCCTGTCCGGGATCCTGTTCGCGATCGGGACGTTCGGCTTCCTCGCCCGGCGCAATGCGATCAGCATGCTCATGTCGATCGAGCTGATGCTCAACGCGGTCAACCTCACGATCGTGGCGTTCGGCTCGTTCATCCCGGGCCTCACCGCCAATGCCTCGATCATCGCCCTCATCGTCATGGCCGTGGCGGCCGCCGAGGCGACGGTGGGCCTGGCCATCGTCATCGCGATCTACCGGAACCGGCGCACGCCGCTCGTCGACGAATACGACGCGATGCGGCAGTAGCCGGCGCATGACGAGACCCTGATGGACCAGCTCATCCCGCTCATCGTGGCGCTGCCGATCGTCGGCTTCGCGTTCACCGCCCTCTTCGGCCGGCGCCTTCAGGCGACGTACGGCAAGGCCGCGGCGAGCTTCGTGCCGGTGACGCTCATCGTCATCACCTGGCTCATCGCGATGGGGGTCGTCGTGACCGAGCTGACGGGCGGCTTCGGGCCGAACGGCGCGAGCGTGACCCTGTGGCACTGGATCCAGGTGGGCCCGGGTGGCCAGGCGGGCGCGTTCAGCGTGGACATAGGGTTCCGGGTCGACGAGCTCACGGCCGTCCTGCTCATCGTCGTGACGACGATCGGGATGCTCGTCCATGTCTACTCGATCGGCTACATGAGCCATGACGGCGGCTACTGGCGATTCTTCGCCTTCCTGAACTTGTTCATGTTCTCGATGCTCGTGCTCGTCCTCGCCGACAACTTCCTGGTCGTCTTCGTCGGCTGGGAGCTGGTGGGCCTGTCGAGCTACTCGCTCATCGGCTTCTGGTACAAGCGACCGAGCGCGGCGACCGGCGCGAAGAAGGCGTTCATCGTCACCCGGGTTGGCGACGTGGGCTTCGCCCTGGGCATCATCGCGATCTGGACGAACACGGGGACGCTCAACATCCAGGAAGCGCTCGTGAAGCTCGCCCAGCTCGACGCCACGAACCACGGGATGGTCGTCCTCATCGCGCTCCTCGTCTTCGCCGGAGCGATGGGCAAGAGCGCCCAGTTCCCGCTCCACGTCTGGCTGCCCGACGCGATGGAGGGCCCGACGCCCGTGTCGGCCCTCATCCACGCCGCGACGATGGTCAACGCCGGCGTCTATCTCGTCGCCCGGCTGAACCCGCTGTTCGGGCACGCCCAGGAGGCGATGGTGGTCGTCGCGGCGATCGGCATCTTCACGGCGATCCTGGCCGCGTCGATCGCGCTCACCCAGACCGACATCAAACGAGTCCTCGCCTACTCCACCCTGAGCCAGCTGGGTTACATGTTCGCGGCGCTCGGGGTGGGGGCCTGGGGGGCGGCGATCTTCCACCTCATGACCCACGGCTTCTTCAAGGGCCTGCTGTTCCTGGACTCGGGCTCGGTCATCCACTCGGTCGGCGATGAGCAGGACATGCGGCGCATGGGCGGCCTCCGATCCCGGATCCCGATCACGTACTGGACGATGCTCATCGGCGCCGTCGCGATCTCGGGCATCCCGCCGTTGTCCGGGTTCTTCAGCAAGGACGAGATCCTGGGTTCGGCCTTCAAGAATGGGTTCCTGTGGGTGTGGGCGGTCGGGTTCGTCGTCGCCGGCATGACCGCGTTCTACATGTTCCGGCTCATCGGGCTCACGTTCTGGGGCGAGAGCCGGGTCAATTCCAAGGTGGAGCCGCACATCCACGAATCGCCGAAGTCCATGACGATTCCGCTCGTCCTCCTCGCGATCCCGGCCGTGCTCCTCGGCCTGGCCATCGGATGGCCGCCGGAGAACGGCCTGCTCGCCGGCTGGTTGCGGCCGGTCTTCGAGGAGACGGTGGCGCTCCGCGGCAGCGAGCACGCGGTCGAGTTGTTCGGCATCGACGGCGGGCTCATCCTCGCGAGCGTCACGATCGCGGCCCTGGGGATCGCGCTGGCCTGGCGCCTGTTCGGCGTGGAGCTGGTCGGCCTGCGCCGGCTCGGTGACCCGGAACGGGTCCGAGCCCTGTCCGCAAGAGTCCCGTTCCTCTACCGGGCGTCGCTGAACAAGTGGTGGTTCGACGAGCTCAACGACCTCCTGTTCGTCCGGATCGGCGGGCGGATCGGCGCCGCGGCGTGGTGGTTCGACCGCAACATCGTGGATGGGGCAGTGAACGGCATCGGCGCCCTCGTGGTGAGCGGCGGACGGGAGCTCGGCCGGGTCCAGACCGGCCGGGTCCAGAACTACGCGCTCGGCATCGCCCTCGGCCTCATCGTGATGGCCGGGTCGTACTTCCTCATCGTGGCGCGCTGAGGGCCGGGACGATGACGCCGGCCACGTTCCCGATCCTGTCCGTGATCACGTTCCTGCCGCTCGTCGGGGCGATCCTCATCGCGTTGACGCCGCGCGCGCGGCTCGACCTCATCCGATACATCGCCCTCGCGGCGTCCGGCCTGGCCTGGATCGTCTCGCTCGTCCTGATCGTCAGCTACATCCTGCCGACCGGAACGAACAACCTCGACCCGGCGGGCTTCCAACAGGTCGAAGTCGTCGATTGGATCCCGGCCTTCGGCATCCAGTACAAGCTCGGCGTCGACGGTCTGTCGCTGGTCCTCGTCGTCCTGACGACGACCCTGTCGTGGATCTGCATCCTGGCCAGCTTCGGCCCGATCAAGGAGCGGGTGAAGGAGTACATGGTCTCCTTCCTCATCCTGGAGGTCGGGCTTCTCGGCGTGTTCCTGGCCCTGGACATGTTCCTCTTCTACATCTTCTGGGAGGTCGTCCTCGTCCCGATGTACCTGATCATCGGGATCTGGGGTGGGCCGCGCCGGATCTACGCGACCATCAAGTTCTTCCTGTACACGCTCGTCGGTTCCCTGCTCATGCTCATCGCCATCCTCGCGACGGCGTTCACGTACGCCTCGGGCCACGGTGGGTCGTTCGCCGGCGCGTTCGACTTCCTGGCGCTGCGCCAGTACGCGCCCACCGGCTTCTCCGATTCGCTCCAGCTGTTCGCGTTCGTGGCGTTCTTCCTGGCGTTCGCGATCAAGATCCCGATGTTCCCGTTCCACACCTGGCTGCCCGACGCTCACGTCGAGGCCCCCACGGCCGGTTCGGTCATCCTGGCCGGCGTCCTCCTGAAGCTCGGCGGCTACGGGTTCATCCGGTTCGCCCTGCCGCTCTTCCCGTATGCGGCCAGGACGTTCGGGCCGGCGATCATCGTGCTCAGCCTCATCGCGATCATCTACGGCGCGATCGTCGCGATCGTCCAGCCGGACCTCAAGAAGCTCGTGGCCTACTCATCGGTGAGTCACATGGGGTTCGTGACGCTGGGCATCTTCATGTTCCAGACGACCGGCATGAACGGGGCGATCCTCCAGATGGTCAGCCACGGCTTGATCACGGGCGCCCTGTTCCTCCTGGTGGGGGTCATCTACGAGCGGACGCACGACCGGACGATCGCCAAGATGGGCGGCCTGTCGGCGGTCACGCCGGTGTATGCCGCGATGTTCGGGTTCTTCATGTTCGCCTCGGTCGGGTTACCCGGGCTGTCGGGGTTCGTCGGCGAGTTCCTCGTCTTCCTTGGTGCCTGGTCGTACAACCCGTGGGTGGCGACGATCGCCTGCTTCGTGATGATCCTGGGAGCGGCGTACATGCTCTGGATGTTCCAGCGCTTGTTCACCGGTGAGGTCACGGAGTTCCTCAAGGGCCTCGGCCACCACCTCACCGATATCCGCCCGATCGAAGTCCTCACGCTCGTCCCGCTGGGCACCCTCGTCGTCGTCTTCGGGCTTTTCCCTGGACTGATACTCAGTCTCATTTCTGGCTCGGTCGACGGAGTCCTGGCCGGAGTCCAGGCCGTGCCGTCGACCGTCACCGTGCTTCCCCTGCCGTAACGGAGACCGCACCACCCGATGCTCTGGGCCGACGTCGTCACCGTGGCACCGCTGATCGCCGCCATCGCGCTGGCCGGCACGATCATCGCGGTCGACCTCGCCCGGCCGAGCGCCCGCCGTCCGGCGATCGCGGTCACGTTGGTCGGGCTGGCGATCGTGGCGGCCCTGATACTGGTGACCGGTCAGACCCCGGCCCACGCCTTCGGTGGCGCGTATGTCGTGGATCCGCTGACGACGTTCCTCGACCTGATCTTCGTGGCCATCACCGCGCTGACGATCCTCTTCGCACCCGACTACCTGGAGCCGCGCGGGCTGCCGCTGGCCGAATTCGCCGCGACGCTCGTGTTCGCGATGACCGGGGCGATGCTCATCTCGGCGTCGTCCGATCTGCTAGTCCTGTTCGTCGGCCTCGAACTCATGGTCCTGCCGGGCTACATGCTGGCCGGCTTCGCCAAGCACGACGCGCTCTCGACCGAGGGCGCGATCAAGTACTTCCTCCTGGGGTCGTTCAGCTCGGCCATCTTCCTGTTCGGCCTGGCGTTCGTGTGGGGCCTGTCGGGATCCACGAACGTGTCGGTCGTCTCGACCCACGTCGCGGCGATCGTCAACGGCACGGCGCCGTTCTCGCCGGGCCTGACGATGGGCCTCGCGTTCATGACGACCGGGGTTGCGTTCAAGATCGCCGCGGTGCCGTTCCACTACTGGACCCCGGACGCATATCAGGGCTCACCGACCCCGGTGACGGGCTACCTGTCGGTCGGCCCGAAGATCGGCGCGTTCGCGCTCATCCTGCGGCTGTTCGTGGGCGCGCTGGACCCGGCCAAAACCGATTGGGTCGTCGTCTTCATCGTGCTGGCCGCCACGACCATGACCCTGGGGAATCTCGTCGCCCTGACCCAGAACAACATCAAGCGGATGCTTGGCTACAGCTCCATCGCCCACACCGGGTACATGCTCGTCGGGCTGGCGGCCTACGCCGGCGGACAGATCGGCGGGCTCCAAGGCCTGCTCTATTACGGCGCCGCATACACGTTCATGAACCTGGGCGCGTTCGGCGTCGTGGCCGCGCTCCAGCGCCGGCCGGGCGTGACGAGCCAGTTGGACACATTCGCAGGGCTCGGCCGGCGCGAACCGGTGCTGGGCATCCTCATGACCCTGTTCATGCTGTCGCTGACCGGCATCCCGCCGACGGCGGGCTTCTTCGCCAAGTTCAGCGTGATCCTGCCCGCGGTCCAGGCGGGCGGCTGGCTGACCGTCCTGGCCGTGATCGCGATGCTCAACGCCGCGGCGGCCGCGTTCTACTACCTGCGCGTCGTGGTCTACATGTTCATGCGCGAGTCGACCTCCGAGAGCGACCCGGCGCGCCATTCCTCGCTCGTGTGGACCGGCCTGTGGGCGACGACGGCGCTGACGATCGCGCTCGGCCTCTTCCCGGGCCCCCTCATCTCGATCGTGACGGACGCGGCAAAGGCGATCCCGTAGGGGAGTAGCAGGCCGGCGGGCCGGGGCGCGGGAATGCACGGTCTGCGCGGTCAGGTTGATGCCGGCCGGGGCAGCAGTTCGAAGGCATCCTCCCCGTGCCGTTGACTCCTACCGAGACCGGGCCCTCGTTCGCCGTGGCCGAACACCGCACCTCGATCCGAGGGCCTCACGCCACTTCCGAGGTCGGGGCCCTCGCCGGATCTCGGTTCCCGATGCCCCGTTCGGGCATCCGACGGGTGGTCCAGGGCCTGTTCGAAGCAGTTCCCGCTAGCCTCGGGCCTGGAAACGCCGGCAACTGTTCAGCGCTACTGAACGGAGGCCCCTCCGTGCGGGGACGCCAATCGCCTCGGCTCGTGCGGCGCCTCAGCCGTGCCGCGCCTCGGCTCGGCCGGCCTCGGATCGTGCGGCCTCGGCTCGTGCGGCCTCGGATCGTGCGGCGCCTCGGATCGTGCGGCGCCTCAGCCGTGCGGCGCCTCAGCCGTGCGGCGCCTCGGCTCGGCCGGCCCTCGGATCGTGCGGCCTCGGATCGTGCCGCGCCTCAGCCGGAGGGTTTTGGCGAGTGGCTCGGGGACGGGCTCGGAGATGGCTTGGGCGTCTTCGAGGGCGACTTCGACGGACTCGGCGAGACGCTTGGTGAGGGGGAGATCGACCCGGGCGCGCTCGATGGCGAGGCGGAACCGCCACTACCGGTCGGACTCGGCGATACGCTCGGTGAGGGCGACGGACTCGCCGTCGGCGACGGGGAGGGAGTCGCGCTCGGAGTCGGAGAGGCCGTGACGGCCGGCGTCGGGGTGGGTCGCTGGACCTCCGGGGCATACGTGAGGACGGCGGCGAGGATCCCGGCCGCGACGACGAGGCCGGCGAGCACGGCGAGCAGGACGGCGACGACGCGGATCACACGGCGGAGCGTACCAGTACCTCAGGCTCAGGGCGCCGTTCGGGGGCGACTGATAGCATGGCCGACCGATGCACCCCGCCCTCGACCGCGTGCGCTCCCGGATCGTGCCGGCGATCCTGACGGCCGCCGGCATCGCCCTCACGGCCGCCGGGCTCCTGACCTACACGGCCCCGGCCGGCGCCGACGCCCAGGGCTCCGACATGCCGACGTTCTCGACGGCCAGCCCCGGCGGCTCGCTGGCGCTCCTGACGTTCCCGCCGATCGCCTCGGGCAGCCCGAGCCCGAGCCCGAGCGACGGGCCGACGCCCACCCCGGTGAACCGGGTCTCGACCCGGGTGACGGTGCCGGCCCTCGACATCGACCTGCCGGTCGTGAAGCCGCCATCCGGCTTCCCGTACTGCAACGTCGCGATGTACCTGACGATGTTCTCGCAGCCGGGTCTGCCCGGCGCGACCTACATCTTCGCCCACGCCCGCACGGGCATGTTCCTGCCGTTGCTCACGCATGAGAACAACGACTCGATGATCGGCATGAAGGTGTGGGTCTACACGAGCGACGACAGGGCGTTCGTCTACCAGATCTACCGGATCCGGACCGGCTACCCGGCCAGCGCCTCGCTGGGTGACCTCAAGGTGAAGGACGGCGACCTGTGGCTCCAGACCTCCGAGGGGCCGAAGAACAGCTCCACCAAGCTCCAGGTCGTGGCGAAGCCGATCACCAACTACGGCGTCTCGCACGCGAACGCGAATCCGAAGCCGCACCCGGTGAACTGCGAGTAGTCGGCGACCGCCGCCGACCCGGCCACCGCTCGGGCCACCGCTCGGGCCACCGCCCCGGCGCCGATCCCGCCTAGATCCAGCCGATCCTGCGCAGCACCCAGGCCATGAGGAACGCGAGCGCGATCGTCAGCGCCGTGACCAGCCAGAAGCCGCCGGCCTCCGTCCCGCCGAGGGCTGTCCCCGCCTCGCTCATCCCGAAGATGCCGGCCATCGCCGCGATGCCCGTCAGCACGACGGTGACCCCGGTGAGCCGCTTCATGATGAGCGAGAGCTGGTTGTTCACCGTCGAGAGATAGACATCGAGCGTCCCCGACACGAGCTCGCGGTAGTTATCGAGCTCGTCCGTCAGGCGGATGAGGTGGTCGTAGACGTCGCGGAAGTAGAGGATCTCGTCCTCGTCGATCAGGGCAAGTTCGCGGTTCGTGAGCTGGTTGAAGACCTCGCGGATCGGCGCCGCCGCGCGGCGGATGACGAGGAGCTCCGTCTTGAGCGCGAACAGCTTCTCGAGCGTCGCCGGCCTGGCGTTCTCGATGACGTGCTCCTGGACGTCTTCGATCGCGTCGCCGAGCAGGTCGAGGAGCGGAAAGTAGCCGTCCACCACCGCGTCGACGAGGGCCCAGAGGAGGTGGTCCGGACCGCGGGCGAGCACCGGCACGAGCCCGCCCTGGAGCGCGGGCACTGTCCGGGGATCCCATTCCGGCCCGTGGACGGTGAGCAGAAACCCCCTGCCCAGGACGATATCGATCTCGGTCCGCTCGGCGTGGTCGGTGTACTCGAACGCGAACATGACGATGTGGATGAGTTCGTCCGTGACCTCGATCTTGGCCCGCTGGTTGCCTTCGAGGATGTCCTCCGCGATGAGCGGATGCAGGCCGAGGACCTTGGCGATCGCGGCGACCTCCCCGGCGCTCGCCCCGGTCAGATCGACCCACGTGGTCGCATCGGGGCGGGCGAGCGCGGTAGCCAGCGCCTTGGTGCCTTCCGTCTCCTCGATCGTGCCGTCGACGAGCGTCGCGACGCGCAGCGCGGGGGTGGGCCAGTCGGACGGGTGGTGCGCATCCTCGAGCAGGTCCGCGCCGATTCGCACCGCGTGCTCGGCGTGGTCAGAGCGCGATCTGCGGGGCTTCGTCCGTGCCATCGCCATCGACCTCCGGAGGATCGGCGCTCGACCCGGTCACGGGACCTGTCGGCGCCCTGAGCTTACGCGCCCGGCCACCCAGCGCGAGCGCGGCCGGGACGGCCACGATCGTCGCCCCCGCGGCCACGATGAACAGGCCCGTCATGACCTGGGCGGCCTCCCCGGCGGCCCACGCCTCGAGCGCGTCCACGACCAGCCCATCCTTCAGTGGACGATCGCGCAACTCCTCGGGGATGAACGCCTTGTAGCCGTCGGGCGTGCCGTACACCCGGTCGTACAGATGGGCGATGACGGTCGAGCCGTACGCCGCGAGCACGGACAGGCCGATCGCCATGCCGATCATCCGGGCGACCGTCACGGTCGCCGAGGCGGCGCCATAGGCCCCGCGCCCGGCCGCCTCCACCGCCGCCGTCGAGCGCGGGGTCACGGTCAACCCGAAGCCGAGGCCGAAGATCGCGAGCAGGGCGGCGACCGTCGTCAACGACACGGACGACGTCCAGCCACCCATCGCCAGCAGCGCCCCGGCCGATGCGGCGAGCCCCAGGAGCGAGACGACTCGCAAAGGCAGGACGCGGATCGCGAAGCCCGAGCCGAGGGCGCCGATCGCCGTCGCACCGGCGAGCGCCCCGAGCGCGATCTGCTGCTCGTCCGGCCCGCCGTAGAGCACCCGGTCCACGAACAGGGCCGCCCCGACGAGCGCGATCGCGAACGAGAAGCCGGTGAGCAGCGACACGAGGGCGGCCGACGAGAAGATCCGGCTCCGGAACAACCGGAGGTCCAGGAACGGGTCCGGATGGCGCGCGCCCCGGACGATCGTGGCGACGCCGGCGGCGATGGCGACCATGCCGGCGGCCAGGCCGAGGAGGGTCGGGTCAAGGCCGCCATCCGTGGCGGGCGGACTGCCGACGACGCTGACCGCGCCCAGCCCGGCGGCCAGGGCGACCGAGAACAGGACCGCCCCGCCGAGATCCACGCGCCCCGGACGCCCCGGCGTGTCCCACCCGGCGCTCGCCGCCCAGGCGAGGGCGAGCGCGACGATCCCGATGGGCACGTTGAGGTAGAACACCCAGCGCCAGGCCGGGTCGAACAGGGCGACGAGCGGACCGTTGACGATCCCGAGGTCGGCCAGGGTCGAGGCCGGGTGGACGCCCGCCAGGACGGCCGCCCCCACGAACGGGCCGGCAGCCATGCCGAGGAACGTGAGCGCGCCGACGACCCCGAGGGCGCGGCCGCGGGCGTGACCCTCGAACAGGTGCGAGGCGGCCGCCGTCCCGACCGGGACGAGGAAGCCGCCGCCGAGCGCCTGGACGAGCCGCGCCGCGATCAGCGCGTCCAGGGTGGGGGCCGCGCCGGCCAGCGCCGAACCGACCGTGAACGCGACGAGCCCGACGAAGAACGGGCGGCGCGCACCCCACAGGTCGGTCATCCGTCCGGCGAGCGGCATCGCGACGACGTAGGCGAGCAGGTAGCCGTTGACGATCCAGGCGGCGTGCCGGAGCTGGGTGATGTCCGAGAGGTCGCGCAGGATCGACGGGAGGGCGACCGCCGTGACCATGAGCTCGAGACCGGCCAGGAACACCCCGACGCCGAGCACGGCCAGCAGGACGATACGGTCGATCCGGTCGAGGCGCGCCATCGGCGGAGTGTAGTGGCGACCGACGGCGCGGACCGCTCGCGCGTCGAGGATCAGTCGGGGTCGGCCGTCGGGGTGGCGGGAGGCGGCGCGGCGCGGCGCGGAGCCGCGGAGCCGCCGCCGGCGGTCGGGAAGAGCGGTTGCATCTCGGCGCGGCCCCGGGCGATGTTCACGCTGGCATACCGGCCCTGCAGGGCGACCGCGATGACGAATGCCACGACCCCCGCCACGAGGCTCGGACCGATCGCCACTCCGAGCTGCTGGGCCACGAGGCTGGCGATGACCCCGAGGACCACGGCGTTCAGCGTGCTCACGACCACGGGTGTAGCGGCGACGATATGGAAGAACGACGGCGGACCCGGCTTGACTCCCATCGTGATCGCGACGCCGCGCACATCGTCGTGAGCGCTCATCACGAAGTACTTCTCGAGCTCCGGGGCGATCTCGAGGTAGCCGGCCCGGATCCGGTTCATGCCGATGACGCAGATGGCCTCGTTCGTGTTCGCCGCGCCGAGGCGGATGAAGGTGGCGACACCGACGAACAGGACGACGGGCAGGATGATCAGGGCGAACTGCTGCGCGCCCGGCCCGAAGTCGTTGGCCTGCGCCACGAGGGCCAGCGCGACCATCGCGCCGGAAAGCGTCGAGAGGTACATGCCCGCCCGGCTGAACGACTCGTTCCAGGCGAGCGAGCGCGTGGCGAGCAGGCTCCAATGCTCCGTCGAGAGGATCTGGAGCCGCATCGACGGCGGCACGCCATCGGGCGGTGCGATCTCGGCGCGCTGCGGGGCGAAGGGCGGCTCGGCACCGATCCCGGTTCCGGCCGGGTTTCGCTCGAACGACATCGACCGGATACCTCCCTGGAGCCTTCGGGAACGACGGTCCGAGTGTATGTCGGGCATGGGTCGGCGCGCCGGCCGGCCCCTTCGGGGCTATTTCATCGGATGTAGAATTTTCACATGACGCATGTCGGGCAGGCCGATCGGTCCTCCGGTCCAGAACCGGCGCCGGCGATCCGAGCGGTCGGCTTGGTGAAGGTGTTCGGGACGAATCGCGCGGTCGACGACGTCACCTTCGACCTGGCGCCCGGTCGAGTCTACGGCCTGCTCGGCCCGAACGGCTCCGGGAAGACCACGCTCATCAGGCTGCTCACCGGCCTGACCCGGGCGACGGCGGGCAGGGCCGAGATCCTGGGCGTCCGGATGCCCGACCGGGCGACGCTGGGACGGTTGGGGTACATGACCCAGAGCGACGGCATCTACCCCGCCCTCACCGCTGGCGAGAACGTGCGCTTCTTCGCCGCCGTCTACGGCGTTCGCGACCAGGCGTGGGTCCGGGCCGCCCTCGACCTCGTCGAGCTCCGGGACCGCGGCGACTCCATCGCCGGCACGCTCTCGGGTGGGCAGCGACGTCGCCTGTCGCTGGCCTGCGCGCTCGTCCACCGACCCACCGTCCTCTTCCTCGACGAGCCGACCGTGGGCGTCGACCCGCTCCTGAGGGTCCAGTTCTGGGCCCACTTCCGGTCACTGGCCGACGCGGGCGCCACGCTCGTCGTCTCGAGTCACGTCATGGACGAGGCCGAGCGGTGCGATGAGCTCCTGTTCGTCCGTTCCGGCCGGGTCATCGCCCGGGGGACCGGGCGCGAGATCCGCGACCGGGCCCGGACCGACGACCTGGAGCAGGCGTTCCTCCACCTGGCGGACGCCATGGGGGTGACCCGATGAACGGCCGGCGCATCGTCGCCCTCATCCGGCGCGTGGTCCAGGAGATCCGGCGGGACCATCCGTCACTCGGCCTGCTGTTCGTCGCGCCGATCCTCATCACCGGCCTCGTCACGTTCATCCTCCGCGAGGGCCAGACGCCGACCGTCAGCGCGGTCATCGTCAACGAGGCCGGCCCGCCCGGAGCGATCGTGGTCGACGCGCTCGGAACGGCGCTCGGAGGCGCCGGCGGCACGCTCGTCGTCGTCGCGGACGAGGGCGCGGCGCGGGCCGCCCTCGCCGATGGCTCGGCGACGCTCGCGGTGGTCCTGCCCGCGAGCCTTGGGGCGAGTGGCACGCCGACCATCACCGTGATCACCCAGGGCCTGGATCCCGCGAGCGACTCCGGCCAGCTCGGCAGCCTGCAGCGGGCGATCGCCGCGGCCGCCGGCCAGGCGTTCGGGGCGCGCCTCCCGGCCGTCGACCACCGGACCCTGTACGGCACGCCGAACGACGACCCGGTCACGGCCTTCGCACCGGCGATCGTCGGCTTCTTCGCCTATTTCTTCGTCTACCTGCTGACCGGCGTGAGCTTCCTGCGCGAGCGCACCGTCGGCACGCTCGAGCGGCTCATGGCCACCCCGGTGACCCGGGCGGAGGTGGTGGTCGGCTACACGGTCGGGTTCGGACTGTTCGCCACGCTCCAGGTCGCGTTGCTCATGGTCTGGGTCCTGGGTGCGCTCCACGTGCCGGCGATCGGGCCACTGCCTGCCTTCTCGATCGGCCTGGGTGTCACCATGGCCGGCAGTCCGGTCCTGGCCTTCGTCGTGGTCCTGCTGCTGGCCGTCGGGGCGGTGAGCCTGGGGATCTTCCTGTCGACGTTCGCCCGGACCGAGCTCCAGGTCATCCAGTTCATCCCGATCGTGCTCGCCCCGCAGTTCCTGCTGTCGGGCGTCCTCTTCCCGATCAGCAGCCTCCCGCCGGTCGTGCAGCCGCTGGTCCGGATCATGCCCCTGTCGTACGCCGTGGACGGGCTCCGCCAGGTGTTCGCCCGGGGCGCGGACCTGGGCGTCGGCGCGCTGCAGCTCGACCTCGCGGTGCTCGCCGCGATCGCCGTGCTGTTCGCGACGATCGCCTCGCTCACGATCCGGCGCGATGTGGTGTGAGGGCGGCGGGCCCTTGACAGAGGTCCGGTCCGGCGCCTAGCATCAACGTCACTTTATATAAAGCCCGGTTGATAACGGAGCGCAGCCCTGTCCCCCTCGCCCGCCCGCATCCGCTCGACGATCGCCACCATCGTCGATCAGCCCGACGACCTGCGCGAGCTGCGCGGCTTCCACAAGGCCCTGGCCGACGTCAATCGGCTGCGCATCGTCCAACGCCTGGCCGGTGGCGCGGCCACCGTCACCGAGCTCATCGACCACGTCGGCCTCTCGCAGCCGCTCGTCAGCTGGCACCTCGGCAAGCTGCGCGCGGCCGGGATCGTCCAGACCCGCCGAAGCGGGCGCGAGACGGTCTGCTCGCTCGTCCCCGAGTCGTTCGACGCGCAACGGGCCCGCGAGCGGGCCCTGCTCGGCCAGGGGGCTCCGTCGGCATGACCGGCCGCTCGTTCGTCAGCCCGGAGTTCCGAGACCGCGTCCGGCTCATCGCGGTGCCGGTCGCGCTGCTCCTCGGGAAGGTCGGCCTGACGCCGAACGCCATCACGATCGTCGGCTTCCTCGGCACCTGCATCGCGGCGGCCGCGGCGGCGGCCCAGGCCTGGGTGCTGGCCGGGTTCCTCGTCATCGCCTTCGGCATCTTCGACCTGTTCGACGGCGCCCTCGCCCGGGCGACGAACCAGACCAGCAAGTTCGGGGCCTTCCTCGACTCGACCCTCGACCGGACGGGCGAGAACCTCGTCTACGCCGGCGTCGCCGTCGGCTGCGCGGCGGCCGGCTTCACGCTCGGCGTGGCCCTGGCTGCCCTGGCGATGGCGACCGCATCCGTGGTCACCTATGCCCGCGCCCGGGCCGAGGCGGTCGGCCTCCACGGTGAGGTGGGCATCGCCCCGCGCCCGGAGCGGCTCGTCGTCCTCGCCCTCGGCCTCGTCATCACCGGGTTCCTCGGCGGCATCTCCCCGGCCCTGCACATGGGGGCGGTGACCCAGCTCGACATCGCGGTGACCGGTGCGGATGGCGCGCCAGCCCTCGCCATCGCCCTGGGCATCATCTGCGCCACCTGCGCGATCACGATCGTCCAGCGCATCGTCCACGTCCAGCGGCAGTCGGCCCATCGCTGATCGCCGCTGCGGCGTCCACCCACGCGCCATCCCACCACCCGACCCCGAGGCCCACCTCACAGGAGCAGACATGGCAACCAACGGCAAGAACGGCCACTCCGCCAAGGGCGTCACGCCCGACCCGACCCACGCCGGCGCCGGCCGCCGCGGCGACGGCAAGATCCGGGTCGCCATCGTCGGCGTCGGAAACTGCGCGAGCAGCCTCGTCCAGGGCCGCTACTACTACGAGGACGCCAAGGTCGACGACTTCGTCCCGGGGCTGATGCACGTCAACCTGGGCGGCTACCACGTCCGCGACATCGAGTTCGTGGCCGCCTTCGACATCGACAAGAACAAGGTCGGCAAGGACCTGTCCGAGGCGATCTACACCAAGCCGAACAACACGTTCGTGTTCCAGCAGGTCCCTCACACGGGAGTCACCGTCGAGCGCGGGATGACCCACGACGGCCTCGGCAAGTACCTGAGCCAGATCATCGAGAAGGCGCCCGGGCCGACGGCCGACATCGTGGGCATCCTCCAGGAGCGCCAGGTGGACGTGATGGTCAGCTACCTGCCGGTCGGCTCCGAGCAGGCGACCAAGTGGTACGTGGAGCAGGCGCTCCAGGCCGGGGTCGGGTTCATCAATGCCATCCCGGTGTTCATCGGCCGCGAGCCGTACTGGCAGCGCCGGTTCGCCGAGCGTGGCCTGCCGGTCATCGGCGACGACATCAAGAGCCAGGTCGGCGCGACCATCAGCCACCGCGTCCTGACCCGCCTGTTCATGGACCGCGGCGTCCGCCTCGACCGGACCTACCAGCTCAACTTCGGGGGCAACACGGACT
Source organism: uncultured Chloroflexia bacterium (assembly GCA_963719285.1). GTDB lineage: Bacteria > Chloroflexota > Limnocylindria > Limnocylindrales > CSP1-4 > C-114. The sequence continues at coordinate 144,724 of CAVRBO010000003.1, forward strand.
TCCTCAACATGCTCGAGCGCGAGCGCCTCGAGTCCAAGAAGATCTCCAAGACGAACGCCGTCACCTCGATGCTCGACTACGAGCTCGATCCGGACGACATCCACGTCGGCCCGAGCGACCACGTGCCGTGGCTCAAGGATCGCAAGTGGTGCTACATCCGGATGGAGGGCACCACGTTCGGCGACGTCCCGCTCAACGCCGAGCTCAAGCTCGAGGTCTGGGACAGCCCCAACAGCGCGGGCGTCATCACGGACGCGATCCGCTGCCTGAAACTCGGCCTGGACCGCGGGCTGAAGGGCACGCTCGTGGCTCCGGCGAGCTACTTCATGAAGAGCCCGCCCCACCAGATCCACGACGACATCGCGTTCAACCGGGTCGAGGCCTACATCCGGGGCGACGACCTGGAGACGCTCGTGGGCACCGAGGCGCCCGCCAAGCGGACGCTCCGCAAGCTCGCCGGAGCGCGGGCCAAGGTGGCGGCCGCGGCGAAGTGACCGCCCAGGGTTCGAGCGACAAGCGGGCCGCCCGGCCGGGGGGCCTCGAGGCCCCCCATCGCCGTCTCGAGGGTCGTTCGCGCGTTCTCGAGCGGACGACCGTGCGCGCCTACCGCGGAACGGCCTGGCTCCTGAGCCACATGCCGCCACGTCCCGCCTGGACGGTCTTCGGGCTGTTCAGCCAGGCGGGTTATCTCGCCTGGCCGAAGAAGCGCCACTGGATCGACGCCAACTTCGGCCACGTCCTTGGCCGGGATCCGGGTCACCGGTCCGTGCGCCGGCTCGCCCTGCGCGCGTACGACCACTACGCTCGCTACCTCGTCGAGGTCATGCGCCTCCCGTCCCGCTCGCCCGAGGTCATCGCGAACCTGGTCGAGCCGGAGGGCCTGGTCGGCCTCGAGCGCATCTGGCGCTCATCGAACGGAGTCATCCTGGCGGTCGGCCACGTGGGCAACAACGAGGCCTGCGCGGCGGGAGTCGCATCGCGCGGCTGGCCGATCAGTGTCGTCGCCGACGATTCGTCGTTCCCGGAGATGTTCGAGCTGTTCCGCCAGCTCCGCGAGTCGTATGGCGTGTCGGTCATCCCGTGGCGCAACCTGCGCAAGGTCTATGAGGTCCTGCGGCGCAAGGAGCTGCTCGCCCTGCTCGTCGACTGGGGCTACCGCGAGGACGGCATCCCGGTCCGCCTGTTCGACGCCTGGACGACCCTGCCCGCCGGACCGGCCAGCCTGGCCGCCAAGACCGGCGCGATGATCCTGCCGGTCGTCATCCGGCGGACGGAGACGGGCCGCTTCCGGGTCACGTTCGACGACCCGATCCTCGTCAGCGGCAACGCGCCGGCCGAGCTCCAGCGCGCGACCCAGGCGATGGCCGATTCGCTCCAGCGGACCATCGCCGCTGCGCCTGACCAGTGGTACAGCTTCAAGCCGATGTGGCCCGAGACCGACGTGGAGGCCGAAGCACTCGCCGCCCGGGCGGCGACGATGCAGGCCGACACCGGTCCCGCCGCGACCGCTCGACCGACGCGCCTCTCACGGCAGGTCAAGGCGCGGTCCGTCGCCGGCGGACGGTCCTCCGCCCCGATCCCGGTGAGGGCGGCGGGCGAGCCGCCCGACGCGGACGTCGCCGCAGGCGCCGGCGACGCGGCCGCCACCGCGGGTGATGCGAATACGTCCACCGTCGACGCAGGCGCGACGGGCGCCGACGCGGGCCATCCGCCCACGGACGCCGAGGCCGTGACCGGATGACCGAGGCGGGCGTGGCGATCGCGGGCGGAGCCGAACCAGTCGAGCATGGGACGCTGCGGCAGCGGGCTGTCGCCCGGGCGTTCTCCGGCGCGTCGCGCCTCTCGTGCATCCTGCCCGAGCGCCCGCTCATCTGGCTCGCCGATTTCGCCGGCCGGGTCTGGTACCGGACCTCGCCGGCCAGCGCCGCCGTCGCCCGGGCCAACCTGGCCCGGGTCTGCACGTGGCTGGCCGACAACGAGCTGGGACCCGAACACGCCCGGCGCGCGGCGACCGACCCGGCCGCGCTCGAGCGGCTCGTCCGGGGCGCCTTCCGCCACAGGGCGCGCTACTACCTCGAAGTCGCCCGCCTGCCGGCGATGGGCCAGGCGTACGTCCGGGAGCGGATCGTCGTCGAGACGCCCGAGGCGGTCGAGCGGGTCTTCGAGTCGGGCCGTTCGATCGTCTTCGTGGGCGCGCACTTCGGGTCCATCGAGCTGCCCGGCGTCTACCTCGCGTCCCGGTCGGGTCGGCGCCCCGTCGCGCCCATGGAGACCCTCGCCGACCCGGAGCTCCAGCGCTACTTCGTCCGGACGCGCGGCGCGATCGGGGTGAAGATCGTGACCCTGCGCGCCGCCCGGCGTGAGCTCCGCGCGGCGCTCGACCGAGGCGATCCGGTCGGGATCGTCGCCGACCGGGACATCTCCGGGGGCGGGATCGCCGTGCCCCTGTTCGGGACGCCGGCGCCCTTGCCGATCGGGCCGGCCCTGCTCGCGCTGGAGGCGGACGCGACGATCTGCGTCGCCGGTGTCCGTCGGACGACGCCCGGCCACTACGCCGGCGGCATCGAGGAGGTCTCGGTCCCCTCGGACGGCTCGCGCCGCGACCGGGTCAACGCGACGCTGCTTTCGCTGGCCGGTGCCTTCGAGCGGATGATCGCGACGGCGCCCGAGCAGTGGTGGGCGGTCTTCTTCCGGATCTGGCCGGACATCGAGGGGCCCGAAGGATGACCGATCGGCTGGGCCGGGCCGACCTGCACATCCACACGCTCGCCTCCGACGGGACGAGCGGCCTGGAGGAGATCCTCCACCACGCCGTCCACGTGGCCGGCCTGGACGTGATCGCGATCACCGACCACGAGCGGATCGATGCCGCCGTCGCCGGCCGGGCCATGGCCGTCGACGGGGGCATGCCGATCGAGGTCGTCATCGGCGAGGAGGTCACGACGCTCGGCGGCCACCTCCTGGCCCTGTGGATCGACCGGCCGGTCCGCTCGCTCCGCTCGCTTCGGGCGACGGTCGCGGCGATCCACGACCAGGGCGGGATCGCGATCCCCGCCCACCCGCTCGTCCCCTACCCGCTGTGCGCCCAGGGCTTCGCCCTCCGGCGCCTGCTGGCCGATCCCGACCCGCGATTCCATCCGGACGGCCTCGAGACCTTCAATCCAACCGCACTCGGCCGGCCGGGGCACGCCCGGGCCGTCCGGTTCGCGGCCGACCACGACCTTGCGGCGGTGGGCAACAGCGACGCCCACGCGGCGGCGGCGGTCGGGACGGGCTACACCACGTTCCCCGGCAGGACCGCCGACGAGCTGCGGACCGCGATCCTGGAGCGCCAGACACGCTGGCACGGGTCGTTCCACGGGTCGCGCGGCCAGCTCGGGACATTCGGGCGCCAGTTGCGCAAGTACAGCCGCGACGCCCGCGACGAGGTCGCCGGGCGGCTGCGCCGGGACGGGACCGGCCGGGACCACGGTTATCCGGGCGGCCGCCTGCGCCCACCGCGCTACGAGCCGGGCCGGACCGCCGTGGCCGGGTCGACGCCTGCCGGCGCTCCGACCGCCGCGAGTGCAGGTCCGCCGGACGGGCGATCCGACCCGTGAAGATCGGCCTCGTCACCCCGTACGTCTATCCGCTCCCGGGCGGGGTCAACGAGCACGTCCGCTACCTGTATGCGGGACTGCGGGCGCGCGGTCACGACGTCCGGATCATCTCGTCGAGCCACGGCCTCCAGCGCTCGAGCGAGGGCGACGTCATCCGCCTCGGCAAGGGCTTCAGCATGCCGGCCAACGGATCCATGGGCACGATCACGCTGTCGCCGCGCTACCTCTCCCAGGTCGGGTCGATGCTCGAGCGCGAGTCGTTCGACCTGCTTCATTTCCACGAACCGTTCGTCCCGTTCCTGTCCCCGATCGTGCTGCGGGCGTCGAACAGCGTGAACATCGCCACGTTCCACGCGTTCGGTGGCTGGTCGCCGGCGTACCAGTTCGGCAGCCGGGCGATGCGCGGCTACGCCGACCGGCTCCACGGCCGGATCGCGGTGAGCGCGGCGGCGCGCCACTTCATCGACCGGTTCTTCCCCGGCGACTACAAGGTCATCCCGAACGGCGTCGATGTCGCCCGGTTCCGCGACGCGGTGCCGATCGCGCGCTGGCAGGACGGCACGAGCAACATCCTGTTCGTCGGACGGCACGAGCCCCGCAAGGGCCTGCTCGACCTGCTGAAGGCGCACCGGATCCTGCGCAAGACCGGCTGCAACTGCCGGCTGCTGATCGTGGGCACGGGACCCCAGGAGCGCGAGGCGCGCCGCTACGTCCTCACCAGCCGGATGTCCGGGGTGGAGTTCCTGGGCCGCGTCTCGGACGAGGAGAAGGCCCAGCTCTTCCGGACGGCCGACGTCTACGTCTCGCCGGCGACCGGTGGCGAGTCGTTCGGGATCGTCCTGCTCGAGGCGATGGCCGCCGGGGCTCCGATCGTCGCGAGCGACATCCATGGCTACAAGGGCGTCGTGAAGCGCGGCGAGCAGGGGCTGCTCGTCCCGCCGCGCAAACCCAAGGCGATCGCCGCGGCCATCGCGCAGCTGCTCGCCGACCCCGGCCTGCGCGCCCAGATGAGCGAGAGCGGGCGGGCTCGGGCGGAGGAGTTCAGCTGGGCCCGGGTCACGGCCAAGGTCGAGGCCTACTACGGCTTCGTCATCCGCCGCCTGGCCGCGGCCGGGACGCTCCCGTCCGACTATCGCGCGCCGATCCCGGCCGCGCCGGTCCGCCCGAACCCCGCGTCTCCGGCCAGTGGGGCGCCCGTCCCCGTCCTGCCTCCGGTCCCGATCGCGGAGGGTTGAGCCTCAGACTCGCAGGCCGTCCCCGGGGTCCGGTGGCGGCTCGTCGCGCGCGGCAAGGACCACTCGCCACGACCAGGCGCTGTACGCCACGACCAGGCAGGCGATGGCGAGCGTGCCGCCCAGGACGATGACCGGGGGCAGGTTGAACAGGTTCGGGTCGGCCGAGAAGATGCTCGGCATCTTGGCCGGGACGGGATCGGTGTTGACCGGGAACTGGAACGGATAGAGATACGTTGGCAGGAAGCCCTGGTAGGCGTTGAAGATCGTCGACGGCATCGGCAGGGCCGCGATGTTCGGGTAGAACACGATGAACTCGCCGATGATGGCGACGAGCGCCCCCATGACGAACCGCCGGGCGTCGCGCGCGGTCAGCACGAACCAGGCGATGCCGGCCAGGATGAGCAGGGCGACCACCGCCACCGGCTGGGTCGACATGCCCTTGACGCTGACCAGCGCCCGCTCGCCGAGGACGAGCGACGCGGCCTCGATGAGGACCGCTGCCGCGACCGCCACGCCCGCGATCGGCAGGAGCTCGCCGCGACCCGGACGCCCCCCTCTGTCCGACGACGCCCCGAGGCAATTCAGTCGCCACACGATGACCACGATCGCGACGATCACGACGACCACCACGGCCCCGATCCGGTCCGTGATGACGAGGTTCGCCGGGTTGCCGGTGCAGGCCGGTGAGTCCTTGTATGCACGGTCGACGTCGACCAGCGCGCACAGCGGCGCTTTGAGTGCCCACATGAGCCCCGGGCCCATGACCGCGACCGCCGCGGCGACGCGAGCGAGCAGCCATGTCCGGCGCGAGGCCCCGTGCCACAGCTCGGCGAGCAGGTAGGCGAGGGCCACGATGATGAACGGCACACTCGTGTAGTAGTGGTACTGGAACGTGGCCCGGTCGATCCGCGACCAGGACAGCCACTGGAACGCGAACGCGACGCCGACCATCGCAAGGCCGAGGCTCCGGCGCTTGAACGCCTGCCAGGCGATGAAGCCCATCGCCGGGACGCCCAGCCACCAGATCGCGAGGTTGCCGGCGTCGTAGATCGCCGCCGACGTGTCGCCCGCGAAGCTGCCCTGGTAGAACCAGACGGGCTTGAGGTCGAGCGGCCAGGCCCACCAGGGCGACGCGGCAGCGTGCGCGGCGCGCAGGTTGTTGTGGTACGTGTACATCGACTCCGTGAGCTGCCAGAGAGTCTGGCCGTCGTGGCCGGGCGGCCATGCGCCGATGAGCGGCGTCCCGGCCGGGAAGATGAGCGGCGAGCCCGCCGGCCCGCCCGTGTCGAGCGCCCACGGGACATACGAGACGACGTACACGGCGACCGGCAGCAGGAGCAGGCAGACGGCCATCCAGACGGCCGGCAGGCCGAACCACGAGCCGAGGCGAAGCCACGACGGCGGAGGCTCCGCCGGGGGTTCGGCCAGGCGGGCCGGGTCATCCGGGGCGAGCGGCGGCGCCATCGGCCCGAACCCGAGCCGGCCGGCGAGCGCGAAGGCTCCGGCGATGACGGCCGCGAGCGCGAACAGCCCGATCGCCGCGTCGATCGCGATGGTCGTCGGAGTGGCGGTGAGCGGACCGAGCTTGAGCGCCTTGGACTGGCCGGCGAGCGGGATCGCGACGAGGCCGATGAGCGCCCCGAGGCCCGCCGGCGCTCCGATCGCGAACCGCACCTCGTCGACGGACCAGGCGATCGGGTGGAGGATCGTCACGACCGTCGCCACCAGGGTCAGCGCGATCATGATGAACATGAACAGGTAGTTCGGCCCGCTCAGGATCGCCTCGCCGTTCGTGGGCACGGAAACGATGAGGCCCTGGTAGCCCAGGTAGATCGTCGCCGCCACCAGGGCGAGGATCGTCAGGACGCGCCCGAGCGCGGACCGGACGAGGATGAGCAGGCCCATCGCGGCGATCGCGTACGCGGCCACCCACTTGCTCGCGAGCGCCAGGCCGAGCAGCAGGCCGATGGCCGGCATCAGGACGACGAATGCGCCCCGGAATCGCCAGCGGCCGGTCCACAGCCCGGCGAACAGCACATACGCGGCGAGGATGAACAGGCCGACGTAGACGTCGTTCATCGCGATCCGCGACTGGACGAAGAGCATCCCGTCGGCGAGGGCCAGGATCGCCACGAACACGCCGACCTCACGGCGCCGGAACAGGAGCCGGGTCAGCAGGAACAGGAGCCCTGCGGTCAGGGCCCCGGCGATGACGCCCGGCACTCGCCAGCTGAACTCGTGCATCCCGATGTCCACGCTCGCGACGGCGCCGTTCGCGTCGAACGCGAGGATCGTCTGTCGGTCGGTGGTGGGGTAGTCGGGCTGGACGTCCGTCGCCCAGGTCACCGGCGCGAACGGCAGGGCCGCATCCGCGTAGACCGAATTCGACGGCGGGCTGCCGGCCGGGTCGACGACGTAGATCGTGCTCTGCCCGTCCGGAGTCGTGCCCAGGGCGTGGACCATGACCGAGGCGTCGTCGAACGTGACCTTCGACACCGGCCCGGGCATCGCGACGGTCGACTCGACGGTGGGCTCGGCGTGGGCCACGCCGTCGGCCGAGAGCTTGAGGACGGTCAGCGTGGTGCCGGTCGCGACGTACAGGCGCGGCGCGTCGAGGTTGCTCGTGAGCGCCAGCCCGGTCGCCCCGCCGGTGATCGGGATCGCGTCGGTGACCGTCCCGTCGACCGGGGTGACGATCGCGACGCCCGCCTGGTCCGCGACGCCGATCGTGCCGAGCTGCTCGAAGGAGACGCCGTCCAGCTTGCCGTCGGCGATGGCGGCGTCGATCGCCGCTCTATGCGAAGTGTCGACGGTCGAGGCCAGGACCACCTGGCCGACCGTCGTCCGCCCGAGCTGCGCCTGGATCTTCTTCACGTCGCCACTGCCGAGGAGGCCGACGAGCGACCTCGCGACCGCCGCCGGGTCGGTCACGGCGGCCGGGACGGCGGTCAGGAATTCGCCCTTGCCGGCCCATGCCAGGTCCGCGGCGCCGGCCAGGTGGACGCTGCTCAGCTGTGCCCCCGTCGAGGCGTCGAGCGAGACGACGTCGCCGGCCGAGGTGATCGCGACGACGAACGAACCGTCCCCGGTCGCGATGACCTTCGTGACGGGGGCACCGAAGCTGCCGAGGAGCGCGGGCGGGGCGAGGCCCGAGGCCGTGGCGCCGGCCCGGAGCGGATCGAGCACGTTGGCCGTGTCCAGGACGTAGACGTTGCCGTCACCGGTCGCCGCGAACAACTGGTGGCCGACCGCGTCGACGGCGACGTTCGTGACGCCAGGCAGGTCGATCGTCGTGAGCAGCTGGCGGGTCGCCAGGTCGTAGACGCGGATGCCGCCCGTCTCGGCGACGGCCGCTCCGGTGGCCACGTACAGGCGGTCGCCGGCCCGGTCGTCGGGCAGCCCGTCCCCGGCCCAGCGCGGCTCGATCGCGGCGTCCAGGACCGGGCTGCCAAGGTCGCTCTGCCCGTTCACCCGATCGTCGCCCCAGATCTGGATGCCCAGGGCCATCGCGTACTTCGCGAGGTGGGGGTGGGTCCATTCGTAGACGCTGTGGGGCAGGCCGTACCGCCAGTCCTGCAGGAATTCGGTGGCCGTGCGAGCGTGGTAGACCTCGTCGAAGTGCATCGACGCCGGCTCGTCAAGGCGCCACATCCGCAGCCCGAATGTCGCGATGACCAGCCAGACGAGGATCCACAGATCGAGCCGGTCCAGCCGGCCACCACCCTCGCGGTCGAGCAGCCGCGACCGGTCGGCACGCAGCGGACTCGGCGTCAGGCGACGGATGACCGGTTCGAGGAGCGGCGGCCAGCGGGACGGCCGGGCCTCCTCGCGCTCGTCCGCGGTCCAGCCCGCCGCGGCGAGGTTCCGCCCGGCCGCGGCGATCCGTGATTCCGCGCCACGCTCCATGTACGCCTGGAGTCCGGCCGCACCCGCCCCGCCGGCCGAACCGAGCGCGGTCCCGCCGGTCGCCGCCGTGGCGGACGCGGCCGCCGGCAGCCAGCCGCCGGCCAGATCGGCTGCCGGGCCCGGCGTCACTCCGAGCGCAGGGACCCGCACCGGGCGGGGGATCGGTGGAGGCGGGACGGGCTCGCCGGCGTTCGCGATCTCGTCCTCCAGCGCCTCGCGGGCGGCCCGGCGCCATTGGAGCAGGCCCCAGGCGAGACCGACGGTGTGGACGGCCGCGATGGTGGCGACACCGGCGAAGCTGCTCAGCGCCGGGCCGATGCCCAGCCAGTCGTGGATCTGCGGGTTGTTCGGATAGAGCGTCGTGAGGACGACGTACATGTTCGCGAAGGCGGCCGCCGCAAGGATGAAGTACGCCGCCAGCCAGCGCCAGGACACAGCGGCCAGGATCGCTGCCACGGCGAAGAACGGGAACATGTACCGCTCGTGGACCCGGGTCGGCACGACGAAGAACGCGATCGCCAGCACGGCCAGCCCGACCAGGATCGACTGGCGGTCCGGCCGCCGGGCGACGAGGAACCCGACCGCGATGGCCACGATGACGAGCAGGCCGTCGGCGAAGATCGACGCCCAGAGTGGCCCGACGAGCGTCTCCGATCCGGGCGGACACGGTGCGTCGGCGCCGGTGCCGGTGATCGCGTCGCACAGCCACTGGCCGCTCTGGGCGAGCCCGGCCCCCTCGCGGGTGATGAGCGCCCACGGGTTGTAGGCGTTGACCGTGAGGTACGGATACCCGCCCGCGGTCTTGCGAACCTGATCGATGAGATCGAGTATCGATAAGCCGAACGGCGCCCCGAGGATCGCCGCGGCGCCCAGGCCCGCGGCGAGGGACGTGAACAGCCGACGCATGCCCAGCCACGGGTCGGGCCCCGAGCCGGCGTCCCAGAAGTAACGCCGCAGGATGACCGCGGCCGTGATCGGGACGAGGATCACCCCCAGCTGGATCTTGACGATCCCGGCCATCACCGTGAAGACGACCGCGAGCTCCGGGCGGTCGCGCCACAGCGAGCGGATGGCGAGGAGGACGAAGACGAGGCCGACCGAATCGACCTGGCCCCACACGACGCTGTCGAACCAGGTCACCGGGATGAACAGGTACAGGCCGGCACCCAGGAGCGCGGCCCGGCGGCCCCCGCCGAGCTCGCCGATCATCGACCAGATGAGGGCGGCGACCCCGATGTCGGCGAGGATGGCCGGGATCTTGATGAGATCGGTGCCGGGCAGGGCCCGCTCGACCGTGCCGACCAGCCACAGGGCGTACAGGTAACCCGGGGTGTAGTCGATGAACGGGCTGCGCTGGTAGAACCCGCCAAGGCCGCCGGTGGCGAGATCCTGGGCCCAGCCCTGGAACGATGCGAGGTCGTTCGCGAAGCCGGAACCGGGCAGGATGTATGCGATGATGATCCGGAGGGCGAATCCGAGGGCGAGAAGGACGAGGATCTCGCTGGCTGCGTTCCGCTTCCCGGAAGTCCGCGTCGGGGCGGCGGTGCTCCGATCGGGCTCGCCCGCGGCGGGGCCAGTCAACTGGGTCGGCCTCCTGCACGGGCGCTGAAGTGGATCGGAGTATAACGCAGGGTCTCCCGGGCCCCCGCTGGCCCGCCGATCAGGTGCCCCCCGGCTCCTTCGACCGCGCCGGCTCGCCCGCCGGGCCCGAACCGTCGCCGGCCTTCCGTTTCCTCGTCAACGCGATCGGCCTGGCCCTCGTGACGCTCGCGCTCGTCGTGTACATGGTCCAGAGCCTCGCGGCGCCGAACAACTTCTACAACCACTTCGTGTGGCAGGCGTCCGCCTGGCTCGACGGCGAGACCTCGATCGCCTACCCGGTCTACGCGACCGGCGACCAGCCGGGCAACGACTACTTCAACGATGTCGAGCCGGTCACCGATGGCGCGGGCGACCAGACCGGGCGGGCCGTCCTTCCGTTCCCGCCCCTGCCGGCCCTCGTCCTGCTCCCGTTCGTGAAGCTGTGGGGCCTGGCGACCGACGAGCAGCGGATCTCGGCGATCCTCGGCGCGTTCGACGTGGGTCTGGCCTACTGGATGCTCGGCCGGCTCAGCGTGCGCCTGTCGGTGCGCGTCGCCGTCACGATCTTCTTCGCGTTCGGGACGGTGTTCTGGTACACGGCGGAGAAGGGCTCGACCTGGTACTTCGCCCACGTCGTGGCGGTCGGGCTGACGCTCCTGTCGGTGGGGATCGCGCTGGGGGCCGATCGGCCCGCAGTGGCCGAGACCACCGCCGGGAAGGTCGACCGGGCGACGACCTCGGTCGGCTCCTGGTGGTCGCCCGGGCGCTGGGGATGGCACGGCCCGGGGACGCTCATCGACGGACGCCAGTTCCTCGCCGGACTCCTGCTCGGCCTGGCGGCCACGGCCCGGCTGACGGTCATCCTCGGCGCGCCGTTCCTCCTCTTCGTGGGCGGTGGCGGGAGCTGGCCGCGGCGGGGCCTGTCGGCGGCGCTGGGGGCGGCCATCCCGGTCGGCGGGCTGCTCCTCTACAACCTGGCCTCGACCGGCCACCTGTTCAACCCCGTCTACGAGGTCCTCTACCAGCAGGAGGCCTCCTTCTACACCTTCCTCCACTACAACCCGGACTGGGCGATCGAGGACATCCGGTACATCCCGTCGAACCTGGCTCTCATGCTCGTCGGCCCGCCGGACATCATGCCGTCGGTCCTGCCGTTCGGGCAGGAACTGTGCTCGGCCGCGCAGCCGGTCCGCGGCTGGCTCGACCCAACCTGCCCGATCGTCGCCCCGCAGCAGGTGGGCATGGGCCTCCTGCTCACGAGCCCGGCCTGGTTCCTGGCGCTGCGGTCCGTCCGGCGGATCGGCTGGAATCGCCTGGTGACCGGTTCGGTCATCGCCGTGGTCCTCATCGCAGTGGTCAACCTCGCCCATTTCAGCCAGGGCTGGGTCCAGTTCGGCTACCGCTTCAGCAATGACTTCGCGCCCTTCGCCCTCGTGCTCCTGGCGCTCGCCCTCCAATGGCGCCCGCGGCTCGGATGGTTCGCCGTGGGCCTCATCGCGTTCTCGATCGCGGTGAACCTGTGGGGGGTGTACTGGGGCGGCGCGTACGGATGGTGAACCGCCTGATGGCTCGCTCCATGTCCCGGGGCGGCGCGCTCATCACTGACATCGTCAGCGCCCTCGGGCTCGCCGGACCGCCCGTGGTGGCCGTCGTCGCGCTCGCGCTCGGGTCGGCGACGCTGATGCCCGGGGTGGGCTACTGGGACACGGCCGAGTTCCAGGCGGTACCGCCCTTGCTGGGGACGCTTCACCCGACCGGCTTCCCCGCCTACACGATCCTGGGCTGGCTGGGGTCCGTCCTCCTGCAGCCGCTGGGTGAGCCGGCATACCGGATGAACCTCCTGTCCGCCGTCTACGTGGCGGCGGCCGCCGGGACCGCCACGGTCCTCGTCAGACAGCTCACCGGCCGTCCGGCGCTCTCGATCGCGGCCGGCCTCCTGCTCTTCCTCACCCCGATCGCCTGGCGCATCGCGACGCACGCGGACGCCCACGCCCTCCACCTGCTCCTCCTTGGCGTCGTGTTCGCGCTCCTGCTGGCCTGGGAGTCGCGGGTGCGGGACGAGGACGGGCCGCGGCCGGGGGCCGATCGGTGGCTCATCGGCGCGGCCGCCGCCTACGGCCTCGCGGTCGCCGATCACACGCTGGCGGTGCTGGCCGCACCGGGCATCGCCCTGTTCGTCCTCGCGACCGAGCCAGGGATCCTCGGCCGACGCGGGCTCATCGCGCGGTGCATCGGCGCGGGGGTGGGCGTCGCGGCGGTCCTGTATCTCGAGCTGCCCCTCCGGGCCGGGCCGTTCCGCGCACCGATCGTCTACGGCCACCCGGAGACACTGGCCGGGTTCGCCTACGTCGTGTTCGGCCGGCAGTTCGGGGGCGACCTCGGCTCGCCGGTGCGGGAGCTCGGGCCGCGGCTCGGCGACCTGGCCGATTTCGTCACGACCCAGCTCGGCCCGCTGGCGGCGTTCGTCCCCGTCGGGGCCCTCGGTGTCGTCGTCCGGCGCTGGCGCTACGCCCTGCTGACGGTCCCTACGCTTGTCATCACCTGCTCGTTCGCCCTCCTGTACGACAACGCCGAGATCACCCGCTACTACCTCGGGCCACTCCTCATCGTCGTGACCTGGCTGGCGATCCTCGCCGACGCCGGGCTCGCCATCGCCCTGACGGCGCTCGCCCGGATCCGGGAACGCGTGCGCGGCGCGGGACTCCCGCCGGCGCCGGCGGTGCTCCTGCTCGAGATCGCGCTCGCGCTCGCGCTCGTCGCGCCGGCCGGGGCCGTCGCCGGGACGACCCGACGCGAGGTCGACGAGACCCGCGACGTGGGGGCGCAGCAGTGGCTCGATCGGACGTTCGCGACCCTGGCGCCGAACGCGATCCTGATCAGCTGGTGGAGCTTCTCGACTCCGCTATGGTACGGACGCGATGTGGAGGGTCGACGACCCGACATCGCGATCATCGACGATCGGACCATCCTCGACGAGAACCTCGGCGGGGTCCCGGACGTGATCGACCATTACCTCGGCACGCGCCCGGTCTACGTCATCCGATTGCAGGCCGACATGGACACATTGGCGGAACGCTATGAGCTGCTCACCCTGCCGGACCTGTATCCCGCGAACCTCGCCCTCGTCGTGGGCCGTCGGACGGTGACGCCGTGACCGTCGCGCTCGGGGCCACCCCGGAGACCGGTGCACCCGCCTCGGGCTCGGTCTCTCCCGAACCCGTCGAGCGGCTGTCGTACTTCTTCCCCGCCCACGACGAGGAGGCCAACCTCGAGCCGCTCGTCGCCGAGGCGCTCGAGGCGCTGCCGGGCCTCGCCCGGACGTTCGAGATCGTCATCGTCGACGACGGCTCGCGCGACGCGACGCCGGCCATCGCCGACAGGCTCGCCGCGGAGCACCCGGACCTCGTCCGTGCCATCCACCATCCCGTGAACCTCGGCTACGGGGCGGCCCTCCGGTCCGGCTTCCAGGCGGCGCGCTACGACATCGTCGCGTTCACGGACGGGGATCGCCAGTTCAAGGTGGCGGACCTCGGCCTGCTCACCGCCCGCCTGGCCCTGACCGACCGGCCAGACGTCGTGGTCGGCTACCGGATCAGGCGGGCCGACCCGCTCGTGCGCACCCTGTATGCCCGCGCGTACCGGTTGGCCAACCTCATCTTCTTCGGCCTCCGCCTGCGCGACGTCGACTGCGCCTGCAAGGTCTTCCAGCGTGCGGCCCTCCAGGGCCTGCGGGTCGAGTCCGCCGGAGCGTTCTTCTCGGCCGAGCTGCTGATCAAGCTCCGGGCGAGGGGCCGGAACGTCGTCGAGGTGGGCGTGCCCCACTACCCGCGGACCGCCGGCTCGGCGACGGGCGCGCGGCCACAGGTCGTGTTCCGGGCCATGCGCGACTTCTGGTTGCTCCGCCTGCGCCTCTGGGCGAACCGGGCCCAGGCCCTCCGCCGCGGCCAGCCGATGGTGGACGACGCCCCGGGCTGATCAGCTGGCCCGTCCTTGACACCCGCTCCTCACGCGGTCGTTCGTCACGCATCCCGGTGGCTGCGACTGTCACCTGACCGTCTGGTGAGCATCTGACGAGCCTGGAGCTCAGCCCGGGCCCGATCCACTGACGAGTGACCGCCTGAGGGTCGCCTGACAAGATCGCCGGTCCTTGCGCGAAGGTCACGCGGCGGGTTCCGCACGGGCCGGTGTCGCGCCGTGCGCCGGGCCACACCGGCGCCTTCGCTCGGGAGCGCGGCCCGGTCACCCCGGCCCGCGGGACTCCGACTCCGGATCCGTGCCCAGCGAGTTGATGAAGTCGCGGAACACGTCCAGGCGCGGGTCGACGATCCTGTCGCCGCCGCGGCCGGGCGCCCGTTCCAACGCCGAGCCGGGTTCGTCGTCGCCGAACTCCTCCTCGGTCTCGGACCCGTCGGCCATCTCGGGCGAGACGCCGGCCCGCTCGAGCACGGACGGCTCGGCGTAGATCTTCGCCCCGGTCCTGACGGCCAGGGCCAGGGCGTCGGACGGCCGCGCGTCGATCTCGATCGTCCGTTCGCCGGCCGCCAGGAACAGCCGGGCATGGAAGGTATCGTCCGCGAGATCGGAGATGATGACCTGGCGGACCACCACGCCGAGCTCGTCGAGCGTGCGCGCGAACAGGTCGTGGGTCAGCGGACGCTCGGCCGCCAGGCCCTGCAACTTCATGGCGATCGCGTTCGCCTCCCACGGCCCGATCCAGATGGGCAGGTAGCGCTCCTGGTCGGCCTCCTTGAGGATGACCACGTGGTTGCTCGAGAGCATGTGGACGCGGACGCTCTCGACGACCATCTCGACCAGTGGCCCCGCCATGACCGGATTATCCCACGCGCCCGGGCCCGCTCCGGTGGCCTTCCGGTCGACCGTCGACGGCTCGGTCGGTCACGGCTTCTTGGTGGGCTTGGGCGTCTTCTTCGGGGGTTTGGGCGTCGCCTTGGGGCTGGGCGACGGGCTGGTCGATGGCGACGCGCTCGGGGCGACGGTCCCGGTGATCGTGTCGGGGACGGCCACGAGCGGGGCGATGCCGACGGCCCCGGCGCCGATCCAGACGACCGAGGGCGGCGCGGACGCCGTCCCCGGGAGCAGGTAGAACGCGCGCATGCCGCCCCACGAGGCATCGCCGTTGGCGAGCCGGTACTGGACCTGGTACTTCCCGTCGTCCTTGCTGAAGGCGACGATCCGGCCGTTGTCGCGGTCGAACGCGTAGATCGTCCCGCTGCCCTGCTCGTCGTCGAGGACCCTGAGGGCCGAGCCACTGCCGACCGAGTGGCTGGATGTCGCGATCGTCGTGAAGTAGGCGGTCGGGTGGAGCGTGTCGTCGCCGATCGTCCCGGGCTTCCAGCTCGATCGGCCGACCACCAGGCTCACCTTGCCCCCCTGGGCGAGGTAGATGTCGCCGTCGATGAGCATCGCGCTGACGTCGTCGAGCTTCTGCGGCCCGGGCAGGCGCTTGGACGGGGTCCCGGGGTAGACCGAGCCGTCGGCCGACGGCAGGTACATCTCGATCTGCTCCTCCCCCGGCCGGACGACGTACAGCCGGTACAGGCCGGACGCGGACGTCCCGGGCTGGAACGTCGCGATGCCGAGGACGTCCGTGCCCCAGGACGCCGAACCGGTGACCCGGATCTTCGTGAGCGTGCCGCGCGTCGCGTCTGCCGGGCGGAAGCGCCAGAGCGTGTTCCTGGCGTCGAGGATGAGGACGTCCCGGCCGCCGACCGCCAGGAACCTCGGCTCGGCCGCTCCACCCTTGCCGGCCTGCAGCACGACGTACGCCTTCTTCGTCTTGGGGTCGATCCGATAGACCGCCTTCGAGCCCCGATCGAGCACGTACGGCTGCCCGTCGACGGGCCCCCGGACGAGGGCGACGAGATCGGGTGTGGTGGGTTCGGTCGGGAACACGAAGGCATCGCTCGACGCGACGGGCACGACCCCGAAGCAGGTCTCGAGGCCGCGCAGGACCCTGGCCCTGAGCGGCGCGAGGATCGTGTCCGGCACGCCGTTCGTCCTGGCGTCCCTGAGCTTCGCGTAGGCGTCGTTGAGGAGCGTCAGCGCCTTCGGACGGTCGTCGTGGATGAGGTCGAAGCCGGGACCCGAGATCTTGTTGAGGTCATCCACGATGGTCTGGACGGCGTCCGCGGCGAGGACCTGGGATGGGCGGGCCGCCGGATCGTGGCCGCCGGGAAAGTAGACCAGGCCGAGTCCCAGCGCCGTCACGACGACGACCAGGACGAAGCCGGCCATGGCGGCCCGGCGCTGGGTGCGCGCCCGCGAGGTCGCGGGATTGACCGTGCGGGGCGGGCCCGAGCGCTTCGGCATGAGGTCCTGCAGTCGCCGGAACGAGCGCCCGACGACGCCTTCGGCCGCGACCCGGGCCCGGCCGCCGGCCGCCGACACGGCCGCGACCCCATCGCCGACCGAATCGGCGAGCGGGATGGGCGATCGATCCGGCGCGCCCGCGAGCGGTTCGGGTGGGCGGACGGGCACGAGCGCGCGCTGGCGAGCCGTGCTCGACACCTCGGTCGCCTCGACGGCCAGCGCGCCGTCACTGCCGGTCCCGTCGGCGGCCACGAACCGATGGTGGAGGTGCTCCATCGCCGATTGAGGGTGCAGCGTGACCAGGGCGTCCTTGAGCTCGTCCACGCCGAGCTTCGCGACGAGATCCGGCGAGGCGAGGACGAGCGAGTCGCCCACGGTCATCTCGCCCCGCCAGACCTCGGGCTCGAGGCCCTCGGACGGCAGGCCGCGCTCGCGATGCGGGTCCGGCAGGGTCGACAGGCGCGCCTGACGGATGAGGTAGGCCTCGGCCGGCCCGACCGTCGCGACGTACAGCTCGTTGCTCCGGACGACCGCGGCGGCCACGCCGACCGGCCCGTTCCCGTCGGCCGCCTTGCCCAGCCCGAACCGGTCGCCGGCGTGGGCCAGCTTCTTGTTCGCGGCCCGGATCGCCTTCTCGAGGCAGACCCGGATGCCGGCCGACTCGTCGTAGTAGTACTCGTGCTCGATCGTGTCGGCGACGAGGCGGGTCGCGTCACGGGCCTTGCCGCCCGCGACCCGGCAGGTCACGAGGACGTACAGCTGGCCCTTCGAGCGCACGACGGCGCCGACGGAGGGCTCTTGCGTCCGGATCGTGTCCGGTGAGTCTGGGAGACGATCGGGCTCGGCCACGAAGCCAAGCTTCATCTGGAGCCGGACGGCCATGCGGGCCTCATGAGGCGAGCGGTCGGTGCTCGACGGTTCGGTGAGGGTCTCGGACGGGCACGACGGGGCGGGTGGTCGGCCGTGTCCGACGCTCCTCCCCGAAGGCGGCTGGCAGGTGCGGGCGATGATAACCCGTGGCTATCCGTGGCGCACCCGGATGCGCAGGGACGAGGCGGCGAAGCCGCCGGGCGATCCGCGGAACGCGCCGAGGAGCTCGGCCGAGCGCATCCGCAGCTCCTGGCCCACGATCGACGAATCGGCCTCGACGAGCAGGTCGTTGCCGTCGATCCCGACCAGCCGGTTCTCGCCCGCCGCGGCCGGCACGCGCTCCCCGACGAGCGCGTCCCAGGTCGTCCGGGCGCGAGCCGTCCTGAGCTCATCCTCCAGCCCGAGATGTCTGGCGGCGGCAGGGATGAGCTCGCCGATCCGCTGCATGGGCAGTCGCGGGTGGCCGCCGGGGCGTCGTTCGTCCGGCAGGTCCCGGCGACCGTCGAGACGGCCGGCGCCGGGATCGGGGTCGGCGGCCTCCGTGGTCGCGCCTTTGGCTACGGGGCGCGCGTGTCGTCCTCGTCATCGGCCATCGGGCCGGTCATCCGTGGACCGCGGGGCCGAGCAGGCGTGCCCCTGGTGCCGTGCCCGATCCGCCCGCTTCGCCACCGGCGACCTCCCAGCTCGTCGCCCGGGCACGGAGCTCGGGGTCGAGGTCGTCGAGCGTCGTGGTGGTCACGAACGCCTGGGGAAGGGCGGCGATGCGTCGGACGAGATGGCCCCGCCGGTCCGGATCGAGCTCGCTGAAGACATCGTCGAGCAGGAGCAGGGGCGGGCGGCCGTCGAGCTCGGTCAGCAGGTCGAGCTCGGCCAGCTTGAGGGCCAGGATGGCGGTCCGCTGCTGGCCGCGCGAGGCGAACGTCGCCAGGTCGCGGCCGGCCTGCTCGAAGACCATGTCGTCGCGATGCGGGCCGACGAGCGTGGCCCCGTTCCAGACTTCGCGCTCGGCCGTCTCGGCCAGGCGCCGCTCGAGCGCGTCGCGGGGCGACTCTCCGGGGGCGGCCGGCGCGTTCGTCTGGTAGCGCAGCCGGAGCGGGGCCGCGGCGGCCTCGTCGGGCGCGATCTCGGCATGGGCCCGGGCCAGCGGACCCGCGAGCGCGTCGAGCAGGGCCAGCCGCTCGGCGACGATCGCGCCCCCGGCGTCGAGGAAGTTGCCGTCCCAGAACCGGAGCTCGGCCCGATCGGCGCCCTCCTCTCTGATCGCCCGCAGGAGCGAGTTGCGCTGCTGCAGGACGCGACCGAAGGACGACAGGTCGCGCAGGTAGCCCGCCGTGCGCTGGCCGGCGAGCGCGTCGAGCGACGCCCGCCGGAGGCCCGGCGATCCGGCGACGAGGAGCATCTCCTCGGGCGCGAAGACGACGGTCCGGAGCAGGCCGACGAGGCCGTCCGCTCGCCGTCCGACCCCGTTCACCCGGATCCGCTTGCGGCTGCCGGCCACGCCGGCCCGGCTGAGGGCCAGCTCGATCGTGTCCGGCCCCCGGTCGCCGGCCGGGTCGCCACCCTGAGGCTGGGCCACGCCCTCGACCCGGGCGAGGTCGGTCCCCCAGCGGATGATCTCGGCGTCGGCCGACGTCCGGTGGGAGCGGCCCCAGGCGAGCAGGACGATCGCCTCGAGGAGGCTGGTCTTGCCGGCGGCGTTCGGACCCCAGACGAGCTGCGGCCCGGCCCCGAACGTGGCGTCGAGCGAGGCGTACCCGCGCAGGTCGCGCAGGCTGATGGATCGCAGCAGGGTCGTCCGTCCGGGGCGCCGCTCGCCCGGCCTCCCTAGCTCGTGGTCCGGACGGGCATCACCACATGGGTGTACGACTCGTCGCCGATCGGCTTGAAGACGCCCGGTGAGAGCGGCCCGTTGAGCTCGATCGCGAACTGTTCGGCAGCCACGTTCTGGAGGACCTCCGAGAGGTACCGGGCGTTGAACGCGATGGTCGTCCCGTCGCCCTCGACCGCGGCCTCGACCCGGCCCTCGTTGTCGCCGACGTCGGCGTTGGCGGTCACCAGGATCCCCGCATCGGCATCGCCGCCCACCTGGAGCTTGACGATGTTGGCCGAGGCGCTGGCGATGAGCGCGGCGACCCTGACGGCCTTGAACAACTCCTCCCGGTCGACCATGGCCCGCGTCGTGTGGGCCTTCGGAAGGACCTGCTGGTAATTGGGGAACTGGCCGTCGATAAGACGGCTCACGAGATCGATCCCGTCGAGGTGGAAGACCACCTGGTTGCGAGCCTGGGCGATGACGAGGTCGACCGGATCGTCCGTGTCGGACAGGACGCGGGCGAGCTCGGTCAGCGAGCGGGCCGGGATGACGAGGCTCGTGTCCTCGACCGCGTCGAGGATCGGGATGGTCTTGACCGCGATCCGGTAGTTGTCGGCCGCGGCGAGCGTGAGGCGATCGCCTTCGAACCGGGCCAGCACACCGGTCAGGATCGGCCGGGCCTCGTCGCTCGCGGCGGCGAACGCGACTTCGGTCAGGGCCTGCTTCAGGATCTTCTGGGAGATCCGGGTCGTCGGCCGCTCCCCGGCGGTCGGGATGGCCGGGAACTCCTCGGCGTCGATCCCCTTCACGTGGGTCTCGAACCGGCCGGCCCGGATATGGAGCGTGTCGCCCGCCTGGAGCTCGAGGTCGACCCGTTCGGACGGCGGCAGCGACCCGATGAGATCGGTCAGCAGCTTGGCCGGCACGGTCGTGGCGCCATCGGTGTCGATCTTGCCGGGAACCCAGTAGGTGATCCCGATCTCGAGGTTCGTGGCGGTCAGCTTGAGGCCGGCGTCCTCGGTCTTGAGGAGGACGTTGGCGAGGACCGGGAGGGTGCTTCGGGTGGAGACCGCCCGGCTGGCGACGGACAGGCCGCGGGCGAGGTTCTCCTGCATGACCGAGAGCTTCACGGGTGTCACTCCAGGGCTGGGCGGTCCCGGTGCGGTCGCCACGTCCCGGTCACGCGGATCCCGTCGGGTGGATGGTGGGTCAGTGACCCTATCTTCTCACCTCATCATCATCACCATCATGGTGTGGAGCATGGGGACGGCGCCTCGCGGGCCGTGCTCGCGGCGGCAGTGGATGGCCGCCTCCTGCGTGTGGAGGGGCGGTCGTTCCGTGTGCCTGGCGGATGGGTCGGACGGTGGACGGTCCGGCCCGCCAGCCGGCCGGACCGTTGCGGAGACGCGGATCGTCCACGCCAGGGATGCGGTTCGTGCACCGGACCACCGTCGACGAGCCGCAACCTTGTCCACACACGGGCAGGGTTTTCCACCAAATCGGCACCCTTATCCACATGCTGGGGCGGACCGACGCCCCGGCTGAGCTCGGGGAACGGGTGCCGGATCCGTCCGTCGGAAGGCCCGGGCCACCCCAGGGAACGGCCGCGAGCCATCGAAGATGGCCAGATTCAACCTGCCCGACCTTCGGGCCACCTCGGGCGCCCGGTTTCCGGGCTGACGCGGCCCGAGGGCTCGGTCGTCGTGCTCAGTCGCCGGCGTTCTGACCTCCGACAGTGTCGTTCGGACGGCAAGACCGGCCGGCAGGCTGGCCCGAGGATGCCGTGGGTTGCATCTGGCCATCTCGGTCGCCGGGGTCGAACGCCGGCCCGCCCGCCAGCCCTCCGGCCCCGGACGTCGCCCAGTCGAATGCCCCGCCCCCGAGCCCGCGACCCGCCAGCCCTCCGGCCCCGGACGTCGCCCCGCCGGGGTCGAACGCCGGCTCGGCAGCCCCCGACTCGCCAGCCCGCCGGCCGGCCCCGGGCGTCGCCCCTGCCGCACCCGCCGGACCGCCGAGACCCTCCCGCACCCGCCGGCTCGCGGCCCGCCGGCCCGCCGAGACCCTCCCGCACCCGCCGGCTCGCCGAGACCGCTCAGTCGCTGTAGATGAGCTCCCGCACCGCGGCGAGCTCCCGGCGCAGCTCGTCGTTGACCGACGACTCGCGGGTGATCTTGTCGCACGCGTGGAGGACCGTGGAGTGGTCGCGCCCGCCCAACTCGGCACCGATGCGGAGGAGCGAGACGTCGGTCTCCTCGCGCATCAGGAACATCGCGATCTGGCGGGGCACGACGATCGCCTTGTCGCGCTTCTGGCCCTGGAGCGCGTCGATCGGGACGCCGTAGTAGTCGGAGACCGCCTTGGTGATGCGCTCCGGCGTGATCTGGCGCTTCTTCGGGTTGTAGAGCACGTTCGAGAGCACGGCCTGGGCCAGTTCGATCGTGATCGGCATCGCGCCCATCGAGGCGTAGGCGATGATCCGGTTGAGCGCTCCCTCGAGCTCGCGGATGTTGCTCACGACCTTGCGGGCGATGAACTCCATCACGTCGGACGTGATCGGGACCGCACCCTCTTCGGCCTTCGCCCGGAGGATCGCGATGCGGGTCTCGAGGTCCGGCGCGGTCAGGTCGGCGATGAGTCCCCATTCGAACCGGCTGCGCAGGCGCTCCTCGAGCGTGATGATCTGCTTCGGTGGCCGGTCCGAGCTCAGGACGATCTGCTTGCCGTCCTCGTGGATCGTGTTGAACGTGTGGAAGAACTCTTCCTGCGTCCGCTCCTTGTCGGCGATGAACTGGATGTCGTCGATGAGGAGGAGGTCGATCCGCCGGTAGCGGGCCCGGAACTCGTCGATCTTGCCCTGCTGGATGCTCGTGATGAATTCGTTCGTGAACTTCTCGCTCGTCGCATAGACGACCCGCTTGCGCGGGAACTTGGCGATGACCTGGTTGCCGATCGCGTGCATCAGGTGGGTCTTGCCGAGGCCGACCCCGCCATACAGGAACAGCGGGTTGTAGGCGTGGCCGGGGCGCTCCGCGACCGACAGCGAGGCCGCGTGGGCGAGCCGGTTGGCCGAACCGACGATGAAGTTGGCGAACGTGTAGCGGGGGTTGAGGAACGTGGTCCCGCCTTCGCCGCCGACCCGGGTCGGTTCGAGGCGGACGGCCTGCGGGGCCCTCGGCGGACCCTGGACCCCATCGGCCCCGGCGTCGCTCG
Organism: uncultured Chloroflexia bacterium; assembly: GCA_963719285.1. Taxonomy (GTDB): domain Bacteria; phylum Chloroflexota; class Limnocylindria; order Limnocylindrales; family CSP1-4; genus C-114. The sequence goes on from CAVRBO010000003.1 coordinate 167,268, forward strand.
TCCCGTCGGCGCCGGGTGCGACGGCCACCGGAGTGGGCGCCGTCACGAATTCCACGACCGTGCTGTACCCGACGATGCGCGCCAGCGTCTGCGAGATGAGCGGCCGGTAGCGGGTCTCGAGCCAGTCCTTGGCGAAGCCGTTCGGGACGGCGATCCGGAACCGGTTGTCGTCGACATCGACCAGCGTCGTGTCGCGAAGCCACGTCTCGAAATTGGCGGGCGAGAGGGCCACCTGGAGCTCGCCCAAGGCGGCGCGCCAGACTTGTCGGGTGTCCATGCGATTCGGTCGGTCCCGGGTGAGCTGCGGGTTGTGATGGGTATGGGCGGCCACGGACGCCAGGATTGGGAGAGCCTGTGCCACGGTCGCCGGGAACGTCTGGGGTCCGTGCTCGGGGCTGCTGCTGGGGCTCGTCCGGAGGTTCGAGATCATTCCCAGCGAAGCGTCCCGGCGCCGTTGGGCCGACGAAGGATAGCACCGCCCAGCGCGCCGCTGCAAGGCGCGGAGGGCGCAAAATGCGGATACCCCCGGGGGGTATCGTCAGCAAGGGCGCCCCGCCATCGTGCGGGAGGGCGGGCATCCGTTTGACACCCCGTTCGGGCCCGACATATCATCCGCCGGACGACGACGCGCCGTGCGCTTATGGGCGCCCGGCGCGTCGTGTGCCTCACCGGGGTCGGATCACTAGCCCCGAGGCCGATGGAGAGGATCGCGCGCCACCCCCATGAAGCAGACCTACCAGCCCAAGAAGCGCCACCGCGCAAAGGAGCACGGCTTCCGAGCCCGGATGCACACTCCCGGCGGCCGGCGCGTCCTGGCCAAGCGGCGCAACCGCGGCCGGAAGCGACTGACGGTCTGACCAACGGGCGCGGCGAGCATCCGCCGCGGCTCGTGATGCTCTCCCGTCCCCGGGATTTCGCGGCGCTCCAGCGCGACGGGACCTCCAGGTCCCACCCTCTCGCTCACGCCAGGTTCCGGCGGACGGACCTCGGGTCGACACGGTTCGGGCTATCGACCGGGCAGAAGCTCGGTGGTGCCGTGGTGCGGAATCGTGTCCGGCGGCGACTTCGTGAGGCGCTCAGGGTGATGGCGCCCTCGTTCCAGCCTGGCTGGGACGTCCTCATCATCGCCCGGCCGGCGATCGTCGAAGCCGACCACGACGCACTCGTCGGGGCCGTGCGTCGGCTCCTCCAGCGCGGAGGCGTCCTCGATGGCCTCGGGACATAGGTGACGACGGTTGGCGAGTCGGATCGGGATCGGGTTCATCAGGCTCTATCGGGTCGTGTTCGCCTGGTTGCCCCAGAGCTGTCGATACGAGCCGACCTGCTCGCGCTACACGGAGCAGGCGATCCAGAAGTACGGGCTCCTGCGGGGCAGCTGGATGGGCATGCGGCGCATCGGCCGCTGTCACCCAGGGCACCCCGGTGGGTACGACCCGGTCCGTTGAAACGTGAAGGGACGATCGAACAGGTGAGCTTCCGGCGACCACGCGCAGCCCGGGTCGGGCTCCTGCTGCTCGTCGTCCTCGTCGCGCTCGTCCTGGCCGCCTGCGCCGGTGCCCCGGCCGGCTCGCCCGGGGCGAGCGGCGCCCCGCTCAGCCCCACCCCGACTCCGGTCCCCACGCCGCTTCACCCGGCGCCGCTCGGGGCCGACCCGTTCAGCCTGCTCGCATTCCTCTTCACACCGATCTTCCAGGTCGCCTTCCTCATCCTCATCGGTTTCTACAAGCTGATCGGCGACATCGGCATCGCGATCATCCTGCTCACGGTCGTGATCCGGGTACCGCTCATCCCGCTGTTCCGCCGGCAGATCGTCTCGATGCGGACGACCCAGCTGCTCGCGCCCGAGGTCAAGGAGATCCAGCGGCGCAACAAGGGCAACCGTCAGGCGATCTTCGACGAGACCCAGGCGATGTACCGCTCCTACGGCGTCAGCCAGTTCTCCGGCTGCCTGCCGATCCTCCTCCAGATGCCGCTCCTGTTCGTCATGTACCAGGTGATCCGCGAGGGCCTGACGAACTACGACGTCAGCTCGATGCTGACCGTGTTCGGGGCCAGGGTCATCGATCTCCACTGCCCGGACGTCCCGCAGTTCGTGAACAAGATCGTCGTGCCGTGCGTGAACACCAAGGTGGCCTGGCTCGGCGGGCTCGATGTCGGCCAGCCCCACATCGACTTCGGCGTCCCGATCCCGGTCTTCAACATCACCCTCGGGATCAGCATCATCGCGGTCGTGTCGGCGCTCCTCCAGGTCCTCCAGTCGCGGATGACGATGCCGCCGCTCGACCCGTCCAACCCCGATCCGAGCGCCCGCATGACCCGCCAGACGATGGTCATCCTGCCGCTCATCTTCGTCTTCTACGCCGGCTTCCTGCCGGCCGGCCTGTACATCTACTACACGGCCAGCACGATCATCTCCATCATCCAGCAGTACCTCATCGTCGGCTGGGGCTCGCTCTTCCCGCTCTTCGGCTGGAACCCGGGCTTCGCCGCCAACCACACTCCGCGCTTCCCGGTCGCCCTTCCGGCGCCGCAGAAGATCGAGCGTCCGGCGGGAGCGCCGGCGCGATCAAAGAGCCCGGGGGGCAAACCTCCGGACCGTGCCGCCCTGGATCGGTCGGCGAGCGCAGCCAAGACCGTGCGCTCGCGCGAACGTGGTCGCCAGGGCCGACGAGGGAGACGACGCTGACATGAGTGCCTATCGGGAATTCACCGGCAAGAGCGTCGAGGAGGCGCTGAAAAGCGCGCGCGAGGCGTTCGGCATCGGGCTCGACGAGCTCGACTTCGAGATCCTGACCCCGGGCAGCCGGGGGGTCCTCGGCATGGGCGCCGAGCCCGCCCGGATCGTGGCCGCACCTCGGTCCGAACTGGGTGGCGCCGCGCCGAAGCGCGAGGCCGCCGAGTCGCGCCCGCTGCCGATCTCACAACCGCCGCGCGACGACCGCCCGGGTGGAGGGTTCGGCGATCGCGACCGCGGAGGGGACCGTGGCCGAGGCCCCGGAGTGCCGAGTGGCGACCGAGGCGACCGTGGTCCGCGGCGGGACGACCGACCGCGCGGCTTCGGCGATCGGGCCCCGTCGGCCGACCGTGGCGGCGATCGGCCACCGCGCCGCGACGACCGGCCGGGCGATGTCGCCCCGCCGGCGGAAGCGTCCGCCGGCGCGCCGGATGACGCCGCCGCGCCGCGGCCCGTCTTCGACGAGGCCCCGCGCTCGGACCGGCCTCCGCGCCGGGACGACCGGCCGCGGGGCGGATTCGGCGATCGCGACCGGGGCGACCGGGGCGATCGGGGAGATCGTGGCCCGGACCGGGGCGGCGCGGATCGCGCGCCACGGGCGGCGCGGTCATCCGACCTCACCGCGAGCGAGGCCGCCGAAGTGAGCGCGGCGCGCGGTTCCCTGTCGGCCGAGCGGGCCGATCTCGAGGCCTCGGAGGCGTCGCCGGAGGCGCTCGCCGCCGGCCAGGCCATCCTCGAGGAGCTCATGCGGCTCATGGACCTCCAGGTCACGGTCGAGGTCCAGACGGGCGACACGAGCCGGCTCAACGTCGTCGGCGAAGGCGAGGCCAAGGAGGCCCTCGGCGCGCTCATCGGGCGCAAGGGCGAACGGCTCTCGGCGCTCCAGCACCTGGTCAACCTCATGCTCAGCAAGAAGATGGGCGACTGGACGCGGGTCCTGGTCGATGTCGAGGACTACCGCGGGCGACGTGAGCGCCAGTTGCGGGACCTCGCGACCCGGGCAGCCGAGCGGGTGGCCGAGACGGGCAAGATGCTCCAGCTCGAGCCGATGCCCGCCCTCGAGCGGCGCTGGGTCCACATCGCGCTGCGCGACCACCCGAACGTGGCCACCCAGTCGATCGGCGAGGAGCCGAATCGACGCATCGTCGTGCTGCCGCGACACGCCTGATCCGGCGGGTCCCCGAACCGGGAACCGCGGCCATCGCCGGCGTACCGCCATGGCGGACCGCGTCACCGTAACGCGCGGACCCGCCGCTACGTCTCCGATGGGCCCTTTTGTCATCCGGATGCTCGCTAACCGGTACTAAGGGACCACGAGCACGATTGGATACGCCTGCTAGGATGGCCGCCGAACGATGACCACGACCAGCGAGACCCTGCCGCCCGCCGAAGGCCCGATGAACGAGACCGCCACCTTCGAGGGTGCGCTCCGGACCCGTCGACTGCCGCGATTGCGCGTGCTGTTCGTCGCGTTCATCGCGGCCCTCGTCATCGCCCTCGTCGCCTCGGGTGCGGGCCTGTACGCCTACGATCACCTCCACGACGGCCAGATCGTCCACGGGGTCCGCGTCGGCGGCGTGGATGTGTCCGATCTGGGTCGCGACGCCGCGGCCGCCCGCCTGAGCGAGGGCCTCGCCGCCTTCGGGCAGGGCGCGGTCGTCGTCAACGACGGCGTGGTGAAGCAGACCCTCACCTACGCGGCCCTCGGGCGCGGCCCGGACGTCGACGCACTGCTCGAGCAGGCGTTCGCGGTCGGCCGGACCGGCACGATCCTCGATCGGGGTGTCGACGAGGTCCGGACCGCGACCCGCGGCGCGGGCATCGCTCCGAGCGTCATGATCGACCCGACCGCCGTCGCCGCGGCCGTCGCCGACCTCGCCGCCAAGGAAGACCGCGATCCCGTGGATGCCGCCGCGATCACGACCTCGACCGGCTTCAAGGTCCTCCCCGGCCGCGCCGGCCGGATCGTGGATCAGGCGGCGATGTCCGCGGCGATCGTCGCCGCCCTGTCGCGGACGGACGCTCCGGCCCAGGTGGACCTGGACCTCATCTCCAGCGCGACGAGCCCCACCATCGACGACCAGGCGGCGACCCTCGCCACGACCCAGGCGGCCGCGATCGCCCGCGACATCACGATCACCGGAGCGAAGAAGTCCGCCAAGATCGCCGGGACGACGATCCGCTCGTGGATCTCGTTCGGGACCGTCGACGGCCAGTACGGGCCGCTGGTCGACACGACGAACATCGCCGCGGCGCTGAAGCCACTCGTCAAGGACGTCGCGCGCAAGCCCAAGGACGCGACGTTCCTGCTGAGCAAGAGCGGCAAGATCGTCGGCGTGACCGCCGCGACCGTCGGACGCGCGCTCGACGTGGACGGAACCGTCGCCGCCGTGGCCTCGGCGCTGCAGGCCCGGACGAGCGGCGCCGCGGCGCCCAACGCCACGGTCGCCGCCGTCATGACCACGAATCAGCCGAAGCTCACGACCGATGTCGCCCAGAAGTCGGCGCCGCTCATGCGCCAGATCTCGACCTGGGTCACGTACTACGCGTCGGGTGCCCACAATGGCTTCAGCGCGAACATCTCGATCCCGGCCCAGGCGATCTCGGGCACGGTCGTGGCGCCCGGCGCGAAGTTCAGCTTCTGGGGCTCCGTGGGCGAGGTGAGCCTGGCCAAGGGCTACAAGCTCGGCGGCGCGATCATCGGCGGCCATTCCGTCGAGGGCAAGACGATCGGCGGCGGCATCTGCTCGACCTCGACGACGCTGTTCAACGCGGCGCTCCGGGCCGGCTTCCTGATGGGCGCCCGCAAGAACCACTACTACTACATCTCCCGCTACCCCAAGGGCCTCGACGCCACGGTCTTCATCAGCGGCTCGACCCAGGACATGACCTGGACGAACAACACGCCGTACCCGGTGCTCATCAAGGCGTTCACCCGGCCCGGGATGGTCCGCTTCTCGCTGTACAGCGTCCCCACGGGCCGCAAGGTGACGATCTCGCCGGCCGTCGTGAAGAACTACAGCCCGAGCACGACCGTCGTGCAGTACACGAGTTCGCTGCACCACGGCGTGTCCAGCCAGATCGAGTACGAGGCGGCCGGGTTCGACTCCTGGGTGACCGTCACGGTCCGCGACAAGAGCGGCAAGGTCATCAACAAGCGGACGTACTACTCGCACTACGCGCGCGTCGTCGGGGTCATCCTCCGGGGCCTGTAGACCGCACCTCGGGTCCGAGGCTCGCCGTCGCTCCGCACCCGCTCCCGTCCGCTCGCGCGCTCGCTCGTCCGAACCCGGTCGCCGCTCGGCCGCGTGATAGTCTGGGCGCCGTTGTCGCCCGGGAGGTCCTTCCGCTGACGCCGGCGCTCGAATCGTCCGCGATCCCCACCGGCGGGCCGTCCGTCCGGGCGTTCCGCGTCCTGCTCGTCGTCATCCTCATCGTCGTGTGGGTCGGGCGCGCGGTCCTCGGGCCGTTCATCGTCGCGGCCGTGGTCGCCTACGCCTTCAGCCCGCTCGTCACTTCGGCCGAACGACGCCTGGGCTGGCCGCGCGCGGTCATCGTCCTTGCCGGCTACGTGGTGGCCCTGACGGCCGCGAGCATCGCCGTCTACCTGCTCGCCGGACAGGCCCTGCGTGAGCTGGAACTGCTCGCGAAGGGTGGACCCGACGCGCTCGCGACGACCCTCCGCCAGCTCGTCGGGAGCGACACGATCGCCGTCGGGACCCAGACGATCTCGGTCGCCGCGATCGCGACCCAGATCCAGGACTCGATCACCCACCTGCTCGGTCCGGGCGACGCGATCAGCGTGGCCCGATCCGTGGGCGAGTCGACCCTCAAGGCGATCCTCGTGCTCATCGTCGCGTTCTACTTCCTGATCGACGGAGCGCGCTTCCGGGACGTCGCGGTGGGCCTCTTCCCGGTGGACTACCGGGCCCGGACCGTGGCCCTCCTGGCCGACATCCACGCCGTGCTCGGCAAGTGGCTGCGCGGCCAGTTGTTCCTCGTCGTGCTCGTGGCCGCCGTCGTGTACGTGATCCTGGGACCCGTCCTGGGGCTCAGGTACGCCCTGGCCATCGGGATCCTGACCGGCATCCTGGAGGTCGTCCCGCTCGTCGGCCCGATCATCGCCGCGGCGATCGCGTCCATCGACGCCGCCACCCAGGGGGACTCCAGCTGGCCGGCGTCGTGATCGTCATCTTCCTCGTGCTCCGCCAGGTCGAGGACCAGCTCGTGATGCCGGTCGTCATCGGCCGGGCGGTCCACCTGCACCCGGTCGTGACGATCTTCGCGGTCCTCATCGGGCTCGAGGTGTACGGCGTCCTGGGCGGACTGCTCGGCGTGCCGGCCGCGGCGGCGATCAACGTCATCTTCAACACCCTCTATCCGCACGGGATCGAGGCCCTCGAGGCGACGTTCGCCGAGGTGCCCCAGCCCGCCCTCGGCGCCGAGCCGCGCGCGGAGGGTCCGGCTCCGCCGGGGACCCCGCCGTCCGCCGCGCCGGGGATCCCCGCGGCGATCGCGACCGAACCCGCCGTCGAGGCGACCCGGGCGCAGGACTGACGTGGCGCCACGGTCCGTCCGGCCGGCCCGTCGGCCCCGGTCGCGCGGCGAGACGGTCCAGCTCGTCGTCATCCTCGGCCTGCTGTCGGCGTTCGCGCCGCTGGCGATCGACATGTACCTCCCGGCGCTGCCGGCGCTCGCGACGGACCTGGGCGCGTCGCCGTCCGAGGTCCAGCTGACGCTCACGGCGGTCTTCGTCGGCCTCGCCCTGGGACAGATCCTCGCCGGGCCGGTCAGCGACGCGTACGGCCGGCGGCGGCCGCTCCTCGCCGGCCTGGCCACATTCGCCGTCACGTCGCTGCTGTGTGCCGTCGCGCCGAACATCGCGACCCTCGTCGCCCTCCGCGTCGTCCAGGGGGCGGCCGGGGCAGCCGGCATCGTCATCTCTCGGGCGGTCGTCCGCGACCTCTTCGAGGGGACCGAGCTCGCCCGGTTCTACGCGCTCACCCTGCTCGTGAACGGCGCCGCCCCGATCGTCGGCCCGATCGTGGGCGGCCTGATCCTGCTGGTCACGACGTGGCACGGGACGTTCGTGGTGCTGGCCGCGATCGGCGTCCTGATGTTCGTGGCCTCGGCCGTCGGGCTGGAAGAGTCGTTGCCCGTATCGGCCCGGCGACGCGGCGGGATCGGCGGGACCGCCCGGACGTTCCGCGACGTGGCCCGGGATCGGGTCTTCGTCGGCTATGCGCTCGCCGGCGGACTGGCCCTGGCGGCGATGTTCGCCTACATCGCCGGGTCACCGTTCGTCGTCGAGACGATCTACGGCCAGTCGCCCCAGGTGTTCAGCCTCGTGTTCGGGACGAACGCGCTCGGGATCGTGCTGGCCGGCCAGCTGAGCGCGACGCTCGTCGAGCGCGTCGGGCCGCGCCGGCTCGTGGCCATGGGCCTGGCTACCTCGGTCGCCGGCGCGCTCGTGCTCCTCGGCTCCGTGGCCGGCGGAATCGGGCTCGTGGGGATCCTGCCCGGGTTCTTCCTCGTGACCGCGAGCATCGGGCTCGTCCTCCCGAACGCGACGGCCCTCGCCCTGGCCGATCACGGACACCGGGCGGGTTCGGCGCTGGCCCTCCTCGGCGCGCTGCAGTACGTGGTCGGGGCGCTCGTGGCGCCGCTCGTGGGGATCGCCGGGACCGGCACGGCCCTGCCCATGGCGATCGTCATCGCGACGCTCAGCCTGGCCGCCGCGCTCTCCTACGTGGTGCTGGCCCGGCCTCGCGACGGCGCCCGCGGCGCAGCATGACCGCCGCGTCACCGCCGCGCGCCGGAGCGCCCGGCCGGTCGCCGGCCCTACCGGTCCCGGCTCGACAGCAGCGCGCCGGGCGGCAACCCGAGCTCGCGCTCCGAGGACGAGGCCGCCCAGGCGAACGCCTCGGCACGGCTGATCGTCGTCCCGTGGGCGACCACCTGGAGGGCCAGCCCATCCACGAGCGACAGGATCCGCCACGCGGCGCCGGACGGATCGGGGCAGCGGAAGCGGGCGGTCCCGATGCCCCGCCGGATCGTCTCCTCGAGGAGCGCGTGCCAGCGCAGGTTCAGGCGCCGCGACGTCGCCTGGAGAGCCGGCCGCCGGGCGGCCTCGGCCCAGGCGTCGAGCCAGAGCTGGAAAGCCGGGTCGGCCTCGGTCGGGGCGTAGGCGCGGAAGAAGCGCACGAGCGCGTCGGTGGGATACGGCGCCGCCGCCATCGCCGCGGCGGTCTGGCGGAGATCCTCGTCGGCGACGACTTCGAAGGCCGCCGCGAGCACGTCGTCCATGCTCTCGAAGTAGTGGTGGACGAGGCCGCTCGAGGTGCCCATCTCCGCGGCCACGTCCCGCACCGTGGTCGAGGCCAGCCCCTTGCGCCGGGCGACGGCGACCGCGGCCGCCACGATGGCCTCGCGTCGGCGGTCGGGGGTCATGCGCGCCATTCCCGTAGCGTAGGACGATACTGCGCAACCGTCCAACAACCTGATACCGTGGGCGCCCGCACTCGCCAGAGGCACGGAGCAGCGCCCGATGTTACGGACGACCCCCTTCCACGAACGCCTGAGCGTCCTCAACGAGACCGGCCTGTGGGAGCACTGGGCGGGCCATCTCGTGGCCACGAAGTACCAGATGGCCGAGAAGTCCGAGTACTTCGCCGTGCGCAACAGTGCCGCGATCTTCGATACGTCGCCGCTGTTCAAGTACCGGATCCACGGGCCCGGCGCCGAGCGCTTCCTGGCCGGCGTGCTCGCCCGCGACATCCGGACCTGCCCGCCCGGCCACGCCCAGTACACCTGCTGGTGCGACGACCGTGGCCATGTCGTCGAGGACGGGGTGGTCCTCCATCTCGAGCCGGACGAGTTCATCCTCACGGCGGCCGAGCCGAATCTCGCCTACTTCGAGGGCCTGGTCGTGGGTCACGACGTCGAGATCGAGGACGTGTCGGAAGACTGGGGCGTGCTCGCGTTCCAGGGCCCGCGCTCGCGGGACCTGCTCGCCGCCCTCGCCCCGGCCATCGCCAAGCTGCCCTACTTCGGGATCGTCCGGACCAAGATCGACCGGGTGCCGGTCATCGTGTCGCGGACCGGCTTCACCGGCGACCTCGGCTTCGAGATCTGGGCGCCGGTGGCGGACGCGCTCAAGGTCTGGGACGCCCTCTGGAAGGTGAGCCGGGGCCAGGGCGTGATCCCGTTCGGGATGATCGCCCTGTACATGGCCCGGATCGAGGCCGGGCTCGTCCTCCTCGATGTGGACTTCCACTCGAGCCGGTTCGCCTGGACGGACGCCGACCGGTCCACGCCGATCGAGCTCGGCCTGGGCTGGATGTTCAAGGGCATCGAGACCGACGACCGCGCGTTCATCGGCCGGGACGCGATCCGGCGTGAGCGCGCCACGAAGAGCTCGCGCTGGAAACTGAGCGGGCTCATCGTGGACTGGCGCGAGTACGACCGGATCTACGACGCCGCCGGGCTCATCCCGCCCAAGGACCACACCCCGATCCAGGACGAGTACTACATCTACGACGACGATCTCAACCAGCTGGGCTACGCGACGTCCCAGATGTACTCACCGATGCTCCAGCGCCACATCGCGCTCGCGCGGGTCCCGCTGGACCGGACCGCTCCCGGCTCGCGGGTCAAGCTCGAGCTCGCGGTCGCCCACAAGTACGAGTATTTCGACGCGGTCGTCAGCCGGACGCCGCTCTTCGACCCGCAGCGAAGGACGGCCTGACATGACGACGAAGAGCGACCGGACCTACGACGCGATCGTCATCGGCGGCGGTCACAACGGCCTCACGAACGGCGCCTACCTCGCCAAGTCCGGCCTGAAGACGCTCATCCTGGAGCGGCGCCACCTCGTGGGCGGCGCGGCGATCACGGAGGAGCTCCGACCGGGCTTCTGGTTCACGACGTTCTCGTACGCGCTGAGCCTGCTCCGCCCGGACATCATCCACGAACTCGAACTCACCAAGCACGGCTTCATGCCGATCCTCATGCCAACGACGTTCTGCCCGATGGAGGACGGCGACTACCTGCTCCTGGGTCAGGACCACGGCGAGAACCAGCAGGAGATCGCCCGCCACAGCCGGCGCGATGTCGATGGGTACGACGCCCTCAACCACGACATCCTCAAGGTCATCCAGCTCATCAAGCCACTCCTGGACCAGGTGCCGCCGGACATCTTCAGCGACGATCCCGAGGAGCTCGTCGCCCTGGCGGCGTTCGCCCAGCGCTTCCGCAAGGTCGACAAGAAGGTCTTCCACGATGCCGTCCGGCTCCTGACCGGCTCGGCGGCCGATTTCCTCGACGACTACCTCGAATCCGATATTTTGAAGGGGTATTTCGCGTCGTCGAGCATCATCGGCACCAAAGTCGGGCCATATTCGCAGGGTTCCGGCCTCGTCCTGCTGTATCACATCCTCGGGGAGCACGACGGCGAGATGGGGGCCTGGGCGTTCCACAAAGGCGGCAACGGCGGGTTCACGAAGGTGCTCGCCAGGGCGGCCGAGTCGTTCGGGGCCGAGATCCGGCTGAATTCGGCGGTCGAGCACGTCATCACCCGTGACGGGCGGGCCACCGGCGTCGCCCTCAAGGACGGCACTGAGTTCCACGCGCCGGTCGTCGTGTCCGCGCTCGACCCGCGCCGGACGTTCCTGGAGCTCGTCGAGCCGCGCGAGCTGCCGACCGACCTCGTCGAGACGATCGAGCGCTTCCGGTTCCAGGGCACCTCATCCAAGGTCAACTTCGCGCTGGACGGGGTGCCGCGCTACCCGGCCCTCGGCGACCGGACCGACCAGTACCGCGGGTTCACGAACATCGGGCCCTCGATGACGTACCTCGAGCGCGCGTTTGACGACGCGAAGTACGGCTGGTACAGCGCCCGCCCGTACCTCGACTGCGCGGTCCAGTCCGAGGTGGATCCGGACATGGCGCCCCCGGGCAAGGCGGTCATGAGCTGTTTCGTCCAGTACACCCCGTACAAGCTGCGCGAGAGCGACTGGGACACCGAGAAGGAGCGCCTGGGCGACACGGTCCAGGCGACGCTCGAGTCGTTCTTCCCGGGCTTCGGGAAGCTGGTGCTCCAGCGTGAGGTGCGCACGCCGCTCGACATCGAGCGGACCGTCGGCCTGTCGGAGGGCAACATCTTCGCCGGCGAGTTCCTCGCCCCCCAGATGTTCCTCTTCCGGCCCGCCCCGGGCTGGTCGCAGTACCGCACCCCGATCGACGGCTACTACCAGTGCGGCTCGGGCACCCATCCGGGTGGCTGCGTGATGGGCGCCCCGGGCAAGCTCGCCGCCGGCCAGATCCTCAAGGATCGGACCAAGGCGAAGAAGAGCTGAAGGCGAGCGTCGCGGGGTTCGGGCGCCGGCGGCGCGATGGCGCGGCCGGCGTGGCGCGGGCCTGACCCGCGGGGGTCAGCGCACCCCCGGCAGGAGGTCGTTCACGATCAGGTCCATCCCGCCCTCGGCCTCGGCGTCGGCGTTGATGGAGGCGTCGCCCAGCACGCTCGTGAGGACGACGACTAGATCACGAGCGGGGACGATGACGAGGAACTGGCCACGCCATCCCCAGGCGAACTGGACCTCCTCGCCGTTCAGCGTGCCGAGCCACCACAGGTACCCGTAGCGCAGGTCGCGCAGCGGCCCGACGTGCGCGCCCACGCTCACGTGGGTCGCGAGCATCGTCTCGATCCAGGCGGCAGGGACGACCTGGCGATCCCCCGAGACGCCTCGCTGGAGGACCAGCTGCCCGACACGGGCGTAGTCGATCGGGCGCAGGGCGAGGCCGGAGCCGCCGTTGTTGAAGCCCTGGTTGTCGGTCTCCCAGGTGTCCGCCGCGATCCCCAGCGGACCGAGGACCGCCCGGCGCAGGTAGGTCTCGGTCGAGCCCCCGGTCGCCTGGCTCAGACCGACCGACAGCAGGTGGACGGCCGCCGTGTCGTACTGGAACGAGGTGCCGGGATCATGGCCGAGCGGTCGTTCGAGGAGGTAGTCGACCTGGTTCGGTGCGAGCGCCCAGGCGTTGTACGCGGCCGCCGTCGATTCGTCCCAGTCGAACCCGCTGCGCATCGTGAGGAGGTCGTCGACGGTGATCGCCGCCTTCGGTCCGACCGGGACGGAGACGGGTGCCCGGAGCAGCGCATCGAGGCGTTCCGACGGCCCGGCCAGGATGCCCTCGTCGGTCGCGGCGCCCAGGGCGAGGGCGAGGACGCTCTTGGTCCCCGACCGGATGTCCGCGCGCGTGTCACGGGACGTTCCGCCGAAGTAGCGCTCGTCGACGAGGGCGCCGTGGCGCACGATCACGAGGCTCCGGACATACCCGAGCGTCGTCGCCCGCGTCTCGGCGGCGGCGATCGCCGCCGGATCGATCCCCGCGGCCGCCGGCGCGAGGATCGGCCACGGAGCGGCCAGGTCGGCCGGCCGGGCGGAAGCGCCGGTCGGTCCGGGCGGCGACGACATCGCGCCGGGCGTGGGAGCACCGGGCGCCGGTGCACCACAGCCCGCAAGCGCGAGGCCCAGAACGGCGGCGGCCAGCCCCGTGGGGCGCCGGAGGAGCCGAAGTCGGTCTGTCTGCCCGTCCATCGTCCGTATCATCGCGCCCGCCCGGCCGTCTTCGCCCTCCGTCAGCGGCGCATCGCTCCGGCGGTCAGGCCCCGGATGAACGTGCGGTGGAGCGCCAGGAAGAGGAGCAGCGGCGGGACGATCGCGATCGCCATGCCGGCAAAGGTCAGCCCCTGGTCCGTGGCGTACAGGGTCGAGAACCGGCTGAGGGCGAGCTGCACCGTGAACGTGTCCGGCTTCTGGAGCAGCACGAGCGGGCCGCCGAAGTCATTCCAAGTGAACACGGCAACGAGCACGCCGACGGCGACGATCCCGGGCCGCGCGAGCGGGACGACGATCCGGAGCAGGACATCGATCCGGCCGGCTCCGTCGACCCGGGCGGCGTCGACGACATCGCGAGGGACCGTTCGGAAGTAGCCGGTGAGGATCACCGTCGCGAACGAGACGTTCGCCACCACGTTCGTCAAGGCGAGCCCGGGCAGGCTGTTGATCAGGCCGAGGGCGCGGTACATCGAGAACAGCGGAACGATGAGGACTTCCGTCGGGATGATCAGTGGCGCCAGGATCGCCAGGAAGAGCAGGGCGCGGCCGGGTGGCCGCAGGCGCGTAAGCGAATAGGCCGCGCTGACCGACACCAGCAGGACGAGTGTCACCGTCATCGTGGTGACATAGGCCGAGCTCGCCATCGCGGCGCCGAGCTGCCCGCGATCCCACGCCTCGCCGATGTTCCCGAACGCCGGAGGCCACGGCAGGTCCCATGGCGCGCGGTAGATGTCCGCGCTCGACTTGATGGCGTTCGCCAGCGTCCAGACGACCGGGTACAGCCACAGGCCAGCGAGCACGCCGATGAGCACGGTCGACGGTCGAACGCGACGCAGGCCGGTCATGAGCTCACCATCTCGGCCCGCCGGTCGAGGACCCGGTATTCGACGACGGCGAGGGTCAGGATCACGACGAGCAGGACCATCGCCATGGCCTGTGCGTAGCCGACCTGGAGGAACCGGAACGCGGTCGCATAGATGTCGGTGGCGACCGTCTCCGTCGCGTGCGACGGACCACCGCCGGTCATGATCCAGACCATGTCGAAGATCCGGAGCGTGCCGAGCGTGGTCAGCAGCACGAGGGTGAACGTCTGGGGCCACAGCAGCGGCCAGGTGACCCGGCGGAACACCTGGAGCCGGCCGGCTCCCTCCAGGACCGCGTACTCGAAGTACTCGCGCGGGAGGGCCTGGATACCGGCCAGGTACACGACCATGTTGAAGCCGGCGAACCGCCACAGGAAGGCGACCATGATCGCCCAGAGCGCCGTGTCGGCACCGGCGAGCGGCGCGATCGTGATCGTGTCGAGCCCGAGGGCCGACCCCACGGTGGCGAAGACCCCGAAGTAGGGCGCGAACAGGAACTTCCAGACCGTGCCGACCGCCACCGGGGCGAGGACGAACGGCGCGAAGAACACAACCTGGAGGAGCGTCCGGCCGCGCTTCATGCCGGCGACGAGCACGGCGAGGAGCAATCCGAGGCCCGTCTGGAGCACGACCGCGACGCCCGTGAACAGGACCGTGTTCAGGAGGGCCCGGTGGAACACCGCATCCCCGAAGATCGCCCGGGCGTAGTTGTCCAGGCCCACGAACCTCGTGACGTCGAAGCCGCGTGTCTCGTGCAGGCTCAGGGCGATGCCGTAGACGAGCGGGTACAGGAGGAGACCGGCCAGGATCGCCAGCGTCGGGAGGAGGAACAACAGGTCGATGCCGCGCTCGCGCCGCGACGATCGGTGCACCGACCCGAGGGTTCGCCGCTCGATCACGGCCGGAGCGACGCTACGGATCGGGCGGCGCATGGGCTCCGGCGGCCGGCCCGACTCCCCTGGACCATCACGTCTCGCGAGCGGGATCTGACCGGTCGAACCATACTCGCTCTCCGCGGGCCTCGACGTGCAGGACGGCTCTCTCCGGACTACGACCGCATCGTCAACGAGGAGCAGCCCACGTGGAGCCTGTCCAGCCGACGGGCGACGGACCCTGGTGGCAGATGCGCAGCCGCCGGGATGTCCTCAAGCTCGGCGCGTTCATCGCCGCCGGAGGCACGATCGCCCCGTTCCTCGCCGCGTGCGCCGGGCCGACCGGCGACCGAGCGGCCACCTCCGATCCGAGCGTGGGCGGCGGCACGGCGCCGACCGGCAGCGGGGTCGCTTCCAGCCCGACTCTGTCGGGCTCGATCACGGTCCTCGCGGAAGGCGGCGACCCGACCATCGAACCGGCGCTCAAGAAGGTCTTCGACGACTTCACGGCCCAGAACCCCGCCGTCGCATGGGACATCCGGCCGATCCCGGGGCTGGGCCCGGAGTTCGACCGGCTCGCTCGCGCCGAGATGGAGTCCGGCGAGCCGGTGGGCCTGATCGTGATCGACGGCCTGTTCGTCCGGGCGTGGACGCGCGACGGCCTGCTGGCGGATCTCGGCGCCGATCCCGGGCTGGCCGAGGTGCTCGCCCGAGTGCCCGAACGCTCGCATCTCGCCGGACTCGGAGGCACCGGCACACGAGCCTTCCCGCTCGCCATGACCAGGGGCGTCCAGACCACCGGCCTGTACTACAACAAGGCGCTGCTCGACCGGGCGGGCCTCGCGGTTCCGAAATCGATCGCCGACCTCAAGGCGATGGTCGAACCGTTGGCGGCCATCGGCGTTGCCCCGCTCGTCCACTGCTCCGGGGATGCGCCGTTCAACCCGCTCCTCGTCATGTGGCTGCTGCCGATGATCGCGGACCGAGCCGGCGACCCGCTGGCATTCGTCGAGAGCACGATCAGGGGCCAGGTCGGGTACGACAGCCCCGAGTGGATCGAAGCCCTCCAGACGATCGTCGACCTCCGTACCTCCGGCGTGCTGCTCGCGGGCTCCGGTGCCACGGATTACGCGACGATGCAGCTCCTCTTCCTGCAGGGAAAGGCCGCCACGACCTACAACGGCACGTGGCTCCTGCCGGCACTCCAAGCTGGGACTCCGACTGCGCCGTTCGACCTGCACGTGGCGCCCCTGCCCCTCGTGGACGGGGCGTCGAGAGCCCACTCGACCCTCTCCTGGGCCGGTTTCGCGATGCCGGCCCGGGCCTCGGCGAGCCGTGACAGCGTGGATGCGTTCCTGGAGTACGCGAGCCGGCCCGAGGTCGACAGGGCCGTGGTGGAGGGGCTCCAGACCTATTCGCCGATCGCCGCATCGAACGTCGGGATCCACGACCCGGTCGCCCGGGAGTTCTTGCCGATGTTCGATGACGCCATCACGTCGCTCAACTGGCTCTGGGAGCCGGAGATCGATGCCGAGATCGGCGACCAGGTGCAGGCGCTGGTGAAGGGCGATACCGATCCGGCCTCGGCCGGCAAGGCGATCCAGGCGGTCGCCGAGGGACTCCGTTCGGCTGGTCGGAGCTACTATCCCTGATCGAGCGCCGCGGTCGCGTGGAGTACTGTCAGCCGCGATGAGCGAAGGCGTGAAGCCGGGGAACGCAGGCCCGCTGCTCGAGACGAAGCTGTACGTCCCCAGGGTCCGTCGCGGTCTCGTGGCGCGTCCGAGACTGAGCGAGCGGCTCGATCGCGGGACCGAGTCGAAGCTGACCCTCGTGTCCGCTCCTCCCGGCTTCGGCAAGACGACGCTGCTCGCCGAGTGGTTGGCGTCCGCGCCGACGCCAGCGACGTCCGTTGCCTGGCTGTCCCTCGATCCGGGCGACAACCAGGCCGCCGTCTTCTGGCCGTATCTGATCGCCGCGCTGCGCACGGTGGCTCCCGGGATCGGTGCGACCGCGCTCGCGCTCGTGCAGGCGCCTCAGCCGCCGCCGATCGAGACGGTCCTCGCCTCGCTCATCAACGAGCTCGGCGGGCTAGCGGACGACCTGGTCCTGGTGCTTGACGACTACCACCTCATCGACGCCCGCGATGTCCAGGACGGGATGGCGTTCCTGCTCGATCACGTCCCGTTGCGCGTGCACATCGTGATCACGAGCCGGGCCGATCCGGCGCTGCCGCTGGCGCGCTTGCGTGCACGTGGGGAACTCGTCGAGATCCGGGCCGCCGATCTGCGCTTCACCCAGGACGAGGCTGCGGCATACCTGAACGCGGTGATGGGGCTGGACCTGGCCGCGCCGGATATCGCCGCGCTGGAGGGGCGCACCGAGGGGTGGATCGCAGCCCTCCAGCTGGCGGCGCTGTCGATGCAGGGGCGCCACGACATCGCAGGCTTCATCGCCGGCTTCGCGGGGGACGACCGGTACATCGTCGACTACCTGGTCGAAGAGGTCCTGCTCCGTCAGCCCGATGCCGTCCGGACCTTCCTGCTCCAGACCTCGATCCTGACCCGGCTGAGCGGCCCACTGTGCGACGCGCTCACCGGCCAGGATGGCGGCAAGGCGACCCTGGAGGCACTCGATCGAGGGAATCTGTTCCTCGTCCCGCTCGACGACCGGCGCCGCTGGTACCGCTTTCACCAGCTCTTCGCCGACGTGCTGCGCGCGCACCTGCAGGACGAGCAGCCCGACAGGGTCCTCGAGTTGCACCGCCGAGCGAGCGACTGGCTCGACCAGAACGGCGACCGGGCCGAGGCGATCCGCCATGCGCTGGCCGGCGAGGACATGGAACGAGCAGCGGACCTCGTCGAGCTTGCGCTCCCGGCCATGCGCCGGGGTCGAGGCGAGGCGACGGTGCTCGCTTGGCTCAGGGCGCTGCCCGACGAGCTGGTCGGCAGGAGACCCGTCCTCGGCGTGGCCTACGCCTGGGTCCTGATCGCCGCCGGTGAGCTCGACGACGTGGAGCGCCGACTGCGGGAGGCCGAGCGCTGCCTCACGACGCCCGGCGGGCTGCCCACCGGCCCCGGCGCCGAGCCGCCCGGGACGGCGGTGGCGAACAGCGACGAGTTCCTCCTCCTGCCCGCGATGATCGCGCTCTACCGGGCCGTCCTTGCCCAGATCGGGGGCGATGTGCCCGCGACCGTCCGATACGCCCGGACCGTGCTGGATCTCGCACCGGAGGATGACGATCTCCTCCACGGTGGAGCGGCCGCGCTCCTCGGACTGGCCTCATGGGCGAGCGGGGACCTCGAGGCCGCCTACCTGATCCACTCGGAGGGTATGGCGCGGGTGCAGCGCGCCGGCAACATCCCCGACGCCATGAACGCATCGATCGCCCTGGCCGACATCCGGATCACCCAGGGGCGACTCGGCGAGGCCATCCGGACGTACGACCAGGCGTTCCAGCTCTCG
The DNA here is from genome assembly GCA_963719285.1 of uncultured Chloroflexia bacterium. GTDB lineage: Bacteria > Chloroflexota > Limnocylindria > Limnocylindrales > CSP1-4 > C-114. Next base: position 185,818 of record CAVRBO010000003.1, read on the forward strand.
GCGAAGCACGGTGAACCCGTCCTGCCGGGGACGGCCGACCTGCACGTGGGGCTCGCCGATATCGTCCGCGAACAGGGCGATCTCGAGGCTGCCAGGAAGCACCTCCAGGCGAGCAGGGACCTGGGGGAGCACATGGGGTTCCCTCAGGCTCGGCACCGCCTGCACGTCGTGACGGCCCGCATCCGGGAGGCCGAAGGGGACCTCGACGGCGCGCTCGATGCGCTCGGCGAGGCGCAGCGAGTGTACGTGCCCGACTTCAGCCCCGACGTGCATCCCCTGGCGGCGCGGAAGGCGCGGGTATGGGTCAGGCAGGGACGCCTGGCGGAGGCCGCCGCCTGGGCTCGGGATCGCAGCCTGTCGGCGGAGGACGACCTCAGCTATCTGCGCGAGTTCGAACACGTCACGCTCGCGAGGATGCTCCTGGCCGGATCCGGGCGCGACCGCGCCAACGGTTCGTCGCGTGACGCACTCGACCTGCTCGGTCGCCTGCTGCGAGCGGCGGAGCAAGGCGGGCGGACCGGTAGCGTCATCGAGATCCTGGTGCTCCAGGCGCTCGCGCACCAGGTGGGTGGCGACGTCCCTGCCGCTCGCGGGTCACTGGAACGTGCCCTGACCCTGGCCGAGCCGGAGGGGTACGTCCGGATGTTCGCGGATGAGGGCCCACCCATGGCGGCACTCCTCGAGGCGGCCGCCGGACACGGGACCGCCCGGACCTATGTCCGGCGACTGCTGGCGGCCATCGGTCGGCCCGCAGGCAGCGTCCGCGTCAACCAGGGCCTGGTCGAGCCGCTGAGCGAGCGTGAGCTCGAGGTGCTCCGCCTGCTCGCGACCGATCTGGATGGCCCGGACATCGCGCGCGAGCTCGTCGTGTCCCTGAACACGGTGCGGACGCACACGAAGAACATCTACGCGAAGCTCGGCGCGAACAACCGTCGGGCGGCGATCAGTCGGGCGGCCGAGCTCGACCTGCTCTCGCGAGCCCGCGACCGCTGACGTCGGCCCTTGGGCCGCTCGCGTCCGCGACGAGAATCACCACCCGCATCACCACATGTGGTGATGCGCCCTCACCACATCGGCTCCTAGCTTCCGGACATCGCCGGCAGGGATCGAAACGCCGGCGGACCCCAGTCAGGGACCAGGAGGCGAAAGGAGCAGATGAGCGTCAGACCAAGCGTCGACGGCGATCGCCACGAGGCCGGACGCTACGAGATCCGGCTCAAGGGCCATCTCGATCCCCGTTGGACCACCTGGTTCGACGGGCTGAGCCTCACCCACCACAACGACGGCACGACCGTCATCCATGGCCAGGTGGCCGACCAAGCTGCGCTCCATGGCTTGCTCCAGAAGGTGCGGGACACCGGCATGCCGCTGATCTCGGTCATCTGCATCGAGCCCGAGAGTACCGGGCAACCCACGACGAAGGAGAACCGACATGACTGACACCGCTCGAACCAGCGCGACCAGGCGAGTCCCGACGGACGACATGAGGAAGAGCGCGCTCGCCGTGGGGGTACTGTTCATCCTCACGTTCGTGACCTCGATCGCCGGGGTGATGTTCTACGGGCCCGTGCTGAGCGATCCCGGCTACATCACCGGTGCCGGCGCCGACACCCGCGTGTTCGTGGGTGCGTTCCTCGAACTGTTCCTCATCATCACCAACATCGGCTGTGCCGTGGTCCTGTTCCCGATCCTGAAGCGGACGAACGAGGGCCTCGCCCTCGCCTACGTCGCCGCCCGGATCGTCGAGTGCACGTTCATCCTGGTGGGCATCCTGAGCGTGCTTGCGATCGTGACCCTGCGCCAGACGGCCACGGCAGCGGATGCGGGCTCACTGCTCACCATCGGCAAGGCGCTCCACTCGATCCACGATTGGACCTTCCTGCTCGGCCCCGGCTTCGCCGACGGCATCGGGACCGGCCTGATCCTGGGCTACCTGATGTACCGGTCCGGCCTGGTGTCCAAGCGCATGGCGCTCTTCGGCGTCATCGGCGGACCCCTCCTGGCCGCTTCGGGGGCCGCGGTGCTGATGGGCGCGACCCCGCAGGGCTCCGCGCTGCAGGGCATCGCCACCATCCCGGAGATCATCTGGGAGGCGTTCCTGGGCCTTTGGCTCACGTTCAAGGGTTTCAAGTCGATCCCAACCTACGCACCCGAAGGCCGGGAGCACGAGGTCGCGTCGGCACTCGCCGTCGCCTGACAACCAAGGCCCCGGAGCCAGGCTCCGGGGCCTTTTCGATTCAGAACACGCAGGAGTACCTGATGAACAAGTCAGACGCCTCGGCTGATCTTGCGGTCGACCGCGACCGGGCCGCCAAGCTCCCTCCCCGGTTCTTCGTCCGTTCCGCCTGGGTCCTCCACCGGGCCCTTCTTCGGTTCAGCCGGGGGCGGGTCGGCCTCCGGCCGCCGAAGGCCGGCGAGGCGTTCGGCATGCTGCGTCTCCCGACGATCGGCCGACGGTCGGGCCAGCCGCGGGTCGCGATCGTGGGCTACTACGAGGACGGCCCCAACCTCGTCACCTTGGCCATGAATGGCTGGGCCGAGGCCGAGCCCGCGTGGTGGCTGAACCTCCAGGCGCATCCGGACACGATCGTCGAGCTCGCGGATGGCCATCGATCGGTCCGCGGTCGCGCGGCGGAAGGCGCGGAGCGCGATCGGCTGTGGGCACGCTGGGGTGAGTTCAGCGACAACTACGACGCGTGGGCCGCGATGCGCTCCCGCCCGACCGCCGTCGTCGTGCTCGAGCCGCGCACCGTGGGCTGATGCCGTGGCGTTCCTGGCACGCGGGCGGTCATCGGCGTCGGCCGCCCCGCCGTCTTGGACGCCTGAGCCCGAGGGTATGTCAATGAACGGGTCGGTCGGCCCGTCCGCCGGCTCTTGAGAGCGTCGGTCTGCGGTGTCGCCCCCGCTTCTTGACACGAGACTGAACAGTCGTTTAGTCTACTGAACGTGAGTTCAACCACCGACCACGGCGATCTTACCGCCCGCGCGACCATCCGGAATGCCGCCTTGCGGCTCTTCGCCGACCGTGGCCCGGACGCGGTGACGGTGCGCGAGATCGCCACCCAGGCCGGCGTCTCGCCGGCGCTCGTCCTCCACCACTTCGGGAGCAAGGACGGCCTGCGAGCCGAGGTCGATGAGTTCGCGGCACACGCGTTCGACGCGATCTTCGAGGCCATGCCGACCGAGGACCTCGTCGAGCTGCTCTCCGGCGGAGCGTCAGGGGGCTCGGTCGCCGAGGCGTTCGCCCGGGGATTCCCGCCAGGCTCGCCGCTGCCGGCCTACCTGCGCCGGCTGCTGCTGACGGACGACCCGGCGGGAGCCGCGTTGTTCAGACGGTGGTATGCCCTGACCCGGCGCATCTTCGACGTGATGGTCGAGATGGGCGTCGCTCGCCCGAGCGAGGACCCCGACATCCGGGCGGCATTCTTCCTGGTCAACGACCTCGCCCTCATCCTCCTGAGAAGCCCGATCGCCCTGGCGATCGGTACCGACCCGTTGACCCCCGAGGGGATCAACCGGTGGGCTCGGGAGATCAGCATCGTCTATGCCGAGGGCGCGTTCCGTGCCCCGGAGAAGGAGTAGCACCCCATGAACGCGGCCCGACCCGTCATCCGCACCAAAGGACTGACCAAGACCTTCGGACCGGTCCGAGCGCTCGACGGGCTCGACCTCGAGGTGTCCCCCGGAGAGGTCCACGGCTTCCTCGGCCCGAACGGAGCGGGCAAGTCGACGACGATCCGTGTCGTCCTCGGCCTCATCCGCGCCAGCGGCGGTCACGTGGAGCTCTTCGGCGGCGATCCCTGGCGCCAGGCCGCGACGCTCCACGAACGGCTCGCCTATGTGGCCGGCGACGTCGCGCTCTGGCCGGGGCTCACCGGTGGCCAGTGCCTCGACGTCCTCGGCGCGACCCACGGCGGGCTCGACGAGGCGCGCCGGGCGGCCCTCATCGAGCGGTTCGACCTCGACCCGACCAAACGAGTCCGCGACTACTCCAAGGGCAACCGGCAGAAGGTCGCCCTGGTGGCCGCCCTGGCCGCCGACGTCGACCTGCTGGTGCTCGACGAGCCCACCTCCGGGCTGGACCCGCTCATGGAGCAGGCCTTCCAGGAGGTCGTCCGCGAGCGACGCAAGGAGGGCGCAACCGTCCTGCTGTCGAGTCACATCCTCGGCGAGGTCGAGGCCCTTGCCGACCGGGTGAGCATCATCCGCCGTGGCCGGACGGTCACGACAGGAACCCTCGCCGAGCTGCGACGGCATACCCGGACCCACGTCCACGCGGTCACCGCCGACGCGCCCTCGGGCCTCGCCGACGCCGCAGGCGTCGCGGACTATGTCACCGAACAGATCGACGGCCACGTCGACAGCCGGTTCACCATCGACGCCGAGCACCTCGACGCCGTCATCGGCCAGCTCCACACCGCGCGGATCCACACCCTCACCGTTGCCCCGCCGAGTCTCGATGCGCTCTTCCTGCGCACCTACGGCGAGAGTGCCGTGCCTCTCGACACCACCGAGCTCGGAGCGCCGGTGGAGACGCTCCGATGAGCGCGACCGGTCTGCGGGCCATGCTCGCCGTCCAATGGCGGACGCACCGCCGCGGCACGCTCGTCTGGATGTTCGTGCTCATCGCGGGAATGGTCGGCACGGCAGGTTCGATCGCCGGCCTCTACACCACCCCCGAGAAGATCCACTCCTACGCCCAGGCCGTCACCGCGGGTGACGCCCTCGTGGCGATCAACGGCCGCGTCGAGGGCATCGACAGCCTCGGCGGGATCATCGCGGACGAATTCGGGTTCCTCGCGGCGTTCCTCCTGCCGCTCCTCGGGATCAGCCTGGTCGCACGGGCCACGCGAAGTGAGGAGGAGGCCGGACGACTGGAGACGGTCCTCTCGGGCCGGGTCGCGCGCCACGTCCCGGTGCTGGCCGGGCTCATCCTCGCCTCGGCCGCCATCTTCGTCACCGTCATCGCGTTCGCCCTCGGGCTGGCCGCCTTCGGCGTACCCGCCGCCCGAGCTGCGCTCTATGCCGCCTCCCTCGGCGCACTGGCCTTCGTCTTCGCCGGGATCGCGGCGCTGCTCGCACAGGTCACCCTGCATTCCCGGGGCGTCTACACGTGGGGCCTGCTCATCCTCGCCGTGGCCTACCTGCTGCGGGGCGTCGGAGACGTCACCAAGACGTGGGTGACCTGGCTCTCCCCCCTCGGCTGGGCCGAGAAGGCCGCGCCATTCGGGGACATGAGATGGTGGACTCTCCTCATCCCCCTCGCCGTCGGCGGGCTGTTCGCGACGTTCGCCGTTTTCGTCGCTGGCCGCCGCGACCTCGGCAGCAGCCTCCTTCGCGGAGGCGCAGGGTCGCCGCGGGCGACGACATGGCTGCGCAGCCCGCTCGGGCTGGCGACCTCGATCCACCGGCCGGCGATCCTGGGTTGGCTTGCCGGTGCCCTGATCCTCGCGGGCACGATGGGTGCGCTCGCGAAGCAGTTCGTCGACGCCGTCCTCGGCAACACGGCCATGGCCGAGGCACTCGGGGTGTCGGGTGCGCAACCCCAGGACGGGATCGTCGCTCTTACCCAGCTCTACCTCGCGGTCATCGCCACGGGGTATGCCATCCAGGCGGTCGGCAGCCTGCGCGGCGAGGAGACCGCCGGGCGTCTCGAGATGCGGCTGTCCGGCACCCTGTCCCGCATCGGCTGGCTCGCCGCGCACGGGCTCGTCATCGTCACCGGCCTCGTCGCCATCGTCGTCGCCTCGTCGGTCGTGCTCGCCGTGGGGATGGGGTGGTCGATGGGCACCGCCGTGAACCTCGGTCGCGTCCTCGGGGCGGGCGCGGCATACCTGCCGGCGGAGCTCCTCTTGAGTGGGCTGGCGCTCGCGCTATTCGGCCTGCTGCCCAGGGCGCTCCCGGCGGGCTGGGCGGCCCTCGCCTTCGTCGCCTTCATCGCCTTCCTCGGTCCGGGCCTCAAGCTGCCCAAGTGGCTGCTCGACCTCTCCCCGACCTCCCATGTCGGCGATCCACCGCTGGGCACCGTCGAGGCACTGCCGCTCGTCGTCCTCGGCGCGATCGCCGCCGTCCTCGGTATCGCCGCGGCGGTCGGCTTCCGCCGTCGAGGGGTGCCGACGAACTGAGCGCGCGGGGCGCCGCCGTCGCGCCATCGGCGCCCGTCGTGTCCAGGTCGAGAAGCGCCGCGCCGAAGCACGCGCTCCAGCGTCGAGCGGTGCCGTTGCCGACCTCAACGAGGAGGTTGAGACACCGGGGGCGCCCACGCTTGCCGGTCGTCTGTGAGCGGCAGAGCCTCAAGCTAATGCCGGATCACGCCGAGTGCCAACGACTCCTCGGTCGGTCGCGCCTGCGCTCTACGACAAAGGCCCCTACCAGGATCATGAGACCACCAAGCATGATGAGACCGACCTGGGCCCAGGGCGGTCCCGGTTCGGTTGACAGGTCCGGCCCTGCGGCTGTGGGTGCGACAGGTACGACCCCGGCCAGTGCGGTCGGCGTCGATGTGGGTGCGACAGGTACGACCCCGGCCAATGCTGTCGGTGTCGGTGCCGCGGTCGGTGCCGCGGTCGGGTCTGGTGTCGGCGTCGGCGTCGGTGCTGCGGTCGGGGTCGCCGTCGGGTCTGGTGTCGGCGTCGGCGTCGGCGTCGGTGCCGTCGGGTCTGGTGTCGGTGTGGGTGTCGGCGTCGGCGTCGGCGGCGGTGCCGTCGGGTCTGGTGTCGGTGTGGGTGTCGGCGTCGGTGCCGCGGTGGGGGTCGGGGTCGCCGTCGGGTCTGGTGTCGGCGTCGGCGTCGGTGCCGCGGTCGGGGTGGCCGTCGGGTCTGGTGTCGGCGTCGGCGTCGGTGTCGGTGTCGGTGCCGCGGTCGGGGTGGCCGTCGGGTCTGGTGTCGGCGTCGGCGTCGGGTCTGGTGTCGGTGTGGGTGTCGGCGTCGGTGCCGCGGTGGGGGTCGGGGTCGCCGTCGGGTCTGGTGTCGGTGTGGGTGTCGGCGTCGGTGCCGCGGTCGGGGTGGCCGTCGGGTCTGGTGTCGGCGTCGGCGTCGGTGCCGCGGTCGGGGTGGCCGTCGGGTCTGGTGTCGGCGTCGGCGTCGGTGCCGCGGTCGGGGTGGCCGTCGGGTCTGGTGTCGGCGTCGGCGTCGGTGTCGGCGTCGGTGTCGGTGCCGCGGTCGGGGTCGCCGTCGGGTCTGGTGTGGGCGTCGGCGTCGGCGTCGGCGTCGGTGTCGGTGCCGCGGTCGGGGTGGCCGTCGGGTCTGGTGTCGGCGTCGGCGTCGGGTCCGGGGCGAGCGTCGTGAAGCCGACAGCGTTCGATCCCGAGCTCTCACCCGCGGAGTTGTAGGCCACCACGGTCCAGCCGGCATAGGGGGTCGCGGCTGTGAGACCGCCAACGGTGGCGGTCGTCGCGTTGCCCGGGGTGATGTCGGCGCCAAGCTCGAGGCCGTCGCCGTCGAGGATCCGGAAGCCGTCCGCGGCCGAGCCCGAGTAGACCCAGGAGAAGCTCGCGCTGGTCGTGGTCGATGCGGTCACGGTGAATGCCGTCGGAGCCGCGGACGGAGCAACGGCGCAATCCGACCGTGTGATGGTGTCCGCCGTCAAGGTCACCGCAGCGCCGAGGGCCAGGAGGCGACCGTCGACTGTCGCCCCGGAATAGGCGGTGATGGCGGTGATCGCCAGGATGCTCCCACGGAATGTCGAGTCAACGCCCAGGGTTGTTGAGCTGCCGACCAGCCAGAAGACGTTGCACGCCTGCGCGCCATTGGTGAGCAGGACCGTGCTGTTCGAGCCCGTGATCAGGGTGGAGCCGGCCTTGAAGATCCAGATCGCGTTCGGGTTCCCGCCGCCGTCGAGCGTCACCGTCGTCGCCACGTTGATCGAACTCGGAGCGTTGTACACGCCTGGCGTGAACGTCTGGGTGCTGAGTTCCGCGACGGCGGGGAGGATCACGTCGTTCTTCTGAGCGAGAGCGGCGGCGTAGGCGGCCGCCACGGCGTCGTGAGCCGGGGCCGCGTCCGTGCCTGTGTACGTCGTCCCGGTCACGCCGGTATCAAGCCCCGTGATGGCGGTCCCGGGGCTGACGCCAAGGTCGCCCGCGATCGTGGTCGCACCGGTGCTGGTGACGGTTGACCCGCCGAGCACGGCGAACGACGTGGCCACACCGAGGTTGACGAACGTCGCGGCCGCATAGGTGGTCAGCGGCAGAGCGAGGAGTCCGAGGACCGCCGCGGCGAGGGGGAGCCGCTTGATCTTGATCATTCCGGTGAGCCTTCCGTGGTGATGGAGCCTTTGGCTCGACTGACACGTACTCACCGGCGCCGGTGGACCCGCCTGGGCCCGTCAATGGAGGGAGATGCGCTTTCCTGCCTCGAACGCTACTCGCGCGAGCGCAGCGTCGCTATAGCCCATTCGGCATCATGGAGTTGACCACGACCGTGCGCGTAGATCCCCATGCACCAGAAGACCCCGCTCGAGGCGGGGTCTCCGTATCCGTCTTGTCCGTCCCGAAGTGTCGGACGTCTGTCGCGCGTCTGAGGGTCTTCACTTTCTACCCGAACGCTGGCGGCTTTCCGGCCCACTACTCGTCCCTACCGCCGACAGAGCGCAGGAAGTGGTGGAGATGGGGGAGAGTCGAACTCCCCGTCCAGAGCCCTTCGCCAGGGACCAACTACGAGCGTGTCCGATGATTTGTCGTCGAACGGTCGGTCGCCCATCGGCAGGCTACCGGCCGGTCCAGTCACGTCCCCTTTCGGGCTTTGCTACGGACTACGCGACGCTACTCCGCAGCGCATCCCCGCTTGATGACGCTTCCACAGCCCACGGGGAGGAGGCTGCTTCCACGCTCACCTTACTGCCTAAGCAGCGAGGGCGAGAGCAGGCTGGCGGTTGCCAGTTACTTCGTTTTGCCGCCTTTTTACGAGGCCCGACGGCACCTCGGCTCGCGTTCCCTGACAACCAGACCCTGTCGAAACCACGCATCCCCACAGGGCGCCGAACCAGTGTCCGGCGGGCGCGTATCGTACACCAGCCCTCGAACCCTGCCGGCGACGATGCCGAGCCCGCTACTTCCGGCGGGGGCGGTCCCCCGCCGGCTCGGGTGTGCGGTCGTTGGCCTCGGCCGCGCGATCCGTGGGCGCCTCGAGCGGGAGGTCGCCGGAGCGCCGGCCGCGGCGGATGAAGCTCGGCGCCTCGAGGTCCACGGGCGCCCGCCGATCCACGACCCCCTCGTAGCCGGTCGCCGGCTCGTCGACCATCCGCTGGGGAGCGACGGTCAGGACCGGTGCGGGCGCGTCGGACAGGTCGAAGCCCGTCGCGATGACGGTGAGCGCGATGGCGTCGCCCAGCTTCTTGTCGAGCCCGGCCCCGAAGATGACGGTCGCGCCCGGATCGGCCGAGGCACGGATCTCCTCGGCCGCGGCGGTCACCTCGTCGAGGCGCAGGTTCGCCGAACCGAGGACGTTGAACAGGATGCGCTGGGCTCCCGCGATCTCCGTCTCGAGCAACGGGCTGCCGATCGCCTGGCGTGCCGCGACCAGGGCGCGATCCTCGCCCGAGGCGCGCCCCACGCCCACGAGGGCCGGTCCGGCGTCCTGCATGATCGCCCGCACGTCGGCGAAGTCGAGGTTGACGATGCCGGCCCGGGCGATGACGTCCACGATGGCCTGGACGCCCTCGTGGAGCACCTCGTCCACGGTCCGGAACGCCTCGAGCATCGTGCTCCCGGCCGGGACGATGGTTCGGACCCGGTCGTTGGGGATGGTCACGACCGTGTCGGCGTTCGCCTCGAGGCTGGCCGCCGCGATGTCGGCGACCTGGCGGCGGGCCGGTCCCTCGAAGCTGAACGGCTTGGTCACGACCGCGATCGTCAGCGCGCCGAGGTCCTTGGCGATCCGGGCGATGACGGGCGCCGCGCCGGAGCCGGTGCCTCCGCCCAGGCCCGCGGTGATGAACACGATGTCCGAGCCGGCCAGGGCCCGGGCGATCTTCTTCTCGTCGGCCTGGGCGGCCTGCTCGCCGAGCACTGGATCCCCGCCCGCGCCGCGACCGTGGGTGACCCCGCTCCCGATCTGGATGCGGAGCGGCGCGACGGACCGGCCCAGGGCCTGGCTGTCCGTGTTGCAGGCGATCATCTCGACACCGCGGGTCCGCGCCCGGACCATGAGGTCGACGGCGTTGCCGCCGCCCCCGCCGACGCCGATCACGCGGATCACCCGACTGCCCTCGCGGGGCTTGCGAAAGCGGAACAGAGGCATGCGACGGGTCTCCCTTCTTCGCCGCTTCTCGCGGCGGGGCGGCGCGACCGACGTGAGGACCCTCGCCAGGAGCAGAAGTCCGAGGAGGAGCGCGACGATCTGGTAGAAGTGCTGGGCAAGCCACTCCACGGGCGGAAGTCTACGCCCGGGGTCCCTCGCGCTCGCTGTCCATCGGTCCCGGAGGGGCGTGGACAGAGGTCCCGGGGTCAGCTCGGTGGTTGGTCCGGCCGAGCCATGCCACGAGCGGCAGCAGGAGCATCGGGATCTCCAGGGCCGAGTAGAGGATGCCACCGCCGCGCGAGTTCACGAGGGTCGTGACCCAGTCCGACCACATCGACCCGAACGGCGCGCTGAGCGCTACGACGACCGCCAGGGCCAGCCACCAGGTGCGCCGGTTCGCCCCGAACAGCGCGAACGGGAACAGGCTCGGCTTGAGGAGGGCGAACACGGACGGCCAGCGGTAGATCGTCCCGAGCGCGACGGCGGCCATCGCCCACATGACCGGGTTGCCGGTCCAGATCTTGAGCGGGGTGGTCGGCCAGGCGAGGCACAGGGCGATGAGCGGCCACGACCGGGGCCCCGGCCTGAGGAACCCGATCACCCGGGCGGTCAGCCAGAGTGGTGTCGCCCACCAGAACACCGCGGGCACGAACGTGAACGGCACGAACAGCCACAGGCCGACGGGTGGGTAGAGGATGTCGCCGGCGCTGATCGGATACGGACCGGCCAGCTGGTACGGCTCGAAGAAGGTGCCGTTGGCGAGCCAGCGCGCGGCTGCGCCCCGATACAGGTCGAAGTCCACGCCGAATGGCTGCTCCAGGGCATGCGGCGTGATCGCCACGAACGCGAGCGGCAGGGCGAAGATCGCGACGGACACGATGGCCGCGGCGAGTCGGAGTCGCCGCTCGTCCGCCAGCAGGTCCGCGATCCAGGCTCTCACTCGACGATCGTACGAGTCCGCCGCCGGCGTATCACTCGCATTGTTCGCGGGTAGCGGAATTCGCCCGTTCGTGTCCGAGGGCGCCTGATGACTCGCGTGCCATCAATGGGAGTGATATCCGGGACGTCGGCGACCCGTTCCGAGGCCCGCCGGGAGGTTTCGGGCGGCTCCGAACAATGCCAGTGATATCCGCCAGCTCAGGCCCAGATGTCGCCGACCGTGAAGCCGTCCGGGAACGGGTCGTCGGGGTCCACCACGTACTGGGCGAAGCCCGTGATCCAGGCCGTGCCGGTGATCTCGGGCACGACCGCAGGCCGGCCACCGATCGACGTCTCCTCCACGAGCCGGCCCGTGAACACCGTCCCGAGGATCCCCTCGTGCCGGAACGCCTCGCCCACCCTCAGCTCACCGCGGGCGTGGAGGACCGCCATCTTGGCCGAGGTGCCGGTACCGCACGGCGAGCGGTCGATCGCCCCGATCCAGGTGGCGGGTCTCGCCCAGTCATGCTCCCCGGTCGAGACGGTCACCACGTTCCGCCGCGTATTCTGCGGATCGTGGGCCGGTCCGGACAGCTGGACGATCGAGATGCCGGCGAACCCCGGCTGCTCCGGGTGGACGACCGGCAGCTGCTCGGCCGCCGCGGCCTTGATCATCTGGGAGACGCGGGTGATGTCGCGTCCCTCGTCCGGCGTGAGCCGGAAGCCGAACCGCTCCGCATCGGCGATCACGTAGAACATCCCGCCATAGGCGACGTCGACCGTCACCGTCCCGAGTTCCGGCACCTCCACCGCCGCGTCGAGGTGGGTCGCGAACGAGGGGACGTTGCGGAACGTGACCCCGGTGACTTTCCCGCCGGCGCAATCCGCCCGGACGCGGATGAGCCCGGCCGGGCTCTCGAGCGCCAGCTCCGTGACCGGCTCGACCATGGGGATCATCCCGGTCTCGAGCAGCGCGGTGACCACGCACATGGTGTTCGTGCCGCTCATCCCGGGGTACTCGACGTGCTCCATGATCACGTACCCGGCCTGGGCCTCGGGATGGTTCGACGGCAGGACGAGGTTGCAGTTCGCGGCCGGATACCCGCGCGGCTCGCGGAGCATCCGCAGGCGCAGATCGTCGGCGTTGTCGCGCAGCCAGGACATCTTGTCGAACATCGACTGGCCCGGGACGTCGAGCACCCCGCCCACGATGACCCGCCCCGGCTCGCCGCACGCGTGCAGGTCGACGGCCTGGATCATCCGGTCGAGTCGCATGCGTTTCAGTCTAGTGACCGGAGAGCGACGCGATCCTGGGTCAAGTTGTGCGCCAGAGGTGCGATGCGACCGACCGCGGCTTGAGATCCGGTCCAAATGTGCGTCGGACGCACACCCTGAGCAGATTCGGGCGGTTCTGTGCCTCAGGGGTGCAGAACGATCGCTGGGACGTGCCGATTCCGGTCGTATCGCACTCTGGACGCACAAGTGGCTGGGCGCCCCGAAGGCGCCGACCTATGAACCGCCAGGCCCTAGCCCTTGCGCGCCTCGGCGACCTCGCGGGCGACGTCGCGCTTCGCCTCGCGATCGGCGATGTCGCGGCGCTTGTCGTGGAGGTTCTTGCCCCGCGCCAGCCCCAGCTCGAGCTTGGCCCGGCCGCGCTGCGAGATGTACAGCCGGAGCGGCACGATCGTCTGGCCCTTCTGCTTGGCCCGGCCCATGATCGCCTCGATCTCGGAACGGTGGAGCAGCAGCTTGCGGGTGCGCTTGGCCTCGTGGTTCTCGCGGCTGGCCTGCTCGTAGGGTGCGATGTGGGCGCCGATGAGCCAGGCCTCACCTCGCTCGACCCGAGCGTACGAGCTCGACAGGTTGACCTTATTGGCACGGACCGACTTGATCTCGGTGCCGGTCAGGACGATGCCGGCCTCGAAGGTCTCGTCGATCGTGTATTCATGCCGCGCTCGGCGGTTGAGGGCGATCGTGATCTCGCCGCCCATGGGATGGCTCCTTCGTTCGTTGTCGGTCGGCGGGGCGGGCCGAGAGCGCGCGGGTGAGGTCCGCCATCATGGCGCATCGGCCCGGGCGCACGAACGCCGGCCCGATGCGGACCGGCGTTCGAAAGCTCATCCACCACGCAGGGTGTCCGACTAAACGGCCATCTCCTGCGAGGTGGTGCAGCTAGGCGTACTGTCGATCACTGCACATCACCTCCTTTCGTTCCCGCGAACCGTACCCGAGCGGGCGCGATGACGCAAGAGGTGCGCCGGTGCCAGCCACCGGCCCTGGTCACGGCCGTGGGTCAGGCGGCGAGGCGCCAGGCGACCTCGGCCGTCCCGCCGAAGCCGAGCTCCTGGAGGGCTCGGTCGAGGACTGGGTCCGTGCCCGGCGCCGGCGCAGGCTCCCCCGCCGCCGGCAGCGGCACGACCACGTCCGGCGTCAGGCCCACCTTGTGGATCCAGCGCTGGTCCGGCGTGAGCCAGCGGGCGATCGTGAGCCGGAACCCGCCGTTGTCGTCATCGAGCGGCAGGAACTCCTGGACCGTGCCCTTGCCGTACGACTGCTGGCCGACGAGGACCCCCCGCTTCGTGTCCTGCAGCGCGCCGGCGACGATCTCGCTCGCCGAGGCCGAGTTCTTGTCGATGAGCACGGCCAGCTTGATCGATGGATCCGTCGCCACACCGCCGGCCAGGGCCTCGGACGGGACCGGATCGCCGGTCGGGCCCTTCTCCCAGTAGATCGGCCCGGACGCGATGAACTGGCTCGCGATCGCCCGGGCGGCCGTCACGTACCCGCCGAGATCGCCGCGCAGGTCGAGCACGATCGCCTTCTTGCCTGACGCGACGTCGGCGCCCAGGTCCTTGATGAACTGGGCCGACGCGTTGTCCGAGAAGCCGGTGATCGCTATGTAGCCGACCCGTCCACCGGCGAGCTCCCTGGCGATGACCTCGGGCTGGACGATGACGTCGCGGGTGATGGCAACGGGGCGTGGAGCGGCCGTTCCCCGGACGATCGTCAGCGTGACCACGGTCCCCTTCGCGCCGCGGACCTTCTTGAGCGCGTCGTCCGGCGTCTGGCCGTCGACGGTCGTGCCGTCGACGGCCGCGATCCGGTCACCCGGCAGCAGGCCCACCTTCTCCGCCGGGCTGCCGACGATCGTGCCGAGGACGATGAGCCCGCAGTCCGGGCCGAGGGGGGTGCACCCCTCGGCGCCGTCGGCCTTCCGGCTCGTCGTCGTCGCGCCGATCCCCTCGAACTGGCCGGACAGGCCCTGGAGCGAGTTATTGAAGTCGTCGGGCTTCATGTAGAAACTGAACGGGTCGTCCAGCGCCTCGAGCATGCCCTTGATCGCGCCATCCACGAGGGCCTTGCGCGCGACCGGTTCGCCCGCGTAGTCCTTCGTGATCGCGGCGTAGGTGTCCCAGAACGGCTTGAACGCCGCGGCGGCATCCGCCGGCGTCCCGGGCTGGGTCGCCGTCCGGGCACCGAGCAGGAAGCCGGCGAGGAACAGGCTGCTCCCCCCGAGGATCACGACGAGGATCGCCGAGATGACGACGACCGGACTGGCCGTGCGGCGCGAACGCGGGACCGATGCGCCGGGGGGAGCGGTCGCGTCGACGCTGTCCGGCTCGAGGCCGTCGACGGGAGTGGGAGTCGTCATCGATCCGTTCATCCTGGCGATCCGGGCGGCCCGGTGGACCACCTGCGCTGGATGCTACGTCGTAGGGCGTGAATCGGCCTCGTCACGCACGGGTCGACCGGGACGTGCCCTGTTCCTTATGGCCATGGGTGCATACCGGTGCCGGCTGCACGCGCGGGCCGCAACGCACCGTGGATATGCACCTACGGCCATGAACTTCAGGACCCGCGGCGGCAACCCCACGCTTGGGGACCCTATCTCGCGAGGTATCGCCGAACGGACAGCCAGGCGCCGACGGAGCCCAGCCCCAGGCCGGTCCCGAGCGTCAGGACGAGCACCTCGCGCGACAGTGAGCTCAGGGCGACCGGCGGGACCTCGAAGTAGCGGGCCAGGACCCCGCTCAGCGGGTCCGCGGCGACCGCGAACAGGAGCAGGGTCACCGCCGCGCCGATGAACCCGACGAGGGCGCCCTCGAAGATGAACGGCCAGCGCACGAACGCGTCCGACGCGCCGACCAGGCGCATGATCTCGATCTCGCCCGCCCGGGCCACGACCGCCAGCCGGATCGTGTTCACGACGATGAACAGCACGGTGATCCCCACGGCGCCGAGCAGCACGAGCCCGATCGTCCGGATGACCGTCGTCACCGCGAGCAGCCGGTCCACCACGTCCTCGACCGGCAGGACGTGGTCGACCACGGACGTGCCCGCCAGGGCCTCGACGACATCGGTCGTCTGCTTCGGGTCGGTCAGGCGGATGTCGAGGCTGGCGTGGAGCGGGTTCGAGTCGAGGTACTTCACGAGGTCCTCGTGGCCGACCTGCGTCTCCCGCGCCGTGAAGTCGGCCAGCGCCTGTTCCTTGGACACGAAGTCGACCCCGGCGACCTGGGGCATAGCGGCGATCCTGAGCCGGAGCCCATCGATCTCGGCCGGCGTCGCGCTGTCGCGCAGGAACGCCCGGACCTGGACCTTGCTCTCGACGAAGTCCAGCCCGGCCGAGAGGCCCGTCTGGACGACCCAGAAGCCGGCCAGGAGGGTGAGCATGAACGCCATCGTGGCGCTGGCGGCGATGCTCATCACACCGTTGCGCCAGAAGCCCTGCCAGGCGCGCCGGAGGCTGAACCCGATGAACGGGATCATCGCCCGCCCTCAGTCCTCACGGTGGTAGGCCCCGCCGATCTCGTCGCGGATGATCCGGCCTTCCTCGAGCGCGACGACCCGCTTGCGCAGCGCGGTCACGACCTCGGCGTTGTGGGTGGCCATGAAGACCGTGACCCCGAGCTCGTTGATCCGCAGGAGGAGCTGGATGATCTCCCAGCTGATGAGCGGGTCGAGGTTGCCGGTGGGCTCGTCGGCGATGATGATCCGCGGGTCGTGGACGAGGGCTCGGGCGATGGCCGTCCGCTGCTGCTCCCCGCCCGACAGGGTGGACGGCAGCTGGCGCGCCTGCGCGCTGAGGCCCACGAGGGCGAGCGCGCGATCCACGGCCGGCCCGATCTCCCGGCGGGGCGTGCCGGTCACCTCGAGCGCGAACGCGACGTTCTCGCGTACGGACTTCGTCGGGAGCAGCTTGAAGTCCTGGAAGACGATCCCGATCTTGCGCCGGATCCGGGCTACCTGGCGGCGGGGCAGCCGGGCGAGGTCGGCGTTGCCGAGGACGATCTCACCCGACGTCGGCAACTCGTCGCGGATGAGCAGCTTGATGAGCGTCGACTTGCCCGCGCCGGACGGGCCGACCAGGAAGACGAAGTCGCCCTCGGGCACGACGAGATCGACATCGCGCAGGGCCGTCTTGCCGTTCGGGTAGGTCTTCGTGACGTCGCGCAGGACGACGATCGGACGCTCGGGGTGGGCGCCGTCCGTCGCGTGGCCGGCCGTGTGGCCGGCCGTGCCGCCGGCCGATCGGGGAGTGGCCGGTCCGTAGCGGCGCTGGTCGCCGAGGAGGTCGCCACCGCCCAGCGAACGGGGCGACGGTGGCGTCGACGTCGTGCTCGTGGTCACGCACTCCTCCGTGGACGGCGAGGCTGGTGACGGCGGCTGCCGCCACGCGATCCATCGACTCCGACCACGGGCACGGAAGGGGGAGCCACGTCCGCGAGGCTACCACCGGTCGACCGAGAGCGGCAAACGGGTTGCCGCCGACCCACCGGGCGCGATCCCCGCCCCGGCGCGCGATCGCAGGCCCGGCGCGCGTGCGGACCCCGGCGCACAGCGCGCGACCCCCGCCCGGCGCGCGTACGGACCCCAGCGCACAGCGCGCGACCCCCGCCCGGCGCGCGTGCGGACCCCGGCGCACAGCGCGCGACCCCCGCCCGGCGCGCGATGCGGACCCCGGCGAGAGATCCGCCCGGCCCAAGGTGGCCAGATGCAAACCAGGCCGGCATCGGGCCGGCATCGGGCGGGAATTGGGCAGACGCCAGACCCGTCCAGGGCAAGAAGTAGTCACTAGCAGCTAACTGTCGGCGCTGCGTGACGCGGGACCGGGTCGCGACGTGGCCCCGAGGTGTCGTGAGTTGCAAATGGCCGTAACGGCGGGCCGAGTTCGCCGAGGAAGGGTCACCTGGCCGGGGGGTCGTCGAGGCAGGGCCGCCGGTGCAGGAGACCCTTGGCCATGCCGCACCGCCGGAGCGCTCGTGCCGTGGCCGCGAGACGGGAGCGGACCGGAGCGCTGGGAGCGGCAGCCGCAAGACGGGAGCGGACCGGAGCGCTGGGAGCGGCAGCCGCGAGACCGCGCCCTCGGGTCGCCGGGAGCGGCGGCTCCTACAGCAGGCCGGGCGAGATCGGCAGGTAGCGGGCGTAGTCGATGAGCGGGCGATCCCAGCAGAACAGGATCGGGAAGCCGTCGATGCGGAGGCCGGCCGCCAGGAGCGTCGTGACCGCGTCCGCGGCGTCGCCCGGGACCCACACGGCGTAGGCGCCCCGAGCGCGGACGGCACCGAACAGGTGGCCGAGCACCTGCGCGACCAGACCCGGCTGCCGGACCGCGATCGGGCCGACACGTCCCACCTCCGACCCGTAGCCGTAGCCGAGCACGGCGCCGTCGGCGTCCCGGTACAGGAAGCCGTGGCGGTCCCGTGTCCGCAGGTAGCGGTGGTCCTGCGGATGCTCGAAGCCGGCGAGCTCCAGATCCAGTGCGTTGACGGCGCCCATGAGCTCCTCGTGACCCGCCCCGCCCGGCGGGCCCGCCGCGATCGACTCGAAGGGCGTGGCGCTCACCCCGACCGGCAACGGTGGGAACACCTCGGGATGGCGCAGCTCGCCCACCAGGTCGAGCACGGGCATCCGCGGCACCATCCCGTACTTGCCGTACAGCGCCATCGAGATGGGCTGGGCACTGTCGATGGCCGTGTTGAGCGCGAGGCCGGCGTCGGCCGGCGGCAGGACCGCCTCGACGAGCGCACGCCCGAGACCGAGCCCCTGCTCCTCCGGCAGCACGAACAGCATCGACAGGAGCCATGACGCGCCGCGCACGACTGCCGATGCGAAGCCGATGACCCGCTCGCCGCCCGGCGCGCCGGCGTCGGGTCGGGTCGCGACCACGAACCGCTCAGGGTCGGTCGCCCGGAGGTGCTCGTACAGGAGCATGATCGAGGCGAGGTCGTCCGGGATCGGCGCCTGGTTGAGCCGGGCCGTGTAGTCGTTGATCGAGACCCGCCAGATCGCGGCGCAGGCGAGCAGCTCGTCGGGCCGGGCCGGTCGCAGGTCCGCCGTCTGGGTGCCCCGGCGGGCCGTCACGCCGTCACGCGATCACATCCCCGTGCGAGCAGCTCCGGCGCTCCGCCCGCCACCGCGCCCGTCACTCGGCGTCCTCGTCCGCGCCGCCGGTCACCGGCGCGCCGGTCGCCAGACGTTCCAGCTCCGCCTGCATGAACGTGTCGAGGTCGCCGTTGAGGACCGCGGCCGTATTCGACGTCTCGACCCCGGTCCGCAGGTCCTTGACCATCTGGTAGGGGTGGAGCACGTAGCTCCGGATCTGGTTGCCCCAGCCGGCCGAGATGTGGTCGCCCCGGATCTCGCGCATCTCCGCCTCGCGCTCGGCAAGTCGCTTCTCCAGCAGGCGCGACTTGAGGACCTTGATCGCGGTCTCCTTGTTCTGGGTCTGCGACCGCTCGTTCTGGCTCTGGGCGACGATGCCCGTCGGCAGGTGGGTCAGCCGGACCGCGCTGTCGGTCTTGTTGACGTGCTGGCCGCCGGCGCCCTGGCTGCGGTAGGTATCGACCCGGATCTCGTCCCAGTCGAGCTCGATGTCCGGGTCGTCCTCGTCCACCTCCGGCACGACCTCCACGAGGGCGAAGGTCGTCTGGCGGCGGTTCTGGGCGTCGTACGGGCTGATCCGCACGAGCCGGTGGACACCTCGCTCGGCGCGCAGCCAGCCGTAGGCCCGCCTGCCGGCGATCTCGACCGTGGCGCTCTTGATCCCCGCCTGCTCGCCCTCGAGCTGGTCGACGATCTCGGTCTTGAACCGGTGGGTGTCGGCCCAGCGGAGGTACATCCGCATGAGCATCTCGGCCCAGTCGGTCGCCTCGGTGCCACCCGCACCGGCGCTGATCGTGATGATCGCGGAGCGGTCGTCGTACTCGCCGGAGAACAGGAGCGTGGTCCGCTCGCGCGCGAACGTCCGCTCGAGCTCGTCCGAGTCGCGATCGAGCTCGGCGGCGATCTCGGGGTCCTCGGCCGCCAGGGGGGCCAGCTCGACGAGGTCGTCGGCCTTCTTGAGGATCCCGGTCCACAGGTCGAACTCGGTCCGCAGGCCGTCGGCCTCGCGGAGGACCTTCTGGGCGGCGCGCTGGTCGTCCCAGAAACCCGGGGCCAGGGTGAGCGCGTCGATCTCGGCTACGCGCCGGGTCTTGGCCTCGAGGTCAAAGCCGCCCCGAGGTCGCGCGGATCCGCTCGGCGAGGTCGCGGATGGCGGACGCGTCCACCTAGTTCCGCACTCGCAGGTCCTGGAGCAGGATCGGGCGGAGCTCGATGAGCCGCAGGGCGGTCTTGCTCCGGGCGACGACGGGGTTCACGCAGGGACAGTAGCCATTGTGGGGACAGACGCCGCAGTTGCCGTCGCAGTCGAGGGCGGCCGCATAGCTGCAGGACCGGCAATCCTTTTCGCACGCTATGAGATCGACGAACGACGCTTCCTCGGCCTGCTTCACGTGGTCCCTCTCCTCGTGGCTGGTGGCGCGCGGGGGCTCTGTTCGGTTCGCGGAAAGCGGCCGTCAGGCTGGGGGTCACGACGGCCACGATCTGGGGCGGCGCGGGCCGGCGTCCGGTCCGGGTAAGCGATTTCGCACAGTATAGGTGCTCAATTCCGGCACGCCAAGGGGGGTGTCCCGCGATTCGTACCAGTTTTCTGGTCCAAATCGGGCCATCCCGCCGGGAGCGAACAGCCGCGGCCGTCGAGGCGCCGATCGGGCGCCCGAACGCCGCCATGAGGGCGCCGGTCGAAGCGCCCGGTCGAAGCGCCCGGTCGACGCGCCCGGTCGAAGCGCCCGGTCAGGGGCCGGTCAGGGGCCGGTCAGGGAACCGGTCAGCGAGCCACCGGACCGGCGTCCTCGGACGTGGAACCCTTGAAGAACAGGTAGTAGGCCAGCGCGCCGAGCTCGTGGACCGTGGCGTCGAGCTTCTGCACCGGGTCGCTCTCGACGCGGCTCGTCGGGGTGGGCGAACCGTACGATTCGATACCCAGGTCCGCCGCCATCCGCAGGACCCGGAGCATGTGGGTGGGATCGCTCACGAACACGGCGTCGCGGATGCCCAGACCGCGGAGGAGCCGGGCGACGCCCTGGAGCGATTCGAGCGTCGTTCGCCCGGCGTCCTCCATCGCGATCGCCCGGGCCGGCACACCATGGGCCAGTGCGTAATCGCGCGCCGCCGCCGCCTCGGTCGTCCGGTCGCCCTGGGCCTTGCCGCCGGTCACGACCAGGACCGGGGCCATGTTCGCCAGGTACAGGTCGATCGCATGGTCCAGCCGGGCGGCGAAGACGGGCGACGGCCGGCCGTCGAACTGGGCCGCGCCGAGCACCACGATCGCGCCGGCCGGCCGGCCTTCGTCGCGGCCGCCCTCCTGCCAGATCCGGAACGTCGCGTACGCGGCGAGGGCGCCGGCACCGAGCGCTGCCGCGACGATCAAGACGAGGATATCGGCGATCCGGCGGCCGGGCGTCACCGCCCGTGGCACTTCTTGTACTTCAACCCCGAGCCGCAGAAGCACGGATCGTTGCGCCCGATGCGCGCTCCCGCCGGCGTGTAGCCCGGCCGCAGGGCGCCGTTGACCGCCGCGCCGCCGCCCCCGGCAGTGCCCGCGGCGCCGGTACCGTCGCCCACGGCGCGGTCGCCGAGCGACTCCGTGCCGCGCATGTCCGGACCCTTCGGCAGGCCGCGGATCGGCGGGTTCGAGCCGAGTGCCGCGTTGCCCTCGTTCCGGCCGCCCTTCTGGCCTCCGGCCGTGCCGCCGCCCCGGATCGCGTCGGCACCGGCCGCGAGATCGGACGCGAGCTTCTCTTCGGCCGAACCCGGAGCCGGCCCGCGGGTCACGGTCACCCGGAAGATCGTCGTGGCGACCTGGTGGCGGATGAGCGCCCGGAGCTCCTCGTACAGCCCGAACGCCTCCTTCTTGAACTCGTTGAGCGGGTCCTGCTGGGCGTAGCCGCGCAGGCCGATCCCCCGCCGCATGTCGTCGAGCTCGGTCAGGTGCTCCACCCACAGGGAGTCGATCGTGCGCACGAGGACGAGCCGCTCCACGAGCGACCAGTCCGCCTCGCCGACCTCGGCCGTCTTGGCCGTCAGGCGGGCGTCGACGATCTCGCGGAGGTGGCCGGCCAGCTCCTCGCGGCCGTGGATCTCGGCGAGGGTGTCCTCGCTCGCGTCGTCGCCGTCGAGGCCCATCGCCCGGAGCGCGGCCGTGAGGCCCTCGAGGTTCCACTCGGCCGGGGCGTCCGAGGCGGCGTACGTGCCGATCAGCGCGTCCACCTCGTCGTCGAGGAACGACAGCACGGTCTCGCCGAGGTCCTCGTTGCGGAGCACCTTGTCGCGTTCGGCGTAGATGGTCTCGCGCTGCTTGTTGATGACGTCGTCGAATTCGACGACGCGCTTGCGGATGTCGAAGTTGAAGCCCTCGACCCGGCTCTGGGCGCTCTCGATCGTCTTCGACACGAGGCGCGACTCGATCGCGACATCGTCCTCGAGCCCCATCCGCTCCATGAGCCCGGCGACCCGGTCCGATGCGAACCGCTTCATGAGGTCGTCGTCGAGCGAGAGGTAGAAGCGCGAGGAGCCGGGGTCGCCCTGCCGCCCCGCACGGCCGCGGAGCTGGTTGTCGATGCGACGGCTGTCGTGGCGCTCCGTGCCGATGATATGCAGTCCGCCGGCCTCCACGACCCGGATGTGGTCCTCCTCGCAGATCCGGCCGGCTTCTTCCAGGGCCGCCTCGTAGGTCGCCTCGTCGACCTCGGCCGGGTTGAGGCCCTTGCGGTGGAGGATCTCCGAGGCGAGGCCGGCCGGGTCGCCGCCGAGCTTGATGTCCGTCCCGCGGCCGGCCATGTTCGTGGCGATGGTCACCGCCCGGCTGCGCCCGGCCTGGGCGACGATCCCGGATTCCTTCTCGTGGAATTTCGCGTTCAGGGTCTCGTGCTTGATGCCCCGCCGGTTCAACATCTCGGACAGGACTTCGCTCTTCTCCACGGAGATCGTGCCGACGAGGACGGGCCGGCCGTTCTCGGTCATCTCGCCGATCTCGTCGATGAGGGCGTTGAACTTGCCGACCTCGTTCCGGAAGACGAGGTCCGCGTCGTCCTGCCGGATCATCTCGCGGTGGGTCGGGATCGCCACGACCTCGAGGGTGTAGATCTTGTGGAACTCCTCGGCCTCGGTCATGGCCGTGCCGGTCATCCCGGCGAGCTTGTCGTACAGCCGGAAGTAGTTCTGGAACGTGATCGTGGCCAGGGTCACCGACTCGCGCTGGACGCGCAGTCCTTCCTTCGCCTCGACGGCCTGGTGGAGCCCCTCGCTCCAGCGCCGGCCCGGCATCTGCCGCCCGGTGAACTCGTCGACGATGACGATCTCGCCGTCCTTGACGATGTAGTCGCGGTCGCGCTTGTAGAGGGCGTGGGCCTTGAGGGCCTGCTCGAAGTGGCGGGCGAGCGTCGGGTCCGCGTCGTACATGTTCTCGACGCCCAGCCAGCCCTCCATCTTGTGGATGCCTTCCTCGGTCGGGCTGACGGCGCGGTCCTTGAGGTCGACGAAGTAGTCGCCGCCCTCTTCGTCGCCCTCCGGGCGGCCCTGGAGGCGGGGCACGATCCGGGCGAACGTGTAGTACTTGTCGGCCGACTCCTCGGCCTGGCCGCTGATGATGAGCGGCGTCCGCGCCTCGTCGATGAGGATGTTGTCGACCTCGTCGACGATCGCGAAGAAGCGCCCTCGCTGCACGCGCTGGTCCAGCTCGACCACCATGTTGTCGCGCAGGTAGTCGAACCCGAACTCGTTGTTCGTGCCGTACGTGATATCGGCCGCGTAGGCCTCCACCCGCGAGACCGGGCGCAGGTTGATGAGTCGCTCGTCGGTGGTCGGGTAACCCGGCTCGAAGACGAAGCTCGCGTCGTGGGTGATCATCCCGACGCTCACGCCGAGGAAGTGGAAGACCGGCCCCATCCACTGCGGGTCGCGCCGGGCCAGGTAGTCGTTGACGGTCACGACGTGGACGCCGAGGCCCGAGAGGCTGTTGAGGATCGCGGCCATCGGGGCGACGAGGGTCTTGCCCTCGCCGGTCTTCATCTCGGCGATCCTGCCCTGGTGAAGGACGGTCGCGCCGACGAGCTGGACGTCGAAGTGGCGCATCCCGAGGGTCCGTCGCATGGCCTCACGGGTCGCCGCGAAGACCTCCGCCGCCACCTCGTCCATGGCCGCCTGGAGCCGATCCTTCTCGCGCTTGCGGCGTGCCTTGAGGTGCTCGCGGCGGCGTTCGAGATCGGGATGGTGGAGTTCGTCCTCGGACGGCTCGTCGGGGACGGCCGCCTCGTGGATCTCCTCGCGGATGTCGGCGATCCGGGCGCGGATCTCCTCGTCCGACATGGCCTCGAACTCGGGCTCGAGCCGATTCGCTTCGTCGACCATCGGCTGGATGCGTCGAATCTCGCGGTCGTTCGAGTCGACGAATCGATTGAGAAAGCCCAGAACCATAGCCGGGGAAGTATAGGCGAGCCCGTCCTCCACCCCCGTTCAGGAGAGCGACGCAGGCGTGCGGGCCGGTGTCGGCGCGCAGAGGTAGCCGTCTGTGGCTAAGTCCTGATGCCCTGCGGTTCGGTGCCGACCGGGCGGACGTGTGCTGCCGATCGGGCGGGCGTGCGCGGGTCAGTCGGCGTGCGGCCTCCGCGGACGCGGGAGGGCCACCGGTGCGTCCGGGATGGCGATCGTCAGGTCGGACCCGTCCGAGGCGTGCCCGGCCTGGTCCTTGCCGCGCTCGACGAGGATCTCCACGGACGGCACGGACCGGAAGATCTTGTGCTCGAGGTCCACGAGGGCGCCGCCGACGATCTGGGTGGCGGAGGGTCGAGCCCGCTTGCGCTTGGTCACGGTCGCCCGTTCGGCTTTCCGGCCGGTCAGCCGGGCAGCTTCCAGAAGTGCGTCCCGTACCCGAGCAGGAGGATCATGAACGTCCCGATCCCGAGCACGAGCCAGAACGCGACCGATACGCCCGTCCGCGTGGGATTCATCTCGGGGTTGGCGAGGCGCGTCGGCTTGTTGCCCCGCAGGCCGCTCCCCCAGCGCGGCGACCGGAGCTGCCGGCGCCAGTCGCGCTCGGTCGTCGTGCGCGGCTCGACGCCGCCTCGGCCATCGGGTCGGTGGAGTTGCAGGCTCATCAGTCAAGGATCCCCGTTGTCATGGCCAGCGCGGGTGGGGAGCGATCGTCGTCGCCCGGCGGTCCGTCGGACGGGCCCTGGTCACCGGCGTCGAAATGCTGCTGCTCGCCGCCCTCCCAGAACGTCATCTCCTGGGTGAACCGCACTTCGCTGCTGAACAGGGCGCCGACCGACTCGCCACGGTGGATGCGCTTGATGGCCTCGCCGATCAGGGGCGCGACCGACAGCGTCGTGATCTGCTTGATGCGCTTGGCCGGCGGGAGCGGGATCGAGTCCGTGACGACGACCTCGCGCAGGCTCGAGGCGCGGATCCTGTCGATGGCCGGATCGGACAGGACGCCGTGCGTCGCGCAGGCGTGGATCTCGGTCACGCCCTCGCGCTCGAGCGCGGTGACGATCTCGAGGAGGGTGCCGCCGGTGTCGATCTCGTCGTCCACGATGATCGCGCGGCGGCCGCGGACGTCGCCGATGACGTTCATGAGCTCGGCCTTGTCGAGGTTGCCCTGGCGGCGCTTCTCGATGATGGCCAGCGGCGCCCCGAGCAGCTCCGCGAACGTGCGGGCGCGCTTGGCGAAGCCAAGGTCCGTGACGATGACCGGGTGCTCGATGTGCTTGCTCCGGAAGTAGTTCGAGAGCATGTGGACGGCGGTGAGCTCGTCGACCGGGATGTTGAAGAAGCCCTGGATCTGGCCCTGGTGGAGGTCCATCGTCAGGACCCGATCCGCCCCGGCGACCGTGATCATGTCGGCGATGAGGCGGGCGCTGATCGGCACGCGCGGCTGGTCCTTCTTGTCGGACCGGCCGTACGCATAGAACGGGATGACGGCCGTGATCCGACCGGCGCTCGCCCGCTTGAACGCGTCGATCATGATCAGGAGTTCCATGATCGACTGGTTCACCGGGTGGCTCGTCGGCTGGACGATGAAGACGTCCTTCTCGCGGACGTTGTCCAGGATCTTGACGAAGATGTTCTCGTTCGCGAACTGGAAGACCTCGGCCTTGCCGGGCGTCGTTCCAAGGTAGGTGCAGATCTTGCGTGCGAGATCGGGGTTCGCGTTGCCGTGGTAGATCTCGAAATGATCGGCGTACACGGACTGCTCCTGCTCGCGGGCCGCGTCCCAGGGCCTCACTGGGACTTCGGGCCTCCGTCGCCTCCGGCCGGCGGCTCGCCCCCTGCGGGAGCGTCATTGTCGTCGATGCCCTCGTGGTCCGCCAGCCCCGCCCTGAAGGCCGCGATGGCGACGACCTTGTCGCCCTCGGCAAGGCGCATGACGATGACCCCGCGGGCGCTCGAGCTGTAGCGGTTGATCGAGTTGGTCTCGGTCCGGATGACCTGGCCGCCCGAGCTGATGAGGAACAGCTCCTCGTCCGCCTCGGTCACCTGCTGGACGGCGGCGACATCGCCGGTCTTGCGACCCTCGAGGGCGATCAGCTGGACACCTTGGCCGCCCCGATGTTTCACGCGAAACTCCGTCAGCGGGACGCGCTTGCCGTAGCCCGTCTCGGTGAGCACGAGGAGGTCGGCGTCCGGCTGGACGACGCTCATCGAGATCACCGTGTCGCCCTTGCGGGCGAGCCTGATGCCGATGACCCCGCCCGCCGGCCGGCCCATCGGGCGCACTTCGGTCTCGTGGAAACGGGCGATCTTGCCGAGCGACGTGGCGATGATGATGTCGTCGTGGCCGCCGGCCACGTCGACCCAGGCGAGCTCATCGTCGTCGTCGAGGGTGATCGCGATGATCCCGCTCGAGCGGACCTTCTCGAACTGCTCGAGGGCGGTCTTCTTGATGATGCCTCGCCGCGTCGCCATGACGAGATACGAACCGGCATCGAAGCCCGACAGGGTGATCGTCGCCATCGGGACCTCGCCGGCCTCGACCTGGATGCCCGGCAGGTTGATGATCGGGATGCCCTTGGCCTGCCGGCTCGCATCGGGGATCTGGTGCACCTTCGTGCTGAAGACCCGGCCTCGGTTCGTGAAGAAGAGCGCCCAGTCGTGGGTATTGGCCACCAGGAGGTGCTCGACGGCGTCCTCCTCGCGGGTCACGTGGCCGATGATCCCCTTGCCGCCCCGGTGCTGGCGGCGGTACGTGGCGACCGGCTGGCGCTTCACGTAGCCGCGGCCGCTGATCGTGATGACGACGTCCTCGTCGGCGATAAGGTCCTCGTCGGACATCTCGCGGCTGGCGTCGTCGACGACCCGGGTCTTGCGCTCGCCGGCGTACTTGCGCTTCAGCTCGGTGAGCTCGTCCTTGATGATCTGGAGGACGCGGGCAGGGTTGGCCAGGATGTCCTCGAGCTCGGCGATGAGCTGGATGACCTGGAGGTACTCGTCCTCGATCTTCTTCCGCTCCAGCGCCGCCAGCCGGGCGAGACGCATGTCCAGGATCGCCTGGGCCTGGAGCTCGGACAGCTCGAAACCGTCCATGAGGTTGGCCCGGGCGACGTCGACGTCGGCCGACGCCCGGATCGTCCTGATCACCTCATCGAGGTGGTCGAGGGCGATCTTGAGGCCCTCGAGGATATGGGCCCGAGCCTGCGCCTTGCGCAGGTCGAACTCCGTCCGCCGTCGGACGATGTCGCGGCGGTGGTCGATGTAGTGCTGGAGGACGCTCTTGAGCGACAACGTCTGGGGCTGGCCATCGACGAGCGCCAGGCAGTTCATGTTGAACGCCAGCTGCATGGGCGTGTGCTTGAACAGGTTGTTCAGCACCTTGTGAGGGTTGGCGTCGCGCTTGATCTCGACGTAGATGCGCATCCCGTCGCGATCGGATTCGTCGCGCAGGTCGGCGATGCCCTCGATCCGCTTCTCCTTGACCATGTCCGCGATCTTCTCGAGGAGCGTGGCCTTGTTCACCTGGTAGGGCAGCTCGGTGACGATGATCGCGACCCGGTCGGCCTTGGTCTCCTCGAACGCGACCTGGGCACGGATGACGACCCGACCGTGTCCGTGGGCGTACATGTCGCGGATCGCGTCGATCGTCTCCAGTTCGCCGGTGAACTGGTTGCGCCGCGACTCGAACCGGTAGATGGTCCCCCCGGTCGGGAAGTCCGGGCCGAGCACGTAGCGGCACAGGTCGTCGGTCGTGACGGTCGGATCGTCGATGAGGGCCATCGTCGCGTCCGCGATCTCGCCGAGGTGGTGCGGCGGGATGTTCGTGGCCATACCGACCGCGATCCCGGAGCTGCCGTTGATGAGCAGGTTCGGCAGCTTCGCCGGCAGGACCGTCGGCTGCTTCTGGGTCCCGTCGTAGTTGTCCTCGAAGTCGACGGTCTCCTTGTCGATGTCGGCGAGCATCTCGGCGGCGATGCCCGTCAGGCGCGCCTCCGTGTAACGCATCGCGGCAGCGCTGTCGCCATCGACGGATCCGAAGTTGCCCTGCCCGTCGACGAGCGGGTAGCGCATCGAGAAGTCCTGGGCCAGGCGGACGAGCGCGTCGTACAGCGCCGCGTCACCGTGCGGGTGGTACTTGCCCATGACCTCGCCGACGATCGCGGCGCACTTGCGGAACGAGCTCGTCGCCGACAGGCCCATCTCGCCCATGGTGAAGAGGATCCGACGGTGGACCGGCTTGAGGCCATCGCGGACGTCCGGCAGGGCGCGCGACACGATCACGCTCATCGCGTAATCGAGGTAGCTCACCCGCATCTCGTCCTCGATGTGGATGGCCTGGATGTCGCCCGGGTCTTCGGTCACGGAGCGGATCTCCTCGGTCGAGTCGCGATCGGGTGGGTCATGTCAGCGGTGGCTGGGCCATCGTGGCGCCGAGTGGCAGGTCGCCGAAGCGCGACGCGATCTCGGCGGCCCGCGACGTCGACGGCGCGTGCGGTCTGCGTCGGATCCCATCGAGCTGAGACCGAGTCTCACTCGCCGTCCGGGGCGCCAACTTGGACAGGGCGTCGCGGAGTACCCAGGCGCGGTGTCCGTCGTCGGTGATGCCGGCGATCGCGGCCTGGGCCACGACGAAGTCGGAGACCGCGGTCGCGTCCACGAGGGTGAGCGACCTGAGCGCCCAGGCCAGCGCCTTCTGGACGTCCGGCTCGGCGTCGCCGATGAGGTCCGCGAGGATCAGGAGCGAATGGGTCGCGATCCCGGGGTCCCGACCGAGCCGCCGATCGATGAACGGGATCGTGGCGATCGTGCTGCCGACGAGGCGGCGCTCCCAGCGCGACGGCGCGTAGACGAGCTGCTCGAGCTCGGCCCAGCGATACGGCTCGCGCAGGACGCCCCTGCCGACCGGGTGGGCGAGGCTGTCGACGGTGATCCAGTCCCCCGACTCGCGCGCCGCGCGGCGGAGGAGTTGCCAGCTCCGCTCGGCATCGACGACGACCAGGCGCTCGAGGAGACCGAACGCGAACCAGCGCATCTCGAGCTCGCGTTCCTGGAAGAGGCGGTCCGCGACGTAGAGGAGGGCGCCCACGGGCTCACGCTTCGTCGCGTTGCGGAAGCCGCGGGCGACAGCCGCGTGGAGGGGCCACCGTACGCCGAACACGAGCCCGATCCCCGGCGCGATCCGCCGCTGACCCTCGGCATAGTCCGGGTCGGCGAGGTCTCGGAACCCCGTGGCAAGCGCTGCCGCGAACGCATCGGGATCCTCGATGAGCCCGGCGAGCTCCGTGCCGATGCGTTCCGCGACGGGGCGACGGTCGGCGACGATACTCCTCGCCCGCTCGGTGATCGCACTGGTCACGATGCGGTCTCCGCCGATCCCGGTTCGTCGCCAGGCAGGACGCGGAAGCCATAGCGCTCGCGCAGGGCGCGCTTGCGCTCGTCGCCGGCCGCGACGTACGTGCCGGTCGCCGTCGCGAGGACTTCGCCACTCTCGACGTCCACGAGCCGGGCGGTCGTCTCGACGATCTTCCGGCGCATCGTTGCCACCGAGCCCTCGGCGCGGATGTGACGGCCTACGGGCACGGGACGATGGAAGTTGACGTTCATGCGAGCCGTCACGCCCCAGTTGTCCGTGCCGACGAGGGCCCAGGCCATGACCTCGTCGAGGATCGTGCAGATGATCCCGCCGTGGGCGATGCCCTCCCAGCCCTCGAAGGCACGATCGAGCGACAGCTCTGTCCAGGAGTGACCTTGTTCCACGTGCAACACGAGCCCGAGCCCATGGGCGTTGAGAGTCCCGCATGCGAAGCAGTTGTGCGGAGTGAGCTCGAACCGCGGTACGCCAGGCTGGGCGACGACGTTCGCGGCGGCCGACGGCACCGGCGCCGCGGTGGGCGAACTCGCCGCAGCCGTCGTTCCAATTCGTGCCGTCGCCGCCGAGGCTGTCGGCCTGGCCGCGGTGGTGGCGCGGACGGGCCGACCGGGCGCGACCGGCGCGACCGCGGCCACCGCGGCCACCGGGGCCGGGCCGGCGCTGTTGCCCGGCCGCTCAGATGTCAAGGTTGCGAACCTTCCGCGCCTCGGACTTGATGAAGTCCTTCCGCGGGCCGACCTTCTCGCCCATGAGCATCGTGAAGATCCCGTCGGCCTCGCCGGCGTCATCGACCTCGGCGCGCAGCAACGTCCGTGTGTCCGGATTCATCGTCGTCTCCCAGAGCTGGTCGGCGTTCATCTCGCCCAACCCCTTGAAGCGCTGCACCGAAAGGCTCTTCACGTTCATCTGCTTGACGATCGCGTCGCGCTCCTTCTCGGATTGCGCGTAGCGCGTCACCTTGCCGGTGCTCACCCGATAGAGCGGCGGCTGCGCGATGTACAGGTAGCCGTTCTCGATGACCTCGGGCATGTGCCGGTAGAAGAACGTCAGGAGTAGCGTGCGGATGTGCGCTCCGTCCACGTCGGCGTCGGTCATGATGATGACCCGGTGGTAGCGCAGTTTGGTGATGTCGAAGCTGTCGCCGATGCCCGCCCCGAGCGCGATGATCAGTGGTCGGACGTTCTCGGAGGACAGGATCTTGTCCAGGCGCGCCTTCTCGACATTGAGGAGCTTGCCGCGGAGGGGCAGGATCGCCTGGAAGCGACGATCCCGACCCTGCTTCGCCGAGCCTCCGGCCGAGTCGCCCTCGACCAGGTAGAGCTCGCTCCTGGCCGGATCGCGCTCCTGGCAGTCGGCGAGCTTGCCGGGGAGGGACATCCCTTCCAGCGCGCCCTTGCGGATGACGAGGTCACGGGCTTTGCGAGCGGCTTCCCGGGCACGCGCCGCCGTCAGGCACTTCTCGATGATCCGGCGACCATCGGACGGGTTCTCGTCCAGGTACTGGCCGAGCGAGTCGGCGACCGCGGTCTGGACCTGGCCGCGCACTTCCGCATTGCCGAGCTTGGCCTTGGTCTGGCCCTCGAACTGAGGCTCGACGAGCTTGACGCTGATGACCGCCGTGAGCCCCTCGCGGACGTCGTCGCCCGACAGGCTCGCGTCCAAATCCTTGAGCACGCTCGCGCGGCGGGCCCAGTCGTTGAGTGAGCTCGTGAGCGCCGCGCGGAAGCCGGTGACGTGGGTCCCGCCATCGACCGTATTGATGTTGTTGGCGAACGCGAGCACGTTCTCCGTATACGTGTCGTTGTACTGGAGGGCCACCTCGACCGCGGTCGAGCCTTCCTTGCGCTCGACGTAGATGGGCCGCGCGTGGAGGACTTCCTTGTTCCGGTTCAGATGTCGGACGAACGACGTGAGTCCGCCCTCGAAGTAGAAGGACCGCTCCCGCTCGTTGCGCTCGTCGACGAGCTGGATCCAGACGCCCTTGTTCAGGTAGGCGGACTCGCGCAGGCGTTGTGAGATGAGGTCGAATGAGTAGTCCACGGTCTCGAACATCTCGGTGTCGGCACGGAACGAGGTCCGCGTGCCGCGATGACCGTTGGCCGGACCGATCTTCCTGACCGCGCCAGTCGGCTTGCCGCGGGTGTACTCCTGGAACCAGATGAACCCATCCCGCGACGACTCGACGCGCATCCACTCGGACAGCGCGTTGACCACGCTGACGCCGACCCCGTGCAGGCCGCCCGACACCTTGTAGCCACCACCACCGAACTTGCCGCCGGCATGGAGGACGGTGTGCACGACCTCCAGGGCGTCCTTGCCGGTCGAGTGGCGACCGACGGGCACACCCCGGCCGTCATCCTCGACGACGACCAGGCCGTCCTCGTGGATCGTGACGTCGATCCGCGTGGCGTAACCGGCCATCGCCTCGTCGATCGAGTTGTCGACGACCTCCCAGACGAGGTGGTGCAGGCCGCGCGCGTCGGTCGAGCCGATGTACATGCCCGGCCGACGCCGGACAGCCTCCAGGCCCTCGAGGACCTGGATGCTCTCGGCGGTGTAATCGCCGGACCCCGCCTTCGCGCGGCGCTTTCTGATCGTGGCGTCGGCGGTCCGACTCGGCTCTGTCACGCCGCCCCTCCGGTCAGGCGGTCGTAGAGCCTGGAGAGCTCCTCGTCGCCGTAGTACTCGATCACGATCCGCCCGCCCTTGCGCGTCCGGGCGAGGCTCACTTTCGTTCCAAGCGCGCGTCGGAGGTCCTCTTCGACCCGCTCGAGCTCGGCATCGAGCGTGCCCGCCACCTTCTTGGCCGCCTGGGCCTCGGGGTCGGCGGCGCCGTCGCGCAGACGGCGGGCCAGCTCCTCGGTCTGGCGGACCGACAGGCCACGCGCCACGACCGCCGCGAGCAGCTGCACCTGAGCTGCCGGGACGAGACCGCCCATCGCCCGGGCGTGCCCTTCGGCGATGTCGCCCCCGGCGACCGCATCCTGGACCGCCTGATCCATCTCGAGCAGGCGGAGCGTGTTGGCGACCGTCGCTCGGGCCCGTCCGACGCGCGTCGCCACCTGCTCCTGGGTCAACCCGAACTCGTTGATGAGCTGGCGGAACGCCCGAGCCTCCTCGATCGCGTTGAGGTCCGACCTCTGGAGGTTCTCGACGAGGGCGAGCTCGAGCCTGTCGCGATCGCTGAGCTGCCGCACGACGGCCGGGATCCGCTCGAGGCCGGCCAGCTGGGCCGCCCGGAAGCGTCGCTCACCGGCGACGAGCTGGTAGCCGTCGAGGAGCTCGGTCACGAGGACCGGCTGCAGGACGCCATGCTCGCGGATGCTCTCGGCCAGGCTCTCGATCTCGGCCTGGTCGGAGCGATGGCGCGGCTGGTACGGGTTGGGGCGGATGCGGATGAGCGGGATCTCGCTCGGAGCGGGCGCATTCGACGATCGCTGCGGGATGAGCGCGTTGATGCCACGCCCCAGGCCGCTGTGATGCCGCTCGGGTCGCGTCGTCACGGGTCCACCCGTGGTGGTCGGCCGTCCCGGGCGCGAAGCTCGTCCGCCAGCGCACGGTAGGCCTCGGCGCCACGGGACTCGGGACGATAGAGGGCGATCGGCTGCCCGAAGCTCGGCGATTCCGACAGGCTCACGTTCCGCGGCACCACCGTCTCGAACACCGCGTCGGCGAGATGCGTCCGGACCTCGGCCGCCACTTCGGCGGACAGGTTCGTCCGCGCGTCGTACATCGTCAGCACGACGCCCTTCACGGCGAGATCGGGATTGAGATGGTCGCGCACGAGATTCACCGTAGCGATGAGTTGGGTCAGGCCCTCGAGGGCGTAGTACTCGCACTGGATCGGGATCAACACCGCGTGAGCCGCGGTGAGGGCATTGACGGTCAGCAGGCCGAGCGACGGCGGGCAGTCGAGGACGATGTAGTCGTAGTCCGGGATCAGGACATGGATGAGGCGGGCCAGGCGGCGTTCGCGCTGGGCGACCGGAGCCAGCTCGACTTCGGCACCCGCGAGGGAGATGGACGACGGGATGACCGACAGGCCCGGGACCGCCGTGGGGGCGATCAGGTCCTCGATGGACACATTGCCCACCACCGCGTCGTAGATCGAGGTTTCGAGTTCGCCGCGGTCGACACCGAGGCCGCTCGTGGCGTTGCCCTGAGGGTCCAGATCGATCACGAGCACGCGGTCGCCGGCCAGAGCCAGATAGGTCGCCAGATTGACCACGGTGGTGGTCTTGCCAACGCCACCCTTCTGGTTGGCGCAGGCGATGATCTGGCCCACTAGGACCCCGGTTGGAGCACGGTCACGATGATGAATTCTTACCATCGACGGCCCCTTCTCCACGCTCCGCTGGCCGGTGGTTGGGTGGATGTCGATGGCCATCGTCGCGGGCGCGGATCACCGCCGACTCATCGGCCACTCACCAAGCCAGCGTCGCCTTCCGCTGGGCCTTCTGCTCGGTCGCGCGACGACCGGGGGATGTTTCACGTGAAGCGGACCTGGCCGGCGAGTCGGCGCACCGCGACGCGCCTCGCGGTCGTTGCCCGTTCCGGGGCTCCGACCTATACTGCCGCCGACGTCGCTGCCGCCGTCGCGGTCGAACGGGACCCACTGACGCGCGAGCCTGGCCACCAGCCGAGGGTCGACCGCCATGAGCCTCACACTCGCCGCTGTCGGCGCTGTGGTGGCGGCACTGTTCGATACCAGCGTTGCTCCTTTTCTCCAGATCGGGGGAGGTCAACTCGATCTCGTCCTCGTTCTGGCGGTGATCTGGACGGTCGTCGTCGGGTTCGAGGGCGGACTCACCTGGGCATTCGTCGGTGGCATGCTCACCGATCTCCTGGCTCCTCGGCCACTCGGGTCGACCGCATTCGTCGCCTTGATCGTCGTGGGCGTCGCCGCGATCTACGCGCGGGTCGTCGTTCGCGGCCGCTACGTTCGACCGATCGTCGCCGTCCTCGGCCTCAGTCTGCTGTTTGGCGTTATGTACACATTCCTCGACCGGGCGCTTCGGAGCCCGTTCCCCATCGATGACGCGATCGCCTCCTGGGTACCGGGAGCGGTCCTCGACACTCTGGCGGCCTGTCTGCTCGCCCCGGTGATCGTCCGGGTTCACGCGCGCCTCACGGACCGCGAAAGGATCGACTGGTGAGCACGATCACCGGCGAGCGGCCGGAGGTCGATCGGCGGATCCTCCGCTTCATCGCCTTCGGGGTGGTGATCGTCCTGGCGATGACCGGACTGACCGCGCGCCTGGTCTATCTCCAGGTCACCCACGTCGACCAATACACGACGCAGGCCCAGCAGAACCGGACGGCGCAGGTCGCCATCCCCTCGACGCGCGGACTCATCTACGACCGGGCCGGCAGGCCGCTCGTCGTCAACCTTCCGAGCTACACGATCAAGATCAGGCCGGCGGATCTGCCAGACACCAAGCGCGACGCCGTCGTGGCCCAGCTCGCACGGCTGCTCAAGATGGACGTCGGAGACATCAACACCGCGATCGATGGGAGCCCTGGGTCGCGCTTCGATCTCGTCCGGATCGCCCAGGGCGTCCCGCGCAACATCGCGAACCTCGTCGCCGAAGAGACGTCCGTGCTACCCGGCGTCGTGGTGTCGGTCGAGACGAACCGCCGGTACCTCGACAGCACGCTGATGTCGCAGATCGTCGGCTACACCGGACCGATCGATGCGCGCGAGCTCGCCGCGCTCAAGGACGTCGGCTACCTGCCGGACGACCTGCTGGGCAAGACCGGCGTCGAGGCGACCTACGAGGACCAGCTTCGCGGCACGTACGGAAGCCAGACCGTGGAGGTCGACGCCCTGGGCCGCGAGGTGCAGGTCCTCCAGACCACCAAGCAGATGGTCCCCGGCGACTCCCTCCAGCTGACCATCGACACGAAGCAGCAGCGGCTCGCACTCCAGGCGGTCCAATGGGCGATGGACAAGGCCGGTCTCAAGCGAGCGGTGATGATCGTCGAGAACCCGCAGACCGGCGAGATCCTGGCGATGGTCAGCCTGCCGACGTACAACAACAACGCGTTCGCGAGCGGCATCAGCTCGAAGGCGTACAAAGCGCTCCTGAGCAACCCGAACCAGCCGCTGCTCAATCACGCCATCGCCGAGCAATACCCGCCCGGCTCGACCTACAAGCTGATCACGG
Source organism: uncultured Chloroflexia bacterium (assembly GCA_963719285.1). Lineage (GTDB taxonomy): Bacteria > Chloroflexota > Limnocylindria > Limnocylindrales > CSP1-4 > C-114. The sequence continues at coordinate 221,325 of CAVRBO010000003.1, forward strand.
GCCTGGGCGCCCTGGCCGACAAGAAGCTCGGGCCGACCGAGCTCGTCCAGACGAAGCCGTACGTCCTCATCGGGACCACGAAGTTCTGGGACTGGAACCGGGCGGGGTTCGGCCGGCTCACGATCCAGGAAGGGTTCGCCCACTCGAGCGACACGTTCTTCTACCAGGTCGCCCAGCGCCTGGGGATCAACCGGCTTGCCTACTGGGCACGCCAGTTCGGGTTCGGGGCACCCACCCGGATCGACCTGCCCGGGGAAGCGTCGGGCAACGTCCCGACGAACCAGTGGAAGATCAACACGTTCGGGCAACCGATCCAGGAAGGCGAGGTCCTCCAGGCCGGCATCGGCCAGGGTTTCGACACCTCGACCCCGCTCCAGCTCATCAACGCCTACGCCGCGCTCGCCAACGGCGGCACGGTGTACCAGCCCCAGGTCGTGCGCCAGATCATGGGCCCGGACGGATCCGTCGTCCGCCCGTTCAAGCCGATCGTGATCCGAAAGATCAAGGCACCGGCGTCCGACTTCACGATCATGCGCCTCGCGGCGCGCCAGGTCGTGACCAGCCGGCACACCTACAACCTCGTGGAGCTGCCGCTCGTCGTCGCCGGCAAGACCGGCACGGCCGAGTTCGGGACCCGCGACAGTAAGGGCCGGCTGCCATTCCACAACTGGTTCGTCGGGTTCGTACCGGCGCATGGCGACGTCGCCAAGCCGGACTCCAAGCTCGTCGTGCTCGCCTTCGCCTACGACTCGAACACGGTCGGCAACGTCGCCACCGAGATGGTCAAGTACTTCCTCCAGCTGCACTATCACCTCAACGTCGACAAGCGCCGACCGGACCTCCTCCGGAAGGGCAACTTCTACGGGGGCAACTGATGGGCGTCCTGCGGGTCGAGCCCGCCCGGGCCCAGCAATGGGCCGCCCGCTCCATCGGGGCGATCTGGCGCGCGTACGACCTGCAGCTCACGATCTACGCCCTGCTCTTGACCGGCATCGGGCTGGCGATGGCGTACAGCAACAGCGTCGAGTCCGGGGTTCCCGTCCTCGCGCCAGGTTCGACATTCCTGCGCGGCCTCATGTGGGCCGGCGTCGCGATCGTGGTGTTCGCCGTCGCGACCGCGTTCGACTACACCTGGTTCTCGACGCTCGCGTGGCCGATCTACCTCGTGAACATGGGCCTTCTCGCGGTCACCCTCGTCATCGGCGACGGGATCGGCGGGGCGGCCCGCTGGGTATCGATCGGGCCGTTCCAGGTCCAGTTCAGCGAGATCGCCAAGATCCTCATGATCATCGTGCTCGCGAACTACCTCGCCCGGCGCCAGGGCACGCTCGACCGTCCGTGGCCGGTCCTCGGGGCGTGCCTCCTCGTCGCGCCGCCGGCCCTGCTCGTGCTGCTCCAGCCCGACCTCGGGACGTCGCTCGTCTTCGGTGGCATCGTTGCCGGGATGCTGTTCCTGTCCGGGGCGAGCCTGCGCTGGCTGGGCCTGCTCGCCGTCGCGGTCATCGGATCGGTGCCGATCGTCTGGACGTACGTCCTCCACGACTACCAGAAGCAGCGGCTGCTGAGCTTCATCTACCCGTCCCTCGACCCCCAGGGCTCCGGCTACCAGCTCCTCCAGGCGCAGATCTCGGTCGGGTCCGGTGCGTGGTTCGGGAAGGGCCTGACGAACGGGACGCAGGACCGCGGCAACTTCCTGCCGGTCCAGGCGACCGACTTCGTGTTTGCCAAGCTCGGCGAGGAGCTCGGGTTCCTCGGGGCGATCGTCGTCTTCGCCCTGTTCATCGCCCTCCTGTGGCGCGTGCTCGTCGCGGGCTGGCGCTCGCGCGACCCGTTCGGCCTGCTCATGTCGGCCGGGATCGCGTCGATGATCCTGTTCCAGTTCGTCGTCAATGTCGGCATGGTCATCGGCGTGATGCCCATCACCGGGATCCCGCTGCCGTTCGTGACCCATGGCGGCGCGTCACTTATCAGCCTGGCCTTCGGGCTCGGCGTGCTCCAGAGCATCAACATCCGGCAGATGCGCGCGGAGTGGTGAGCCCACGCCCGGATCCCGGCGCCAGGGCCACGTAGTCGGGCATATCGGAGAGGACCCGCCCCCGATCGCGGCCGCCCTAAGGTGGAGTCAGATCGCCGGGGGACCGGCCGCCAGGTTCAGGGCACGACCGGTACGTCGGCGTGGACGCCCAGCCGCCGGAGGAGCAGGCCGGTCGTCGCGCCCTGGACCAGCAGCGTGAACAGGGTGATCCCGAAGACGATGCCCTGGAGATGAGCGCGCTCGGGCAGGTCCTCGGGTAGCGAGAGCGCCAGCCCGACGGCGATCGCGCCGCGCAACCCGGCCCAGAACAGGACGTGCAGCCAGGCCGACGGGACCGCCGATCCGCGCCCCATCGCAGCCACGACGTGCGACGCGCCTCCGAGCATCGCGTAGACGACGATGGCCCGCCCGGCGAGGATCCCTACGACGCCCAGCGCGATGGCCCCGGCCGAATCGACGAGCGTGCCGAGGGTGATCGCCGAGCCGATGAGCAGGAAGACGAACGCCGTCAGCAGGAACGCGACGAACTCCCAGACCTGATCGAGTGCCGCGAACGTCGCGGCCGGCAGGCCCACCCGGCGACCGTACGTCCCGAGCACGATCCCGGCCACGACCGTCGCGATGATGCCCGACTGGCCAAGCCGATCGGCGACGAGGTAGGTCCCGTAGGCCAGGACGACCGAGATCGCCAGCTCGATGAGCTCGTCCTTCGCGTACGCCATGACCCGTGTCGCCACCACGCCGATGGCGAGCCCGAGTCCGGCGCTCAGCGCGACGGTCGTCACGAACCCGGTGACGGCGCCGATCGGCTCGACCGGACCGGTCGCCGCCCGGACGGCGATGAGGAAGATGACGACGGCCGTGCCGTCGTTGAACAGGCTCTCGGCCTCGACCAGCGTCGCGAGGCGTGCGGGCGCGCCCAGCGTCCGGAACGTCGCGATGACCGACACGGGGTCCGTCGCCGACACGATCGCGCCAACGACGAACGCGAGCGACGGCTCGAGGCCGGTCATCGACAGCACGAGCGCCACGACTCCCGCGGACACGAGCACGCCCGGGACGGCCAGGATCGCCGCGCCAACGAACGTCTGGCGCAGCTCGGTGACGTCGAGCCGGTAGGCGGCCTCGAACACCAGCCCCGGGACGAGCACGATCAGCACGAGCTCGGGCGTGATCGCCAGGTGGGGCGGCAGGCCGACGGCCGCGATGAGCAGCCCGAGCAGGACGAGCGCGACGGTGTAGGGGAGCCCGGATCGCCTCGTCAGGAGCGCGACGACCGCCGCCGCCGCGATGAGGGCGACGAAGAGTTCGACGACCTGGATGGTGGCTTCGCCCGCCTGCCCGACCTCGCCAGCGACCGCCGCGAAGAAGACGCTCACCGCCGTCGGAAGAGACCGCGCTTCTCCTCCGTCGGGCCCGAGCGGCGCCGCCCGGCCTGTCGGAGGATGACGTCGATCTCGCCACGGTATGGGCGGCCGATGGGCATCCGGTCCAGCCACTCCAGGAACTCGAGGTTGGTCCGGGCGATCTCGCCGAGCGACCAGCCGCTGTACCGGCCGAACGTGACGAGGCTGCCCGACGGATTGCCGGGAGGCGGGCCGGCCCCGCCCTCCGCGTCGTTCGTCCGCATCGAGGCGGGGTCGTACTTGCCGCCGATCGTCGAACGGCCGGTCGTCCAGTCGCTGGGGACCGTTTCGGGTGGAGGGCGGAGCGGCTCGGTCGGGCCCTTCGTGGGGCCGGAGCGACCCGCTCCGTGAGCGCCGGGCGTCCCCGCCGCGCCGCCGGCGGTCGGCGGCTTCGAGCCGACCGGGCCGGCCCGGTTCGGCGGCGGCTCGGCCGTCGGCCACGACGTGTCGCGATCGGCGTCCGAGCGGCCCGAGTAGCGCATGCGCGCACCGCGGATCCGGTGCGCCCGCTCGGTGTCGTACGCGGCGCGCCTGGCTGCGTCGCCGAGGATCTCCCACGCCCGGTTGATGGCGACCATCCGGTCCTCGGCCTCCTGCCCGGCGGCGAGGTCGGGGTGCCACTTCTGGGCCAGCCGGCGGTAGGCGGCCTGGATCACCTCGGGGTCGGCCTCGGAGTCGACCTGGAGGGTCTTGTACGCGTCGAAGGCGGGATCGTCGGGCGTGGTCATCGGTCCGTCGGAAGGGTCATCGCAGCGCCGCGCGCGCGGTCGGCCGGTCGCGTTTTCGAGCAGGGGGCGACGGCCGGCTCCATCGTTCGGCAGACTACCAGACGTGGACGCCCGTCCCCCCGAACCGCGCCAACGCTGGCGACTCGTCGTCGCCCGGGAGGCGGCCGCGCGCGACCTGCTCCACCGTGATGTCGTGACGGCCTGGGAAGCCGGCCTCGTCGGCAGCGGCCTGCCGGTGAGCATGAGCGAGGCGGCGACGCCGCGGCCGCGGATCGCGTTCGCGGCACAGGCGCCGGTCGGGATGCTGGCCGAGCGGGAGCTGATCGACCTGACCCTCACCGAGCTGCTGCTCATCCACGAGGTCCGCGCGACGGTCGCGGCCGCGGCGCCCCCGGGCTACCGCCTGGTCGACCTGTACGACGTCTGGCTCGCGAGCCCCAGCCCGGCCAGCCTCGTGACGGCGGGCGACTACCGGGCGACGGTGCGGGTGGTGGACGACGGCTCGGGACAGCGCCTGGCAGGGCCGATGACCGCAGCCGAGGTCCTGGACGGCATCTACGGACTGCTGGCCGCCGACCGGATCGAGGCCGTCCGGGCCAAGGGCCAGGGCCAGACGACCATCGACATCCGCCCGCACCTCTTCCGGTTGGGTCTCGTCGGCGACGTGGCGGACACGTTCGCGCTGTCGATGAGACTGCGTCTCGGTGGGGAGGGCGGGGTCGGCCGGCCCGACGAGGTGGTGGCGGCTCTCGGCGAGCGGCTGGGGTGTCGCCTCGAAGCGAGTGAGGTCACCCGCGAGCGGATCGTCCTGTCCGACGACCCGGACGCGTAGGTCGGGCCGGCGGCCGCGCGAGCGCGTGAGATACGCCGCGAGCCGGCGGCCGAGCACGGGCTCGAGCGCGGGGCCTGAGCACGGCTCACGGTTGACCGCGCACGCTCAGAGCCGTATCCTGTCGCTTCCGCGCCCGGATCGGCCGATGTGCCGTCATGTCCGGCTCCAGTCCAGCACGGCCCACACACGATCCACCCCGAGGACCCATGTACGCAGTCATCGAGACCGGCAGCAAGCAATATCGCGTCGAAGTCGGCACGGAGCTCCAGGTCGAGCTCCTCGACGTCGAGCCGGGCCAGACGATCACCCTCGATCGCGTGCTCCTGGTGGCCGACGGCGACACCGCGGCGATCGGCCGGCCGGTCGTGGACGGCGCGACCGTCACGGCCGAGGTCGTGCGTCGCGAGCGCGGCGTCAAGACCATCTCGTTCAAGTACCGACCCAAGGCCCGTCGCCGGGTCAAGAAGGGCCACCGCCAGGAACTGACGATCCTGCGCATCGACGACATCGTGCTCGGCGGCAAGAGCGCCGCCAAGGAAGTGCGGGCCGCCGAGGCCGCCGCGCGCACCGAGCGCCAGCGCCTCGAAGAGGCCGCCGCGCGCCAGGCCGCCGAGGACAAGGCGCTCGCCGCGAAGCTCGCCAAGGCCGCCGCCCCCAAGGCGGAAGCGCAGGCCGCGCCGGCCAAGGGTCGGGCGGCCAAGAAGACCGAGGCGACGGCGTCCGAGGCGAAGGCCGACGCCAGGGCGAAGACGCCGGCGAAGGCGTCCGCCAAGGGCGACGCCGAGGCCGCCAAGTCCACCAGGACCGACGCGAAGACAGCCAAGCCAAGCGCGGACGAGCCGAAGAAGGCCGCCCGCCCGAAGAAGGACGAGTAGACCCGATGGCCCACAAGAAAGCCGGATCGAGCTCGAAGAACGGCCGCGACAGCGTCGGCCAGCGGCTCGGCGTCAAGCGCGGCGACGGCCAGCTCGTCACGTCGGGCTCGATCATCGTCCGCCAGCGCGGGATGACCTTCCTCGCCGGCACCGGGACCGGACTCGGCCACGACTACACGGTCTTCGCGACCGTCGACGGGCACGTGAAGTTCGAGCACGCGACAAGGCACAAGAAGCGCATCCGCGTCCTGCCGGTCGTCGAGGCCGCGGTCGCGGCACCGAAGACCAGGGCCACGGCCAAGCCCGCGGGCGCGGCCGACGAAAAGGCACTCCCGGCCAGGGCCAAGGCGGCCAAGCCGCGGGCGACCGCCGCGGCCGGAGAGGCCGCACCGAACGCGACGGCCTAGGGCCGCCGATCAACCAACCCGGCGCCGGCAACGGCCGGCGCCATACCGATCGACCACCGGCGGGCACGACCCGTGCGGACGGCGGCGGAGGAGAACCTCGTGAAGACCGGCATCCATCCCAAGTACCACGACGCGGTCGCGAAGTGCGGCTCGTGCGGCTCGACGTTCACCGTCGGCTCGACCCGCGAAGAGCTGCGCGTCGACGTCTGCAACCAGTGCCACCCGTTCTTCACGGGCAAGCAGACGATCATCGACACGGCCGGTCAGGTCGAGCGCTTCCAGAAGCGCCTCGAGCGGTCGATCCGCGCCTGACGTTTCCCGCGAGCACCGGCTCGCGGCTGCATGGCGGGTAGACTTCCCGCCATGCCCACCTTCAACTACGGCGGCCAGGCGCTCATCGAGGGCGTGATGATGCGCGGTCGCGATGCGATCGCCGTCGCGCTGCGCCATCCCGATGGCCGGATCGTCACCGCCACCGAGCGCCTGGACTCGGGCTTCCACGGCAACCGGTCCTCGCGCTGGCCGTTCGTGCGGGGGCTCGTCGTGCTGTACGAGACCCTCGTGGTGGGCACCCGCTGGCTCGTCCGGAGCGCGTCGTTGTCGGCCGCGGAGGAGGGCGTGGAGCTCGGACGCGGCGCCGTCGCGGTCATGCTCGGGGTGACCCTTGCCGCCGGGATCGGCATCTTCTTCCTGGTCCCGCTGTTCGTCGCGAGCGCGACCGTCGGCAGCAACTCGAACGGGCTCGTCCAGCACCTGGTCGAGGGACTGATCCGGGTCGGGTTGTTCGTCGGCTACCTGCTCCTCATCTCCCGGGCGTCCGACGTGCGGCGGGTCTTCCAGTACCACGGCGCCGAGCACATGTCGATCCACGCCCTCGAGGCCGGCGACCCGCTCATCGTCGCCAACGTCCGCAAGTACCCGACCGCCCACCAGCGCTGCGGCACCGAGTTCCTCGTCATCGTGGTGGCCCTGAGCATCATCGCCTTCAGCCTGGTCGGCCGGCAGGATGCGGTGGTGATGATCGGCAGCCGGGTGATCCTCATCCCGGTCATCGCGGCCGTTGGTTACGAGATCCTCCGGGCGGGCGCCCGCCACCGCCGCAACCCGCTCGTCCACGCGATCCTCATGCCGGGCATCTGGGTCCAGAAGATCACGACCCGCCAGCCCACCGACGACATGATCGAGGTCGCGATCGTCTCCCTGGAGGAGGCCCTCAAGGCCGACGGCGAGCCGGTCCCCGAGGGGAGCGCGGACTTCGAGCGGTCCCTGCTGGATCCACCGGTCGAGGCCGCGCCGGAGGGCACGGCCGCGATGTCCGCGAGCACCCTGCCCGCCACGGATGGCCCGGCGCCGACGCCCGACGAGGCGGCCGGCCGGCTGTGAGCGGGCTCGACGACAAGCTCGAAGGGCTTGCCCGTCAATACGACGAAGTCCAGGCGGAACTTGCGAGACCGGAGACGAGCACCGATCCGAACGCCATCCGGCGCCTGGGCCGCGAGCTCTCGCGGATGGAGCCCGCCGTCGAGTCGTACCGCGAGCTCCTCGAGATCCGCCGCCAGCTGGCCGGCGCGCACGAGATGCGCGAGGGCGAGCACGACCGCGACCTCCAGGCGATGGCCCAGGAGGAGATCGAGCGCCTGACGGCGGACGAGGAGCGCAAGCTGGCCGACCTGGTCGTGCTCCTCCTGCCGCGCGACCCGAACGACGACCGCAACGTGATCATGGAGATCCGGGCCGGAGCCGGGGGCGAGGAAGCCGCGCTCTTCGCCGCCGAGCTCGAGCGGATGTACCTGCGCTACGCCCTGACCCACAGGTACAAGGTCGAGGTGATGAACCGCAACGAGACCGGCATCGGCGGGATCAAGGAGGTCATCCTCCGGATCGCGGGCGACGGGGCGTACAGCCGGCTCAAGTTCGAGGGCGGCGTCCATCGCGTGCAGCGCGTCCCGGACACCGAATCGGCCGGCCGGATCCACACGTCGACGGCCACGGTCATCGTGATGCCCGAGGCCGAAGAGGTCGAGATCGAGATCGACGAGGAGAAGGACCTCCGGATCGAAGTCAAGCGCTCGTCCGGGCCGGGCGGCCAGAGCGTCAACACGACCGACTCGGCCGTCCGGATCACCCACCTGCCCACCGGGCTGGTCGTGGAGATGCAGGACGAGCGGAGCCAGCTCAAGAACAAGTCGAAGGCGATGGCCGTCCTCCGCTCCCGGTTGTACGAGCGCAAGCTCAACGAGGAGCGCGAGGCGAACTCGGCGGCCCGCCGATCCATGATCGGGGCGGGCGACCGGTCCGAGAAGGTCCGGACCTACAACTTCCCGCAGGACCGGGTCACCGACCATCGGATCGGGATGGACCTCTCGAACCTGCCGTCGGTGCTCGAGGGGAACCTCGACCGGCTCATCGACGCGCTCATCTCGACCGACCAGGCCGACCGCCTGGGCGATCTGCAGGGGGCCGGCGCCGGCTGACGCCGGGCCACGGGACGACGCGATGGCCACGATCGAGGAACTGTTGCTGGCCGGTGTCGATCGCCTCCGGGCGAGCGGATCGGAGACGCCGCGCCTGGACGCGGAACTGTTGCTCGCGCGCGCGATCGGCACCGATCGGAGCGGGGTCCTGGCCTATCCCGAGGCACGGGTCGGCGATGGGCAGCGGGCCACGTTCGAGGCCGATCTCGAGCGACGGGCGGCCGGGGAACCCGTGGCCTACATCCGGGGGTTCAAGGAGTTCTACGGGCTGGCCTTCTCGTCCGATGCCCGGGCACTCATACCGCGACCGGAGACCGAGCTCATCGTGGAGCTCGCCGAACGCGAGGTGATGGAGCGTCTGACGCTCGCCCCGCGGCCGGTCGGCGCGCAGCCGATCCGGGTCGCCGACGTCGGCACGGGGAGTGGCACGATCGCGGTCGCCCTCGCGGCGGCCCTGCGCAAGCGCAAGGCGCTGGGCGACGTCGAGATCATCGCCACCGACGTGTCGCCCGAGGCGTTGCAGCTCGCCCGCGAGAACGCGGTCGGCCATGGGGTCGCCGACCGGTTGCGCTTCGTCGAGGCCGACCTCCTGCCGCCCGTCGTCTCGTTCCCGTTCGACATGCTGCTCGCGAACCTGCCGTACATCCCGTCGGGCGACATCGCGGGCCTGCCGATCGCGGCCTCGTTCGAGCCGCGCATCGCGCTCGATGGCGGGATCGACGGGCTGGCCCAGATCCGACGCCTCGTCGAACGGCTCCCGGAGGTCGTCGCCGAGGGCTCCACGTCGCTCCTGGAGATCGGCGCCGATCAGGGCGACGTGGTGGAGGCGCTGGTCACCGAGCAGTTGCCGCGCTGGACGTGTTCCGTGGCCCGCGACCTCTCGGGCCTGCCGCGGGTGGCCCGCATCGATCGCCCGGCCGAGCCGCGCCAGCCCGCCCGTGCCTGAGCCCCGCCGCGACCCGGTCTTCCCGATCCGGCTCGTCGCCCTCGACCTGGATGGGACGCTCATCGAGAACGACGGACCGATCCGCGAGCGGACGCGCGCCGCGGTCGCGGCCGTCGGCGCGCTCGGCGTCCCCGTCGTCATCGCCACGGGCCGGATGGCCTCGAGCGTCCGTCCGTACGTCGACGCGCTCGGCCTCCGGACGCCGATCATCAGCTACCAGGGCGGGCTCGTCCGCGACGCCGCCATGCCCGGCCGCCTCGGCCACCTGCTCTTCCACCGGGCACTCGCCGCCGACGCGGCGCGGGCCGCCATCGAGTGGTGCACGGCGAACGGCTTCCGGCCGCACGTGAATCATCTCGAGCGGTTCATCGTCGCGGGGGACGACCCGAACGTCGAGGACTACTCCAGGTTCCTGGGCGCCCGGGCGGAGGTCGTGCCGGACATGGCCCGCTGGGTCCGCCACCCGGTCACCAAGGTGATCGCGGTCGGGCAGACCGGCCGCCCCGAGGCCTATCTCGAGCGTGCCCGGGCGCTCTTCGCCGGGCGGGCCGACGTGACGGTCAGCCACCCCGAGTTCATCGAGTTCGTCGCTCCGGGCGTGTCCAAGGGACGGGCCGTGACCTGGTTCGCGCACCGCAACCACGTGCCGCTGGAGCAGGTGCTCACGATCGGCGACCAGCACAACGACACGAGCATGCTGGCGATCGTGGGCCACGGCGTGGCGATGCAGGGTGCCCCCGACGACGTCCGTGCCGCCTCCCTGTACGAGGCGCCCGCGGTCGCGGATGAGGGCGCGGCCCAGATCCTCGAGGCCCTCGTCGTCGCCGGCGCCGACGCGCCGCGGAACGCCGAGCGGTTCCGGATCGCCAGGCCGCCGGCGTGACCGCCCTCCGCCTCCCCGACGACGAGCGTGGCCGCAGCGCCGCCATCGGTGCGTTGCGCGCGGGCGGCATCGTGGGCCTGCCGACGGACACGGTCTACGGCATCGCGGTCGCCCTCTCGACGCCGGACGGCGTCGAGAGGCTCTTCGCGGTCAAGGACCGGCCGCCCGACAAGGCGATCAGCGTGCTCGTCGACGGCCTCGACCAGCTCGAGATCCTGGTCCGGATCCCGCGTGCCGCCGCGATCCTTGGCCAGGTGGGCTGGCCGGGTGGCCTGACGCTCGTGCTGCCGTTGCGGCCGGCCGTCGCGGGCGCGTTCCTCCCGGTGGCGCTGACGGCAGGAACGGAGACGCTCGGCGTGCGGATCCCCGCCCATCCCTCCCCGCGAGCGCTGGCCCGCGCCCTGGGCCCCCTGCCGACGACATCGGCCAACCTGTCAGGCGCGCCCGATGCGCTGGAGGCCGACGCGGTCGCCGCGGCCCTCGGCGGCTCGCTGGACCTCATCCTCGACGGCGGCCGGACGCGCGGGTCGGTCCCCTCGACCGTCGTCGATTGCGCATCGGAGGACGGCCTGGCCCGGGTGTTGCGAGTGGGCGCCGTGGCGCCCTCGGCGCTCGCGGCGGCGCTGGATCGGGCCGGCCTGGCGCACGCCCTCGCGACCGGTCCGCCGCCCTGAGGTCGCCCGGCCGCGACCCTCGCCGCGACGTCCGCCGCGACGTCCGCGACGGTCCGCGCCGGACCGGCAGCGGTCCGACTCCGGCCCGGCAGCGGTCCGGCACCGGTCCGACTCCGGCGCGGCAGCGGTCCGGCACCGGTCCGGCAGCGGTCCGACTACCGGAAGCTGGATCCGGCCGGTCGGAGGAAGGCCAGGTAGGCCGCGGCGCCCAGGATCGCGAGGTCGATCGCGATGCCGGCGGCCGCTTCGGGCAGGCCGAGCACGCAGACGACGAGGGAGACGGCGGCCATGCCGGCCGTCGTCGGGAGCGCCCAGGGTCGACCGCGCCGGATCGCGAGGGCCGCCACGACGAAGCCGACGGCGAGGGCGAGCCAGACGAGACCGATGAGACGAGCCCCGGTATCGCCGACCGGCAGGCTGCCGTTGAGCGCCCGCGTCGTCACGCTGAATCCCTCGATCGTGGCGAGACGCCACGGCACCACGAAGCCGATCAGATGGATGACCCCGTGCAGCGCGACGACGACCGCGGCGAGGTTGCGGGTCATGCCCGCCCACCGGCCCGGGCTGGCACGGCCTGCGTGGTCCAGGTCGACGCGAGGCCGACGGCCATGAGCGCGGCGGCCGCGACCGTGACCATGCCGAAGATCGCCAGGGGCACGACCTCGAGGGCGATCCCCGCACCGGCGTCGACGGCGAAGATCGCCAGGACCGACAGGCCCATCGGCACGACGAACGCCAGGGCGGCGAACCCGATCGCCGACGCCCGCGGGTCGCGCCGGATGAGCCAGGCACCCGAGAGGGCCAGCACCGGCAGGGCGAACGCGAGGTCGAGGGCGTAGATCGGGGTCGTCGGCAGGCCGAGGTCGCCGATCGAGGACGGCAGCGTCCCGCTCGTGATCGCCCCGGCGATCTGGCCGAGCCAGAGCATGGCGAAGAGCGCAGCGACGAGGAGCAGGAACCCACCACTGGTCCGCCGCGGCAACCGGATCCGCGACGCGCGAGCGACGGTCGCTCCATCGAGTACGGACGCCATCAGGCCGACCGACCAGGTCGACAGCCCGAGGATCGCGATGTGGACCGGGGTCATCGGGTTGACCACGACGGAGAAGGCGTAGATCGCGTACGAATAGGCGAGATAGCCGAGCGCGCCCATGGCGACGAGCCGTCCGGTCGCGGACCCCGCCCATGCCCGCCACAGCCCGAGCCCGAGGAGCGGGGCGACGACGAACAGGGTCACGAGATCGGCGGCGTACGCCTGACGGACCATCTCGGCGCCGTCACGGTAGAGGCCGGCGACGACGAGCCCGACCCCCGACGCGACGGCGGTCCCGGTGAGGGCGAGGACGGCGAGTCGATCGGCGAGCGCGATGCGTGAAACCATGGGGACACTCCTTGCGTGAGCTCGATCATCCCGGACGCGACCGCGCGACGGCAGAGGACCGCGGCCCGAATGCCGAGGGCCGACCGGCCCTACCCTCCCGGCGTGGTCGCTACGGCGCCCGGCGCTCCTGGAGCGAGATGACGATCTGGAATCCGCTGCCGGCCGCTTCGGCGGACAGGCTCACGGTCCCGACGAACCGGTTCTGGGTGTAGGGGTAGAGCGCGAGCGTCGAGTCCGGGCCGGTCGACGTCTCGGCTCGGGGGGACGCCGGCATCTGCTCATCCAGGGCGGCGATCAGTCCGTTCACGAGCGCCACCTGGGACGAGGCGGCGACCGGGCAGAAGGTCGTCCACCTTCGCTCCAGCACGTACTCGGCGTCGCCGATCGCCTCCTGGGTCTGCTCGTTGTGGCTCACGCAGCCCGCGCCACCCACGAACCGGGCGAACAGATCGGGCGGCTGGAAGGCGTCCGCGAAGGCGCTGGCGTAGGGCGGGCCGGAACGCGCGTCGGTCGCGGACGACGCTGACGGCGATACCGCCAGCGCCGGTGGCGTAGCCGTCGGCGCCGGCGGGACGAACGCCGGTCGAGTGTCCGCCGGCCGTGTGGCGCCGAGCTGGAGGCCGACCACGAACGCCGCCGTCCCGACGAGGATGGCGACGATCACGACGAGCGGCAGGGCGCGCGGTCTCCTGATCGGCACGACCGGACCCACGGGCACGATGCCGGATGGCTCGCCCTGACCGGGATGGTCGCCTTCCCCGAACGCGCTGCGTCGCATGAGGACGATGGTCGACCCGGCCTTGGATCGGGTCAAGGACGCCCGGCCGACAACCACTTGCGGCGATCGGCGCGGACCCTGTATCGTTGGACATACGGACGTCCGTACGTCCGGTCGTCCCGCCCGCGCACGCCCCACGCGCCCTGTTGGGTCGCCCCCAGTTCGAGGTAACGGATGCCGCGGATCGTCCTCGTCGGAGCCGGCAGCGTCGAGTTCACTCGCAACCTGCTCGGCGACATGCTGTCGAGCCCCGCGCTCCGCGCTGCCGACATCGTCCTGCACGACATCGACCCCGAGCGTCTCGCGACCGGCGAGCGGATGGCCCGCTGGACCGCGGCCGCCCTCGACGCGGAGCCGACCATCTCGGCCCATCTCGACCGGCGCACCGCGCTCCGCGGCGCGGACTTCGTCGTCGACACGATCCAGGTGGGGGGCGCCCGGGCGACCCAGCTCGACTTCGATGTCCCGGCCCGATTCGGGCTCCGCTACACGATCGCCGACACGATCGGCGTCGGGGGCGTGTTCCGGGCCCTGCGCACGATCCCCGTCGTGCTCGGCATCGTCCGCGACATGGAGGAGGTCTGCCCGGACGCCTGGTTCCTCAACTACACGAACCCGATGTCCACGGTCATGCGCAGCGTCGCCCGGGCCAGTGGGATCAAGGCGATCGGCCTGTGCCACTCGGTCTACTGGACCGTCGACACGATCGGCGGCTACCTGGGCATCCCGCCGGCCGAGATCCGGGCCGAATCGGCCGGCGTCAACCACCTGGCGTTCATCCTCCGGCTCGAGCACGAAGGTCGCGACATCTACCCCGACCTGCGCCGGTTCGTCGACGAGGGCAAGGTCCCGGCCGGCGACCTCGTCCGGGCCGAGCTGTGCCGGCGCCTCGGCTACTACCCGACCGAATCGTCCGAGCAGGCCGCCGAGTACAACCCCTGGTTCATCGGCAAGCGCGACGCGAGCGGGGACACCGTCGAGCACTTCAACGTCGCGCTCGGCGAGTACCTCGGCCGCGTCGCCGGCAACCTCGCCGAATACGCCGAGACGAAGCGCAAGCTCGACGCCGGCGAGCCGTTCGAGATCGAGCGGAGCGGCGAGTACGCGGCCACGATCGCCGAGGCGATCACCACCGGCGGGGCCGCCCGGATCGTCGGGAACGTCATGAACGACGACGGACTGATACCGAATCTCGATCCCGGCGCCTGCGTGGAGGTTCCGTGCACGGTCGACGGCGGGGGCATCCACCCCCAGGTCATGGACCCGCTCCCGGACCAGCTTGCCGCCTACATCCGCGGCGCCGTGGACATGCAGGCCCTGACTGTTCGAGCCGCCCTGGACCATGACGCGCCGGCCATCCGGCACGCGGTGATGACCGACCCGGTCGTCCAGTCCCACCTCACCCTCGAAGACACGTGGCGTCTGACCGACGCGATGATCGAGGCCGAAGCGGAATGGCTCCCGGCCTGGCTCGGCGGCAGCGCACCCGGATGACCACGACGCCCGGCGTCGCACCGAAGGAGGAGCAGCCATGACCCGCGAACGGACCGGTCCGGCAGCCGCCGTGACCCGCCGCTTCATCGCCCTTGCGGCGACCGCCGCACTCGTGCTGGCCGCCTGCGGCAGCAGCGCGACGCCTGTCCCGACCACGGCGCCGACGGCGGCGCCGGGCACGGCCGGTTCATCGTCCGCCGCGACGGCCACGGCCGCCCCGTCGGACGCCGGTTACACCGGCCCGGAAGCGACGATCTCGTATTCGATCTGGGGCGACCCGGAGGAGATCAAGAACCAGCAGGCGGTGGTCGACGCGTTCCACGTCGCCAACCCCAAGATCACCGTCAAGGTGACCGTCTCGGACTGGGACACGTACTGGGACAAGCTCCAGACGGGGATCGCCGGCGGTGACGCGCCGGACGTGTTCGCGATGGACGGCCCGCTCTTCCCGGACTATCAGAGCCGCGACGTGCTGCTCGACCTCAAGCCGTACATCGACAGGTCGGGCTACGACCTGACCCAGCTGGCCGACCAGGCGGTCGCCGACTTCACCACGCCGACCGGACAGTTCGGACTGCCGCGCGACCTCAACGTGATCGGGCTCTTCTACAACAAGAAGATGTTCGACGCCGCCGGCGTCCCGTATCCCGACGACACGTGGGATTGGGCCAAGCTCGTCGAGGTCGGCAAGAAGCTCACCCTGAAGACCGCCGGCGGCAACGTCACCCAGTGGGGCTTCTATACCGAGACGTCGGACATGGAGAACTACTGGTCGTCGCTTGTCTGGCAGAACGGCGGAGACATCATCTCGGCCGACCACAAGACCAGCCTCGTGGGCAGCGACCAGGCCGTGGGTGGGATGCAGTTCCTCCAGGACCTGATCTACAAGGACAAGATCATGGATGTCCCGGTCGCCGACAAGGGCGATGAGTTCGAGCAGGGGCAGGCCGCCATGGAGGCGAACGGCTCGTGGTTGGTGGCGACCCACATCGCGGCGGGCATCGACTTCGGGATCGCCCCGCTGCCCAAGGGTCCGGCCGGCCGCTTCACGTCGATCAACCCGACCGGAGCGGTCGTGTTCAAGGGGACCAAGAACCCGGATGCCGCCTGGGAGTTCGTGAAGTACCTCGCCAGCCCGGACGCGCAGACCAAGCTCATGGAGCTGAAGGCATCGCTGCCGGCCAACAAGTCCGTGCTCAGCGGACCGTTCGCGACCTCGTTCAACGGGGCCAACGTCCTCGCCGACTCGATCGCCTACGCTCACATCAAGCCGTCGTTCAAGGGCTTCGACGAGTGGACCACCGAGCTCCAGACGGAGCTCGACGCCAACGTCTACAACTCGAACAACGAGACGGCCCGCCAGGCCGTGGACAAGGTCCTGTCGAAGCTCGACAGCATCCTCGCCAGCCAGTGACGGGCGGTCGGGTCCGCCGCCGATGACCAGCCTCCGCCGCCCCGCCTCACGGCGGGGCGGCCCATTGGCCGGCGAGGCGCGCTGGGCCTTGCTGTTCCTCGCCCCGACCCTGCTCGGGCTGGCGGTCCTGTCGGCCGGGCCGATCGTCGCCACGCTCGGCATCAGCCTGACCGAGTGGGACCTGCTGACCGCCCCGAGCTTCGTGGGGCTCGACAACTACGCGTCCCTCGTGAGCGACGACCGGTTCCTGCAGGCGCTCCGGAACACGTTCTTCTACACGGCCACGTCCGTGCCGATCGGGCTCGCGCTCGCGCTCGGCCTGGCCCTCGCACTGAACCAGAAGATCCGCGGCATCGCCTGGATCCGGACCGCCTACTTCCTCCCGGTCGTGACTTCCACGATCGCGATCGCGCTCGTCTGGCAGTGGATCTACAGCCCGGACCAGGGCCTCCTGAACGAGACGATCGGGCTCGTCGGGATCGCTCCCCAGCAGTGGCTCAACAACCCGACCCTGGCGATGCCGGCCATCGTGGCCATGTCCATCTGGCAGGGCCTCGGAGTCAACGTGATCATCTTCCTGGCCGGCCTTCAGGCGATCCCGGAGGAGCTGCTCGACGCGGCCAGCGTGGACGGCGCCGGCCGCTGGGCGCGCTTCCGGGGCGTCGTCCTGCCGCTCCTCACGCCGAGCATCTTCTTCACCGGCGTCCTCGCCCTCATCGACAGCTTCCAGGTCTTCGACCAGATCTTCGTCCTGGAACGCCCGCGGGCGACCGACGCGACGATCACCGTCGTCTACTTCATCTACGAGAACGGGTTCAAGTTCTTCAAGATGGGCTACGCCAGTGCCGCCTCATGGATGCTGTTCATCATCGTGGCGGGGTTCACGGCGATCTACTTCCGGCTCCAGGGCCGCTGGGTGCACTACCAGTGAGCGCGACCACGACGGGCCGGCTTCGGGCCGGGACCGACGCCGGCTCCGGCGCCCACCTGGCGTCGGCCCGCCGGCGGCGCGCCCGGTCGCGCCGGAAGATCGTCCAGCGGGCGATCCTCATCGGCGTCCTCGTCGCGGGCGGGATACTCATGATGGTCCCATTCCTGTGGATGATCTCGACGTCTCTCAAGACCCGGGCGGAGGTCTTCGCCGTGCCGCCCACGCTCCTGCCCCGCGACCCCCAGTGGCAGAACTACCCGGACATGTGGAACTCGCTGCCGTTCGGGTCGTTCTTCTTCAACTCGATCAAGCTCGCGACGCTCAACACGGTCGGGGCGCTCGTCAGCTGCTCCACGGCGGCGTACGCCTTCGCGGTACTCCGGTTCCGGTTCCGCGAGCCGCTGTTCGCCTTGCTCCTGGTCACCCTGATCATCCCGTTCCAGGTCGTCCTGGTGCCCAACTTCATCCTGTACCGCCTGCTGCCCCATCCGCTGAGCACGAGCGGCAACTGGATCGGGACGCAGGAGCCGCTCTGGGTGGGCGCGTTCCTGGGCGGGGCGTTCGGCACGTTCCTGCTGCGCCAGTTCTTCCTGGCCATCCCGCACGAGCTGGCCGACGCGGCCCGGGTCGACGGGGCCAATCCGTGGCACATCTACCGCCACATCTACCTGCCCCTGGCCAGGCCCGCCTTGGCGACGCTCGCGATCTTCACGTTCATGTGGACGTGGAACGACCTGATCGACCCGATCATCTACCTGCGCGACGTGTCGAGCTTCACCCTCACGGCCGGCCTGGCGCTGTTCCAGGGCCAGTACGTGGGCAAGTGGCCGCTGCTCATGGCCGGCGCGCTCGTCAGCGTCCTGCCGATGATCGTCCTGTTCATCCTCGCCCAGCGCCACTTCGTCCGGGGCATCGCCATGTCCGGGATCAAGGGCTGACCACCCCGATGCCGCCCCCCATGACCGCCCCGATGACCGCCCGATGAACGCCCTGGCCGCTCCCGGACTGCCGCTCTACCGCCGGATCGAGACGGACATCCGCGACCGGATCCGGTCGGGCGAGCTGACGCCGGGCGCCCAGGTCGAGACCGAGGTCGAGCTGATGGACCGCTACGGGGTCAGCCGGGCCACCGTCCGGCAGGCGCTCCGCGAGCTCGTGGCGGAAGGACTCCTCGAGATCCGGCGCGGGTTGGGCACGTACGTCACGAATCGCCGCTTCGAGCACACGATCGGCGGCTTCTACTCGTTCAGTCGCGAGATCGAGCGGCACGGGCTCGAGCCGCGGACGCGGGTGCTCGGGCTGGGCCTCGAACCGGCCGACGACGCCGTGGCCGCCGCCCTGGGCATCGAGCCCGCGACGCGGGTCGTGGCGCTGCGCCGGCTCCGCCTGGCCGGCGACGACCCACTCGTCGTCGAGACGAGCTACCTGCCGGCCGACCGCTTCCCCGGCCTGGAGGCCGTCGACTTCGGCCGGGTCCGGCTGTACGACACGCTCACCGACGCGTACGGTTGCCGCCCGACCCGGGCGCGCGAGACGTTCGAGCCGGTCCTCGTGACGGCGGACGAGGCGGACCTCCTTGACCAGCGCCGGGGCGAGCCCGCCCTGCGCGTGGAGCGGACGGCGTTCGACCAGGACGACGCCCCGATCGAATTCTGCCGGTCGACCGTCCGAGGCGACCGTTACCGCTATTCCGTGGAGCTGCGCGACCGATGAAGGACCTGGCTCACCTGCTGACCTGGCGCGAGTCGTCGACCTCCGCCGAGGCGATCGCCGCGGCGGTCCAGGCGGCCGGCTCCGCCCCCGCCGCCGCCCGCGACGTCCTGCGCAGCGCGGACCGGGTGATCCTCACCGGCGCCGGCTCCTCGTACTACCTGGCCCTGGCCGCGGCGTCCATGGCCCGCGAGGTGACCCATCGGCCGTTCGCGGCCGTGCCGCTGTCCGAGATCCTGCTCCGGCCGGACGGGGTGTTCGTGGGCGCCTTCCCGGCGACCGAACCCGTCGTCGTCATCTCGCGGTCCGGGTCGACGTCGGAGGCGGTCGATGTCGCCGGCCGGGCACGGGACCGCGGCCACCCCACGATCGCCGTCACCTGCCGGGCCGACAGCCCACTCGCCGGCGCCGCCGACATGACCCTCGTCTCCCCGGCCGGCGACGAGCGGGCGATCGTCATGACCCGCTCGTTCGCGAGCATGCTGGCGCTCCTCATCGGCGTCGTCGGCGCGGTCGGCGGAGACGCCGGGCTGGTGGCCGACCTGGGCCTTGCGGCGGGACGCTGGAAGGACGTCTCGGCCGCGGCGACCACGGGCCGGCGGCTCGGGACGACCGACTGGAGCCGGGTCGTCGTGCTGGGCGGCGGCGCCGCGTCCGGCATCGCCGCGGAATGGTGCCTGAAGCTGACCGAGACGAGCCAGGTCGCCACGAACGCCTACGAGCCGCTCGAGTTCCGGCACGGACCGATCTCCGTGTGCGAGCCGGGGGTCCTGGTCGTCGGACTGGTCGGCGGTCCGGGCGCCGCGGACGAGGTCCGGGTCGTCGCCGAGGCGGCCGCCCTGGGGGCCGACACGTGGGTCCTGGCACGGGACGACGAGGAGGCACGCGACGCGCCGGGCACGGTCAGCCTGATCGGCACGGGCCTCCATCCGGCGGCGCGCCTGCCGCTGCTGCTCCATCCGGCCCACGGGCTGGCCCTCTCGCTCGCGCTGACCCGCGGCTGCGACCCGGACGCGCCACGCCACCTCGGTCAGGTCGTCATCCTCGACGCGTCATGAGCGACGCGGACGCCCGCACGGACCTTCGCCTGGCCGACTTCCGCCCGCGCTCGTCGCTGCGGACGCCCGTCCATCCGGTCGCCCGTCCGAGGTTCCCGGTGATCGACGCCCACAACCACCTCGGATCGGCCTTCGGCGGCGACTGGCCGACGCGCTCGCCGTCGGACCTGCTGGAGGTCCTCGACGAAGCCGGAGTTGCGACCCTGGTCGACCTCGATGGCGGTCAGGGCGACGCGCTCAGCGCGGAGATCGAGCGCTGGCGCACGCCCGACGACCGGGTCGTCGTCTTCGCCGGGCTCGACTACCCTTCCTGGGCGACCGATCCGGCCTTTGGTGAGACCGAATCTCAACGCCTTCGCGACTCGGCGGCCAGGGGCGCGCGCGGCCTCAAGGTCTGGAAGCTCCTGGGCCTGCGGGCGACCGACCCGGCCGGGCGCCTCGTCGCGGTGGACGACGCTCGGCTCGACCCGCTCTGGGCGACCGCGGCGGAGCTGGACCTGCCGGTCATCATCCACATCGCCGATCCGGTCGCCTTCTTCGAGCCGCTCGATCCCGCCAACGAGCGCTGGGAGGAGCTCCGCGAACACCCCGACTGGCACTTCTGGCCGACCCGCCCGCCGGACCGGGCCGGCGATCCTGACGCGCCCGGGTTCCCGCCGTTCGACGAGCTGCTGGCGGCCTTCGGCCGGCTCGTGGCGCGGCACCCGCGGACGACCTTCGTCGGCGCCCACGTGGGCTGCGCCTCGGAGGACCTGGGCCTGGTCGGCCGGCTGCTGGACGCGAATCCGAACCTGTCGATCGACATCGCCGCGCGCCTGGGCGAGCTCGGCCGCCAGCCGTACAGCACGCGCGCGTTCATGGTCCGGTACGCGGACCGGATCCTGTTCGGGGTGGACCTCGCGCCGGACCCGGCGATCTACCGGCTCCACTACCGGTTCCTGGAGACGGTCGACGAGTCGTTCGACTACGGGGTCGAGCCGGTCCCCAGCCAGGGGCGCTGGCAGATCCACGGCATCGGCCTGCCGGACGATGTGCTCCGCAAGATCTACGCGGAGAACGCGGCGCGGATCCTGAAGCTGCGTGTCCCCGGCGCCGCGGCCGCGACCCCCACGTGACGTACCTCCTCGGAACGAGACGCGGTCTCAGTGCCTGCGCGTCGGAGCGGGGGACCTTCGCCGTCCTCGCCCTGGACCATCGCCAGAACCTCCGCCGGGAGCTCCGTCCGGATGCCCCCGACACGGTGACGTACGACGAGATGGTCGCGTTCAAGCGCGCGGTCGTCCGGGCGCTCGCCCCGGTCGCCACCGGGACGCTGCTCGACCCGGAGATCGGGGCCGCCCAGGGCATCCACGACGGCGCGATGCCCGCGCGGTCCGGGCTCATCGTCGCCATCGAGGCGACCGGCTACGTGGGCCCGGAGACGGCCCGCATCAGCCGCGTCCTGGACGGCTGGAGCCCGGACAAGGTCAAGCGCCTGGGCGCCTCGGCGGCCAAGCTCCTCGTCTACTACCACCCCGACGCGCCGAACGCCGCCGACCAGGAGCGCTTCGTCGCCGGCGTGTCGGAGGCCTGTCGCGCGCTCGACCTGGCCCTGTTCGTCGAGCCGCTCTCGTTCTCGCTGGTCGCCGGGCGGAAGCTCATCGGCGAGGAGCGCCGGCGGGTCGTGGTCGAGACCGCCCGTCGCCTGACGGCCATCGGCGGCGACATCCTCAAGGCCGAGTTCCCCTACGACGCCGGGGTCGCCGACCGCTCGGCGTGGCAGGAAGCGTGCGCGGAGCTGGACGCCGCGTCGGCCGCGCCGTGGGTCCTCCTGTCGGGCGGGGTGGACGAGGCCACGTTCGAGGCCCAGGTCGAGACCGCCTGCCGGGCCGGGGCGAGCGGCGTGCTGGTCGGCCGCTCGGTCTGGGCGGAGGCCGCGACGATGGCACCCGAGGCGCGCGACGCGTTCCTCATGACGACCGGCCGCGAGCGGCTCGGGCGGCTCGTCGAGCTGGTCGACGCGGTCGGGCATCCGTTCCTCGCCCGGCCCGGCCGCCTGGCCGACGCGCCGTCGCCGGGCGACGGCTGGTACCGCGAGTACTGACGTGACGCCGGATCCGTCCGCGCCCGACCGCGACATCGAGATCCTCGTCGTCGGCGAGATCAACCCCGACATCGTCATCTCCGACCCCGACCCCGTGCCGGTCTTCGGGGAGGTCGAGCGGCTCGTGGATTCGATCGGCCTGACGGTCGGCAGCTCGTCGGCGATCTTCGCCTGCGGCGCCGCGCGCCTCGGGTCGCGCGTCGCGTTCGCTGGGGTCGTCGGGGACGATCCGTTCGGCCGGTTCATGCTCGCGGCGATGGCCGACCGCGGGATCGACGTGTCGGCCTGCACCGTCGACGTGTCGCGGCCCACGGGCGCGACCGTCATCCTGACGAGCGGCCGCGACCGGGCGATCCTGACCGCGATGGGCTCGATCGGGGCACTGGACGTGGACGCGATCCCCGACGCGCTGCTCGGCCGCGCGCGCCATCTCCATTCGAGCTGCTTCTTCCTGCAGGAGGCGAGCCGCGCCCGGCTGCCCGGGTACTTCGCGGCGGCCCGGGCGCGCGGGCTGACGACCTCGTTCGACACGAACTGGGACCCGAGCGACCGATGGGACGGCGGCGTCGCCGACATGCTCCGGGCGGCCGACGTGTTCCTGCCCAACGAGGCCGAGGCATGCCGGATCGCGCGGCGGGACGACGTGGAGGAGGCCGCCCGGGAGCTCGCCCGGATCGGCGCCCGGGACCGTCCCGGCAGCGGCCCGACCGTGGTCGTGAAGCTCGGGTCGAACGGAGCGCTCGCCGTCGCTCCAGACGGCAGCGTCGTCCGCAGCCCGGCCATGCCGGTCACGCCCGTCGACACGACCGGTGCCGGCGACGCGTTCGATGCCGGGTTCCTCCGGGCCTGGCTCGACGGGCGTCCGCTCGCCGACGCGCTGCGGCTGGGCGCCGTGTGCGGCGCGCTGTCGACGCTGCGGCGCGGCGGGGTGGACGGCCAGCCGACCCTGGCCGAGGCGACCGGGGCACTGGCCGGCTGGGCCGGCGGCGCCGGGTGACGGCCGGCAAGCGCCTCCTGTTCGTCGCGGCGAACCCGTCGATCGACCGGCTCGTCGAAGTCGACCGGCTCACGGTCGGGGCGATCCATCGGCCCGACGGCGTGGTCGCCGTCGCCGGCGGCAAGGGCCTCAACGCGGCGCGGGCCGCCCTGGCCCTGGGGGCACGCGTGACCGTCGTGGCGATCGTGGGCGGCCGGGCCGGCGACTGGATCGCGGACCGGCTCGCCGCCCTCGGGATCGAGGCGTCCCTCGTCCGCGATGCGGGCGATGCCGAGACGCGGACGTGCCTGTCGGTCCTGGACCGCTCGACCGGCCGCCTGACCGAGTTCTACGAGCCGGGCGAACCGATCGCGGGCGCGACCTGGGCCGCCTGCGAGGACGCCGTCGCCCAGGAGGTGGAGCGTGGCGACGTGGGCGCCGTCGTGTGCTCCGGGAGCCTGCCGCCGGGCGCGCCGGTGGATGGCTACGCGCGCATCGTCCGCCTCGGCGCACCCACCGTCACGGTCGTCGACACGCACGGCGCACCCCTCGGCCTCGCGGTCGCGGAGCATCCTTCGATCGTCAAGGTCAATGGAGCCGAGGCGGCCGAGGCGACGGGCCTGCCGGTGACCGGCCCGGCCGATGCCGTCCACGCGGCGCGCGACCTCATCGACGGCGGCGCGGGTCGGGTCGTGGTGACCCTGGGGGCCGATGGCGCGGTCGCCTGCGAAGGGTCGTCGGCCTGGCACCTGCGCTCGACGGCCGCGCGGGGGACGTATCCCGTGGGCAGCGGCGACGCCTTCGTGGCCGGGCTGGCGTACGCGATCGTCGCCGGGTCGAGCCTGGTCGGAGCGGCCGCGGCCGGGATGGCGGCCGGCATCGCGAACGCGCTCGAGCCGGGCGCCGGCAATCTCGACCCGGTGTTCGCCGCCCGGCTCATCGACGAGGTCGAGGTCTCGGTCCTGTAGGAGATCCGGGTCCCGCGGGGAGGGGTGGGAGACCGCGCCTATGATGCGGCGATGAGAGGCGCTCGGCTGGGTATCGCGATCGTGCTCGTCATCGCGGTCGCCGTCGGCCTGGTCGTCGTGCGGGCCGCGACGACCCCGCCCACGGCGTCGCCCGCACCGTCGACGAGCGCGCTCGCTCCCGGCTCACCATCGGGCTCGGCCACGGGTACCGCGCCGTCATCGAGCCAGGTCGGCGGGGCCACCCCGAGCCCGAGCGAGGGGGCGTCGACGCCCGGCTCGTCGGCCGACACGGCCACCCTCAGGCGGCTCATCGGCCAGAAGCTCGTCGTGCGGATGGACGGCACCACGCCGAGCGCGGACCTGCTCGGTCGGATCGGGCGCGGCGAGATCGGTGGGGTCATCCTGTTCGGCCCGAACGTCACGACGCGCGCGGCTTTGGCCGCGCTGACCGCGCGCCTGGCGAGTGCGGCGGAGGCGGGCGGCCAGCCCACGTTCATCGTCGCGATCGACCAGGAGGGCGGCTCCATCAAGCGGCTCCGGTGGGCCCCGCCCACGATGTCGCCACCCCAGATGGGGACGAACGGCGACCCGGCCGTCGCGCGCGACCAGGGCGAGCGCACCGGGGTCGCCCTCGCGGAGCTGGGCGTCAACGTCGACCTTGCCCCCGTGGCGGACGTGCCGAGCTCGAAGGCCTCGTTCATGTACCAGGACGGCCGGACGTTCTCGTTCGATCCTGCCGTCACGGCCGAGCTCGCCGGCGCCTTCGCGGACGGGCTCGAGTCGGGCGGCGTCGTCCCGTCGATGAAGCACTTCCCGGGGATCGGCCTGGCGGCCCGGAACACCGACGCGTACGTGGTCGCGATCGGCGGGAAGAAGACGCGCCTCGACCCCGGACTCCTGCCGTACCGGACGGCGATCGGCAACGGCATCCCGCTCATCATGCTGTCGAACGCCACGTACAACGCGTACGACACGGTCAACGGCGCGGGCTGGTCGCCGGCGATCGCGGAGGGCCTGTTGCGGACCGAGCTCGGCTTCCGGGGCGTGACGATCACCGACTCGCTCGACGGCACGGCCCACGCCCGCAAGGTCGCAACGAAGTCGCTGGCGGTGCTCGCGGCACGGGCGGGCACGGACCTGCTCCTGATCACGGGCTCCGAGTCGACCTCGCGGACCGTCTTCTCGACCCTGCTGACCGCCGCCCGGGCCGGGACGATCCCGATCGCGACGCTCCAGGCCTCGTACGACCGGATCCTCGCCCTGAAGGCCGGACTCTGACGGGCCGCCCGGGAAGGTCCTCGCGGCCCATGGCCGTGGGTGCATAAGACGGTTGGCACCGGCCCCGGCCGTGCAGGGCCGCCCGGGACGGTCCTCGCGGCCCATGGCCGTAGGTGCATAAGACGGCTGGCCCCGGCCCCGGTCGTGCAGGGCCGTCCGAGGACGGGTCCTCGCGGCTCATGGCCGTAGGTGCATAGGCGCTACGATCTCGCCCCGTTCGTGCAGGGCCGTCCGAGAATGAGGTCCGCGGCGCCCACCTCGCCGGCGCTCGATATGCACCTAGGGCCATAAGGTTCGGGAGGGTGTCCGACCGGTTCGCGCTGGGATCGGGGAGGTCGACCGGGTGTGCCCCGATGGCCGCCGAGGGCCGCGATGTGGGACGATACCGCGCGACGCGACCCGAGCCGCCCGATGTCCCGGGCCGCCCGCACACCACCAGGACCGCGGGCCGATCGAGGGGCCGGCCCGCCCTCTGAGGAGTCGAGGTTGACCACGACCACACCGTCGGGCCTCGGCTGGGCCCGGATCGCCGATGTCGACCCGGAGCTCTGGGCGGCCATGGAGGGCGAACGCCACCGCCAGCACGACAAGATCGAGCTCATCGCGTCGGAGAACTACGTGTTCGCGGCCGTGATGGAGGCCCAGGGCAGCTGGCTGACCAACAAGTACGCCGAGGGGCTGCCGGGCAAGCGCTACTACGGTGGCTGCGAGTTCGTGGACGTCGCCGAGCGGCTGGCCCAGGAACGTGCCCTGCGGCTCTTCCCGGGGTCCGAGCACGTGAACGTGCAACCCCACAGCGGCGCCCAGGCGAACATGGCCGTGTACATGTCGACCTGCAGCCCGGGCGACCGCATCCTGGGCATGAGCCTGGCCCACGGCGGCCATCTCACCCACGGCATGGCCCTCAACTTCAGCGGGCGGTACTTCGAGGTCCACGGCTACGGCGTCCGCCAGGACACGGAGCGGATCGACTACGACGCGCTCGAGGCCCAGGCGAAAGAGGTCCGCCCGAAGCTCATCATCGCCGGCGCCTCCGCCTACCCGCGCATCATCGACTTCCCGCGAATGGCCGATATCGCCCACTCGGTGGGGGCGCTGCTGTGGGTCGACATGGCCCACATCGCCGGGCTGGTGACGGCCGGCCTCCACCCCAGCCCGTTCCCGCACGCGGACCTCGTCACGACGACGACCCACAAGACGCTTCGCGGAGCGAGAGGCGGGCTCATCTTCAGCCGCCGGAGCCTCCCCGACGGGATCGACCCGGCCGACTATCCCATGGTCAAGCCCGACCTCGGCGCGACGATCGACCGGAGCGTCTTCCCGGGCGTGCAGGGCGGGCCGCTCATGCACGTCATCGCCGCCAAGGCCGTGGGCTTCCAGTTCAACCTCGGCGACGAGTACCGCCACGACCAGCAGCGGACCATCGACAACGCCCAGGTCCTCGCTGACACGCTCGCGTCCCAGGGCGCCCGCCTGGTCAGTGGCGGGACGGACAACCACCTCATGCTCGTCGACGTGACCCCGCTCGGTGTCACCGGGCGCGAGGCCGAGCACCTCCTCGACGAGATCGGCGTGACCGTCAACAAGAACGCCATCCCGTTCGACCAGAACCCCCCCAACATCGCGTCGGGGATCCGGGTGGGGACGCCGGCCGTGACGACCCGGGGATTCGGCACGGACGAGATGCGGGCCATCGGCCGGATCATCGTCTCGGCGATCGCCTCGCGTGCCGAGCCCGCGGAGCAGGCCCGCCTGGCCGCCGAGGTTCGCGAGATCGTGAACCAGTTCCCCGTTCCGGGGCTCGCCCGCGCATGAGGTTCGCGCCGGGAGTCGGGTCGGCGCTGCCGTTCCTCGTCGGCACCCTGCTCCTCGCGGCGATCCTGGCCTTCGTCCTGACCCCGCTCGTCCGCGGCCTGGCCCATCGGCTGGGCATGGTCGACCATCCCGATGAGCGCCGGGTCAATACCAGCCCGGTACCCCGCGGCGGGGGCATCGCGGTCGCGGTCGCCTGCCTCGCGGCCAGCGTCGTCTTCCTGGTGGTCAACGAGCAGACCGGGTCGACGATCCGGCCCCCGGGCACCATCGGCACGACCGAGCTCATCGCCCTCCTGGTCGGCGGCGTCCTGGCGACCGTCATCGGATCGCTCGACGACACGTTCCAGCTCCGCGCGCGCTACCAGCTCGCCGGCCAGGTCTTCCTGGCGGTCGGGGCCATCCTGCTCGGCGCGACCCCGGACCAGATCTCGAGCCCGTTCGGCGACACCGTGGACATGAGCGGCCTCGTCGGCGCCGGCTTCGCCCTGCTGTTCATCCTGGGGATGGTCAACAGCATCAACTTCATCGACGGGCTGGACGGGCTCTCGTCGGGCATCGGGCTCATCGCCGCCCTGACCCTCGGCCTCATCAGCCTGACGACGGCGGTGGGCAACGGGTTCGGCCAACCGTTCGTGGCGGTCCTGTGCTTCGCGCTGGTGGGGGCCCTGGCCGGCTTCCTGCGCTGGAACTTCTTCCCGGCCACGGTCTTCGTCGGCACGAGCGGCGTCCTGTTCGTTGGCTACACGCTGGCGATCCTGTCGATCCTGGGCACGGCCAAGGTCGCGGTCGCGATGCTCGTCCTGGGCGTGCCGATCATCGACACGTTCTGGATCATCGTCCGGCGGGTGGCCGCCCGGCGCTCGCCGTTCGCCCCGGACCGTGGCCACATCCATCACCGGCTGCTGGACCTGGGCCTCAGCCACCTCCAGACCGTGATCCTCATCTACGCGATCTGCATCGTCCTGGGGTTGATGGCGCTGTTCCTGCCGGTCAGCGCGCAGCTCGTGGCGTTCGTCGCGCTGACGCTGGTCACCGGGCTCGTGTTCTTCGTCCTCACCCGCCGCTCCGTCGACAGCTCGACCAGGGCGTCCAAAGCCAAGGCGGCGCTCAAAGCCGTTCCGATGGCCTCGCCGGTCGGGGAGCCAACCGCCGTCGGACCCGGGCACGCGACCGGTCCGTCGGATCCGCCCATCGCCCGGGCCCCGGCGGAGGCCGCCGACCCGGAAGCGGCCAAGCCCCGCGATCCCGCGCTCTCCCCGCCCGGCCGGCGCTGATCGGCGCCGGACGGTGGCGCCTACTGCCGGCAGACCCCCTGTCGGACCGAGCCCAAACGCCCCAGGAGGATCACCCGTCGTGAGCGACCGGAGCGACGACACGATCGACCCGCCGCCCGACCGGGGTCCGGCCTGCGCCTGTCCGACCGACGACCGGATCGCCCGCCACTTCGACGCCAAGGCCGCAGATCGGCTGGCCAGGGGCCGGGCCGACGACATGGTCGCCGTGTCGCAGCGCCTGCTGGCCGCGCTCCTCGCCATGGACCCCGGCGGCAGGACCGTGCTCGAGCTCGGCTGCGGGCGCGGCGGCCTGCTGCTCGGGCTGATGCAGGCCGGTGCCGCCGGCGCGGACGGCGTGGACCTGTCGGCGACGAGCATCGGGGTCGCCCGCGCGCGATCCGATCAGGCGCAGCTCTCGGACCGCGTCCACCTCTCGGTCGGCGACGCCGCCCAGGTCCCACTCGAGCCTCACGACTGGGTGATCCTTGATCGGGTCATGTGCTGCTACCCGGACATCGAGCGGTTGCTGGCCAACTCGCTGCCCGCCGCGACGCAGCTGTACGCCTTCACGGTCCCCACCTCGCGCGGCTGGCGCGGCGTCGTCGCCCGCCTGGACGAGTGGATCGAGAACGCCTGGGACACCCTTCGGGGCCGGCCCTGCCCGGGCTTCGTCCACGACCTCGGCTCGATCGAGGAGCGCCTGGCCGCCGCCGGCTTCCGGCTCCGCCACGTGGACCGCGAGCGGCTCTGGCACATCGCCATCTACGAGCGCTCCGCGGAGCCCCGCCCGGCCTGACCGACCGCGCTCGCGGGCCCGACCGTCCGATACTCCCCCGGAGTATCTGACCGGAGCGCGCCGGCCCGCGGGATGACGGCCGACCCGATGGCCGCCCCGATCGACCGAATCGGTGGTGCCAGCGTGCCTCCCCGACCGTTCGATTCCGGTGCCGGTTGGGACCATCGGCCTGCCCCCGGCGGGACCAACGGGATGTCCTCGGCCGGAGGGGCCCCGTTCTAGCCTTGCCCCGGACGGGCCAGGACCCCAGGGCCTGCCGACGGAGCCGAATGTCAATCGAACTCGTTCTACTCATCTTCATCGTGCTCGTGGTGATCACGACGGTCGCCCGTGTCGCCCAGGTCGGGCGTCGCGCCGGTGGGCGGACATGGCTCCGCCGCCAGTCGGATGAATCCCCGCTGAAGTGGGTGATCCGAAGCCTGACCGGAGGCCAGGCGCCCGAGCCCGAAGTCATCGAGACGACCCAGGGCGAGGTCAACCCCCTGGACCGCCTCGCCGCGCTCATGGGTGACGGCGGTCCCGGCGAAGAGCCGAACGAGCGCGCCGAACCCGTCTACGACGAGCCCTCCGCGCCTGCCTATCCGGCGTACGCGCCGACACCCGCGCCTGCTCCGTACGCGCCCGTCCCCTATGAGCCCGCGCCCGCGCCCGCGGGACCGGCCTTGTCGCCGGTCGCCGCCGCGGCGGCCGCAGCGGCGGCGGCGCTGGACGACGACTCCATCCCGCTCCTCCAGCAGGCCCGCCCCCACTCGCTCGCGGCCGCGAGCGCGATGAGCCTGTCCGCCAGCCCGACCGCATCCTCCAAGGCGAGCGAGATCGGTACCCGTTCGACCGGCTGGCTGGCCGAGCTCATGGCGACGTCCAGGCCGCCCAGGCCGACCCGTCGCCGTCCGTCTTCTCGCGCCGCCGGCGCATCTACCGGGACGCCGCCGTGGTCCTGCTCGTCTTCGCGATCGTCGGCCTGACCGCGTTCGCGGCCGTGCCCTGGCTCACGGGCAGCGGGAGCGTCGCCGCCCTGGCGACCGCCACGCCGTCCGCCACGCTGCTCGCGATCGCGCCCACCGCGACGCCCACGCCCACGCCGACCGTGAGCATCGTCGTCACGCCCTCGCCGAGCCCGTCGCCCAGCCCGTCCGTGTCGCCGAGCCCGCTGGTCGTGGCGACCCCGGTGCCGACGCCCAAGCCGACCCCGAAGCCCACGCCCAAGCCGACCCCGCGACCGACGCCGCAGCCGACCCCGGTGCCGACGCCCAAGCCCACGCCGAAGCCGCCGCCACTGCCGGTCCCCGGGATCTTACACGGCATACGACCAGAATTCGTGCAGCAGCACCATCTCCGTCATCTACGACGGGTCCGGGTCGGCGCATGCCAGCTCGCTACACGTGGACCTTCTACACGCCGTCCGGCACGAAGACCGGCGCCAGCGGGACGCGCAACTACACGCATCGGCGCGCACACGTCGGGCCAGAAGTGGAGCTTCAAGATCAAGCTCACGGTGACCAACGCGTCCGGTTCCAAGTCGCTCACCAAGACCTACAGCGGCCAATGCACGTGACCACGTCCTCGCACCCAGGAGCTCGACCCATGCGCCTCTTCGCCCGATTCATGTCCGCCCTCCTGGTCGCGACGCTCGTCCTGCCGGCCCTCGGCGTAGGTTCGGTCTTCGCCGCCGCCGACGCGCTGGCGTTCATCTCGCTGCCGGCGAGCGCGAGCGCGGGCGTGCCCACGACGGTCACCGTCGAGGCGCAGGACACGGGAGTCATCGATCCACCTGTACACGGGCACGGTCACCCTCGACACCGGCGACGCGGGCGACGTCGTGACCCCCGTGAGCCACACCTACGACGGCGGTGACGCCGGGACCTTCGACTTCTCCGTCACGTTCCACGCGGCCGGCCCTCGGACGCTCACCGCCTCGGACGGCGTCAGCACCGATGCGACCGGTGGACTGACCGTGGATGCCGGCGCGCTCGACCACATCGTCGTGAGCCCCGGGACCGCGAGCGTGCAGGCGGGCGTGGATCAGGCCTACACGGTGGCGGCGTTCGACCAGTACGACAACGCGATCGGCGACGTCACGAGCTCCTCGACGTTCACGATGACGCCGGACGGCGGCTGCGACAGCCCGAGCGCCACCTGCAACGCCACGCTCGTGGGCGTGCATGTGGTCACGGCTAACTACAGCGGCAAGACCGACACGTCGACGCTCACGGTGACCGTCGGGCCGGTCGACCACATCAGCGTCTCGCCGTCCAGCGCGAGCAAGGCCGTCGGCGTCGACCAGGCCTACACCGTCGAGGCCTACGACCTGTACAGCAACGACATCGGCGACGTCACCGGTTCGGCGACCTACACCATCGCCCCGGACGGCACCTGCAACGACGTGGCCTCCACCTGCCAGGCGACGGCCCTCGGCGCCCATACCGTCACGGCGAATTACAGTTCCAAGACCGACACCTCGACGCTCACGGTGACCGTGGGGCCCGTCGATCACATCACGATCACCCCGTCGACCTCCTCCCGGCAGGCGGGCGAGGACGAGACGTACGCCGTCGAGGGGTTCGATCTCGCCGACGACGACCTGGGCGACGTGACCGGTTCGTCGACCTTCACGATCACGCCTGACGGCACGTGCGACGACCTGACGGCGACGTGCAACGGGACGCTCGTGGGCGCCCACACCGTCACGGCCACCAACAACGGCGCGACAGACACCGCGACGCTCACTGTCACGGTCGGTCCGCTCGATCACATCGTCGTCTCGCCGGCCAGTTCGAGCCAGGCCGCCGGCGTCGACCAGGTGTACACGGTCGAGGCGTTCGACCAGTACGACAACACGCTCGGCGACATGACCGCCCTGTCGACCTTCGCCATCACCCCGGACGGCACCTGCGACGATCCGACCGCGACGTGCCAGTCGACCGTCTCCGGGCCGCACACGGTGACGGCGGACTACGGTGGGAAGACCGCCACCTCGGATCTCACTGTGAGCCCGGGCACCCTCGACCACATCGTCCTGAGCCCGTCCAGCGCGACGGTCGACCCCACAGTGGGCCAGACCTACTCGATCGAGGCGTTCGACGCCCTGGACAATCCCATCACCGACGTCACCGCGTCGACGACGCTGACGATCGATGGGGCGGGGACGTGCGACAACCTCGCCCACACGTGCACCGCGGCGCCGGCCGGTGACTACACCGTCACGGCCACCTACAGCGGCAAGACGGACACCGGGACACTGACGATCAACGAGCTCCCACCGGTCGCCGCGGACGACACGGCCGACTCGATCTTCGAGGACGGCGGGCCGAAGAACGTGGACGTGATCGCCAATGACAGCGACCCGAACGGGGATGCGCTCACCGTCTCCGGGACGACGGACGGGGCCCACGGGACCGTTGCGATCGACGTCTCGGGCCTGTTCGTCACCTACACGCCCGAGGCGGACTGGAGCGGCAGCGACTCGTTCACCTACACGATCTCGGACGGCCACGGCGGCTTCGACACCGCGTCCGTCGACGTCACCGTCGTGGCGCAGAACGACCCGCCGTCATTCAGCCTTCTCGGCGACCAGACCGTCCTGGAGGACGCCGGTCCGCAGACGGTCGTCGGGTTCGCGACCGGCTCCCCTGGCCCGCCGGACGAGAGTGGCCAGACCCTCAGCTACGTCATCGACTCCGACTCGAACCCGGGTCTGTTCACGGTCGAGCCTTCGATCTCGTCCGCCGGCGACCTGACGTTCACGGCCGGACCGGACCTGAACGGCAGCGCGACGATCACCGTCCACGCCGTCGACAGCGGCCCGAATGGCGCCGGCGACATCAACTTCAGCGCGCCGCAGACGTTCGACGTCAACGTCACGGCCGTCGACGACGCGCCGGTCGCCGTGGATGACGGCGCCCCCTACCTGGTGAAGCAGGGCGTCGCCATCACGATCAGTGCCGCGGCCGGCGTCCTGACCAACGACACGGACATCGACACTCCGTCCGACCAGCTCACGGCCGTCCTGGATACCCAGCCGGCCGACGGCACGGTGACCCTGAATCCGAATGGCTCCTTCACATACACGTCGAGCGGCATCATCGGCCCCGAGTCGTTCACGTATCACGTCAACGACGGGTCGCTGGACTCGAACATCGCGACGGTGTCCATGGACGTCTACCTGAACCACGTCCCGACCGCCGTGTCGGACATCGTGACGGTCGTCTCGGGCAGCGGCTACGTCGCCCTCGGCGTGCTCGTGAACGACTACGCGGCGAACCCGGATCTGGGCGAGACCCTGCTGATCACGAGCGCTTCCCATCCCATCCATGGAACGGTCTCGATCACGGGCGGTGGGACCGGCCTGAAGTACCGGCCGGCATCGGGCTTCATCGGCTCCGACGTGTTCACCTACACCATCACTGACGGCACCTTCACCTCCACCGGCAGCGTCCTCGTGAAGGTCCCGAAGGACACCTACAAGCCGGTCGCCACGGCCCCTGTCCAGACGATCGGGTCGCAGACGATGGGTACGTCCACCGTCAAGATCCACCTCGTCTGGAGCGGCACGGACAAGGGCTACGGCGTCTCCAAGTACGAGCTCTGGTGGAGCACCGACGGGCACTCCTACAAGAAGATCAAGACGACGTCCGCCTCGTCCTCGAGCGCGACGCTGACCCTCAACCACGTGTACCGCTTCCGGGTCCGGGCGATCGACAAGAAGGGCAACATCGGGTCGTTCGCGTACGGTCCCACCTTCAAGTTCGTCCGTTACCAGGAGACGTCACTGGTCTATGTGACGGCGTGGAGCACGGTCAACAGCGCCTCGTACAGCAGCGGCCATGCCCGCACGACCTCCACCGCCGGCAGGTCGGCCACCTTGACGACCACGGGCCGCACCTTCACCTGGATCGGCGTCAAAGGCCCGACCCGCGGTACCGCCGACGTGTACGTCGACGGCGTCCTGAAAGTCCACCTCAACCTGAACTCGTCGACCCGGACGTACCGCAAGGTGATCTGGTCGATCACGTTCGCGTCGAGCGCGGCCCATTCGTTCAAGATCGTCTACACGGGTCCCACCACCAGGCGCGTGGAAGTGGACGCGATCGTCGTCCTGCGCTGACCAGCCCTCCATCGCGATCCCGACCGGGTCCCGGACCGACGTCCTGGGCCCGGTCTTCGATTCGTGTCGCGCCCGTGGTGCCCGCCCGAGGTGCCAGTCATCACCGCTTCCACGCGTGGGTGGATGACGTGCAGGCCGATACGGGGTACCGTGGAGGTCAGCCATGAACCATGGTTCCACGGCTCGGCCCCGAAAGCGGGCGCGCCGTCCCACCTGAGGCGCAGGCTCCAGGTCCCCAGTCCGGAACCGATGGCTCGATCTCCTCATTCCGGAGTGTGTCCATGCGACTCTTCACCAAAGCCGGTTCTGCCCTCGTAGGGGCGATCCTGATCCTCGAGACGCTAGCCATCGCACCGGTCATGGCAGCTGTCGCGGTGGACGCCGTCGACGATGGAACGGCCCTCGTCCCATACCTGTACATCCCCGAAGATGCGTCCGCGACCAACCTCGACGTCCTCGCCAACGACATGGGTCCCGATGGCGTGACGCCCGCCGGGTTGACCATCACGGCCAAGACCGATGGGACGATCGGCACAGTCGCCATCGATGCCTCGCTCCTGTTCGTCACCTACACCCCGGACGCCGAAGCCTCGGGACCAGACTCGTTCACGTACACCGTGAGCGATGGTTCCACGACCGACACGGCGACCGTCTACGTTTCGGTCAATGCCCTGAACGATGCGCCGTCGTTCGACCTCGGCGCCGACCCGAGCGTGGCCGAGGATTCCGGCGCGGCGACCGTCGTCGGATTCGCCGTCGGCTCGCCCGGCCCGCCGAATGAGAGCGCTCAGACCCTGACCTACTTCATCGACAGCGACTCGAACCCCGACCTCTTCTCGGTCGCCCCGGAGATCTCGCCGGCCGGCGACCTCACGTTCACGCCCGCGGCCGACGCGAACGGCTCCGCCACGCTTGTCGCCCACGTCGAGGACAACGGGCCGAACGGCGACGGCGACGTCAACTTCAGCCCCCCGACGACATTCCACATCACGGTCACGCCGGTCAACGACGCGCCGGTCGCCGTGGCCGACGGGCCCTACGGCGTCCCCGCGAACACGGTCCTCAACGTGGCCGCCGGAAGCGGCGTCCTCGCCAATGACACGGACATCGACACCCTGCACACGGCGCTGACGGCGGTCGTGGACGCGACGACGACGCACGGAGCGCTGACGCTCAACGCCGACGGCTCGTTCTCGTACACGCCGACCGCGGCGTACGTGGGTGCGGACTCGTTCACCTACCACGCCAACGACGGCTCGCTCGACTCGAACGTCGTCAGCGTCTCGCTGACCGTCACAGCGGAGAGCGCACCGGTCGCCAACAACGACTCGGCGACGATCACGACCGGCAGCGACTACCGGATCATCGACGTCCTCGGCAACGACACGGACGCCGACGACGACACGCTCACCATCGTGAGCGCGACCGTGCCGGCCCACGGCAGGGTCCAGATCACGAACGGCGGCACCGTGCTCCGGTATCGCCCGGCGGCCGGCTTCGTCGGCACGGACACCTTCTCGTACACGATCACCGATGGCGTGCTCACGGGCAGCGCCGTCGTGACCGTCCACGTCGTCAAGGACGTCGTCAAGCCCGTGGTCAGCGCGCCGGTCCAGACGATCGGAAGCCAGATCGTGGGCGCCACGACCGTCAAGGTCCACCTCTCCTGGGGCGGCACCGACACCGGTTCGGGCATCTCCAAGTTCGAGCTCTGGGAGAGCACGGACGGTCACGCCTTCACCAAGGTCAAGTCCACGACCGCCCAGTCGGCGAATGTCGTGCTGACTCGCAACCACACCTACCGATTCCGGGTCCGGGCGATCGACAAGGCCGGCAACATCGGCGCCTACGCTTATGGGCCGACCCTCAAGTCCGTCCTGTACCAGGAGACGTCGGCCAGGTACCCCATCGCGTGGAACACGGTGAACAGCACGTCGTACCTCGGCGGACACGCCAGGAAGACGTCCACCGCGGGCCGCTCGGTCATCCTGGGGACGACCGGCCGGACCTTCACCTGGATCGGTGCCCACGGCCCGACCCGGAGCACCGCCGACGTGTACATCGACGGCGTCCTGAAGGCCCATGTCAACCTGTTCTCCACGGTCACGTCGTACAGGCGGGTGATCTACTCGATCACGTTCGCCTCCAAGGCGGCGCACCAGATCCGGATCGTCTACACCGGACCTACGAGCGGCCGCATCGACTTCGACGCGCTGGTCGTCCTGCGCTAGTCGTCGCGCGCCAGGCGTCGCGCGCCAGGCGTCGCGCTAGGCGTCGCGCCCCACATCGCGTTCCCGACCGGGCCCCGGACCGACGTCCAGGGCCCGGTCTTCGTTTTCGCATCACGTAGTCGCGGCCGCGGCCGCTGGGTGCCGGCCGCGCCGCTGGGTGCCGGGTGCCGGCCGGTGGGTGCCGGCCGGTGGGTGCCGGCCGGTCCCGTCTTGCACCGGATAGTCAGGCGGTGACTGGTGTGAACAACCTCGGCTCTCGGAGCGGCCGACCGGGACCGAAGCCACGTTCCGGCGATCCCGTCGGCCGTGCTCAAGTTGGGCGAGACGGCCCATAGCAGTCACCGGTGACTGGATGGATTGGAAGCTGGCCGTCCTGCGCTGGTCGTCGCGTCCGGCATGGCGTTCCCGACCGGGCCCCGGACCGACGTCCAGGGCCCGGTCTTCGTTTTGCATCACGTAGTCGGGGAGCGACTCATGTTGGCGTTCCGACGGCCGATCCGGGTCCGTCCCGCACCAGCCCACGTTCGGCATATCCGCGCCCGGGTCCAAGAGGCGGTCCGGATGTCAACACGAGTCGGCGGACGACTACCTGATACAAGACACGGGCCGGGCGCCGCCCGGCGCCGCGCTCCCGCCGCCACGCCGCCGGCTCTCCCGCCCGGCCGATCCCCGCCGCCCGCCGCCCGCTGCCCGCCGCCCGGCGCTCCACGCTCGGTTGCCCGGCCGAAATGGCGGCTGGTATACTGCGCCAGCCTTGCAGGGAGCCCATGATCGAGCCCGGTCAGGCGGGAGCCTATCTCGCCCTCTTCTCCGAGATCGGGATCGTCCTCCTGGTGACGACCCTGCTCGGTGCCCTCGTTGGGAACTGGATCGATAACCAGCTCAAGACCGTCCCGTTGCTCACGATCGTCGGCTTCCTCGCCGGCGCGGGCCTGGGGGCACGGGCCATGTACCGATTGATCAGCAGGTTCCTGGCCCGGTTCGACTGACCTCGGCCTGACGGGACGATGAGATGATGAGCGCGGCGCGAGCGCCGCGCTCGTGTGTGTGGAGCGAACACCGTTGAGCGACCCCGGGATCGTCACCGACGCGTCCGCCGCCCCCGCCCCCTTCGCGGGCGATCGGCCGCATTGGCGTCGATTCCTCGGCCGGTTCGGCTGGCGCCTCATCGCCGCGATCGTCGTGTTCGACGTCCTCGCCTTCATCCTGGTCCCGCCGTGGCAGCCGGCGACCGGGCCCGGTCATCCAGCCACGAGCATCACGGACCTCATCACGGCCAACCTGGAGCTCCCGGCACCCTACGTCGTGGCCGACCTGGCGCCGGACCCGAACGCACCGCCGCCCGGGCTCATCTCGTTCCATCCGAGCATCAGCGCGCCGATCCTCACGACCTGGCTGGTCATGGCGATCGTCCTTCTCGTCGGCTTCCTGTCGACGCGCGGGATGCGGGACGTCCCGGGCCGCTACCAGAACTTCATCGAGCTGACGTACGAGAAGCTCGAGGACTGGGCCGTCTCGCTGGGCGGCGAACCGGCCCGCAAGCACATCCCGGTGTTCACGGCCTTCTTCCTGTTCATCCTCGTCTCGAACTGGAGCGGCCTGATCCCGATCTTCGGCAAGGTCGAGGCGCTCCGGGCGCCGACGAGCGATGTCAACGTCACGCTCGGGCTCGCCCTTGTCGTGTTCGTCTACTTCCAGTACCAGGGCTTCCGGGTGCTGGGGGTGCGCACCTACCTGGGCAAGTTCTTCGTGTTCAGCGGGTTCAGGGAGGGGATCGGCGCGGGCTTGATGGGCCTGTTCGTCGGGCTCATCGAGTTCATGCTCGAGTTCATCAAGCCGGTCACGCTGAGCATGCGACTCTTCGGCAACATCTTCGGCGGGGAGGTCGCGTTGGGCGTCATCACCGCGCTGACGATCGCGGCCGTCCCATCGATCATGATGCTGCTCGAAGGGCTCCTGAACTTCGTCCAGGCGCTCATCTTCTCGACCCTCATGCTCATGTACACGGTCATCGCGATCGAAAGCCACTCCGAGGAGGCGCACGACGCACCCGCGTTCGCCGACCTGCCCGAGGGCAGCGTCGGTCCACCGATGACGGGGGTGCAGCCCGCCCACTAGTCCGGCGATCATCACCGCCCACTCATCACCCAAGGTCCGGCACAGGCCGGACACACCAGGAGGACGGAATCCATGGGACCACTCGGCGCAGGCCTCGCGGCCCTCGGGGTCATCGGACCCGGCATCGGCATCGGCATCCTGACCGGCATGGCCGCGGCCGCCATCGGCCGCAATCCGGACGCGACGGCCAACATCCGGGCGACCTTCATCCTCGGCGCGGCGTTCGCCGAAGGGCTGGGCGTCCTGGCGATCGTCGTCGGCATCCTCTCCCTCGTCCTCAAGTAGCGAGCGTCTGGGTCACCCGTGCACCTGCTCGCCCTCATCGGCGCCCCGCACCTCGCTCCGGTCCTTCGGGCTGCCGCCGAGGAGACGGGCTCCGGGCTCCAGATCAACTTCTTCTGGGTCTTCGTCTCGTCGCTCAACTTCATCCTGTTCCTCATCCTGGCCAATCTCCTCTTCGGCAAGACCCTCAGCACCATGCTCCGCACGCGCCGCGAGCGGATCGCCCAGGGGCTGAAGGACGCCGAACAGGCCCGACTGGACCGGGCGAACGCCGAGAAGGAACGGGCCGAGACCCTGGCCGAGGCACGCCGCGAATCGCGGGACATCCTGGAGCGCGCCCAGAAGGTCGCCCAGGACAGCCGCGACGCCGACATCGCCGCGACCAAGGCCGAACTCGAGCGGTTGCGCGAGCGCGCAACAGCAGAGATCGAGGCCGAGAAGCTCCGCGCCATCTCCGACCTGCGCAGCGAGGTCGCCGACCTGGCCCTCGCCGCGGCCGGCAAGGTCGTCGGCGCGAACATGACCGGCCCCACCCAGCGTCGGCTCGTCGAGGACTTCCTCAACGAGACCGGTGGCACCGCCGGCGCCGGCTCGGCGAAGCCCAACTGACATGGCCCGACCCACCAGCGCCGCGCGCCGCTACGCCGAGGCAGCCTTCCAGCTGGCGACGCGTGACGGCACGTTCGACGAGTGGGCCGCGGACCTGGCCGTCGTCAACCAGTTGGCGGGCGACCCACGCGTCGCCCGGGTCATCGCCAACCCGTCCGTGCCGCGCACGGAGCGCGAGGCGACCATCGACCGCCTCCTCGCCAAGCGCGTCTCCCCACTCGCGCTCAACCTCGTCCGCCTGCTCGATCAGCGCGGACGGCTCAGCCTGCTCCCGGCCGTCGCGTCGGAGCTCACCCGCCTGCTGGACGCGATGCGCGGCGTCGTCGCCGCCACCGTGACCAGCGCCGCCCCGCTCGAGAAGGACGAGGTCGGCGAGATCGCCGCCCGGCTCGGATCGATGACCGGGCAGACCGTCAAGCTGGCCACGGCCGTGGATCCCTCGCTCATCGGCGGGCTCACGGTCCGGGTCGGCGATCGCATGATCGACGCGAGCGTCCGGGGTCGCCTGGAGCGGCTCCGCGACGATCTCGTGGCGGGCACCCGCTAGGGACCACCGCGCCGGCGGGCTCCACCCGCCCGGCACACCCCGCGGGCCCCGGCGCCCGACACGGAGGACCGAAGGACCGAGATGGCCATCCGCTCAGACGAGATCACCAGCATCATCAAGTCCGCGATCGAAGGGTTCGACGCGGCCACGGAGACACGCACCGTCGGCACGGTCGTCGAGGTCGGCGACGGCATCGCCCAGATCTACGGCCTGGACGGCGCGCTGTCCTCCGAGCTGCTCGAGTTCCCGAACGGCGTCCGCGGCCTGGCCCTCAACCTCGAGGAAGAGACGGTCGGCGCGGTCATCCTGGGCGACGCCAACGCGATCAAGGAAGGCGACACGGTCAAGACGACCGGCAAGGTCGTGGAGGTGCCGGTCGGCCAGGCGCTCCTTGGCCGGGTCGTGGATCCGCTCGGGCGCCCACTCGACGACAAGGGGCCCATCGCCGCCACGAAGACCCGCCCGGTCGAGCGCATCGCGCCCGGCGTCATCGTCCGCCAGTCGGTCGACACGCCGGTCCAGACCGGGATCAAGGCGATCGACGCGCTCATCCCGATCGGCCGCGGCCAGCGCGAGCTCATCATCGGCGACCGCCAGACCGGCAAGACGGCGATCGCTGTCGACGCGATCATCAACCAGAAGGGCAAGGATCTCGTCTGCATCTACGTGGCGATCGGCCAGAAGCTCTCGACGGTCGCCAACACGGTCGCCACGCTCGAGAAGTACGGCGCGATGGCGCACACGATCGTCGTCGTCGCCGGCGCCGAGGACCCCGCCCCGCTCCAGTACCTCGCCCCCTACTCGGGCGTCGCGATCGGCGAGGAGATCATGGAGGTGGGCGTCGAGGTCGACGGGCACACCGTCAAGGACGCCCTGTGCGTCTACGACGACCTGTCCAAGCACGCCTGGGCATATCGCGAGATGTCGCTCCTGCTCCGCCGCCCGCCCGGCCGCGAGGCGTACCCGGGCGACGTCTTCTACCTCCACAGTCGGCTGCTGGAGCGGGCGGCCCGGATGAACGAGGCCAACGGCGGCGGCTCGCTCACGGCGCTGCCGATCATCGAGACCCAGGCGGGCGACGTGTCGGCCTACATCCCGACCAACGTCATCTCGATCACCGACGGCCAGATCT
Source organism: uncultured Chloroflexia bacterium (assembly GCA_963719285.1). Lineage (GTDB taxonomy): Bacteria > Chloroflexota > Limnocylindria > Limnocylindrales > CSP1-4 > C-114. The sequence goes on from CAVRBO010000003.1 coordinate 262,564, forward strand.
TCCTCGAGACCGACCTGTTCAACGCCGGCCAGCGGCCCGCGCTCAACGTCGGCATCTCGGTGAGCCGGGTCGGCTCGGCGGCCCAGACCAAGGCCATGAAGCAGGTCGCGGCGCCGCTCAAGCTCGACCTGGCCCAGTACCGCGCCCTGGCGGCCTTCGCCCAGTTCGCGGCGGACCTCGACAAGGCGACCCGCGACCAGCTGACCCGGGGCGAGAAGCTGTCCGAGGTCGTCAAGCAGCCCCAGTACCAGCCGCTCTCGGTCGAGAAGCAGGTCGCGATCCTGTACGCGGCCACGAAGGGCCAGCTGGACGACGTCCCGACCCCGCGGGTCAAGGAGTTCGAGATCCAGTTCTACCGCTATCTCGAAACGGAGCAGCCCAAGGTCCTGGAGGAGCTCGGCAAGACCAAGGCCCTGTCCGACGAGCTGGCGACCGCCCTCGACGACGCGCTGGTCGCGTTCCGCCAGACCTTCCTGGCGTAGCGGGCCGGGCGCGGACGACGGGCAGGGGAGCGGGAACGCATGGCGAGCCAGCGTGACATCCGGCGGCGCATCGGTGCCGTCAAGAACATCAAGCAGATCACCCGCGCCATGCAGTTCGTGGCCGCGTCCAAGCTCAAGCGCGCCCAGGACGCGACGCTGGCCTCCCGGCCGTACTCGGACAAGATCGACGAGGTCCTGGCCGACGTGGCCGCGGTCCTCGGCGACGACGCCCACCCACTCCTCGGCGGACGCGAGGGCGGCAAGCGCCTGATCGTCCTCATCACGCCGGACCGGCCCCTCAGCGGCCCGCTCGTGACGAACATCGTCCGGTTCACCGCTCGCGAGATCACCGAGCACTCCGGCGAGCTGGCCCTGGTGACGGTCGGCCGCAAGGGCCGCGACGCGATGCGCCGCTCGCGCGTCCCGATCGAGGCCCACTTCCCGAGCTTCGGCGACCGGCCCTCGTTCGCCGATGTCGTGCCCATCACCCGGCTCGTGACGGACGCGTTCCGGGCGGGCGAGGTGAACCGGGTCGACATCGCCTACAGCCACTTCGTGTCGACCCTCGTCCAGCGGCCCACGATGATGGCGCTGCTGCCGATCGTCCCCAGCGCGGACACGGCCGGCATCCCGGGCCACCAGTTCATCTTCGAGCCGTCCCCGACCGCGGTCCTGGAGCAGCTCGTCCCGCGCTACATCGCGACCCGCCTCTTCCAGGCGGTCCTCGAGAGCAAGGCGAGCGAGGAGTCGAGCCGGATGATCGCGATGAAGAACGCCACCGACAACGCCGAGGATCTCATCGACGACCTGACCCTGTCGTACAACAAGATCCGCCAGGCCAACATCACCCGCGAGATGATCGAGATCGCGACGGGCGCGCAGGCGCGCTGACGCACCCACGCAGGAGGCACTGACAGCATGGCGACCGCCACGAGCAAAGCGACCGGCCGGGTGATCCAGATCACCGGCGCCGTCGTCGACATCGAGTTCCCCGCCGGTGGGCTGCCGGCCATCTACAACGCCGTCGAGATCGAGCGGCCGGATCGCGAGCCGCTCGTGTGCGAGGTCCAGCAGCACCTGGGCAACAACTGGGTGCGGACGGTCGCGATGACCACGACGGACGGTCTCGCCCGCGGCCTGCCGGTGCTCGACACGGGCGACGCGATCCGGGTCCCGGTGGGCGAGGTGACCCTGGGCCGGGTGTTCGACGTGCTCGGCCACGCCATCGACGAGAAAGGCCCCGTGAGCACCGAGCTCACCCTGCCCATCCATCGCGCCCCGCCGCCGTTCGACCAGCAGACCACGGAGGTCGAGGTCTTCGAGACGGGGATCAAGGTCATCGACCTCATCTGCCCGTTCCGGAAGGGCGGCAAGATCGGCATCTTCGGCGGGGCCGGCGTCGGCAAGACGGTCATCATCCAGGAGCTCATCCGGAACGTCGCCCAGGAGCACTCGGGCTATTCCGTGTTCGCCGGGGTGGGCGAGCGCAGCCGCGAGGGCAACGACCTCATCCACGAGATGACCGAATCGGGCGTCATCGCCAAGACCGCGTTCGTGTTCGGCCAGATGAACGAGCCGCCCGGCGCCCGCCTCCGGGTGGGGCTGAGCGCCCTGACGATGGCCGAGTATTTCCGGGACGAGGAGGGCCGCGACGTCCTCCTGTTCATCGACAACATCTTCCGGTTCACCCAGGCGGGCTCGGAGGTCTCGGCGCTCCTCGGGCGGATGCCGTCCGCGGTGGGCTACCAGCCGAACCTGGCGACCGAGATGGCCGGCCTCCAGGAGCGGATCACCTCGACCAAGAAGGGCTCGATCACGAGCCTCCAGGCCGTGTTCGTCCCGGCCGACGACTACACCGACCCCGCGCCGGCCACCACGTTCGGCCACCTCGACTCGACGATCCGCCTGGAGCGCTACATCACCGAGCTCGGGATCTACCCGGCGGTCGATCCGCTCACCTCGACGTCCCGGGTGCTCGATCCGCTGGTCGTTGGCCAGGACCACTACGACGTGGCCCAGGAGACCAAGCGCGTCCTCCAGCGCTACCGCGACCTGCAGGACATCATCTCGATCCTGGGCATCGACGAGCTGTCCGAGGAGGACAAGTCGACGGTCGCCCGGGCGCGCCGCCTGCAGCGGTTCATGAGCCAGCCGTTCTTCGTCGGCGAGGTCTTCACCGGCCGGCCCGGCAAGTACGTCGCGATCACGGAGACCGTCGCGAGCTTCAAGGAGATCCTCGAGGGCAAGGCGGACGACCTGCCCGAGCAGGCGTTCTTCCTGGCCGGCACCCTTGACGACGTGCGCGCCAACGCCGCGACGCTGGCCGGCTGACCGTGCCACTCCTGCTCGACATCGTCACCCCCGAGCGCCTCGCCTACAGCGACGAGGTCGACAGCGTCCAGCTGCCGGGCTCAGAGGGTGAGCTCGGCATCCTGCCCCACCACGCGCCGCTCATCGCGACGCTCGGGGCGGGCGAGCTGCGCATCCGCAAGGGCGCCACGGAGGAGACGTTCGCGGTCTTCGGCGGCTTCCTCCAGGTGCTGCCGGACAAGGTCGTGGTGATGGCCGAGAGCGCCGACCTGGCCTCGGAGATCGATCTCGAGCGGGCCATGGAGGCCCGGCGCGAGGCCGAGCGTGCGCTCGAGAGCGGCGTGCACGAGGGCGCCGACCTGGCGGCCGCGCGGGCGACGCTCCAGCAGGCGCTCCTCCGGATCCGGGTCGCCGAGCGCCGTCATCACGAGGGCCCGCGGCACCGCGGCTGAGGGACGAGGACCCGACCATGGCCGACGCCCGTCCCTTCCAGTGGGAATACCGCCCCGAGCCGGTCGAGCAGACCGCGCTCCGGATCGAGGGCGGCCGCCCGCTCGCGGGTACCGTGGCGATCAGCGGGGCCAAGAACGCGGCCCTCAAGCTGCTCGCCGCGGCGACCCTGACCGGCGAGCGCTGCCGGTTCACGAACGTGCCCGAGATCGAGGACGTGCGGGTCATGGCCGACACGCTGCGCGACCTGGGGGTCGTCGTGGACCACCCGGCGGCCAACGTCTACGAGGTCGCCTCCGGCGACGTGGAGTGGCTGTTCGTGCCGCTCGAGGCGGCGGCCAAGATGCGGGCGAGCTTCATCCTGCTGGGCCCGCTCCTCGCCCGGTTCGGGCGGGTGATCATCAGCAACCCCGGTGGCGACCGGATCGGCCGCCGGCCGGTGAATCTCCACGTCGACGCGATGCGCGCGCTGGGGGCCGAGATCGAGTATCGGAACGGCTACTACTTCGCCCGGGCACCCGGCCGACTGCGCGGGGCGGACGTGCGCTTCCCGTTCGTCACGGTGATGGGCACCGAGAACGCCCTCCTCGCGGCGGTCCTGGCCGACGGCCACACGACCATCCATCCGGCCGCCCAGGAGCCGGAGGTGGACGATCTCATCGCCTTCCTCCAGGCGATGGGCGCCGAGGTGGAGCGGACCGCGCCCGACACGGTCGAGGTCGAGGGCCGGAAGCGCCTCCGCGGCGCGGATCACCGGGTCGTCGCCGACCGGATCGAGACGGGCACCTTCCTCGTCGCCGGGGCCGTGACCGGCGGGCACGTGACCCTCGAAGGCGCGCCGTGCGAGCACATCGGGGCGCTCCTGGAGGTGCTCGACCGGGTCGGCGTCGACGTGACCTGCACGCCCGACCGGGTCGAGGTCCGCGGCGCGCCCCTGGGAACCGGCACGTACCGCGCCACGGACATCGAGACCGCGGCATACCCGGGCCTGGCGACCGACCTGCAACCGCCCGCCTGCGTGCTCCTCAGCCAGGCGACCGGGACGAGCCGCGTCCACGAGACGATCTTCGAGGACCGCCTGGAGTTCCTGGGCGAGCTGGCCCGGATGGGTGCGGACGTCTCGCTCCGGGACCCCCATCACGCGACGATCGTCGGCCCGGCCCGGCTGCATGGCGAGGAGGTCGAGATCGGCGACCTGCGGGCCGGCGCGTCGCTCATCCTGGCCGCCCTGGCCGCCGATGGCACGACCACGATCCGCGGCGCGCATCACGTTCATCGGGGGTATGAGAACATCGAGCGCAAGTTCCTCGACCTCGGCGCGCGCATCGAGGACATCTCCGAGCCATCCGCGACCGGCCCGTCGGCCGGTCGCCGCCCCTGAAGGGAACGCGGACACCCGCCCATGAAGATCGGCATCGACCTCGGCACGGCCAATGTCCTCGTCTACGTCCAGGGCAAGGGCATCGTCATCCAGGAACCGTCCGTGGTGGCGGTGAGTGACGACAACCGCATCGTCGCGGTGGGCAACGAGGCGCGCGAGATGATCGGGCGGACGCCCGGCAACATCCAGGCGATCCGGCCGATGAAGGACGGGGTCATCGCCGACTACGTCATCACCGAGGCGATGCTCAAGTTCTTCATCGGCAAGGCGACCAAGGGCCACATCGGCTTCTCCCGCCCGGAGGTGATGATCAGCGTCCCGGCCGGCGTGACGTCGGTCGAGAAGCGGGCCGTCCGGGACGCCGCGCTGAAGGCCGGCGCGCGGGAGGCCTATCTGATCGAGGAGCCCCTCGCGGCCGCGATCGGGGCGAACGTGCCCATCAGCGGCCCGTCCGGCAACCTCGTGATCGACATCGGCGGCGGCACCAGCGAGATCGCGGTCATCGCCCTCGGCGGCATCGTCGTGTCGACCTCGCTGCGGGTCGGCGGCAACAAGTTCGACGAGTCCATCGCCACGTACATCCGCAAGAAGTACAACCTGATGGTCGGCGACCGGACGGCCGAAGAGGTCAAGATCCAGATCGGCACGGCCCTGCCGCTCGAGCGCGAGCTCCAGATGGAGGTCCGCGGGCGCGACCTCATCGCCGGCCTGCCGCGGACGATCCCGATCACCTCGTCGGAGGTGATGGAGGCCATCGAGCAGCCGCTCCAGGCGCTCGTGACCGCGGTCCGGAGCGTGCTCGAGCAGACGCCGCCCGAGCTGTCCTCGGACATCATCGACAAGGGCATGGTCATGTCGGGTGGCGGAGCGCTGTTGCGGAACATCGACCGGTTGCTCACCCAGGTGACCGGCGTGCCCTGCCACGTGGCCGAGAACCCGCTCGACTGCGTCGCCCTCGGCACCGGCCTGGCCCTCGAGCACTACGACTTCTTCAAGAAGTCGCTCGTGCAGGCGGTCTGACCCCGCTCCCATGACCCCCGACACGGGGCACGCCTTCGTCGACCTGCACTGCCACACGAGCGCGAGCTTCGACAGCCTGGCCGATCCGATCGCCGTGGTCAGGGCGGCCCGCACGCGCGGGTTGACCCACGTCGCGATCACCGACCACGACCGGATCGACGGCGCCCTGCGGGCCCGGGACGGGGCGCCGGCCGGCCTGACGGTCATCGTGGGCGAGGAGATCAAGACCACCGGCGGGGACCTCATCGCGGTGTTCCTCGAGGAGGCGGTCCCGCCCGGCCTCTCGGCGGCCGAGGCGATCGCCGCGGTCCGCGAGCAGGGCGGCCTGGTGGGCGTGCCCCACCCGTTCGACCACCTGCGCGGATCGATGGGCCGGGACCGCGACGATGGCCTGGCCGCGCTCCAGGCGCTCGTCGCGCTCGTCGACTGGATCGAGGCGTACAACGCGCGGGTGCTCGGCGGGTCGGGTAACGACCGGGCCGCCGCGTTCGCCCGTGAGCACGGCCTGCCCGGCGTGTCGGTGAGCGACGCCCACTCCACGCTGGAGGTCGGCGTCGCGTACACCGCCCTGACCGGCGACCCGTCCACGGCCATGGGGCTGCGCGCCGCGCTCTCGAGCGCCCAGCTCGTCGCGGGCCGGGCGTCCTACTTCGCGCGTCTGGTCACGCCGGTGGCCAAGCTCGTCCAGCGCGCGCGCGGCAACGGCCGGGTCGCCGCCTCGAGCGGTCCCGCGCACGTCGATCTTCGGAAGCGCGACCCGTGACGGACGAGCCACAGGACCATCGGTCGATGGCCGGCGGGGTCCCTCCGCCGGTACCCTCCGAGCCCATGCAGGTCCTTCGCCCGGCGACGGTCCCCGCCGTCCAGCCGCCCGCCCCCGCCCCGGTGCCCGATGCCCGCGACACCTCCGACCGCGAGGCCGCCGAGCAGCTGTCGCTCGGCCGGCGCCTGCGCCAGCCGCGGACGATCGTCTCGCTCGTCCTGCCCATCTTCCTGCTGCTGCTGCTCGCCCGGACCCTGCCGGGGTTCGACCTCGCGGCACTCCCGGGGATCATCGGGGCGGCCAATCCGCTCCTCATCCTGGCCGGCTTCGCGATCTACTACGTCGGCTTCCCCCTCCGCGGCTGGCGCTGGGTGCTGCTGCTGCGTGGCAGCGGCCACGTCATCAGCGCGCGCGACGGCACCGAGATCATCTTCATCAGCTGGCTCGTCAACTGCCTCGTGCCGGCCAAGCTCGGCGACATCTACCGGGCGTACCTCCTGAAGATCAACTCCACCGTGTCGCTGAGCCGGACCTTCGGGACCGTCTTCATCGAGCGGATCCTCGACCTGTTCGCGATCGCGGTGCTGGGCCTGGGCGCGGGCTACGTCAGCTTCCGGACCGGCCTGCCGCCGATCGTCCAGTTCCTGTTCGCCCTCGGCATCGGCGTCGTCATCGTCCTGGCGGCCGGGTTGCTCACGATGCGGAACTTCGGGCGCCGGATCATCCTGCGGCTGCCCCTCCCGCAGCGCGTCGTGGAGTTCTACGACCGGTTCGAGGAAGGCGTCTTCGGCGCCGTCGCGCTCCGCCAGATGCCGATCCTCATCGTCCTGACCGGCCTCATCTGGACGACCGAGGCGATGCGCCTCTTCCTGGTCGTGGAGGCGCTGGGCATCCCGGGCGTCCATCTCGGCATCAGCGGGTCGTTCTTCGTGGCGCTGTGCGGATCGCTCCTCACCGCCGTCCCGCTCACGCCGGGCGGCCTCGGGATCGTGGAGACCGGCGTGGTCGGCATCCTGCGGCTGGCCTACGGCGTCCCGGCCTCCGCCGCGCTGGCGATCACCCTCGTGGACCGCACGATCAGCGTCCTCTCGATCATCGTGTTCGGGAGCATCGCCTACGTCCTGTCGCCGCTCCGCCGCGGCGCCGGGCTCCACGTTCGCGAGGTCACGACGGCCACGCCCGTCCCGTAACCCGGGCAGGAACGCGGGCAGGCTCGCCCGGGCTCCCCCGGTACCGGTCCGGCGGGCGATGGGACCGGGGCTCGGATCGAGGGCATCCGCACCCCCGCGGACCGCACCGGACCTCCCCGAGCCGCGCTCCGAGTGGTGCCCGCATCCGGTACGAACGGGTGATACAGGGTCCCGACCCATCAACGGATAGTGGTCGCAGACCGGCAGGTCCCTCGCTTGCGAGCACGGAGCCCATTCCCAGACGATGACTAGCCCGAACGGCCGAGCGTTCAACGAGTGGCTGCGAGCACAGCTCAAGGCCAAGAAGATGTCGCAACGCCAACTCGCCCAGCAGTCCGGCGTCGATCACTCGACGATCTCCCGGCTCATCCGCGGCGATCGCATGCCGTCCCTCGGCACTGCCACCAAGCTTGCCCGCGGTCTTCGCGAATTGCGCGATGACGCCGACACGCCGCAGTACCTGGGGCTCGTGTCGAGCGGTTCGATGAACCCGACCGCGCGCGTCGAGTACGCGCTTCGCGCGGACGAGGCGCTCAGCGAGCCGCAGGTCCGCCAGATCATGGAGTACTACCTCGCCGTCCGGATGCGACGGTTCGGACGGGCGATGCAGCCCGTCGAGCCGAACGACCGCGGCGCTGATCGCCCACCCATGCGCGGCATGGTCGGCGGCGGCCCGGTGGCCGCCGGCGTGGGCTCTCCGGCCCGCCTGACCGCGTCCCGCCCGATCAGTCGGTCGGCGACGCGCACCTCGGGTCGCTACTAGGCATATCTCAGGGCACTGACTCGGTCGCCTCCACGGCCGGGTCTCGGGGACACGAACGCCGGCCTCTGGGGGGCCGGCGTTCGTTATTCCGGCCCCGCTTGGCGTCGGCCCGCCTCGGCCGCCGCGGGCCTCCCGCCTCGGCCCCGCTCGGCGCTCGGCCCCACCTTGGCGTCGGCCTCCCGTCTCAGCCGCGCTCGGCGTCGGCCTCGCGCCCGGCCTTCTTGACAGGTGCTCCTCGCGCGCGCACTCGTCATCGAGTCGGTCGGATCAGGCCCGCTCCTGTTGCCACCTGACCGCCCGGCGATCACCTGACCACGATCGGCGCAGTGCCGGCTGACGAACGACCGCGGGGCGATCACCTGACCACGATCGGCGCAGTGCCGGCTGACGAACGACCGCGTGGCGATCACCTGGCAACGAGCGCTCATGGGCGGTGACGCAGATCCCGCTTCGGGGCGCGGAGCCCGATCGGCCCTGGACTACGTCACGGCCTATCTGGCCGGGACCGCCGCCACCGGCGCCGACGCGATGTAGACCGAGATCGTCCGGCCGGGGGCGGCGATGAAGCGGTCGGCCAGGCGGAGCGGTTCGGCCAGGGCGGCCGCGGCGCGGTCCTCGGCAGGCCCGCCGCAGTCGGTCACGAAGAGGTCGTCGCACACGACGACCAGCGCCCCCAGGCCGACCGTGCCTTCGACATCGAGGTGGAGGTTGCCGCCCAGCCGCTCGACCGGGTAGAGGTAGGCCTCGCCCGACTTGAACTCGGGCAGGCTGCGGATGAGGCCCTTCCGGCCGGCGACGTCGCTGACGATCCGTGCGCCGGCGCGCTCGGCGGCCGGGTAGCCACCGTCAAGGGCCGTGACCGGCGGCATCCGGTAGATGTTCCAGCAGGTCAGCCCGATCATGAGCCCGACGACGGCGATGCCGCCGACCGTGACCGCCCGACCGGCGATGACCCTGTCAGGCGTCAGCCCGCCGAGCCTCCACAGACCCGCGAACCCGAGCCCGACCACGAGGAACACGAGCGGGTCGAGGAACGCGTGGTAGTGGTCGACCGGGAGCACGGTGACGTTCGCGAGCCCGGAGATGGCGACTCCCAGGATCGCGCAGCTCCAGGCCATCGTCGCAGCCAGCCAGCGGGCGAGGTCGCGCTCCGGCCGGTGGGCGACCCGGGCCCGCCAGATGGCCAGCGTGGCGACGACCACGGCGGCCGGGACACCGACCGCGAGACTGTCGATGAGCAGCCCGCTCACCGGCCAGGCGAGGACGCGCAGGGTCACGAACGTCATCCGCAGGAGCGGGCCCGGGGCGACGGCCTGGCCGCCACTCGCGATGAACGCGATGGCCTCGCGCGACTCGTGGAACCCCGTCTGGAGCTCCGAGGCGAGGAGCGGCACGTAGCTGAGGGCCACGATGCCGATCCCGCCCAGGGCGACCCGGAGCACCGCCTGGCGCTCCGCGCCCGATCGCCGTCGCGCATCGGCGACGAGCCACACGACGAGCGGCGGCAGCAGCACGAAGCCCAGGACGTGGCATTGCATCGTCGCGGCCTGGGCCGCGGCCACGAGCAGCCACCAGCGTGCCCGTCGCGTGGTCCACGCTCGCCACGCCGCCGTGACGGCGAGCGCGCTGGTGAACGCCACCAGGTTCGGGTTCCACAGGAACGTGGACTCGTCGACGGCCGTGGCCGAGACCGCCATCAGGAGCCCGGCGGTGGTCCCGGCGAGCATCCCGCCGACGTTCCGTGCCAGGGAGGCCACGAGCGCGACAGCCAGGACGCCGAGGAGCGCGATCTCGCCGACGACGAACGCGGGATCGCCGCCACCGAGCCAGGCCGACGGTGCCAGCAGGTAGTAGTAGGCCGCGCCGTGGTGGAAGTCGCCGATGCTCGTGGGCGGGCCCACGAGCGGGAAGACGCCGTCACGGACGAACGCCATCAGGGTGAGCATGTCGTGGCCCTGATCGGCGTCCCACGTGCCGCGGGTGGGCAGGGCGTCGAAGCGGAGGATGGCCGCGAGCACGAGGATCGCCCCGAGGACGATCCACCACGCGCGAACGGAGCCGGCACCGGCGTCGGCCCCGGGTGCCGCGGACGCCGCGGACACCCCCGATGCCCCGGACGCCGCGGACGCGCCGGACGCCTCGGGGGCCCCTGGCTGCGCCGACGCCCCGAACGCCCCAGGCGCTCCCGGACCGCCGGAGACGCTCGATGACGCTCGAACGTTGCCTGCGGGCACCATCGGACCGTCCGTCGCGCTCGGGTCGTCCACGACGCTCAGGCCGGCTCGGTGGCAGGGCCGCCGCGCGAACGGCTGCCCCGGACGTCGAGAGCGCCACGGGGCAGACGCCTGAGCGGCGTGCCGTCGGCGATGTCGTACGCCCGACGGACATTGATCTTGTCGTAGCCCTCGTCCATGCCCGGCGTCTCCAGGTAGTAGGTGACGTGGGCCAGCTTGGGGTGGGTCAGCCAGCGCTGGATCCCGGCCACGCCGATCGCACCCGCGCCGAGGTGTTCGTGGCGGTCGAGCCTGCTGCCGAGCGTGGATTTCGAGTCGTTCAGGTGCATCATGACGACCCGTTCGATTCCGACCCGGCGGTCGAGCTCGTCAACGAGCGCGTCGACGCCCTCGGCGTCGTCGATCTTGTGACCGGCGCCCCACAGATGGGCCGTGTCGAGGCACAGGCCCACCCGTCCCGCCGGCGCGCCGTGGCGGGCCGCCGCCTCGAGGACCGCCTCGAGCTCCTCGGCCGTCGTGCCCACCCCGCCTCCGCCGCCGGCGGAGTTCTCGAGTACGAGGATCGCCGCGTCCGGACCGTCGGGCGAGTCGGCAAGGGCTCGGGCGACACCCTCGCCGACTCGGTCGACGCCGGTCTCGACGCCGGTCAGCTTGTGCGAGCCGGTGTGGACATTGACGTAGCGCGCCCCGAAGCCCGGCGCGACCCGCATCTCCTCGGTGAGGACGGCCACGGACTTCTCGCGGAAGTCGTCCTCCGGACCGGCCAGGTTGATCAGGTACGCGGCGTGGATCGCGATCGGGCCGATGTCGAGCTCGGCGATCCTGGCGCGGAACTTGGGCAACTCGGTCGGTGGCTCCGTGCGCCGCCGCCAGGACGTCGGATTGTCGGCGAAGACCTGGAGGGCGCGGGCACCGATGGCCCGGGCCCGATCGACCGCCCTGACCATCCCGTCACCCAGCGGCAGATGGGCACCGAGCCGCCGGCCGTCCGGCAAAGCCCGTCCGCTGGTCTTCCTGGGCGACATCGCGGGAATCGTACCGCACGAGCCGCGGGTTTGACAGATATCAAATCGTAAGGCACCATCCGGGCATGGACCCGGAACTGCTCGTCACCCTCAAGGCCCTCTCCGACGCGTCGCGCCTGCGGATCGTCGGCCTGCTCGCCGCACGCTCCTACGCCGTCGCGGAGCTGGCCGACGACCTGTCCCTGTCGCCCGGGACGGTCGTCCATCACCTCAAGCGGCTCAAGGCGGCCGGCCTGGTCGAGGCCAGGGCCAGTCATCCATACGTGGAGTACAGCCTCCGGCTCGACCGGCTGCAGGCCGTGGGCAAGCTGCTCGACGAGATCGAGCATGCGGACGAGGAGCAGGCCAACCTGCCCGGACCGGCCGGTGAGGCGCTCCCGGCGTTCGAGGCCAAGGTCCTCCGGGCGTTCTTCGAGGGCGACCGGCTCGTCTCGATCCCGGCCCAGGAGAAGAAGCGCCTCGTCGTGCTCGGCTACCTGCGCGAGCGGTGCTTCGCGGAGGACCGCGATTACCCGGAGAAGGAGGTCAACCAGCGGCTGGCCATCTTCCATCCGGACGTCGCGTCGCTCCGGCGGTACATGATCGAGACGGACCTCATGACCCGGTCCGCCGGGGTGTACCGCCGGCCCTGACCGCTTCCCGGGCCGCGCGCCGCGTCACGGCGGCGCCGTCGCCGGCGCGTCCGGCGGCCAGGACGGATCCCTCGGCCGGGCCCTGGCGGTCGCGCCGGTTGCCACCGGTCGAGTACTGGCCGCCCACGGTCGGCTCGATCAGGCCGTAATCGCCGTCCGTGCGCCGGTACAGGACGCTCAGGCGTTCCGTGGCGGCATCCACGAACACGAAGAAGCTGTGGCCGAGCTCCTCCATCTCGCGGACGGCGTCCTCCTCGAACATCGGCTCGATGGCGAAGCGCTTGACCTTCACGATCCGGCGCTCGCGGCCGCGCTCGGCCGTGCCGTCGGCGATGCGCGACAGGATGTGCTTCTCCTCGGTGGGCCGGGCCCGGACCCTGGGCTTGTCCTTGTGGTCGACGGCACGCCGCTCGATCTTGTCGACGAGCTGGTCGATGCCGGCCTGGAACGAGGCGCCGGCCGCGTGGCTGCGGAGGGTCTTCCCGTCGACGCTCAGCGTGATGTCGACGATGTTCGAGTCCGCGGAGCTCCGATGCTGCTCCACGGAGAGCTCCACGACGGCGTCGCTGCGGTCGTCCAGCAGCCGCTCGAGCCGCGAGAACTTGCGCTCCGCGTACCGGCGGACGCGCTCCGGGACCTCGATGTTCTTGCCCTTGACGATCGTCCTCATGACCTGCCCCGAGTATAGACCCGGGGGTCGAGGGCGGACCTCAGCGCTCCCGCGCGACCGTGATCGCCGACACGCCGAGCGCACCCGCGTCGAGGAGCACCCGGGCGCAGGCCGCCAGGGTGGCGCCGGTCGTCACGACGTCGTCCACGAGCACGAACCAGTGGCCGGCCACCGCCGGCGGCGTGGTCCTCGGGGAGAGCCGGAAGGCGTCGTCCACGTTGGACGCGCGGCGTGACCGATCGAGCCGGTACTGGGCCGTCGTGGCCCGGGCCCGTTCGAGCGCCGCGTGGTGAGGGAGCCCGAGCCGCCGCGCGGCCGCGACCGCGATCCGCTCCGCCTGATCGTAGCCGCGCTCCCGCCTCCGGTCGCGGTGGACGGGCACGTGTACGAGCGTGTCGCCGCCGGCGCCTGCGGCCGCCCATCGTTCCGCGACGGCGGCGGCCAGGGGTTCCACGGCGCGAAGCTCACCGGCGTACTTCAGGACGTGGAGGAGCCGCCGGACGGGGCCGCTGAACGGCGCGCACCATTCGAGCTGGAGGAGCGGGACCGGTGTCTCGGACGGCAGCCCGATCGGCGTGCCCGGCGGCCGCCCGATCCGGGCACGGAGCGCGGGCCGGCACGCGACACACAGGATGTCCCCCTCGCGGCCGCACCCGGCACACGAGGCTGGCAGCGCGAGATCGAGCATCCGCCCGACGGCCCGTCCGGCCGCCCGGACCGCGGTATCCATCGAGCCAGCATGCCGGGCCCCGCTCACCGGCGACTCACCGGCGACTCATCGCCGACTGATCGGCGGCTCACCTGCGACGTACCGGCTACGTAGAGGCGACGTACCGGCGACGTACCGGTGGTCAGTCGATACGCCGGGCGGCCACGTGCCGGAGATCTTGTCATCCTGGCCCTGCTGCCGCGGATCGAACGCCCCCCGGAGGGGCCGATGGCTCGGAAGGACGTGGTCACCCGACGCCTGGCGCCCATACGGTGCGCACCCGGCATGTGGTTGCGTAGACTCGCGGCCATGGCCGACCCCGCGACCCTTCGTCTCGCCGACGCTCCGCACGTCCGGGCAGTGGACGGCTCGGACGTCACGGTCCTGCTCCGCCTCGACGGCGGGAGCATGGCCCACTTCGCGCTCGAGGCCGGACGGGTCTCCCGGGCGATCGAGCACCGGACGGTATCGGAGATCTGGTTCGTGCTCGCCGGGCACGGCGAGATGTGGCGCGCGGCCGGTGGGGAAGAGTCGATCGTGGCCATGGAACCGGGTCTCTGCCTGACGATCCCGGTCGGGACGCGCTTCCAGTTCCGGGCCTTCGGCGACGCAGCCCTGGGCGCGATCGCCGTCACGATGCCGCCCTGGCCCGGCGACCACGAAGCGATCCCGGTCGCGGGTTGCCCGGCGTGGCCCTCGTGGCCGGGGGAGTAGCGAGCCGGTCGGGGGAGCAGGGACCCGGCCGAGGCGAGCACGGACGCGGCCTTCGGCAGTCGCGAGCCGGCCGTCGCGCGTCGCGAGCCGACCAGCAAGGTCCAACGGATCGTCTCTGAACGTTGAGCGAACGGATCGGCCAAGCGAGGGTCGAATGCGCGGCTCCGGGACGCACGACCCTGGCCAGACGCCCGGTGGGCCTTCAGCGATGTCCCTCCGCGCTGGCGCCGAGCACGAGCCGACGCGCGGCGGGCGATCCCGGAGCGCTTCGTGGCCTCGCGGAGCGCCCGGCGTTCCGGGGGCGCGCATTGGCCCCTGGCGCATACCCGCCGCGCCGGCTACCGCCGCGCCCGCCGCGCCGCCTACCGCCGCGCCGCCTACCGCCGCGGCCGCGCCCGCCGCGGCCTGGCGCCGCGCCGCGCCTGGGCCGCCGCCGTTACGCCGGGTCGAGGCGGACCAGATCCCCCGGCACGGTTCCGGACGCGTCGATGGCGCCCACCGGCAGCTCGATGACGCCGTGGGCGCCGCGCACGAGCGGCACGAGGCCGGTCCACGGTCGGAGCGCGCGGCGCACGGCCATCACCGGGCGCGCGCCGTCGGGGTCGGGGCGGCCGACGAAGACCGCATCGATCGCGAAGCGCATGAACATCATGTGGATGCCGTTGCTCTCAGGGAGCCACAGGCCGCCGTCCGCATCGAGGTGCGCGCGACCCATCAGGCCCATGAACTTGCCCATGAGCAAATCGGCGACCTCGACCCGGGCGGCCAGCGAGGTCGACCGGGTGAGGTTGCGTGCCTTCAGCATCGGGAGGTCACGGGCGTCCGGGTCGGCCCAGGGCGCCGTCGGGTGTCCGAGGGCGGGTCGAGCGGGTCGCTCAGCCGCCGGCCGGGCTGCCCGCGCCGGACAGGTTCTGGATGATGAGGATCACGGCCGGGCCGAGGATGATGATGAAGAGCGACGGGAAGATGCACCCGACGAGCGGGAAGAGCATCTTGATCGGCGCCTTCGCCGCCATCTCCTCGGCGCGCTGCCGGCGCTCGATGCGGAGCTGCTCCGACTGGACCTGGAGCACCTTGCTGATCGAGACGCCGAGTTGCTCGGCCTGGATGATCGCACCGATGAAGTTCGTGAGCGCCGGCACTTCCGTGCGCGGGACGATGTCGCGGAGCGCCTCGCGGCGGACCTTGCCGACGCGGACCTCGGCCAGCGCCCGGCGGAACTCGTCGGTCAGCGGGCCCTTGAGCTTCTCGACGACCTTGCCGAGCGCCGCGTCGAAGCCGAGGCCGGCCCGGACGGAGATCGTGAGCAGGTCGAGCGAGTCCGGGATCATCAGGAGGATGCCCTTCTGGCGCTTCTTGACCCGGCCACCGAGCCAGAACTCGGGGATCGTGTAACCGAGGAGGAGGCCGACGGCGGCCATCACGATGCCGATCACGGGCGGGAAGCCGAGCAGACCGACGATGACGAACAGGAAGAAGAAGAGCGCGCCGCCGATGACGGCCGCGATGGCCTTGATGCCGAGCCAGTCGGCGACCCGGAGGTCGCCCGGATTACCGGCCAGCGCGAGGCGCTTGGCGGTCCGGTCGGCGAACGAGGCGCTGGTGACCCGGGCGACCGTGCCCGACAGGCGGGCGGCCAGCGGGCGCAGCGTGCGCTCGAGGAACGGCGACTGGAGCTCGAGTTCCTCCAGGTTCTTGGCCTGCATGGATCCGAGCTGGGTCAGGCGCGCCTGGACCGGATCGACCGGCGATCCGCCGACGAGTCCGACGACGATGAGAAGGATTGCCCCCGCGGCTGCGAAGGCGATGACGATGGCCATCGGGTCAGACCTCGATGTCGACGATCTTGCGGATGAGCATGAAGCCGATGAACATCATGAAACCGCCGAAGGCGAGGATGACCACGCCGGCCGGGAGGCCGAGGACTTCGGGTGGGTTCGCGAACATCGGATCCATGAAGTGGGGGGCGGCGAGGAACAGGAAGCCGGCCAGGGCGATCGGCAGGAGGCCGACCACGTAACCCGACAGGCGCTGCTGCGCGGTGAGGGTGCGGATCTCGCCCTTGATCCGGACGCGCTCGCGGATCGTGAACGCGATCGAGTCGAGGATCTCGGCGAGGTTGCCACCCACGGTGTGCTGGATGGAGATGGCCGTGGCCATCAGCTCGAGGTCGTCGGACCGGACGCGCCGGACCATGTTCTCGAGCGCGGTCTCGAACGGAAGGCCGAGGTTGACCTCGCGGATGACCCGCGAGAACTCGGTCGAGATCGGCGGTCGCGACTCCCGGACGACCAGCTCGATCGCCTGGAGGAACGACGACCCCGCGCGGAGCGCATTGCCGATGAGGGTGATCGTGTCCGGCAGGTTCTTGTTGAAGGCGCCGAGCCGGCCGCTCTTGCGTCGGCCGAGCCAGAAGCGCGGGATCATGAACCCGATGAACCCGCCGATGAGCAGGAACAGCGGATTGCCGAACGCCGGCGCGACGAACGAGAGGCCGAGGAACAGGATCGGAACGCCGACCGTGGTCGCCGCCCAGATGCCGAGGTACTCCGAGACCTTGAGCTTGAGGTCGGCCCGCGCGATCTCACGGGCCAGGTTCGCGCCGAAGTCGCGCTGCTCGACGACCCGGTTGAGGTTCGCGAGCGCCACGCTCTGGGCGATCAGGTCGGAGATGGCTCCGTTGCCGGTCGCGACCTTGTTGACTTCCTGCTTGCCTGACGCATACCGCTCGAGGCGCGAGTTGATGCCCGAACCCCGACCGGACGTGGCGATACCGAGGGCGATCAGCAGGATCGCGGCGGCGGCGATGGCGGCGACGGCGATGGTGGGCATCGGTCAGCTGCTCCTCTCAGAAGTTGAAGCCGAAGAGGCCCGGCGGGAGATGGATGCCCATCACCTCGAACTTCTCGACGAACTTCGGTCGGATACCGGTCGCCTTGAGGCGACCCTGGATCTTGCCTTCGACGATCCCGGTCTGCTCGAAGACGAACACATCCTGCATGACGATCACATCACCTTCCATACCCTGGACCTCGGTGATGTTCACGATCTTGCGGGTCCCGTCCTTGAGGCGGCTCTGCTGGACGATGAGGTCGACCGCCGAGGCGATCTGCTCCCGGATGGCCCGCAGCGGCAGATCGACGCCGGCCATGAGGACCATCGTCTCGAGGCGGGCGAGCATGTCGCGGGGGCTGTTGGCGTGGCCGGTCGACATCGAGCCGTCGTGGCCCGTGTTCATGGCCTGGAGCATGTCGAGCGCCTCGCCCGACCGGCACTCTCCGACGATGATCCGGTCAGGACGCATCCGGAGGGAGTTGCGGACGAGCTCTCGGATCGGCACGGCGCCGCGACCCTCGATGTTCGGGGGGCGCGACTCGAGCGTGACCACGTGCTCCTGGCGGAGCTGGAGCTCGGCCGCGTCCTCGATCGTGACGATCCGCTCGTCGTTCGGGATGAACGAGGACAGGACGTTCAGGGTCGTCGTCTTGCCCGAGCCGGTACCGCCGGACACGAAGATGTTCAGGCGGGCCTCGACGCAGGCCTTGAGGAAGTCGAACATCTCCGGGGTGGCCGTGCCGAACCGGATGAGATCGTCGACCGTGAACGGGCTCGCCGAGAACTTCCGGATCGTGATGACCGGGCCGACCAATGACAGCGGCGGGATGATTGCGTTGACGCGGGACCCGTCGGTCAGGCGAGCGTCGACCATCGGCGACGACTCGTCGACGCGGCGACCGATCGGGGCGATGATCCGGTCGATGATCCGCATGACGTGGTCGTCGTTCTGGAAGACGACGTTCGTCAGCTCGAGCTTGCCCGAGCGCTCGATGTAGACCTGGCGCGGGCCGTTGACCATGACTTCGGTGATGCTCTCGTCGCGCAGGAGCGGCTCGAGCGGCCCGAGGCCGATGATCTCGTCGGTGATCTGCTCCAGCATCCGGACGCGCTCGGCGCGCGTCAGGGCCAGGCCTTCCTCGTCGATGACCTTGCCGAAGATCTCTTCGATCTGGCGGCGCACCTCGACCTGGTTGGACAGGTCGAGCTTGGGGTCGAGGTCCTGGATGACCCGATTCTGGATCCGGAACTTGACATCTCGGAACGACTCGCGCACCGGACCCGACGACATCAGCCGGGCCTGAGGGGCCTGACCTCCGCCGGCTGGCGGCGGTGCTGCCGGGCCGCCGGGGGCGGCCGGACTACCCGGACCCGCGGTGGGGGTTCCCGGTCGAGCGCTCTCGATCCGCTTCAGGAGGGACATCGCCTACGCTCCTTTGAGGCCCGAGGGCCTGATCACTATCGCCATGCGAAGAGGCTCTTGTTCTTGACGGTCTTTTGGGCTTCTTCGCTGACCGGTGCGGCGGCATTCGCCTCGCCGACCAGCGTCGTCGCCAGCCGAAGGATGTCCTGGGAGACCTGGGTCTCCCGGTTCGACAGGAAGAACGGTACCCCCCGATTGAGGGCGTAGACGACGCTCCGACCGTCGCTGACGATCGAATGGTCGACCTTTCGTCCGATGGAGTGCTCGACATCGGCGACCCGGATCCCGAGCGTCGAGTCGGCCCGGTTCAGGACCAGGCGCATCTTGCGGGCGTCGTAGCCGAGCTGGTCGGCCACTTCGAGGAAGAGACGCATGTTCTTGATGCTCGTGATCTCGAGGGTCAGCATCGTGAGGATGACGTCCGATGCGTCGAGGATCGCCAGCGTCGTGTCGTTGAAGTAGCTCGAGCAGTCCACGATCACGAGATCGTTCGACTCGCGGAGCACCTCGAGGACGCGCTTCACGCCGCTCGGGGTGATGAGCTCGGCCATCTCGGGCGACGGCGGGGCGAGCAGGACCCGCACGCCCGATGAGTGGTTGATGACGAACGTGTCGATCGACTCCGGCTCGCCGCCGTTCTCGAGCTCCGGCACGAGGTCCGCGATGGACTTGTTCTTGGGATTCAGGTTGAGCAGCACGCCGACATCGCCGAACTGGAAGGAGCCGTCGACGATGACGACCTTCTTGCCGAGCTCGGTCGCGGCCGCCACGGCCAGGTTGACCGCCACGGTCGTGCGGCCGACGCCGCCCTTCGGGCTGAACACGGCGACCACCTGGCCGGGATCCCGGCCGTTGGAGGCGCGGGCGGGCGCGGGGGCCGGGTTCGCGATGAGCATCCGGCTGGCCTTCTCGCGTTCCCGCGAATAGACCTGGCGGATGGAGGCGGTGAGCTCGTCGCTGCTGAACGGCTTGACGAGGAACTCGCGCGCTCCGGCGAGCATCGAGCGGCGGAGGTAATCCGCCTCGCCCTGGACCGACATCATCACGACCGCCGCGGTCGGGACCTCGGACGAGAGCTGCTCTGTGGCCGCGATGCCGTCCATGTCCGGCATGTTGATGTCCATCAGGATGACATCGGGCAGGAGCGTGGTGGCGACGCTCAGGGCCTCAGCGCCGGATGCGGCGGAGCCGACCACTTCGATGTCGCTCTCGAAACCGAGGAGCTTGGCGAGGTGGTCTCGTGTCTCCGGGATGTCATCGACGATGAGAACGCGGATCTGGTCGGCCATGATGCTCGTCTGCGGGGTGGTGGTGGCAAGGCTGGCCCGCCTCCGATGGGGGGCGGGCCGACCTCAGGAGCCGATCGTTGGCCGACCGGCGCCTACTTGATGAGGATCTCGGGAGGAAGGACGCCGTACTTGTCGATGAGCGTCTTGAGGATGACTCCGTCCGTCTTCTCGAGCGGCGGCACGACCGTGACCGGGACACCGTTCTCGTCGAGGACCGGGCTACCGCTCGCGTCAACGGCGGTGTAATCCTTGGGTGAGCGAAGGACGACGGCGATGGCCGTGGCGCCACGGTCCTGGGTCGTCCCGGCGGCGTCGCCGAGCTGCGCCCAGCGGATGACTTCGGACTGGTTCGCGGTGACCGCGACGATCAGGACCTCGTTCTGTCCGGTCAGGTTCGTTCCCGGCTGCTGCGGGGCCGTGATCTCGCCCGAGGGTCCGGGCGTCGGCGCCGGGGCGGCCGCGCTGTTGTCGACCGGCGGCGGCAGCTCGGTGCCGATGACCGTCAGGTTCTGGAGGACGAGCTTGACCGAAGTCTGGGGCACGCCCAGGTTGATGACGTTGGACTTGTTCGCCGGATCCGGGCCCGTGAGCTGGATCGCGATCGAGACGATGACGTCCACGCTGTCGCCGGTGTGGATGAGCGTACCGACGCCCGTCACCTGGTCGACCTGGATGGCCATCGCGCGGAGGCCCTTCGGGATGCTGTCGGTGACGTTCACCGCGGCGCCCGTTTCGGTGAAGTAGCTGAAGCCGATCTGCTCGCCGGCCGTGACAGCGCGGAAGACACGCTTGCCGATGGCCAGGCCCGGATCGGGGATCGAGTCGGTGGTGTAGGCCGCGATCGGCACTTCGGCCGCTTCGATCATCGCAGCGGTCAGCTTCGTGCCGGCCGGGATGTCGAGCTTGGCCTGGACGACCTTGGCGGTCGTGGGCGGAGGCGTGGGTGTTGCGTCTGCACTCCCGCCTGGGGAGCTGATCATGATCACGCCGACGAATGCGACCGCAGCCAGCAGTACGCCGATGAGCAGGATCAGACGGTTACTTCGCTTCAAGAGTTATCTCCCCAGCCGTGTGACAGGTGGCACCACTGTAGCACCGCTCTGGGGCGGCGCGACTATACCAAAGGGCTAGGACCATTAGGAAGAATTGGCGGGATATCAGGGTCTTCCATGCATGCGTAGGTGGTGCTACGCGGGAGGCTCGGAGGCGCACCGACGGCCCGTCCGGAGGCGCACCGACGGCCCGTCCGGAGGCGCACCGACGGCCCGTCCGGAGGCGCACCGACGGCCCGTCCGGAGGCGCACCGACGGCCCGTCCGGAGGCGCACCGACGGCCCGTCCGGAGGCGCACCGACGGCCCGTCCGGAGGCGCACCGACGGCCCGTCCGGAGGCGCGTCGGGCGAGCCTCCGGAGACGCGAAGACGGCCCGCCCGGAGGTCCCGGACGAGCCGTCGTCGTGCGTCTTCACGGCGGTCGATCCGCCGCCCTTGGCGACCCCTAGACGGAGTTGCCGACGTTGCTGAGGATCTTGCTGACCTGGCCGCCCAGGAAGATGAGGGCGATGATCGCGACGATGGCGATGAGGGCAAGGATGAGTGCGTACTCGGCGAGCCCCTGGCCATCCTCCTCGCTGCGAAGCGAGGCGATGAGCGCGTTGATGAACGACATGTTCTTCAGTTACCTCCTTTCCGTCGAGAGTCCCCCGCGGACGCGGGAGCCAGTCGGCGCGTCGGACGCGGATACCCCGCGCCGAGCGACCTCGGCATGCACCGGCGAGCGCGATCTCCCGCGCAGGCCGGTGCGGCCGCGCCACACTACGGAGGAGCCCCCGATGTGTCAAGAACCGCGACCTACCTATCGGGGAGTGGGCGGTCCGGCTCCCACTGGCGGCCGAACCGGGCGGGGAGTGCCCAGGGCCCGATGTCGCCGGGTGGAACGTTTGACGCTGGAAGCGGGCCCGGGCGACCGTCGGTGCTCCATGAGTGCGATCGACTGACCACGGGCCAGGCGTCCTCCACGCCCGTTCGCGGCGGTCGCCCGGGTCGCCCGTTCCGTGGGCACGCATCCGACCCTGGGAACGGCCGTTGCGGCCCGTAACGTTCCGGGGACGACCATCCGACCTTGGGCGGACGAGGCTCAGCAGACGAGCCGCCGCTCGCTACCGCGCCCGTCACCGCGCCGGCCGCCGCGCCGGGGCCCGGCGGACAAACGAAGATCGCCCGGGCGGTGGGCCCGGGCGATCCGTGAGTGCGATGCGATCCGTGAGTCGGCTAGACAGACTTCCCGAGTGAACTGAGGATCTTGCTGACGGAGCCTCCCAGGAACAGGAGGGCGATGATGGCGATCACTGCGATGAGAGCGAGGATGAGCGCGTACTCGGCGAGACCCTGTCCGTCGTCGTCGCTCCACGGACCGCACAGCGCGGTGAACCGTGAGCGCATCGGACTACCCCCTGCGGAGGCCGACCGGCTGGTGTGACCGGCCGGAAAAGGACCGGACCGCCGGGCTCACAGCGAGCTCGGCGGTCCGTAGATCCGTAACGCGGCGAACTAGACGGAGTTGCCGACGTTGCTGAGGATCTTGCTGACCTGGCCGCCCAGGAAGATCAGAGCGATGATCGCGACGATCGCGATGAGGGCGAGGATCAGCGCGTACTCGGCGAGACCCTGGCCTTCCTCGTCCCGACGAAGCGAGGCGAGGAACGAATTGATAAGAGCCACTGCATGGCCTCCTGGATGAGTTCGATTCCCTCGATCGAGGGCATCGCCAATATATGGCCACTTCGAACGGGCGGATACTGACCCGTTGGTACCGTTGCCCGATTGGCACTTTCGATGTTGACATCGTCCTCAGGTCGCACTATCGATCGCCGACCCGATCAGGTCGAGAGCGACGGCGAGCTGGCTGCCGAAGACCACGAGGATGACCGTGGCGACCAGGGCGGTCAGGGACAGGATCAGGCCGTACTCGACGAGGCCCTGGCCGCTCGTCCAGGATCGCCGGCTCACTCCCGGCCCTCAGCCGGCCTCGTGCGATCCGGCCTTGTCGACCACGAGGCGGACCTGGGTGCCTTCCGCGAGCAACTCGGCGGTGAGGCCCAGGCTGGCCGCCCGGCCCTGGATCTCACGCCAGGCCGACGGGGCGAGCGCCACCCACGGCTCCGCGGTCGCGGCGGTCGCCCGCTCGGCACTCACGAGCGCCTCGACCTGGTCCGCCGTCCAGTCAAGGCGGATCGTCACGCGATCGGGACTGGATGACAGGAACCCCCCGAGCGTCTCGTCGATGATCCGGAACAGGCCGCCTTCGACCTCCATGGCCATGCGCCGGTCCGAGCCGAACGAATCGAACTCGACCGGGACGTGCGCCCGGCGACCCCGCTCCCGGGCGGCCCGTCGCAGCGTGGGCACGAGGCCGAGGTCGTCGAGGACCATCGGCCGGACGTCGAAGATGAACGACTTCGTGGCGTCGAGCGTGCTCTGGACCATCGCCACGAGCTGACGGATCTCGCCGCGCGCCTGCTCCGGGTCGCGCGACACGAGTCGATCCACGATCTGGGCCTGGAGCACGATGTTGGTGAGGCTCTGGGCGGGACCGTCGTGCATCGCCCTGGCGATCTCGCGGCGCAGGTCCTCCTGGGCGCTGAGGACCATCCGCGATACGGCCGGCGGGACCGGCGCCTCCTCGGTGGCCGCGGCGCCATCGGCGTCGCCGCCTTCTCCGCCCTCTCCGTTCTCTGCGCCCGGATCGGTCCCGTCGCCGTCGCGGGCGATCCCGGGCGGCATGGCCTCGGCGATCGTGGCGATGGCCGTCGCGAAGTCGTGCATCGCGTCGCGATACCGGCCCAGGACCTTGGCCTTGCCATCAAGGACCTCGACCTGGGCGTCCATGAGGCCGGCCTTGCGGGTGAGCGTGACGAGCTGATCGGCCAGCTCGATGACCTCGGGCGGCTCCACGGGCTGGCTGCGTGCGAGCGCGGCGACCTTGTCCGCGGTGGTGGACCGCTTCGTCTCGTAGCGGCTCGCCTCCGCGCGCGCCTGCTGGGCGAGCAACTCGATCTCGCTGAGCTCACTGCCCAGCTTCTCGAGGTCCTGCGCGGCCCGATCGCGGAGTTCGATCAGGTTGGGGGTGTCGGCCATCGGTCGTGTTCCGGGACTGCGGGGTGGGTCGGGGGAGGTCGATCGATCAAGTCGATCCTTCGGGCATCAGTCTTCCGGCATCCGGATCCAGCCCTGGCGCATCGCATACACGACGGCCTGGGTCCGGTCGTTGACGGACAGCTTGCGCAGGATGCTCGACATGTGGTTCTTGACGGTCTGCTCGCTGATCGAGAGGGCGTAGGCGACCTGCTTGTTGGTCATGCCCTGGGCGATGTTGTCGAGGATCTCGACTTCCCGTGGGGACAGCGGCGCGAAGATCGGAGCGGCCTCCTGGCCGTAGACGGCCAGTTCGCGGAACTCCTTGAGGACCCGGCTCGCGACGGCCGGCTTGGCGAACACCTTGTCGTTGATGAGGTACTCGCCGATGCCGACCCGGCGGATGATCGTGACGAGATCGTCCGGCCCGACATCCTTGAGGATGAATGCGGCGGCGCCGGCCTTTATGGCGTCGAAGAGCGCGTCCTCGTCCTCGTTGACGGCCAGCACGATGATCCCGGCGCTGGGCAGCTCGCGCTTGATCCGCTGGGTCGTCTCGATGCCGCCCGGGGCGGGCAGGGACAGGTCCATGAGGACGATGTCCGGGGAGGTCTCGACGGCTCGATCGAAGGCGCTGCGGCTGTCGTCGGCCTCGCCGACCACATCGAAGTCATCCTCCTTCTCGAGGATGTTCCGGATCCCGACCCGAAAGAGGGCGTGATCGTCGACGATCAGGATGCGGGTCTTCTCGCCGGGCGTCCGCCGATCGGGTCCGCCCCGGCGCCGATCCGGGCCTGGAAATTCCATCTCGGTCATCTCCTACTCTCCCCCGCCGGGATCGCCACCATCACCACGGTCCCTCCGGCTGGACGTGACCGGACCTCGAATTGGGCACCGATCAGCTCCGCGCGTTCTCGCATGAATTGCAATCCAAAGTTCCTTCTACCACGGGCGGCGACGGTCCCCACGTCAAATCCGCGACCGTCGTCGCGGATCTCGAGGATCCACTCGTCACCAGACATCCGACTCGCCACGGTCACCCGGCTCGCGGTCGCATGCTTGCGCACATTCTGAAGGGCCTCCTGTACCACGCGCAGGGCCACAGTCTGCGCGGCATCGTCGATCCGTTCGGCCGGGGCGTCCATCGATATCTCGATGGGCAGCCCGGTCAGGGCGGACATGGTGGCCACGATATCGGCGACGGCGCCGTCCAGGCCGAGCTGGTCGAGGAGCGGCGGTCGCAGCTGCGCGATGAACCCCCGGACGTCGCCAAGCTCGCGCCGGAGGAGGTCGCGCAGGAAGCGCAGCTCGGTCCGGGCGAGGCGGATGTCCTGGTCGAGCACGCGCTCGATGTACTCGACCTGGAAGATCGCGTTCGAGAGGGCCTGGGCCGGCCCGTCGTGGACCTCCTGGGCGAGCCGGGAGCGCTCGGCCTCCTGGGCCTCCACGATCCGCATCTGGACGTCGGTCGGCGGGCTCGGCTCCGATTCGGATCGATCGGTGATGAGGCTGGCATCGCCGCGTTCGAGGAACAGCCAGGTACTCTCGAGGTTGCGCTGGGCGAGGTCGAGCTTGGAGAGCTCCGCCTGGTGGAGCCCGAGCTCCGCGGCAAGGTGCTCGTCGTCGGCCCGGAGCGTGCGCTCACGGGCGTCCTCGGCGCCGGCCTCCGCGGCCGTTGCGGCCTCGGCGTCGGAGCCGGCCGGCTCGGTGGAGGTCGGCCGCGGGTCGCCGGCCGTCGTGCTCGCGATCCGCTCGATCGCATCGATATCGTCACGCAGGCCGTGCCAGCGGGCGAGCTCCTCGTGATACGCCTCGCGATAGCGGTCGCGGATCGCCCGGAGCGTATTGGCGGAGTAGCCCAAGGCCTCCTTGGCCTCCGCGTGGAGGCCGTCGAAACGCCCGTCGCGCCCCTCGCCGCTGGATCGCGCAGTGTCCATCGACTCACGAGTATAGGTGCGCCCCTCGCGGGGCCGATCGGGCGCGCTCATGGACAGCCTACCCGGAACACACGCGCGTCGCGCAGCACCGCCGCATCGGCGGCGAGCGCCGGGACCGGCAGCTTGACCTCGTGGAAGCAGGCGACGTCCGGTCCGCCGGCGTCGATGACGGCCGGCCAGCCGCCGTGCCCCTTGTCGGTCATGACCAGGAGCTGGGCGCCGAAGTGCTGCGCGAGGTCGAGGATGGACGACGGCGGCTCATCCGGCAGCGCAAGGGCCCGGCCGCCGGTCCCCTCGGCGTACCAGATCGGGAAGTCCGTGACGACCGGCACCAACGGGTCCACCGTGAGGCCCGCCGCGGCCATCGCCGGGATCAGCGCGGCGTAGCGCCGTTGCGTGTCGCGGGCCTGCGCGGCGTAGGCGAGGATGCCGACGCTGAACAGGATCGCGGCCGATACCGTCAACGTGGGGGCGAGCCAGGCGACCGGCCTGGTCCAGCCGCGCCACGCGCCGGCCCGGACGATGACCCGGTCCAGCGCCAGCAGACCCGAAACGATCAGGAGGACGTGGACCGGCCCCGCGGCATGGAGGAAGGTCCCCCAGGTGGTCGAGACGGGGAACAGGAGGGTCGTGGCCGTGAACGTCAGCACGCTCAGCAGGACGACCGGACGGAGGGCCGTCCCGCGGGCGACCCAGGGCAGGGCGACGAGCCCGACCACCGAGACGGGGGCGCCGGGCACGATCAGCACGTCGAGGAGGTTGTGGGCGAAGCCCTCGATCCGCGAGCTCAGGAGCCAGGCCGGCCCCTGGGCGAGGTAGCGCGACAGGGTGGGCGGGTCCTGCCAGGCGAAGATGTCGAACCCGGTGACCGACAGGGCGTTCGTGGCCGCCTGGCCGGGCAGCGGGTTGCCGAACACGATCCAGTCGCGGACGAGCCACGGGGCGAGGATGACGAAACCGACGAGCGCGGGGGCGACGATGAGCCGGATCCGCTCCGAGCGCCCGGTGAACGGGGCGCGCCACGCGACGACGACCCAGACGAGGCCGAGCCACAGGAACTCGTTGCGGGTGAGCGCGGCCAGGCCGAACAGGATCCCCAGCGCGAGGAGCCGGCGGTCTCCCGGTCGCGCGCGGCGCGGGTCGCGCGCGATGCGGACCATGAGGAGGCACGCCCCGAGGGCGAGGACCGTGAACGGGGTCGTGGAATCCGGGAGCACGCCGAAGAGGAGCAGCGGCAGCGAGACGATGACCGTGAGGCCCGTGCCGACGGCCAGCGTCCGGGCACGCCCGGTCGGCATCGCCCGCTCCTCGGCCACGTCAGCGGCCAGGCGCCAGGCGAGGACCGGGACGAGCGCACCGATCAGGACATCGCTCACCTGGGCGGCATGGAACCCGGTCCCGAACAAGACCATCGGGACCGCGGCGAGGAACGTCGGCAGCGGCAGCCACACCTCGAAGGCGTCGCGCGGGAACTGGAGCGGTGGCGTCCCGTAGCTCCACAGCGCGTTCGAGACGAGCCCGTGCCCGTCGACGAGGTTGCGCGCGACGCTGACGTAGTAGGCGGTGTCCTCGGGCGTGGGGAACGGGACCGTCGCGGCGACCAGGGCGCGGACGACGACCGCCAACCCGAACAGGATCCCGGCGGAGAGCCAGGCTTCGCGCCGGGTCATGGCGCGCAGCGGGTGTCGTCCGGCGCGAAGCAGACCGGGTAGATCGCGATGTCCGGCGCGGTGTCCTGGGCGTCGGTCTGGGGCGTCTCGTCCAGGGTCCAGGCGGGCGGACCCACCCACGACGGCCGGACCTTGCCCTCGATCACCGGGATCAGCGCGTCGGCGATGTGCCAGCGCTCGAGGATGAGCCAGCGGACGCCGTAGGCCCTGGCCACCCGCCCGACCGTGTCGATGGGATCGCTCACGGTCACGACGCCACCGCGGCCCGTGAAGTACTTGAATCCGGACGTGTCGCCGTCCATGAGCAGCTCGCCCGGTCCGACCTGGAGCGGCCCGTCGAGCGCGATCGCCGCCTGCTGGCGGTCGTGGCGCTCGGTGTTCCACTCCTCCTGGACCTTCCACGTGCCGAGCGCGCCCGTGACGAACGCGATGCCGACCGTCGCGCTCAGGAAGAACCGGGTCGCCTCGGCCTCGTTCCACTTGGGCCGTCGAGCGGCGATCCAGACGATGCAGGCTGCCACGCCCTCCAGCACGAGGATGTAGGTGTGCGGGATGAGCGCCACCGCCGAGTGGAGGAAGGTCCCGAGCGGGACGTGGACCGCGAACAGCAGGCCGGACGCCGCGAACAGCAGGCCGGCGTAGATGAAGAAGACCCGGAAGTGGACCGACCGGCGCAGCACCCACCCGCCGATCAGCAGGAACGGAGTGAGCACGAACGAGAGGACGATGATCGAGTAGTTGCCGATCGCGGCGATGAACCCGAACAGGCGGCTGGCAAGGAGCGGGCCGATCCCCTGGCCGAGGAAGTACTGCAGGGTCGCCGGCGTGTCGATGCTGTTCATCTCGGTGACCGTCCGGATGAACAGGATCTTGCCGTTCGAGGACGACGGCGAGATGCTGCCGAAGACCGCCAGCTGACGCAGCCACCACGGGCCGACCACCACGAGGAAGAGCAGGAAGCTCGCGACGGCGCCCCACCACGGGATCGCCGGCTCGCGGCCCACGGTCGAGCGCCAGGCCTTCCAGCGATCCCACAGGAACACCAGCGCGAGGGCCGCGCCGATGAGGATCCCGTCATTGCGGGCGAGCGAGGCGAAGCCGACGAGCAGCCCCGCGATGGGCATGGCCCGGCGGTCGCCGCGCAGGGCCCGGGTCCCCATCCAGATCGCCGCGGCGCCGAGAGGCTCGTAGAGCGAGAAGTTGTCCGGCTGGCCGAAGAACACGGTCGTGGCCGCGGGGACGGCGGTCATGAGCGAGGCGCCGATCGCGATGGACGACCGGGCACCCATGTCGCGGGCGATGAACCACGTCAGCGGCGCGGCGGTCGCCCCGATGAGCGCGAACGGGATGTCGGACACCCAGGCGGCGGTCCCGAGGACGGCCATGAACGGCAGCTGGATGAGCGACGCGAGCGGCAGCCAGTGGGCGTTGCTGGGGATCGGCAGATGCGGATCGGCCGGCAGCGCGCCGCCGGTCTCCACGAACGCCCAGATGAAGTCCACGTTGAAGCCCTGGCCCGCGTGGAGGGCGCGCGCGACGTCCACGTAGTAGTACGCGTCGGGGTACGCGGGGTCCGGGTAGAGGGCGATGAGGATGGCCCGGACGGCGAGCGCAAAGGCGAAAAGGCCCAGGGGTGTCCGCACAGCCGGTGCAGCGTAGCACCGGGTCCTGGGCCTTCCGACCAGTACGAATCGGTCATCTCTGAACGGAACGGAGGTCCGGGGGCGCTCCGATCCGCAGCCCGGTCCGACCCCGCCCAGATACTCCCCGAGAGTATCGGCGCGCGCAACCGAGATGGTGAGTCCGGCGCCTCGACCGTCATCGAGCGCCCGTCGTCCGGCGGTAGCATGGCAGCGTGGCGCCTCCGCTGACCCGCACGTTCGCCGACCCGCGGTTCCGGCGGCTCATCTGGCTCCTTGTGGGTGCGCTCGGCTGGATCGGGCTGGTGGCCCTCGGCTCCGTCCTCTTCGCGAAGGACCCGCCCCAGGCCGGCTTCGACCTCGCGCTGATCCTGGATGCCGGCCGACGCGTCGGGGCCGGCGTGTCGCCGTACCTCGCGGGAGCGGTCAACGCGGGGACGGAGGTCGAGAGCCTCTTCTACTCATACCCCCCGCCGGTCGCGCAGGCGGCCTCGCTCATCGCCGGGGTATCGAACGGGATCGTCCTATTGACGGCGGGCCTCGGTGCCGTGGCCGGTTTCGCCCTCGTCGTCCGGAGCCTGGCGGCCGAAGCGCCTGCCCGCTCGCGCTGGGACGTGGTCGACGTCGTCCTGCCGACCCTCGCGCTTGCGCCGTTCATCTATCCGTTCGCCATCGCCCTGCTCTTCGGGAACGTGGACGCGTGGTTCCCGCTCGCCTATGGAGCGCTCCTGCTGGCGGTCGTTGGTGGGACCCGCCGATGGCGCCTGATCGGCGGGGTCGCCCTCGGCCTGGCCGCGCTCGCGAAGCTCTATCCGGGCCTCCTCCTCGGCTGGCTCGCCGTGCGCGGGCTCCTGCACTGGATCCGCGACGGCCGGATGGGCGTGCCGTCCGACTGGTTCACGCTCGCGGTCGCGGTCGTGACGGATCTCGCGGTCGTGGGGGTGAGCGTCGTCGCCGGGGGCCTCGGGCCGTGGCGCGACTACGTCGGTGTCCTCCGGGCCGGCACCGGCGCCGACTTCGTGTCGACGCTCAACGTGGGGCCAGCCAGCCAGATGGCCCTGCTCCTGGGCGACCCGACGATGGCCACGCGGGCCGCGCCCTTCGTGGCGCTCGCCACGATCCTGCTCACCGCCGCGGTGGCCTGGCGGGTCGGGTCCGTGGCGAGTTCGCTGGCCATCGCCGCGATCCTGTCGCTCGTCCTGTCGCCGATCACCTGGTTCCACTACCCGGTGGCGCTGCTCCCGTTCGCGGCGTGGGCCTGGGTCGTCGTCCGCCGGGGGAACGGGCGCGGGACGGTGGGCGGGCTCCTGGCGGGCGCCCTGATCCTCGCGGGCGCAGCCATCGCCGCGCCGGTGGTCGTGTGGCTGGCGGTCGCGCTCGTCCTCGTCGCCGTCGTGCGCGCCTCGGCGCTCGCAGCCGGGACGTTAGCCCGCCCCTTGAGCGACCTGTCAGGCGGGTTCGCCGACGGGGCCTGAGTCAGCCGGGCGTCGTTCCGAACGCAGGCGGGCCGCCCAGCCGGGCAGCCTGGCCGCGACCCAGGGCAGGGCGGCCAGCGCGATCAGGGAGTAGTTGCTCACCGAGTAGGTGAGCGGGATGCCCTGCATGTTGCGGGCCACCGTGACGTAGTCGGCCAGCCAGGGCAGGGTCACGATGATCGGGACGACGGCGAGGGCGCCGGCGACGAGGAACGTCCGCGGCGAGCGCCGGAACCCCCCGAGTCCCGCGACCGCGAGCGGTGCCAGCGTGGGCTTCATGGCCAGCAGCCCCACGACCCAGCCGTAGCGGAAGCCGAGCCCGAAGATCGCGGTCATGAACAGCGAGCTGTTGCCGTTCAGGATCGGGTACTGGAGCGAGTTGGTGGTCGAGAGCAGCGCGACGGCCGGCCAGGCCCACCACGGCAGGCCGCGCAGCAGGAAGCAGAAGATCGCGATCGGGATGGCGATCCACAGGATGTAGTCGAGGGGCTGGGGCAGGATCGCGAAGGGCGCGAACAGGACGAGCGCGTTGGGCGGGTGGATGAAGTCGAGGTGCTCCGGGGTGAACGCCCCGGCCAGCTCGAACGGCGCGTAGGGCGTGCCGGTGGCCAGCAGCCGATCGAAGCCGGCCCGGTAGCCGAGCCAATCGAGCCCGAGCGGGATCGCACTGTGGTTGGCGATCCAGCCCACGACATAGAGGACGACCTGGATCGCGACGACGGCCAGCGAACCCGCCACGACCACGCGGCGGAGGAACCGTCGGCGGTCGAAGGACGCAGGGGCCGAAGCGGACGCGGTGGTCGAAGGACCGTCGATCGATCGCACGGCCCCGATGGTGCCTTCCGGATCCGTCCCTGACACTGGGCCGAGAGTACCCCTCCCGTCCGGGCCACGGCACGTACACTGCCGCGCATGGATCCCCGCTCCCTCACGATCGTGCTGCCCGCCTACAACGAGGCGGAACGGATCGGGCCGGGCCTGGACGAGCTGTTCGGATACCTGCGGCGGCGCGGCGAGCAGGCACGCGACGGTGCGCCCGGCTCGTCGCGACTGCCGGCCGACACCCGCGTCCTCGTGGTGGACGACGGGAGCACGGACGCGACCCTGGAGATCGTCCGAGCCCGCCCCGAAGCGACGACGCCGGGCGAGTCCGGCGTTCCCATGCTCAGCGTCATCGCGGTGCCGCACGGGGGCAAGGGCGCGGCCGTCCGGGCGGGGATGCTCGCCGTCGAGACGGACCTTGGCATCTTCTCCGACGCCGACATGGCGACGCCGCCCGACCAGATCCCGCTCCTCGTCGCGGCCCTGGACGACCACGATGTCGCGCTCGGCAGCCGCATCCAGCCCGACGGCCGGGACATGCGGGGCACCCAGCCGTTCTACCGGCGCATGCTCGGCAAGGCATTCCACCTGTTCGCCTCGTTCTGGGTCGTCGGCAAGGTCCAGGACACCCAGTGCGGGTTCAAGGGCTTCTCCCGTGACGCCGCGAGGGACCTGTTCGCCGACCAGAAGATCACGAGCATCGTCTTCGACGTCGAGCTGATCTACCTCGCCCGGCGGCGCGGCTACCGGATCGCGATCGTGCCGATCCGCTGGTACGACAAGCGCGGCTCGCGGATGAGACCGGGTCTCGGTCTCGCCATGCGCGTCGGCCTGGACCTCCTGCGCATCCCGCTCATCCACCGGCGTGGGGCACGCGGAACGGAGATCAGCCGGTCCCGACCCGACCGATGAACCAGTCCCGCCCCGGGGACCGCCCGTGGCTCGTGCCGGCGGCCGCGACCGCCCTCGTCGTCGTCTCGTTCTTCGTCTTCCTGCTGAGCGCGCGGACGTTCGACGCCCTCCGCCCCGACTTCTTCTACCTGGCCGATGCGTTCCTGCATGGCCGGGTGACGATCCCCCAGCTCGGCCCGAACGATGTCGTCCCCGCCCCGGACGGACGGGTGTTCGTGCCGTTCGCGCCCTTCCCGGCGTTCATCCTCGTGCCCCTCGTCTGGCTGGTCGGGCCGGTCCAGGCGACCCTGTGGCAGCCGATCGTCAACGCGGGCATCGCCGCGGCCGACGTGGGGCTCGTCTTCTGGCTGGCCGCTCGGGCCGGCGTCACGGGCATCGGGACCCGGCTTTGGCTGGCGGTCCTGCTCGGCTTCAGCACCCAGATCTGGTGGGTCACGACCCGCGGCGGCGTGTGGCACACGGGCCACCTCGTCGCCACGTTCCTCACGCTGTGCGCTCTGATCGAGACCTTCGGCAAGCGCCGGCCGCTGCTCCTGGGCCTGCTCGGCGGGGCCGCGTTCCTCACCCGGGCGCCGCTCGCGTTCGCCATCCCGTTCTACGGGCTGATCTCCGGGCCGCCGGGCGCGAACGGCGCGCCGTGGTGGCACCCGAGGTCATGGCCGATCCGGACGTGGACGATCTTCGGGCTCGGCGTCCTGCCGAGCATCGTGTTCTTCCTGTGGTACGACTGGGTCCGCTTCGGGAGCGTGTTCGAGTCCGGCTACGCGCTGGCGACCCTGCCCGACTGGCTCCAGGCCCTGCGGGCGGAGGGCCTGTTCTCGATCTCGCACCTCGGGATGAACTTGGACTACCTGTTCCTCCACCGGCCGAACCCGATCCCCGACTTCCCGTTCTTCCGGCCCGACGGGCTGGGCATGTCGATCGTCATCACGAGCCCCGGGCTTGGCGCCTGGCGGCCCTCGCCCCGTGGCGGTCGGGCCTGGCCCGGGCGCTGGCGATCACCGCAGCTGATCGTCCTCATCCCGAGCCTGCTCTACTACGGCGGCGGCTGGCTCCAGTACGGCTACCGCTACGCGCTCGACTCGATCCCGTTCGTCGTCGCCCTGTGCGCACTGGCGGCCGCGAAGCGCGGCCTCGGCTGGGGCTGGCGCCTGGCCATCACGTTCGGCGTCGTCGTGGGCCTGGCCGGCGTCTACTGGGCGTTCCACATCTAGCGGGGCCGGCCCGGTTTCCCGCTCGAACCGGGGTGGACGCCGCCGGTATGCTCGCCGCGTGGTACTGACGGGGGATGCCGGTGCGGCCGCGCACCCCCCACCCTTGCGCCCGATGGCCCCGACGTTACGCGACCGGTTCGCCCGGTACGGTCCGATCCTCGGCGTGCTCCTGGTGGGCGCCGCTTATGCCCTCTGGCAGCTGGCGGGCGGCGCGCCCGAATCCCAGGATTCGAAGGCGTACTACCTGGCCGGGCTGGACGACCCGTATGGCCGGGGCGATGTCGGGAACGACTACGCGTTCCTCTACTCGCCGGCGTTCAGCCAGCTGATGCTGCCGTTTCGGCTCCTGCCGATCGGCGTCTTCCCGGCGGTCTGGACGATGCTCCTGATCGTGGCCCTGGCGTGGACCGCGGGCCGGCTGTCGCTGCCGCTGCTGCTCCTCCAGCCGGTCGTCGCCTCGATCGCCCTGGGCAACATCGAGATCCTCATGGCCGCCGCGATCGTCGCCGGCTTCCGCTACCCGGCGACGTGGTCGTTCATCCTCCTCTCGAAGGTGACGCCCGGCGTGGGACTCGTCTGGTTCGCGGTGCGACGCGAGTGGCGCCACCTCGTCATCGCCCTTGGCGTGACCGCGGCCATCGTGCTGGTCTCGTTCGTGCTGGCGCCGCAGCTGTGGGCCGACTGGCTCGCGCTCCTGGCACGCAACAACGCCGCCGACTTCCGGTTGCCGGTCGTGCCCGGGCCCCTCGTCCTCCGTGTCGCGATCGCGGCCGCGCTCATCGCCTGGGGCGGCCTGACCGACCGGCGCTGGACGGTGCCGGTGGGAGCCGCGCTGGCCGTGCCGGTGGGCTACTTCACGCTCTTCGCCATCGCGGCCGTGGGCCTGGCGGGGATCGCGATCCGGACGCCGGGCTTCACGATCCGGGGCACGATCGTGACCGTCACGGGCTGGCTGACCCGCCGGACGGCCCCGCCCGTGGAGGCGACCCGATGACCGCGCCCGAGCGCACCGCGGACCACCCGGCGGCCCCCCGCGTGCGCCCCCTCGCCATGGGGCGGGTGGACCTGCGCCGCGCGCTGAGCCGGGATCCGTGCGGCGATCGCCCTCGACCGATCGCTCGTGGCGGCGTTCGTCGTCTCGCGCCTGCTCGTCCTGGCCGCGGCCGTCGCCGCCGAGACGCTCATCGTCCGCAACCCGGCCCTCACCGGCGGCGACGGCGCCCCGATCCTGCGCAGCCTGACGTCGTGGGACGGCACGTTCCTGCTCGGGATCGTCCGCGACGGCTATCACGCGGCCGCGGTCACCGGCACGTACCACGACTATGCGTTCCTGCCGCTCTACCCGGCGATCGTGCGCGTCCTCTCGGCGCCATGGCCGGCCTTCGCCGGGCTCGTGGCGGTCATCGTCAGCAACGTCGCGTTCCTCATCTCGCTCGGTCTGCTCGTCTCGCTCGGCGAGAAGGTCGTCGGGCGCGGCCGCGCCCGCATCGGTGCCCTGTACCTCGCGGTCTTCCCGTTCAGCGCCGTGTTCTCCATGTCGTACACGGAGAGCCTGTTCCTCATGCTCGCCCTTGGCGCGTTCCTCGCCGCGGAGCACGACCGCCGGGCGGTGGCCGGCATCCTGTTCGGACTGGCCTGCCTGACCCGCCTCCAGGGCGCGGTCATGCTCGTGCCGCTCGGGCTGATCCTGCTCAGCCGCGACGGCTGGCGGCCGCGGCTGTCGCAGGCGTGGCTGGCCCTGGGCCCCATCGCCTCCGGTTCGTTCCTCCTGTTCGTGGCGAACCTCACGGGGAGCACGAGCGGTTACCTCGACGCCCAGGTGGGCTGGGGCCGGACCGGGGTCGGCACGGCCGCCTCGAACGGCGGCAGCATCGCCGACATGTTCTCGCCGTACCAGGCGAGCCTGCTCCTCGTCCTGGGTGTGGCGGTCTTCCTGCTCGTCTATGTCCGTGCCGACAAGATCCCGCTGGCGTACGCCCTGCTGCCCGTCCTGACCCTGGGACTGGCGTTCTCGAGCGGCCTCCTCGAGGCCATCGGGCGGATCGCGATGCTGGCCTTCCCGTACGTCTGGATCCTGGCCGGCCGGCGCTCTGCGGCGTTCCGGCGGACCTGGCCGATGCTGTCGGCCGGGTTGATGACCCTCCTCGCCGTGCTCATGTTCGGTGGGTATTACGTTCCATGACTGCCCGAGTGATCCCGTCCGCCCTCACCCGCCCGGTCGCGCCCCTGGCCGGGAACGCGGTCCGGCTGTTCCTCACGAGCGCGACGATCCTGTTCGTCGAGCTGCTGCTCATCCGCTGGGTGCCGGCCAACGTCGTCTACGTGGGCTACTTCAGCAACTTCCTGCTGATGGCCAGCTTCCTCGGCATCGGCGCCGGGATCCTGTTCGGGCGGGACGCCAAGCGGGTGCCGATCTCGCCGTTCGCGCCGCTCCTGTTCGCGGTCGTCCTCCTCGTGACCCGGGCCCAGATCAACGTCCAGCTCGAGACCCCGAACGACATCTTCTTCGGGCCGAACAACAGCGGCTCGGCGAACGCGAACTTCCTCGTCCTGCCGTTCATCGTGATGCTCGTCACGGTCGTGATGGCCGGCCTGGCCATCCCGCTCGGCGGCCTGCTGACGTCCATGCGTCCGCTGCGAGCGTACGCGATCGACATCGCGGGCTCGATGGCCGGGATCCTCGCGTTCACCCTGCTGTCCGCCGCCGGCACGTCGCCGCTGACCTGGTTCGCGATCGTCGCGATCCTCCTGTCGCTCCTGGGCCTGGGCGTCGGCCTCAGCCGGCGGTCGTTGGTGACCGCCATCTCGATGGTCGGAGTGCTCGTCATCGCCCTGGGCGCCGAGGCGCACGGCGACGTCTGGTCGCCCTACTACCGGCTCCACGAGTACCAGGGCGGCGGGATCAACGCCCTCGACGCGAACGGGGTGCCCCACCAGGCGATGCTCCCGGTGTCGCAGTCGAAGGACTCGTTCTACGAGCAGATCTACCGCTGGTTCCCGGACCGCCACTTCGGCCGGGTCCTGATCGTGGGCGCCGGGAGCGGCACGGATACGGCGCTCCAGCTGTCGCACGGCGTCGATTCGATCGACGCGGTCGAGATCGACCCGGTCATCCAGTCGATCGGCGTGCGCGACCACCCCGACCAGCCGTACTCCGACCCGCGGGTCCATCGCTTCGTGGACGACGGGCGGGCCTTCGTCCGCAATGCGACCGGCACGTACGACCTGGTCATCTTCGCGCTGCCGGATTCGCTCACCCTCGTCAGCACGTCCGCCAACCTGCGCCTCGAGTCGTTCCTGTTCACGAACCAGGCCTTCGCCAGCGTGCGCGACCACCTGTCCCCGAACGGGATCTTCGTCCTCTACAACTTCTACCGCGAGCCGTGGCTCGTCCAGAAGATGGCGGGCATGCTCGACAGCAGCTTCGGAACGGCGCCGATCGTGCGGCTCTACCCCGAGCTCGGCAACACGGCGGCGACACTGGCCGACGGCCCGGGCGTCGCGGCACTCAACGGCGGCCCACCGCCCGGCGACCACATCGACAGGCTGACCGAGGCGACTCCGCAGCCGGCCACGGACGACTGGCCGTTCCTCTACCTCAAGGAACCCCAGATCGCGCCGCAGTACCTCATCGCGCTCGGCGTGGTGCTCCTCTGGGCGCTGGTCCTCATCGCCCGCGGCGCGCAGCGGAGCGGGACGACATTCCGCCGGTTCAGCCCCCACTTCTTCGTCCTGGGCGTCGCGTTCCTGCTGCTCGAGACGCGCAGCCTGGTGACGTTCAGCCTGCTCTTCGGCTCGACCTGGATCGTCAACTCGCTCGTCTTCTTCGCGATCCTCGCCTCCGTCCTGGCGGCCATCGGCGTCAATGCCAGCTTCCCGATCCGCAACGCCCGCCCGCTCTACGCGGTGCTGTTCGGCGTCCTCGCGATCGGCTACCTCGCGCCGCCGGATTCGCTCCTCCTCGAGCCGGCCTGGCTGCGCTATGTGGTCGCCGGCGGCCTCACCTTCGCGCCCGTCTTCGTGGCCAACCTCGTGTTCAGCCGGTCGTTCCGCGACACCCGGACCGCCGACATGGCGTTCGCCTCGAACCTCCTTGGCGCGATGGTCGGCGGGGCCGTGGAGTACCTCGCGCTCATCACCGGCTACCAGTCCCTGCTCCTCGTGGTCGCCGGCCTGTACGCCCTGGCGTACGTCTTCGCGACCCGCTTCCGCCGTCTCGCGGACCGGGATCTCGTGGACCTCGGCGGCGACGACGAGCCGTTCCAGGCGCCCGCGGCCGAACCCACCGCGGGCCCCGGGGCGGGTCTCGCCGCAACGACCGGGACGCCGGGCCTCTGACCGGATAGCCTTCGCGTGATGCGAAGGCTGGTCCTGGCGATCTTCATCCTCTCGGGCGCGGCCGGCCTCGTGTACGAGGTCGTCTGGGCGCGCCAGCTCGTGCTCGTGTTCGGCAACACGACCCAGGCCGTCTCGGCGATCCTGACCGGGTTCTTCGGCGGGATGGCCATCGGCAGCGCGTTCGGCGGCCGGATCGCCGACCGGGTCCAGCGGACGTTGCGCCTGTACGGGATCCTCGAACTGATCCTGGTCGTCATCGTCCTGGCCACCCCGATCACGTTCCGCCTGCTCCACGAGGTCTACCGCGGCGCGTTCGGTTCGCTCGAGACCGCGCCGCTCGCGCTCGCGCTCGTCCGGTTCGTGCTTGCGCTGCTGGCCCTCGGCCCGGCGACGATCCTCATGGGAGCGACGCTGCCGACCCTCACCCGCCACCTGAGCGACCACGCTGACGAGCTGAGCGCGTCGTTCGGACGGTTGTACGCGGCGAACACGATCGGGGCGATCGTGGGGGCCGGGCTCGCCGGGTTCATCCTCATCGAGTGGCTCGGCCTGTCGGGGACGCTCCTCGTCGGCGCGGGCTGCTCCGGCACCGCCGGTATCCTCGCCCTGATCCTCGACCGGTTCCAGGTCGTCCGGGCGAGGGCCGCGGCGGCTCGCGCCCGCGTCCAGCGGACGCCCACGATCATCCGGGCCAGGCCGCTCATCCCGATCGCCGCGCGGCCCCGGCTCGCGATCTCGCTCGCGTTCGTGTCGGGCCTGACGGCCCTCGCCTACCAGGTGCTGTGGACGCGGCTCATCGCGTCGGGGACCGGCAACTCGACCTACGTCTTCTCGCTCATCCTCACGATCTTCCTGCTCGGCCTCGCGCTCGGCGCCCTTGCTTTCACGTTCCTGCGGACCCGGCTCCGGCGGATCGTTGACCTGCTGGCCGCCGCCCAGATCGCCATCGCCGTCCTGGGCGTGCTCGGCATGGTCGTGCTGATCAACAGCCTGGGCGGCGCGGCCATGGACCTCACCACGTCCATCGGCGACCTGTTCGGCGATTTCGCCCAGAAGACGATCCTGGTCGTCCTGCCGGCGACGTTCGTCATGGGCCTGACCTTCCCGGCGGCCTCGAGCCTGGTGGCCGGTGAGGACGAGGAGATCGGCAGCCGGGCCGGCCTGCTGCTGGCGGCCAATACGTTCGGTGCGATCGTCGGGACATTCGTCGTGCCGTTCGTCGTCATCCCGCTCGTGGGGTCGCCGGTCGCGCTCGCGTTGGTGGCGATCGTCAACGCCGTGACCGGCATCGCCCTCGCGTTCGGCGGCCGGATCCAGGCGCGACTCCCCCGCTTCGCCACGGGGGCGCTGGGTGCCGTCGTCACTGCGGCCGTGGTCGTGGCGCTCGTCGGCGGGAAGCTGTTCATCGACCCGAGCGTCGCCCGGATCCAGCGGGCCAACGGCATCATCGTCGGCGCGACCGAGGACGAGATCGCGTCGGTCCAGGCGGGCTCGATCAACGGGTCGAAGCAGCTCTGGGTCACCGGCACGTCGATGACCCTGCTCACGGTGGACGCGAAGCTCATGCCGGTCCTGCCGCTCATCCTGCGCCCCGATTCGAAGGCCGAGCTGACGATCGCGTTCGGGATGGGCTCGGCGTTCCGTGCCTCGCTCATCGCGGGGATGAAGACCGACGCCGTGGAGCTGGTGCCGTCCGTCCCGACGATGTTCGGCGACTTCTACCCGGACGCCCAGAGCGTGCTGTCGAACCCCAACGGCCGGGTGATCATCGCCGACGGCCGGAACCACGTGGAGCTGACGGACCGGACGTACGACATCATCGTGGTCGACCCGCCGCCGCCGATCGAGAGCTCCGGCGTGTCGGTCATCTCGTGCCTCGAGTTCTACCAGGCCGCCCACGACCGCCTGAACCCGGGCGGCGTGATGATGCAGTGGGTGCCGTACGGCCAGACGCTCGACGAGTTCAAGGCCCACGTCCGCACGTTCCACGCCGTCTACCCGAACGTCATCGTCGCCCAGGGCCCCGGCGGTTACGGCTTCTTCATGTTCGGCTCCGATCAGCCGATCGCCTTCGACGACGCCAAGCTCCGCGAGGTCCTGGCCCGCCCCGGGATCCTGGACGACATGACCTCCGCGTTCGACTCGCCCAAGCTCGACATCGACGGCTGGGCGGCCCGCATCCCCCAGCTCATCCGCCTGTCCGGCGACCAGGTCGCCGCCTTCGCGGGGCCCGGGCCGCTGATCACGGACGATCATCCGCTGCCCGAGTACTTCCTTCTCCGGCACTGGCTCGGGACGCCATCGCCGCGCCTGTCGCCCAGCCAGGTCCACGCACCCTGAAGGGTTGCGTGGCCCCGGACGATTGCGTCGGCAAGCTTTCGGCGTTCCCGGTGATATCCTCGCGCTCGTGACCCTCAGGACCCTCGAGCCCGACCCCGCCTGTCCGCCGGCGGTCGGGGCATCCGTGGGTCGCTCGAGCACCGAGACCGCCGCCGCTCCGTCCGGCTCCACCCGGCGGCTCGTGGTCCGCGCCTCATCCGTCGCCGAGATCGCTCCCGTCACCTGGGACACGCTGGTCGCCCGGAGCGCGTACGCGACCCCGTTCAGCCGCTGGGCGTTCCACAGGGCCTGGTGGGATGGCTACGGCGCCTCGGCGCACGAGGACACGCTCGTGGTCGAGGATGCGGCGGCCCCGGTCGGCTCGCCGCCGGTCGCGATCGTGCCGCTCATGCATCGCCACGAGGTCGAACCCGGCGACACAGCCGCCCGGTCCACGATCCGACGCGGTCACGAGGAGGCACTCACGCCGGTCGAGCCGACCGCCAAGGCGGTCTTCTTCGGCGCCTCGTATCACGCGGACTACGCGACGGTCCTGGCCGCCCCGGCCGATCTGCCCGACGTCGCGACGGCGCTCGTCGCCCACCTGGCGGCCCCGGCACCCGCCCACGACCATCACCCGATGCCGTGGGACGCGGTC
Organism: uncultured Chloroflexia bacterium; assembly: GCA_963719285.1. Classification (GTDB taxonomy): domain Bacteria; phylum Chloroflexota; class Limnocylindria; order Limnocylindrales; family CSP1-4; genus C-114. The sequence continues at coordinate 303,572 of CAVRBO010000003.1, forward strand.
GACCTCCGCCGGCTCCGTTGCGGCGACCCCGCCTCGGCCGCGCTGACGGCCGCGTTCACGGAGGCGGCCCCGTCGCAGGGCTGGACGGTCGTGCGCGAGCGGGAGGACGTCTGCCCGGTCGTGACCCTGCCCGAGGGCGCCGACTTCGAGGCGTACCTGGACACGCTCGACAAAAAGGCCCGCCATGAGATCCGGCGCAAGCTGCGGCGGGCGGAGGCGGCCGGCGACGTCGCCCTGACCGAGTCGACCGACCCGATCGCGGACCTGCCCACCTTCATCGACTTCCACCAGGCCAAGTGGGGCGAGCGCGGGCTGTTCCCGCCGAACCCGGGCGGCGACGCCAGCCGGGTCTTCATCCGGCGGCTGTTCGAGGCGTTCGGCCCGAGCGGCCCGGCGAAGCTGAGCTTCCTGTCCTGCGGCGAGCGGCGGATCGGGGCGGGCATCCACTTCGACGACGGCCACACGCTGAGCTACTACAACGCCGGCGTCGATCCCGACGCGCGGGACCTCTCGCCGGGCGTCCTCCTCGTCGCCTGCTACGTGCAGGCGGCCATCGCGGCCGGGCGTCGCCGGCTCGACTTCCTGCGCGGCGACGAGCCGTACAAGTACGAATGGGGCGCGGTCGACGAGCCGATCGAGCGGATCCTCGTGACCCGGACGAGCGCCGGAGCCGGGCGATGACCGTCCCGACCGCCGATGACCCCTGCTTCCAGCCGGTCGTCCGGCTCGAACTGCCGGGCGCAGGGCGGGTCCGCGTCCTGGAGATCCTGGCGACCGGCACGAACGGCGGCGCCCAGGAGCATCTCCATGGGCTGCTCGGGCGGATCGACCGCGAGCGCTACGACGTCAGCGTCGTGGCCCTGTCGAACGGCAGCGCGGTCCGCAAGCTGGCCAAGCTCGACGTCCCGGTCCTCGTCATCGACGAGCCCGACGACGACCTGGCGGTGGAGCTCCTCGCCGAGCACATGGCGCTGCTCGCCCCGGAAGTGGTCCACCAGCACATGTACCGGGCCGAGGTGGTCGGCACGCGCGCGGTGGTGCGGCTGACCGAGCGTGGCTACCCGCGTCCGTACGTCGTGTCGACGGTCCACTCCTCGCGGGTCCGGTCGGGCGAGGACAGGGACCTGCTGCGCGACCTCACGCCGTCCATGGACCGGCTCATCGCCGTCTCGCGCGCCATCGTGGCCAAGATCGCCGACGAGCGTGGAGGCCTCGCTCCGGTCAGCCTCGTCTACAACGGCGTGGATCTGGAGCGCTACGACCACCAGGAACCGTGCTGCACGCTCCACGAGGAATACGGGATGGAGCCCGGCTCGGCAGTCGTGGGCGTCATCGCCCGGCTCGAGCCGGAGAAGGGCCACCCGACCCTGCTCGAGGCGTGGCCGGCCGTTCTGCGTGCCTGTCCGTCGACGTACCTCCTGATCGTGGGCGAGGGGAGCCGCAGGGACGCGCTCGAGGCCCAGGCCCGCGAGCTCCGGATCGCCCATCGCGTGGTCTTCGCGGGGCGGCGCGACGACATCCCGGCGGTGACCGCCGCGCTCGACGTCGCGGTCCTGCCGTCCTACCGCGAGGCGCAGGGCCTGACGATCCTCGAGGCGATGGCCCTGTCGCGGCCGGTCGTCGCCTCGAACGTGGGCGGCATCCCGGAGATGGTCGAGGACGGCGTGACGGGCCTGCTCGTGCCGCCGCATGACGCGCCGGCGCTGGCCGCCGCGATCACCCGTCTGCTGCGCGATCACCCGTTCGCCGACACGCTGGCCCGGGCCGGCCACGACCTGGTCCACGACCGCTTCTGCATCCAGCTCATGGTCAACGCGATCGAGGCGATCTACGACGACGGGGCTCGTGCGGTCCGCGCCACCCCGCTGGCGGACCTCGCCGCGAGCTGAACCCGGACGGGCTGCGGACGCCGCCAGAATGCTATGGTGAAGGTGCCTACCCCGTTCGCTTGAGGTGGTCAACAGGTGTCACTCGACCGTCTCAAGGAAGCGTTCGTGACCGCTCTCGGGTTGCCCTCCGGCACCGACGTGACCGGACTCGAATACCGCTCGATCCCGGAGTGGGATTCGCTCGCGCACCTCACTCTGGTGATGAGCGTGGAGACGACATTCGACGTCATGTTCGACATCGACGATGTCCTCGGGCTGCGCAGCTTTTCCGCCTGTATCGACATCCTCAAGCGGCACGGGATCGATCTCGTTGACTGACGCGCCCGTTGGGCTGGTCACGGGTTCGACGAGGGGTATCGGCTGGGCCACGGCCCGGGCACTCGCTCGGGACGGTATGGCGGTCGTCATATGCGGTCGTGCATCGGCCGAAGCGGTCGAGGAGCGCGCCGCGGAACTGAGCGCTGAATTCGGCGGTGAGGCGATCGGGCTGGTGTGTGACGTCAGCGACTCCGCAAGTCTGGCCGCGTTGTTCCGCCAGATATTCGAGCGGTTCCATCGACTCGATGTGGCTGTGGCCAACGCCGGCATCCTCCGGCAGGATCGGCTGGGCATGATCTCGCCGGCCGATATCGCGGACACCCTGAACGTGAACCTCATCGGCTGCATCAACACCGTCCAGGGGGCATCGCGATTGATGGTTCGCGCGAAGCGCGGCTCGATCGTGCTGCTCAGCTCGATCGTCGGCACGAACGGCAATGCGGGCCAGACGGCCTACGCCGCGTCCAAGGCGGGAGTCCTTGGTGTTATGCGGTCCGCTGCCAAAGAGCTGGCGCCGAGCGGGATCCGGGTGAATGCCGTGGCGCCGGGGATGATCGAGACGGACATGCTCCGGAGCTTGACGCCGCGGTGGCTCGAGGAGCGACTCGCTGGGATCGGCTTGGGCCGCTTCGGCAGCGCCGAAGATGTCGCCGAGGCCATCGCGTTCCTGGCGTCAGACCGCGCCGCGTACATCACGGGCCAGGTCCTTGGCGTCGATGGCGGGCAGGTGCTCTGATGGCGCCGGACTGATGTCCGTATTCCTCGCGAACGCCAGGGCGGCTCCCGGCGCACCGGCGCTCATCGACGCCGCGACGGGCGACGTGTGGACAGGTGGGGCGTTGAGCGAGGCGGTAGAGCGGGTCGCACGCCGCATCCGGCGTCCGCACAAGTCGCTCGTCTTCTGTCTCTGCCGTAACGACCCGGTCTCGGTGGTCGGGTATCTGGCCGCGCTCGAGGCCGGGCATGCCGTCATGCTTCTCGACTCGGCGGTCCGTCCGGAGATCCTGGCCGACCTTGTGACGCGCTACCGGCCGGAGGTCGTGATCGCCTCGCCGGCTGTTGCGGAACCGACGGTCGTGGCACTGGGCGGTACATACGAGCCCGTCGATCTCGATTGGGACGGAGTCGCGCTGGAACGCGCCTCGGCATCGGACGAAACGCTTCACCCGGACCTCGGTGTCCTTCTACCGACTTCGGGCAGTACGGGTAACCCGAAGTTCGTTCGCCTGGCGACCCGAGCTGTGACCTGCAACGCCACGGCCATCGCCGAGGCCCTCGGCATCACGACCTCCGAGCGAGCCATCACCAGCCTGCCGCTCCACTACTCCTACGGTCTTTCCGTCGTGAACAGCCACCTCGCCAGCGGCGCCGCGATCGTGCTCACGGACCGAGGTCCGCTCGATCGAGGGTTCTGGGACGTCGTCCGTCACCAGCGCTGCACGTCCTTCGCCGGCGTTCCGTACTCGTACCAGTTGCTGGAGCGGATCGGGTTCGATCGGTTCGACCTGGCCAGCCTCATGACCATGACCCAGGCTGGCGGCAAGCTGGATAGCGGACGCGTGGAGCGGTTCCGTGGTCTGATGTCGTCGCGGGGTGGCAGGTTCTTCGTCATGTACGGTCAGACTGAAGCGACGGCGCGGATCGCGATCATGCCGTCCGGATCGCTGGCGGGGAAACCGGGATCGGTCGGCCGAGCCATTCCGGGCGGTCGTCTGGAGATCGAGGTGAGCGGTGTCACGGCGGATCGGTCAGGCGTCACCGGTGAGATCGTCTACAGCGGACCGAACGTGATGATGGGCTACGCCACCGGCCGCGCCGATCTCGCCCGCGGCGACGAGCTTCACGGCAGGCTGCGCACAGGGGACCTCGGCTACCTCGACGCCGACGGGTTCCTGTACATCGTCGGCCGCACGAAGCGGATCTCGAAGGTCAGTGGCTATCGCATCGATCTCGATGAGGTCGAGGCGCGCCTCGCTCCGAACGGACCAACGGCGGTGGTCGGAACAGACGACCTCATCGTCGCGTACTGCGAGTACGGCGACGAGGCTTCACTCCAGCAGCTTCGAATGGAGCTTTCACGAAGCCTCACGATCCACCACTCCGCTCTCGAGCTACGTCGAGTGGATGCCCTCCCTCGCACGTCCAACGGCAAGATCGACTATCGATCGCTCGAGACCCTGATCCGATGAGCACGGATCTGCTCATGTCGATGCCGCAGTACAGCCTCGCGCAACGGGACAAGGAGCGCCTGCTGGTCGCGCGGTTGAACGAGCTCCACCTGCAGCACCACCAGGCCTCCGACGTCTATGCCCGGGTGACAGACGCGATCTTCCCCGGCTTCACTACCGCCTCGGCGACGTTTGACCTGCCGTGGATCCCCGTCGGGCTGTTCAAGAGTCACCGCCTGATCAGCATCCCGGACGAAGAGCTGTTCAAGACGCTGACCTCGAGCGGCACCAGTGGCGACCCGGTCAGCCGCGTGTACCTGGACCGCGATAGCGCGCAACGACAGGCGGAGGCACTGGCCGCGATCATGACCACGGTCCTCGGACGCGACCGGATGCCGATGCTCATCGTCGACTGGCCGGGTGTCATCCGTGACCGGACCCAGTTCAGCGCTCGGGGCGCGGGCATCCTCGGGATGATGAATTTCGGACGGCAGCCGCGCTACATCCTCGACGAGTCGATGAAGCTGGACCTCGACAGCCTGACCGACTTCCTCCGCCAGCATGGCGACGCGCCGTTCCTCGTGTTCGGCTTCACGTACATGGTCTGGCAGCATCTCCTCAAGGAGATCGCCGGGCTCGGGCTCGATTTGGCCAACGGGATCCTCATCCACAGTGGGGGATGGAAGGCACTCCAGGCACAGGCCGTGGACGACAAGGCGTTCCGGAGAGGCTTCCTCGAGCAGACCGGCCTCTCGCGCATCCACAGCTTCTACGGCATGGTCGAGCAGATCGGAAGCGTCTTCCTGGAAGGCTCGGACGGGTTGCTTCACGCACCGAACTTCGCGGACGTCATCGTCCGCGATCCGCTGACCTGGAAGGAACTGGAGTTGGGTCAGGTCGGCGTGGTCCAGGTCCTGAGCATCCTTCCGACGAGCTACCCGGGGCACTCCATCCTCAGCGAGGACCTCGGTGTCGTCCATGGCATCGACGACGACCCGGGCGGGTGGCTCGGCAAACGGTTCTCGCTGGTCGGCCGAGTTCCGCGCACCCAACTCCGCGGCTGCAGCGATACCTACGCGGCGGAGCCGACGGTAGCGGCATGATCGTCGACCAGCTCGTGCCCGCCCACGGCCTCGTCGAGCTCGACTCCGTCCTCGACGGCATCCACGCCGGACCCGGTGTCACCGAGCCCTTCGCCGACGGCACGCTCGCGTTCTTCTCCGAGGTCTCCAGTCGACTGGCCTCGAATGCCACCGCCGCGATGCCCGACGTGCGGGCCCTCGCGTTCTGGATGCGGCGGTCGCATCTCGCCGAACTCAAAGGGCAGTTCGAGGCGTTGAAGGCGCCGGGCACGCTTCGAGTGCCCCGTGGCCTCGTCTTCCACCTGCCGCCATCCAACGTCGACACGATCTTCATGTACTCGTGGCTCCTCGCCGCCTTGAGCGGCAACCAGAACGTGGTGCGGCTGCCGAGCCTCCGGAACGAAGCCATCAGGACCATGTGCCAGACCCTTGATGACGTGCTGGCCACACGAGAGTTCAGCCACCTGCTTCCAGCGTTCGCAGTCGTCGGCTACGGACACGAGGCCGAGATCACAGCCGCCATCTCTGCTCGCGCCGATGTGCGGGTCGTGTGGGGGGGCGATGCCACAGTGGCTCGTATCCGTTCGATCCCGCTGCCGCCGCGGTCGGTGGAGCTCACGTTCGCGGACCGGTACTCACTGGCTGCCATCCGGGCGGGAGCGTACCTGGGCGCGGATGCGCGGAAGCGGGCGCAGCTGGTCGAAGACTTCGTCAGCGACACCTTCCCGTTCGACCAGGGGGCCTGCTCCTCGCCTCAACTCGTCGTGTGGTGTGGTTCGCCCGCCGACGTTGACAAGGCTTCGAACGCTTTCTTCACGGCCGTCGCGGAAGCCGCCGCCCGACGCGGCTACACCGTGGACGCAGGCACGGCGACAGCGCAGACACTCGCCGCTGCGAACCTGGCGGCCGATCATGCCGTTCGCCGGTGCCTGCGGTACGGGCGTGAACTCATGGTGGTCGAGATCGATGGTCCACCGGACCTGGCGCGCGACCACATCGGCGGCGGGTACCTGCTTTCGCTGCGGCTGGGCGCGCTTGACGATCTCGCCCCGTTCCTCACCCGGTCGGATCAGACGATGACGCAGTACGGCTTCGCCGAAGCCGAGCTGCTCGACTTTGCGGGCCGGGCCGCCAGCAGCGGCGGGATCGACCGGATCGTAGCCTTCGGGCAGGCGCTGACGTTCGACCGGTTCTGGGACGGCTACGACCTGCTGGATGCGTTCACCCGGACGGTCCGGGTGAACGCCGGCGGCGAGCCACGGGACGCGGAGACCGTGGCGGCGGTACGCCAAGAGGTCAGCTGAGGTGCCCCCGGTACCGACCAGCGGATCCGCCCCAGACCCGGCCGCCGGAGCGGCGGACGCGTCGGTGCCCATCTCCCCGAACGGAGCAGGCACGCCCCTCGTCGCGGTCATCATGGCGGCGCTTGATGAGACCGGCAAGATCGGCCGCGTCCTCGACAAGTGGCCGGAGGACAGCCGCTTCGAGTCGATCGTCATCGACGACGGTTCCACCGATGGCACGGGCGACGAAGCGCGGGCTCACGGTGCGGCGGTCGTCCTGCGCCACGAGCAGCGCGGCGGTGTGGGGGCGGCGATCCGAACGGGCCTCAAGTGCGCTCGCGAGCGCGGCAGGCCGTACGTCGCCTTTCTCGCCGGGGATGACCAACACGAGCCTTCCGACCTGGTCGGCGCGCTCGATGCCGTTCTCGCTCGAAACCTCGACTACGTCCAGGGCTCGCGCTGGATGCCCGGCGGTCACGTCGTCGGGCCGATCGGCGGCCGGGGCATCGGGACACGTCTCTACTCAGTCATCTTCAGCGTCCTCGTCTTCCGCCGCGTCACCGACGCCACCAACGGGTTCCGCGTCTTCCGCACGGCGATCCTGGACGATCCATCGATCGACATCGACCAGGGCTGGCTGAGCGAGCTACGGGCTCGAGCCGTATCTGCTCTATCGGACCATTCGGGGTCACTACAAGTTCGGCGAGGTCCCTGTGACCGTGCGATATCACTCCGAGGGCTACACAAAGATGCGCGGCTTGCGCGACTGGTGGCGTCTGCTCCGCCCGGCCGTCCTTCTTCGCCTCGGCCTCAAACGCTGAGGCGCACCTCCCCGACGCGTCCACCCATCCATGGGCCTAGGCCGCGGCTCCATTCCGGCGGTCGAGGAGCCACGCACGCAGTGACGAGGGCGCCGTGACCCAGGCGTTGGTCGTGGCGATGGTCTCGAGCAGCCCTTCATAGGCCGACCAAACGGCCGTGTTCCCGGGGTTTGTCCAGACCGGATGGGTGTTGATAACCGCGACGCCGCCCCTGGTCAGGACCGAATCCAGCTTGGCACGCCACACAGACCGGGTCGCAGCGGAGTCGAGGCGTTCGACGTTGGCGAGGTAGAAGTCCTGTGGCAACGTCAGAGGGATCTCAAGCAGATCGTCCGCGAGGAACGGATAGACGGTGGCGCAGCCCGCGTTGGAGCCGTACGGCCCGCCTCGCTCGCTGTCCGGGAGCGACAGGTCGTAGTCGAAGAACTCGCCGACGACGCCGAGCAGTGCCGCGGTCATGAGCAGCTGGCCAAATCTGAATCCGCGCACGACCCCCAGTGCGTAGGCGTTGCGCTCGAAGAACAATTCGAAGCTTGAGCGCATCGCAGGTACCTTCGAGAAAGGCAACTTGCCGTTGTGGCGGATGTCGTGGCAGTAGACCTCACAGCCATCCGCGCGCAGCTCGTCGATGACGTGGTGTTCCGGCCAACTGATCTCCGGTATGAACCCGACCGACGACACGAGGCCGAAGCGATGCTCGAGCGCACGCAGGGCCGCGATGCCGCGGATCTCCGCTCTCGAGTCGATGTCGTGGGTGAGGAGTACGGCTCCGGGACGGCCGTCGGCATATGTCGGTGTGCCAAGACTGAGGCCGGCCGATCGGGCGGCACGCTCCGACAGGCTGGCCCGGAGGTCGTCGAGCCGGGGATCGTACGGCCACCGGGGGGAATGCCACCTCGGTGTCCGTGGCGTGCATCCGATCCAGCAACGTGAGACCTGCAGCTCGAACGCGCGACGGAACGAGCCGGTAGTCGAATGGAAGTCGGGAGAAGAGGGGCGCCGGGTTCCTGACGTAGCGGCGGACGAGGATCTCGGTCTCTAGCTCGTCGAACGCCTGGGGGCCGTCGGGTAGACCAGCCGCTGGACCGCTTTGGAGATACAGACTCGCCGCACCCGCCTTCAAACGTGCCCGCTCGTCGGGATCTGGGCTTACGAGCCAGCCGTAGGCGCTATCCGTTCGCATCGTCGAGCACCATCAGGACCCATTCTCGGCCGTGCAGGCGAAAGGTCGAGGCCCGATGAAAGCCCAGCGGTGGGTGCAAACGTTCGACAGGCGAGTTGCTGGTCAGGATGCGCGCCTTGATCCTCGTCGCGCCCATCGCCTGGAGATCCGTGACGCCCGCCTGCAGGAGTGGGAAGCCGAGCCCGAGGCCCTGGAACTCGGGGGCGACCTCGAGGCTCACCGTCTCCGCCCTGATGTCCGATCCCTCGCCGGTCCGATCGACTGTGAGGACGGTCTGGGCGAAGTCGATCGCGACACGCGGCTTACGCAGCGTCGCTCTTGCGACGGCCAACAGGGTCTGCCGGAAGCGCGGTCGGAAGATCTCGCCGAAGAGCCTGCCAAATCGGTGCTGTAGGTACCGAACCCTGCGAGCCTCCCGCCGATCTCGATGAGAACGGCCTTCCCCAGGGGCGGGGCCAGCAGGCCGGTAGTAGACGTCCCGAAGGAATGCCTCACCCAGGTCAGACAGGAGTCCTGGAGTGCCGCTCGTCGCATGGATGTGGGCCATCGCTCCGATGTCCGCCGCAGTCGCCTCACGGATCGCCTTGCCAAAGCGCTCGGTGGCAAAGCGGAGAACGCGAGGATCGATCCGAGCTTCCAGCTCATCGACTGACCCGGTCGCGCCGTTGGATCACCTCTTACAGCGGCACGCTCGCGTCTCGACGGGCCAAGCGCTGACGGCTACCGAACAAGCATAGCGAGGGGCGCTCCACGACCACCGGTGCGACGGGGCACCAAACTGGTACTTGGCCCTGTACGTGACGGCCTGGGCGGTAGTACTTTCGGCGGCACCTCTGCGCGTCCGCTCCGGCGGCTGAGGCAATCCCGGTCGGAGGACCATCGAGAGATGGGATTGGGACCCACGATTGCACGTCACGGGACTGCGCCCGCGTCTCACTGACCGCTTCGGCGGTATCGTCGCGCCCGCATTCGGACGGCTCACCCGTCCGGTCGCGCCGCCGCGTGTGCGGACGGTCCTGGCCGGACGCCTTCGCCTGGCGTCGATCGCGCTCGCGCTGGCATTCCTGGGCCTGTTGGCGGTCGATTGGGTCCAGGTGGCCCAGCGCTGGGACGACGTGTGGGCGGCGGGCCTGCCCGGCCACGACTACACGCTGTACATGCAGGCGGCCACTCGCTGGTTCGGCGGTGGCGACTTCTATCTCGCCAGCCAACTCCACGGGCCGTATTCGATCCCGGATGCCGGCGGCGCGATCCTGTATCCACCGACGACGCTGATCCTGTTCGTGCCGTTCTCGTTCCTCCCGGCGATCCTGTGGTGGGCGATCCCACTGGCGCTCATCGGATGGGCCATGTGGGTGCATCGCCCAGGCCCCCTGACGTGGCCGGTCCTGGCGATGCTCCTCTGGTGGCCCACCACGAACCTCAAGCTGCTCGGCGGCAATCCCACGACGCTGTGGTTCACGGCGATCCTCGCCGTGGCCACGATCCGCCCGGCCGCGAGCGCCCTGTTCGTCCTCAAGCCGACGCTGATCCCGTTCGCGCTCCTCGGCGCCCGGCGGCTGGGTTGGTGGCTGACGCTCGCGGCGACCCTGGCGGTCAGCCTCCCGTTCATCGACCTCTGGACGCAGTACGTCAGCGTCCTCTTGGACGCTCGCGACCCGTCCGGGCTGTTGTACTCGCTCCACGACGTGCCGACGATGCTCATCCCGATGACGGTCTGGATCGGCGGCCGCCGGTCGCCGCTCACATCCCACCTCGTCGAGGAAGAGCGCAGCACCGAGACGTTGCCCACCTCCGGTTAGGCTTCCTTGGTTGGGGACACCGCTGTTGCGTTCGCCGTCGTGCACGCTGTCCCTGGTGCAGGGCCACGCTGAATGGCTAATGTAGGCGCGCGAGGACCTGTTCATCCTGCGCCAGCTGGAGGAGAGCCTGGCGCCAAACTCGGGCATCGCCCCGACCTCGACGGACTGCGTGGCGTCGCAGTTCTGCTCGTCCTGCTATGCCACGCACACTTCCCGATCGACAACAACGGCGGTGATGTAGGAGTCACCGCGTTCTTCGTCCTCTCTGGATATCTGATCACACGCTTCTTGTTGGAAGAGTGGGCGTGGGTCGGGCGGATCGACCTAAGGGCCTTCTATGCACGGCGAGTGATGCGCCTTGCCCCGGCCCTTCTGATTCTGGTCCTCTTCGTCACGGTCATCGGAACATGGCGTGGCTGGGCCGAAGACTGGCGGTTGGGAATTGTGTCGTGCCTGTTGTATGTCAGCAACTGGGTGCAGGTCGATGGGACCCAAATCGACCCTCTGGGTCACACTTGGACTCTTGCCATCGAGTAGCAGCTCTACCTCCTGTGGCGGACCGTCTTGATCCTCTTGGGTGCGCGACGTGCGGCGTTCGCCGCGCGATCCCCGTCGGGCTGTCGCGGTGTCCAGACCGGGGCGACCGGTACGGGTACTGCTCGACGGGCCGGGGTGCATCGTCGGCTGCCTCGTGCGATCCACCTGTGCGCCATCCACATTGGCTAGGTCGCTCGCCCTCGGTGCTCTGGTGATTTTTGCTTTCGTTGATTGGAGCCATGACATCACCATCCCGCTCGTGGTTTCGGCGAGTGTCATCGTGATCATGAGCGAGGTGGGTTTCCTAGGCGTTCTAGCTCCGATGGCACGACGGGCCTACGCCCTATACCTGTGGGACTGGCCGCTTACCATCCTGTTTGGTTCAGTCGGTGGACTTGCCGCGATAGCCGTCGCGACGCTCTTGTACTGGTTGGTCCAGAGGCCCCTAGTACGCGTATGGGCACGCCGCGCCACTCGAATCTCGCGTGAGAGGTTCCCAACGCGGGCCGCATGCCACCGGGGCGTCCCTCCGCTCGCCGGTGCTGCGTAGTTCGCGACATCGCTAGCGCGCGTCTGTTCTAGACCATTGCCGTGGCGGGTCGTCAGCCAGTCTGACGCCCCGCGCCTTTGTTCGTGCCGCCAACGGCAGCACCATCGCCACCGCAGCCACCAACGGCAGCACCGGACCGGGCAGCCAGCCCAGCAGCGGCAGCACCACCGCCCAGGGGCGGCCGCGGTTCGCGAGGAACGCGGCCGGGATGAGCAGCGCCACCAGGTAGTGCGGGTGGAAGAACGGCGCGACGAGGAGCGGCGCCGTCAGGGCCACCACGATCGCCGTCTCCGGGTCGCGCTTCCAGCCGACCCACCAGGTGAAGCCGGCCGCGGCGACCATCGTCGCCAGCCCCACGATCCGGGCGATCCCGTCGGGCGCGCCGGCCTGGCCAGCGACGCCGTGAAGCTCAGGTTGTCGATGCCGGTACTGATGTCCCTCAGGCCTCGGAGGATGGTCACGTAGTCGACATATCCGCCGAACCCGACGATGGGCAGCGCGAGTGCGAGCAGGGTGAGCCCCGTGCCCATCATCACCGCGAGCACCCGCCAGCGGCGCATCGCCAGCCAGGCGATGGCGACCGCACCGAACGGATAGCGGATCGCGATGAGGACGGCGAGGACGGCCCCGGCCGCCGGTCGCGGCCCGAGTCGCCAGATCACCACGGAGAGCAGGAAGACCACCGCGCTGACGTTGCCGAGGTTCAGGTCGTACAGGACCGGGAAGCTGAACGCCGCCATCCCGAAGGTCACGAGTCGGACCCAGCCCGCGACCGGCATGAGGGCACAGCCCACCGCCAGCGCGAGCAGCCGGAACCAGAGCCAGACGATCGCCGCGGTCGCCGGGGCGAACGCCGTGAACGGCACGAGCGCGATCGCCATCTGCGGCGGATAGAGATACAGGCCGGCATACAGGCCGCTGTTGTAGCGCTCGACCGTGTCGACGAGGTACAGCTGGTGGCCGGCGGCGATCCGGCGGGCGGCCTCGTCGTAGGCCCGGAAGTCGAAGGCGAAGCCGTCGCTGCCGATGAACGACAACGAGGCGAACAGGATGACCACGAGGCCCAGGCCCGCGAACGCGAATGGCGCGAGGCGCCGGATCGCGCGCGCCAATTCGGGTGACATCGCCTGCCATCATACGGAAGTGCATCTGTGCTCCCGGCCCGAATCTTCGTGACGGCCGCCTCGGCGTCGACGCCGTGGCTGGGACACCTGCGGCGCCTCGCGAGCATCGCGATCAGCGTCTTCTTCGTGGTCCTCACGCTCGTGCGGGTCGACGTCGCCGGGGCGGCCAACTCCATCGGGCGGGTCGCACCGCTCGGGCTGGCGGTGGCCGTCGGGCTCACCGCGGTCGAGCTGCTCCTGCGATCGGAGCGCTGGCGGCGGATCCTGCTGCCGTTCGCGCCGGTGGGCCATCGGGCCGCGTTCGCCTACCTCTCGATCGGCTACTTCGCCAACACGCTCCTGCCAGCCCGGCTCGGAGACGTGGCCCGGGCCGTGCTCGCCGGCAAGGCGTTCGGGGTGCCCCGCCTGCGGATCCTGGGGACGATCCTGCTCGAGCGGGTCGCCGACGGCCTCCTGATCCTGGCCATCGTCACGGTCCTGGCCGTTGCCCTGCCGGAGGCGCGGCCGCTGCTCGAGACGGCCCGGCTCCTGGCCCTCATCGGGGCCGCCGGCATCCTCGCGCTGGCGCTGGCCGTCCTCGTGACGCACCGGACGGCGATGGCGGCGACGCGCGTGGCCGGCCTCGTCCGAGCCCTGATCGCCCGGCTGGCCGAAGGCCTGGAGGCCCTGCGCCAGCCGACCGACGTCGTGGTGTTCGCGTTCCTGACGGTCGTCGCGTTCTTCGTCGCCGCCGCTGCGCTGCTCGTCGTGGCGGATGCGCTCGGGATCGCGCTCACGCCCCAGCAGGGGGTGCTGGTGATGGGCGCGCTTGCGCTGTCCACCGCCATCCCAGCCGCGCCCGGGTCGATCGGGACGTACGAGTTCGTGGGGCTGACGACGTTGACCGGGCTGGGCGTGGCCGCCGAGCCCGCGATCGCGCTCGTCGTGCTCGTCCACCTCGTGGCGACGCTCCCGCCGGCGCTCGCCGGTCTCGCCTCGACCGCGATCCTCCACCTGCGGGTCGTCGACCTGACCCGATCCGAGGAGCCGGCTCGCCCCGTGGTTCCGGCGGGCGGATGACAGCCGCCCCGAAGGCGACCGGCGCGACGCCGGCCGACCAGACGATCGCGGTCATCCTGCCCGCCTTCAACGAGGCCGGCCGCATCGATGCGACCCTGCGTGCGATCGCCGCCTACCGCGAGCGGATCGGCGTGACCTGGCCGGTCGTCGTCGCCGACGACGGCTCGACCGACGGGACCGCGGATGTGGCCACCACGACCGCGTCGACGATCGGGCTTCCGATCGAGGTGCTCGATTTCCCGCACCGCGGCAAGGCGCTGACGATCCGCGAAGCGATGCTCGACCTCGCCGGCCGCACAGACGCCCGGCTGCTGATGATGCTCGACGCCGACGACGAGCTCCGGATCGACCAACTCGACCACGTCGCCTGGGCGGCCGATCCGCGGACGATCTACATCGGCAAGCGCGTCTCGGAGGTAGGCGGCGCCATCGGGGTCCGGCCCTCGCCGTTCCGGCGGCTCATGTCCTGGGGCATGCGCACCGCGTCGTGGATCCTGCTCGGCCTGCGCTTCCCGGACACGCAGTGCGGCTTCAAGCTGTTCCCGCGCGCGATCGTCCCCGCGCTCTTCGGCCAGCAGCGTTCGGCGGGCTGGGTCTTCGATGCGGAGCTGCTCGTCATCGCCAACCGCGTGTCGGGCTTCCCGGTCGCCGAGATCCCCGTCACGTGGTCGCCCCGGGGGGAGAGCAAGGTCTCATCGACCGCGGCGATCGGCAGCGTCTTCTCGCTCATCGGCGTCGCGGCGCGCTATCGGGCCGGCCGCTACCGCCGGATCCGGGTGACCGACGGCGGCTAGCTAGGCGGGCAGCGGCGTCCGTTGAGGCTCAGGCTCCCCATCGGCCGCCGTCGCTGCCGGGCTCGCGAGATTCTCGCCGACGGGCCAGATCCACGGCGCGATGCAGGCAAGCAGCATCGAGAACGAGTTGATGTTCACTACCGGCGAGCCCAACGTCATCGTGGCCACCGCGAGCGCGAACGACCAGTTCGGCCGGTTCCGCAGCAAGAGCACGCCCAGGATCCCCCCGAGCAACATCGCAGTCGGCAGCAAGCTTGCGATCCCCGGCGCGACGCCCACGGCCTTGGCCAACCCGGCAAGGCTCAACTCGGACTGCCCGATGGTTGCGGTATCGCGGGTGACCTCGATGAACTTGAAGTGCGCGTCCAGCCCAGCTCCCAGGATGCTCACCCCGAGGACGACGACCCCGGCGACCAGGCCCGCCCGGACGGCTCGCCAGCGCCGCTGCGTGAAGAGCCACCAGGCGATCACGACGGGCGAGACCTTCAGGACGAACCCGAGCGCCGTCACCGCGCCGGCCGGCTCGTCGCGCCCTTCGGTCGTCCACTTCCACGCCAGGATCGCGCCGAGCATGAGGAAGGCGTTCATGTTGCCCACGCCGATCTCGTAGGTCAGTGGGACGACCAGGACGATGACGGCGAGGCTGGTCAGGATCGGCTCGCGTCGCACGAAGGTGAACAGGATCCAGGCGAACGCGGCCAGGCACCCCGCCCACCAGATGTAGGCCCCGATGTCGTTGGGGAAGAGCGCCAGCGGGCGGAAGATCACCGCGACGAGCGGCGGCGACAGGAGCGGGACGGTCCAGTACGGGGGCTTGAACCCTTCTGGTCGATCTCCGGGCATGAGCGCGTAGACCTGATGCCCCGCGTTCAGGCGCTCCCCGCCGGCGAGGTAGACCGTCGCGTCGCCCGGGATGAACCCACGGGTGAAGTAGGCGGCCATGAACTCGAACAGCAGCGCCGAGGCCACGAGTACGAACGCGATGGCCAGCAACCGGCGCCGGTCCTGGAGCAATGAGCGGATCACGGAGCGATCGTACGCCGTGGTTCGACCCACCGGCACCGTACGGGGGTCCACGCTCGGCGAGGGCCGACAGGTACTATCGGGGTGTTGCCTCGACGCGCCACTCTTGCCACCGTATGGATACGGCTCGGACGCCCGGTCCGACGCCCGATCTCGAGGCCCTCGTGACCGAACCTTCTCCAGAAACGCCCGCACCGCTCGTCGCGGTCATCATCCCCGCCCTGAACGAGGCGGGGAAGATCGGCCGCGTGCTCGACAAGTTCCCGCGCGACGGCCGGTTCGAGGCGATCGTGGTGGACGACGGGTCCACGGACGGCACGGGCGATGAGGCGCGCGCCCACGGTGCGGCGCTGGTCATCAGGCACGACGCCCGCGGCGGCGTTGGCGCGGCGATCCGCGACGGCTGGCTCGCCGGCATCGAACGGGGCCGGCCCTACCTCGCCCTCCTCTCGGGCGACGATCAGCACGTCCCGTCGGAACTCGCCACCGCTCTGGACACGCTGCTCCGCCGCAAGGCCGACTACGTCCAGGGCTCGCGCTGGATGGCCGGCGGCCATGTCGAGGGCGCGACCGGCGGCCGGAGCATGGGCACACGGATCTACTCGGCGGCCTTCAGCGCCCTCGCGCTGCGCCGCGTGTCCGACGCCACGAACGGCTTCCGCATCTTCCGTGCCTCGATACTGTCGGACCCCAGGATCGACATCAGTCAGCCCTGGCTCGACGAGCTACGACCTCGAACCGTACGTGCTCTACGAGTCCATCCGGCGCGGGTACAAGGTGGTCGAGGTCCCGTGCACCGTCGTCTACCACGCCAAGGAGGGCTACACGCACATGCGCGGCCCGCGCGACTGGTGGCGCCTGTTCCGGCCCGCCGTCCTGCTTCGGTTCGGAGTGAAGCGATGATGGCCCCGGAGCGCTCGTTCGGCGGGCGCCGGATCCTCGTGACGGGCGGGGCCGGCTTCGTCGGCGGCGCCGTCGTCAAGCGGCTGGTGGACGCCGGGGCGAAGGTGACCGTGCTGGACGACCTGTTCACCGGCCAGGCCGAGACGATCCCGTCGGCCGCACAGTTCGTCCAGGGGACCGTCACGGACGAGAAGCTCGTCACCGAGCTCGTCAAGGCGAACTCGCTCGTCTTCCACATGGCCGCCCGGAACATCATCGCGAGCACGAAGAACCCGCGCGACGACTTCGCGACGAACATCGGGGGCACACTCAACGTGCTCATGGCGGCCCGCGAGGCGCGCGTGGAGCGGGTCGTCTACAGCTCCTCGACCTCGGTCTACGGCAATCCTCGGAGCATCCCGATCAACGAGGAAGACGGCGTCGTGCCGTTGAGCCCGTACGCGGTGAGCAAGCTCGGCGGCGAGCATTACTGCCTCGCCTTCTACGAGAGCTACGGCCTGCCGATCTCGGTCGTCCGCTACTCGAACATCTTCGGCCCCGGGCAGCGCCCGGACAATCCGTACTGCGGCGTCGTGAGCAAGTTCCTGACGAGCGCATTCGAGGGCGAGCCCCTGTCGATCCACGGCGACGGCCTCCAGACCCGCGACTTCACCTACATCGACGATGCGGTCGAGGCGACCCTGCTGACGGCGATCCACCCGCGGGCCGAGGGCGAGGTCTTCAACGTCGGCACGGGCATCGAGACCTCCATCGCGGACCTGACCCGGATGGTCGGCCTGGCCGTGGGCAAGGAGGTCGTCGTCAAGTCGCTCGATCGGCGCGACATCGACAACATCCGCCGTCGCGTCGTCAACATCGAGAAGGCCCGCCGGATGCTCCACTGGGTGCCCCAGATCCGGATGCAGCGCGGCCTCGACCGGACCGCCGAGTGGTTCCTCGCGGCCGGCTTCGCGGCCGGTCAGCCGGCGGCCGTCCCCGACTGACCTTCCGCCAGCGGGCGAGCCCAGGGGAGCAACGCGGGGAGAAGCATCGCGTACGAGCCGTCGTGGACGGCCGGGTTCGCGAGCACGATCGTGATGATCGCCGCTGCGAACGCGGGGCCGGGTCGATGCCGCAGGGCGACGATCGCGACGACGCCTGCGACCATCGTGACCGGGATCGCGGCCGAGACGACGAACGAAGGTGCGCTCAGCGCCTGAAGGACTCCGGGCACGCTTGCCGGCGCGACGCCCGTCGTGCCCGTGTATCGGGCGATCTCGAACCACTCAAGATGCGCCGCTACTCCAGCCCCCAGGAGACTGATCGCGCCGATCACGAGCCCCGCGGCTGCGAACCAGACAAGTTCGGAGCGGCGTCGACCGACGAGGAGCCACACGAGAAGCACGATCGGCAGGACCTTGACCGCCACGCTGATCGCGACCATCGTTCCGACGATGCCCGATCGGTCGGCGCGTCGAGCGAGCCAGACCGCTGCGAGCGCCCCTACGAGCCAGGCATTGAGGTTGGCAGACAGCGCGGTGATCGCGAGCTCCGTGCTCAGGGCAAGAACGCCGACGGTCACGACAAGCGAGCCGAGCCCGGTGAACCACACGGTCGTCACGACCATCGCGATCGCGGCGACCGCCCACCAACCCACGGTCGCCACATCTCGCGGGAGTAGTGCCAGCGGTCGCCAGGCGACGCCCACCGGCGGCGGTGAGATCAGGGGAACGGTGGAGATGGGCGGCTCGATCGGGACCGGGAGATCGCCCGGGCTCAGTCGATACAGGTCGTGGCCGTCGTTCAGGCGCTGGCCGGCCGCGTAGTAGTTCGAGACGTCCGAGCCCACGGTCGTCGGGTCGCTCAGCCAGGGCGTGCCGCGGTAGAGCGCGGCGAGGTACACGAAGAAGACGGTGAGGACGGCGGCCCGGATCGCCAGCCGGACGACGGGCAGGCGAGACGTGGCGAGGATCCGTTCGGCCATGGTCGGCGCGCTTAGGCGGTCGCGGCCGGGCGCGGCTCCGCGGCGGGGCTCGGACCGCCGAACCGGGCACTCATCCGTCCATCGACCACCACGAACGCCGCCAGCAGCAGCGTCACGTTCGTCAGGTTGAAGATCGGCGAGGCGAAGACGCCGGTCGCGATCGCGACGACCCAGGCGGCCCGCTCGCGCTCGCGCAGGGCCCAGATCGCCACGATCCCGACGACCGAGACGATCGGCGCGACGAGCGGCATGACATCGGGCGAGGCGCCCAGCGCGGTGAGGATCCCGACGATGCTCCCCTGGATGCCGCCACCGCGGGCGACCGCGTCGGAGATGTGGAGGTATTCGAAGTGGGCGCCGAGCCCGGCGCCGAGGATGCCGATGCCGAGGAATACGAGACCGACGACGACCGCCGTCGCGAGCGCATCCCACTTCCGGGTGACGAGCAGCCACCAGGCAAGGAAGACCGGGGTGAGCTTGAGCACGGACGGTGAAGCCGATGACCGCGCCGGCGAGCCTGGGGTGGCCGCTCCGGATGGCGAACCAGGCGCCGATGATCGCGATCGTGATGAACGTGCTCACGTTGCCCGACCAGGCCGTCTCGACAAGGGGCACGAGCAGGATGAGGACGCCGACGGCGATCGCCGTGCCGCCGCGAGCCAGGAGCCAGCGCGAGGAACGCGAGGAACGCGATCATCCCGCCCAGCCAGAACGCGATGACGACCGGCGCGTACGGCAGGAAGGCAGCAACCGGCCGGAACAGGACGCCGATGAGCGGCGGGTAGAGGTACGGCGACGGCAGCCCGAACAGCAGCTCGAGCGTCTGGCGGTCGCCCGGCCCGTACGCGTAGAGCGAATGCCCCACGTTGAGCCGCTCGCCTGCCGCGTAGTAGTTCGCCGAGTCGTGGATCCAGGTCGTGACGTCGCTCGAGAGCGGCATCGCGTTGCCCACGACCCAGATCATCCCGGCGACGAGCGCGATGGCCGCCGACATCCGCAGGACGCGCTCACGCCCGAGCGTGCCGAACACGCGCAGGACCGGCAAGTCCCGCCAGCCGGCGCGAACGGGGAGCGTGGAAGGCTCGGCAGGCAGCATCGTGCGCAGTCTAGGGGTGCGCCCACGCACCGTTCCCTGCCCCGAGAGTACCGGTCCGAAGACTCCAGACGGCGCGCCGGTCGGGCGCCGACGCTGCGTATCAGACCCGGACGGAGGTCCAGTAGCGCTCGGCGAATGTGCCGGGCAGGCCGCCGAGCTCGCCCGTCCGGCGGCCGTGGCGGCGGACCGTGTCGGCCATCACCTTGGCGCCGCCGAAGAGCCGGCCGATCTGGCTCTCGTAGAGGTTGATGCCGCTGATCTTGCGCTCGACCTGGTCGGAGATGTCGGCGAACTCGGGCCACAGCGAGATGCCCTCGGGGATCTCGGCCCGGACGTCCACGTCCAGGTCGTCGAGGCGGGTGAACCCGTTCCAGGCCGCGTATGGGAAGTCCTCGTAGAAGGCGACCGTGCCCGCCCAGTCGGGCCCGGGCATCACCCAGGCGCGGCCATCGCCCAGCATCGACATGCCGACGCGGCGGAGCAGCTGATGGTCCACGTGATCGCCGACCCCGAGCGGCAGGTACACCTTCTGGGGCTCGAGGCGGGCGATCTCGTGACGGACGACATCGACCGGAGCCTTGTCGTCGTCCCGTGGCCGGCCGAGCAGCTCGTCGTCGCCCTCGTAGCCGCGGAAGACGGCGTCAGGCAGGTCCAGGAGCACGAGCGACGCCTCGGCGAACAGCGCGTAGCGCTCGTCCTCGAGGCGTCGGCTGGCCATGATCTCGCCGGCAGCCGCGGCGTCGGTGAGCTCGTCGGTCATGACCGCGCCCTGGTTCGGCATGTCGTCCATGAGCGGCTCGCCGGCAAGGGGTGTGTTGTGGATCTCGGCCCGGCGGTACCACGACGAGCGCTGCCAGAACCGCTTGGCGGCGGCGTCGGCATCGGTCTGGGTCGCGTCCAGCTTGGCGCCGGTCGCCTGCCAAGGGGCGAGCGTGTCGTCCGGGTTCGGGTGCGCCGGGTGATCGCTCCGGATCGCCGAGCGGTTGAACGCCTCCGTCGCGGGCCAGATCGCCTTCGACCCGAAGCCGAGCGCTTCGCGCTGGTACGGCGTCAGCCGGCCGGACGAACCGTCACCCGAGAAGACCGTGAGGATCGCGACGTTCTGGCCGAGCTCGCGCAGGCTCGCGATGAGCCCGCCGCACGAGAGCGCGACGTCGTCCGGATGCGGCGCGACGAACACATGGGTCATGGCCGGCCGAGTATACCGACGGGGCCCGAGCCGCCGCTGCGGGTCCGGCTCAGGAGGCGGCGGGCGACGGCGAGGCGGACGGTGAGGCGGCTGGGGCCGACGGCGACACCGACGGGACGGCGGTCGACGGCGCGACCGACGGCGACCCCGACGGCGCACTCGAGCCCGAGGCGCCCGGCGAGCCGGACGGCAGGGCCGACGGAGACCCCGATGGAGCCTCGGATGGCTCCACGGACGGCTCGATCGAGTCGGATGGGAACGGCTCTTCGGTCGGGATGGGGCCAGGCGTCGGCAACGGCGTGAAGAACCCGGCCGAACCGGCGAGCATCCCGTAGAGCAGGATCCCGACGAACGTGAGGACGATCGCCACGACGAAGATCGCCGAGGCGCGATCGCTGAGATGGACGGCCCGCTCGGCGACGCTCGGGCCTGCGGGAGCGGCGCGACGGACATCGGCACTCGGGCCGGGGCCCGAAGCGTCGCTCGACCCGGCACTCGAACCCAGGCCGGCGGGCTCCCAGACCGGGGCGTCGGCGTCCTCGTCGGCGTCCAGGTCCGAGTCGTCATCCTCGTCCGAGTCGCCCGTCTCGCCCGCGGCGCGACCCATCTCGTCCCCGGTGTCGGTCCCGGCTCCGTCCTCGTCGGTCGCGTCGTCCTGGAACAGCTCGCCGTAGGTCTCGTCGGCCGGCAGTGGCTCGTCGGGCGCGCCGGGCTCGCGGTCGGTCATGGGATCGACATCACTCCATCGGGTCAGGATCGGTGCCGGAGGCACCTTCGAGCGGCCGGGAACGGCCCGGGCATCGGGCGCCAGTGTACCCAAGGCCCCTTGCGCGCGCACCACGCCGCGTCTGTCGGGGGGTCTCGCTCAGGCGTCGCGGACAGCGGGGACGAGGAGCCCGGCCAACCCGGACACGATCGTGAGGGTGCCCAGGATCGTCATCACCGCGGCCGGTCCGGTCACCGATGCGAGGAGGCCGGCGACGGCCATCGCGAGGGTCATCGACCCGAACACGAGCATGATCCGGAAGCCGACGACGCGACCGATGAGTTCCTGCGGCGTCCGCTGCTGGAACAGGGTCTGGCTCGGAATCACGAAGATCATGTTGGCGAGGCCGGTCGCCGTCAGCAGGCCGATCGCGAACGGCAGGGAGCGGGTCAGCCCCAGCGCCGCCACGCAGATCCCCCACAGCGTGTAGCCGGCGATGATCATCCGGCCCTTGGCCAGGCGCGCGCCGATCATCCCCACGACGAAGCCGCCGATGAGGTTGCCGACGCCCACCCCGGTCTCGAGGAACCCGTACGCCGCCATCGCCGGGACGTCGCCGCGATCGAGCGAGACCGTGGCGTACAGCGCGGTGATCGCGATCGTGGCGCCGAGCGCGAACTGGCCGACGATGCCCTGGATCGTGTTCGCCAGGAGCACCGTCTCGTGGCGCAGGAAGTTCCAGCCTTCGAGCATCTCGCGGCGGAAGTCGGCCGTCGGCTCGTCCTCGCTCCCGGCCACGGCGGCGGCAGTCGCGGCCGCGCTGCGTCGCCGAAGCGCGGGCACCGCCATCGACCCGATGAGCATCGCGGAGGCGACATAGGACACCGCGTCGATCCAGAACGCGAGCGGCAACGCCTCGCCCAGGAACGCGACGAAGATCGCCGCCAGCGGGTAGCCGCCGATGTCGGCGAACGTCTCGGCGATCCAGGTGGCCGAATTGGCCGCGAGCAGGTCGCTCGAGCGCACGATGCGCGGCATGATCGCGGTCCGGGCGGGTCGGAAGAAGAGCGAGATCGACGTGATGAGGAACAGCAGCGGATAGACCAGGATGAAGTTCGTGACCGCGGCGAGCGGGATCATGAGCACGAGCGCGGCCCGGAGGAGGTCGCTCACGACCATCGTCTCCTGGTGATTCCAACGGTCCACGAACGTGCCGGCGATCGGCCCGAGGATCAGGTTCGGCAGGGACGCTGCGATGAAGACGGCCGCCAGGGCGATCGGCGAATTGTCCGTCAGCCGGAGGATGAGGGCAGCGATCGCGATCTGGTGGACCCGGTCGCCGAGCAGGCTGATGAGCTGGCCGACCCACAATGCGGAGAAGGAGCCGTTGAGGGCGAGCCGGACATACGGGTGATGGGCGAGCCGGCCGAGGGCCCCGGGTGCGCGTTCGCCGGCCCGCCCGCCACGGGGCGGCCTGGCGCGGCGTTCGACGCCGGGGGCGGGCTCGAATTCCGTGGGCAGCGGCGCGAGCGCGGGTGAAGCGAGGCGGACACCTCGGCCGCCCAGGACGAGGGCGCGCTCGAGCGCGGAGGCCTCGGCGAGTCCCGCCGTGAGTCCGGTCTCTGGCTGGATCGGACTCCCGCGGACCGTCGCCTCCACCGATCTCGGCAGCCGCGCGGCACTGTCCAGGCCGGCGATGTCCGTGATCCCGGCCAGGCCGCGCGCCGCCTCGCCGAGGAGCGTCTCCTCTGCGTGGATGTCGTCCGACTCGGCCGGATGGCGCAGGACCGAGGCGAACGCGAACCAGCCGAGACCCACGGCGAGGATCAAGTCGCCCACCGAGATGACGTTCTGGATGATCGGCAGCGGGACCGGGATGATGTCGCCCAGGGGCCCGCCACGGAGCAGGAATGCCGAGCCGGGGGCGTCGAAGATGATCGTGTGGAACGCCGAGTGCACGTCGGCCTGGGTGAACCCGGCAGCGGTCAGGGCCGGCGCCCAGATGGGCATCGAGCCACCGTTGAGCAGGACCGGGATGAGGTTCGACAGGGTCCCCACGAGGAGCAGGCCGAAACCCGGGATGCGCCGGTTCGCCCAGCACCCGGCGAGGAGGAGCCCGAACGCGAATGCGAACAGCGGGAGGCGGACGGACGAGACGCCCGGGACGCCGGCATTGAGCGCGATCTCGGTTCCGAACCGGACGATCGCTCCGAGCGCGAGCAGGCCGAGCCAGCGCAGTCGCCGGGTGTTCGAGAGGAGATTGGCGACGCTGCCACCGAGCGCGAAGCCGGCGAGGAGGCCGGCGACGATCCCGGTGACGAGCACCGGTTAGCCCGCCTTGGAAGCCGTCGAGAGGGGACTCGATTCGGAGGCCGACATCCCCGCCGCGGTGACGGGAATGGCGGACGCGGTGCCGCCGGCGCTCGCCTGGGCCATTCGTGCCCCTTCCCCCGAGAGGAGCGGGATGACCCGACGAGTCGTCTCGCCACCCGGATCCGGCACGCCTTCGGCCCACGGCGTCTTCGAGAAGGCGTCCACCACGATCGGGTCGAACTGGATGCCGGCGAACTTGCGCAGCTCGGACATCGCCTGTTCGTTCGTGAGCGGCGTCTTCCGGTACGGTCGGGACGCGGTCATGGCCTCGAAGGCGTCGGCGACATGGAGGATGCGCGCCAGCCTCGGGATCTCATCGCCGAGGAGCCGGTCCGGATAGCCCGAGCCGTTGTACCACTCGTGGTGGTGGCGGATGATCGGCAGCTCGGGCGCCAGACGTCGAACGGGCGAGACGATATCGGCCCCCAGGACGGGGTGTGCGTTCATCAGGGCGCGCTCGTCGCGAGTGAGCTTGTCCTGTTTGAGCAGGACCTCATCCCGCACGCCGATCTTGCCGATGTCGTGGAGCAGGCCGCCCCACTCCAGGGCCTCCATGTCCTTGCCGTTGCACTTCATGACTCGGCCGATGTCGCTCGCGATCAACATCACCCGGTGGGAGTGGTCCGCGGTGGACGGGTCGCGCTTGTCCACGGCGCCGGCGAGGCTCTGGATGGTCTGGGTGAACATCTCGCGCATCTCGAGCGAGGCCTGATTCGCGATGCGGGTCATGTACATCGGCACCGCGAACAGCAGCGTCGTCCACCAACCGAGCGTCGAGTAGGTCCGCGCCATGAGCCAGGCAAGCGGCGCTAGAGCCGCGAAGTTGCCGCTGGAAACGGGGACGTCCGCAAGGAGAGAGGCACCAAGACTTCGTCCTGTACGCAAACTCGCGAGCGTCGACGCCAGCAGGAGATTTAGGGAGAAGAGCACAGCCGCACCGACGAGCGTCGCGAAGAAGTCGGTGGCTGGGTCAGGACTTCCTACGTTGAGAACTCGGGCGACCCAGGCGCCAGCGATGGCGGGTAATGCGATTCCAGCGTGATTGGCGAGCGTGCCATACCACGGAATTCGGCCTCGGAGTTCGCGAATCTCGGTCGACCCGACAAGCGCGACCCACGCAGCGGCAGCTGGACCGCCGAGATTCATCGCCACGATTACCGGTGCCATTGAGACGGCAACCATCGATCCGCCTGGCAGGACAATCGGCAGGGCCGAGGCCACCAGGGTGATGAGCGTCCAGAACGCAATGCCAAGACCGACATTCAGGGGCTCGGATCCCCCAAGGCCGATCTCGGGCTTCGGAGAAACAGCGAGACTCGTGGCCACCACCGCAATTGCCGCGGCGGTCACGAGTCCAGCGATATACAGCTTCAGGGCCTTAGGCATTAAGCCCTCGCGCAGGTCGTTACCTCGCGAACTCTAATCCCTCCGAGTTCCGTCGAGTACCACGACCTACGTACTAGAAGCCGCGAAGTGACGCGCCACCGGCCAACGCCAGTGCGGCCACGGCCCCCAGTGTCGCAAGCAAGCTCACGAGTCGAGATCGCATCTGTCGATCCCAGCCTTCCGTACGACCTACCAGCCCTTGTTCAAGCATTCGAAGTTCACGCCCGATCCTCCTGGCGGCTCTCGTGCCTAAACACAAAAACCGACCTGACTTGTGGTCGGTCGGTTGCACTAATCGCTCCGCCTCACCCTAAGTGCCCATTTCAGGCGAGGCTTCTGCGCGTCCGAACGTTCTTTACTTTGCTTCCTAGTACTTGAGTACCAGCAAGTGGGCGGACTATAGGGACGCACGTCCGCACCGGTCAATACGGCACCATACCTATCAGGCTCAGCTAGGGGTCTCGGGGCCTTCTCCGTCGGACTCGGCAGCGTAGTGCGAAAGCTGCTCCGCCGCGGCCGCGTGGGATCCGGTGATCCGATATACGGAGAGCAGCGCGTGCTCGATCGACGAGGCCTCTGGGTCAACGTCAAGCGCGCGGCGTGCCAGGCTCGAGGCATGTTCGAACCGACCGGCGGCAGTCTCCGCGCGAATCGCCTGCTCCACAACGTCCAGGTACGCCGCGTGGAGCGTCTCGCGGTATGGAGATGCCCAATCCTCGTACTCAAAGTCGACCGCGAACCGACCGCAGTAGGCGACGCTCAGTTGGTCCGTCAGGTCTTGGTCCAAGCTAAGGCGCGCACGTTCCGCCAGGCTGCGGCAGGTGCCACTCTGACTCGTCGCGAGCGCCGCGTCCAGACGCACGACCTCACCGTCATGGTGCACATAGTTGGCTGACTCGTCCTCACGGTAGGGGTCCTCGAAGACACGCCTTAGGAAGTACACCGTCTGATTCAGGGAGTTGACCGCCACAGCCGGTTCGAGGTCTGGCCACAGGGCTTCAAGGACTTGGTCGCGTGTGGCCGTAAAACCTGGCTTCGTAAGGAGGAAGCAGACGAGGGACAGGACCTTCCGGCGAATGTCGGAGCCGTCGATCGACCGACCCCCGAGGTCGATGGTCACATGTCCCATGTCGTGGAAATGTGCTCGCGGTGCAAGCCTTCGTGCCAAGCCGCGTCCCAACTGCGTCCGGTAGTGCCGCGGAGCAGCCTTCGCGAAGGTTCGCAGTCGATGAACGTCCTCGGGCTCGCCAATTTCGTCCAGGATTGCCCCAGCGACCAGAGCGCTCTTGGGCTCCTGACCCGCCAGAACGCGCCGCAGGACAGGTCTCCACCTCAGGGGCCACTCTCGAGCTTGCTCGTGAAGTCGACTCTTCACGGAGTCGTCCAGATCACCGAGGCGCGTGGCCACATCGTCTGCGCAGATTGTCAAGTAGACCGATCCTGGCGACAGAGCGCTTTCAATGCGCTCGTTCATGTTGCGGACGTCGCTCGTCGCGACGGCAGAGAGGACTTCGACACAAGCGAGCCAGTGATGTGCCTGTTGCCGAGCGAGCGTCGAATGAGCAAGAGCAAGGGACTCGGACGGGTCGGCACCGCGGCGTATTGCGACTCGCGCCGACATGAGATGCCATCGCCCAGCGAAGCATGCAATGTTGGTCGGTACGGTCGGATCCACGCGGGCGAGCAACTTGGAAGCTGCCTCGTAGTCGCTCGCGCGACTCGCTAGGTCAGCTCCGACGAGTTGCATTAGAGGATGCTCAGCGGGTCGGATACTTCGAAGGAGCGGCTCGCCGAGAAGCCGCTGCGCTGCAACCGGGTCGCCGAACGCGCTCTCAAGATCCGCCGCTTCGAGCAGCGCTAGCGCTTCGTCTGCTCCGCGGAGATCTCGCGCCTGCGCGAGCGTGGATCGACCCGCCTGCTGATCCCCGAGGAGGAACTGCGCATGTGCGCGCGTAATCAACAGGGTCGATATCTCCGGGCCGGCGGAGGACGCTGACAGCAACTCAAGAGCGGCGCTCGCATTTGCCGAAGCGCTCGCAGCCCGGCCCTGTTGGAGCTCGTAGTAGGCCAAATTGAGTCGCGTCACCCCGCAGTAGTGGAGGTGGCCGCGCGCCTCCTGGAGCACCAAAGCACTCTCAAGATCCGCTGACAGCTGCAGAAGATCTCGGTCGATGGTTGCCCCAGCAAAGTCCGCGGTTGCCTGAGCGATGGCCTTGAGCCCTGGCTCGGGGTCAAGAGCTTCGAGCTCTGCGCCAAGCCTCACGGCCCGCTGGAAGTCTCCGGATTCGAAGCTGATCGTTGCGAGGTTGGCCAGGGCCAGATGGGAAAGGTCGGTGCCGGTCGAGGACGGGTGGGCGGCGACGGCGGCCTGGGCCCGGTCGAGGGCCGAAGCGAAGTCGCCGTTGTAGGCGTCGCGGCGGGAGAGGAAGAGGCCGAAGGTCGGGTCAGCTTCGAGTTCGGGATAGCGGCGCACGTACGACTCGGCGAGCGCGAAGCCGCCGCTGCCCATGATGTCCTGCATCGAGCCGACGAGGACGCGATGCAGATCCTCGAGGTCACCGGCCGCCTCGTAGTGATGCGCCGCGAGCTTCCAGTCCGTCCGCTCCCCGTAGCGGGCAACGACCCGATGGAGGTCCGTCACGCCCTGCCCGCCCACTTCGCGGCGGAGGCGGTCATCGAGGAACTCGCGCACGAGTGGGTGATAGCGCTGGTCGCCCGCGTCGCCGGTCTGCGGCAGGAGCCCGATCCGGGCCGCGGACTCCACGTGGTCGCGCGTCTCGTCCGCACTGACATCCGCAGCGATCGACGCGGTGTCGACCGAGAGGTTCGAGAGGATGGATGTCCGCATGAGGAACGACTGGAGCGCAGGGTCGAGGTCGCCAACGACCTCCTCTGCCAGGAAGTCGTGGAGCGTGCCTCGGGCACCGCTGAGCGACGAGACGAACGCCCGCGTCTCGGCGGTGGAGCGTTGGCGAAGCGCCGAACGGACCAGCTGTAGTGACGCCGCCCAGCCCTCGGTCCGGCGGTCGAGCTCGGCGAGCACGTCGGGTTCGAGCGGCCGGCGGTACGTCTCGCGGAACAACCGTTCCGTCTCCGTCGCTTCGAACCGCAGCGCGTCGCGGCCGATCTCGGCCACCTCACCGAGCGCCCGGAGCCGGGCGATCGGCAGGATCGGGACCCGGCGACTCAGGATCACGACCGAGAGGCGTTCGGGTGCCCGGTTCACGATCTCGCGGACGATGTGCTGGAGCTCCGGTGTGCTCTCGACGACGTGGTAGTCATCGAGGATCAGCACAGTTCCCTGATCGCCGATCGCCTGAAGCTCGCGGATGAACGTCGCGAGGATCGTCGCCATGGGCGTCCCGCCGGTGCCCAGCTCGCCGAGCAGCGACCACGTCGCCGACCCGAACGACGGGTCCGTCTGGCGGCCGGCCGCGACCAGGTGGTGCAGGACGGTCACCCAGTCGACGTCGGTCTCGTCCAGGCGATACCAGATCGTGCGGAGGCGCGTCCGGCGCGTGAAGTCGGCCAGGAGGGTCGTCTTGCCGTAGCCGGCCTCCGCGATGACCAGGACGAGCCGGTGGTGGATCTTCGCATCGAGCCACTCGAGGAGCCGGTCCCGGGCGAGCGTCTCCTCCCGCAGGACCGGGGCCTGCACTTTGGCCGCCTGGATCGGGAAAGGGTTCACGTCTGGGCTCGTCGTGACGTGCGTTGGCGCCGCGATCGCCGATCGGCCCGGACCGACCGCGGTCGGGGCACGATCCACGGGCCTGGGCTGGCCGGGGACGCTCACGGACGGGTCGGGCGGCGCGAACGATACGGACCGCGCAGAGCGCGTGTCAACGCGCCCGCTCGCGGGGCGCTCTGGACGTCGGACGGAGGTTGGCTTGGGCGCGGCCATGGCGGGCATCTTGACCCGCCGGGCTCACCTGTCGATTAGCTGCGACATCCCTCGCGGCGGCGGTCGCTTCCCTGATCAGCCCTCGTACTCGAAGCCGATCTTGATCTCGACCCGGTACTCCACGATCTCGTTGTCCTCGACGACGGCGGTCGACTTCACGACCTCCACGGTCTTGATGTTGCGGACCGTGCGGGACGCCGTCGCGACCGCCTGGCGGGCGGCGTCGCTCCACGAGCGCGGGCTTGTCCCGACCATCTCCCGGATGATGATCACGCCCATCGGGCCGTCCTCCACTGCGGCGCTGACCGCTCGGACCGGCGCCGGATCGGTCCCCCGAGTCCAGTCTAGGCGGCAGCAGAGGTGCGGGCGTCAGACGCGACGCCGTGCAGGCGCGGGCGTCAGGCGCCGGCCGCCTCCGCCCCGTGGGTCGGCGCGGTCCCGCGGACCTTGTCGAAGCACGAACTGCAATACACCGGGCGATCGTTGCGTGGTGCGAACGGCACCGTCGCCTGGCCACCACACTCGCCGCAGATCGCGGTGTGGTACTCGCGTGGGCCGCCGGCGGTCCGGGCTCGCTTCGCGACGGCGCGACACGACGGACATCGCTGCGGATCGTTGAGCAGTCCTTTGCTCGCGAAGAACGACTGCTCACCCCCGGAGAACGTGAACTGCTCGCTGCAATCGCGACAGCTCAGAACGCGGTCCTCGAACACCCTTGCCGAACCTCCACGACTCGGGGCACGCACGAGGCCTGGTCGACCGGTTCCCTCAGACCGGCTCCCTCCGACCACGCTCGTGAAGACGACTGCGGGCGAGGATAGTCTCGCTGTCAACCGTCTGCCGCTCGATTTTCGCCCTGCGCGGCGTCCCGGGCGTCGAATCGCGTTTCCGATCGGCGCTCAGCGGTGCCTGCGGGCACCGCCGGTCTCAGCCGGCGTTCGCGTACCGCTCGCCGGCGTAGCTCACGAACCGGGTCTGCTTCTTCTTGAACCACAGGTCGATCTCGCCGGTCGGCCCGTTGCGATGCTTGGCCAGCTTGAGCTTGATGACCTCGCCCTCGTCGTCGCCCTCCTCGGCCGGACGGTCCTTCTCGCGCCACAGGAACAGGACGAGGTCGGCATCCTGCTCGATCGCCCCGGACTCCCGGAGGTCCGACAGGCGCGGCTCGCGCGACTCGCGCATCTCCGGCTGGCGCGACAGCTGCGACAGGGCCACGACCGGCACCGAAAGCTCGCGAGCGAGGGCCTTCAGGCCCCGGCTGATCTCCGAGACCTCCTGGACCCGGTTCGCGTCGCGGCTCGTGCTCGTGGCCTGCATCAGCTGCAGGTAGTCGACGATCACAAGATCGAGGCCCGACTCGGCCTGGAGGCGGCGGGCCTTCGTCCGCAGTTCCATCGTGGAGATGCTCGGCGTATCGTCGATGTAGATCGGCGCTTCCGACAGCGCGTTCATGGCCGGGGCGATCCGGGCGAAGTCGAGCTCCTCGAGGTAGCCGCTGCGGAGCCGCTGTGAATCGATGTTGGACACGCTCGAGAGGAGGCGGAGCACGAGCTGCTCCTTGCTCATCTCGAGGCTGAACATGCCGACGCTCTTCCCGTCGTGGACCGCGGCGTACTCCGCGATGTTGAGCGCGAAGCTCGTCTTGCCCACGGACGGGCGGGCCGCGACGACGACCAGGTCGCTCTTCTGGAGGCCTGTCGTGAGCGCGTCCAGGTCGGCGAACCCGGTCCGGACCCCGCTGACCTCGCCCCGATGGGCGTGGAGATAGTCGAGCCGGTCGTAGGCGTCGTGGAGCAACCGGCTGAGGCGGCTGAACCCGTCCACGACCCGGCGCTGGCTCACCGTGAACAGCTCGCGCTCGGCGCGGTCGATCGCCTCCTGGATCTCGGCCGGGTCTTCGTAGCCGATCCCCGCGATCCGGCCGGCGGCCGAGATGAGGTTGCGCAGGACCGCCTTGCGCTCGACGATCCGGGCGTACGGCACGGCGTGGACGGCGGTCGGCGTCTGGTTCGCGAGGCTCGACAGGTACGTCCGCCCGCCGATCGTCTCGAGCTGGCCGGCCCGCTCGAGGGTCTCGCTGACGGTCACGATGTCGATCGGCTCGCGGCGCTCGTACAGGTCGAGGACGGCGGCGAAGACCGACCCGTTCGCGGGCCGGTAGAAGTCCTCGGCCCGGAGGAAGTCGGCGACCTCGACGATCGCGTCACGGTCGATGAGGAGCGCGCCCAGGACCGACTGTTCGGCCTCGAGGCTCTGGGGTGGCAGGCGGTCGATCACGCGGCGCTCCAAGCGGTGGGGACCTGAGCGATGCTACGGCGGCAGCCCACCCGTCCGGTCAACAGGTCCCGCGCGGTCAGCTCGTTTCGTCCACGTATCCGGCGGGCCTGTCGACGCGATGTGGACGGTTCGGTGGACAACCCGCGGCGGTCTCTAGTCGAGGCGGCGGATGACCCCGATCAGCTTGCCCTGGATCCGCACGTCGTCGTAGATCTGGTCCGGATAGGCCGGGTTGGCGGGCTGGAGGCGAACCTTGTCCTTCTCCTTGAAGAAGCGCTTGAGCGTGACGGCGTTCTCTTCGACCTGGGCGACGACGATGTCGCCGTTGCGTGCGGTGGCCTGGGGCCGGATGAGGACGAAGTCGCCATCCGCGATATGTGCGTCGATCATCGAGTCGCCGCGGACCTTGAGGACGTAGGCGTCCCCGCTCGGGGCGAGCAGATCCGGGACGGCCATCGTCTCCGACACGTCCTGGTACGCCTCGATCGGACCGCCGGCCGCGATCTCGCCGATGACCGGCAGCAGGCGCGACTCGCTCGTCCCCGACTGGGGAACGAGTTCGCTCGCGAGGCCCAGCCGCAGCGCGGCCGTGGGGGTCAGCCGGATCGCCCGGGACTGGGCGGCTCCCCGCTCGAGGTAGCCCTCCCGCTCGAGGATCTGGAGGTGGTGGTGGACGGCCGAGGTGGAGGCGAGGCCGACCGCGCGCGCGATCTCCCGAACCGACGGCGGAAAGCCGCGGGTCCGCAGCGTCGCCGCGATGAAGTCGAGGATCTTGACTTTGCGCTCAGCGTCGTGCCTGGTCACGGGCGCCTCCTTTGGATGCATCATACAGAACGGGTGTTCGATGTCAAGGCGCCGGTGACGAGGCGCGGGCTCCGCGGTACACTGCCCACTCCCTGTGAGCACGATCGAGATGGAGCGACCAGCGATGGCGGAGCGTCGATCCGAGAAGCGCGGCCGGTCGCGGTCCGCGGGCGCGATCCGTCGCGCCCTGGGATTCGCCGCGTTCCTGCCGCTCGCCAGCCGCGCGCCGGACTACCTCCGGCTCATGCTCGCGCTCGTGCGCGACGACCGGACGCCGGCCGCGCGCAAGGCCGTCCTCGCGGTCGCCGCCGGATATGTCATCCTGGGTCGCGACCTCATCCCGGACGACGTGCCGATCATCGGCGGACTCGATGACCTCGTGGTCGTCGTCCTCGCCATCGACCTGTTCCTCGAGGGCGTGCCTGCCGACCTGCTCCACGAGAAGCTCGACGAGCTCGGCATCGATCGGGCGGCCTTCGAGCAGGACGTGGCCCAGGTCCGACGACTGACGCCCAGGCCGGTCCGCCGGGCCATCCGCCAACTGCCCCAGGCCGCGACCGCGGCCGGCCGGGCGCTCCGATCCACCGGACTCGGCCCGCGCGCGCGGGCCTGGGTCTCCAAGGAGGGTTTCCCCGCGTGAAGGTCATCCTGACCAGCGATGTCGACAAGCTCGGCAAGAGCGGTGAGCTCAAGACCGTCGCGGACGGCTTCGCAACGAACTACCTCATCCCGAACAGCCTGGCCGTCCCCGCCGCCGGCGGCGCCTACCGAGCCTGGCAGCACGACATCGCCAGTCGCGAAGAGAAGCGCAAGCGCGAGCGCGAGGATGCCGAGATCGCGGCGAACCGGATCGCCGGGACGACGCTGACGATGGGCGTGAAGGTCGGCGAGGGCGGCAAGCTCTACGGCTCGATCACCGCCAAGGACATCGCCGACGCGCTCGGGCGACGGGGCATCGACGTCGACCGCCACAAGGTGGATCTGGAAGAGCCGCTCAAGTCACTCGGCACGTACAAGGTGGCCGTGAAGGTCGCCTCGGGCATGACGCCCGAGGTCACGATCGTGGTCGAGCCGAAGGGCTGAGTTCTCGCCGTTCCCGAGCGCCGCCCGCGCCGTACCACTCCCATGAATACGGGGGCCCGGATCGGCGTCCGCCGACGCCTTGGGGCTGCCTGTCGCTCCGGGTATCACTCGCATGCGTGGCGCGTGAGCTGGAGACCGCCTGACGAGGGCCTCGGCCGCAGGTCCGGCCTCGGATACGCCTGCGAGTGATAGGCAAGGCGGGCAGGAGTGGCCTCTTGCGGGGACGACGCAGGATGGTGGCGTGCCCGACCGGACGATCCTCCACGTCGATCTCGATGCGTTCTTCGCGTCGGTCGAGCAGCGCGACCGGCCGGAGCTCCGCGGCCGACCGGTGGTCGTGGGTGGCGGCGGGCCCACGGATCGGGGCGTCGTCTCGGCCGCCAGCTACGAGGCTCGCAGGTACGGCGTCCACTCGGCCATGCCGCTTCGGACCGCGGCCGCGCTATGCCCATCGGCGGTCTTCCTGCCGGTCGACGGCGCGAAGTACACGTCGGTCAGCCGCGAGGTCATGACGATCCTCCGGCGGTTCACGCCACTGGTCGAACCGATCTCCATCGACGAGGCGTTCCTGGACGTGACGGCCTCCTTCGCGCTGTTCGGCGATGGCGCGGCGATCGGCCGGCGGATCCGGACGGAGGTCCAGGGTGAGCTGGGGCTCACGATCTCCGTGGGCGTCGCCCGGACCAAGCTCGTGGCGAAGGTGGCCAGCGACCTGCGCAAGCCAGACGCGCTCGTGGTCGTGCCGCCCGGCACGGAAGCTGCGTTCCTCGCCCCCTTGCCCATCACCCGCCTGTGGGGGGTCGGCGAGCGGACCGCCCAGGCGCTCCGGGAGTTCGGGGTGACGACGATCGGCGACCTGGCCGCGCTCGACCCGAACCTGCTCGGCCGCCGATTCGGCAAGATCGGCCGGTCGTTGGCGGGACGCGCCCAGGGCTACGACGACGACCCGGTCGAGGACCGGGCACCGGCCAAGTCGATCGGGCACGAGCACACCTTCGACGTCGACACCGCGGACCCCGAGATCGTCGAACGGACGCTGCTCGCGATGGCCGAGGGCGTCTCCGGGCGGCTGCGGGCGTCCGGCCTGCGCGCCGGGACGGTGACGGTCAAGATCCGTGACACTGCCTTCCGGACGATGACCCGCCAGCGGACACTGGACGAGCCGACCGATCTCACCGAGCCGATCTGGCGGACGGCCCTCGACCTCGCCCGGCCCGAGATGCGAGGCATGCGCGTGCGCCTGGTCGGGATCACCGCGTCGAACCTGGACGGTCCGGATCAGCTGGCGATGTTCGATGCCGGCGGCGCGAGCTCGGACAGCGCCCGGCGACACCGCGTCGTCGAGGCGGAGGACGCCATCCGGCGCCGCTACGGGGAGCGGACGATCACCCGCGCCCGGCTCATCGGCACGCGCCTGCCGGCACCGTTCGAGCGCGACCCGATGACCGCTCCGGAGCATCGCGAGCCCGGTGCCCGAGCGCCGGACGGGCCTGCCAAGAAGTAACGCCGCAGCTGTGACAGACAGGTGTCACCCGTGCTCCGGATACTCGACCTGACCGCTTGACATCGAACAGACGTTCGGTCTAGCATCGTCGCCTAACCGAACAGACGTTCTGTCAGACGCGCCAGTGCCCGGCCCGTCCGGCGGGGATCCCTCGCAGCCCCGGAAGGAGCCTGTCATGGCCATGATCCGAGTCCAGCCAGTCGCGGTCCGCGTGCGGACAGACTGGTTCGACGGTCGCCCACGCGAGATCACCTGGGGGGCCGAACGCCTCCCGATCGTCGCGGTCGCGGCGGTCCGGCAGGAGACGTCCGCCTATGACGTGACCGTCGGTCCGCGCACGGTCTTCGAAGTCGACACCCCGCGAGCCCGGGTGGCCCTCGTCTTCGGCCATCGCACGCGCCGTTGGACGATCGATGGCCTCGACGAGGCGCGCACAGCCGCCTGACGGGCCGCCACCAGCATCGCCGAGTCGTCCTGACGGGCGGCTCGGCACCACATGGCTCGGCGTACGAGACCGCCGAGAGGGTCCTGTCGGGTGCCCTCCCAACCGACCGGACCCGGGTCTGCCCGGGATGGGCGCGCCGGTACCGCGCTCGTCCCGGGCGACCGCCCTACAATCGGGCCGTGGCATCGGATCCCAATCCGGAACGCTTCGGCGACCTTCCGCTGAACGCGTTCATCGACCGTCTCGCGTCGTCCGATCCGGTCCCCGGAGGAGGCAGCGCGTCAGCCGTCGCGGGCAGCGTCGCGGCCGCGCTCGTGACGATGGTGACATCGCTCTCGACCGGCCGGCCGAAATACGAAGCCCACGAAGCGCTGTACGAGTGGACCGCCGTCGAGGGCCATCGGCTCTCCGAACGCCTGCTCGAGCTCGCGGACGAGGACGCTGCCGCGTACGGCATGTTCGCGGCGGCCCGCAAGCGACCACGCGACACGGATGCGGAGCGCGAGGCCCGAGCGGCCGCCCTGCAGGCCGCGGCCCGGGTCGCATCGGAGGTCCCGATGCTGTGCCTCGAGGCTTGTCGGGACGTCGTCTCGGCCGCGGAAGCACTCGCCGGTCGGAGCAATGTCAACGCCGCCAGCGACGTGCTCGTCGCGGCCCTGCTCGGCGAGGCGGCCGCCGGGGGAGCGGCCGCGAACGTCCAGATCAACCTGCCTTCGGTCGGCGACGACGCGTTCGCGAGCGAGCTGACCGAGCGCCTGGTCAAGCTCCTCCACGAGGTGCGGACGATGACCGCGCTCGCCCGCGAGGTCGTCGGGTCCGGCGTGCAGCGGGAGCCGCTCGACGAGGTCGGCCGCCCGTGATCGCACGCGCTCGCCGATGGGCGCCATGACGGCGGCGCCCGCACCGTCGGTGATCCGAGCGCCTTCGCCGGCCGGGCCTGCGAGCGCCACTCCAGCGCGCAGCCTCCTCGGCGCGCCGATCGCGACCGAGATCAAGGCACGGGTCAGGACCGACGTCGCCGCGTTCCGCAAGCGCAACGGGTACGCGCCCACGCTCGCCATCGTGCTCGTGGGTCGCGACGCCCCCTCGGCCGTCTACCTCCAGCAGATCCTGCGGACGTGCAGGAGCGTGGGTATCGCCGGGCGCCTCGTTGAGATCCCCGGGCGCGCTTCGTCGGCCCGCCTGCGCAACACGATCATGGCCCTCAACGCTGATCCGCTCGTCGCCGGGATCATCGTCCAGATGCCGCTCCCGAAGCGGATCCCGCTGACGACGGTGACGGAGACGCTCGATCCGGCCAAGGACATCGACGGCATCGCGCCGATCAACGCCGGTCACCTGCTCCTCGGCCATTCAGGATTCCTGCCCACGACCGCCCAGGCGGCGGTCGAGATCCTCAAGCGTTCGGGCATCCCGATCGCCGGTCGACGGGCCGTCGTCGTCGGCCGCTCGAACGTCGTCGGCAAGCCGGCCGCGCTGCTCCTGCTCCGGGAGAACGCGACCGTGACGATCTGCCACTCACATACCACCGATCTCGGGTCCTTCCTGCGCGTCGCCGACATCGTCGTGGTCGCGGCCGGAAGGCCCGGTCTCATCACCGGTCAGATGCTCAAGCGAGGTGCGGTCGTGGTCGATGTCGGGATCAACGTCGTCGGGGATCGGATCGTCGGCGATGTCGATGCCGCATCGGTCTCAGAGGTCGCATCGGCGCTGACGCCCGTGCCGGGCGGCGTCGGGCCGGTGACGAGCGCGCTCCTCATGACCCACGTGGTCCGGGCGGCCGAGGCCCAGGCCCGGTCCGAAGCCCCCGGACCCAGACCGCGCCGAACCTCGATCGCCGGAGCCCGGGCATGAGCGCCTTTCCGTCCGACCTCGAGGTCGCCCGCTCCGTCACCCCCCGGCCGATCGCCGACGTGGCCCATGACCTGGGCCTGCGCGACGACGAGATCGAGTTGTACGGCCCGATCAAGGCGAAGGTCGGTCTGTCGGCCATCGTCCGGCTCGAGGCCGAGCGACCGCGCGGCAAGTACGTCGTCGTCACGGCGATCACGCCGACCCCGCTCGGCGAGGGCAAGACGACCACGACGATCGGCCTGACCCAGGGCCTGAACCGGATCGGCAAACGCGCCGCGGTCGCCATCCGCCAGCCGAGTCTGGGGCCGGTCTTCGGGATCAAGGGCGGGGCGGCCGGCGGCGGCTACAGCCAGGTCATCCCGATGGAGGACTTCAATCTCCACCTGACCGGCGACAACCACGCGATCGGCGCCGCCCACAACCTGGCCGCGGCGTTCCTCGACAACCACCTCCACCACAAGAACCCGCTCGGCATCGAGCCGTCGTCGATCGTCTGGCCGCGGGTCGTGGACATCAGCGACCGGGCGATCCGGAAGGTCATCGTCGGCCTCGGCGGCAAGGAGAACGGGCCGGCCCGCGAATCGGAGTGGCAGATCACCGTCGCGTCCGAAGTCATGGCGATCCTCGCCCTCGCATCCGACCTGCATGACCTCCGTGCGCGGCTCGGGCGGATCGTGCTCGCCACGACGACGACCGGCGATCCGGTCACCGCCGACGACCTCCGGGTCGCCGGGGCGATGACCGTCCTGCTCCGCGATGCGCTCAAGCCGAACCTGTTGCAGACCCTCGAGGGCGGCCCCGCGTTCGTCCATTGCGGCCCGTTCGGCAACATCGCCCACGGCAACAACTCGATCCTGGCCGACCGGCTTGGCCTGGTGACGAACGACATCGTGTGTACCGAGGCCGGCTTCGGAGCCGACATGGGCGCCGAGAAGTTCTTCGACATCAAGTGCCGGATCTCCGGCCTCCGACCCGACGCGGCCTGCATCGTGGCGACCGTCCGGGCCCTCAAGATGCACGGCGGCGTGGGCAAGATCGTGGCCGGCAAGCCGCTCGACGCGGCGCTGTCCGTGGAGAACGTCGAGGCCGTCCGAGCCGGCGCGGCCAACCTGGCCAAGCAGATCGAGAACATCCGGGCCTTCGGCGTGCCCGCCGTCGTGGCGATCAACACGTTCCCGACCGACACGCCGGCCGAGCACGAGGCGATCCGTCATGCCGCGATGGCGGCCGGCGCCCGTGACGCGGTCCTGTCGACCCACTTCGTCGACGGTGGCGCCGGAGCCGAGGATCTCGCCCGGGCGGTCTGGGCGGCGGCGGAGGAAGGCGCGCCGGACTTCCGGTTCGCCTATCCGGACGACGCGCCGCTGGCCGCCAAGATCGAGGCGGTCGCGACGAATATCTACGGCGCCGACGGGATCGATCTCCTGCCGGCCGCCAGGAAGGCGATCAAGCAGATCGAGGGCCTCGGCTTCGGGCACCTCCCGATGAACATGGCCAAGACCCAGTACTCGCTCAGCCACGACCCGCTGCTGCTCGGCCGCCCGACCGGGTTCACGGTCCCCATCCGCGATGTCCGGCTCGCCGCCGGGGCGGGGTTCGTGACCGCCTACCTCGGGGAGATGCGGACGATGCCGGGCCTGCCCTCGCGTCCCGGCGGCGAGAACATCGACATCGACGCGAACGGCGACGTCGTCGGATTGTTCTAGGCGGCCCGTCTCAGTCGGGCGAGCCGCGTCGTCGGCGCGCCGCGATGAGCATGGCCCCGAGGGCCGCGGTGGCGGCCACGAGCACGACCAGGCTGACAGTCGGCACGGTCGCGCCCGAGTCCGAGGCCGGGACGTCGGTGAGGGCCGGGGTGACGGGGGCGGTTGTGACCGGCGGCGGGTCGGCGATGTCGCCGTCCGTCGTCAGCGGCGTCGGCGGCGCGACCGCGTTCGGGAACAACTTCAGGGCCGTGGCGAACTGCGCCCGACCGTTCTGGGTCGACAGGTCGATGCGGAGGCTGCACAGGCCGATATCCACGAGGTCCTGGCCCGGCGTCCTGCCCGCTCCGAAGAGCCAGCGCGTGCCTGGTGGCGGCGGAGCGGCCTGGCAGGACTCGCCGTGCGATCCGAATCCCGCCGGGTCGAGATGGACGACGGCTTCGATGCCGTCACCGTGGAACCAGCGGTCCACCGCGACGTCGAGACCGATCGGTCCGGATGCGTGGACGGTCCCGCTGAAGATGACGACGTCGGGGAGCCTGGCCCACGCCGCGAGATCGCCCGAGAAGCACGAGCACGCGGAGACGGTCTGGGGCAGGGCCAGCCAGCTCGTTAGCAGGCCGGCCGATACGGCGATACCGACGATGGATGTCCGGATCGTCGCCCAGGTTCCGCGCATGTCGCCCCCGAGGAACGGGTCAGAGCGACGTCGTGGCGATCGCGAAGGCGGCCCAGACGAGGATCCCGAGCATGACCCCCACGATGCCGAACGTCCACATCACGACGTCGAACGGGCCAAGATCGTTCCCGTGGCCGTGCGAGTCGTCGCCGTGCCCGGTGACGTGATCGGGCGCGTGAGGGTCGTCGGCGGTGGGGTCGGCGGTGGGGTCGGCGGTGGCTGCGGGCATGTCGCTCATCGGGTCGTGGACCTCCGCCGGGCATCCTACACTGGCAGAACGACCCGAGACCGAGGTGCGAACGCGTGCTGACCCTGGTGCTCACCCGTCACGGGCTCACCCCGCGATCGACGCCTGAGCAGCACCTCGGCCAGCGCATCGACATCGAGCTGTCGGATGCCGGTCGCGCCCAGGCGGCGGCCCTCGCCGGGCGCGTCGGGCCGATCGCCTTCGAGCGGGTCATCGCCAGCCCGCTCGTCCGCGCCCAGCAGACCGCGCGGATCGTGGTGGCCGGCCTGCGCGTGCCCGTGCCCCTCGAGACCGACGGCCGCCTGGCCGAGATGGATTACGGCGCCTGGGAAGGTCTCACCTACGCCCAGATCGACGAGCGGGACGCCGCGCGACGGCGGGCCTGGGAGGTGGATCCGGCGACGATCCGCTGCCCGGACGGCGAGTCGGCCAACGACGTCGCCGCGCGCGCCCGGAGCTTCCTCGTGGATCTGCTCGCCGCCCACGCCGATGCCCACGAGCCCTCCGACCCGGATGCCCCGCCCGTCCTCGCCGTGGCCCATTCGAGCTTCAACCGGATCCTCGTCTGCGTCGCGCTCGACCTGCCGATCCGCGAGTTCCGGCTCCGGTTCCAGCAGGGCCAGGTCAATCTCACGGCCCTCCGGTTCGAGCACGGCGTCGGCCCCACCGACGCCCGGCTGCTGCTCCTCAACGATCTGGAGCACGTGCGTCCCGCCGGGGCCGTCCCGTGGGAGTGACCCTGCCGTTGGCCGACCTCGACCGCGACGGGCGGACGCTCTTCCTGACCCGGGCCGGCCGGATGTTCGGCTATGGATTCCTGGCGGTCGTGCTCGTCCTGTATCTGTCCGCGCTGGGGATCCCGGACCCCCAGATCGGGTTGCTGCTCAGCCTGACTCTCGTGGGCGATACCGTCATCAGCCTGTGGCTCACGACCCACGCGGACCGGATCGGCCGGCGCAAGGTGCTCATCGCCGGATCGGCGCTCATGCTCGGGGCCGGGGCGGTCTTCGCGGTCGCGCGCGACCCGCTCCTGCTGCTCCTGGCGGCGACCGTCGGCGTCATCTCGCCATCCGGCAACGAGGTCGGGCCGTTCCTGGCGGTCGAACAGGCGGCGCTGACCCAGCGACTCCCCGCCGGACGGCGGACGAGCGTGCTCGCCTGGTACAACCTCGCCGGCCAATTGGCGAGCGCCGTGGGTGCGCTCGGCGCCGGCCTCCTCGCCCAGATGCTCCTGAGCGGGGGAGCGTCGCCGCTCGACAGCTACCGGGCGATCGTCATCGGCTACGCGATCGTCGGGCTCCTCATCGGCCTCGGCTTCGTCCGCCTGACGCCCGCGATCGAAGTGCCGCCCGACGTCCTGCGGGCCTCCCCGCCCGCGCTGTTCGGCCTTCACAAGTCCCGCCGGGTCGTGTTCCGGCTGTCGGCTGTGTTCAGCCTGGATGCGTTCGCCGGTGGCTTCGTCACCCAGAGCCTGATGGCGTACTGGTTCCACCTGCGCTGGGGCGTCGAACCGGCCCTGCTGGGCGGCATCTTCTTCGCGGCGAACATCCTCGCGGCGATCTCGGCCCTGTCGGCGGCCCGCCTCGCGGCCCGGTTCGGGCTCATCAACACGATGGTCTTCACCCACCTGCCGTCGAACGTGCTGCTCATCCTCGTGCCGTTGATGCCGAACCTGCCCCTGGCGATCGTCGTTCTGCTCGCCCGCTTCTCCATCAGCCAGATGGACGTGCCAACGCGCCAGAGCTACACGATCTCGGTGGTCGACCCGGACGAGCGCTCCGCCGCCGCCGGGGTGACCGGCATCGCCCGGACGACGGGTTCGGCGGTGTCGCCGCTCCTGGCCGCTCCACTCGTCGGGATGGCATCGCTCGCCTCGGTGCCGTTCTTCGTCGCGGGCAGCCTGAAGATCGCCTACGACCTCATCCTGTACCGGCTCTTCCAGTCCGCCCCGACACCCGAGGAACGAGCGGGGCGCGACGCCCGCTGAGCGGCCCTGCCGCCTACGGCAGCGCGTCGACGAGCGCGTTGAGCAGGCGCGCGACATCCGGCGACCCGAGGCCGGTCGCCGCGTCCCAGCCGGGGCCGGCGTCGTAGCCCAGGTTCCCGCCCCGGACGATGTCGTGGAACGCTCCGCTCGAGTCCGATCGGGCGACCTGGTAGAGGAGCGGCGCGAGGAAGCCCGGCGGCTGCTTGCCGGCCTTCGCCGCCGCCTGGCGGACGAGCAGCGTCGACCCCGCCCAGAACGGGGTCGCGGCACTCGTTCCGCCGATCGAACCCTGGACGAGGCTGTCGTCGGAGTCGCGCCACACGGCATAGAAACCGGAATCCGGGTCGGCCGCTGCAGCGACGTCGGGGATGACGCGATGGCCGGCCGCGCCGGCCAGGTCCGTGCCGACGTCCGCTTGCCAGGACGGTCGCGGCTCCCGCACGGCGATGCCGCCGCCCCCGCCGGCGCCCTCGAGGGTGTCCTCCCAGCCCTCCTCGGCCAGGTATCCGCCGGAGGTGCGGACGCTCAGCCGCGTCCCGCCCACGGCGACGACGTACTGGCTGCCGCTCGGCCAGTCGGTGATGAGGTCGAGGTCCTCCGGATGGTTGCCCCGGCAGTCGTACGCCGCGAAGTCGCCGGTCGCCGAGAAGATGGTGTATCCGGCGGCGACCGCCGCCTGGAACGACCGCTCATCGGCCCGTCGGGCGGCGGTCGGCACGATCCCGGTGTCGTCGCACTGGCCCCACGAGATCGAGATCGTCCGGGCCCGTCCGTCGGCCACGATCGCATCGACGACATCGGCGAACGCCGTCCCGTCGTTGGGGGCCTCGAAGTCGATGATCCGGGCCTTCGGCGCGACCGAGCGGATGACCTCGATGTCGAGGGCGACCTCAGACGAGCCGTCGCCCGGCTCCGTGCCGCCGTTGACCCGGACGTGGACGACCCTGCTCCCGCTGGTGCCGACCTCCCGGTCGAACGCGCTGATCGTGGCGTCGTCGATCGCGTCGAACGACACGATCGCGACGGTCTGGCCGGTGCCGTCGAGGCCGGCCCGGTGGAGCGGCGCGATGTCGTAGGCGGCCGCGACGTCGCCGGGGCGGAGCCCGAACTGTGGCGCCGCGGCCCCGGGGAGCAACGCCTTCCCGATCGGTGCCCTCCAGCCGAAGGCCGGCCGGGCGCGCAGGCTGCCGTCGAGCCCGAGGACCCCGTCCACGGTGTCGGCGAACGCGGCCGGGACGAGGGGCGCCGTCGTCGGCGCCAGGTAGGTCCGGCCGTCCTGGTCGCTGAAGCGCTCCATGTGCGTGGCGAACAGGGCCTCGACCGCTCGGATCGCGCCGCGGACACGGAGGGTCGTCCGCTGGGGCGTCCGCCCGACGATCGCCAGGCCGCCCTCGCGCAGGCCGTTCGCCAACCGTTCGAGCGCCGCGGACGAGGGACCGTACCGGTCGCCGATCGTATCGGGGCTCAGGGCGCGACCGTAATCGGGCGAGGCCGGGTCGACGATCCCGGCAGCGTACGCGGCCAGCCCCTCCGGGTCGCGCGGCAGCAGCGCCAGCGTCAGCTCGATCGCGGTGTCGGGATCCGGCGACCCGAGGTCGACGATCGCGGTGGGCGGGTCGGCTCCGGGCGGTGTCGGCTCCGGGCGGGTCGGCTCCGCGGTCGTCGGCGCCGCGGTCGTCCGCGCCGACCGCCGGCGACGGCCCGCCGGCCACCCTGCCGGGTGCGGCAGCGGTCGCACTCCAGGTCGTCGTGTTGAGCACGCTGTCGGCTGCCTGGCGGGCACCTTCCCAGTCGCTCGCCGTGCCGCCCACCAGGATGAGCGACGCCGTGATCGTCAGGTTCCCGTCGGACGCCGACAGGACGGCCACCCTGGCCCGCCGGCCGGGTCCCTGCGGCGTGTCCGTGGCGCCGCCGTAGACCGCGCCGACGCCGTCGACATAGCCGATGTTCGGGCCGAGGATCCGGGACTCGGGCCGGTCGTCCTGGGCCAGGCCGACGAGCGAATCGCCGAGGGCCGACACGCGCGCCGCGAGCGCCCGGTCGGGCGACGCGTCCGCTGCCGGGGTGGCCGCGATCCAGAGGGACGCGTCGCGCAACTGCCCGACACCGCCGAGGAGCGTCCCGCGCCGATCCTGGTCCACGACGCTCCAGCCGTCCGGGTCGTATTCGATGCCGAACCCCAGATCGGGACTGCGCCAGGTGGTCCCTGTGATCATCGCCGGGGCGTCGTCGGGGCCGCTCACGGGCACGTGCGACGGTGGTGCCGGCGCGCCTCCGTCGACCGGCACGCCACCCGACGGCGCGGGCGGGCCGGAGCACGCCCGACCCGACACGCAGGGCGGGTCCGGCGGCGAGGGCGTGAGGACCTGGACGAGTCCGGCCGTCCCGATCCCGATCACGACGATGATCCCGAGGAACAGGCCGATCGACGTGCCCCTGCGTTCGGGCGGTCGGTCGCGCGCGGCGGCGGCCCACTGGTCCGCGGTCACTCCGCGCCCCCGTCTCCGTCGGGCGGGGCGGCCCCGGACGGTGAGTCCGACGCGACCGGGTCGCCCTCCGTGCCGGCCGGGGTGGGGGTCGCGGCGTCGGTGGCCGGCTCTGCCGGCCGGCGGTTGCGGGGCAGGGCCCGCAGGGCGACCCCGCAGTCGATGCAGAACGTGTGGTACGGCGTGGTCGCCCCGCACTCGGGACAGCTGGTCGTGGGGCCGATCGCGATCTCGGCGGCCTCCTCCATCAGCCCGAGGTGGATGAGCACGCGC
Source organism: uncultured Chloroflexia bacterium (assembly GCA_963719285.1). GTDB lineage: Bacteria > Chloroflexota > Limnocylindria > Limnocylindrales > CSP1-4 > C-114. The sequence continues at coordinate 348,064 of CAVRBO010000003.1, forward strand.
ATCCAGATGAGACCGAGTATCGCGACGACGACGAGCCACACGAGGGCCGGCACCGAGCCGAGGAGGGTCCGGCCAAGCCCGGCGGCGGCGAGCAGGCTTCCGCCGAGCGCGACCGCCACGAACGGATCGCCCAGCCGGCCCAACGCCCTCCGGTCGTGCTCCGGCGCACGGACCCGGAGCCAGATCGTGCCCGCGACGACGGCCGCGACGGCGGCGGAGATGATCGGCTGGGCTACGCCGACGGTCAGCAACTGGACGAGCCAGGTGCCGGCCGACCCGACCGGCCGGAGGCCACCCGACAGCAGGTCCGCTGCGCCGGAAAGGGTCTGGGCGCCGAGGAACGCCGAGCCGGCCGCTGCGCCGAACGTCACGCCATCCAGGACGTCGTTGAATTCGCGCCGGCGGACGAGCACCAGCGGCCCGACGAGCGCGATCGCGGCCCCGATCAGTGGCAGCGCGACGCCGCGGAGGAGGGCATCGCCGGGCGTGACCGGCGCGCCCGGCGTCACGGTCGCGAGGCCTGACGACAGCGATCCGAAGACACCGCCGGCGACGACGCCCCACAGCATCGTCAGGCCGAGGAACGCGAGCGGTTCGTCCTCGTAGACGTCGATCGCGTAGACGTACACGACGATGAGCGCGGGGACGATGGCCGCCGCGACCCCGAGCGCGACCGGGTACAGCCCGGCGAGGGTCAGGCCGCCGACGAGTCCGATGCCGAGCGCAAGGCCGATCCGGAACGTCCCGAGATGGCTGCGCGGCAGGCGCGGGAAGAGCGTGGAGACGAAGCTCGGGCCGAGCACGCGTTCGCTCGGGGACGCCGCGAACGCGCCCATCCGGCGTCGACCCGCCGGTGCCGCAGCCCCGATCGGGGCGCTGCCCGGATCCGCCTGTGGCTCGCCGCAGCGGACGCAGAACCGCCCGCCCGGGACCTCGGCGCCGCAATTCCGGCAGGTCATGACGCCGGGATCGTCGGGCTCGGTCAGGCCTCCGTCCCCCTGCGCCGCCAGCCCGGCCGGCCGAGGCGCCACCAGATGAACAGCACGACGAGGAGGACGACGACGATCACGATCAGGAGGTCGAACGGCTGGAGGGCGTGCCGGATGTCCTCCCAGTGCGCCCCGAGCTGCAGGCCCGCGAACACGAGCGCCGTCGACCACAGGAATGCTCCGGCGGTCGAGAAGGCGATGAACCGACCGATCGGCATCCGGGCCACGCCGGCCGGGAAGCTGATGAACGTGCGGACGACCGGCAGGAGCCGGCTGAAGAAGGCCGTCGCGGAGCCGTACTTGGCGAAGAAGCGCTCGGCAGCGTCGATCTCGTGCTCGCGGATGAGCAGGTAGCGACCCCAGCGATGGAGGAACGGCCGGCCGCCATACGCCCCGATCGCGTAGCCGATACACGAGCCGATCGTGTTCCCGATCGTGGCGACGATGACGACGATCCAGAACAGCCACGGACCCTTGGTCAGCGGCTCGATCTTGCTCGCGTCGGACACGAGGAAGCCGGCATAGGGGAGGATCAGCTCGGATGGGAGCGGCACCATCGCCAATTCGATCGCCATGGCGGCCATCACCCCGAGATACCCGACGGCCCCGTACAGGGAGTTGAGGAACGGGATGACGATCGTGTCGATGAAGGACAGCACGGCGGGGGCAGCATAGCCGAGCGACGGTGGCGCGGGACCGGCGCCGGCCGGGCTATGCTCGGCGGGTGACCCAGACCGGCGAGCCGCACTTCGTCCCGGATCGGCCCTCGGTGGCTCCCGGGCGGCCGGGCGCGGCCGGGCCGATCGTCCTCACCGGCGCCGACCTGACGATCGCCGACGTGGAGGCGGTGGCGCGGCATGGGGCGACGGCCGCCCTGGACGGAGATGCCCGGGCCCGGATGCAGGAGGCGCGCGACGTCATCGAGAGCCTCGTCGCGGCGGGCGCGGTCGTCTACGGGGTGACGACCGGCTTCGGCGACCTGGCCACGACGACGATCGACCCGGCCGCCAGTGGGCGGCTCCAGGAGAACCTCCTGATGAGCCACGCGGCCGGCGTGGGCCCGCCGTTCCCGCGCGAGGTCGTCCGGGCGATGCTGCTCCTGCGGGCGAACACCCTTGCCCTGGGCCACAGCGGTTGCCGGCCCTTGCTCGTGGACCGGCTGCTGGCGTTCCTGGCCGCCGGCATCCACCCGGTCGTGCCGGAGCAGGGCAGCGTGGGCGCGTCGGGCGACCTGGCCCCACTCGCCCACCTGGCGCTGCCGCTCATCGGCCGGGGCGAGGTCGAGTTCGGCGGGCAGCGCGTCCCGGCGCTGCTGGCGCTCCGCGAGGCCGGCCTCGAACCTCTCGAGCTCGGGCCGAAAGAGGGGCTCGCCCTTCTCAACGGCACCCAGATGATGAGCGCGATCGGGGCGCTCCTCCTGGCCGATGCGGACCGCCTGTGCCGGACGGCGACCGTCGTCGCCGCGATGTCGGTCGAGGCGCTTCTGGGCACGGATGTGGCGTTCGCCGCGGCATACCAGCTCGCTCGGCCGCATCCGGGCCAGATCGCCGTGGCCGCCGAGCTTCGCCACGTGCTCCGCGGTTCGAGCCTCCAGACGAGCCACCATGCGGGCGCCCACAAGGTCCAGGATCCGTATTCCCTGCGTTGCGTGCCCCAGGTCCACGGCGCGGTCCGGGATGTGCTCGACCATCTCCGGCGCGTTCTCGACATCGAGCTCAACTCGGCCACCGACAACCCGCTCGTCTTCCCCGGCGGCGTGGGGGTGGACCCGGCGACGATGGCGACAGGCGGCGGCCTCGTCATCAGCGGTGGCAACTTCCACGGCGAGCCCATCGCGCTCGCCCTCGACATGGCCAAGCTGGCCATCGCCGAGCTCGGCTCGATCTCCGAGCGCCGGTCCGCGCTCCTCGTCGACGCCCGCCTGAACGGAGGGCTGCCGCCCTTCCTCGTCGCCGACGCCGGCACGAACAGCGGGCTGATGATCCTCCAGTACACGGCGGCGGCCCTGGTGTCGGAGGACAAGGTGCTCGTCCATCCTGCCTCGGCCGACAGCATCCCGACCTCGGCCAACCAGGAAGACCACGTCTCGATGGGCTCGATCGCCGCCCGGCACGCCCGGCTGGTCCTGGAGAACGTGGAGCGGATCCTGGCGCTCGAGCTCCTGTGTGCCGCCCAGGCGCTCGACTTCCGGCTCAAGCTGGTCCCTGGGGCCGTGCCCGGGGCCGGTGTCGCCGCCGCGCACGCTGCGCTGCGGAACGTCGTCGCGCATCTCAGCGTGGACCGCGAGCCCGGCGCCGACATCGCGGCCGCGACCGCCCTCGTCCAGAGCGGCGAGCTCGCGACGCTGGCAGCGTCCGTCGCCCGGTAAGGGTGGCGCCGATGTCGCCGGTCCGTGCTCAGCTCCGGCGGGGGGCCTCCACGATCATGGCCATGGGTGCATAGAGCGTGTCGACGGGGCCACTGATCCGGATCGTCGACGTCGTCGACGAGGCGTCCTTCGGGCTGCTGCCGCCGTGCGCCGACCCATCCTTCGACCACCGGAGCTGCGATTACTGGGAGGACGCCGACCGCGGCTCGCGCGCCGCCCGGTCCATCGCGCAGGCCGGCCCGCGGCCGCCGTCCCGGCTGCGCAACCCGTTCGGCGACGACGACGAGGAACCGGCGATCAACCCGTTCCTGCCCGCGTCGAAGGGCCCGGCGTTCAACCCGTTCACGCGGGATGACGACGAACCCGCGGCCAACCCGTTCGCTCCGCCGCCACCGCTCCGCGCCCGACTCGCCCCGGACACCCCGCGCAAGCTCGCGCTCCTGTTGCGCGGCCGGGGGATCTTCGGAAGCTACGCCAAGGTCATGCTCGTCGACGACGTGGCGGTCGCCTACGCCCAGTTCGGCCCCCTGTCCGCATACCCGCGCGCGTCACGCGTGCGTGAGCTCTACCCGCAGCTCCCCGACGCGCCGCTGCCGGCGGTCATCACCTGCATCGCCACAACCCGCGAGGCGCGCGGTGCCGGCCACGCCGGTCGCCTCGTCGCGGCCGTCTGTGCGGACCTGGCCGAGCGAGGCTTCGCCGCAGTCGAGACCTACCCGGAGGCCGGCCGCGACCCCGACGCGACGAGCGCGGCGACGCCGGCCTTCTGGCTCACCGCCGGTTTCCGCCTGGCCGTCGACGACGAGCGCTTCCCGGTCATGCGCCGCGAGCTCTGAGCGCTCGACCGGCTGCGGCCGGTGGTAACGTCTGGCGCCTGCGGTTCCGCGCGAGGACGCCGCGCGAACCAGGGAGGTCGACGATGACATCGATCCAGGCGCTCGGCAGCGTCTCCAAGGTCCGGGGCGCCCTGATCTTCGTCGAGGACATCGAATCCGAGCTCGTCTTCTACCGCGATGTGCTCGGCCTGCGGTTGCTGTACCGGACGCCGCGGTTCGTCCGGTTCGACGCCACCCAGGGCACCAGCCTGTCGCTCATCGCCGGCGGCTTCGCGTCCGCGGAACCCAAGGACTTCCGGCACGGGGGCATCGTCCCCGAGGTGATCGTCGACAACCTGGAACTGGCGATGCAGCGGCTCGCCGCCGCGGGCGTCCGGAACGAGGACGTCGTGCGGACCGCCTGGGGCCAGTTCTGTTTCTTCTGGGATCCCGAAGGCAATCCGCTCCAGTTCTACGAGTCCGCATTCGTCCGTCCCGATGCCGACCCGGAGCGGGTCGCCGGTTCGTGACCCGGGCGGTGGCGCGACGCGGAGCCGGCCCCGGCCCGACGGTCCTGGTCGCGATCCTCATCGTCATCGGTATCGCCGCCGGCGCGTTCCTCGCGCTGTCCGGTTCGCCCAACCCGGCACCGACGGCGGGGTCGGCCACGCCGGACGGCGGACTGAGTTCGCTCCAGCCGTCCGGGACGGGCACGCCGGGCGTGTCGCCCGGGGCGTCATCATCGATCCCGGGCGGCAGCGCCACCACGGCGATCCTCGTGGACCGGTCGCTCCTCGACGTGCTGCCGGCATCGATCAAGGGCCTGCCGCTCGTCGGCAACTCGGACGGGGAGGCCCATGACCTGACCGATCCGGCGCTCGCCGGCGAGGCATCGGCGCTCGCCGCCGCGCTCGTCATCGACACGAACACCGGTGACTTCGCCTATGTCAGCGTCGTCCGCCTGCGGATCGGGGTCTACTCGGACTCCTATTTCCAGAGCTGGCGCGAGACGTTCGATGAAGGGGCGTGCGCGCAGGCCGGCGGCGTGGCCCAGAGCAGCGCCGAGGCCGACATCGCCGGCCACCAGACGTTCATCGGCCATTGCGTCGGTGGCATCCTCACCTACCACGTCCACCTGACGCCTCCGGGTGCCGCCGACATCATCGTGTCGATCTCGGCGGTCGGCGACCAGCGGTTCGGACAGCTCGTCGTGGAGGGCCTTCGATGAGTTCCATCTCCGGGACGTCGTCCGGCGCGCTCCCGGGCGCCCGGCCAGTCCGTGCCCCGCGCGGAACGGAGCTCTCCTGTCGCGGCTGGGGCCAGGAAGCCGCGCTGCGGATGCTCATGAACAATCTCGACCCGGAGGTGGCGGAGGACCCCGACGCGCTCGTGGTGTATGGGGGCACGGGCCGGGCCGCCCGGAGCTGGGCGGCGTTCGATTCCATCGTTCGCGAGCTGCGCGCCCTTGGCGACGACGAGACGCTCCTCGTCCAGAGCGGCAAGCCCGTCGGTGTATTCCGGACCCACGAGTGGGCGCCCCGGGTGCTCATCGCGAACTCGAATCTGGTGGGCAAGTGGGCGACATGGGAAGTCTTCCGCGAGCTGGAACGGGCGGGCCTGACGATGTACGGCCAGATGACGGCCGGGTCGTGGATCTACATCGGTACGCAGGGGATCCTGCAGGGCACGTACGAGACATTCGCCGAACTGGCCCGCCAGCACTTCGGCGGGACGCTGCGCGGACGGGTCGTGCTCACCGCCGGACTCGGCGGGATGGGCGGCGCCCAGCCCCTGGCCGTGACGATGAACCAGGGGGTCTGCCTCGCCATCGAGGTCGACGAGGCCCGGGCGAGCCGCCGCCTGGAGATCGGATACGTCGACCGGCTGACGCGCTCCGTCGACGAGGCGCTGGGCTGGGCGCGGGCCGCGGCGGCGGCCGGCGAGCCGCGTTCGATCGCGCTCGTCGGCAATGCCGCGGAGATCGAGCCGGCCCTCGTCCGCCGCGGCGAGCGCTTCGACGTGGTCACCGACCAGACCTCGGCGCACGACGCGCTCGCCGGTTACGTCCCGGCCGAGATCTCGCTGGCGGACGCGCTGGCCCTCCGCCAGGCTCAGCCCGACGTCTACGTCCGCCGCTCGACCCGATCCATGGCCGACCACGTCCGGGCGATGCTCGCCTTCCAGGCAGCGGGGTCCATCGTGTTCGACTACGGCAACAACCTCCGGGCGATGGCCAAGGACGCGGGGGTGGACGACGCGTTCGCGTACCCGGGCTTCGTGCCGGCGTTCATCCGGCCGCAGTTCTGCGAGGGACGCGGGCCGTTCCGCTGGGCGGCCCTGTCCGGCGATCCGGCCGACATCGCCGCGACGGACCGGGCGATCCTGGAGCTCTTCCCGGACGATGCCGGCCTCCGTCGCTGGATCGAGATGGCCCAGGCCAAGGTGCCGTTCCAGGGCCTGCCGGCGCGGATCTGCTGGCTGGGCTACGGCGAGCGGGCACGCGCCGGCGCGGCGTTCAACGAGCTCGTCCGGACCGGGACGGTCGCGGCGCCCATCGTCATCGGGCGCGACCACCTCGACGCGGGTTCGGTCGCGTCGCCCAACCGGGAGACGGAGGCGATGCGCGACGGCTCCGATGCGATCGCCGACTGGCCGCTCCTCAACGCGCTCGTCAACACGGCTGCGGGGGCGACCTGGGTGTCGATCCATCACGGTGGCGGGACGGGGATCGGCTACTCCCAGCACGCGGGGATGGTCGCGGTCGCCGACGGCACGGACCTTGCGGCGCAAAAGCTCGACCGGGTGCTCACGACGGACCCGGGCATGGGCGTCATCCGCCACGCGGACGCGGGCTACGAACGGGCACTCGACGTGGCGCGCGAGCGCGGGGTCCGCGTCCCGATGTCCGACCGCGGCTAGGGCTGTGCGATCGCGGTCGGGATCTCGCGCAACGATCTGACCGGCGAGAACAGCACGGGCACGAACGCGAAGCAGCCGCCGATCGCGCCGACCCAGATCGTGGCGTGCAACCCGATCGTGGAGCCCAGGATGCCGCCGATGATGATCCCGATCGGCATCGTCCCCCACACGATGAACCGCATCGTGGCGTTCATCCGACCCTGCATCCGCTCGGGCGTGATCGCCTGGCGGAGCGAGACCTGGTTCACGTTGTAGATGACCACCATCACGCCCGTGACGAACTCCGCCAGGAAGATGAACGGGATCGCCACGGCCGACTCGGGCGCGAGCGGGATCAACAGGCCGGCCACCCCGGCCAGCAACGCCGAGCCGACGATCGCGCGCCCAACCCCGAGCCGCGTCGCCACGCGGCCGGCGATGACCGCCCCCACGAGGAATCCGACGTTCGACAGGCCGCTCACGAGCCCGATCGTCAACGGCGACAACCCGAGGGTTCGGAACACGTAGACGAGGAAGATCGAGAACATCAGGCTGCTGAACAGGTTGGACGATCCGGTCGAGGCCGCGATGTTGCGCAGGTACCGGTTGCCCAGGACATAGCGCAGGCCCTCGGCGATCTCCGTGCGCATGCTCCGTCCGCGGCCGGTCTCCGCATCGACGTTGCGCGCCGGCGTCCGCTCGGGCTTGCGGACGAGGAGGATCAGGATCGCCGAGACGAGGAAGCTGAGCGCGTCGGCGAGCACCGCGAACGGCGCCGTCACCAGGCCGATGATCGCCCCGCCCACGCCCTGGCCACCGATCTGGGCGGCCGATGCGCTGACCTGGAGCTTGGAGTTGCCCTCGATGAGCCGGTCGGCCTCGAGGAGCGACGGCAGGTAGCTCTGGTCGGCGACGTCGAAGAAGACGGTGAGGATCCCGGCGACGAACCCCACGAGGTACAGCTGCCAGATCGTGAGGAAACCGGCGGCGTAGGCGATCGGGATCGTCGCCAGGGCGATCGCCCGGCCGAGGTCGCCGGAGATGAGGATCGGGCGCCGGCGGAGGCGGTCCACCCAGACCCCGGCCGGCAGGGTGAACAGGATGAACGGCAGCATGTCGAAGAAGCCGAGCAGTGCGGCCTCGAACGGGCTGACGCCCAGGGTGATGATCGCGATGGCCGGGATCGCGATGCCGCTGACCTGGCTGCCGAACAGGCTGATCGTCGACGCCACCCACAGCTTCACGAAGTCGGCGTTGCGCCACAGACTCGGGCGGCCGGGGGAGCGTTCGAGCGACGCGAGGTCCGAGGTCATCGATCCGGGGTCGCGTCCGCGATCGTGCGCACCGAGCGGAACGGCGAAAGCAGTACCGGCAGGACGGGCAGCATGGAGCCGAGCGCCCCGAGCAGGACCGTCTCCCGGAGGCCGATGAGCGCGCCGAGGAACCCCCCGAGGATGATCCCCGGCGGGATGGTGACCCACGAGACGAATCGCATCGTCGCGTTCATCCGGCCCTGCATCGCTTCGGGCGTCACGGCCTGGCGGAACGAGATCTGGTTGATGTTCCAGATCGTGGCCGAGGCGAACGCGAGGAAGCCGGCCGCCGAGATGACCGGCAGCGCGAGCGGGCCGCCCACGAACGGCAGGACGAGCAGCGGCGGTCCGAACAGGAAGATCGACGCGATCAGGGTGGGGCCGATCCCGAATCGCTCGCCGATCCGGCGCGCCGTCAGCGCCCCGGTGAGCAACCCCAGGGAGGCGATCGAGAACACGAGCCCGAGCATCCCCGGCGTGAACTCGAGCTCTCGGACGAGGAACAGGATGTAGATCGACAGGGCGATGTTCGTGAACAGGTTCGACAGGGCCGACGAGGCGGCGATCGCCCGCAGGAACGGGTTCCCGAGGACATAGCGCAGGCCCTCGGCCGCCTCGGCGCGGACGGACGTCCGGGTGCCGTCGGCGGCGCGGGCGCGCTCGAGCCTCGGCTCCGCCCGACCGATCAGGACGAGGAACGACGCAGAAGCGAGGTAGCTGACCGCGTCGATGGCGATCGCGACCGGCGCGCCGATGAGGCCGATCAGCGTGCCGGCGACTCCCGGGCCGACCACCGCCGCGGCCGAGCGCGACGTCTCGAGCTTCGAGTTGCCGTCGACGAGCTGATCGCGCTCCACGAGGACCGGCAGGTAGCTCTGGTAGGCCACGTCGAAGAACACGGTGAGGCAGCCCGACACGAAGCCGACGACGTAGAGCTGCCAGATCGACAGGGTCCCCAGGGCGAACGAGATCGGAATGGTCGCCATGGCCGCCGCGCGCCCGAGATCGCCGACGATGAGGATCGGCCGGCGTGGCAGGCGGTCGACCCACACCCCGGCCGGGAGGCTCAGGAAGATGAACGGGAGGAAGTCCATCGTCCCCAGGACGCCGAACTCGAACGGACTCACGTTGAGCGTCGTGGCCGCGATCAGCGGGAGGGCGAGCTGGGTCACCTGCGTACCGCCGACGCTGATCGTCTGGCCGATCCACAGCTTGAGGAAGTCGCGGTTCCGGGTCAGGCCCGAACGTTTCGGCCGGGGGGCGTCGGCCGGGGTTCCGGCAAGGACGTCGGCAGGGGGAGTGGCGGCCTGGGACACGGTCACCTCTGGGCTCAGCGTGTCCCGGCGGCCCGGGACGATGTTAGTCTAACGTCTAACACACGTTAGTCAATCCCTTGCGTGGCACGGGAGTTGCGCTCCTGCCCGCGAGGACGGGAGAATCGACGGCGTGATGAGGCGACTCCTGGCGCTCCGCCGGTGGGTCGCCGCGGGCCTGGGCGACCGGCGAGCGGGGCTCGAGGCGCTCCTGCTCTATCTCATCGGTGCGTTCCTCGTGACCTGGAACGCCTGGGCGGCCCCGACGACCCAATGGATCGGGTCGTGCTGCGACCCCGAGCAGTCGATGTGGTTCATCGCCTGGGTGCCCTATGCGATCGGCCATCTCACCGACCCGTTCGTCACCCATCAGCTCAACGCCCCGGACGGCGTCAACCTCATGTGGAACACGGCGATCCTGCCGTGGAGCCTCATCGCCATGCCGGTCACGATCCTGGCCGGCCCGATCCTCGCCTACAACCTGCTGATGATGGGCGCGATCGTCCTGAGCGCGGCGGCGGCCCGGCTCGTCGTGGCCAGGTACGTCGCGGGAACCGTGGCTCCGCTGGTGGGTGGGGCCGTATACGGCTTCTCGCCGTACGTCATCTCGCACGCCGCGCTCCACCTGAACCTCGCCATGGCCTGGGTCCCGCCGCTCGTGCTCCTCGTCTTCGACGACCTGCTCGTCCGGCGCTCGCGATCGCCGTGGCGGCTCGGCGCGGTCCTCGGGCTCCTCGGGTTCATCCAGCTCCTCACGACCGAGGAGATCCTGCTCACGACCGCCCTGATCGGCCTGATCGTCCTCGCCATCCTGGCGGTCCAGCGACGCCCACTGATCCGGGCTTCGCTCCCGCGCCTCGGCGCCGCGCTCGCGGCGGCCGCGGTCGTGCTCGGGACCCTGGGTGCGTGGCCGCTCGTGGTCCAGTTCCTCGGGCCGAACCGGACCCCCGAGGGGCTCATCGACCTGCGCCGCTTCTCGACCGACCTGCTGAACCTCGTCATCCCGACCAGGTACCAGTTGTTCGCGCCACCCGAGGCGACCCGGATCTCGAACGACTTCAGCGTCCTCTTCCACGAGGCGGACGGCTACCTCGGGCTGCCGCTCATCGTGGTCCTCGCGGTCATCGTCGTTCTCGGCCGGCGCGATATCCGCATCCGGACCGCCGCGCTCGGCGGGCTCGTGGCGCTCGTCCTGTCGATGGGCGGCCATCTCGTCGTCGGCGCGTCCCCCACCGGGATCCCGCTGCCGTGGGGGCTCGCGACGGGGTTGCCGATCCTGGAGGACGTGGTGGCCAGTCGGTTCGTCATCTTCACCTGGCTCGCCGTGGCCATCCTCGTCGGGTTCGGCATCCAACGGGCCATGCGCGGTCCCGTCCGCCAGGTCGCCCCGCGCCTCGCGGCCATCGCCCTCGCCCTCATCGTCGTCGTCCCGGCGCCCCTGCCGTCGCGGCCGGTCGCGATCCCGGCGTTCTTCGCCCGCTGGGAGCAGGAGGGGATGCGCCCCGACGCGACGATCCTCTTCGCGCCGTTCTTCCGCGACGGGGCCGGAGCCGACCCGATGCTGTGGGCGGCGATCGCCGGCGATGCGCCGCGGATGGTGGAGGCGTACGCGTACGTGCCGCGGCCCGATGGGTCGGCCGGCTACGGGCCGGACCCGACCCAGCTGTTCACGATCATGGAGACGATCCAGGACGCCGACAACGACCTCACGGTGGTGGCGCGGGGTGCCGTCCGGGACGCCGTGGCCGGGGACATCCGGGCCAAGGGGATCACCGATGTCATCGTCGGGCCGATGGTCCGCACCAAGGCGATGCTCGGCTTCTTCACCGACCTGTTCGGCCGTCCGCCGGAGGCCGTCGACGGGGTCTGGATCTGGCGCGAGGTGGACACGAGTGGCGTGACGCCGGCCCGCTGACCGGGCGGTCGAGGGCGGCCGGAGGGCGGCCGGGCGGCCGCCGAACGTGGCACGATACGGCCGTGACCCGCCTCGTCGAATCCGTGCCCAATGTGAGCGAGGGCCGCCGACTCGACGTCGTCGAACGCCTGGCCGACGCGATCCAGGCCGGACCCGGGGTGCACCTCCTGGACCGGACCAGCGACGCGAGCCACAACCGGAGCGTGTTCACGCTGGCCGGCGAGCCCGATGCGGTGGCCGGGGCCCTGGACCGCCTCGTGGCCACGGCGATCGACGAGATCGACATGGACGAACACGCCGGCGAGCATCCCCGGATAGGCGCCGTCGACGTGGTCCCGTTCGTTCCGCTCGGCGACACGACGCTCGACGAGTGCGTCGAGATGGCCCGGACGTTCGGCAAGCGGATCGCGGATCGCTACGACCTGCCGGTGTACCTGTACGCGGCCGCGGCGGCGCGGTCCGACCGGGTGAAGCTGGCCGATGTCCGGCGCGGCCAGTACGAAGGCCTCAAGGAGGAGATCGACACCGACGGCCGGCGGCCGGACTTCGGGCCGTCGACGATGCATCCGCGAGCCGGCGCGATCGCCGTGGGGGCGCGGCCGTTCCTGATCGCCTGGAACATCAACCTCGCCAGCGACGACGTCGAACTCGCCAAACGGATCGCGCGGCGCGTCCGCGAGTCCGGCGGTGGCCTGCCCAAGGTCCAGGCGAACGGGTTCGAGGTCCGCGAACCCGAGCGCGGGGTCGCCCGGCGCGCCCAGGTCTCCATGAACCTGCTCGACTTCTCCATCACCCCGCTCTGGCTCGTGTGGGAGACCGTCCGGGCCGAGGCGGCCCACGACGGGATCGCCGTCGCCGAGTCGGAGCTCATCGGGCTCATGCCGCTGGCGGCGTTCCTCGACGTGGCCGATCACGCCGACGCCCCGGTGGAGGCGCCGATCGAGGAGCGGCTCGCCATCGCCGCGGCATCCATCGGCCTGCGCGACTTCTCGCCGATGCAGGCCCTCGAGATCCGCCTCGCCGCTTCGGAATCCCGGACCAGGTGACGCGGCCGATGCCGGCGGTCCCCAGGTGACCCTCCGGGTCATCACGGGCGGACGGGGCGAGCGAGGCGAGGCGGCCGTGAACGGCCTGCTCGTGATCGGCGCGTCGGAGATCGTCACGATGGCGGGCGGCCTGCGTCGGGGGGCCACCCAGCGAGAGACGGGCGTGCTTGACGCCACGTCGGCCGGCGGCCCCGGCACTGCTGAAGCGCCGGTCGTCGCGTGCTGGGAGGGGCGGATCGTGGCGGTCGGCCAACGGGCGGCCGTCGAGGCGGATCTCGAGGCGCAGGGGCTGCCGCTGAGCCGGTTCGCCAGGCTCGACGCGGACGGCGCCGTGGTGACGCCCGGACTCGTGGACCCCCATACCCATCTTCTGTTCGCCGGCAGCCGCGAGAAGGAACTCCTGCTCCGGCAGCGCGGTGCCGGCTACCTCGAGATCCTCGCAGCGGGCGGGGGCATCCTGTCCACGGTGGAGGCGACTCGGGCCGCCGACGAGACGGCGCTCGCCGCCCATGGCCGGCGCTGGCTCGACGAGATGCTCCGCCACGGCACGACCACGATCGAGGCGAAGTCGGGCTACGGCCTCGACCTGCAGACCGAGCTCCGCCTCCTCGAGGTCGCCTACCAGCTCGGTCGCGAGGGACCGGTCGAGGTCGTGCCGACGTTCCTTGGCGCCCACGCCGTCCCCGTCGAGTTCCGGGCCCGCCCGGACGGGACGGAGGCCTACATCCGGAGCGTGATCGAGGACCAGATCCCCGGCGTGGCCGCCCAGGGCCGGGCGCGGTTCTGCGACGTGTTCTGCGAACAGGGCGTCTTCACGCCCGACCAGAGCCGCCGCGTCCTGGAGGCCGCCGCCGTCTTCGGGATGGCGCCCCGGCTCCACGCCGACGAGATCGCGCCGTCGGGCGGGGCAGAGCTGGCCGCGGAACTCAGCGCGGCCTCGGCCGACCATCTGGCGACGCCGTCGGACGCCGGGGTCGCGGCGCTCGCCCGGGCGGCCGATTCCGAGCGGCCCGTCGTCGCGACGCTGCTGCCGGCGACCACGTGGTTCCTCATGAGCAAGCACGTGGCACCGGCCCGCCGCTATATCGAGGCGCGCATCCCGATCGCCATCGGGACCGATTTCAACCCCGGCACGTCGCCCACGGCGAGCCTGCCGCTGGCCATGACGGTCGCGTGCCTGTCGCTCGGCCTGACCCCCGACGAAGCGCTCGTGGCCGTGACGATCAACGCCGCCCACGCGCTCGGGCTCGGCGACGAGGTGGGCTCCATCGAACCCGGCAAGCAGGCCGACCTCGTGGTGTGGGGCGTCCCGACCGCGACCCAGATCCCGTACTGGCCGGGGGCGGATCTCGTCCGCGTCGTGGTGAAGAGGGGGCGGATCGTCCACGACCGTTCCTGAGGTCGCACGCGCGGCCGCCCGGGCCGGACCCCCGGTCAGGTCTTCCCGCGGGCCTCGAGGAGGACGGTGGTGGTCTCGGTCGGCAGGCTTGACGGAGTGACAGTCAGGCGCGCGACCGCGGGCCCGGGCGGGCCCCCCATCTCGTTGAAGAAGGTGGCCAGGGCCTCGTCGCAGGCACGTTCGTCCTCGCACACGGGCATCGGCACGACGATCCGTGGGTCGAGCTGGGCGATCAGCTCGGCCGCCCGGGTGGCGGTCAGCGCCCCGCCGACCGGCACGCAGGCGACGTCGACGGAGCCGATGTCGCCGATCTTCTCCTGGGTGAGCAGGTGCCCGATATCGCCGAGATGGATCGTGTGCAGCCCGTCGAGCTCGACGACGAAGGCCGTCTGCCGGCCCCGTTCGCGGCCCCGCGAATCGTCGCGATAGGTCCGAACGCCGGTCACCAGGACATCCCGGACTTCGTACTCACCGGGCCCATCCAGGACGAAGGCGTTCTCGACGCTCGTCGGCAGGATCGTCTTGCCGTCACGCGACACGCGACCCTTGGCCCTGCTCGGCGGGGCGTCGTCGGGGTGGGAGAACGTGACGATCTCGGCGGTCACGCCCCGGCCGGTGGGTCCGACGATCCCGGGGTACGGGTCCGCGAGCACGACGGCGTCCTTGCCGCGCAGGCGGACGCACGTCCGCCCGTACCAGGTGAGTTCCATGCGGTCGATTCTGACACAGCCCGCTGCACGTCGACTCCCTCCCTGTCAGGCAGGTCCGGCGGTGCGCGGCGCGAGTGCCCCGCCTCGCCCGGGGGTCCCGAAAAAGGAGGACGGGGAGCGCCTGCCCAATCGGCGCTCCCCGTCGGAGGGAGGGAGGATGGAACGTTGGAGGATGTTCCGCAGCGAACAGTAGGGACCCCACGTTCAGCCTCAACGGGGCAAGCGATTAAGAAAGGGATACGGAGCACGCGATCGTGATGCCGGGTCGCCTGTGCGACCATCCGACCGTGCGATCCTGCCGCGGGCCAGCGAGCCGCCCGATCCTCCTGGTCGTCGCGACCGTGCTCGCCCTCCTTGCGACAGCCTGTGGGTCGACCGCCCCCACCCCGGCGAGCCTGCCGCCCACGCCGGCCGTCCACTCCCCGGCGCCGAGCGCGACGCCCGAGGACCCCGCCGCGGTCTACGCCCGCATCGAGCTCCAGGTCCAGCAGCTGCGCGGGCTCAAAGCCAAGACCACGGTCGATCCGGTCATCCTCGACCAGACGGCGCTCGACGACGCGCTCCGGGCCCAGTTCGACAAGGACAATCCGGTCGCGCTCGTCGAGGCGACGCAGCGGGTAGACCGGGCGCTCGGCCTCATCCCGGCCGACGCGTCGCTGCGCGATCTCGAGCTGGAGCTCCTGTCGGGCCAGGTCGCCGGCTTCTACGATCCCGAGACCAAGCGCATGTCGGTCAAGTCCGTGAGCGGCGCCATCGGGGTCGCCCAGCAGCTGACGTTCGCTCACGAGTTCGACCACGCCCTCCAGGACCAGGCGTTCGACCTGTCCAAGCTGGACATCGACGCCGCGGACCAGGGCGACCGGTCCCTGGCCCGACTGGCGCTGGTCGAGGGCGACGCGACGGTCCTGATGAGCGACTGGGCCCAGACCGCCCTGACCCCCGTCCAGCTTCTCGAGTACCTGGCGCAGTCGGATCTCACCGGGCAGCAGGCGCTGCTCGCGAGGATGCCCGCGGCCCTGCGCGCCCAGCTTCTCTTCCCGTACACGACCGGCCTCACGTTCGTCCAGGGTCTCGAGAACAAGGGCGGCTGGGACGCGGTGAACCAGGCGTTCGCCGCGCCTCCGGACTCGACCGAGCAGGTCCTCCACCCCGAGAAGTACGCCGCCCACGAGCCGCCGGTCGCGATCCAGCTGCCGGCCGATCTCGCGGCCAGGCTCGGTGACGGCTGGACGGTCGACTTCCAGGACACGTTCGGGGAGTTCGGCCTGCGGACGTGGCTCCAGTCGGTCGGTGGACTCGCCGCCGATGACGCGATCGCGGCGGCCGACGGATGGGGCGGCGATCGGACCGTGCTCGTCTCCCACGGCGACGCGTTCGCGATCGCCCTCCAGACGGTCTGGGACACCCCGGCCGACGCGGCCGCCTTCGCCGCGGCCGCGCAGACGACGCGAAGCATCCTCGCCGGATCGAGCGCCCTCATCGATCCGGGGACGACGAACAAGGTGACGGTCTTCGTGGGCTCCGACGACGCGGCCATCCGGCGCCTGGCGGGAGCACTCGGCCTCGCCGGCTAGGCGACCGGACGGCCCCGGACCGGCCTACATCTGGTCCGGCGCGGAGATCCCGAGGAGGCCCAGGGTGTTGGCGAGCGTGATCCTGGTCGCCTCGGCGAGGGCGAGTCGCGTTCCGGACCGCTCGGGCTCGGCCGGGTCGACGACGCGGGCGTCCCGGTAGAAGGCGTGGAACGCAGTCGCCAGCTCGGTCGCGTAGGCCGTGACGCCGTGCGTCTCCTGGGCCGCGGCGGCGTCCTCCACCACCTCCGGGAACCGGACGACCACGCGCGCAAGGGCGGCCTCCGGCGCGCCGACGAGCGCGCCCACGACGCCGGCCGCCGGGGCGAGGTCGTTCGCCGCGGCCTTGCGCAGGATCGAGGCGATCCGGGCATGGGCGTACTGGACGTAGTAGACCGGGTTGTCGGCCGACTGCTTCTTGGCCAGCTCGATGTCCAGATCGATACCGGTCGTGTGGGCCCGCGCCCCGAAGAACCAGCGGGCGGCGTCGACGCCGATCTCGGCCAGGAGCTCGTCGAGCGAGATGAACTCGCCGGCCCGCTTCGACATCGAGATCTCGACGCCGTCGCGCACGAAGCGCACCCAGGCGATGAGGATCATCTCCACGGCGGCCTTGTCGTAGCCCATCGCCTCGGCAGCGTTGCGGACCCTGGCGACCGTGCCGTGGTGGTCGGCGCCCCAGACGTAGATGAGGTGGTCGAAGCCACGGCTGAACTTCTCGGTGACGTAGCCGATGTCGGCGGCGAAGTACGTCGGCCGGCCATCGGCTCGGATGACGACCCGGTCCTTGTCGTCGCCGAACGTCGTCGAGCGGAACCAAAGCGCGCCATCGAGCTCATAGACATGGCCGCCGGCCCGCAACCGGTCCACGGCCCGCTCGACCCAGCCCTCGGAGTGGAGCGAGCCCTCGGTCTTCCAGAGGTCGAACTGGACGCCGAGCCGGGCCAGGGACGCCTCGATGCCGGCCCGGACCCGCTCCGACGCCCAGCGACCGACCTCCTCGGCCGGGTCGGGCGACGCCTCGGCGGCGGCGAGCACCTCCGGCGGGATCTCGCGGGCGAGGTCGCGGACGTACTCGCCGTGGTAGCCGTCCTCGGGGATCTCTCCACCGGTCCGGATGGCCAGCACGGACGCACCGAGGTTCGTGACCTGCGTCCCGAAGTCGTTGAAGTAGTACTCGCGGCTCACCTGCTGGCCGGCCGCCTCGAGCACCCGGCAGAGCAGGTCGCCGACGAAGGCGCCGCGGGCGTTGCCGACCGTCAGCGGCCCCGTCGGGTTCGCGGACACGAACTCGACGTTCACCCTGCGTGGCGCCACGGGCGCGACGCGGCCCCAAAGCCCGGGCGCGTGGAGGATCGCGCCGACGGTCCGCTCGAGAGCGGCATCGGCGAGGCGAAGGTTGACGAAACCGGGAGGCGCGGCATGGGCCTCCCCGACCGGGCTGGCGGTGGCACGATCGGCCGCCTCGCGGGCGAGCTCCACTTCCAGCGCCTGGGCGATCGCGAGCGGTGCCATCCGGTAGGGCCGGGCGAGCTTGAGCGCGAGGTTCGTGGCGAGATCGCCGTGCTCGGGGTTCGCCGGGCGCTCGATCTCGATCTTGGGCGCCTCGACCTCCGCCTGCAGGGCCGGCAGTGCGCCCGATGCGATCGCCCGCGCCCAGGCCCGGCCCACGGCAGCCCGTACCTGTTCGCGCACGGGGACGACCGGTCCGTCGGGGGCCGGGGCGGCGGGAGCGACGTCGGCATGTCCGGTCACGGGGCGCCCATGGTAGCCCGGTGCGCGGTCAGGGGAGATGGCGGAACGGGAAGTACGCCGCGAACCCGACGAGGTAGAGCGTCACGAACCCCACGGTCACGAACCGCGGCAGGCTGGACCGCCGGAGCAGGATCGCGATCGCGACGGCGACCGCCGGCACGACCGGCAGGAAGTAGTAGATGTAGGTGATCCGCTGGGCGACGATCGCGAGGAACACATACGGCAGGTAGTTCGCGGCCGCCCAGACCACCGCCCAGCGGGCGAGGAGGCTGCCCGTCCGCCAGGCCGACCAGAACGTGAACAGCATCGCCACCGGAAGAGCGCCGATGAGGACCGGGTTCATCGCTCCCCGGAAGTCCACGCTCGGGATGATCGCCACGACCTGGTCGCCGACCTTGACCGTCGTCGCGACCCGCAGGTACCCCATCTGGCAATCGTTGGTCAGCCACTGCCAGGGTGTGCTCTCGTTGGTGACGCACACGGTCGGCAGCCCATGCGCCCAGTGGAGGTTCGCCCCGTACTCGAGCATGTGCCGGATGTGGTCGAACGGATTGGCATACGTCGTGAACCGCGCGTCGAGCAGCCCCAGCCCGACGACGAAGACGACGACCGTCGTCCCCAGGAGCACAGCGGTCGGCCGGAAGTCCGAGAGCCGGACCCGTCGTTCCCGCCGCCACCGCTCTAGCAGGGCGAGGCCGACGAGGAGCAGGATGGCCAGCAGCCCGTACAGCGCGGTGAGCTTCACGAGCATCCCGATCGCGAGACAGATCCCGGCCAGGAACCAGCGCTCGCGGAGGGCGCACCAGGCGCCGAGCAGGATCATCGCCAGCACCGGCATGTCGAGCGTCGCGATCCGGCCGTGGACGAAAGCGAGGTTGTCGAACGCGAACAGCCCGACCGCGAAGATCGCGAGCCAGATCGTCTCGCCGGCGGCCCGGACGATGAGGAACAAGGCCCCCAGGGCGACCATCCCGAAGATCAGGCTGGGCAGCCGATAGCCGAGGCCGTTGTCCCCGAAGATCGCCATCGAGAGGGCGATGAGAGCCTTGCCGAGCGGCGGGTGCTCCACGTTCGGATCGAGCCCGAACGGCGCGCCGGAGTAATGATCGCCGGCGGGGACGGCGATCCCGAGCATGATCCGCGCTGCGTTGACGTAGTACGCCTCGTCGAAGATCAGGCTCCCGTTGGGGAGCGACAACCAGGCCGCGCGGACCACGAAGGCCGCGATGAGGACGATGGGCAGGACGCGCCATGGGTCGTGGAGCCCGTCCCGCCCGCGTTCGACGATGTCGCGGGCGAGGGCGCCGACGCGTCCGCTGTCGCCGACGGGTGCGTCCGCGGGGTCAGGCTCGCCGACCATCGGTCAGGGCTCCCGAGCGAACGCGCCGGGGTGGCCCGGCGCAGGCCGGTCGGCACGCCGACCGGGCTCCCGAGCGAACGCGCCGGGGTGGCCCGGCGCATGGGCGAACGGCATCGAGCGACATCTCCACGATTCCGGGGGCCGGACCCGGACAGCGTACCGGACGACGCGGGCCCGGATCGGAGCCTCCGTGGGACCTTCGGCGGCGCCCTCGGGGCGTCCGGGCACCAGAAACAGGACCTGCCCAGTGGGGTCAGGGGCTATCTGTGGGGGTCAGGTGCACAGGTGGTGAGTACGAAGGTCCTAGACGCCGCCCGTACAATCCGTCATCCTAACGGCACCGAGAGTGGACTTCACTCAAGGGAATGCATTCATCAAGCCCACTCGGGGACAGAGGGACATGACAGACAAGAACACAGGCGAACACCACTCCAGGACCTCGACG
Source organism: uncultured Chloroflexia bacterium (assembly GCA_963719285.1). GTDB lineage: Bacteria > Chloroflexota > Limnocylindria > Limnocylindrales > CSP1-4 > C-114. The sequence goes on from CAVRBO010000003.1 coordinate 367,961, forward strand.
ATCCGTCGTCTTGGCTGGCTCGGGGCGGTCATGCTGCTCGGTGCGGCACTGCTCATCCCCGGCGCGACAGTCGCCGCGCACAGCGGCCCGCAGTGCGGTTGCTCGACCACTCAGACCACCAGCACGACCGACACGACCGAGACGACCACGACGACCGACACGACCGACGTCACGACGTCGACCTTGACGACCGAGACCACGGAAACCTCGGACGTGTCCGAGACGACCGAGACGAAGCAGACCGAGACCACGACCGAGAAGACCTCCACGTCCGACACCGGTGGCGTCGGTGGTGAGACCGGTACGCCGGACGTCACCCCGCCGTCGACGAGCACCCTTCCGGGCTCGTCCGGATCGAGCGACGGCTGGCGAGTCATCCTGCTCGTCCTTGCCGGCATCGCGGTCCTGAGCCTGATCCTTCTCCCGGGCGATCGAAAGAAGAGCAAGCAGCGCTGATCGCGCTGTCCCCACCCTGAGCGACAAGAGACCCGGGCCGCACGGCCCGGGTCTCTTCACGTCCGCCCTGCCGCAGGCCGCGCTCAGATGTCGAAGCGGTCGCCCGGCTCGACGATCGCGACGGGCACCGTGACCAGGGCCATCGCCGCGGCGATCGCGCGCGGCCGGTCTCGGCCCATGAGCACGTGGGTGAGCAGGACCCGCCCCACGCCGGTGTCCGCCGCCAGCCGGGCGACGTCCATGGCGTTGAGGTGGTTCGAGCCCGGTTCGACCGGGTCGGCCCCGTAGGTGGCCTCGGCCAGGAGCGTGTCGCCGGGCCGGATGAGCGGCCGGAGGTCGTCCGCCGCTCCGCAGTCGCCCGAGTAGACGAGCCCCGAGCCGCGTCCGACCGACACCCGGAAGGCGTAGCTGTCGGTGGTGTGCCGGACGCGGATCGCCTCGAGCGATAGCCCTCCGACGCCGCGGATCCCGGGCTGGAGGTCCGCCACGTCCAGGGCGGCGGACGTGAACCCGGGCTGCTCGTGCAGGCCGTCGAGGCGATGGGCGAGCCCGGCCGGGCCGATGACCGCGACCCGCCGCGGTGGGTCGAACTCGTAGCGCAGGTAGTGCCGGAGCGGGACGAGGTCGACGAAGTGGTCAGGATGGAGGTGCGATATCGCGACCGCGCTGAGCGTGCTCGGCTCGATGAGCGCGGCGAGGTTCGTGAACGCGCCCTGGCCGAGGTCGAGCAGCAGCACGTCCGTTCCGTGGCGGACGAGATATGCCGCGCCGACGGCGCCCGGCCGGTCCGTGTAGGCGGGACCGGCGCCCACGACATCGAGCTCGAGGCCGGCGTCGCCCGATGGCGTCACGACCCGAGCCTCCGCGGCATGCCGATCGCCACGCGCGGCCCGCCGCGACGGAAGGTGAGCTCCTCGAACTCGGCCCTGGCGAGGATCCGGTACCCCTCCTCGAGGCCGAAGCCGAATGCATCGGACCGGTGGGCATCCGAACCGATCGTCACCCGCCGGCCACCCATCGCCCGGTAGCGCTCGACGGTGCCGGCCGTGGGATAGGTCTCCCGGACGGCGTGGCGCAGGCCGCTGGTGTTCATCTCGAGGGACGTGCCGCTCTCGACGAGCGCCCGAAGGGCGTCCTCGCTCAGCTCAGGGCGGTCCGCCAGGGCGGCCGGGGCGACGTCCGGGTAGAGGTAGCGCTTCACGACGTCGAAGTGACCGATCGTGTCGAACAGCCCCGATCGGGCGGCCGCGGCGACCTGCTCGAAGTACGGCGCCACGATCTGGTCGATGGGCCGGCCGCGGACCCACGCCGCCACCTCCGATGGGGCGTACGGCGAGCCAGGCCAGTCGTGCACGGACCCGATCGTGAAATCGTAGCGATGCCTGGCCAGGTGATCGCGCAGGTCCGCCTCCCAGCTCGTGTTGAACGTGAGCTCCGCTCCGAACCGGATCGTCACACCCCGGTCCGCCCACCGCTCCGCCGCGTCGCGGACGCTCCGCTCACGATCGTCGAAGGTGGTGTACTCGTAGGCAGGGTCGCGCGGGTCGAAGTCCACGTGGTCGGTGATCGCGAGCTCGGCGACGCCCCGTTCCACGGCCAGCGCCGCGTAGACGTCGATGGGGACGGCGCTGTCGGGCGAGCGGTCGGTGTGGAGGTGGCTGTCGAGGGGCAGCCCGCCGCCCTCGCCGACCGGTTCCGTCACCCGGCGACGAGCCCGAGCTCGTGGCCCACCCGGCCGAACGCCGCGAGCGCCGTGTCCAGCATCTCGTCGGTGTGCGCGGCGGTGACGATCGTCCGGATCCGCGCCTTGTCGAGCGCGACGGTCGGGAACACGACCGGCTGGGCGAAGACCCCTTCCTCGAGGAGGCGGTCGCTGAACCTGCCGGCGGTGGCGGAGTCGCCCATCATCACCGGCGTGATCGGGGTCTCGCTCGCACCCGTGTCGAAGCCGAGCCGGCCCAGCTCGGCCTTGAACCGGCGCGTGTTCGCCCAGAGGCGCTCGATGAGTTCGGGCTCGTCCTCGAAGACCCGGATCGCCTCCCGGCACGCGGCGGCGACCGCGGGCGGGTGCGACGTCGAGAAGAGGAACGGCCGGGCGCGCTGGATGAGCATGTCGCGCAGCGCCTGCGAGCCCGCGACGTAGCCACCGAGGACCCCGACGGCCTTGCTGAGCGTGCCCACCTGTATGGCGACGCGCCCGTGGAGCCCGAAATGGTCCACGGTCCCGCGGCCGTTGCGGCCCAGGACGCCCGACGCATGGGCGTCGTCGACGAACACGGCCGCCTCGAACTCCTCGGCCGCCTCGACGATCCCCGGCAACGGGGCGATGTCGCCGTCCATGCTGAACACACCGTCCGTGACGACGAGGATGAGGCGGTGGGGTACGCCGCCCAGGCCGCCCTGGGCCCGCGCCTCGGCGAGGATCGCCCGCAGCGCGTCCACGTCCTTGTGCGGGTAGACCTTCCGGGGCGCCTTGGACAGGCGCATCCCGTCGATGATCGATGCGTGGTTGAGGGCGTCGGAGACGATCAGGTCCTGCTCGCCGGTGATCGTCGGGATGACCCCGGTGTTCGCGGTGAAGCCGGACTGGAACGTGAGCACCGCCTCGGTGCCCTTGAATGCCGCGAGGGCGGCCTCCAGGTCTTCGTGGAGGGTAAGCGTGCCGGCGATCGTCCGGACCGCGCCGCTGCCCACCCCGAAGTCGCGGACCGCGGCGAGGGCCGCTTCGCGCAACCGGGGGTGATGGGTCAGGCCGAGGTAGTCGTTCGAGGCGAGGCTGATGCAGCGCCGCCCGTCGACGCTGACGATCGGGCCCTGGGCGGAGCTGAGGACGCGGAGCGGCCGATAGAGGTGTTGCCGGCGCAGCTCGTCCAGCTCGTCGGCGAGGAACGCGAGCGGGTCCCGGTGGGTCGAGGTGGCCATCGTCAGCCCTCCTGGGGCAGCAGCACGACCTTGCCGGCATGACCGGCGGCAAGGAGATCGAACGCCTCGGCGAACCGGCTCAGCGGCAGCCGATGGGTGACGATCGGGCTCAGGTCCAGGCCCTGCGCGAGGAGTGCCTGGGTGCGGTACCAGGTCTCGAACATCTTCCGGCCGGTGATCCCGTAGACGCGGATCCCCTTGAAGATGATCTCGTCCGACAGGTCGAGCGTGATCGGCCGGGACGGCAGGCCGAGGAGCGAGACGCGGCCGCCGTTCGTCACGGCGGCGAACCCCTGCTTGATCGCCGATTCGGCGCCGCTCATCTCGAGCACGATGTCGACTCCCACGCCACCGGTCGCGTCCCGCAGGCGAGCGGCCACGTCCTCGCTGGCGTCGATCGTCTCGTCGGCACCCATCCGGCGGGCCATCTCGAGCCGCTCCGGGTTGATGTCGGTCGCGAAGACACGGGCGGCCCCGGCCAGGTCGGCGATCGCGACGGCCATGAGCCCGATCGGGCCGCAGCCGAGCACGACGACCGTCTGGCCGGCGATCTCCTCCATGAACGCGGCATGGACGGCGTTGCCCATGGGTTCCTGGATCGCGGCGATCTCCGGGCTGAGGCCGGGTGACGGCCAGGCGTTGTGGGCCGGCAGGACCACGTACTCGGCGAACGCCCCGTCGATGTCGACGCCGAGGATGCGCAGGTTCGCGCACACGTGCTCGCGGCCGGTCCGGCACTGGTAGCAGCTGCCGTCGACGAGGTGGGTCTCGGCCGCCACCAGCGTGCCCAGCGGGATCGCCAGGCGACCCAGCAGGCCCTGGCCGTGGGCCACGACGCTGCCGGCCATCTCGTGACCGAAGATCCGGGGCAGGCCCCGGCCCAGGCGGCCCTCCGCCCAATCGTCCCAGCGGAAGATGTGGAGGTCCGTGCCGCACAGGCTCGCCGCCTCGACCCTGATCAGCAATTCGCCCGGCCCCGGGGATGGGACCGGGACTTCGAGGTACTCCGCGCCCGCCGCCGCCGCCGTCTTGACGAGGGCGTGCATCGTCGCCGGGACCGAGCCGCCCGCGCGTGCCACGTCGGTGGACGGGACGGGGAGGGTCATCGGGCTTGCGTGGCCTCCTCGGCGACGATGGGGTTGTCGATGCCCCCGATGCCGCCGACCTCCACCCGGACCCGGTCGCCGGGCTTGAGGAACGTCGGTGGGTCGCGGTACACACCCACGCCCGAGGGCGTACCGGTCGAGATGATGTCACCCGGTTCGAGCGTGATGACCGCGCTGATGTACTCGATGAGCTCGGGGATCTGCCAGATCATGTCCGACGTCGACGCGTCCTGCCAGAGCTGCGGCGTGCCGGCGTCCGGTCCGCTGCCTGGGATGTACCAGCCGCGGATCGGCAGCTGGTTCGGCAGCGGGACCTCTTCGCGGGTGACGATGATCGCGCTCATCGGCAGGAACGTGTCCGAGCCTTTCGCCCGGAGCCATTGGCCGTCGCCGACCTCGCCGTCGTGCAGCGCGGGCTTGACACCCTGCCAGTCACGGGCCGAGATGTCGTTGGTGACGACGTAGCCGGCCACGTGGTCGAACGCGTCGGCGGCCCTGACCCGCTTGGCACGCTTGCCGATGACGACGCCGAGCTCCGCCTCGAGATCCAGGGCGTGCGTACCCGCGGGGTGGACGATCGGATCGCCATCGGCCACGACCGCGTTGGCGAACTTGGCGAAGAGGAGCGGTCGCTCCGGCCCGGGCCGTCCGCCCTCGGTGACGTGATCGCGGTAGTTGAGGCCGACGCAGACGATCTTCTCGGGCGTCTGTATGGCGGCCGCAGGGCTGAACTCGCTGACGTGGCGTCCCTTGACGCCCGCCTTGACGCACGCAGCGTAAGCGGCCTTGACCCTCGCCTCCCAGTCGTCCGAGGCGAGGAGCCAGTACGTGTCGAGCAGCGCGTCGGTCGCGTCGAGGCCGCCGACGCTGGCCAGCTCGTCCGCCGTGGTCACGTGGTCGAAAGCGACCACGCCGAACGAGCGCTTTCCGGTCGCCGGGTCGCGGTGACTCAGCAGGCGCATCGTCGGCTCCTCGTCAGCTGGGGCTTGGGCTGGGGCTCGCGCTCGGGCTGGCCGACGGGCTCGAGCCCGGGTTCGCGCTCCCGCTTGGCGTCACGCTCCCGCTCGGAACGGCGGAGCCGGACGGCGACGCCGACGAACCGGCCGACGGGGCCGCGGACGGCTCCGCGGAAGGCGATGGCGACACCGCCGAGCACTGGGGTTGCGGCTCGGGCTCGGTCGTATCGCCGAACTGCTCGTAGAACGTGAGGACCTGGGCGGGGTCGAACGTGTCGGTCAGGTAGATCCGGTCCCAGACCATCGCCGCGAATCGCGTCTTCATGTCGTCGAACCGGGCCACGACCGGCCCGACCACGCCAGCCGGGATCTTGCAGATCGGGCTCGCGGGGAACGTCGCCGGATTGGCGAAGTCCTGGAGCTTCTGGAGGGTCGCGTCGTCCGGGCAGCCGCCCGAGCAGTTGTAGAGGACGACCAGGCCGGCGTGCTCCATGTTGTGGATCCAGCCCTCGGGCTCCGTCGCGTCGTCCGGTCCGTAGAAGCGGGGTTGGATCGGCCCGAGCGCGGCCGCATTGACATGGAAGCCTGAGGCCGGCGGGCAGTAGGTGTAGGTCTGGACCGTGCCCGGGTTGATGTGGTTGCGGCCCATGTCGGGTTGAGCCTGGCCGAGCAACGGCGTCTCGCCGGGTCCCACGGACTCGGATGGAGCGGGTGTCGAGAGGGTCGTGCAGCCGTAGACCTTCGCCGTCGCACCCGCGACGATGAACGCGCCGGCACTCAGCAGGATCGCACCGGCCAGGACGGCGACGAGGCGGGAGCGGTTGCGCTCGAAGAAGGAGCGCTCGCGGAGCGGTCGGGTCGGCCGCTCGCGACGTCCGGCCCGGGTCGGAGGGGTGGCGCCGGCGCCGGTCGAGGAGACGGGCCGGCCCGGCCCTTTGCCGGCCGCGTCGGGCCGGCGGGTGCTTTGACTCACGTGGGATCTGCCTCTGTCACGGGGGTTGGGAACCGGGCGGTCGGGGACAGCGGACCGTGTCCGTCGAGAGGGTACCTTCCCCGCCCGGTTTTGGTGCCGGACGTCATGGCTCACTCAGCCAGGTACGCGTCCGGGCGCCGGACAGGCCACGCAGCAGGGCGACCGCGAGGCCGAGGACGATCGCCGCGAGGATGAGCCCGAGCGCGCTGTTCGCGAACGTGAACCACGCGATCGGGACCGCCGGGATGGTGAGCGTGGACAGGCCGATCGCCAGCCCCCGCGCCGCCTCCTTGCGCTGGATCACCAGCGTGGTCGTGAAGATCGTGTACGCGAGGAGGGCCATGACGACCACTCCGATCGGACTCACCGGGGCCGCGATCGCCTGGTCGACGACGACCCGCAGCGACAGCCCGATGAGCGCCAGGATGACGAACGCGTAGCCCAGGAACAGCCGGACCGCGACGGGCATCGGGACTCTCGGGAGTTGCCTGTCGTCACCGCTCACCCGTCGATTCTGCACCGCGAGCCAGCCAGGCCGCAGGGGCCGGCCGCTGGAACGGCCCTATACTCGCTCGTCTGTGGCTGATCTTCCCCTCGACCTTCCCGGCGGACTCGCCGCCCGGCTGGCCAACGCGCTCGACCAGGAGGGCAAGATCCCGCGGGCGCTCGACGCCCTGGGACCGCTGGGGGGTCGCGAGGTCGCGCTCGTCGATGCCGCCGGTGGGATCCGCGCCCGCACGCTGTCGACGCTGGCTGGCCATCTCCGCCTCGTGGAACGCGCGTCGCACGTCGTCGCCCTGCGCTCGTCGCTGGCCGATCTCGACGGCCCCGTCCAGCGGGTCGAAGTCGTGGCCGGCACGCCTGCCGCGACCGGCCTGCCGGATGCGAGCGTGGACGCGGTCGTCGGCCTGTGGAGCGCCTTCCGCGCGCCCGCCGACGCCGAGGCGGCCGAGGCGGACCGGATCCTCCGGCCCGGCGGACGCCTCCTGGTCGTCCACGACTACGGCCGCGACGACGTCTCCCGCCTGCTCGGCGAACGACCCGAGTACCTCGACTGGGGCCGGCGGTCCGGGTGGTACCTGCGTCACGGCTTCCGCCTCCGTGTCGTCCACTGCTTCTGGACGTTCGCGACCCTCGAGGACACCCGTGGCTTCGTCGCGGACGCGTTCCCCGAGACCGGAGGCATCGTGGCGGACGGCCTGAAGCGGCCCCGGCTCAGCTACAACGTGGCCGTCTACCACAGGACCCGCGGAGGGCCTGCCGGCCCGGGAGCCGAACCAGCACGATGACCGGACAGATGGACGATCGACCCCACGTCTCCCCCCGCAACGGAGATGGGAGCCGTGGCGCGCGACCCATCCGCGGCCCCCACGTCGGTCCGCTCAGGATCACGCCGACGCTCGTCATGGTCGCCATCGCCGTCGTGGGTTCGGTCGCGTTCCTGGCGTACGCGCTGACGGTCCGCGAAGCCACCCAGATCCCGCTCCTGGCGGCCGGGCTCGCGGTCCTCGGGATCGTCTTCGGGGCGCTGGCCGTGAGCGGCCTCGTCGCCACGTATCGGGCGGGCGCCGACGGACGATCGATGCAGGCCATGGGTCTTGCGATCCTCGGCGGGATCGCCTCGGTCGTGTCGCTCCTGTGCTTCGCGGGCGCGATCCTGGGGGCCCTGCTCAGCCCTCGGTAGGTGCGCGCCGCGGCGGCCGCAGCCACCGACCGGGGCTGGACGGACCCTCTGATAGACTCGGCGACGCTCGCCGCGAGCGCGGCGCAGCTCGGCGGCCCCATCGTCTAGAGGCCTAGGACGCCACCCTTTCAAGGTGGAGATCAGGGGTTCGAATCCCCTTGGGGCTACCAGACCCGAGCCCACCCAACGCCCGCGATCGCCTCCCGGCCGCCTCGGAGGAGCCCGCATGCTGCGCGTCGGTTCGATCGTCATCCGCGTCGACGACCTCGAGCGCCAGGTCGCCTTCTGGTCGGCCGCACTCGACTATCAGCCCCGCCCCGGGGCCGACGACTTCGTCCTGCTCAAGCCGAAGGACGGCGTCGGGCCCAACGTCTCCCTGGACGCGGTGCCGGCGAAGGTCCAGATCCCGCCGCGCATCCACTTGGACCTCTACGCCGAGGACCAGGCGGCGGAGGTCCAGCGCCTGGTCGGGCTGGGCGCCACCGAGGTCCACTGGACCAAGCGGCCGCCCGACGCCGACTACGTCATCCTGGCCGACCCGGAGGGCAATCGCTTCTGCGTCGTCGACGTCGGTCAGCCCGGGCCGGACCGAGGCGCCGGACCGACTCTTTGATACCCTTCCGCCATGGAGTTGATGGGCGTCACGATCCGCACGATCGTCGCCGAGAATGTCGCGACCCGGTGCGACGGTTGCCGTGACCTGATCGCGGGCACGCCGTGGCGGATCAACCTCCTCGACATCGTCGCCACCGAGCGGCCGGCCGACTGGTCCGAGCGCCCGGCGATCAACCCAGGCCCATTCCAGTTCCACTCCGACCAGGCGTGCGTCCATCAGTGGATGAGCCGGCGTGGCTACCTGTTCTGCCGCAGGGGGCGCGTGCGCGAGATCATGCGACCCGTGCCGATCCCCGGTCCGTCGGTGCGATGGGGCCTGTGCGATGGCTTCCACCGCGACGATCACGAGTTCGTGCCCGCCTGACGCCGACCCCGCCGCACGGTCGGACTCCGTTCCGCAGCTCGTCGCCCCTGAATCCAGTCATATCGAGGCCCGCACCCGCCGATGAACCTCGTCATCCTCCTGCCGGGGGTCACCGCCCTCCTGGCCGTCGTGTTCGCGCTCGCGCTGTTCGACCAGTGGCGGGAGCGGCGCCAGCCGTTCCAGCTCGTGTGGGCGATCGGGATGGTCTTCTTCGCCGTCGGCTCCAGCTGTGAGGCGATCGCCGGAGCCGGGGGTTGGAACGAAGGCCTGTATCGGGCGTGGTACCTGAGCGGCGCCGTCCTCGCCGCCGGCTGGCTCGGCCTGGGGACGGCGTTCCTCCTGAGCCGGACGCGATTCGGCTACACCTACGCCGTGTGCCTGCTGCTGGCCGGCGTGTTCACCCTGCTCACCCAGCGCAAGTTCGACTATCCGGGTTCCGGGTCGGCGCCGATCCTGTACCTGATCGCCGGCATCGTCCTGGCCCTGGCGGTGGGCGTGGAGACCTATTTCCAGAACCGCGACTGGCCACGGATCGCGGCCGTCGGCGTGATCGGCGCCACCGTCCTTGCGGCCGGGCTCATGCTGACCACGACCCTGCCGGCCCCCGGCTACAGCCTCGATCCGCTGACATCGATCCCGACCGGGGTCATCCTGCCCGGCACGATCCGGCTGCTGACGCCGTTCCTCAACATCACCGGTGGGCTGGCGCTCATCCTGGGCGCCCTCTATTCGGCGTATGTCTTCATGCCAAAGCGTCGCGTGCTGCCGTATTCGCTCGATCCGGGCCAGAAGGGCGACGAATTCCTGTTCAATCTCCTGATCGCCCCGATCGCGATCGTCGTGAATTTCGTGGCCTCGCTGCCGGGCACGGTCAACGCCCTCGTGCACGGCCGGCTCCACTCGCGGGTTCCGGCGACGATCCTCATCGCGATCGGCGCGTTCGTCGCGAGCAGCACCGACTCATTGAACCGGTTCGGGTCCACCGAGCTGTTCCAGGCGGGCAAGCTCGTCGCCGTGGTGTTGTTGCTCGCCGGCTTCCTCGTGTCGATCGAGGCGTTCCGCGAGATCCGGATCCCGTTCACGGCGATCCGCCTCGCGGGGGTGCGCACGGAGCACGGACGCCTCTCGGCGGAGATGGCGGCGGGCGATCGCGACGGTGGTGGACCGGGCGACCGGGACGGGTCCGCGGGCACCTGAGCCCGGCAGGCATCCGACCATCGACCCGGCCGCGCCGCCCACGCGCGACGACACCGTGACCGGCGCGACCGACCCGACCGCGGCGGCTGCCGGGGCCGCCCGCGCGCAGGCGGGCCTGGACCGCCGCCGCTGGATCCTGGGTTCGCTCGCCGTGCTGCTCGCCGCCAGCTGCTTCGGCATGCTGGGCCCGGTGTCGCGGCTGTCCTACGACGGCGGCATGGAGCCGCTCGGCTTCGTCACCTGGCGGTCCGCGATCGGCGGCCTCGTCCTGGCGCTGTACCTCGCGATCCGGGTCGCCCGGGGTGGTGAGCGCTGGGTCCCGTTGCGGTCGCTGCCCCGTGGCGCGCTCTTCACGCTCGCCGCGGCCGGCACCTCGGGCGTCGTCCTCAACCTCGCGATGTTCGAGGCGTTCGGGCGGGTGACGGTCGCGCTGGCCCTGCTGACCTTCTACACCTACCCGGTCATGGTCGCCCTCGTCGACGCCGTCGTCCGGCGTGAGCCGCCGGATCGGGTCACCCTGGGCGCTCTTGGCCTGGCGATCGTCGGCATGACCCTCGTCGTGGCCGGTGGGCTCGCGTCCGCCGGTGAGATCAAGGTCGATCCGCTCGGTCTCGGGCTCGCGTTCGTCGCCGCATGCTCGCAGGTCGTGTTCATCGCCGTGAGCCGGAGCGGCTACCAGGCCGTCCCCACGCTCCAGGCGATGACCACGATCCTCATCGGCAACGCCATCGCCTTCGCGGCCATCGCGGTCGTCGTAGGCGGTGCGGCCCAGCTGGGCGGGCCGTTCGTCCACCCCGGCGTGTGGGGCCTCCTCCTGCTGGCGGGCATCCCCGGGGCCGGCCTCGCCTCGGGACTGTTCCTGACCGGCGTGCGCGCCATCGGTGGCACGCGGACGGGCATCCTCGCGCTCTTCGAGCCCGTCGTCGGCGTCGGCCTGGCCGCCGTCCTGCTCGCCGAGTCGATCGGGCCGGTCCAGATCCTCGGCGGTGTATTCGTCCTGGGGGCGGCCATCCTCCTCCAGGTGGCGAGCCCGTCGCCGGGCGCCGGCCGACCCGTGCTGCCGCCCCCGGAGGCCGTTCCGGGGACGATCTGAGGGGTCGCGCCGGCCCCCGCGGGTATACTGGGCACACCCCCGAAGCCCCACCTTCTGCGAGGTTCGATGCGCATCCGCAAAGCCGTCTTTCCGGCCGCCGGCTGGGGGACCCGCTTCCTCCCGGCCACCAAGGCGCAGCCGAAAGAGATGCTGCCGCTCGTCGACAAGCCGGTCATCCAGTACGCCGTCGAAGAGGCCGTAGCCGCGGGCATCGAGCAGGTGATCATCGTCACCTCGAGCCAGAAGCGGGCCATCGAAGATCACTTCGACCTGTCGTACGAGCTGGAGCACCTGCTCGAGGAGCGGGGCGACGTCGAGATGCTCCGGAAGATCCGCCACATCAGCGATCTCGCCCAGGTGGCCTATGTCCGCCAGAAAGAGCAGCTCGGACTGGGCCACGCGGTGCTCATGGCCAAGGAGCTGATCGGCAACGAACCGTTCGCGGTGATCCTGTCGGACGACGTCGTGGTCGGCGAGCGGCCGTGCATCGGCCAGCTCATGCACGCCTACTCACAGACGCACTCGTCGGTCGTGGCGGTCATGGAGGTCGCCGAGGACCAGACCGATCGGTACGGCATCATCCGTTCCGAACCCGCCGGGGACGACCTGGACCACGGACGGCTGCATCGGGTCACCGGCGTCGTCGAGAAGCCGCCGGCGGGCGCGGCGCCGTCGAACCTGGCCATCATCGGCCGCTATGTCCTGACCCCCAAGATCTTCGAGAAGCTCGAGCAGACGCAGCGGGGTTCGGGCGGTGAGATCCAGCTGACCGACGCGATCGAGGCGCTCATGGCCGAGCAGGAGGTCTATGCCTTCGAGTTCGAGGGCACCCGCTACGACGCCGGCACGACGATGGGCTGGCTCAAGGCGTCGGTCGAGCTCGCGCTCGCCCGTCCGGACCTGGGCACCGAGTTCCGCACGTACCTCCAGGGCCTCGAGCTCTAGGACTTTTCGGCGCCGCGCGCCAAGCTCGACACCGGTGCGTCCGCGCCTGCCCGTCCGTCACGGCGGTGGCGTCGCGGAGCGTCTGAACCGCTGGCCGGCACGGCGTTGCCGGGCAATCGGTACGCTACGATGCGGGCGCCCGTGGGCCCCAGGAAACGATGGGAGAACGATTTGGCGGAGATCGGCAGCGTCCTTGGCGGGCGGTATCGGCTCATGGAGCTCCTCGGTCAGGGGGGCATGGCGACGATCTACCGCGCCCACGACGCCCAGCTCGATCGCGACGTCGCGGTCAAGATCCTCCGCCCCGAGTACGGGCGCGACCCGGACTTCGGCACCCGCTTCCGCCAGGAGGCGCTGTCCGCCGCGTCGCTCAATCACCCGAACGTCGTCGCCGTCTACGACTTCGGCCAGGACGAGAACGGGCCGTTCATCGTCATGGAACTCGTGGACGGCGAGGACCTCGCCTCGATCCTCCGCCGGACGGGCCCGCTCGCCCCGCGCCAGGCCGCCCGTGTCGCCGCCGAGGTCGCCCGGGCGCTGTCGGCCGCCCATGCCCGGGGGATCGTCCATCGCGACGTGAAGCCCGGCAACATCATGCTGTCGAGCGACGGCCGGGTGAAGGTGGCCGACTTCGGGATCGCCCGGGCCATCGCCGAGGCCCAGATGACGCTGCCCGGGACGACCCTGGGCTCGGTCCACTACTTCAGCCCCGAGCAGGCTCGCGGCGAGCAGACGACCTCCGCCTCGGACGTCTACGCGCTGGGCATCGTCCTGTACGAGATGCTCACCGGGCGCCGCCCGTTCGAGGGCGACAGCGCGGCCCAGATCGCGATGGCCCGCCTGGCGGCGCGGCCGCCCGAGATGTCCGAGGTCCGAGCGGGGATCCCGCCGGCCCTCGAGGCGATCGTCCGCCGGGCGATGGCACTCGACCCCGGGCAGCGCTTTCCCTCGGCGGCCGCGATGGCCGACGCCCTCGACACGTACCTCGCCGACCGATCGCCGGCGGCCACGGCCGATGCGGCGGCCGCCGGCGGTCCCGCGGCCTACTCCGGGGCCCCGGCCGCCGCTGCCGGCGGGTTCGCCGCCGCGTCCATGGCCGGAGCGCTCGGCGCGGGTGCAGCGCCGGTCGCCGGCGGACCGCCGCGCCCGCCCATGGCCCCGGTCGCGGCCATGCCGGTCGCGGGCGGTCAGCGTATCCCGTACTCCGACGACGCCTACGCCGGCCGCGACGACGAGGGGATGCCGCCGCCGCGCGGCCCGGTCTCGGGTCGGTCGGGTCGCCCGCCCTTCGACGATGAGCCGTTCGACGATGAGGGCGGCGGCGGTGGCGGGCCCTGGGTCTGGATCTCGGGCCTCCTCGGCCTCGCGATCCTGGCCGTGGTCGCCTTCCTGATCTTCCGCCTGCTCAGCGGCCCGCCCAAGCCGACGGCCGACCAGGTGCCGGTTCCGAACTTCGTCGGTCAGACGTTCGACCAGGCGACGGTGACCGCGACGCAGCTCGGCATCTTCCTCATCCGCGATTTCGATACCGCGAGCACGGAGCCGGTCAACACGGTCGTCCGTCAGGACAAGGCGCCGGGTACGCCGATCGACAAGGGCGGCACCGTGACGGTCTTCCTGGCGGCCGGGAGCTCGCTCGTGGCCGTCCCGGACCTCACGAACATGACCGAATCGCAGGCGCTCACGGCGATCTTCCAGGCCGGGCTTCTGCCGGGAGACCGGACCGAGGACCCCGATCCGGTCATCCCGGCCTCTTCGATCATCAGCCAGGACCCGCGGGCCGGGATCCAGGTCGGCAAGGGGACGACGGTGAACTACGTGGTCTCGACCGGTCCGGAAGAGAGTCCCACCCCGGTCCCATCCGAGAGCCCGAGCCCTACGCCGAGCCCGACGCCGAGCCCGACGCCGACGCCGACGCCCACACCGACTCCGACACCAACGCCCACGCCGACTCCCACTCCCACCCCAACGCCACTGACCGTCGGCGACTACAAGTGCATGACCCTTGCGGAGGCGACGACCGCGATCACGACGGCCGGGTTCACGGTGGGCACGCCGACCGGTCCCACGACGGGCAAGGTCGTGGCGCAGACACCCGCGGCGAATTCGCAGGCCGCTGCCGGAACGCCGATCAAGCTCACCTTCGAAGACCCGCCGACGAGTATCAGCTGCCCGTAAGACAGGGCGCCGAGGCCGTCACTCGGCGTCGGTGAAGAGGCTGAACTCCGGCGGCTCGGCCGCGATGACGGTGAGGGCGGCCCCGGTCGCACCGGGCGTCCGCGCACCGGCGCTCGTCATGGCCGCGGCCGCATCCCAGCACGGCCGGATCTCGTCACCCTGGAGCGGACTGCGCGCCCGGTCGAGCCCGCAGTAGCCCACGTTCGGGACGACCGAGTGGCGGAAATGCCGGCAGGTGGCGCAGCTGGTGCTCGATCGTCGACAGACCCAGCATCGCGCCGTCTCTGCCTGTGGGGTCCCGCAGTGGGGGCAGCGCCACATGGGCATCGTCCGATGGTAGCTGCGACTTCCGGCCGTGTCCAACCGAGCGCGGCTCCGCGAGAGGACTCCCGAGGGCGGGCGCCGGCAGGGGCCGCCGGTCAGGTGTCGGTCTTGATCGAGATCGTCTTCTGGACGTGCCCGTAGGACGTATCGGCGGACGCGGTCACCTGGCCCCACTTGCCGGCGCCCTTGTTGGCGGCACCTTTGTTGATGGGGTAGGTGACCGTGACCCGGCCCTTGCTGTCGGTCGTCAGGTCGGCCCGCACGTCCGGTCCCAGGCCGGCGAGCGTGATCGTCAACGTCACCGACTGGCCCGAGATCGGCTTGCCGTCCGGGTCCGTGAGCGTGGCCGTGAAGACGAGCGTCGCGCCCTTCTTCGCGCTGAAGCTGTTCAGGCTCGAGGTGAGGGCCAGGGCCAGCTTCCCGGAACCGCGGGTGAGGCTGATCGTCGTGGTGGTGGCATTCGAGGCGGGGTCCGTCGCCGTGATCGTGATGCCGTTGATGCCCGGGGCGATCGGGATCGTGAGCTTGAACGCGCCCGCCTTGTCGGCCGTCACCGATGCCGATTGGTGGTTGTTGCCGTTCTGGGCGAGGATCGCGCTGTTGGCCTGGGTGCGCCCGGTGATGGCGACCGTGGTCCCGTTGACCTTGGCACCGTCCTTGGGCGAGAGGATCGTCAGCTTCGGCTTGGCGGTGTCGAGGACGTAGGTGACCGGGCTCGACGGCGGGCCCTCGCCGCTGGGCCCGACGATCGTCGCGGTGAACACGTTCGTGCCCTTCAGGAGCTTGACCCCGGGGATCGTGAACGTGGCGCTCTGCGGGATCGCCACGTGCTGCTGGATGAGCGCCGCCTTCTGGCCCTGGAGCGCCTGGTACAGCGAGATCGTGTAGTCAGTCGAGCCGATGATCGAGATCGGGACGGTCCCGGTGATGTCCACGCTGGGATCGCTCGTGTACGCCTGGCTCGGCGCGACGATCACGGGCGCGCCGGCGACCGGCTCCTGCGACGGGGCCGACGTGGGCGTCGTGCCGACATTCGAGAGGAAGCTCGATACGGCCCCGCCGACCCCGGCGACGATCTTGCCGATCTGACCCGTCGCGCTGTACAGGACGACAGCGCCGAGGGCGACGACCGCCAGGGCGAGGACCGCGCGACCGATGAACGGGATGCCCGGGCCGCGTGACACCGGCTTGTGCTGGGCGATCCGGTAGGGCGAGGGCCGGGGTCGAAGCTTCTGGGGGGAGGTGCGGCCCGAGGACGGCGGTCTGGGGCGTACCTGGGAGCCTCGAAGGGCGCGGCGGTCGCTCATGCGCGTCCCATTGTCGCACGTCGCCACCGGTGGCCCTCCCGGACCACGGGCGGTTCGTCTGCGGTGCGGCCCGGTGACTCGGTGCCGAACCGCACCGAGTCGTGTCGGAGAGGGACGTTGCGTTGTACTCTGCAGCGGTCGCGCGTGCCATGGACGCGCGCGCTCTCACGAGGCCGCGAGTGCAGGCACGCGATCCAAAACCCGACCGACCGTCCGGCCCCATGGGCCGGCCATCGTTCGGATTGGGCCCCATCGCCCGGGTCTCGAGCCCGCCCGTGGAGCATCCCGGCACCCCGGCCGGATACCCGCCCCTGCCGGTCATGCCGCGGGGTGGCTTCGGCCTCCCGAACCTCCGGCGCAATGTCTGCCCGCACTTCTACATGACGGGGTCGCGCGGGGCGATCCCGATCCAGGCGCCCCACCTGCTCAAGGCGCTCATCCGCCAGGACGCGAACGTCAGCCGGTGCCAGCTGCGCGGCGGCGTCCACATGGAGCAGGGGTACGTGAACGACGTCTGCCTCACCCCCCGGTTCAATCAGTGCGTCTTCTACGAGGACGACCTGGGCAAGGACTGACGGGCGGGACGGTGGCGGGTCGGCGGCGTCGGCGTCCCGGGCTCGAGCGGGGGGTCCGGAGCCCGGTCTCGGGAAGGCGGATGGTCATCGCGGTGTCGCTGACGAGCGGATGGGCCCCGGTGTGACCGGCGGAACGTCGTACGCGGCCGCCGTCCGGGCGCTCCAGGATCGCGGCCGGTTCGGGATCCGCCTGGGCCTGGGTCGGACGCGGGCGATCCTGCGCGAGCTCGGCGACCCGCAGCTGACCCTCCGGGGAGCGCTCGTCGCGGGCACCAACGGCAAGGGCAGCGTCCTGGCGCTGACGGGATCCGTGCTCCGGGCCGCCGGCCTGCGCGTGGGCGAGACGCCCAAGCCGCACCTCGTCACCTACCGTGAGCGGATCCAGGTCGACGGACGGCCGATCGACCCGGCGAACTTCGCCCGCCTCGTCGCCCGGGTGACGCCGATCGCGGACCGGGTGGCCCGGCGCCTGGGCGACCCGACCGAGTTCGAGCTCCTGACCGCGATCGTGTTCCTGTGGTTCGCCGAGGTCGGCGTGGACGTCGCGCTCGTCGAGGTGGGCCTGGGCGGGCGCCTCGACGCGACGCACGCGTGGGATGGCGGGGTGGCGGTCGTTACGAACGTCGACCTGGACCACATGGATCGCCTCGGGCCGACGATCCGCCACATCGCCCGCGAGAAGGCGGCGATCATCGAACGCGGTGACCTGGCGGTGACCGGTACGACCGGTGATGCGCTCTCGATCGTGCGCCGGCGGGCGCGCCGACTGTCCGTGCCGCTCACGGAGGTGCGACCGGCCCCGATCCTCGAGATCCGCCGCGACGGCCTGCTGCTCCAGCTGGGCGACCTGGGGCCGACCCCGATCGGTCTGCGGGGGCGCCATCAGGCCGAGAACGCGGCGGTCGCGGACGCGACCCTCGACGCGCTCGCCGCGGCCGGCATCGTGACCGCGTCGCCCGCCGCACGCCGATCCGGGTTCGCCGACGCACGCTGGCCGGGTCGCCTCGAGCTGCTCACGATCGATGGGCGGGACGTGCTGCTCGACGGGGCCCACAACCCGGCCGGCGCCGCGGCCCTCGCGATCGCCCTCGACGACCTGCGACCGTTCCTAACCGGCGGCGACGCGTCGCCTGGCCGCCGGCCGCCCATCACCCTCCTGACCGCGGCGATGGCCGACAAGGACGTCGCCGGCGTCGTCCGGGCGCTGGGTGCGGCCGAGTCCCTGCGCGACGCGCGTATCATCTGCACCGGCCTGGACCTGCCCCGGGCGCTCCCCGCGGACAGCCTCGCCGCCGCCTGGACGGTCGACCGGGGCGACCGCATCGTCAGTGCCGAGCCGGATGTCGGCGCGGCCCTGGAGCGGGCGCTCGCGGGCCCGCCCGGCCCGGTCGTGGTGGCCGGCTCGCTGTACCTGGTGGGCGCGGTCCGCGCCCGCCTCGTCGACGACGCACAGCTGCGCGACCCGGAGGATGGACCCGACCGATGAGCCGCCGCCACCGACCCCGCGGATGAGCCGACCCGACCCGACCGAGCGCGCCCTGCCGGCCGAACGGGGCATCGTGGCCGCTCGGCCCGACCTGGGTGGTGGGGCGGCGACCCCGTCGTTCGCCCCGTCGGGCGACGATGCGGGCCGGGCGACGGTGTGGGCTCCGGTCCGGCAGCTCGGCCCGGTGCCGGCCCCCACGACCATCGGCGGCCGGGTCTTCGGCTGGGGCAGCCGCACCTTCGTCATGGGGATCGTGAACGTCACCCCGGATTCGTTCTCTGGCGACGGCCTGCTCGCATCCCGCGGCGACCCGGTGGAGGCGGCCGTCGCACTCGCCCGAGGGATGGTGGCCGACGGGGCGGACCTGCTCGACGTCGGCGGCGAGTCGAGCCGGCCCGGTCACGTGGTCGTGGACGCGGCCGAGGAGTCCAGACGGGTCGTGCCGGTCGTCGCCGCGATCCACGGAGCGCTCCCGGACGTGCCGATCAGCATCGACACGACCAAGCCATCGGTGGCCGCGGCGGCCATCGACGCGGGAGCCGGCCTCATCAACGACGTCTGGGGCGTCTCGCCGGACGGCGCGCTCGCCGCGCTGGCCGCCCAGCGCGACGTCCCGATCGTCCTCATGCACAACCGGGCCGAGGCGCGTTACGCGGACGTCGTCGCGGAGGTGATGGCCGAGCTCGGTGCGGCGATCGCGCGCGCCCTCGCGGCGGGCGTCCGGGAGGACTCGATCGTCGTCGACCCCGGGTTCGGGTTCGGCAAGGCGCCCGTCCACAACCTCGAACTCCTCGCCGGGCTCGGCCGACTGCGGTCGCTGGGCCGGCCGATCCTGTTCGGCGCGTCGCGCAAGTCGACTCTCGGCAGGGTGCTCGACCTGCCGGCGGACGAACGGCTGGAGGCGACCCTCGCGACGACGACCATCGCGGTGCAGGCGGGCGTCGACATCGTCCGGGTCCACGACGTGGGCCCCAACGTCCGGGTCGCCCGGTTCGCCGACGCCGTGACGCGAGGCTGGAGCGAGCGCCCGTGACCGATCGCATCGTCCTCCACGACATGCGCTTCCTCGGGCGACACGGGGTCGACGAGACGGAGCGTCTGCGCGCCCAGCCGTTCGCGGTCGATGTCGAGATCCTGGGCGACCTCCAGGACGCCGGCCACTCGGACGACCTTGCCCGGACCGTGGACTACGGCGCGGTCTTCGCGACGTGTCGCGCCGTCGTGGAGGGCCGGAGCTACGGGCTCCTCGAGGCACTGGCCGAGGCGATCGCCGGCGGGATCCTCGACACGTTCGAGACGGATGAGGTCGTCGTCCGCGTCCGCAAGCTCAAGCCGCCGATCGTCGGGACGCTCGGCTGGGCGGGCGTGGAGGTCGTCCGGACACGCGCGGACCGCCGCTGAGCGACGGCCGCCGCGTGGACGAACGGGCCGCAGGCCCGCCTGCTACAGGTCGGCCGGGCGCGTCCCCAGGGTGACCTGGAGCTTCAGGGTCGAGCCGCTTCGGAGCACTTCGATCGTGACGGTCCGACCCGGGGCGAAGCGGGTGATGATCGAGTCAAGCGGGTGCTGGGAGTCGATCGTCATGCCCTCGATGCTGGTGACGATGTCGCCGTCCTTGATACCGGCCTTGGAGGCCGGGCTGTCCGGCGTGATCGCCGGGAGGGTCGCCCCCGTCCCGTCCTGGCCGGACCCCACGAGCGCCCCGTGGTCGATCGGCAGTGACTGCTCCTTCACCAGGGCCGGCGTGATCGGCTGGTAGCGGATGCCGATCCACGGCCGGGCCAGCTTCTCGCCGGCGAGCGCCTGCTGGAGGAGCGGCTTGGCGATGTCGATCGGGATCGCGAACCCGATCCCCTGCGCGCCGGACGCGGTCGCCGTGTCGATGCCGATGACCGTCCCCTTGCCATCGACGAGCGGTCCGCCGCTGTTGCCGGGGTTGATGGAGGCGTCCGTCTGGATGAGGTTGTTCAGCGAGGTGCTGCCGATCGTGATGGACCGGCCCAGGGCCGACACGATGCCGCTGGTGACCGAGTTCGTGTAGGTCCCCAGCGGGCTGCCGATGGCGATCGCGAGCTGGCCCACCTGGAGCGCGCTCGAGTCGCCCATCGGCGCGACCGGCAGGTCGGAGGCCTCGATCTTGACGATCGCGAGGTCCGTCAGGGTATCGATCCCGTAGATCGTGCCGGTGAACGTGCGTCCGTCCTTGAGGGCCACCGTGATCTTGTCCGAGCCGGACACGACGTGGCGGTTCGTCAGGATCCAGCCACGGGAGTCGAAGATCACGCCGGAGCCGACGCCCGTGTCCGGGAGGCTCGACACGTCGTTCGGGTCGATGCCCGCGACGGACGTGATCTGGACGACGGCCGGACTCACCTTGGCGGCAGCCGCGACGATCGACGAGGACTGGTCGATGCCGCCGGCCGGCACGATGACAGGCTGCGCGGTCGCGCCGCTGGCCGGCGCCGGCCTGTCCAGCGAGCCGGTGGCCTCGAGCGCCGCCAGCGTACCGCCGGACGCGAGCACCGCCGACAGGAGCGATGCGGCGAGGATGGTGACGCCCGTTCCCCGGCTGCGCGACGCGGGTCGGGCACGGTCGACCGGGTTCGTGGCGACGGGCTCGAACCAGGCCTCCGGGCTGCCGCCGGAGCCGCCCTGGCCGGAGCCGAGGGCCCACTCGGAGGTGGGCAGCCGGGCCGGGGAGAAGGCGCCGGGCTGCTGGCTGTCCGATGGCCCTGGAGCGGGGGTCGCGCTCGGCGCGGCCCAGATCGGTGGCGCCGGTGTCGCTGCCGGGGGAGTGGCGGCCCAGGCCGGTGGGGTCCAGGAGGCCGGTGGGGTCGGCTGGGGCGTCGGCGTCTCGCCGCTCGGAGGAAGCTCGGGTTCGGTCATGGTCTCGCGATCGTGCCTCGGATGGGTGCGCCTGATGAGGAACCGGGGCGGCCCGGTGTTCTCATCAGAGTGACGGCGGGTTGTTCAGGCTCGGCGCCTGCGTCGGTGAAGAATCCGCCATATCCACGGAACGACCGGTGGCCCGCCCGGCCGGGCCGTCGGGCGGCGGCGCGAACGCGAGCTGCGGTGCTCGGGCCGGATCGGCCGTCCCCGCCGTGGCCTCCGCGTCGTGGCCCGCGGTCGGATCGACCGGCGCCTCGGGCGGGAGGGCCGTCCGCGGGTCGGCGGGCAGGCTGATCGTGAACGTCGTGCCGCCTCCGATCACGCTCGCGACCGCGATCCGGCCGATGTGCATGTCGACGATCGACTTGACGATCGCGAGGCCCAGTCCGCTGCCGCTGCCCCGGGCCTCGTTGGCCCGCGACCCGCGGTAGAACCGCTCGAAGATGCGGGGCAGCTCCTCCGTGTCGATGCCGACCCCGGTGTCGGCCACCTCGATCTCGGCGCCGTCCGTGGCCGGGCGGATGCGGACCGTGACCCGGCCGCCGCGGGGGGTGAACTTGAGGGCGTTGCCGACCAGGTTGGCCACGACCTGACCGATCCGCTGGGGATCGTGGCGGATGCGGACCGGGTCGCGGGGCAGGTCGAGGCTGAGCTCGATGCCGCGTCGCGCCGCGACGGCCTCGGCCTGCTCGACCGCCGACTCGACGCACGCGCGGAGGTCGTCCGGCCGCAGGTCGAGCAGGACGAGCCCCGAATTCGAGCTTCGAGAGCTCGAGCAGGTTCTGGGCCAGCCAGTCGAGCCGCTCCAGCTGCTGGCGACTGGACTCGAGGAACTCCGCCCGGGCCTCCGGGTCCTTGTCCGCCCCTTCGCGCAGGAGCTCATTGAACGTGCGCATCGCCGCGATCGGGGTCCGCAGCTCGTGGGACACGTCGGCGAGGAAGTCGCGGCTCCGGTCGCGGTCGCGCCGGATGATCTCGACGCTCTCGCCGAGACGGGCCGCCATCGTGTTGAACTGGCGAGTGAGCTCGGCGATCTCGGCCGCGCCGGTGAGGGCGAGATCGGCCGGGACGCGGTGACCGTAATCGCCCTCGGCGATGGCCCGGGACGCATCGGTCAGGCGGCGCAGCGGTTCGGTGAAGCGGCGCGCGGCGATGGCCGCGATGACGATCGCGAAGCCGAGCGCGATGAGGCCCATGACGAGGAGAAGCCCGACGACGTTGGCGACGGCGCTCGCCCGGAACGTATATGGATCGGACAGCGTCACGACGATCGCGTACTCGTTGACGAGGGTGGGGTTCTGGACCGACACCGGGGTCGTCGTGGTGATCGGGTCCGGGGCCTGGCCGGGCCGCGGGAGCGCCGTCCGCAACGCCGTGAACGTACCCTGGGGGGCAGGCACGAGCGAGACCTTGAGCGAGCTGTCCCGGGTCGGCAGACCGAACGTCACCTCGACGTTGGCCTGGGCGACGAGGTCCGCCAGCAGCTTCTGGCTGTCGGCCTGCTGGAGCAGGAGGGCGACCTTCGGGTTGACCTCGCCGTCGGGGTTCACGACGAGCTCCGTCGGGAACTGCTTGTCGATGTTGCCGACGACCGTCTCGAGCACGGTCGTGGCCCGCGCGGAGAGGTCGACCTTGGTCTGCTGGTAGAAGTAGTCGTCGACCCGGTTGACGACCGCGACCGAGGCGAACGTGAGGGTCAGGGCGACGACGACGACGGCCGCGAGCGTGAGGCGCGCCTGGAATGTCCGCGGGGTGAGCCGGCGCAGCACCCGCTCAACGCTCGGCGAACGCGTACCCGACTCCGCGGACCGTCAGGACGAACGCCGGGCTGGCCGGGTCGTCCTCGATCTTCTCGCGCAGGTGGCTGATGTGGACGTTGATCGTCTTCTCGTCCTGGTCGAGTGCCTCGTAGTCGCGCAGGAGCTCGAGCAGCTCGGGGCGGGTGTAGACGCGGCCGGGCCGGCTGGCGAGGTGGCGGAGGATCTCGAACTCGGTCGGGGTGAGCGCGATCCGGCGCTGGCCGCGCTGGACCCGCCGCCGCTCGAGGTCGATGAGCAGGTCGCGGTGGCGGATCACCCGGCCGCCGGCCGCGTCGGCGAGATCGCCGTAGGCCCGGCGCAGGAGCGCCTTGATCCTGCTCATGAGCTCGCGCAGGCTGTACGGCTTGGTAAGGTAGTCGTCCGCGCCGAGCTCCAGGCCGATGACCTTGTCGACTTCGTCGTCGCGGGCGGTCAGTACGAGCACGGGGGCCTTGGACCCGGCGGCCCGCATCCGGCGCAGGACCTCGAACCCGTCGATGCCGGGGAGTCGGACGTCGAGCAGCACGAGATCGGGCGCCTGGTTGACCGCGAGATCGAGACCTTCCTCGCCTGACTTGGCCACCGAGACCTCGTAGCCTTCCTGCTGCAGGGCGTACTGGATCCCCCGGGCGACGGCGTACTCGTCCTCGACGATGAGGATCGATGCTGACATGGCCGGATGCTACACCGGACTCCCGATCGCGCCCGCCCGGCGGGCTCGCGGGCCGCGTCGATCGGAGCGACGTGGCGGGAGCCGCGGGTCGGTTGTGGTACCGTGGGCGCCCCGAGCGTGCGCAGCAGAGCCGCTGCCGCCCGGTCCCCGCGCGGCGGAGTGACCGCCCGAGGGTCGATCGCAGACGAGGTTCGAGTCCGATGCCCACCGCCCGACCGACGCTGGCCGCGGCCAAGCGCGAGATCACCGGCAAGAAGGTCGCCCATCTCCGGCGGGCCGGCCGACTGCCCGGCGTGCTGTACGGGCACGGCGTGCCGTCCGAGAACGTGTCGGTCGACGCGCACGAGTTCGAGCTCCTGCACCGGAAGGTCGGCAACACGACCCTGATCGATGTCGCCGTCGACGGCGACAAGGCCCGACCGGCGCTCATCTACGGCGTCCAGCGGGAGCCACTCAAGCACCGGACGGTCCACATCGACCTGTTCGTCGTGCGGATGACCGAGGAGCTCACGGTCGACGTCCCGGTCACCATCAGCGGCGCGGCCGACGCGGTCGAGAAGCTCGGCGGGACGCTCAGCCACATGTCGACGATCAAGGTCCGAGCCTTGCCGGATCGCCTGCCGGGGCACATCGAGATCTCGATCGACGCCCTCGTCGACTTCGACGCGGTCGTGCACGTGAGCGACCTGGCGATCCCCGGCGACGTCACGCTCGTGACCGACGGTGCCGAGATCGCCGCCCGGGTCCTGCCGCCGCGCGTCGAGGAGGTCGTCGCGGTCGCCGAGACGGCAGCCGAGGGCGCCCCGGGCGAGGAAGGTGCCGAGGGCGGCGAGCCGGCCGCGACCGAAGCCACACCGGAGGCCGGCGAGGGCTGACCTCCTGCGGTCGGCCGGGCGCGTGTGCGCCCGCCGGCGGCGGATCGGCCGGCGGGACTATCCTCGGACGCGATGCGCCTGCCGTTCCAGCCACCACTCGAACCGATGCTCGCCAAGCCAGCGGATGGGCTGCCGACGGGCGACGGCTGGCTGTACGAACCCAAGTGGGACGGGTTCCGGGCGCTCGTCTTCCGGGATGGCGACGAGGTCTACATCCAGAGCCGCGAGCTCAAACCGCTCGACCGCTACTTCCCCGAGCTTGCGGCGCCGCTACGAGCGGCGCTGCCCGAGCGGTGCATCCTCGATGGGGAGATCGTCATCGCCGGCCGGGACGGGCTGGAGTTCGAGGCGCTGCTCCTGCGCATCCATCCCGCCGCGTCGCGGGTGGCGATGCTGGCAGCCGAGTCGCCGGCGAGCTTCGTCGCCTGGGATCTCCTCGCAGACGGCGATGAGGACCTCCGGACGACGCCCCAGGAAGAGCGGCGGACTCGCCTCGAGACTGTCCTGGCCGGCGCCGAGGCGCCGGTCCACCTCACCCCGGCGACCCGCGACCGGGCCCTGGCGGCGGACTGGTTCGACCGGTTCGAAGGGGCCGGCCTGGACGGCGTGATCGCGAAGCGCCTCGACGCGCCCTATCAGGCCGGCAAGCGCGCGATGATCAAGGTCAAGCACCAGCGCACGGCCGATTGCGTCGTGGCCGGTTTCCGCTGGCACAAGGATGGCCACGGGACGCGGATCGGTTCGCTCCTCCTCGGGCTGTTCGACGACGAGGGCCGGCTCCACCACGTCGGTGTCACGTCGTCGTTCACGATGGAGCGCCGGGCGGAGCTCGTCGGGTTTCTGGAGCCATACCGGATGACGGACATCGCCGGTCACCCGTGGGCCGAATGGGGCGAGTGGGCGGCCGCCTACCAGGCCGCGGGCCAGCGGGTGCCCGGCGCCACGAGCCGCTGGAACCGGGGCAAGGACCTGAGTTGGGAGGCGCTCCGGCCGGAACTCGTGTGCGAGGTCGCGTTCGACCACCTCCAGGGCGACCGCTTCCGCCACGGCACGACGTTCCTGCGCTTCCGCACCGATCGCGACCCGGCGTCCTGCCGCTACGACCAGCTGGCCGAGACGCCCGCCTACGAGCTGTCGCGCATCTTCGGCGCCTGACCCGCGGCCGGGGGACGATGCGGATCGGACCGATGGAAGGGCCCATGCGCGGCGTACACTCCGCCCAGTCGTCGCAGCGCCAGGAGGAATGACGCCGTGGACCAGCCACCCCAGGATCCGACCCCGCCGGTCCAGCCGGCCCAACCGGCTCCGCCGCCGCCAGGTCCCGCGTGGGGCCAGCCGTCGGCTCCGCCCGCCCAGCAGTACGCACCGCCGCCGGCACCCGGTACCTGGGCGCAGCCGGCTCCGGCGGGTAATCAGTGGGTCCAGCCACCGGCCGTCCAGGGCCCCGTGACGGGCCTGGCCAAGATCGGCGGGCTCATCATCGCGCTGATCGCCGCGCTCTGGATCTTCTTCGGCGTGCTCATCGTCATCGGCGGTGCCCTGACCAAGGGCCTGTTCGACAGCATCGGATCGGGCACGGATGTGAGCAACGCCGTGGGCGGCGCGATCGCCGTCTTCGGAGTCATCATCCTCGTGTTCGCCGTGATCGAGTTCCTGGGCGGACTCGGGGCACTGTTCGGCAAGGACTGGGGCCGGGTGATCTCGATCATCTACGGCCTGCTCTTCGGCGTGGCATCGCTGCTGATCGGGTTCAGCGCGATGGCCGGAGCGCGATCCACCGATTCGGACGTGGCCGGTGGCGCCCTCGGCGGCGCGCTGTTCTTCGTCGCGCACGGAGTCCTGTACCTGTTCGCGGCCATCGTCCTGATGGCCCGCTGGCGAGGCCGCGTCCGGGCCTGATCGGGGAGGTCAGGCGGGCTCGGAGGGCTCGGCCGGGGTCGCGCGCCTGCGTGCCGGTCGATCGGGCGCGCCTGACGGATCCTGGCCCAGCCATTCCACGGACGGGTCGTAATCGGGGTCGAGCGCTTCCTGCGGTGGGCGATCCGCCTCGGCGACGTGGGTCAGGTTGACCCGGACGCGCGTCCACGTCGTCGACCGGCCGCGCATCGAATCGACGAGCACGTCGGCTGGTTCGAGGGCGGCGGCGGCCGCCGGCCACCGGGCGCGCCACCGGTCCAGGCCGGCCAATGCGTCCTCCTTGGCCG
This sequence comes from uncultured Chloroflexia bacterium, assembly GCA_963719285.1. Taxonomy (GTDB): domain Bacteria; phylum Chloroflexota; class Limnocylindria; order Limnocylindrales; family CSP1-4; genus C-114. The sequence continues at coordinate 394,582 of CAVRBO010000003.1, forward strand.
CGGCGCGTGAGATCTCGATCACCGGGATCGACGAGCGCCGCCGGCCGGTCGGTGTGGGCTTCGTCCCGCGGAACCCGGCGCGTTCCTCGGCCGCCCGGTTGAACCGGCGTTCCATCGCCGCCCGTGCCTTCTCGCGTTCCGCCTCGGCCTCCGGCGTGTCGTACTCCGCCGCCGACTTGCGCTGGCGCGACGGCATGACCCGCGGGGGCTCTCCTGCCTGCTTGCGGTAGTTCGGCGGCCAGGGCGCATCGCCCATCCCCGCCGCCTCGTCGCGGGCGGACAGCTCCAGGAGCCCCTCGAGCGACCCGACCGCGGCGTCGATCCCGGCTCCGGCGTCGCCGCGCTCGGCCACGAGCGTCGGCACGGTCGCCAGCGTGAAGTCCTCCGGCCGGCACGTCTCGACGTCCTCCCAGCGCATGGGCATCGAGGCGCGAGCGTCCGGCGTGGGCCGGATCGAATAGGCCGACGCGACCGTCCGGTCCTTGGCGTTCTGGTTGTAGTCGAGGAACACGCCGTGGCGTTCCTCCTTCCACCAGCGCGACGTGGCGAGCGTGGGCGCCCGTCGCTCCACGTCGCGGGCGAGGGCGAGCGCCGCGCGACGGACCTGCGGGTAGGTCCAGTGCCGCTCGATGCGCACGTTGATGTGGATGCCGCGCGAGCCCGAGGTCTTCGGCCAGCCGACGAGGCCGACCGCGGCGAGGGCCTCCCGGGTCACCAGCGCCACCTGTCGGATCTGCGGCCACTCCACGCCCGGCACCGGGTCCAGGTCGACCCGCAACTCGTCGGGGTGGTCGAGGTCGTCGGCCCGGACCGGATGCGGGTTGAGGTCGATGCAGCCGAGGTTGATGACCCAGGCGAGGGCTGCCGCGTCGCGTACGACGACCTCCGATGCGGTCCGACCCGACGGGAACGACAACTCGACCGTGTCGACCCAGGGTGGCCGCGATTCGGGCGCCCGCTTCTGGAAGAAGAACGGGCCGGCCGCCCCGTCGACGAACCGCTTCATCGCCATGGGCCGGTCGCGCACCCCGACGAGCGCGCCATCGGCGATGGCGAGGTAATAGCGGACGAGGGCGAGCTTCGTGTGCCCGGTCTCGGGAAAGAAGACCTTGTCCGGGTTCGTGATCGTCACGTCGTGGTCGCCGATCCGCAGGATCTCCTCAGGCGTCGCCATGGCGGACACGATACGACGCCCGGCCACGATGGCGGTGCCGACGACGGGGATGGCCGTGATCGAGTCGCTCTGCTCGGGCCCGCCGCGGTCTCGCCGAGCCCGCTACGCTTGCGGGGCGATCGGTCGATTCGGCGGGGTCTCATTCGTCGTAGCGATGACGGCGCGGATGGGTCCCTCCGCCGCAGCAAGGAGACATCGATGCGCTACCTGCTCCTGATCTACAACACCGAGCCGATGGATCCCGTTCCGGCGGACGCCACGGCCGGGGAGTTCGAGGCCTACAACGAGTTCACGACGTCGATCCGGGAGACCGGCCAGTTCGAGGCCGGAGAGGCGCTCCAGCCGACCTCGACGGCGACGACGGTCCGGGTCGAGAACGGCCGGACGATCACGACCGACGGCCCGTTCGCGGAGACCAAGGAGCAGCTCGGCGGGTTCTACCTGGTCGACTGCCACGACATCGACGAGGCCATCGAGCTCGCCGCCCGGATCCCGGGCGCGACCCACGGCTCGATCGAGATCCGGCCCATCTGGGACCTGCCGAGCGGGTCGACCGCCGAGGCCGTTGCCGTCGCCGACTGACGCCCACGCCGTCGTCGACCGCCTGTTCCGCGAGGAATCGGGCCGAGCGGTCGCGACGCTGATCCGGGTGCTCGGCGACTTCGACCTCGCCGAGGAGGCGGTCCAGGAGGCGTTCGTCGTGGCCCTCGAGCGGTGGCCACGGGACGGCGTCCCGGACAATCCCGGGGCCTGGATCACGACCACGGCGCGCAACCGGGCGATCGACCGGTTGCGACGGGCCCGGCGCTACCGGGAGAAGCAGCGGGAGCTGGCCGACGAGGCCGTCGTGGACGCCGGCGTCTCTGGACGGGAAGGAGGTACGGACGACGTGGAGGGACTCGCCGACGACCGGCTGCGGCTCATCTTCACGTGCTGCCACCCCGCCCTGGCGATGGAGGCCCAGATCGCGCTGACGTTGCGCACGCTCGGGGGCCTCACGACGCCCGAGATCGCCCGGGCGTTCCTGGTGCCGGAGGTGACCCTCGCCCAGCGACTGGTCCGGGCCAAGCGCAAGATCCGCGACGCCGCCATCCCGTACCGCGTCCCGCCCGATCACCTGCTGCCCGAGCGCCTCGAGGCCGTCCTGCGGGTCCTGTATCTCATCTTCAACGAGGGCTACGAGGCCTCCACCGGCGACGCGCTCATCCGCCAGGAGTTGAGCTCCGAGGCGATCCGCCTGGCCCGCGTCCTCATCGATCTGATGCCGGACGAGCCCGAGGTCCTGGGCCTCCTCGCGCTCATGCTCCTCCACGACGCCCGGCGGAGCGCGCGGGTGGATCCGGCCGGGGCCATCGTCCTGCTCGAGGACCAGGATCGGGACGCGTGGGACCGCGAACGGATCGTGGAGGGCGCCGCGCTCGTGGAGCGGGCCCTCCGGATGCGCCGACCCGGCCCGTACCAGGTCCAGGCGGCCATCGCGGCCCTCCACGACGAGGCGCCGACGCCCGGGGAGACCGACTGGACCGAGATCGCGATCCTGTACGAGACGCTCGCCCGGATGACGCCGTCGCCGGTGATCGAGCTCAACCGGGCGGTCGCGGTCGCGATGGTCCGCGGGCCTGCCGCCGGCCTCGCCCTCATCGACCGGATCGCCGCGGACGGCGCCCTCGACGACTACCACCTGCTCCATGCGGCGCGGGCGGATCTCCTCCGCCGGCTCGGCCGCCGCGAGGCCGCGACGGTCGCGTATCGCCGGGCTCGCGAGCTGGCCGGCAACGCCGCGGAACGGGCCTTCCTCGACCGTCGCCTGCGCGAGCTTGCCGCGTCCTGACCGTGCCATGCGGCTGACCTACCGACCGCCGCTCGCCGCCGACGCGCTGTTCGACTTCCTCGCGGCCCGGGCGTTCCCCGGCGTCGAGACGGTCACCGGCCTGGAGTACCGGCGGGTGGTCCGGATCAGCTCGGGCGACGCGGTGCTCCGTCTTCGTCCGGCACAGGGCCAATCGTCGGCGATCGAGCTCACGGTCGAGTCGGCGGCCCCGGACGAGCTCCTGGATCTCGGAGCGACGGCTCGCCGCCTCCTCGACCTCGACGCCGACCCCGTGGCGATCGACACCGCGCTCGCCGCGGACGATGTCCTGCGGCCGTTCGTACTCGCGCAGCCCGGAATGCGTCTCCCGGGCGCGTTCGACGGTTTCGCGTCGACGGTTCTCGCGATCCTCGCTCAGGGGGTGACACTCGCCTCCGCACGAACGTTGGTGGGGCGGATCGTGCACGAGCACGGTCGTGCGGTGGACGTAGGGGATCCCGCGCTCGGGCGGCGGTTTCCGGAGCCGGGTGCGCTCGCGACCGCCGACCTGTCCGCTCTCGGCCTGACCGGGCGGCGCTCTGCGACGATCCGCGCCGTGGCAGCGGCCGTGGCGGACGGGCGCCTGGAGCTCTCGGCGGCGGCCGACCCGGTCGCGACGCTTGAGTCCGTCCGGGCGATCCATGGCATCGGCCCCTGGACGACGGGCTACGTCGCCCTGCGCGTCTTCCGCGACCGTGACGCCTTCCCGCCCGGCGATGCGGCGGTGCGAGCGGCCTTCCGCCGACTTGGCCTGCCCGCGGACCCGGCCTCGATCGCGGCTCGGGCGGAACGGTGGCGGCCCTGGCGGGCCTACGCGCTGGCCCACATCTGGGCGATCGGCTCCTCTACCCGGGCCCCTTGAGATCCAGTCGGCAGAGGACGCCCCGCCCTCCCTCGAAGGAGATCCCCGGGCCGTGGAAGTCGGGGTCGATCTCGACGAAGCCGAGCTCGCGATGCAAGTCGATGGAGGCATGATTTCGAGCGTTCGTGAAGTAGTACGCGGTGTCGGCTCGTTCGGCGATCCACGCCAGGCGCTGCAGGGTCATGGCTCGCCCGATGCCACGGCGTCGCCAACCGTCCGCGACGATGAGGCCGAGCAGGTACCAGCCGTCCGGTCCGCCATCGGACCGCGCGTCCGCGGGTGATCGCATCCGACCCGCACGGGCGAGACCCACGACCGTGCCCTCCACGACCGCAACGAGCAGCATCCTTCGCGGATCCGTCACCTCGGCGGTGCACCTGTCCCGCGTCGGCACCGGGTCGGACCCGTCGCGGCTCGCCTCGATCGCCGCGACTGCGTCGCAGTCGTCGACTTCCGCCGCCCGGATCCTCAGGTCCACCGGGAGCACGCCGGGGCGCTCGGTCGGATCGTAGGCAGCCCACTTGGAGACGACCGGCTCCCTGTCACCCACCATCAACCGACCCGAGGTAAGCCCTCGACCACACCTTCAGCACGTCCCGTCGAGCTCCTCGATCGTGGCTTCGGACGGCTCACGGGTCGCGGACAACCGGGCGGCGACCGCTTCGGCGCCGCGCATGACCCGCAGGATGTTGCCGCCGGCGATGGCGCGGATCTCATCGTCCGTGTAGCCGCGCCGCAGCAGCTCCCCGAGGAGATTCGGGAACCCGGCCACGTCGTCGAGGCCATCCGGGACGAGGGCACCGCCGTCGAAGTCGCTCCCGATCCCGACATGCTCCACGCCCATCACCGATCGCAGGTGGTCGATGTGGTCGGCGACGTGGGCGACGGTCGTCGACGGTGGCGGGTTCTCGGCAAGCCAGCCCAGCATCGCGGCCCGGAGCTCGGCCGGGCTCGCCGCGGGATGTGCAGCGACGTACGCGTCCTCGGCGGCCTGGCCGGGCGCGATGTGGGCGGCCACCTCGTTCGAGATGAACTCCGACAGGAAGACGGCCATCACGATGCCGCCGTTCGCCGGGATCCGGCGAAGGATGTCGTCAGGCACGTTGCGGGGATGGTCGGTGACCGCCCTCGCCCCGGAGTGCGAGAAGACGACCGGGGCCTCGGTGGCATCGAGCGCGGCGGCCATCGTGGCCGGCGAGACATGGCTCAGGTCGACGAGCATCCCGAGGCGGTTCATCTCGCGTACGACCTCCACCCCGAAGCGGGTCAGGCCGCCGTGCCGCGGCGCGTCGGTCGCGGCATCGGCCCAGCGGGTCGTCTTCCAGTGGGTCAGGGTCATGTAGCCCACGCCCCGGGCGTGGAACTGGCGCAGCGCGCCCAGGGAGCTCGCGATCATCGCGCCGCCTTCGAGGCCGATCAGCGAGGCGATCCGGCCGGCGGCGAAGGCCTCCTCGGCTTCGGCAGCGGTGGCCGCCGACCGGAAGGTGTCCGGGTAGCGGGTGACGAAGCGGTGGACGATGTCGAGCTGCTCGACGGCCATCCGCAACGCTTCGAGCTCCGGCAGGGTGGCCGGGACCCAGACCGACCAGAACTGGCCTCCGACCCCGCCGGCCCGAAGCCGTGGGATATCGGTGTCGAGGCCCTCGACGTGACCCCGCAGGTCGACCATGGAGGTCTTCAGGCCGACCCGTTCGCGCAGGGCGATCGCCAGGTCGTTGTGGCCGTCGATCAGCGGTGCGTCACGGAGGATCGCGCGGGCGCGCTCCACGAACGGGTCGCGCGTGCCGGGACCGGTCAAGGGAGCCGGCTCAGAGCGTGCCGGCCGGCGCTGCCGAGACCGCGGCGAGGGCCCTCCGGGCCTGGCCGAGATGGACCCGGTCGTGGCCGGCGATGAGCCGGAACAGGAGATCGAAGCTCTCCGGGCCGCGCTCGCGATGGACCCCGAACCGGGCGCGGTCGGCGACCGGCAGGCGCGCCCACAGGTCGAGATTCGCCGCGCGCAGGCCCTCGAACTGGGCGACGAGGATCGCCGGATCGACGTCGGCGTGGTGGAGGGCCGACACCCACAACGCCTGGTCGTAGCCGACGAGATCGGGCTGGTCCTCCGAGACGACCCAGCGATAGCGGGCGGCCGTCACGAGCTCGCCGTCCACGATATGGCCGATGCACTCGATGACGGACCACTCGCCGGGCTCTGGGGCGATCCGCAACCGGTCGCCGGCCTCAGCGATGAGCGCCCGGATCGCCGCCGGGGTGGACTCCTGGACGACCGCCGGGTCGTCGTCGCCGAGTTCGGTGAGCAATGAGCGTCGGTAGGCGTCGGGTTCGGCGACCGGGTCGAAGGCCATCGTGGCGGTGCTCCTCGTGGCAGTGCTCCTCGTGGGTGTGAGTCGATGGTAGGCGACGCCCGACCCGATCACGACAGGATCGGCTCGTCGTGTCGCGCGGCGGTACGCTGCCCGGACCGTCTACGGACGCTCGTTCCGGTGGTGGCAAGGCAGGAGAGACGCATGGCAGGGCCGGACTTCAAGATCGAGCTCGATCTCGGTGGCGGGATCGTCGTGCCCTTCTCGTTGACCGAGGAGGAGATCGCCCGGAGCAAGAACTCCGAGGTTCAGGCGTTCGTCGCATCCGGCGATCGCAAGGGCCTGCGCAGCGGCGGCCTGGAGATCGTCCGCCGGGCCGTCGGTCGCAACCGCGACTCGCCCCTCGTGGTCGTCGTCGACGAGGAAGCGTGGGTCGTCCCAGCCTCGTCGATCCGGGCGGCGCGGTTCCGCGACCCGACGATCGAGCGGGGCGAGCGCGCGTTCGGGTTCACCGCGGACCGGCTGCTCGAGGGCTCCTGAGGGCGCCGTCGGCCACGCCTCGCCGTCGTTCACCCACGCTGGCCGAGCCGATCGGGCCTACGATCGTGGCGCGCCATCGCCGCGGCACCAAGGGACGGGAGACGATCGTGCTCGAGCACAGCAAGGCCTTCAGTGGCTTCTCGGTCGACGACATCGCGGCCGCGAAGCGGTTCTACGGGGAGACGCTCGGTCTGCGGTTGTCCGAGGCGAACGGGCTGCTCCGGCTCCACGTCGATGGCAACACGGATACGGTCATCTACCCCAAACCCGACCACGTTCCCGCCACGTTCACGATCCTGAACTTCCCGGTCGACGACATCGAGGCCGCCGTGGACGCGCTCGTGGCACGCGGGGTCGCGTTCGAGCACTACGACTGGGTCGATGAGCGCGGGATCAACCGCCGCGGCGGACCGCCGATCGCCTGGTTCAAGGACCCGGCCGGCAACATCCTGTCCGTGCTCCAGGAGGGCTGATCGATGACCCACGTGACGGAGAACGCCGCTGCCCGGCAACGGATCCTCTCGTTGGTCGCCTCGCTGGATGACGCGGCGATGGCCGTCCCGGACAGCGATGGATGGACGATCGCCGCACAGTTCGCCCATCTCTCGTTCTGGGATCGCGTCCACGTCGGGCGGCTGCGCGCTGCGCTCGACGGCGGCATGGATCTCCCGACGCCCGTGCCGCTCGACGTCATCCACGCCGTGAACGACTCGGGACTGCACGGCTGGCGGTCGATCCCCGGTCGAGCAGCGGTGGCGCTCTTCAGCGACGCCTCGGCAGAGGTCGACGCGTACCTCGCGACGCTGGAACCGGCCGTGGTCGAGCGCATCCAGGCCGCCGGGATCGGCCGTCATGTCGAGCGGTACCGCCACCGGACGGAGCATGGCGAAGCGATCGAGGCGGCCGTCCACCGGTCCTAGGCGGTCATCACAGCGCGACCTGGACGTGGCCTGCGGGCCGGACTCGTTCCCGGTCAGGCGCTCGTGCCGGCGTCCGACAGGCCGCCGAGCTTCGCCGGATCGGCGATGAGGTCGATGGCCGTGATCCGCCCGTTGGCGACCGTGAAGGCCGCCACGATCGTGGGCTGATCCGGGGCCTGCAGGACCGCACCGGGGCCGCCGTTGACGATGACGGCCCGGGCGAGCGTCGCGAACCGGGTGCCGAAGATCCGGGCCTGCCCGGCGACGGCGAGCGCGCCCACGACCGTCGGCCGGGCCAGTGGGCCCGACCCGCCGCCGTCGGAGCGGAGGACGACGTCAGGGTCGAGGACGCGGAGGAGCGCCTCGAGGTCGCCTGACCGCGCCGCGACGAGGAACGCATCGACGACGCCGCGCTGGACGGTCAGGTCCGCGTCCGGGTCCGGCGCGCCCGCTCGAACGCGCCGTCGCGCCCGGCTGGCCAATTGCCGCGTGGCGGCCGGAGATCGGCCCACGACGTCGGCCACTTCGTCGAACGGGACCGCGAAGACGTCGTGCAGGACGAACGCGAGTCGCTCGGCCGGAGTGAGGGTCTCGAGCACGATGAGCAGCGCGAGCCCGACGGAATCGGCCAGGACGACGTCGCCCTCCGGGTCATCCTCGTTCGCCGGGCTGACGACCGGCTCGGGCAGCCACGTCCCGGCGTACCGCTCGTGCCGGGAGCGGCGCGCACGCAGCATGTCGAGGCAGATACGGCCCACGACGACGGTCAGCCAGCCACGGAGGTCGTCGTTGCCCGGGTCGCGTCGATCGAGCCTGGCCCAGCTCTCCTGGACGGCGTCGTCGGCCTCCGTGAGCGAACCCAGCATCCGGTAGGCGACGCCTCGGAGATACGGTCGCTGACGTTCGAACTCCTGCGCGAGCCAGTCGCGTCGATCCACCGGTCACCCCTGTTCGTGTGCGCGTGTCATCGGGGGAACGCATCCGCCACGTCGACTGTGACACGGCACCTCGCCCGTGGGCCGGTCACATCCGACGGGCGGGCTCCGTTCCCCCATCGACGAGCCATGGATCCCCGGCGCTCGCACTCGAAGCAGGAGTCTCCGCCATGACCACCGACGCCGCACCGCAGGCCCGCCGCATCCCGTCGATCGTGCAGACCCTCAACCCGCTCGTCCGCCGCCTCCTGCGGACCGGCATGCCGATGGGCCCGAACGCGCTCCTGACCGTCCGCGGCCGGACGAGCGGGGTCCCGCGGACGTTCCCGGTCACGCTCCTCGAGACCGGCGGCGAGCGCTACGTGTTCTCCGCCTTCGGGGAGGTGAACTGGGTCCACAACCTCCGCGCGGCCGGAGGGGCGACGATCAAACGCGGGCGCCGGAGCGAGGAGGTCGTGGCGATCGAGCTGTCATCCGACGCGGCTGCCCCCATCCTGCGGGCCGCCCTCACGAGCGTACTCAAGGTCAAGGTCCTCGGGCCGATGATCGGTGGCTGGTACGGCGTGACCGCAGATTCCACGGTCGCGGACTACCTCGCCTCGGCCCGCGCGCATCCCGGGTTCGAGTTGCGCTCTGCCGGCTGAGCCGCACGGACCGCCAGCTGCGGCCGTCCGAGGGTCGTGGAACCGGCTCGCGAGTGACCGATGGCTTGCGGACCCGGCGCTCGAGGGGCCTAGAATGGTCGCGGCTTGAGGCCTTCGAGTCGTGACAATTCGGTGGGGGCCGATGTCGATCGCATTCGCTGCCTATACGTCAACGGGGCTGGTCCAGGGCGAAGTCGCCGAGGGCGATCGGCTCCACGACCTCCTCGAGACGAGTGACTCGATCACCCTCCGACGGCCGGCTCGTCGGGGGCTGGATGGCGAGGTCGTGCCCGCCGGACCCGAGATCTCGGAACGGACCGAGGACCTGCTCCTGGTCGTGGCACCGCCCGAGACCGTGCTGACGCCTCATTCGGCCTGGCACGAGCTCGAGCTCGTCGTCGGCCCTTACGCGGTCCGGGCCGACCTGCCCACGCTCCCGGGCTTCGACCCGGCCAAGTCATTGGCCCGCCCCAGCGGGACGTTCGTTCTGGTGGCCAATGCGAGGATCGGGCTCGCGGGCGACCCCGCCGAGCTTCGCGAGGTCGGTGACGCCTGGCTCAACCGCTATGCCGTGGAGCGGGTCGAAGCGGCGTTCGAGATGCGTGTCTACTTCCCTGGCGCACAGATGATCGTGGTGCCGGGCGCCCAATGATTCGTCATCGCGAGGCGCTATCCAGCCGGCCGAGCGCATCGAGGACCTCGGCCACGACGCGGGCCAGCGGCACGAACGGCAGGTCGAGCCGGATCGTGGCGGACTCCGCGAGCATCGCGTTGTACGGCGCCCCACTCCCCGCCTGTGCGCGCAAGTCCGTCCGGACCAGGAGGATCGGCTTCTTGCCGTAGGCGTAGCCGCACTCCCAGGCGGTGCCCGAGTCGGGATCCGGGCCATCCATGATCGCCACGAGCGCGTCCGCCCAGTCGATGCCGCCGATGTCCGTGCTGAAGATGCCCGGCGCGTCCATGCCCGGCTCCTGGTCCTGCGGCAGGAAGACCTCGTGTCCCGCGTCGCGAAGGGCCGTCGCGAGATCGTCGTTCCAGGTCCGTTCGGCGGACGTGAAGAGCGGCCCGGCGAAGTACAGCTTCATCGAGTCAAGTCGTCTCGACGTCGACTGTCATCGGGACCGCCCGCCGCACTGCATCGACCACCGGACAGTGATCGACGCCCCAGCGCGCGATGTCCTCCAGGTCGGTCGAGTCGACTCCCTCGGCCGACAGCACGATCGAGACATGTCCGCGGAGTGGACCCGCGGGGATCGATGGGTCCATGCCGAGGATGCCCCGATCGTCGGAGACGGAGTCGACCGTGACGATCAATGTCCGCAGGTAGACACCGAGTGCCGCCGCGCGCATCGCCACGACCGTGGCGACGCAGCTTGCCTGGGCGGCACGAAACAGCCATCCAGCCGACGCTGCTGAGTCGGTCCCGCCCACGGACGCCGGCATGTCCGTGAAGACGGCTGCCCCGGTCGGGCCGGCGGTCCTCACTCGAAGCCCGTCCACGATCGTCGCGGTCGCCACGGAGTCCGTATATGACGCTTCCTCCGGGTGCTGCCCGAGATAGCCGGTCGCCGCATCGAGTGCCGCGCGAATCCCGTCCATCGAATGACCCTCCCGCAACAAGGCCCGATCCGTCATGGTGCTCGCGGCGGCCGGATGCCGAGACGCTTCCGCTGCTGCCTACTATGCGCTGCACCCGTCGGGAGACAGTCCGCCCCTGGCATGGATCACTCGCCGGCGCCACCCTCGGGGAGGAGGGAGCCGGGCCGAACGAGGGGCGTGCGAAGCACCGGCCGGAACCCCTCCGCGTAACGAACGCTGCACTGGATACCGCGTAGTCGGCCGACCGCCTCTGCATGCGTCACGAGATCCCACCCGGTGATGTTCGGTTGGCTCAGCATCTGCGATGCATGGAGCTTGAGCAGGTCGCACTTCTGGGCGAACACGGTGCTGATGTCGACATAGTGAGTCGGCTGAAAGTCGAGTCCGACGATGGAGTCCATGTACATCACGACCGGAGCCCGAGGCAGGGGGGCCTCACCGATGTCCAGCGTATTGATCGCGCTCAACAGAGCCGCATGCGCCGTGATCTCGCCGGCCCGGATGTGGTCGACGTTGTAGTCCGTCGGCGGCGGGGTGAGGACAAGGTCGGCGCGTACGCGGCGCAGGACGCGTGCGACCGCGACCCGTGTCTCTTGGGTGTCCATGATGAACTCGTCATCCCAGCCAAGGCAGACGTATTCGCCTCCAAGCGAAGAGGCCACGGCCGAGGCTTCTGCCATGCGGATCCGAGTGATCTCCTCGTGGGGGATAGCGGGGTCGTGCTGGCCCCCGAGATCGCCCCTCGAGATCGAGACCGTCGTGATGCGGTCTCCCCGTGCGGCGCAGAGGATCAACGTGCCGAGGCAACTCAGCTCGTCATCCTGGTGCGCCCCGACCGACACGACGCTGAGGACCATCGGGACAAATGACCGCCTTACAAGTCTGGAGCGACATTGTGACCCGCCGAACGGAGCGCCGTG
>CAVRBO010000004.1:0-1042117 GCA_963719285.1 uncultured Chloroflexia bacterium
GCGCGCCCGACAGGTGTTGGACGCGCGATAACAGCCTACGAGATGCCGATCGAGGGCCGCGACGAGGGGGTCGCCGCGGCGAGGCGGCTGGCGTGACGGACGCGTCCCAGTACGTCCCCCTCCCGGAGGAGTCGCAACAGCGGAAGGTGGATCTTCCGGCGGCGTGCTTCGTTGCCGGCCACCCTCACCCTCGGCTGCACCGTCTCCTTCAGAGCCTGCGACACTTGGCCGATGACGACGACGGACGTTACGGGTCGCGTCGTGCGACTGCGACTGGTCTGCGAGGCGCCGCCCACCGGAGTGGGTATCGAGTTCGGACTGCAGGACAAGGCCGCACGCCTCCAGTTGGGCGTCTTCGAGCCGGACGGCGCCCTCCGCTTCGAGGCCGAAGTTCGAGTGGTTCGCGCGCTAGAAGGTGATGTCCGCTTCCGCGGCCCGATCGTCCATGGCCCGTCCAGGTCTCCGTTCCTGTAACCTCTCCTGCCGCGCTGTCGGTTCGCCGGACGTTTCGGATCTTCCGGCTGAAGGTGCCCCTGACCGGAGTCGACGCAGGCGGATCATTCCTCACCGCGCGAGTCCGTGCCACCGGCGGCGGGAGCGTGCCCCTGATCGGTGGCACCTGGACTCCCATCTAGGGCTTGTGGCTCCCGAGCGACGGGCGTGACCGAGAGACCCGCTCGCGGTCCTGCCCGACCTCGTCCCCCTGTCGACGGGCGTTCCGCCGATGGTCGTCCGGCCGGACGCGCCACGGTCCGCGAGATTGCGGTCGTGGCGGCGGTCCTCGACGCCGGCTCGGAGAAGGCGGCCGCCCACCGCCTCGGGCTGGCCCACTCGACCGTGAAGCACCACCTGGCGAACGCGCGGACGAAGGTAGGAGCGGCCACGACCGCGCAGCTGGTGTGGATCCTGGCGCCGCGGCTGCCCGAGCCCGGAGGCCCTCCACAGGAGCAATCGAGCAGATTCGAAGAAGCGGAACGCGGGTCGTAGCGGTATGGTCCGAGGCAATCCGTCGAGGCGGCGAGCACGATCACGCCGCTCAGGCGGCGCGTAGAGTGAGAGGACCAACGGACATGGCAGACACGAAGACATCCACGAAGCGACGAAGCTCCGCGAAGAACTCCGGCAACGTCCTGAGCGACGAAGAGCGCGCCGCGATGCAGGAGACAGTCCGGGAGCGAAAGAGGGCGGCGAAACTGAGCCCGGAGGAGGCGCGCGCCGCGGGCGAGGCGGACGTACAGGCCAAGATTGCCGAGATGCCCGACGATGACCGGGCGATCGCGGCGCGGCTGCACGAGCTCGTCCTGGCCAGCGGACCGGGACTCGTCCCCCGGACCTGGTACGGGATGCCGGCCTACGCCAGGGACGGCAAGGTGATCTGCTTCTTCCAGGCGAAGTCGAAGTTCAAGGTGCGCTACTCGACCTTCGGCTTCCAGCCCGACGCGTCGATCGACGATGGGGAGTTGTGGCCGGTCGCCTTCGCCGTCACGAGCCTGACGGCGGCGGGCGAGAAGCGGATCGCGGAGCTGGTCAAGAAGGCCGCGGGCTGATTGAAGCATGACGAGTCGAACAAACCAGTTGGACGAGCTCATCGCCTCGAACCCTGGCTGGAAGGGCGAGATGGTGGCTCGGCTCCGTGCGGCGATCCATGCCGCAGATCCCGAAATCGTCGAGACGTGGAAGTGGGTCTCGGCGAAGCTCCCGGGGACGCCCTGCTTCGAACACGACGGCATCGTGTGCCACGTCAATGTCCTCAAGGAGCGGGTCCGCCTCACGATGAGTGACGGCGCGGCACTGCCCGACCCGCACCACCTCTTCAACGCGTACCCCGACAGCAGCCGGCGGCGCGGCATCGACTGGTATGAGGGTGACGTGTTCGATACGGCGGCGGTCGAGGCCATCGTTCGCGCCGGCGTGGCGAAGCGCCAGGCGTAGCTGACGCCGCCTCGGGCAACGAGCGGGATTGCTGCCGGGTCCGCGTATGCTGGTCGCCCGCTACCCCAGAAACCCCTGAGGAGGGACGTTCGATGGATCGGACTCGGCTAGGACGCGCGGCGATGGCGCTCGGGTTGCTGGCCGCTCTCCTGTTCGGGCTTGGGGCACTCGCCACCCTGTCGGCCGATCTCTCCGTACTCGCGCTCGCCAGGTTCGCGCTGTTCGGCTTCATGTTCTGGGCGCTCGCATGGACTGCCCAAGCGGCTGCGCGCAACTCGGAGTAACGGCGGGCCCGGCCTCGGCCGCTCCACTGGCCAGCCGTGGCCTGGCGAAATCGTGGGCGCCGGCCCGGAGCCAACGAGATTGGTCGCTGAGCGCGAGCTAAGTCTCGGAGGCCGGGTGGCGAGGTAGCCCGCCGGCGACGCGACCCCTCAGGCCCTTGTGGGCCGATAGATGGCCATCAGCACACCCTTGCTCGTGGTGCTGCTCTCGACCAGGCGGAGCGACGCCGCGGCGCCGTCGGTGAACAATCGCCGTCCGCTGCCCAGCACCAGCGGGTGGATCATCAGCAGGTACTCGTCGATCAGGTCGGCGACCATCAGTGATCGGATCAGCACGCCGCTCCCCATGATCACGAGGTTCGTACCCGAGCTTCGCCGTAGGTTCGCGACAGCGGCCGGAACGTCGCCGCGCAGCAGCGTCGAGTTCGGCCACCCGAGCGTTGCCGCGGGGTTGCTCGAAGCGACGTACTTGCGTGCGCTGCTCAGCGCGTCCTTGAACGGGCCGCCCTGCGCGTCCCAGGATGCCAACACCTCTTCGTAAGTGCGGCGGCCGAACAGGAAGGCACGGTCCTCGCCCATCCGTTCGCCCATCTTGGCGGCCATCGCCTCATCGGCGAATGGGATCGCCCAGCCACCATGCATGAACCCATCGCGCGGGTCCTCGTCGGGGCGGCCGGGCCCCTGCATGACGCCGTCAAGCGTCACGCTGTTCATCACGAGGATTCGACCCATGCCGTCTCCTTTCCTCGCCGCGAACCAGCGACACATCCCGGTGTGCGCCGGCTGGCGCATCCAACTGCTCCGTGCATGAAGGGGGCATGCTCCCATCAGAACCGGCATGGAGTGGGAGACAAACCGTGCACCTGCGAGGCATCCACTATGACGTCGGAACCGAGACCCTCGACGGCTCACTGACTCGCCCAATCCTCACCGACCAGGAGATCGAGCGCGACATCGGCGACATCGCAGCAGGTCTGCACGCCAATGCCATTCGGATCACCAGCGGGGAGATTGGCCGCCTCGCGTCGGCCGGCGAGGTCGCGGTGCGACGGGGCCTCGAGGTCTGGCTCTCGCCGATGATCCCCAACGCCGACGCCTCGACAACCCTAACGCGTGTCGCGGAGACGGCGCAGGTCGCCGAGGAACTGCGCCGTAACGGGCACGCAGTCGTCGTCGTCGTCGGCTGTGAACTTTCGGTGTTCATGGCCGGCATCCTGCCCGGCGCGACGCACGGCGATCGGCTGACGCCCGCCGGACCGGATCCACATCATCAAGAAGCTACGAGCCGGAGGGGAATCCCGCGAACCGGATGGGGCTGATGGCTGTCCTGCGCGAAGGGATGCCCGAGCTGTGGCCGGGCGGCCTGTTTCGGCGAGATACGCCGACGATCCGACTGGCGATCCCGGAGCGATGGATCCAGTTTCTCGGCGGCCCAACGGTCGCCACTCAAGGACCTGAAACGTGACGACGCCCAGATCCGATTCGGGGCTCCAGCCGTCGATCGAACTCCTCTGGTTCCGGGACTGCCCGAACCACCTGACCGCTCGCCGGATGCTCATCGACCTGATGACCACGATCGTCCCGAGGGCGGTCATCGTGTCGATCGACGCCACCGATCCATCGGTGGCCGCCTCGTTGCATTTTCCTGGCTCACCGACCATTCGCGTCGACGGGATCGACGTCGACCCGTCCTACAGCGATCCGGGTGATTACACGCCGCGCTGCCGGCTCTACCGGACGGCTGCCGGCCTGCGCGGACTTCCTGATATGGAATGGGTCCGGTCGGCCCTGGAACACGCGGTGGCCCGGCGGGCCCTGTGATGAGAGCAAAGGCCCAGGCGGGCTTCGTGGCCGGGGCAGAACCGGAATGGCCTGAACGCAGACGCACCCCACCGAGCAGAATGTGATCGTGGCCCAACAAGATGTCGCGATCATCATTACGCGCCAGTTCGTCGAGGGGTTGTCGGTAGCTGCGCTGGTCGTCGATGGCCGAGGGGACACGCTCTTCTTCAACGAACCCGCCGAGCGGATCTTTGGCCGTCGCTTTGACGAGGTAGATGCGCTTCGGTTCGACGAGCGCGCGGCCATCCTTGCGCCACGTGGCGATGACGGTCAGCCGATGCCCGTCGACCAACTTCCAGGCATGGTCGCGATGCGGGAGCTCCGACCGGTCCACGCGTCGTTCCAAATGAGTGGTCTCGACGGGATCCTGCGGCCCATCGAGGCGACTGCGATCCCGCTCACGGATGCGGGCGGTCGTGTGATCGGCGCCCTGGTCCTCCTGTGGCCGCAGGCTCACGACGGGGCCCCGCCGCTGCCGGCGAGATCTTGAGGGTCACGGTCTGGGGGTCGCGTGGTTCGATCGCCAGCGCGGGCCCGGAGACGCTCCGTTACGGTGGCAATACGGCGTGCCTCACCGTCGAGGACGGCAACGATGCGGTGATCGTGCTGGATGCCGGGACCGGGCTACGGCGCGCTGGTCTGGCTCTCGCCGGCGATGGTCGGGTGGTGCACCTGCTCATCACCCACCTTCACATGGACCACATCCAGGGTCTTGGCTTCTTCCGGCCGCTGTTCGAGCCCGGTCGTGAGATCCACATCTGGGGTCCTCGGTCGGCCACGGAGAACCTCCGGGCGCGTTTGACGCGGTACCTCTCACCGCCGCTGTTTCCGGTGCGTCTTCGCGACCTGCCGTCGTCGGTCGAGCTGCACGATGTGCCGCCCGCCTGGAGCATCGGTGCCGTCCGTGTGTCGGCGACGACAGTCATCCATCCAGGCCCGACCGTCGGCTATGGTCTCACCGCTGCTCGGAGGACGGTCGCGTACCTGCCCGACCACGAACCGGCCCTCGGCGGGCGGCTCGAGGACGCCGCCTGGACGTCCGGCCACGATCTCGCGGCGGGCGCAGACCTGCTCATCCATGACGCCCAGTACACCTCAGATGAGTACCGGCAGCGGGTCGGCTGGGGACACAGTTCGGTCGAACACGCCGCGTCGCTCGCAGATCTCGCCAGGGTCGAACGACTCGTCCTCTTCCACCACGAACCCGACCATGACGACGCAACGATCGATCGCATGGTCGACGAGGCGAGGTCGCTCCGCCTCAGGGGAGATGCCGTCGGCGCTCGGGAGGGAATGACGATCGACCTCTGATTGCCGTGACACGGGGTCAGAGCTTTCGGTCAGTCCGAGGTTGAGCGATAGGTCGCATCGTGCGGACCAGGCAGGTGGCCGTCGGGGCCGCCAGGGCGAACGCGGCGGCTGGGAACGCTACCCCTGCTGCGGAGCCCACCTGGGGGAGGCCATCGAAGACACCCCAGGCGACGCCGGCCTCTGCTATCGCTCCCATTTCGCAGTGCCACAGATCGTCGAGACAGACCTCGCGAAACGGTCTCGATCGGGCTCCAGGAGCATTGACGATGGACCCGGAAGCGACGGGGAGTCACGACCACGACCCGGACACGACGGGGATCGCGCGACCTCGTATCCGTGCTTGACTATGCCATCATTTTGGCTGTGTCGCCCTAGCTTCGAGGATCGACTTCAGACGCGCGAGATCCTTGCCGTTTGCGCGTCGCATCGCGCCGGCCATCAGCGGCGCCGCCAACCCCGAGAATCCGGACGGCTCGCCTCGATTGCGCAGGGTCATCCGCGTCCCCCCGCCCGGCTCGTCCCGCCACGTGTAGGTCGTCTCCATCGCGAACGGGCCATCGGCCGTGCTCATCACGAAGCGCTCGCCCGGGATCGACTCCCTCACCTCATAGACGTACGCGATGGTCCGGCCGAGGAAGCGAGCGACGAAGGCGATCCTAGAGCCCACTGTGGCTGGCTTCGGCGTGTTCCATTCAACCGACTTGATGTTCTGATACCAGGTCGTGGCATTGTCGGCATTCGCCGCGAAGGCGGCCACCTCGGCACGAGGGCGCGCGATGACGATCTCGGTTTCGACATCGACAGTGCTCACGGCAAGACCTCAGCAATATCCGATCGGTTGGCAATCGGACCTTCACCCAACGGGTCCTGCCCAGGGTCGCCGCCACTCGCCGCGATGACCACCCGGCCAAGGTAGTGCCGCCAGCCCGCGGCGTGCTCGTCACGGCTCGACTGCGTCGGGAGACCCCGATGGACGAGTCGGACGATCGTTTCCTCGCCGTCCGGAGTGAAGGTCACTTCGACCGTTGTCGAGCCGGGAGGCACCTCGGCGTTTCCCACCCACCCCCAGGTAAAGACGATCCGGCGCGGCGGTTCGACCACGAGATAGACGCCCTCGACGACCGCCTGACCGGGCATGTGGACCCGGTAGATGCCACCCGGGCGTGGGTCAAGCTCCGCGTCCTCGCCCTGCCAGCGGCGGTACAGCGTCGGATCGGTGAAGAACGCGAAGATGGTGTCGGGACGGGCGCGTACCCGCGATTCGAGTTCCAACCCGAACAAGGGATCGACTGTCATGATGCGCCCCTTGTCTCTTCAGCCTCGGCGAGGAGACGAAGTGTGTCGAGGTCGGACGCCCACATCGATCGGATGACCTCCGCCAACGGGCCGAGCGCCCGCTGGTCCGCCAGATACAGCCGGCGGGTGCCGACCCGTCGTTCCGTGACCGCCCCGGATCGGCGCAGGACGGCGAGGTTCTGCGAGATCGCCGGCCAGCTCACGCTGAAGTGCGCAGCGATCTCGCCGGCCGACAACTCGTGCTCCCAGATGAGCCCGAGGATCGCGCAGCGACGCGGACTTGCGACGGCCTTGAGCAGGGCTGAGTCCATGCACCGAAAATTAAGGCATTGCTTCAGCATTGACAAGGCTCTGGCCGCAGGTCATCGTTAAGCACATACTTAAGGAGTCCCTTAGACCCTGAGGAGGATGGCGATGAACGGACCGATGCTGTTCGCCGTCGAAGTGGATGCCGACGCCGAGTCGATCTACGGGGCGATCTCGACCGAGGCGGGCGAGGCCGCGTTCTGGACCTCGGACCTGGACCTTGAACCGGTCATCGGGTCCATCGCTCGCTTCGGGTTCCCCGGGGCGCCGGTCGATCTCCGGATGCGCATCGACGCGCTCGAACCAGGACGGTTGGTGCGCTGGAGCTGCCTCGGCGACTTCCCGTACTGGGCGGGGACGACGGTGACCTGGGAACTGGCGCCAGCGACCATCGGCGGCACGACAGTGCTCTTCCGCCAGGACGGCTGGCCAGACGACTATCCTGAGCTGGAGTACGCGAAGGTCAGCTACACCTGGGCTCGGATCCTCGGCGCCCTCAAGGCATTTGCTGAGACTGGAGTCAGCCAACCGTTCCTTGGTTGAGTTCATGCTGACTCCGTCGCACGCGCGAGAGCGACATGTCGAAGTCGCGTGGAGGGTCCAGGGGATCACTGCTGGCGTCCGAGCCGGCTGACGTACCCAGACCAGACAGGACGGGACGCTCCCGCAAGTGTGCTGCGACGGGATGCGGTATAGACGCCCGACCAAGGCCCCAGGCCCGAGGCCGTCTGGGATCCGAGGTCACCCGCTCGACGCGGCCCGAGACGCTCGCCACACGGCAACCAGGCACGCACTCCCGACGGCGACGCGCGCAACGCCACTGGGCACGGATGCTGTGCCGACGACCCCGTGATCGAAGGCCGTCAGGTCGATGAGCGTGCCGACGAAGTAATAGAAGGCGAGCGACAGCAGGACGAGCCGAAACTGGGTCGGCGTGCCCTCGCGAACTGCCCACAGGAACCCGGCACCGGCGATGAGGGCGACGCCCTCTGTCCGGATGAGGAAGTCGCTCGTGGCCGCAGACTCGATGCCGACGACCGATAGCATCGTGCCGGGCGCCACGAGATATCCGAGACCGGTCACGGCGAACGCGATCGCGGATAAGGTCACCAAACCTTTCGCCAGCCTCACGACGCGAATGGTAAGGCTCGTGACAGGCGAGTCGCGTCCATCGGAGCCAGGCGCTCGGCAGACCGTACCAGTCCCCAAGGCGCTAACCGACGCCCCAGCAGACGCTCGATGCCGTCGGTCAGCCTGCCGGCGGGGCGAACTCCGTCACCTTCACGACGTTCCCGGATCGGTCGATCGTCTTCCACACTCCGACCTGCCGGCCGCGGTCGAACGAGCCCGTGCGCATGACCGAGCCGTCCGCCCGGTAGAACGTCCAGTCGCCGTGCATCTCGCCGTCAAGGTGGAATCCTGTGAACCGTACGCGGCCGTCGGGATAGTGGTCGATCACCTCCGTCAACCCGGCGTCATCGGTCATCTCGAACGCCTCCAGCTCTTCGCGAAGCCAGCATTCCGTGCTGCATCGAGAACAACGTCGCACCGGCCCGGCTTCCCACCGCGCCTTGGCGTAAACGTGATGGAGCGATGCCGACCTGGCCCGGTAGGTCCACCGCGCTGTCACCGTCGCCAAAGCGGCTGGATCCAGACCAAGGGAATCACCTAGGGATAGATAGAAAGGGATGAGCAGGGCGAGACCGGTCATCACGGGCGCAGAGTCACATCGGCATCGCCTCGTAGACCCACATGTCCATCGGGCACTCGGCCAACAAGGCGACCGCTTCGTCGATCGACTCGGCCTGCACGATCGAGTAGCCAAGCGCCGGCGACTGGTCAGCTGAGAGCTCGGTGACCGTGCGGTGACGGCTGACGTTCCGTCCATTGAACAAGGGGTTGCCCGAATCCACGACGTGGCCCCGGATCGACGACCACCACGCCCGATGCGCAGTCTGGAACTCCGGCGTCCGCTCCATCTCGCCGTGGGCCAGGAATACGAACTTCTTCATGATGCCTCCTTGCTTGACGGTGGGTCCCGACGGAGAGCGTCGGCGTAGTTCTCCAGCATCTCCCCATCGGTGCCCCACCATGGGTGGAACTGGCCCGTCCAGGCCTGCAGACGGCTGAGCGGCTCCCGCTCGAGTGCCAGGAAGTTCGTCCGCCCGAGCTTGCGTCGGCTGACCATCGCAGCCTCCTCGAGCACGTGGACGTGCTTGTGGATCGCCGGTAGCGAGAGGCCGCGGAGCTCTGCTAGCTGGCTGATCGAGCGAGGCTGCAGAGCAAGCAGCCGCATGATCTCGCGCCTGTGCTCGTTGGCCAGAGCGTCGAACACCCGGCTCAGGTCGTCCATGGTCGCCGGAGAAGGTTCACCACATGGTTAACTGTAGCCTGCCGAACCCACGCCCGTCAAGTCGGCGCACCGCGCACGGCTGCGGCCTCCTTCGCCGCCCAGCTCGACAGATCTGCGCCCTCAGACTCCCGGCTCCGCCAGAGATCCAACCCGACGACATGGCCCAACGGCCGAATAGAAACCGTGGCCCGCGGCCCGCCGCCCGCACGCTTGGGGCTCCTCGTGGGCGGCTGGTTGGGGCCGCGGAGGCTAAATAGAACATGTGTTCTGGCGCGCCCGACAGGATTCGAACCTGCGACCTTCGGCTCCGGAGGCCGACGCTCTATCCACTGAGCTACAGGCGCGCGATGGGGCACCGGCCCGCCTCCTGCCGAGCGGGACCCGACGGCCCGGATGGCTGGGAGACTCTATCGCTCGCCGGCGTCGCCGCCCAGCTTACCCGACCGCGCGGTGCTCAGCCCTTGGTGGCCTGCCACGTCCCCGCGTCGTCGCCGCAGTTCGCCCCGGTCTGGTACGTCCCCGACATCGTGGTGCCCGCGACCTTCCCGGTGTAGGCGATCGTCTGCGAACCAGAAACGACGCCGAAGCTGATGGCGGTGCCGTTCAGCGTTCCGGTGACCGTCCCTGTCGAGATGCACGGCGTTCCCGCGACCACGATCGTCCCCGTCATGCTCTGGGCCTCGAAGGTGACCGTCAGCGTGAACGTTCCGGTCACTCCGGCGGTCGACGTGCTCGTCCACGACCCGGTCCAGTCGCCATCGAGCGGCGATCCGGACGGAGCGCTCGCGCTGGCGCTCGGGCTCGCCGTCGGGGCCGACGTGGGTTCGGTGGACGGGAGGGGAGCGACCGCCGACGGAGATGCGGTCGGCGAAGCGGTGGGCGCCGGCACCGGGGTGCTGCTGCCGCTGCAACCCACCAGGAAGGCGAGGGCGAGCGTGCTCGCCACGGACATTGCGATGAACGACGATCCTCGTCTGACGGAAGGGCCAGTGACGGCCGTTGACCCTGGTCGTGGCTGCCGAACGGACGTGGCGCTCGCAGGCTTCATCTCATCTCCTCGATCGGAGTCGGGTCCCAGGCCGCCGGCCGACCGATCCCTCGCGGAGTTCGAACCGGCGTGTGCCGGAACGGACACCGGTAGGTCCTGGAGCGACGACCATCGGCAATCTAGCGAAGGTTCGAAACTCTTGCAGGCGGGCGATGGTCGGAGCGGTGTCGGTCGCCTGCGCCGACAGAGGCTCAGGATCCGGACCGGAAACAAGAACGGAGCGGCTCCCGAGTTGGGAACCGCTCCGGTGCTGTCCCGGTGAAGACGAACCGCCGAAGCGGTGCGCTTTCTGCCGCGCATCAAGGGCATCTATCACGTCGGCTGCACCGACTACCCTGACCCTACCTACCCATGACCTTGGTGCTGGGGCAGCTGGCCGCTCTCGCAGCATGTGTGACTGTACCCTGCCGGTCCCGGAAAGCCAAGGGTTTTTGTCACGAGTGCTTGTGTAAATTCCTTAACCTTCATTTCACCACGCTCCCGACGCGGCGGCGGACGCCGCAGGGCAGACGCCGTTGGCACGCCGGGGCGTGCCAACCAGCAAACGAGCGCGCGTGAATCAGTCCACACCCTCGCGTTGGCACGCTGGGCGTGCGAAATCGAGAACGAGGCCGCGCCCGGCAGCCCTCAACCTCCAGTTGGCACGTTGAGCGCGCCGTGGCACGCCGGCCGTGCCACGCAGCGAACGAATGCCCGCGCCTGCGCGCTCGAGGCCGCGCCGACCCCCGCAAGGGCTCACGCCTCGTGGATCGTCACCTTCGTCATGGCCACGGGCTCATTCGGCAGGTCGCGTCCGTTGCGCGGCGCCGAGACGATCGTGTCGACGACGTCCATCCCCTTGGTGACGAGGCCGAACAGCGTGTAGTTCTTCGGCAGTCGGCCGGTCAGGTCGTCCGTGCAGATGAAGAACTGGCTGCCGTTGGTGTTCGGGCCCGAGTTCGCCATCGCCAGCGCCCCGCGGACGTAGTCGCCCTTGACCGGCTCGTCCTCGAACTTGTAGCCCGGGCCGCCCGTCCCGACGCGACCCGAGTCGAGGCTCGCCTTCTTGCCGTACTGGCCGTCGCCGCCCTGGATGACGAAGCCGGGGATGCAGCGGTGGAAGATGACCCCGTCGTAGAAGCCCTTCTGGCTCAGGTCGACGAAGTTCTTCGCGGCTTTCGGGGCGCTCTGGTCGTACAGCTCGACCTCGATGTCGCCGATGTCGGTGGCGATGGTGGCGCGGGTCATGGGTGCTCCTCCTGTGACTGGGCTAAGGGGTGGCGATCGTGACCTTGGTCATGGGCACGGGATCGACCGCGGCGTTCGATTGGCCGCCGCTATTTGGCATCGCCGCGATCGCATCGACGACCTCCATGCCCGAGGTCACATGGCCGAGGACGGAGTACAGCGGGTCCAGGCCCGAATTGTCGTCGAGCACGATGAAGAACTGGCTCCCGTTGGTGTCCGGGCCGGCGTTCGCCATCGCGACCGTGCCGCGCGTATATGCGGTCCTGACCGGGTCGTCCTTGAACTCGTAGCCGGGTCCGCCCCCGCCGACCCGGCTCTTGTCGACGTTGGGCGACCGGCCGTACTGGCCGTCGCCGCCCTGGATGACGAAGCCGGGCACCAGCCGATGAAAGACGACGCCATCGAAGTAGCCGCAGTTGGCGAGCGCGACGAAGTTGCCGACGGCCAGGGGTCCCAGGTCCGCCTCGAGCTTGATGACGATCGTGCCCTTGGGCGTCGCGATGGTCGCGGTTGAGGTCGTGCCCGCGGCGGCCTTCGCCGGTACCGAGGCCGGGCAACCGGCGATTCCGCCGGCCCCGGCCGCGCCCGCGCCGGCGGGTCTGGACGTCGCGCTCGTCGTGCACGCCAGGAGCAGCATCGCGATCAACGTGCTGGCGGTGCCCAGGCGAGCGCCACGGGCGAGGAACGTGATCATGCGGCGGCCTCCAGGGCGGCCGGATACTCGATCGCGCCGGACAGGAGCGCTTCGCCCAGGATCAGTCCATCGACACCGACCTCGCGCAGCCGGCGGATCCCGGCCAGGTCGTGGACACTGCCCGCGACGAGCACCTCGACATCCAGTGAGCGGGCGAGCGCGACGAGCCGGGCCAGGTCGGCCTCCGCGGCATGGCTGACGACGAGCCGCCGGACGCCGCGCTCGGCGAGCTCGGCGACGAGGCCATCGAACGTGGGCGGGGCTGCCCGCCTCCAGGGGAACTGCGCGAACCGATCCGGCCGCGGGTCGAGCCCGACGGCCAGCCAGTCGCCGGCGACCGCCAGGCAGTCGGCGAGCGTCTCGGGATCGTCCGCGACGCTCATCCCAAGGACGACTCGGGTAGCCCCCGCCGCGAACGCGAGCCGGATGTGATCGCCTCGCTCGAAGCCGCCGGCGACCTGGATCGGTACCGCGACCCGCGCGGCCACCTGGCCGACCGCCTCCAGATTGGCCGGGCTACCGGCCCGTGCGCCGTCGACGTCCACCAGGTGGACGATCCGGGCCCCGTCGGCCACGAACCGCTCCACGATGCGCTCCGGCCGGTCGGTCGGAGCGCCGGTGCCGCCCGAGGCGCCGGGCCAGAACACGACCCGCGAGCGCCCGCCCGCGAGGTCGATGGCCGGGATCACCTGCACGCGCGACTCATGCCCGGGCCGCGAGATCGGCCGGACCGGGGCCACTGCCGGACGGTCGCCCGCCGCCGGTCGAATCCGCCCCGCCGGCGGTCCCCTCCAGCAGGCGCCGGTGGAAGCTGATCGGCAGGCTGCCCGCCCGCAGGAGCGCGTCGTGGAAGTCGCGCAGCCGGAACGCCGGCCCGAGCCGGCGCTGCTCGTCCGCCCGGAGCTGGAGGAGCAGCACCTTGCCCAGCAGGTACGACAGCTGGTAGGTGGGTGTGTAGGTGTAGCGGTGGACCTCCGCGCGGGCGTTGGGCTCCTCGAAGCTCGTCTGTTCGACCATCCAGCGGACGGCCTCATCGACGTCGATCTCGCCGCGGTGCATCCGTACGTCCAGGATGATCCGGCAGGCCCGCCAGATCGCGTCCGTATGCATGTTCAAGCGGAAGTTCGGGGCGGCGTCGAAGCCCTGCTCGCGCATCATCTGCTCGGTGTACATCCCCCAGCCCTCGACGAACTCCGGGGCGTCGGTCGCGATCCGGGTGAGCGAGGGATGCCTGCCGGCGACCGACAGCTGGAGGTGGTGGCCGGGATACGCCTCGTGGATGCTCGTGTTGCTGATCGAGCTGTAGTTGTGCTCGAGCATGGCGTTGGCGTTGTCGCCCACCGAACGCGTGACGATATAGATCCCCGACGGGTCCCGGTCGAACTTGGGCGGCTCGAAATACGCGGCGAACGGGATCACGTTGCGCAGGTAGACCGGGGTCTCGACCACCTCGATCCGCTCGTCCGCAGGGACCGTCACGATGTCGTGCTCGATGAGGTAGCTCCGGGACCGGACCATGACCTCGCGATACGCATCGAGCGCGGCCTCGAACGTCGCCGGATGGTCGGTCTTGATCCGGGCCACGACCGTCGGCTCGTCCACCGTGGGGTCGATCTCGCGGGCGGCGGCGACGCGGGCCTCCTTGTGTTCGGCGAGCTGCTGCCAGCCGACTTCGAGGATGTCGTCCGAATCGAGCCCGTCGAAGGCGCGCAGCGCCACGAGCTGGTCGAACCGCTCGCCGCCGAGCGCCCAGTCGTCGACCCCGGCGGTCAGGCTGTCGCGCAGCCAGCCTGAGTACGTCGCGATGGCCTCCCTGGCCTCGGCCGCGGCGCGCTCCAGGCGACGCTGGTCGGACTCGGACTGGACCCGCGCGCCGGCCGCCACCACCTCGTCGAAGAGGCTCGGGAGGGTTTCCGCGGATTCGAGCTCGAGGCGCTGCCAGAGACGTACCTGCGGACCGGTCGCGCGCGTCCGGCTCTGGTCGAGGAAGGCCGGCACGTCCTCGAGCCGGCCGGCGATCGAGACGAGGCGCTCCGGGAGGTCCGCGAAGTCGCGCGCGAACAGGAGGAACAGGCCGTCGCCGATCGTGTCCATCGCCGTGGACCGGCGTTCCCACGTCCGGATGACCTCACCATCGAACAGGGAGCGGCGCAGGTTGTGCGCCTCGAGCTCGCGCTCGAAGGTCGCCTCCGGTGAGAGGCCGGCCGGATCGAGGGCTTCGATGGCCGCCAGATGGGCCCGGTCGTCGCCCAGCTCCTGGAGTTGCTTGTCGCGCGACCCGTCACCGAGCCGGTCGTCGTCGGTGTGCAGGCCGAGGTACGTCGAGACGATGGGGTTGTCCCGGACGACCCGCCGGAAGCGTGCCTCGACCAGGTCATACAGCCGTTCGTCGAGTGGACCGGGGATCGGCGCCGGTGCCGGGCGGCTCAGGGCGACCGGCGGGCGGGACGGCTCGGTCAAGGATGCCTCCTGGGTGCTTGGCGGACCGGTCGCGGCGGTCCGCTGTCGGTCAGAATCGGCCGGCCGCGATCGGGGCGCCGGGTGCGGGGTCGTCGGTAGCGGGTCGGGCCGCCTCGGCGCCGGCCGTGGTTTGGGATCCGGCCGTCTCCACGAGGGCGGCGCGGGTCGCGGCGATCGTCGTCTCGATGTCGGCGGCGGTCACGCCGTAGTGGGTCACCGCGCGCACCTGCCCGTGGGCGTAGTCGACCATCACGACGCCGCGCGCCTTGAGGGCGGCCAGGAAGGCCGAGCGGTCGCGGGCCACCTTGAACAGGACGAAGTTCGTCCGGACGCGGTCCGGATCGAGGCGGCCGGGTGTCGGCTGGGCGTTGGCGCCGGGTGAGACGACCCCGTCCATGTCGGCCAGGGCCTCGGCGAGCCGACGCGCGTTGGCGTGGTCCTCGGCGAGGCGTTCGATCATGCCTGCCGGGCCGTCGCGCAGGGCGACCAGGCCGGCCGCCGCGAGGATCCCCACCTGGCGCATCCCCCCGCCCACGAGCTTGCGCCCTCGCCGCGCGCGCCAGATGAAGTCGCGCGAGCCCACGACCACCGAGCCGATCGGGCAGGCCAGGCCCTTCGACAGGCAGAAGGAGACGCTGTCCGCAGGCCCGGCCAGGTCGGTCGGCCGGACGCCCTGGGCCACGACCGCGTTCCAGAACCGGGCGCCGTCGACGTGGAGGGGCACGTCGCGTTCGTGGGCGACGATCGCCACCTCCCGGGTGTAGGCCGGGCTCAGCGGGCGGCCCATCGTGTGCGCGTGGGTGTTCTCGATCGCGATGAGGCCGCTGATGGGCTCGTGCACGTCCGTCGGGTCGCGGAACGCGTCGCGGATCTTCATGACGTCGATCGTGCCGTCCGGCTCTTCCTGGATCGCCCGGATGCTCGTCCCGACGATGACCGCGTGGCCCGCGGCCTCGTCCATGACGATATGGCTTTCGATCCCTGCGATCGTCTCCTGGCCCCGCGCGAGGTGCGCGAGCTGGGCGACGATATTGCCCATCGCGCCGCTCGCGACGAACAGCCCTGCCTCCTTGCCGAGCAGCTCGGCGGCGCGTTCCTGGAGAGCGTGGACGGTCGGATCGTCGTCGAAGACATCGTCTCCGACCTCCGCGGCGGCCATCGCCCGGCGCATCTCGTCGGTCGGCCTGGTGACGGTGTCGGAGCGGAGATCGATGAACCCGCTCGGGTGGTCGGTCATGGGCGGCGAGTATAGCGAGAGCCGGCTCGCCGGCCCTGCCGGGACCCCTCCGATGGACGCCTCGTGCGCGCGAGGGCGCGTCCGTCGTGCCGTGTTATCCTCCCCACTCGCCGTTCCCGGACCCGTGGTGTAGCGGCCCAACATGCCAGCCTGTCACGCTGGAGATCGCCGGTTCGAATCCGGTCGGGTCCGCCATATCGCATCTCCCTACGCCCCGTCCGCCCGCCCGGACGGGGCGTTCTCTGTCCGCTCGATGTCCGTCTCTGGCACGCCCTGGGCCCTGCCTGCCAACGGGCGGATGAGGCGGCGAAACGGGGCCTTCCGCGTCCGTTTGGCTCGCCCAGCGTGCAAGTCGGAGGGTGTAGATCGATTCCGGCCGACCCGATCCCCCGTTGGCACGCCCGGCGTGCCAGGTGCTTTGCGGACTGCTCAATGCCGTTCACCAGGGCACTACGCGGCTCGCGCGAGCCATCCGGAGCAGCGAGACCCGGCCGAGCGCGCTCGTCGAACGTGGATCCCGAGCGTGCGACCCCGTTCCGGGGCCCGAGTCGCGTGTTCGAGCCGGTTAGTGCCGTCCCGGCGGGCATCGAGCAGCCAGACGGCGTCCCAGGGTGGATACCGCCCCCAGGCGAGGCACCAGGGAGGTCGAGCGAGCCGCAGCTCGTGCGCGGGATCCCGCCGTGGTCAGCCGCCGAGGTGGAGGAAGCGGAGGACGTCCGGGCGATCGTCGGTCACGGGCTCCACGCCCGCAGCGTCCACGGCCTCCCAACCGCGGGCACGCAGGGCCGCGATCGTGGGCGCGTCGGTCGTCATGACGACCCAGGCCGACGGCGAGGCACCTGCCAGCGCCTCCGCGTCGGTCGGAGCGTAGCGGCGCTGGAGCACGGTCGCGCCCAGCCTCCCTCCGGCCGCCCCGATCGCCGGGGCCAGGTCGTAGTAGCGGTTGGACACGTGGACGGCGATGAGGCCATCGGGCCGGACGACGCGTCGATCGTCGGTCAGTGCCTCGAGCGTGAGCAGGTGGGTCGGGATCGCGTCCGAAGAGAAGGCGTCGAGCACGAGCAGGTCGTACGACGCGTCCGACACCTGGCGGAGCGAGAAGCGCCCGTCGCCGAGCACGATGGTGGGCCGGCCGGGGGCGTCGGACAGGTAGGTGAAGTAGCGCGGATCTTGCGCGACGGCGATGACGAGCGGGTCGATCTCGAAGTAGGTCATCGACTGGCCGGGTTGCTCATACGCCGCGAGCGTCCCCGACCCGAGCCCGACGAGCCCGACCGCGGCGCCCGGCCGGTCCGCGTCGAGGATCGCGAAGACGTCTCCGATCGGGCCGGGCCGTGCGTAGTAGCCGGTCGGGACCCGGCGAAGCGCCGGGTCGGTGGACTGGGACCCGTGGACGGTCGTCCCATGCATGAGCACGCGCCAGGGATCGCCCGGGGCGCCCTCGATCACCTCGGTCACCCCGAAGAACGAGCGGGCGCTGACGAGCGTCCGGGTCGGGGTGATGTTCGGGATGACGAGCACCGCGACGGCCAGGGTCAGGCCGGTGGCGGCCGCGAGGAAGCGCGGCGGCCCGCCGACGAGCAGGACCGCCGCTCCGACCCCGATCCAGCGCAGCGCGATGGGGAGCGCGATCGAGTGTTCGACGAGCATCGCCACGATGACGGCGATCGCGATCGCGAGGTATGGGCCGACGCGAGACGGCGCGCCGGCGAGGAACGGACCCAGGGCGAACCGGGGGCGGCGGGCCGTGGCGCTCACGGCGGACCCGAACGCGCCCCTGGGTACGGTCACCGCGAGCGCCACCAGCGCACCGGTCAGGAGGATCGGGTACTCCCAGACTCCCGGGAAGACGATCGGCGCCACGAGCGCGACGAACGCCCCGCCGAGCACGCCACCCACCGACTGGACGAGGTAGAACTCGGTCAGCTGGCCGGCGCCCGGACGATCCCCGGCCAGCCGCCCGTGGAGGGCGACCGCGACGATCGCGAGGCAGCCCCATTCGAGGCCGATGAGCACGAGCAAGGGCCAGCCGCCGGCGGAGCCGAACGGGACCCAGAGGAGGGTGACCGCGGCCGGCGCGAGGGTGACCGCCAGGGGCACGAGACGCCGGCCGCGGGCGGAGAACGCCACGATGAACGAGCTCAGATAGAGGGCGAGCGGGCCCACCCATAGGAGCGGCGCGGAGATGAGGTCGGTCGCGATGAACGTCGTGACGGCCGCCAGCAGCCCCGAAGGTACGGCGGCCAGCAGGATCCATCGCCCGCGGCGACCCCACTCGATCGGCGCGTCCGGTGTCGGGTCGACCGCGCCCGCTTCGACCACGCCCGCCTCGACCACGCTCGTGGAGGCCGGAGTCGCGGAGGCCGCGCTACGGGAGGTCTCGCCGGGCACCGCCGACTCCGCCCGCCCCTGCCGCACGACCGATCGGGCCGCCGAGGCGACGAGCGCCAGGCACAGGACGGCGAACCCGGCCGCCCACGCCGTCCGCTGATCGGCCAGCCCGAACCGCGGGCCGATGAGGAACGGGTAGGCCAGCAGGGCCAGGAGGGAGCCGCCGTTCGAGAGCGCGTACAACCAGTACGGGTCGGCGCCCGGGCCGCCTCGCCACCTGGCGAACCAGGCCGACACGAGCGGCGTCGTCGCGGTGAGGATGAGTACCGGCGGACCGACCGTCAGGGCGAGGATCCGCAGCACGTCGATCGAGGCAGGGAGACCGGTCGGCTGGATGTCGGCCGTGCGAAGCGACGCGACGAGGAGCCAGGCCAGGGCCGCGAGGGCGAGGCCGACATGCACGATCGCGCCGCGGCGCGGCCCCAGCCAGACGACGGAGGCGTGCCCGTACAGGTACCCGAGCAGCAGGACGGCCTGGAAGAACACGAGCACGGTCGCCCAGGTCGCCGGTGCGCCGCCGAACGCGGGCAGCACCAGCTGGCCGACGAGCGGTTCGATCCAGAAGAGCAGGAACGCGGACCAGCCGATGGTCAGGGCGAAGACGGGCATCGCTCCGATCGTGGCGGCCGCCCTGCGAGCGTCAAGTGGGAAGATCGGGTCGATCGAGCGGAGCGACGCCGGCGAGCCCGTCCGGCGCCGGCGTCATCCGCGGCCGCGACGACCCCGCCCAGATGAGCGGCACGATCGCGACGAGCGTCGACAGTGCCGTGAACCAGAGCGTCGGCAGGGCCACGACGATCGCCACGACCAGCATCGGCTCCCCGATCCGCGCCTCGAGCCGACCGGCGACGATCGCCAGGATCAGCCCCGCGGCCGCCCGGACGATGTACGGGATGGGCACGAACGACGACGCGTCGCCCGGCCCCCGCGCGCGGAGGATGTCGACGAAGTCGGCCCACGCGCCGGGCGCGAGCGCGACACTCACGACGAGGATGGCGAGCCCGGCCAGCGAGGCGATCGCCGCGTCCCGCCATCGGCCGCGGGCCGCCAGGTAGACGATGCCCAGCCCGGGCGCGATCTTGATCGCGGCACCGATCGCGAACAGCGCAGGCCAGCGCCGGATCGCCAGGACGACGAGCACCGCCAGTACGAGGTGCACGTTCCGGAACCCGAGCTCGGTCGCGACCGGCACGTACGCGACAAGGGCGAGCGCGACCAGCGGCCGGCCCCGGGCGAGGCCGATCAGGCAGGCGACGAGCAGAACCGTCCACGCCCAGCTGAACGCCTCCGACCCCACGACGGCCGCGATGGGCGCGACCACCTGCGCGACGACCGGCGGATACCAGTACGCGAACGGGGTGACGGATGTCGCGGTCGGGTCGTACAGGGACTGGCCGTCGAGCAGTCGCCGGCCGGCAAGCCAGTAGGCGTGCTCGTCGTTCGGCAGGGCCCATCGGCTCGACGCCACGACGATGAGAAGGATCGCCCCCAGCGTCGCCAGCAGGATCAACCCGAGAGGCGGGAGCGCCATCCGCCCGAGCGGCATCGGCTCGGCCATGAGGCGGCGGAGGGTGGGCGCCAGCGGGGCCCGGGTGCCCGTCACCGCCCGATGCTAGCAGGTGGTCGGCAGGGCGCCAGCGCGCCGTCGGGCGGGGTCGCGGGGAGCGTGGGCCCGTCCCGTGTCACAATCGAGCGACCGTGCGACGCCTCCCGACGCCGCTCTTCGCGCTCATCGTGGGCATCGCCGTCGTCTCGCTGCTGGCGTTCGCCGTGCTCGGCGGTCCGGCGGCGACGCCGGGAGCCATCCCCTCGACGCCGGGCGGCGCGACCCCTTCGGCTTCGTCGGTGGCGGTCGCCGGCTCCTCCGATGCGGGTTCGCCGAGCCCCTCGCCCTCCGAAGGGTCGTCCTCGCCCGGAGCCGACCCGCCGCCGAGCGTCCCGAACGGTCCGGCCGCGGCCGTCGCGTTCGTCCCGGTCGTCGACTTCCGATCGACGGTCCTTGGGGTCGGTGTCGCCGACATCGCGGCCGTCGTGGCCGGGACGGACAAGCGCTGGACGCGGATCGAGATCGTAGGTTCAGATGCCGCCGGGATCGTCGCCGCCCTCGCCCAACGCGGCGTCACCGGCATCGAGAACGAGAAGATCGTCCGCGCGTCCAGTCCCACGGCCCTGGCCCGCGATCTCGCCAAGGACTCCAAGCGGATCGCGTTCCTGCGCGCGTCCCAGGTGACGCCGGCCGTGCGCGCGATCGCGTGGGCCGGGCGAGACCTGTTCGGCGTGGACCGGGTCAGGACCACCGCCGGCTGGAAGCTCTACGCGACCCTCGCCCGCGACTCGAAGGCGTTCGACCCGGGGGCGACATGGACGATCGCGGCCGGCGGCGACATCCTCCTCGACCGGGGGGTCTACAAGCAGGTCAAGATCCTGGGCAAGGGGGCCGACTTCCCGTTCGACGGCGGTACGGCCGACATCGTGAGTCGCCACTGCTGCTCGTCGTTCGACTGGCCGGTACCCGTCGCCAAGCGGACCGGTCACGCCGGCGCGGTGAGGCATCTCCTGAGCGGCGCGGACATCGCGGTCGCGAACTTCGAGAACCCAGCCCCGGATGTCCCCCACTACCACACGCAGGGGACCACGTTCTCGGCGGATCCCAAGTTGATCTCCGGTCTCAAGAACGCGGGGATCGATGTCGTGTCCATCGCCAACAACCACATCGGCGACGCCGGCAGGGCGGGCATCCTCCAGACGGTCGCGAACCTCGACAGGTACGGCATCAAGCACGCGGGCGCCGGCAAGAACAACGCCGCGGCGCACAAGCCGGCGATCCTCACGGTCGGCAAGGTGAAGATCGCGATCCTCGCCTACGACACGATCGCCAAGTACTACACGGCCGGGGTGTCGACCCCCGGTTCGGCCCGGCTCACAGCGGCGGGGGTCAAGGCCGACGTCGCCGCCGCCCGCGCGGCCGGCGCCGATCTCGTCATCGTCTACCCGCACTGGGGCACCGAGTACGACCCGACGCCGTTCCCCGCCCAGCAGGCGCTGGCCCGCGCGGTCATCGACGCCGGAGCCGACATGATCATCGGCAACCACGCCCACTGGGTCGGCGCGATGGAGGTCTACAAGGGCCACCCGATCTGGTATGCGCTCGGCAACTTCGTGTTCGATCAGGTCTGGTCCGAGCCGACCGAGGAGGGCCTCATCCTCGAGCTGACGTTCAGTGGCTCGAAGCTCGTCCAGGCCCGGATGCATCCGACACTCATCCTCGACCAGGCCCAACCGAACTTCCTCGACCCGGCAGGTGACGGGAAGGTCGTCCTCGGCCAGCTCTACGACGCCTCGAAGGGTCTGCTCCCCTGGTGAGCTGAGCCGGGTCGTCAGTCGACCGTCGGGGGCCCCGCTTCGATGCGCCTTCGGAGCGACTCGACCGTCGGGCTTTCCCAGTCGCCGTCGATCCACCAGGTCGCGCCCGCATCCGCGAAGGGCCGTACGGCCGCCGACGCGATGCCCGGATCCGGAGGCGTGCGACCCTGCACGACCACCTCGAAGGGCCGGCTGGCCAGGGCCCGGTCGCGCTCTCGAGTCACGTAATCGACGATGGCCCGGACCTCTGCCGGATCCGTGACCTGGGTCACGATGCCGTCGTAGCGCAGGGTGCGCCGCATCGACCGTTCGTGCGGCCACGCACCCACGACCCAGATCGGGATCCGCGGTCGCTGGATGGGCGCGGGCCTGAAGGTCATCGGCCCGAACCGGTAGTGGCGTCCCTCGAAACCGAAGGGCTCGCCGGACCACAGGCCAGTGACGATGTCCAGCGACTCGTCGAGCAACTCCGCCCGGACGCGGGCGTCGGTCGGCTCCCCGACGTTCCCGAATGCGGCGTCGTCGAGTGCGCCCAGCCCGACCGGGAGGATCGCTCGGCCGTTGGACAGGTGGTCGAGGGTCATCGTCTCTCGGGCGAGCTTCCAGGGCCGGCGACGGGAGGGCGGTGTGACGATCGCGCCGAGCCGGACGTGTTCCGTGCGCATCGCCATGGCCGCCATCACGACCCATGGATCGAAGGCATCGGTCGAACCGATCGAGATGCCGTCCCAGGTGAAGACGCCATCCCAGCCGGCCGCCTCGGCGTCGGCCGCAAGGTCCGCGGCGTCCCTGGGCCCGCCGGTCGTCACGATGAAGCCGGACTTCATGTCGCTGCGTCCTCACCAAAAGAGGCGACGAGCCCGGATGGACTCGTCGCCTCGCTCAGGTGCGGCGGGGGGACCCGCCGAGCGGTCCTAGTGGCCGCCGCCGTGGCCGCCGCCGTTGCCGCCGCCGCCGTTGCCGCCGCCGCCGTTGCCGCCGCCGCCGTTGCCGCCGCCGCCGTTGCCGCCGCCGCCGTTGCCGCCGCCGCCGTTGCCGCCGCCGCCGTTGCCGCCGCCGCCGTTGCCGCCGCCGCCGTTGCCGCCGCCGCCGTTGCCGCCGCCGCCGTTGCCGCCGCCGCCGTTGCCGCCGCCGCCGTTGCCGCCGCCGCCGTTGCCGCCGCCGCCGTTGCCGCCGCCGCCGTTGCCGCCGCCGCCGTTGCCGCCGCCGCCGTTGCCGCCGCCGTTGTTCGCCGCCGTTATTGCCGCCGTTGTTCCCCCCGTTGTTCCCCCCGTTATTGCCCCCGTTGTTCCCGTTGTTGACCAGGCCCGGGATGGCGATCTTCGTCCCGACGTTGCTCAGTCCCGCCTGGATGTGCCCACCCAGGAACAAGAGGCTGCCGATCGCCACTGCCGCGATGAGAGAGAGGATGAGTGCATATTCGACGAGGCCCTGTCCCCGTCCGGATCTCCTTGCCATTGGACTCTCCTGGTACGAATGGATGAATGCGGATAGCCCGATAGTACGGCCCGGAGACCTGGGATTGATTGTCCGACGGCAAGGAAGCGGTGCGCGAAGGCACAGGGGCCCTGATCAGACCGCGCGCGGACGGAGGACCGCCCGTCTTAGAGCCCGGCGAAGAGGTCCGTTTCGTGGGCGGTCGTCGCGACGCGCGACTCGCGCAGGATGTAGGCCTCCTTCGACCAGAACTCCTTCCAGCCATCGAAGCCGAATGCCATGAACCCGTTCGTCGTGCTGATCTGGGTGACGTGCTTCTGGATGGCTTCCCACTTCTGGGGGAGTACGTCCGAGATGTCGATCCAGGTCGTGATCGACGCGTCGGGGACCAGCGCCTTCGCCGCGAACGCCTCGAACTCGGCGATCTGCTCGGGTGTCGCGTCCTCCGGGGGCATCCAGAAGCTGCGCTGGCCGGCCGCCGCCAGCCGCTCGTTCATGGCGGTCCGGACCGACGCCGGGATCGCCTGCTCGTAGAGCTTCTTCGGCTCCCAGGGGGCGAGGCCGCCGTCCTCGATCGCGGGGCCGGTCCCGCCGTGCTCGGGCGCCAGCTGCTCCGCGTACCAGGCGGGGTCGCCGGCCCGGTCGAACGCCGGCACGGACGTCTGATGGACCCGGATGTGGTCCGGATGCCCGTACCCGCCGAACGCGTTGTAGGTGGTCATGACGTGCGGCCGGTAGCGCCGGACGAACCAGACGAGCCGGCCGATCGCCTCGTCGAGCTCGGCCCGCCAGAACGTCCGTGGGTCGCTGTTGCCGGCCCGACCCATCATGTCCGAGTCCCGATAGCCCAGGTTGTCCCACTCGGTGACGCCCAGGACGCCCATCGCCTCCTCGAGCTCGCGCATCCGGATCTCGCCGAGCCGCCGGTGATTGTCGGGCGTGTCGATCTCGGGCACGACGATCTCGCCCTGCTCGCCGCGCGTGCCGGTGATGAGCACCACCCGACGACCGTCCTTGACCGCCTTCGCCATCACCCCGCCGGTCCCGATCGTCTCGTCGTCCGGATGCGCGTGGACGGTCATCAGGACCAGGCGATCGTCGTGGTCGATGGCAGGCTGCGGAGGGGAGTCGGTCATATCCCAATCCTACCGGGTCGGCGCCCGAACCCTCGACGAGCGACGGGCAGACCGACTACGCTCGCGGCCGGATGGAGCCATCGAACCCGGCACTCGACGCCGCCGCGGCATCCGGCGTGGCCTTCGAGATCAAGCGCACCGAACCGGCCAGGTCGGCCGAGGAGAGCGCCGCATTCCAGGGCATCGCGCTCGGCGACCTGGTGCGGACGATCGTGGTGCGGCGGGGCGAGGACGACTACCTGTTCGTGCTCGTCCCGGCGGGCCGGAGGTTCGACTGGCCGAAACTCCGGGCACTGCTCGGCGTCACGCGCCTGTCGCTCCCCGACGCGGACGAGGCGCGCCAGGTCACGGGCTACGAACGCGGCACGATCACGCCGTTCGGGGCCGGACGGGCGTGGCCGGTCGTCGCCGATGCGTCGATCGTGGGCCGGCCACGGATCGCTATCGGCGGCGGGGCACGCGGCGTGAACATCCACCTCGCGGCCGACGACCTCATCCGCGCCACCCGCGCCACGGTCGCCGACGTGACGACGCCCGAGGAACGGCCGCCGACCGATGACTGAGCGGGCTCGGCCGCCATCGGGGCCCCTAGCCGGCTTGCGAGTCGTCGACTGCTCGACGGTCCTCGCCGGGCCGTTGTGCACGATGCTCCTGGCCGATCTCGGGGCCGACGTCGTCAAGGTCGAGCCGCCGGACGGGGATGGGACGCGCACGTGGGGTCCGCCCTGGGTCGGAGCCGGGCTCGGCGGACCCGACGATCCCGGGACGGCGGCCTACTACCTCGCGATCAACCGCAACAAGCGCTCGATCCGCCTCGACCTCAAGGCCCCCGACGGCGCCGGGATCCTCCGCCGCCTCCTCGGGACGGCCGACGTCCTCGTCGAGAACTTCCGGGTCGGCGGCCTCGATCGCCTGGGCTTCGACGACAGGACGCTCGAGGCGCTCAACCCGGCCCTCGTCCATCTCGGGATCAGCGGCTACGGACCGACCGGGCCGTGGGCCGATCGCCCCGGCTACGACTTCGTTCTCCAGGCCGAGGCCGGCCTCATGTCGATCACGGGGTTCGCCGACACGGAGGGTGGCCATCCGGCCAAGGTCGGCGTCGCGATCGCGGATGTGCTCACCGGGCTGTTCGGTGCCGTGGGGGTACTGGCGGCGCTGGTCGGGCGGGCGGGGGTGGGCGGCCAGCGGGTCGACGTCTCGATCCTCGAGTCGGCCCTGGCCGGCCTCGTGAACCAGGCCCAGAACGCATTCGTGTCCGGCGCGGCTCCGGCACGCCGCGGGAACGCCCACCCGAACATCGTCCCGTACGAGACGTTCGCGACGGCCGACGGCGAGATCGCGGTCGCCGTGGGCTCGGAGCGCCAGTGGCTCCGGTTCTGCTCGGCCATCGGGGTGACGGAGCTCGCGACCGATGCCCGGTTCGCCACGAACGGCGATCGGGTCAGCCACCGAGCGGATCTGCGCCCGCTGCTCGAGACGCGCTTCGGCTCGGCGTCCTCGGCCCACTGGCTGCGGGCGCTGACCGAGGCGGACGTCCCGAGCGGTCCGATCAACGACATCCCGACGGCCTTCGCGCTGCCCCAGGCGCGGGCGAGGGGGATGGACGTGACCGTGCGGCATCCGGTCCTCGGCGCGATCCGCCAGGTCGGCCTGCCGATCAAGCTGTCGAGGACGCCGGGTTCCATCCGATCGGCTCCGCCGCTGCTCGGCGAGCACACCGACGAGATCCTGGCCGAGCTCGGGTTCGCGGCCACCGAGGTGGCCGATCTGCGCGCTCGAGGGGTGGTCTGAACTCGGTTCCGACAGACACGACCCAGGGGGACCTGTCCCGGGGCCATCGCCGTGGGTGCACACCGCCGGGTTCGCCCACAATGGGCGCGTGTCGTACGATCTCGAGCGGTTCGTCGCCGAGCAGGAACGTGTCTATGCGGGCGTCCTCGAGGAGTTGGGTCGGGGCCGCAAGACCGGGCACTGGATCTGGTTCATCTTTCCCCAGGTCGCCGGCCTCGGGTCGAGCGGGATGTCCCGGCATTTCGCGATCTCGTCGCTCGGCGAGGCGCGCGCCTATCTCGACCACCCTGTCCTGGGAGTGCGCCTGCGCGAGTGCGTCGCGGCCGTCCTCGCGATCGAGGGGCGTACCAGCGAGGAGATCTTCGGCTCGCTCGACGCGATGAAGGTGCGCTCGTCGATGACCCTCTTCCATCGGGCCGCATCGGACGACAAGGTGTTCGGCGAGATGCTCACCCGCTTCTACGGAGGCGTCCCCGACGCAAGGACGGACGAGCTCCTGGCCCGCGGATGACGGTGGTGCCCGCCGGGGCATGGATCAGGTGGAGTGTCGAGCCCGGCGCTCGGAACGAGTCCGGTCGGGATCGCCCCGGCCCGTGCACACACGCACACGACTGCGGACTCCGCCACGCACGAGCGGGGTAGACTCGCCCGGCCGACAACGACAGACAGCACCCGAAGGAGTACCCGAGGATGACCGACGACCGCGAGCGCTGGGCGCTGATCCTGGGGGCCTCCTCCGGCATGGGCGAGGCGACCTCACGGGCGCTCGCCGCGGCCGGCTACAGGATCCTCGGCGTCCATCTGGACTTCCGCGCGGCGCTCCAGCACGTCGAGGACGTCAAGGCGGCGATCGCGAACGCGGGCAGCGAAGCCCTGTTCATCAACATGAATGCGGCCGACGACGAGAAACGCGCTGCCGCCCTCGCGACGTTCGAGGCGCGCTTCGCCCAGAGCCGGGCCGCCGGTCGACACCCGTACATCCGCGTCGTCATGCACTCCCTGGCGTTCGGAAGCCTCGTGCCGTTCATCGCCGACGACCCCAAGGAGGCCGTCGACCGCAAGAAGATGGACATGACCCAGGACGTCATGGCCAACAGCCTCGTGTACTGGGTCCAGGACCTCGTCCGTGGCGGCTTCCTGGAGAGCGGCAGCAAGATCTACGCGATGACCTCGGAGGGCTCGGCCCGCGTGGTCCCGTCGTACGGCGTCGTCAGCTCGGCCAAGGCGGCCCTCGAGTCGCACATCCGCCAACTCGCGATGGAGCTCGCGCGGCGAGGGACGGGCATCACGGCCAATGCGATCCAGGCGGGCGTGACGCTGACCCCGGCGCTCATGAAGATCCCCGAGCATGACGAGATCATCCGGGTCGCCACCGCGCGCAATCCGAACGGCCGGCTGACGACGCCGCAGGATGTCGCGAACGCGATCGTCACGCTGTCCCAGGACGGCCTCGAGTTCATCAGCGGCAACATCATCCGGGTGGACGGCGCGGAGTTCGTCACCGGCTGACGATCGAACCGAGGCAGAGGCGCACCCGATGAGCGGCCGGGTCATCGTCGTGGGCTCGGTGAACGTCGACCTCGTGGTCCGCGGGGAGCGCCTGCCGTCCCCAGGCGAGACCGTCACCGGCGGCACGTTCCGTCGCCACCAGGGTGGCAAGGGCGGCAACCAGGCGGTCGCGGCGGCGCGCCTGGGCCGGCCGACGATCCTCGTCGCTGCCGTCGGGGACGACCCGTTCGGGAAGCAGGCACGCTTCGACCTCGAGGCCGATGGGGTGGATGTCTCCGGACTCGAGACCACCCGCCTGAGCTCGACCGGGGTGGCCCTGATCATGGTGGACACCGCGGGCGAGAACCTCATCAGCGTCGCGTCCGGGGCGAACGCCGAACTGAGCCCCGGGGCTCCCATCGTCGCGCTCGACCACCTGGCCGAACTCGACCGACCGGACGGTGATGTCGTGCTCGTCAGCCGGGAGATCCCGCATCGGACAGTCGTGGAGGCCCTCCACTACGGGCGCCACATGGGTGCCATCACCGTGCTCAATCCGGCACCGGCAGACGGGATGACCGAGGTCGACCTCCGGGCCGTCGATGTCCTGACCCCGAATCGCCGTGAGCTGGCGGTCTGCGCGAAGGGGTCCGCCGAGGATCCCCCCGACGTCCTGGCGCGCCGGCTCATCGAAGCCGGGGTCCGTCGGGCGGTCGTCGTGACCCTCGGATCGGAGGGCGCGGTCCTCGTCCCCGCCGACGGGCCCGCCGTGCACGTTCCGGGTCACGTGGTGAGGGCCGTGGACGCCACCGGTGCGGGTGACACCTTCAGTGGTGCCCTGGCGGCCGGGCTCGCCGAGGGACGCCCGATCGAGGAGTCCGTCCGCCGCGCGAACGTTGCGGCGGCGCTGTCCACGACCGTGCCCGGTGCCAGGGCCGGGATGCCGACGCTCGAGGCGCTGGAGGCAGCGCTCGGCTGAGCTCAGCGCTCTCCCGCCTGGGCCGCCGCGCGCCGCCGGTCGAGCTCCCACACCGTCCGCATCCGCGCGGCCGGGGTCATCTCCAGGTGCCCCCGATCCGTGACCCACCACGCGGGCAGCCCGCGCGATCGGGCGAGATGGGCGATCCCCGCGCTCCCCGCCAGGAAGAGCGTCTTGCTCCACACCTCGGCCCAGGCCGGATCGGCGGCGGTCACCGTGACCGCGAGCAGGCCCGACCCGCCGGGCTCGCCGGTGGCCGGATCGATCAGGTGATGGACGAGCCGTCCATCCGGCGCACGCCACCGGTTGACGACGACGCTCGAGGTGGCCACGGCGCCGGCCTCGAGCGCGATCACCGCCACGTGTTCGCCGCTGCCCGATGGATCCTCGATCCCGACGGACCACGGGCCGCCGTCCGGGCCCGACCCGCCGAGCACGATGTCACCGCCGGCGTCGAGCATCGCGCCGACGTCCGGGCCGACGACCTTCCGGGCGGCCCGCCACGCCCAGCGCAGGGCGAGGCCCTTGCCGATCCCGCCGAGGTCCACGGGGGCGCCCAGTTGGATCCGGGGCCGCCGGCCATCGACGGCGAGCCAGCGGTCGAGGGGGTCGAGGTCCGCCCGGCGTGCATCCGCACCGATCTCGGAGGCATCGGCCTGCCGGGCCCCGACCGATCCGAGACGCTCCAGGTCCGCCAGCACGCGTGGGTCGAACCGACCGCCCGTCTGCCGCCGTGCGCGATCGGCCGCGACGAGCGCGTGCCGGAGCCGCGCGTCCACCTCGACCCAGCGGGCAAGGCCGGTCGACCGGCCGGAGGCTCGGTTCGCCCGGGTGAGATCGCTCGTTTCGCGGTAGCGCGACAGGGCCCGCTCGACCGCCTCGACCTCCAGGTCCACCGCCGCCCAGGCCCGGCTCGCCGCTGCGTCGTCGGCGCCGACCACGACGAACCGGAGCGCCGAGCCCATCGCCCGGCGCTCGAACCGATGGATCGGGCCACCGGCGCGGGGTGCGACGGACGGGACCCTCACCGGTCGCGCTCGGATCAGTGGCCCGATGCCGATGTCGTCACGTGGA
The DNA here is from genome assembly GCA_963719285.1 of uncultured Chloroflexia bacterium. Classification (GTDB taxonomy): domain Bacteria; phylum Chloroflexota; class Limnocylindria; order Limnocylindrales; family CSP1-4; genus C-114. The sequence goes on from CAVRBO010000004.1 coordinate 29,650, forward strand.
CGGGCGGCTTCGCGACCGTGCCGGCCCCCGAGACGCGAGGCAGCGCACCTCCCGTGGGCATGCTCACGGAGGTGCCTCGGATCTTGGTGACTGCTCCGGCCAGGGCTTTCAGACGCGTCTCGAAGCCGGGCACCTTGGCGACGACATCGGAGAACGATCCGGCCGAGGCGTCGAACGCCGTTCGTGCCGCGTCCAACCGCGCCGCGAGGTCGGCGTTCGCGCCGTCGACCTGGTCGACCGACGAGACGAGCGGCGCGTAGGCGAACGATGTCTGCGCGTTCTGGTCGCTCTGCAGCCCGGTCACCGCGGCGAGGCTCACGGCGTACAGGCTCGCCGAGACCCCGACCGCGATGCCGAGGTGGATCGGCCGTCGCGTCTCGCCCATCAGTCGTCGTTCTCGTGATGGGTCGGTGCCGGGGTGGCCGGGCTCGGCGTGCCGGTCTTGGTCTTCGGCTTCGTCGGCGACGCGTTCAGCGCCTTGGACAGGGCCGCCAACTTCTTCTGTGCGGTCGCGAGCTGCGCGCGGAGCGACTTCGCGGCCGCCGAGTCCGTGCCGACCCGTTTGTTTGCTGTCGCCAGCGCCTGGGCGAGGTCGGTCGTCCGGCCCGTGAGGTCGGCGATCTGCTGCTCGAGCGCAGCGGATTGCGCGGACGCGTCGGCCAGCCGGGCCGAGATGTCGGCGGCCGAGATCGGCGGCGCCTCGAGCGGTGCCGCACTGGCCGTCCAGGCAGCCGCGGCGCGGACGGTCGCCGCGCCTACGACGAGGCTGCCGACGACGCCGGCGGTGACGAGCGTGCGCCGGAACACGAGTGCGAGACGGGGTGGCGGTTTCATGGCGTTCGACTCCTTGACGGGGGCTGCGGTCGCGGCCGTGGGAAGCGCCACGGCGGTGCGTCCTGGCTCGTTGGGAAGGCTGGTCGCGAACGTCGGTCGGCGACGCTTCGAGACCCAATATCGATAGGCGGCGGCCAGGAGGACCAGGGTCCCGGTCGCCACGTACATCGGCTGGAGGGCGGCCGCATCGGACCCGGCGAGCATCCCGTGCATCCAGGTGAGGACGAGCGCGACGATCGCGAGACGGTGGAGCTTGAGCCAGAAGCCGGCCGGGAGGAGCTTCGTGTACCGCGCAGTCAGGCCCGTGACCAGGAGGGCGTAGAGCGCCAGCGTCCCGAGCGCCACCGGCGATGTCCGATAGCTCGACAGCCCTGGGATGAACGCCCCGCCCAGGCCGACCCCGGCATATGGATCGAGGACGAGGCTGGCGATGTGCGCGCCCAGGAAGGCGAGCACGAACACGTACAGGTTCTCGTGCCAGGGAAAGAGGCGCTTGGACAGCTTCCAGGTCGACTGGTTCACGGGGTGGCTGAGGACGAGTCCGAAGACCACCTGCGCCGTGAGGAGGAGATACGCCGTGATGCCCGTGGCCCGCCCCGCCAGCCAGAGCCGCATCTGGGCCTGGTATGCCGACGAGGCCGGGACGATCTGGTCGGTCGAGACCACGATGAGGATGCCCAGCGCGGCGACGATGATGACGAAGGCGCGACCGCTCAGGCGCATGGCGGATCGGCAGGGGCGTCGGACATGCCGGGACCTCTAGGGTTGGGATGCGTCTGACATGTCCGAGACGACGGAGACCGCCAAGGTTTCAGCCCCGGGATGAAGACTTCGTAACCCTGCCCCCCTGACGGACGTACCAGCCGGTCGAGTCGTCCGGCCGCGCGCGGCGACCTCGGCCCGGTCCCGGCGGTCGGGCCGGCGCCGGGTGGGTCAGAGACCGCCGTCCGACTTCCCGGGTTCCGGAGCTGGGCTCGGCGCGCGGCCGACCGACGATCGTGGCGCGGGGAGCTTGCGCGTCGGCCTCGTCGCAGGCGGTTCTGGTAGTGGCGGCGCGTCCCGAACGGTGGCGAACGGGCGGTGGCGGCTCGCGCGGTAGCTCCATGTCGGCGAGGGTCGGGGGCTCGGGCGGGGGCGGCGCGTCGGTGTCCGGCGACGGCCCGGGCGACGTGACTGCGGCAGAGGACGCCTCGGTGGCGTCGGTGGTGTCGGTGGGGTCGGTGGCGTCGACGGCCTCGGTGGCGTCGACCAGGGTCGCTTCAGCCGCGACGCTGTTCGCCGCCGGCGTCGTCTCGGCGGCCGGAGGCGAGCGCGATCTCGGCGGCGGCAGTGCCTCCCACCTTCGAGCGGCGCCTCGGCACCAGCCGGCGCAGTGCCGCGCCGCGTCCCGGCTTCGAGGCGACCGCGGCCGCGACCGTCGCCGGCGACGCGTCCACGGGGAGTGGCATCGCCATGATCCGGCGTGGCACCGATCCGGCCCGCCCCGGCGGGCCGGCCGCCCAGGCGGCGATGAGCGTCGTGAGCGGCACCGCCGACAGCACCCCGATCGCTCCGACGACCGTCCGGACGACCTCGACCGCGATGTGCTCGTCGTTGACCGCCAGATCGAGCCGGTGGATCTGCAGCGCGAGCAGCACGATGACGGGGAGCGCCGACCCGAGGTACGCGAACACGAGCGTGTTCACCGTCGCCGCCAGGTGTGCCGTCCCGACCGACATCGCCCGCCGGTAGAGCTCGCGGCGCGACATCGTGGGGTCGATCGAGCGGAACTCGTCGATCGTGACCGCCTGGGTGATGGCGACGTCGTTGAGCACGCCGAGGCCGCCGAAGATGACCGCCGCGAGCAGGAGCCCGGACAGGTCGATCGTGTTGCCGGCGATCTGGGCGATGATCGCGACCTCCTCGGAGCCCTGCGCGGCCGTGAACTGGGCGGCCGACGACACGATCACCGCGAGGATCCCCGTCACGACCAGGCCGACCGCCGTGCCGGCGATGGCCGCGAACGTGGGCCGCGATATGCCCTGCGTCAGTAACAGGCTCAGGACCGTGATGAGGATGCCGAGCCCGATCGCGAGGCCCACCGGGCTGTAGCCCGACAGGAGGAGCGGGATGAGCAGCCGGACCACGACCACGACCGTGATGGCGAGCGACGTCAGAGCGCGCAGGCCCCGCCACCCGGCGATGGCGATCGTCATGATCGCGAGCGCCCCCAGGATCGTCAGCAGGATCGGCGCCCGCCAGCGGTCGATGACCGAGTAGGTGATGGTGCCGTCGGGCTGGAGGTCGATCGCCACGAGGACCTCATCGCCCGCCTGGTAGTCGGGGATCTGAGCCTGGCTCGTCGGCGATTCCAGGATCGCCGTGATCGTCTCGCCGCGATGCGACCCGTCGAGGACGAGGACGGAGGCCTGCGGCGCGACGTTGTCGCCGGTCGTCAGCAGCTCCGTGACCCGGCCGTGCGCGCGATCCGACACGAGGCCCGTCTGGGCCGGGGCGAGGTCGGGCATGACCGCGATGAGGAGGGCGCAGAACAGGAGCCCGAGGCCGAAGACGACGATGTTGCGATCGGCGGTCGACCCGCCGAGGGACCGGGCGCCATGGGATGCCGCCCGGCCGTGGCCGTGCCCGGTCGGATCCGTCATGCGCTGCGGTCGGCCGTGGCGGGGCGGGCCCGCAAGACACCGGTGCGCGGCCCCAGGAGGAGCGCGACCAGGAAGATCGCCGTCTCGACGAGGACGATCGTCGCGCCGCTTGCCGAATTGAACCAGTAGCTCAGGTACAGGCCGATGACCGGGCTCGCGACCCCGATGATCACCGCGATCGCCATGAGGCGGCCGAACCGGAGCGTCAGGAGCTGGGCCGTGGCGGCCGGCGTGACGAGCATGGCCACGACGAGGATGATCCCGACCGCCTGGAGGCTCACGACGATGGTCATCGCGATCAGGGCGAGGAACAGGTAGTCGAGGGCCACGACCGGCAGGCCCGAGGCGGCGGCGCCGAGCGGGTCGAACGTCGAATAGAGGAGCTCCTTCCAGAGGAGCGCGACGATGACCAGGACGATGCCGGCCAGGATGGTCAGTGCGAGCAGGTCGGCCGGCGAGATGCCGAGGATCTCGCCGAACAGGAATCCGAACAGGTCGCCGACGTAGTTGCGGATCGTGCTGAAGAGGAAGACACCGAGCGAGAACATTCCGGCGAACAGGACCCCGATGACGGTGTCGCCGCGGAGGTTGCCGCGCCGGCCGATCCAGCCGATGGCGAGGGCCGTGCCCACCGCCGCGACGACGGCGCCGAGGTAGAACGGCCCCTTGAGGAGATACGCGGCCACCACGCCAGGGAACGCCGAGTGGCTGATCGCGTCACCCATGAACGCGAGGCCGCGCAGGACCATGAACGACCCCACGACCGAGCAGACGAGGCCGACGAAGATCGCCGCCACCAGCGAGCGCTGGAAGAAGCCGTACACGAGAGGATCGGTCAGGGCGCCCGGCATCAGCGATTCCGCCCCGGGGCGTCGTCGTGGTAGTGCTGTTCCATGCCGCCCGGCTGGTCGTGATGGTGGGCGTCGTCGAGCATGATCGCCTGATCGCCCAGGACGAGCAGATGGCCGCCGTAGGTGCGCGACAGGACGTCGCGGTCGAGCACCAGCGACGACGCGCCCTGGGCGATCACGGTCTGGTTCATGGCCACGACATCCTCGAAGCGCTGGGCGGCGCAGGCCAGGTCGTGGGTCGTCGCGATCACGGTCTTGCCGCGGCCCGCCTCGGCCTCCAGGAGGTCGAGGAGGTCCTCCTGGGTGGTGATGTCCACGCCGGTCACGGGTTCGTCGAGGAGATACAGCTCCGGGGCCGCCGCGAGCGCGCGGGCGAGGAACACGCGCCTCCGTTGCCCGCCCGACAGTGAGCCGATCTGGGTCCGGGCGTGGTCGCCCATGCCCACCTGGTCGAGCGCCTGGGCGACCGCATCCCGATCTCCGGACCCGGGTCGGCGCAGCGGTCCGAGAGCGGGATAGCGCCCCATCATCACCACGTCCCAGGCGCTCACAGGGAAGCCCCAGTCGACGGTCTCGGCCTGGGGGACGTAGGCCACCCGGCGGGCCTCGACGCCGGGAGGCGCCCCGAGCACGTCGACCGTGCCGGTCCACGGTCGCAGGAGGCCGGCGATCACCTTGAGCAGCGTGCTCTTGCCTCCGCCGTTCGGACCGAATACGGCCGTGAGGCGACCCGGCCGGAACACGACATCCACGTCGCTGATCGCGGGCCGCGCTCCGTAGCCGGCGCTCACGTCCGCGAGGCGGACGGTCGGGCTGGCAGGGCCGTGGTCGGTCGGCTGGCGGCTCGGGGCGTGGTCGAGCGCGTGGTCGTGGGCCGTGGTCACGCGCAGAGAGTAGGGCAGTCGCGTCCCGACGGGCTCATCGGGTTCAGCGCAGGGCCTCCACCAGCTGGTCGACATCCCAGCTCATGACCCCTTCGTACGAGTCGATCGGCGGATCGCCCAGGGAGTCGTCGTAGAGGTTTGCGACGACCTTCGCTCCCGTCTCGGCGGCAAGCTGGTCGACGAGCTTGGTCGGGAACTGGCTCTCGCTGAAGATCGCCCTGACTCCGGCCGCCTTGATCGCGTCGATGAGCTTGGCCGTGTACGAAGCGCTCGGGTCCTGGCCAGGCGCCTCGACCGCGACGCCCACGATGGTGATGCCGTACTCACGGGCGAAGTACGGGAACGCGTCATGGAATGTCACGAGCCGGCGGTTCGCCTCGGGGATCGTGGCGACCTTCGACCGGATCGACGCGTCGAGCGCCACGAGACGGGCCTTGTACGAAGCGGTCCTGCTCTCGAAGCCGGCGGCGTCGGAGGGGTCTGCGGCCTCGAGCGCGGCGGCGATCCGGTCGACGTACGCCTGTCCATAGGTGACGTCCATCCACAGATGGGGGTTCTGCGTGCCGGGATCCTCACCCGGGAGGAGTGCGACGCCGGGCAGGTCCACGCCGAGCTTGACGACCGGGGTGCCCGCCACGGCCGCATTCGTGATCGTCTTCTCGAGCCAGTCGTCGAGGCCCAGGCCGTTCATCACGAGCAGCTGTGCGGCTGCGACCGCCTGCACGTCGGCCGGCCTCGGCTCGAATGTGTGGACATCGCCGCCCTTCGGGACGAGGCTCGTCACAGTCACGTTCGGGCCACCGACCTGCCGGATCATGTCCGCGAAGACGGTCGTCGTGGTCACAACCACCAGCGGCCCGCCGCCGTCACCGGTCGATCCGGCCGGTGACGCCGTGGTGCCGGCGCAGGCCGCCAGCGACGCGGCCAGGAGTCCGATCGAGGCGACGCGAACGAGACCGAGTCTCACGGATCGTCGCTCTGTTCGCCTGACGGGTTCAGCGCGATGCCGCGAAGCAGTCGGGGCACAGACCGAACAGCTCGACCCGGTGCTGGTCGATCCGGTAACCCGTCCGCTTGGCGATCTTCTTGGTGACCGCCTTGATCCCGCGATCGTCGATCTCCGCACTCCGGCCGCAGCTCGAGCAGATGACGTGGTGATGGTGCTGCGGCTCGCACACGACATACGCGTGTTCGCCGGTCGGCAGATCGATGCGCTCGATGACGCCGAGCTCCTGGAACAGCTCAAGGGCGCGGAACACGGTCGCCCGGCCGATCCCCGGCCATTCGAGATGCGCGTCGGCGACCAGGTCCGCCGCGGTGAAGTGGCCCGAGCGTCGATCCACGAGCTCGGCGACCGCGCGGCGCGGCTCGGTCAGGCGGTGTCCGGATGCGTCGATGGTCTGGAGGATCGGTGCGGTCGTCATGGGCGGATGATACTGAGTCTCACATAGATGGTCAAGCGAAACAGCCCCGGGAGGTCCATTGACGAGGGCCGGTTCGGGCCGAGCGGCTCATCGCGCAGGGGCCACTTGCCCCTGACCGTTTGCCGGTCCGGGCCAGCATGGTTACCGTCACGTCCACGCGTGAGATACGCGTCGTGCCGTCCCACCCCTGACAGGAGGACCTCGACTGGAGCGCCGCCCGCCTGCCCCCAAGACGCGTCGTGAAGAACGCCGTGCCCGCCGCCTTGCCGAGCGCGACGCCGACCGCGAGCGCGCCCGCCGCAGGGCGACCCGTCCTGCCTGGCAGGATCCGACGATCCTCATCACGGGTGCGGCCCTCGTGCTCGGCCTTGCCCTGTTCGTGCTGCTCGTCGTACGACCCGGCAACGGGACGCCTTCCTCGCAGGACAACCCGCTCGGCCTGGTGAGGCCCAGCGTCGAGATCCCCGCCGGGCTGGCGAACGGCCGGTCCCTCGGCAAGGCGGACGCCCCCGTCACGGTGGACGTGTGGGCCGACTTCCAGTGCCCGTACTGCGGCCAGTTCGCCCAGGCGGTCGAGCCCCAGATCATCCGGAACCAGGTCGCGCAGGGGACGGTCCGACTCGTCGCCCACGACTTCACGTTCATCGGCGCGGGGCAGAACCCCGATGAATTCGACGGACGCGGCGATCGCGGCACGTTGCGCCGACCGCCAGGGCAGGTTCTGGGACTACTACGAAGTCCTCTTCTGGAACCAGGGCCTCACGGAGAACAGCGGGGCGTTCACACGGGAGCGCCTCCTCGCGATGGCCGACCTGCTCGCCCTCGACCACGACACGTTCCAGGCATGCCTGTCCGACCAGACCCTCCGGACCGCCGTCGTCCTCGAAACGGCGGACGGCCGGACGGCCGGCGTGGCCTCGACACCGACGCTGTTCATCAACGGCACGAAGGTCACCGGTCTCAAGGATTACTCGACGGTCGCGGCACTCATCGCCGCGGCGGCTCCGAGCGCCGCACCGGCCGGAAGCGGCGGGTCGACCTCACCGGCACCCTCCACGGCGGCACCGTCGGCTCCGTGACCCGTCGCTCGGGGGCAGCGATGACGGTCCTGGCGATCGTCGGGCTCGTCGTCGCGATCTACTTGGCCGTCGCGAAGCTCCTCGGCGAGGCCCCGGCGTGCGGGCCGGTCCATGGCTGCGAGGACGTGGCCGCGTCGCCGTACAGCGAGATCGCCGGCATCCCGGTCGCGCTCGTCGGGGTGGCCTACTCGATCGTGCTCGTCGGGCTGTCGATCGGCTGGTGGCGGGCCGCCGACCGGCGAGCGCTCCTCGGCGCGTACGGCCTGGGCCTCCTCGGGTGCTTCGTCGTGGCCGGCCTGACGTACCTCGAGCTGTTCGTCATCCATGCGGTCTGCGTCTACTGCGTGACGTACGCGGTCACGGTCGTGGCCGGCTTCGCGATCGCCGTCGCGACTGTCAGGCGGATCCCGCCCGCCGACTGACCCCCTACGGCGCGGCCGTGGGAGACGCGGGCGTCGGTGGCGGCCGCTGTTCGACGGCGTCGGGTGGCGGTGCGGCGACAGGACCGACCAGCTCGTACCAGCTGACGCCGGGCCCCGGCCGGTCGGCGGGTGTCAGCACGCAGAAGGCCCACGGAGGGCACGTGTTGGAGAACACCCTCCGGACCAGCCAGACGCCCTCGGTCGCCTCGACATACGGGCCGAGGGCGTCGTCCTGGACGTGCAGCGTTCCCTCCGGCATGGCCCGATCGCCCACCCGGTATGCACCGGAACCATCCGTGGCCTGTGCGTCGTTCGGCGGCCCCGCCCATGGGTCGTCGGCGGTCGGCAGGATCCACGTGCCCGGGCACTGGGACCAGGCGAGCGACCGGCCGTCGAACCCGGTGGCCGCCGGGCGTGCCGGAGCCGGACACGGCAGCGGTGGGCCGTTGCGCAACCAGCCGTGGACCATGACGAGCCCGAGCTGCCCGCCGTCGACCACGTTGACCGTGCCAAGGGTGAGCACCGAGCGCGAGGGTTCCACGAGGAACGCCTGGGACCCGGCGATCCCATCCTTGGCGATCCCGTCCACCCGGATGAAGCCGGATGCCTCCCGGATGATCCAGCGCGACTGGGTCGCGTCCTCGGCGGCCCCGGCCCCGGTCGGCGAGAGCACGGACACGGCCGAGGCCGGGATGTCCGCGACGACGATGGAACCGTTCGAGAGCGAGCCGTCAAGGACCCGACCGACGAACTCGTCCGCGGTCATGACCCGGCCGGCCGTCGCGGAGGGCGCCGGGCCGGTCGGCGCCGTCGTGGCCTGGGTCGCCGGTGCCGGGATCGGGAGCGGCTCGAGCCGGGCCAGGATCTCGCCGTAGCCCGCCCAGTCGCGGACGAGGTAGATGCCCTGGCGGGGGTTCGTCTGGCCGGCAGCGTTCGAGGCATCGACGGCGAACGCGCTGTACGCCCCGTGCTGCACCGGGAACGCGATGCCTGCCCCGGAAACGGGCTTCGTCGATTCGGAATCGGTGAGCCAGTCGGTCGCGACGCAGTCGATCCTCGGAGCAGGCAGCCCGACCTCGGAGACCGGCATGGGTTCGGGCGTGCCCGGGACCGACGGGCACGGCGCCGGTGGCGTCGCCCAGAGCCAGGCCGGCACGACGAAGAGGCCACCCAGGGCGTCCCGAAGCGCCAGGTCCGGCGCGCGGAGGACCGCCATGCCGCGTGGCCCGGCGACCACACCGCCGAGGAAGATCAGATCGCCGCCCTGCTTCACCTGGAGCGCCAGAGGCCCGGGGATGGTCGTGCTCCTGCTGAACAGCAGGCTCCCGCCGGCCGGCGGTCCGACGACCACGCCGGCCTGGACGAGCTGCCCGTCGGCACAATCGGTCTCCTTGACACAGAGGACCGTCCGCGGCGCGATCTGGTCGTCGACGATGAGCGTCGTCCCGGTCGCCGGTCCCGCCGCGAGGAACCGGAGGAATTCGGACGGGGTCAGGGCCCGCTGGGCCGGATCCCAGACCGGGCCGGTCGCGGCCGGGCTTCGAGACGGCGATGGAGACCCGCGATCCGTTCCGACCGGGGCCGGCATCGCGTTGATGGCGAGCAGGCTCGCGACGAGGACGAGGGCCAGGCCGGTCGCGACCCTGGCCATCCTGGGCCGCCAGGCGGCGACGGCCAGCCGCCAGCGGCGCTCCGGGACCGTCTCGTCGACCAGGGCCATGATCGCCGCCGCCAGCGCCCGGGGCGCCTGGTGCGCCGCGCGACGCCCGAGCTGCGCCGCCAGGACATCGTCGGGGAGGGGGTGGCTCATCGCTTCCGGGCCGGTCGGCAGGCGCTCGCTCATCGGTCCTCCCGGGCGAGCGCGCGCTCGAGGGCGCGCCGCGCCGCGAACAGGCGCGACTTGACCGTGCCGGCAGGGATCCCGAGGCGGGCCGCGATGTCGGCCACGGGGAGTTCGTCACGGTGGCGAAGCACGAGCAGAGCGCGCTCGTCGGCGCTCAGGCGCTCGAACGCCCGGTCGAACGTATCGGCGGAGGCCGCGACATCGGCCAGCGGACGGTCGGCGGCCGGGCGCTCGCTCAGCTCGCCATCGCCTCCGTCGTCCCCGGCGCCGTGCGCCCCGGACCCGTGGACCATGATCTCGCGCACGCCGCGCCGCCTGCGCAGCGACATCCGGCAGGCGTTGACGACGATCCGCCCGAACCAGGCCTCGAATTTGTCGACGTCGCGCAGGCCTGCCAGCGACCGCCACGCCGCGACGAACGCCTCCTGGACGGCGTCCTGCGCGTCGGCTTCATGACCCAGGATCGCCAATGCGGTCCCGTACACGGCATCCACCTTCAGCCGGACGAGCGCCTCGAATGCGGCACGATCGCCCGCGCGGGCCTGCTCGATGAGCTCGCGCTCCACCGACCCTCCGTGCTGGCCCCCTCAGGGGATTCGATGCGCGGACAACCTCCGCGGTTCATCCGATCGTAGATGCACCGTCTGGCGGTTCGGGTGCGTGCCGGTTCGTGGCGTGGCGCCCTGCGGCGCGAGCGACTACGGTCCGGTCGCGTACCCCGTCAGCTCGACGTACGCCTCGCCGGGGACGGGGGTCCCGTTCCGGGTGGCGTGGACAGTCTGCGAACCCTCCCAGTAGACGACCCCGGTCGTCGCCCGCGTGTCCAGCTCCTGGGCCGCGACGGTCGGGGCGAGGTCGATCGCCAGACCCCGGCCTGGGATCTCGACGTGCCAGCCGGCCGGGTAGACCGCCCCGGTCCTGGGGCTCGTCCAGTGGCCGGTCACCACGACCGTGAAGGCATCGGCGGGGAGATACGTCGCCGCTCCTGCGGCGTCCACATACGTCCCGTAGACGAGCGACGGGCCGCCGGTCCGGTCGCGCACGAGCGAGAGGGTGAGGTCCGAACCATCCGCGAGGTTGACCGCGAACCAGTCCCAGCCTCCGCCACCCACCGCGATGAAGTCGCCCCACTGGTGGTCGAACCAGGCCTCGCCGTCCACGGTCAACGCCTTCCCGTCGACGGTGACCGTGCCCCCGGCCGACAGCCGCGTCCGCGAGTAGTAGTACGAGCCGCCGCCCGGCCCGAAGTCGATCCAGCCGTCGTGGTCGTGGAGGGCCGGCGGCTTGGCGGCCGCCAGCGTCAGGTCGATGGCGAGCGCCCCGGCCGAGCCGGCTGTCGCCGCCTCCGCGGCCGTCGTCGTGGCGACCAGCCGGTCGCGGCCACCCCCGCCGGTCATCCGCCACGCCGGATCCGCGGCGTCGGGCGGCCGGGTCGGATCTGGCACCAGCGCCAGGTCGAACGCGGCGGTCGTCGGGCGGAGGTCCACGCCGGGGCCGATCTCGGTGCGCTGGGCGTACAGGAACCGGTCGTGGGTCTCGTCGGTGATCGCGAGGTGGGACGCCCAGCTGATCGGGAAGTCGCCTCGCTCGGCGCGGAAGATGACGAACTCGAAGCCGTAGCGGTCGCCGGTCGCCCCATCGCGCAGGTGGCCTGTGTAATACCACCACTCGGTCAGCCGATCGTGCGGCCCGTCGTCGCGTGGGAAGACCACCGGGACCGGGTCAGGCGGCCGGGTGGGCGGCGTCGCCGTCGTCGCGGGCGCCGGTCGCGCCACCGGCGGGTTGGCCAGGATCGGTCCGCCCGGCCCGCCGGCGCAGCCGGCGAGGAACGTCGCAACCAGCGCGACGACGGCGGCCCGGCCCATCCGTCTCACGGCGCCGTCCCGCCGCTCACGGCGCGGTCCCGCCTGCGTCGCCCTCGGCGAGCGGCAGCCGGCTCGCGAGCCACCGTTCGATCCGGGCGGGGATCCACCAGTTCCAGTGGCCGAGCAGGCGCATCGTCGCCGGCACGAGGAGGGCCCGGACCACGGTCGCGTCGAGCGCCACCGCGAGCGCCATCCCCAGGCCCAGGGCCTTGATGAGCACGATGTCGGCGAAGGCGAACGAGCCCGCGACCACCACGACGATGAGGGCCGCCGACGTGACGATCCGCCCGCTCCGCTCGAGGCCGAACGCGACGGCCGCGACGTTGTCGCCGGTCCGGTCCCAGGTCTCCTTCATCCGCGACAGCAGGAAGACCTCGTAGTCCATCGACAGCCCGAAGAGGACGCAGAAGAGGATGACCGGCTGGGTCGTCTCGACATAGCCGAGGGGCTGGAACCCGAGGAGCGCGGATAGGTTGCCGTCCTGGAAGATCCAGACGAGCGCGCCGAAGCTCGCGACGATCGACAGGCTGTTCATGACCAGCGCCTTCGCCGGCAGTACGACCGAGCGAAGGAGCACGAACAGGACGAGGTACGTCGTCACGAGGATGAACAGTCCGGTCCGCGGGAACTCGGCGGCCATCTCGGTCACGACGTCCTGGACCTCGGCCGCGCCGCCGCTGACGAGGACGGTCGTGCCGGCGGGCGGCGCGAGCGGCCCCGTCGTCGCCCGGAGGTCCTGGACGAGGGCGCGGCCCGCGTCGGCGTTCGGGCCGTAGGGCGTATAGATGCTGAACGCGGTCAGGTCCCCGGCGGTGGACGAGGCGAGGGTCGCCTGGATGAACCGGTCCGGTGGGCCGGTCGGCGCGCTGTACAGGAGCTGGTACTGGGCGAGGGTGAGCCGCGGATCCACGTCCACCAGGCTCACGACGTGGGTCACCCGCGGGTCGGCGGCCAGCCGCCGCGAGTAGTCGTACAGGGCAGCGAGCGTGGCGGGGGCCGTCGCCGGGCCCTGCGTGCGGATCGCCAGGGTCAGGGGGGCGAACGCGCCCTCGCCGAACTCCCTGGCGAGCAACTCGTACGACGCTCGCGACGGCACGGACGCCGGCAGGATCGTCGCGTCCGGGGCGTTGAACCGGACGTGCAGGAACGGAAAGCCGAGCACGAGCAGGAGCCCCAGCGTCGGAACGAGGACCGCCACCGGCCGGCGCATGACAGCGCGGGCGAGCCGCGCCCACGGGCCGTCCGCCCCCGACGTGACGGCGACGCGGCGGATCGCCAGGGCGTCCAGACGGGGGCCGAGCACGCCCAGGATGGCCGGCAGGAGCGTCAGCGCGGCGAGGACCGCGAGCCCCACCACGACCGCGCCGGCGATGCCCACGGATCGCAGGATCATGAACTGGAACAGGATCAGCCCGATGAGGCCGAGGAGCACGGTGAGGCCCGAGAAGAAGACGGCCCGGCCGGCCGTGGCCACCGTGATCCGGACGGCGGTCTCCACGGCGGCGGCACGGGCGGCGTCGCGGTCCGGGCCCGGCGGCAGGACCCGCCAGGCGGCCCTCGCGGCGAGCTCTTCGCGGAAGCGGCTCGTGAGCAGGAGCGAGTAGTCGACGCCGAGCCCGAGCCCGAGCAGGGTCGCCAGATTGAGCACGAAGATGCTCATCGGGGTGAGGTTGGCCAGGCCGAAGATGACGGCCAGGGCGACGATGACGGCCGAGCCCCCGACCGCCAGCGGCACGGCCGCGGCGACGAGGCTCCCGAACACCAGGACGAGAGCGAGGCCCGCCAGCGGGAGCGAGATCGCCTCGCTCCGGCGGAGGTCCGACTCCGAGACGGTCTGGACGTCGCCGTAGAAGGCTGGACCTCCGGCGAGTGCCACGCCTACGCCGGGCGACGGCCCGAGGGCGGCCTCCACCGTCGGGAGTGCGAGCGGCGAGTCGTCGGGCGCAAGGTCCAGGAACACGATGTCGTAGGCGGTGTGTCCGTCGGCGCTGACCTGGCGTGGCGCCGCCCGGTGCGACAGGACGGACACGACGTGAGTGGCGGTGGGTACGGCCGCCATCGCCGTGCTCACCGCGTCTTCGAATGGGGCGGTCCCCACGATCAGCGCGTCGGAGTGGAAGACGACGACAAGGGCCGACGGCGGCAGGTGCAACTCCGCGACGAGGAGCGCGCGCGCTCGGGCGGACTCAAGGGTGTCCAGGGTGAAACCCCCGGCGCGCAGGGCTCCGCCCGCCCGGGGCGCGAACGGCAGGGCCACCAGAAGGACCAGCCCCCAGGCCGCGATCACGGCTCGACGATGCCGGTAGACGGCCGCCCCGAGCCGCTCGAATTGGCTCACCCGCGGGACCGGCGGCGGGGATCGGGGGAACACATGCGCCGACTCATGCTAGAAGCTCCGCCCGGAACCCGTTCCGACCCACGGCGCGACTCCTGAAGCCGCCTCCGGACGCCGCGTCGCGGGCCGACGTCTCTGCTAGCATTTCGAGCGTTCTTCTGACGCGTTTCACTGAGGCACTTCGGTGGACCTGTTCCTTCTGCCGATCAACCACCCGGTCCCCTTCTGGGTCTCGGCCGGTGTCGCCGGGGTGATGCTCCTCGTCTGGCTGCGATCGGCCTCGTCCGCCGAGGGTCGTCCGACCGGCTGGGTCAGGGCCATCACGAACCCCAACGCCCGGTTCCTGTTCGCGATGCTGTTCGTCGGCTGGGCGCTCGTGTTCGGGATCGGGCTCCAGCTCGTGCCCCACGAAGGCGCCGACTCGCCGTACGGCGGGTTCGCCCTGATCGCGCTGTTCAGCGGCTTCTTCATCATGATGGGCCTGCTCTGGTCGATCATCGGCGAATAGCCGACCCGCCGGCGCGGCGGCGCGAAGCAGGGCCACTCATCCGGCCAAATGCAACCCACGCGATCCCCGGGCCAACCCTCGCGCCTCTGATCGGTCCCTGATCGGGGACCTCCGCCTGTCGCCGAGCACGCCCTGCTAGGTTCCAGGCCAGTCTGTGGTCGCGGATAGGTCCTGGATCGGGTTGGAACCTGCCTCAAGATCTCGTGGCGTGCATCTGGCCATATCCGCGGCCAGGAATTCGCCCTCGGACTGTCGGCGGTGTACGAGCGCGTATTCCGTGTTGGCGACCGCTTGAGCCACCTGACCCGTGCTCAGCCGCGCACCCGGCTCGACGAGCCGCTGACCGATCGCGCTCCGGATGCTGGACCCCGCAGGACCTTCGGGCTATCATCCGCAGCATCCAGTCTGCATAGACTTTATGCGTCGGAGGCGCCCACCGAGCGTCTCGGCGACTTCGTCCGCCAGGAGGCGAACCCGCGTGGATGCCAAGGAGATCAGCGCCGCCGTCGCCCACCAGGACGCGCCTCGCGCGCTGGCCGAAGCGCCGTTCGTCAACCTCCGCGACCCGGCCCGTGCGCTCGGGCCGGACGGTCGCCCCGCCGTCAGCCGCCGGGCGCCGCTCTGGGAGGACATCCCGGACGAGAAGTGGAATGACTGGCGCTGGCAGCTCTCCCACCGGGTCAACGACCTGGCCGAGATCGAGCAGATCCTCGAGCTGACGGACGAGGAGCGGGCCGGCCTCTCGGCCCCCGACAAGTTCCGGGTCGACATCACCCCGTACTTCATCAGCCTGATCGACCCGCACGACCCGAACGACCCGATCCGCCGCCAGGTCATCCCGCTCGGTCGGGAGCAGCAGGCGTTCACGGCGATGATGGAGGACAGCCTCGCCGAGGACCGCCACTCCCCGGTGCCGGGCCTCGTCCATCGCTATCCCGACCGCGTGCTCATGCTCGTCACGACCCAGTGCGCGAGCTACTGCCGGTACTGCACCCGGAGCCGGATCGTCGGCGACCCGACCCAGAACTTCAATCGCAAGGACCACGAGGCCCAGCTCGAGTACCTGCGCAACACGCCCCAGGTCCGGGACGTGCTCATCAGCGGCGGGGACGGCCTGACCCTCGCCCCGAAGCTGTTCGAATCGATCCTGCGCGGCCTGCGCGAGATCCCCCATATCGAGATCATCCGGATCGGCTCGCGGGTCCCGGTGTTCCTGCCCCAGCGCATCGACGAAGAGCTGTGCGCGATGCTCGAGAAGTACCACCCGCTCTGGATCAACCTTCACTTCAACCATCCGAACGAGATCACGCCGGAAGTCAGCCGCGCGGTGGACCGGCTCACGAAGGCCGGCCTGCCGGTCGGCAACCAGAGCGTGCTGCTCGCGGGCGTCAACGACTGCGTGAACATCCAGCGGGCGCTCGTCCACCGACTCGTCGAGAACCGGATCCGGCCCTACTACCTCTACCAGTGCGACCTGGTCGAGGGTTCGGGCCACTTCCGAACGCCGGTCGGCAAGGGAATCGAGATCATGGAGGGCCTGCGCGGCCACACGTCCGGATACGCGGTGCCCACGTTCGTCATCGACGCCCCGGGCGGCGGCGGCAAGATCCCGGTCATGCCGAATTACCTGATCAGCTACAGCGACCACAAGGTCGTGCTCCGCAACTACGAGGGCTACATCTCGACCTACGAGGAGCCACCCACATACCAGCGCCACGACCCGTCCGCCTGCGCGTACTGCAACCACGAGCGACCCGAGCCGGGCCAGTCCGGCGTCCTGGGCCTGCTCGAGGGCGAACGGATGTGGATCGAGCCACGCGGCTTCTCCGAGACCCACACCCGGGGCAACACCGAGGCGCACCGCCTCCAGGACCCGGCGAAGTGGGTGCCGTTCGGGGTGGGCGCGCTGGAAGGCCACGCGGGCGCGCCGCTGCCGGTCATCGAGGGCGGCGTGGTCCCGCCCCCGCCGGCCAAGGTCTATGGACCGGGCGAGGAACCGCGGCCGCGCGAAGGCGAGCCGACCGCCTCGGCCCACGGGGAGCTGCTCTAGGGACGGCCTACTTCACGGCGATGGAGTCGACCGCCGCCTTGAGCTGCGCGTCGTCGGCCGACGTCACGGCCGAGGCGCCATTGGTCTTGAGGTCGTCCGGGGTCAGGATGTGGCCGCTCGCCGGGAGCGCCACCGTGACGTCCGGCGTGATCCCGTGGTGCCAGATCTCGCGACCCTTCGGGGTCAGCCACTCGACGGTCCCGACGAGCAGGGCTGAGCCGTCCGACAGGTCGAACTCGTTGAGGACCGTTCCCGTCCCGAATGTGGTCTGGCCGTAGATCTTGGCGCGGCCGGCGTCCTGGAGGGCGCCCGCGACGATCTCCGACGCGCTCGCCGAACCGACATTGACGAGCACCACGAGCGGGATGTCCGTGGCCCGTTCGCCGGGCTTCACCGGTACCGCCTTGACCGAGCCCGACGCGTCCTTCTCCTGGTAGACGGTGCCCGACTGGATGAACACGCTCGCGACGCCGATCGCCTGATCGACGTACCCGCCCGGGTTGTCGCGCAGGTCGAGCACCACCGACGTGGCGCCGGCGCCTTGCGCTCCGATCAGCGCCCCCTTCAGGTCGTCCGTGACGCCCGCGCTGAATTCCTCGATCCGGATGTCGGCCGTCTTCGTGCCGGGGATCATGGCCCAGCTCACGGCAGCGACCGAGATCTGGGCGCGCACGATCGACAGGGTGAGCGGCGCCGCGCCCTTGCGGGTGAGGTCGAGCCTGACGGTCGTGCCGGCCTCGCCACGGATGCTGGAGACGACATCGTCGAGGGTCTTGCCGCTGACCGAGTTGCCATCGACGGCCGTGATGATGTCGCCGGCGAGCAGGCCCGCCTTCTCGGCCGGTGAGTCGGGCACGACCGACTGGACGACGAAGTCGGCATCGACCTGCGACATGCGGGCCCCGATCCCGGTGATCGAGCCGGACAGGGACTGGTGCGACGCGGCCACGTCGGCCGGGGTCAGGAAACGCGTGTGGCCGGTGTCGCCGACGGCGTCCACCAGGCCCTTCGTCGCGCCGTAGGCGAGCTTCGTCGGGTCGAGCGCCGCCTGGTCCACGTAGTGCTGGACCAGGACGTTGTACGCCTCCCAAAGTGTCTTGAAGGCCGGGGGCTCGGACGGATTGAGCACGACGCCGGGAGGTGCGGTCGGGATCGTCGTCCCGTCGACCATCGCCCGGTCGGTCGCCAGGCCTGCGAAGAACGCGAGCGCGATGACGACGATGAGCGCGATCGACAGGCCGACCTTCGGACGGCGCGGCTCGACGATGTTCCAGGGACCACCTGCCGGGGCATCGACCCCGAAGCCGGGGCCCAGCTGGCCGCCCATCGTGATGCCCGGCGCCGGTGGGACGACCGGGGCGGGCGGGATGATCGGCGAGGCCGCCCAGGCGGACGGGTCGCTCGCGCCGGGGCCTTCGGTCCCACCCTGGGGTCTGGGTCCCGGCGGGTTCCACGGGCGTGCCGTCCGGTTCCGGGGTCTGATCGGGCCTCGTCGGGTCCACGTGTGAGTCTCCAGGTTCGCGCGCCCCGATCGGGCGCGGCGTTCGAGCGTGCTGTCGGGTGGTATGCGTACTAGGGATACGCCACGTCGCGATCGTCGGACGCGTTCGATGGCCAGAGGATGCGCCAAGTCCTGCCATCCTGCAGATGGCGGCACCCGCCGGCCATCGTCCGATGGTCCCGTATCGCAACGTGTCGATGCCCGGCCCCCGGAGCGCCCCACACTTGGCGACGATGGTGTCCGTTCTCGGCGGCCTGGGCGCCGCGCTGCTGTGGGCCGCCGCTACGATCGCGTCGTCGCGCACGACCCGCCTCGTTGGCGCATGGTCGGCCGTCGCCTGGGTCATGCTCGTCGGGCTGGCGGCCGCGCTCCCCGGCGCGGTGCTCGTCGGCGTGCCGGGCGGCCTCGATGGCCCCACCGTCGCCTGGCTCGTCGTCGTGGGCCTCGGCAACTGCGGGGGACTTGTCCTCGTCTACTCGGCCCTGCGGGTCGGCAAGGTCGGCATCGTCGCGCCGATCGCCTCGACCGAAGGCGCGCTGGCCGCCGTGCTCGCGGTGATCCTCGGCGAGCGGATCGTCCCGGGCGCCGCGCTGACACTGGCCGTCATCGCCGTCGGCGTCGCCCTCGCGAGCGTCCATCGCGACGACGTCGCGGCCGAGGTCGCGGCCGACGGGTCGCGCAGCGTCGACGGGCGTCGGGCCGCCGTCCTCGCGTTCGGCGCTGCCGCGGTCTTCGCGGCCGGGCTGTACGCGGCCGGCCACGTCAGCGCCTACCTGCCTCCGATCTGGGTCGCGCTCCCGCCACGGATCGTGGGCACGCTGGCGCTCGCGCTGCCGCTCGCCCTGACCGGCCGGCTGAGGCTGACCCGCGGCAGCGCGCCGTTGCTCGTCGTGGCCGGCCTCGGCGAGATCCTCGGATCCATCTCCTTCGCGCTCGGTGCGCGGTCGGGTATCGCGATCACGGCGGTCCTGTCCTCGCAGTTCGCGGCCTTCGCGGCGATCGCCGCCTACCTCCTGTTCCGGGAACGGCTGCTGCGGGTCCAGGTCGTGGGTGTGGCCCTGATCGCCCTCGGCGTCGGGACGCTCAGCTATCTCCACTCCTAGGGCTGGACCGAGGGTCCGGGGCCCGATGGCTCTCAGAAAAGCCGCGTGCTATGCTCCGCCTCTCAATCCCGAGTGGAAAGGTCGGAGATGCCCGCGACCCTGGCAGCGACCCCGTCCGCCGCCCCCGGCATGCTCGATCTGCGTGCCGCGCCGGCCGGGTTGCCCGACGTGGATCTCCGACCGCCCACGATCGCCGAGTCCGGCGACCCGTTCGCGACCGCTCGCATCATCCACCTCGTCGCCCGTCTCGAGCGGGGCCGGCCGATCCGGCTCGACGACATCGTCGCGGCCCTCAACGCGGCGCATCTCGACTGGCTGTTCGAACGCCGTGTGGTGGCCGACGCGGTCCTTGCGCTCCAGGCCAACTGGCTGTCCGACTATCGCAACGCGTCCGGCATCGTCATGGAGGACGGGCCGTATGGCCCCGAGGTCACGATCGAGGACTCGAGCCGGGTCGACCCCTGGATCGTCCGCCAGCTCGCCCGCGAGGTGGCCGCCTGCCGGACCGCGCTCGCCGACTTCAGCCGCCTGGATCGCGTGGCCGGCGATGCCTGAGCGATCGCAGATCCACCCAGCCACGCCGGGCCGCTGCATGTGTCCCGAGCGGGCCCGAACCCGCCGACCGTCGCGCTGACAGCGACCGGCCGGCATCGGTCGCCCGCGCCGTGACCCGCCCGCGGCGCCCAGCCGCGGTCGAAGCCAGCACACCGTCGGCCGCCGCCGATCCGCGACGGCCCACCTGGAGGAACTTGCACCCATGGCCGGATTCCCTTCGACCGTCCTCGTCGACGCGGACTGGGCGAAAGCCCACCTGAGCGACCCGAGCGTCCGCCTGGTCGAGGTCGACGTCGACACGACGTCCTACGAGCAGAGCCACATCCCCGGTGCCGTCGGCTGGAACTGGACGAGCCAGCTGTCCGATGGCATCCGCCGCGACATCGCCGGCAGGGACGACTTCTCGGCGCTGCTGTCCGCCTCGGGGATCGGCCCCGAGACGACGATCCTCCTCTACGGCGACAACAACAACTGGTTCGCCGCATGGGCGTACTGGCAGCTGAAGCTGTACGGCCACGCCGACGTACGGATCATCGACGGCGGGCGGAAGTTCTGGCTCGACAACGGGCTGCCGCTCTCGACCGACGTTCCCGCCTACCCGGCGACGGGCTATCAGCTCCCGGAGGCGAGCTTCGCTCTCCGCGCGTTCCGTGACGACATCCTGCCGCGTCTTGGCGACCCGGGGCTCACGCTCGTCGACGTCCGCTCGCCGGCCGAGTTCAACGGCGAGATCATCGCCCCTCCGGGCATGAGCGAGACCGCCCAGCGAGCCGGTCACATCCCCGGTGCCGCATCGGTCCCGTGGGCCCAGACGGTCCGCGAGAACGGCACGTTCAAGTCCGAGGACGAGCTGCGGTCGCTGTACGAGGCCAAGGGTGTGACGCCCGACAAGGACGTGATCGCCTATTGCCGGATCGGCGAACGGTCGTCGCACACCTGGTTCGTGCTCCACGAACTGCTCGGCTACCGGCGCGTCCGGAACTACGACGGATCGTGGACGGAGTACGGCAGCCTGATCGGCGTTCCGATCGAGAAGCCGGTGGCGGTAACGGCATGACGGCGGTCTGAGAGAAGGCGCCGGGGTACCGGCGCCCGACTCGGCACGGAGCAGCCTCGCGCGCCGCGATATCACTCGCATCGTTGCCGGAGGCCGGGATCCGTCGTGGCGGGCGGGCGGAGCCAGCTGAACGGCGCCTTCTAGCACTCGCATTGATGAGCCTTCGTCCAGACACCGCCGGGCGCGTCGCACACCGACGATCCGGCCCGGATCGCGCGCCGGCCAACGATGCGAGTGATACGGATGGGGCGGGAGCTACGACGTGGTCTCCCGAGCCGGGCTATCGATCGGAGGTGCCGGGGTGACCGGCGAACAGGAGTGGCCGCGGGCTTGAGGGCCGTGGCCTCATCGCGTCCTATCATCGGCGGGTGATCCAGGCACCGTCGATCCACCGCCTCGCGTCCCGGCCGCGAGGGCTCGTCCGCCTCGAGGCGCTTCCGGCGGACGTGGCCGGGCTCGCCCCGATGGACGTGGCCGAGGCGTTCCGCGACCTGCCCGGCGTCGCCCTGCTCGAGAGCGCCCGGCCGGGCCGCCGGTCGCGCTGGACCTACCTCTGCGCGGACCCGATCGCGCTCCTCGAGGCTCCGGACGACGGTGCCGACGTCTTCGCCGGCGCGCGTCGGCTGGTCCGGCGCCTGGCCGCCGATCGCGACCCGATCGCCGAGCCGCCCTTCCTGGGCGGGCTCGTCGGCTTCCTCGGCTATGACCTCGGGCTCGCCTTCGAGCCGCGCCCGACCCGCGTCGCCGACGACCAGGGTCTGCCTCGGCTCCGGCTCGGCCTGTACGACTGGACGATCGCGTGGGACCGCCGGACGGGCCGCGCCTGGCTCGGTGGCCGCGCCGCCGACGGGGACGGCGCGAGCCTCGCCCGGCGCCTGGACCGCGTCCGCGAGCGCCTCCGCGCGGCGGCCGACGGCGCGACCGGCGCGGGCCCCGCCGACCCCGCGACAGGGGGTTTGCGCTTCGTCTCGAACCTCGACCGGCCCACGTTCGAGGCGGGTGTCGAGGCGGTCCGCGACGCGATCGCCCGTGGCGAGATCTACCAGGCGAACCTGTCGCGCCGGCTCCGGGCCGCGTTCCGGGGCGACCCATGGGCGCTCTACCGCTGCCTGCGGACCGGCGATCCGGCGCTCTTCGCGGCGTATGTCGACCTGGGGTCATCGCCCGACGGGGCCTGCAGGGCGATCGTCTCCGCCTCACCGGAGCCGTTCCTCGCGGTCGACGCGACCGGCCACGTGAGCGCCGATCCGATCAAGGGCACCCGCCCGCGTGGCCGCGATGGCGAGGCCGACCGAGCCCTGGCCCGAGAGCTGCTGGCCAGCGACAAGGACCGGGCCGAGAACACGATGATCGTCGACGTCCTGCGTAACGACCTCGGGCGGGTCTGCCTGCCGGGCAGCGTCCGCGTGCCGCGGCTGTGCCGCCTCGAGCGGACCGCGGCCGTCCAGCACCTCGTTTCGACGGTCACCGGCCGGCTCGCGCCCGGCCGTGACGCGTTCGACCTGCTCGCGTCGAGCTTCCCGGGCGGTTCGATCACGGGCGCGCCCAAGATCCGGGCCATGGAGATCCTGGAGCGCCTCGAGACCGTACGCCGCGGGCCGTACACCGGCGCGCTCGGCTGGATCGGTCCGGACGGGGCGATGGCCACGAGCATCCTCATCCGGACGTTCGTCGCGGATGGCACGCACCTGAGCCTCAACGTGGGTGGGGGGATGACCTGGCGGAGCGATCCCGCCGCCGAGTGGGACGAGACGGTGGCGAAGGCGCGCGGGCCGCTCGGCGCCATCGGCGGGACGGAAGTCACGGGATGACGGGCGTGCGCGGTGGGCCGGGTCACATCTGGATCGACGGTCGCATCGTGCCGGCCACCGGCCCGCACCTGTCGGCGTTCGACCGCGGCTTCCAGCTGGGCGACGGCGTGTTCGAGACGATCCGCGTCAGGGCCGACCACCCGACCGAGCTGGCCGAGCACCTGGCCCGCCTGCGCGGTTCCGCCGACGGCCTGTCGATCCCCCTGCCGGCCGACGCCGGGGCCCGGATCGAGCGGGGGATCGCCGAGCTGCTGGCGGCGGAGGGCCTCGACGGTCCGGCCGGCGACGCGTCGGTCCGGATCACCGTCAGCCGGGGCACGTTCCCCGGTCGTGGGCTGCTGCCGCCGGGTGAGGACGTGGCCCCCACGATCGTCGTCCAGGCCTGGCCCGTCCTGCCGCCGCCCGTGGATCACCTCGAGCGCGGCCTGCACCTGGTCGCGAGCTCGGTCAGGCGCGACCCGGAGAACCCCCTGGCCGCCCTCAAGACCACGAGCCGGGCCGACTATGTGTACGCCCGGCTCGAGGCGCGTCGGGCCGGGGCCGACGACGCCCTGTTCCTCACGGTCGATGGGTTCGTCTCGGAGGGGACGTCGGCCAACGTGTTCCTGGTCCGTGGCGACCAGCTCGCCACGCCCGCCCTGGCCTGCGCGATCCTGCCCGGCACGACCCGGTCGTGGATCCTCGGCTGGGGCGCGCGGGTGGGTCTCCAGCCCACCGAGGCCTGGCTCACGACGCGCGACATCGCCGAGGCCGACGAGGCGTTCCTGTGCAGCAGCGTCGCCGGGATCCTGCCGGTGACCCGGTTCGCCGGGGCGCCGATCGGCAGCGGCACCCCCGGCCCGTGGACCCGTCGCGCCCGCGCCGACCGTGAGGCGTTCATCTGCGGCTCGACGCCGTGACTCGGGCCGAGCTCGTGGCCCGGACGCGCCAGCTCGTGGACGAGGGCGAGCGCCTGGCCGTCACCCCGTCGCTCGGCGCGCTCCAGCTCTGGCTCCAGCTGTCGGACGACCTGCTGGCCGCGGCCTGGGGTTCGATGGATCGCTACCACCTCGCCTGGCTCATGGTCGGCAAGTCGAAGACGATCGTCCGGGGCCGGCCGATGACGCCCGGCGAAGAGGCCGCCTACGTCCGGGAGGTCGCCGAGGCCAAGACGGCGGCCCTCCGGATGAGCCTCGACGCGGTCGACCGGCAGGGTATGCCGTTCCACGGCGAGGAAGGTGGCGTCGCGCCGGGGCAGGGGATGGGCCGGATCCCGAAGGAGTCCGACCGGTGAGCGCCGGGCCGGAGGCGACGCCCGCGGGCGAGCTGACGCCCGCCGGCGAGCTGACGCCGGCGGTGGGCGGCGAACGGATGGTGCCGCTGCCCGACGCGATCGCCCGCGACTACATCGTCCTGTGCCTGCGCCTCGACCAGCACGTGCCCGGCTTCGTGGACGCGTACATCGGGCCGGCCGATCTCAAGGCCAAGGTCGAGCTCGAGCAGGTCCGCTCCATCGCCCGCCTGCGCGATGACACGGCCGCACTGGTGGACGGCGTCGGATCGGCCGCGGCGGACGGCCCCGCTCGCGCGCGCTGGCTCCTGGCGCAATTGCGCGCGATCGACGCCCAGCTTCGAGCGCTCGCCGGCGATCCCCTGCCGTATGTCGACCACGTCGCGACCTGCTTCGACGTCCGGATGGCTCGCCGGCCCGACACCGCCTACGCGGCTGCCGCCGCCCGGATCGCGGAGCACCTCCCCGGCGATGGTGCCCTGGCCGATCGGCTGGCGGCCTGGGATGCCCGGTTCGTCATCCCGCCGGCCCGGGTCGGCGTCGTGGTCGATCGGCTCGTGGAGCTGTTCCGGGAGCGGGCGGCGGCGCTGTTCGGCCTGCCACCGGGCGAGGGCTTGAGCATCGGCCTCGTGACCGGTCAGCCGTGGAGCGGCTACAACTGGTACGACGGCGGGCTCCGCTCGCGGGTCGATCTCAACACCGACCTGCCGGTGCAGGTGATGCGACTGGTCGAGACGATCGCCCACGAGACCTACCCCGGCCACCATCTGGAGCACGCCTGGAAGGAAGCGGACCTCATCGACGTCCGGGGCCGCCTCGAGGCGACCGTCCAGACGATCAACACCCCCGAGTGCCTCATCAGCGAGGGCCTGGCCGAGCTCGGCTGCCGATTCGCGTCGCCGCCGGCCTCGGAGGCCGATCTGCTCGTGGAGCTCTACGACCTGGCCGGCCTGCCGATCGCGGCGGACCCGGCAGCCGCCCGGGACGCGGCGATCCGGACCGTCGCGATGGCCGACGCGAGGGGCACGCTCGGTGGCGCGGCGGCGGACGCGGCGCTCCTCCGCCACGCCGACGGCATGGCCCACGGCGACGTGCTCGCCTACCTCCGCGATGTCGCGCTCATGGCGCCCGACCGCGCCGCGAAGTTGCTCGAGTTCATCGAGCACCCGCTCTGGCGGACGTACGTGTTCGTCTACTCGGAGGGCGAGGTCCTCCTCCGACGTTGGCTCGACGTGGTCCCCGAGAGCGCTCGCGCGCCACGCTTCGAGCGGCTCCTCCACGAGCAGCTCACCCCGGGCGCCATCGTCGAGGAGCTCGGGGCGGCCGGCCGCTAGCTCAGGGCCTGGCGTCCTTCATCGACGCCGTCATGGACCCTTCATCCACCCGGTACAGGTAGCACGTGACGCTCCGGTCGCCGTTGTTCCAGCCGTCGTTCGTCGGGTAGAACGCCCCGAAGTCGAGGACCGTCTGCGTGGTCGCGTCCTCGCCGATGTAGGCGTTGAGGATCGGCAGGCACGTCGTTCCGAAGTACTGGGACATCGTCGCGTCGTCGATGACCGGGGCTCCCGCGGCGGCCGGGTGGGTCAGGACCGCGAACACCTCGCCCGTGTGCGCCTCGGCACACGGGTGGTGCTGGACATCCTTGATCTCGATGTCGACGGTGGGAACGTCGAAGCAGTCGCCGATCTGGAGGTCCGCGGCACTGCCCGTGATCCGATCCCGGAAGACGAAGGCGAGGACCAGGACCACGACGACGATCGCGGCGAGAACGAGGTAGCGACGGACGGCGCCGGACATGATCCCTCCCGTATCCCCGATTCGCCGGCGGGCCGCGGATGATCTGGGCGAACGCCCGTGGGCGGGGCGTCTCGCGACCCACTGGGCCGGCGTTCCGGCCATGGTAGACGACGGGTCGGCGGTCTCGAGGGTCCCCGATCCCGCCGGCCGGTCAGGCGGTCGCCCAGGCGGCCAGACCCGCGGCGACCGGCTGGAGCACGGCGATCGGGCCGAAGACGAGCCACTGGTAGTCGAAGAACGGCAGCACACCGCCCTCCCCCAGGGCCAGCTGCCAGACGAGGACATCGGCGATGGCCACGGCCGCGAGGGCGGCCGCGAGCGCGGTCGCCCGCCGCCGCGCAACCGCGACCCGGCTCCCCCCGCCCAGCCGCGCCCCGAACCCCGCGGCCAGTCCGAGCAGGAGCGCGACGATGACGAGCGGCTCCGACACGGCGAGCGGCGACGCGAGCAGGACGAGCAGGCCGCCACCGATCGCCGCCGGGAGGATCGCCCCGACGAGCACAAGGGCGACCGAACCGCTCGCCCGGGGCGCAGCCTCGGCACCCGTCGCATACCGCTCGGAGGGCGGCCGGTCGAGTGGTCGATGGGCGGGCCGCACGACCTCGCCCGGCATGGGCCGGGGGGTCGCGTCGGGCGTCGGCGGAGGCGGCGTCGCCGCGTCGGGGCTCACCGGCCCATCGTATAGACTTCGGTCCCGTGAGCCATCCGAACCTCGGCCTCCCGCCCGTCGACCGGACCGCCGGCTTTCCCGCCGCCGCGGCACGGCTGCGAGCCGCCCGGGGCGATGTCGGTCGGCGCGCCCTCGAGGCGACCGTCCAGGCCGACCCGACGCTGCGCGAGCGTCTCGGCGAGACCGGCCTCGCCCACCTCCTGCGCGACACCGAGGCCTGGACCGAGGCGATCGCCCAGTGCATCGCGGCCGGCGACCCGTCGCTGATGCATGCGTTCGCCGACCAGATCGTGGCGCCCTACCGCCGCCGTCGGGTCTCGATGGACGATCTCAGCCGGTTCGCCGAGGGTTTCCGCGCCGCGCTCCAGGCCGTCCTCGATCCCCCGGAGCAGGCCTCGGCGAACGCGGCCCTCGACACGGCCATCGAGGTCTTCCACTGGCATCGACGGCTGGCCGGCGACGCGCGCAAGCGCAACAAGCTCCTCCAGGCGATCTACAAGGGCGCCTGACCGATGACCATCAAGTGGGTCAAGATCGACCCGCTCGTCATGAACGGCGAGCCGTTCTGCTACGGGTCCCGGCTCACGGTCCGCCAGTTGCTGGAGCTGCGCCGCGCGGGCTACACGCTCAGCGACGTCCTCACCGACCATCCGGAGTTGCGGACGATGGGCATCGCCAGCGCGTACGCGTTCGCGGCCGGCGATCGGGCCCGCTTCGCCGAGTTCTTCGCGCCCGACGGCTCACTCGTAGGCCCCGGCCTCACGGACGCCGAGGCGGCGATCCTGCCGCCCGAGCTGCGCCTCCCGGGCGTCGTCGTCGGCGGCACCGCGACCACCGTCCGCTAGGACCCGCCGACCGGGCCCTTGGCCACCGACGGCCCGGGTGGGCGGCGGGCCATCCGGGCCGGCCGGCTATTCCGAGTCAGGTGGTAGGATTTGAGCATGACCGATCAGCCCGCCACGATCCCGGCCCCGGCCGCGCCGTTCGACCCCCAGCGCCGGGCGACGGAACTGGCGATCCTGGACGCCCTGCGCGCCGTCGTCGACCCGGAGATCGGGATGAACGTCGTGGAGCTCGCGTTGATCAAGCAGATCGTCCTCGGCGACGACTCGACCGAGATCAAGATGATCCTCACGACCCCGTTCTGCCCGTATGCCGGATCGATGATCCAGCAGGTCAAGGAGCAGACGGAAACGGTGGTCGAGCACGACGTCAAGGTCACCCTGCTGGCCGAGCGCTGGGATCCGCGCGAAGCCGGGCTCATGTGGTGAGGCGCGCGACACCGTTTCGATGAGCGGATCTCCCAGTGTTCGCATCCGCGACTCGGTGGTCGCGACCGGCAAGGGCGACGACGGGACCACGGGCCTGTTGTTCGGTGGTCCGCGCATCTCGAAGGACGACCCCCGGACCGAGGCCTACGGCACCATCGATGAGGCCGTGGCGGCCCTCGGCGTGGCCCGCGCCGAGCTGCTCGGCCTGGCCCACGCCGGCGCCCTTCGCGGCGGCCTCGCCGAGCTCGGACCGATGATCCTGCGGCTCCAGCGCGAGCTCTTCGTCGTGGCAGCCGAGCTCGCGACCGGGCCCGATGCCTGGGACCGCCTGCGCGATGGCGAGACCCGGGTCGACGCCGGCATGGTCGCGGGCCTCGAGGACCTCCTGGCCGAGGCGGAAGCCGGCATCGAGATGCCCCGCGAGTTCATCGTGCCCGGGGAGACACGCACGAGCGCGGCGCTCGAGCTGGCCCGCACGATCATCCGCCGGGCGGAGCGCCGCGCGGTCACGCTCCATGCGGCGGGATCGGTCGCCGGAGACCACCTGCTACCGTATCTGAACCGCCTGGCGGACCTCGTGTGGGTCCTCGCCAGGGCCGCCGAGCAGGCGGAGTCACATGCGCCGGTCCCGGCCCGGACCAGACGGATCCGCGACCGGTAACGACCCCGAACGTCACGCGTCATCCCAGCACCCCCGGAGGTGAAGCCAATGAACCAGTACGGCACCGGCTACACGCCATCGCAACTCGGCGTACGGCCCGCGGTCGCCCTCTCCACCGCATTCCTGTCCCAGGCCTTCCTGTGGATGTTCCTCGGCCTGCTCGTAACCACGGGCGTCGGCTGGCTCGTGGCGCAGATGTCGGAAGCGTCACTGGTCAAGCTGTCCGGCCTGTTCGTCCCGCTCCTCTTCGTCCAGCTCGGGATCGCCTTCGGCCTGGGCCTGGCCATCCGGCGCATCTCGGCGACGGTCGGCCTGCTCCTGTTCTTCGTCTACGCGGCGATCACCGGCATCACCCTCGGCTTCGCGCTCCTCGTCTACACGACCGCCAGCGTCGCGGCCGCCGGCCTGAGTGCCGCCGCGGTCTTCGGTGGGGCGGCGTTCTACGGGACGGTCACGAAGCGCGACCTCACGAGCATCGGGGCGTACGTCTTCATGGCCCTCATCGGCCTGATCGTCGCGAGCTTCGTGAACCTGCTCCTGCTCCACTCGTCGACGCTCAGCCTGCTCGTCTCCTACGCGGCGGTGGTCATCTTCACGATCCTCACCGCCTACCACGTCCAGCGCATCCAGCGGGGCGACATCGCCGCCTGGGCCGGGACGATGGAGAAGGGCGCGGTCATGGGCGCGTTCCTGATGTACCTCGACTTCATCAACCTGTTCTTCGCCCTCCTGCGGATCATGGGCAGCAGCCGCCGCTGACCGGACGGTGGCCCCCTCGGGACCGGCACCCGAACCGCGTCTCAGCGTCGCCCTGACGTTCGACCACGACGCGATCTCGTCGGAGGTCTCGCGGGGCGACGGGCCGGTGAAGGTCTCCCGCGGCGAGTTCGGGCCGCGAGTAGGGTTGCCCAGGGTCCTCGCGCTGCTCGAACGGCACGGGATCGCGGCCACGTTCTTCGTGCCCGGCCACACGCTCGCGACGTTCCCGGAGAGCGTCGCCGCGATCGTGGCCTCAGGGCACGAGCTCGCCTGCCACGGCTGGGCCCACGAGGATCTCGCGGCACTCCCCGAGGCCGCGGAGCGGGACGTCATGATCCGCAGCCTCGCAGCGATCGGGGAGGCCGCCGGGACCGCGCCACGCGGCTTCCGGGCGCCCTACTGGTCCCTGTCCCCTCGGACACTCGCCCTCGCGACCGAGCTCGGCTTCGTCTACGACTCGTCGCTCATGGCCGACGACGTCCACCTCTACCGGGTGCGCACCGGCGACCGCCACGCCCTCGACCGGTCGATCCTGGGCCCGCCCGGCCCGCTGGTCGAGGTGCCCATCTCGTGGGGGCTCGACGACTGGCCGCAGTTCGAACCGGGCGAGCACGGTGTCGGCCCGATGAGCGCCCCCTCCAAGGTCGAGGAGATCTGGACGGGGGAGCTCCGCTACGCCTGGGCGAACGAGCCCGGCGGCGTCCTCACCATCACGATGCATCCGGAGGCGATCGGGCGGGGCCATCGCATCGCGATGCTCGAGCGGTTCATCGACGTCGCGCGGACCCTTGACGGCGTGGTGTTCGAGCGGCTCGATCGGGTCGTCGCCCGCTGGGCCGCGGCGAACCCCTACCCCCAGGCCTGAGGTCCGAGCCGGCCGGCCGCGTCAGGTCGACCGGCCGCGTCAGGTCGACCGGCCGTCCGAGCCGGATGAACCTAGCTCGCCTTGCGTGTCCGCCCGGCCGGCTGCGAGCGCGCTGCCGTCCGGATGTGCCGGGCGATGGGGCTGCGCGGCGAGGGTGCCCCGGGGGCCAGCAGGCCGTCCACGTCGGCGGCGGGCACGGGCCGAGCGAAGAAGAAGCCCTGTCCACGGTCGCACTGGAGGTCCCGCAGGCAGGCGAGCTGCTCGGCGGTCTCGATGCCCTCGGCCGTCACGTCGATGCTCAGCCCGTGGGCGAGCGCGATGACCGCCTGGACGATCGGCAGGTCGGCCTCGTCGGCCGCCAGCCCGGCGACGAAGGAGCGATCGACCTTGATCGTATCGAGGGGCAGCGACTTCAGGTACGACAGGGACGAATAGCCCGTTCCGAAGTCGTCGAGTGCGAGCCGGCAGCCGAGCTCGCGCAGTGCGCGCAGCGCGATGATCCCGGCTTCCGACTCGTCCATCACGACGCTCTCGGTGATCTCGAGCGTCAACGTCGACGGCGGCAGGCCGGTCGACTCGAGGACCGCCGCCACCTGCGCCACGAGATCGGGCTGGGCGAACTGGCGCGCCGAGAGGTTGACGCTCATCGTCAATGGAGTGGCGGAGGGGAACGCGAGCTGCCACGCCCTAGCCTGGCGGCAGGCGGTCTCGAGCACCCAGTTGCCGATGGGCAGGATGAGACCGGTCTCCTCGGCCAATGGGATGAACGACATCGGCGCGATGAGGCCCCGGACGGGGTGCTGCCAGCGGACGAGCGCCTCGAGGCCGACGACGCTGTCCGTGGCGAGATCGACGATCGGCTGGTAGTGGACCCGGAGCTCGTCCCGCTCGATCGCCTGGCGCAGGTCGTTCTCGATGTCGAGTCGCTCGACCGCATCGGCGCTCATCGACGAGTCGAACAGGGCGTGAGCCATCGTCGCCCTGCCCTTCGCCCAGTGCAGCGCGATCTCCGCGTCGCGCATGAGATCGTCCGCATCCGACAGCCCGGGCTGGCCCACGGCGATACCTACCGTCGCGGTCACGAAGACGTCGCGGCCACCGAGCTGGAACGGAGCGGCCAGGAGCTCTTCCACGCGCCCCGCGACCACGAGCGCCTCCTCGGCACCGGCGACCGGATCGAGGAGGATGCCGAACTCGTCGCCCCCGAACCGGGCGACCGTGTCGGCCGGGCGCACCGATCCCTGGAGACGTTCCGCGACCGCGCCGAGCAGGATGTCGCCCGTGCTGCGGCCCAGGCTCTCGTTGATCACCTTGAACCGATCGAGGTCGACGATGAGCACCGCGATCGGTCCGGCCTCGCCGATGCGGCCGGACGCGAGCGCGTGACGGACGCGGTCCATGAGCAGCAGCCGGTTCGGCAGGCCGGTGCCTGCGTCGTACAGCGCCTGCCGGGCGAGCCGCTCTTCCGCGGTCCGACGCTCGTCCAGGTCGCGCTGGGCGGCATCGAACAGGCGGGCATTGGCCAGCGCGATCGAGGCGAGCTGTGCGAACCGCTCCAGGGCGGCTACTTCACGGCCCCCGAACACCCGCTCGAGCGAGCCTGACGCGAGGCCGATGACGCCGACGACGCGTCCGTCGTCGGTGAGGGGCACGGCGACGATCGCGCCGAACCGCCCCATCGGCAGGTCCGGACGCCGCTCGAGGAAGGCGTCGTAGTCGTCGACGGTGATCGGTCGACCCGTCTCCCAGACCGTGCCCGAGGCGCCTTCGCCTCGCTTGACCGAATAGCCGATGAAGCCGTCGAAGACGCCCAGCCCGCCGCGCACGCTCAACGTCGAACCGTCGGGATCGACCACGTAGATGAACCCGTGGGGCACTCCGACGAGGCCCGCCGCGCGGACCATGATCGTCTGGAGCAGCTCGGTCGGGTCGAGGTGGTCCATGAGCGCCAGGGCGGTCTCGTTGAGGGCCGAAAGGTACGCGTCGCGGGCGTGGTCGGCGCCCGGCTCTGCGCCGCGGCCCGAGGGCTTGACGAGGTACATCGACCGGTCCGCCGCGGCCACGATGTCGTCCTTCGTCCGCCCGTCGGCCGGGTAGCAGGCGATGCCGATGCTCGCGCCGACCTGGGGCCGGACACCAGGATCGGACAAGGCGACCACTGCGGCCTGGATCCGGTTCGCGACCTCGATCGCCTTGGTCCGGTCGGCGCCCGCGAGGATCACCGAGAACTCGTCCCCGCCGTAGCGGTAGGCCCGGTCGCCCTCCCGGATCGCCCCGGTCACGGCAGCCGCGACCCGCTGGAGCAGCAAGTCCCCGGCCGGGTGGCCGAGCGTGTCGTTGTAGATCTTGAAGTCGTCGAGGTCCATCAGGAGCGTCGCGAACGGCGTCCCGTCGGAGGCGTCGACGATGCTGCCGAGCTCCCGCTGGAACGCCCCGTGATTGCGCAGCCCGGTGAGCGCGTCGCTGTCGGCCCGGACCTCGGCCGCCCGGTGGGCCTTCGCGTTCTGGAGCGCCAGCGACGCCTGGCCGGCGAAGAGCTTGGTCAGGTCGAACTCGTTGGCGTTGAAGTGCGCCTCGAGCCCACCGATGCGCCCGACGTTGAGGGTGCCTTCGACTCGGCCGTCGACGACCAGCGGCACGATGAGCATCGACTCCGGTTCGAACGGGGTGCCCGGGATCTGCTGGGACCGGTCATCCAGGTGGACGTCGTTGACACAGAGCGCCTCGCCATGCTCGATCGCCCAGCCGGTGATGCCGCTGAAGATCGGGCTGGCGTGGGCGAGGATCACATCCGCGAAGCGATCGCGGGCGACCGTCGCCCGCCGGACCCGGGCGTCCCAGTCGACCACGTACAGGCTGAGCGTGTCGTAGGCCACCACCGAACGGAGGGAGTCGGCGATCATCTCGAGGACGCCACGCGGGTCGAGCGTCGACAGCAGCCGCTCGTTGACCTCGATGAGGCGCCGCTGGCTCGCCAGCTGGTGCTCGAGCTCGGCCCGGCCCTCGCGCACCCGCTCGGCGTTCTCCGCGTTGACCATCGCCTGGGCGGCGTAGCCGGCGAAGATCGACATCGTCGTCTCGTCGGCCTCCGAGAACCGGTCCTGGCCGAGCTTGGACAGGACGATCACGCCGCGGACCCTGTCCTCGTACGTCATCGGTACGACGAGCATCGACTCCGGCCCGTCGCTCGTGGAGCCGACCGTCATGCCGCGCGGGTCCGTGGCGGCGTCACCGCTCCGGATCGACCGGTTGTTGGCAGCGACCCAGCCGGTCATGCCCTGACCGATCCGGACACGCAGGCGGTCCGGTCCGGGATCGGCCCGGCCCATGAACTGGCCGTCGAACGCGATCGGCTCGCATGTCCCGGCCGCGTCGTCGACCCGATAGACCCGGGCCGTGTCGCAGTCCATGAGCGTGCGGGCCTCGGACATGATCGATTCGCCGATGCTGGCCACGTCCTGGATGCGGTTGAGCCGCATCGCGAGGTCGCCGATCGCCTGCAGCCGGGCGACCAG
Organism: uncultured Chloroflexia bacterium; assembly: GCA_963719285.1. Classification (GTDB taxonomy): domain Bacteria; phylum Chloroflexota; class Limnocylindria; order Limnocylindrales; family CSP1-4; genus C-114. The sequence continues at coordinate 63,222 of CAVRBO010000004.1, forward strand.
GTGCTGGACGCCCTCGTGCAGTCGCGCGTTCGAGATCGCGACCGCCATCTGATCGGCGAACGCCCCGGCGAGCTCGCGCTCCTCGCGTGGCCAGGCCCGGTGGGTTCGGTGGTACAGCACGAGCAGGCCCACTGCCTCGCCCTGGAAGATGACCGGCACGAAGCAGATCGTCTTGATCCCGTCATTCACGTACGCCCGTCGGATGAGCTTGTTCGTGGCCTGGTCGACGCCGATGACCCGGATGCGCCGTTCGCGGATCGCCCGGAGGCCCATGGTCCCGCTCGTGTGGGTGAGGTGGGCCACGGTATCGAGCATGCTCTGGCTCAATCCGCGATAGGCCGCCAGATGGAGCGGGCGCGGGCCCGGCTGGGTCAGCCACAGGCCGCTGAGCTCGTTGCCGAACAGCGCGGCGGCGTCGTCGAGGACCGATTCGAAGACGGTCTGGAGGTCGAGCTTGCCGCTGATCTCGGAGGCGATACGGCGGAGCGCCTGTGACCGGGGCGCGTCGCCGGCCACGTTGCGCGGCCGGAGGGTCCGGGGATAGGCGGCCAGAAACCGGTCGAGGTCGGCCCGATGGATCCGCCACTCCCCGTGGCCCGTCCCGGTCCGGCGGACACGGACGGCGACGAGCTTGCCGCCCGCGCACCACGCGCGCACGGTCGCGGGACGCACGCTTGCGAAGACGGATGCCTGCGCGGCCGTGAGCCCGGCGGCATCGCGATGTCGACCGGAGGCGGCGACCAATGTCTCTTCCGAACCTCCACGACGCCCGGGCACGATCGACCGGGTCGGGTCGCCGCGGGCTCTTCGAGGTTCTCCCCGGCCCGAGCGTCGGCGACCCGCTCACGGTACGTGCGCTCACGCTCAGCGGCGATGGCCCAGGAGTACCCCCGCTCCTAGTCTGGGAACGGTAGGCGGCGACCTCCCGGGACGCCGTTCCCGAGTCGCCTCGGACGGCGCGACCCGTGACCCCGGCGACCGGCGACATCCTGCGGATCGAGCCCGATGGCGGACCCCGGGACGCCGCCCCTGTACGACTACCATCCGGCGATGGAGGACGCTGAGCTCATCGCGATGGTCGACGCGAATCTCGTGGCGTTCGTGCGGCACCTGTCGCCGACGATCCCCGATCGCGGGCTCGAAGAGCGGCGCGATGTGCGCCTGGGCGCCGGCGACGACCCGACCCGGGCCATCGTCAATTCGGCGATCGCGCTCGGCTCGGGTACGGAGCCGGCCTCCATCCTGCCGGCCGCCGCGGCGTTCCTCGGACGGCGCGGGCATGCATATCGCGTGTGGACCCGGGGACACGCCGACGCGGCGCTGGAGGCGATCCTGCCGACGGCCGGCTTCACCCTCGACGTCGACCTGCCCGTGATGGTCCTCGAAGCGGGGCCGGCCGGCCTTCCGATCCCCCGCGCTGTGACCCTCCGGCGGGTCGTCGACGAAGCGGGCGTCGAAGATTTCCGGATCGCCGACCGGGCCGCCTTCGGGGGCGACGACGGGGAGGGCGCTGCCGTCGATTTCGGCGTTCCGCGACCCGGCCAGCCTGCTCGACCCGGCCGTGACCGGGTTCGTGGCGTACGTCGACGGCGTCCCGGTCGCGGCGGCCATGTCGTACACCGCGGTCGAGGTCGCCCGGATCGGCTGGGTCGGGACGGTGCCGGCGTTCCGCCGGCGCGGCCTCGGAGGGGCGGTCACCCGGGCCGCCGCCAAGGCCGGGTTCGACCGCGGCGCACGCATCGCCGCCCTCGAGTCGACCGCGGTGGGCGTTCCGCTCTACCGCTCGCTGGGCTTCCGGCGGATCACGACGTACCGGATCTGGTCGATCGCCTGATCGCCGCGGACCGGCCGGCCCGGGCGCCGCCGCTCAGCCCTGGCCGAGCCTGGCGATGTCGTTCGCGCCGATCCAGAACACGAGGGCGATGAAGAGCATGAAGCCCACGATCGCGGCCCGCCGCTCGAACCGGATGCCGATCCGCTCGCGCGAGACGGACCGGATCAGGGAGGTGGCGATCCGGCCGCCGTCCATCGGCGGGATCGGCAGGACGTTGAGGATCGCCAGGTTCGCCGACAGGAGCGCGACCAGATAGAGGAACGACCACGGCGCGGCGCCGTCGGATCGCGTCTGGCCGACCGCGGCCGCGATCCCGATCGGGCCGGTCACGTTCGGATGGGCGAGGTCCGCGATGAAGCTGCCCAGGGCGGCGAACACCTGGGTCCCGGTCCTGGCCGTGCGCTCGAGGCCCATCCCGATCGCCTCGAGCGGCCCGACCTCGATGGCCGGTCCCACGCTGAAGGCGGTGATGATGATGCCCATCGTGCCCTCGGTCTTGGCGTGGGCCGGGTCGCGCAGTGCGACCGGCACCGTAGCTTCCGAGCCATCGGCGTGGCGGACTGTGAGCGTGACGGTCTGGCCGGCCTTCGAGCGGACGTAGTCGAGCAGGGCGTCGGGCCCGTCGAAGTAGACGAACTGCCGTCCGTCGACGGCGAGGATCGTGTCCCCGGTCGGCACGGGCTGGTCCCGGTCGTTGAGGGTGTCGACCCTGAGGCCGGCGAGCTGGGCGGGCGACGGGGTGGCGAGGGCCGGGTCGCTGGCCTGGGCATAGGCGCCGATGTGGATCGTCATGCTCGGGTAGCCCGCCAGGGCCAGACCGGTGAACAGGACGACGGCGAGCAGTGCGTTCATGGTGACGCCGGCGAGCAAGATGGTGAGCCGTTTCGGCAGGGACTGGACGCTGAACCCGTGCGGATCGCCGTTGTCGGTGGTCTCGCCCTCGAGCCGCACGAATCCACCCAGCGGCAGGGCGTTGAGCGTGACCGGCGTGCCCCACAGGCGGCCGAGGGTCGCGATGCGTGGCGGGAAGCCGATGCCGAACTCATGGACGGTCACGCCCGCCCGCCGGGCGACGACGAAATGACCGAACTCGTGGACCACGACGAGCACGACGAGCACGACGAGCATCAGCGCGAGGTTGATCAGACCATCCAAGGGGGCCTCCCGGCGGCGCGAAGTCAGGATTCCAGGCCGGGCGTCATGTCGGGCGCCCATGCCCGATGACGCGTTCGTCCATGCCAGTGTTCCGGCTCGTCCGGATCCGCGCAACCACCCGAACAGCCCAGCTGGCGGCGAGGACCCTGCACGCGCCTACCGGGTTCTCCCTTCGCCCCAGGCCCGCGTTGACGCCTCAGGCGGTCCGGCGGCATAATCCCGACTGAAACACTCGGGATTGAGGAGCCTTCCCTGACCGCATCGGTTTCCACGTCCAGCGCGGCCCTGACGCCGCTCTCCGACGCCGTCGGGCCTCCGGTCCACGGCCCCCGTCAGGCGTTCCACGGCAGTGGCGCGGTCTCGTTCAGCACGAAGGGCGAGTACGGCGTCCGGCTCATGGTCCAGCTCGGCCGCCGGTTCGGGCAGGGCCCGGCCAGCCTGGCCGAGATCGCCGCCGCCGAGGACCTGCCCCGCGCCTACCTGGAGCAGCTCGTCATGAGCCTGCGCGACGCCGGCCTGGTCACGAGCACCCGCGGTGCGCGCGGCGGCTACGAGCTCGTCCGGCCGCCGGCCGAGACGAGGATGAGCGAGGTCCTGCGGGCCCTCGAGGGCCCCATCGCCCCGATGTTCTGCGCGACGGACGATCCCGAGCACGGGACGGTCTGCGACCGGACCTCGTCGTGCACCGTCAACCTGCTGTGGGTCCGCGTCCGGGACGCCATCACCGGCGCGCTCGACACGATGACCCTGGCCGATCTCGTCCCGGCCCGGGTCGCTCCCGTCCCGGTGACGGCCAGCGGAGCGACCCCCGACCGATCCACCTCCACCGACCAGCCCGGAGCCTGACCACACCGTGACCGACACATCCATCGATCAGAACGAACAGCACCTCGTCATCCGCGGCCTGCGGGTCGCGCCGACCGCCCACCCGGACCAGGAGATCCTGCAGGGGATCGACCTGACCGTGGGCCAGGGCGAGGTCCACGCGATCATGGGCCCGAACGGCTCGGGCAAGACGACCCTGGCCTACGCGCTCATGGGTCATCCGGCCTACAAGGTCACCGGCGGCTCGGTCATGTGGAAGGGCCGCGACATCCTCGCCCTGTCACCGGACAAGCGGGCCCGGCTGGGCCTGTTCCTCGCGTTCCAGTACCCGACCGCCGTTCCCGGCCTGTCGGTCGCGAGCTTCATCCGCTCCGCCCTCAACGCCCGCCTCCAGGGCATCGACAAGATCGAGGGCGTCGACCCGACCGACCCGGCCAAGGGCGGCATCTCCATGCGCGACTTCCGGAACCTCATGCGCGACACGTTCAAGCTCCTCGAGATGGACGAGGCGTTCGCCCAGCGTTACGTGAACGACGGCTTCTCGGGCGGCGAGAAGAAGCGCCTCGAGATGCTCCAGATGGCCGTCCTCAAGCCCGAGATGGCGATCCTCGACGAGACCGACAGCGGCCTGGATATCGATGCCCTCCGGATCGTCGCCGAGGGCGTCAACGCGATGCTCAACCCGGACCTCGGCGTGCTCCTCATCACCCACTACCAGCGCCTGCTCAACTACATCACCCCGGATGTCGTCCACGTGCTGGCGGCGGGCCGGATCGTGACGTCGGGTGGCAAGGACCTCGCGCTGCGCCTCGAGGACGAGGGCTACGGCCCGATCCTGCGCGAGGCCGGCCTGGAGACGACGGTCCCCGATGAGGCCCTCATCGTGCCGCAGGAGCCGGGCTCCCCGACCACGGGCACGCCCCGCGAGCCGGCACGGATCGCCGGCTGAGCGCGATGGCCCTCGCCGAGTCCACCCCGCCGAAGGCGGCTCCGCGGGCGTTGTTCGACCCGCACGCCGTGCGGGCCGACTTCCCGATCCTCCAGCAGCAGATCAACGGGCACCCGTTCGTCTACCTCGACTCGGCCTCGACCAGCCAGAAGCCGAACGTCGTGATCGACGCGGTCACCGACTACTACCGCCAGTACAACGCCAACGTCCATCGCGGGATCTACACGATCGGCGAGAGGGCGACGGCGGAGTACGAGGCGGCCCGCGCGAAGGTCGCCCGCTTCATCAACGCCCCGGATGCCCACGAGGTCATCTTCACGCGCAACGCGACCGAGGCGATCAACCTCGTCGCCTACGCCTGGGGCCGGCGCAACATCGACCGGGGCGACGCGATCGTGCTCACCGAGATGGAGCACCACGCCAACCTGGTGCCGTGGCAGATCCTCGCCCAGGAGCGGGACGGCGACCTCGAGTTCATCCCGATCACGGACGACGGCATCCTCCGCCTCGACGTGTTCGAGGTGCTGCTGCGGGTCAAGCCGAAGCTCGTCGCGTTCACCCACGTCTCGAACACGCTCGGCACGATCAACCCGGTCCGCGAGATGGTCGAGATGGCCCACGCGGCGGGCGCCCTGGTGCTGGTCGACGGCGCCCAGGCCGTGCCCCACCTCCCGGTCGACGTCCAGGCGCTCGACGCCGACTTCTACGTGTTCAGTGGCCACAAGATGCTCGCGCCCATGGGTTCGGGCGCGCTGTGGGGGCGACGCGAGCTGCTCGAGGCGATGCCGCCGTTCCTCTCCGGCGGCGAGATGATCCGCGAGGTCCACCTCCGTCGGAGCGACTTCAACGACATCCCCTGGAAGTTCGAGGCGGGGACGCCGGCGGTCGGCGACGCGATCGGGCTGGGAGTCGCCGCGGACTACCTGGGCGACCTCGGCATGAACGCGGTCCGCGAGCACGAGCGGGAGCTCGTGGCGTACGCCCTCGAAACGCTCCGGGCGAAGGTCCCCGCGATCGAGCTGTACGGTCCCATGGATCCGGATCTCCGCGGCGGCGTCGTCCCGTTCAACCTGCCGGGCGTCCATCCCCATGATGTCGCCCAGGTCCTGGACCGATCGGGCATCGCCGTCCGGGCCGGTCACCACTGCACGATGCCGCTCCATGAGCGACTGGACCTCGCGGCGACGGCCCGGGCCAGCTTCAGCGTCTACTCGACCCGCGAGGACATCGACGCCCTGGTCGTCGGCCTCCACGACGTGCAGCGGGTGTTCGGCTCGGAGTAGCCGCGCCGCCCGACGAGCGCGTCTCGCAGGGACTTGTTCTCCGCGCACCCGCCGCGTATGTTTGCGCCGTTCACTTGGGAGGAACGCGTGGGCACGTCTCGACGCCTCAGTGCCGGCTGGCGCGCCGTGGTCCTGTCGTGCCTCGTCGCAGCCTGCGGCGGCCCGTCCGTCGTCCCACCATCGTCGGACGCGGCCCCATCGAGCGGATTGGCTGCCCCAGGGACGATCGTCGGATTCGACGATACGGTCGATCCGAGCGCAGCGTCGCACAAGGAGCTCGATCTCGTCCACGAGTTGCGCGACAACGCCGGGATGCCCGCGCTCCTTGGTGCCTCCGGCCAGGCGGTGTTCGCGACGCTCGATTCGACGGAGGCGACGTTCGGCTTCAAGACACTCCAGGAGGCCGCCACCACGTCGGTGACGTCGGCTGCCGGCCGGGGGATCGCGTCTGTCGCGGGTGGCCGGCCCGCACCGATCCTCGCCCCCGCCGATGTCGACATCAGCTTGTTCGCAGATACAGGCTTCACGGCCTCTGCGGTCATGAGCATCTACGCCGACCTGGTCGGGAATGCCGGTCAGGCCAGTTCGGGATCGCTCACCCGGAACGAGTCGCATGACGAGACGGATGCCGACGGGAACCATCAGCATGTCGACCTGAGGATGACCATGTCCGTCATGACCGGTGGCGGGAAGGTCAGCGCCGAGATCTCGATGTCCGCCACGGACCGCATCACCGGGCCGGACGGCCAGCTCAAGGGGGTCTACACGAGTTCGGCCAACGGCCACTTCGACGTGAGCGCGTGCCCGGATGACCAAGGGTTGGCCGAGGGCAGGTATTCGTACGCGACGTCACACGCGATGGGCGATACGGGCCAGGCGCCCGCCAAGGCCGATCGGGGGGTCAGTGCGCCATTCAAGCTCATCGACGATGACAAGGCGAACCTCGTCCGGATCGAAGCCGACATGAGCCTGGCGGCCGACGCCAGTGGCCCTGGCACGGCCGCCGGTCCCGGCCCGAGTGGGGCCTTCGACTGGCAGGCGAGCGATCATCTGCCGATCTCGATGCCCGCCAGGGGCGGCTCGCCGATCGACTTCACCGGTTTCGCGCCGAGCGTGACCGGGACCGGAGCCCAATACGCCAGCGGCACGCTGCTGGTCTCCGCCGCGATGGCACAGCTGTTCCTGGCCGAGGTCGGCAAGCAGGCCGAGCGATTCTGGCGATCGGGCAAGTGCATCGATCTGCAGCCGAGCGTCGACACGCGCAAGGTCCAACCCAACGAGCGGATCGACCTGACCGTCAAGGCGACGGGCAAGTTCGACCATCAGGAGATCGCGAAGCCGATCACCGCCAAGTTCAGCGGGGCCAAGTCGCTCGACCCGACCGGGACGCCCGTCGATGAACCGGCCAAGTTCACCTTCAGGGCCGGTCCGAACAAGGACGACCAGGGAACCATCGACCTCGACCAGACCTCCAAACGCGGGGTCGCCACGCGTCAGATCGTCTTCACCGTCGACGCCCCGACGTTCCAGGCCAAGATCGACGCGACGGTCCACCAGGACCTCGCCGGCAATGTCTACGACACCGCGATCCATCTCAAGACACTCGACCTGATCCCGGCGCCGGACGGGACGTCGAGCGCGAGCGCCACCGTCAACTGGACGACCACATATAAGCCGCCGACCACCGCCTGCAAGGCCAAGACCTACACGGGTACCTTCCAGACGAAAGTGACGGCCCGGGTCGACCCCAACGACCCTACCCACGTCCTGGTCAAGGCCAGCTTCATCCCTGGAGCCCTGAAGCAGGAAACGATCGAGTGCCAGGGCCACCAGTACCCGTTCACCGGTAGCACGACCCTCGGTGTCTGGGCCTTCCTCGACGTGGAGCACGCCGTCGGCATCGGCCGATCGGTGACGATCAACCCGCCGGTCTCAGGCGGCAGGTCGGCCGTCACGGTCAACATCACGAAGAAGAACCCCTGACGTCGCCCCACGCGGCATCTCATATCCGACCCGGCTGGTCGGGATTGGACGTTCGCGTTACACTCGGGCGAGTCATGGACGACCTGTACCGCGATTACATCCTCGAGCACTCCCGGCGGCCCCACAACTTCGGGGTCATCGAGGATCCGAGCGCGAGCTTCGAGGGCAGTAATCCCCTGTGCGGCGACCGGATCACGCTCCAGATCGGCGTGCGCGACGGCGTCGTCGAACGGATCGGGTTCACCGGTCGTGGCTGCGCGATCAGCCAGGCGAGCGCGAGCCTCCTGACGGACGAGATCAAGGGCAAGCCGCTGCCCGAGGTCGAGGGGTTCCGGGCGGACGATCTGCTCGACCTGCTCGGCATCGAGATCAGCCCGGCCCGCCTCAAGTGCGCGATGCTCAGCCACGAGACATTGCGCCACGCGCTCGCTGAGCTCGACGCTCCGACCGCCCTCGTCGCCCCGGTGCCGGCGGAAGAGGTCCGACCCTGATGGGCCGCTGCACGTGTACCTGGCCGGCCTGACCTGCCGGCGCCCCGTCCGCGGGGATCACACGACTTCGCCACAAGGACTGGCACCCAGCGCGCCAGACCGCCCTCTGAACCGGAGATGACCGACCACATGCCCAGAACCTACGCCGAGCTCCTGCGGGACGCTCGTACCCAGGTGCCCGAGATCAGCGCCGTCGAGACCGACCAGCTGCGCACGAGCGCGCCGGCCGGATCTGCCCCGGCGATCGTCGACGTCCGCGAGGCGAGCGAATGGGAACAGGGCCACGTCCCGGGCGCGGTCCACATCTCGAAGGGCTACATCGAGCAGCAGATCGAGGCCGCCGCGCCCGACCGCGCGGCGCCGGTGATCCTGTACTGCGCCGGAGGGATCCGCTCCCTGTTCGCAGCCCAGACACTCCAGTCGATGGGCTACACGGACGTCCGCTCGATGGCCGGCGGCTTCCAGGCCTGGAAGACCAACGGGCTCGCCTGGCAGATGCCGGCCGTCCTGTCGAACGAGCAGAAGCAGCGTTACAGCCGCCATCTGCTCATCCCGGAAGTCGGTACAGACGGCCAGGCGAAGCTGCTCGACTCCAAGGTCCTGCTGATCGGTGCGGGCGGGCTCGGCAGCCCGGCCGCGCTCTACCTCGCCGCGGCCGGCGTGGGGACCATCGGCATCGTCGACTTCGACGTGGTCGACCTCTCGAACCTCCAGCGCCAGATCATCCACACCACGGATCGGATCGGGACCAAGAAGGTCGATTCGGCCAAGAAGACGATCGAGGCGCTCAATCCGGACGTGAAGGTCATCGCCCACGAGGAGATGCTCACCGACGCGAACGTCGAGCGGATCATCGCCGGGTACGACGTCATCCTCGACGGGACCGACACGTTCGAGACGCGCTACACCCTCAACGACGCGGCCGTCATCGCCGGCATCCCGGTCGTCCACGCGTCGGTCTTCCGGTTCGAGGGCCAGTTGACGGTCTTCAAGCCGTACGAGGGTCCGTGCTACCGGTGCCTGTACCCCACGCCCCCGCCACCCGAGCTCGCGCCCGGCTGCTCGGTGGCCGGCGTCCTGGGCGTGGTGCCCGGGATCATGGGCCTGCTCCAGACGAACGAGGCGCTCAAGCTCCTGCTCGGCATCGGCGACACGCTCGCCGGCCGGCTTGTGCTCTTCGACGCCCTGGACGCCTCGTTCACCGAGCTCCGCCTCCGGCGCGACCCCAACTGCCCCGTCTGCTCCGATGCGGCGGTCGAGGCTCGCAAGGCCGGCCGTCCGCTCGCCGTGGCGGCGGTCGGCGGCGACGCGCCGTTCGTCCTCGGGGCGCGGGCATGACGGTCGTCCGCATCCCGCCGGTCCTCCGGGCGAGCGTCGGCGGGATCAAGGAGGTCGCGGTCACGGGCACGACCGTGGGCCAGGCTCTCGCCGCGCTCATCGAGCGGCATCCCAGCCTGCGCGATCAGCTCATGACCCCGGACGGCGATCTCAACCGCTTCGTGAACGTGTACCTCGACGGGCAGGACGTCCGCTACCTCCAGTCGCTCGAGACGCCGGTCGGCGAGGACGATTCGCTCGTCGTCCTGCCGGCCATGGCGGGCGGCTGAGGTGTCCGCCGCCGGCGCCGGCGGCGTCGGGGGCGGACGATACGGATCGATCCTCGACGCGATCGGCCACACACCGCTCGTCGAGATCGCCCGGATGTCGCCCCGCCCGGAGGTCCGGCTCTTGGCCAAGCTCGAGATGGCGAACCCGAGCGGGTCCGTGAAGGACCGGGCGGCGAAGTACCTCGTCGAGGACCTCGAGCGGTCCGGGCGGCTCACCCCGGATTCGATCCTCCTCGAACCCACGTCCGGTAACACGGGCATCGCGCTCGCCATGATCGCCCGACGCAAGGGCTACCGGATCACGCTGGTGATGCCCGACAACGTGACACCCGAACGGCGCCAGCTGGCCGCCCTGTTCGGGGCCGAGATCATCGATTCGCCCGGCGAGATGGGCAGCAACGGCGCGATCGCGCTCGCTCGCCGCCTGGCGGCCGACGACGCCCGCTACGTGATGGCCGACCAGTACGCCAACCCGGCGAACCCGCGGGCCCACTACGAGACGACGGGACCGGAGATCCTGGAGGCGTGCCCCGAGATCGACGCGTTCGTCGCCGGCCTCGGGACCGGCGGGACGCTCACCGGTGTCGCGCGCTACTTCCGCGACCACAAGCCGGGCGTGAAGATCTACGCGGCCGAGCCGATGCCCGGCGAGAACGTCCAGGGCCTGCGCTCGCTCGAGGACGGGTTCGTGCCCGAGATCTTCGACCCGTCGCTGCTCGACGGGAAGTACCTGGTCAGCAACCGCGACGCGATCGTCGCCCTGCGCGAGCTCATCGACCGGGAGGGGATCTTCGCCGGCCCGTCGTGTGGGGCCGTCCTCGTGGCCGCTGCCCGCGTCGCGCTGGCGATGGGCCGCGGGACGATCGTCGCGCTGCTCCCCGACGGGGGCTGGAAGTACCTCTCGGCCGGCACGTACGACCGCGACCTCGACGAGATGGAGGACGCCCTGGAGGGCGGTGTGCACTGGTGGTAGACGGACACCCCGGACCCGAGTCGGTCCTCCTGCGGGACGCCCTTCGCGAGGCCCTCATCGAGCACGCCCGGCGCGAATATCCGAACGAGGCGTGCGGGATCGTCGTCGGCGATCGGCCGGCCGCGGACGGCGGAGTGGCCCTGCGCTTCGCCACGACCCGGAACGAGGACGCATCGCCGCTGCGCTATCGGATCCACGCCGAGGACCTGCTCCGCCTGACGCTCGAGACGGACGACGCCGACGAGGCCTTCTGGGCGATCGTCCACAGCCACGTCCGGTCGCCCGCCCGCCCGTCGCCGACCGACATCGGGGCCGCCCAGTACCCGGACGCGCTGTACATCCTCGTCTCGCTCGCCGACTCCGAGGCCGATCCGGTGACCGGCGAGCGCTCGGTGCGCGGGTGGCGGATCGTCGACGGCGAGGTCCACGAGGTCCGGCTGCTCCGCGAGTCCTGAAGGCCGGGCGGATCGGCCCGCGTGGTTCAGACCGCGGGTCCGCGAACCACGAGGACGGACGACGTGGCGTGCCCCGTGACATTGCCCGCGACGCTGCCCAGAAGCAGGCGGGACATGCCGCTGAGACCCCGGGTACCGACGACGATGAGGTCGCACCCGCGGGCGTCCGCCGTCCGGACGATCTCGCCGGCCGGGTCGCCCTCCATCATCTCGCCCGTGGCCGGCCGGCCCGCCGCGGTGAGCCGCTGGACCGCCGCCTCGGCCTGTGCCGCCGCCTCGACCCGGGCTGCGTCGACGTCCTGGTCGTACTGCTCCATGACCTGGTCGTACAGCGCGGGCACGCCCCCGATGGGCATCGGCAGGCTCGTCTGGGCGACCGCGACGACGTGGACGGGCAGGCCGTTGAAGAGCGGCCACGACCCGATCGCGCCCTCGGCTGCCCGTGCGCTGTCCGAACCGTCGGTCGCGAAGAGGACCGACCGGATCTCCGGGCTGCGGGCCACGAGGACCGCGCACGGCGCGTGGGACACGACATGGCGCGAGACCGAGCCGAGGAGCATCGATCCGATCGTCCCGTGCCCGCGGTTGCCGACCACCACGAGATCGGCGGCCATCTCCCGCGCCTCGTCCACGACCGCCGAGCCCGGGTGGCCCTGGAGCATGACCCGCTCGACCCGGCGTCCGGGCCCTTCGAGGGCGAGGACCGTGGAGTCGAGCATGATCGCGAAGTGGTCGTCCGGCGCGGCGGCGACCGCGGCCCCAGGGGCGGCGCGGGCGACCGTGCTCGCGTACGAGGCGGTGTCCTCCGCGATGCGCAACCAGTTCGTGGCGTAGGTTTCCGGTGCGTGCCGCCGGACGCCGGCGACACGGATGTACGAGTCGGCCGGCAGGGCGAGGTCGGTCAGGAGATCGCGCGCGCGGCCGGCCGCGATGGATCCATCGGTGGCGAACAGGATACGCATGGCGGGGGGCCTCCTAGCACCCTCGATGGTCGTCCTTTGCCGTCCCGTTCCGGATGGGTCGCAGGTTGCGATGCGGCGTGCCGTTCGGACGCCGCGACGGGCCGAATGGCCCGCGGGCGACTCGCGTCAGCCGGCCCGGGCTGCGACGAGGGCCGCGATGAGCGACGCCTCGGTCGGCGTCGAACCCACGCCGGTCGTCGCGCCGACCCGCGCGGCGAGCGGAGGCTCCAGGTAGGTGGCCGCGAGGGTCGGCCAATTCGCCTCGGCGAAGACCTCCGCGGGCGTCCCATCCAGGACGATCCGGCCGGCTGCCATCACGACGACGCGAGCGAACATCTCGGCCACGAACCGCATGTCGTGGCTGATCGCGATGACCGTCCGACCCGCCGCCGAGACGTCGGTCACGACCCGCGCGACGCGGGCGACGCCGCGGGAGTCCTGGCCGGTGGTCGGCTCGTCCAGCACGAGGATCCGGGTGTCCATCGCGAGGACGGACGCGAGCGCAAGCAGCTTGCGCCGGCTGAACCCAAGGTCGTAGGGGTTCGTGTCGCGGGCGTCCGCCAACCCGACCGCGTCGAGCGCCCGTTCGACGGCGGCCGCGACCGACTTCCGGTCAAGCCCGATGTTCGTCGGCCCGAACGCGACCTCGGTCCGCACCCGGCCGGCGAAGATCTGGCGATCCGGGTCCTGGAACACGAGGCCGACCGTGGCGGCGAGGTGGGCCACGCGCTGTCCGGCGGCGTCGACACCGTCGATGAGGACCCGCCCGTTGGTCGGCCGAAGGAGCCCGTTGAGATGGCGGACGAGCGTGGACTTGCCACTCCCGTTCTGCCCGACGATGGCGACCCGCTCACCGTCGGCGATGCGCAGGTCGACGCCGTCCAGGGCGCGCGTGCCCGCCGGGTAGACGTAGACCAGGCCTTCGGTCTCGATCATCCGGCCGCGGGCTTCCAACCCGCTGCGGCCGCGGGGATCCCCGCGGGGTCGAGGCCGTGGGCGGCGAACGCCCGGCTGAGGCGGACCCGCGACGGCGGGTCGACCCCCCAGCCGCCCAGGCGTTCGTCGGCGAGCACGTCCCGGGCGGGACCGTCGAGCGCGATCTGGCCGTCGTCCACGACGAGCACCCGGTCGCACAGGCCGTCGAGCAGGTCCGTCTTGTGCTCGGCGATGAGCAGCGCGGTGCCGGTGGCGGCCAATGAGCGGAGGGCCTCTCCGACGAGTCGCGTCCCTTCCGGGTCCAGCTGCGCGGTGGGCTCGTCGAGCACGATGTGGCCGGGCCGCATGGCGATCAGGGACGCGATCGCCACGAGCTGGCTCTGACCGCCGGAGAGTCGGGCGGGGTCACGCTCGGCCAGGTCCCCGAGCCGGAGGATCGCCATCGCCTCGCGGGTCCGCTCGACCGTCTCCGGAACGCTCAGGCCGAGGTTCATCGGCCCCAGGGCGATCTCCTCGAACACCGTGGCCGTCACGCCGGACCGTTGCGTGGCCGGGTTCTGGAAGCCGATCCCCACGCGTTCGGCCAGCTCGTGGACCGGTCGTCCCGCGGCGGGCTCGCCGTCGATCGTGAGCGTGCCGCTGAGCGCACCGCCGATCGAGGCCGGCGCGAGCCCGGACGCGACGAGGCAGATCGTCGACTTGCCCGCCTCGTTCGCGCCGACGAGGCCCACGATCTCGCCGTCGTGCAGGTGCAGATCGACATCGCGGATCGCGGGCCGGGCGTACCCGGCGTAGCGGTACGTCGCCCCCTGGAGCTGGAGCATCAGGGCGCTCCGGTCACGGGATCGCCGGAAAGCGGCCGCTGACCCGGAGGGCGACGACCACGACGAACAGGATCGCGAGTACCCAGCGCAGCACGCGCTCCGAGCCGCGATCCGGTGCCCACCACAGCAGATGTCGCCGCCCCGGACGACCGAAGGCACGCACCTCGAGCGCCAGGGTCCGTTCCTCGACCTCCGTGAGGGATGACAGGATCACCGGCGCCACGAGCGGCAGGACGCCGCGCAGGCGAGCCCGGACGCTGCCCTCGGTGTCCAGGCCGCGTGCCCGCTGCGACGCCTGGATGACCTGCGCCCGCTCGAGCATGGCTGGCACCGCCTCGAGCGTGGCCGCGGCCACGAACGCGAATCGTGGCGACAGGCCGCGCCGCTCGAGGTCCTTGACGAGCGCACGCGGATCGGTCGTCAGCCCGAACAGCCCGATCGCCGTCGAGATCGCGAACAGGCGGACCAGGATCTGCCCGGCGAAGTCGACGCCCTCGACCGTCGCGTCGAACGGGCCGATCGTGAACAGGACGGTCGTTCCTGCTCGGGTGAAGACGCTGACGAGCACCACCGAGATCGCGACCGGCAACGTCAGCAGGAACGAGATCCGAACGAGCCGGCCCAGCACGTGGCCGATCGCGGCCGACGGCAGGATCGCCAGGACGATGATCGCGAGCGGTCCGAGATAGCCGCCCACGACGAACGCTCCGATCGACTCGACGGTCGCGACGGTCGCCTTCGTCAGCGGGTTGAGGCGGTGATAGGCCGTCGGTGTCGGCGGCGCGAGGCGGGCCAGCAGCTCCGCGTCGGCCGCCTGGATCGCGGTTACGCGCCCTCCAGGCCGACCGCCTGCTCACCCTGCGGGAAGCGCGCCGTGAATCGCTTCGAGAGCGTCCCGAGCAGCACGAACACGATGAAGAACGTCAGCGTCTTGTCGATCGGGTCGGACAGGAGGCCTTGCTTGAGGACGGCGGTCTGGAGGTCGTTGCCCGCCTGCTGGAAGGCCGCGACGAGGAAGTCCGTCCCCGAGCCCGTCACGCCACCGAAGACGTAGGCGCTGATCGGCGCCGAGATGATCGCCGAGACGATCCCTGTCACCAGGCCGGCGATGAACACGTAGGCCGCCCCGAGGTCGCGCCGTACGAACAGGAAGACGATCAATCCGGCCACGGCGGCGACGAGCAGCAGCGCCACGAGCCAGCTGAGGATGACGAAGATCGCGTCGGGCGCGGGCGCGCTCGGGTCGCTGACGAAGAACGTGAGCTGGAGGCCGTTGTCGCTCGTGTAGAACGGGATGAAGCCGTAGAACGCGATCACCAGGATGATCGCTGCCGTCACCGCGGCGCCGACGCCGATGCGCGCCCAGGACGTCGTCGGTCGGCTGCGGAAGAACCCAAGACGACCGAAGACGCCGGCAAGGAGGCCGATCTCGACCGCGACGACGAAGAACGGGGCGGCGAAGTCGGAGTGGAACGGCGCCGGCAGGACGTAGGTCCAGATGATGTTGGCGAGGCCGCCCGTGAGCGCGCCGGCCAGCGGGCCGGCCAGGACGCCGACGAGGATCGTGCCGATCGAGTCGAGGTAGATCGGCACCTTCAGGGCGGCGCTGACGGTCTGGCCCAGGATGATGTTGATCGCGATGGCGATCGGGATGAGCACGATCGTCCGTGTGCTGAACTGGCGGGCGATCGATTCGATCCGGCGCGTCTGCCCGAACTCGGTCACGGCATAAGCCACGATCCCGGCGAGCAGGGCGACGCCGAGCACGACGATGAGGGAGTTCCGGCCGGCCGGCAATCCGGAGGCGTCCGGCGTCGCGTCGATGGAACCGGTGACGATCAGTCCGACCGCGAGGATGATGACGAACACCGCGATCCCGATGATCGCGCGGATCCAGCTGCCCATCACCCACCTGCCTCCCTTTGGTGTCGGTCGTCGCGCGAGCCGACATCACGCCTCCCGCCGCTAAGTGTGCAACGTGGCGGGGGTCGCGCGCCACCATTCCGGCCGACCCGGCGTCATCCGGCGCCAGCCCCGGCCATCCGTTCGGCGAGTGCCCCGACCCGCTCGATGAAGCGTTCGAGGAACACGGCCGAGGCCGCCGAGACGGCCAGATCGCAATTCGGCGGCCGGCCCCACTGGTGGCGCCAGTCAGCGACCGTCTCGCCGGTCGTGATCCGCCCGGAGGTCTCGACGTCGACGGTCAGCGCTTCCGTCCGGACGAGGCCCGGGTCGAGCGCTGCCGCGAGGGCCAGCGCGTCGTGGATGTACGCCCCGTAGAAGCCGTCGTAACGGGCATGGAACTCCATGTAGAACCGCAGGGCGTCGGCCAGGTACCGCACGATCGGGCTCGACGCGACGCTCCGCGTCGTCCGCATCGGGTCCTCGCCCCGCGCCAGGGCGAGCGAGTCGTCCGGCCGGCTGCCCGCCCGCCGGGCGAGCGCGACCAGATGATCGGGCACGAAGACCAGGCGCTCGGTCACGTCGAGGCCGAGGACCATCGGACGCACCGGCACCTCGGCCGCCCCGAAGGCGTCGAACGCGATCCGGGCCGCCTCCGGATCGCAGTGGATGTTCCACTCCTCGCGCGGTGTCGTGTTGCCGGCCACCCGGAAGCAGCCGCCCATGACGACCCATCGCCGGAGCAGCCGGGGCAGGTCGGGCTCCCGCTCCAGGGCGACCGCGAGATTGGTGAGCGGCCCGAGGGTGACGAGGGTCACCTCGCCGGGCCTGGCCCGAGCGGTCTCGACGATGACGTCCGCGCCGTGTCGTTCGGACAGCGCACGGCTCGGCGGCGGCAGCTCCGCATGGCCGATGCCCCGTGGGCCGTGTGTCTCGGGCGTCGTCTCGAGGGGTCGGACGAGGGGGACCGGCCGCCCGATCGCGACCTCGACGTCGGTCCGCCCGGCGAGCTCCAGGACGGCCAGCGTATTGCGGGCGACGTCCGCGGCTTCCACATTCCCCGAACAACACGTCACGGCCAGGATCTCGGCCTCCGGGCTGGCGCAGGCATACAGGATGGCCAGGCTGTCGTCGATGCCCGTATCGCAGTCGATGACGAGGGGGATGCGTGCGGGGACGTCGGTCATGCCGGGATGCTAGCGCCGCGACGGCCTGCCGGCGGCAGCCCCTTGCCATACCGGCCCGGCCCTACACTGCCCGCCGTGCACATCGTGGTCGGCCGGCGCGTATCGGAGGTCGAAGTCGGCCGGATCCTGGAGATGGCGGCCGGCCACCGGCGGACCGTGGTGGATCTCGGAACGGGCGATGGGCGGGCCGTCATCGTCGAGGCCGCAGCCGACCCCGAGGCGCTCGTGATCGGCATCGACGCCGATGCCCGGACGATGGCCGAGCGCTCTCGCCGGGCCGCCGCCGCACCGACCAAGGGCGGCAGTCCGAACGCGCTGTTCGTCGCCTCCGGGGTGGAGCTGCTGCCCGCGGAGCTCGACGGCATCGCGGACCGCGTCACGGTGCGCTTCCCGTGGGGCTCGCTGCTGCGCGGGGCGATCGGCGTGGATCGCGCCGTGGCAGGCTCGATCGCGAGGCTGGTCGGGGAAGCGGGGACGCTCGAGCTGGCGCTCTCGATCGTCGAGCACGACCGGCTGGGGGTGCGCGACCCGGGCACGGATGGAGCGCCGGCCGGGACGACGACCGACGCCGCGTTCGCGCGCCTCGGCCGGCCGTTCGACGAGAGCGACATCGAGCGGATCCGGGTGGTGTTCGGCACGCTCGGGCTCCACCTCACCGGCGTCGAGGCCATGGATCGCGAGGCGGTCGCGGCGTATGGATCGAGCTGGGCCAGGCGGTTGCGCGTCGGCCGGGACCGACCAGCCTGGCGGGTGACCCTGACCCGCGGGCCGTCGGAGTAGTCGCCGGCCCGTACACTCCGGTCCATGGTCGAGGCCAGCCTGCCCTTCGTGCCGTACCCGGCCACGCCGCTCGTCGTCGTCGACTTCGACCCGCGTTGGACCGAGGCGGCCGCCCGCGTCGGGGCGATCGTCACGGCGCGTCGACCGGACGTCACGGTCCACCATATCGGGAGCACGGCCGTGGCGGGCCTGGCCGCCAAGCCCGTCCTCGACATCGGGATCGACGCCGGTGACGCGGTCCCGGCCGACCTCCTGGTCGACCTGGCCGCGCTGGGATTCGTCCGCCACGTCGCGCCCGGCGCGTTCCCCGATACCCGGCCGCTGTTCCTGGGCGGGATCGAGATGGACGACGGGACCGTCTTCAAGATCCATCTCCACGTCATGCCACGGGTGGGCCGATACGGGCGGGATCTGCCCCGGCACCTCGCCTTCCGCGACGCGCTCCGGGCGGACCCGGCGAAGCGCGAACGGTACGCGGCGGTGAAGCGGGGCATCGTGGCGGCCGGCGTCGAGTCCGGCCGGAGCTACTCGATGCACAAGACGATCTTCATCCGGGACCTGCTCGCGGAGATCGGCGAGGGCGACGAGCCGCTCACGCCCGGCTCCACGATCGGCATCCTGGGCGGCGGCCAGCTCGGACGGATGCTGGCGATGGCCGCCCGGCGGATGGGCTACCGGGTGGCGGTCCTGGATCCGGATCCCTCGTGTCCGGCCGCCGGTGTCGCCGACCGGATCGTCGTCGGCGGCTACGGGGATCTGGCCGCCGCTCGGGAGATGGCCGCGGGCTGCGACGTCGTGACCTACGAGCTCGAGCACGTCGATGCCGACGTCGTGGCCGAACTCGACGCCGGATGGGACGTGCGGCCGAGCGTGCACGCCCTCCGGATGACCCAGGATCGCCTGGCCGAGCGCGCGTTCCTGGTCGAGACGGGGGCGCCGGTGGCGCCCTGGCGGGCGGTCCGCACGCTCGACGACCTGCGCCGGGCCGCCGGGGAGCTTCGCGAGGAGGCCGGCGACGCGCGGGCGGCGCTCCGCCTCAAGGCGGCCATCGGTGGGTATGACGGCCGCAGCCAGGTCCGGCTGGCACCGGCCGCGGGTTCGAACCCCGGCTCCGAGCTGTCGGCGGGGTATGCGGCGCTCGAGGGGACGGCCGCGAACGGCCTGCTGGTCGAGCTGGAGCTGGACTTCACGTGCGAGCTTTCGGCGATCGTCGCCCGGGGCGCCGACGGGCTCAGCCATGCCTTTCCGGTCGCCCGGAACCGGCACGACGCCGGGATCCTCATCGAATTGGTGGCCCCGGCTCCGCCGCCGGTCGATCCCGCGACGGTCAAGGAAGCGCATGCACTGGCGTCCCGCCTGGCGATGGAGCTGGACCTCGTCGGCACGCTGACCGTGGAGCTGTTCCTCATGCCCGATCGATCCCTCGTCGTCAATGAGCTCGCCCCGCGCGTCCACAACAGCGGGCACTGGACGATCGAGGGCGCGGCGACCGATCAGTTCGAGCAGCACGTCCGCGCGCTCGCGGGCCTTCCGCTCGGCGCGACGGACCTCCGCGGAGCGGCCGCCATGGTGAACCTGCTCGGGTCCGGCCCGCGCCGCGCCGCCCGCCTGGCCGGTCTGGTCAAGGCTCTGGAGGACCCGGCCGTGCACCTTCACGTCTACGATAAGCGCGAGGTCTTCGAGCGCCGCAAGATGGGCCACGTCACGGTGGTCGCCGGGGCCTCGGATGAAGCGCTGGCACGGGCGCGGGCGGCGGTCGAGGCGTTGCACTGGGAGGGCGATTCGTGACGGACGCGGCGGGACCCGTGGTCGGGGTCATCGGCGGGAGCCGGTCGGACTTCCCGGTCCTCGAGAAGGCCTGCGCGGTCCTGGCCGAGCTCGACGTGCCGTCCGAGCTGCGGGTCGTGTCGGCCCATCGGTCCCCGGCGTGGATGACGCTCTACGCGACGTCGGCGGCGGAACGCGGCGTGCGGGTGATCATCGCCGGCGCGGGTGGGGCCGCGCACCTGCCAGGGATGGTCGCGGCCCAGACGCTCCTGCCGGTCATCGGCGTCCCGATCCCGCTCTCGACCCTCGACGGCCTGGACTCCCTGCTCTCGATCGTGCAGATGCCCCGCGGCGTGCCGGTCGCCACGGTCGCCATCGGCAGCGCCGAGAACGCCGCCCTCCTCGCCGCGCGCATCCTCGCCCTCGACGACGCGGCACTCAGGGATCGCCTGGCCGCCTATCGCGACCGGTTGGAGCGGATGGTGCTGGACGACCCCTCGAACGCCGGGGCCCCGTAGCCTCTTCGCGCTGGTCGGGGCCTGCCTCGCCGGGTCAGGCGCCCGCGCCGGCCGTCATGTCCGGTCCATCCGCCGCGACGTTCCGACGGGCCGAGCGCGAGGGCCGGACGGTCGTCATGAGCCATGTCCATGAACTCGACAGGAGGCCCATCAGGATGATGCCGGCCACCCCGATGGCCACGACGCCGATGAGGTCCAGGCGGGTGTTCTCGGTGTACGTGCCGCCCAGGAGCGACAGGGCGCCGTACGTGCCCATGGCGATGCCGACGAGCGAGATCGAGATCACGCCCGAGACGGACCACCAGTAGCGGGCGCGGAGCGCCCAGGCCGTGAACACGACGGCGACGCCGACGACGGCCCAGACGAGGGACTCCGAGCGACCCGGCTCGGGGCCGCCGGCCTGGCTGAGCGCATAGCCCTCGAGGGCGGCGCCGAGCGCGAGCAGGAACACGACGATCGCGTTGGCGCTGGCCGGGGCGCGCATGCCGTGGCGACGCGATGGCTGACCGCCGGCCAGCATCGCCCGCAACGCCGCGTCGGCGTCGTTCTGGGCGGTCGTCCTGGGCGTGGCCGACGTGGTCGGGTCGATCATGGGATCGGGGGCCATGGGTCCCTCCGGGCTGGGGCGCGCCGGGAATGGCGACTCGGTGCAGTGTCGTCCCCCATCGGTCCCGGTCGCAATCCCCCGCGAGTCCCATGGACCCCCACCCCGGGTCCGGCGTCCGCCCGCCCGCCCGGACGTACACTCGGGGCATGGGCGAGCAGCAGGCGGGCCGGCGACCCGGCGGGATGGACGATCCGCGCTGGGAGCCGGGCATGCCGGTGCTCGACCGGCAGCCGGTCCACGGGCGACCGACCCTGGCCCAGCTCGCCGCGATGACGCCACGGTCCGTGCCGGAGACGGCCCCGACACCGCTCCAACGCCAGTGGATCAACCTCTCGGCGATCGCGCTCGTGCTCGGCGTGATCGCGATCTCGGCGCTCGAACTCGGCTCGTCGCTCGGCAGTCCGCTGGTCAAGCTGTGCGTGGCGATCGGCGGCCCGATCCTCCTGCTCACGACCGGCGACGCGACCCTCCGGATCGCCCGGTCGGCCCGGGCGTGGATGGCCGTGGACGCCGGTCGGGGCTGGTTCCGCGTCGCCTGGGTGCTCGCCTCGTGCGTGCTCCTGGTGCTGATCGCCGGGACGACGATCGTGGTGCTCCGGGCGTGACCATGGCCCGCGTCCCGTGACCGATCCCGCGCAGCCCACCTACCCGCCGGGGCCGGATGGGCGCTCCACGGACATCCCGTCGGGCCTGGGCGTCCCCGGCTGGCTCGCCGCTCATCTCAACCACTGCTCCCGTTGCGGGGCGCGCCTTCGGTTCGGCCCGGTCGCCGGCGAGGACAGGGAGCGCCTCGCCTGCGACAGCTGCGGCTACATCGCCTACGTGAACCCGCGGCTGGTGGTCACGGCGATCCCGGTCACCGATGAGGGCGATGTCGTCCTCCTCCGTCGGGGCATCGAACCGGCCTACGGATCGTGGGCCCAGCCCGGCGGCTTCCTCGAAGTCGACGAGACGATCAACCAGGCCGCGATCCGAGAGACGTTCG
The DNA here is from genome assembly GCA_963719285.1 of uncultured Chloroflexia bacterium. Classification (GTDB taxonomy): domain Bacteria; phylum Chloroflexota; class Limnocylindria; order Limnocylindrales; family CSP1-4; genus C-114. The sequence continues at coordinate 85,245 of CAVRBO010000004.1, forward strand.
AGGAGACCGGGCTCATCGTCGAACCGGGCGAGATCGTCGGGCTCTACTCGCGCCTGGAAGCGGCCGTCGTGGCGATCGTGTTCGAGGCGCGGATCGTGGGTGGCACCGCCCGCACGAGCCCCGAGGCGCTGGAAGTCCGCGCCTTCGCGCCGGCCGCCATCCCATGGTCCGGGATCGAGCTCACGACGAGCCGCTGGGCGCTCCGCGACTGGATCCGGTCGCGCCATCCGGAGCTGGATCCTGCGGACCCCGCCTGAGGCGGCCGCCCGAGACACCCGTTTCTCAGGAATCGTTCGGTGGCCGGCGTCACGGTCGCACGGTCAGCTTCGTCACAGGCACGACCGCGACGCTGGGACGTCCGTTCCGCCCGTGGTAGCAGGAAGGGTTCGGGGCTCCGCATGGAACTTCACCCGCTCGATCGATGGTTCGTCCGGCCGGTGCGCGACTGGCGCGAACGCGCGCTCATCCGCCGCCGGCTCCGCAGGTACGTGGCTATCCGTCGCTGACGCCCACCCCTCCAGTCCCCACCGCCATCCCGCGCGATCGACGCCCCCGAAGCCTCCTCCTCGGGGGCGTCAGATCGTCCAGGCCCATGAATCGAAGAACGGGCGACCGTCGCCGGTCGCCCGTTCGCTGTGCTTGCGGGTCAGAACAGGTCCGTCACCGCGTCCCAGGCGGCTTCCGCGCCGTCCGCGATCGCGCTCCCGGCGGCTTCCGCGCCGTCCGCGATCGCGCTCCCGGCGGCCTCGGCGGTCCCGACGGCGAAATCGCCGATCGCGGCGGCCCCGTCCCCGATGGCCTCGAGGTGGTCGCCCTTGTCCCACTCGGCGCCGGCGTCGTCCCAGTGCTCGGCAGCGGCCGAAGCCCGGTCCGGATCCGCATCGACCGCCGCGGACGACCACTTGTCGCTGGCGCCGGTCGCTTCGTCGATCTGGGTCCCGATCTCGTAGCCCGTCTCGAACGCCTCGACGACCTTGCCGCCGGCCTCGTACGCCTCTTCGACCATGTCGTGCCTCCTTGGCGTCCTCACATGGGAGCGCGGTCCGAGGACGGACGCGTTTCCTCGTTCCGGTGAGCGCCCCTCCCGTGCGGGAGGCCCGCATGATAGGCCGCCCGTCCACCCCGATGGTGTCGGCCCGGCGACAACCAGACGCGTCGGCTTGCCGACCGTTGCAGGTGCCCGGCCGGCGCTCAGCTCAGGTCGACGAAGACGTTCTTGATCTCCGTGTACAGGTCGAGCGCATGCATCCCCAGTTCGCGGCCGATGCCCGACATCTTGTAGCCGCCGAATGGCGCCTCGGTGTGGACGGAGCTGTTGGTGTTCACCGACAGGACCCCGGCCTGGACGCCTTTCGCGGTCCGCAGTGCCTTCTTGATGTCGCTGCTCCAGATCGAGCCGGACAGGCCGTATGGCGTCGCATTGGCGAGGCGGACCGCTTCCTCCTCGGTGTCGAACGGGATGACGGTCACGACCGGGCCGAAGATCTCCTCGGCCGCGATGCGCATCCCGTTGTCGACGTGGTCGAAGATCGTCGGCATGAGGTAGGCGCCGCCGGCCAGGGCCGGGTCCTCCGGTGTGGTCCCACCCACCACGATCGTGGCGCCCTCGCGCTGGCCGATCTCGATGTAGTCCATGACCCGCTCTCGCTGCTTGAAGCTGACGAGCGTGCCGACTTCGGTCGCCTCGTCCGACGGGAGCCCGACCTTGATCTTGCGGGTCGCCGCCGTCAGGAGCTCGACGGCCTGATCGTGGATGGAGCGCTCGACGAAGATCCGGCTCCGGGCGCAGCAGTCCTGGCCCGTGTTGTCGAACACCGCGTACGGTGACGATGCCGCCCAGGCCTCGATGTCGGCGTCGGCGAACACGATGTTCGGGCTCTTGCCGCCGAGCTCGAGGCTGATCTTCTTCACGTTGCCGGAGGCCAGGCGCATGATCTCCTGGCCGGTCGTGGTCTCGCCCGTGAACGCGACCTTGCCGATGCCCGGATGGGCCGCGATGCTCGCGCCGGCCGTGCCTCCAGGCCCGGTGACGACGTTGAGGATGCCGGCCGGGATCCCGGCCTCCAGGGCGAGCTCGCCGAGCCGGATCGCCGTCAGCGGGGAGTAGCTGGCCGGTTTCAGGATGCAGGCGTTGCCCGCCGCGAGGGCCGGCGCCACCTTCCAGCTGGCCATGAGGATCGGGAAGTTCCAGGGCACGATCAGCCCGACGACGCCGATCGGCTCGCGCAGGGTGAAGTCGAGGCCGGGCTTGGAGACCGGGATCGTCTCGCCGAAGACCTTGTTGGCCGCGCCGGCGTAGTAGTCGAACACGAGGCTCGCCCCGGTGACCTCGCCCCGTGCGCCGGAGATCGGCTTGCCGACGTTCCGGCTCTCGAGCTGGGCGAGCTCTTCGGTGTGCGCCTTGATGAGCGCCGCGAACTTCGCGAGGGTACGGCCACGCTTCCCGGCCGCCCAGTTCGCCCAGCCCTTCGGGTCCTCGAAGGCCGTCCGGGCCGCCGCCACCGCCCGGTCGACATCCTCTCGCCCGCCCATCGGCGCCCGGGCGATGACCTGCCCATCGGCGGGATTGACGACGTCGAAGGTCTGGCCGTCCGCGGCGTCGACGCGTTGTCCACCCACGATCATCTGGACCGCGCTGATGCCGCTCGTCGTCTCGTGCCCGGTCGTCATGGGGTCTCCTCGTGGAGGGCGGTGGACGCCGCCCGAGGGACTGGGATGTGCCTCGATGATACGCGCTGCCGGGCGGGCGGCCGCCTCCCGGCGGGTGCCAGAATGCGTTCGTGGGTCCTTCTCCTGTCCGTGGCGCCGCCCGCAGGCCGGTCTCGGGTCTCGGTCCGTCGATCGGGTGGAGGCACGTCCGGGTGTTCGTCCTCATCGTGGTGGGGGCGATCGCGATCGGGACCGCCGGCTACGTGGTCTTCGAAGGCTGGTCGTTCAGCGACGCGCTGTTCATGACGATCTCGACCCTGGCGACCGTGGGATTCGGGGAGGTCCGCTCGCTCGACGAGACCGGGCGGGCGTGGACGATCGTGCTCATCTTCTCGGGCGTCGGGATCATCTTCGGGACCATCGGGATCGTGGCCGAGACCATCGTCAACGAGGTCTCCAGCAGCCGACGGGAGGCGAAACGCATGGCAGACACGATCGCGGCGCTGCGCGACCACTACGTCCTGTGTGGGTACGGGCGGGTCGGCTCGACGGTCGCGCGGGAGCTGCTCCACGGCGGCCAGCGGGTCGTCGTGATCGATGTCGAGGCCGGCTCGCTCGACCGGGCTCGCCACGACGGTCACCTCATCGTCGAGGGCGACGCGACCGACGACGCCACGCTCCGACTGGCCGGTATCGAGCACGCCCGGGGGCTCATCACGACCATCGATTCGGATGCGCTGAACGTGTACGTGACGCTGTCGGCCCGGGCGCTCAACCCGTCGATCTTCCTCGTGGGCCGCGCGAACGCCGCGGGGAGCGAGGCGAAGGTGCTCCAGGCCGGCGCGGATCGGGTCGTCTCGCCGTACACGATGGCCGGTCGGCGGATCGCGGAACTGGCACTCCGGCCGCGGGTGGCCGACTTCATCGACGCGGCCCTGTCCCATGGGGAACTCGCGTTCTCCATGGAGGAGATCGAGGTCCGGCCGGGAGGACCGATCGAGGGACGTACCGTCGCCGACCTGCGCCAGGATGGGATCTTCGCCCTGGCCGTCGTCACCGGCCCACGGGCCTACGAGGCGAACCCGCCCGACGACCGGCGGCTCGCCGGCGGGGAGAGCCTGGTCGTGTCGGGCTCATCGGACGTGCTCAAGCGACTCCGCGAGCGCGCCTGACCGACCACACGGCGGACGCTACCGGGTCGGGTCTTCCTGCGCCTGGATCGTCGTATCGGCGGCGAGGAGCGCGGCGCCCACGATGCCCGCCTCGTTGCGCAGGGTCGCGGCCATGACCGGGGGCCGGCAGGTCAGGCGCGGGATGTACTTGTCGCCCTGCTTGCTCACGCCGCCGCCGAGGATGAAGAAGCCCGGCCAGAAGATCCGGTCGATCGCCTTGAGGTGCTCGTCGAGGTCGCCCGCCCAGTACTTCCACGACTCACCGCGGCGGACTCGCGCGGCCGCGGCGGATCGCCGTTCCGCATCCTTGCCCCGGATCTCCATGTGCCCCAGCTCCGAGTTCGGGACGAGGATCCCGTCGTTGAAGATCGCCGACCCGGTGCCGGTCCCGAGGGTCAGGAAGATCGTGACCCCCACCCGGACCCGGGGGTCGGTCGCCCCGATGCCGAAGCGCATCTCGGCGAGGCCGGCCACGTCCGCGTCGTTGCCCAGGGAGATCGGGCGGCCGATGGCCTTCGACATGGCATCGCGGGCCGCGAACGCGACCCAGCCCTTGTCGATATTGGCGGCGGTCATCGTGGCGCCGTCCAGGATCACGCTCGGCATCCCGATCCCCACCGGGATCGTCTGGTCGCCCACCTTCGTGCTCGTCCGCTTCACCAGCCGGGCGATGACCTTGATCACCGCGTCGGGCGTCGAGGGAACGGGCGTCAGGACGCGGATCCGTTCGCTCGCCAGTTCGCCGGTCTCGAGGTTGACGGCAGCCACCTTGATGCCGCTGCCACCGACATCGACCCCGATCGCCAGGCTCATCGCGATCCGCCTCCTAGAAGTAGTTGACGCTGATGCCGCCGTCGACGACGAGCTGCGCGCCATTCGTCCAGCGACTCTCGTCGCTTGCGAGGTAGAGCGCCATGTTGACGATCTCCTCGGGCTTGCCGAACCGGCCGGTCGGGTTGCGGGCGAGCCGGATGCGCTTCGCCTCGGCGTCCTTGACCAGCCAGTCCATGAGCAACGGCGTCTCGACCGGCCCCGGGCAGATCGCGTTCGTCCGGACCCCGTTCGGTCCGAACTGGACGGCCAGGCTGCGGGTCAGCGAGAGGAGCGCCCCCTTCGAGGCGGTGTACGCGTCCTGGGGGACCGAGCAGCCCAGGAGGGCGACGAAGCTCGCGATGTTGATGATCGATCCCGAGGCCTGCTCGACCATCCGCGGGATGGCGTACTTGCAGCCGAGGAAGACGCCGCGCACGTTGACGGCCATGACCTGGTCCCACGTCGCGACGTCCGTGTCGATGACCGAGTGGTCCGCCTCCGGCATGATCCCGGCGTTGTTGTAGAGGACGTCGACCCGGCCATAGGTCGCGACCGCGTGATCGATCATGGCCTTGGCGCTGGCCTCGGACGAGACGTCGACCTTGACGAAGGTGGCGTCGCCGCCGGCCGCCCGGACCTGGCTGACCGTTTCCTCCCCGGCGACGTCGCTGAACTCCGCCGCGACGATCTTCGCTCCCTCGGCGGCGAACATCTTCGAGGCCACCCGGCCCATGCCGCCGCCCGCCCCGGTGATGACGCAGACCTTGCCCTCGAGTCGCATGCATCTCCTCCGTCGATGGTCGAAGTCAATCCTACGCGGGCGAGCGCCCGCGCATGGCGGCGCCGCCGCGCCGCGTTGGCGGCTATCGGGCCGCGAGCTCGGCCAGCTTCGTCACGGTGTTCCAGTTGCGCGTCGTGACGCTCGAGCCGGCCACCCGGTGCAGCGCCGCCGCGTTGAGCCTGGTGTTGCCGAACCCCGCCGGAGTGTGCAGGTAGACGACACGGGGCGCGATGCAGAACTCGTCCGGATCGTAGGTCCGGTCGATCGCCGGCTCGCCGGGGATCGGGTCGCGGGCGAAGGCGACGTACAGGTCCCTCGTGTGGGCGCGGCGGGCGACGAACGGGTTCTGGGTCACCACCTCGGTCATCTCCTCGGCCGAGCGGACGACGACCTCCACCCCGAACCCGAACCGGTCCAGCAGGGCCAGCTCGAGCTCGTCGGCCAGCGCACGCGGTTCGCGCGCCGGACTGTCGAAGACGACGTTGCCGCTCGCGATGTAGGTGACCACGTCGGCGTGACCCACGGATTCGGCGACCCGGCGCAGGTCGTCCATCGGGACCCGCCGGTGACCGCCGACGTTGATGCCGCGCAGGAGCGCCACGTAGGTGGTCACGGGCGTGCCCGGCGAATCAGCTTCGCTCGAGGTAGCGCTCGCGCTCCCAGTCGTGGACGACCGCGTCGTAGACCTGCTGCTCGTACAGGGCCGCGTTGATGTAGTGGTCGACGACATCCTGGCCGAAGATCGCCACGGCCGCCTTGCTCTTCTCGAGCTCGCCGATCGCCTCGTACAGCGCGCGCGGCATGCGCGGATGGCCCTTGGCGATGTAACCGTTGCCCTTGAACTCGGGCTCGAGCTTCAGTTCGTGCTCGATCCCGTACAGGCCGGCGCCGATCATCGCGGCGTACGTCAGATAGGCGTTCATGTCGCCACCCGGGAAGCGGTCCTCGACGTGGAGCGCGTCTCCGTGGCCGACGACCCGGAAGCCGGTCGTCCGGTTGTCGCGGCCCCACACGACATTGACCGGCGCCCAGGACAGCGATGCATAGCGCTTGTAGGAGTTGATGTTCGGGGCGATGAAGATCGCGAGCTCGCGCGACAGCTTCATCATCCCGGCCACGAACTGGCTGAAGGTCCGTGACATCCCGTACGGCAGGCCGGCCTTAGGGTCGTGGGTCAGCGAGCGGTCCTTCTTCACGTCCCACAGGCTCATGTGCAGGTGGCCGGAGGAGCCCGTCCAGCTCGCGTCGGGCTTGGCCATGAACGTGATCCCCCAGCCGTTGAGGTAGGCGATCTCCTTCGCGCCGTGCTTGAACAGGACGCTCCGATCGGCGGACTCGAGGACGTGGTCGTAGCGGATGTTGACCTCGTGCTGGCCTGGTGCGGCCTCACCCTTGCTGAACTCGATGGGGATGCGCGCCTCGGTCATCTGGTTGCGCAGGAGGCGATGGAGCGGCTCGGCCTTGGTCGCCTGGAGGAGGTGGTAGTCCTCGTTGTAGTAGCCGAACCGCTCAGGCGGACCCCAGCCCCGCCGGTTGCTCTCCTCCCACGACTCCTTGAGCACGTAGTACTCGAACTCGGAGCCGGCCTTGACGGCAAAGCCCGCGGCCGCGGCCGCGTCGACCTGGCGCTTGAGGATCGTCCGCGGCGCGACCGGGATCTCCGTGTGGGTCTCCTCGTCGGTCGCGTCGCTCAGGACGAGCGCGGTCTTCTCGAGCCAGGGCAGGACGCGGAGCGTGTCCCAGACGGGGCTGGCGATCCAGTCGCCGTAGCCGGTCTCCCAGTTCATCAGCGCGAAGCCGTCCGGTGTGTTCATCTCCATGTCGGTGCCCAGCAGGTACGTGCAGAAGTGGGCGCCGTGGTCGATGACGCCGTTCAGGAAGGCCTGGGCCTGGACGCGCTTGCCCATGAGCCGGCCCTGCATGTCCGTGATCGCGACGATGAGCGTGTCGATCCGGCCGTCCCGGACCATCGCCTCGAGCTCCTGGAGACGCGGATGCCTGGCGTTGCCGTGGTCGCTCATGTGCTGCCTCCTGGGCCGATGGACGGTCGTGATCGTGCCGGTGATGGGGAGGGCCGGCCGGCGAAGCCAGCCGACCCTCGGATGCTGCGAGCGGCCGGTCGCTCGGACGACCGGCGGACGTGGGCTACGTCGTCACGACTTCTCGCGCGGCGTGCTCGAATTCTCGTTCGAGCTCCGTCAGCTCGGACTCGGCGCCCTGGACGCGTGGACCCTTGAAGTGGGAGCGCGCCCACGCGAAGTAGTAGACGAGCAGAAGGACGACCACTCCGATCATGAATGGCCAGGAGATGTTGCCCGAGGTCGGGAATGAGAAGAGGACCATCAGCACGAGGACCCAGAACACCGCCACCCATGCGATCGGCTTGGACCACCGACCCAGGCTCCAGACGCGATGCTCGAGCCATTCCGGCGTCGTCGCCCCCAGGAAGATCACCAACCCGTAGGCTGCGTACAGGAAGATCGTGCTGATCGCGGTCACGATGACGATGGCCGTGCCCGTTCCCACGATGAACGTCGCGACCGTGAAGAGCCACGAGATCACGGCGATCGCGACGAGCGAGTTCGCCGGCGTCCGGTAGCGGTGGGACACCCGCTTGAGCCAGCCCGCCCCGGGGATCCCATCGTCGCGGCTGAACGCGAACAGCATCCGACCGGCGGCGCCGACCGACGCCAGCCCGCAGAACCACATCGCGATGGCGATGCCGGCGGACAGCACGTCGCCGAAGTTCCCGAGGTTGTACTCGAGGATCGAGATGACCGCGACGCCGCCACCGAAGTAGTACTGGCTCGACGCCGGCGTCGTCGTGGCGTCCAGCGTCGCCGGGAACAGCGTCGCGAGGTTCGGCAGGTGGGTCGACAGGGCGACCAGGAACACGTAGCCCACCACCGCGCTCACCGCCACCGACAGGAAGACGCCCCAGGCACTGGCCATGCGCGCGCCGACGGTCTCTTCGGCGACGTGGGCCGAGGCGTCGTAGCCGGTGTAGGTCCAGTTCGCCTGGAGGAGCGAGAAGAAGAACGCCAGGACGACCGGATACGAGATCGCCGGACCGTACTGCAGGTTGACGAACCCGAGGTCATTGTTCCAGGACCCGGCCTGGTCGAGCGGCTGGATCTGGCCCAGGCTCAGGCCCGACTGGTCGGGCTTGCCGGTGACGAAGATGAACACCACCACGGCGGCGACGATGACGATGTGCCACCACACGCTGATCTGGTTGATGAGGGCCACCAGGTTGATGCCGGCGATGTTGAGAGCAAGCTGGATCAGGAGGATGACGCCCATCGTCACCAGCTGTCCGTTGAGCACGCCGCCGATGATCTCGGTCGTATTGAACGATCCGCCCGTGAGGTGGTCGAGGATCGCCCCGTTGAGGAATCCGGCCGCCGCGTAATCGATGCCCGCGACGATCGCGAACTGGCCGATGAGATTGAACCAGGCGGTCCACCAACCCCAGTTCTTGTTCTTCATCCGGCTGGCCCAGTAGTACAGGCCGCCGGCCGTGGGATAGGCGGACGCGAGCTCCGACATCGAGGCCGCGATGGCCAGGACGAACACCGTGACCAGCGGCCAGCCGATCATCACCGCCGCCGTGCCGGCCCAGGCGAGACCGTAGTCGTACAGGATCACCGCGCCGGTCAGGATCGAGATGATCGAGAAGCTGATCGCGAAGTTACTGAACCCGCCCATGGTTCGGAGAAGCTCTTGGGCGTAGCCCAGGCCGTGCAGGTCCTTGATGTCCTGCGCGACCTTCTGTTCCCTGGTGGCCATCGATTCCTCCTCGTCGATCACTCCCCGAGGGCATCGCTCTCGGGTCCGCGCCGACATCGGGCGCGGGTCGGGTCAGGAGACGGCGAACGATCGCGTTCGCTGATGACGCTGGGACGGGGCGGCGTTCGGGCCCCCGGTGCACCGGATCCCCGCAGGGGAGACAGTGCCTCGGTCGCTGGCCCTCCTTTCGGTCGCGGTCGCTCGGCGATGGGCGAGACGCATCGCCGCCGACTACACGACGGCCATCGAACGTCCGACGGGTGTCTGGAGCACCCGCCAGGCCGATGTTGGGCCGGACTATACGCGCACGCGCAACCCGCAGGAAGGCCATCGCGCACGAGGCGAGACGGGGCACGCGTCGCGCCCGGGGCGATCTCAGTAGATGATCGTCGTGCCCGTCGGGAAGGTGAAGACGAAGGCCGACGGCGGCAGGGGCCGGTCGGCGTCGAGTGAGGTGATCGTCGCCGTGCGGGTCATCTCGCCGCCGATCGTCTCGACGAGCTGGCTGACGAGGCCGGTCTCCCGGTCGACGCTGAGCTGGAAGTGGTGGTCCGGCCGGTCGGCGGCGATCTCGATGGTGCGCGGATGGTCGCATTCGACGACGATCGCCTCGCGACCGGCGACCCTGGCGGTCCCGCCGATCCAGCACTCCCCGGTGGCCAGCACGTTCTGGGCGAACCCGCCCGGGTGGACGAGCGTCTCGACGACCGATTCCATCGGCAGTTCGGTGACCGGCACGTAGACGCTCGACCGTCCGGGCAGGTCCGGATCGTCCAGGCCGACGACCTTGCGCCGGACCGGTCGTTCGGTGCCGAGGTGGTGGCGGCCGGAGTAGGTCCGGACCGTCTCGCCGTCGGAGATCCAGACCTCGTAATCGGCCGAGACGGGGCCTTCGGGGTCGGTCGAGATGACCTTGGCGTCGCCAGGGTGGCGGAGGCTCACTTCGTGTACCGCCCGCCGTTCACCGCCCACCGCGACGTTCGTCTCCTCGACCCGCAGCCGCAGGGTCTGGAAGCGGAGCTCCGCGTCGCGCATGAAGGTGAACAGGGTGGCCACGTCGGGCAGGCCGGGGGCCAGGACGAGGATCTCCGCGTGCCGCCGCCCGTCGACCGGCACGAGCGTCCGCGAGGCACGATCCCAGGGGCTGGTGGACATCGATCCGATCGTATCAGAGCCGCCGACGCGCGGGTCAGCCGCCTCCGCCGGCGCCCTCGAAGCCGGGTGCCGTCATCCGGGCCGGGTCGAGCAACCGGTCGAGCTCGTCGGCGGCGATGCCCCGCTCCAGGGCGAGGTCGCGGATCGAGCGGCCGCTCTTCAGGGCCTCCTTGGCCAGGCCGGCCGCGGCGTCGTAGCCGATGACCGGGGCGAGCGCCGTCGCGAGCATGAGGCCCCGTTCCACGAGCTGCGGACCGCGCTCGGTGGCCTGGAGGCCCGCGACGCACCGGTCGGCGAAGTTGCGAGCCGACGCCCCGAGGAGGCCGATCGATTCGAGGATCGCCAGGGCCGTGACCGGGAGCATCACGTTGAGTTCGAGGAGGCTCCCGGTCTGGCTGAACGCGATCGTCGCGTCGTTGCCGACGACGCGTGCGACGACCATCGTCAGGCTCTCGACGATGACCGGGTTCACCTTGCCGGGCATGATCGACGAACCAGGTTGCGTCTCGGGCAGGGCGAGCTCGCCGAGTCCCGGCCCGCGGGCCCGTGCCCATGAGCCGGATGTCGCTGCCGATCTTCCACAGGCTGAGGGCGATGGTCCGGAGCGCCCCATGGGCGGCGATCGCGGCGTCGATGGTCGCCTGGGCGTGGAAGTGGTTGTCGGTCTCGCGGACCGGCAGGCCGATCAGCTCCGAGAGGCGAGCGGTGGTCCGGGCCGGATAGTCCGGGTGGGTGTTGATCCCCGTCCCGACCGCCGTCCCGCCGAGCGGGACGGAAAGCAGCTCGGCCTGGGCGGCCTTCGCCCGGCGGATGCTCTCCGTGACCTGGCCCGCGTAGCCTTCGAACTCCTGGCCGAGCCGGATGGGCGTGGCGTCCTGGAGGTGGGTCCGGCCGGTCTTGACCACCCCGTGGAACTCGACCGCCTTCGCGGCCAGTGCGTCGTGGAGCGCCTGGAGCCCGGGCAGGAGGTCCTCCTCGATCGCGACGGCGGCGGCCAGCTGGAGCGCGGTCGGGATGTTGTCGTTCGAGGACTGGCCGGCGTTGACGTGGTCGTTCTGGTGGACCCTGGAGCCCAGCTTGTCGGACGCGAGGTGGGCGATGACCTCGTTCGCGTTCATGTTCGTCGAGGTGCCCGAGCCGGTCTGGTAGACATCGATCGGGAAGTGCGCGTCGTGCTGGCCGTCGGCGACCTCGTCGGCGGCCGCGACGATGGCCGCGGCGATGTCGGCCGGCAGCACGCCCAGTTCCGCGTTCGTCTCGGCGGCGGCCTGCTTGATGAGCGCGAGGGCACGGATGAACCCGCGCGGCATCCGCTGGCCGCTGATCGGGAAGTTCAGGACGGCCCGCTGGGTCGAGGCGCCGTAGAGGGCGTCGGCCGGGACGGCCATCTCGCCCATCGAGTCGCGTTCGACGCGCGTCGCGGGAGCCGAGCCGGCTGGATCCGTCATGCCGGCGATTGTAGGCCGCCCCGCCTTCGCGGGACCTCTCCTACCCTGCGTCCTACACTGCGCCGATGGAGTTCAGCTCGGATACGTTCCGCCTCGTCATGGGCCACTTCGCGACCGGCGTGACCATCGTGACCGTGTTCGATGGCGATGCCCCGGACGGCATCACGGTCAACGCGCTCAGCTCCGTGAGCCTCGAGCCGCCGCTCGTCATGGTCGCCCTCGACCGGCGCCGCCACATCGTCCCGGCCGTCCGGGCCGCCGGCAGGTATGCGGTGAACATCCTGGGCGAGGGGCAGCAGCACCTGTCCGACTGCTTCGCCGGGGCCGACCTGGAGCCGGGTCGCGACCTCTTCTGCGGCGCCACGTGGCGACCCGGCGAGACCGGCCTGCCGCTGATCGACGGGTCGATCGCCACGCTCGAATGCACGATCGTCCAGACCGTGTCGGTCGGCGACCACGACCTCTTCATCGGCCGGGTCGATGCGCTCGCGAGCGCCGACGACCAGCCGAGCCCGCTGCTCTACTTCCGGCGCCGCTACCTGCGGGTCGAGAAGGCCCGGGCCGTCGTGCCCCAGGGCCGCCCGCAGCCCTAGGCGACCGAGCTCATGCCCACGGTCCGCGCCAACGGCCTCGACGTGGGGTACGACCTCGACGAGCCGGCCGCTGCCGACGCGGCAACGCCGACGCTGATCCTGCTCCACGGCGCGACCTCGATCGGGGCCGACGACTGGGCCGCTCAGCGGCCGCTCCTCGCCCGGACCTTCCGGGTCTACCTGCCCGACGCACGCGGGCACGGCCGGACCCGCTGGGACGCGATCGACGGCTGGACCCACGGCCGGCTCGTGGACGATCTCGAAGCGTTCGTGGACGTCCTTGGCATCGAGCGGTTCCATCTCGCCGGCTTCTCGATGGGCGCGATGACCGCGCTGACCTACGGGGTGCGCCATCCGGAGCGCCTGCGCACGCTGCTCGTCGCCTCGATCACGACCCAGCGGGAGCCGCGGGCGAGCGTCGCCCGGCGGCTGATGGACCCGGCCCGCGTCGACGCCGATCCGGCCTGGCGGGCCGCGCTCGCTCGCCGTCACGACGAGGGGCAGGGGGTCGACGCCTGGCGGCGACTCCTGCCGGCCATCGCGGCGGACGTCGTCGTGCACCCGCTCCTCACGCCCGGCGAGATGCGCAAGGTGGAGGTCCCGACGCTGCTGTGCGTCGGCGACCGCGATCCGTTCGCGCCGGTGGACCACGTCTGGGGGATGAAGCGCCAACTGCCCGACGCGCAGCTGTTCGTCGCCCCGAACTGCGGCCACGAGGTCATGGCCCGCCGGCCGGCGCTGTTCAACGAGGCGATGATGGCGTTCTACCGCGCCGCCAGGGGCTGAGGCGCGCAGGTCTGCCGGTCCCGGCCGGTCCCGGCCCGGTCGAGGGCCTTCACGGGGCGTGGATACTGTCAGCAGCCACGCCGGCGGATCCACCAGCACCGAGGAGCCCGTGACCGACGCGCCAGCCGCCACCGCCGCGCCGCGTCCGGATGCCCAGGGACCGGGCGTCCTTCGGGTCGACTTCCCGGCGCCGGCGCTCGACGGACGGCCCACTGGAGTCGAGGACCCGGCCCGCCACGTGGCGCTCGTGACCCTCGATCGTCCGGCCCAGCTCAACGCCCTGAACGACGCGCTGCTCATGGCCCTCGCGTCCGCGCTGGAACGCCTCGACACCGATCCCGACTGCCGCTGCGTCGTCATCACCGGGGCCGGCGAGCGGGCGTTCGCGGCCGGTGCGGACATCAAGGAGCTGATCGACCAGACGACGGAGTCGCTCGTCGAAGGCGGCTCGTTCGATGCGTGGGATCGCGTCCGGCGCGTGCGCAAACCGCTCATCGCGGCCGTGCGCGGCTACGCCCTCGGCGGCGGCTGCGAGCTGGCGATGGCGTGCGACATGATCGTGGCCGGCGATGACGCCCAGTTCGGCCAGCCGGAGATCAAGATCGGCGTCATCCCCGGCGCGGGTGGCACCCAGCGCCTGACCCGGGCGGTCGGCAAGGCCAGGGCGATGGAGCTCATCCTGACCGGTCGGCCGATCGACGCCCGTGAGGCGGATGCCCTGGGCCTGCTGACGAGCGTCGTGCCGGCCGAGGCGACGCTGGCCGCCGCGCTGGCGCTGGCCGGTCGGATCGCCGCGATGCCACCGCTCGCCGTGATCGCCGCCAAGGAGGCGGTCCGGGCCGCGTTCGAGGGCAGCCTGACGACCGGGCTCGAATCCGAGCGGCGCCTCTTCTTCGGGCTGTTCGGGAGCGACGATCAACGCGAGGGCATGGCCGCGTTCATCGAAAAACGTACGCCGCGCTGGAGCGGCCGCTAGGCTGGAGGGACCGGCACCTCGATCGCCGGCAGGCCGGAGCGATCCGGCAGGAGGGCAGGGCAGGGCATGGACGACGACGGACGCGGAGGACCCGGAGAGCCGGGCGCGAGGCCACGCGGCCCCGAGGGCAGCGACTATGGCCGGACGTTCGACGAGGATCGGAGCGGCGCCCTGCGCGATGCGCCACCGTCGATCCTGGAGCCGATCGCCGCGGACGCACCGGTCAGCGGTCATCGCCCGGGTCCCGAACAGCCCGTCGCCCTCGCGGCCGACGCGCCCGAGCACGACTTCGGGGCGGCCAGGGGCATCATCGTGCCGGCCCTCCGACCGGTCGGGACCCAGGGCCGGCCGATCTCGACCCTCCACGGCGGCGCCGCGGAAGGTCCGGCCTCCCACGCCCAGCCGCTGCTCGACGAGGGGCCGTGCGGCCTCCCGGTCGTCTACACCATGCCGGCGACGGGCTTCGACGTCGTCGTGAACGGCGATCACCTCGCGTCGTGGGGCGTGGCGATCGATGCCGTGCAGGACGCCGCGATCGTCAATCTCCGCGCCTGGTCGGCGGGGGCGCCCTGGACCGACGAGGTCTCCGGCGACCGGCGACTGCTCTCGTCGGACACCGGCGAGGGCAGCGACGCGGCCCGGATCCTCCTCCCGGAGGTGCGCGAGCATCTCGTCCATGAGCTCGGCTCGACCGGTCGGGTCCTCGTCGGCCTGCCTGAGCGGCACCTGCTCGTGGCGGGCACGCTGCGACCGGACGACACGGCGTTCGCGGCGCTCTTCGCCGAGTTCGTCCTCGAGCAGTCCGGCGGGGCGGACGAGCCGATCGACCGGCGGGTGTTCGAACTGGTCGACGGCCAGCTCGTCGACTTCGCGGGTTGACCGAGGGCGCCGAGACCGTCCGGGTCGAGGTCGGCGACGGCCTCGCGACCGTCACCCTGGCCCGGCCGGAGGCGCTCAACGCGCTGGACCGGCCGATGAAGACGGCACTCCTTGGCCGCATTGAGGCGGGTCGGGCGCGACCGGGAGATCCGGGCCGTGATCCTGACCGGTGAAGGCCGGGCGTTCTGCGCCGGCCAGGACCTCAAGGAGCCTTTCGGTGGCGACGACCCGTCGCTGGAGGAGGAGATCCGCGACCGCTACAACCCGCTGATCCTGGCCCTCCGACGACTGCCGAAGCCGGTGATCGGTGCGATCAACGGCGTCGCGGCCGGAGCGGGGTGTTCGCTCGCCCTTGCGTGCGACCTGCGGATCGCGTCCGAGGGCGCGTCGTTCGTGCTGGCCTTCACGCGGGTTGGCCTGGTGCCGGACAGCGGCGCGTCCTGGTTCCTGCCCCGGCTGGTCGGGAGTGCCCGGGCCGCGGAACTGGCGCTGCTCGGCGACCCGCTGAACGCCACGGACGCAGAACGGATCGGGCTCGTGAGCCGGGTCGTGGCCCTGGATCTGCTGATGACCGAGGCGCGGGCGCTCGCGGTCCGCCTGGCGACGGGCGCCCCGAGCGCGCTCGCCCTTACCAAGCGCGCCCTGGCCTTCGCCGAGACCTCGACCCTCGAAGCGGCGCTCGACCACGAGGCGTACCTCCAGGGTATCGCCGGTGGCACCGCCGACTTCGCCGAGGGCAGCGCCGCCTTCCGGGAGAAGCGGCCCCCACGGTTCACCGGGGAGTAGCTCCTCGCTATGCCCAGCGTGCCGCGGCCGATCGCGGCCCGTCACCCGACGCCGGTTGACGCACCGGCCGGGGCCGCGTAGCGTCAGGCCATGACCGACCCGCTGTCGCTCGATCCAGTCCTGCCGGTCACCGAGCGCTCGTCCGGGCGGCTCGAGTTCCAGCCCGGCATGTCGGACGACGAGCGGTTCGCCCGGTTCGAGGCCCACGTCCACGGTGGCGGCAAGGTCGAGGCGACCGACTGGATGCCCGACGAGTACCGCGTCGGCGTGCTGCGCTTCGTCGAGATGCATGCGAACAGCGAACTGATGGGCGTCCTGCCCGAGCGCGAATGGATCCTCCGCGCGCCGACGCTCCGCCGCAAGCTCGCCCTGACCTCGAAGGTCCAGGACGAGGTGGGCCACGCCCAATTGCTCTATCGCGTCGCCGAGGACCTCGGCAAGCCGCGCGAGCGGATGGTCCAGGACCTGCTCGACGGGAAGACGAAGTTCCACAACGTCTTCCACTACCCGACGCGCTCGTGGGCCGACATCGGGATCATCGCCTGGCTCGTCGACGCGGCAGCGATCGTGGCCCAGCAGGCACTGCGCGACTCGAGCTACGCGCCTTACGCCCGGACGATGCGCAAGATCTGCTGGGAGGAGTCCGTCCACATCATGCACGGCCGCGACGTGGTCGTGACCATGGTCAACGGCACCGCCATGCAGCGCGACATGATCCAGGAGGCGCTCGACCGGTGGTGGGGTCCGCTCATGCAGATGCACGGCCCGCGGACCCCGCGCGAGAAGGACCGCGACATCTACTGGCGGGTGAAGGCCAAGACTTCCGAGGAGCTGCGCCAGGAGTTCCTGACGATCTACGTGCCGCGGTTGCTCGAGCTCGGGCTGACGATCCCCGATCCGGAGCTCCGCTATAGCGCCACGGACGCGGCGTGGCACTACACCGAGCCGGATTGGAACGAGCTCCGGACCGTCGTCACGAACCACGGCCCGAAGTCGCAGGAGCGGCTCGACTTCCGACGCCTCAACTGGGCCTCCACGGCCTGGGTCCGCGAGACGATCCTCGCGGCACCGGTCGCGGCCGCCTGACCGGCGCCATGCCGAAGCGGGCCGACCGCACGGAGCCACCTGCCCCCGAACGCCGACTCGAACCCTGGGAAGTCTTCCGGCGCGAGCGCCCGGGCGACCCGATGGTCCACGGCGGATCGGTCATGGCACCCGATGCCGAGCTGGCGCGCCACTACGCCCGCGAGATGTTCGGCCGTCGGCAGGAGAGCGAACGCCTGTGGATCGTCCGGCGGTCAGATATCGGCGATCTCCACGACATGGACCTGCTCCATCCGCCGCTCGATCGCTCGTACAAGAAGCCCGGTGGCTACGTGATGCGCGACAAGCTCGCCGCAGCGAGGGCTCGGACCGGGCAGGCGAAGCCGAAGGCGCGCGAGGGATGACGGCCGGGGGCAAGCTCACCGCAGCGGCGCGCGAGGCGCTCGGTGGGTTGCTTCTCGCGCTCGCCGACGACGAACTCATCATCGGCTACTGGGACAGCGAGTGGACCGGGATCGCGCCGCAGCTCGAGGAGGACGTGGCGATGTCCTCGCTCGCCACGGACGAACTCGGCCACGCCCGGGCGTTCTACACACTCCTGGGGGACCTGACCGGTCGGGACCCGGACGCGATCGCCTACGACCGTCCGGCCGAGGCGTTCCGGCACGCCCGGATCGTGGACCACCCACGGACCGACTGGGCATTCTCCATCGCCCGCCGCTGGCTCTACGACACGGCCGACGCCGTCCGCCTGGAGGCGCTGGCCGAATCTGCGTACGAGCCGCTCGCCGAGCTCGTGGCGAAGGTCCGGCGCGAGGAGCGCTACCACGTGATGCACGCCGATGCGTGGCTGCGCCGCCTGGCCGGCGGCGACCCGGTCGCGCGCCGTCACCTCGAGCGGGGATGGGCGGCCCTCGTCGACGACGGCACGAGCGTCTTCGCGCCACTCCCCGGGGAGGCGGCACTCGTCGCGGCCCGGATCCTGCCCGTTCGCCTCGACCTGCTCGCCGAGCGCTGGACCGCCCAAGCCGACGCCGTCGCCGCGGAGCTCGGCCTCGCCCGCCCGGCGCCGACCGCTGCCTCATCGCAGGCGCGCGGCCGCCTCGACCACTCGGCCGATTTCGCGTGGCTGTGGTCGGAGATCACGTCCGTCCGCCGGCTCGACCCGGCGGCCACCTGGTGACCCCGAGGCCTGACCGAGAGTCCATCGGTCCGGGGTAGGATTGCCCGATGCACGCCCCAGCGATGCTCGCTCCTACGGACGTCGAAACCGTCTGGGCCGCCCTCGCGGAGATCCCGGACCCCGAGATCCCGACGATCTCGATCGTCGACCTCGGCGTCGTCCGGTCCGTGGATCTCTGCGACGACGGGGTTACGGTCGAACTGCTGCCGACGTTCGTCGGGCTGCCCGGCGCTCGAGGTCATCCGCGTGGCCGTGGAGGAGCGGCTGGCCGGTGTCCGCGAGCGGGTCGATGTCGTGTTCAGCTTCGCGGAACCGTGGACGACCGAGCGGATCAACGACCGTGGCCGGCTCGGGCTGATCGCCGGTGGGTTCGCGCCGCCGGCGCGCGACGGCGCGACGCGCGGTTCGGCGCCGATCGTGCCGCTCGACGTCCAGGTCGCGTGCCCGATGTGCGGTTCGCGCCGGACCCGCCTCGATAACGTCTTCGGTCCGACGCTGTGCCGGTCGATCCGCTACTGCCTCGACTGTCGCCAGCCCTTCGAAGGGTTCAAGGTGGTGTAACGATGGCCGACGAGAAGACGGGCACCCCGCCGACCCCACCCGCCGCACCGGCCGAGCCGCCAGCCGCGCCTGCTTCGGCCGCGCCTGCGCCGGCCGCGCCAGCGCCGGCGGCACCGGCCCAGCCGGCGGCCGCTCCTCCGCCCGGGAGCGCGACGCTGCCCCCCGGGCCACCTGCGACGCCCGCTGCACCTCCCGCGGGTCCGCCACCCAACCAGGCACCCGATGACCCGCGCTGGCCGGCCGGTCTCGAGTGGCCCGTGACGCCACCGCCCCCGCCGCGCCCCGGCGCGCCCGCGGGACCGCCTCCCCAGGGCGCACCTCGACCGGCTGCCCCGCCCGCCCCGCCGGCCGGTGGCCCCCCTCCGGCACCACCGCCCGCGAGTGCCCCGCCCGCGAGTGCCGCGCCCGCGGCTGCCCCGCCCGCCCCGCCGGCCGGTGGCCCCCCTCCGGCACCACCGGCTCAGCCGCCGGCTGCCCCAGCCGCCCCGCCGGCCGGTGGCCCCCCTCCGGCACCGCCGGCCGCGCCGGCTCAACCGCAGGCCGGACCTCCGCCGGCGCCTCCCGGCCCGCCCCCCACCGCTCCACCCAACGATCCGCGCTGGCCCGCCGGCTTCGAGTGGCCGGTGACTCCGCCGCCGCCGCCGCGACCGGGCGCACCGGCAGGTCCGCCACCGGCGGCTCGCCCAGCCGGCCCGCCCCCGGCCGCCCCAGCCGGGCCGCCGCCGGCCGCCCCGCCGCCGCCCGCCGCACCCCCGGCGCAGGCACAACCTGCGCCGGCTCCTCCGCCCCCGGCTGCCGCGCCAACCGCGGCCCCGGCCCCGCCGCCGGCCGTAGACGCGCCACCGGTGGCCCCACCCCCGCCAGCCGCGGCCCCGGCGCCTGAAGCACCCCCCGCTGCCTCGGCCCCTGCGCCGGCCGCCCCGGTCCCGGCCGCCCCGGTCCCGGCCGCCCCGGCTCCGCCGCCAGCCCCTGCCGCACCGCCCGCCGCCCCGGGCCCGCCGCCAAAGCCGGCTCCGTTCACGGTGGCGATCATCGGAGCCGGAACCATGGGTACCGGCATCGCCCAGGTCGCGCTTCTCAATGGGCATCCCGTGCGCCTGGTCGACACCGATCCGGCCGCGTTCGACCGGGCGCGCCAGCACATCGGTCAGGCCGTCGCGGGCATCGCCACCAAGCGTGGCCTCTCCGGCGACCAGCTGAACGGGGCCGTCAACAACGTCCTCTCTCGCCTCACAACGGCGGCCGATCCGGCAACCGCGATCGAGGGTGCCGCCCTGGCCATCGAGGCCGTGGCCGAGGACCTTGCCTCCAAGCAGGCCGTCTTCCAGGCGCTGGCAGCCGCGTCGCCGAACGCGATCCTCGCCACCAACACGAGCGCTCTGTCGGTCGCGGCGATCGCGAGCGTCGCCGAGAAGCCGGGCCGGGTCGTCGGTCTCCACTTCTTCAACCCGGTTCCGGCGATGGCGCTCGTGGAGGTCGTGGCGGCCGCCACGACGGATCCGGCCGCTGCCGCGAACGTCGCGCGCGTCGTCACGGGCTGGGGCAAGACACCCGTCCGGAGTACCGATTCACCGGGCTTCATCGTCAACCGGATCAACCGTCCGTTCACGATCGAAGCGTTGCGGATGATCGACGAGAAGCTGACGACCGCCACGCGGATCGACCAGGCGATGAAGACCATCGGCTTCCCGATGGGCCCATTCGAACTCATGGACCTGATAGGGCTCGACATCAACCTGGCCTCCACGCGTGCCATCTACGACGGGTTCGGCCAGGCGCCACGCTTCCTGCCGTCGCCCACCCTGGAGCGCCTCGTCGCCGAGGGGACCCTGGGCCGGAAGACCGGATCCGGGTTCTACAACTACGACGCGGCCGGCAAGAAGGCCGACCTCGTCACGGGCCTGCCCGGGGGCGACGTTCCCGAGTTCGGCATGGGCAGCGTCACCGAGCGGATCCTCCACGGCATCGTCAACGAAGCCTACCGGGCGCTCGGCGATGGAGTCGCCAGCGAGGCCGACATCGACACCGCGCTCAAGCTCGGCGCAGGGCATCCACTCGGGCCGTTCGAGCGCGCCGCCCGCCTCGGCGGACCGGCGTCGGTCGTGTCCGCCCTGAACCGTCTCAGTGCGGCGTACGGTCCGGCCTTTGAGCCTGCGCCACAGCTCCTCAAGACCATCGGCTAGCATCCGCTAGCATTGACCGCCAGGGTGCGGCGGGCCGGTCCGCCGTGCGCAGGGATGTCCCACCGCATGATGCGTCCCAGGGCTCGAGGAGGAACCATGACCCGAACAGCGCGGCCTGTATTAGGTTCGATCGTCAGCGCGATCATGCTGGTGGTCCTGATCGTGGCCTGCGGGAGCAGCGCCACGCCGGCGCCGCCCAGCCAGGCTCCCGGCGCGACGGCTCCCGCCAGCGGCGCTCCGAACGCGTCCGACCCACTCGGCGGCCTCGGAGGCCTGTTCGGCTCCCTTGGCCTGGGAGGGTCCTTCGGACTCGGCAATCTCCTGCATGGGGCTCCGGACCTGGAGGCCGTCCTGCCGGCCGAGCTGTGCGGGGCCCCCACGCTCAAGTTCAGCTTCGGCGGGGCGAGCTTCGGAGCAGCGGCCGGCCAGATCCCGGCCTTCTACGGCGACTTCGTCGGGGCGACCGGCAAGTCCATGGCCGACGTCTCGTTCGCGTCCGCGTCGTCGACCTCAAGCGACACGTGCCCGGACATCACCGCGTTCAAGGTCAACGGCCTCGATGAGAACGCGCTCAAGGGCTTCTACACGACGATGGAGACGAGCGACGGCAACTCGCCGACCGATGCGTCCATCGGCGGCAAGAACGTCGTCAAGACGACCGATGACAGCTACGCCTA
The DNA here is from genome assembly GCA_963719285.1 of uncultured Chloroflexia bacterium. Taxonomy (GTDB): domain Bacteria; phylum Chloroflexota; class Limnocylindria; order Limnocylindrales; family CSP1-4; genus C-114. Next base: position 106,720 of record CAVRBO010000004.1, read on the forward strand.
CTTCAAGGGCGACACGGTCTTCGTGGTCGACGCCAGCTCGGACGATGAGGCCGCGGTGGGGCTCCAGGCTCTTCCGTAAGCTCGAACCCGCGACTCCGATCGACGACCCCGGCTTCGGCCGGGGTCGTCGGCGTTCACGCCCGTACAATCCATCCGTGACTCGAGACCTCGACCCGTGACCCGCGACGTGGCGCGCCCGCTGCGCGATCCGTGGATCATCGAGGCGGTCCGTACCCCGATCGGCCGCTACGGCGGAGCCCTCGCCTCGGTCCGCCCGGACGACCTGGCGGCGCTCGTCCTGCGGGCGGTCGTGGACCGGTCGGGCATCGACCCCGCGCGGATCGAGGACGTCATCCTCGGCTGCGCCAACCAGGCCGGCGAGGACAACCGCGACGTCGCCCGGATGGCGCTGCTCCTGGCCGGGCTCCCGGTCGAGGTGGGCGGCCTGACCGTGAATCGGCTGTGCGGGAGCGGCCTCCAGGCGATCAACTCGGCCGCCCATGCCATCCAGGTGGGCGACGGCGACGTGTTCATCGGCGGTGGGGTCGAGTCGATGACCCGCGCGCCGTACGTGATGGCCAAGGCGGACGCGGCATGGGACCGCGGCGCGCGTGAACTCCAGGACACGACGCTCGGCTGGCGGTTCGTCAATCCGCGCCTGGCGGAGCAGCACTACCCGTATTCGATGGGCGAGACGGGCGAGAACGTCGCCGAGCGGTGGTCGATCGGGCGCGAGCGCCAGGACGCCTTCGCCCTGCTGTCCCACCAGCGGGCCGTCGCGGCCATGGAGGCGGGCCGCTTCGCGGACCAGATCGTGCCGGTCGAGGTCCCCCAGAAGAAGGGGGAGGCGCTCGTGATCGCGCGCGACGAGCACCCCCGGGCGGATACCTCGGCCGAGGCGCTGGCCAGGCTCAAGCCCGCGTTCCGCGACGGTGGCTCGGTCACGGCCGGCAACAGCTCGGGCATCAACGACGGCGCGTCGGCGGTGCTCCTCGTCGAGGCGGCCATGGCGCGCGAGCTCGGGCTGCGGCCGTTGGCGCGCGTCGTCTCCACCGCCGTGGCCGGCGTCGACCCTGCCGTGATGGGCATCGGCCCGGTCCCGGCCACCCGCAAGGCACTCGCCCGGGCGGGCATCGCCGCCTCGGACCTCGACCTGGTCGAGCTCAACGAAGCGTTCGCCTCGCAGTCGATCGCCTGCATCGACGAGCTGGGTCTCGACCCGGCGAAGGTGAACGTGAACGGCGGCGCCATCGCGCTCGGCCATCCGCTCGGGATGAGCGGCGGCCGCCTCATGACGATGCTCGTCCACGAGCTCCGCCGCACGGGCGGCCGCTGGGGCCTCGCGACGATGTGCATCGGGGTGGGCCAGGGGATCGCCACGGTGATCGAGCGCATCGACGGCTGAGGCGCGACCCAGGGGCCTCGCTGCACGCTCAGCGTGCCAACCAGCGAACGAGGGCCGTCCGAGGGCCGCCGGGCCTGCGTTTCGCACGCCAGGCGTGCTAGGAGCGAGGTTGCAGACCGTTTCCAAGGCCGCCCGATCTCCGGTTGGCACGCTCGCCGTGCGAGGGCGATCGGCTCCGGCCCGCCCCTCGCCGTCTTGTGCACCCGGCGTGCGATCCGATCGAAAGGCCGGGAGTCCGACCCGGAAATGTGCGCCTGGCGTGCAGAACGACCGCCCGCGGCCTGATTCGTGCTCAGGATGCGCACCCAGGGTGCAAGCTGATCGCTGAACCGAGCCCGCCCCGGTCGTAGTGCACGTCCGGTGCACAAAGGAGCCGCCGCCCACCCTCCCGGGGACTGGTGGCGCCTTCAGATCTCGCCCAGGACCTCCGGGGCCGCGTCGGGGTTGCGCTTTCCGGCGAAGGGAGGCTCGTCGACCAGGTCGTCCTCTTCCCAGGCCGGCTCGACGGTGTCATGGTGGCGTTCCCGGCCTGCCTCGCGGCGGTCGTGACGCGGAGGTTCTCGATCGGCAGGATCCGCCGCCCACGGGAGCGCTCGTTTGATCCTTGGCCAGGATGGACATCGGGTCTCCTCGGCGGTCGATGCCTGCCGGAACAGCGGGCTCAAAGCGAACGCTAGTCTTGGAACGGTCATGGCCCGGTCAATGGCTGTGAGGATGTCGACGCATCAGGACAGTCACGCCTCACGCGGCCGCCCCAGAACCGCGTGGGCGCTCGGGGAGCCGTGGTCGTCAGGGCGCGATGGCGGTGCCGAGCTGCATCTGGATGACCGCGAACCCCTCGGGCGACTCCGCGGTGTAGCCAAGGATCAGCCCTCGCTCGGTGACCCACATCCTCGTGTCGTACACGGAACTCGTCGACGCCTCGTGCACGGACAGGGGGAGTAACAGGTATTCCGGCGCCCGTAGGCTCCCGGTGATCGACACCGGCCGCCAACCCCGGCCGTCAGTGGAGATCCACATCGTCGTGCCGTTCTGCAGCGCCACCAGGTCGGTCCCATTCGATCCGAGCATGGCTGCCTGTGGCACGAGGCTCTGGAGGGTGCCGACCTTCTGCCATGACCGCCCATCGATCGAGGTCCAGGCGCCCACCGCATCGATCTCTTCGTACGAGGCCGTGACCGCCACGTCGTTGCCGATCGCGAAGAGGCCACCGGCCGCGGGGAGCACCCGAGTGAGCACTCCACCCTTCACGGCAGTGGGCGCGACCTTCGTCTCGCTCCATGTCAGCCCGTCGGCTGAGAACCAGGCCGCCGGGGATCCAACACCGGGCCGGACGTTCGCGTAGGACTCATCCGGCCGGCCATCCCGGCCGACGATCACGAACCCATGGCCGTAGGCCGTGGCATCCCAGACGATGGCCATGTCGCGGGCGGGAAGCGAGATCGGGGTCCACTCGCGACCGTTCGGAGAGAACGCGACGATGGACTCGAAGGTGTTGGCCGGTCGCCCGATCACCACGATGCCGCTCGGGCCAGCGGTCACGGCGACCAACTCCTCAGCCCCGGATGGCCCCCACAGGGAGCGCAGGCTCGTACTGTCGACCTCCGTCCAGGCGATGCCGTCCTCCGAACGCCAGATCCGCTCCTGGCCGAGCGCCACGAGGTCATTGCCGACCCGGGCAACGAACTGCGGGCACATGGTCGGCGTCCGGTCATCGCCCGACGGGGCCGTGAAGGCGACATCCCAGTGCAGGCCGTCCGCCGACCTGAAGAACCCCGCTTCTGCGCACGGAAGGCCGCGGTCGATCGTTCCGACCCCGACGTAGCCGCCGTTCCACTGGGCGATGTCGTTGATCGTGACCGTCGTGCCGAACGGGCCGGCATCGGCCGCGGGCTGATAGGGGAATGGCGTGATTGGATCGGACCAGTTGAGGTCCGTCCACGACGGCGGCACCGGCGTCGGCCGGACGATCGGGGCCTCGGACGGAGAAGGCGTGCCGCTCGGCGACACCGACGCGGTGTGCGATGGGCTCGGCTCCAGGCTGTGGATCGATCCGCTCGGGATCGGCGTGGGGCTCGGCACCGAGCCCCCGGTCCCACACGCCACGAGGGCGAAGGCCAGCGCCGCGATGATCGCCACCGTGGCGTTGGCCATGGGCTTTGGTGGCGAGGACCGGAGGCGGCGGACGCGCTGCAGGTCGGAGGTGCGGACGCCAGCCTGCACCAACCTGCCGGCCTGCATCCTGTTCTGCTGCACGTTTGAGGGCCTCGACGTGTGCGTGGGTGCCGAGCTCACGTTGCCCGTCCAGCGTGCGCACCCGCCGCGATACCGGCAAGTGCCGAACGTCGCGTTCCGGCGCTCCCGCTGCTCTTGACCTGACGCCTCCACAAGGGTGCGATCGTGATGTCCTCGGAGGTGGCATCCTCATGCACCCTTCACAGCGCTCGGTCGGGGTTTCGGCGCCCGTGCTTGCCGAAACTGCTTGTCGTGCGTACGATTGGCCCATCGACGGCGAACCCGAGCTCCGGGTAGCCTCTCATCAGGACACCCGGTCGCCTCGCCCGCGATCATTCGCCTCCCGAGGAGGATGCAGAACCGATGCTCGAAGTCCAGCCGACCACCGTCAGCCTGACCGATGCCGCCGCGCTCAAGCTTCGTGAGCTGACCGCGGAAGAGACGAACCCGGCCGTCGGGCTGCGCGTCTACGTCTACTCGGGCGGCTGCTCCGGATTCCGCTACGGGATGATGATCGAGGACAGCCCGACCGAAGAGGACAACACCCTCGAGGCGAACGGCGTGAAGGTCTACGTCGACGGCAAGAGCATCGACCTCCTTCGCGGCAGCCAGATCGACTACGTCGACACGCTCATGGGCGCCGGGCTTCACGGTGAACAACCCGAACGCCGTCGCGGCCTGTGGCTGCGGCTCGAGCTTCCGCACCGCCGATGATGCCGGCAGCGCGAAGGGCTGCTCGCACTAGAGCCCGCGAACGCCGGCGTCGAGCCGGCGCCGGATCACCACACAAGGCCGTCGGTCTCGCCACCGGCGGCCTCTTCGTTGCCGGACGTAGACTGCGATCCGGATGGACCTGCCGCTGTTCCCACTCCACACGGTCCTGTGCCCCGGAGTCGTCCTCCCGCTCCACATCTTCGAGCCGCGCTATCGCGAGATGGTCGGGCGCTGCCTGGCCGACGATGCGCCGTTCGGGGTGGTCCTCATCCGCGAGGGCCGGGAGGTCGGGCCGAGCATCCCGGACCTGGCCGGGGTCGGGACGCTGGCCGAGATCCGCGAGGCCAACGAGTACGAGGACGGTCGCTACGACCTCGTGACGGTCGGGACGACCCGCTTCACGATCGAGTCGATCTCGGCCGGCCGCGAGCCGTACCTCGTCGGCGACGTCCGCTCGCTGCCCGAGACGGTGGAGGACGCCGACCGGGCGCGGGCCATGGCGGATCGGATCAGCGAGCGCTTCCTGGACTACCTGCGGCTGCTCCGACCGGCCGACGGCGAGAACGCGTCCGGGATGGACGTCCAGGTCGAGGTCGAAGTGCGCGAGGTGCCACCGTCGGCGGACGCCGAAGCGGGATCCGACGGCCCGCCCGGGCCCACCCGCGAACCCAGGATCCCGGACGACCCGACGGCACTGTCCTACCTGCTGAGCGGGATCATCCAGGTCGAGCTGCCGCGCCGGCAGGCCCTGCTCGAAGCCGAGACGACCGAGGCGCGCCTTGCCGACCTGGACCGCCTGCTCGACCGGGAGCTGCCGCTCCTCTCCCGCCGCCTGCGCGTCTGGTCGGCCGACCCGCGGATGCTGGCGATCCGCCGCAACTGAGCCGCGACCGAACCCGCCGCCCCCGCGCCCTGCCCGTCCCGCGCCGCACGGTCCGCGGCGTCTCGTTGCGTCTACCACTGGGCGTGGTGCTCGCCACGATCTCTGGCCGGCGATGGTCGGCCTTCACGCACGACGCAACTCCGGGAGGCCGATGCCTATGCCCTCCGGGGCATCACTCACGCGCCTACGACCACTGGGGGTGGTAAACGCGACCCGGGCACGCGCCAGATGAACCGCGACCGGCGCCGCTACGGCTACTCGCTGTAGCGCTCTTCCTTCCACGGGTCGGCGTCGTTGTTGTAGCCGTACCGCTCCCAGAACCCGAGGATGTCGTGGTCGAGGAACTCGAGGCCGCGGATCCACTTGGCGCTCTTCCAGAAGTAGCGCTTCGGGACGAGGAGGCGAAGCGGCCAGCCGTGCTCCTTCTCGAGCTCGGCGCCGTCGAACGTGTCCGCCAGCAGGACATCGTCGTCGTCGAGCACCGTCAGCGGCATGTTCGCCGTGTAGCCCTGCTCGGAATGGGCGAGCACGTGGGTGGCGGACTTGCGCACGCCGGCCAGGCGCAGGATCTCCTGGATCGGGACGCCCTCCCAGGTCGTGTCGAGCTTCGTCCAGCGGGTCACGCAGTGGATGTCCGTGGCGACCGTCTTGCGCGGCAGCTCCTTGAACTGCTGCCAGGTGAGGGTGAAGGGGCTGTCGACCTCGCCCCAGACCTTGAAGTCCCACGTCGCGAGGTCCGTGTGGGGGACCGACCCGTAGTGGAGGACCGGGAACTTCGTGGTGCGGTACTGGCCGGGCGGGATCCGGTCGGCCATCGCCGCGTCCTGCTCACGGTTCCCGAACAGTCGCTCGAACATCGCTTGTCTCCGTGCTGGGCTTGACGCATCGTCGCACAGGCGCGGCCCGACGGCACGGCCGTGCGCGGGGGCGTTACGCTTCCGCCGTGACTTCGCCCGAGACCCCGGAACGGATGCCCAAACCGAGCGCGCCCGCGAAGCGGCCTTCGAAGCGCCCGCCGAAGCGGCCGACCGAGGCGACCGCGACGGCCGATCCCGGGGCCGAGCGAACGGCCGGTACGGGCACTCCACCACCGGCGACGCGGACCGGCCCGCCCAAGGTCGTCATCGTCATGCCCGCCTACAACGCGGCCCGGACGCTCGAGCGGACCTACGCCGACATCCCCCATGACATCGTCGACCGGATCATCCTCGTCGACGATGTGTCCAAGGACGAGACCGTGGACGTCGCCCGCCAGCTCGGGCTCGACGTGATCATCCACCAGCAGAACAAGGGCTACGGCGGGAACCAGAAGACCTGCTACGACGCGGCGCTCCAGGCGGGCGCCGACATCGTGGTCATGCTCCACCCCGACTACCAGTACGACGCGACGAGGATCCCGGCCCTCATCGCCCCGATCGTGGGCGGTGAGCGCGACCTCATGCTCGGCAGCCGGTTCCTGGGCGACCCGCTGGCCGGCGGGATGCCGCGCTGGAAGTACATCAGCAACCGGTTCCTCACGATCGTGGAGAACCGGGCCTTCGGGCTGCATCTGTCCGAGTACCACACCGGTCTGCGGGCCTACAGCCGGGGCCTGCTCGAGACGATCCCGTACGGGCTCAACAGCGACGACTTCGTGTTCGACCAGGAGCTCATCGCCCAGGTCGTTGCGGCCCGGATGGGCGGCCGGATCGGCGAGATCGGCGTGCCGACGCGCTACTTCGAGGAGGCGAGCTCGGTCGGCTTCAAGCGCAGCGTCGTGTACGGCCTGTCGACGATGCGGGTCGTCCTCCGCTTCCTGCTCCATCGACTCAGGATCCGCCGCTCGCCCAAGCTGAAGGCGCGGAGGCCGGCCCGCTGAGCACGTCGCGATGAGCCGCGGCGGAGCGTTCCGCGCGCTGGTCGGGATCGCCATCTCGGCGATCACCCTGTTCGTCATCCTCCACGGGGTCGACCTCGCCGAGGTCGGCGACATCCTGCGGACCGCCTCCCCCGGCTGGCTCGCGCTCATGCTCGGGGGGATCGTCGTGGACCTGATGATCCGCGGCCTGCGCTGGCAGCGTCTGCTGGCCCCGATCCACCCGGTGCCGTATCGGCGGGCGCTCGGCTATCTCCTCATCGGCTACCTCGCCAACAATCTCCTGCCGGCGCGCCTGGGCGAGCTGGTGCGGGCCCACTACCTCGGCGATCGCGAGGGCGTGAGCCGGACGTCGACCCTCGGGACGATCGTGGTGGAGCGGGTCATCGACACGGTCGTCGTCGTCGCCATCGCGGCGTTCGCGATCGTCATCCTGGGCGTGCGAGGGCTCGTCGCCAACGCCGTCATCGTCGGCCTGGCCATGACCGCGCTTCTCGTCGTGATGCTCACGGTGCTGGTGGCGGCCCGCCGACTGCCGGGTGCGGAGCGGGTCATCGCGTACGCCGCCCGCTGGCCGCGCGTCTCGGACGTGGCGAGCAAGCTCCACGGGGGCCTGGCCGTGGCCGGCAAGCCACGCACGCTCGCGGAGGCGATCGTCCTGAGCTGCCTCGCCTGGGGCGCGACGATCATCGCGTTCGCGGCGGCCGGACAAGCCCTGGGGGTCGAGCTCACGACCGCGCAGGCCGCGCTCCTCGCTTCGGGCGTCGCGCTCGCGACGGCCATCCCGGCCGGACCGGGCAATCTCGGCACGTTCGATCTCGCGGCCACCGATCATCGCCGGCACGTTCGGATTGAGCAAGGAGACGGCGGTCGCGCTGGCGATCGCCGGCCATGCCGCGGTCCTCATCGTGACGTCCGTCGGCGGCGCGGCGGCGCTGCTCCGACTCGGCTGGGCTCGCCGCGCGCCGGCGCCGATATCCGAGGTCGAGCTCGATTGAGCAGGTCCGGACCGCGCGGCCCGACCGACGACGCGGAGAACCACCACCCTCTGGTCGAGGCGGTCGTCTTCGACCTCGGCGGCGTCTGCATCGACTGGGACCCGCGCTACCTGTACCGGACGATGTTCGATGGCGACGACGAGGCGATGGAGCATTTCCTGGCCGAGGTCGCGACCCAGGACTGGAACGCCCAGATGGACGGGGGCATGCCCTGGGCGACCGCGATCGAGGCGCTGAGCCGCGAGCACCCGGAGTGGCGCCGTCACATCGAGGCGTTCCGGGGTCGGTGGGAGGAGATGCTCGGCGAGGCGATCCACGGGACCGTCGCGATCGTCGAGCGGCTCGCCACCGCGGGCATACCGATCTTCGCGCTGAGCAACTGGTCGGCCGATACCTTCCCGCTCGCGGAGCCGCGCTACCCGTTCCTCCGGCTGTTCGACGGGATCGTCATCTCGGGGCGTGAGGGCGTGCGCAAGCCCGAGCCGCGGATCTTCCGGCTGCTCCTCGATCGCCACGCCCTCCGCGCCCGGACGACCGTGTTCGTCGACGATGTCGAGGACAACGTCATCGCCGCACGGTCGCTCGGGATGATCGCGCTCCGGTTCACCGACGCCGACGCTCTCCGGCACGATCTCGTGCGACTGGGACTGCCGGCCGGCTGACCCGGGGCACCGAAGCCCGGGGCGATGGTGCCGGGCATCCAGCCCGACCGCCGATACGGCACCTGGCTCATGGCGGGCGCCCGGGGCCGCTGCTAGACTCGCCCGGCTGACAGGGCACGCAGCTGGGACGCAGGGAGTGACTGGCGAGACACCTGGCCTGAGCGGGGGGATCGGGAGCGTCGTCGAGCCCGGCGGGGGATCGGCGGCCGGTGGCGTCGGAGCCGGTGGGACGAGCGCGGGCGGCGCGGGTGCCGGCAGTGCGGGTGGAGCGGCCGGCGGCGTCGGAGCCGGTGCCGGGGGCACGGGCGGGCTCGGCGGTCTGCTCAGCAGCCCGATGGCGCCGGTCCTCATCGCGGGCGGCCTGAGCGGCATCATCGCCATGGGCGCACTCATCGCGCTCAACGTCGTGCCCGTCCACTCGAGCGGTTCGGGCGCCTCGCCGCGAGGGCTCGTCCTCGTCGCGTGCCCGGCCTCCGGGCCCGTGCTCGCCGTGGTCGACCCCGGCCAGAAGCTCCTCGTGACCGGTCGCTCGAGCGACGGCGCGTGGCTCCAGGTGTACCTGCCCGGCCCGGCCCTGCCGTACGCATGGGCCCCGGCGTCGGAGCTCCAGCCGAGTGGCGACACCGGCACGCTCCCGGTCGCGAGCTGCGAGGTCGCGGCGGCGAGCCCGTCCGGCACGCCGATCGTCGCCGTCGTGAGCCCGAGCCCGAGCCCGACGCCGACGCCGACGCCTGCGCCCACCCCCACCCCGGACGCGGGCCCGAAGCTCTCCGATCTCGGCCGCACCTCGGACACGATCTACCTGCCCAAGGCCGGTTGCACCCAGACCCCGGGATCGATCGCGATCTCGGTTTCGGCCTCGGATCCCGACGGGGTCTCGTCGGTCGACCTGTACTGGAGGCTACCCGGTCACCCATATGCCAAACGCGCGATGACCCACGGATCGGGATCGACCTGGGCGGTACAGCTCTTCGCCAGGACCGACATCAAGGCGACCGGCACGGTGTCGTACTACGTCAAGGCTGCCGACGCGAGCTCGGGCAAGGTCACCCGCCGCACGCCGTCGACCGACGCGACGTTCGTGGTCAGGAACTGCGACATCCCGCCGACGGTCACCGGCTCGCTGATAAGTCAGAGCCAATACGGCAACTTCCTGTATGTACCGCTCAAGGCGTCTGCAATAGGCATCCCGATCTGCAGTCAGCTGAAGCCCGCAATCAATCAATTCGTGATCCAGGCCAACGTGAGCGACCCGGACGACACGATCACCAGGGTCGTGTTCTCGTACACGCCGTACAAGGGCGCGGCGCACGCATTGGAATTGAGCCACGTCTCTGGCACCCTCTATCGGGGCATCCTCACGAACGCGAAATTCGCGAAACTTGCCACCATCGGCCCTTTCCGATTCTCTGGATTCTTCGTGGCGACGGATGCGGCGGGCCGGACGTCTCCGCACAGACTTCCCGCCGTCGGCGCTCCTCTGAACGAGCAGGGTTGCTCGCCCTCATGACCATCACGATCCCGAGCTTCACGCTCAAGAATTTCGGGCTCTATGCCGTCACGGGCATCCTGACCGCGGTCCTCACGTTCGGCCTCGCCTGGGTCGTCCTGCCCACGCCCGCGCCAACGCCGGTCGTGCCCGTTGGCGCGACGCCGCGCGAAGGAGCCCTGGGGTTCGGTCTCGTGCCCGACCCGAACACCGTCCCGAAGGCGCTCCCGGTCGTGCCCGGCGACGCCGTCATCACGCTCGTAACGTTCCACAAGGACAAGCCGCCGGCGCCCGGCGAGCGGGCCGGCTGGTGGACCTCGAGCGGCACGCCGCGCGTGCCACAGATCACCCAGTTCGACGGCGGCCCGCTGCAGGGCGTGAACTGCACCATGGCCGCCGGGGCGATGCTCGCCCGGCTCGGCTACGGGATCGTCACGACCGGCACCCAGCTCCGCTCGTTCCAGTCCGACCAGGAAGGCGGCACGTCGCTGGCCAGCCTGAACGAGGCGATGGTGGCCGGCTGGGATGTCCACTTCGCCCGTGGCTGGATCACGCCCGACGGAACTGCGCGCGCTGCTATGGGCGGGCGCGGGCGCGGAGATCCAGCTCATCTACGGCGACGTGCCGGTCGCCCGGCGCCTCCAGGCCACGTTCACCGGCGCGCATTCGATCTACATCGACGCGTTCCGGCCGGCCGGTCCGGATGGCGAGGCGGCCTACTACGTGATGGACCCGATCGGCCGGCCGGACCGGGGCTACAACGGCGGCTGGTGGCCGGCGAGCGTGGTCGAGACCGCGGCGATGGACTTCGGCGGCGGCAGGATCATCACGGCCTGGGCCTTTGCCGGAGGGATCGCCCCCAACGGCCCGTATCCGTCCCTCCCGCCCGACGCCTACCCCACCCCCGAGCCGGGCGAGAGCGCTTCGCCGTCGCCGCTCACGTCGCTGCCGCCGGCCGACCCGTCGCCGCCCGACTACGCGAGCGGCGACCTCGTCCAGATCCCGGCGGACCTGCTCGACCTGTTCAGTGCCGGAGCGTTCGGCGGCGGCTCCACGCTCATCCCGGCACTCGGGATCTGCATCGGTCCGTCGCCGCCGGCGTCGTGTCCGGTCGGGATACCGGCGCTCTACCCGATCACGGGGAGCCCCCCGCCCACCGCTCCGCCGATCGCCCTGCCCCTGACCCTCGAGCTCCTGTACGCCGATTCACCCCAGCCCGGGATCGAGCGGGCGATCTTCAGCGCGCCCGACGGGATCGTCCCGACGCTCCAGTTCTGGCCGTCGAGCGGCACCGGGATCGTCGGGTCGGCCGACGTCCAGCAGGTGCTCCTGGACGGGACGTCCGTCTGGCTCGCGACGTTCCCGGTGCAGCAGGGTGGCTACCACTTCGTCGCCACCGGTGTGGGGGCCGGTGGGGCGGGGATCAGCCCGATCGGGACGGTGACGATCGGCCCGTAGCCGGAAACCGCACAGAGCGGGCTCGAGCCGCCGCGTGGGTGGCACCGCCGCAGGCGGGCGACGGGATGCTACCGGCGGGCGACGAGCAGGCTGACGATCCCGAGCGCTGCGATCGGCAGGAGGAGCAGGCCGAAGCCGCCCGGCACGAGGTCATGGAAGAACTGGAAGAAGTTGTGGGCCACGCTGCCGACGGTGTTGAAGAACTGGTCCATCGCGAAGTCCCTGCGTCGGACACTCGTTGGGGCTCCGCCGCGCGTCGAGTATCGCCCGCTCGACGCGCCCGATACAAGGGGCCTCACGCTCGCGTGTCGCCTGGACGCGCCAGCCGTTGGTCAGGGCGGGGCTATGACAGCCGGTGCGGGTCGGGCTCCGGCGGACGGTCGTACGGCTCGAACTCGAACGACCCGCCCGCCTGCTTGCGGACCCGGTAGAACTCGAGCCGATAGGACGCGTACATCTCGCTGACGATCGCGCTCGCCAGGGCATGGGCAGGACGGCCGGCCGCGGCGCGCGCGTGCGCACGGTCGTCCCACAGGCAGAACGAGAGGCATTCGCCGCCCTCCGTCGTCGCGCCCTTGTAGTAGTGGACGAAGCCGGGAGCGGTGCTGGCCTCGAGGTGGGCCGCGTCGTCGAGCGTCTCGAGGAGGTGCTCGTCGGCATCCGGCTGGCGGACGGAGCGGAAGCAGACCAGGTACCACTCGCCCGCGTCGATCGTGTCGGCGAGCGCGGCCCAATCGAACGCCTCGCCGATCGGTTTGGTCGCGTAGATGCCCGGGGTGGGGGCAAGCCGCTCGAACGCGGGGCGCGACACGAGGTCCATGTCAGCGCACGGTAACAGGAAACGCGCGCGATTTCCATATGGCGGGATACGTCGATTCTACTAATTGGAATCGGCGGAGGTCAGGGTGCGGTGTCGTCCTGAAGGGCCGCCACGATCGTCTCTGCCGCCGACCCGAGCAGTCGGCGCGTGCGTGCTTGCCAATCGAGGCCACACCGTGATGACGGACCGGTCACGGCCAGCGCGGCGACGATGCCGTCTTCCCGGACGATGGGAACGGCGATAGCCACCGAGCCGGCGATGAACTCGCCCTCGCTCGTCGCGAAGCCCGTCCGGACGATCCGCGCCAGGCCGTCCCGCAGGACGGCTTCGGTCGGGGTGTCCGGGGTCAGCGGCTGGATCCCGCCCAGGACGACCTCTTCGAGGATCTCCGGCGGGGCGAACGCGAGCAGCACCCGCGCCGGCGCTCCCGCGTAGAGCGGGGCCATGGAGCCCGGCTCGATCGAGACGCGGAGCGGCTCACGCGCCTCGACCTGATGGAGGCAGACGGCGGACAGGGCCGCGCGGCGCATGACGATCGCGGACTCGCCGGTCTCTTCGGCGAGGAGGCGCAGGACAGGGTCGGCGATCCGGACCAGGCGCTGGCTCGTGACCTTGGAACCCGTCCCGATGGACAGCCGCGCTCCGAGCCGGTAGCGACCGTCCCGTCGATCGATGAAGCCGAACTCGGTGAGCGTCCGGAGGTACCGGTAGACCGTCGAGAGGGGCATCTCCAGGACGCCGCTCAACTCGTCGGCGCGCAGCTCGCCCCGATCCGCCACGGTCAGGATGAGGCGCAGGCCGCGAGCGAAGGACGTATCCTCCGACGCCTCCTCGGGTGGGCGCTCGAGTGCGGTCGTCATGGTCGTTGATCCTCCCCGGTTCCCGATCAAGGGTACGGCCTCAAGCCCGATCCGGTTCATCTGGATCGGCCGGGCCGCGGCCCGCGGTCAGCCGGCGACGGACGCCAGGAGGGCGGCGGCTTCGGCCTCGGTCGGCATCCGGGGCGTGTTGTTGATGGCCGGATCGTCGAGCGCGTCACGGACGATGACCGGGAGCAGGCCGGCATCGATGCCGAGCTCACGCAGGGTCCGGCGCTGGTCGACGGAGCGGAGGAGGGCGAGCACTCCGGCGACGGCGGCGCGGGCCGCGGATGCAGGTCGGTCCGCGGGCGCGGCGACCCCGAGGGCGATGCCGGCGAGGGCGAGCTCACGCGGCCGGACGTCGAGGTCGAAGGCGAGGACCTCCGGCAGGACCGTCGCGAGGGCCGTCCCGTGGGGGAGCCGGCCGCGCGCCCCGATCGAATGACCGAGCGCATGGACGAGGCCCACGCCCGTGCCGCTGGCCTGTCCCAGGCCGGCCAGGTGGGACGCCACCAGGAGCTGGCTGCGCGCCTCGATGTCCGAGCCGTCCGCGACCGCCCGCGGAAGCCATTCGCCGACGGTCCGGATCACGGCCAGGGCGATCGCCTCGGCGAACGGGTTCGGGTTGCGCGACAGGAGCGACTCGAGCGAGTGGGTGAGCGCGTCGACGCCGGTCGCGCCGGTGATGGCCGGCGGCAGCCCGAGGGTGAGCTCCGGGTCGAGGATGCACGCTCGGGGCATGACGCTCCGGTGGCCGATGTATGTCTTGCGCCCGCTCGACTCGTCCGTGATGACGCCGTAGATGTTCGTCTCGGCCCCGGTCCCGGCGGTCGTGGGAACGGCGAGGATCGGCCGGCCCGGTGCGACGTCGTCGTTCTCGTAGCCGAGGTCCGCCACCCCCATGTCATTGGTGGCGTAGAGCGACAGCACCTTGGCCGTGTCCATCGACGAGCCACCGCCGACCGCGACGACGATGACGTCATCCAGGCCGAAAGCCCGGAGCGCGGCGCCGCCGCGCTCGACCACGCCCAGCCCCGGGTTCGGCTCGACGTCGCCGAACACCGCCGTCTCCATGCCGTCCTCGGCCAGGATCCCGGCCACGGTGGCCGTGACGCCGGACTCGACGACACCCGGATCGGACACGATGAAAGCCCGCGCGTCGGGACCGCCACCGATCTCCCGGACCACCGCGGCCAGGTCGTCGATCGCGCCGACGCCGAACCGGGTGCGGTCGCGCACGAGCAGGTTGATCGTCCGGTCCGAGAGCGCGGTCATGCGACGACTGTATCCGTCGTCGTGTCCCGCCGGATGGTCAGCCAGCGCCGGCAGCCGGCGCTGTGGAACCAGCGTTCCGTCGTGACCCCGTCCGGGTTCTCGAACATCCAGACCTCGTCGAGGTTGCGGGCGTCGTCACCTTCGATCCAGTCGGGGACCGGACGGCGTTCGCCGCCGAAGGCGAACTCGTCGATGGGTCGCCGGCCGCAGCGGGGGCAGTCGAGCCACAGCATCAGCGCGTCCCCGTCGAGCCCTGATCGGCCAGGACGTGGTCACGCGCGAACCGGTCCAGCCCGAACGGGGCGATGAGCGCCGGTGGTCGCCCGGTCGCGATGAGCTCGGCCATCGCCTCGCCGCCGGCCGGGATGGCCTTGAAGCCCCACGTCCCCCAGCCGGTCGTGACCAGGAACCCCGGGACGCCGGTCTCGCCCATGATCGGGCTGAAGTCGGCCGAGATGTCGCAGATGCCGGTCCACGACCGCAGGATCCGCAGGTCGCGCAGGAACGGCAGGAGGTGGGTCACCTTGTACGAGAAGCTGCGCAGGGCGTCGAACGACGACCGCCGCGAGTACGAGGGCTGGCTGTCGAACTCGGCGCCGATGAGCATCTGGCCGCGTTCGGTCTGGGACACGTAACAGAACAGCTCCGTGTCGCTGACGATCGGCGCGAACCCCTGCGTGTAGTTGTTGGTCACGAACGCCTGCAGCGGATGGGTGCGGATCGGGAGCCGGACGCCCGCGTGGGCGGCCATCTGGGTGACCCGGCCGCCGGTGGCGCTGAGGACCACGCCGGCGGCGATCGGGCCGCGCGCCGTCTGGACTCCGACGACCCGATCGCCGGTGCGGACGAGGCCGGTCACGGGCGTGTGCTGGACGACGTGCACGCCCCGCGCCATCGCGCCCGAGGCGAACGCCCAGGCGACCCGGTCGTGCCGGGCCGTGGCCGCCTTGAGGTGGTGCGAGGCGCCGAGGACCGGGTAGCGGCCGCCGCCGGTCAGGTCGATCTGGGGGCAGAGCGCCTTGATCTCGGCCGGGGTGACCATCACGGTCTCGGCTCCACAGGCCGTGTTCAGGAGGCAGCGTGCCCGCTCGGCCCGCAGGGCCATCTCGGTGTGGGCCAGCCAGATGAGGCCCTTGGTCTGGTGGAGGATGTCGGCGCCGGTCTCGTCCTCGAGCGCCGCGTACATCTCCAGGCTGTGCTCATAGAAGCGGATCGCTTCCGGGATGCCGTAGTTCGCCCGGATGATCGTCGTGTTCCGGCCGGTGTTGCCCGACGCGATGTAGTCGGCCTCGAGCACCGCCACGTTCGTGATCCCGTGGCGGGTCGCCAGGTAGTAGGCGGTCGCCAGGCCGTGGCCGCCGGCCCCCACGATGACGACGTCGTAGGCGGCCTTCGGCTCGTCCCAGCGGAGCGGGAGCAGGGTGTCGACGAGCTCGCTCACCGGAGGCGATCCTCCAGCTCGTCGGCGTACGCGGCCAGGGTCAGGAGCAGGGCCCTGTCGTCCTCGATCCAGAGCTTGGCCGGCACGCCTGCGATCGTGCCCTGGACGAGGACCGGGCGCGCCTCGGGCAGCGGCCACTCCAGGTGCGGCACGACGAGGCGGAACAGCTCCTCGGTGGTCAGCCACGCGCCGGCGAACCCGGTCTCCGATTCCAGGATCGCGTCGGGATCGACGAACGTTCCGCCGGCCGCGCCGATGGCGAACACCTCGTCCGGAGCGAACCGGAGGACGAGCGGGTCGCCCTCCCAGCGGGCCGAATCGAGGGCGGCCGGGTCGGCCACGACCCGTCCTCCGCGGAGGGTCTCAAGCACGGGCACGGAGGCCCTCGGGGTCGTAGAAGGGCGTCGCGGCGACCGTGGCTTCGCGGCCCTCGATCTCGACCACGTCCGGGAACGGCGTTCGCTTGAGCCAGCCGAGCATCACCGCGTGACCCAGGAGCGGGGAGGTCCAGCTCCCCGTGACGTGCCCCACGATCTCACCGCCGGACCAGATCGGGCTCCCCTCGGTGGGTGCCGGGCCGGCCATCGTGAAGCCGGTGAGGCGGCGATGGTCCGGGAGCGGCGCCGTTCGGGCGAGCGACGGCTTGCCGATGAAGTACGGCTTGTCCATCCGGACCGCCCAGTCCATGCGCAGCCGGCGGGGCGTCGAATCGAGCTCCGTGTCCATGCCCACGATCACGTGGCCCTTCTCGAGCCGCAGGCCGAACAGCGCCTGCAGGCCGTGCGGCTTGATCCCCAGCTCGGCACCGCGGGCCATGAGCGCCCGCCACAACTCGACGGATCGGTCGAGCGCGTGATGCAGCTCGAACGCGGCCTCGCCGGTGAAGCTCAGGCGCATGACGTGACAGGGCACGCCGGCCACGTCGGCGTGGACGTGGCCGAGGAAGCGGGGAGGGTCGGCGAGTCCGGCCCGCCGGAGGAGCTCCCCGGCGAACGGCCCCGTCACGTTGATCGCGGCGAGCGACATCGTCCGGTCGAGCACGTGGACGCGGAGGCCCCAGACCTCGATCCAGTCGCGCACCCACATCTCGGCGTTGGCCGCGCCGCCCGACGTGAACGTGAGCACGAACCGGGTCTCGGATTCGCGCAGGATCATCCCGTCGTCGATGACGTGCCCGCGCTCGTTGAGCAGGAGCGCGTAGCGTGACCGGCCGGGCTTGATGTCCGCGACGTTGCAGGGGTAGAGGCGCTCCAGGAACTCCACGACGTCGGGTCCGGACACGATCAGCTTGCCGAGCGTGCTCACGTCGCCGATCGACACCGCCTCGCGGACCGCCCAGTACTCGGCGATCGGGTCGCCGTAGTGCCACGGCCGCCACCAGCCACCGAACCGGTCCATCCGCGCGCCGAGGGCCAGGTGCTCCTCGTGGAGGGGCGTCCGCCGGAATGCGTCGATGTGCGTGTCGGCGGCGGCCTCCGCGAGCGTGATCTGGCGCGACGCGGGACGGGCCGTGAACGGGGCGGGGGCCTCGCCCGTCCGTTCGGCGATCCAGGATCGGATGTGGGGCAGGCAGGCGCCGCCCTGACACGTGCCGATGCCGGCCAGGCTCGCGCGCTTGAGCAGGTCAAGGTCCTGGAAACCCTTGTCCCAGGACATCCGCAGGTCGGCCACGGTCGTGCCCGAGCACGGGCAGACGACGCCGTCGGAGGGCGCGGGCGGGAGTGGAGCGTCGATGGCCGCGGATCCGGTGACCGTGACCTCGTCCGGACGACCCATCCGGGCCAGCAGGTCCCGGGGGGCCCGGCCGAGGCCCAGGATGACCGCTCCGCACGGCGTCGTCGTCTCCGCCCCGGCATCATCGGCCGTCACGACGGCCCGGACGTGCCCGCGATCGTCGCCCTCGAACCGCACGAGCCGGCCGCCCAGCTGGATGCACGGGACGCCGGCCGGAGGCGTGCCGACGGCCGCCACGGTGTCCGCGGCACCGAGACGCACGCCGGTGCCGTGCAGCCGCTCCGCGGCGCGCACCGTGAAGAGGCCGGCGAGCCCGTTGCCCGGGCAGACGGGGTGCAGATCCGCCGAGCCCGTAGCCACGACGATCTCCCCGGCCTGGACGTGGTGCATCCCGGCCGGCGTCCGGACGATGACCGTGCCACCGGGATAGATCGCCACGACCTCGTCGCCGCTGGCGGCGTCAAGCACGAGCGCGCTGCGACCGGTCGCCTCGGCGGAAGCCCGGGCCTCCAGCCCGCTGGCCCCGCCGCCGACGATCGCGACATCGACCTCGGTCCGCTGCACGGGGATCGCCCGCCCGCCGGGCGTCACGGTCAGATCGGGCCGGGCGACGACCGGCAGCGTCGGCAGCGCGTCCAGGGAATGGCGGCGGACGACGAGGCCCGGCATGGCCGCGGTCTGGCAGGTCCGGACGTACGCGACCCCATCGACCTGGGCGACGCAGTTGCCGCAGTCACCGGCCAGGCACAGCGTTCCGCCGCGGGCCGGATGCTCGCCCACCCGCAGGAGGGCGATGGCCACCGAGTCGCCGGCCTCGTACGGGACCGGCCGATCGTCGACGACGAACCGCCGGGCGGTGCCGCTCGCGACCTCGGTCACTGGCGCATCCTGCTGCCGTCGGGATCGAAGATCGGGGTCGGCTGGATGCGGGCCGGGCGGCGCCGGCCGACGACCTCGATCTCGAACGCGCCCCGGTCCGCGACGTGGGTCAGGGCCGTCGGCACGTAGCCGAGCGCGAGCGACGCCTTGCTGTAGTGGGCGTACCCGCCGGACGTGACCCAGCCGACGACCTCGCCGTCGTACCAGATGGGCTCGTCGCCGATCACGTCGGCCGGCTCGTCCGGATCCGGATCGAGGACGAGGGTCACGAGGCGTCGGGTCGGACCGGTCACCATCTCGGCCTCGTGGGCCTCCCGCCCGATGAACGCATGGTCGAGCCTGATGTAGTGGGTGACCCCGGCCTCGACGGGCGTGTAGATCGGCCGGTACTCCCGGAACCAGGTCCCGAAGCTCTTCTCGAGCCTGAGTGACATCAGCGCGCGGAAGCCGAACAGCCGGATCCCGAACTCCTCGCCGGCGGCCATCAGCAGGTCGAACAGCGTCCGCTCGTACTCGGGGGCGACCCAGATCTCGTAGCCCAGGTCCCCCGAGTAGGTGAGCCGGCCGACCCGGGCCGGGATCATCCCGACGTCGATCTGGCGGAAGTCCATGAACCGGAACGCGCTCGTCGCGAGGTCCGTGTCGGTCACCTTCTGGAGGACGTCGCGCGCGTGCGGCCCGGCGAGCGAGAGGCCGACGAGGCTCAGCCCCAGGGTCTCGAAGCGCACGCTCCCGTCGGCCGGCAGGTGGTGGAGGAACCAGCGGCTGTGGTGGGTCTCGGCCGCCTGCGACCCGAACAGGAAGAACTCCTCCTCCCCGGCCCGGGCCACCGTGAACTCCCCGACGATCCGGCCCTGGTCGTTGAGCATCGCGGTCAGGACGATCCGCCCGATCGCCGGCATCCGGTTCGTGAGCAGGCTGAGCAGCCAGGCGGCGGCGCCCGGCCCGGTGACCCGGTACTTGGCGAAGTTCGCGATCTCGGTCAGGCCCACCCGCTCGCGGACCGCCAGGCACTCCGCGGCGACCTGGTCCCATGCGTTCGAGCGGTGGAACGTCACCTCCTCGATCGGCTCCTTGCCCGGCTCCTGGAACCACAGCGCGTGCTCCAGGCCGTAGGACGCACCCCAGACCGCGTTCGCCGCCGTCAGGCGGTCGTAGATCGGGGTCGTGTGGAGCGGCCGGGCGGCCGGCAGCTCCTCGTTCGGGAACGTGATCCGGAAGCGGCGCGAGTAGTTCTCGCGGACCTTGGCGTTCGTGTAGGCGAGGGTGGCGTAGTCGCCGTAGCGGGCCACGTCCATCGCCCAGATATCCATGCCCGAATCGCCGTGGTCGCCCTGGGTCATCCACGTCGCGAGCGCGAGACCGACGCCGCCGCCCTGCGACAGGCCGGCCATGACCGCGCAGGCGACCCAGTAGTTCCGGATCCCGCGGACCGGACCGACGAGCGGATTCCCATCGGGTGAGAAGGTGAACGGGCCGTTGACGGTCCGCCGGATGCCGATGTCGCCCATCGCCGGGAAGTGCTTGTAGGCGACCTGGAGCTCGGGCGCGATCCGCTCGACGTCGGGCTTGAGGAGCTGGGCCCCGAAGTCCCACGGGGTCTCCTTCGGGGACCACGGCACGGGCTTCTGCTCGTACGTGCCCAGGAGCATCCCGCCGCCCTCCTGGCGGATGTAGATCTCGCCGGCGAAGTCGAGCGCCATCGGCATCTCCTTGCCGGTCCGAGCGCGGTTCGCGGCGACCTCGGGCATGTCGTCGGTCACGAGGTAGTGGTGCTCCATCGCGAGGACCGGGAGCTCGATGCCGACCATCCGGCCGACCTCGCGGGCCCACAGGCCGCCCGCGTTGACGACGTGCTCGGCGTGGACGGTCGCGCCGCCCTCGATCTCGACGGTCCACGTGCCGTCCGGGCGCTGGCTGAGCCCCGTGACCCAGGTGTTGCGATGGACCTCCGCGCCGGCCTTGCGGGCACAGATGACGTAGGCCTGGGTGACGCCGGACGGGTCCACGTGCCCCTCGACCGGGTCGTACAACGCGCCGACGAAGTAGCTGACGGGTCGAGGAGGGGGAAGAGGTCCTGGGCTTCTTTCGGACTGATCAGCTCCAGTTCCATCCCGAGATAGCGTCCGCGCGCCTGGGCCATCCGCAGGAAATCCATCCGCACGTTCGTGTCGGCGAGCATCAGGCCGCCGGGCAGGTGGATCGAACAATCCTGGCCGGAGACCCGCTCGATCTCCTCGTACAGCTGGATCGTGTACTGCTGGAGCTTGGAGACGTTGGGGTCGCCGTTGAGGGTGTGCATCCCGCCGGCCGCGTGCCAGGTCGAGCCGGAGCTGAGCTCGCGCCGCTCGAGCAGCATGACGTCCGTCCAGCCGGCCTTCGTGAGGTGGTAGAGCACGCTGGCCCCGACCACGCCCCCACCGATGACCACGACCTGGGCGGACGACTTCACAGGGCTTCCTCGCGCATCATCTGTGCCACTTCTGCGTCGTCCGCCAGTCTACGGGCGGAGCGCCGGGGACCGCCGGGAACGAGCCGCGGCCGGGTGCCCGCCCCGCCGCAGCCAGGTGCCCGCCCCGCCGCGGCCAGGTGCCCGCCCCGCCGCAGCCAGGTGCCCGCCCCGCCGCGCATCGGGCCATCAACTGCCCTCGAAACGGCCAGATTCAAGCCACGCGATCTTGAGGCAGGTTTGCGCGGCCCGACAGCCCGTCGTCGACACCCGTCCACGCACGATCCGTGCTCGAAGGAGCCTGCCTGGCACCCGATCCGGTCCCGGGAGACGGCCCCGAGCTCTCCTGAGTTGCAACTGGCCATCTGGCGGCGGCAGCCCCGCCGCCGCTGGCGTGGCTCGCGCTTTGTGCGATGGGGCTGCCCGCAGCCGGCCGGACGCAGGTCGCGCAGCTCCCCCCGGCGCATCCGCCCGCCCGGCGCGTGCGCCCGCCCGTCGCGCAGCTCCCCCCGGCGCATCCGCCCGCCCGGTGCGTGCACCCGCCCGGCGCCCGCGCCCGCGCGCTCGCTGCCCTCAGTAGTCCGTCGGGACCCCGCCCTCGGCCTTGCGCCGGGCGACGAACGCGGCGAGCTCCTCGGCGACCGTCGGATCGATGGGCGGCGGCTCGTAGGCCGCGAGCAGTTCCTTGTAGATGTGGTTGGCCTTGCCCGCGGCCTCCGGAGACCCGGCCTCCTGCCACGACTCGTAGTTCCGCCAGTCCGAGATCATCGGCTTGTGGAACGCCGTCCGGAAGCGCGATTGGGTGTGGGCCGCGCCGAAGAAGTGGCCGCCGGGACCCACCTCGCGCATCGCGTCCAACGCCATGTTCTCGTCGTCCACGACGATCGGGTCGAGGAACGCCGCGACCATCTGGAGCAGCTCGGCGTCGATGATCATCTTCTCGAACCCGGCGTGGAGGCCGCCCTCCATCCAACCGGCGCCGTGCATCATCAGGTTGACCCCGCCCATCACCGCGCCCCACAGCGCGAAGACCGACTCGTACGCCGCCTGCGCGTCCAGGGCGTTCGAGGCGTTCACGTTCGACGAGCGGTATGGCAACCCATAGCGCCGGGCGAGCTGGCCGCCGGCCATCGCCGTGCGCATGTACTCGGGCGTGCCGAACGCCGGCGCCCCGGACTGCATGTCCACGTTCGAGGTGAACCCGCCGTACACGACCGGCGCGCCGGGCCGGACGACCTGGGTCAGGGTGATCCCCGCGAGCGCCTCGGCGTTCTGCTCCACGAGCGCACCGGCCAGGGTGACCGGGGCCATCGCCCCGGCCAGCGTGAACGGGGTCATCACGATGACCTGGTTGCGGGCCGAGTAGGCCAGGATCCCCTGGAGCATCGGCAGGTCGAGCCGCAGGGGCGAGCTCGAGTTGATGACCGTGAAGATCGACGGCTCGCGGTCCAGCGTGGCCTCGTCGATCCCGCGCCGGATCCGGGCCATCTCGAGCGCGTCCAGGTTCCGTTGACGGCCGAGGCTGTACGCGTGGAGTGGCTTGTCGGCGAGCGTGAGGATGTCGTAGATCGCGTCCAGGTGGCGGATCGACGGGTGGATGTCGATCGGCTCGACCGGGTAGCCCGAGAAGAAGTGGACCGCGTTGAGCATGTGTCCAAGACGGATGAAGTTCTGGTAGTCGGCGTGGTTGCCGACCCGTCGGCCGCCGTCCATGTCGAACGAGTTGGGCGCGCTGGCCACGGACCCGAACGCCATCCAGTCGCCGCCGATCTGGAGATCGTGAGCTGGGTTCGGGGCATGGAGCGTGAACTGCGAGGGCGCGGTCCTGATCCGTTCCGTGACCATCCCGCGGTCGAACCGGACGCGCTGCGTGCCCGGTTCCACCTTGGCCCCGGCAGCCGGCCAGGACGTCACGTGCCTCCGGGTCGAGGAAGTCCATCCCGATCTCCTCGAGGACGTCGAGCGACGCCTCGTGGATGGACTCGATCTCGTCGGCCGAGATGACCTCGGTGGGCGTGTAGCGCATCCGCGGCTGGGCCCACGGCCGCTGCTGGGGTAGCCGGCTCCGTTCTCCGTCGCCGCGCGGACCGATCGTCCGCCGCCTCGTGTTGCCGCCGCGCTCGGCTATCTCGGACATAGGTGGGAGGCGCTCACTTTCCCGACAGGTCGATCCAGGTCGTCTTGAGCTGCGTGTAGCCGTCCAGCCCGTGGAGCGACTTGTCGCGCCCGAATCCCGACTGCTTGAAGCCGCCGAAGGGGACCGTGTGATCGGCGCTGTCGAAGGTGTTCACCCAGACCGTACCAGCCCGGAGCCGCTTGGCGATCCGATGGGCCCTGTTGATGTCGCGGGTCCACACCGCCGCCGCGAGCCCGTAGGGCGAATCGTTGGCCGCGCGGACGGCCTCGGCCTCGTCGGCGACATCGATGACCGTCAGGACCGGCCCGAAGATCTCCTCACGCGCGACGCGCATCTCATTGCGCACGGCGCCCAGGATCGTGGGCTCCACGTAGAAGCCGCCGGTCTCCTCGCGGACGCGCTCGCCCCCGAGCTCCAGGCGGCCACCTTCCTCCTGGCCGAGGGCGATGTAGCCGAGCACCTTGTCCATCTGGGTCGCGTCCACCATCGCCCCGAGGCGCGTCTTCGGGTCGAGCGGGTCGCCCGGCGCGAGCTTCCGCCCGAGCGCGCCGATCTTATCGACGAGCTCATCGCGCACGTCGCGGGCCACGATGAGGCGCGAACCTGCGTTGCAGGTCTGGCCGCTGTTGTAGAAGATCCCCCAGCCGATGGCCGAGGCCGCCGCGTCGAGGTCGGCGACGTCGGCGAGCACGACCTGCGGGCTCTTGCCGCCGAGTTCGAGGCTGATCCCCTTCACGTCGGTCTCGCCGATGTCTCGCAGGAGCGACTTGCCGACCGTCGTGGAGCCGGTGAACGCGACCTTGTCGACGCCGGGATGGCGGGCGAGCGCCCGCCCGATGACCGAGCCCGGACCGGGCACGACGTTGAGGACGCCGGCGGGGATCCCCGCCTCGAGGGCGAGCTCGCCCAGGCGGATCGCGGACAGCGGCGACTGCGACGCCGGCTTCAGGACGACCGTGTTGCCGGCCGCCAGGGCCGCCCCGATCTTCCACGCCGTGATGATGAGCGGGTAGTTCCAGGGCACGATCGTCGCGACGACCCCGATCGGTTCGCGTGTCACGAGCGACAGCGTGTCCGGGCCGGTCGGACCCACCTCGCCGTAGAGCTTGTCGATCGCCTCCGCATACCACTGGATGACGTCGGGCGGCTTGGCGGCGTCCACCCGAAGCGTGTCGCGGATGGGCTTGCCGCAGTCGAGCGCCTCCACCAGGGCCAGGTACTCGAGGTCGCCCCGCATCAGTTCGGCGAATTGGAGGAGCAGCCGCTTGCGATCCGTCGGCACGAGGTCCGACCAGCGTCCGTCGTCGAAGGCCGTGCGGGCCGCCCCCACCGCCCGGTCGACGTCCTCGTCGTCGCCCTCGGCGACCTGGGCGATCGTCGTGCCGTCGCGGCCGGTCACATCGGGATAGGTCCGCCCGGAGGCCGACGGCACGGTCCGTCCGTCGATGACAGCCTGGGCGTGCGGGCGAAGGTCGCGAGCGCGGGCCGTCCAGTCGTCGAGCGTGAAGGCGTGCGGGTCTGCCGTGGCCGCGTCCGCACCCGCGTCCACCGTCACGCCGCGAACCGCTTCACGGCGACTTCGTCGAGCACGATCCCGAGGCCCGGCCGGTCCGGCACGCGGAGGATGCCGTCCGGGCCCGGTCGAAGCGGCTCGGCGAGCATGAAGTCGCGTCGCTCGGGCGTCCAGCCGGGCGGGTCGTATGGGTACTCGAGGAACGGTCCGCCGCCCACGCCTGACGCCACGTGCAGGTTGGCCAGCACGCCGATCCCGTTGGTCCACGTGTGCGGGGTGAACCACCGGTTGCGGGCGAGGGCGAGCTCAGCGATCGTGCGAGCCCGGAGCATGCCCACGGCCAGCACGACATCGGGCTGGTAGACGTCGAGGGCGTCCGCATCCAGCGCGGCCAGGAACCCGGCCATCGTGCGGGTCATCTCGCCACCGGCGATGCGTACGCCGGTCGTCCGACGGAGGTCGACCAGGCCGCGCAGGTCGCCTTCGGCCAGCGGCTCCTCCAGCCACAGGACGTCCAGCTCGCGCAGCTCGGCGGCGATCGATCGCGCTGCGGCCGGATCAAGGCCCGGGGCGATGTCGCCGGGCATCCGCCAGCCCTGGTTCAGATCGACCATGATGTCCATCGAGGCGCCGATGGCCTCGCGCGTCGCCCGCACCGCGGCCAGCCCCTCGGCGAGCCGGTTCGGGTCGATCCGTATCTTCAGAGCCCGGAAGCCTTCGTCCCGGAGCCGGACGGCCGACTCCGCCCGGGCCACGGGGGCCCTGAGCTCGCCACACGATGCGTACACCGGCAGTCCGTCTGTCGCGCCTCCGAACAGCGACGCCACGGGCAGCCCGGCGACCTGGCCGAAGAGGTCCCACAGCGCGGCCTCGAGCGGCCAGTAGCGGCCGGCATGGAACGCGATGGTCTCGAGCGACCGGACGTGACGGACGATCGAGAGTGGATCCTGCCCCACGAACAGGTGCTCGTACGCCGTGAATCCGTCCATCGTGTCGCCCGAACCGATCCCCACCACGCCGGCATCCGTCTCGACCCGGACGATCGTCGCGCCGAACGTGCGCCGGGGCACGGGGTCCCAGGCGGCCGCGAACGCGGGCTCGAGCGGCAGCGTGAGCCGGTCGAGCCGGATCCCGGTGATGCGCATGGCCTACATGATGCATCGCGCGTCGGCCGTGGGGGTTGGACCACCCGCCGATTCCGGCTATCTTTCGCTTTCCGTTCGAGAGGAGCACGGATGACCGCCCAGACGGCCCAGCCCGGCCACGCCGCGACCGTCGAATACGAACACGTGACGAAGTCGTACGACGCGGCGGCCGTGAAGAAAGGCGCCGGCGCCGTCAACGACCTCTCGCTGGCGATCCCGGCCGGCAAGATCTGCGTCCTGGTCGGGCCGTCCGGGTGCGGCAAGACGACCTCGCTCAAGATGGTCAACCGGCTCATCGAACCGACCAGCGGACGGATCCTCATCGACGGCGTCGACGCCGCGAGCAAGGACCCGACCGAGCTTCGGCGGGGGATCGGGTACGTCATCCAGCACGTCGGCCTGTTCCCGCACCAGACGATCGAGCAGAACGTCGGCACGGTCCCGCGCCTGCTCGGCTGGCCGGAGGCCCGCTGGAAGGCACGGTCCGAGGAGCTGCTCGCGACCGTCGGGCTCGACCCGGCCAAGTACGCCCGCCGCTTCCCGAGCCAGCTCTCCGGTGGTGAGCGCCAGCGCGTTGGCGTCGCCCGGGCGCTGGCGGCGGACCCGCCGATCATGCTCATGGACGAGCCCTTCGGGGCCGTCGATCCGATCGTCCGGGAGCGTCTCCAGAACGAGTTCCTGCGCCTCCAGGAGACCCTCGCCAAGACGATCCTGTTCGTGACCCACGACATCGACGAGGCGATCAAGATCGGCGACCTCGTCGCGGTCATGCAGGCGGGCGGCAGGGTCGCCCAGTTCGCGCCGCCGGCCGAGATCCTGGCTCACCCCGCGTCGGAGTTCGTGGCCCGGTTCGTGGGCACGGACCGTGGCCTCAAGCGGCTGTCGCTCTTCCGGGTCGCGAGCCTGGAGCTCGTGTCCCCGACGCTGGCCAAGGTGGGCGATGATGCCGCCGGGGCACGAGGCCGCGCCGCGGCCGATCCGCTCGCGAGCGCGTTGCTCATCGACGATCAGCGGCGGCCGCTGGGCTGGCTGCTCGCCTCGGAGATGCCGTCGAGCGGGCCGCTCGGGCCCGAGCATACGGTCCCCGTGTCGCCGCTCCTGGACAGCCGGACGACGCTCAAGGACGCCCTGTCGCTGCTCCTCGGGAGCGACGTGCAGGCGGGCGTCGTCGTCGACCGGACCGGTGCGGTGCTCGGCCTCGTCACGGTCGCCCAGATCACCGACTGGGTCCATGCGTCCGGCGACGCGGTCCCGGACGACCGGATCGATCTGCCTGACTCCGTCGAAGTGCCGGTGGCGACCGGCTGATGAACGGGCAGCCGCTCA
Source organism: uncultured Chloroflexia bacterium (assembly GCA_963719285.1). Lineage (GTDB taxonomy): Bacteria > Chloroflexota > Limnocylindria > Limnocylindrales > CSP1-4 > C-114. Next base: position 133,998 of record CAVRBO010000004.1, read on the forward strand.
TCGACTTCGGCTGGGTAGGCGGTCACGCCGACCTGATCTGGCAGCGCTTCCTGCAGCACCTCCAGCTGACGGCGATCCCCGTGGTGCTCGGCTTCGTCATCGCCCTGTTCGTCGCGATCGCCGTCCTGAATCGCCCTCGGATCTATGCCCTCATCATCGGGATCGCCGGCGTCCTGTACACGATCCCGAGTCTGGCCGCGTACCTGCTCGTCGCCCGGATCACCGGTCTGTCGCTGCTGACCGCGGTCATCCCACTGACCACGTACACGCTGCTCATCCTCGTCCGCGGCATCACGGCCGGACTCAAGGCCGTCGAGCCCGACGTCCTCGAGGCCGCCGAGGGGATGGGCTACACCCGGACGCAGCGGCTGCTGCGCGTCGAGCTGCCCCTCGCGGTACCGCTGATGATCTCGAGCCTCCGTCTGGCGACCGTCACCACGATCGGCCTGGCGACCGTCGCGTCGCTCCTCGGCGACACGTACGGCGGCTTCGGCCAGTTCCTGACCGAGGGGATCCAGACGTTCTTCGCCACGAAGATCTACCTGGGGGCCGGCCTGTCGGTCATCTTCGCCATCGTCGCCGACCTGGTCCTGGTCCAGGTCGAGCGGTTCGCCACGCCGTGGGCGCGCGCCCGCGCCGGAGCCCGCTGATGCCCGGGTTCGTCCAGTGGCTCGTCGATCCGATCAACTGGAGCGGTTCGGACGGCATCCCCACCCGCCTGCTCGAGCATCTCGAGATCTCAGGCTCCGCCGTCCTCGTCGCCCTGCTCATCGGGCTCCCGATCGGCCTCGCGATCGGGCATACCGGACGCGGGGCCACGATCGCCATCAACATCGCCAACATCGGCCGGGCGATCCCGTCGTATGCCCTGCTTGGCATGATCCTGCCCGTCTCGCTGAGCATCAACCCGGAGCTCGGCCTGTACGTCATCCCGACCTTCCTCGCCATGACCGCCCTGGCCATCCCGCCCATCCTCGTGGGCGCCTACGCCGGGCTTCGCGAGGTCGACCGGGATCTCATCGAGGCGGCCCGCGGGATGGGTCTGCGTGAACGCCAGATCCTCCTCGGGATCGAGGTCCCGCTCGCAGCCGGGGTCATCGTCGGAGGGATCCGGACCGCGTCGCTGCAGGTCATCGCCACGGCCACGATCGGGTCGATCCTGTCGGGAGGTGGCCTGGGACGGTACATCTTCGACGGGTTGCTCAATCAGGACTACGATCGCGTGGTCGCGGGTGCGGTGCTCGTCGCTGCACTTGCGATCGTTGTGGATATCCTGTTGGCCGGCGTCCAACGAGCCATCACTCCCCGACCGCTCCGGACGGGGGCTCGAACGCCGGAGCCTCCGGACGTCCCCGGAGAACCGCCACCGACCGGAGCGCGGGCACTCGTCCGCGCCGCGGGTGGATGAACCCGACCTGATCAACCGGCCCGACCCACCGACGATCGGTGCGGGGCCACCAGGAGGAGGAATGATGCGGAACAGCCGCCTAGCGATCATCGCAGCGAGCGTCGTCATGATCATGACGGCCTGCTCGGCTGCGGCCACCCCCAGCCCCGCCCCGACCGCCGCCCCGACGGCGATGGCGAGCGAGGCACCGACCGCCGCCCCGACTGCGGCCCCGACGGCCGCTCCGTTGCCGAGCGTCCGGATCGGTTCGGACAACTTCTACGAGTCGAAGCTCATGGCCGAGATCTACGCCCAGGTGCTCGAGCACGCGGGCTACACGGTCGACCGGCATCTCGGGCTCGGTTCGCGCCAGGCCCGCCAGCCGCTCATGGAGCAGGGCCAGGTCGACATCGTCCCGGAGTACGTCGGGTCCGGCCTGGGCTACTACGACAAGACCCAGATCACCGGTGACGGCGCCAAGAACGCCGCGGCGCTCGCCGCGATCCTCAAGGGCAAGGGCGGCGGCATCGAGGTCTTCGGCATCACGCCGGCCCAGGACCAGAACGCCTTCGTCGTCCGCGGTGACACTGCGACCGCCCTCAACCTCACGAAGATGAGCGATCTGGCCGCCGTTCAGGACCAGATCAAGTGGGGCCTGCCGCCCGACTGCGACACGAACCCGATCTGCAAGGGTGCGCTCGTGGCGTACGGCATCACCTATCCCCCGAAGTCCCGGACCAAGCTGGCCGCGTGCGACGCGCCGATCGCCCAGGCCCTCCAGGCCAAGACGATCGACCTGGCCGAGCTCTGCTCGACCCAGCCGGCCATCGCCCAGTTCGGGTTCGTCCAGCTGACCGACGACAAGCAGACCCAGCCGGCCGAGAACATCGCGCCGCTCGTCCGCGACGACTTCCTGGCCAAGGTGCCCGACAAGGCCGCCTTCCAGAAGCTGCTCGACGATGCCTCGGCCAAGATGGACACGGCGACGCTCACCGCGCTCGGCGTCCGCGTCGGCGTGAACAACGAGGACCTCGCGGTCGTCGCCAAGGATTGGCTCACCACGAACGGCCTCCTGCCGTAAGCACCGGATCCTGATCGAACGGGCCCTCGGCGACGCCGAGGGCCCGTTCCTTTTCTGCGAGGGACCCCATGACCGCCACGCCCGGGTTGCGGATCGTCAGCTCCGAGCCCCTCAATGCCGAAGCCCCGCTCGAGGCACTCAGCGGGGTCGTGCCACGGAGCGAGCTCCACTTCGTCCGCAGCCACTTCGCGTTCCCCGCGCACCCCGGAACCCTGACCATCGGCGGGGAGGCCCGGCGACCGATGGTGCTCACCCTGGATGCGCTCCGGGACCGGGCGAGCTCGTCCGTGGCCAACACCCTCGAGTGCGCCGGTAATGGGCGGGCGTTCCTCGACCCACCCGCCCCCGGCGAGCCGTGGCGCCTCGGCGCGGTCGGCACAGCGGAGTGGACCGGGGTCATGCTTCGCGATCTGCTCGCGGAGGCGGAGGTCACCGAGCGTGCGGTCGAGATCCTGTTCCGGGGCGCCGATTCAGGAGAACCGGCCGGCCTCGGCCGGACGATCGCGTTCGAGCGCTCGCTCCGTTTGCCCGTGCCCGCCGACGTGATCGTCGCCCTCGAGATGAACGGGCGACCGCTGGCGCGCGAGTACGGCGCCCCGTTCCGGCTCATCGTCCCGGGCTGGTACGGGATGGCATCGGTGAAGTGGCTCACCGAGATCGTCGCGATCGCGACGCCGTTCCGCGGCTTCTACCAGGCCGACCGCTACGTGATCGGCGACGCACCGCTCGACGTGATCGCGCCACGGGCGTTGATCGTCGCGCCGGCCGACGGCGCCCGGGTCCCGGCCCGGCCCTCGGTCATCCGCGGGTACGCGTGGTCGGGCCGTACGTCCATCGACCGGGTCGATGTGAGCACGGACGGCGGGGAGACCTGGGCGGCCGCGGAGCTTGGCAAGGCAGTGGGTCGCGCGTGGCGGACGTGGGAGACGGGGTGGAAACCGGTGCCCGGCGTCGCGACGCTCCTCGCTCGCGCCACGAACGCCCGCGGCGAACGCCAGCCGCTCGAACAGGTCCGCAACGCCCTCGGCTACGGCAACAACGCCGCTCAGCCGGTGCTCGTCGAGGTCGTCCCGGCCGACTGAGCTGAGCGTGCGATCCCGACCCACGGCTTGTTGTCAGATGACCACCGGGCGGGCGTTCGTCGCGGTTCCGCTGCCCCGGAGGGCATCAGCCTCATCTCGAGACACCCGCCCGTGCGTGGCTCGAGCTTCGCGGATCGCTCACCTGTGACGAGTGACCACCTGGGGAGCGCCTGGCAGGTTCTCGGGTCCGTCGGCGCCCGAGCGCGGGCTCAGGCGTTGTCGACCAGCGGCTTGACCTCACCGATGAGCCGCTCGATCGTCTCGACGTCGTACGGCGCGGGCTGCTCCGAGATCACGGTGTGGAAGCCGAGCTTGACGTACGGGATGAGTCGCTCGGCGAGCTGCTCGGCGGTCCCGCACCAGAACGTGTCGTCCTCGTCGAGCTCGCTGACGGGCGTCTTGTTGTGCTCCAGCGCCGCGGTCTGGACGCGCCGAGCCTCGGCCTCGGTGTCCCGGATCAGGGCCTTGATGCCGAGCGTGAACTCGATGTCGGCGATGTCCCGGCCGACGTCGTCGCAGTGACGGCGCAGGACATCGATCTTGCGGGCCATCATGTCGGGCGGGCCCATCGCGTTCCACATGTCGGCGTACCGGGCGACCGTCCGCAGCGTCTTCTTCTCGCCGGATCCGCCGATCATGATCGGCAGGCGGGTCTGGACCGGGAGCGGCAGCTGGTGCGCGTTGAGCATCGCGTAGCGCCCGGCCGGCGCCGAGGTCACGAGCTCCCCGTCGAGCAGCCGGCGCTGGAGGCCGACGGACTCGTCCAGCCAGTCGAGCCGCTGCCCCGGGCTCGCCCCGAAGGCGATGCCGTGGGCTTCGTGTTCCTTCTCGAACCACGCCGCACCCACGCCGAGGATCGCCCGGCCGTTGCTGATGTGGTCGAGCGAGGTGGCGTTCTTGGCCTGGATGCCCGGGTTGCGGAACGTGTTCGCGCCGACGAGGAGGCCGAGCCGGGTCTGTTCGGTCGCCATCGCGTAGGCGTACAGGAGCGCCCATCCGTCGAGGATCGGCTGATCCCAGTCGCCGAAGATCGCGTTGATGTGATCCCATGCCCAGAGGTGGGCATAGCCAAGGCGATCGATGAGCTTCGCCGTCGCGAGCTGCTCCGGCCAGGTCGAGCCCTGGTTCCACGGCAGAATGCCGAGCTGCAGGCCGTCCTTGGGGGAGCCGGAAGTGGTGGCGGGCATCGGGGCGGGTTCCTCCTCGTCGTCGTATCCCGTCCAGTCTACGGGCGCCGCCCGACCCAAGTCCGATACGGCCCTCCGGGGCTACCCCAACGGCAGGGTGGCCAGGTCGCCCTCGATCACCTCGCGGTCCTCGGCTTCGGCGATCGCGTCGCACGCGGCGCGGGCACGGGCCGCCCACTCGCGAGCCGCCACGAGGTCGCCGCTCACGGCGAGGGCGCGGGCCATGGCCTCGTAGGCGCTCGCGATATCCCAGTCGCGGATCCCGTTCGCCTCGTTGATGTCCACGCAGCGGCGGGCGTGCCAGAGGGCGGGCTCGGCACGGCCGAGGACGGCGTAGACCCGCGAGCACTGCCACTCCCCGCGGGCGAGGTTCGCCGCGGTGCCGGCCCTGCCCCAGTGGTAGCGCGAGGCGTGGGCGGTGTGGATCATCTCGTCGATCTGGGCGGGCGTGCGATCGGCGATCTCGAGCAGCGTCCAGGTGTGGTTGAACAGCTCTGCCCCGAGCCGGCGATGGGCCGCCTCGTCGAGCACGTCGGAGGTGGCGGCGGTGTCGGTCACGATCGGTCCCTTTCCTTCACTCAGCTGGCCCACGATGTGGAGGATCCGTTGGAGGCGGAACGTCCGCGCCTCCACGCGGCCGCGATGGGTCGCCAGCCAGCGCCGGCGCTCCGCCGGGTGGTCCGTGGCGAGCAGCTCGCGGATCTCGTCGATCGGCATCTCGAGGTCACGCAGCCGCGCGATCGTCCGCGCGGTGTCGAGCTGCGCTCGGCGGTAGCGGCGGTAGCCGGTGAACGGGTCCACGTCGGCCGGCCGGAGCAGGTCGAGCTCGTCGTAGTGGCGGAGCGCCCCCACCGACAGCCCGGTCAGCCGGGCGAAGCGCCCGATCGCCAACAGGTCGGTGTCGGTCTCCATGTGGGGCGTGCCCGGCTCGCTCATGACGCGATGGTGGACCCTCGGGCTACCGGAGAGTCAAGCCCCAGTTCACGCGCGGTGATTCAGGCGTTGTCGAGCTCGCGCGAGATCGCCCGGGTGATGAACCGGGCCGCTTCGGCGCTCTTGCCACCCAGGCGCTGGCCGTCGTCCTGCTCGAGCGCGACCATGAGGTCGCCGAGCATCTGGTCCAGGAGTGGCGTCCGGACGAGCGTCCCGCCGGCGAAGGCCGCCTCCAACTCCTCGACCGCCCGGCGGGTGTTCTCGACGGCGTGGCCCTTCTCCTCGATCGTCGCCCGGAACGCCGCTCGGGCGCTCTCGGCGGCGGGGCCGTCAGACGCCATGGTCGTCGCGCGCCATCAGTGACCGCCCGAGCCGGTCGCCGCCGACGACTCCGTCTCCGCTCCGGCACTCGCCGTCGACACGTCCCGGGCCGTCGGCGCCTGGGTCGCCCGCCACTCCGATTCGAGCATGCTCATGTCGATCTCGTCCCAGTAGCGCCCGTCTCGGTAGATCGCGTCGCGCGCCCGGCCCTCGACCACGAAACCCACCTTCTCGTACGACCGGATCGCCCGCTCGTTGAACGCGAACACGGCCAGGCTGACCCGGTGGAGACCCATGCTCGTGAACGCGTGGGCGAGCATGAGCCGGGTCGCCTCGGTGCCGTACCCGTGGCCCCACAGGTCCTTCTCGCCGATCGTGATATGGAACAGTGCCGAGCCGTTGTCGGCGTCGAGCTGGCTGAACGCGCACGACCCGATGAGCCGGTCCTTGGCCCGGAGGTGGACCGCGAGCGTCAGCGAGTCGATGCCGAGCACCCGGGCGGTGAAGAAGCGGTCGATCTCGTCGGGACGCATCGGGCCGTCGCGATAACGGGTCAGGCGGGCCACTTCGGCGTCGCTGTACCAGCGCCGGAACGCGGCGAGGTTCTCGGGCCGGTGACGCCGGAGGACGATCGTTTCGCCGACGAGTGCCTCGGGGAACGTCGACTGCACAGGCATGGGTCAGACGATACCATCCGGCCCATGCGCCGCTGGAGCGAGGTGGCCGAGCGTGTCAGCGCGACCACCCGGACCTCGGAGAAGACCCGTCTGCTGGCCGACGAGTTCCGCGAACTCAGCGCCGACGAACTTCCGGTCGCGGCCATCTTCTGGACCGGCCGGCCGTTCCCGGAAGCCGATGGCCGCTCCCCAGGGCTCGGTTGGGCGTCGATCGCCGCCGCGGTGACGAGGGTCGCGGGAGTGCCGCGTGAGGCCCTCGGCGAGGCGTACGACCGCCACTCCGACCTGGGCCTGGCGGTCGCCGACGTGCTGGCCGCCCAGCCCGGCCGCGTCGACGCGGCCGCGGAGCCGACGCTGAGCGAGGTGGCCGAGGCGTTCGCGGAGGTGGAACGGGCGTCCGGTCCGGCCGCGAAGGCCGCCCGGTTCGAGGCGCTCCTGCGGCGGTGCGACCCGCTCACCGCCAAGTACGTCGTCAAGGTGCTCGGCGGCGATCTCCGCATCGGCCTGCGCGAGGGCCTCCTCGAGGCGGCCCTGGCCGAGGCGTTCGGGCGGCCGCTCGTCGACGTCAAGCGGGCCGGCCAGCTGGTCGGCGACGTGGGCATCGTCGCGCGGCTGGCCCACGACGACCGGCTGGCCGAGGCCTCGCCACGGCTGTTCCATCCCCTCAAGTTCATGCTCGCGTCCCCGGCCGAGGACGCCGCCGAGATCCTGGGCCGCCTCGGCCCCACCGTCTGGGTGGAGGACAAGTACGACGGCATCCGGGCCCAGCTCCACCGGCGAGGAACGGAGGTCCGCCTCTACAGCCGCGACCTCAACGAGATCGGGGATGGCTACCCGGAGGTCGTCGCGGGGGCGCGTGGCCTCGATTGGGACGGGATCCTCGACGGCGAGCTGCTCGCGTTCCGGCCGGATGGCGCGAAGGGGGGCACGGTGCTGCCGTTCCTCGCGCTCCAGGGTCGGATCGGCCGGAAGCGCCCGAGCGCGGCGATCCTCGCCTCGGTCCCGGTCATCTTCGTGGCGTGGGACGCGCTCGTGCTCGGGCCCCGGGACGGGGAGCTCGAGCCGCTCCTGGAGCGGCCACTCGAGGAGCGCCGGGCACGCCTCGAGGCGCTCGACCTGCCGCTCGCCGCCGATGGCGGCGCCTTCGGCCTGTCGCACCTCGTGACGGTCGGTTCGGTCGATGAGCTGGAGGCCGAGTTCGCGGCCGCGCGCGCTCGCCGCAACGAGGGCCTGATGGTCAAGGACCCGACGAGCGCGTACACGCCGGGCCGCCGCGGCCTGGGTTGGCTGAAGATGAAGAAGGCGCTCGCCACGATCGACTGCGTCGTCGTGGGCGTCGAGCTGGGCCATGGCAAGCGCCACGGCGTCCTGTCGGACTACACGTTCGCCGTCCGCGACGAGGCGAACGACCGGCTCGTGAACATCGGCAAGGCGTACTCGGGCCTGACCGACGCCGAGATCGCCGAGATGACCGCCTGGTTCGAGGACCACACGATCGCCCGGTTCGGGCGGTATCGGCAGGTCGAGCCGAGCGTCGTCGTCGAGGTCGCATTCGACGTGATCATGCGCTCGACCCGCCACCAGAGCGGCTTCGCGCTCCGCTTCCCGCGCATCGCCAACCTCCGGCGCGACAAGCCGGCGACCGAGATCGACACCCTGGCGACCGTGGAGCGGCTCTTCGAGGGCCTCCAATCCGGGGCCGAGCACCTGGTGACCGCGAGCGCCAGACGATAGTCAGGCAGCCCGTTCGGCGGGTGTCCGGACCCGAAGGTCACGCGTATCCTGTGCGCCATGTTCGCCCAGATCGCAGAGCAACCAGTCGGCGTGACCCTGTACACGGACTCGTACGTCGTCCGCGGCTACGTCGCGAGCCGCCATCGGCGGGTCACCGATATCCTCAACACGGCGGTCGAGGCGTTCATCGTCCTGTCCGACGTGACGATGGACGAGTGGGGTTCGACGGCGACTCCCGTCCGGGCCGACTTCGCCCAGGTGAACCTCGCCTCCGTCCTGTTCGCGGTGGCCGATGAGGCGGTCGAGCCGACGCCCGAGCTGCGGATGCCCAAGATCACCGAGCAGGCGTTCATCACGGTGCCGCCGTTCCGGGTGGTGGGCACGATCCACCTGCCGCCCGAGCAGAACATGCGCCTGGCGCTCAACGAGCTGACCGGGCGGTTCCTGCCGGTCACCGACGCCACCTTCTGGTCCGACACCGTCGGCGAGGGCAAGCAGAGCGCGGTCATGGTCGCGGTGAACCACTCCCGTGCCCAGATCCTCGCGCCCCACACGGACGTCGATCCGTGGGTCGGGCTCGACCGGTCCAACCACCTGGGGGATGAGGCAGGGAAGGGGTTCCCACCGGGCGCGACGCTCGCGCCGGAACCTGCGCCCGCGGCGCCGTCCCCAGGCCCGAGTGCAGCCACGCCGGAGGCCCCAAGGCGCGATGCCTGGGGCGTGCCGCTCGCTCCCGGAAGCGTGGATCCATGGGGGTCCGCCGCCGGCCAGGACGCGTGGGCGACGGCGGCCGCTCCGGCCCAACCGGCCGTACCGGGACCGCCGTCCGTGCCGCCGTCGCGCACCGGCCTGCTGGGCCGCGTCCACGGGACCGGCGGGACGGGCGCCTCGATGGACCTGCCCCGGCCGGTGGACGACGCACCCGACCCCGCTCTCGCCGACCGGGACTGACCGGGTCCTACTCGCAACACGGGGCCTCCGGCGATGGCTCAGCCGAAGGCCTACCGGTCGACGGGCAGGTCCAGGCGATCGCCCCACTCGGCCCAGCCGCCGTCGTAGAGCGAGACGTCGTCGTAGCCGAGGAGCGTGAGCACGAACGCGAGCTTGGCCGCCGCGACGCCGGAGCCGTCGTAGCAGACGAGGCGCCGACCGCGGCTCACGCCGCCCTTGACCAACGACGCGCGGAGGATGTCGGCGGGGCGGAAGCGGCCGGTGCCGGGCTCGGTCATGGTCGCCACGGGGACGTTGATCGCACCCGGGATGTGGCCGAGGCGTCGGGCGTTGCCTTCCTGGCCGCGGAACTCGGCCGGGGCGCGACCGTCGAGGAGCATCACGTCCGGCGATCCGATGAGCCCCCGGACATCGGCCGTGGTGAGGCGCAGGCGAGCCGCCGCTCGCGGCGTGAACACGACGTGGCGGGGTACGGGCTGGGCGTTCGAGATCGGCCGATCCTCGTTCGCCCACGCACCGTAGCCGCCGTCGAGGATCCGGACCGACTCGTGGCCGTACACCCGCAGGCTCCACCAAACCCGCGACGCGATGAGCGACGCCGTGTCGTCGTAGAGCACGACCGTCGTGCCATCGCCGACGCCGACCCGGGTCATGGCCGCGGCCACCTGCTCCGGGCCGGCGAGCAGGTACGGCCGTCCGTCGTCATCGGGATCGGCGAGGTCCGACGACCAGTCGACGTGGAACGCGCCCGGCACGTGGCCCGCGGCATGGGCCGCGAGCCCGGTCCCATCGGGCCGCCAGCGGACGTCGAGGATCCGCACCTCGGGTCGGTCGAGATTGGCCGCCAGCCAGTCGGTCGACGCGAGGAGTTCCGGGCGGGGGTAGCCGCTCGTCGAACCGGCCGTGGCGGGGACGCGCAGACGGCGGGGGGCGGATGGCATCGTCGATATCATACGGAGCCGTGGTCTCCCCCTTCCTGCCGGACGACGCGCTGCTCTCGGCGGTGCGCGAAGCGCTGCCCGCGACCGGCGCCGGGATCTACCTCAACACCGGCACATCCGGTCCGCTTCCACGAGAGACCGCGCGGGCGATGGCCGACCTGGCCGAGATCGAGCTGACCCGCGGTCGCGCCTCATACGACGACTACATCGCGACGGTCCAGCGGATGGACGAGGCGCGTGCGGCCGTGGCCGCGATCCTCACGGCGGACGTGGACACGGTCGCCCTCACCTACTCGACGACCGACGGGATGAACATCGCCGCGCTCGGGCTCGACTGGCAGCCGGGTGACCGCGTCGTGACCTCATCGCTCGAGCATGTCGGCGGGCTCGCACCGCTCCAGATCCTGCGTGATCGGCGGGGCGTGGACGTGTCGCTGGTCGAGATCGGCCGGGGCGGCGACGACGAGCGGACGCTGGCGGCGTTCGATTCGGCGATCACGCCGGGGACCCGGCTCGTGGCGATCTCCCATGTCGCCTGGTCCACCGGCGCGTGCCTGCCGGTCCGGGCGATCGCCGACCTGGCCCATGCCCGTGGCGCACTCGTTCTCGTGGACGGCGCTCAGGCCGCGGGAACCATCCCGGTCGATGTCACGGCGCTCGGTGCGGACGCCTACGCGATCCCCGCTCAGAAGTGGCTGCTCGGCCCGGAGGGGATGGGCGCCCTGTGGGTCGCCGCGTCGGCGATGGACCGGATCGCGCCCACGGTGGCCGGCTATTTCGCGTTCGATGCGCCCGGTATCCGGCCCCCGTTCCGCCTCTTCCCGGATGCCCGCCGGTTCGAGGCGGGCAGCCGTCACCAGCCGTCCGTGCTCGGGTTCGCGCGGAGCTGCGGCTGGCTCGCGATGCACGTCGGGCTCGAGTTCGTGTACCGGCGCGCGTCGGCGCTGTCGGCGCACCTCGCGGACGCGCTCGCCGCGACTCCCGGAGTCGAGCTCGTCACGCCACGCGATCACCTCGCGACCCTGGTCACGTTCCGGATCGAGGGGTGGCCTGCCGAGGACGCCCTCGACGAGCTCGGCCGGCGGACATTCACGATCGCCCGGGTCATCCCGGAGACGGACTGGCTCCGCTGCAGCGTGGGGTTCTTCAATACCGAGGCCGAGCTGGACCGGATCGTCGCGACGGTCGCCGAGCTGGCGCGCCACACGCCGGAGACCCTGCCGCGTCGCCCGGCCATCGCGATCCTCGGCGAAGGCTGACCGGGCCGCGATGACCGATCCCGCGCGGCCGACCGACCCGACCGGTCGTCGTCCCGTGCCCCCACGCCGTTCGTGGCTGGCCGTCCGGTGGCGCCAGTTCCGCAACGCGCCCCGACCCGTGGTCCGGGCAGTGGTCTCGAGCCTGACCGTCGCGGTCGTGCTCGGTGTCGCGTACCTCGCGTACGACGTGGCGATCAGCCGGGGCGCCCGGCTGCCGGGCGGCGACCTGCGGACGCTCGCGGTCGCGCTCTTCGTCGCGGTCGTGCTCGCGGCCGGCAGCCTCGTCACGTATCTCGTCGTGCCACTCCCCGTAGGCGCGAGCACGCGCACGATCCGTACCCCGTGGAGTGCCGCCCTCGGCCTGCTCGCGGCCGCGCCGATCGCCTACCTCGCGCTCGTCGTCGAGGCCCAGCTCCTCAAGCCGCTGTTCGTCTGACAGCCGCCGGCTCCGGGAGCGGGCGCCGACAGCGGGATATCCCGCCACGGAAGGGCACCGGCGCACCACGGGCAACTCGGCCCTTCCCTTGTCGGGGACCCACTAGTACCATTCCCGGGTACCCTCATGGGGTTATCATGCGTCGGCGGCACGGTCGTCCGCCGTCTCGTCACTTGGCCGGAGGTCTCCTGGTGCCCCAGGAAGTCCACCACGTCGCTCTTCCGAAGCTGTACGGGCAGCCCGCCTACGCGAGGCCGCCCCGCCCGGTCGAGGACACCCCGCGCCCGTTCGATCCGGACGAGCTGCCGCTGACGGTCGAGATGACCGAGGAAGAGCGGATGGAGGCCGAGGCCCTGCCCGGCCAGCGCTACACGACCGGCGGCGCCGAGCCCCCGATCAACGGCCACGACGGCTCGCTCAGCCCGCGCCCGCTCCGCCTCAAGAAGATCGCCGCGCGCCTGCTCAAGGGCGAGTAGCTCCCACCCCTCCACGGACATCGGCCTCGGCAGGTTGTGCGCGCACGCCCGGCTCGCGGGAGCCGGAGGATGGTAGGGGAGGGTGGACTCGAACCACCGACTTCCGAGGTATAAGCTCGGCGCCTCTGACCGACTGGGCTACTCCCCCATCCGACGGTCAGTGTATGCCTGCCCTCCACCCGTTCGCCCGAAGGAGGCGCCGTGGGCCCGCCCGTTGCCGCCGGGATCGCCACGCTCGCGGCGGCCGTCGGCCTGCTGGTCGCGTGGCACGCGGCCACCCATGGCGGCACCGCGTTCCGGGATCGGCGTGAGTGGCTCGTGGGCGGGCCGATGGTCTTCAGCGGCGTCGGGTTCATCGTCGTGGGCGCGATCGTCCTGCCGGGCGTCCCGATCGCCGGCGTGCTGATCGCCGGCTGGGGACTCATCGAGATCGCGATGGTCGCGATCCTTGCGATGCGGTCCCGGCGCTCCGATCGGTCGAAGCCGGGGCGCTGACCGACCCGTCCCGCGATGGCGCTCAGGCCGGCGTGAGTCGATGCCAGCGCCAGGTCATCTCGGCGATCAGGGGGTGGTCGGGCGCGACGATCGTGGGGGAGCGGTTGAGCGAATCCGGGGCGGCCGTCTCGGGCTCCACGCAGATCGCGCCCACCGGCTCGTCGTAGACGACCCAGGCAGGCGCGTCCGACTCGACCGTCAACTCCAGAAAGCCCGGCCAGCGCAGGACCGGAGGCCGGCGGACGTCGGCGAAGCAGTCGTCCCACGGGCGCGGTCGCGGAGGCACGAGGCGCCCGGTCGGGATGCCGTCGGCGTCGCGCTCGTACATCGCGCCGGCCTCGAAGTCGAGTTCCAGATCGCCGGCCGGTGGCGCGCCCGGGAGGACCGCGGCCGGTCGTCGCGCGAACCACGGATGCCAGCCGAGCGCGGCGGGCATCGATTCATCGGCGTGGAGCTCGAGCCGGAAGGTGAGGCGGCCGGGAGCGAGGTCGAACCTGTGCACGACCCGGCCGGCGAACGGCCATGGATCGCCGAGCTCGGCCTCGATCGTCCGGTCGTCGACCCGCCGCCAGGTCCGGTCGTAGAGCACGCCGTGCATCGCGTGGGGCGGCTCGTTGAGCGGCAATTGCCACGTCCTGCCGTCATATTCGAAGCGGCCGCTCCTGAGACGACCGGCGAACGGGGCCATGACATACGACCCCCAGCGGAAGCCGTTCGGGTCGCTCGTGACGAGGAGCTCGCGCCCGTCGACGACGAATGAGGCGAGGCGTCCACCCACGACAAGGTCGATGTCCGCGCGGGCACCCGTGGTCTCGAGACGCAACATGTCTTCCGATGCTACCGGGACGGGACGCCTGTGCGCTTGCCCGCTGAGCGTGCGGGCACCGGGACGTGAAGGAACCTCGCCCGAACAAGCGACCGGGCGGAGGTCGCCATTCAGGTGGCTCTAAGACAAGATGGCGACACTGAGGCCGCGGCTCCGCCAGGCGCATCGTCGCGATGCGCGCTGGACGTGTTCGGACGGACCCGCGATCGCAACATCCACGCCGAAGGATCGATGACGGCAAGTCCGGGATCCACTGCCAGCCGCGTCCCGCTGCCCCGCGTGTGGGGCCTCCGCGCGAGCGACGTCTATGCGCTCGTGGGCGGCAACGCGCTGGTCATCGCCGCGATGTGGCTGCGGCATGGCGGCACCGACCAGTTCGCCACCGTGTCCGGCACGGTGACCGCCGTCGGCCAGCTCACGGCGCTCCTGGGTACCTACGGCGCGCTGCTCCAGCTCGTGCTCATGTCCCGGAGCCCCTGGCTCGACCAGGTCTTCGGCATGGATCGGCTCGCCGTCGCGCATCGCTGGCTCGGGTTTGCGACCGTCTGGTTGCTCCTCGGCCACACCCTGGGCACCACCGTGGGCTACGCCCTCGGCGACGGGAGCTCCGTCCTCGACGAGGGCTGGACGCTCGTCACGACCTACCCGTACATGCTGATGGCGACCGTCGCGATGGGCCTCTTCGTCGTGATCGGGGTCTCGTCCATCCGGTTCGCCCGGCGGGCGATCTCCTACGAGACGTGGCACGGCATCCATCTCTACGCCTACCTGGCGATCGCGCTCGCGTTCATGCACGCGCTGGTCGTCGGCACGGACTTCAGGGACGATCGGGTCGCCAAGGTGTACTGGATCGGCCTGTACGTCATCGCCGGGGGGCTCATCGTCGCCTTCCGGTTCGGCGCTCCGCTGCGACTCAACTGGCGCCACCGGATGCGGATCGCGAACGTCATCCAGGAGACACCCGGCACGGTGTCGGTCTACATCACCGGGCGCGACCTCGATCGCCTGTCGGTCCGGGCGGGCCAGTACTTCCAGTGGCGGTTCCTCGTCCGCGACGGCTGGTGGCGAGCGCACCCCTACTCAATCTCATCGGCACCGAACGGAAAGTGGTTGCGCATCACGATCAAGGACCTCGGGACCGACTCGAGCACCGCGAGCCAGCTCGCGATCGGGACACGGGTGTTCGCCGAGGGGCCGTACGGGGCGTTCACCGGGGCGAGGCGAGCTCACCGGAAGGTCCTCCTCGTCGCCGGCGGGATCGGCGTCACCCCGCTCCGCGCGCTGCTGGAAGAACTGCCCGGCCGGAAGGGCGACATCGGCCTGATCTACCGGGCCAGGAACAACGCCGAGCTGGTGTTCCGGGACGAGCTCGACGCCCTCGCCGCCCTGCGCGGGGTGAGCGTGCGATATCTCGTCGGCCGGTCCGGCCGGGAGGTGCCCAGTGAGCCGCTGAGCGCCGGCTGGCTGCGACGCTACGCCCCCGACATCCGCGAGCGTGACGTCTACGTCTGCGGCCCGGAACCCATGATGGCGACGGTCATCGCGAGCCTCCGGGACCTCGGCCTGCCCGCGTCGCAGATCCACCGCGAATCGTTCTCCTACTGAGCCCGATATGGTGATGCCACGGTTCCCCAAGCGCGCTCTGGCCGCCATCTTCTCGACGGCGCTCGGGCTCGCCTTCATCTTCAGCTTCAAGACGCCCGACGGGCCCCCGCTCGCCCTGTCGGGTCCGCGGGCGACCGCGACGCCACGGCCGCCGGGTTCGGGCACGCGCGGACCGGTCGCGACGCCACGGCCGGCCGATCCCGGCTTGGCCGGCGGGACCCTCCGTGACGGGACGGTCATGGGGCCCGAGATCGACATGCGCTTCGGCCCGGTCCAGGTCCAGGTGACGATCACCGGCGGCCGGATCGTCGATGTGACGCCGCTCGAACTCCCGAGCGGCGGCCGGTCCGGCCGGATCTCGTCGTACGCGGAGCCGACGCTCCGGAGCGAGGCGCTCCGGGCGCAGAGCGCCCAGATCGATCTCGTCTCGGGGGCGACCTACACGAGCGCGGCGTACTCCCAGTCGCTCCAGTCGGCCCTCGATCAGGCACATGGCTGAGCTCCGCTCCGTGGCCGGCCCGCGCTCGACCCGCGCCTCACGGCGGGACCTCCACGGCGTCGCGGACATCATGGGCACCGTCATCAGCGTCGACATCCGCGACGCGGCCCAGCCGACCATCCTCGAGGCGGTGTTCGGTTCGCTGCGCGAGGTCGATCGGCGGTTCAGCCCGTTCAGGCGGGACAGCGAGGTCAGCCGGCTGATGCGTGGGGAACTGGACGACGGCGCCGCGAGTCCGGAGCTGCGCGCCGTCCTCGAGCTGTGCGAGACCATGCGCCGCTCGACCCACGGCTACTTCGACGCCCGCCGGCACCGACCGGACGCCAGGCTCGATCCGACCGGGGTCGTCAAGGGCTGGTCGATCGAGCGGGCCGCCCGGCTCCTCGATGCCGACGGCGCTCGGAACTACGCGATCAATGCCGGGGGCGACATCGTGGCCCGGGGGGAGTGCGAGCCCGGCCGCGGCTGGCGCGTCGGGATCCAGCACCCTCGCGTCGCGGATCAGGTCGCCGCGGTCCTTGTCATCCGCGACGGGGCGGTCGCCACGTCCGGGGCCTACGAGCGGGGGGCCCATATCGTGGACCCGCACACCGGTCGGCCCGCCGAGGGACTCCTCAGCGTCACGGTCTACGGGCCGGACCTCGCGATCGCGGATGCGTACGCGACCGCCGCGTTCGCGATGGGCGCGGAGGGACCCGCCTGGGTGGCCGACCAGCCCGGCTATGGGGCGCTGGCGATCACAACCGACGACCGGGTCGTATGGACGCCCCTGATCGACCCGCTGCTCAGGACCCGGGATCGGACCCAGGAACCGGGTCGCCCGACCTGAGGCTCAGCAGCCGGGGTCGTCGGGGAGCATCGGCAGGAGCACGAGGGTGTAGTCCTTCCCGCCCGACCGCCAGCCCGTGATCGAGCTCGCCCGGGGGAACAGGGGGCGAAGGGTCTCGAGGTCCGCTCCGGTCACGACGGCGCACCGGAAGCCGGTCGCGACACCGGTGCCGGGCGCCCCGAACGTCGCGAGCGGGGTCGGGAGCGGCCAGGCGATCGGCGGTCGGGCGAGTGCCGGGTCGCCCGGCTGGGGAGCGCCATCCGAGACGAGGATACGGAGGGAGCTGTACATGTACGGGGCATCCGGCCCCACCACGCCCGCTCCGAGGGACCCGCGGAGGTCGCCGAGCACCTGGGTGAAGGAACGCAGCCGGGTCCGGGCGGCGACGTTCCCGGCCCCGCCCTCCATCGACGGATCCGAGAAGCCGAGCGCATACGCGGCGATGTGGTGGGTCGAACCGGCGGCGACGACCGTGAACTCGGCCGTCGTGGCGTCGGCGATGCCGGTCGCGTCGTAGTGGGCGTCCGGCCCTAGGAGGCCGGCGGCCGCGGCGATGGCGAGGAGCTGCTGCAGGCCCCCCTCGGTGAGCTTCGTCACGACGAGGTTCGGCAGTGCCGGGCCGGGGAAGATCGCCGGCACAGGCCCCTGGGTGATGACCGAGCCGTCACCGTACAGCACGGACGACGGGTACCGCCCCAGGTCGGCACGAGGTCCGGCGAACCCTCCGGTCTCGGCGTAGCGGAGGACGAGCTCGCGAGCGCCGGTCGGGTGGACGATGTTGAGCCCGCCGGGGCTGTCCCCCGGACCGCCCGACGACGATGGCGACGCCGCCGATCCGCAGGCTCCGATCAGGCCGGCGAGCAGGCCACCGGCGATGAGCGCCCGGAGGCGAGGACTGGCGGATCGCGGCGCGGGATATCGGCGGGTCGGATGCACGCGAGCGGGTCCTCGTGATTCATGCGGCGGTCGCCCCGGTCGGCCCGGAGGAGACGCCGCCATCGCGGGTGTGGTTCCGGACCGGTCCGCAGGGTATCGCCCCGGATGCCTCCCCGGCCGGGACCGGCCGCTGCGTTCGCGCAGGGACCGGAGCTCAGGCGCCGGTGATCTGTTCGAGGACCTGCTCGAGCCGGCCCGGGGTGAGGCTGCGCTGCGGCGGCAGCGATGCCACCCAGTCGGCGACCTGTTCGCGCGTGATGACCGCGCAATTGGGCGTCCGGGCCAGGCCCTCCTCGGTCGTGATGAGCGCCCCGTAGACCTTGACCAGGAAGTCCCGATCGTCGTGGGTGAGCCAGCGGCGCACCCGGTCCGTGTCCCGGCCGACCCGCTCGATCGGGCTCTCGAGCGGCGTCCACCGTCCGTTGTCGAGGTGGATCTCCCAGCGGCTGTCCGTGTGGCGGGTGTAGCGGGCGGGCGGCGCGACCTCCAGGACGGCGACGCCATGCGGACCCACGACGATCTCGGGCACGGACCGTCCGTCCGGCAGGACGACGTCGGTCGCGACGTGGTAGTCGTTGCCGAGCGCCTTCTTGTACCTTGCGAGCATGGGCGTCCGGGGCTTGAGCCGTGCGAGCGCCTTTGTCGTCGTGTCCAGGCGGAGCAGGCCGACGATGAGGCACGCGGCCGGCAGGATGAGGGCGATCATCCAGGCGGCGATCCCGACGATCGTCTGACCGGCGGTCGCGCGGAGCGGGGCCTGGAAGCTGCCGAGGACCGGGGTGCCGAAGACGAGCCACCCGAGGACCACGCCGGTGACGATCAGGATCGCCCCGACGACGCCTCCGCCGAGGACGGAGACCAGGGCGGCCGGGCTGACCCGGCGACCGCGACGGGAGCTGATGACCTGCATCGCCCAAGACTGCGGCATCGGGCACGCCCTGACCATGGCCACTTCGGGGTAGACCGGGCCAGCCGAAGGAACTGCCCGACCCCAATTCCGGCGCGTCCAGGCAACTCCCCGGACCGCTGGAGGGCCTCGATAGACAGCCGTACCATTGCCCATCCCCGCCCGAGCGAGCATCCTCCGTTCGTGTCCGGGAGAGCCCGCCCGGTCCAGAGGACTTATCTCGTGTCATTCGTTCATCGGTCGGGACTGGGCCCCCGCGTGTTTGCCGCGCTTGCGGCTGCCGTCCTCCTCCTGGCGCTTATCGCCGGATCGGTCGCGGCATCCGACAGTCACGGCGCTCTTCGCGACTCGTTTGTCGCACCGCGCTACGGCACGCCCGCGACGGTCATCCGGTTCTCGGTCACGTTCCAGGGTCAAGGCGAACGCTCCCACGCGCATGTCGACGTCCTTGTCGACGGCGTCGCTCACGCGATGGCGCGCTCGGGAATGCCACTGCTCACGGGCGTGCGCTTCAGCCTGTTCACCACCCTCGGCCTCGGCACGCACGGGATCGCGTTCCGCGGCGCCGACGGGCAGTCGAGCGCCACGCTGCCGGCCGGGTCTGTCACGATCGCGGCCGATCCGGGCGGCGATCCGAGCGCTGGCGGGAGCGGCGGCGGTACCGGTCCGGGCGGCCAGCCGCGCCCCACGGCGACCCCGCCCGTGGCGACCCCACCTTTGGCGAATCCGACGCCGCCCGCGGCGACCCGGCCGCCGCCCGCTCCCACGCCGAAGCCGAAGCCGACGCCCACGACGGCTCCCGCGGCGACCACGGCCCCGGCGGCACCCACGGCTCCGGCGACGCCCGGCGCCACGCCCACCCCCGGCGATGGGGGAACACATGACGGCGTCGGGCCTTCGCCCGGCTCCTCCACCGGCGGTGCCCAGGCGACCTCGCTCGATGTGCCTGGCGCCGCCGACCACACAAGCGGTCCTGGCGGTGGTCCGGCGACCGGCGGCTCATCCGCCGGCGCCCCGCCGACCGCGGGTCGGGAGTACGACTCCGCCGGCGCGATCGTCTCGTCCCCGACCCCCTCGCCGGAGGGCCTCGCTCTTGGCCTGACCGGCATGCCCGAAGCCGGAGGCGGCGGCGCGGGCGGTTCGGGAGGGTCCGGTCCGACAGGTGGCAACCTCGACGACCGGACCCTCAGCCTCCTCACCGGCACCGTCGGCGACATCCCGCCCGCGACGCGGATGCTCGTGGCCGCCATCTCGACCACGACCGCGACGACCGCCGCGGCCGCGTTCTTCCTGTTCGGCAAGCGCCGTCGCGACGGTGAGCCGCCGGAGCCGGACGAGGTCCTGGCCGCCAACGCCGCGCGCCTGTCCGACCGACCCTCGTCGTCCCTGGTCCCGGTGGACGCGCCCGGCAGCGGCGCTCGTAACGCCGATGAGAATGCGATCCCACGCTGGCGCCGACCCTCGCTGATCGAGGCTCGCAAGGCCGATCCCCGTTACTCGGCCACCGCCCCCCACGGACGGCAGTCCTTCAATCACGGCGGCGACCCGGACACGGCCGGCGCGGAACGCCGGCGGATCCGCTATCGCGCGGTCAGCCTGCTCGATGCACCGGACCCCCTCCGATCCGCCGCGATCGGCGACCTTGACGAGGGCGACGAGGTCCAGCTGCTCGAGCGTTCGGGCGGCTACTGGCTCGTGCTCTGCCCGGACGGCTTGCAGGGCTGGGTGCACCGGATGACCCTCGGCGACGTCGTCGAGTACGAAGGTGGTTCGAGTGCGTTCAACACCGCCCGTCGCTCGTTCGCGACCCGTGTCGCGGATCCGGCCGAGACGGTGCGAGAGGGCGAGGCGGTCGACCCGAGCGCGACCGGCGCCACCCCTGCCGACCGGTCGATGGCCGAGGATGGCACCGACCTCCTGAGCGCCTACATCGCCCGCCGCCACGCGACGTTCGGCAAGGGCTGAGCCAGGTTCCCACGAGTCGCGGCCGGCGCGACGTCCCGGCCGGCTTGTGTCAGCCGCGCGCGGCCCGGCGGCGCGGTCCCGCCCGATCGTCGCGCTTGAGCACGAGGATGTGCTGGTGGGCGATGTTCGGCACGAATGTCGTCGGATAGCCGTATGGCCGCAGGCGCGTCCCCGCCTGGTACCAGATGAGGTCTCCCTTGGGCACGAGGCCGACCGTCGCCGCTCGCTCCGCGAGATCGGCGCCGGTGAACCAGTACCGGCCGTCCTGGTATGCGTCACGGACGATCACGCAGGCGTACCCGCCCGTGCGCAGGACCCGGCGCAGCTCGCCCAGCGCCAGGGTCATCCGGTCGAGGAAGGCCGGGTAGTCGGCGCTGTTGGCGAAGTCGGCCGGGTCCTGGGTGACCATCGCGTAGTCGGTCCGGCGGTTGGCGTGGGTCTTCGAGAGCGGTCCGCCCGCCATCGTCTGGGCGAGCTGGACGTTGTAGGGCGGGTCCGTGGCGACGAAGTCGACCGAGCCGGGCGGCAGCGTCGGCAGGACGGCCAGCGCGTCGCCGACGCGCATCTCGCAGCCGCTCGGATCGAAGGTCCGGACGCCGGCCGGATCCACGGGTCCCAGGTCGGCGAGGAGCGGCCCGGCGCCGTCCCGCTCGGCCAGCAGGTCCCGGACGACGTCGGCGTAGATGTCCGCCCAGCGCGGCTCGAGCTCGATCCCGAGCGCGCGGCGCGGACCCTGGGCGATGGCCGCTCCCAGGAGCGTGCCGCCGACCCCGGCGAACGGGTCCAGGACGAGCTCGCCGGTCCGGCTGAAGAACTCGATGAGCCGGGCCATGAGCCGGGGCGGCTTGTTCGCTCCATGGCGCTTGCGCTGGGCGTGCCCCAATTCGGACGGATAGGCCGTCCCCCAGACGGACTTCGTGAAGTAGAGCCACTCCTCGCCGGGCAGCTCGTTGAGCGTGTTGCCGGCGTGGGGTGCGCGGCGCGGGACGGTCATCGCGTCCAAGCCTAAGCCCCCGACCCGAGCGCCGTGGGCGGGAGTGCCCGCACGGGGCACGCCTCGCCGCGCCGTCCGACGGACGTCAACGGACCCCCGGTGAGGGTTACCGGGGGTCCGTTTCGGGAAAGGCTCGAGCGGCCCGAAGTGCCAGGGCCCTGCCTTCCTGTACGCCGGCGTGGAACCATCGGATGGATCGCGGCCGGCCACGCTCCCCCGCGGCCTAGAATGGCCCATGGCCGTGAGGTTCACGAGCGCGCGGTTCGTGGGGCGGGAACGCGAACTGGCGCGGTTGGCCGTCGCGCTCGATCAGGCGTCGGGGGGCCGCTCGACGACCCTGCTCATCGGTGGCAGCGGCGGGCTTGGAGCGTCACGCCTCCTGACCGAGACCGAGCGCCGCCTCGCGTCGCTGCCCGGATCGTTCACGGTGATCCGCGGCCACCCCACCGCCGCGCAGTCGGCGGATCCCTATGCCCCGATCGTCGCGGGTCTCGACCCCGTCCTCGCGGCCATCCCCGATGCCGAGCTCGGGGCCGTCCTCGGTCCGGGCGCGGCGGACCTCGCGAGCCTCTTCCCGGCGCTCGGGGCCCGCATCGAGCGGCTCGGTATCGCGTCGGGCAGGCCTTCGATCACCCTGCCCGAACGCCGCCAGGCGCGGCTCATGGAACGGCTCCTCGGCGTGTTCGCGGCCCTCGGCGCGCGCCAGCCCGTGCTGCTCGTCGTGGAGGACCTCCATCGGGCCGATGCGGCGACCCGGGCCGTCGTCACGTTCCTGGCCCGGATCAGCCGTCCCTACCGGCTCGCGCTCGTGGCGACGTTCCAGCTGGACGAGGTGACGAGGAGTCACGCGCTGCACGCTGACATCGCGGCGATGGCCGACACGCCCCGGCCGCCCGAGCGGATCGACCTCGCCCCGTTCGGGCGGGACGAGCTGGCCGACCTCGTGGAGGGGATCGAGGGGGAGCGGCCATCCGCGTCCGTCCTGCTCCTCGTGGCGGAACGGTCGCTCGGCAATCCGCTCGTCGCCGAGGAGCTGCTGGCCGCGCGGCGCGAACACGGGGGCGCGCTCGTCAGCGGATCCCTCGCGGAGCTGGTCGTGGGTCGGGTGGGCCGACGCTCCCCCGAGTGCCGCCGCGCCCTCCGGCTCCTGGCCGCGGTGGACGGTCCCGTCACCCGCCCCCAGCTCGGGCGCATCGTCGAGGTCCTCGAGTCGAGCGCGACCCGCCCCGCGCCACGCTCCACCTCGCTGCCACGTCGTGGCGGCGGCGCGCTCGAGGCGGACCTCCTGGCCGGCCTCGACGAGGCGGTCCAGCACGGATACATCGTGATCGAGGTCGACGCCGCGGGCGTGGACACGATCCGCTTCCGCCATGAGCTCATCTCTCGCGCGGTCGCGGCCGACCTGCTCCCGGTCACCCGCCGTCGCCACATCGCAGCTGTCGCCAGCGCGTTCCGGGACGCGCCCGCGGCGGCGGCACGCGCGTGGATCGCGGCCTATGACGTGGGCCGGGCGCGGGCCGCATCGCTCGCCGCCGCGGAACGGGCCGAGGCCGTCGAGGCGGCCGAGGACGCCTTCGAACATCTCGAGCTCGCACTCGAACTGGCCGATCCGGTGGGCACCGCCGTGGACCTTGCGACGCGGGCGACCGCCGCCGAGGGCCTGCCGGGGCTCCAGGCCCGTGCCGCCGAGGCCGCGTTCGTGGCCGGCCGTCCGCTGCTCGCCGCCGCATTCGCCGAGTCGGCCATCGCCCGGCTCGACGAGCGGCGCGAACGGGTCCGTCTCGGGCTCCTCAGTGAGCGACTGGGACGCTACCGCAGGGCCGCGGGGGATCCCGACGGGGCGCTGGTGGCGCACCGCCGCGCCGTGGAGCTCATGCCTCCCGAGCCGAGCCGCGAACGGGCCCTGGTCCTGGCCTCGCTCGCCCAGGTGAAGATGCTCGAGGGCACGTTCTCCGAGGCCGAGCGCTATGGCGAGGAGGCGGTCGGAGTCGCCCGGGCCGTCGGCGACGATGCCCGGGACACCGAGGCCCACGCGCTCACGACGCTCGGTGTGACGCGCGGCTGGGGCGACGATCCCGAGTCGGCACTCGAGTTGCTCCACCGGGCGCGGGTGATCTCCAACGAGCTCGGCCTGCTCGACGAGTACTTCCGCGCGACCGCGAACCTCACCACGGTCCTGGACCTGCTGGGCCGGCGGGCCGAGGCGGTCGACATCGCGTACGAGGGCATCGCGGAGGCGGCGCGGGTCGGGCTCGAGGCCGTCTACGGCAACTTCCTCGGCGGCAACGCCGCCGATTCGCTCTTCCAGCTCGGTCGATGGAACGAGTGCCGGGACCTGAGTCTGCGCGCCCTCGAGTGGGCGCCGGGCGGCGTGAACTTCGTCAATGCGGTCGTGAACCTGGCCATCGTCGAGATCGAATCGGACGGCGGCGAGCTGGCCGGGCGCCTGCTCGGCCAGATCCTCCTGGAGGTCGAGGCTGTCGCCGATTCCCAGTTCACGGTCCCGGTCTATCAGGCCGCCGCCTCCTACGCGCTCTGGCATGCCGACCTGGCCGACGCACGGCGGGCGGTGGACAGGGGCTGGGCCGCCGCCGTCAAGACCGAGGACTGGGTCCTCGTGGCGAGGATGGCCGCGACGGCGCTCGAGGTGGATGCCGCGATCGCGATCGACGCGCGCGAGCGACGCGACCTGGCGGTCCTCGCAGCGGCCCGTCAGCGGTCGGGCGAGGTGCTCGCCCGGGCCGAAGCCGCGGTCGCCGCGTCCGGCGTCGCGCCGACGGTGGGCACCCGGCGGGGAGCCGACGCGGCTCTTGCGGCCGCCCGCGCCTACCGCGCCCGTCTGGATGGCCACGATGACGGCAAGGCGTGGGACGTCGTCGCGGGCCTGTGGGCCGGGTTCGGCGATCGCTACCAGTCGGCGCGGGCCCGCTGGCGTCAGGCGGAGGCGCTCCTCGTGGCGAACGTCGACGCCAGGGCCGGACGGGCCGAGGCGAAGGGCCCGCTGAACCAGGCGGTGGAGATCGCCCGCGAGCTCGGCGCGCGGCCGCTCCTCGGGGAGCTCCGGGAGCTCGCCGGCCGCGCGCTCATCCGCCTGGCCGACGATCTCGATGACGAAGCCGGCGTGGGCGCGTCACCGGTCGGGGTCACATCGGGCAGTGCCGTGGCGGCCGCCGCGCAGCGTCAGGACGCGGCAGGCGCAGCGGCCCGGAGCGCGGAGGCAGCCTGGCACGCCGCCGGGAACGGGCGCCGGCGCGGGGCCGGCCGGTCGAAGGGAGCGGATCCCGGCGTCGACGATGGCGCCACCGGCCCCGGGTCGGAGCTCCTCCGCGGGTTCGTCGGCGAGCCGGCTCCGCGGCGCGGGGACGCGTTCGGGCTCAGCCCGCGCGAGCACGAGGTCCTCGGGCTCATCGCCCAGGGCCGCACGAACCGCGAGATCGGCGAACGGCTCTTCATCAGCCAGAAGACCGTGGGCGTCCACGTCGGGAACATCCTGTCGAAGCTCGACGTGTCCGGCCGCGTCGAGGCCGCCGCCGTCGCGATCCGCCTCGGACTCACCGAACGCCGCTGAGCCCAGCGAACGCCGCTGAGCCCAGCGAACGCCGCTGAGCCCAGCGAACGCCGCTGAGCCCAGGCTCGCGGCATCGACCCGTCGGCGCAGCCGGTCCGCAGGGTATGGCGGTCACCCGGGGAATCACGAGACCCGAGCGGAGGATGCCCGGGTCTCGTGGACGAGAGCGGCCGGCTGGCGGCCCGGGGGCACCCGGGTCGCAGCGGCGCGATGTGTGCTCGGAAGGGTTCGGTCCGGCGCCCTGGCTACCAGCGCTTCCCGTGCATGACCACGAGGAAGATGCCGACGAACGGGCTGAGATAGGTCGCGCTGCGGCGCGCGCGGTCGAGAAGGCGGTCGGTCATGGTGAGCATGACTCCTGTCGTTCCCGCGTGCTCATCTGGGTCGAGCACCAGCGGCGGGAGCGCAGTGTCGCGCCGAACGGCCTATGGGGCAACCCGGACGATGGTACTGGGGGGTACTAGTGCCGACGGAGGATGGCCTCGCCCGAGCGGCGCGCGGGCACGACGGCGGTCCGAACGGTAGAGTTGGCCCGACACCCGGACATGCGCCCAGACCGCACAGAGGTTCGTTCCCGATGCGTCCCGCCACCGCGTCCCGCCTCGCCCGCCTCGTCCCGGCCCTGCTCGCCGTCGGACTCGTGCTCGCCGCCTGCGTGACCACGGCGGCGCCCGGCTGGACGTTCGAGCCGCCACCCAGCCCGAGTGCTCCGCCGTCGGCCGGAGGCTCGGCCTCTACCGCCCCGTCGACATCGGCTTCACCATCGGCCTCGGGCGCGGGTTCGCCGTCGGCGTCGGCCTCGAGCTCCGCGTCGGCATCGAGTTCGGCATCGGTCACCGCGTCGCCCAGTGGCGGCGGCGCCGAGGACCAGATCGCGCTCGCCGCCACGAACATCGCGTTCGACAAGACCGAGATCGAGGCAAAGGCCGGCCAGCCGTTCCAGATCGTGTTCACGAACAACGACAGCGGCATCCCGCACAACGTGCAGATCAAGGCGCCGGATGGCAGCGAGCCGTTCAAGGGTTCGCTCATCACCGGCCCCGGCACGGTGACCTACGACGTGCCGGCCCTGGCGGCCGGCGCGTACGTCTTCCACTGCATCGTCCACCCGAACATGACCGGGACGCTCACCGTCAAGTAGGCGCCCGATGAGCGACAACATCTGCTACGTCGACGCGTACGCGCGAGCGGTCGAGGCACGCGTCCTGTCGGTCGACCCGGCCGATCCGTCCCTCGTCGTGCTCGATCGCACGGTCTTCTACCCGGGTGGCGGCGGGCAGCCGTCGGACCAGGGCCTGTTCCTGCGTGCCGCGGACGGCCGACGCTGGGCGGTGGCCGGCGCGCGCAAGGCGGGGCCCGACATCGTCCACCAGCTCGAGCTCGCCGACGGCGACCCGCCGGCCGTGGGCGACCGGATCGAGGTCGAGCTCGAGTGGGCCCGCCGCCTCCAGCTGATGCGGACGCACACCGCGCTCCACGCCCTGTGCGGCGTCGTGTGGCGCGACTACGGCGCGCTCGTGACCGGCGGGAACATGGAGCCGGGCGCGGGCCGGATGGACTTCGAGTTCGAGCGGATGAGCGGCGAGCTGGTCGGCGAGATCGAGGAGACGGTCAATCGCGAGATCGCCGCCGCGCGGGACGTCCGTGTCAACGTGCTACCACGCGATGAAGCGTTCGCGATACCGGATCTCATCAGGACGAAGATCAATCTCCTGCCGCCTGGGATCGAGGAGATCCGGACGATCGAGATCGTCGGCCTCGACCTCCAGGCCGACGGCGGGACGCACGTGGCCAACACCCGCGAGGTCGGCGGGATCCGGGTCGTGGGCTACGAGTCGAAGGGCCGGATCAACAAGCGCATCCGCATCGAGCTCGTGCCGCCCGCAGGCTGAGACGCAGGCTCACAGCGCGGCCATCCCCGGTCGGCGTTCCGGGATTCCCCGGACATCGCCGGCCCCGGAGCCTCTGCTACTGTCGGGCCATGGATGCCCGCCTCCGCGATCGACTGGCCATCGGCGTCGCCGTCGTGGCCGTGATCCTGGCGACGGTGGTCCTTTCCCTTGGCCGGTTCGACCCCGGGGTCCGGCTCCTCGTGCTTGGCGACGGTCGCGTGGTCGTGTCCGATGTTCCGTCACTGAGCGTCGCGTACGCCAACGGCCTGCGGGAGGGCATGGTCGTCACGTCGCTCCACGGCGTGACCCTCATCCGCCTGCCGCAGCTCGTCTATCCCGATGCACAACCAACGCCGGATCCAGACACCGGCGAGATGCCGCCGCCGGTTCCCTCGGGCATCGACCCGGCGGCCCCGACGCTCGTCGCGATCAACCCTGCGACCCTTCAGGCACTCGTGGATCAGCCCGTCACGGAGCTCGAGGCGATCCAGCCGTGGGACCTGGAGCAGGGCTCCGCAGTCAATGGCTGGCCCGTCCTGCAGATCTACGACTACAGCCAGTACGCCGTCCGCGACACGGCGCCCGCTGTCGTCATCGGCGCCATCCTCATGCTTGCTGTGGGCTGGTGGCTGGCCAGCGGTCGCGCTGGGACCGGCCTCCGCCCGCTTGCCGTCCCGCTCGCCGTGGCGACCGGCGTCCCGTTCGTGGTCCGACCGCTCGATGCCACCTTCGTGCCGGCCGCGATCGTTCTGAGCGGGATCCTCGTCGCGCTCGCGATGGTGCCGCTGGCCGTCGGGCTGATCGAACGGATCGAGGACGAGACGGATCGTCGCCTCGTGGCCGTCGTGACCGTGGCGCTGGCAGCCGGGGCTCTAGCCCTTGCGTTCGTCGCCGCGCTCACCGACTTCGATCGGGACACGTTCGTGCGCTGGCTGATCGTCGGGGCGATCCCGATCGTGCCCGGCATCGCGGCCGCCGGACCGGTCCACTCCGCGGGCCTGCACGGGGCGACGGCATCCACCGGACGGCTGCTCGAGTCCGCCGAATACGCGGTCGCTGGCGTGACTCCGATCGTCGCCTTGAACACGGGAAGTTACCTCGGCAATCTTCTGTTCCCGTTGTCAGTCTTCTGGCTGCTCGTGGCCATCGCCGGCCGGTTCACGGTGCGGCCACTGGCTCGGCTCGTCTCGCGGACCGCCCTCCAGCGGGACCTCGTCGTCGCCGCCACCGAAGCCGAGCGGGCGCGGGTCGCTGCCGACATCCACGACGACGCGCTCCAGGAACTGACCCTCCTCGTCCATCGCCTCGACGCGGCCGGCGACACGGAAGGCGCGGAGATCGCCCGGACCGTATCGGACCGGCTGCGCGCGATCTGCGGCGACCTGCGCCTGCCCATCCTGGACGATCTGGGTGTCGGCCCCGCCCTCGACTGGCTCGTTCTGCGGATCGAGAAGATCGCGGGCGGCGAGGTGCGGCTCGAGCGGAGCGATGGGACGCGGCCCCCGGCCGAGGTCGAGCTGGCGTTCTTCCGGGTCGCCCAGGAGGCGATGTCGAATGCGGTCAAGCATGGCCGGCCGCCGATCGTCGTCCGCTACAGCACGTCGACCGCCGGAGCGTCGCTGTCCATCGACGACGCGGGCTCCGGGATCGAGTCGCACGCCGCCGAGGCGACCGAGGGGACCGGCCACTTCGGCTTGCTCAACATGCAGCAGCGTGCGGAGGCGATCGGGGCCATCCTCGACATCCGGCGCTGGCCTGCCGGCGGGACGCACGTGAAGCTCGACTGGCGCGCCCACTGACAGGCTCGACCGGCATGGGCCCGGTGCCTCCGATCCGGGTCGCCGTGATCGACGACCACCCGGTCGTCGGAGAGGGGACCGCGGCGGTCCTGCGGGCGCAACCGGGGTTCGACGTCGTCGGCGTGGCGGCCTCGCTCGACATGGCGAGGAGCGCCGGGCTCACGGATCGCGCCATGGTCGACGTGCTGCTCCTCGATATCCGCCTCGGAACGGGGAGCGGCCTGGGCCTGCTGACGCCCGACGCGGAGCTGCCGGCGGTCATCGTGCTCACGGCGTACGACTACCCCCAGTACGCCGAGGCCGCGCTGCGGCTCGGGGCGGCCGGGTTCGTGCTCAAGACAGCGCCCATCACCGAGCTCGTCGACGCGGTTCGTCGAGTCGCAGCAGGCGGGCTCGCATTCGCCGTCCGGCCCGGGTCCGGCGCCGTCCGGCTCACCCCGCGCGAGCACGACGTGGTCCGGCTCGTCGCCGACGGCCGGAGCAACGACGAGATCGGGGCCGAGCTCGGGATCGGCGCGAAGACCGTCGAGACGCACCTCGCCCGCCTGTTCGAACGGATCGGCGTCGCGTCGCGGACCGAGCTCGCGACTCGGGCCGTGCGCGAGGGCTGGCTCGACGTCCCGCCCGCCGGCTAGGGCGACGCGTCCGATCACGGCTCCCGCGCACTCGCCGGCCGCGGGTTGCCGACCGCTAGACTGGCCCGGTCGCCGGTCCGAGCCCGGCCGCAGGAGGTCGCACGCCCATGCCGGCGGACGTCGCCCACCAGCTCGACATCGCCGTCCGCGTCCTCGTCGCGGCGCTGTTCGGCGCGGCGATCGGCTTCGAGCGCGAGATCCACGAGCACCCGGCCGGGATGCGCACGCATCTGCTCGTGGCGCTCGGGTCGGCGTTGTTCACGGTCGTGTCGATCTTCGGTTTCGCGGGTGCGCTCGACCCCGGCGTCGGCAGCCCGGTCGACCCATCGCGCGTGGCGGCCCAGATCGTGACCGGGATCGGCTTCCTCGGCGCCGGCGCGATCCTCAAGTTCGGGACGTCCGTGCGCGGGCTGACGACGGCGGCCAGCCTCTGGACGACCGCCGCGATCGGCATGGCGGCCGGGGCGGCGGAGTACATCCTGGCCGGCGTCGGAGCGGCGATCGTGCTGTTCAGCCTGTGGCCGCTCAACTGGATCGTCGACCGGATCCACGGCCCGCGGACCGAGACGGTCCACCTGCGCCTGAGCCTGCGCGGCCTCGAGGCGGTCGGCCTCGTGAGCGCGGCCGCCGCGACCCATCGACTCGACCTGGCCTCCATCCAGAGCCAGCGGGTGGGCAAGAACCGGTTCGAGATCGACATCGACCTGCGGGTCCGTGCGCCGTCCGACCTCGGCACGTTCGTGGAGGCCGTGTCCAGGATCCAGGACGTCGAGATCCTGGAATCGTCAGAGGCGGAGTAGGCGTTCTGCCGTTCACGCGCGCGCGGCTGGCGGGCGCTGCCCGTTTCGGACGGGGTAGTCGCCACGCGACTCTTGGGTACCGGATCTATGCCCCGGGGGGCATGTTCCGTGCCGAGCGGCACGGCGTCCACGCGTGGGAGCAGGTTCGTTGCGTCGGCGGTCGCACCCAGCAGTCGCTCCACGAGTAGATGGGGCGAAACGGGTCGGAGCCCGGCCCCGGGGCGCCCGGGCCATCATGGAGCTCCCCGGTCAGACGGCCTTCACCGCCGTCACGAGCGCCTGGAGGCCGTCCTTCGCATCGGCGAAAAGCATGCCGGTCTTGGGATCGTTGTAGAGCTCGTTGTCGATGCCCGCGTAGCCACGCCCCATCGAGCGCTTGATGACGACGATCGATTTCGCGTGGTCGACGTCGAGGATCGGCATGCCCGAGACCGGATTACCCGGCCGGCGCGCCGCCGGATTGGTCACGTCGTTCGCGCCCACGACGAGCGCGACGTCGCAGCGGTCGAACTCCGGGTTGATCTCGTCCATCTCCTTGAGCTGGGGATAGGGCACGTTGGCCTCGGCGAGGAGGACGTTCATGTGGCCGGGCATGCGGCCGGCCACCGGGTGGATGGCGTACTTCACGTCCACGCCGCGCGACTCGAGCAGCTCGGCCAGCTCGCGCACCTGGTGCTGGGCCTGGGCGACCGCGAGGCCGTAGCCGGGCACCACGATGACGTGCTGGGCGTAGGCGAGCTGGATCGCGACGTCGTCGGCGTTGACCGCGCGGACCGAGCCGCCGGCCCCGCCCATCGCCATCTGCGTGCCTTCGCCGCCGCCGAACCCGCCGATCATGATGTTGATCACCGACCGGTTCATCGCATCGGCCATCAGCTTGGTGAGGATCGCGCCCGACGCGCCAACGAGGGCACCGGCGATGATGAGGACGTCGTTGCCGAGGACGAAGCCGGCCATGGCGACCGCCGTCCCGGTGAAGGAGTTCAGCAGGCTGATGACGACCGGCATGTCCGCCCCGCCGATCGGCAGCACCATCGTGACGCCGAAGATGAGGGCTGCGGCCAGGATGACCAGCATGACCGGGACGCTGAGGTTGCCGGCCCACAGGAAGGCCGCTCCGGCGACCGTTGCGATGGCGAGCAGGATCGTGACGATGCGGCCGCCCGGGACGATGATCGGTTGTCCCGAGATGAGCCCCTGGAGCTTGCCGGCGGCGATGAGCGACCCGGTGAACGT
Organism: uncultured Chloroflexia bacterium; assembly: GCA_963719285.1. Taxonomy (GTDB): domain Bacteria; phylum Chloroflexota; class Limnocylindria; order Limnocylindrales; family CSP1-4; genus C-114. The sequence goes on from CAVRBO010000004.1 coordinate 165,449, forward strand.
GATGCTGCCGATGACGATGTCGAGCACGGTCGCGACGTTGACCTGGGCGCTCGGGACGGTGTTGAGCGAGCTCAGGTTGAGGTAGTCGTCGATGGCGATGAGCGCCGCCGCGCCGCCGCCCGCCGCATTGAACAGCGACACGAGCTGTGGCATCGCGGTCATCTTCACGGTCCGCGCGGCGTACAGGCCCGCGCCACCGCCGATGGCGATCCCGACGACGATGATGATCCAGCCGATGCCGTTGACTCCCTGCGTCCCTTCGGCCGGGCGGGCCAACAGGAAGACCGCGGTCCCGATGATCGCGATGAGCATGCCCCCGGCCGACAGGAGGTTGCCGTTGCGGGCGGTGGCCGGCGAGTTCATCCGCATGAGGCCGATGACAAAGGCCGAGGCGCCGACGAGCCAGGCGAGCCTGACGAGGATGGAGATCGTGTTGAAGTCGAACATCGTCAGGCCCCTGCCTCTTCGGTCGGCTTGGGGGTGACGGGCTTCTTGCGGAACATCTGGAGCATCCGGTCGGTGACCACGTAGCCCCCGACGACGTTGGCCGTCGCGAAGGCGACCGCGATCAGGGACAGGATCTGGCTCGCGAGGTCGTCCGCCCCGATGGCGATGAACATCGAGCCGACGAGGACGATCCCGTGGATGGAGTTGGCCCCCGACATCAGGGGCGTGTGGAGCGTCGCGGGCACCTTGCTGATGACCGCGAACCCGACGAGGATCGCCAGCACGAAGACGGTGATGGCGGTGAGGAGCGGGTCGTTCACGCGGCACCTCCGGCGGCAGGAGCCCCTGGTTCGATGAGCTTCTTCGTCGCCTCCTGGACGACCGCGCCGCCATGCGTGATGACGGTGCCGGCGGTGATCTCCTCGGTCAGGTCGATGGTGAGCGCGCCGTCCTTGACCAGGTGGAGCAGGAGCGACGAGATGTTGCGGGCGTAGAACTGCGATGCCCCCGCGGGCATCGTGGCCGGCAGGTTCTCCGGCGCGATGATCGTGACCCCGTTGTCGGTGACGATCGTCTCGCCGACCTTGCTCAGCTCGCAGTTGCCACCGAGGGCGCTGGCCGCCATGTCCACGATGATCGAGCCCGCCTTCATCCCCTTGACGGCCTCGGCGGTCACGAGGACCGGCGGCCGCCGACCCGGCACCTGGGCGGTCGTGATGACGATGTCCATCCCGCCGATGTAGCCGTTGAGCTCGGCCTGCTGCGCATCGCGCTCCTCGGGCGTCAACTCCCGGGCATACCCGCCGGCGCCGGACGCGTCGACCGCGGACTTCAGGACGAGGAACTGGGCACCCAGGCTCTGAGCCTGCTCGGCCGTCTCCTTGCGCACGTCGTACGCCTTGACGACGGCGCCGAGGCGGCGGGCCGTGCCGATCGCCTGGAGGCCGGCGACGCCGATGCCCAGGATGAGCACGTTGGCCGGCTTGGCCGTACCCGCAGCCGTGGTGAGGAGCGGGAAGTAGCGGCCGTACTCGTTGGCCGCGATGAGCACGGCCTTGTAGCCGCCGACGTTGGCCTGGCTCGACAGCGCGTCCATCGTCTGGGCCCGGCTCAGGGTGCGCGGCAGCGCGTCGAGGCTGATCGCGGTCACGCCACGCGACGCGAGCAGGGCCATGAGGGCCGGGTCGAGGAGCGGCTGGAGCAGGCCGATCACGGTCTGCCCGGACTTGAGGATGGCCGCCTCCGACGGTGAGGGCTTCTGGACCCGCAGGACGACGTCCGCCTGGGCGTACATCTCGACCGTCTGGACGACCTGCGCACCGGCCTCGGCATAGGCCGCGTCCGGGATCGACGAACCGGCACCCGCGCCGGCCTCGACGAGGATCTCGAGCCCGGCCGCCGTCAGCTTGCCGAGCGCTTCGGGTACCAGGGCCACCCGCCGTTCACCCGGCGCGGTCTCCCTGGCGACGCCGACCTTCATAAGGGCATCACCACCTGGGGTCAGGGATCCTGAGGGTCTTGATCCCTCCGAGGTCCGGGATCCGGCGTCGGAGGCACCTCGAAGGATAGCCGGGCGACGAGGCTCCTGCCGGGCACGGGTGCCTCGGTGCGCCATGCCCCTCGACGAGCTCATGTGCCGACGCTACGATGCCGCGAACGAGCACCGATCCCTTCCCAGAACGGGGGTTGTCGTGTCGAGTCGTGCGAACCGATCCCGCACGCGGATCCTCCTGCTTCTCGCGATCACCATGGCATCACTGTGGGTCGTCCTCGGGGGAACCGACGTGGAGGCGTTCTACCTGTCAGGTTGGGACGTGACGGATGCAGATGTGGTCTCCGGCGCCGCACTAGCGACGGTCGGATCGTGGACGCAGGTCGCATCGCCGTTGGGTTACCACGCGAACGCGCGACTGCTGCGCATGCATGACGGCAGGGTCATGCTCGCCGGAGACTCCACCACGCCGCCCCTGAGATCTACGACCCCTCCGGCGACACCTGGACCGCGACTCCCGCCCTTGGCGTACCGCCATCGAGCACGCCTCCAGTGCTTGCGTCGCTCGCCAACGGCAACATCATGCTCGTGGGCCCTGGGCATTTCATTTATGACACCACTGCCGGAACCTGGAGCAGCGTGACGGGGACGTACGGCATCGCCGCCCTCACGCTGCGTGACGGACGCATCTTGTTCTGGGGTGTCACCGGCGTTGGAGTCCCGACCGTCTGCTACGAGGATGCCCGCGTCTACGATCCGGCAACGGACATGACCCAGTTCATCTATGGCAATGGGACCTGTCTTTCGGAGGCTGATCTAACCCAGGCTGCCGACGGTCGCGTGATCCTCCATGGCGGCTGCCCCACGAGTCCTTCGAACCCTGAGGGTGGCGCCGGCTACGTCTTTCTCATCGATGTGGTCAACCTGACGCAGACGCTCGCGTCACCAGACAGTGGCACTGCGGGCGGCTTCTGCAGTGGCGCCGTGAGCCTTCCCGATGGCGAGCGCCTGTATGTCGGCTCCCTGAGTCATGGCAGCTTTCCCTACCCCCTGATCTGGTCGCCCCAGGTCAGCCGGTTCGATCCGCTTCACCTTCGCACCAAGGAGGTGCACGACCTGCCGGTCTCCATGGTTGCTCCGCGGAGCGTGGTCTCCGCCGGTGGGAAGGTCATCGTGGTGGCCGGCTCCAACGGTTCGGGCCTTGTCGCCACCACGTACGCCTACGACGTAACGACGGATCGATGGGCCTCGCTCACGGCATGGCCAGGGAGCTTCGTCGAGGACGCAACGGTCCTCGACGATGGAAGCGTGCTTGCCGTTGACAATGGATCGCACGCCTGGCGGTTGATCCCGACCGGTGCGCAGGTGGCCCACCCCGCCGGCGCGACATACCACCCGCTTGCCCCGGCCCGGGTACTCGACTCCCGGTTCGGCACGGGACTCTCGGGCGAGTTCAGCACCAGCATCGCGCGGACGTTCCAGGTGGCCGGCGTGGGTGGTGTCCCTGGCGATGCAGTGGCGGTCACCGGCAATCTGACCGCGACGCACCAGACCACGGGCGGCTACGTCGGACTCGGGCCGGTCCCGACCAACGCGCCGACCACCTCGAGCCTCAACTTCCCCGTCGGTGACAATCGTGGCAACGGGGTCACGGTCGCCCTGGCGGCCGATGGCTCCCTGTCCGCGACGTTCAAGGGTTCACCAGGGGCGACGACCGATCTCATCTTCGACGTCACCGGTTACTTCGAGCCCGATGCGAGCGGCGCGACATACCACCCGCTTGCCCCGGCCCGGGTACTCGACTCCCGGTTCGGCACGGGACTCTCGGGCGAGTTCAGCACCAGCATCGCGCGGACGTTCCAGGTGGCCGGCGTGGGTGGTGTCCCTGGCGATGCAGTGGCGGTCACCGGCAATCTGACCGCGACGCACCAGACCACGGGCGGCTACGTCGGACTCGGGCCGGTCCCGACCAACGCGCCGACCACCTCGAGCCTCAACTTCCCCGTCGGTGACAATCGTGGCAACGGGGTCACGGTCGCCCTGGCGGCCGATGGCTCCCTGTCCGCGACGTTCAAGGGTTCACCAGGGGCGACGACCGATCTCATCTTCGACGTCACCGGTTACTTCGAGCCCGATGCGAGCGGCGCGACATACCACCCGCTTGCCCCGGCCCGGGTACTCGACTCCCGGTTCGGCTACAACCTCCCGGCTGCGCTCAGGAGTGCCCATGCCGCCACCCTCCAGGTGAGCGGCCCGAGCGTCCCTTTCGACGCGGTCGCGGTGACTGGGAACCTGACCGTCACCGCCCAGACGTCCGCTGGGTACGTCGCGCTCACGCTTGCACCGGTCGACAACCCGTCGACCTCCTCGTTGAACTTCCCCAAGGGCGATACGAGAGGCAACGGTGTCGTGACGGGTCTCGGTATCAACGGGACCTCGGGCATCACCTTCCGCGGTGGTTCGAACGCGACGGCCCAGGTCATCTTCGACGTAACCGGGTATTACGAGCCCTGACCGGGTCTTGCTGCCCACGTCCGCAGTCGTCAGATCGCTCGTCCGGAGTTGGGGGCTGAGCGACCCGGTCGTTAGCTCCCACGACGGCGGGATGAACTCGCAGACCTGGCTCGTGGCCGACGGATCCGGTCGCTGGGTGGCCAAGTCCGTGCCTCCGGACGCGCACAAGCGGTTCGTGGGCGGCCTGGCCGTCGCGGTGCGGGCGGCGGCGTCCGGCGTTCCGGTGGGCAGCCCGAGGCCCACTCGCTCGGGCGCCCTGTGCGCGGTCATCGAGGGGCGGCCCCTCGCGCTGCTCGACTTCGTGCACGGTCGCGAGCTGGACGGCCGCAGCGACGCGGAGCAGCGGATCATGGGTGAGACGCTCGCGCGGGTACATCTGGCCCTCCTTGGGCCGCCCATCCCCGAGGTCGATCGGTTCCACTGGTTGGATCCGCACGCGCCCCACCTCTCGGTGCGGCCCTGGGTGCGCCCGGCGATGGAGGCGGCACTCGACGTGTGGGAGGGCCTCTCGCCGGACTCGCTCACGTGGTCCCTGCTCCACACCGACCCCGCGCCCGAGGCCTTCCGATGGGACGCGGAGACCGATGTCTGCGGGCTCATCGACTGGGACATGGGACTGCACGGACCGCTGATGTACGACGTGGCGAGCGCGGTCATGTATCTCGGCGGGCCGGAGCGAGCGGGTGGGTTCGTAAGCGCGTATCTGGCCCAAGGTGTGATCGAGACGAAGGAGCTCGAGCGCTCGCTGGCCGCGATGCTCCGCCTGCGCTGGGCGGTCCAGGCCGACTACTTCGCCCGCCGGATCGCCTCGGACGACCTCACCGGCATCGACGGTCCGGCCGACAACGAGAAGGGCCTGGAGGATGCCCGGCGTGGGCTCAGCCTACCGCGTCGGGGAGCTTGATCTCCAGGACGAGCGAGGCCTCCCGACGCAGGCCGAACACCCTGTCGAGCAGGTCGACCGCTTCGTGGCCGGGCTCGACCAACCGCTCGAGCCGCAGGTAGTACGGCACCTCGCCCTCGGGTTGGAGGGTCGGCACGCCGAAGATCTGCCAGGTCGAGCGGGCATCGACCCAGGCGGCGGCCAGGCCGGCGCGCGCGGCGGCGAGCGCCCGTTCGTCGGCCATGGCGCCGGCCAGGAGGCCACCGTCCGCGCCCACGCCGGCGGCGAGGCGGACGAGCAGGTCCACGTCGGAGATGTCGGCCTCGTCGTCGAAGCGCGCGCGATAGACCGCCAGGCGGAAGCGGTCCACGACCTCGGGCGTCTCGGATGCCTCGAGCACGGCGGTCGCCAGGAACGCCTGGAGCGGCCGGCGGTCCTGCCGCTCGCGGTCGTGGACGTAGTCGAGCGGCTGCTCCCACAGCCGCCACTCGGTCGCCGTCGCGTCGCGGTTCACCTGCTCGAGGGGGAACGGGCGGAAGCGTGGCCGGACCCGCTCAGGCCCGAGGCCGATGAGCCAGGCCACGACCCGGTGCGAATACGGGCAGTGGTAGTCGTACCAGACCGTGAGGTCGAGTGGCCGGTCACCGGCCGTGGGTGCCTTAGCCGTCACAGCCAGCCGACCGACGCGAACATGACGACCGACAGGATGATCGCGTGAGCGGTCGCGCTGTACAGGATCGATCCCGTCCGCCAATCGAGCCAGCCGAAGATCGTGCCGCCCAGGAGTGTCGAGACGGTCTCGAGCTCGGGCTTGCCGAGGTGCGAGAACGTGAACGGCACCGCCGCCAGGACGATGCCGATCGGACCCACGGTGCGCAGCAGCGCGAACATGAGGAAGCCACGGAACAGGAACTCGGCGCCGAACACGTCGAGGACGTTCGTGATCGCCACGCCCGCGGGCGTGGACGTCGACGTGCTCTGAGCGTAGTAGGCGGCGAAGTCCGGCTGGTGGCCCGCCCAGATGACGATGGGCAGCATGACCCCGGTGCCGATCCCGGCCAGGGTCAGACCCGCCCGCCAGTCGCCGACGCGCAACCCGTAGCGCCGTGGGTCGTCGCGGAACAGCAGGAGTACGACGGCGAGGGGGACGAGGCCGATGAGGATGAACCGCTGCATCGTCGCGATCCGGAGGACCTCCGGGGCGCGGCTGTAGACGAACTCGCGGGGCATGAAGTCGCGGTGGAAGTCGATGAGCAGGCCCGCCACCATGACGCAGGTCGCCACCGTCGCCCGGATCGGCAGCCGGAGGCCGACGACCGTCGCGGTCGCGCTGTCGGCGGGGCTCGGCGGATAGTCCGGCGCCCCGATGAACGCCTCGACGAGCCGGCGGCCTCGTCCCATCCCGGGCGGTCCTCCTCGCTGCTCTGGACGACGCGCGGTGGGCGGCGGTCCGTTCCGCGGTCGCCGTGACGATACACGCGGACCCGGGTGCGCGGCCGGGAGCGAACGTGCCGGTACACTGCGGGTCCACCCGCCCGGAGGCCCGATGGACGATCGCCGGCAGGCGCCGTCGCAGCTCGATCCGCTCGGCGACCTGCTCGCCGGAGGTCGCCCCGTCGTGCTCGACGGCGGGCTCGCGACCGAGCTCGAGGCGAGCGGGGCCGACCTCTCCGACGCGCTGTGGTCGGCCCGGCTCCTGGTCGAGGACCCCGCGGCGATCGTCCGGGCGCACCTGGCCTTCTTCCGGGCCGGCGCCCAGGTCGCGACGAGCGCGAGCTACCAGGCGACGTTCGAGGGGTTCGCCCGGCGCGGTCTCGATGGTGCGGAGGCAGCCGCGCTCATGCGCCGTAGCGTGGAGCTCGCCGGGGAGGCACGCGCGATCGTCCTGGCGGAGCGGGGCGGGCCGGCCGCACAGCGGCCACTCCTCGTCGCGGCGTCGATCGGGCCGTACGGCGCGTTCCTCGCCGACGGGTCGGAGTACCGCGGCCGGTACGGGCTGAGCGTCACGGCGTTGCGCGACTTCCATCGTGCCCGGATGACGGCGCTCCTGGCGGCCGGCCCCGACCTGCTGGCGATGGAGACCGTCCCGGAGATCCAAGAGGGCGAGGCCCTCGTCGGCCTGCTCGATGACCTCGGCGGCGCCGGCTGGCTGAGCTTCACCTGCGCCGACGGAGCGCGCCTGCGCAGCGGTGCGCCTGTCGATGAGGCGTTCGCCCTCGCGGACGGCGCGGCCTCCGTCTTGGCCGTGGGCGTCAACTGCACAGCGCCGGAGTTCGCGCTGGAGCTCGTCGAGCGAGCCGCGACGGTCACGGACAAGCCGATCGTCGTCTATCCGAACGGCGGCGAGGACTGGGACCCCGTCGGTCGGCGATGGGTCGGCGCCGGAGCGCCCATGGGCGCGGCCGCGGCAGAGCGGTGGATCGCCGCCGGCGCCCGGCTCGTCGGCGGATGTTGCCGGGTCACCCCGGCCCGGATCGGCGAGATCGCCGGGGCGCTCAGGGCGGCCGCGTGAGCCGCCTCCGTGGTCGTCGCGGGACGCGGTTCCCGGCCGTCGCCGCCGAACCGCCAGGGCCGGGGATCGGACGCGCCCGCGACCCGGTCGCGCGCGAGGTCCGGTTGCTCGGCGCGCTGCTCGGCCAGGTCATCGCGGAGCAGGCAGGGCCGGACCTGTTCGCGCTCGTCGAAGGCCTCCGGTCTCGTCTGATCGCGATCCGACGGGGCGCCCTCGCCGCCGACGGGGAGGCCCGCGAGCGGGCACAGGAGCGGATCGCGGCCGATGTCGCAGCGCTCGACCGCGACCAGCTCGAGGCCCTCACCCGGTCGTTCACGCTCTACTTCCAGCTCGTCAACCTGGCCGAGGAGCGTCATCGCGTCCGGACGCTCCGCCGCGCGGCTCGACATGCGCCGGGCGGCGTTCTGGACGGATCGGTGGCCGACGCGTTCGAGCGCCTCGGTCGCGCTGCGACCACCGCCGCCGACGCCCGGGAGCGTATCGAGGACCGGCTCGCCCGATTGGCCGTATCGCCCGTCCTGACCGCCCATCCGACCGAGGCGCGCCGGCGGACGCTGCTCGTCGCCCTCCGGCGGATCGGCGGCCTCCTCGAGCGTCTCGGGGACCCGGACGTGGCGCCCGACGAGGACGTCGAGATCCGCCGCCACCTGCGCGAGGAGATCGCCACGCTGTGGCGGACCGCCGAGATCCGCTCGATCGCCCCGGCGCCGCTCGACGAGGTCCGGGCCGGCCTCGCGTTCTTCGACGAGACCCTGTTCACGGTCGTGCCGAGGGTGTACCGGGCGGTCGATGCCGCCCTCGACGGGGTCGCGGCCGGCGCCGCACCGGTCGCCCCGGCCGGCGCGCTGTCGACCGATGCGGGCCGGACCGGCACCCGCCCCCCGGCCGTGGGGGCGTTCCTCCAGTTCGGATCGTGGATCGGCGCCGACCGCGACGGCAATCCATCGGTCACCGCCGACACGACCCTCCACGCCATGCGCATCCAGGCCGACCACCTCCTGCGCGGCTACGAGGCGGTCGCCACGCGGCTCATGCAGACCGTGGCCGTCGCCGTCTCCGGCGAGCGGGTCGACGCGGGACTCGCCCGGGCCATCGTCCGTGACAGCGAGGACCTGCCGGAGGCCGCTCGCCAGCTCCGGCGCCGCTTCCCGGATGAGCCCTATCGCCAGCGTTTCGGGGCGATCGCCGAGCGCCTCCGTCGGACGCGCGCCGGGCTCACCGCCCGACCGGGAGCGACGGCCGGCCGCTACGACGCCCCGGACACCCTGGACACCGAGCTGCGGACCGTCCAGGCCGCCCTCGTGTCCGATGGCCTCGGCCGGATCGCCTGGGGCGACATCGCGGACCTGCGCTGGCAGCTCGCGACCTTCGGCTTCCACCTCGCCTCGCTCGAGGTCCGCCAGCACGCGGCCGTCCACGCTGCGGCCCTGGCGGCCCTCGACGCCGGCGCCGGGGCGACGACCGAGGTCGCCCCGGGCGTCGTCCTCGGCGAGGTCATCGCTTCGTTCCGGGCGATGGCCCGGATCCAGGCGCGATTCGGCGAGGCGGCCTGCCATCGCTACGTGATCTCGTTCTCGACCCGTCCGGAGCACGTGCTGGCCGTGCTCGAGCTGGCGCGCCGGGCCGGAGATCCGGAACTCCTCGGCGGCGACCCGGTGGCCCTCGGAGAGCTGCCGGCGGCGACGCCCGCGCTCGACGTCGTGCCCCTGCTCGAGTCGGCGGCCGGGCTCGACGACGCGGGCGGCTTCCTGGACCGGCTGCTGTCCGATCCAGGCTATCGCGAGCACCTCGCCGGCCGATCGGGCGGCCAGGAGGTCATGCTCGGCTACTCGGACTCGTCGAAGGAGTCCGGCTTCCTCGCCTCGAACTGGTCGCTCCACCAGGCCCAGGGCGCGCTCGTGACGATGGCCCGCCGCCACGGCGTCGAGCTGACCCTGTTCCACGGCCGAGGCGGCGCGATCGGGCGCGGCGGCGGCCCGGCGAGCCGGGCGATCCTGGCTCAGGCGGCCGGCTCGGTCGCGGGTCGGCTCCGATTCACCGAGCAGGGCGAGATGGTCGCCGCCCACTACGCCAGTCCGGAGATCGCCCGTCGCCACCTCGAGCAGGTCATCGCGGCGACGCTGCTCGCGTCGAGCCCGGACCATGAGGCCGCGGTCGACCGGGCCGCCACCGACGGCGCGCTCGTCCTGGCCGAGCTCGCGGCCCTCTCGCGGGCCGCCTACCGCGGCCTCATCGACATCCCCGGCTTCTTCCGCGTGTTCGCCGGCGCGACGCCGATCGCCGAGATCGCGGGGTTGGCCCTCGGCTCGCGGCCCGTCGCCCGACCGGGCCGCCGGGCAGCCGCGGACGGCTCGACGGACGATCGGGCCGGCGCGCCTCCGTCGCAGGAGGTGGGGCTCGACGGCCTGCGCGCGATCCCGTGGGTCTTCGCCTGGTCGCAGGCCCGGACCGACCTGCCCGGCTGGTACGGCATCGGGACGGCACTCGAGACGTACCTCGACCGTGGCGGCCGGGCGAGCCTCGAGCGCTTGCGGACGCTCCATCGGACGTGGCCGTTCTTCGCCTCCATCGTCGACAACGCCGAGCTCTCGCTCGCGCGGGCCGATCCGGGCACGTTTCGTCGCTACATCGCGCTCGTCGGCGGCCCGGAGGCGCAGGCCGTGGAGGCCGCCGTCGATTCCGAGTACGAGCGCTCGGTCCGGGCGATCCTCTCGATCACGGGCAACGACCGGCTCCTCGCCGGCGACCCCGCGCTGCGGCGCTCGATCGAGCTACGGACGCCCTACGTCGACGCCCTGTCCGCCCTCCAGATCGAGCTGCTGGCCCGGCTTCGTCGGACGCCGCCGGGCGATCCGGACGCGGCCCGTCTGCGCCGGATCGTGGGCGCGACGCTGAGCGGCATCGCGGCCGGCCTGCAGACGACCGGCTGACCGCCGGCGAAACCGATTCGGGAACCCTTCCGGGCCCAGTTCCCCCTGACAGCCTGAGCGATCCGCCAGAGGTCGCCGTTAGGCGTGGGACACGCGCTCTACCCTCCCCGGAACCAGGTACGAGACAGCAGCCGACGCCTCGCACCATGAGTGAGACGCGGTCTCATCGGCGGTCGAGGCGAACCGGCAGCCGGCCTCGGAACGGGATCCGGCCGAGGAGCGCGTCGGCCATCGCGTCGAGGTTCGGTGGCTGGATCCCGTAGGAGCAGGCGTACGTGCGCACGCTCGGATAGGCGAGGATGTCGAACGGGGTCCGGAGCGCGACCGCGACGACCGGGGCGCCGCTCGCCACGAGCGCCTCCACGAGCCGGCCCTGGCCGGGATGGGCCACGGCGTCGACGGTCCCGACGATCACGACCGAGCCACTCGCCGCGGCCGAGACCAGCGCTGCGTTCGCCGCGACGTCCGGGTCGAGCGGCGATTCCAGGGCGATGACGGATCCGGCCGACCCAAGCTGCTCCAGTGCGGCGCGGATCGCGTCGGCGAGATCCAGCGAGGCATAGGACGAGGTGTCGGCGGGGGTCAGGTCCACGGGTCGCGGGGCGATCACGACGACGCGCCGGGAACCCTCCGCCAGCGGGCGCAACGGCACGAGGTGGTCGCGGTCGCGCACGAGCGTCACGGCTCGCTCGGCGATCTCCCGGGCGAGCGCGACGTGCTCCGCCGAACCCACCACATCGATGTCCGGCTGGCGTGGGGCGCGACCGAGCCAGCGCCGGAGCGCGCGGATCCGACGACGCGACGCGCGCAGCGCTGCGACATCGAGCGATCCGGCGGCCGCCCGGGCGACGAGCCCGTCAAGGGCCCTTTCCTCGAGTTCGAACGGATGCAGCGTCAACATCAGATCCACGCCCGCCCGCACGGATTGAGACACGATCTCAGGTAACCCGTCGAGCGGGCCCATCGCGCCCATGTCGAGTGCGTCCGTGGCGCTGACACCCTCGAACCCGAGCTCGTCGCGCAGCAGGACCGAGGCGATCTCGGGAGCGATCGTGGCGGCCGTGACCCGTCCGCCGGTCTCGGCCGGAACGGCCAGATGACCGAGCATCACGAGGCGCGCCCCGGCCCGGATGCCGGCCCGGAACGGGACGAGCTCGCGCGCCCGCAGCGTCGCCCCGTCGACGCCGACGACCGGCAGGCCGTGATGCGAGTCGCCGCTCACGGACCCGTGGCCCGGGAAGTGCTTGAGGGTCGCGGCCACGCCCCGTGCCTGGATACCGCGGACCATCGCCGCCGCCATCCGGCCCGCGGCGACCGGGTCGTCGCCGAACGTGCGGGTCCCCATGAGCGCGCTCTCCGGCGACCCGAGGAGGTCGCACACCGGTGCGAAGGCGACGGTCACGCCCATCGCGGCAAGTTCCGCGGCGATGGCCCCGCCACATCGCCGGGCGAGTGTCACGGAGCCCGTGGCGGCGAGGGCGAGGTTGCCGGGCCACGCGGTCGCCCCCGTGCCGATCGCCTGGAGCTGGCCGCCCTCCTGGTCGGCCGCGATCACGAGCGGGGGCGTCCCCGGCGGGCGGGCGGCCTGGAGGGCCGCCGTGAGGGCACGCACCTGCGCAGGGGTCGAGACGTTCTTCGCCCGGAACAGGGTCACGCCGGCGGCACGGCCCGCCGCGATGGCCGCCAGCACGTCGGCGGTCGGTTCGAGCCCGGCGAACGTCCGGAGGAACCGCTCGCCGACGAGCTCAGACACGACGCTCACCCCTTGATCGCGCCGGACAGGCCGCGGACGAAGTGGCGCTGGAGCGCGACGAAGAAGATCAGGATCGGCACGACGGTCATCGTGACGCCGGCCGCGATGCCCCGGAAGTCGGAGGCGAAGAAGCCCTGGAGGGCGGCGAGCCCGACCGGCAGGGTCTTGTTGGTCATCGTCGGCAGCATCAGCGACGGCCACAGGAAGTCGTTCCAGGACGTGACGAACGTGAAGATCGCCACGGTCGCGACCGTGGGCCGAACGAGCGGCAGGGCGATCTGCCACCAGATCCGCCAGTCGCGGGCTCCGTCCACGCGCGCGGCGTCGATGAGCTCGTTCGGCACGCCTTTGAACGCCTGGCGCATGAGGAAGATGTTGAACGCGCTGGCGAGACTCGGCCAGATGATCGCCGCGATCGAGTCGTAATAGCCGAAGAAGCGGGCGAGCAGGTAGCTCGGGATGAACGTCAGCTGGACCGGCACGATGATCGTCGCGAGGAGGAGGTAGAAGATCGGGTCGCGGCCGCGGAAGCGCATCTTGGCGAGCGGGTAGGCCGCCAGCGAGGCGACGAGGACGTTGAAGACCGTGGTCAGGGTCGACGCGACGATGCTGTTCATGAAGAACGAGGGGATGGGCAGCGCGTCCAGCACCCGGCCGTAGTTCGCCAGGGTCGGGTGGTCCGGCAGGAGCTGCGGCGGCGTCGAGAACAGCAGGTCGTCCGGACCCTTGAGCGAGGTCAGCAGGATCCACACGAACGGGAAGATCGTGACGAGGGCGATGAGTCCGAGGACGAGATACCAGACGGTGGCCTCGACGAAGCGCCGCCGCGGCCTGTGGCGAGCGGTTCCGACGTTGGCCGTAGCACGCGTGGCGGATGCCGCGACGGCGGGAGCAGCCATCAGGTGGCCTCCGAGCCGCGCTCGAGGAAGCGCACGTTGACGATCGAGAAGATGAGCGTCAGGACGAGGAGGACCATCGCGATCGCGGCCGCGTACCCGGCGTGCCCGTTGATGAATGCCTGTTTCCAGAGGTAGAAGACGATCGTCACGCCCGAATCGAGGATGCCGCCGGACTTGTTCGTCAGGACATAGATCTCATCGAACACCTTGAGTGCGGCCAGGCTCGAGATGACCGCCACGAACGCGATCTGGGGTCGCAGGCCGGGCAGGCTCACGTGCCAGTGCTTGCGCAGGTCGTTGCAGCCGTCGATCCGGGCCGCGTCGTACAGCTCCTCGGGGATGTTCTGCAGGCCCGCCAGGAAGATGACCGCGTAGTAGCCCACGCCGGCCCAGATCGTGAGCAGCATCGCGATCGGCAGGACCAGCCCCGGTTCGGAGAGCCACGCGATCGGGTCCTTGATGGCGCCGAGCGAGATGAGCACGCTGTTGAGGAAGCCGTTCCGGTCGAACAACCAGCGCCAGGCGATGCCGATGGCGATGCTCCCGCTGACCGCGGGCACGAAGTACAGGGCCCGGAAGATGTGGATGCCCTTGAGCTTGCGGTTGACCACGATCGCCAGCCCGATCGAGAGCGCGATGATCGTGGGCGTGACGATGAGATAGACGATCGAGTGGGTGAGCGCCTTCCAGAACGTCGGGTCGGCGATGAGGTTCTGGTAGTTGTCGAGTCCGGCGTAGACCGGGGGCCGGACGATGTCCCAGTCGGTGAAGCTGTAGAACACGACCGCGCCGATCGGGTACAGCACGAAGACCGCGATGAGGATGAGGGCTGGGGCCAGGAACGCGTACGGGGTGATCGAGAAGCGCCGGGTCATGGCCCCTCCGTCAAGTCGACCCTCGCCGGACGGTGTCCGGCGAGGGTCCGGGGAACGACGATCGGTCGGCGACCGATCCGCTCGGATTACTTGATCAACTTGGTGGCTGCAGCCGCCGCGGCGGTCAGTGCGGTCTGCGGATCAGCCTTGTTGAAGAGCACTTCCTGGACCGCCTTGAGCACGATGTCGTTGACGTCCGCCTTGTTCACGCCGACCGGCATGCTCGGGACGATGTCCGCATAGTGCGAGACCACGTCCTTGGCCGTCGCCCGGGCGCTGTCCTCGATCGCCGTGGCGCTCGAGGAGAAGAACGGATCGTCGTACGACTTGATGACCGATGGGTAGATGGACACGATCTTGGAGAACGCGACCATGCTCCGCGCGTTGGTGAAGAACTGGGCCAGGGCGATCGATGCGTTCGGGAACTTGGTACTGGCCTTGACCGAGATGCTCATGAGGCCCTTGCCGACGACGCCCGAGGCTCCGACCGGAGCCGGTGCGACCGCCAGGTTGTCATACAGCTGGGAATTGTTGGCCTTGACGTCACGGATCAGGTTGAGCCCGGTCGCGTAGAACGGGGCCTGCCCGGACGAGAAGAGGAGGAGGCCGGTCCGGTCACTGGCGTTCACGATGATGTCGTTGTCCACGGTGCCGGCGGCGACCATGTCGCGGTACATCGTGAGCCACTTGACCCCGTCGGCCGAGTCGAAGGTGAACTTCTTGCCGTCATCGCTGAGCGGCTTGACGTTGCCCTCGTAGACCATCTGCGCGATCAGGTCGTTGACGGTCAGGCGGATGTCGCAGACCGTGTTCGCCTTGTCCTTGAGGGTCTGGCAGATCGCCGGCAGGCCGTCGATGGTCTTCGGGAAGTCGGAGACCGCGATGCCGGCCTTGTCGAAGAGCTGCTTGTTGATCAGGTCGACGTTGATGCCCTGGTACCAGGGGAACTGGAAGTTCTTGCCACCGACGAGCTGCTCCTTCCACAGACCGGGGAAGTACGTGCTCTGGACATCGGCGGGGACCTTGTCGTCGAGAGCCAGGAGGAGACCCTTCGACGCATAGTCCGAGACCCAGCCCTCGCTGACGGACAGGTTGATGACGTCCGGGGCCTTGTCGGCCGCGAAGGCCGCCTTCAGGTCGTCCTGGAACGTGCCCTGGTGGTCCTCCCAGTGGACGGTGACGCCGGGATAGGTCGCCTGGAAGCGGGCGATCGTGTCCTTGATGAAGCCGTCGAAGGTGGGTGACAGGTAGAACGTCCAGAACGTGATGTCGGCGTTGGCTTCGACGCCCGGGATCACGGCCTCGGCCGGGTCCGGGGCGAGGGGCGCTTCGGTGGCGCTGGCCGCCGGGCTCTCGCTCGCACTCGCCTCAGCGGACGGCGAGGCTGGGGCCGCGGTCGGCGGAACCACGGTGGGTGGTGCCGGGGTGGGCGTCGCCGAGCTCGCGCAGGCCGAGATGCTGAGCATCGCGGCCGCCACGAGGGCGATCAGTCTCTTCATGTGCACGGATGGTTCTCCTCTCTTGATCGGACCAGTGGTTGGGTTCGGCTCGGACATGCACGAGGGCGCCCGCGGCGGTTCGCGGACCTCCTCCTCAGGCCATCGACACGCGTGCGACCACCTCCATCCTTCGTGCCTACAGGGACATGGGGCCGGCCGGCCGGGCGTGGGTGCCGGTGGCGGCCTGGGCGACCGTGCGTGCGAGCGCGACGCCGCCCCACGCCACCGCGTCGAAGATCTGGGGGAGCGAGCGGACCGTGCCCGCCGGGATCATCTCGGCCACGACCGGGGAGTCGGCTCGGAGCTCGGCCAGGTGGGCCAGGATCGGATCGAGGAACAGGTTGCCGGCGCCGGCCACGCCACCGCCGAGCAGGACGAGCTCCAGGTCGCAGGTCAGGACGAGGCCGGCGATCGCCCTGGCCAGGGCACGTCCGACCTCGTCGACGACCGCGCACGCGAGCGGATCGCCCGCGCCGGCGGCCTCGTAGACGGCCTTCGCGGTAAGCGGCTCCCGACCCTCGAGGGTCGACGACGCGCCGGCCGCGATGGCCGCCGACGTGCGCCGGGCGATGGCCGGGCCCGAAGCCACGGTCTCGAGGCAGCCGCGCTGGCCGCACGGGCACACGGCTCCGTCGGGCTCGACGATGACGTGGCCGATCTCGCCGGCCATGCCACGCTTGCCGAGGTGGAGCCGGCCGTCGAGGACGAGCCCCGCCCCGATGCCGGTCCCGACCGCGACGTAGGCGAGGTTGCGGATCCCGGTCGCGACCTCATGGTCGAGCAGTCCGGCCGCGGCAGACCGGACGTCGTTGCCGACCGCGCACGGGACGCCGAACTCGGCGGTCAGGCGGGCGGCCAGCGGGATGTCGTGCCAGCCGAGGTTCGTCGCGTGGCGCACGATGCCGCCCGGCTCGATCCGGCCGGGGACGCCCACCCCGATCGCCGCGAGGTCGTTGGTCGTGGCCCCGGCCGTCTCGAGCGCCGCCCGGATCGCGCTCACGATCGGCTCGATGCCGTCCGGCGCGCTGCGCGTCGTCATGGGCCGGACCGCCCGCGCGAGGGTGGTCCCGTCCGGCGCGACGAGGATGACCGCGACCTTCGTGCCGCCCACGTCCACGCCGGCCACGAAGGTCGAGCCGGCTTGATCCAGGGCGACGGCAGCGCCGGACGTCATCCGGTCACTCCCGGCGCGCCCGAGGTCGAGGCGCCGACGGACGCGCTGCCGCCCACGCCCGCCGCGCCGTCGATCGCGTGTCGCCCGGCGGCCAGGCCGGCCAGGCTCAGGCCGAGCTCGGCGGTCATGAGGAGGGCCGAGGCGCCCAGGACCACGCCATCGTCGTGGAGGTTGCCGATCTCGATCACGGTGTCCCGCGACAGGAGCGGAAGCGCGCCGTGGGTCGCCTCCCCGCGGACCGCCGCGAGCCACGGCTCGCCGAAGCCCGCCACGCTGCCGACGAGGACGACCCGGTGGACATTCAGCGCCCCGATGAGCCAGGCGACCGCGATGCCGAGTTCCCGGCCCGCCGCCACCACGATCTCGCCGACGACCGGGTCGCCCGCCGCCAGGGCCGCCTGCGCGTCCGCGAGCGAGCCCGCCCAGCCGGCGGCCGCGAGACGATCGAGGATGGCCCGGCTGCTGACGACGGTCTCGAGGCAGCCCCGCCGTCCGCAGCGACAGGCGAGCCCGTCCGGACGGACGGTCGTGTGCCCGATCTCGCCGGCGCCGAAGCCGTCGCCCTGGAACAGGTGCCCGTCGATGACGATACCCGCGCCGACGCCCTGGCCGACCTTCACGACGAGGAGGTTCGAGGTCCGCGGGCCGCCGAAGACGTGCTCCGCGAGGGCCGTCGCCTGGGAGTCGTTGACGACGTAGACCGGGAGACCGGTCCGATCGCGGACGAGGTCGCCCAGCGGCACGTCGCGCCAGTCGAGGTTGACCGCCTCGAGGACCGTCCCGAGCGGGGTGTCGATGAGGCCGGCCGTCCCGATGCCGATGCCGAGGATCGGCCGGGTCGCACCGCCGAGGAGCCGCTCGATGAGGGCGAACACGCGCTCGAGCGCCTCCTGGCCGTCGCGGTCCTCGACCGGGACCGAGAACGACTCGACGATCTCGCCGCGCAGGTCGACGATGGCGCCGCGGAAGACCTTCTCGCCGAGGTCGAGGCCGACGAGGTGGCGCGCGTCGTCCGTGACCTCGAGGAGGATGGGTGCCTTGCCGCCGGTCGACGGGCCACGCCCCATCTCATGGGTGAGGCCGTCCCGCAGGAGTCCCGCGACGAGGTCGGAGACGGTCGTCCGGGTGAGGCCGGTCCGGCGCGCGACCTCGGCCCGGCTGATGGGTCCCCGGTCGTAGATCGTGCCGAGAACGAGCCGCTCGTTGTGGGCGCGCGTCTCCTGGTGGGTCGCCTTCCCGGACCGGTCCGTGGGGATCCTGCTCAAGGTCGTCGGGGCCCCTTCGGTCTTTGTTCAACGAGTGGACAAAGCGATGGTACGACCTTTGTCAAGACTCCTTACATAGGTCCTCGCGCGGCGTCGCGCGACGGTGCGCGGGGCCGTCCCGAGCACCGCGTTCGGCGCCTCGTAGTCACTCGATGATCGTTGTGCCGGCATCCCGACCCCCGGGACGGGATGCCGCCATGTACGCCCGGGGTCAGCCGGCGGGACTCGGCACCGGGATCGGGGCGCCCTTGCTCGCGATCAGGATCGTCGTGGTGGTCACGGGCCCGCCGCTCGAATCGACCGTGTACGTCGCCGTCGTCCGGCCATCGGGCTCAACGGCGATCTGCACCGCGACCGCGGCCGAGCCGGCGACGCCGAGCGTCTTCGGTGGGTACATCGCCCGGAGCACGAGGGCGGTCGCGTCCTGCGAGGCGACCGTCACGCCGGTCGGATGGCGGAACGGCTCGAGCGGGTCGCCGCTCGGGGCCTTGTCGGCGAGCTCGACCCAGCCGGTGCCGTCCTGGTAGACCCAGGCGCGAGGCGGGATGGATCGGTATGTCAGTGCGGTGCCCCCCGACTCCACGACGAACTCGCTCCGACCGCCGAGCCAGCGGCCGGCCGCATGGGTGGCCGTCTGCCCGCCGACCGTCACGGTCGCATCGAACTGGTAGCCCCCGGCCATCTTCTTGAAGGCCGCCATGAGGGGCGCGCTTCCGTCGACCGCCGGGCCGGTCGAGGCACCGCCGGTCGGGCCGTTCGAAGCGTCGCCCGCGGCCCCCGGCGGCGAGCCGGCGGCATCGGATGCGAGGGGGGAACTGGGGCTCGCGACGGACGGTCCGCCGCAGCCCGCGGCCACGACCAGCGCGGCCAGGGTGCACGAGACGAGGACGACTCCGCCGGATCGGCGGAGTCGTCGCATCACCTTGCGCGGAGCCCCGGCCGCGAGGGCACGGGCCGCGGGATCAGCCGTGCTTGCCCCACGGATGGCCGCCGAACCCGAACGCATCCCACCAGCCGTGGCCGAGCTGCTTGCCCTGGCCAAAGTGACGGCCGTGGTCGCCATGCTTGTCGTCGCCGCCGCCCGGCTTGCCGCAGTGTCCGGAGTTGCCGAAGACGATGAGGCGGTAGCCCGTGTCGGTCTTCTTCAGGCCGACGAAGACGCCGACGTTCGTGTTCGTGAACCGGACGACGAAGCCGGACTTGAACGACTTCTCCGTGGCCGGGGCGCCGGTCGAACTATCGAAGACGACGGTCCCGTCGGACGCGACGTGGTACGCCACGCTCACGGCCTTGCCGTCGCACAGGTGCGCCGACCAGGTCCGGGCGCCGGCGAGGTCCGCCAGCGACCCGTCGAGCTTGAGCTTGTCCCGGCCGGACAGGACGATCGACAGGACCGCCTTGCCGGATTTCGTGTCCACCCCGACGAAGATCGACAGTCGTTTCACGTAGCCGGCCCGGGCGAACGTGATCCGACCGCCGATCCAGGCATGCTTCGAGCCGGCCTTGGGAACCGAAGAGCTGGTCGTCGTCGTGATGCCCGACGCGGCCGAGATCGAGTCGACGGTCAGGGTCGGCGCACCGCCGTTCGAGCCGACCGTGTAGTGCACCGTGGACTTGGCGCCCGTGCCGAACACGTCGGCGGACCAGGTCCCCGGGCCGCTGAGACCCGCCAGGGTGGACCGGGCCGAGATGGACAGCGAGCTGCCCTTGGCCCGGACACTGACCTTGACGGTGTCATCGGAGTTCGCGAAGCGGACCGAGTGGTCCGACGTCTTCTTGGCCGTCACGAGGTTGTTCGGATCGAGCGTGACCAGGCTGATCTTGCCGACGGCGTCGAGCTGCACGCCGACGGTCAGCGATGTCCCGAGGAGTCGGAACGATGCGGTCATCCCGCCCGTCTGGGCGATCGGCCCGTTCGTGTCGGCCGCCGCCGTGCCCGGGAACGCGAGGAGCAGCGCGGTCAGACCGAGAAGCGCGAAGATCGGGACGCGGGCGGCATAGCGCCGCACCAGGTGGCTTGCCATAGCGGTCGTCTCCTCGTTGCATACGGGCCGGCCCACCCCCGGGGGATTGGGGGCTGTGAGCGGGGCGCCCGCTGTTCGATCGAGCACGCTCCGTCAGAAGCACGCTCCCCGTACCGTATCGCAGGTCGCGGGTCCTGTCGTCCGCGCATTTCCGTCCCGCGGAACCGGGTGGTGCGCGGACGCGCCACGAAAATCGCTCGGCCGCATGGGACCACGACCCACCGGCTCACGAGCGGGCGCCACGGGCGCCTACGCCCAGCCCGCCTACGCCCAGACCGCCTCCAGGACGCGCAACGTGTTGCCGCCGATCGCCTTGACGATGTCGTCGTCTGAGTAGCCGTGGCGCACCAGCCAGCGGACGACGTTGGGGAAGTCGCCGATGTTCTCGAGTCCCTTCACGTAGGCCGGGACGACCCGGTCGTAGACGCTGTCGCCGCTCACGAGCAGGCCACCCAGCGGCAGTCCGTACGACGCGGCATGGTCGCCGAAGAAGGTGTCCGGCCCGAACGAGACATGGTCGATGCCGACCAGCTCGACGCAGTACTCGAAATGGCGCATGAACGACTCGATCGAGTGCTCGACCATGTCGTCCTTCGTCATCGTGGTCCCCGGCGCGGCCTCGATGCCGATCACCCCGCCCCGCTCGGCGCAGGCCCGGATGACGTCGTCGGGCTTGCACTTGCTGATCGGCCACAGCTCGCGCGAACCGGAGTGGCTGATGCACACGGGCACCCGGCTGTGTTCGACCGTCTCGAGCGACGTCCGATCGCCCGCGTGCGACACGTCGATGAGCATCCCGAGGGCGTTCATCCGCTCCACCGCCCGCCGGCCGAAGTGGGTGAGCCCGCCGTCGACCGACTCGCGGCAGCCGGAGCCCAGCGCGTTGCTCTCGCTGTAGACGATGCCCAGCATCCGGACACCGAACCCGTACAGGACGTCGATCCGGTCGAGCTCGTTCTCGATCGGGGTGGCCGCCTCCATCGCGGCGACGATCGCGATCCGGCCGGATGCGTGGGCGGCCCGGATGTCGGCCACCCGCTCGGCCCGCACGACGAAGTCCTGGTGGGCCCAGTCGCTGTAGCGCATGCCGATGTCGTGGATGACGTCGGTCCACTTCCAGCCGCTCTTGGACGTGATCGTCGCGACCCCGTCCTCGAAGTTCTCGAACACGGCGGTCAGGCCGGACCGGGCGAGCCCCCGATAGCCGGTCGCGATGCGCGCCTCGCGGATCCACGCCTCCGTCTCGGCGGGGTCGAGCGGGTCGATCTCGGTGTGGTCGTGGAGCGAGATCGCGATGTTGTCGGCAAGGAGGCGGCGCGCCCGCTGTTCCTCGGCCGGCGACACCTCGACCACGAATGGCTCGACCCGGTCGAGATCGGTCGCGAGCTCGAACGCCCGGTAGTCGGTGCCCGGCGCGAGGTACGAGAACGATCGGTACCCGGCATTGCGCGGGTGGCCTGACGGGTCGGTGGCGGACACGGCGGCACGATAGCACCGGGTCCGGACGCCCGATCCTCGGGTCCGGGGGGCACCCGCACTATCATCACCGGATGCCAGGGCCCATCGTCCTCGTCGGCTCACCCACCGCCCTCGGCGGGCAGCTCGCGGGCATGGACAGGACGCACCCCGAACGCCGCCGCCGCGGCATCGTGGATCGCTTCGCCACCCGTCACCGCGGGGCGGTCCGATGAGCGGCAGACGGCATGTCGAGCCCGCCCCGTCGACGGCGGTCCAGGGCTGGGTCGTGCTCCTGAGCGTCATCGCTCTCGTCGTCGCGATCGGCGCGGCGGCGCTGAGCCTCATCCGGACCGGCGCGCCCGCGTCCGGCTCCGCCTGCCGCACCCTCGCCTGGGACGCCCTGCCCGATGAGAGCGGCCTGCCCGACGGCTGGACCGTGACGGCGGGCAACTTCTACGCGGACGGCGCCGGGAACTCGATCGTGGGTCCGGAAGCCGCCGACGGGTCCGCCCCCGACACGCTGTATCTCCAGGTCACCTGCTACGGCGACGACGGTCACCTGGCCATGACGAGCTCCCACCGATCTGCGCTGGCGACCGGCGCGACGGACGCCGACCCGCCGCTGATCGCGCTGGGGGACGAGTCGTTCGAGACGCAGGATCCGTCGAACGGCAGCACGTCGGTGTATGTCCGCAAGGGCGGGCTCGTCGCCGTCCTGGTGGCACCCTCGACCCTGGATCCGGGTGACCTGGAGACCGTGGCCCGGGCCGTCGAGACGGGGCTGGAGAGGGCCGGCACGACCGCGTCCGGCTCGACGGCCACCCGGCGGCCGGTGGCGAGCCCGACGGGTGGCATCGGGGAGCCGTCGGCAGGGACTTCGGACGAGCCGAGCGCATCGGACGAGCCGAACCCGTCCGACCTGCCCAGCGGATCCCCGTCCCATCTCGTGCCCGAACTCGAGGCGCTCCTGCCCAAGGCGATCGCCGGCGTCATCTACTCTCGCCAGAGCACCCTCGGGACCTCGGGCCTCGGATCCGACCCGTCGAGTGCGGCTCTCACCGCGTCCCTGGCCAAGCTCAACAAGTCGCCGGGCGACCTGCAGATCGCGGCCGCCTTCGACGACTCCGGGGGGTCCGACCTCCAGCTGTTCGCGTTTCGGGTCTCGGGTGTGAAGGGCGCGACCCTCGGCCAGGCGATCGTGGACAGCTATGTCGCGTCCGGGGCGACGGGGATGACGACCGCGAAGAAGACGATCTCGGGCAAGGCCGTCACCCAGGTCATGTACAACGACGGCGGCGCAGACGACTACGTCTACGTCGATGGCGACGTCGTGTTCGATGTCGCGACGAGCGACGCCGCATCGGCGATCCAGGCGCTCGCGGCCCTGCCCTGACGATCGGCACCGGCAGGCAGGTGGAGCGGATCGATGTCGCCGAACGGCGCGCGAGGCTCCTTGTGCGCCACCGACTCGCCCCGGGGGCGCGGGCGCAGAACCTTGCCGAAGTCGCCGAGTCCCTTGTCGGGATCCACTCGAGCGACCCGATCACCGTGTTCCTCGCCGGCCGGGCCCGCATCGTCGAACCGGAGGTGGCCGCGATGGAGCTCGACCTGTACGAGGCCGGGACGCTCCTTCGGATGCACGGGATGCGCCGGACGCTCTTCGTCTTCCCCGTGGATGTGGCGCCGGCGGTCCAGGCAGGCGCGGCCGCAAAGATCGCCGCAGCGGAGCGTGCCCGAGCGCTGCGCGAGATCGGCGCCGCCGGCATCGCCGCCGACCCGGTCGCCTGGCTCGCCGAGGTCGAGGCCAGCACGCTTCAAGCTCTGCGGGCGCGCGGCGAGGCGACGGCGATGCAGCTCGGCGTGGACGAGCCGCGTTTGCGGACGCAGATGCGGTTCAACATCGGCAAGAAGTACGAGGGCACGGTCGGCGTGTCGACCCGCCTGCTGTTCACCCTCGCGATGGAAGGACGGATCGCCCGGGGCCGGCCGGCCGGCTCGTGGATCAGCGGTCAGTACCGCTGGATCCCGATCGAGGCGGTCATCCCGGGCGGGTTTCCGCCGCTGGACCCCGAGGCCGCCCGGACCGGGATCGTCCGGCACTGGCTTGCCGCATTCGGCCCCGGCACGATGGCCGATATCCGCTGGTACACCGGCTGGACCGTCGCCGAGGTACGCCGGATCCTGGCTGAGCTCGCTGTCGTGGACGTGGATCTCGATGGCGAACCCGGGCTCGCGCTCGCCGACGACCTCGAGCGAACGCCGCCGCCCGCTCCCACCCCGAACTTCCTGCCGGGCCTCGACCCGACGGTCATGGGCTGGACCGACCGCCGGTTCTTCCTGGCGGGCCACGCGAAGGACCTCTTCGACACGAACGGCAACGCGGGGCCGACGGTCTGGTGGGACGGGCGCATCGTGGGCGGCTGGGCCCAGCGGGCCGATGGCGAGATCGCGTTTCGGCTCCTGGAGGACCCGGGCGCGGATGCGCGCGCCGCGATCGGGGCCGAATCGGAGCGCGTGCGAGCGTGGCTCGGGCAGACCCGCGTGACGCCGCGATTCCGGACGCCGTTCGAACGCCAGCTCGCCGGGACCTGAGGTGGCGAGGGAGACATCCCTCGGCGTACCGTATGGCCCGCATCGCCTGGATCGGCGGCACTGTCAGGGAACACGGGCCACGCGATGGTCCGGACTCCCGCTGCCGCGACCCCGCCGGCGACGCTGGTCCTGGCTCGGGCGACTGCCCTCGGCCGGTGACCCGGCGCGGACGCCGCCGAGACGCCGGCGTGATACCCAGTGGGCCGACACGACCGTCCCGGGCGCGAACGAACGGAGGCCTGACCGAATGGGCAAGACCAATACGCCGGGTGAGGTCACGATCGGTGGCCGGCAGGTCAAGACGGACGCGCTGCCCGATCCGTTCGACGCGCTCGATCTGCTCTACCGCCCCAAGCTCCAGCCCCTGCCGGTCACGCTCGACCAGCGCGCCGGTCAGCCGATCCTCGACCAGGTCGGCAACTCCTGCACCGGCCACGCCGTGGCCGCCCTCGTGGACACCGTCCTGTCCATCCCCGGGCCGAAGCGCCGGACGAGCGGCGCCCCGCGCGACATCGTCCGCCGCCGGGTCAGCCCGTACATGCTCTACGCGATGGCCCGGCGGTACGACGAGTACCCCGGCACGGAGGACGTGGGCTCGTCGCTCCGTGGCGCGTTCAAGGGCTGGTACCACCACGGCGTGTGCAGCGACGAGCGCTGGCCGACCCAGGAGCAGCCCCGGAACCTGTACGACCCGGAATTCGTGGCGGAGTGCGCCGGAACCCCGCTGGGTGCCTACTACCGGGTCAACGTCTCGCGGATCGACGACATGCAGTCCGCGGTCACCGAGCTGAACGCGATCGCCGTGTCGGCCGCGATCCACGACGGCTGGCGGACCCTCAAGCCCTATGACGGTCCGGATGGCAAGCCCGTCTGGATCATCGAGCCGTCCGAGGTGCCGATCGGCGGCCACGCGTTCCTCATCGCCGGCTACAACGAGCACGGCTTCCTGGTCCAGAACTCGTGGGGTGCCGATTGGGGCCACAACGGCTACGCGACCCTGCGCTACGAGGACTGGCTGGCCAACGCCTACGACGCCTGGGTGGCCCGCCCCGGCGTGCCCCAGGCGCGGTTCACCCAGGCCTCCAAGGTCATGGTCGCCTCCGGCGCGGGGCTCGTCGCCGCCGGTGGGCCGGATCTGTCGCGGTTGCCCGGCTACGTCGTCGACGTGACCGCCGGCGGCAAGCTGTCGGGCACCGGCAAGGTCTCGAGCAGCCCGGCCCAGATCGACGCGCTCGTCACGAAGATGGGCACCGATCACGACGACTGGGTCGCCGGCGAGACCGACCAGACCCGCCACGTCGTCCTGTACGCGCACGGCGGCCTCGTGGGCGAGGCGTCCGGCATCGCCACCGCCGACCGGATGGTCGACTGGTGGCGCAAGAACGGCATCTACCCGGTCCATATCGTCTGGGAAAGCGACGCGCTGACGACGATCTTCGGGTTCGTGGAGCACAAGCTGCGCGAGGCACTGCCGTTCGGTGCGCCGCTCGACGGGATCGTCGAGCAGATCGACCGGAAGCTCGAGGGCGTCGGCCACGGTGTCCGGCCGCTGTGGGAGGAGATGAAGGACAACGCCCGGGCGGCTTCCGCCCCGCTGTCCGGGGCGCCGATCGACTGGGCGTCGCATGAGCCCGGCGACGAGCCCGGCGTGTCCCTGTTCATCAGCCGCTTCCGAACCTACGTCGAGGCACACCCCGGACAGGTGAAGGTCCACCTCGTCGGGCACAGTGCCGGCTCGGTCGTCCTCGCGGCGGCCATGGAGCGACTCATCGCCGAGGGGATCGAGGTCGAGTCGTTCCAGCTGATGGGGGCGGCGATCAGGTCGGACGAGTTCGTCAAGGTGGTGGTCCCGGAGCTCGCCTCGGCCCCGGGAGGGCGCGGAAGGGTCCGGCGCTTCGTCGCCTACGACCTCAGGGAACAGGCCGAACAGGACGACACGTGTCCGGGGCCGCCGATCGCGCTGTATCACAAGTCCCTGCTCTATTTCGTGTCCCGGTCGCTCGAGTACTCGAACCGCGAGCCCGGGCGCGACCCGGTCGGTCCAGACGACCAGTTCGAGGTGCCGATGCTCGGGCTCGAGAAGTACCTCCACACGCAGTGGGCGATGCCCGACGGGTCCCTCCGGACGATCGTGGAGGCGATCGGGACGTCGGACAACGCCGTGATCGCGCCCATCACGCCCCTCCCGTCGACCCGGGCCGATCAGCGCTCAGGCGCCAGGGGACACGCGGACTTCGACGACGACGTGGACACGATGACGTCCGTGGTCCTTCGGATCAGGGACCGCCAAGAGCTCGGCGCGGACCTGACCGCCTATCCGCGGAACGGCATGCCGACCCATGTCTAGGGCCGGCCGCCGCAGGCGTACGATCGCCAGGTGTCCGACCAGCCCGCGACCCGTCCCATCCTGCGGTACCCGACCGGCTGGCTGCTGGCGGTCGTCGACGACAGGTCGACCGCCGCCGGGGCCGCTGCCGCGGTCGGTGCGGCCGGGATCGCCCAGTCCGAGATCCGGATCCTGACCGGCTCCGAGGGGCGCGACGCGTTCCGCGCGCTCGGCGCCAGCGCGAGCCCGCTCGCCCGGGTGATCCGGGGCGTCCAGTTCATGTCGATGGATCAGATGCCGGACCTGCCGACGTACGAACAGGCGATCGCCGAGGGACGCACGGTGATCGCCGTCCGACCGAAGGGACGCCCGGCGCTCCTGCGAGCCAGGACCGCACTGGCGGCACACGGTGCCCATTTCATGAACTACTTCGGGCGATTCATGACCGAGGAGTTCTCGCGCTGGCAAGGACCCGAGCCCGACCTTCCGGACCACCTCCGGCGCTGACGGGCGAGAGGGTCAGGCGAGCGGCTCCTGGGCCGCGACGGCGGGCCCGGGGCGCGGGCGACCGTCCTCGTCGGTGTACGTGTCGGTGGTCTCGACCGCGCGGGCGAGCGACGGGGCCAGTGCGCGGCTCGTCTCCCACGGCAGGAGGACGCTCTTCTCCTCGATCGCCCGGAACAGCGTCGCGAGGTCCCGGTTCACCACGAGCGCGGGAACCTTGTCCGTCTGCGCGTCATCGCCCGCCTGGTACGTGACGGTGACCTCCGTCAGGGGGACCCACGAGCCGCGCCGGAACGAGGCGATGACCGGATCCGAGGCCGGCGTCCCGTGGACGGCGCCCTCGACGTGATACGGCCCGAGGTCCACCTCGACCCGGGTCGCGCGGGTGCGCAGGCGGCGTTCGGGATCGCCCCGCGAGCCGTGGGCGACAACGGCGCACAGCTCGTCGTATTCAACAGTCAGCTCGGGAAGTTCGACGACGCGCCGGTTGTTGAGGCTCTCGAGCCGTGCGTCCTGGATCGTGAGGTCGGGCGTCCTGTTCAGGACGTCCGTCATCCGGGCCTCACCGATATCGACCTGGCCGTGGACGCGGCAGTCGGCCGCATAGGCATCGAGAAGGATCATGCAGTCATCTTATGCGCGCTCTTCGCATATCGCACAAGAAATATCTACGTCTGGTGTGTGACTTCTGGTGCGGTTTGGCACCGAAATGTGATGTCCGGGGCACTTCCGGGTAAGGTTGGGGAGACCGGGGACATGCTCGGTCGTTCGTCAATCAGGTGAATCGTTGATCAAGATCGATCGCGAGATCGTCATCGCGCGACCTCCGGAGGCCGTCTTCGACTACCTCGCCGACGTCGAGCGTTTCCCGCAGTGGCAGCCCGCCGTCGAGCGGGCCGAGCAGCTGACGCCGGGTCCCCTCGCGCCCGGCTCACAGCTCCGGCTGGTCATCCGGGCCCCCACCGGACCGACCGACGTGACCGGTGAAGTCGTCGCGCTCACGCGGCCGTCCATGCTCGCAGTCCGGACGCTGACAGGCCCCGCGGCCGTCGACGCCCGGTGCACGCTGCGCCCGGACGGCCAGGGGACACGGGTCGGGTTCTCGGCCACGGTCGAGCTCAAGGGCATGCTCCGCTTCGTCGAGGGAGCGGCCCGCGGCATGATCGAGCGGGACCTGCCGAAGAGCCTGACCGATCTCAAAACCCGCATCGAGGCCGGGGTCTGAGCGGCCGTCGTCCGATCGCGGCGCGCCGTGCGCCGGCGGTCGTCCTGGTCCTCTCGCTGATCCTCGGGATCGTGCCGGGGCCTCCGAGCAGCGGATCGGGGGCCGCCGGTCGCTCCTGGGCCGCGGGCGTCCACGACGTCGTGGCGACGGCCGAAGGCGACGCGCTCGGTGCTGCGGCCCAGGGGCGGACCACCGGTGACGACCCTGTGGCAGGGGACGGGCACGCGGCGCCGACCGTCCGCAGCGGGACGGCCTCGACCTACGGGCCGGGCTGGGAGGGCTGGATCGCTTGGCCAGCCGGACCCGGCTGGAAGCTGCGGGTCTGCGGCTCCGGCGGCTGCGAGGTGGTCGTCTCGACCGACGCCGGCCCCGATCGGGCGATGCAGCGAGCCGGCCGGATCCTGGACCTCGACGTCGCCACGTTCGAGCGGGTGGCGGGAGTCTCATGGACGGTGGGCCTCGCGAAGGTGAGCGTCACGGTCCTTGGGAAGGTGGACGTCGCCGGGCGGCCCGACCCCGAGTCCTGAGCCGCCGCGCCTCAGGGGAGGTCGAGGTTCATCTCCATGAACACGACGATCGCCCTGAGCGGCGCCGGGAAGTCGTCGGGCGGGTCGACCCTGCGGAAGCCGGCCGCGAGGTAGATCGCGTGCGCGTTCGTCATCGAGGCGTGGCTGTCGAGGACGATCCGCCGGTATCCCGCGGCTCGCGCCTCCTCGAGGAGGGTCGCCACGAGGCGCTGGCCGATGGCCCGTCCGCGGAACGCAGGGCCCACGTACAGCCGCTTCAGCTCGACGGTGTCCCCGTGATGGGGCTTGAAGGCGACGCAGCCTGCCGCCTGCCCGTCCACCGTCGCGAGGAGCAGGCGCCCGGCCGGGGGCGCATAGATCCCGGGCAGCGACGCGAGCTCCGCGTCGAAGCCCTCGAACGTGGGCGGGACAGCGTCCAGGCCGGCGGTCAGCGTGAACGCCCAGTCGGTGTACGCGCGGAACAGACCCTGGACGGCCCGGACCTGGTCGAGGGTTTCGACCTGGACGATGGCCACCTCCGGCGTGGATGTCATCGCCTCAGGTACGTCCGAGCAGCGGGACGAGGGCACGGACAGCCGGGACGAAGGCAACGGTGAGCACCAGCAGCCGCCCAAGACGATCCAGGCGAGGATCCGCGGAGACCAGACCGTGATCGCGCACCGGCCGCCCGCTAGGCCAGGCCGACCGCCGCCCAGGCGACGGCGTTGACCGTGAACGGCTCGGCAGAAACCTGCTCCCGGCAGGCAGCGCGGAGGGTCGTGCGCCGGTCCGCGTCGAGCCCGGCCAGGTAGGCGCCCGCCGGACCGACGCCGCGGGTGAATGGCTCCCACCATGCCTCGAAGGTCGGATGGTCGAGGCTCACCGTGAGGGCCGTCGCCTTGATGGAGCGCAGGTTCGCGGCGCCGAACAACTCGGCCAGGTGTCCCTCGCGCGTGCCGGGTCTGTTCGACTCGTCGTCCGCCGCCGGATCGAGCGACCGCGCCGCCTCCCAGAAGAGCCGGAGCGGACCCTGGCTCCCGCCGTGATCCCAGACGCACGCTGCCACGACGCCACCCGGCCGGGTCACCCGCCGCATCTCCGTGAGGCCGGCCACCGGGTCATCCATGAAATGGACGACCAGCTGCGCGAGCGTCGCGTCGAACGCGTCATCCCCGAACGGCAGGTGCTCGGCCGTCGCCCGGCGGACGTCCACGCCCGGATAGCGCGACCGGATCGCCGCCACGAACGGCTCGGACGGGTCCGCCCCCGCGACGGCCGTGGGTCCGAGCCGTCCGACCAGCTCGCCGGTGAGGGCACCCGTCCCGCACCCGACATCGAGGACCCGCTGTCCGGCGCGCACCGAGGCGAGGTCGACCAGCTGGCTGGACAGCAAGCGAGAGTAGCGGCCCATGAAACCGTCATAGGCGTCGGCCGCGACGTCGAAGCTCATGGCGGTGAATCTACTTGCTCGTGATCAGCCGAGCCGCCCGGGTCGGGGCCGGACCGAGTACGGGGGAAACCTTTCTCCCTGTTCGATGCCTCAGAGGTATGTGACCTTCCCGGCGTCGACCGCCGCGGGCGGGGGCGCACCGCCAGAGGGTGGCGAGGCGCCCGTCACCCCCGCGGTCGGATCCGCGCTCTCGCATGGAGCATCCCTTGGACTCGACCCGACCCACCGACAGGCTTCTCGCCGGGCCCGGCCTTGACGACCGCCCTGAACGGCTGGACGCGCACCTGGCGCGGCTCGGTGGGCTGCCACGGAGCGCCGAAAATCGCTACCTCGTTCCTGAGATCGAGGCCAGCGGCCTGCTCGGCCGGGGCGGTGCCGGGTTCCCGGTCGGGCGCAAGTGGCGTGCCCTGGCCGAACGCAGGACCGGTTCCGCCGTGGTCGTCGTGAACGGTGCGGAAGGCGAGCCGGCCAGCCACAAGGACCGGACGCTCATGGTCCACCGCCCGCATCTCATCGTGGATGGTGCCCTTCTCGCCGCTGAGGCGATCGGCGCGGATGAGATCGTGTTCTACGTGGGTGAGGAGCATGGGGCCGCGATCGGCGCCATCGGCGCAGCCGCCGCGGAGCGGACGACCGAGCTTCCGCCGACCCGCCTCGTTCGGGCCCCCACTGGGTACGTCGCAGGCGAGGCCTCAGCGGTGGCCCACTTCATCAACGCCGGAGACGCGCGTCCGACGACCACTCCACCGAGGGTCTCAGAGCGCGGAGTGGACGGCGGAGCGACCCTGATCCAGAACGTCGAAAGCCTCGCCTACGTGGCGCTCATCGCCAGGTTCGGTGAGCGCTGGTACCGGTCTGCCGGGCGACGTGGCTCACCGGGCACCGCCCTGATCACCCTTACCGGAGGCGGAGGGGCCGATGGCGTGCGCGAGATCGAGCTTGGGACCACCGTCGGGGAGCTGGCCGCCGACGCCGGCGTGAACGCGGACAGGATCCAGGCCGTGGTCCTGGGCGGCTATTTCGGGACCTGGGCCGCGGTCCCCGACGTGTGGCGACTTCCGCTCGATCCGGCCGTCATGCGAGCCGACGGGCTGGCCTTCGGCTGCGGGGTCGTCGGCCTCCTGCCGAGGGACGTCTGCGGCGTATCGGCGACGGCCCAGATCATGACGTTCATGGCCGACGAGAGCGCCGGCCAGTGCGGCCCGTGCACCCACGGGCTGCGTGCCATCGGCGATGCCACGACGCGCATGGCGATCGGTGCCGCCGGGAAGGCCGAGCTCGGCGATATCGCGCGCTGGTCGGCCCAGATCCCCGGTCGGGGCGCGTGCCACCACCCGGACGGGGCGATCCAGCTCATGACCAGCGCTCTGAACGTGTTCGGAGACGAGTTCGCCCATCACTCCCGGACCGGGCGATGCTCCATCAGCGGATCGCGGATCGTGGCGGCGTAGGATGGCGGCCACGCTGCGCGTCGACTGGATCCTGTGCGACGGCTACGGGCTGTGCGGCGACCTCGTCCCGGACCTGATCGAACTCGACGACTGGCGGTACCCGATCATCCGTCCGGAGGCCATCGACGGTCCGCTCATGCACGCGGCTCAGCGAGCGGTGGACTGTTGTCCCATGAAGGCGCTGAGGCTCGAGCCGGTACCGGTCGACGCGCGCGCTGGGTGACCGAACGGCGGCGCTGACGACCTCCGTGCTCCAGTCACCTCGACCCAGCGACGCTGCAACGACTCGCGTGCGAACGCTTCAAGGTCCCGGCGGGATGTTGTGGTTGATCCGGAAGAGGTTCGTCGGATCGTAACGACGCTTGATCGCCGAGAGTCGTTCGAGCTTGGCCGGGCCGTAGGCGGCGAGGGCCTTCCGGTGGGCGTCGCTGTCGTCGTGTCCAAGGAAGTTGACGTACTGACCGGCCATCGCATGGGGAACCATGGCGTCCGAGAACCCCTTGACCCACGCGACCCGGGCCGCATCGTCACCGGCGTCGGCCCAGAAGCCGTAGATGTTCAACCAGAACCGGGCCGACCGGTTCGGGAAGGCCGTGGCGTCCTCGGCGACCCGCCCGAACGCCCCGCCCATGTGGTGCAGGTCGGCGGCCGTGCCGACCCACGTCTGGGCTCCGCAATGTTCGACCAGCGCGTCGAGCGCCGGCCCGTCGAGCTGCTCGAACGACGCGTTGCGCCAGTACGCCCGCACTCCCGCCGGCATCGCCCCGTCGAACCCGGACTGGAACGTCCGCCAGCGCGTCGGGTCCATGACCGCGACATCGGGGGGAAACGCCGTGCCGAGCCGGTCGATCACCGCCCTGCCCTCGTTCGGGTCGGTGCCGGCCCAGGCGAAGCCCAGGAACATGAGCGCCCGGTCGCCGAGCTCCCAGTCGGCCGGCGGGACCATGAACGTGACGAGCGTCGTCATCTCGTCGGGCAGGTCGGCGGTCCAGGCGACGTACGCGTCGAGAGCCTCGCGCCAGCGCGGAAGCTCGTAGATGAGGCTGCCGGCGAACACGTCGGGGTCCAGCGGGTGGGCGCGGAACGTGAACGATGTCACGACACCGAAGTTGCCCCCACCGCCGCGCAGGCCCCAGAACAGGTCGGCGTTCTCGGCCGCGCTCGCGCGGACGGTCTCACCTGTCGCGAGGACGACCTCGGCGGACACGAGGTTGTCGATCGTCAGGCCGTACGGCCGGGTCAGCCAGCCGACGCCGCCGCCGAGCGTCAGACCGGCGATCCCCGTACCCGAGACCACGCCGATCGGCACCGCCAGGGCGTAGGGCTCGGTCGCCCGATCGATGTCGCCGAGCGTCGCCCCGGCCCAGACCCGGACCAGCCGGGCGTCGGGGTCGACCTCGACGGCGTTCAACCGCCCAAGGTCGAGAACGATGCCGTCGTCCACGGCGCCGTTGCCCGCGACGTTGTGGCCCCCACCGCGGATCGCGAGCGGCAGGCCGGTCTCCCGGGCGAACGCGATCGTGGGTCCGACATCGGCGGCGTCGGCGGCCTGAACGATCAGGGTCGGCCGCTTGTCGATCATCCCGTTCCAGACCCGGCGCGCCTCGTCGTAGTCGGCGTCGGCGGCGGTCAGGACGCGTCCCTGGATGGTGGCCCGCAGGCCGGCGATCGAGCCGGCGTCGATGTCGATGGTCATCTCGGTCTCCTCTGGTCGCCATCAGTCTTGCCATGCCGGAGTAGCATTCTGGAAGAGACGTATTCCACCGAATCGGGGCAAAGATGACAGTCGCTCGGCGACCCAGGATCGCGCTGCTCGCGGCGCCGGAGTCCACCGCCTCGGTCCTGTACGGGCTGTACGACGTGCTCGTGTCGGTGGGTCCGAGCTGGCCGGACATGACGGCGGCCGAGAGCGGCGATGCCCTGCTGGAGGTTTCGATCGTGGCCGCGTCGGCCGAGCCCTTCCGCTGCTTCGGTGGCATCCCCGTCGAACCTCATGCCGCCGTGGCCGACATCCAGGACGTGGACGCGATCGTCGTGTGCGACATGTACACGCCGATCCGCACCCCGCCCCGCGGCCGCTTCGTGGCCGAGATCGACTGGCTGCGCCGGATGCACGCCCGCGGTGCGCTCCTCGCGACGGTGTGCACCGGTTCGCTCCTGCTCGCCGAGGCCGGGCTGCTCGACGGGCGGTCGTGCGCCGGGCACTGGGCATACCGCGACCTGTTCATGTCCGCCTACCCGCGGATCCGGTTCGGCGCGGGCGCCATCCTGGACGTGACGAGCGAGGCGGACGGCCTGATCACCGCGGGCGGCGTGACGTCGTGGCAGGACCTGGCGCTCCACCTCATCGCCAGGTTCTGTGGCCCGGAGCATGCCGCCCGGACCGCAAAGGTCTACCTCCTCGGGGGCCACGAGGACGGGCAGTTGCCGTTCTCGGCGATGACCGTGCAGGCCCCGACCCAGGATGCCGTGATCGGCGACTGCCTGGCCTGGATCGGGGAGCAGTACGCCACCCCGAACCCGGTGACGGCGATGGCGGACCGGTCCGGCCTGACGAGGCGCACGTTCGCCCGCCGCTTCCAGGCGGCGACCGGGCGCCGCCCGATCGATCATGTCCATGCCCTGCGCATCGAAGGGGCGCGACAGCTCCTCGAAGCGGGGACCGGGGCGGTCGAAGAGGTGGGCTACCAGGTGGGCTACGAGGACCCGACGTTCTTCCGCCGCTTGTTCAAGCGGACGACGGGCATGACGCCGGCGGCGTATCGGCGCAAGTACGCGGCGATCGTCGCGGCCGGTTAGCGGTGTGGCAGATCCTGGGCGAGCTGTGCGCCCGTTGAGGGGCGATCAGCAGCCGACGCAGTCATCCGGCGAGTTGTGGCGGAACACGACGTCCGTCATCGTGAGCGAGCCGCCTGCCTGATAGAGGCCGCCTCCACTGACACCCGCCGTGTTGTGACTGATCACGACCCGGGCGAAGGCATCTCCGGACTCGTTGCCCTCGGTGTAGACGCCGCCGCCGCTCGTGGTCGCCGTATTGCCCCCGATCCTCGTGTCCTCGATCGTGACCTCCTTGCCGGAGTCGTGGTTCGCGATGTAGATCCCCGCCCCGAAGTCGGCGGTGTTGTGGATCACCCGGGAATGACGAACGGTCAGGTAGCCGAGGACCCCCTCGTAGATGCCCCCGCCGGTGTTGTCGCTCACCGTCGAGTCCGTCACCACGACGCTGCCGTTCGAGACCGTGATGCCCCTGCCCGTGTTCCCGCGGACCGTGGAGTGGTCGAGCGCGAAGACCGCCTGTGAACCGGCGACGATGCCCCCGCCGCCGTTGCCGCTCACCGTGGAGTGGTCGAGATGGAACGAGGAATCGATGCCGATCGCGCCGACGCCCATGTTGCCGCTCAGCGACGAGTGGGTGAGGGTGAGGTCGCCCAGCCAGCTCCAGATCCCGCCGCCTGCGTTGCACCGTACGACCGACCTTCGGAGGGAGACGGTCGTACCGCCGAAGTCCCCGTTGTTGTAGATGCCGAAGCCGGTACCACCGCTCACCGTGGAGCGGTCCAGGGTCAAGCGGCCCCAGTTCTCGATGCCGCCGGGGCTCCCCCCGGTGATGTCGAGGTCGGCGATGCGGACCAAGGCGCCCGTCGAGCGGTTCGCAGCCGGGATGGTCAGGACGGTCCCCGCGCCACCGGCATCGAGCGTTGGCCTGTGGCCGCGGCCCTGGAGGGTGAGGTCCTTGTCGACGACGAACGTGCCGACGCACGTGCCCCGGATGACGAGCGTGGCGCCCGGGGCCGCTGCCCCGATGGCCGCCTGGAGATCTCCCCCGGATCGGCAATCGACGTGATCGCCCGTCGTGCCGAATGCGACAGGCGGCGCCGCGAACGCCACAAGCACGAGCGAGCCGGCCAAGGCCAAGCCAAGGTGTCCTCGCATGATCCACTCCTCCCGCGGTGTCACGCGTTCCGACCCGGGCCAGGCGATGCGCGCAGACATCCTGTCGCGACACGTTCTGCCAGGCCGGGTCGGTCTTGCGAGTGGCTCAGCGCGGTCCGTGCGTCTGGGGTGTCGGACCGCGCTGCGATGCCTCACGCAGTCCGGCAAGGCTAGAGGCGCTTCATCCACCTGGCAAGGGCGAACCTGCTCGGCGAGCGCCGCGAGGTCGGGGTATCGTGTGCGCCTGCCCTCGACGTCTTCCCCCCGACGTTGGGGGCTTTGCCGTGCCGCCGCGTCAGAGGACCTGTCACGCGTGCCGCTCTACCCTGCGGCCATGGGACGTCGACGCGACCTCGAGCGGATCTACCAGGCACGTCGGGCGGGCATCGTCGCGCGTCTCATGAGCACCGGGGTCCTGGCGGAGCGAGCACAGACGCTCATGGTCGCCTGGGAGACCGAGGCGACGGCCGTGGGACTGGCTCCAGATTTCGCGGCGTACTGGGATCGCGCCTGGCCGTGGCTCGAACCGCGACGATGGACGAAGTCGAACACGCCGGAGGCCTTGACCGAGCCCCACCTACCACCGCGTATGATCGTCCGATGAAGGGTGACCGCGTCGAGGCGGTGGTCGACACCGGACAGGGCGTGCAGACGTTCGAGATCATCGCGACCAAGGCCGGTCGACGGATCGAGGTCGTCACGTCGCGCGGCGTCGTCGAGGTGCGCGAGGTGACCCGGACGGGCGTCCCGGTCCGCACCGGACGGTTCATGACGACCCGCCTCATCGCGCTCGTGGAACATCCGGCCGCGGACCGAAGCCGCGTGGAGGTCACGACCCGCCATCGTCTCCAGGCGGCGGCCACAACGAAGGACTGACCGAGCGCCGTCGCTCTGTGCCCGCGACGGAGTGGCGGGGCGCGTCAAGCCGGCCGGCGCCGGGATTGCGTAACTCTATGGATGTAAGGCACGTAGTTCGGGAGGATGCAAGTCATGAACCCCATCGCCGCGATCTGGCACCACCCTGGCGCACCGCCGAACCGACAGGGCGCCGGCGACTATCCCGTTGTCATCCTCTCGTTCCTCAATGCCCCGCCGCAGACGTCCGGCGTGACGGTGTGGGCGGTCGTCATCGACGCGACGCGACACGTGAACGTGGCGCCGATCACAGAGCTCGAGATCGTCGACGCTGCCGTCCGGGCGGCGCTTGCCGGGGTGCCGACAACGGGAGCGTGAACCGCAGCTCGAAGCTGGCTCCAGCTGCGCGGACGCGGGTCCAGGCCTGACGGAGGGCTGAAACGCCTCGGCGATCGACACTATCTAGTGATGGTGCGCACTCCAGACTGCTTTGACCGGGGCGATCCCGAACGTGTCGGTTCTCCAGCCTGCCCGCGTACGGTCCACACCTCCGCGGGCCTGTCTCCAGGGCGAGCGGCCTTGATCGAGCGCGGGCTATCGGGCGCGTGGTCCTTGGGAGGCCACAGGTCGATCTGGGGGAGGCCCACGATGCCGAGTGTCTGGGAGAGTTCGCCTGCGTGGTACGCGTCGTGGGAGAGGAGGCGAAGGAGGATCGACTGGCGACAGGGCGGCGTCCGCGTCATCTGGCTCTGCTACGTGATCCGGGACCCGGGGATCGACGGCTGACCTACTCGATCGTGGTCAGCCCGCCGGCCCGCAGCCTGAGCCACCCTGAGTGGGCGCTCAAGAGCGGCACCAACAAGACCTACACTCGACTCTCGTCGCAACTCCTAATGTACGGCGGCACAGTCGTCGTGTTCGGAGGATCGCTCGGAGCCCAGAGCGGAGCGTCGAGGTACTCCAAGGAGCAATGGAAGTTCGGGACGGCCCAAACCTGGCACAACCTCTACAGGAGCAGCGGACCGTACACGACTGCCCCGATCATCTACGCCAGCAACAACTGATCATGACCTCATCGCGAGCCGGCAGGCCATCGCCCTGGAGGCTCGCGATCTCCTGCTTCGTCGTGATCGTCGCCGCATCCTGCGGGCCAACAGACACCGCGGACGCCACCTATTTCGACCAAACAACCTCGGCCGCGCAGAGCGGCTCTGCAGCGACGGGCACGAAAGTCTACGTGGGCTTGGCTAACCTCGACATTCACCACGGCGATGAGGTTACGTTCGAGTCGATCGAGACGTCCCTCCCGGGCGTCCGCGCCCTCGTCGCTCCGCTCCGCGAGACCGATGCTGCGATCGGGATGGCCTCGCAAGACGAATTGAGCCCATCTGATCTTGCTCCATACCGGGATCTGGCGGGCACGTCGTTCTCATCCGACGACGGGCCGATCGGCATTCTGATCGAAGTCACCAAGCCGCCGGATCAGGTCGACATCGCGTCCCCGGTGTTGGCCTTCGCCGTCAATGGTGGCGCCGTCCAACGCGAGCGCCTCCTCATGGCCGTCCGGATCTGCTCAGCGCCAAATGCGAGCGACCCCTGCCCGGCTCCCGATCCCCCGGCCATCCAATGACCGGGGGACCTGGCCACATAAGTCGTCGATGCCATCGAACGGACGCGCCGGCGGGGCCGCGGTCTCGGCGTCGAGACTCCCTGGCCCACTATCGCCGCATCGTGAGGGCACCGGGGCTGGACTTGCCTCGCGACCGACCGGATGTCACCGTCCTGCGATGCACCTGATCGTCGAGGCCGAACGGTGGGCGATTGATCGACGCACACGTCGAGGGCGGATCGCAACCTTGACTGTGTTCGTGGCGGTCATGCTCGGTTTCTTTCATTTGTTCTACCGGGCACCGCTAGATCCGGCCGACGGCTGGTGCTCTTTCGGCAGGCCACGCCGGGCCAATACCGGGCAGTTCCCGGCCCCTTTCCCGGCACGACGCACGTCACCATTGACGTTCCAGCTCCAACGGAGCCGGGCCAGCGGCACTCTTGTCGTTTGCTCTTGGGACCGGACGGCAATCCTCTGCCGTTCATCGGAGTGGCGTGCGACGTTCCGGACTTTCCCACCTAGGTGGCAGTAAGAGTCGTCGAGGGTTGGCTCCTTCGCCCGGAGTCGGCGCTTGACAGGGGCGCATAGTTGGCCGCGTCGGACCATTGCGCCGTCTATGTCGACCTCAATCTCTGAGGTGCCAGCCAGGAGCCCGTAGTGCCCGAATTCACGGTCAACCCTCGCCGCCTCGACCCGTGCGAGAACGCAAGTTCCGGGTCATGTGGGATCAGCGCTACGTCGCCGGGATCAGCCGCGTGAGTGCCCTCCACAGAACCAGCGACGTGGAGGAGCATCGCGAAGCCGGCGACTCGAGCTGGTGCGCAAGTCACCCGGGCTGACGCGGTACGACGCGATCACGCTCAAACGAGGCGTAACCCACGATCACGAATTCGAGCTCTGGGCCAACAAGGTATGGGACATCAATGCCAACCCCGGAACCGAGGTATCGCTCAAGAGCATCCGGAAGGAAGTGCTCCTTGAGCTCTACAACGAGGCAGGACAGAAGGTGATCGGCTACAAGCTCCACCGATGCTGGCCATCGGAGTACATCGCCATCTCCGACCTTGATTCGATGACCGAAACGGTCCTCATCGAGCGTCTCCGCTTGGACACTGAAGGCTGGGAGCGCGATCTAGCGGTCGTGGAGCCGGTCCAGCCCTAACCAAGCCGCGGCTGCGCACCACCGTGTGGAGTTCGTGCACCGGCGCGCCCGCAGCTCCTGCGCGGGCCGGCCGGAGCAAGCGCTGCGTCTCCTAGGACGCGTCGCCGAACCAGACACCGGCGTCGCTGACCGCGAGGATGCCCATCGGCAGGACGATGAAGTCCGCCTGTTTCGGCGCACTGCCGCTCATCGACAGGCGACCCCACGTCGCTCCGTCAAAGGACGACCAGGCGATCGGGCCGGAACCATCGCGGTAGGCGACGATCCGCACGCCATCACTGGCAAAGCTCCCGTCAGGGTTGTGCCCGGCACCCTCCCCGGACTTGATGGCCCCGAGCGGCGCGAAGCCGTGCACGGCCGACCAGTGGACGCCGTCTGACGAGTGCCACCAGAGTGTCGTACGGGGAGTACTGGGGGTGCGCCCCTCGGCCAGGTACCCGTGCAGGCCGACTTGGACCCGGCTGAGATCCTCACCCTCTCCAGGGGTCGTGTCGGGCAGGGTGATCGAGCTCCAGTGCCGGCCGTCTGTCGAGCGCGGCAGGGTGGCCCGCGCTCCGGTGTCCGAGGACTCGATGTTCGAGCCTCCGCACAGGAGGATGCTCCCGGCCGCGCTGACGACGGCGGGAGAGTCAGCGTTGTAGGTCTTCGGCACCTGGCTCGCGGCGAGGGTCTCCCAGGTGACACCGTCCCCGGAGATCGCGACGTCGAAGTTCGCATGGCCGTAGGCCATCGCGAAGAGCGTCGTTCCGGTCGAGCCCAACCACGGTCCCCCCGCCCCGGTATCCAGCATCGGGCCGGGGTGGGCCGACCAGGAGAGTCCGTCGGTCGAGGTCCAGCTCTGGACCGGCCCGCCCGGCTGGAAGCATCCCATGCCGACGGTGTCGCCCGGGTAGCAATAGACGATCGGACCCGACTGCACGGTCAGGGCCACCAAGCCACTCGGCAGCTCCGCCATGCCCAGGATGATCGTCGCCGGACCGAAGACATCGGGCGCGAGAGACCGCCAGGTCGAGCCGTCGGCCGAGACCCAGACCGGCGTGCGGAGTGACGTCGCCGTGGTGGGGTCCGTCGTGTCGCCG
Organism: uncultured Chloroflexia bacterium; assembly: GCA_963719285.1. Taxonomy (GTDB): domain Bacteria; phylum Chloroflexota; class Limnocylindria; order Limnocylindrales; family CSP1-4; genus C-114. The sequence continues at coordinate 205,866 of CAVRBO010000004.1, forward strand.
ATCCCCGCCCCGAGCGCGAGATAGCCACCCGTCCACCGAACGACCGATCGAACCCCAGCGAGCGGATCGGACGCGTCGAGCTTGCGCCAGTGGACATGCGACCACGCGGCGACGTCACTGAGCGGAGCGACGGTCGAGAACCCGGGGAGGCTGATGACCGGTGGCGTCGAACTGGGCGCGATCGTGACGGAGGGGCTGGGCGTCGCCGATGGGGAGACCGTCGCGGTCGGACCGGCCGTCGGCGAGATCTCCGGACTGGCGTTCGCTGTCGGTGCGACGACGGGCGACGGCGGCGCCGAAGGTGGCGTTGAACCACACGCGCCGATCACGATCGCCAACAGGGCCGTCATGACCGTTCGTCGAGCCGACATCGCGTTCCCTCCAGGCTGCATTGTGGATCCGGACCCGGATGCCCGTCGGATGGATCGTCGCTCTGGACGGCCAGTCAGGCACGCGTGTTGTGCCCGGATCGCCCTGGCCATCGATGTTCGTCGCTGTCGCACCGAACAGAAGTTGGTCGAGACCTTCGTGTGCACCTGCGCGCGTCGCGGGCCACTATCCTGCGGCGCATCGGGTTGGCGTGGCGGAGGTGGCCGGATGCAGTGGCGGGACCTTGTTCCGTGGCTCCTCTTCCTGCATGTGCTGGCCGCGATCGTCGCCATCGGCCCGAACTTCGCCTACTCGACGATCCGGGGGATGGGAAGTCAGGAGCCACAGCACGCCAACTTCGGCCTGCGGGTCTCTCATCTCATCTCGGCGAGGCTGGTCTATCCCGTCGGGCTGGTCATCCCCGCGACCGGGGTGGCGATGATCGTCGTGCTCGGTCTCGATCTGGCCAGCCGGGCCTTCTGGTGGCTCGACGTCGCCATCGCGATCTACGCGGCGGTGTACCTGTACTCGTTCTTCGTCCAGCGACGGATCGTCGAGCGGATCATCGAGCTGACCTTATCGCCACCACCGCCCGAGGGCCCGTCGCCCGAGCTGCCGGGCCTCGCCGCGCGGGCACAGCGCGGCGGCACGGCGATGCTGGTCCTCCTGGTGCTGGTCGCGTTCCTGATGGTCGTCAAACCACAGGTCTAGTCGGGGGATCACCGAGGGCCGGGTCCCCCGCCGGCATCGGAGCGCGGCCATGCGACGATGGCGCGCCCGGAGGGATTCGAACCCCCGACCTACTGATCCGAAGTCAGTTGCTCTATCCACTGAGCTACGGGCGCGAGCGGCGATGATACCCCGGCCGGCGGCTCGATCCCGAAGCGCTCGCGGAGGAGTGCCGGGATCTCCGCCTCGGGGATCTCGATGATCGTCCGCTCGGTGCCGACGTGGCTGATGAGCGCGTTGTCGAACAGGGTCATCCGGCCGTCCGCGGTCAGCATCTCGACGATCCGGTGGCCGGTGAAGAGGGGCGACTCGGACTCCTGGAAGCGGCAGGTCGCGGTGTACTCGGGGAGCGCATGCGTCGCCTGCGTGAAGCGGAACGAGGGGACAGGCGCATCGACGCCCGGCTCGTCCACCGAGAGGAGCCAGCCCGATGCGCCGCCGGTCAGGCCGAAGACGCGCTCGCTCCCGTCACGCACCGCGGCGCCGTCCCGCAACGGCAGCGGCTCAGGGCAGCCGTCGCCGAAGCCGACGTCGACGAGCCAGGGCTCGTCAAGATCGACCCGGAGCACGAGATGGTCGAACGGCGGCCCCCACGCCCCGGTCTCGGGCGAACGGACCTCCGCGGCCAGCATCGATACCCGGAACCCGAGCTCCTTGAGGAGGGCGGCGAACAGCCCGTTGAGCTCGTAACAGAAGCCGCCGCGATGGGCGCCCACGACCTTCGCCTCGATGTCCGCGAGGGTCAGCGAGATCCGCCGGCCGGTGAGGATGTCCAGGTTCTCGAACGGCACCGTCTGCAGGTGCGCCACCTGGAGCGCACGGAGGCCCTCGGCGTCGACCGGGGGTCGGGACGCGAGCCCGATCCGGCGGAGGTACGCGTCGACGTCGATCACGGGCGCGGTCACGTCGCGGCCGGCGCGCCCGCCCGGACGAGCCGGACCGCCTCGGCGACGCCGCCGGTCCAGGCCTCGCCGTGGCCGGGCAGCACGAGCCCCGCCTCCACCCCGTCGAGGCGCGCGAGGGATTTCACCCCAAGCGCGACGTCGGCGCTGAACGGGGCGATCGTGGGACCGACGGACCCGGTCGTCACGACGTAGGTGGCGATGGCGTCGCCGATGAACAGCGCGTCATGCGAGGGGACGTGGAGCGCGGCACTCCCGGGGGTGTGGCCGGGCAGGGCGATGACCCGGGGAGCGCCCGGCACGTCGAGCGTCGCGCCGTCGCCGAATGTCGACACCACGGCGATCTTCGCCCCGCCGGTCATCCCGTGCCGGATCCCGAACCAGATGAACCGGGCGAGTGGTCCGATCCGGAACGGCCCCGTGCCCTTCGCCGGGTTCTTCACCTTGCCCTGGGCCAGGGCGGCGTCCTTGTCGAGCACGTGGATCGGGACGCCTCGTTCCCGGCGGATCCGCTCGGCGAAGCCGATGTGGTCCGAATGTCCGTGGGTGAGCAGCAGGGCCCTGATGTCCGCGATGGATCGGCCCATCGCGGCGAGCTCGGCGGGCAGGTCGTTCCAGTAGCCGGGGAGGCCGGCGTCGACGATCGTCACCTCGCCCGATTCCTCGAGGAGGTAGGCGTTGATGATCGCGTTGTCGCCGATCCGATGGATGCCGGGCCCGATCCGCATGTCCGCATCCTATGCGCGACCGGTCATGCGGGAAGCGCTCGCCAGCGCGGGGCGGCGCCAGCGACCGCGTGACGCATCGGCGCGGCGGCCCCGGCGCCGTTGCGCCATGCTGCATCCGATGGTCGCCACGGACGCCGAGTATCGCCGCCTCTCGATGTGGCACGCCACCGTCCCCGGATCCCTCGATCCCCGCCCGTCCCTGCCCGGCGATCGCGACGCCGATGTCGCCATCGTGGGCGCCGGCTTCACCGGCCTGTGGACCGCGTACTACCTCAGGGAGCTCGACCCGACCCTGCGCGTCGTCGTGCTCGAGAAGGACATCGCCGGCTTCGGCGCCTCCGGCCGGAATGGCGGCTGGTGCTCCGCGCTCTACCCGTCGAGCAGTGCCAAGGTCGCGAAGCGCGCGAGCCGCGATGGCGTGCGGCGCCTCCACGAGGCACTCCGGGCGACTGTCGACGAGGTTGGCCGGGCCGCCGCGGCCGAAGGCATCGACGCCGGTTACGCGAAGGGCGGGACACTGACCTTCGCCCGCTCCAAACCGCAGGTCGAGCGCGCCCTCGCGGACATCGAGGATGCCCGCCGGTGGGGCTTCACGGAGGACGACCTGCGGTTCATGGACCCGACCGAGGTCGACGGGCACGTCCACGCGGCGGACGTCCTTGGGGCGACCTTCACCCCGCATTGCGCGGCGGTCCACCCGGCTCGCCTCGTCCGCGGCCTGGCCGAGGCGGTCGAGCGGCGCGGCGTCCCGATCCACGAAGGCACGACCGTCAGCGCGATCGAGCCGGGCCGTGCGGTCACCGACCGGGGAACGGTCAAGGCCGAGATCGTGGTCCGCGCGACGGAGGGCTACACGCCGGGCATCGCGGGCTTCGAGCGGGCGGTGATCCCCATCTACTCGCTGATGATCGCCACCGATCCGCTCAGCGAGGCCCAGTGGTCCGAGATCGGCCTGGCGGGGCGGCCCACGTTCGGCGACGAGCGCCACCTGATCATCTACGGCCAGCGCACGGCCGACGGGCGGCTCGCGTTCGGCGGTCGCGGCGCGCCGTATCACGCCGGCTCGGCCATCCGCCCGGAGTTCGACCGCGACGAGGGCGTCTTCCGGGCGATCCGGCGTTCGCTCGTCGGGCTCTTCCCGTCCATCGCCGACGTTCCGATCGCCTACCGCTGGGGCGGTCCCCTCGCGATGCCGCGCGACCTGCTGCCGGGCGTCGGCCTCGACCGAAAGCGTGGATTCGGCTGGGCCGGTGGCTACGTCGGCGACGGCGTGGCGATGACGAACCTGGCCGGCAGGACGATGGCCGACCTCATCCTGCGGCGGGACACGGACCTCGTGCGCCTGCCCTTCGCGAATCATCGCTCGCCACGTTGGGAGCCCGAGCCACTGCGCTGGCTCGGGGTGAACGCCGGCCTGCGCTTCCTGACCGTCGCCGACGCGGAGGAGCGTCTCACCGGCCGTCCGAGCGTCGTCGGCTCGCTCTTCTGGCGGCTCTTCGCACGCGAGCCGGGGTGAGGCTGCGCGGACCACGGGATCGGCGACGGCGCCGTCGGGGCGCCGGTCGCGACAGCGGTCCGCGCGCGCGGCACGGCAGCGGGGATCGCGCCGAGACGTGACAATGGCGGAGGTGCTCGCCCGACCCCTGCCAGGCCGCCCGAGAGGTCCGTACCACGGACCCAGACGCACCACCCACTCGATCAGGGGCCTCGCCCGTCCCGCCGCCCAGCCGCGCGAACCCGTCGGATCATCCGAGCGAGAGGGCTTCCGGCCCGACCTCGAAGGCCTCCGGGCCGTCGCCGTCGGTCTCGTCCTGCTGTTCCACGCGGGCGTGCCGCTCGTCGCCGGCGGCTACGTGGGCGTCGACGTGTTCTTCGTCCTGTCGGGCTTCTTGATCACCGGGCTGATCGTGCGCGAGCTCGACCGGACGGGCACCGTGTCGCTCGTGGCGTTCTACGCCCGCCGCGCCCGGCGCCTGCTGCCGGCGGCCGTGGTCGCGCTGGTGGCGACGATGGTCGTCTCCGCGTTCCTCCTGGCTCCGCTCAGCGTCCCGGACGTGGCGGGCGATGGCCTCGCGGCTGCGCTGTACGTGTCGAACATGCGCTTCGCGTTCGCGGCCACGGACTATCTCCAGTCCGCGCAGGCCCCCTCACCGCTCCTCCACTACTGGTCCCTCGCTGTGGAGGAGCAGTACTACCTGTTCTGGCCGGCCCTCCTGCTCCTCGTGACGCGAGGCGGTCGCGTGACGGTCGCCCGCATCGGGGCGATCGTCGGGATCGTGTTCGGGGCGTCGCTCGTCCTCTCGATCGTCCTGACCGGCATCGCCCAGCCGTGGGCGTTCTTCACCCTGCCCGCCCGAGCCTGGGAGCTCGCCCTGGGCGCCGGGCTCGCGCTCGTGGCCTGGCGCGGGTGGGCCGTCCCGCGGCGCCTCGCGACGCCGCTCGGGGTGGCCGGGCTCGCGTGCATCGTGGCGGCCGGGCTGCTGCTCGACCGGTTCACCCCGTTCCCCGGCACGGCCGCCCTCCTCCCGACGGCCGGAGCGGCGATGGTGATCGCGGCGGGTCTCCGGACGCCCGGCGCGACCGTGAACCCCGCGACGTGGATCCCGCGCTCGCGGTCCATGGTCTCGGTGGCGGGCGGGACGCCCATCCACGTCCGGCTGCTGTCGCTGCCGCCGATGCGCTGGCTCGGCCGGATCTCGTACTCGCTCTACCTCTGGCACTGGCCGATCCTGGTCATCCCGGTCGCCGCGCGCGAGGCGCCGCTACCCTGGCCGGTCCGGCTTGCGCTCGCCGGCGCGTCGATCGTCGTGGCGGCCCTGAGCCAGCGGTTCATCGAGGACCCGTTCCGGCACGGGCGGTTCGTCGGCTTCCGCCCGAGCCGGACCCTCGCGGCGGCCGGGGCCGCGACGCTCGTCGCCGCGACACTCTGCGCCGGCCTCCTGCCGGGCGGTCCGCTCTCGGCGCCGTACGGGCTCGCGGGCAGTGGGTCGGTGGACGAGCGGACGGTCGTCGCGGACGTGGACGCCGCCCTCGGCACGCCGGCCACCGGTCCGACCCCGACCCCGCGGCTCGGGGCCACGCCCAGGCCGGAGCTTGCGAAGACGGCGGCCGGTCGCGTTCCGGCCGACCTCACGCCGTCCCTCGCCCAGGCCCGGAACGACCTGCCGGCGGTCTACGCCGACGGGTGTCACCTCGTCTACGCGGCGGTGACCCAGGGCCCGTGCGCCTACGGCGACACGACATCGGCCACCACCGTCGTGCTCTTCGGCGACTCGCACGCGGCCCAGTGGTTCCCGGCGCTCGATCGGGCGGCCATCGAGCACCACTGGCGCCTCCTGTCGTTCACGAAATCGGCCTGCGCCCCGGCCGACACGCCGATCTGGGATCCGACGCTGGATCGGGTCTATACCGAGTGCGCGGCCTGGCGGAACGCCGTTCTCACCCGGATCGCGACCGAGTCGCCGGCACTCGTCGTCGTGTCCATGAGCCGAAGCTACACGCTCGCGATCGACGGCCGGCCGGCCGGTCTCGCCCAGCACCGCGCGGTGATGCGCACCGCCCTGTCCCGGACGATCGACGCGCTGGCCGCCGTCGCGGCGCATGTCGTCCTCGTGGGCGACACACCTCGCCAGCGGCTCGACCCGCCGGTCTGCCTGAGCGCGCACCGAAACGACGTCCGGTCGTGCGCCACGCCGCTGAGTCGCGCGATCAACTCCCCGTTCCGCAATTTGGAGATCCGTGCGGCCAGGGCGTCCGGGGTCAAGCTCATCGACACCACGGCCTGGATCTGCCCGACCGATCCGTGCCCGGTCGTGATCGGGCACGTCCTCGTCTACCGGGACATGCACCACATGACCCGGACGTTCAACCGGGCGCTGTCGGGCTACCTGTTCGCGGCGCTGCCGGAGATCGGCCCCTGATCAGCGAAGGCACCCCCGTCGCGAACGCGATCCCCATCAGGACGAAGGCGGCGCCGACGAGCTGGAGCGGGGTGAGCCGCTCCCCCAGGAGGATCGCGGCGAAGACGCTGGCGGCGATCGGGTTGAGCAGCAGGACGGCCGATGAGTTGCGCGCGGGCAGCCGCCGCACGCCGGCGACGAGGAGGATCTGGGCGACCAGGCTGCCGCCGATCGCGAGCCAGGCGAGGGCGCCGATCGCGACCCCGGTGTCCGTCGCGGACGCCCCGGGCAGCAACGAGCCGCCGGAGACCAGCGTGACCGGCACCAGGACGATGGCGCAGCCCGCGAAGTTCGCCAGGGCGATCGCCGCACCGGGCAGACCGAAGGTCCGGGTCCAGCGGCGGGTCAGCACGAGATAGACAGCGAACGAGGTCGCCGCCAGGAGGCCGGCACCCACGCCGGGTCCGAGGCCGAACGGCCGCCCGGAGCCGGGCTCGAACCCGGCCAGCAGCGCCGTACCGAGGAGGGCGACCACGAACGCCACGACCGGGCCCGGTCCGAGCCGCTCGCCGAGGAGCGGTGGCCCGAGGACTGCCGCGAGCACGGCGTACAGCCCGGCCACGAATGCCGCGATGGTGGCACCCGAGCCGTCGACCGCGACGTTCATCAAGGCGATGAACGCGGGCCCGCTGAGCGCACCGAGCGCGATCAGCCGCAGCCAGCCGGGCCGCGTCAGGCGTCCCATCCCGGACCGACCGCCGATCCGGCCGGTCAGGATCAGCGAGCCCGCGAGCACGGTCGCGATGACTCCGCGCCAGGCCCCGATCGCGAGCGGCCCGAACGCACGCAGGGCGAATGCGGTGGCCACGAACGAGGAACCGAACAGGAGGGCCGCGCCGGTCGCGGCCAGGATGCCGGTCCGGGTCTCGCTCACGCCGCGGGCGGTTCCGATCCGCCGGCATCCGGCGCGCGCGATCCGTCGAGGGCGGGCCGGCTGGCGTGGCGCTGCGGGCGGCTCATCCGCGGGTCCTCCTCAGGGATCGGTGCGCCGGTAACGACGCGCGATCATCGACCAGGCGGGCAGGCGGGCGAGCGTCCGGCTCAGCGGCGCGGCCGTCCGGCCGTCGCGACCCTCGACGGCCAGGAGCGAATCGGTCGCGGTGGCGTCGGCCGGCCGCGCGTCGACGGTCGCCAGGTCGATGACGACGCGGCCCGGCTCCTCGGGACCCAGGGTCGCGAGCTCGTCCGCCGGTGGCACGTCCTCGTAGTTGAGTCGGATCTCGGCCTCGGCCCGCCAGCGTGGCTGGCGCAGGAGGATGGCCCGCCACCCGGCCGCGACGGCCGCCGTCACGTGCCCGTCACCCGGCCGCGGGTCCTCGGCGATGACTTCGCCCCGCGTCCACAGGGCGGCCTGATGGAGGAGGGCGTACTCGTCAAGGTCGACGTAGGCGCCCAGCGCCTCGGCCGGCGACACGTCGCCGAAGATCGCCCGGATGCTCGGTCCGAAGACCTCGCCCAGGTCGAGGTCGATCGCCCGGACGGTCCGATGGAAGTAGACCTGCTGGTACAGGAAGAGCCGGGCCGTGAGGAACATCTCGAGGGCCCCCAGGCCGGGCTCGTACAGGGTCAGCCCGCGCTCGCCGATGAACGAGTAGCGCATGAGCCGCTCGGCGTCCACGGGGCCGGTCGACACACCCGTGAAGTAGGCGTCGCGTCGGACGTAGTCGAGGTTGTCCACGGTGAACACGCCCGACAGGAGCGGCTGGAGCCAGCGCACCCAGCGCGGCATGGACGGGTCGGCCAGGGCGGGCTTCGAGACCAGGAACGCCACCCAGCGAGGGTCGATCGCCTCGCCCGGCGCAAAGCCGTCGCGCTCCGCGACGCTCCCCGGGGCCCGCCGCAGGCCGGCGATCGTCGTTCCCAGCTCGCGCTCGATGATGAGCTGGCTCAGGTCCTCGTGGGTCAGCTTCTTGCCGGTCGGCCGCCGCGCGTCGGCCGGGGCGGGGAAGTCGCGCAGGACGTGGTCGTCGAAGAAGTGGGCCAGCGGACCGTGGCCCACGTCGTGGAGCAGCCCGGCGATGCGCAGAGTCTCGACGACGAGGCCCTCGGACGGCACGGCCTCGCCGGTCTCGATCAGGCGGGTCCGGAGCGATGGGTAGAGGTGGCGAGTCCAGCGGCCGGCCTCGTGCATGACCCCGAGGCCGTGGGTGAAGCGCGAGTGCTCGGCGGTCGGAAAGACCCACCGCGCGCTCTGGAGCTGCGAGATCCGGCGCAGCCGCTGGAGCCAGGCCGAGTCGAGCAGGTCCTCCTCGGCGACGTCCTCGACCGGGAGCCCGGCGGCCGCCGATCCGGCGGCCGGGATCCGTTTCGTCAGCTCGATATAGCCGTGGATCGGGTCACTGATGAGGTTGACCGCGGAGAACGGGTGCCGGCTCACACGCGCAGCGTAACCCGCCCTCGCCTCGCCGACCGGGGACCCTGGTGCGCGCCGGGCGCGGTCTTGATCCCCCTAGGGCACGTAGACGCCCTTCGGCGTGCTCCAATGGCCCAGGTTGCCGTTCCTGTCGCGGGCTCGCACGGCGATGTAGTACGTGTGCCCGTGCGGGCGCGGGGACAGCGTGATCGAGCTCGAGATCCGGTGGCTCTTGATGATCCTCCAGGCCCCGCCGTCGACCTTGAGTTCGACGTCGTAATCCTTCATGCCGGCCGAATGGCTCTGCAGGATCGTGTCGGTGCCCTTGTAGTGGTACGTGACGATCGTGCCACTGCGCGAGGCCGAGGTCATCTTCGCGGTCGGCGCGGAGTGGTCGGGCATCTCGGCGAAGACGATCGACGAGTAGGTCGCACCATCCGGCCAGCGGTAGCCCAGCCCGATCCCGATGTAGTTGTAGTGGGAACTCATCATGAGCGTCCAGTGGGCGGGGCTGTGCTTCCACATGGTGTAGAGCGAAAGCGCCACGTCGTGCCCCCAGGAGTACGACGACCAGCCGATGTCCTCGCCCCAGCCGTACCAGCGCACGCCCGCCGCGTTCAGCTGGTTGGTCAGGTTGCCCGGCGCGGAGTGACTCAGCAGACCCAGCGATGCGAGCGTCTGCGCCCGGGTCGTGGCGATCCCCGCGAGCGTGACATCGACCCGGAGCGACCTAAGACCGCGGATCGAGCGATCGTGGTTGAGCCAGGTTCGGATGTACGACTCGACGGTGCCGGAACTCGGTGAGTTCGGCGGGTTCGTGTTCGCATTGGGCGAGCTGCCGGCCGCCAGGGCGGTCGCGGGAGCGAAGCCGATCATGGTCGCGACGATGCCGGCCAGGAGTATGGCGAGCACGCGACGCGGCATCCGGGGGAATGCGCGGCGCATCGGTCGATGCATCCTCTCTCCTGCCGCAGGGGACGTCGCGCTGGGGACGCGAGCCGGGCCTGCGCGAAGGACCGTCCGGCGGGGATGCGACACGCCAGTGAGCGCCGCGTGTGGACTCGTCACCGGACCGTGGTGCACGAGACCCGAGGTACCGAACCACCTCCGGCGTCTCGACCCGTGAGCGGGACCGCGACGCAGGCGAAGGGTACCCCACCCGCCGGTCCAGGTCCACCCCGAAGTGCACCGGACCGCAGCGCACCGCACCGCACTGCCGGTGACTCCACCGGTCCGCAGCAGACCGCCGCGGACTCTACGGCTCCGCTCAGGTCCGGTAGATGGCCGCCGCCGCGGCGAGTGACTCCGCGACCGACCGACGCAACGCCGGCGGCTCGAGGACCTCCACGTCGGGTCCCCAGGACAGGATCCACAGCCGGATCTCGATCGTCCCGGCGACGGTCGCCCGCCAGATGAGCGTCCCGTCGGGCTGCTGCTCGCGCGTCTCGGTCGGGTGCCAGTGCGTCTCGGCGACGCGCCCCGCGACCGACGTGCCGAAGCGCAGGACGACGTCCGTCGGTTCCTGGTCCGCGATGATGTCCCAGGCCGCTGCGAGGGTCGCCTCGATCGCGCCCCGCTCCGGCGCGTCGAAGCGGTCGTGCGTCAGCGCCAGATCCCGGATGCGCTCGATCTTGAACGTGCGGATCCCGTCGCGTGTCTCGTCCCAGCCGATCAGGTAGAGCGCGTGGGTCGACGACGACGGCTCGATCATGTAGGGCCGGACCCGCGCGGTCCGCGTGCCGCTGCCCGGGGTGTATGCGCCGGTGTCGTACGTGAGTTCGAGGACGCGCCGCTCCGCCCACGCGCGCGTGATCAGCTGGACCCGGCGCCGGAAGGCCTCGTCGGGCGGGCGCGCGGCCATCACGTCCAGGGTGCTCGCGACGTGCTCGGCGATCGCCTCGGGCATGCCGGAGCCGAGCTTCTGGAAGGCGCCCATCAGGTCGGGGTCGTGGGCTGTCGCGTAGCGGGCCATCAGCCGGGCCGAGAGGAAGACGGCCAGGCCCTCGGCGAGGGTGAGCTTGAGGGGCGGCAGGAGGCCGCTCGCCTCCAGGCCCCAGCGGCCGTTCTCCGACCAGACCGGGACCTCGATCTCCTGTTCGATGGCCCGCAGGTCGCGGTAGACCGTCCGCCGGGACATCGCGACGGCCCGGGCGATCTCCTCCGGCCTGGCACCGGCCTCGCCGCGCTCCTGGAGGTAGCGCACGATCCGGAGCAGTCGGGCGACCCGGTCGCGCTTGCCGGCGAACCGGTCCCGATCCAAGGATCCGTCCTCCCTGTTCATCCGGGCGGTGAGATCGCGACCGGGAGGTCCCGGTCGATGGCGATCATGGTCGTCCTGATCGTCGCCTGCAGGCCGGTCGAGCCCATCTCCGCGGCGTCGCCGTTGACGGTCATGACGACCTGCCCGACCTGGCCGTCGCCGAAGACCCAGAAGTCGAGCTCCCCCCGCCAGCGATGAAGGTCGGCCGAACCGATGAACCACTCCATCTCGGGGAACGCGGCCCGGGCGGTCGGGCCATCGATGGCGATCCGGCAATGGCGGGCCTTGGCCCCCTCGATGAACTCGAGGCCGCGATCCTCGGCCGTCGCGCGGGTCTCCGTCTTGAGCGCCGCGATCGCGGCCTGGAGGTCGAGCGTGTCGCCGTCGACGCTGGCCGGCGGGACGGCGACCCAGCCGCCCGCCGGTCCGCGCTCCCAGGCGCCGGCCGCCGTGCGCAGGACCCCGTGCCGCCCGAGGGTCAGATCGGCCGCCACGTCGGCCGTCCAGCGGACGTTCGTCCCCGACCGGATGCCGGCGATGTTCGCCCAGCCGACCGGGTGACCGTCGACGTCGGCCGTGAAGGTCACCTCCACGTGTGCCGTGTCGGGCGTGCCGACGTCGGCGTCGCAGTCGGGCGGTACGAGGGTCGGATCGGTCGGCCCGAAGCGCGAGAACGTGACCGGCCGGCCGCGCAGGCCGATCTCGTTGGCGATCGCGACCGATCCGAATACCAGGCCCGAACCGAGGGTCATGATCCCGCCCAGCGCGACGCCCATCGCCAGACGCCGCCGCCGCGAGGCGAATGGCCCCACGAGGTGGCGGATCGCTCCCAGGCCGCTGAACAGGCTCGTGCTGGCGAGCGCGAGCAGCCAGGGGTAGGCGGCCTGCCAGGACGGGAGGATGGTCTGCGTCCCGGCCGACGTGAGCTGGAAGGCGACCCCGCCGATCGACGGCACGAGCACGAGCGTGGCCAGCAGCCCGAGCCAGACCGTCGAGGCGAATATCCCGTCGTGACGGGCGGTCGGCGGCCAGGCGAGTCCGATGACCGCGATGCCGACCGGGAACAGGGCCGCGACGCCCACCAGCAGATCGATGGGACCACCCGGCCGATAGCCGAGTAACACAAGCCCGGCCGTCACCGTCCACAGGACCGTGAAGCACGCAGCGATCAGCCGCAACTTGAAGGCTCGGACCCGCATCGCGGCGAGTCTACCCGGAGGAACTACTCCATCGGGATGACGGGGGCTACGCAAGTACGGGGTCACCCGGGACCGTAGAGCCATCGTCCTGGGGGGTCAGTCGACCGAAAGTTCCACCAAGGGCCGGTGCAACGGGTACCGGACCCCGGCAGACCACATCCCGGGCACGGTGCCCGTCGGGACAGGAGACAGGTCAGGCACGTGAACCATGGCAGGCCAGACGCGTAGTCGCATCGCACGAAGCCAGCGACGACCGGTCCGCGGCGATCGCTCGAAGGCCATGGCCGCCGCCACGACGCCGTCTGTCACCAGCGCCATCTTCTCCGCTCCGAGCGATCTGCCCACCCGCTCCACCTATCGGCTTCTCGTCCTGCGCGGCCTCGCGCCCGATGAGGCGGCCAACCTGACCGCCTTCCTGTCCGGTCTCCATGTCGGGGACCAGCGCTGGAACCTCAAGGAACTCAACCAGCTGCTGTTCCTCCGGGAGATGCAGCGCTCCGGCCGGTTCGGCGAGACGGACGGCAACGCCCGGCTCCACTGATCGGCGCTCACAACCGAATACCCCCGGCCGTCGCGGCGTTCTCCCTCCTCCCGTCGCGACGACCAGTCCACCCGAAACGGCGCCTAGCCTCCTCCAGGCGCCGTTTCGGTGTTCCCGGGGCACGATCGTGCCGCGGGCGGGTTGCAGTCGAGCCCGCGGGGGCGCGCGCCGGTACACTGCGCCCGAGCCAGCCCCGGAGGAGGAACCCGATGCATCTGTCCCAACGAGGCGCCATCACGCGCCTGACCCTCATCGGCGTCGTCGTCGCGCTGTCCGCGTGCACGGCCGCGGCCACGCCCGCGCCGACTCCGGCCCCGACCAGCGCACCGGCGACCGCGGCGCCCACGGCTGCGTCCGTGGCCCCGGCGACCGCGAGCCCCGGACCGACCGGTCCCGATTGCTCACCCGCGGCGCTCAAGACGTTGACCGCGGGCAAGCTCACGATCGGCACGTCCAACCCGGCTTACAGCCCGTGGTGGGCAGGCCCCGACCCGGCCGCCGGTTCGCCCTGGCAGTTCGCCGACCCGAACAACGGCCAGGGTCTCGAGGGCGCGACGGCGTACCTCATCGCCAAGGCGCTCGGCTTCGACAAGACCGACGTGCAATGGGTCGCGGTCGATTTCGACCCGGCGATCCAGCCGGGGCCGAAGAAGTTCGACTTCTACCTCGCCCAGGTCTCATACAGCGCCGAGCGGGCGAACGCGGTCGACCTGTCGGACGGCTATTTCGACGACAACCAGGCAGTCGTGGCGCTCAAGGCGAACGCGATCAGCAAGGTGACGACCGTGGCCGGCCTCAAGCCGTTCCGGCTCGGCACCCAGGTGGGCACAACGAGCCTCAAGTACATCCAGGACAACATCCAGCCGACCAAGGAACCGCGCGTCTACAACTCGCTGGATCTGGCCGTGAAGGCCCTCGAGACCAAGCAGGTCGACGGCGTCGTCGCCGACCTCGGGTCCACCTTCTACATGCGCGACGCGCAGCTGACCGGTGGGGTCATCGTGGGCGAACTGCCGACGATCGGCGAGCAGGAGCACTTCTCGGTCGTGCTCACCAAGGGCAGCAGCCTCACGGCCTGCGTGAACCTCGCCATCGCGGCCATCAAGGCGGACGGGTCGCTCGATGCGGCCCGCCAGCAGTACATCACCAGCGAAGGGGCTCCCAAGCTCCAATAGGCGGACGGGACGCAGGGTATGGTCTCCGGCGGCGGCGGGCCGGCGGGCGCCGGCTCGCCCGGCCCGCCGCGCTACCCGCGTAGGCGGGCCGGCGGTCGCCGCGGGGCCGGCCGTCGGTCGCTGCTCATCGCGATCGGCAGCTCGGTCGTCGTCTTCGGGCTCCTCGGCTGGCTCATCGTCACCTCGCCCGGCTGGGGGCTCGTCCAGGAGAGCTTCTTCAACCCGAAGTACATCGGGACGTCGTGGCCGCGCCAGGTCGCCGCGATCGCCGTCAACGTCCAGCTGTTCCTCATCGCCGAGGCGTGCATCCTGCCGCTCGGCCTGATCGTCGCGGTCCTGCGCAGCCTGCCCGGCCCGGTCTTCTTTCCCGTCCGGGCGATGGCGCTCGTCTACACCGACATCTTCCGCGGCGTGCCGAGCGTCCTGATCATCTTCCTGCTCGGCTTCGGCATCCCGACGCTCGGGATCGACTGGCTGCCGCTCGACCCGTTCTTCTGGGGCGTCGTGACCCTCGTGCTCGTGTACAGCGCCTACGTGTCCGAGGTCTATCGGGCGGGCATCGAATCGGTCCATCCGAGCCAGGCCGCGGCGGCCCGGTCGCTCGGGCTGACCTATCTCCAGGCGATGCGTTACGTCGTCATCCCGCAAGCGGTCCGGAGAGTCATCCCGCCGCTCCTCAACGATTTCATCGGGCTCCAGAAGGACACCGCATTCGTCTCGTTCGTCGGTGTCATCGAGGTCTTCCGGCAGGCCCAGATCGACGAGTCGGCCTCGTTCAACTTCACGCCCTACCTGGTGACAGCCTTCCTGTTCCTCCTCCTGACGATCCCGCTCATCCACGTGACCGACTGGCTCGTCGCCCGCGATCGCGGGCGCCTGCTCGCGGGCGCGACTCCATGACGATGTACCCAGCGTCGCCGGTGGCGCGATCGGCGGCGGACCCGGCGGGCGCCGTCGCCCGTCCGGCGATCCGGATCGAGGGCCTCCACAAGTCGTTCGGAGCGCTCGAGGTGCTGCGCGGCATCGACCTCTCGGTCGCCGAGCACGAGGTCGTCTGCCTCATCGGCGCGTCGGGGAGCGGCAAGTCGACGCTCCTGCGCTGCATCAACCTGCTCGAATCGGTCGACGCCGGTCGGGTGGCGATCGGCGCCGAGGAGATCACGGCGCCGGGGGTGGACGTCGACGCCATCCGCCGGCGGATCGGCATCGTGTTCCAGGCGTTCAACCTGTTCCCGCACATGCGGGTCACCGACAACGTCACGCTCGGGCCGCGCAAGGTGCTCCGGACCCCCCGGGCCGAGGCCGAGCGCCAGGCGCTCGAGCTGCTCGAGCGGTTCGGGCTGGCCGACAAGGCGGCCGAGTACCCGGATCGCCTGTCGGGCGGTCAGCAGCAGCGGGTGGCGATCGTCCGCGCCCTCGCGATGCGCCCGGACGTGCTCCTCCTCGACGAGGTGACCTCGGCGCTGGACCCCGAGCTGGTGGCCGAGGTCCTGGACGTCATCCGCGAGCTCGCCCAGGGCGGGATGACGATGATCATCGCGACCCATGAGATGGGCTTCGCCCGCGACATCGCGACGCGGGTCTGCTTCCTGGACGGCGGCCGGATCCTCGAGGAAGGACCGCCGGAGCGGATCTTCCGGGCGCCCGCGCAGGAGCGGACCCGGCAGTTCCTCGAGCGGATCATCCGGGCCGGTCGCCTCGAGCTCTGAGCCGAGCCGGGCTCAGCTAGAGGGCGGGGCCGATGGCGACCCGCCGGGCGAGGGCTCATCGGCCGGGGTCGGAGTTGGATCCTCGTAGTCGCTGTCCGTCGTCTGGCCGGGATGGATCCGAAGCAGCCAGCCCACCTTGATCGAATCGGGTGCGTAGATCGAACTGTCCGGGTCCAGCGTCCCGTAGCGGGCGCGGTTCCAGTAGCCGATGCTCTCGACGGTCGTCTTGTATTTCTTGGCGAGGACCGCCAGGCGGTCGCCCGGTTTGACCTTGTAGACGAGGAAGGTCGGTTCTGGCGTGGGGACGGGCGCGGTCAGGATCGGCGTCGGGGCGACGGTCGGGGCCGCCGAGCCGGCCGGCGGGTGCGAGACAAGGCTGTCGATGTCGACGCAGCCACCCGAGAGGAAGAGCGCGAGCGCGAGTGGCGCCGCGACCCGGCCAGGGGAGCGCATGCCTCCAAGACGGTCCGCGCCCGCGCGGCGTTGCGCGGCAGGCCGCAGGGTCAGGCCGTGCCGCTCGGCGGATCGACCGGGGTCGGGTCCTGGAGCTTGAACTCGGCGGCCAGGGCCAGACCCTGGGCGGCGGTGGCGATGAAGCCACGGCCGGTCCGCTTCGCCACGAAACAGGCGCGGTCGGCGGCGAGCAGGATCGTCTCCGGGTCCGCTCCGTCGTCGGGGAACGTGGCGACGCCGATCGATGCGCTGACCGTGAGCTTGCCGGCGGCCCAGGCCGTGCCCGGCGCGCCGACCGCCTCCACGGCGGTGCGCACCCGCTCGGCGACGAGGATCGCCCCCGCGTGGTCCGTGCTCGGCAGCAGCAGCGCGATCTCGTCCCCGCCATAGCGGAAGACCCGGTCAGACTCGCGGCCCGCCGACGTGATGGCCCCGGCGATCTCCCGGAGCATCCGGTCGCCAGCCTGGTGGCCCATCGCGTCGTTGACCTGCTTGAAGTCGTCGATATCGATCATGACGAGGCTGAATCGCGCCCCCTCCGTCGCCGCCCGGCTCAGGCTGTCCTTGAACGAGCCGTGGTTGAACAGGCCGGTGAGCGTGTCGCGCTCCGCCCGCTCGATCTGCTTCTTGAACGCCTCGGCGTTCTCCAGCGCGATCGATACGTGGGCCGCGAAGAGCTGGACGAGGTCGAAGTCGGCCTGCTGGTACCGGTCCTTCGAGCCGAGCCGCTCGAGGGTGAGCACGCCCACCGCCCCGGCGCGGTCGCGCAGCGGCACGCAGATGATGCTGCCATCGACCGGACCCTGGCCCCGGAAGTGGTTGACCCGCCCATCGGCGGCCTCGTCGACGATGAGCTGCGGCTCGTTGTTCGCCACGACCCACGGCGCGATGCCCTTCTCGCCAGGATCCCACGGTTCGAGGTACTGGAGCGCGTCGACGCCCTTGGCCGACAACGGGACGAGGAGGCCGCTCTCCTTGTCCACCAGCTCGATCGCGATGTTGTCCGACCGGACGAGGGCATTCAACCGGTCGGTGATCTGGTCGAGCACGGACGACGTGTCGAGCGTGCCCAGGATCGACTCCGTGATCTGGAGAAGGTCGCGCTGGCTCCGCAGCTGGCGTTCGAGGACCTCGGTCTGTGCTCGCAGCCGTTCGTTCGTGTCGGCGTTGGCCATGGCCTGGGCGGCGAAGCTCGCGTAGATCGTCAGGAGTCGCAGGTCGTCCTCGCTGAACTGGTTCAAGCCGAGCTTGGACAGGACGACGACGCCCAGGATCGCGTCCTCGAACAGCATCGGGGCCAGGAGCATCGATTCATCCAGGTCCTCCTCGGTCCCGACGATCGTGCTCGCCCGAGGATCCTTCGCCGCGTCCGGAAGGTTCTGGGCGATGCGGTGTTCCGCGACCCAGCCGGTGATGCCCCGGCCGACCTTCGTCGCCAGCTGGTCGGGCGTCTCGTCGACGTACTCGCCGACCTTGCCCTGGAACGCCACCGGGATGAGATCGTCCGTGCCCTGCAGGCGGTACACCCGGACGTTGTGGTAGTCGATCAACTCGTGCAGCTCGGTCGCGATGGCCGAGCCGATCTCGCGGACGCTGGTCAGGCCGTTGAGTCGGGCGCCGAGCTGCTGGATCGACTGGAGCTGGGCCGCCCAGGTCGCCATCTGGTTGTAGTCCTGGGCGGTCTTGATCGCGACCTGGGCCTGGGCGGCGAACGCGGCGAGCGTGTCGAGCTCGGTGGCCGTCCACGGATGGGGCCGATCGTGATACACGTTGAGCAGCCCGAGGACGATCTGGCCGTCCAGGAGTGGCGCCGTGCACAGCGTGTCGATGCCCTCCTGGATGACCGCCGCCCGGACCCCCGAGCCGCGCGGGTCGTCCGCGTAGCCCGTCGCGAACATCGGCTTGCGAGCCACGACGGCCAGGCCCGGCAGTGACGGCACGGGGAAGTCGCGGACGGAGGCGAGGTAGGCCGGCGACAGGCCACGGCTCACGGCGGGCACGACCTGGCCGTTCGCGTCGCGCAGGAACACCGCGGCCCGATCGGCCTGGAACAGGACGGTCGCGTGGTCGACGAGACCGGCCAGGGTCTGGTCCAGGTCGAGCTTGCTGCCGATGTCGCTGGCGACCCGGCGCAGGGCGTCCAGCCGGTGCACCTGCTGGGCGGCCTCCTCGAACAGGCCGGCCGAGAAGACCGCGGCCGCGAACTGGCGAGCCACGCTGTCGAGGAACGGGATATCGAGTTCGGACAGGACACCGTCATCGCCGGAGCCCACGACCAGGGCGCCCCAGCGATTCGTGGCGAATGTGATCGGCAGGGCGATCTCGATGACGGATCCCGGATGGATCGGTTGCCAGCCGTCCTCGTCCTCGCGGACCAGGGTCGGGCGATCGTCGGCGAGTGCCCGGCCGACCGAACCGAAGGCGACGGGAAGCTCGGTGGTCCGGATCGGCCCGCTCCCGCGCATCGCCCGGGCGACCAGTCGGTCCTCGCGCCGCTCATAGGCCGCCACGAAGTCGAGCGAGAAGGACTCGCGGAGCAGGGTGACCGCCGACCCGAGCATCCGGTCGATGTCACGCCCGCCCGACGTCAGGGCGGCGAGCTCGGCCAGGACCCGCAGGTCGAGCCGGTGGCGGGCCCGTTCGGTGGCCAGGTCGGCACTCACGAACGGTGTCACAGACCCGGTGTGGATGCGGTCGCCCCGGCGGCGGGCGGGAAGCGGCTGGGCGGCCGCACGGTCGGTGCCCCGGACGATGGCCAGGTTCGGTCGTCCGCTCCGGGCCCGATGCGACCGATCCGGGTGGCCGTCCCCGTAGCCGCTCTGGTTCGTCGCCTCGGCTGCCGCCAGGAACCCCTGCAGGTCGCCGACTCGATAGCGCCGATCGCCGCGTGGATTGATCCGGTAGTAGCGAAGCCGCCCCTGGTCGCTCCAGGCGCGGATGGTGTTCGGATGGACACCCAGGATCCGGGCTGCTTTCGTCACAGACAGGGTGGCGTCCGTCGGGCGTGGGGGAAGACCTGCGGTCAAATGGCGCCTGCTGGAAGAAATGTGAGGTCGACGACCCGAGACTAGGGAGCTTCACAGTTCTTTCCAATAGGACGAAGGTCCTAGCAGGCGGAACGGACGGTCAGGAGCCCGTCCCGGGACCGTCCCGGCGGTTCGGTCGGGCCCCCTGTCCGGTGGGGCCGGCGGGCCGGTCCTGGCCCGCCGTGAGACGCAGGTAGAGGAGCGTGACGCCGGCCGCCGCGAGGCCCAGGGCGACGATCCCGGCGACCGCCAGGAACGGCGCCCCGACCAGGCCCGGCCCCTCGCCGACGGAGCGGGTGTCGCCGCCCGGGGCGCTCGGTTCGGGTGAGGCGGCCGCCGCGTCCGGAGGGCCGGCCACGATCCCGGGCCAGGCGCCGCTCCCCGGGGTCGCGCCGTGGGGCGCGATGGCCAGGATCACGATCGCGCACAGCGACGCCGCCAGCACGCGCCGGGCCGTCCGCCGCCCGGTCGCGCAGCGGCGCCCCGGCGGCCGACTCACCGCAGTCCGCCGAGGATCGCCCAGCCCGCACCCAGGACGAGCAGCGCGATCCCGCCCAGGAGCAATCCGCTCGCGAGCGCCGGTCGCGCCCGCCGACCTCCGCCGAGCAGGCGCATCGCCTCGGGACGCTCGAGCGTGGTCAGGACGAGCGGTCGTCCCTGCCCGGCGGTGATCCGCACGTCGCCATCCGGGCCGACTTCCGGGACGCCGAGCACGATCGCGTGCTCGACCGATGAGATCTGCTCGACCCGAAGCCGGGTCGGGGTCGCCCGGGGAAGGTCCGCCGGGACCCGGTCGGACACGTCGCGAGCCGTCCCCACGGCCTCCCGCGGGATGACCACGAGCCCGGGTCCGAGGGCGTCGCTGTCGACGACCACGGCATCGAGCCCGTCCCGGATCTCGAAGCGCACCGACTCCCGGGCCTCGTCGACCGTCTCCCAGGTCCCGCCATGCCTGATCTCGAGCCGCCGCCGTCGGAAGACGAGGGGCCGATGATGTTCGTCCTCGAACTCATCCTCGGCGTCGATCCGGCCGTCGACCCGGAGGTACCCGGCGGTCCCGGCGCGCGCCCGGGCCGCGGCGTCGGCGACCGAGACCGGCGGGGTCGTCGCGAGCAGTCGTCCGATCCGGTAGCCCGGCCCGAACGAGCGCAGCACGAGCAGGGCGCCGGCGAGTGCGAGCAGCCCGGCGACCAGCAGGATGGCGGGGATCACGGCACGCGCGGCGAGACGGGCGACGCGACGGGGAACACGTCCGCAGGATAGCCCGGCGGGCACGGAAAGGCCCGAAGGAACCTACCCGACCGCGTGGGCGTTGATGCGATCTCCGCCGTTAGCGACGCTCGACCCCTCCGGGCTGGCCTCAACCGTACGTCGGGCGCGCGCGGCGGGTCAACCCGGCTTGTCCACCGAATCGCCACTCCGGTCGCGCGGATTGTCCACCGCGCGTCCACACATCGCGGCCGTCGGGGGGATGAGGCGCGCTGAGCGTCGGGTCAGCCCGCGGTCTGGCCGGTCGCCGGATCGAGGGCCCGGACCTGACCGTCGAAGCTCGTGAGGACGAGCCGGCCACCGACCAGCTCGGCCCCGGCCACGACGTCCGAGTGGGCCGCCCGCCAGGTCACGACACCGTCCGCGTCGACGGCGAAGGTCTCGACTTCGGACTGGACCAGGACATGATCCAGGCGGGAAGAGCCGAGCACGGCGACCAGCGGCGTCCCGCTCCGATGCTGCCAGCGCAGCGTTCCGTCGCGCGCATCCAGGGCATACGCCACGAATCCGTACCGGACGACGAGCAGCCCCGGCACGTCCCACAGGAGGCCGTCGGGCTCGTCGAAGATCGCCGATGCGAGGCGGATCGCCCAGATCCCGGCCGGGCTCTCCACGCGCAGCTCGGCCCGGCAGAGCGCATCGGGATCGGTCGCGACGAGCGGCCCGAGGTCCTCGAGCGTGCCGCCGGCCTCCGACAGGGCGAAGACGGCCGCCGCGGAGCCGCTTCCGCCCCACCGGTATCGCGCGCGGATCCCACCCGGGTACTGGACGACGGACTGATGCGGCTCCTGTGTCAGGCGTTGCTCCGGGTTCAGGCGGGATTCCGGGCTCAGGCGCCCGCGCCCTGGGCGGCCGGATCGCCGCCGAAGGACGGTCCGTTCGGGACGGCCTCGCCGGTCGGCGGCCCCGGCTCCGAAGCCGGCTCCTCGGCGATCGGGGCCACGGTGGCGTTGGCCAGGTCGCGCAGGGCGCCCGGCGCGATGGGGAAGACCGCGGTCGCAGTACCGGCGGCGGCCCATACCAGCCTGAACCGGCCGAGGTCGGGGTCCATGATCACCCGGACCGGCCGGCTGTGGCCGATGGGCGGGATCCCGCCGATGACGAACCCGGTGAGCTCGTTGGCCTCGCGCGCCGTCGCCCGGCGGATGCCCGGCTCGCCGGTGATGGCCGCCAGGCGGGCGACGTCGACGCGGTTCGGGCCCGACACGAGGCAGACGATCGGCTCGAGACCGCCGTCCTCGTCGGGTGCCACGAAGACGAGCGACTTGACGATCTGGCCGAGCTCGGCGCCCACGGCCGCAGCGGCATCGGCGGCGGTGTGGGTGCCTTCGGGGAACACGCGGACCTCGAGCGTCATGCCCTTGCGCGCCGCAGCGTCGAGGACGCGCTGGGTGGCCGGATGCACGTCTCCGTCGAGCACGGGCCGGAGTCTATCACGCGACCCCGCCCGTTCCGGGGGTAGCATCGGACGCCATGGACGCGATCCTCTTCGACTGGGACGGCACGCTCGCCGACTCGCTCGGGGCGCTCTACCGGGCCAACCTCGCGGTCGTGCGGGCGATGGGATTGCCGTACGACGAGGCGACCTACCGGGCGACCTACGAGCCGGACTGGCGCCGGATGTATCGGCGGCTCGGCATCGCCGAGGACCGCCTGGAGGAGGCGAACGAGCTCTGGCGGGCGGCCTACGACGGGGGCGCCTCGTCCAGGCTGTTCCCGGGGACGGAGGAGGCGCTGGACCGGATCGCCGCGACGGGGACGCGCCTCGGCCTGGTCACGGCCGGCGACCGATCCGTCGTCGCGCCCCAGCTCCGGCGGTTCGGCCTCGACGGGCGCTTCGAGGTCGAGGTCTTCGGCGACGACCACCCGGTCCACAAGCCCGACCCGGCGCCGCTCCGGGCCGCCCTGGCGACCCTGCGCCTGGCCGATCGGCCCGCAGCCGCGGCCTACGTCGGCGACTACACGGACGACATGCGGATGGCCCGCTCGGCCGGGAC
Source organism: uncultured Chloroflexia bacterium (assembly GCA_963719285.1). Taxonomy (GTDB): domain Bacteria; phylum Chloroflexota; class Limnocylindria; order Limnocylindrales; family CSP1-4; genus C-114. The sequence goes on from CAVRBO010000004.1 coordinate 228,535, forward strand.
CCGGGCCATCGGCATCGCCTCGGCGCTCGCCGATCGGGCCGACCTCCTCGCGGCCGGCGCCCACGAGGTCGCGCTGTCGGTCGCGGAGTGGGCCGACCATGCCAGCGGGATCATGCTCGCCGACCGCCTGCCTCGCGCCCCGGCGGTCTGAGCGATGGCCGGATCCGGCTCGGGACCCGCCACCGCCCTGGTCGTGGCGGACGGTGATATCGGCGAGCGGGCCGCCATCGACGCGGCATGGCCCGGCTGGGCGGACGCGGTGGGCATGGTCGTCGCGGCCGACGGCGGCGCCCACGGCGCGACGCGCCTCGGCTTCGCGGTCGATCTCGTCGTGGGTGACGGGGACTCGATCGACCCCACGGAGCTCGCCCGGCTCGAGGAGAGCGGCGTCGCCATCCGGCGGGTCGACCGCGAGAAGGACGAGTCGGACACGGAGCTGGCGGTCCTCGCCGCGATCGAGCTCGGGGCCGAGCGGATCGTGGTGATCGGGGCGTTCGGCGGGCGGCGGCTCGACCATGCGCTCGCCAACATCGGACTGCTCGCCCATCCGGCCCTGGCCGGCCGACCGTGTGTCCTCCTCGCGGCCGAGACGCGGGTGACCCTCCTGACCGGGCCAGCGGATGCCACCTTCGCCGGCCGACCGGGCGACCTCGTCTCGCTCCTGCCCATCGGCGACGGGGTGACCGGGGTCGTGACGACCGGCCTCGCCTATCCCCTCCGCGGGGAGCCCCTGCCGGTGGGCCCGGCACGCGGCCTGTCGAACGTGCGGGACGCGGCGACCGCCCGGGTCGAGGTCCGGACGGGTCGTCTGCTCGTGGTCGAGACGCCTGCTACATTGGCCCCATGACCATGCCCGAACCGGGCGATCAGGCGCCCGACGTGACCCTTCCGGACGACGAGGGCACGATCCACCGGCTCGCCGACCAGCGCGGGAAGTGGACGCTCATCTACTTCTACCCGGAGGACGACACGCCCGGCTGCACCACCGAGGCCTGCCAGTTCCGCGACCTCCACCCGGTCATCTCGGGCGAGGGCCTCACGGTCTGGGGCGTGAGCCCGGACGGCGCGGCCAGCCACGCCAGCTTCCGCTCGAAGTTCGAGCTGCCGTTCACCCTGCTGTCCGATGAGGGGCACAAGGTCGCCGACGCCTATGGGGCCTGGGCGCTCAAGAAGAACTACGGCAGGGAGTACCTGGGCATCGTCCGCTCGAGCTTCCTGGTCGACGGGAACGGCAGGATCGCCCACGTCTGGCCTCGGGTCAAGGCGGACGGCCACGCCGCCGCGGTGCTCGAGACCTATCGGACCCTCCATCCGGGGGCCTGATCCGATGACGTCCCCGCCGACCCGGCCGACGCCCAGGAATTGAAAGAGGCTTCGCGCGTGGGGGGAGACGTGCGAAGCCTCGGCCGCGATGCTAAACCAAGTCGCGCGGCGTATGCAACCCTTTACCCGGAAATGACCGAAGCGTCCCGCCGACCCGTCGGTACGACCGACCCGACGCCCCGTCCGATCCCCCACGACTGGCGTCCGGACCGGTTCATGGTCATCGTGGCGCACCCCGACGATGCCGACTTCGGGCCGGCCGCCAGCGCCGCCCGCTGGATCGACGAGGGTTCCCGCGGCTGGCTCGTCTGCTGCACGAGCGGGGACGCCGGCGGCGAGGACCCCGACCTCGACCCGCTCGTCCTGTCGGCCACCCGCGAGGCCGAGCAGCGCGCGGCCGCCGCCGTCGTGGGCTACGAGGGCGTGAGCTTCCTCCACCAGCCGGATGGGGCGCTCGCCAACGACCTGGCCCTGCGGGAGCTCCTCGTGCGCGAGATCCGGACCTTCCGGCCGGATGCCATCTTCTGCAACGACCCGGAGATGCTCTTCTGGGAGGACGGCGGGGTCAACCATACGGACCATCGGACCGCCGGGATCGCCGCGATCGACGCGGCCTACCCGGCCGCCCGCAACCCGATGTCGTTCCCGTGGCTCGTCCGCGAGGGACTGGCCGCCCATCGGGTCCGGCGCCTGTACCTGTTCTGGACCGAGAAGCCGAGCGTATGGATCGACATCTCGACGACGGTCGAGCGCAAGATCGACGCTCTTCGGGCGCACGCCAGCCAGATCGAGAAGCCGGACGAGCTCGCGCTGGAGCTCCGGAAGTGGACGTCCGAGGCGGGCGCGAAGATCGCGGTCGCCGCCGCCGAGTCGTTCCGGCTCATCGTCATCGACGAGGATGAGCCAGCCGCCGCCGGGACGAGCCCGTCCGAAACCGAGGCTCCCGCCCCGGGCGCCTGAGGGTCAGGTGCCGATGTCCTCGAGCAGGATCGGGCTGATCCGGCCCCACGCGTTCCAGACCTCGGTCAGCGCGTCCGCCCGGCGCCCCAGGATCCCGACGAGCTCGCCCAGGGTCAGTCCCGGCGCAGCGCCCAGGATGTACTCGTCCGCCGCGACCGTGACCTCCGCGTAGAGCTCCGCGAGCTCGGTTTCGGCCGGCCAGCGTCGCACCCGCATCGGGTCGAGCCCGGCATAGCCCAGCGCGAGCGAGACATCGCGCTGGGTCGGCACGCGATCGTCGGCGAAGCCGCCGAGGCCATCGAACCGGAAGCCGAGCGACGAGAGCGCCAGGGCGATGTCGACGCTCTGACCGCGGGTGAACGGCGACCAGAACGGGTGCTCATCGGGGAACACGAAGGCGCACGCCTCGATCGCCCGCGACACGATGGCGTCCACGAGGTCGGCGAGCTGGACCTGCCAGCGGCGCTGGTCGACGGGGTTCTCGCCGGCCAGCTCCCAGACGAGTCGTTGCATGACCGCCCGGTCGCCCGTGAGCAGGCCCAGGATGGCCGGATGGCCGCCGGCCCGGATCGCGGCCGAGAGCGCCCCTTCCTCCTCGGCGGGGGCCGGCTCCGGTGCGGACGACGCCGCGTTCGAACCGCGGGAGCGAGCGGCCGGCGGCAGCGCGGCAGGTGTGTCGCCGGCGGATCCGCCCTCGCCGCCGGGCGCGCCGTCATCCGACCCGCCCCTGCCGGCCGCTTCGACCTCGCGGACCTCCTCTTCGCAGGTCGCCAGGGCTGAACGCGCCAGGACGCACGACTGTTCGGCACCCTCGGCCTGGACGCGGGCGGCGTCCGCCTCGATCGTCAGACGCTCGATCGAGACCTGGAGCGTGCCGGCGGTCTCGCGTTCCCGGGCCAGCGTGGCCGCGGCCTCGCGCGCGGCGGCGTTGATACGGTTGATCTCCTGGAGCCAGTCCCGGGCGGCCTGTTCGACCGATTCCCGTGACCCGGCGCCGGCGCGCTCCGTGCGGAAGGTGCTCTGGGCCTCGTCCTTGGCCGCCCGCTGGGCGCGGGTATCGGCGATCGCCTCGGCCGCGGCCGCCTGGGCCGCGTGTTCGTCGAGGGCCTCCTTGGCCTGGCGCAGGGCGTCGGCGGCGTTCTCCGCGGCCAGGCGCATCCGCTCCGCCAGCGCGCACCGTTCGTCGACCGTCGTGCGGGCTTCGGAGCACGGGTCGGCGGTCGCCGCGGCCGGATCGGCTTCAGTGGTGGGTGCTGCGTCGCGCGGACCGTCGATGTGCTCCCCGTCCCCGCCCGCACTCGACCTGCGGGCGGGTTCCAGGGCCCCGGGGCCGCCCGTGGCGCCGCGGCCCCTCGTGGGCCCGTGGCCGTCCGTGGCCGCGTCGCCTGTGGTCCCGCCGTCGTCCGCGCGAGCCAGGACGAGGACGCCGCCCGGGACGGGGCCGCCCGGCGATGTCGCGCCACCATCCGTCCCGTTCGCGGCGCTTCTCCGTGCCCGGATGGCGGCCTCGAGGATCGCGACGCCCGACCCTGCCTCGGTCATGAGCAGGGGAACCGGGCTGCCCGGGCGCTCGAGCAGGACCGGTGCGCCCATCCCGCCCTCGCCGAGGGCGCTGCCACGGGCGGCGGCGATCGCCGCGAAGACCGGGTCGGTCCCCGGCGCGATCTCCAGACCGACCGGCTCGGTCTCGACCTGGACGGCTCGGGTCTCGGTCACGGTGTCGACCTCCGGCGCGATGGGGGAACTGTCGTGCGGAGCGGCAGAACGAACGGGCGTTCCGTTCCGCGTCGCCCATCCGTTGCCGCGGGTGGCGCCGTCCGGTCCGGTCGCCGCCGTGTCGGACGGACCACCGAGCGCCACCCAGTGCGGGTCCGGCGCGAACGGGTCGCCGGCCAGGGTCGTCCGCGACGGACGGATCGGGACGCTCCCGGGCGTCACGGTGAGGCGGATCCGACGTGGCGAGGGGGGCCTTGCCCGGAGGACGGCGATCAGGACTGCTCCCGCGAGGAGCCCCACGATCCCGCCCAGGGCCAGGAAGCCCAGATCGCTCGCGAGCACGGCCGACCTCCTCGACCGGTCGGTCGCGCGCGGCCCGACCGGGCGTGTTCCCCGGGGGAGCGTAGCTGCCGATGCATGGAGCGTCAACTCGGGAACGCTCGTGGCGCGAGGTCGGGCGAAGCGGCGCCGGAGGCTGTCGGTCGTCACGGGACGGCGAATGGTACTCGCCATGACTCGCCCGCGTCGCCACCCTTGCGAGACGGCCCGAGTGTGCCCGGGCGGTCTTTGCGCCTGCTCCGACGCGGATGGTAGATTCGGTTCAGGCGCCTTCCGCCGCTTCCGCGTACCACCCTGCCCGCTTCCCACCAGCAGGAGAGGCACGACCCGCTCGTGGCCATCGATCCCTACCAGGAGTTCCTCGTCCAGCCTGTGGACGCGTCCTGGCTCCAGTGCAACATCGAGTGTCAGGAAGCGTGTCCCGTCGGCACGAACTGCCGCGGCTACCTGAACCTCGCCGCCGAGGGGCGCTTCGAGGAGGGCTACATCCTCAGCCGCGACCCGAACCCGGTCGCGGCGATGTGCGCCTACGTCTGTTCCGCCCCGTGCGAGCGCGCCTGCCGCCGCGGTGACATCGACCGGCCGCTCGCGATCCGCGCCATGAAGCGGTTCCTCGTGGAGTGGCACGAGGCGTCCGGGATCCCGGACGCGATGCCCCAGATCGCTCCTCGCGCCGAGCGGGTCGCCGTCGTGGGCGCCGGACCGGCCGGCCTGGCGATCGCCCGCGAGCTGGCCCTCAAGGGCATCGGGGTCACGGTCTACGACAGCCTGCCGTACGCCGGCGGCACGATGCTGATCGGCGTGCCCGCCTTCCGGCTCCCGCGCGAGGCGATCGAGAAGGACGTCCGGCTCATCGAGCGCCTGGGCGTGGACTTCGTGTTCAACACCGCGATCGGCACGGACATCACGTTCGATCAGCTCCAGCGCGACTTCGACGCGGTCGCCATCACGGCGGGCGCGATGAACGCGGTCGAGCTCGACGTGCCCGGCTCGGACCTGGCCGGCGTGCAGTACGGCGTCGACTTCATGAAGCAGGCCAACCTGGGCCAGCCGCTCGAGGTCGGCGACGACGTCGTCGTGATCGGTGGCGGCTACACCGCCATGGACTGCTCGCGGACCAGCCTCCGCCATGGCGCCGAGAACGTCACGATCGCCTACCGGCGGACCCGCTCGGAGCTGGTCGTGGACGAGGAGGAGCTGGGCGAGACCGAGCGCGAGGGCGTTCGGATGGAGTTCCTGGTCAGCCCCGTCGAGCTGCTGGGCGAGGACGGCAAGCTGACCGGCGTCCGGTTCATCCGCAACAAGCTCGGCGAGCCGGACGCATCCGGGCGGCGCTCGCCGGTGCCGATCCCCGGCTCGGAATTCATCGTCAAGGCGGACACGGTGATCCCGGCCGTCTCGCAGGCGGCGGACCTCACGATGCTCCCGGTCGAGGCGACGTTCGAGATCAACCGCGGCCGAGTCAAGGTGGACCCGGCGACGTACGCGACGAATGTCCGCGGCGTGTTCGCGTGCGGTGACTTCGTGACCGGGCCGACGACCCTCATCGAGGCCGCCGGTCACGGCAAGAAGTGCGCCTACGCGATCGACCGCTACCTGAGCGGGCGCCAGGACGTCACGGTCGCCGCGAACGTCAAGATCACGAGCTCGTGGCGCCACGACATGCCGGAGCTCTACGACGTCCTGCCGCGCCAGCACATCCCGATGGCGCCCCTCGCGGCCCGCATGCCGTCCGTGGATCCGGCGGTCAATTTCACCACCCCGGTCGAGCTCGGCTACACGGCCAACCAGGCGGTCGCCGAATCGACCCGCTGCCTCATGTGCAACTTCAACATCTGGTTCGACCCGTTCCGGTGCGTCCTGTGCGGGGCGTGCGCGGATGTCTGCCCCGAAGGCGTCATCCACATGGTCGACATCAACCAGCTCAAGGCCGAGGGCGCCCTGCCCGAGGTCGAGGAGGCCTACGGCTGGAGCAACGGCGCGGCGATGATCCTCGACGAGGAGCGCTGCATCCGGTGCGCCCTGTGCGTCAAGCGTTGCCCCTTCGACGCCATTACGATGGAGCGGTTCGAGCTCGAGGAGATCTCGACCGACGGTCGGCTCTACAAGGAGTCGTACCGGGACGCGCAGCTCGCCGGGCTCGCCGGCGTCGCAGGAGGACCCAGGTGAGTTTCCTCGAGCGGGTGGACCAGGGCATCCGCCGAAGTGCCGTGTGGCGGTCGCTCTTCCGCCAGCCGTACCCGAGCGACGAACGATCGCGCGCGTACGCGGTCATGAACAACGTCTTCCTGCACATCCACCCGGTCCGCGTCCGGCAGCACGCCGTCAAGTTCGCCTACACGTTCTGCCTCGGCGGCCTGTCGTTCTTCCTGTTCCTCGTGCTCACCGTGACCGGCGTCTACCTGATGTTCTTCTACGTCCCGTCGGACCACCTGGCCTACACGAACATCCTGGACATCCAGAGCCACGTCACGTTCGGCCTGCTGACCCGGAACATCCACCGGTGGGGCGCCCACCTGATGGTCCTGTTCGTGTTCCTGCACATGATGCGGGTCTTCTATCACGGGGCTTACAAGCCGCCGCGCGAGTTCAACTGGGTGGTCGGGGTCATCCTCCTGTTCCTGGTCCTGATGCTGAGCTTCACCGGCTACCTGCTGCCATGGGACCAGATCGGCTACTGGGCGATCACGATCGGCACGAACATGGCCGGCTACGCCCCGCTGTTCAATACCCCGGCCAACCTGCTGCTGCTGGGCGGTCTGGAGGTGGGCCAGAACACCCTCCTGCGGTTCTATGTGCTCCACATCATGGTCCTGCCGCTGGTTGGCGCGATCTTCCTCGCCGTCCACTTCTGGCGCATCCGTAAAGACGGCGGCATCAGCGGGCCGCTATGACGATGCGCAGGGTCGCCCGATGACCGACACCAAGGACCCCACGGACCGCCGCGTCGTCGCCCCGGTCGATCCGTCCCGCCGGACGGAGATCGACAAGCAGCGGGTGCCGATGTCCGCTCGCCCCTATCGCCTCCTCGCGATGGTCAAGCAGGACGCCGTCGTCCGGGTCCAGAAGGAACCCGACGACACGGTCATGACCTGGCCGCACCTGCTCTCGATCGAGTTCCTCGCGGCCGGCATGATGAGCATCTTCCTGCTCCTCATGGGCCTGTTCGTCAACGCGCCGCTCGAGGCGCTCGCGAACGGCAACGTCACCCCGGCGGTGGCGAAGGCGCCGTGGTACTTCCTGGGCCTCCAGGAATTGCTCGCGTACTTCCATCCCACGGTCGCCGGGGCGCTGACCCCGGTGTTCGTGCTCGTCGGCGCCGCCCTCATCCCGTATGTCGATCGCGGCGATGTGCTCGCGTTCCGGCCCAGCCAGCGCAAGACGGCGGTGATGCTGTTCACCCTGTTCTGCGCCCTCGGCCTGATCGTCACGTTCATCGGCGTCTTCTTCCGGGGTCCCGGCTACTCGTTCGTGATCCCATTCATCGACACCCCCGGCCTCCACTTCAACCTGTGATCAACGGACCAGGACGATGAGCAACTACCAGGTCGAACCCGCCGCCCGCCCCCAGGCCCTCACCACCGAGGCCATCAAGGCGCGTCGCCACGAGCAGGTCCAGGGCATGTCCCGGCGGACGCTCATCCGGCGCTCGATCGGTGGCGGCGTCGCGCTGTGGCTGCTCGAACTCACCGCGGGCACGCTCGGCTTCCTCTGGCCGAACCTCGCCGGGGGCTTCGGCGGCGTGGTCAAGATCGGCACCCTCAACGACCTGAAGCTCGCCAACAGCAACCTGCCGATCAACGAGGGGTTCCCGGCGTACGTTCCGGACGCACGGGCGTACATCGTGCTCATCGACCCGAACCGCCAGGAGTTCCTGCCGGGCACGGACACCAGCGGCGATGGCACGGCGCTCAATGTGCGGCCGCTCTACCAGCGCTGCCCGCACCTGGGCTGCCGCCCGAACCCGTGCCTCAAGAACTTCTGGTTCGAGTGTCCCTGCCACGGCTCGCGCTACGACCGGTTGGGGATCAAGGCGGACGGGGTCCGGTTCGGGCCGGCGCCACGCTCCATGGACCGGTTCTCGGCCGAGGTGAAGGACGACGGGACCCTCTGGCTCAACACCGGCAAGATCACCCTCGGGCCGCTGCCCGTGGCGCTCGGGCAGCCGGGACTCATCCCGCCCAAGTCCCCGACCGGGTGCATCTGATCGTGGGTCCGCGGCCGGCACCTCCGAGCGACCGATGACCGACACGCCCGAACAGCGCCTTCCGGCGCCACGACCGGATGCCCAGCCGGCGCCGGTGCCGCGCTTCAGCGCACCGCCGAGTGCCCACGCCTTCGAGCTGACGCCCGAGCGGGCGGCCGGGATCGTCCGCCAGAGCGCGAGCGCCCGCTGGTGGGGCTTCCTGGCCGTCCTGATCGTCGTGGTCTTCGTCATCGGCTACTACTTCTACGAGCTCGGCGTGCCCGGCGTGCCGAACTCGGCCCGGCTGCTCCACGAGATCGACGCGCAGGCAGTCACGAGCGTCGAGAACGGCTACAACATCTACGAAGCGAACTGCGCCCGTTGCCACGGCGTGAACGGTCAGGGCTTCGCCAACGACGCCGGCGCGCCGCCGCTCAACGAGCAGGACAAGCTCTTCGTGCATCTCAACCCGACCTACCTCCGTAGTGTCCTGCTCGAAGGCGGCCGTTATGTCTGCGGCAACGCCAAGAGCCTCATGCCGATCTGGTCGAACCAGAACGGGGGGTCACTGAACTACAAGCAGATAGACGACCTGATCGCGTTCCTGCGGGCGACCAACGACCACACCTATACCGTGCGCGATCCCGGCACCAACGAGCCGGTCAAGGACGCGACCGGCAAGACCGAGACATTCACGGGCTGGGTCGACCCGAACTACAAGCCCGCACCGAGCGCCACACCGTTCCCGGACTGCTGGACCAACGCGTTCGCGAGCAGCGGCAGCCCGACGCCCGCCGCGTCGGTGCCGGCCGGGACGACGGTCGTGGACGTCAAGGCCCAGAACGTCGCGTTCACGACGACCGACATCACCGCTCCGGCCGGCGCGACGTTCCAGATCAAGTTCGACAACGAGGACGCGAGCGTCCAGCACAACGTCGAGATCAAGGACGCGTCGGGCGCATCGTTGTTCAAAGGGGATCTCGTGACCGGCGTCAATACCGTGACATACACGGTTCCGGCGCTCGCCGCGGGAACGTATCCCTTCAACTGCACGGTCCACCCGAACATGACGGGGACGCTCACGGTCAAGTAGGCACGCATCCCGGCCCGGACCGATGGTCGGCCCGGGGAGGGCGAGGATGGAGGCAGATGGCGCAGCGCGCGCTCGGCTCGGGCAACGTGGCGAAACGGCGGGTGCTGTTCGGCCTGCTCGAACGCGACGGCTGGACGTGGGCCTTCATCAAGGCCTTCGGCTGGTTCGTCGCGATCATCCTGCTCATGGGCTATCTGCCCGACCGGGCCTACTACTTCACGGTCTTCTCGACGATCGACATCGGCCTGCGGAGCGACGCGCTCACTCCGGTCAACCTCTGCCCGCCGGAGAACCGGACGCTGCCGTGTCCGGCGCCGGTCGGGGCGATCCTGCCCTGGGATCCCGCCCCCACCCAGCTCCAGCTTCCCGTGAAACGCCGTGACGGGACCGCGGTCCAAGTCGGGACGCACCTCCTGTACATCGGGGGCAGCGACGGAACGACCGCCAGCGACCAGGTCTACGTGGCCGACCTCTACTCCGACGGCAACATCTCGGCGTGGCGCCAGGGTCCGCCGCTGCCGTCGCCCCGGACGAGGCTCGCCGCCGGCTTCTACAGCGGAGCCGTGTATGCGATCGGTGGGGCCGATGCCTCCGGCGCCCCGACGACGTCGGTGTATGTCCTGACGCCGGACGTGAAGACCGGTGACCTCGGCGTCTGGCAGGTCGCCGACGGGACGGTCAAGACAGATGCCGGAACCATCCCCGACCTGACGCTCCCCGAGGGTCGTTCCGGGACGTCGTTCGTCGCCGCGAGCGACGGCATCATCCTGGTCGGCGGCCGGAACGCGTCGGGCCCGACGACGACCGTATGGAAGAGCTCGGCCGATGCCAAGACCGGCGTGCTCGGAGCATGGACCCCCCAGGCGCCGCTCGTCGCGTTCGGAGATCACCCGCGGGCCGACGCCACGGCGATCCTCTCGGGCAACACCCTGTACGTGTACGGCGGCGTCGATGCCAAGGGCCCGACGGCCGAGGTCCTGAGCGGCGACGTCACGGCTGCCACGGCGACGGTCCTCAGCACGGTCGACCGCTGGGGCGTGGCGGTCAACAGCGGCGCGAACCTTCCGGCGCCACGCACGGACGTGGCCGGCTTCACCGCGAACGGGGCGCTGTACGTCGTCGGCGGCAGCGACGGATCCAGGCCCCAGAGCGAGGTCTGGTGGACGACCCCCAGCGCGACGGGCGCCATCACGGGCTGGAGACACCTGAGCGAGAGTGACTTGCCCGGCGGCGGGATCGCCGGCGGTTCGGCGGTCGCCAGCGGCTCCTTCGTCTACGTGATCGGCGGTGCGGGCAGCGAAGGGACCACGAACGGCGCCCAGCGGGCGAACCTCGCGCCCAAGCCACCGTTCTTCCAGGTCGGCGGCCCGTTCGGTCTCACCGTCCCCGCCCTCAAGATCGACGGAGCGATCGGCCAGCAGCTCGGCTACCTCAGCGCGGCCGGCGTCGCGACCCTCGACTTCGTGTTGCTGATCCTCGTCGGGTGGGCACTCGCCCACAAGGAGCGGACCCGCGAGATCATCGCCGTGATCCGCCGTCGCCGGGAGCACTGACCGGGCAAGCGGCCGTTCGCGGACGATCGCGGGGGCACCGGCGGCCGGTCAGTCGGGGATGGTCAGCTCTGACGGGTCGGTCGGCCCGCTGCGCGTGGGCAGCCTGTGGAACTCCCAGGCGATCATGCCGCCGCTGACGTTCCGCACGTCTGTCCAGCCGTTGGCGAGCAGGTAGCCGGTCACCATCGACGAGCGCTGGCCCGAGTGGCAGATGACGAACAGCGGCCGATCGCGAGGCAGCTCGGCGATGCGCGGCCCGAGGGTGGACAGGGGCAGGTGGGTCGCGCCAACGGCGCGCCCGGCGGCGAACTCGTGCGGTTCGCGAACGTCGAGGAGGATCGGAGCGGGGTCCTCGCCGGCCTGGAGGCGCGCCTCGGCCGTCTTCGCCTCGATCGTGGGTACCGGGGTCTCGTCGGTCATCAGTCCCTCGCTCGGAGCCGGATGGCAGGTCGCTGGAGCGGCACGTCGCCAGTCCGTGCCACGGCCGACCGGATGCGATCGATGTCCGCGATCAACCGCTCGATGTCGATCGATGCCAGCTCGCCGATCGCGATCGGCCGGGCGCCGTCGTCGGCCGAGACCGCGAGCGCGACCGCCAGATGCTCCCGCGCCCCGGCCAGGTTCTTCGCGACGCCGAGGGCATTGTCCCGGGCGGCGTGGACGTAGCCGGCCGCGAGCTTGATCAGGCCCTGGAGCAGTTCGCGCTCGGCCGTGTCGGCCGTGCCCATCCAGGCCGGCTCGAGGAGCTCATGGGCGAGGAACGCGTCACCGCGCCGGAACGCCGCGAGGCCCTCGCCCACCGCGCTCGCCCGGGCCTCGACCGGGATGGGCCGGTACGCCTTGACCCGGCCGCTCTGGAGGATCGTACCGGGGCGAGCTGCGGGTTCGGGTGTCACGGCCTAGGCGAGCTCGGCCAGCGGGAGGCGACCGGCGAACCCAGCCGACAGCTCGTGCCACCAGCCGACATCCTCCTCGCCGAGCTTCCAGCACAGGCACACCTGGCGGCCGTTCACGAGGGCCGGGAAGTCGATGAGGCCGGTCCCGATGTCACGCAGGGTGATGCTCCAGGCATCGATGCGGGCGACCGAGGCGTGCATCTGGTCGACGATGCCCGAGATCCGCAGCTCGAGGCGTCGAGCATCGGCCTCGTCGAGGTCGGGCGACAGGCTCTCCTCGCGCAGCCGGGCCAGTTCGGCCAGCTGGTCGCGCAACAGGGTCAGCACCTCCCGGACGACCGGGATCCGGGCGTTGGCCGCGTCGATGTCGTAGAACGTCGTCACCGCTCGATCGTACAAGACTCGCGCGCGAAGGCGCCGCGGTGGCGGGCACACCCCCTCCCCTGAGCGCACGCTAGGATGACCCGCATGCGCCTCACCGAGCGGATGGATCGCCTCGGGACCGAGACCGCGTTCAGCGCGAACGCGCGCGCCCGGGCCCTCGAGGCGACCGGCCGTGACGTCATCCACCTCGAGGTGGGCGAGCCGGACTTCGACACGCCGCCGAATGTCCGGGCGGCAGCCGCCCGCGCGATCGAGGCCGGGTTCACCCACTACGGCCCGGCGATGGGCCTGCCGATCCTGCGCGAGGCGATCGCGGCCGACGCCTCGGCCCGCAAGGGCTTCCCGATCGACCCATCGCAGGTCGTCGTGACGCCCGGCGCCAAGCCGGTCATGACGTACGCGATCACCGCCCTGATCGGCCCGGGCGACGAGGCGATCGTCCCCGACCCAGGCTTCCCGATCTACGCGTCGATGACGAGCTTCGCCGGTGGAGTGCCGGTGCCGCTGCCGATCCGGCAGGCCGACGGATTCGGGTTCGACCTGGATCGTCTCGCCTCGCTCGTCACGTCGCGGACCCGGCTCATCGTGCTCAACTCACCGGCCAATCCCACCGGCGGCGTGCTCAGTCGCCCGGAGCTCGAACGGATCGCCGAGCTGGCGATCGCCAACGACCTCGCCGTCCTCACGGACGAGATCTACGGTCGGATCGTGTACGAAGGCGAGCACATCTCGATCGCCAGCCTGCCCGGGATGGCGGAGCGGACGATCGTCCTGGACGGGTTCTCGAAGGCCTACGCGATGACCGGCTGGCGCCTGGGTTACGGGATCGTGCCCGCCGGCATGGTCGACGCCTTCGAGCGCCTCGTGATCAACAGTTTCTCGTGCGTCTCGACGTTCAGCCAGATCGCCGCGGCCGAGGCGCTGACGGGTCCCCAGGACTCCGTCGCGACGATGGTCGGCGAGTTCCGGGCGCGGCGCGACCTCATCGTCGACGGAATGAATACGATCCCGGGCATTTCCTGTCTCCGTCCGAACGGCGCCTTCTACGTGTTCCCGGACGTGACCGGCACCGGCCTGTCGGGCGCCGAGTTCGCCGATCGGGCGCTGACGGAGGCCGGCGTTTCGGTCCTTGGCGGCACCGCGTTCGGTGCCGAGGGCCGCGATCACGTCCGGATGAGCTACGCGACCTCGCAGCCGAGGATCGCCGAAGCGCTCGATCGACTCCGTTCCGTCGTGGCCGCCGTCCACGCCTGAGGCGACCGCCCGCCACGCCGCCCTTTTCCCGGAGCCGGGCATGAAGAAGCCGGCGGGCCGCAACACCCGCCGGCTTCGATGAGGACCTGGTCGGGACGACGAGCTAGACGCTCTTCCCGACGTTGCTGAGGATCTTGCTGATCTGTCCGCCGAGGAACAGGAGCGCCACGATGGCGACGATCGCGATCAGTGCCAGGATGAGTGCGTATTCGGCGAGTCCCTGGCCCCGGCCGCGGCTCGCTCGCTCCATGAGCCGATCCGCCTGGTCGAGTGCATACCAGAAGCGATGCATTGGTTATCACCTCCCTTCGATACCCATATCCCGGGTCTCGACCCAGTACATTCGGGTACTGCCGTAGTGGTACTTCCGGCTGCCCATTCCGGGCAAGTACGCCGGACCGCACCTTAGCGCACTGGACCGCACCGCGGATGCGCCTCCGATGCATCCCCGCACCGGCCCCCCGTGCGGCGCTCGCGGGCCCGACTGGTACTAGAGGAAGCCCCGCTCTGACGCAGGTGCTAGTGACACTCTGCGGCCCCGGCCGCACGATCGGAGGGTGAAGGAACGCGTCCTCGGCCAGGAGCTCCTGCAGCCACTCCTCGGTCTTGTCGTCCTGACCCAGCTCGGCGACCTCGTCACGTTCATCGCCGCCATCGGCCGGACGGGGATCCAGGCCGAGCAGAACTTCCTGGCCCGGGAGCTGTTCCTGCGTGTCGGGGAGTTCGGTCCCGTGCTCCTGAAGGCGGCCGCGGTCATCGTCCTCGTCCTGCTCGTCCGTCGCGTCGCCCAGCGCTTCCCGACATACGCGGCGCCCGCCGCGTGGCTGGCGATCGCCGTCGGTTTCGTCGGCCTGGGCTCGAACGTCGTGTTCGGCCTCCTGGCCTGACACCCACGCCCGCCCCCCGCCGAACTCAGGCTGCCGTCGCTCGCCGCATCGTCCGCCGGAGGGCATCACCCACCCAGACCACCACCGCGCAGAACGCGATCATGCCGGCCAGGATCGCCACGCAGTAGACGGCCACGGTCGCGTAACCGCCGTTCGCCGGATCGAGGAACGGGTACGGGTAGCGACCGATGAGTGCGCCGCGGATGAGGGTGTAGATGATCCATACGGACGGGAAGCCCAACCACAGGAGTCCCTGGCGATACGTGAGCCGGCTCCAGGGCGGATCGATCAGCCAGTCGACCACGATGACGAGGGGCATGACCTCGTGAACGACGGCATTGACCCAGGGGATGGCCGTGTCGACGTCCGTGCCGGACAGCAGCAGCGAGAACACCACGCCGGTCACGCTCAGGTACACGACCGCGCCGCCCCGCAGGACGTCCATCGTGGCCGAACCCGGGCCACGCCACCGGACGGCGCCGATGAGCAGGATGGCACCGCCGATCACGTTGCTGTCGATCGTGAAATAGCTGAAGTAGTTCACCGGGTCGAGCGTGCCCTTGCCGGCGAGGTCGGCGAGCTGGACGCCGATCGCGACGAACGCCAGCACACCGAAGGCCGCGCGATACAGGGCGACGAGCGCGCGGCGGTCCATAGGCGGCATCATAGGGTGGCAGGCGACCTTGATGAGGCACGCGCAGTCGCCGACCGATCGGGGATCACGCTGACATGACCGACAAGCCGCGTGTCTTCGTCGCCCGGCGCATCCCCGACGAGGGCCTTGACCCCATCCGGGAAGCCTGCGAGCTCGAGCTGTGGGACGACGAGCTGCCGCCACCGCGCGAGGATCTGCTCCGGGCGGTGGCCGGTTGTGCGGGCATCCTGACCCTGTTGACCGACCTGGTCGACGATGAGCTGCTCGATGCGGCCGGGGGTCAGCTGCGTGTCGTCAGCGATCTCGCCGTGGGCTACGACAACGTCGACGTCCCGGCTTGCACGCGCCGGGTGGTCGCGGTGGGGAACACGCCCGGCGTCCTCACCGAGACGACGGCCGACCTCGCGTTCGGGCTCCTCATGGCCGGTGCGCGCCGGATCGCCGAGGGCGATCGGCTCGTGCGCGCCGGTGGCTGGCGGACCTGGGGTCCCCTGGCGTTCCTGGGCACGGACGTCCACGGCTCCACGCTCGGCATCGTCGGCTTCGGTCGGATCGGCCAGGCCGTCGCCCGGCGCGCCGCCGGCTTCGGGATGACCGTGCTGTACGCCAGCCGGCGACGCGCGGCTCCCGACATCGAGGCCGCGACGGGGGCGGTCTTCGTGTCGCTCCATGACCTGCTCAAGCGCTCGGACTTCGTGAGCCTCCACGTCCCGCTGGGACCGTCGACGCGCCGCCTCATCGGCGGGGGCGAGCTCCGGCGGATGAAGCCGACGGCGATCCTCATCAACACGGCTCGTGGCCCGATCGTCGACCAGTCCGCGCTCTACGCGGCTCTCCGTGACGGGGTCATCGGCGGTGCCGCGCTCGACGTGACGGACCCCGAGCCCATGCCCGTCGACGACCCGCTGCTGACGCTCGACAACTGCCTGGTGGTGCCCCACATCGCGTCCGCCTCGCGGGCGACCCGCGGGAGGATGGCTGCCATGGCCGCGGCGAACCTCATCGCCGGCGTCCGCGGCGAGCGGCTGCCGAACCCGGTCAACCCGGAGATCTACGAGATCGGCCGGCAGGGCTAGGGTCGGCGCCGCCCCTTGGGTCGACCGGGATCAGCCGGCCCACCGCTGGCGGCGCTCAGCGTGGACCGCACGTGCCCGGCGATACGGGACATACGTGGGCCACCAGGTCGCGGCCACCACCTCGGCCTCGATGTCCCGGTCCTCCGGCAGTCCGGCCACCCCGGCCCGGCGGGCCTCGGTCGCCACGGCGACGGCCACACGATGGGCGATCGCCCGGAGGTCCGAGATCGGTGGCAGGAGCATCCCGCCGGCAAGGCGGTCCTCGGTCACGATCTCGGCGAGCGCCCGTGCGGCCGCGAGGAGCATCCCGTCGGTCACGGCCCGCGCCTCGGCCACGATCGCCCCGAGGCCGAGCCCCGGAAAGACGAAGACGTTGTTCGCCTGGGCGATCTCGCGCGTCCCGTCGGCGGAGGCCACCGGCGGGAACGGCGAGCCGGTCGCGACGAGCGCGCCGCCATCCGTCCAGCGCAGGATGTCGGCGGGGTCGGCCTCGCACAGCGATGTCGGGTTCGACAGGGGCAGGGCGATCGGCCGGACATCCGTCGCGAGCGAGCGGATGACCGCCTCGGTGAACGTGCCGGCCACCCCGGTCGTGCCGACCAGGATCGTGGGGCGGATGGCCGCCGCGACCGCTTCGAGGGAGGGCGGGGTCGGGCCCTTGTCGGACAACCCTGCCGCGCGCGCGGCCTCCACCGGCATCGCGAGCGGGCGCTTCGTGGTGTCGAGGTCCGTCCGGCCGGCATGGATGAGGCCGTGCGAGTCGGCCATGACGACCGCCCGTCCAAGCGCGTCCGGCGCGATGCCCGAGTCCGTCATGGCGCGGCGCAGCAGTCGGGCGATGCCCACCCCTGCCGCCCCGGCCCCGGCGATGACGATGCGCTCGTCGGCCCAGGTACGCCCCAGATGGCGCATCCCGGCGAGGGCAGTGGCCAGGACGACGACCGCGGTCCCCTGGATGTCGTCGTTGAACGACGGGACCCGGTCGCGATAGCGGTCCAGGATGCGCAGCGCGTTCGGGCCCTTGAAGTCCTCCCACTGGATGAGGCAACCGGGCCAGGTCGCCTCGACACCCACGACGAACGCCTCGACGAGCGCGTCGTATCCGGGACCCCGGACCCGCGGGGCGGCATGGCCCACGTACAGCGGATCGTCGCGCAGCATGAGGTTGTTCGTGCCGACATCCAGCGAGACCGGCAGTGTCACCGCCGGATGGATGCCCGAGGCCGCCGTGTACAGCGCCAGCTTGCCGATCGGGATGGCCATGCCGCCGGCGCCCTGGTCGCCCAGGCCCAGGATCCGCTCGTTGTCGGTGACCACGATGAGCCGGACATCGCTGAACGGCGCGGCCTTCAACAGCGCCGGCACCCGCCCGATGTCGGTCGGGGTGATCCACACGCCGCGCGTCCGGCGCACGATGTGGCTGAACTCCTGGCACGCCCGCCCGACCGTCGGCGTGTAGACGATCGGCAGGAACTCCTCCAGGTTCTCGGCCAGGACCCGATAGAACAGGGTGGCATTGCGGTCCTGGAGCGCGGCCAGGCCGATGTACCGCTCCAGGTCGTCGGTCTTGCGCCGGATGTGCTCGACCTCGAGGGCGACCTGCTCCTCGATCGTGAACACACGGTCGGGTAGGAGGCCGCGCAAGCCGAGCTCGATCCGCTCCTCCTCGCTGAACGCGAGGTCCTTGGTGAAGAGGCGCCGCCCCAGGAGGTCGGAGCCGGTCTCCTCGACCACGATGGATTCACCGTGGATCATCCGGTCGAAGGGGTGCGGCAGCGGGCGCATCGCCCCAAGGATAGGGCTGTCACCGAACCAGGGCCGCGGCAGCTGGGGCGTCGGGTCCCGCTAGACTGGACGCCGGGCCGGTAGCTCAATGGCAGAGCAAGCGCCTTTTAAGCGCTTGGTTGTGGGTTCGAGCCCCACCCGGCTCACCATCCCTCATCCCCGGACCCGAGGCCGACACGCCCGTGGATCATCGCGATCACGTCGAGCTGCTCCGGCGCGGGATCGAGCCGGCGGCGCCGGACGGGGTCGTCTGGGCCGATCTCGGCTCGGGGGGCGGCGCCTTCACGCTCGCCCTCGCCGACCTGCTGGGGCCCGGTGGACGGATCGTCTCGGTCGACCTCGACGCGGCCGCGCTCCGTGAGCAGGCACGGGCGATGGCCGAACGGTTCCCGGCCACGGAGCTCCGGCAGGTCGTCGGCGATTTCACGCGCGATATCGGCTCGCGCGTCCCGACGCCGCTCGACGGGATCGTCATGGCGAACTCGCTCCACTTCCAGGCCGACCACGTGCCCGTCGTTCGGGCGATGGGGCGACTCCTGCGGCCGGGCGGGCGGTTCGTGCTGGTCGAGTACGACGCGGACCGGGGCAACCCGTGGGTGCCCCACCCGTTGAGCTTCGAGACCTGGCGGCGCGTCGCGCGGGACGCCGCGCTGACGGAGCCGCGACTCATCGGCCGGGTGCCGAGCCGCTTCCTCGGGGCGATCTACTCGGCGTTGGCCGAGCGTCCCGCAGACGCCGAGGCGGTCGTCGAGCCGCGCATCGAGCGGAGCGCCGAGGCCAGCGCGTCGACCTGATCGATGTCGTTGTAGGCCTGCATCGAGATCCGCAGGAGTCGCGCTCGCGGGCGCTCGCCGGCCTCGAGCGCGGCGTCGACCGGCCAGGTCGAGACGGGCACCTCGATCCGGTACTCGTCATAGAGGCGGGCCTTCACGTCCCGTGGCAGATCGTCGGGGAGGGGCACGGCGGCCATCGCGCCGATCATCTCGTCGGGCGCCGGTGGGTCGATCGAGAGAGCGCCGGAGAGCCGGTCGCGGGCGGCCAGGGCGAGGGCGTGGTTCGAGGCCATCAGGGCGGGCCAGCCGCCCGGCCGCAACCCGCCGAGGAAGTCCAGCGCGGCCGGGATCGACAGGACCGGGGACGGGTCCGGCGTGCCCGTCCAGTCGAACTCCGCCCGGAAGCGGGTCCGGTCGGTCCGCCGGTCGTTGGCGCCGTGGCTCACGACGAGCGGCCGGATCCCGTCGCGCCGATCCGCCCGGACGTGGAGATAGGCCGAACCCTTGGGCGCGCACAACCATTTGTGGGCATTGCCCGTCGTGTACGCCGCGCCGGTCGCGTCGAGGTCGAGCGGGACCTGCCCGGGCGCGTGCGCTCCATCGACGAGCGTGTCGATCCCGCGGTCGGCGAGCTCGCGGACGATCCGATCGATCGGCAGGACGAGCGCGGTCACGCTCGTGATGTGGCTGATCACCACGAGCCTCGTGCGCGGCGTCACGGCGGCGAGGATCGCCTCCAGCGGCTCGTCCGGCGACCCGATCGGGAACGGGATCCGGGCGATCGCGACGGCGGCGCCATCGCGGGCCGCGACGTGGCCGATCGCGTTGAGCACGGCGTTGTACTCGTGGTCGGTCGACAGGATCTCGTCGCCCGGCGCGAAGCGCCGGGCCTGGAGCACGGTGTTCACGCCGACCGTGGCGTTCGGCACGAATGCGAGATCGCCCGGAGCCGCGCCGATGAACGCCCCGAGCCGTTCGCGGACCCGCGCCAGGTGGCCCTCCAGCTCGCGGTCCAGGAACCGCACCGGCTCCCGCTCGAGACGCTCGCGCCAGGCCTGCTGGGCCTCCAGCACGACCCGCGGCGCCGCGCCGAAGGACCCGTGGTTGAGCATCGTCACGTTCGGGTCGAGGGCCCACTGGACGGCGTCGGGCGAGGCCACCCGTCAGGTGGCCTGCGGCGGGTCGCCCTGCCCGGGCGGTCGCGGCGCGTCGTCGTGCGGGGTGACGTCGCGCGGCGGCTCGATGACCCGCGGCGGGATCGGTGTCACCCGGACGACCGACCTCCGCCGACCGAGCAGCCGATCGAGTCCGCCGCCGAGCGTGATGAATGGAGCGATGTAGGCCAGGCCGAGGAGGGGGAGCAGGTACCGGGCGAGGGGCCGGGCCTCGGTCACGCCGAGGGCGAGGACCAGGAGGAGTCCGGCGTAGCCCGCGATCGCCCAGCGTGAGAAGCCGTCGAGCATAAGGCGCCGGACCGGGACCGCCATGACGACGGCGGCCACGACGAGCACCACGACCAGGATCTCGAGGGGCATCGCCCGATGATACGGCCGGACGACCGCGCGGGCCCGTCGGCTACGATGCCGCGGCAGCCTCGTCGGCAGCATGGACATCGCCTCGCGTCCATGGCGGGTCGCGACGGCTCGATCCACCATCCTGCCCATGAGCCCCACCCGACTCCGCGCCCGCCTCTCCGGATGGTTCGCCACGTGGCGGCCGGTCCTGCCGCTGTTCGTGGCCGAATTCATCGTCTGGATCGGCTTCGGGGCCCTGCTCCCGGTCCTGCCGTTGTACTTCCTCGATCAGGGCGTGGACCTGGCGACGCTCGGCCTGGTCGTGGCGGCGTGGCCCACCGCGCTGCTCATCGGCGAACCCGTGTTCGGCTGGCTGGCGGACAGGACGGCGCGGGTGCCGCTCATGGTCGGTGGCCTGGTCTTCAGCGGCATCTTCCTGGGCGCTCCCCTCGTGGTCCAGGGCGCGCTGGCGTTCGTGGTCACGCGCGCGCTGGCCGGCCTCGCCAGCTCCGCCTACGAGCCGGCGGCCCGCGGCTTCATCATCGATTCCATGCCCGCGGAGAAGCAGGGCGAGGCCTTCGGCTGGTATGGGTCGTTCCAGATGTCCGGGCTGTTCGTCGGGCCGGCCATCGGCGGGTTCGGGGCCGTGTTCTTCGGCGGGATCGGGTTCGGACTCGTGTTCGGAGGCGTGACGTCCCTGCTCGCGGCGGTGGCGGTCGGGCTGACCGTGCGGGAGGGCCCTCGTCGGACCGCGAACGAGGCAGCGTCCGCGGCTGTCAGCAAGGCCGTCGACGGGCGGCGGGAGCGTCGCGCCCGGGCCGTCGTCGAGCGGGGAGGTCGACGAGCCGTTCCGGCCGACCCGCCTGGCCAATCGGCTGTTCATCGCCGCGGTCATCCTGAACGCATCGGGCAACTTCGGCGGTGGGACGTACGACGTCATCTGGAGCCCCTGGCTCACATCGCTGGGTGGCAGCCCCGGCCTCGTCGGTCTCACCTTCTCGATGTTCTCGATCCCGGTCCTCGTGCTCGGGCCGATCGTCGGACGCCTGGTGGACCGGCGGGGGACGTTCTGGTTCATCGTCGTCGGCTCGTGCATGGTCGGCGTGGCGAGCTTCCTGTACACGCTCCTGCGCGACCCGTTCCTCGCCGTCGGCGTCATCGTCATCGAGTCGACCGGTTTCGCGATCATCTGGCCCGCCCTCTACGCCATCGTGGCCCGGGCCAGTCCGGCCGGACGCGCATCCACGGCCCAGGGGGTCTACGGCGCGTTCGGGACCGTCGGGTTCATCGTCGCCTCACTCGTCACCGGGGTCCTCGCCAGCATCGACATCCACTACCCGTTCTACGTGTTCTCGGCGGTCTCGTTCGGCTTCCTGGCGGCCGCGCTCCTGGTCGGCGGCCGGGCCATCCTCGCGACGGAGCCCTCGACGACCGGGCGGCGGCGGCTCGCGGCGAGCGGCGCCCTCGAGGCAGCCGTGCACCTCACGGGGTTCGCCGGCGAAGCCGCGGTCGAACAGGGCGCCTCCGGCCCGGGCTCCGGCGGCGGAGCCTAGCGCGTGGCACGCGACTGGCGGGCCGCCCCACACGCGGTCGAGCCGATCGTGCTGTTCCTGGGTGGCTTCGTCACCTCGCCACCGCTCTACGAGCCGATGCGCCGGCGCCTCCTCCAGCGAGGCGCGGCGGACGTCCTCATCGCGCCCGTCTGGCTGCCCGACTGGTTGCTCGTGCCGGCTCGAGGCATGGGCGCCATCCTCGGCAGGTCGGGACGGGCGATGCTCCGGGCGGCGGAGTCGGCGGCTGCCTCGCCACGGAGTCGCGGCGCGCCACTCCTCGTGGTCGGGCACTCCGCAGGTGGCGTCACCGCGCGCCTGCTCACGTCGCCCGAGCCCTTCGCCGGGCGTCGGCTGGGGGCGGCCCCCCGGATGGGCGCGATCGTCACGCTCGGCACGCCGCACCTGGTCTCGCCGGCCGGCCTCGCCGGACGCCGCCTCGGCGAGACCGCGCTGGATTTCGCGAACAAGGTCGTCCCTGGGCCGTTCTTCGCCCCGACCACGGGCTACCTGACCGTCGCCTCCGCCGCCCGGCGCGGCCGGCCCGATGGCGACCCGCTCGAGCGCCTGCTGTTCGGGCTGTACCGCTCGATCCTCGCCGATGCCCCGCCCGGCGCCGATGGCGTCATCCGTGGCGACGGCCTCGTCCCGCTCGCGTCCGCGGGGTTGCCAGGCGTCGAGACGATCGTCGTCGACGGGGTCGCCCACGGTCCCACGCGACGAGGGCCGTGGTACGGCTCGGACGAGGGGCTCGACAGCTGGTGGCCCCGCGCGCTCGAGACCTGGCATGCCGCCCTGAGGGCGCGGGCCGAGGCGGCCATGCTATAGTGGAGGTCGCGGGGTGGAGCAGCGGCAGCTCGTCGGGCTCATAACCCGAAGGTCGGCGGTTCGAATCCGCCCCCCGCAACCAAGCCGCCTGTACCTGAACCCCGGCCCCGACCAGCCGGGGTTCTTCTCTGCCCGGTGACCGACGGCCTCCGGGCCGATGACGTTCGGCACAAGCGCCCCGGTGTCGCGCCGTCGAAGATGCTCGTGAGTTCGCGCGACCGGCCGCCCAGACCCGCGCGCCTCCAAGCGACAGCATGCTGGACCTGGACATGCGCATCCGACGTGACCTCCTGTTCGGAGGCCTCTTCCTCATCCCGGTCGGAGTCATCACCCTGCTCGTCAGAGCCGGCACGATCGACGCCGGCGCCCTCCTCGACGCGCCGCGACTATGGCCCCTGATCCTCGTCGGGATCGGCATGGCGATCCTCCTGGCTCGCAGCCGGGTCGCGTCGATCGGCACGGCGGTCGTGGCCCTCGTCCTCGGCTGCATCGTCGGCAGCGCCATCGCCTCGGGCAACGTGTGGATCGGCAATGTGGCGGAGTGCGGACCGGCGTCGGCTGCGACCGGGCATGTCGACCGATCCGGGACATTCACGAGCGCGGCGGCGCTCGAGCTCGACCTGCGCTGTGGCTCGCTCGGGCTGTCCACGCGGGCCGGCGACGCCTGGGCCTTGACGGCCGATCACCAGGGGCCGCCGCCGCTCGTCGTGGGCACGGGCGATCGGCTCTCCGTCCGGGTTCCCGACGGGACGGGACTTCGGCATCACGACTGGACGATCGAGGCGCCGGCCGGTCGGCTCGACACGATCCAGGTGAGTGTCTCGGCCGCGACCGGATCCCTCGTCCTCGACGGGGCGACCCTTCGGACGGTGGACGTCGACGCGAACGCGAGCGACGTGCGCATCGACGGTGGCCGCGCGAGCATCGGACAGCTCCAGGTCACGGCGAATGCCGGTCGGGTCCGGATCGTGCTTGGGAGCGCGCCGACCGTCGGCGATCTTCGGGTCAACGCGGGAGCGCTCGACCTGTGCACGCCGGCCGGTACGACCGTGCGCCTCGAGGTGGACGACCAGCTCACCTTCATCACGAACCTCGCCGATCGCGGGCTGCAGCGCGACGGCAACACGTGGACTCGGTTCGGGACGGCCGGCGGCCCGATCATCGTCCTCCACATCTCCGGCAACGCAGCCGGCCTGACCCTTGACCCTGCTGGAGGTTGTCAATGAACGAGCACCTGTTCCGGTCGCGCGACGACCGGATGCTCGCCGGCGTGGCCGGCGGGCTCGCCGAGCTGTGGGACGCGGACCCGTCCCTGGTCCGGGTGGGCTGGGTCCTGCTCGCCATCGTCACCGGTGGGATCGCGCTCGTCGTCTACATCGTGATGGCGATCGTGGTGCCGGACGAACCCGTCGGAGCATGGTCGGCCCCTGCTCCACCTCCGGTCATCCCGGGCTGGGTGGCACCAGGAGCGCCCCCCGTCGGGCTGGCCCCGACCGCTTCGTTCCCGACTGCCACCGCACCCGCCCCGGGCGCCGATGCGCCGTCCGGGTGGACCGTCCCGATGACGCCCCGTGAGGCGCGTCGGGCCGCCCGTGCCGCGCGCCGCGCGGCGCGCGGCGATCGGGTCGGCGGTTCGGCCGGGATCGTCATCGGGGGGCTGCTGGTCGCCATCGGCGCGGCGTTCTTCGCCCATGAGCTCTTCCCCGACCTGAACCTCGATCTCGTGTGGCCGCTCGCGCTCGTCGGGCTCGGCGTGGTGCTGCTCGCCACGAGCGTGACCCGCGGGTCGGGCGCCGGCCCTGAACGATCGTCATGATCGGCGCCCGCCGCGGTTCGATCATCGCCGCGACCTGGCTCATCGGCTTCGGCGTCGTGTTCCTCCTCCAGCGTTCGCTCGGCTGGACCTGGACCGAGGCCTGGCCGCTCTTCGTCGTCCTGGTCGGCGTCGCCGGGTTCGTGTCCACGCTCGTGCGCCGGCGTCCGGGCGTCGCCGACATCTGGTCGTTCACCTGGCCGGCCGCGTGGACGGCCGGCGGGATCCTCCTCCTGCTGAGCACCACGGGGCGGCTCGGCACCGGGCCTGGTGAGACGATCTACGAGTACTGGCCCTGGGCCGCCGTGGCGATCGGGGTCTGGTTCCTGGTCGGGGCCGTCCTGTCCGTCGGTCGCGCCCCGACCGACCACCTGGCTCTGCCCCTTGCCGGCGCGGCGGACGCGCGCGTCAGGATCCGGTTCGGGGCGGGCGAGCTGACCGGTCGGACGGCGGCTCCCGGCAATCTGCTCGACGGCAGCTTCGAGGGCGGCGTCCGGCATCGAGTGCACGGTCCGAACCAGCTGGAGATCGAGCAGGACACCGCCTATGGCCTGCCGTGGCTCGATCATGGATCGCACTGGGACGTCGGCCTGACGGCAGAGGTGCCCCTCGACCTGCGTCTCGACACGGGGGCGAACCGGGCCATGCTCGACCTGCGCGACCTGCGCCTGCGGACCCTCGAGCTCCACACGGGCGCCAGCGACACGCGCGTGCTCCTGCCGCGTGCGGCCGGAGCCACCCGCGTCCGCGCCGAATCCGGTGTTGCGTCGCTCGCGCTGGAAGTCCCAGCCGGCGTCGCTGCGCGGATCCGGAGCCGCATGGCGCTCGGGTCGAGCCAGATCGACCAGGCCCGCTTCCCTCGCGTCGCGGACGGCTACGAGTCGCCCGACTACGCGACGGCGAGCAATCGGATCGACATCGACGTCTCCGCTGGCGTGGGGTCCGTCAGGATCGTCGGCGGGGCAGCCTAGCCTGGGCTCAGCGGCGGCGAGCTACTCCCAGCGGAACGTGCGCACGGCCAGGCCCACGGCGATGAGGCCCCAGGCGGCGAGAACGGCGAGCGCGCCACCCGTGTCGCCGGTCGTGGCTCCGAGGCCGATCCGCAGGCTGTCCGCGAGCGCGGTCGCCGGCAGCAGCCGGGCGAGGTCCGCCAGCGCCCCGGGCAACCGGTCGACGGGGACCACGATCCCGCCGAGCAGCAGGAACAGGACATACAGGCCGTTCGCGCCGGCCAGGGTGGCCTCGGCCCTGAGCGCGCCCGCCATGAGCAGGCCGAGCCCCGCGAAGGTGAGGGTCCCGAGCAGGAACGCGGCAGCGACGATCGGGGCGGACGCGCTCGGGCCGGGCGACCAGCCGAAGACCGCCACCGCGATCCCCCCGAGGAGCGCGGACTGGACCGCCTCGACCGCGAGCACCGTGAGCATCTTGGCGGCGATGAGGCCGCCCCGCGACAGGGGCGAGCCGCCGAGACGCTTGAGGACGCCGTACGAGCGCTCGTAGGCGGTCGCGATGCCGAGGTTCACGAGGCTCGTCGAGATGATCGCGAGGGCCAGGATCCCGGGCACGAGCCGGTCGACGGCTCGCTCCGACGCTCCCGGCGCGGTGCCGGCGGGGAGTGTCGGCACCGCCCCGAAGAACAGGAGCAGTGCGACCGGGATGACGAGCGTGACGAGGAGGTTCTCGCCCCGTCGCGCGGTGAGGCGGAGCTCCATCCCGGTCTGGGCGAGCACGGAGCGCCAGGTCGGCGCGGCGTGACCGTCGCCCGGCCGCCAGTCCGTCGCCCCGGGCGCCGGCGCCGTCACGACCCTTCCTCCTCGGCGAGGAGCTCGAGGTACCGATCCTCCAGGGTCCCGCCTCCTGTCCCGAGCTCCACGACGAGCGCGCCACGTTCCGCGCACCAGGCCGCCAGCCGGACGATCAGCGCAGGGTCCGCCGGGACACCGTCGAGGCGGTATCGTCCGCCACCTTCCTCCGCGAGCCTCGAATCACGGAGTCCGTCCGCGAGCCGCGCGGCCAGCGCCTGACGGTCCGCATCGTCCAGGGGTGCCGCGAGACGGAACCGGAGCCGCGGCACCGCTCCCGCAGTCAGCTCGGCCGGGGAGCCCAGGGCGACCAGCAGGCCCCGGTCGATGAGCGCGATCCGGTCGGCGAGGCGCTCCACGTCGGCCAGGTCATGGGTCGTCAGGAGGATCGTCACGCCGGCCGCCCGGAGCTCGCCGATGAGCGTCCTGGTCGCGGCCTTGGCGGCCGGGTCCATGCCCGCGGTGGGCTCGTCCAGGACGACGAGCTCCGGCCGGCCGACGAGCGCGAGGGCGAGCCCGAGACGCTGCTTCTGGCCGCCGGACAGCACCTTGTAGCGCGTCGCCGCGACCTCGCCCAGGCCGGCGAGATCGAGCAGTTCGTCGGGGTCTCTCGGCGCCGCGTGGAACCGGGCGAACAGGCGGACGATCTCGCGCGGTCGCGCCTGCGGGTACACGCCGCCCGCCTGGAGCATCAGGCCGATCCGGGCACGCAGGGCGGCTCCATCCCGCGAAGGATCGAGCCCCAAAACCCTGATCTCGCCGGCGTCGGCTCGCCTGTAGCCCTCGATGATCTCGACCGTCGTCGTCTTGCCGGCACCGTTCGGTCCGAGGAGCGCGAAGCACTCGCCGCGGCGGATCCCGAACGTCAGCCCCGCGACGACGGTCCTGCGGTCGTAGCGCTTGACGAGGCCGCGCACCTCGACCGCGAGGTCGGCCGGGATCCCGGCGGTCACGGGTTGGCGATGGCCTGGTACTGGCGCTCGAGCTCCGGGGCGACGAGCTCGCCGAACTGGCGGGAGTGGACGATGCCCTTCGCGTCGATGAAGTACGACTGCGGCGGGGCGACGACGAGGTACGCGCTCGCCATGGACCCGTCGGGGTCGGTCAGGTTCGCCCAGTCGGCGGACATCTGGGTCGCGAACGCCCTGGCGGCCGCCGCGTCGTCCTGGTAGATCACCCCGAGGATCACGAGGCCCGGATGGCGGACCTCGGCATCCTTCAGGACCGGGAACTCGCGGATGCACGGCCCGCACCAGCTCGCCCAGAAATTGACGATCACCGGCTTGCCGCGCAGGTCCGCCAGGCTCACCGTCCGCCCATCGACGGTCGTGCCGGAGAGCGGGGGAGCCATCTGGCCGACGCCGATCCCCACCGTGGGGCCCGGGTTCGAACCGGCGCAGGCGGCCATCAGGAGGGCGACGGCGAGGAACAGGGTGGTGGCGCCGCTGGAGGGGCGTGGACGCGTGGCCGGACCGCCCTACTTGACCGTGAGCGTGCCGGTCATGGTCGGATGCACGTCGCACACGAACTTGTACGTACCCGCCGGGAGTGCGGGCACCTGGTACACCTTCGTCGCCACCCCCGGGAAGATCTCGCCCTTGAATGCGTCGCTCCCGTCGGGGTTCTTGATATTGATGTTGTGCGGGATGCCGGCATCCTGGTTATCGAAGGCGATCGTGAAGCCCTTGCCCGCCGGGCCGCTGATGTCCGGCGTCGTGAACTGTACGTTGGACGCGGTGACCGTCACGTCCGCGGCGGGCGCCGGCGCGCTCGGGGCGCCTTCGCTGGGGCCCGGACCACCCGATCCTGCCGGTCCCGTGGACGCCGACGCGCCCGGGCTGGCGCCGGGACCGCCCGCCGCCGCGGTCGCGCCCCGAGGCGGGAGGAATCCGCCCTCGATCGAGAAGGCCGCGATCATCACGACCGTGAAGAACACGAACATGCGCAGCGGGAACGCGGGCGCCGGTTCGTTGCGCAGGTGGCCGGTGACGTCGGCTTCCTCCGTGTTGCGCCATTCGGCGCGCGCGGCGTGGAGCCAGCCGAAGATGCCGACGACGAGGCACACGATCCCGCCGATGAGGACCCAGCCGCCGACGACCACGCCCACGAACAGGAGCGCCGCACCCACAGCCGAACCGAACGGCAGGAACGACGGGCCGGGCATGTGGACGCCCGGCGGCGGGCCGGGGTGGTCCAGCGGGACCGGCAGGGTCATGGAAGGTTCGAGATGGTCGTACTCGCGCATGAACTCGCGCAGCCAGTAGAGCAGCGAGACGATCAGGATCCCGAGCGCGATGAGGAGGAACGCCCCGCCCACGACGAGCCCGGCGATGAACAGGCCCGACCCGAGGGCGCCCAGGACCGGCGCGTACGACGGCCCCGGGGCATGGAGCCCGGCCGGCGGCACCGCGATGTAGCGGCGGCCCCGCTCCCGTGGTCCGAGCACCGCGTAGGCCCGGACGGTCATGACGAACCACAGCACGATCCCGGCCAGGACGAACACCGGGAGCAGCGCGATCAGCGCACCCCAGTCCGGGATAACGAGCTTCGACAGGATGTCGAGCAGTCCCGTCCAGAAGATCTGGATCTGTTCCATCGGTGGGCGGTCGGGTCCCGGCGCCCGCTACACGTCGTCCGGCGTGCCGACGACGAGCGCATAGGCGGCCACGCCGCCGGCGATGGCCAGGAACGACAGGGTGGTCGTGCCTCCCGCGTCGTGGCTCACGAGGAAGTAGATCGCGGCGAGCAGCCCGAACCCGATCGTGATCACGAGAGCGGTGCGGCGCTGCTTGAAGCGCATCGTCGGCCTCCGGTCCGCTACTTCGTCGGGATGATGTAGAGGATGGAGAAGAGGCAGACCCAGACGACGTCCACGAAGTGCCAGTACAGCGACGTCGCCTCGACCGCGTCATGGTGTCTGGCCGAGAACTGGCCGTTCATCGACCGGTAGAGGACCACGCTGAGCATGATCACGCCGGCGAACACGTGGGCGCCGTGGAAGCCGGTCAGCGTGTAGAAGGTGGATCCGAACTGCGTGTCGGACAGGCCGAAGCCGAGCTGGCTGTAGTCGTAGCCCTGGCCGATGAGGAACGCGATGCCCAGCACGAGGGTCAGCGCGATCGCCCGGACGAGGCCCTTGTGGTCGCCCCGCCGGATGGCCCAGACCCCGAACTGGCAGGTGAACGAGCTGATGACGAGGAGGATCGTCAGGGTGAGCGCGAACCATGGTTCGGCGTGGAGGTTGAACCGCTCGGCAAGCTCCGGCGTCACGACCGGGACGGAGTTCGGTGAGGCGATCGGCGGCCAGGTCGGCGACGTGTTCCGGACGTTGAAATAGGCGGCGAACAGGCCGGCGAAGAACATGACCTCCGAGCAGATGAACAGGATCATCCCGAGGATCGGGTTGCTGATCCCTCCCTGGGCGTGGCCGCCCGCGTGCGGGTCGTCGTGCGCGGCGACGACCGCGGTCGAAGCGCTCACGCATGCCCTCCGGTCGCGCCGTCCCTGCCGTGCCGGGCATCGAAGACCGGGCGCTCGGAGCGGATGGGCGGCAGGTGGTCGAAGTTGTAGGGCGGCGGCGGCGAGCTCGTCGCCCACTCGAGCGTGTTGCCCTCCCACGGGTCGTCGCCGGCGAGTTTGCCGCTGCGCAGCGAGATGAACACGTTCCACAGGAACGGCAGCATGGAGGCCGCGATGATGAACGAGCCGATCGTGGCCAGCAGGTTCAGCTGACCCCAACCCGACGTCGACGCGTAGACGGCGATCCGCCGCGGCATCCCGTCCAGCCCGAGGATGTGCATCGGGAAGAAGGTCATGTTGAAGCCGATGAACATGAGCACGAACTGGATCTTGCCGAGGGTCTCATCGAGCATCCGGCCTGACATCTTCGGGAACCAGTAGTAGACGCCGGCCATGACCCCGAACACCGACCCACCGAACAGCACGTAGTGGAGATGGGCCACGACCCAGTACGTGTCGTGCAGGGCGAAGTCGACCGGGACCGCCGCGCTGAACGCGCCGTTGATGCCGCCGATGAGGAACATCGACAGGAAGCCCAGGGCGTACAGGAGCGGGGTCGAGAACATGAGCTGGCCCCGGAACAGGGTCGCCAGCCAGTTGAACATCTTCACCCCGGTCGGGACCGCGATGAGGAACGTCATGAAGCTGAAGAACGGCAGGTAGACGGCGCCCGTGGTGAACATATGGTGGGCCCAGACCGAGAAGCCGAGCGCGCCGATCCCCGCCGTTGCGAACACGAACGCCTTGTACCCGAACAGCGGCTTGCGCGAGAAGACCGGCAGGACCTCGCTGACGATACCCATCGCCGGCAGGATCATGATGTAGACGGCCGGGTGCGAGTAGAACCAGAACACGTTCTGCCAGAGCACGGCGTTCCCGCCCAGGGCGGTGTTGAAGAAGCTCCCGCCGTAGTTGCGGTCGATGAACAGCATGATCAGGGCGCTCGCCAGGACGGGCGTGGCCAATACGACCAGGACGCTCGTCACGAGCACGGTCCAGGCCATGATCGGCATCCGGAACATGGTCATCCCGGGCGCCCGCATCTTGAAGATCGTGACCAGGAAGTTGACGCCGCCCAGGATCGAGCTCGTGCCGATGAGCAACACGGCCACCAGCCACAGGTCCGTTCCCGTTCCGGAATAGGCTCGTTCCGTCAGGGGTGCGTAGCTCGTCCAGCCGGCGGCCGCGGCGCCACCCGGGACGAGGAAACCGGTCAGCATGATGATCCCGGCCAGCGGCAGCATCCAGAACGACAGGGCGTTGATCCGCGGGAAGGCCATGTCCGGCGCGCCGATCATGAGCGGGACGGCGTAGTTCCCGAAGCCCGCCAGCATCGGGATCACGAACAGGAACAGCATCAGCGACGCGTGCATCGTGAACAGCTGGTTGTACACATCGGCCGGGATGAGCGTGTTGGCGGGGACCGCGAGCTGGCTCCGCACGCCGAGGGCCAGGAGACCGCCGATGAAGAAGAAGACGAACGAGTTGATCACGTAGAGGATGCCGATCTTCTTGTGATCGGTCGTCGTCACCCACTCGTACAGGCTGCTCCTGTACGTGGCGGCGGGCGTCAGCGCGGTGGTCGCCATGCGAGCTCCTTACTTGACCGTCAGCGTGCCGGTCATGGTCGGATGGACGATGCAGCTGAACTGGTAGGTGCCAGCCGGCAGGGCCGGGACCTGGTACGTCACGTCCTTGGGGCCGGTGACCAGGTCACCCCTGAAGACCTCCGTGCCGTTCGCGTCGTGGATGTCGAAGTCATGGGGTATCCCGGCGTCCTTGTTCGAGAAGGCGACCGCGAACGGGACCCCGGCCGGAGCATCGAGCGTGGCGGTGCTGAACGTCGTGTTGATCGCGGAGATCGCGATCGTGGTGGGGCTCCCGATCGGGCCGCTCGGCGCCGGGGCGCTCGGCGCCCCTGCGCTCGGCGCCCCTGCGCTGGCTGGCGGGCCGCTGGCCGGCGGACCGCTCGCCGGCGGCCCGCCCGGGCCACCGGGCCCGACGGGGGCACTGCAGTGGCAGGCGACCGAGGCCTGGAGCCAGGCCTGGAACGCGGCCAGGCTCGCCTGGGCGTGGACGTCGAACACCATCGTGCCATGGCCGATACCGCACAGCTCCGCGCACTGGCCGTGGAACGTCTGGCCGGCGTCGCCGGGGTCCACGTTGAAGTCGAAGTTGTTGTCCTGGTGCGGCACGACGTCGCGCTTGAACAGGAACTTCGGGACGTAGAAGGCGTGGATGACGTCCGGGCTCGTCAGGCTCACGTGGATCGGCACGCCGGGCGGGACCTCGAGCGTCCCGAAGAACACGTACGGCGTGCCGTCGGGATTGGTCACCAGCGGTTGGTTGTTCGCGTCCACGTACCCGAAGCTCCAGGCGAACCGTTCGGCCTTCGCCACCACGCGCACCGCGGGATCGCTGGACTTGGCCTCGACCGTCTGGAGCGCCTGCCACGAGATCACGAACAGGTACAGGACGATGACGGTGGGGATGATCGTCCAGATCAGCTCGATGAGGTTGTTGCCGTGGAACTGCGACGGCAGTTCCGTGTCGGTCGGCTTGCGCCGATAGCGCAGGACGATCCAGATGATCGCGCCTTCGACCGCGAAGAAGATGACCGCCGCGATCAGGAAGACGATGTCGTACAGGTTGCGCGTCGCCGCGCCCTCGCTCGTCACGTCCTGGGGCGGGTAGAGCGCCGCGCAGCCGGCGAGCAGGAACGCCACCAACGGCAGGGCCAGCGACACGAGGCGCGGCGGCGTCTTCCTCGTCAGGGGCATCGGGATCCTCGAACGGTCGATCGTCGCCACGGGCCTGGGACGCGGCACATGACGGCAGGGTCGGCATCGCGGCCCCGCCCACGGGGCAAGACCGCGCCCATGATAACCGGACCGGGCGCCCGTCGGTGACCGCCGGGCGGCGTTCCGTGGCACGATGGCGGCCCCCGTGAAACACCCATCGGTCGCCCGGTCAGCTGTCCTCGCGTCGGCAGTCGTCGTGCCGGTCGTCGTGGGCCTCGGCGTGCTCGCGCCGCGGGCCGTGCTGGCGCACGGCGCTGACTCGCTCGTGCCGCCGGCCCCGATCGACATCCTGACCGACTGGGCGTTCGATCCGCTGATCGCGATCCCGCTGCTGCTCGTGGCGGCGGCCTACCTGTGGGCGGTCCGTCACGTCGACGCGGCCCATCCGGCGCACCCGGTCCCGAGGGTGCGGACGATGGCGTTCCTGGCGGGTCTCGCGGCCATCGAGATCGCGCTCCAGTCGATCGTCGAGCGCTACGACACGACCCTGTTCTCGGACCACATGCTCCAGCACGTCCTGCTGACGCTCGTCGCCTCGCCGCTGCTCGCGCTCGGCGCTCCGATCACGCTGCTGCTCCGGGTGACCCGGGCGGAGCCGCGACGGCGGTTCATCCTGCCCGTGCTCCACTCACGGATCGTGCGGGTCCTCGCGTTCCCGGTCGTGTCGTGGTCGCTGTTCGCCGCGGTCATGTGGGGGACGCATTTCTCGCCCCTGTTCGAGCTGTCTCTCGAGGAGCCGTTCATCCACGACCTCGAGCACCTGCTCTTCCTGACGGCCGGGCTGCTGTTCTGGTGGCCCGCCGTCGCGCTGGACCCGGCTCCGTGGCGGATGCCGCACCCGGTCCGGGCGATGTACCTGTTCCTGCAGATGCCCCAGAACACGTTCCTCGCCCTGGCGATCTACAGCGCGTCCGCCTCGCTCTACCCGCACTACGCGAACCTGGCGCTCCCCTGGGGACCGTCCGCCCTGGTCGACCAGCGCCTTGCCGGCGGTCTCATGTGGATCATCGGCGACCTCATCTTCGTCAGCGCGATCGTCCTGGTGGTCGTTGGCTGGATGCGCTTCGAGGAGCGCGACACGGCTCGTCGGGAGCCTCGCGCCGACGCCGAGATGGCCGCCATCCACGCCCGCGAGGTCGTGCTCGCGGAACGCCTGGCGCGCGAGCGAGGCACCACGCGCGGCACGGGCGTCGGCACCGGCGTCGGCACCACGCTGGGCACCGGGGTCGGCACCGGCGTCGGCACCGGCGTCGGCACCACGCTGGGCACCGGGGTCGGCACCGGCGTCGGCACCGGCGTCGGCACCGGGGTCGGCACCGGCGTTGGCGCCTCGAACGACCCGACCCCGCCTCCCGTTCAGTAGGACCGAACACTCGCGGCCGTTTCGGCCGGTGTTGCCCGGTCCGGGCCGGATTCGTGGACGTCCCCGAGCTCGACCGGTGCGTGCCACACGCCCCAACAGGGCAGGGTCGGCCCGATAACTCTCAGATGAGGGCCCGGCTGTTCACTTGAGCCGAACCTGCGGGCACTCAGCCGGGGGCGATCGCATGTCTCCACTCCCGACCAACTTCTCCAGGATCGTGGATCGGGTCGCACTCACCCTCGGCCTGGGGATCCGCGACGCACGCACGCGGCACGGCTGGTCCCTCCGCGAGCTCGCCCGTCGGGCCGGCGTCGCAGCCGCCACCGTCCACGGCATCGAGGCCGGTCGGGTCGCGAGCCTCGAGACGTATGCGCGACTGACCTCCGCCCTCGGCCTCCGGCTCGAGGCGACGATCGCCGACCCGAGACGGACGACAGGCGGTCGCAGCGGCGACCCGGTGCACGCCGCGATGGGGGAGATCGAGGCCTCCACACTGCGGCCTCGGGGGTTCCCGGTCGCGATCGACGAGCCGTACCAGCACTT
Organism: uncultured Chloroflexia bacterium; assembly: GCA_963719285.1. GTDB lineage: Bacteria > Chloroflexota > Limnocylindria > Limnocylindrales > CSP1-4 > C-114. The sequence goes on from CAVRBO010000004.1 coordinate 263,148, forward strand.
CCAGTTCGCCGGCCGGGCCGACGTCGTGGCCTGGGATGAGCAGGCACGCGCCCTCCTTCACCTCGAGAACAGGACCCGCTTTCCGAACCTGCAGGAAGCGGCCGGTGCGTTCAATGCCAAGCGGGCCTACCTCGGGCGCGCCCTTGCCCATCGTCTAGGGTTCTCCTCGTGGCGCAGCGAGACCCACGTCATGGTCGTCGCCTGGACCGCGGAGGCGATCCGGGACCTGCGCCGTTCGGAGTCGTCCTTCCGGGCGATCTGCCCGAACACCGCGGATGGCTTCGAGGGATGGTGGCGCGGCGAACCGCCCATGGCCGGCAAGCGCTCGGAGCTCGTCGTCTTCGACCCGATCCCCGCCCGCGCCCTCGGCCGGAGACGGCGCTGGGTCGATCTCGATGGAGCCCTGGCCACGACCCCTCGCCACCGCGGCTATGCGACGCTCGCCGATGCGCTCGATCCCGACGCGCGACGTGCTCAGGCGGGGATCGGCGCCTCGAGGTAGGCGCGGTAGCGGTCCGGGTCGACGTTGCCGCCGCTCGCGATCGCGACGACCGGTCCGGTGGAACCGTCGAGGCCGGCCTCCGTGCGGCGGAAGCGCAGGGCCGCGATCGACAGCGCGCCGGACGGCTCCACGACCAGCCGCACCTCCTCCGAGGCGATCCGGACGGCCGCGGCGATCTCGGCTTCGGATACGGTCACGATCCGGTCCACCAGCCCGGCGATGTGGGCGAACGTGCGCTGCCCGACGGCCTGGGTCCGTGTCCCGTCGGCGATCGTCCGGCTGACCAGCTCGGCCGGCCACTCCACGATGTGCCCGGCGATCAGGGAATCCCGGGCGTCGGCGGCGAGCTCGGGCTCCACGCCGATGATCCGTGCCGCCGGACGGATGGCCCGGATCGCCGCGGCGACACCGGAGATGAGCCCGCCGCCGCCGATCGGCACGAGCACCGCCTCGATGTCGGGCAGGTCCTCGACGATCTCCAGGCCGCAGGTACCCTGTCCGGCGATGATCCGGTCGTCGTCGTAGGGCGGGATGACGTGAAGGCCGCGCTCCTGGGCCAGCCGCTCGGCCACGACGCGGCGCTCCTCGCTGGCCGTGCCGACGACGACGATCTCGGCCCCGTCGCCCGCCACCCGGCGCGCCTTGAGCGGCGGTGCGTCCGAGGGCATGACCACCACCGCCGGCGCGCCGAGGAGCCGGGCGGCCCGGGCGACACCCTGGGCGTGGTTGCCCGACGAGTAGGTGATGACGCCGCGAGCGCGCTCTGCCGGCGACAGCGAGGCGACCGCGACGTACGCCCCGCGCAGCTTGAACGCACCGATGGGCTGGAGCGACTCGGCCTTGAGGTAGTGGCCACGACCTGGTGGCCCCACGGCGACGAGCGGCGTCCTCAGCGTGACCCCACGGAGCGTGTCGGCGGCGGCGCGGATCCGATCGATCCCGACCAGGCCGCTCACCGTTCGGTCAGCCCTTGCCCTGGGCGATGAGCCGGGCACAATCGATGCAGTGCTCGGCCCACGGCAGGGCCTCGAGCCGGGCGGGCGCGATCGGCTTCCCGCAGCGCGTGCACGTCCCGAACGTGCCACCGTCCAACCGGGCGAGCGCAGCCTCGACGAGCGCCAGCTGGGCGATCGCCCGGTCGCGCAGGGCGAGGTCGCGCTGCTGCTCGAAGACGTGGGTGGCGGCCGCGGCCTGCGAACCGTACGTCATCTGTCCCGGGGCCTCGATCGTCGACGCGAGCTCCTCCCGAAGGCGGTCGCGCTCGGCCTCGAGCGTCGCGCGCGGATCGGCCCCGCTGGTCTCGTCCATCGACAGATGGTAAGCGCGCGCCGTACGGGGGTCCACACCGTCGCGACGTCCGCCGTATACTCCCGGGGAGTACTCAAACGTCCGCCGGAGGTGCACACCGTGACGATCGTGAAGGATCCCGTCTGCGGGATGGAGGTCGAGGTCGAGACGACCCCGCCGGCGCTGACGACCGACTACAAGGGCAAGACCTACTACTTCTGCGGCCGGGGCTGCCTGCTCGACTTCAGGGACGACCCCGAGCGGATCCTGGCGCCCGACTACAGACCGGCGATGTAGGGACGGCCGCGCGTCCGGACCCGGCGCGGGGCGACACCCGACCCTGGTAAGTCGCAGCTGAAGCCGGCGTCGCCATCATCGTCGGGCGAGGTCGGAGGGCCGCCCGGTCCGGACCCGCCAGGGGCACGCCGGAGGTGCCCCATGTCACGATTCCGTTCGGTGGCGGTCATCGCCCTGCTATGGGTCGCCGCGGTCGCGGGATCCTCGGCGCCCGACGGCTTCGGCGGCCAACGTCAGCCCGAGATGCCGCTGCTGGCCGCGACGGTCGCTCGGCCCGCACCGGCGGATGCGACGCCCGACGGACTCAGGAGAGGCAAGCGCTGGGCCCTCGTCGCGAACCCGGCCGGCAAGCGCTGGGACCTGCCCGACGATCGCATCGGCTGGCGCTGGTCGTGATGCGGGTCAGCGGCTGGTGACGCCCGTCGTGTCGGAGCTCAGGCGCTGGGCCAGGTAGACCGGCACGATCGAGATGACGATCACGAGCAGCGCCGCCACGTTCACGATCGGGCGCTGGGTCGGCTTGAAGAGCGTCGTGAAGATCCAGATCGGCAGGGTCGAGTCGGTGCCGGCCGTGAACCGCGTGACCACGACCTCGTCGAACGAGAGGGCGAACGCCAGGAGCCCGCCGGCCAGGAGCGCGGTGCGGACCATCGGGAACGTCACATACCGGAAGGTCTGCCACGCGTCGGCGCCCAGGTCCATGGACGCCTCCTCGATCGAGCGGGAGGTGCGGCGGAGCCGGGCGATGACGTTGTTGAAGACGACGACGATGCAGAACGTCGCGTGCCCGGCCGCGATCGTGAACGCCGAGAACCCGACGCCCGAGGCATTGATCGTGGCGCTCAGGGCCATGCCGGTGACGATCCCCGGCAGCGCGATCGGGAGCACGAACAGGAAGGAGACCGCATCGCGGCCGAAGAACGCGAAGCGGTGCAGGGCGAGCGCCGCGAGCGTCCCGAGCAGGATCGCGACGAGCGTGGCCGCAAGGCCGACACCGACCGACAGGATGATCGCGCTGTGCAGGTCGTCATTGGCGAAGGCCACCCCGAACCAGTCGGTCGTGAAGTTGAGGATCGGCCAGGTCTGGGCCCGGGACTCGTTGAATGCGTAGAGGGCGATGACGGCGATGGGCAGGTACAGGAACCCGAGCACCGCGGCGGTGGCGAGGCGGATCGCCATCCGACCGACCCTGGCCATCACAGCGACTCGAACGCACCCAGGCGGCGCGCTCCCAGCAGGTAGATGGCCATGATCCCGATCGGGACGAGCGCGAACGCGGCCGCGAACGGGACGTTGTTCGCGACGCCCTGGTTGTCGAACACGACGTTCCCGATGAACTTGGTGTCGGCCATGAGTTGCGGCGCCACGTAGTCGCCGAGCGTGAGCGAGAAGGTGAAGATCGAGCCCGCGGCGACCGCGGGGAGGACGAGCGGCAGGACGACCCGTCGGAAGGTCATCCAGCCCCGTCCGCCGAGATCGGCCGAGGCCTCCAGGACCGACGACGGGATGCGTTCCAAACCCGCGTAGATCGGCAGGATCATGTACGGCAGCCAGAGGTAGCAGAACGCCACGACCATGGACGAGTCCGACAGCCCGGGGCTGAGGCCGGCCTGTCCGAACAGGCCGAGGAACCACTCGAGCAGCCCGCCCTGCGCGAAGATGATCCGCCAGGCGTAGATCTTGACGAGGTAGCTCGCCCAGAGCGGCAGCAGAATCATGACGAACAGGATCGAGCGGACCCGCCTCGAGGCGATCCGGGCCATGAAGTAGGCGATGGGGAACGCGACGACGATGTCGACGATCGTCACGATCGTGGCGACGAGGACGGTCCGAAACGCGATCGTGCGGTAGACCGGTTCAGACGCGAGCAGTTGGAAGTTCTGGAGGCTGAAGTCGTGCTTGACCGCCGATGTGGTCGGGTCGAGGTACCAGAACGCGCTGAGGAGCAGGATCGCCAACGACCCGAGGTAGACAACACCGAACCAGCCGAGCGGTGGCGTCAGCAGGAGCAGCAGCTGCACCGCGCGCCGCCGCCACAGGGCCGCCTGCAGGCGCCGGAACGGGCTCGAACGACCTGGGGATGTCATCCGACGAAGGGTGTCGACCGGGCCGGGGCGATGGCCCCGGCCCGGTCCGTGCGATCGACGATCAGCCGCGGATCTCGGTCCATTTCTGGGTCCAGACCGAGTAGTCGATGCAGGTCTGCCCGCGGCTGTCACCGCAGTCCGCCTGGGGGGTCTTCCAGAAGCTGATCGCGTCGTAGAACGACTTGTCGTTGACCCGGTACGCGGTGCAGAAGTTCGCCAGCGCATACGGGCCCACGCCCCCGTCCTTGTCGAGCAGGTCGCAGGCCTTGGGGTTGGCCGGGGACTCGCCGAACGACTCGGCGACCTGGGCCTGCACATCCGGGGTGACCATCCAGGCCATCCACTTGTACATGCAGTTGGGGTGCTTGGCGTGGGCCGACATCATCCACGTGTCCGCCCAGCCGGTCATTCCCTCGGCCGGCACGACGGCCTCGACCTTGACCTTCTCGCTCTTGAGGAAGTTGACCTGGTACGGCCAGGTCGTGCCGACCGTCGTCGTCCCGTTCGTGAAGAAGTCGATGTTGTCCCCGAAGGTGCCCCAGTACTTGCCGACGAACGGTTTCTGGTCCTTGAGCAGCTGGACCGCCGCGTCGAGCTGTGGCTGGGTCAGTTCATAGACATCGGTGATGCCGAGGTCGGGCTTGTGGGCCTTGAGGTAGAGGGCGGCGTCGGCGATGTAGATCGGGCTGTCGTAGTCGGTGACCTTGCCCTTGTAGGCGCCCATCTTGGCCGTATCGAAGACCGCGTCCCAGCTCGTCGGGGCCGGGTTGAAGAGGTCCGTCCGGTACATGAGCGAGTTGCCGCCCCATCCGTGCGAGACGCCGTAGTGGACGCCGTTGACGGTGTTGTGGGCCGGTGACTGGAGGAACGGTGCGATGTCCTTCCAGTCGGGGATCAGGTCCGGGTTGATCGGCGCGACATCGCCGTTGGCGATGAGCCGGTTGGACGCGTCGCCCGAGGCCGACACGCCGTCATAGACGGTGCCGCCGCCCTGGCGCATGAGCGTGACCATCTCGTCGGACGTCCCGCCCGGCTTGGCGTTGACCTTGCAGCCGGTCGCCGTCTCGAACGGATGGACCCAGTCGTAGGCCTTCTCGACCGAGCCGTCCTGGGCGTAGCCGTCCCAGACGATGATGTTGAGCTCGCCCTCACCCGGGCCGATGGACGTCGGCAAGCTCGGGCCGGCCGCCGTCGGCGAAACGGACGGGCTGGCGGCCGCGGATTCCGGGGCCGCGGTCGCGGGCGCCGACGTCGGTGCCGGGCTGGGCGTGGCCGAGCTGGAACAGGCCGTGGAGACGAGGCCGATGACGGCCAACGCTCCGAACAGGGATCGCGTACGCATGCTCCTCCTCCGATCCTCCGTCAATCAGCGACGGGGAAGTTGTGCTGCCGCTTCCACGTGAGCCGGACAGCCTTGCCCTGTTGTGCGAGCGCCTCCATGGAGGAGGTCGCCAGGTTCTGCTGGGTGACCACGAGTTCGCCGCCCACGTCGAGCGCGATGACATAGCGGGTGTCCGAGCCGAGATAGACCACGCTCCGGATACGACCCTCGGCCGTGGACTCGTCCGGCCCGACCGGCGTACCGGGCTCGCCCATGCGGATCTTCTCCGGGCGGACGGTGAACGTGCCGTCGCTGCCGACGACCGCTCGGGCCGTCTCGCCTCGCAGGAGGTTGGACGTTCCGACGAAGCCCGCGACGAACGCGGTGGCCGGGCGTTCGTAGACATCCGCGGGCGTCCCGATCTGCTCGATCCGGCCCCGATTGAACACGGCCAGCCGGTCGCTCATGGTGAGCGCCTCCTCCTGGTCGTGGGTGACGTAGATGAAGGTGATGCCGACCTCGGTCTGGATCGCCTTGAGCTCGATCTGCATCTCCTCGCGGAGCTTGAGGTCGAGCGCCCCGAGCGGCTCGTCTAGGAGCAGCACCCGGGGCCGGTTCACGAGGGCGCGCGCGAGGGCGACCCGCTGGCGCTGGCCACCCGACAGCTGCGCCGGCTTGCGCCCGTCGAAGCCTTCCAGGCGGACCATCCGGAGCGCTTCCGCGACGCGCGTCACGCGTTCGGGCCGGGCGACCTTCTTGACCATGAGCCCGTACTCGACATTCCGCCCGACGGTCATGTGCGGGAAGAGCGCGTAGTCCTGGAAGACGGTGTTCACGTCCCGCTCGAACGGTGCCTGGCGGGTCACGTCGCGTCCGTGGAGCAGGATCCGCCCGCTCGTCGGCAGCTCGAACCCGGCGATCATCCGGAGCATCGTCGTCTTGCCCGAGCCCGACGGCCCCAGCATCGAGAAGAACTCGCCGTCGCGCACCTCGAGGTCGATGGCGTCCACCGCGGCGACGTCGCCGAAGCGCTTCGAGACACCCTCGAGCCGCACCGCCGCCTCGCCCGACGAGGAGGCCGGACGGGTGGGCTCGGCGACACTCGTCGCGGGCCCGGATGTCTCCACGGGGACGGTCACGCGCTACCTCGGTCGGGTGGGTGGCGGCACTCTGCGGCGTCGGCGCGGCCAGTGTCAAGACACGGGCCGAGCGACGGGACGTGGACCGGGATGGGAGCCGCAACCGCGACCCCCATCGGCCCTAGACTCGGCCCGTGATCCCCCGACTCCGCCGGGCCCCGGCGGTCGCCCTGGCCGTGCTCGTGCCGCTCGCGCTGTTCGGCGCGGCCGGCTGTGCGCCGGTGCCGGCGGGGCCGACCCCCGTCCCCACTCCGGGCACGCCCGCCCACCCGCGCGAGGTCAACATCATCGCCCGGGAGTACACCTTCGACCCATCGACGGTGGAGTTCGTCCGGGGCGAGACGGTCCTGCTCCACGTCGTGAACGCCGGGCTGGACATCCACGAGGTCGTCATCGGCGACACGACGACCCAGGACGCGTGGGAGGTCGCGGAGGCCGCGGTGGCGGGCGCCCCACCGGGACCCACCCCGGTCGTCAGCGTCCCGCCCGACCGCGCCGGGCTGAGGATCGTCGTCTCGTCCGGGCAACGCATGGACGCGCTCTGGACGGTGCCCGCGACGGACGTCCCGGCCCTGATCGTGGGCTGCCACATCCCCGGCCATTGGGCCCGCGGGATGCAGGTGCCGGTCCGGTTCATCGAACCCTGAAGTTCGGCCCGGAGGCGGCCCGGTCGGTCCGCGCGAGCCGAGGCGCCGGGATGGTACGCTGCGGCCGCGTCGTACGACGAGCGTCCGACGCCACGAGAGGACCCGAGAGGGACCCGGGCCGGCCGGGTCGGCGCGAGGAGATCACGAATGGCCTACGTCATCGCCGAGCCGTGCATCGATGTGCTCGATATCTCGTGCGTCTCGGTCTGTCCCGTCGACTGCATCCATTACGAAGAGGGCGTCGACCGCAAGCTGTTCATCGACCCGAACGAGTGCATCGACTGCGGCGCCTGCGAGCCCGAATGCCCGGTGAACGCGATCTTCCCCGAGGAATCGCTGCCGGCCGAGTGGGTGAAGTACGCCGCGATGGATGCCACCTGGTACACGGATCGAGGCGCCGCGCGGACGGCCGTCGACGCGGAGAAGCCGCGCTGACATCGTCGGGGCACCCGGTTCCGGCGGGTCCGGGGTGTTCGATACGGGAGCGGTGAGCCGGCGCGGCTAGACTCCCTGCATGAGGATCGTCTCTCTCGTCCCGTCCGCGACCGAGATCGTCTGTGCCCTTGGCCTGTCCCGCCAGCTGGTGGGCGTCACCCACGAGTGCGACTACCCGATCGAGGCGCTCGGCAAGACCGTCGTGACCCGTCCGCTCGTCGACCTGCGCGGCGCCACGGACGCCGCGATCGACCGCCGCGTCGGGGCGGCCGCGGCGGCCGGGAGCCCCATCTTCGCGGTCGACGAGGACGCCATCCGGCGAGCCAGGCCCGAACTGATCATCACCCAGGGCCTGTGCGCGGTGTGTGCCCCCGGCGGCGCGTCGGTCGCCGAGATGGCCCGGTCGATCGACCCGGCGATCAGCGTCGTCTCGCTCGAACCGTCGAGCCTGGAGGGCATCTTCAACTCGATCTCCACGATCGGCGCGATGACCGAGACCGAGCACAAGGCGATGGCCCTGCTCGGCCGGCTGCGCGGTCGGCTGGGGCGGCTCGAACAGAAGGTGGCCAAGAGCCGCAACGCCGGCCACCAGCCGCTCCGCGTCGTCGGGCTGGAGTGGCTCGATCCGCCGATGGCCCTCGGCCACTGGATCCCGGAGCAGATCCGGCGGGCCGGTGGGTGGGACCTCCTCGGCCACGAGGGCGAGAAGTCGGTCCGGACCACCTGGTCGGCGATCCGGGCCGTGGAGCCGGACATGATCCTCCTCATGCCGTGTGGCTACGACCTGGATGAGACCAAGCGCGCGTTCGCACGCATGCCGCGGCCGGCCTTCTGGGGCGAGCTCATGGCCGTCCAGCGCCAGAACGTCATCGCCCTCGACGGTTCGGCGTTCTTCGACCGCCCCGGGCCACGGGTCATCGACGGCATCTCCCTGCTGGCCGAGATCTTCGATCCGGACCGGTTCGTCGACGTCTCCCCGCCGATGAGCTGGGAACCGATCCCGGTCTGAGCAGGTCGCCGGTGCCGTTCCTCGCCTCGTTCTCCTGCCTCTGGTGCGGCTCGCCCCACGCGACCCGCGGGGACGACGATCTCGAGGGCTGGGCCCAGCTCTGCCCGGACTGCCTGGGTCGCGCCGGCGAGAACCCGTTCCTGCGGTTCCGGCTGCGGGACGCGCTGGTCGAGCGGGCCGCGGCGGCGAAGCCGGCCCAGGGAGCTGTCGCGATCGCCACGGCCGGTGTGCCCGCGCCGGAATCGCCGGTCGCCGGACTCGATCTCGAGATGGTCGCCTACTACGAGGCGCGGGCCGGCGAGTACGACGACTGGTATCTCCGCCGCGGCCGATACAGCCACGGGCCGATCGACGACATGGCCTGGCGGTCCGACCTGGACACGGCCGGCCGCTGGCTCGACGACCTCGGCCTGCACGGTCGCATCGTCGAGCTCGCAACGGGCACGGGCTGGTGGTCGCCGCTCCTCGCCGGCCGCGGCGAGCTGTGGTGCTACGACGCGGCCGAGGCGCCTCTCGAGCTCGCCCGGCAGCGGCTCGTCGCGCACGACCTGCGGGCCCATCTCCATGTCCGCGACGCGTGGGCCGAGCCCGAGTTCGAAGCCGATGCCCTGTTCATGGGCTTCTGGCTGAGCCACGTCCCGCGACCCAGCCTCGGGGCGTTCCTGGCGCTTGCCCGGCGCTGGCTCGTGCCCGGCGGCACGATCGCGTTCATCGACTCGCGCCACGATCCGTCGTCCTCGGCCCACGACCACCGGCCGTCGGCGGACGCGACGAGCGTCGAGCGGTCGCTCGCGGATGGGCGGACATTCACCATCCCGAAGGTCTTCTACGCTCCGGCCGAGCTCGAGGAGGCGCTCCTGATGGCCGGGTTCGAACGGCCCACCGTCACCTCGACCGCCCGATTCTTCCTGCTCGGGACCGCCCGGGCCGGAGCAGCGCCGGCGTCCTGAGGGCCGCCGGTATACTCGCGGCCATGTCCCCCCTCACCCAGCGCACGATCGCGACCGTGGGTTCGGGCGTCATGGCCGAGGCCATGATCGCCGGCCTGCTCCGGGGCGCCCTCGTCGAGCCCGGCCAGGTCGTGGCCAGCCATCCCCGGGCCGAGCGGCGGGCCGAGCTGGAGCAGGCGTACGGGATCCGGACGACGAGTTCGAACACCGAGGCGGTCGACGGCGCCGACGTGATCGTCCTCGCGATCAAGCCCCAGATGCTGGCCCGGGTGGGCCGCGAGATCGGCCCGCGACTGCGCGACGGGCAGCTGATCCTGTCGGTCATCGCCGGCGCGACCACGACGGCCCTCATCGGCTTCCTCGGCCACACCCAGGTCGTCCGGAGCATGCCCAACACGCCGGCCCGCCTCGGCCGCGGCATGACCGTCTGGTATGCCACGCCGAGCACGAGCGCCGAGCAGCGCGCCCAGGCGAGCGCCCTCCTCCGCGCACTCGGCCACGAGATCGAGGTCGACGACGAGCGCTTCGTGGCGATGGCCACGGCGGTCAGCGGGACTGGACCCACCTACGTGTTCCTCGTCATGGAGGCCCTCATCGACGCGGCCGTCCATCTCGGGTTCCCGCGCCACGTCGCCCATGACCTCGTCGTCGAGACGCTCGAGGGCAGCACCGCGTTCGCCAAGGCCAGCGGCGACCACCCGGCCGTGCTCCGGAACATGGTCACCTCGCCCGGCGGCACGTCCGCCGCAGCCCTCCACGAGCTCGAGTCCGGGCGTCTGCGGACGGTCCTCTCGGAGGCCGTGTGGGCCGCCTTCCGGCGGACGGTCGAGCTCGGCGAGGAGTTGGAGGCGACCGTCGCCCGCGACACGACCGGCGGATGATCGATCCCCGGAGCCAGACCGGAGCGCACGGGGCGGTCGCCACCGTCGCGCTCGACCTGCGCCGGGCTCCGCTCGCGGCGATCCGGGCGCTCGACCTGCGGGGGCCCGAGCGCGACTTCTGGGCCGACGAGGCCGCCCTGCACGACCGCCTCGGGGCCGGCCTGGCCGGGCTCGACGACGCGGCCTGGCGCCTGCCCGGCGCCGCCCCCTCGGACGCCGGCGGCCCGGACTGGTCCCTGCTCGACCACGTCGCCCACATCGACGCGTGGCAGGAGGTCGGCATCGACTACGTGACGAAGGCGCTGGCGACCGGCCGCTGGCCGAGTGACGACGACTTCGACGGCGGAGACTTCGACCGGTTCAACGAACGCCAGCGCGCCGTCTGGGCGGGCATCGATCCGCCCGAGCTCCGGGCCCGCACCGCCGACTCGCATGCCCGGCTGGTGAGCCTGGTCAGGCCGATCGGCCTCGAGACGATCCGGTCCGACGCGGCCTGGGGCTGGGTCTACCTCGTGCTCCACGGGCACGTCCTCGACCACCTCGGGGTCCTCGAACCGTGGGCCGACCAGCTCCGCGGGCGCCAGATCGAGGGCGACCCGTTCGCCGTCGCCGGAGACTACGTCCTGACCGACCCGGATGGGCCCATCGACCGGTTCTGGGCCGCCGAGGGAGCCATCGTCCGCCAGTTCGACGGGCTGGTCCGGGCCGTGCCCCCGGATGCCTGGGAGCTCGCGGACGTCACCCCGGGCTGGACGCTCAAGGACCACGTCGCGCACCTCGCGGCCTGGTTCGACGAGGCGGCCGACGCCCTCGACGCCCATCGCACCGAGGGTGGCTGGCGCCCCGGCCCCGACGCGATCGACGCATACAACGCCCGGGCGGCGGCACGCGACCGCCGCCTGACGCGGACGGCGGCGCTCGAGCGGTTCGAGACCGGGCGGCGCCGGCTCGAGGCGGCGATCCGGGCGCTTCCGCCGGCCGACCTGCGCGACCCGGATGGCTGGAGCTGGGCCTACGAGGACCTCCACGGCCACGTCCGCGCCCACCTTGCGATGGTCGGTCCGTGGTGCGCTCGGATCGGCTGGCCCGCGCCCGGGGAGGCCGGGTGAGCAGGGCGAGCGACGACGCCGGCACGGCCGGCGGAGCAGCCGGGTCGAGCTCGACCAGGAAGCAAGCCGATGCCCTCTCGATCGAGCACATCGTCGCCACCGAGGCTCCCCGCGAGTTCCGGATCGATCCGCGCGGTCGGACCGTGGCCTATACCAACGAGGCCGGAGGGGCGCGCCAGCTGTTCGTCCTCCCACTCCGAGGCGGGCCGGCGACGCAGGTCACCGCGTCGGAGAAGAACGTCTCGGACCCGCGCTGGTCGCCCGATGGGCGCCGGCTCGCGTTCGTCCGCGACACGGCGATCTGCGTCGTGGATGCCGACGGCTCACGGCTCGTGACCCTCGGCCACCATCCGGCCGGTGAGTCCGTTCCGCGCTGGTCCCCGGACGGCCGGAAGCTGGCGTTCATCTCGCGGCGGCGCGGCTGGGCCCAGGTCTGGGTCGTGGACGCGCCCGTGCCGCGCCGCGGGCGACCCGCGGCGACGCCGCGACAGGAACGGGCACTTGCGGTGACGCCGCCGGGCCTCGATGTCGACGAGCTCGATTGGTCGCCGGACGGCACCCGGCTCGCCATCGGCGCGGAGCGAGGCGAGGCGGTGCGGCATGCCTCGCGGATCTCCGTCGTGACGATCGCGGACGGTGCCGAGCGGCCGATCGGCGCCGACGCCGACTGGGAATGCGGCGTGCGCTGGCTGCCGGATGGCGGTCTCGTGTTCGTATCGGACGCCGACGGCTGGTTCCAGGTCGTCCGCCTCGCGCCGGACCTCGAGACCCGGACGACGATCACGGCCGGCGCACAGGAGCACGGCGAGCCGGGCGCCCTGTTCGGGCTCGAAGCGCTGCCATCGCCGGACGCGCGCCTCCTCGCCCACCCGGGGATCCACGACGGCCTCGTCGACCTCGTGGTGAGCCCGCTCGGTGGCGGGCCACCGGGTCGGGCCGCCAAGGCGGCGCAGCGGGCGACCCGGCCCATCGGCGCCGGGACCGGCAGGGCGATCCAGCCATGGTCGGGCGTGTGGCGGACGGTTGGCTGGTTGCCGGACGGCGCCTGGATCGCGGCGATCGGCGAGAGCGAGACCCGCCCCCAGGACCTGTGGCTGCTCCCCGTTCCGGGGATGGCACCGGACGGCGCCCGGCCTCGCCAGGTGACCGCGTCGCTCCCGGCCGTGCTCGCTCCGGCGGTGGCCCGCTTCCCGGCCGGTGAACGGGTGACGATCACGGCCCGCGACGGCCTCCGCGTGGAGGGCACCCTGTGGCGGCCGTCGACGGCGACCGGCCGGCGCACTGGGAAGAAGGTGCCGGCGATCGTCTATCCCCACGGCGGCCCGACCTCGCAGGCGTACCGGACGTGGCAGCCATTCAAGCACCTGCTCGTCCACGACGGGTTCGCGATCCTCGACGTGGACTTCCGGGGTTCGACGGGTTATGGACGTGCCTTCCGCGAGGCGAACAGTGACGAGTGGGGCCATGCGGACGTCCACGACATCGTGGACGCAGGCCGCTGGCTCCAGGCCCAGGCGTGGTGCGACGGCCGGCTCGGCGTCTGGGGCGGGTCGTACGGCGGCTACCTCGTGCTCGGCGCGCTCGTGGACGAACCCGAGCTGTGGCGGGCCGGCGTGGACCTGTTCGGCGATTCCGAGATCGCCGAGAGCTACCGCCATGGCGACCGGGTGGGACGGATCGATCTCGAGCGCCAGATGGGCAAGCCGGACGACCCTGACCGGGCGTCGCTCTATCGGCGAGGCTCGCCGCTGTACCGGGCGGAGCGCGTCCAGGCGCCCCTGCTCATCCTCCACGGTCGCAAGGACAAGCGGGTGGTGCCGCTCATGAGCGAGAAGATGATCGAGGCCCTCGAGATCGAGGGCAAGTTCCACGAGGTCCACTGGTACGACGAAGAGGGCCACGGCTGGCAGGCCCGCGAGAACCGGCGCGACGCCTTCACCCGGATCCGCGACTTCCTCAAGGCCCACGTCCTCGAGGCTCCGCTCGAGTCCTGACCCGCTCGACCGCCCGTCGCCCCGTCAGCTCTTGCCGTCGGTCCTCGCACGGCGGCCCACCCGACGGGATCGCCTGGGAAGATGACCGGCCACCCGCGGGCCAGGACCGCCGGCAGTCGACTTGTCCGGGTCGGTCGGCAGGACGCTGATCGACCCATCGACTTCCAGGACGGCCAGGCGGACCTCCTCGATCTTGTCCACGCCGTGCTCGCGGAGGGCTCCCATGAGCTCGTCGCCGGAGATCTCTTCCTGCGCCATCGCAGTCCGGATCGCCTCGCCGTCGCGGACGAGGATGCGCGGCTCGCCGATGAGGGCCTTGGACACGGCCGTCGACCGGGACGTCGCGATCTGGACGAAGCGGGCGAGCACCAGCACCGTGATGCAGGCGACGATGCCGCCGATGACCGTCGTGTTGTCCCCGACCATCGCGTTCTGGGCGCCGTTGGCGACGATGAGCAGGACCACGAGGTCGGGGGTCGAGAGCTGGCCGACCTCGCGCTTGCCGCCGATGCGCAGGGCGATGACGAGGAAGGCGTAGATGATCGCGGACCGGATCGCGACGCTCGGGAGGTCCGAGCCGAAGTCGGGGATCGTCATCGCTCGGCGAGTGTAGCCGTCGGATGCGGCGCGGATGGCGGACCGGGACGGCCGGCCGGGCGACCCCCGGACGCGACGAGACCGCCGGACGAGCCGACGGTCTCGAGGCTGCGGTGTCCGGTCCGAGGACCGGATCCGGTCACATCCAGCGCTTGCCGGCCTCTAGGACCAAAGCCGAGCTGGCGAGTGCGCCCAGGGCCAGGAGGACGCGGCACGCCTGCGCCTTGACGGTGTTCTTCATGACGTACCTGTTCTCCGTGTCCCCGGGATGATCGCTCCGGCTGCCTTGCGGCGCCGGTGCCGTGGTGAAGCGCGCCAGGTCCGCGTTCACTGCATCACCTCTGGAGTGGTTTGGCGATACTGCCCCGGCGGCCGGGCGGTCTCCTGCCTCCCTGGGGCCGGAGATCCCTGGCTTTGCGACCCCGCCTTGCGACGGGTGTGCCCTGGACGGTGCTGCATCGGGAAGCGACACCGCTTCCGGATTCGGACGGTAGCCGGGACGAGCCACGGGACCGTATGACCCATTGGTACCAAATGGTGCCCGGTGGCCACGAACAGGTGCGACGAGGCACCATCGCGGCCCAGTTCGCGGTCATGGTCCAGCGAGCGCACCGGATCCGTGCCCGGCGACACCGACCGGACGGGAGCCGCGGCCCCGCTACGTGACGAGCGTTGGTCGGGCAGGGCTCGGGACGTCGCCGTGGATCGAGTCGGCGGCCGGGTGGGAGTCGCCCAGCGAGGCGAGCCGGCGCGCGGGCGACGTCGCGATCCAGGCGGCGCTGACGACGCCGCAGGCGGCCGCGACGGCGAGCGCCGCGCGCGGACCGAACGCCGCGCCGAGGACACCGCCCACGACCGACCCGACCGGGAGCGCGCCCCACTCGAGGAACTGGAAGGTCCCGTTGACCCGGCCCATGATGGTCTCGCTCACCCGGGCCTGGCGGAGGCTTACCGCGGCGACGTTGTAGACCGGCGTGGCGACGGCGCCGAGGAAGCGACCCGCGAAGAGCAGGACGACCGCGGCCCCGCTCCCGGCGACGGCCATCAGGATCATCGCTCCCGCGCTTCCGATCGACGACCAGGCGAACGTCCGGCCGACGCCGAAACGGGTCGTCACGAACCCGACGAGCATCGCGCCGAGCACGAAGCCGATGTTGCCGAGACCGTACACGAGTCCGAATCCGGCGGCGTCCAGGCCGACCTCGCGGGTCGCGAACAGGACGACGACCGCCAGGATCATCCCGCTCCCGAGGTTGAAGATCGCGGTCGAAACGGCGAGATCGCGCAGGATCCGGTCGTGCAGCACGTGGCGCAGGCCGGCGCCCATCGACTCGACGAAGCCGGCCGGCGCGGCCGCCGTCCGTTCGCCCGTCGGCGGACGGCGGGAGCCGACGATCGCGAGCGCCGACACCAGGTAGGAGATCCCGTCGAGCGCGATCGTGGCGGCTCCGCCGGCGAGCTCCAGGAGGGTGCCGCCGATGCTCGGTCCGGCGACCCGGGCCGCTGACTCGGAGAGCTCCAGGCGCTGGTTGCCGGCCACGAGTCGGTCGGCCGGGAGGATCGCCGCGAGATAGCTCGTGTAGGCGACCGTGAAGAACACGCTCAGCGATCCGACGACGAGCGCGACGAGGCACAGCAGGCCGATCGAGAGGACCCCGAAGATCAAGGCGACGGTCGTCGCGAGGAGCGCCGTGGCGCGTCCGATGTCGCAGGCGATCATCGTCGCCCGGTGGTCGACCCGGTCGACGAGCGCCCCGGCGGGCAGGGACAGGATGAGGTAGGGGACCGTTTCGAGCGCGGCCAGGATACCCAGCTCGAGCGGCCCCACGTGGAGGGTCAGCACCGCGATGAGCGGGAGGGCGATCATCGAGACCTGGGTCCCGAGAGCGGACACGGATTGACCGATCCACAGGGCATGGAAGGCGTCCCGGGTGACGGCCGGGCGCCTGACGGGCGATCTCATGTTCCGTCGATTTCACCGGACCCGGTCCGGCCTCGCATCCCTACGGAAGTCCCACCCGGTGCATCCAGGCGACCCGGCCGCGGTCGGACGGATCAGCCCGCCCGGTCCGCCTCGGAGCGCCGCCCGCGCCGATCGGGCACGCCGACGGGTGACGGGACGCCCGGATCGCTCAGTCGGCGTCCGCGTGCGCCGGCCACCGGCTCGGTCCGCGAGATGGGCATCGTCACGATCGCGGTGTCGTCGGCGGCAGGTCGCGCGTCGAGCAGGACGTCGAGCGCTTCGGCGTCGATCGGCCGGGTGAACAGGTAGCCCTGGCCGAGTCTGCAGCCCAGCTGGCTGAGCGGGTCGACCTGGTCCTCGCGCTCGATGCCCTCGGCGATGACGTCGAGGCCGAGCGCATGGCCGAGCTCGACGATGGCACGGACCAGGACGGGACCCTCCCGCCCGCCGCCGAAACCATCGACGAAGCTCCGGTCGATCTTGAGCGTGTCGACCGGGAAGCGGTCGAGGTACGACAGCGACGAGTAGCCAGTCCCGAAGTCGTCGATGGCCAGGCGGATGCCGTGGGCCCGGAGTTGGGCCAGCTTGTCGATGGTGGCCGCCGTGTGCTGCATGAGCACGCTCTCGGTGATCTCGAGGATGAGCGACCGGGGATCGATGCCCGAGGTCCGGATGGCGTCGAGCACCTCCGGTACGAGGCCCGCATGCTGGAACTGTCGGGCCGACAGGTTGACGCTGATCGCGAAGGCCGGGTCGTTCAGCCGGACCTGCCAGCGCCGGCCCTGACGGCAGGCCTCGTCGACCACCCAGCGGCCGATAGGCACGATCTCGCCGGTCTCCTCCGCGAGCGAGATGAAGTCGCCCGGCATGAGCATCCGGCGTCCCGCGGGATGCCAGCGCACGAGCGCCTCGACCCCCACGATGGCGCGCGAAGACAGCTCGACGATCGGCTGGTACTGGAGCCGGAGCTCGCCCCGGTCCACGACTCCGACGATGAGCCGTTCGAGCTCCGAACGCTCGGCGATCCCCTCGCGCATGTGCGTCTGGAACACTTCATGGCGGCCCTTGCCGGCGCTCTTGGCTCGGTACATCGCGAAGTCCGCGTTCCGGAGGAGATCCTCCGCCCGGTCGTCGCTCACGGCCGACAGGGCGATCCCGATGCTCACCCCCGTGAGCGCGTCGGCGTCGGCGATGCGGATCGGTGCGCGGACGGTGTCGATGAGCCGATCCGCGACGAGGATGGCGTCCTCGGGGCCGGTGAGGTCCTCGATGAGGACGGCGAACTCGTCGCCACCGAGGCGCGCGGCCGTGTCGCCCGGTCGCAGGACGTCCACGATCCGGCCGGAAACGACCCGCAACAGCTCGTCGCCCCCCGCATGGCCGAAGCGATCGTTGACGGTCTTGAAGTCGTCGAGGTCGAGGAAGAGGACGGCGATCGAGGCGCCGGTCCGGGCACTCAGGGCGAGGGCGTGGTCGACCCGATCGCCGAACAGGCCGCGGTTCGCGAGCCCGGTCAGGCTGTCGTGGAATGCCTGATGCCGGAGCTCCTCGACGAGGCGGGCATTGTCGAGGGCCATGGCGGCTTCGTCCGCGAGTTTCCGGGCGAGACGCAGGCGGCGGTCGTCGAACGGCAGGACGCCGGTCGCATAGAGCTCGATGGTCCCGATGGACAGGCCGCGCGCGATGAGCGGCAGCATGACCATCGAACCCATCCCGATCGAGCGCAGGTAGGCCACCTCGGCCGGATCGCACGAGTCGTCGTCGACGCCGACCATGAGCTCGCTCTGGTCCTCGAGGAGGTGGCGCGTCGCGGGGTAGTCCGCCAGCGGGTAGGCCTCGTCGACGACCTCGCGGCGGTCACGTGGGTAGTAGCCGTAGGTGAGGACACGATCGTTGGCCGGGTCCCAGTAGCAGATGCCGCACTCGGCGGCGTCGGTGGCGAGCGCGAGGTGCTGGGCGATGAGATCGCCGATGCGCAGCGGGTCCATCGTCCGGGCGAGCTCGCTCGAGAGGTCGGCCAGGCTGCCGAACTCCCGCGCCGAGCCCTTCAGGCGCGTGCTGAACTGCCAGAGCAGGAACAGCGCGAGGCCGAACGCGGCGGTTATCGCGACCACCCGGGCCACGGCCGCCAACGGGGCCGGGAACGCGAAGGCGGACGGCATGACCTCGCCCATGAGCGCGACGAACACGCCGACGATCCAGGTGAACGCGATGAACGGGCGGACGTGGCGGTCGTCGAGGTACGGCAACACGGCGATGAGCGGCAGGATCGTCGAGATCGTGAGCGCCGGGACGAGCTGTGGCTGGAGGATCGCGTTGGCGACGACGATGGCGACCATGCCCATCGCCGCCCGGGTCACGAACCGGGCGGTGTCGCCGGGCCTCAGGCGGCTCCAGGCGACGAAGAGCCAACCGCCGTAGCCCGCGAACAGGGCCACGTCGATCGCGAACTGGATGGCCCCGAACGCGGCGAACAACGCCGCGTCGAGGGCGAGGGCGAGGCCGATGAGCGCGAGCAGGATCCGCACGAACCGCCCGAGCGGGGCGGGCCGCTCGTCCGGGGCGACACCGGGGCGGCGGCCGTCCGGGCGCGGCCACGCGCCGGTCGTGGATACCTTGTTCATGGGCGACGTGGCGCGCCTGCGCTGGCCACGAAGGACCTCCGGACAGGGATCGGAACTCGGTCAAGCCTGTCCGTCGGTCGCAGGCGACGCTACCAGTCGATGGTCCTGGGCCGGCCGCCCGGGACGGCCCAGGCGGCCGCACCCGGCCGCGCGGGACTGCTCAGGAACGCCTGGCGATGGCCTCGCGGAGCTGCCCGAGGTGCTCCTCGAGGTGGCCGACGACCGTCTGCTCGAGGAGCGCGGCGATCGTCTGCTCGCCGCGCGTCGGATGGAGCCCCCGACGCTCCAGATCCGATGCCGTGAGCTCCGGCAGTCTCGCGTCGTAGCGGGCCGTACCGGCGACGATCCGGGCGACGAGCTCGCGGATGGGCAGCGTCCGGTCGCGCTCGATGATCCCGATCCGGACCGCGTCCTCCTGCGTCCGCCCGTATGGGGCGGGCTCGGGCCCGGCCATGATCCGCTCGATCTCCCCGATCCAGTACGGCAGCATCTCCTCGCAGTGGGCGAGCACCTCGCGAGGCCCCCACTCCGCCTCGGGCTCCGTGCCGAACCGCTCGGCCAGCGGCCATGGTTCGGCGGCCTGGATGGCCGGTCCGAGCGCCACGATCGCGCTACTCGCGGCATGCAGGCGGGCGAGCGCGGAGGCGATCGCGGGGTCGAGCGTGACGGTGATCTGCGGTGCCAACCCAGCCTCCCGTGTCATGCGGTCCTTCGGCTTGACCTGCGTCCCGCGCGTTCCATACTGGCCTCAATCGAGGTGCGCAGTGTCGCATCCTCCGTCCACTTCCCGCGCGCTCGGTCGCCGGCGCGCCGCATCGGAGGCCTCCGGCCATGACCCAGACCGTCCGCCCGTCGGGCGCGAAGGCGCCCGTTGGCGCGCAGGCGGCGACGCCCGAGTCGCCGACCAGCCGTGGCGCCGCGAACCAGTCGGGCGCCCACGTCAACAGGAACGCCTTCGCCGAGGCGGGCGACTTCCTGCCGCTCGACGGGATCGACCACATCGAGTTCTGGGTCGGCAACGCCCGCCAGGCGGCGGCCTATTTCCGGGCCCTGTGGGGCTTCACGCCGGTCGCCTTCTCGGGGCTCGAGACCGGCGTCCGCGACCGGGCGAGCTACGTCATGCGCCAGCACGACATCACGCTCGTCCTGACCGCCCCGCTGTCGCCGGACGGCGAGATCGCCGAGCACGTCCACCGCCACGGCGACGGCGTCCGGGACATCGCCTTCTCGGTGGCCGATGCCCGGGCCTCGTTCGAGGCGACCACCAGCCGGGGCGCCCGTCCGGCCATCGAACCCGTCGAGCTCGACGGTGGCGAGGATGGCGTCCTGCGCCGGTCGGCGGTCTACACGTACGGTGACGTGCGCCACAGCTTCATCGAGCGGAGCGACTACCACGGGATCTTCGCGCCGGGCTACCGCCGGGTCAGGAGGCCGGCCGCCGCCGCGACGGGCTTGAGCCTCCTCGAGATCGACCACTGCGTCGGCAACGTCGAGCTCGGCGACATGAACAAATTCGTCGACTTCTACCGCGACGTGTTCGGGTTCGCCCAGCTCGTCCATTACGACGACAAGGTCATCCACACCGACTACAGCGCCCTGATGTCCAAGGTGATGACCAACGGCAACGGCCGGGTGAAGTTCCCGATCAACGAGCCCGCCACGGGCAAGAAGAAGAGCCAGATCCAGGAGTTCCTCGACTACTACCTGGACTCGGGCACCCAGCACATCGCCCTGCGCACGGAGGACATCGTTGGGACGGTCCGCCGGCTGCGCGAGAACGGGGTCGAGTTCCTGGGCATGCCCCATGCCTACTACGAGACACTGGCCGACCGGGTCGGCGACGTCGGCGTCCCGATGGACACCCTGGAGGAGCTGGGTATCGAGGCCGACCGGGACGAGGAGGGCTACCTCCTCCAGATCTTCACCCGGCCGATCCAGGACCGGCCGACCTTCTTCTTCGAGATCATCGAGCGCCACGGATCGCGCGGCTTCGGGGTCGGCAACTTCAAGGCGCTGTTCGAGGCGATCGAGATCGAGCAGGCTCGGCGCGGTAACCTCTGACCCGTCCTCGGCGGCCGGCCCAGTGCCCGCCGACGACCGTTGCCCCGGAGGTCCCCGTGTATTCCTGGTTCGTCCTGCTCCACCTCGTGGGGCTGGTCGTCTTCCTGGCCATGCACGGCGTGTCGATGGCCGTCTCGTTCTGGATCCGCGGCCAGACCGAACGCGCCACCATCTCCAGTCTGCTGATGCTCTCGAGCCGGGCCGTCCAGATCGCCTATCTCGGGCTGGTCCTGCTCGGGATCGGCGGCCTGGCGGCTGCTGCGAACGTCGGCTGGCTGACGGCGTCGTGGGTCGTCGCGTCGTACATCGTCCTGGCGGTGGTGACCGTGTCGATGTACGCGATCGCCGCGCCCTACTACTACGGGCTGCGTGACGCGATCGCCGGCGCGAAGGGCTCCACTCCGATCGACGACGCGGAACTCCGCGCCCGGCTCGTCAGCCGCCGTCCCGAGGCGGCCGCGGTGTTCGGCGGGCTGGGGCTGCTGATCCTCGTCTGGCTGATGGTGCTGAAACCCGGGACGTGAAGCCCGGGACGTGGGCGCGACCCGGCTCCGGTGGCCGGCGGACGCCCGTCCCGGCCCACCGGGCCCGGATACACTCGGGATGATGAGGATCGCCCATGTCCGCGAGCGCCATGCGCCGGCCGGTGCCTCGTGGCGACTCGCGGCCGCCCTCGGTCCGCCCGCCCGCACGGTGCCCGTTCCCGGAGAGTGGCTCGACCTGGAGGTCGCACGGCGCCGCCTCGTGGCCGAGGTCCCGGAGCGCGCCCACAACTCGGCGCTGTTCCGGATGCCGATCCGGACGCTCGACGACCTCCTCGCCGCCGGCCACCGGATCGCGGCCCTGGGAGAGATCGCCGACGCTTACCGGCCGCGCGGGTCCGACGACGATGCGGTCCTTGAGGCCGCCGACCTGGCGTTCGGCCCACCGGTCCTGCGTCCGCCGAGCCTGCGCGACTTCTACGCGTTCGAGCGCCACGTCGGGACGATGTGGGCGCGTCGCGGCGGTGAGATCCCGGAGGCGTGGTTCCGCCTGCCGGTGTTCTACTTCTCGAATGTGTCGGAGATCCGCGGCCCGGACGAACCGGTCTGGGCGCCGGCCGGCAGCGCAGAGCTCGACTTCGAGCTCGAGGTCTGCGCGATCGTCGACACCCCGGCCCACGATCTCGAACCGGACCGGGCCGAGGACGCGATCGGTGGCTACTGCATCCTCGACGACTGGTCCGCGCGCGACCTCCAGCGCGAGGAGACGGCCGTGCGGCTCGGCCCGGCCAAGGGCAAGGACTTCGCCAGCACGGTCGGGCCGTGGATCGTCACGCCCGACGAGCTCGGCGACGCCCGCGGACCCGGTGCCAGCGGGCCGGCCCTCGCGATGACGGCGGAGGTGACCGACAGCGCCGGCGTCCGCCACCCGATCGGTCGCGGATCGTGGGCCGACGCGCATTTCAGCTTCGGGGCGATGCTGGCGCGCGCGTCGGCGGACGTCCGGTTGCGGCCGGGGGACCTCATCGGCAGCGGTACGGTCGGCTCGGGCTGCCTGCTGGAAGTGAAGGACGCGACGCTCGGCCGATACCTGGAGCCCGGCGACACGGTGACCTTGGCCGTCGAGCGTCTCGGCGAGCTCCGGACCCCGATCGTGGCGCGTCCGGCATGACCGGCATCCCGTTCCCCATCCCGTTCGTGCCCGACGGCCTCGACACGCCGTGCCTGGTCGTCGACCTCGATGTCGTCGAGGCGAACGCCCGCCGGTTGCAGGCGGCGCTGGACGCCCGGAGCGTGCGTCTGCGGCCCCACGTCAAGACCCACAAGAGCGTGGCCCTCGGCCGGGTCCAGCTCGAGCTGGGCGCCAGCGGACTCACGGTCGGGACGCTGGGAGAGGCCGAGACCTTCGCGGCTGCCGGCCTGACGGACCTGTTCCTCGCCTATCCCCTGTGGGCCGTCGGATCGAAGGCCGCGCGCCTCCACGCGCTCCATCTGGGGGCGGACCTCGCCGTCGGGATCGACTCGGTCGCCGGCGCGGAGCGGCTGGCCGCGGCGGTGGCCGGCTCGGCTCGCCCGCTGCGGGTCCGGGTCGAGATCGACCCCGGCAACAGGCGGACCGGTGTCGCACCGGATCGTGCCGCGGACATCGCCCGTGCCGCGACCGAGCTCGGGCTCGTCGTCGAGGGCGTCTTCAGCCATGCCGGCCATGGGTACGCCGGCCCGGAAGCGCGGATCGCGGCCGCGGCCGACGAGATCCGCACGCTGACGGCGGCCGCCGAGGCGATCGAGGCGGTGGGCCTGGACGTGCCGATCGTGAGCGCCGGGTCGACACCCACGATGATCGCGGCCGCGGCAGGGCGGGTGAACGAGGTGCGCGCCGGCACGTACCTGCTCGGCGACCGCCAGCAGGCGCTCCTCGGGTCGATCGGGGCCGACACGCTCGCACTGCACGTCGTGGCCACCGTCGTGAGTACGGCCGTGCCCGGCCAGGTCGTGCTGGACGCCGGCGCCAAGGCCCTCACCAAGGATCGAGCCTCATTCGTCGAGGGCTTCGGAGCCCTGCCCGCCTACCCCGACGCGGTGATCGAGCGGTTGTCCGACTACCACGGCATCGTCCGCGTCCCGCCGGGCACGCCGGCGCCCCATCTCGGCGAGGTCGTCGCGATCGCCCCGAACCATGTCTGTCCGGTCGTGGACCTGTTCGCGGACTTCGTCGTCCTGCGCGGCGGGCGGTACGACGGGCGCTGGCCGGTCGACGCCCGCGGCCTGAGCCGCTGACGCGCGCCGGAGAGTCCCGAGGGCCGGATCACCCCGGCCCCGTCGCCCCCGGGCCCAGACCCTAGACTGGCGCTGCACCAGCGGAGGCCGGCACATGTTCTACGTCTCGCACGGCGATGTCCCACCCAAGCGCCATACCCAGCACCGGGCGCCGGATGGGAGCCTCTACGCCGAGGAGCTCTTCGGTGTCGAAGGCTTCGTGGGTCGCTCGAGCCTCCTCTATCACGTCACGCCGCCGACACGGACGCATCGGATCGAGCCCATCGGTGACGTCCGGGTCGTCGAGGCGGACGACGGCACCCATCGGCATCGCCTGACTAAGACCGCGGGCGTCGCCCCGCGCGGCGACGCGATCACCGGTCGGGTGCCGCTCTACTTCAACAACGACGTCACCATGGGCATCGTGCGTCCGGCCGAGGCGATGCCGGAGACCGTCTTCTACCGAAACGGCGAAGCCGACGAGATGCTCTTCGTCCACGAGGGCACGGGCCTGTGCGATACGAACTTCGGGCCGCTCCGCTACGGCCCGGGCGACTACATCGTGCTGCCGATCGGGACGACCTGGCGCCTCGCCCCGGACCAGGGGAGCCAGCAGCGGATGCTCTGGCTCGAGTGCCCGTCCGAGCTCGAACCGCCCAAGCGCTATCGCAACGAGTACGGCCAGCTGCTGGAGCATGCCCCGTATTGCCAGCGCGACATCCGCGTGCCGGACGCGGTGCCGGCACGGACCGAGGAAGGCGAGTTCCAGGTCCACGTGAAGGTCCGTGATCGGCTCACGGCGTACCACTACCGCCACCACCCGTTCGACGTGGTCGGCTGGGACGGTTATCTGTGGCCATACATCTTCAACATCGCCGACTTCGAGCCGATCACCGGTCGGGTCCACCAGCCGCCGCCGGTCCACCAGACCTTCCAGGCGCGCAACTTCGTCGTCTGCTCGTTCGTGCCCCGGATGTTCGACTACCACCCACTCGCGATCCCGGCGCCGTACAACCACTCGAACATCAACAGCGACGAGGTCATCTACTACGTCGCCGGCAACTTCATGAGCCGGCGCGGGGTCGACATCGCCTCGTTCACCGTCCATCCCGCCGGCATCCCCCATGGACCGCACCCGGGCACCGCCGAAGCCTCGATCGGCAAGGCCCGGACGGAGGAACTGGCGGTGATGGTCGACACGTTCCACCCGCTCCGCCTCACGAAGCAGGCGGCCGAGCTCGACGACCCGGCCTACCCCTACTCATGGCTGCCGCCCGAGGATGGCGGCAAGGAAGCCTCCGAGCTCGCGGAGCGAGGCCCGGAGGCCTTCCCGGACTGACCCTCAGCCGAACCGGTACTGGTCGACGTCGCGGACGGGCTCGTAGCCGATCGATTCGTAGATGTGGTTCGAGGTGGCGTTGGCGAGGTCGGTCAGCAGGAAGCAGGTCCGTCGCCCGGAGTCCAGTTCGCGCTGACTGGCGGCCGCGACCAGATTGCTCGCGTAGCCGCGACCCCGGGACGCCGGCGGCGTGTACACCGGGCCGATCCGGATGCCGGTCGGGGTCGGCCCGGAGATCCCGCACATCGAGACGACCGCCCCGTCGTCCCACAGGCACATCGTGCGGCCGTCCGGCGCGGCCAGCCAGCGCTCGACCTGGGATACGACGGCGGGGACATCCTCGCCCAGGGCCTCGGCGGTGAACGCGACGAGCCAGTCGGCCAGGAGATCGCGATCGCCCGGGCCGGCCAGTCGGAGGGCGCCCGGCGCCGGGCGCGGCGGGACGACCCTGCCGAGTCGGAAGATCCGCTCCTGGAACCCCAGGTGGTGGGTCACCCCGGTCGCCTCCGACCAGAGGCGGGCGAACGCGCCGACGTGCTCCGCCGGCCCGACGACGGCCGGAAGCGGCGAGCCCAGCCGGTCGGCCACGATGACCTCCAGCGCTCCCGGATCGCCGAGCTCCGAGAGGAGCATCTGCCAGGGCGGTGTCTGGAACGCCACGAGCACGACCTGGCGGCCGCTGCGGACCGTGGCCAGGTACGGCGCCTCGTCGGTCGAGTCCGCCGGGCGCGAGCGAAGGTTGGCCGAGATGCCCAGGATCAGGCAGTGCTCCGCCTCGCGAGCCCGGAGGAACGGACCGGCCGCGCGCAGGAACGCGCCGACGGAATCGAAGCGGTCGAGGCGCACCGCGACAGGATAGGCGCCCTGACCCAGGTCACTCGTCCGCGAGGCGCAGCTCCACCGGCGCGTCGGCCGATCGCGACGTGGTCTGGGCGAGGATCACCGCCCCGATGATCAGGCCACCGCCCGCGATCTGGACCGCGGTCAGGCGCTCCCCGAAGAGCAGTGCGGCCATGACGATCGTGTAGGCGGGCTCGATCGTGCTGATGAGGGCGGCCGGGGCCGCCCCGATCCGGCGCGCCCCGCCGTAGAACGTCTGGATCGCGATGAACGTCGAGAACAGGCCGATCCCGACGATGCCGGGCCACGCGGCCGACGGGATGGTTCCCGGCGCGATCGGGTGGGCCGTCACGAGGGCGAGGGCGACGAACACCGCGCCGGTCGCCGTCATCATGAACGCGCTCGCGACGGCCGCCCCGGCGCCTTCGTCGCCATCGTCGCCCGCCCGGTCGCGTCGCTCCCCTCCGAGGCGGGCCGAGAGCACGATCCAACCCGCGTAGATGATCGGCGAGGCGACCACGAGCAGGATGCTGCCCAGCGGCGGGAGATGGCCGGGGTCGACACCGCCGACCGCGAGTCCGGCACCGATCGTGGCGATGCCGAGCGCGATCCACGGACCACGCCCGGCGAGGGGACGCCCGATGCGCAGGGTGAGGACCCCCACCAGGACCGGGTAGACGTAGACGATGAGAGACGCCAGCGACGCGGGTACGGTCTCGAGCGCGGCGTAGTACGTTGAGGCGTTCAGGGAATAGAGGGCGCCCAGGCCAAGGGCCCCGAGGGTCAGGCGCGGGGATGTGCCCCGCAGCGCCGCGCGACGGGCGGGGGCGACGAGGAGCCAGCCCCAGGCGAGCGCCGCCCCGATGCCGAACCGCCAGACGAGGAGGGTGAGCCAGTCGATCCCGACCGCATAGGCCGGCTTGGCGAAGAGCGCGCCGGAACCGAAGCCGATGGCCGACACCACGACGAGCAGGACGCCCGCCAGGCGTCGTCGATCCATGGTCCGGAGCCTAGCAGCGGGGCGGGCGCGTCGGCTGGCCGATCGGTCGCTGGTCGCAGGTACCTCGTCACCGTTCGGCCAAGGACGCACTCTTGCGTGCGCCGTCCTACACTGACGACGTGCAAGAAACGACCCGGACCCAGGCCGTCGCGGATCGGATGCCGACCCTCCTGGACGAGCCGATCAAGGCCATCAAGGGCCGCGATCCGGTACGCGTCCTGCCCGGCACCACCCTGGCCGACTGCCTCCTGGCGATCCAGCGGACCGGCACCGGCGACAGCGTGATGGTGGCCGACGAAGACGGGCGCCTGCGCGGCGTGCTGACCGAGCGCGACATCGTCGCGAAGCTCGTCGGCACGACCCAGGACCTGTCCCAGCCGGTCGAATCGCTCATGAACGCCGAGCCGCACGTGCTCCACTTCGAGGACCCGATCCGCGACGCGATCTCGCTGATGCAGACCGGCCGCTATCGCAACGTCCCGATCATCGACGGCGACGGCATCCTCCACGGGATCCTCCGTCCCCAGGATGTGCTGCGCTACCTCGCCGAGGCGTTCCCGGAGGAGGTCCTCAACCTCCCGCCCCGACCGCATCAGCGGATGAAGGAGACCGAAGGGGCGTGACGACCGCGGAGCACAACATCCCCACCCAGGAGCTCGACCGGGTCACGATCCGCTTCGCCGGCGACTCGGGCGATGGGATGCAGCTCACCGGGACCCAGTTCACCCGCACGGCCGCCCTGTTCGGCAACGACATCAGCACGTTCCCCGACTACCCGGCCGAGATCCGCGCGCCCGCCGGATCGCTGCCCGGCGTCAGCGGCTTCCAGCTGAGCTTCAGCAACAGCGAGATCCACACGCCGGGCGACCAGCCGGACGTGCTCGTCGCCATGAACCCGGCGGCGCTCAAGGCGAACATCGGCGACCTGCCGGCCGGCGGCGCCCTCATCGTCAACGAGGACGCGTTCAGCCCGAACAATCTCTCGAAGGTCGGTTACTCCGCCAACCCGCTGACCGACGGTTCGCTCTCCTCGTACACAGTCTTCGCGATCCCGATCTCGTCGCTCAACACGCGCGCGCTGGACGGGCTCGACATGACCACCAAGCAGATGGACCTGACGAAGAACTTCTTCGCCCTGGGCCTCATGTTCTGGTTGTACGAGCGGAGCATGGAGCCCACGCTCCGCTGGGTCGCCGACCGGTTCAAGGCCAAGCCCGTCGTCGTCGAGGCCAACACGCGCGCGCTCAAGGCCGGCTACGCCTTCGGCGAGACGACCGAGATGTTCCACACCCAGTACCGGGTCGCGCCGGCCCACCTGCCGCCGGGACGGTACCGCAACATCACCGGCAACGAGGCGACGGCGCTGGGATTCGTCGTCGCCGGCCGGAAGGCCGATCGGGCCCTGTTCTACGGCTCCTACCCGATCACCCCGGCGTCGGACATCCTCCATCAACTCTCCGGCTACAAGAACTTCGGGGTCAAGACGTTCCAGGCCGAGGACGAGATCGCCGCGATCGGGGCGGCGATCGGGGCCAGCTACGGGGGCGCCCTCGGGATGACCGGCACGTCCGGCCCCGGCATCGCCCTCAAGAGCGAGGCGCTGGGCCTGGCGGTCATGGTCGAGCTGCCGCTCGTCGTCGTGGACGTCCAGCGGGCCGGGCCGTCCACCGGGATGCCGACCAAGAACGAGCAGGCCGACCTGCTCCAGGTGATGTTCGGCCGGAACAGCGACTCGCCCGTCGCGATCGTCGCCCCGGCCACGCCGGCCGACTGCTTCACGATGGCCTTCGAGGCTGTCCGCATCGCCCTCAAGTTCATGACCCCGGTCGTCTATCTGTCGGATGCGTTCCTCGCCAACGGGTCGGAGCCGTGGCCGATCCCGAGCGTGGACGACCTGCCCGACATCAGCGTCCCGAACCGGACGCTCAAGGAGGGCTTCCATCCGTACGACCGCGACCCGGTCACGCTCGCCCGGCCGTGGGCCGTGCCCGGCACGCCGGGGCTCGAGCACCGCATCGGGGGGCTCGAGAAGGCCGACATCACCGGCAACGTGAGCTACGACCCCGACAACCATCACCGGATGCAGCTCCTGCGCCAGGCCAAGATCGCCCGCATCGCCGACGACATCCCGGAGCTCACGGTCTTCGGCCCCGAGCGCGGCGACCTGCTGCTGCTGGGCTGGGGCTCCACGTACGGGTCGCTGCGCAGCGCGGCCGAGCGGATGCAGGCCGACGGCAAGAGTGTCGCCCACGCTCACCTCCACTACATGAACCCGTTCCCCCGGAACCTGGGCAACGTGCTCGAGCACTACCGTCGGGTGCTCGTGCCCGAGATCAACCTCGGCCAGCTCTCGATGCTCGTGCGGGCGAGGTTCCTCGTCGACGCCCTGAGCTACGGACGTGTCCGGGGCAAGCCGTTCCGGATCGCGGAGATCGTCGAGGCGGCCGAGGCGGCCCTGCGCGGCGAGCTCATCGGCGGAGGGCTCCACGGATGACGGACGTGTCCGGACCGCCGGTCGGCCAGCCCGCCCTGAGCGCGGAGAATGCCGAGACGCTGATCAAGCTGACCCGCAAGGACTTCGTGTCGGACCAGGAGGTCCGCTGGTGCCCCGGCTGCGGCGACTACTCGATCCTCGCCCAGACCCAGAAGGTGATGCCCGACTTCGGCTATCCGAAGGAGAACATCGTCTTCATCAGCGGCATCGGCTGCTCCGGCCGGCTGCCGTACTACATGAACACCTACGGCTTCCACACGATCCACGGCAGGGCGCCCACGCTCGCGACCGGCCTCAAGGCGGCCCGCCCGGACCTCATGGTCTGGGTCATCACCGGTGACGGCGACGCGCTCTCGATCGGCGGCAACCACGTCCTCCACTCGATGCGCCGGAACGTCGACATCAAGCTCGTCATGTTCAACAACCGCATCTACGGACTCACCAAGGGCCAGGCGTCACCAACGTCCGAGCTCGGCAAGCGGACGAAGTCCACGCCGGACGGCACGATCGACCATCCGATCATGCCCCTGTCCGTGGCGCTGGCGGCCGAGGCGACGTTCGTCGCGCGCTCCGTCGACACCCATACCGAGCATCTCCAGCACACCCTCGAGCGAGCCGGCCGGCACAGGGGCTCGGCATTCACCGAGGTCCTCCAGAACTGCAACATCTTCAACGACGGCGCGTGGCGGGCGTTCACCGACCGCGAAGTGCGCGACGACCGGATGCTGGTCCTGGAAGACGGCAAGCCGATGATCTTCGGCAAGGACCGGGACATGGGCATCCGCCTGAACGGCCTCCACCCCGAGGTCGTGAAGATCGGTGTCGACGGAGTGACCGAAGCCGACATCCTCGTCCACGACGAGCATGCAGAGGACCCTTATCTGGCGTTCATGCTGTCGCGGATGTCCTATCCGGACTTCCCGGTGCCGGTGGGCGTGTTCCGGGACGTCGAGCGGCCCACTCACGACGAGCTCCTCACCGCCCAGGTCCGTGCCGCGATCGAGCAGCGTGGCGAAGGGAGCCTCAAGAAGCTCCTCGAAAGCGGCGAAACGTGGCTGGTCGAGGCGAATGGCACACCGGCGAGCGACCTTTCGTGATCTGTCCGGCGTGCGGCTTCGACAACATCGCGGGCGATGACGAGTGCTCTCGCTGCGGGACGTCACTGACCGGCGCCGACGCTCCGACCCCTCACACCCGGTTCGAGTCGCGCCTCGTCAGCGGCCACCTGTCCGGCCTGGCGTCGCAGGCACCGCTCCTCGTCCCGCGCGACGCGCCGATCAGTGAGGCGCTCGAGACCATGCGCCAGGAAGGCGTGGACGCGGTGCTCATCGTGGATCGCGGCCGGCTCGTGGGGATCTTCACGGAGCGTGACGCCCTGCTCAAGCTCGCCGGCCGGAGCCTCATCGGGAAGACGATCGGCGACGTCATGACCCGCGACCCGGTCGTCCTGCGCGAGGACGACACGGTGGCCGTCGCGATCAACAAGATGGCCGTCGGCGGGTTCCGCC
This sequence comes from uncultured Chloroflexia bacterium, assembly GCA_963719285.1. Taxonomy (GTDB): domain Bacteria; phylum Chloroflexota; class Limnocylindria; order Limnocylindrales; family CSP1-4; genus C-114. The sequence goes on from CAVRBO010000004.1 coordinate 293,970, forward strand.
ACATCCCGCTCGTGGCCTGGGGCCGACCGACCGGCATCATCACGGCACGCGACGTCTTCCACCGGATCGCGGAGATCGTCGGCTGAGCGTGGCCACACCCCGGATCGCGATCCTGGCCGACGATCTCATCTGGGCGACCCGGCTCGCGGCCCTCGTCCGCGCGGTGGGTGCGGAACCGGTCGCGGCCGGCTCGCCGGTGGGCCTCGAGGCCGTCATCGCCGGTGGAGTGGACCGGGCGATCGTCGACACCACGGCCCGGACGTACGACCCCGTGGGGGCGATCGCGTCGGGCGTCCGGGCGGGGGCGGCGATCCTCGCGGTCGGACAGCACGACGACGCGGAGCTCCGTCACCGGGCACTCGCGGCCGGAGCCGCCCAATTCGTCCCGTACCGCCTCCTTGCCGATGCGTCCGGCCCGGCGATCGTGGCCCGCTGGTCGTCCCGTACCGCGGCGCCCGGCGAACCGGCACCCGGGATCGTCCGCCGGTGACCGACGCCGTGCCCGTCCGGACCGGGACGCGCGCCTCGATCCCGGTGGAGCGCTTCGGGGCCCGGATCGGCGCCGCCCAGCGCATCGCCGCCGAGCGCGGACTCGCCGCCCTGCTCATCGGGGTCGGGCCGGATCTGCGCTATCTCGCCGGTTACGCTGCGATGCCGCTCGAGCGATTGACGATGCTGGTCGCACCGGCGCTGACCGGCGCCCGGGCGACGCTCGTCGTGCCGCGCCTCGAGGCCCAGCCGGCCAGGGCCTGCCCGGCTGTGGCCGCCGGGTTCGTGGATCTGCGCACGTGGGACGAGACCGAATCCGCGCACCGCCTGGTCGCCGATCTCATCCGTGACACCGCCTCCGGCGCAGGTGCCGGCGCCGGGCGCGAGGTGGCCGTGAGCGACACGCTCTGGGCGACCCACCTGCTCCGACTGCAGGAGGTCCTGCCGGCCGGGTTCGGCTCGGCCGCGACCGTCCTGGGCGAGCTGCGGATGATCAAGGATCCGGAAGAGATCGCCCTCCTGCGCGAGGCGGGCGCGGCGGCCGACCGGGTCGTGGACGCGATCGCGGCCGGACGGCTGATCGGCCGGACGGAGGCCGACGTGGGGCGCGAGGTCCGCGAGCGGCTCGTGACCGAGGGCCACGACAGCGCCGACTTCGCGATCGTCGGGTCCGGCCCGAACTCGTCGTCGCCCCATCACGAGGCGTCCGAGCGGGTCATCCGGGCCGGCGAGCCGATCGTGCTCGACATCGGCGGGCCGCTCGGTGGGTACGGCAGCGACACGACCCGGATGCTGTGGGTCACCGGCGGCGATCCCGCCGCCGGGCCCGGCGACGAGTTCCGCGCCGCCTTCGCGGTCCTGCGGCAGGCCCAGGCGGCGGCGACCGCCGCCGTCCGGCCGGGCGTCACCGCCGAGGCGATCGACGCCGTGGCCCGTGACGTCATCGCGGCTGCCGGGTACGGCCCACTGTTCATCCACCGGACCGGCCATGGGATCGGTCTCGAAGCGCACGAGGATCCGTACATCGTCGCCGGGTCGAAGGTCGCGCTCAGGCCCGGGATGGCCTTCAGCATCGAACCCGGCATCTACCGCGACGGGGCCTGGGGGATGCGCCTGGAGGACATCGTCGTGTGCGGCGCCGACGGGCCGGACCTGCTCAACCGTTCCGACCTGGATCTGCGCGTCGTCGCCGGCACCTGATCGCAACGTCGCGACGACTCCGGCGCGACCACGCACCACGGGTCGACTGCCTTGGCGGTATCATCGGGGCCAAGGTGCGACCGGCCGATGGCGCACCCACGAGCACAGCTGGCATGTTGACGATCGATCGCGGCGCCCCAGCGCCGTGCTACCGACCTCCCGTTTCGGCGCACCGTCGAAGCGTTGGGGGGATGGCCCGATGAGCCGCCGCTCCCACCGCCATGGCGATCGCGGGCACGGGCGTCCGCCCCGGCTGGAGCTGACCCACCCGACCGCGCCCACTTCGGCGCCCGGCCCGGCGGAGCCGTTGAGCGCTCCCGACCGCCCCATCTCGACCGCGCTCGCTCGCCCGACCGTCCCGGCCCCGCCCCAGGTGGAGGCGGTGGCCTCCTCGACCTCCCAACAGGCCGCCAGCCCGAGCCAGGTGCCGGAGTCGCCGGTCGCCGTCGGCCCGACGGTCGCGACGACACCGGTCGGGCTCGACAGGATAGGGCGAGCCGGGCGCGCCGACGGCCCGACCGCGCTCGATCCGGGTCGGTCCGCCGGGTGCACCTCGCCCCAGCTTCGGCGGTTCATCAAGAGCCGCGCGTACATCCCCCTGCACGAGCTGCGGCGGCGCTTCGCGATCAACGGCCCGGAAGACGACGTGGCCGCGATCGACCTCGACGGCACGAGGCTGTACGTGGGGCTGCCCGAGCGCGAGAGTCGCCTCCTCGGCGAGCTGCTCCGGGGCGGCGATGTCGGCGCCGAGCTGTCGCACGACCCCGTGACGCCGATCATCGTCGGCGTCTACCCGATGCGACCGGTGCCGCGGAGCTGATCCGCCTGTCAGGTACATGACTCCGGGGGAGTCGCACGTGCCGGTTCCCAGCCGGGTAGCCAGCGGCGTACTCTGCGGGGAAGACGGCGCACCAGCCGCTGGATCCGGCGCCGCGCGACCACGATGGGAGATCCCGACATGGCAGACAAGCTCCAGCCCCAGGGCTTCTCGAAGGCCAAGGCCGCGGAGGGCGAGGGCTTTGCCTCCCGCCGGGCGACCGAGGACGACGACGTGGAAGGCCACCGGTTCATCAGCGCCCGCGATGGCTTCTCGAAGGCCAAGGCATCGCCGGACGGCTTCAGCAAGGCCAAGTCGGCCGGCGAGGACGATGACGTCGAAGGCCACTCGATGATGATCAACCCGCTCGCCGCCCGTGAGCTCAATCGAGCGCGAGAGCGCGACGTCCAGGCGAACATCAAGCGTCACAACTTCGAGAACGACGCCCGAGCCGCCAAGAAGGATCGCGGCTGACGCGACTCGGCGATCTCCCCGCCCGCACCCCCAGCGGGCGACGCGACAGGCGAGCGGTGCCCCCCGGGCACCGCTCGTTCGTTGCTGTCCGGCGGACGCGGTCCGGACCCTCCGTCGGCGGACCGGATCCCCGTCGGCTGACCGACAGTCCAGGGGTTCCACGTCGGACCCGCCCGGCGACCCGTCGATGACGCCACCGACGTCAGCCGGCTGATCGCGCCGGCGGGCCCGCGAGTGCATCCTCCACTCACGACCCGTTGGTCCGACACCACACGAGGGAGCGCCCCGATGGAGATGCAGAGCCGTTACGTCAACTCGAAGGCGAACCTGGCCGATCGGTACGCCGAGGCCTCCCGGGCCCGGCTGGCCAAGGGCGACGGCGTCGCCGACGGACGCCCGGTCGTGGTGACCGGCTCGACCCCGACGCTGACCGGCCTCCGGGTGCGGCTCGCCGGCCTGCTCGGCCGACAGCCCGCTCCAGCCGCCGCCGCGTCCCCGGCCCGCTGACCCGCGACGACGAGCGTGGCCACCGGCCACGCTCTCGACCCCCGCCCACCATGTTGTCCGAGCGGTCCGCGCCGCGTAGGATGTCCCGCAGGCCCTCCCTCCTGGGCGGCCCGACGACGGGAGGCGCAGCCCGGGTGACGAGCTCGATCGAGAGTCCCTTCGCGATCGATGCGCTGCGCCGGTGCGCGCTCTTCGCCAAGGTGGGCGACGAAGCCCTCGCGACCTGCGCCCGGAGTCTGAAGGTGCGTCGCTTCCGCCGCGGCGAGACGATCTTCCACCAGGGCGACCCCGGCGACTCCCTGTTCATCATCGAGTCCGGCTCGGTCAAGATCGTCCTGCCCTCCCCGGAAGGGGAGGAAGGGGCGATCATCGCGACCCTCACCCGGGGCGACTTCTTCGGGGAGCTCGCCCTGCTCGACGGGGCCCCGCACTCCGCGACCGCCGTCGCGCTCGAGCCCGCCGAGATGCTCGTCATGCGCCGCGAACCCTTCGGACGGCTCATCGACACGGACCGCGAGCTGCGCATGGCGCTCTTCGCCGGCCTGACCGCGGAGCTCCGCCGGCTCACCGGGCACGTCGAGGAACTGCACTTCCTGGACCTTCCGGGTCGGCTCGCCTCGCGCCTCCTACGCCTCGCCCAGGACCAGGAACCGGACGCGACGTCGGACGTCGTGCTCGACTGGCCGTACACGCAGTCCGAGCTCGCGTCGATGATCGGCGGGACTCGCCAGACCGTGAACCGCCTGCTGGCCGACATGGTCACCGAGGGGCTGCTCCGGTTCGAGAAGGACACGATCGTCATCCCCAGCATCGAGCGGCTCGCCCACGCCGCCGAGCGGTGAGCGGCCGGACGACCGACCCGACCGCGATCGCCGGGAGCCGTCCATGACCGAGGAGCGCCTCGCGACCGAAGGCATCGCCGCGCTGCGGGCCATCGCGCTCCGGGCGGAGGCTGCCCGGCGCCTGGATCTCGGCTCCGCGGAGGCCGTCCTCCGTTCGGTCGTCGATGCGACCGTGGCCCTGTTCCAGTCGGAGGCCGCCTCGATCGCGCTGTACGACGCCGCGACCGACCGGCTCGTCTTCCGCGTGGCGGCGGGGGAGCAGGGCCAGGGCGTCGTCGGCCTGTCCGTCCCGCCCTCGCAGGGCCTCGTCGGCTACGTCTACACGACCGGGCAGGCGCTCGCCCTGTCGGACGTGGAGCGCGACGCCCGGTTCGGGCGGGCGTTCGCCGGCCAGACCGGCTATGTGCCCCGGAGCATCGTGGCCGTGCCGCTCGTCGACGAGCACGGCACGATCGGCGTGCTCGAAGTACTCGACAAGCGCACCGAGGTCGCGTTCAGCCTTCGGGACATCGAACTCGCCTCGGTCTTCGCCCGCCAGGCCGCGGTGGCGATCAGCGCCAGCCGGGTCGAGCGCGACGTGGCCTCCCTGATCGGTACCGTCGTCAGTGCGCTCGCCGGTCCCGACGCGACGGCCGGTGTGGATCAGATCGTCGCCGCCGCGACGGCGGGCCTGGAGGGTGAGGAGGGCTCGCGGCTCTGGTCGCTCGTCGAGCAGGTGGCCCGCGTGCGGCGCGCGGATCCGGCCCAGCTCGAGCTCGTCGCCGACCTCCTGGCCGTGCTTGCCGACCATGCCGAGCGCGGGGCGCGCGGCCGCAACCGCCGCCGCTGAGCCGTGGCCGACGACCTCCTGCCGGCCTGGAGCGAGCCGTTCACCACGGATCGCCGGGCGGAGCTCCTGCGAACGGCGGCGCTCGGGAATGCGGTCGTCGACCGTGAGTGGGCGTTCGGCGGGTCCGACGGGTCCGGCGTCACCGTCGCCATCATCGACTCGGGAGTGGAGCGCGATCATCCCGCGGTCGGAGGCGCACTCGTCCGGAGTGTGCGGGTGGACCTGAGTGGCGACGACCCGCAGGTCCTCGACGACCCCGACGCGATCGACGCGGTCGGCCACGGGACGGCCTGCGCCGGGATCATCCACGGGCTCGCGCCGGCCGCCAGCCTCGTCTCGGTCCGCGTCCTGGGGCCGGACAACAAAGGCAAGGGCGCCGCGTTCGCGGCCGGACTGGAGTGGGCGATCGAGCAGGGCGCGGACGTCGTGAACCTGAGCCTGAGCTCGAAGAGCGAAGCGCTCTACGCGGCGTTCCATGAGCTGGCCGACGCCGCGTACTTCGCGAACGTCCTGCTCGTGAGTGCCGCCAACAACGTCCCCGGGCCGTCGTACCCGTCACTTTTCGCGGCGGTCGTGTCGGTCGCCGCGCATGACGTGGCGGATCCGTGGACCTGGTTCTACAACCCGTCCCCGCCCGTGGAGTTCGGTGCGTATGGGCTGGACGTCGACGTCGCCTGGCGCGACGGCGGCCGGATCCTGGCCACCGGGAACAGTTTCGCGGCCCCGCACGTGGCCGGGCTCGCGGCGCTCGTCCGCGCGAAGCACCCGGGCCTCGCCCCGTTCGAGCTCAAGGCGGTCCTTGCGGCGACCGCCACGCCGATCGCCTGACGCGCGGGCTCTCCCGTCGAGCGCTGCGAACGGAAGACCCACCCGGCCCGATGGGAGAACGGGCGGGGCGGGCCTCAGGTGCGACAGGCGGTCGCCGCAACGATCGCCTGTCGGTCGCGGCCAGGCGGGCGGCCAGGCGGCTACTCGCCCCGGGAGGACGGGCTGCGGAGCCGGTTGAAGCTGTGGCCCTCGACGTCGTCCTCATCGCCACCTTCGCGGGACTTGGTGAAGCCCTCGCCGGACGCCTTGGCCTTGTGGAAGCCGTCATCGTCCGCGTTGCGCCGCCGCGCGATGTGACCCTCGACGTCGTCCTCGCCGGCTTCGCGAGACTTGCTGAAGCCCTCGCCGGCTTCGCGGGACTTGCTGAAGCCCTCGCCCGTGGCCCGGGACTTCGCGAAGTCATCGCCGGCGTTGCGCCGCATGATGTGACCCTCGACGTCGTCCTCGCCGGCTTCGCGGGACTTGCTGAAGCCCTCGCCCGTGGCCCGGGACTTGCTGAAGCCGTCTGCGTCTCGCTGCTTGGCAGGCATCTCGATCTCCCATCGGTGAGGTGGTGCCGGCGTCTCCCGTGAGGGCGCCACGCCGACTTCGTCCAAGGGTACGCCCCGTCAACGGGTCGCGGGAACCGCCCGATGCGACCGTCCCGGAGTCATGTACCTGACACCCTGCCTGCGGCCCGCGCCGGCGTCCATCCCCCACGGTGGAGATCGAGGAACCGGTTCGCGACGCCCGGACCGGCCGCGACGAGCTCGAGGAAGTCAGAGCCCTCGAGCTCGAGCAGTCGGCCGTCCGTGGCCGCGGTCACGGTCGCGGTCCGCGGCACGCGGGTGAGGAGCCCGATCTCCCCGAAGACGTCGTCCGGGCCCATGGTCCGCAGGTGGACGGCCTGCGTGGCTCCGGGCTCGATGCGCGCGACGTCGAACCGGCCCCTGACGATGACCGCGAACCGGTCGGCGGGGTCGCCCTGGCGAAGGATGACCTCGCCCGCCACCACGTCGCGGGTCCGTCGCCGACCCAGGACGGCCTCGAGCCGAGCGGGAGCGATCCCGGCGAACAGGGGCAGCCCGGCCACGTGCCGCAGGAGCGCTTCGTCCGGGTCGGGCGTGCGGGTGGCGGCAGGCCCGACGGCTACGAGCGCGACAGCGGCCGCGACGAGGACCGCGACGCCGCATCCGGCGAGCACGGGACCCACCCCGATCGGGTCCGCGAGGACGGGCAGGGCGAACGCACCGCCGGCATACGCGAGCGTGGAGACCGTGGCGATCACCCCGAGCGCCCGTCCGCGCAGCTCGTCCGGGACGACGCGCTGGAAGATCGTCGCGTCGACGACTTCGACGAGCAGGCTGCCGGCCGAAGCCACGGTCATCGCCACGAGCGCCGGCACGATCGAGGTGACCGCTCCCAACATGGCGAATCCGACGGCCAGCAGGACCGCGCCGCCGATGAGCGGCGGCACCAGGCTCGGCCGGAGCATGAGCGCGCCCGAGACGACGGCCGCGGCGAGGCCACCGACACCGATCGCCGCATTGAGGTAACCGGTCGCCTCTTCGCCCGCGTGGAAGGTGGTCGTCGCGAGCACCACGGTCAGCACGGACAGCCCGCCGAACGCGAAGCTCGCCACGACGTCGAGGATCGCGAGACCGGCCATCGGGACCGCGATCGATCGCGCCGAACGTGCCGCCGGGCGGGCGGGTGGAGTCTCGCCGGCCGCGTCCCGGACGGAGCATTCGGTCGCCCCGGTCACCTCGGTCGCCCCGGTCACCTCGGTCGCCCCGGTCGTCGCCGCCGAAGCGGGCGCGCCCCGGGTGCTCGGGAGCCGCCACAGGACGGCCGCCACGACGACGAACGTCACGGCATTGAGCAGGAACGCGGCCGTCAGCCCGGACAGCGAGATGAGTACCCCGCCGATCGCCGGGCCGATGATGAACGCGAGGTTGTCGAGGCTGGCCCAGGCGCTGTTCGCAGGCCCCAGGCGCGACTCGTCGCCGACGAGGCTCGGCAGGAACGCCCCGATCGTCGGCCCGAAGAACGACGAGAAGCAGGTCGCCAGGATCGCCAGCGCGACGATCGGCCAGATCTGGCCGTCGGGACCGCCGAAGGCGACGAGGGCCGCCATCGTCAGCATGATCGCGCCGCGGACGAGGTCCGTGACGAGGAGCACGAGCCGCCGGTCGTAGCGGTCGGCGACGAAGCCGGCCGGCACGGACAGCAGGACGTAGGGCAGGACCCGCGCCGCGCCGACCACTCCGAGCAGGATCGGGTCCTTGCTCCGGTCGTACACGATGACGAGCAGTGCGACGAGGTACAGCCAGTCCCCGATCGAGCTCACGAACTCCCCGAACAGCAGGCGGATGAGCGCCCCGTCGACGAGCAACCCCCGATAGGCGCGCACGATCCCCATCGTTCAGCCTGTGAACGAGGTGGCGGGGAGGCGGATGCCCTCGAGCTCGAGCAGCTCGCGCTTGATCGCCAACAGCCGGTCGCGCCCGCCCCACCAGTGGCCGCCGTACCCGCCGATCGAGCCGTCGCCGGCGATGACCCGATGGCACGGGATGACGAGGCCGAGCGGGTTGCGCCCGACGGCGCCGCCGGCCGCCCGGGCCGCGCCCGGCGAGCCGATGAGTCGCGCGAGACGACCGTAGCTCGTGACGCTGCCGCGGGGCACGGTCCGCACGCCTTCGAGGACCCGCCGATCCCACGCCGAGCCGACCCGCAGGTCGATCGCCAGGCCGGCGAGATCGGACGACCTGCCGTCGAGCGCCGCCGCGATCGCCCCGGTCGCGCGATCGAGCCCGTCGCGGATCGGCGCCGGGGTCTGCGGACCCGGCCTCTCCGGGGTCTCGTGGACGAGGCGCGCGACCGACGCCAGGAAGGCGTCGGTCGGCGTGTAGACCTGGACCGCGACGAGGCCGGCCGGCCCGACCGCGAGATGGACATCGCCCCAGGGCGCCGGGACGAGCGTGTAGGCGAGCACGGCCCGAGTGTACGGTCCGCCCGACCGCTCGGGTGGCCGGTCCCGGGGCCGCGTGGTATACTCCCGGGGAGTATGTCGACCAACGCCCCCAGCACCGTCTCGCAGGTCCCGGTCGCCCCGATCGAGGTCCAACTGCCGATCGAGGGGATGACCTGCGCGAGCTGCGTCAACCGCATCGAGCGGTTCCTGAACCGTGCCCCGGGGGTGGACACCGCCACGGTCAACCTGGCGACGGAGGTGGCCACGATCCGCTACCTGCCCGACGTCGCGGGCCGGTCGGAGCTGGTCGCGGCCATCGAGGCGGCCGGCTACGACGTCCGGCCCGAACGCCCCGCCGAGGCGGCCGACCGCGCCGCCGGCCTGGCCCATCTCGCGGATCCCGATGCCGACCTCCGGGCCCGCGAATCGGCCGCCCTGCGGCTTCGATCGGTCGTCTCGATCGTCGTCGCCGTCGTGATCCTCGCGGTCATGCTCTGGCCGCAGACCCTCCTCTCGACCGACGACCTCAACCGCCTGGCGATCCTGCCCGCGACGCTCATCCAGTGGTGGGCGGGCGGTCGCTTCTATCGCGCGGCCTGGCGGGCGATCCGCCACGGTGCGACGAACATGGACACGCTCGTCGTGGTCGGCACGACGGCGGCCTGGGGCTACAGCGTGGTCGCGACACTCTGGCCGCAGGTCCTGCGGGACGCCGGCCTGGACACCGCGACGTACTTCGACAGTGCGGCCATCGTGATCGGGCTCGTCCTCCTCGGACGCTGGCTCGAGGCGCGTGCGAAGGGCCGGGCCACGGGCGCCATCCGGCGCCTCGTCGGCCTCCAGGCCACGTCCGCGTGGCTCGTGCTCCCCGGGGGCGACGAGGAGGTGCCACTCGAGCGGGTCCAGCCCGGCGACCTCCTGCGCGTCCGACCGGGCGATCGGATCCCCGTCGACGGGCGCGTCGTCGAGGGTACTTCGGCGGTCGACGAGTCGATGCTCACCGGGGAGGCGATCCCCGCCACGAAGGGTCCCGCCGACGAGGTCATCGGCGCGACCCGCAACACCACCGGGTCGTTCGTGATGCGGGCCACCCGGGTCGGTCGCGATACGGCCCTGGCCCGCATCGTCGAGCTCGTCCAGCGGGCGCAGGGCTCGAAGGCGCCGATCCAGCGCCTGGCGGACCGGGTCAGCGAGGTCTTCGTGCCGCTCGTGCTCCTCGCCGGTGCGGTCACCTTCGTCGTGTGGCTGCTCGTCGGCCCCGAGCCCCGGCTCACCCGCGCCCTGACGAGCGCGATCGCGACGGTCGTCGTCGCGTGCCCCTGCGCGATGGGCCTCGCCACGCCAACGGCCATCATGGTCGGCACCGGCCGCGGGGCGGAGGCCGGGATCCTCATCAAGGGCGGCGAGGCGCTCGAGGTCGCGCATCGCATCGACACCGTCGTGTTCGACAAGACCGGCACGCTCACGATGGGTCGGCCCGAGGTCGTCGACGTCGTCGCGGTCGCCCGCACGGACGCCGCCGGACTGCTCGATCTGGCCGCGTCCGCCGAGCGCGGCAGCGAGCATCCACTCGGGGCGGCGATCGTCGCCCGGGGCAAGCGCGACGAGCTCGGCTTCCGCCCCGTCACCTCGTTCGAGGCGGAGGCCGGCCACGGCGTCGCGGCGACGGTCGACGGCCACGCGGTCCTCGCCGGCAACGAGCGCCTGCTCGCCGGCCGTGGCATAGATGTCGCCATCCCCGATCCATCCGTCCGCGCCGCGATCGACGCTGCCGCCACGGACGCGCGGACGCCCGTTCTGGTCGCGATCGACGGCACGCTCGCGGGGGTGATCGTGATCGCCGATCCGATCAGGGCCACATCGGCAGAAGCGATCGACCTGCTCGCCGCCGCGGGGCTCGAGACCTGGCTCGTCACGGGTGACGCGCCGACCGTCGCCGCGGCGGTCGGCCGGGCCGTCGGGATCGCGCCGGAGCGGGTCATCGCGGGCGCGCTCCCGGGCGACAAGGCGGCCCGCATCGACGAGCTCCAGGCCCGCGGCCGGCGGGTGGCGATGGTCGGCGACGGGATCAACGACGCCCCGGCGCTGGCGGCGGCGGATCTCGGCATCGCGATCGGCAGCGGCGCCGACATCGCGATCGATGCGGCCTCGATCACCCTCGTGGGTGGCGATCCACGCGCGGTCGCATCGGCGATCGACCTGTCCCGCCAGTCGATGCGGATCGTCCGCCAGAACCTCTTCTGGGCATTCGCCTACAACATCGTCCTCATCCCGGTGGCGATGGGCGCTCTGATCCCGATCTTCGGCCTCGCTCTGAACCCGGCCCTCGCGGCGGCGGCGATGGCCTCGAGCTCGGTGAGCGTCGTCCTGAACGCGCTCCGCCTGCGGAACGTGCAGCTGAGTGGCGCCACCCGGCGCGGGTAGCGCGGCGGCCTACTCCTCGAACCGCCGGAAGACGGCCACGGCGTTCTGGCCACCGAACCCGAAGCCGTTGATCATGGCGGTGTCGACCCGGCCCGCCCGCTTGACCAGGGGCACGTAGTCGAGGTCGCACTCGGGCAGATCCGGGTTCTCCAGGTTCGCCGTGGGCGGAATGACGCCCTCGCGGATGGCACCCAGAGCGGTGAGCGCGGAGACCGCTCCCGCGGCGCCGAGCAGGTGCCCGACCATCGACTTCGGGGAGCTGATCGGCACGCTGTGGGCTCGCGGTCCGAAGGCCGCCTTGATCGCCCGCGTCTCGGTGACGTCGTTGAGCGGCGTGGACGTCCCGTGGGCCACGATGTAGTCGATGTCGGTGGGGCCGATGCCGGCGTCGCGGAGCGCTCGCTCCATGGCCATCGTGGCGCCGCGGCCGGTGGGCTCCGGGGCGCTGATGTGGTACGCATCGGCGGTCAGCGACGCCCCGATGAGTTCCGCCTGGATCAGCTGGCCGGCTCCCCGGGCGAGGGCGTGGGCCGCCGACTCGACGACCACCACCGCCGCGCCCTCGCCGAACAGGAATCCATCGCGGTCGCGATCGAACGGTCGCGAAGCGTGGGTCGGGTCGTCGTTCCGCTTGGAGAGCGCCCCCATGTTGCCGAGCGCCGCGAACGCGATGGGCAGGAGGGCCGCCTCCGACCCGCCGGTGACGACGACGTCGCACTCGCCCGAGCGGATGAGCCGGAGCGCGTCCTGGAACGCGATCACGCTGCTCGCGCACGCGGCGACCTGGGTGATGACCGGGCCGGTGAGGCCGTACTTCATGCTCACGAGCGCCGCCGCCATCGACCCCGACAGGGCCGGGATCGCGAACGGGCTGACCTGGCCCGGTCCCTTGAGCGCGAGCGTGGCCGTCCCCTCGATGACCTGCTCCATGCCGCCGCCACCGGTGTTGAGGACGACCGCGGCCCGATCCCGTCGCTCGATCGGCCAGTCGGTGAAGTCGAGGCCCGCGTGGTCGACCGCCTCGGTCGCCGCCGCCATCGCGAAGTGGATGAACCGGCTCATCCGGCGGGCCATCTTGCGATCCATCGCGGTCGCGGGATCGAAGTCCTTGACCTCGGCGGCGATGCGGACGTCGAACCCGGTCGGGTCGAACGAGGTGATCGGGCCGGCGCCGGACACCCCTTCCTTGAGGTTCGCCCAGAACGTGGCCGCGTCGTTGCCGATGGGCGTCACGGCTCCGACGCCGGTCACGACGGCGCGACGAGCCGGATCCTCACTCGGTGGCACGCGGGGACACCTCGGGCTTCATGGGTTGGGTGGATTGTAGAGGGCGACGCCGTCGACCAACGGTCTGATCGTGGGCCGGCGGCTCGCGGGCCCGCGGCGATGTCGCGAGCTGATGCACCCGGATGCATATCTCATGCACCCACGGCCGGTCCCGACGACGGGGCTGCCAGCCGTGCTCGCGCCGGTCCCGACGACGGGTCAGTCCCCGTCGTAGCGCTTGAAGATGACCGCGCCGTTGTGGCCGCCCAGGCCGATGTTGCTCGACATCGCGTAGCGCACCTTGAGCGGCGTGGCGCCGGTGACCACCCACAGGTCGCACTCCGGGTCGGGCTCGTTGTAGTTGATCGTCGGCGGAACGCATTGCTCGGCGACGGACATGACCGTCGCGAACGCCTCGAAGGCGCCGGCGGCTCCCATCATGTGGCCGGTCATCGACTTCGTCGCGCTGACCGCGAGCGACTTGCGCGCTCCCGAGGCACGCTCGCCGAACACCGTCCAGATCGCCTCGGCCTCGCGCTTGTCGCCGAGCGGCGTGCCGGTGCCATGCGGGTTGATGAGGTCGACCTCGTCGGCCGGGACGCCTCGCCGGTCGAGCGCCATCTTCATCGCCCGGGCCGAGCCGGCGCCGCCGGCGATCGGCTGGATCATGTCCCAGCCGTCGGCGGCCGAGCCGTACCCCACGACCTCGGCGTAGATCTTCGCGCCTCGGGCCTTGGCGAGGTCCATGTCCTCGAGGAAGAGGGAACCGGCACCTTCGCCGAGCACGAAGCCGTCGCGTGTCTTGTCGAATGGCCGGGAGACCGACGCGTGCCCGCCGCCGGGGAGTGGCATGGCCAGGCCGCGCATGTTGCCGAAGCCCGCATGAGCCACCTCGAGCAGGGGCATCTCGCACGAGCCGCTGATCACCGCGATGCAGTCGCCCCGCCGGATCGCCTCGGCTCCCTCCGCCACGTTATGGGTGCCCGTCGCGCACGCGGACACCATGCACACGTTGTGTCCGATGGCGCCGGTCTCGATGGCGATCATCCCCGAGGTCGAGTCGACGAGCCCGTTGGCGATGAACGTCGGCGGGACCGCCCGCGGGCCACGATCCTGGAGGACCCGCCACGCCTCGATCATGAGCTGCTGGCCGCCCGCGCCGGAACCGAAGACGACCCCGACCTCCTCGCGGTTCGAATCGTCGATCGTGAAGCCCGAGTCGGCGACGGCCTGCTTGGCCGCCGCGACGCCGTACTGGAGGCTGATCTCGGTCCGCCGGATGGCCTTGGGATCGAGCCAGGCGAGCGGATCGAAGTCACGGACCTCGCCAGCGGTCTTGGCCTCGTACCGGCTCACGTCGAAGCGGGTGATCTCGCCCAGGCCGCTCCGGCCGTTCATGAGGTTGTCCCAGGCGGTCTTCTTGTCGTTGCCGACCGGGCTGATGACGCCCAGGCCGGTCACGGCGACGCGGCGGTTGTAATCGGGAGTGCGCACTCGGTTCGAATCTCCAGTCGGGTGGGTGGGCGGCGTCAGGCGAAGCTGGCGCTGGGGCTCGGGTCGAGGAAGGGGATGGCGAGCCGGTCGGCCGCGGCCGGGTCGTCCGTGGCGACCGCCTCGGCGTCCTGTGCGATCCGCTTGATGAGGCCGGTGAGGACCCGGCCGGGTCCGATCTCGATGAAGGTCTCGACGCCCTCGCCGACCATCCGCTCGATGCCGGACACCCAGTCGACCCCCGTCGTGAGGTGGTCGACGAGTTCCGCGCGGCACGCATCCGCCGTGGTCAGCGGGCGGCCGTCCGCATTGGCCCGGAGGGGCGGGTGCGGATCGGCGAACGGGACGTCGGACAGGACCGCGCGCATGCCCGCGGCGGCGTCGGCCATCAGCGGGGAGTGCGCCGCGACGCTCACCGGCAGCTCGATCGCCCGGCGCGCCCCGAGCTCCTTGGCGATCGACAGCGCCGCCTCGACGGCCGCGCGCTCGCCCGACACGACGACCTGGCCCGGGGAGTTGCGGTTCGCCACCCCGAAGATGCCATGGAGTCCCGCCGCGAGCACGAGCTCCGGCAGCCGGCTGTCGTCGAGTCCGATGATCGCGGCCATCCGCCCCTCTCGCCCGGCCCCGGAACGCTGCATCTGGTTGCCGCGCTCACGGACGAGCCGGAGGGCCACGTCGAGCGGCACGACGCCGGCCGCGACCAGGGCGCTGTACTGGCCCATCGAATGGCCGGCGCAGAACGCCGGCTCGGGCGCCTGGATGCCGAGGTGCGTCCAGCGTTCGCGCAGGGCCGCGAGGTAGGCGATCGAGGTCGCGAGGAGCGCCGGCTGGGCGTTGGCCGTGAGGTCGAGCTCCTCGGCCGGTCCTTCGAAAGCGAGACGGCTGATCGTCTCGCCGAGGGCGGCATCGGCCGCCGCGAAGACGGCCGCCGCCGCGGGCGAGGCGGCCGCGAGGGCCTGGCCCATGCCGACGGATTGCGACCCCTGGCCGGGGAAGACGAAGGCGATCCTGGTCATACGCTCCCGGTGCACGAAGGGACGAGCTGGGGCGACGACCTGAGCGTATGTCCTTGTCCGCGCTCCACGCGCAGGAAAGCGTGCGACATTGCACGGGTTCGCCGTTTGGTCGTACGCTTTTCGGGTATGACCGACGAGCTGCCGACCCACACCCGCCGCGCGCCCGCGGCGCTCCGCTCGACCCGGCCGATGGCCCCCCGCCGCGCGATCGCCCGGATGTTCGAGGCGGACCTCTCGGCTCCCGTGGTCAACGCCGGCTTGCGCACGTCCAACCCCCGCGAACTGTCCGAACGGGTCGCGATGGGCCGCGCGCTCTGGCGCGAGCTCGTCGTTGGCTTCGCGTCCCAGCTCGGTGGGTTGCGCCTCGGCTTCACCCAGCTGGCCGCGCTGTACGTGCTGGCCGATGGCGGTGTCACGACGGTCTCGGACCTCGCAGACACGCTCGGCCGCTCCCCGTCGGCGACGTCGCGCCTCGTGGATGGCCTCGTCCGTCGACGCCTCGTGGAACGCCGCGCCGAGACCGAGGATCGTCGCCAGAAGACGCTCTGGCTGACCCAGCGTGGCAAGGCCCTGCTGCGGGTCGTCGACCGCGCCCGCGCCGATCAGTTCCTGTCCGCCCTCCGTCCGATGCCGTCCGCCGAGCGGGCCCTCATCGCGATGGGCGTCGCCGCCCTGGCGACCCACGCGATCTCGCGCCGCGGCCGCCTGATCAAGGCGCCCAGGGAGTAGGGCCGGAGGTCAGCCGCAGTAGCGGCGGACGACGTCGTACAGGACCGGGAGGCCGAACCGGAGGGCGTCCAGCGAGACGCGCTCGTCAACCCCGTGGAAGCGATCGAGGAAGCGCTCCTCGGGCGCGAGTCGGAGCGGGGAGAAGCCGTAGGTCGGGACGCCGAGCTTGATGCCCGTGTACTTCGCGTCGGTCGCGAACGGGGCCATGATCGGGACTGGGACGCCGTCCGGATCGTGATCGCGGAGGGTGGCCTCCATGATCCGGTAGAGCTCGTGATCGATCGATGCCGCTACCGGCTCACCCATCACCACGATCTCGATGTCGAACGTCGCCCAGAGCTCCTCGCCGATCCGGTCGCGCAGGATCCGGCGCATCGCCGGTTCGTCCGTGCCCGGGAGCGTCCGGGCGTCCACCTCGACGACCGCCTCGCCCGGGATGACGTTGTGCTTGACCCCCGCCCGGATGACGTTCGGGCTGATCGTGTCCCGGAGCAGCGCGTTGGCGACCCGTTCGTACATCGGATCGCAGAGGGCTTCCACGACCGCCTCCGCGCGGCGCGGATCCGGGCTCGTGAGTCCGTCGATCGCCCGGCCCATCGACGGTGCCGCCGTCCTGACGGCCTGGAAGAAGCGTTCCATGGCCGGCGTCAGCCTGATGGGACCCGGGTCCGCGATCCGGTCGACGATCCGGGCCGCGCGGACAGCGGCGTTGTCGTCCCGCGGCATCGAGCCGTGGCCCCATGTGCCGCGGACCGTGAACCGGTAGTCGATGAAGCCCTTCTCGGCGACGCCGATCGGGTAGAACCGCACGCCTCCAAGATCGGCCGAGACCGCGCCGCTCTCGTTGATCGCGGCATCGGCCTGGAACCACTCCGGGTGGTTGTCGACGACCCAGCCGGCGCCGGCTCGGCCACCGGCCTCCTCGTCCGCCGTGGAGGCGAACAGGATGTCGCGGCGCAGGCCGGGGATGGGATCCGTGGCCGGGTCGCGGCCGGCCGCGCGCGCCTCCCCGGCGAGCAGCCGGATGACGCCGAGTTCCATCGCGACCAGGTTCTTCATGTCGACCGCGCCGCGGCCGTACACGTAGCCGTCGGCGATGTCGGCGGCGAACGGGTCGTGGGTCCAGAGCTCGCCGGGAGCCGGCACGACGTCGAGGTGGCTGAGCAGGAGCAACGGGCCGCCACCCGTGCCGTCACCGTGGAGTCGTGCGGCGATCGAGCCACGGCCCGGGAACGGTTCGACGACCGTCGACGGGACCCCGGCCTCGTCCAGGATCGACGCCACGTGGCGGGCCGCCAGGATCTCGTCGCCCGGCGGGTTGACGGTCGGGATGCGGATGAGGTCGCGCAGGTCGCCGACCAGGCGGTCGTGGGCGGTGGCCCACGCCTCGGGCGCGATCGCCTCGGACGGTCGGGCGGTGCTCGTCCCGGTCATCGGGGAGTGCCGGTCATCGGGGAGTGCCGGTCATCGGGGAGTGCCGGTCATCGTGCCGGGCCGGCCAGCGCGAGTCCCACGAACGTCACGAGCAGGCCACTCCCCACGATCGCCACAACCATGATCACGAGCAGCCGGATGTAGCGGGATTCGTCGCGGCGGGTCCGCTCCGGATCGGGGTCTTCGCCGCCGGCGATGTACGCGGAGGCCAGCCCTCGCCGCCGGGCGGCGAGCTCGCGCTCGGTCACTGGCGGCAGGTCGCGGAAGCCGCGCGAGCCGCCCGGGGATCCGGTCGGGCCGGACGTGTCGGTCGCGTCCGGGGTGTCGTGGGCGTCGTCGGTCACCCGGACATCATGCCCCGTGTCGGGGCCGGCCGCGACCTCGGTCACCCGATCGCCTCGCGGATCGGCTCGGCGACCTCGCGAGCGACGGCACGCAGCCCGTCGGGCCCCAGCCGCCCCGGCAGGCCGAGGATGAGATGAGTCGCCCCAGCCGGCACGAAGGTGAGGGCCAGCTCCCGGGCCGCGGCGCGACTGCGCGCGTCGAGCCCGGTCGCGATCTGGGCGGCGAACGCGAACCCGGTCGGGTCCCGGCCAAGGGCGTCCATCTCGCGCAGGATGGCCGTCCGGCGTTCGACGAGGTACGACGCCTCCGGCTCGGGAAGCGCCGGCGTGGCCCAGCCATCGGCGAGCGCGGCGGCCATCCTTAGCCCGCGCGGCTTCTGGCCGCCCAGCCAGATGGGTGGCCCGCCCGACGTCCGGGGAGCGGGCAGGTTCACGGCCCCGCGGAGGGGGTAGAACGGGTCATCCAGGGTGACGCCCGCGTCGGTGGCGGCGGCCGGCGAATGGAGCGCGCGGACGACCCGGACCGCCGACTCGAGCCGCGAGATCCGTTCCCCGATGGGAGGCAGGGGGATGCCGTACGCGGCGTGCTCGTCCTCGTGCCACCCGGCCCCGAGACCCAGGATGAACCGGCCGCCGGTGGCCTGGTCGAGCAGGGTCGCCGCCTTCGCCACGACCGCCGGGTGGCGGAACGTGTTCGAGAGGACCGTATGGCCCACCCACTTGCCCGGCACGCGGTGGGCGAGCAGGGCGATCAGCGTGAGCGCCTCGACGCTCGATCCGCCGCGGACCAGGCTCGGGTCGGTCAGGTGGTCGTTGGCCCACGCGGCGTCGAACACGTCGAGCTCGCCGCCGGCCGCCCACGTCGCATCGAGGGTCGGCCAGTCGACGCCCTGGGGCCAGGGCTTGAACCCGATCGAGACGCGGGCCACCTCAGCCGAGGCCGGCGGTCATCCGCGGGCCGGTCGTCACGGCGCCTTCGGAGGCGGGCCCCACCAGGGCCGCGTACTTCGCGAGCACACCCCCGCGATAGCGCGGGGCGGGGGCCCGCCACTCCCCGCGCCGGCGGGCTAGCTCTTCGGCCGGCACGTCGAGATCGAGCGCCTTGCGGTCCACGTCGATGACGATCGGGTCACCCTCGCGGACGAGGGCGATCGGGCCGCCGAGCGCCGCCTCGGGAGCGACGTGCCCGATCATGAGCCCGTGGGTGCCGCCACTGAACCGGCCGTCCGTGAGCAGCGCGACGCTGTCGCCCAGCCCTTCGCCGACGAGCGCGCTCGTGACGCTGAGCATCTCCTGCATCCCGGGCCCGCCGACCGGGCCCTCGTAGCGGATGACGACGACGTCGCCCGGGACGATCCGCCGGTCGCGGACGGCAGCGTAGCAGTCGTTCTCGGAATCGAAGACCCGGGCCGGCCCACGATGCTGAAGCCGCTCATGGCCGGCGAGCTTCACGACACAGCCCTCCGGCGCGAGGCTGCCACGCAGGATCGCGAGGCCACCGGTCGCCTTGAGCGGCGCGTCGATGGGCACGACGACCTGCTGGCCGGGGGTCTCGACGGCGGCGGCCGCGATCTCGGCGATCGTCCGACCGTCGACCGTCCTCTCCGAGCCGTGGAGGAGGTCGCGCTTGATGAGCTCGCGCATGACGAGCCCGACGCCGCCCGCCTCGAACATGTCGGTCGCGGTGTACCGCCCGCCGGGCTGCATGTCGGCCACGATCGGTGTCCGGTCGGCCACCGCGCCGAACTCGTCGATGTCGAGCGGGATGCCGAACTCGTGGGCGATCGCGAGCGTGTGCAACACGCCGTTCGTGGACCCGCCCGTGGCGGCCACCGAGGCGATGCCGTTCTCGAGCGCCCGCTTCGTGACGATGTGCTTGGGGCGGATGTCGGCGCGCAGCAGGTCCATGACGATCTCACCGCACCGGTACGCGGCGGCGTCCTTGGCCGGGTCCTCCGCGGGGATCCCGTTGAGCCCGGCCGGCGACAGGCCGATGAACTCCAGGACCGTCGACATCGTGTTCGCCGTGAACTGGCCGCCGCACGCGCCGGCACCGGGGCAGGCCGCGTTCTCGACTTCGTACAGGTCGTCGAGGGTGATCTTGCCCGCTCGGTACGCCCCGATGGCCTCGTAGACGGTGACCACCGTCGCGTTGCGCTGGCCCTTGTACACGCCGGGATAGATGGTGCCGTTGTAGAGGAGGAGCCCCGGGACGTCGAGCCGGCCCAGGGCCATGGCCGCGCCCGGCATCGTCTTGTCGCAACCGGTCAGGCACACGACGGCGTCGAGCAGGTGGCCGCGCACGACGAGCTCGATCGAGTCGGCGATGACCTCCCGGCTGACGAGGCTGGATTTCATCCCTTCGGTGCCCATCGTGACGCCGTCGCTCACCGAGACCGTGTTGAACTCCATCGGCGTGCCGCCGGCCGCCCGGATGCCCGCCTTGACCGACTCGGCCAGCCGCCGCTGGTTGATGTTGCATGGCATCGTCTCGATCCACGTCGTCCCCACCCCGACGAGCGGCTTGGCGAGGTCCTCGTCGGTGAAGCCGACAGCCTTGAGCATCGCCCGGGCGCCGGCACGATCCGGCCCGTCGGTCAGGCCGGCGGAATGGCGCTTGGCGGGGTCGGTGGGGCGGTCGTAGGGGTGGCTGGCGTCGGCCATCGGTCGGATCCTCGGTCGCAACGGCTGGGTCGGTCGGCCCTGTCAGTGTACGAGGGTGGCCCCGTCCGCCGCGCCGCGCCGCGTCGTGCGGCGCCAGGTCAGCGCCCGCACACGGCCTGGGCGACTGGTCGTCCGGCCCATGGCCGTGGGTGCATATCGCGGGCCTGCGCCCCCGCGCGGCCCCCGCGCGGCCCCCGTCACGTCGATCGAGGCGGCTCGTCGCGGAAGACGATCACGACGCGGGCCACGCTGAGGCCGGCCAGGACCTGGGCGAGCCGGTCGAGCCGAAGGCCCGGCGCGAGCCCCCGCTCCAGGCGCGAGATCGTCGACTGGTCGATGCCCGATCGCGCCTCGAGCGCCTCCTGGGAGAGGAGCTGGCTCATCCGCGCCCGCTCGATCGCGAGCCCGAGCGCGACCTGCGCGCCGATGATCCGACGCCCATGGGGACGGAAGGTGTAGGGCATCGCCCATTCGACCACGACGCCATCGACGCCGGCTTATCTGCGCCTTATCGACGGTGGATATGCACCTACGGCCATGAGATCGCAGGGACCCTCCGCCGCCGCCCAACGTGAACGGGACGCAGCGGTCGATGACCCGCCGGCGTGGCGGTGAGACGCGATGTCAGGCGGCGGACGAGCGGATCCAGGCCCCGACGACCTCGCGCAGCGACCCGAGCGAGATCGCCCCGTTGCTGAGGAGTACGTCATGGAACGCGCGGACGTCGAACCGGGCGGCCAGGCCCGACCGCGCCTCCTCACGAAGGCGGAGCATCTCGAGCTGGCCCGCCTTGTACGCGAGCGCCTGGCCGGGCCAGACGATGTACCGATCGACCTCGTTGGCGATGTTGTTCGGCGCCAGCGCGCTGTTCGCGATCATGTAGTCGATCGCCGCCCGGCGGGTCCAGCCGAGGGCGTGCATGCCCGTGTCGACGACGAGCCGGCACGCTCGCCATGCGTCCATCGAGAGCATCCCGATCCGGTCCAGGTCTCCCGTGTACAGGCCCATCTCGTCCGAGATCCGCTCGGTGTACAGGCCCCAGCCCTCCCAGAAGGCGGTCGCGCCAAGGTGGCGGCGGAAGTCGGGCAGGCCTGTCAGTTCCTGGGCGATCGCGATCTGGAGGTGGTGGCCCGGGACGGACTCGTGGAACGCGAGGCACTCCGCCTCGTAGCGTGGCCGGGACTCGGGGTGACTCGTGTTCAGGTAGTACTGGCCCGGCCGAGACCCGTCGGCCGCAGGCGGGCGGTAGTAGGCGATGGTGGAGTGCTCCTCCTCGTGGGCCGGCATCGGGACGACGACACACGGCGCGACGGGCAACCGGCCGAACCACGAGGGGACCGCGCCGTTCGCCCGGTCGAGCGCCGCGCGGGCGGTGGCCTCGACCTCGGCCCGGGTCGAGAAGTGCATCGCCGGGTCGGCCCGCAGGCGGGTCAACGCCTCGGCCCGGGTCGCAACCCCGAGGACCCGTCCGCCCAGCCCTGCCATCTCGTCGTTGATCCGCTGGACCTCCGCGAGTCCCGTCGCATGCAGGGTCTCCGGGGACAGCTCGAGGGTCGTGTGGCGGCGGATGAGCGTCCGGTACGCCCCGTCGCCACCGGGCAGGTGGCCGATCCCCGGCCGGTCGTCTGGCCGGGCTCGGGGCAGGATCTCATCGACGAGGAAGGCACGATGCCGCACGAGCGCGGGCCGGATCCGATCGTGGACCGCGGCCGTCAGGGCCTCCGCGAACGCGGCCCGCTGCGCGGCTGATCCCCGCTGCGTGCCCTCGATACCGGTCCGGAGCGGTTCCAGGAGCGCGCTCTCCTCGTCCGGCGTCGCCAGCGTGGCGGTGAGCGCGTCGATCGCCCGGGTCACCGGCGTGTGCGCCGCGACCCGCCCATCGGCCAGCCCCCGCCGGAGGTTCGCGGTCAACTGGTCGATGAGGCCACCGAACGCGCGCCAGCGCTCGACCATCGCCGCCGCTCGCTCGGGCGTGTCGGCCGTCTGGAACGACGGGACGTTCTGGATGCCCGTCGGCCAGCCGTTCACGACGTCGACCGTCCAGTCGTCGAGGTGCTCGCCGAGGACGGCCGCCTCGCTCTCGGTCTCATCGATGAGCGCCGTCCGGGTCACGAGGTCGGCACCGTCGAGCGAGGAGGCGGGGATCGCCCGGGCCCGGGCCGCCACATCCAGCAGGCGGCGGCGCTCCCGCTCCACGGCCTCCGGCGAGATGTCGTCGACCTTGTCGTCGTGGCCGCGCTCGCCCAGGGCCGTCGCCTCGATCGGATGGGATGCGAGCGCGCCCGTCCAGAACTCCTCGGCGAGTCGCGCGAGCTCCACGGCGGGCTGGGTCATCAGTCCTCCTCGGCGGTCGGCGTCAGCGTCCATCGTAGGCCGCGCGGCTCGACGTCCGGGTGTCAGCGGACGCACGCTCCGGTCGCCACGGACCTGGTCCGCCCGACCGCCGGCATCGCCCGCGCGGCCACCGCCACCGGCGACAGGGCGTAACCCACGTTCGGGTCGCTCTTCGCCTCGGCGAACACGAGGCCGCCGACGGTCCCGTCGGGGAGGATCAGCGGCCCGCCACTGTCACCCTTGTCGATGTTGGCCGTCAGCTCGAGGATCTGGCGGGTCACGTCGGCCGTGCCGTAGATGTCCCGCCCGACCGCCGGGTAGCGTGCGGCGACGCCGGCCGGGATCACCGTGAGTCCCTTGCCGAGGGGATGGCCGAGGGCCGCGCCCTTCACCCCGGTCGCCGGATCGTGCGTGGCGAACAGGAGGGGCGTGGTGGGCAGCCCGGCCGCCCACAGGACGGCCACGTCCAGCGCCGGGTCGAACAGCACCACGGTCGCCTTGGCCGGCTTGCCCCCATCCTGGACCACGGATTCCTTCACGCCGCCGGCAACGACGTGGGCGTTCGTGACGTAGTAGCCCGGGCCGATCGAGAAGCCGGTCCCGCTCAGCTGGTAGCCGCACGCGTCGCTCACGACCTTGACGGTGCTCCCGACCGCGGCCGCCGTGAGCGCCCTGGCCGCCGCGGTGCTGGGCGTTTCGACCGGTGGGGCCGGGAACGGCTCGAACCCGGCGAACACCTGGGGCAGCCCGGATGCGTCGAGGAGCTTGCCCAGGCTCCCGGCGAACTCGGTCGGGGGCGGGAGCGCGTCCGCCAGGGCCCGAACGACGATCGAGGTCTGGGCCATCGCCGCCGCCGGCGGGATGGCGCCGGCGGCGAGGATGCTGCCCGCGAGCCAGATGATGAGGATGCCCTGAGCGCTCCCCAGGAACGCGCCGCCGACCCGGTCGACGTTGCCCAGGAAGCCGTCGCCGAGCCGGCTGCGGATCCCGACGCCCGCGGCCGACCCGAGCGCCTCGCCCAGGCCGATCGCGAAGATGAAGGCGGCCAGGACGATGAGCGCCCGGACCGGCGGGTCCATCGACTGGAGCTGTTCCCGGAACAGCGGCAACCCGACGAGGACGACCGCGCCACCGGCCACGGCCCCGAGGAGCCCGCCGAGCTGGGAGAAGAAGCCCGAGCGCAGGCCGAGCACGAACGCGACGATGACGATCGCCACCGCGACGAGGTCGAGCGGGTTCAGGCCGGACGCGGCGGCGGTGGGATCCACGGGGAGAAGTATCGGTCAGGCGCCCGGACCGGCACCACCGGGCAGTAGGTGGGGTCGGGGACCGCCGAACGTCAGCTCGGCGCCGTTCCCGGTTCGGGGACCGTCACCTCGACGGGCGGCGCGTCCCCGGTCGAGGCACGGATCGTGTACCGGCCCGGGCTCAGGGTGCCGAGATCGACCAGGGTGGCCGTGTCGCGGGCGATATCGATGCAGGCGACCTGCCCGCCGGGGGCCGAGCCGACCCGGGCCGTGACCGTGAAGTCGTCAGCCGTACGGGCCACATCGACCGAGTCGAGGATCTCGCACGGCTCGATGCCGCCCCACCAGCGGACCCGCACGATCACCTGACCGGCCCGGACCATCCCGCGCAGTTCGACCGGGCTCACATCGCGGAGGGCGACCTGCCCGGGATGGACGACGACGAGCGTCGGGTTGTCCGGCGGCTGGACGTTGGCGCCTGGCGGTGGGACGGGGAAGTCGATACCGACACCGGGGTCGCCCGGGGCGACGGCGCCCGGCCCGGAACCACCGCCGAAGCCCGGCAGCGACGAACCGAGGCTGCAGCCGGTGAGGAGGGTGACCGCGAGGAGCGCGGTCGCCGCCCGGACGAAGGAGCCTGGAGTCCGCATGGCCGTCGAGACGACGCCGCGCCCGACCCGGTTCCGCCGGTTCAGGCGGAGGCGCCGACCCGTGTGTCGACCCGAGGCGGGTGGCCGGCCTCCCAATCGGCGATCTCGGCACTGCGCCCGAGCAGGTAGCCGAGCTCGTCCGTGCCCTCGAGGAGCATCACCCGGGCAAAGGCGTCCACCTCGAACGGCAGGTCCTCGTCGCCCGGCAGGTGGACGACCTGGGCCTCCAGGTCCACCGTCAGCTCGGCGTCCGGGTCGGCGGCGACGAGCTCGAACAGCTGGCGGTGGCGCTCGGCCTCAACCACGATCGGCAGGAGGCCGTTCTTGAGCGCATTGCTCCGGAAGATGTCCGCGAAGCTCGTCGAGAAGATGGCCCGGATGCCGTTGGCGACGAGGGCCCACGGCGCGTGCTCCCGCGACGACCCGGCCCCGAAGTTGTCGCCCGCCAGGAGGATGGCCCGGCCGGCCATCTCGGGCCGGTCGATGACGAACGGCGGGTCCACGAGCCGGCCGTCCTCCGTGTACCGCCAGTCGTGGAAGAGCGCCTCGGCCAATCCGTCCTTGTCGGTCACCTTGAGATAGCGGGCGGGCACGATCTGGTCGGTGTCGACGTTCTCGGCGGGCAGGGGGATGAGCGCGCTCGTGAACGTCCGGTACGGCGTGGCCACCTCAGCGCCCGCCGATCCCGGCGGTCGCTTCGATGCCGGGCAGGGTCCGCGGATCGGTGACGACACCGCTGATCGCGGAGGCGGCGGCGGTCAACGGGGACGCCAGGAACGACCGGCCGCCCTTGCCCTGGCGACCCTCGAAGTTGCGGTTGGACGTGCTGATCGCGTACTGGCCCGGCGTCAGCTGATCGCCGTTCATGGCGATGCACATGGAGCAGCCGGCCTCGCGCCACTCGGCGCCCGCGGCGCGGAAGATGTCGCCCAGGCCCTCTCGCTCGGCCTGCTTCTTCACTTCCTCGGAACCCGGCACCACCATCATCCGCACGCCGTCGGCGACCCGGCGGTCCTTCATGACCGCCGCGGCGAGGCGCAGGTCGCTGATCCGGCCGTTGGTGCACGACCCGACGAACACGACGTCGACCTTCTGGCCGAGGATCGGCTGGCCGGGCCGGAGGTCCATGTACTCGAGGGCGCGCTCGAGCGCCCGCCGCTGCGACGGGTCCGCCTGGTCCTCCGGCGAGGGCACGCGACTGGTGATCGGGATCCCCATCCCCGGGTTCGTGCCGTACGTGACCATCGGCTCCAGGCCCGACGCGTCGATGACGATCGACCTGTCGAACGTGGCGCCGTCGTCGGTCGGCAGGCTCCGCCAGCGGGCGACGGCGGCGTCCCAGGCCGGCCCGGTCGGAGCGTGCCGCCGGCCGTGCAGGTACTCGTAGGTGGTGTCGTCCGGCGCGACCAGCCCGGCCCGGGCGCCGCCCTCGATGCTCATGTTGCAGATCGTCATGCGCTGTTCCATCGTCAGGGCGCGGATCGCCTCGCCGCGGTACTCGAAGACGTGGCCCGTCCCGCCGCCGATGCCGATCCGGGCGATGAGCGCGAGGATGATGTCCTTGGCGCTCACCCCGGCCGCGAGCCGGCCGTCGACCCGGACCTCATACGTCTTCGGGCGACGCTGGAGCAGGCACTGGGTCGCGAGGACCATCTCGACTTCGCTCGTCCCGATCCCGAACGCGAGCGCCCCGAACGCGCCGTGGGTCGCCGTGTGGCTGTCCCCGCATACGATCGTCATCCCCGGCTGGGTGAGCCCGAGCTGCGGCCCGATGATGTGGACGATGCCCTGGTCGGGGCTGCCGATGCCGTGGAGCGGGATCCTGAACTCGGTGCAGTTCGTCGTCAGCTGCTCGACCTGGGCGGCGGCCATGGCGTCCAGGATCGGCAGATCCCGCGGGTGCGTCGGGATCGAGTGGTCGGCCGTGGCGACGGTCTGGCCCGGCCGGCGGACCGTGAGCCCGCGCCGGCGAAGCCCGGTGAACGCCTGCGGGCTCGTGACCTCGTGGATGAGGTGGAGGTCGACGGCGAGGACGGACGGGGCCTGGGCCTGATCGACGACGGCGTGGTCGTCCCAGATCTTCTCGACGATCGTGCGGGCGGGGCGGTCGGACACGGTTGGACTCTCGGACTCGAAGGCGTCTTGACGGAGGGCAGAGCGTACCAGAGGGTCAGGAAAGGATCGGGCCGAGCTTGCCGCCACCCAGGAAGTTTCCGCCCGGCACCGGCCGGCGCGGCGGAGTTGCCCGCGCGGGTGGGACCCGCCTGGAACCCCCCGGCGCGAACGGGTACCGGGCCGGCGTAGTACGAATGGATACTCCGGTCCGGGCCTCTGGGAGGCTAAAACATACCATGTGGAAACGAGCTGGCTTGCCCCATGAGCGACCCGGTCCGCAGGACCACGGTCCGTGACCTCGATCGGCTGATGCCCGACGCGCCCGAAGCACCGAAGCGGCCCAGACGGGCCGCGTTCCGTGCCGTCCTCGTGTCCATGCCCGTGCCCGTACGCGTGTGGGCCTTCAGCGTGTTCCTCGCCGTCGCGGCCGTGCTGCTCTACCTCCGCGTCCTCGATGGGCGGAGCCTCATCGCGACGCCGATCGCGATGCCCTGGCCGATCGTGGCCATCGGCTTCTTCCTGGCCGAGACGAAGGTCGTCGAGGTCAACTTCCGCCGGGAGACGCACTCGCTGTCCCTGAGCGAGATCCCCGCCGTGGTGGGGTTCTTCTTCCTGAGCCCCGCGGACTACCTGGGGGCCCTCCTGATCGGGACGATCGTCGCCCTGGTCTTCGTGTCCCGCCAGTCGCCGCTCAAGATCCTGTTCAACGTCAGCAACTTCGCGATGACCGCCGTTGTCTCGCTGTCCGTGTTCGTGCGCCTGGCCCATCTCGATGGCCTCACCCCCGGCCCGGAGGACTGGTTCGCGGCCTTCGCGGCGACTGTCGTCGCGTCGGTCGTCGGAGCGCTCAACATCGCGACGGTCATCACGCTGTCGGGTGGTGCGCCCCAGTTCCAGAAGCTGCCCGAGATGCTCAAGTTCGGGATCCTCGTCGCGATCGCGAACACGAGCTTCGCCCTCCTCGCCGTGTCGTTCATCTGGATCGACCGATCGATGCTGGCGCTGCTCGCCGTCCCGCTCGCGGTCGTGTTCCTGGCCTACCGATCGTGGATCTCGGAGCGCGAGAAGCACGAGCGTCTCGAACTCCTCTACCAATCCAGCCGGATCCTGCAGGACTCGCCGGAGCTCGATTCGGCGCTCGTCGCGTTGCTCGACCACGCCCGGGAGATGTTCCGCGCTGAACGTGCCCAGGTGATCCTCTACCCGGCGTCCCGGGACGTGGAGGCGCTGCGCACGGCGTCGCTCAACGACGGCCCGCCCGAGATCATGATCCCGATCAAGGACGTTCGCGAGGACCCGGTCCAGCAACGGGTCGCCCGAGAGCGACGTCCGTTCCTGTATACGCCCGTGCCCGGCACGACCGGTGGCGACCCGACGATGCACCAGGCGATGGTGAGCCCGCTGCGCGGCGAGTCGGGACTCATCGGCTGCATGATCATCGTCAACCGCCTGACCGAGGGCACGAGTTTCACGGACGACGACCTGCGCCTCCTCGAGACACTCGCCAATCAGGCGGCGGTCGCGCTCGAGAACGGCCAGCTGGAGCAATCGCTCGCCGAGCTGTCCCGGCTCAAGGAGCAGCTCCGCCATCAGGCACACCACGACCCGCTGACCGGCCTGGCGAACCGGACCCTGTTCGGCCAGCAGGTCGACGAGCGGCTGCTCGCTCCGCGCGACGGATCGCTGCCGGTCGTCCTGTTCCTCGACCTCGACGACTTCAAGGTCGTCAACGACACCCTCGGCCATGCCGCGGGCGACCGGCTCCTCGTCGCGGTCGCCGAGCGGCTGCGGGCGTGCGTGACGGCGGACGACATGGCGGCCCGCCTGGGCGGCGACGAGTTCGCGATCCTCCTCGAGGACGATACGGGGCTCGGCCACGCGCTCGACGTGGCCCACCGGATCGTCGACGCGCTGCGCGTCTCGTTCCCGATCCAGGGCCAGGAGCTCACGATCGGTGCCAGCATCGGCATCGCCGCGGCCCGCGACGGCATCGGCCGGGCCGACGACCTGCTCCGCAACGCCGATGTCGCGATGTACAGCGCCAAGCGGGGCCGGACGGATCGGGTGGCCGTGTTCGAGCCGACCATGCACGCGGCCATCGTGGCCCGCCACGGGTTGAGCGTGGAGCTCGCTCGGGGCGTCGCCCGGGGTGAGCTCGAGGTCGTCTACCAGCCCATCGTCGCGCTGGCGACCGGCCGGATGACCGGCGTCGAGGCGCTCGTCCGCTGGCGCCACCCGACACGCGGCCTCCTCGGCCCGCTCGACTTCATCGCGATCGCCGAGGAGAACGGCGCGATCCTGCCGCTCGGCTGGTTCGTCCTCACCGAGGCCTGCCGGGACATGGCGGCCTGGCAGCGCCTGCGCCCGGACGGCGAGCCCCTGACGGTCGCGGTCAACCTCGCGGCCGCCCAGCTCCAGGAGGTCGGCTTCGTCGACGACCTCAAGGAGATGCTGGCCACGACCGGTCTCGACCCGCACGACCTGGTCCTGGAGATGACCGAGACCGTCATGTTCCACGACACCCAGACGACGATCGCCCGCCTCGATGCCCTGCGCGCGCTCGGCGCGCGGATCGCGGTCGACGACTTCGGGACCGGCTATTCGTCGCTGGGCTACCTGCGCCGATTCAAGGTCGATGTGCTCAAGATCGCCCAGGAGTTCATCGCGCCCGGCGACGGCAGCTCCGAGGACTGGGCGTTCGCCCACTCGATCGTGGCGCTCGGGCGGACCCTCGACCTGCGGATCGTGGCCGAAGGCATCGAGCAGCCCGAGCAGCTCGACCGCCTCCGCCAGCTCGGCTGCGAGTTCGGTCAGGGCTTCCTCTTCGCGCGGCCCATGAGTGCGTCCGGCATCCACGGCCTGATCGCCCAGGGGCTGCCCAGCCTCACCCCGTCGGCGGCCGCCGATGAAGGTCCCTCCCCGATCTCCGATCCGCTGGGCCGAGGCGGCCCGCCGCCCGCTCGGCCGGTCGTCCGCCCGGTCGGTCGCGACTCGGTCCCGAGCTTCCGAGCCTAGGGGCCGTCATGTTCGTCCTGTACGCGATCGTCTTCGGCCTCATCGCGGGCCGCCTGCTTGGCGGGTCCCTGGCCGGCCTCGCCGACCTGCGGATCCGCTGGGGCCCGGTCATCGTCGCCGGCCTGCTCGTCCAGGTCGTCCTCTTCTCCGGCCCCGTCGCCGATCGTGTCGGCGATGTCGGGCCGCTGATCTACGTCGTCTCGACGGGGGCGGTCCTCGCGGCGGTCGTGCGCAACTGGCGGATCGTGGGGCTGCCGGTGCTGGCCCTGGGAGCTGTCTCGAATGCGGCCGCGATCCTGGCCAACGGCGGGTTCATGCCGGCTTCGCCGGGCGCGCTGGCGGCGCTCGGCAAGAGCTTCCCGGCCACGTACTCCAACAGCTCGATCGTTCCGCACCCCGCCCTCGAGCCTCTGACGGACATCTTCGCGGTGCCCCACCCGCTGCCCTTCGCCAATGTCTTCAGCATCGGGGACGTGCTCATCGCCCTGGGCGTCGCGATCGTCATCGTCGTGGCGATGCGCGGGCATGCCGCGAGCCCGTCCGCTGCCCCGACCGACTCATCGCCCACCGCGGCCGACGCTCCGCCCGCTGCGGCCGAGGTCGCCTGAAGCCTGCCCACGTCCTTGGTGCGTGGCTGCACACGACTGAAGAGCACCCCGACCAGTACTTCCGGGGCATGTGACCCGGACCCGGACCTCCGTACCTTGGGTCGTGAGGACGAACGTTCTCCGCTCAGAGTCCGTCCAGGGCAAACCCGTCGCGAGGCGGGGACGCAAAGCCAGGGATCTTTCCAGAAGACCGCCCGGCCGCCGGAACCGGAGTGAACCGATCTCCCAGACGGAGTCCATACGTGAAGTCGAACCTGGCGCGCTTCACCTGGGTCCTGGCGCTCGTTGCGTCCATGGCCCTCACACTCGGCGCAGGCATGCGCTGGGACTGGTGGTCCTAGTCATGAAGCCAATCATCCGGCTTCAGGCTGTCCGCATCATGTCCGCCCTGGCCGTGCTTCTCAGCGTGGCGTACGTGCTCGAGGCGGGTCACCGCTGGTAGGGATCGCGGCGGATACGCCGCATCTGTGCTGCTGAACGGACCGTCGAGCAAGACGGTCCGTTCGTGTGTGCCTCGGACGACGCCGACTCCGGCCTGACCGCTCGATGGGGCTCCCGACCGAAGGCGCCCTTGGGACGACCGACGTTCCGTCCGTCCGCCGATCGACGCGTCATCGGTCCGTCTGGCGCGCCGGAGGTCCATCGGTCGGCCGCCGTCGGCGTTCGGAACGCCGTTGCCCGGTCCAACGCCGTTGCCCGGTCCATCGGACCGGGACCCACGGTTGACTCGGCGTTCGGAACGCTCCGCGATCCGGGGAGGCTGGAACGCCCCGGTCGGCAGCCTGGCGGTGGCGTGTTGGCACGCCCAGCGTGCCAACGAGCGAACGGGCGGTCCGGAAACGGTCTTCTCCCTCGGGATGGCACGCCCAGCGAGCGAACCAGCGGCTGAGGCCCGGGATCCGACGCCTCAACCTCCCGTTGGCACGCCCGGCGAGCAGAAGGCGCGCCAAGCGAGCGGCGGCACGTTCAGCGACCAGCGGCACGTCCAACGAGGGGCAGTCACAGGTCCCCACGCCCGGGCACCGGTGGAGCCGGCCTCGTTGGGTCCGGTGCGGTGAGGGTGGTTGCGCGTTCGGCGAGTCATGCTAGACTGCCCGACACGCACGGTTTTCGGCCGCGCGTCAGCAGCGCATCGGAGACCGCCAACGTGGGTCTGAGCAACGGTCGGGATCGCCGCCCAGTCGCCGTCGTCGTGACGGCGGATGGTCGTCGCGTGAACGTCCCGATCCAGACCGGTGGCCTGGTCGACGTATCGCTCCTTGGCTTCATCCGCTCGCTCCTCCTTGGGCTGGACGGCCTTATCGGCCTTATCACCGGCTCCCGGCGGGAGAACGGAGGAACGCGGAGGACGGGGCGCTAGCACCGAAGACCGCAGACCGATGGGACCCTCGCCGGAAGGCGGGGGTTTTTCGTTTTCCAGCTCACGACGCGCACAGGACCACCAGGAGACCGGACCGATGACGATGACCGGGGACCCGGCGAAACCGCCGATCAGAACGAGTCACGTGCCTGCCGACGGGACGGCGGGGGCGGCCGCGATCGAGCAGGCCCGCAGGGACATGCTCCACGAGGCCAAGCCGCTGAACCGGACGCGGATCGGCGCCGACGTCGTGTGCGAGGCGCTGATCCGCCAGGGCGTCGATGTCTTCTTCGGCTACCCCGGCGGCGTGGTCCTGCCGCTGTACGACGTCCTGGGCGACTACCCGGAGCTCCGTCACGTCCTCGTCCGCCACGAGCAGGGTGGCGCCCACGCCGCGGATGGCTACGCCCGGGTCACGGGCCGGGTCGGGGTCTGCCTCGGGACGAGCGGTCCGGGAGCCACGAACCTCGTCACCGGCATCGGCACCGCCCTCCTGGACTCCGTGCCCATGGTCGCGATCACCGGCAACGTGCCCTCCGCGCTCATCGGCAAGGACGCCTTCCAGGAGATCGACATCAACGGCATCACCCTGCCGATGACCAAGCACAACTACCTCATCCGCGATGCCGACGAGCTGCCCCGCGCGTTCGCCGAGGCCTTCCACATCGCCCGCTCGGGGCGCCCGGGTCCGGTCCATATCGACATCACCAAGGACGCGCTCCAGCAGGAGACGCGGGCCCAGCACCCCACCGAGGCCGAGGTCATCGCCGGCCTGCCGGGGTTCCGCCCGAACATGGACGGTCACCCGCGCCAGCTCAAGCTCGCGGCGGCCGAGATCGCGGCGGCCAAGCGCCCGGTCATCCTGGCCGGTCACGGCGTCCTGCACGCCCGGGCCTGGGACGATCTCGTCGCGTTCGCCGAGAAGGCCCAGATCCCGGTCGCCCACACGCTCCTGGGCGTGGGTGCGATCGCCGAGGACCATCCCCTGAGCTATGGCTTCATGGGGATGCACGGCTGGAAGCACGTCAACCGGGCGATCCAGAGCGCCGACCTGCTCATCGCCATCGGGATGCGCTTCGACGACCGGGTGACCGGCAACGTGCGGACATACGCGCCGTACGCTCGGATCGTCCACGTCGACATCGACCCGGCCGAGATCGGCAAGAACGTGGCCGTCGAAGTGCCCATCGTGGGAGACGCCGGGCGCGTCCTGCGCGCCCTCACGCCGATGATCGACGCCGTCGACCCCGCCAGCCGGGCGGCCTACCTCGGGGAGCTGGCCGAGTGGCGCCGCGAATCCGAGGCGAGCAGCTGGCACGGTTCCGGGGCCTGGCGCGACGGCCTCCTGTCGGCCGACTACGTCGTCCACCGGATCGGCGAGCTGACCGAGCACAAGGCGACCTACGTCGCCGACGTTGGCCAGAACCAGATGTGGCTCGCCCGCTACGCCGGCTTCCGGATCCCCAACCAGCACGTGTCATCGGGCGGCCTGGGCACGATGGGCTTCGGCGTGCCGGCGGCGATGGGCGCCGCGCTGGGCGCACCCGAGCGCGAGACCTGGGCGATCACCGGTGACGGTGGCTTCCAGATGACGTTCCAGGAGCTCATGACCCTGGTCCAGGATCACATCCCGGTGAAGATCGCCCTGTTCGACAACAAGAAGCTCGGGATGATCCGCCAGTGGCAGGAGATCATCTATGCCGGGAACTACCACTCGGCGACGCTGATGGGTCCCGACTTCGCGAAGCTCGCCGACGCGTTCGGCGTCCCGTCGTTCCGGGCGGCGCGCCCGGAGGACGTGGACCCCGCGATCCGGGCCGCCCAGGCCGTCGACGGCCCGGCCCTCATCTGGTTCGAGATCGCCGAGGAGCAGAACGTGTTCCCGATGATGCCCGCCGGCAAGGGCCTGTCGGATCTCATCGAGAAGTGGGGCGGGGCGGACGAATGAGCGACCCGTCCGCTGCGCCCGCGCACTCCGCGCCGCCCCGGGCCCTGCCCGGCGGCGGCCAGCTCCGTCGCCACGTCCTGGTGGCCATCGTCAACAACCGTCCCGGCGTCCTGAACCGCGTGGCCAGCCTCATGCGGGCGCGCAACTTCAACATCGAATCGTTGGCGGTCAGCCACACGGACGACATCGACATCAGCCGGATGACGCTCACCCTGCGCGGCGACGACGTCGCGGTCGAGCAGGCCGCCAAACAGCTCTACCGGCTCATCGACGTGCTCAAGGTCCAGGACCTGACCGCCGAGCGGACCGTCGAGCACGAGCTCGCGCTGGTGAAGGTCCGCGCGACCGACGCCGACCGGGCCGAGGTCATCAAGGTCGTCGAGATGTACAAGGGGAGGGTCGTCGACGTGGCCGACGGGTCGGTCGTGGTCGAGGCGACCGGCACGGAAGGGGAGGTCGACTCGCTCATCGCCCTGCTCCGCGGGTTCGGCATCAAGGAGCTCGTCCGCACGGGGACCATCGTGATGACCCGTGGCGCGCAATCGATCGAGGAGGCCACCAAGCGATGACCGCGAAGATGTACTACGACAACGATGCCGATCCGTCCGCCCTGGCCGGCCAGACGGTCGCCATCGTCGGCTACGGCAGCCAGGGCCATGCGCATGCGCTCAACCTGCACGAGTCGGGCGTGGACGTCGTCGTCGGGCTCCAGCCCGGCTCCAAGAGCCGTCCCCTGGCCCAGGAGGCGGGCCTCCGGGTGGCCGACGTCGGCGACGCCGTACGGGCGGCGGACGTGATCATGATCCTGGTCCCCGACACGGGCCAGAAGGCCGTCTACGACACGGACATCGCCCCGAACCTGCGGGCGGGCCAGCTCCTGATGTTCGCCCACGGCTTCAACATCCACTTCGGGCGGATCGACCCGCCCGGCGACGTGGACGTCGGCATGGTCGCGCCGAAGGGCCCGGGCCACCTCCTGCGCAGCGTCTACCAGGCCGGCGGCGGCGTGCCCGCGCTGTTCGCCGTTCATCGCGACGCGAGTGGCACCGCGCGTGCCCGTGTCCTGGCCTATGCCCGAGCCCTTGGCTCGACCCGGGCCGGCGTCCTCGAGACCACCTTCGCCGAGGAGACCGAGACCGACCTGTTCGGGGAGCAGTCCGTCCTGTGCGGCGGCACCGCCTCGCTCGTCAAGATGGCGTTCGAGACGCTCGTCGAGGCGGGCTACCAGCCCGAGCTCGCGTACTTCGAGACGATGCACGAGCTGAAGCTCATCGTCGACCTGATGTATCGCGGCGGGCTCAACTTCATGCGCTTCTCGGTCAGCGACACGGCCGAGTATGGCGACTACGTCAGCGGCCCCCGGATCATCGACGAACGCGTCCGCGAGACGATGCGCCAGGTTCTCGGCGAGATCCAGGACGGCACGTTCGCCCGGAACTGGATCGCCGAGAGCGACGGTGGCCGTCACGAGTTCGAACGGCTGCGCGCCGCCGACCGCGACCATCAGATCGAACAGGTCGGCGCCGAGCTGCGCAGCCAGATGGCGTTCCTCAACCCGGTGACGGTCGTGGCCGGCCAGGCCCAGGCGGCCGCCAGTTCGGGCTCTCGGTCGTGAGCGCCGCCGGCGTACCCGGCGCCGGGGCGGGCGACGGCGGCCCAGGAGTCGCCGCCGGCACGGTCCGGATCTTCGACACCACCCTGCGGGACGGGGAGCAGGCGCCCGGCGCGGGCCTGACCGCGGCCGAGAAGCTCGAGGTCGCCCGCCAGCTCGCCCGGCTCAACGTCGACGTCATCGAGGCCGGCTTCCCGGCCGCCTCGCCCGGCGACTTCGAGGCCGTCCAGCGGATCGCCCGGGAGACGAAGGGCGTCGCGATCGCCGCGCTTGCCCGGTGCCGCGACGGCGACCCGCAGCGAGCCGTGGAGGCGATCCGGGTCGCCGAGCGACCGCACCTCCACGTGTTCATCGCCACGAGCGACATCCACCTTAAGCACAAGCTCCGGATCGACCGCGACCAGGCCCTCGCCGAGGCCCGCAAGTGGGTCGCCTACGGGCGCGAGGCGCTGGGCCGCGACGCCGAGATCGAGTTCTCCGCCGAGGACGCATCGCGCACCGACACCGACTACCTCATGCAGGTCTACGAGGCCGTCGTCGAGGCCGGTGCCTCGACCGTGAACATCCCGGACACGGTCGGGTACGCGATCCCGGCCGAGTTCGGCGCCCTGGTGGGTCGCGTCGTCAAGCTCGTCGGCCGCGACGCCACCGTGTCGGTCCATTGCCACAACGATCTCGGGCTGGCCACCGCCAACACGCTCGCGGCGGTCCAGGCCGGCGCCCGCCAGGTCGAGGTGACGATCAACGGCCTGGGCGAGCGCGCCGGCAACGCGTCGCTCGAGGAGGTCGTGATGGCCCTCCGGACGCGTCCCACCCAGTTCCCCAAGCTCGGGTCTCGCGTCGCCACGGAGCAGTTGACCGCCGCCAGCCGGCTCGTCAGCTACCTGACCGGATTCGCCGTGCAGCCGAACAAGGCGATCGTGGGCGGCAATGCCTTCGCCCACGAGAGCGGGATCCACCAGGACGGGGTCATCAAGAACCCGCTCACGTACGAGATCATGACCCCCCAGTCGATCGGGCTGACCGGCAGCCAGCTCACGATCGGCAAGCTGTCCGGCCGGCGCGGGCTGCAGGGCAAGCTGCGCGAGCTCGGCCACGACATCGAGGGCGACCGACTGGACATCGTCTACCGCGCGGCGATCGCGCTCGCCGACGCCAAGAAGGAGGTCACCGACGCGGATCTCCTCGCGCTCGTCGAGCAGAACACCGCCGAGGTGCCGGCGTCCGTCATCCTCGAGGGCTGGAGCGTCACGTCCTCACACGGTGGCAACGCGACCGGGACGGTCACGCTCACGGTGGCCGGCCAGGAGCGGAGCGCCGAGGCGACCGGCAATGGACCGGTGAACGCGCTCTACGGAGCGGTCGACAAGGCCATCGAGCCGGTGCTCGGCTGGACGCCCGTCCTCAGCGAGTACGAGATCAAGGCGGTCTCA
The DNA here is from genome assembly GCA_963719285.1 of uncultured Chloroflexia bacterium. Taxonomy (GTDB): domain Bacteria; phylum Chloroflexota; class Limnocylindria; order Limnocylindrales; family CSP1-4; genus C-114. Next base: position 330,602 of record CAVRBO010000004.1, read on the forward strand.
GCCGGCGAGGACGCCCAGGGACAGACCCTCGTCCGGTGCCGCCGTTCCACGGATACCGGGACCGGGGCGTTCACCGTGACCGGCCACGGGTTGTCGACGAACATCATCGAGGCGAGCCTCGAGGCGTATCTCGTCGCGGTCAACAAGCTCCATGGGGCCGAGATCGGCAGCGTGAGCTCCGCGTTCGTGGCGCGCACGAGCTCCGAGGAAGCCCCGTGACCGACGAGCGGACGATCGCCGACGTCCGGGCCCAGGCGGGTGTCGGCGCCGAGGCGGGCGCCGGCGGCCCGTCGTACCGGCTCGCGTCGATCCGGGGCGACGGCGTCGGTCCGGAGGTCGTCGGTCACGCCCGGTCGGTCCTCGAGGCCGCCGCGACGGCATTCGGGTTCCGGCTCGACTGGGTCGAGGTCCTCGCCGGCGGCGCCGCGATCGACACCCATGGAGTCGCCATCCGGCCGGCCGACGTGGAGCTGTGCGGCACGGCGGACGCCGTCCTTTTGGGCGCGGTCGGCGGGCCGCGCTGGGACGACCCGAACGCGAAGGTCCGTCCGGAACAGGCCCTGTTCGCCCTGCGTGGTGGTCTCGGGCTGTACGCGAACCTGCGGCCGATCACGATCCATCCGGTCCTCATCCCGTCCTCGCCATTGCGGCCGGAGCTGCTCGCCGGGGTCGACCTGCTCATCGTCCGCGAACTGACCGGCGGCATCTACTTCGGGCGACCCTCGGAGGAGCGAGAGACGCCGGCGGGGCGCGTCGCCGTCGACACGCTCTGGTACACCGACGCGGAGATCGCCCGGATCGTCCGCCTCGCCTTCACGCTCGCCCGGACCCGGCGGGGCCGGGTCACCCAGGTCGACAAGGCCAACGTGCTGGCCTCCAGCCGGCTGTGGCGCAAGGTCACCGAAGAGGTCCGGACGGAGTTCCCGGACGTGGAGCTCGAGCACCGACTCGTGGACTCGGCGGCGATGCTCCTCGTCACCCGGCCGTCCGCCTTCGACGTCGTCGTCACCGAGAACCTGTTCGGCGACATCCTGTCGGACGAGGCGGCCGTCCTGGCGGGCTCGCTGGGGATGCTCCCCTCGGCCTCGCTGGGGGAGCGCCGGACCGCCCACGGCACGTTCGGCCTGTACGAGCCCATCCACGGCTCCGCGCCGGACATCGCCGGGCAGGACCGGGCGAACCCGATCGGGACGGTCCTGTCGGCGGCGATGCTGTGCCGCTGGTCGCTCGGCCGGGCCGATGTGGCCGAGGCGATCGAGGCCGCCGTCAGCGGTGCCCTGACCGACGGATTCCGCACGCAAGACCTCACCGCCCCGGCCGGCCACGCGCACGTGACCGTGGGCGGGGGCCGGGAGATGGCCCAGGCAGTGGTGGACAGGATCGCGATTCCACGGGCGGCGCCGGCGACGGCAGCCGCCCGGACCGCGTGACCCCCCGCACCCGATCGTCCACCAGGAGCCTTCCGTGACCCGCCAGACCGCCGCCCAGCCGACATCGTCCCCATCCGCCGCCCCGCCCGACCGCCCGGTCGTCCTGTACGACACGACCCTGCGCGACGGGACCCAGGGCGAGAACATCATCCTGTCGCTCGCCGACAAGCTCCGGATCGCCCGGATGCTCGACGAGTTCGGGATGCCCTACATCGAGGGCGGCTGGCCGGGCTCGAACCCCAAGGACGTCGACTTCTTCGCCGCCGCCAAGACCATGACCTGGCGGACCGCCCGGCTGGCGGCCTTCGGCTCGACCCGCCACCGCGCGAACCGGCCAGAGGCGGACCCGAACCTGCAGGCACTCGTCGCCGCCGAGACGCCGGTCGTGACGATCTTCGGCAAGAGCTGGCTCCTCCATGTCGTGGAGGTCCTGGGTGCGAGCCCGGCCGAGAACCTCGACATGGTCGCCGACTCCGTGGGCTTCGTGGTCGACCGGGGACGCGAGGCCGTCTACGACGCGGAGCACTATTTCGACGGCTACAAGGCCGACCGCGACTACGCGCTCGCCACGCTCGGTGCCGCGCGCCAGGCCGGCGCCCGCTCGATCGTGCTGTGCGACACGAACGGCGGGACGCTCACCGACGACCTCATCGCGATCGTGCGCGACACGATGGCCGCGCTTGATGGGGACCCGTCCGCACCTTCGGTCGCCTGGGGCATCCACACCCACAACGACGCCGAGCTGGCCGTCGCCAACTCCATGGCCGCCGTGGCCAGCGGCGTGCGCCACGTCCAGGCGACGATCAACGGGTACGGCGAGCGCTGCGGCAACGCGAACATGGTCAGCATCCTGGCCAATCTCGCGCTCAAGACCCCCCACGTGCTCGTACCGACCGGCGGCGGGGACCTGGCCGATCTCACGACCCTCGCCCGGAGCGTGGCCGAGATCGCCAACATCACCCCGAACGACTTCCAGCCGTACGTCGGCCGCTCCGCGTTCGCCCACAAGGGCGGCGTCCACGGCGCGGCGGTGGCCAAGGTGGAGCGGAGCTACCAGCACGTCGACCCGGCGAGCGTGGGCAACGAGGGCCGGCTCGTCGTGTCGGAGCTCGGCGGCCGGGCCAACACCCAGCTTCGTGCGGAGCAGCTCGGTCACAAGCTGGAGGGCGTGGTGGATGCGCGGGCCCTCTCGGTCATCATCAAGCAGCTCGAATCGGATGGCCTCGCGTTCGAGGGCGCCGAAGCCTCGTTCGAGCTCCTCATCCGGCGCAACCAGCCGGGCTATGTCGCCCCGTTCCGGATCGTCGACTTCACCGTCCTGGTGGAGCAGCGGGACGGCCAGGAGCTGCGGGCCGAGGCGACCGTGAAGGTCGCCGTGGACGGCGAGACGCTGCACACCGCGGCGGACGGCAACGGGCCCGTGAACGCGCTGGACACCGCGTTGCGCAAGGCGCTCGGTGCCTTCTATCCGGTCCTCGACGACGTCCATCTCGTCGACTACAAGGTCCGTATCCTCGACGGCGAGGCGGCCACGGGCGCCCGTACCCGGGTCGTCATCGATTCGCGCGACGGCGACCGGTCGTGGTCGACGATGGGCAGCGACACGAACATCATCACCGCTTCCTGCGTCGCCCTCGGCGACTCGCTCGAGTACGCGATCTGGAAGTCCGACGCCCTGCTCCAACGGCGCGATGAGCGCCACTTCACCACCGCATCGAATACCGGGAGATAGCCGTGAGCCCCACCGCCGACCCGCCGCCCGCCGACAGGGCCGCACCCACGCTCCATCTCAGCCGCTGGACGATCTCATCGGGCAGCAACACCCGCAGCCGCGGGGCGGTCGTCCTGGTCGCCGGCGATCACGCCTGGGACGCCGTCGCCGAGGGCAACGGGCCGGTCGACGCGCTCTACCGGGCGGTCGACTCGGCACTCTCGGGCGTCCTCGCCGGGCACCCGCGGCTGGTCGCCTACGACATCCACGCCGTGTCCGAGGGCCCGGAGTCGGAAGGCGTCGTGACCGTCACGATCGAGCCGCCCGCCGGCGCGATGGGGCCACGCGCGAGCGGCCGCTACGGGGGCAAGGCCACGAGCACGAACATCATCGCCGCGTCGATCGAGGCCTACCTCGAGGCGGTCAACGCGCTGCTCGCCGAGGAGCACTGGTCGGGCGCGACCGAGGAGGCCGGCAATCGCCGGCGGGCCAAGGGCGCCACCCAACGGCGAGCGGAGATGGACGAGGACGAGGGCCACCACGACACGACCGCCTGGTTCGAGCGCTGACTCGGGGATGACCGCGGTCTCCTCGTCGGTGGCCGTCGCGTTCTCCGGCGAGCCCGGTTCGTTCGCGGAGGACGCGGTGCTCCGCGCACTCGGCGAGGTCACCCGCGTGGGCGTGCCCGGCTTTCCGGCCGTCTTCGACGCCGTGGCCCGCGGCTCGGCGGCGGTCGGCGTCGTCCCGATCGAGAACGTCGTCGCCGGCACGATCCGGGAGACGCTCGATCTTCTCCTCGCCCACGAATTGCTGATCGTCGGCGAGGTCGTCGTTCCCGTCCGGCTCTGCCTGGCGGCCATGCCCGGCCAGCGCATCGAGGACATCGAGCGCGTCTCGTCGCACGTCCAGGCGCTCGAGCAGGCGAGCGACTTCCTGCGCTCGCGGCCGTGGACGCTCGTCTCGACCTACAACACGGCCGGCGCGGGCAAGGACATCGTGGAACGTGCCGAGCGCGGGAGTGGCGCGGTCCTCTCCCCGCGGGCGGCGGCACTGTTCGGCCTGGAGGTGCTGGCCCCCGACATCGCCTCGGATCCGTTGAACCGGACGCGCTTCTGGCTCGTCGCGCGGCCCGACACGGTCGTACCGGGGATCCATGCCGGCGCGCCCGCCGGCCACCGGACGACCGTCGTGTTCGGCGTCCGCAACGAGCCCGGGACGCTGCTCGCGGCGCTCCACGCATTCGCCGACCGGGGCGTCAACCTGTCGAAGCTCGAGTCGCGGCCCAGCCGGGAACGGGCCTGGGAGTACGTCTTCTGGGCCGACCTGGACGCCGCGGTCTCGGATCCGGCGACGGCCGCCGCGCTCTCCGACCTCGCCGGGCGCGCCACGCTCGTGCGCGTCCTCGGCTCGTACCCCCGCGCCGCCGACTGACGCCGTTCAGGTCACCACGACGCCCGGCGGCAGGTCGTCGCGGGCGGGATATGCAGGGTGGAGGTCCTCGAGCACGTCGGCCAGGATCTCTCCGACCGCCAGGTCCCGGAACCACTTGCGGTTGGCCGGGATCACGTACCACGGCGCGGTCTCGGTCGAGCAGCGGGTCAGGGTATCCTCGAATGCGGCGGTGTAGTCGTCCCAGCGGGCCCGCTCGTCGAGATCGGCCATGTTGAACTTCCAGCGCTTCGTCGGGTCGTCGTAGCGAGCCTGGAGCCGCTCCCGCTGCTCGTCCCGGTCGATGAGCAGGAAGAACTTCACGATCGTCGTGCCCTCCTCGGAGAGCATCCGCTCGAAGTCGTTGATCTGATCGTAGCGGCGCGACCAGATCGCCTTCGGCACGATGTCGTGGACCCGGACGATCAGGACGTCCTCGTAGTGCGACCGGTTGAAGATGGCGATCTCGCCCCGTCGCGGCATCGCCGCGTGGACCCGCCACAGGTAGTCGTGGGCGAGGTCCGTCGAGGACGGGACCCCGAACGGGGTGACCGGCGCGCCCTGCGGGTTCAGCGCCGACAGCACGTGCTTGATCGTGCCGTCCTTGCCCGCCGCGTCGATCCCCTGGAGGACCACGAGGACCCGGTGCGCGCGTTCGGCCCACAACCGCTCCTGGGCATCGGTCAGGCGGGCCAGGTCGGCGGCGACCTTGGCGCGAACGCTTCCCTTCGTCCAGCCGTGCGTCGCGGACGGGTCGCGCGCCGCCAGGCGCACGTTCGAACCCGGTTCGACCCTCAGGTGGTCGCGCAGCCTGGAGGTCGCGAGGGGCTTCTTGGGCATCGGTGACCTCGTCCTGCCGGCGCGGTGGCGTTGGTTCCGGGCCGGCCGGCCCGGAGACCGGCAGGATAGCCCCGCTCAGGGCGTCGTGGAGCCGATCCAGACGCTGAAGCCCGTCGCTCCCTCGATCGGCGAGCCGACGGCCACGATCCGCGGACCGTCGGCGGCGAGGTCGGTGACGACCCCGACGGGTCCGCCCACCAGCGGCGAGGCCGTCCACCGATGGCCGTCCACCGTGGTCCAGATCCCGAACCGGCCGTCGGCTCCGGCGCCGCCGGCCGCGTATCCGCCCTTGATCGCCGCGACGGTCCGCGAGGCGCCACCCACGAGGGCGTCGACGGCTGGGACGGTGTTCCAGGCGCCGGGTTCGCCGGACCACCACGCCCAGCCGTCACCCTCGGACGGACCCTGACCCACAGCCACGCACTGGACGCGGACGCAGGCGACGGAATTGGCCGAGCTCTCGGACCCGAAGCCACCGCCGACGGGCGGCTGCGGGACGACATGGGTCCAGGCGACGCCGTCGCGCGACAGCCAGAACGCCGCCGCGGCGTCGCGGATCCCGGTCGCGACCCAGCCCGGACCTCCGCGGGCCACGGCCTGGACCTGGGCCCGGCCGCCCGCGCCGTCCACGACCGACGCGTGCCAGGTGACACCGCCGTCGTGCGATATCCAGGCGATCGCCACGCGTCGAGTGAACCCATCCGCGAACCCGCCGGCGACGATCGCGCCGCCCGACGCGGCCGCGACCGAGGTCATGGCGGCGGCGGTTGCGCCGGCCATGCCGCGCGTCACATCGTCGCTCAGCGACCACCGCCGACCGTCGACCGACGTCCACGCCCGCGGGTTCGTCGTCGCGGCGTCCGTCCCGACCGCCACGAAGCCCGCCCCGACCGCCACCACCGCCGTCACGATCCCGTCGCCGGCGGCTGGCACGTGGGTCGCCACCGTCCAGTTGACGGTGTCGCTCGACGACCAGAAGGCGATCCGTCCGGTGGGCGTGCCGTCGAGCGCCTGGCTGTCGACCGCCACGACCATCCGATCGGGCCCGATGGCGATCCGCTCCATCGTCGCCGCGACACCGGGGACCGCCACGCGGCGCCAGGCGATGCCGGGTCCGGGAGGCGCCGTGGGGGTCGGCGGCTCGGTCGGGTCGAGGGTCGGTGGGGGCTCAGACGCTCCGCCGGGCGAGGACTGCGCGCCCCCGGTCGGGTTCGAACCGGTCGGTGCAGCGGCAGTGGCGGGATCGGTCGGCGTCGGTATCGCGGCCCCGCAGGCGGCGAGGACGAGGGACGCCACGGCCACGGCGGCGAGCGCCAGGATCGGCGTCCGGACCGCGCGCGGCCGCGCCCGGGAACGATGGGGCATCGGCCTAAGGATAGAATGGCGGCCTTGCCCCAGGAGCCCGCGGAACCGTCCGGGTCGCGCCGACCACGCCCGACGAGGAGCCAGCCATGACCACGATCACCGGCGCCAAGCCGCACCCCATCTTCCTCGCCGGCCGGTGGGTCGATTCCCCGGACCCGCTGCCGGTCTCCAACCCGGCGAACGCCGACGATCCTGCCGGCTCCACGTTCAACGCCACGGACAGCCAGTACGAGGAGGCGGTCGAGGCCGCCGTTGCCGCGTTCCAGGTCACCCGGACCCTGCCCGCCTACGAACGGGGCCGGATCCTGCGCGAGATCGGTGCGGGGATCAAGGGCCGCCGCGAGGAACTCGGGCGGCTCCTGGCGACGGAGGCCGGCAAGCCGATCCGCGACGCGCTCGTCGAGGTGGACCGGGCGGCGCTCACGTTCCGGCTCGGCGCGGAAGAGGCCGAGCGGATGGTCGGCGAGACGATCCCGCTCGATCTCCTGCCGGCTGCGAAGGGCCGGATGGGCATCACCCGGCGGTTCCCGATCGGCCCCGTCGCGGGGATCAGCCCGTTCAATTTCCCGTTGAACCTGGCGGTCCACAAGATCGCCCCGGCGATCGCGGCCGGCTGCTCGATCGTGCTCAAGCCGCCGTCCAAGGACCCGCTCACGATGCTCACGGTGGGCGAGATCATCGAGGCCGCCGGCCCGCCGGCCGGGTCGGTGAGCATCCTGCCGATGACCCGAGAGCTCGGCGACCGGATGGTGGCGGACCCGCGGTTCAAGCTCCTCACGTTCACCGGCAGCCCGTCGGTCGGCTGGCGGATGAAGGAGCGGGCGGGCAAGAAGAAGGTCGTCCTCGAGCTCGGCGGCAACGCCGGGGTCATCGTGGACAAGACGGCCGACCTCGATTGGGCGGTCCGGCGCACGCTGGTCGGCGCGTTCGCCTATGCCGGCCAGGTCTGCATCAGCGTCCAGCGGATGTTCGTCCACGAGGACATCTGGGACACGTTCATGAGCCGGGTCGTGGAAGGTGTGAAGAGCCTGAAGGTGGGCGATCCGCTCGACGCGTCGACCGACGTCGGCCCGATGGTCGACGGCGCGGCGGCCCAGCGGACCCAGCGCTGGGTGGACGAGGCGGTCGCCCTCGGGGGCAAGCTGCTGGCCGGCGGCAAGGCCGACGGCAACTACTTCGCCCCCACCATCCTCACGGACGTGCCGGTGACGGCCCAGGTCTGCTCGAACGAGGCATTCGCGCCGCTCGTGGTCGCCTTCCCGTTCCGCGACTTCGATGACGCGATCCGCCAGGTGAACGACTCGTTCTTCGGCCTCCAGACCGGCCTGTTCACGAACGACCTGACCCACGCGTGGCAGGCGTTCAACGAGCTCGAGGTCGGCGGGGTGATCGTCAACGACGTCCCGACCTACCGGGCCGACCACATGCCCTACGGCGGGGTCAAGGACTCCGGCCTTGGCCGAGAGGGCCTGCGCTGGGCGATCGAGGACATGACCGAGCTGCGCATCATGGTCCTCGCCCAACCGCAGTAGAGCGGGATCGTCGAAGTCCGTGGGCGAGGGATCGACGGCCAAGCTGACCGACACCGGCGAGGCCGGACCGAGCCTTGTCGTGCCCGGCGGTGTCGAGTGGCGCCGTGGGCCCTATCGCGTCAGCACGGACCCAGCGCGGCTCGACGTCGAGGGCACGGCGGACTTCCTCGGGACGACCTACTGGGCACAGGGGAGGCCCATGTCGATCGTCCGCCGGTCGATCCAGGGCTCGATCGCCTTCGGCGTCTACGACGGGGAGGACCAGGTCGGATTCGCCCGCGTCGTCACCGATCGGGCGACTTTCGGCTGGGTCTGCGATGTGTTCCTCCGCGACAGCCATCAGGGCCGCGGCCTTGGGATATGGCTGATGCGCTGCGTGTTGGCGCATCCGGAGCTTCAGGACCTGCGCCGCTGGCTGCTCGCTTCGACCGGCGCGCGCGGGCTCTACGCGCGGCTCGGCTTCGTGCCGCTCCCCGCCGCGGAACGGTTCATGCAGATCGACAACCGGGCGTCCGCGGGCCTCGAGGACCGTCTCCCGAAGCCATCCGAGCGCATGGCGAGCATCGATCGTCACATCTCGGACGGGGTGGACCCGTTGGAGCCGATCCGCCAGGATCGTGACGACCGGGAGGCCCAGCGCGGGCGTTGATCCCGGTCAGGAACTGAGTCCCACCGCCCGCGACGCCGGGCGCTGACGCGGAGCGGGCCGTGTCACGATGGGGGCATGGACTTCGCCCTCGGCCCCGAGCTCCAGGCGCTGCGCGAGCGCGCCCGGCGGTTCGTCGTCGATGAGCTCCAGCCGCTCGAGGTCCCGTTCGAGAGGGCCGGCGGCAGGCTCCCGAAGGAGCTGGGCCGGGAACTGAGGCGGAAGGCGATCGCTGCCGGTCTCGTCGGCGGCAACATGCCAAGGGCCGTCGGTGGGCTCGAATGGTCGAACATGGAGCAGGTCGTCGTCCAGGAGCAATGCGGGCAGGTCACCGGCGGCCTCTGGTCGTACATCCCGGGCGCGTACAACGTGCTGGCGATCGCCGATGCCGGCCAGCGCCAGCGCTACCTCGAGCCGAGCCTCCGTGGCGAGCGCTCCGGTAGCTACGCCATCACGGAACCCAATGCCGGCTCCGACCCTCGGACGCTCGAATCCAGTGCGGTGCGCGACGCCGCCACAGGGGAGTGGATCCTCAACGGCGAGAAGTGGTTCGTCACCGGCCCCGACGACACCGACTTCATGATCCTCCACGCCGTGGTCATCGACGGCGACGCACGACGCCCGACCCTCTTCCTGGTGGACTACGAGACCCCCGGGCTCCGCATGAGCCACGATCCCGATTACACCCACACGTTCGCCGATCGCCATCCGCAGTTCGTGCTCGAGGACGTCCGCGTGCCGGACGAGGCGCGACTTGGCGCGATCGGGGCGGCGGACGACCTGACCAACGAGTGGTTCGTCGAGGAGCGCATCCACATCGGGGCGCGCTGCTACGGGGCGATGGAGCGCCTGCTCGCGCTGGCCGTCGATTGGGCCACAGACCGGGTCCAGTTCGGCCAGCGGATCTACGACTTCCAGGGCGTGAGTTTCCCGCTGGCCGATTCCGCGGCCGACGCCTCGGCGGCCCGGCTCCTCACCCGCGAGGCCGCCTGGCTGGCCGACGACGGGGCGGACCGCAAGGTCGTCCACGCCAAGGCCTCGGTGGCCAAGCTGTTCGCGTCCGAGGCCGCCTACCGGTGCGCGGACCGCGTGGTCCAGGTGTTCGGCGGGCGCGGCTACATGCGCGAGTTCCCGGCCGAGCGGTACCTGCGCGAGCTGCGGGTCGACCGGATCTGGGAAGGCACGAGCGAGATCCAGCGACTGGTCATCGCCCGGGCCCTCGAACGGCGAGGCGTCGACCGGGTGGTGGGATGACGGCGCCGGTCCGCGGCGTCGGTTTCGACCTGGAGCGTCTGTTCGCACCGCGCTCGATCGCCGTCGTCGGGGCGTCGTTGAGATCCGGTATCGCGACCACCGTCCGCGACAACATCGCCAATGTCGGCGGGTCGCAACCGTGCTACTTCATCAATCCGAAGTACGAAGAGGTCGACGGGACCCGCTGCTACCCGGACCTCGCGGCGCTGCCGGAGGTGCCGGACACCGTCGTCCTCGCGGTGAACCCGCTCCGTGCCGCCCGGTTCACCCGCGACGCGGCCGAGGCGGGCGTGCGGACCGTCGTCATCCCCGGTGGCGGCGTCGTGGAGGGCGGCGAAGCGGCCGCCCGGATGCAGGCCGAGGTCCGCAAGATCGGCATCGCGACCGGCACGTCCATCCTCGGCCCGAACTGCATGGGCATGGTCGATCTCACGACCCGGAGCGCGACCTACATCGGCGATGTGACGCCCTGGCTGCGGCGCGGTGGCGTGGCCGGGATCGCCCAGTCCGGGAGCGTTTCGGACGCGTTCATCCACGCGGGCACCCGGATCGGCTGGTCTCGCGTCGTGAGCTGCGGCTCGGAGGTCGTGCTCGACCTGTGCGACTACCTCGCCTACTGCCTCGACGATGCGGCGACCCAGGCGGTCATCCTGTTCGTCGAGGGCTTCAAGCGGCCTGAACGGTTCCTGGCCCTGGCCGACCACGCGCTGGCGATCGGCAAGCCGATCCTCGCGGTCAAGGTCGGCAGCAGTCACCAGGCCCAGACCTCGGCGGTCGCGCACTCCGGGTCGCTCGCCGGCGAGGACCGGATCGTCGACGCGGCATTGCGCGCCGCGGGCGTCATCCGCTGCTCGGACCTCGACGAGCTGCTCGAGGCGGCCGAGCTCGTCGCCGGGGCGCGCCGCCTGCAGCGGTCCGTCGGGCGCGGTCGGACCGGCGTCGTGACCGTCTCGACCGGGGAGGCGTCGCTCATCGCCGACCTTGCGCCCCGGACGGGCGTCGACCTCCCGCCGATCCCCCACGCGGCCCGGGCGCGCATCCACTCGGAACTGCCGACGTTGGGCTACATCGGCAACCCGATGGACCCGTGGGGCGCCGACGAGACCGAGCTCGCCTACGGAGCCTGCCTGCGCGCCTTCGCCGAGTCCGGGGCGTACGACGTGGTCGCCGTGGTCCACGACTTCCCGTACCGGTCACAGGCGGGCGAGGTCGAGCTCGCCACCGAGCTGGCGACCGAGCTGATCAAGGCCACCACGGACCGGCCCGACGTACTGCCGGTATTCATCTCGCTCACCTCGGGCGACGCCACGCCGGAGATCCAGGCCGCTCTCGATGCCGGCGGCGGGATCCCGCTCCTGCGCGGAACCGTCGAGGCGTTCAGCGCCATCGCCCGGGTCGCCTGGTGGGAGGGCCGTCGCGCGGAGCGGCTGGCCGACGGCCCGTGGCGCGATCGCTGGCCGGCCCTCGCCGCCGACCGGACGAAGTGCGGCCAGGACGACGTTGCGCCCACGGCCGCGGATCCGACCGTGCGGGCTCTCCCCGAGCGTGACTCGCTACGGCTGCTGCGGGAGGCAGGGATCCCCGTCACTGCGGCGATCGCCGCCGCCGATGCGGTGGCCGCGGTGGCCGCCGCCGACCGCCTGGGCTATCCGGTCGCACTGAAGCTCGATGCGCGCGGCATCGCCCACAAGAGCGATATCGGCGGTGTGAGACTGGGTCTCGATGATGAGGGAGCGGTCCGGGCCGCGGTGCCGGAGCTGCTCTCGGCGGGGCGCAGCGCTCACGTCGACATCCGTGGCGTCCTCGTCGAGCCGATGGCCGCCGCCGGCGTCGAGCTGATCGTCGGACTCGAGCGCGACCCGATGTTCGGCCCCGCGGTGCTCGTGGGCTCCGGGGGTGTCCTCGCCGAGATCCTCGACGATGTCGCGATCCGCCTCGCGCCGATCGGTCCGGCGACCGCCCGGACGATGCTCGACGAGCTCCGGATCGCGCCGATCCTCGACGGCGTCCGCGGTCGCGGGCCCGTCGACCGCTCTGCCCTGGCCGGCCTCATCGCCGGCGTCGCCCGTCTCGGTATCGATCGCCCGGATATCGTCGAGATCGACCTCAACCCGGTCATCGCCCACCCGGACGGCGCCGTGGCCGTGGACGCCCTCGTCGTCCTCGCCGAGGACCCCGGACGTGCCTGACCCGGGGCCGATCCTCCTGCGCGAACCGACGGCGTGGGGGGTGCGCCTCACGCTGAACCGCCCGGCCAAGCTCAACGCGCTGTCCGCCGAGCTGCGCGACGCGCTGACCGCCGCGGTCGCCGATGCCGAGGCGGATGCGGACGTCCGGGTCATCGCGATCGCCGGTGCCGGCCGCGCCTTCTGCTCGGGCTACGACCTGTCCGAGGAGGCGCCTGCCGATGTCTGGGGTTGGCGGGCGATCCTCGCCGAGGACGTCGCCGCGACCCTGGCCATCTGGCGCTGCCCGAAGCCGGTCATCGCCCAGGTCCACGGCTTCGCACTCGCCGGCGGGCTGGAGCTCGCGATGGCCTGCGATCTCGTGGTCGCCTCCGATGACGCCCGCCTGGGCGAGCCCGAGATCCGGTTCGGGTCTGCGCCGGTCACCCTGCTCATGCCGTTCCTCATCGGCCAGAAGGCCACCCGCGAACTGTTGATGACGGGCGACCTCGTCGATGCGTCGGAGGCGCGCCGGATGGGCCTCGTCAACCGCGTGGTGCCGCTCGACAGCCTCGCCGCCGAGGTGGATGCGCTCGCCGAGACCCTCGCCAAGGTCGAGCCCGACGTGATGGCCCCCACCAAGCTCATGCTCAATCGGGCGATGGAGGCCTCGGGCTTCCTCGCGGCGGTCGAGTCCGGCCTCGACCTGCAGTCGATCGTGAACACGAGCGCGACCGCGCGCGCGTTCGACGAGATCGTCCGGCGCGACGGCCTGAAGGCCGCGCTCCACTGGCGCGACAGGCGCTACGAGGAACGGCTGGCCGATCGAGGCCGCTGAGGACGGCACCGCCCCGTGGGACCTTGGTCCCGCGACCCCCCCCGGCGTTGCGCACCGGCTCCGAGTGGCTCGGAGCGCGGTCCACGCACGACCCACCCTCGTGGCGGAACCAATCCGATGGGACCAAGGTACCGCCCCGACTGGTCCCCTCGTCCGATGGAGTGGTGCGCATCTGGTCCGTTTAGATGAGGCCCATCAGCTGGATGGGCTACCGAGACCGGGTATCGCGAGACCTCAGACCCGTCGGACGCCCCTGCAGACCCGCGCCAACACCGCCCGGCAGTCGCCGGACGGCCCGTTTCAGCCAGACAAAGGGGTTTCTGTCATGCCTGAGATCGCCACCACGGACCCCGACCGGAACCGCCGCCGGCGGCGCCGGGGCCTCATCGTCCTCATCCTCGCCCTGTCCGTGGCCAGCCTGGGGGCCGGTGCCTTCTCGCTCGCTATCTTCACGGACTCCGATGCCTCGACCGGCACGTTCACCGCCGGCACGATCGACATCGCGACGAATCCGACCACGCTGTTCACGGTCGCCGCGCTCATGCCCGGCGACTCCGGCAGCGCGACCCTCACCGTCAACAACAACGGCACGGGCCAGCTCCGCTACGCGATGACAAGCGCCTCGACGAACGCGGACACGAAGTCCCTGCGCGACCAACTCCAGCTGACCGTCCGTCCGGGCGCGTGCCCGAGCGCGGCGGCGACGATCTACAACGGCGCACTCAGCGGAGCGGCCTTCGGCAGCACCGCACAGGGCGCGCAGGCTGGCGACCGGACCCTGAACGCGGCCTCCAGCGAACAGCTCTGCTTCGGCTGGTCGTTCGCCCTCGCGAGCGGCAACGGCTATCAGGGCGCGACCACGACGACCACGTTCACCTTCACCGCGGAGCAGACCTCGAACAACCCGTAACCCTCCGGCTGCGCTCGTTCGCCGCGGCTCGCCTGGATCACCTCATCCGGCTGAGTCGCGGCTGACGGGTCGCCAGCCCGGTGTGGGCCTTCTCCCCCAGAGAGGCAGGCACCCATGGGCATCACGCCCGCGCCGATCGCTGCGGTGGCGCAGCGGCACCAGAACCCATATCGCATCGTCCGCTGGATCCTCGATGCCGCGCTCATCGGGCTGATCGTCGTCGCCCTCGCAGGAGCCGCACTCGGCAGGCTCGTGCCATTGACCGGTCGCGAGACGCTCATCATCGGGGGCGCGTCGATGGAGCCGGAGATCGCGCTCGGGGCGGCCGTCGTCATCGAGCCCGTCAGCCCGGACCAGATCGCCGTCGGCGACATCGTGAGCCTTCGTTCGGGCGAGGGCCTCAAGAGCATCTTCACCCACCGGGTCACGCGGGTCATCAACCGCTCGGACGGGATCTGGATCGAAACCAAGGGCGACGCGAACCGGATCATCGACGCGTCGATCACGCCGGCGACGAACGTCATCGGGCGGGTCGTCCTGAACGTTCCCTACGGCGGGTTCCTGCTGAAGCTGCTGTCCATCCCGAGCGGGGTGACCCTGATGATCTGCCTCGCCGGCGCCCTCGTCGCGTCGACCTGGCTGGTCGAGACCGTGGAGATCGAGCGCCGTCGCTGGCCCCGTCCGGTGCCCGCCGGCGCCAGGTCGGCCGAGGGCAGACCAGCAGACGCCGCGACTCCGGCGGTCGGCCCGGTCCGCAGGGCACGGAAGCGGCGCGCCGCCGCCCAGGGTCCCTCCGCGGCGGCGGCCGGCGCCGGGGACGACGGGGCATGACCTCGTCGACGATCCGGCGGGCGCGCGACCGTCACGCCGGCGGGCGGCCCCACCTGCCGCGGATCCTGGCAGCGCTCGTCACCGTGAGCCTTGTCGCGGCCGGGGTCGCGTCGGTGCGGACGACACTGGCCGTCTTCACGGATTCCTCGACCGCGTCGTCGACGATCACCGCCGCGACGCTCCACCCGCCGACCGGGCTGTCCGCGGCCGCCGGCGCCACGGTCACGCTGTCGTGGACACCCACGGTCGACCCGGTCGCGGCCGGCTACTACGTGCTCCGGTCGACGACGAGCGGGTCGGGCTACGCCCAGATCGCCACCGTGACCCCGAAGTCCGTCGCGTCCACGACGAACACTCCGTCTGCGTCCGGCCGGTACTACTACGTGCTCCAGACCGAATTCCAGAATTGGACGAGCTCCAACAGCACAGAGGCCTCGGCGCTGTTCCTCCTGCCGGCGGTGACGACCGCGACCGTGCCCTGCGCCAGCGGCCTGAATGCCGCTGAGGCGGGCGGCGACAACAACGGTTACCAGACCCGGCCGAACTCGGCCTGCGACCTGGGTGCGAATTTCGCCGCGGACAACAACACGGGATCGGCCGGTCATGACGCGACGTGCAACAACGCCGCCAACGACCGCCACCAGTTCTGGGGCTTCAACCTGGGCCTCGGCGCGACCGTGTTCCAGGTCAACTCCATCACCGTTCGGGCCGACGCATCGCGAACCAAGAACACCGCGGGCACCAACAACCTGTGCGCCCAGCTTTCGTGGGACGGCGGCGCGAACTGGTCGAATATCCAGTCCGTCGCCGTCACGTCGACCACCCTGACGACCTACACGATCGGCGGTTCTGTGGCCGGCTGGGGCGCTCACGCCTGGACGAAGGCCGACCTCACGTCACCGAACCTCCGGGTCCGGGTCTACGACGCGACCGATGTCGCGACCCAGTCGTACCGCCTGGACTACCTCGCGGTGACCGTCGACTACAACCCGTAGCAGGCCGGCGCCGCAGGCCTACCCGCGACCGGCGTCGACCGGGCCCGGACCCTCGAACGCGGCTACAGCCGACCGATACGCCGCCGGGATCGGGGTCGGTCGGCGCTCCTGCACGTCCACGAGCACCAGGGTCTGGGTCACGGTGCACATGAGCCGGTCGTCGGCGACCCGGTAGGCGGCGCACTCGGCCGTCACGCTCGTCCGCCCGATCCGGGTCGTCCGGGTGAACACCTCGAGGAGGTCGTCGAAGCGCGCAGGCGCCTCGTACGCGATCGACATCGCCCGCATCACGAATTCCGGATCGCCCGGCTCACGCAGCAGGAGCCCCAGGTGGCGGTGATACTCGAGCCGCGCATGATCCGTGTACGGCAGGTAGCGGCCGTAGTACACGACACCCTGGGCGTCCGTGTCGCTGAACCAGACGCGCACGTGGGCCGAGAAATGGAACGGTGGCCGGCGCTCGGTCGGGGCGCCCGTGACGAACTCCATCGCCCGATCGTAGCGGACGCGGAGAGTCCGGTCCGCCGCCGCCGGGGACATCGCACGCGCGGGAGGGCTGTCCTTACAGGCGATGCACCCGAGTGCAGTCGGAGATCCTGAGGACCGATCCCGATGACAGCGGCTGGTGGTTGCCTCCCACCGTCAGGCCATCGACGTGCGCGAACCGGAGGATCGGCCCGGGTCCCTCCACCGTGGAGGTGTTGTTCGTGAACACGATGCTCCTGCGGCGGGCGATCGTGATGTTCGTCCGCAGAGTCCCGCCGGTGATCCGGTTGCCGCTCACGGTGACGTTGCTGACGCGCGATCCAGGGGCTCCGTTCGCGGTGAGGAACGCGTTCGTCCAGGTCCCCGCGGTGTTGGACAGGAACTTGATCGAGACGGCACCCTGGCTCGCGTTGTCGGGCTTGATCGCGAACACGTTGTGGCCGTTCGTCCGGAAGTCGACCCGCTGCACGGTCACCATCCGCCCGGCGGTGACGGACACGCCGTTACGCCCCGCGGACAGGCAATCCGAGTCGTGGAAGGTGACGTCGGACGCCCACGACCTGACGGTGAGGCAGTCGCCCCACACGCCGCTCACGGTCAGATGATGGATGTCGATGTGGCTGCCGCCGGCGACCAGGATGCCCGCGGCACCATCTCGTCCCGCCTGGAAGACGCCGGGCGACGGGTCGTCGCCGATGAGCCTGAAGTTCTCGATCGTGATCCCGGTGTCGCCCCCGCCGGACGAGGCGAGCCAGAACAGCGACCCGGCTTCGGTGGCCGGTCCATGGGACCGCAGCGTGGCGCCATTCCCGTTGAGGGTCAGGCCGTGCCGCCGGACGAGCCTGATCGCGCCGTCCAGGCGATAGACCCCCTGGGCCCGGAATACGATGGTCGAGCCATCCTTGACCCTGCCGATGAACGCGTTGAGGGCCGCGCTGGCGTCGCGCGAGCCGGTTGAGTCGATCGCCGCCGGGACGGAGATCCCGGCCGGCGCGGAGGGTGGCTCCGGCGTGGGCCGGGCGGACGGCTTCGGCGCCGGCCGCGTCGCCGGGATGGGCGGCGGCTCGAGGGTCACGGTCAGCCTGGCCGGCCCGGGTTTCGGTGTCGACAGCGGCGTGGGTGCGGGGCTCGATCCGAGGCCACCGTCCCAACCGGGGCTCCCGGGGAACCAGGCATCGGCGGGCCGGTCCGATGGGTCGCCGAGCGCCGGCCCGTCAGCCGGCCCGACCGGACCACCGCCCCAGGGATCGGCTTCCTGGTCCGCCAGTCGCGCCGCGATGGAAGCCCAGGCCAGGGTGAACATGAGGGCGGCGACCAGCACCAGGCCGATGGCTTGGGCCACTCGCTGCGGGAACGGTGCCGCGAGCCCAAGAGGTGGATCGTCGTCCGGCGATGGCGTGCCCTGTGGCGCCGTGAGGCGCAGGTCGACGAGACGCACGTGTGATCCTCCCTGGCAGGACGTCGCGCGGGAAGGCGCGAGCGAGCGAAGGACGGCGCCGGAGCACGGCCGGGAAGCATCGTTGTCCGGATCGGTGAGCGTCGACCGGGACGTGGCGGGGGTGGTTCTCCGCCGTGCGACGGCGATGGCGGGTTGTGCCTTCTGATGTTGACCCCGTCACCGGGCACGGTAGCACGCACGGCCGACTCGCGGCTCCGGGGCACTCGTCCCGAGGCCGTCAGGCCGCGCTCGCGGCCTCGATCAGGGCCTCGCACACGTAGGCGATATCCGCGTCCGTGTGGCGGCTCGAGAACGGCAGGGCCAGGGTGGACGCGGCGACGCGCTCCGTGACCGGGAAGTCACCCGGCTTGTAGCCGAAGCGCGAACGGTAGAACGGCTGGAGGTGGAGGGGGCTGAAGTAGGGCCGCGACGGCACGCCGAGGTCCTTGAGCCGGCCGATGACCGCGTCCCGGTCGATCGCGGCGTCGAGCCTGACCACGTACACGAACCAGTCGACCGATTCGCCCGGGCCGGCCTTCGGGAGGCGGACCCAGTCCCGCCCATCGAGCCCTCGCTCGTACGCAGCGGCGACCCGGTCACGGCCCGCGCGCAGACTCGGCCAGGCGCTCGATCTGGGCGACGCCGACGGCCGCCGAGAGCTCGTCGAGCCGGTAGTTGTAGCCGAGACGCACATGGCGGAGCCAGGTCCCGTCCGTGTCGCGGCCCTGGTTGCGCAGGCTCCGCATGATGTCGGCCAGGCCGGGGTCGTCGGTGACGGCCATGCCGCCCTCGCCGGTCGTGATCTGCTTGTTGGGGTAGAAGGCGAACACCGCGATGTCGCCGAACCCGCCGAGCGGGCGCCCGTTGAGGCTCGAACCGAGCCCTTCGCACGAGTCCTCGACGATCGCGAGCCCGGCCCCGCGCGCATGCGCGACGATGGGTTCGATCCGGCACGGCCGGCCGAAGACGTGGACCGGCAGGACCGCCTTCGTCTTGTTCGTCGTCGCGTGCTCGACGAGCTCCGGGTCGATGCCCAGGCTGTCCTCCTCGATGTCGACGAACGTCGGGATGGCACGTTCATAGAGCAGGCAGTTGGCCGAGGCGACGAAGCTGAACGGGCTCGTGATGACCTCGTCGCCTTCGCCGATGTCGAGCGCCCGGACGGCCATGTGCAACCCCGCCGTCCCGCTCGAGCAGGCGACGCCGAACCGCCGGGTCGAGAGGTCTGCGATCCCGGCCTCGAAACGCTCGGTGAACGGGCCGATCGCGAGGACGTCGCTCGTCAGGACCTGGGTCACGAGTTCGAGCTCGCGCGGTCCGATGTCGGGCCGGGCGAGGGGCACGCTGCGGCGGACGGTGGTGGTCTTCATGGTGTCCCCGAGTTTAGACGATTGCATCGTCCGGTCAGGACGAGAGGTTGCTCGCGCGCGCCGGGCAGTTGCGTCGCCCGTCGTCCCGGTCCTAGGATGCGAGACCGTCGCGGTCGGCCGACGGACCAGGTGTGTAGCGGGCGGGAGTGGGGATGAGCGCGCGGAGGCGTCGCCGGCTGGCGGTCAAACGGGTGATCGACGTGCTCGGCGCCGTCGTCGGGCTCGTCGTGCTGTCGCCGGTCGTCGCCGTGACGGCGCTCGCCCTCCTCGTCACTCAGGGCCGGCCGATCTTCTTCCGCCAGGAGCGACCGGGACTCCACGGTGAGTTGTTCTCCATCGTGAAGTTCCGGACGATGCGGTCGCCCCGTCCCGGCGAGGTCTGGTACTCCAGCGACACCCAACGGGTGACCCGTGTCGGCAGGTTCCTCCGCCGGTCGAGCCTGGATGAGCTGCCCGAGCTGTGGAACGTCCTGCGCGGGGAGATGAGCCTCGTCGGCCCGCGACCGCTCCTCGTGGAGTTCCTGCCGAACTACACGCCGGAGGAGGCCCGCCGCCACGAGATGCGCCCGGGCGTCACCGGCTGGGCCGTCGTGAACGGCCGCCAGGAGGCCAGCTTCGAGGAGCGGTTCCGGCTCGATGTCTGGTACATCGACCACTGGAGCCTGGCCCTCGACCTCCGGATCCTCGGCCGGACCGTCGCCCAGGTTCTCCGGCGGACGGACGCGACGGCGGCCCAGGGGATGGACGACATCGACCTGCCGGAGCGGCTCGAAAGCGGTCTGGCGGCGACGACCGCTGCCTCGACCCCTGCCGCGTCGACGACCCCGGCGGCGGGCGCCCCCCAGGACCCTGAGGGCGGCGGGCCCGATCCGGTCTGAGGCGTCAGCCCTTCCGGTAGAGCGGGAAGAACCCGTCGAGGTCGGCCGGGTCGAGGGCGGAGTCGCGCGCCGCGACGAGGCGTGCGTAGGCTGCCTCGTCGACCACGACCCGGAGCGTGTGGAAGACGTGCCGCTCGTCCGAGAAGCCGGCCTTGAAATGCATCAGTGAGTCATCGGCCCCGCCGACGCCGCCGCCGAGATGCAGGCGCCGGTCGCCGCGCTCCTTGGCCCAGGCGGTCACCGTGCGGATGAGGAGCTTCGTCGGTCGAGCCCAGGCATGCTCCTCGTCCGTGCCGGCGAGGTGGTACTGGACGATGCCCCCGGTCTCGACGAACAGCACCGCGGCCGCGACGGCATCCTCGTTCGTCACGACCCACAGCCAGGCCGACGGTCCGAGCGCCTCGCGGAGCGCCCCGAAGTAGCGCTCGTCGAACATGTAGCGGTCCTCTGCCGCCAACCGCTCCATCGTCGCGCGGTACAGGCGCACGAACGTGCCGAAGTGCTCCCAGTCCGCGTCCACGTGGGCGACGTAGCCCATCCGCTCCGACTTTCCGATATCGCGCCGGTGGTTGTTCCGGGTGTGAGACCAGATCTCGTCGAGGGACTGGGTCAGGTCGATGCTCACCGTCTCGCCATGGGTCAGGAGCTTGCCGACTCCCTCCGGCGGGTGCTCGTCGAGGATCGGGTGGAGGCGGACGAACAACGACACGATCCCCTCGGACCGCAGGCGGTCGACCCCGGCCTCGAATGCCTCGCGCACGAAGTCCGGATCGCTCGTGCCCCAGACGAGTGGGCCCGGGTACCCATATGGCGATGCGGCGTCCGACCCGCCACCGGGGATGGGCCGGATGACGATCGGCAGGAGCAGGCCGCGCGGGCCGTCCTCCACGAGCAGGGCCCGGGCGACGCCGCCTTCGTAGTCGGCCGACAGGGTCAGGTAGGCCGGCAGGTGGTAGAAGTCGTGTCGGACTCGGTCCAGGACCTCGGTCCAGATCGGGGCGTCCACCCCGATCAGGTCGGTCCTCACGTATCCGCGGTTTCGGTCGGGGTGTCGGCGGATGCGACCGCGGGAGCCTTGCCCTCCCCGTGGGTCGCGTCGGCGGATGCGACCGCTGGAGCCTCGCCCTCCCCGTCAGGCGGGTCGGCCGAGCGAGCCTCCTCCGCCGCCCTCGCCGCGGCCTCCTCGGCGGCCTTGGCCTGGCGGATCTTCGAGAGCGGATGGAGCCCGACATCGTCGATGTCGACCACATTCGGATCGGCGATCACCCCTTCGCGATGGAAGACGCTGCCGATCGTCCCGGCGATGATCTCCAGGTCGAGACGGAGGCTCAGGTTGTCCGCGTACCAGACATCCATGTTGAGCCGCTCGCTGCGCAACAGCGTGTTGCGACCCTTGATCTGGGCCCAACCGGAGATGCCGGGGCGCACCTCGTGGCGGCGACTGTGCTCGGGCGTGTAGTAGCCGATGTATTCCATGAGCAGCGGTCGAGGTCCGACGAGGCTCATCTCGCCCCTGATCACGTTGAACAGCTCGGGCAGCTCGTCCAGGCTGGTCGATCGGATCAGCCGGCCGAACTTCGTGAGCCGTTCGGTCTGGCTGAGCTGGCGGCCGTCCGCGGTGTATTCGTCGAGCATGGACCGGAACTTGTAGATCGTGAACGGCTTCTCGTCCCGGCCCGGACGGCGCTGGCTGAAGATGACCGGCGAGCCGAGCTTGATCCGGACGAGGACGGCCACGATCAGGAAGATCGGGGACCCGACGACGACCGCCGGGACCGCGATGACGAGGTCGAGCAGGCGCTTGCCGAAGGCTCGATAGAGGTTCATGCGTGCTCCTCGGGGTCCGAGACCCGCCCGGCGACGACGAATTGATCGTACCGCGCGATCGTAACGTCGGAACGGATCTCCAGCCAAGCAGGGTCCGGCTCCCGACCCTGCGCCCAGGCGATGAGCGCATCGGGCACTCTCGCCCCGGCGAGGTGGGAGAACGGGTACCCGCCGCCGAAGCGCGGGTTGAGGTCGATCACGCAGACGCCCTCGCGATCGATGAACAGGTCGCAGTCGAGGATCCCGCGGTGGCCCAGCCCACTCCCGATCAGCTCCCCCAACGACACGAGGCGCGGATCGTCCACGGTGGCCGCACGGTCCGTCTGCCCGGCTCGCATCCGGAGCTTGCGCTTGACGAAGGTCGCGGCGTACCGACCGTCGAGGTCGTTGACGATGTCGAGTCCGTACTCGTCACCGGTGAGGGCCTCCTGGACGAGGACGGCCGTGTCCGGATCGGCTGCGCTCGACGGGGCCAGGAACGTGGCGGCGATCTGCTTGCGGCACTGCCGCACGAAGAAGTCGAGCTCCTCGTCATCGTCCGCAAGGTGGTTCCCGATCGAACTCACCCCGAACCGCGGCTTGACCATCACGGGGAATGCCAGCTCGCCCCCGCGCAGCGCCGTTCGCGCGCCCTGGAGCGTGGCGTACGTCCGCGGCGAGCGGATGCCGCAGCCCGCGAGGAACGCGGCGGTCCGGACCTTGTCGTAACAGGTCGCGATGACGTCGGGCGATGACACCAGGACGAGCGTGCCGAGCGCCTCGAAATCGGCCCGGCGTGCGGCGAGGATCGGCAGCTCGGGCTCGAATGCCGGGACGACCAGGCCGACATCGTTGCGCCTGCACAGCTCGAGCAGCTCGTCGACGTACCCGTCGGCCTCGATGCGCGAGACGATGAACGCGGCATCGGCTATCCCGATCGCCGGGGCGTTGGGGTCCGCGTCGCAGGCGAGGACGCGTCCGCCGGCCCCGACCGCCTCCTTGAACGCCTCGATCTCGTAGCTGCGCCGGCCGGCGCAGGTCAGGAGCACGTTCATCGGCCGGAGTTCGACCCGACGTTCGGCCGGGGCGGTCTAGGCACGAGCGGCCCCGACGTCCGCCCTGGTCAGGAGGAACGTCCGGGCTTCGTCGCTGTACGAGATGTCGGGCAGGTGCGTAGCGGAGATCTCGGGATGGGTCGAGATCCAGTCCTCGAAGGCGGCCTTCTCGCCGAGTCCGTGCTTCTCCAGGTCGAAGATGGCCCAGTCGTCGAAGAACACGATCGTGCGATCCGTGATGAGGGGCAGGAGGAAGTCGAGCGCGGTCCGCGTCGCGGACTCGATCACGCAGTCCACCATCACGATATCGGCGCTGTTGATGCCGAGCCGCTCCCGCGTGGCGTCTGTGAGCGAATCCTCGAACCAGCCGGGCACGAGCTCGACCTTCTTGAGCGGCACCTTGAGCCTGGTGAGGTTCTGCTGGGTCAGCCGGACGTCGGAGTAGAGCTCGCCCTTCTTCCAGTGGCTGCCCTCCTCCTTCTCGACGCCTTCAGGGAAGCCCTCGAACGAGTCGAAGCCGATGATCCGGAGGTTGCTCGCGCCGACGGTCTCTCCCGCGTGGTACATGCACGCGAGCGACGTCCCGATGTACACCCCGAACTCGAGGTAGACGGCCGGCTTGTCGGCCGAGTCCTTGCCGAGATAGCGCAGCGCCGCTGCGAACGTGTCGGGCAGGGTGTCCTCGGGGACGAGGGTCATGCCCTGCATGTAACCCAGGCGGAGCTGGAGCTTGCTCAGCTGGAGGCGCATCTTGGGAGGCAGGTGGTTGGCGAACCAGCGCGCGATCCAGAAGAGATGCAACGCGTGGAGCAGGCGGGCGAGCCCGCGCAGAAGCCGACCGAGGAGTGTGGAAACCATGCTCTGAGAGTATCAGAGGTCGCTCAGCCGGCAAGGCCGAGCGTGGACCGCACGCACCGCGCGCGATGCGCCGGGCTCCCGGCCGCGACCGCCGTATCCTTCGGGTTCGGCACCCGGACCACGGAAAGGCAGGACTCCAGGACCCATGCGCGGCTTCAACGTCCTGCCGTGGCTCCTGCCCGGGCTCGTCCTCTCGGCGATCGTGGGACTCG
Organism: uncultured Chloroflexia bacterium; assembly: GCA_963719285.1. Taxonomy (GTDB): domain Bacteria; phylum Chloroflexota; class Limnocylindria; order Limnocylindrales; family CSP1-4; genus C-114. Next base: position 354,650 of record CAVRBO010000004.1, read on the forward strand.
TCGCCGGGCGGCGGGTCGGGCGGATCTTCGGAGCCTCACCGGCCATCGGCTGGGGACTCGTCGTCGGGTTCGGGCTCGTCGTCTCGGCGACCCTCACCCCGCTCCGGGCCGGGCTCGATCTCGGGACGAGCGGGATCGGCACGTGCGACCTCTCGCGGATCGGGATCGCTCCGCTCGGTGAGCTCGTCCACCTCGGCGACACGAGCCTCAACGTCCTGCTGTTCATCCCGCTCGGCCTGGCAATCGGGCTGGTGCCGGGGTCGCGCCGACGCAACATCCTGGCGCTCGTCGCCGTCCTGTCCCCGGTCGCCATCGAGACCACGCAGCTTCTCCTGCCGATCCTCGGCCGGGGCTGTCAGAGCGCCGATGTCTTCGACAACCTGAGCGGGCTCGTGGTGGGCTCGGTCATCGGCGGCGGCGCCCGGATCCTGGCGGGTTGGACGGAGACACCATCCGGGGCCGCCTAGTCCGAGATGGTGCGGCGGAGCACCCCTCGTGGTCAGAATCGGCGAGGGCTTGGGCTATAGTGTCCCGGCGCTGAGTCGGGATCAAACGGCCCGAAGGCGTTGTTCGGGTCTACGAGACACCCCCGGGAGAGCTCATTGGATCGTCATCGCGAACTGGCCATCATCCGCTCGAGGCTGCTGCTCATCATCGCAGCGGTCATCCTCTCCGCGGGCGCCGCGTTCGGATACAGCATGATCCAGTCCAAGGTCTACGAGGCCAGGGCGACGCTGATCGTGGGCGGCGCGCTGAACCAGTCGAACGTGGACATCTCCGGGCTCCAGGCATCGCAGGCCGTGTCCGCCACGTACGCGAGGATCGCCACCACCCGGCCGGTCCTCGACGCGGTCATCAAGAAGCTCAACCTGCGGACGACGGCCGAGGAGCTGCTCAAGAGCGTGACGGCCATCACGGGCAGTGACAGCACACTGGCCATCACGGCCCGCGACGGCGACCCGGCCCGGGCGGCCGACATCGCGAACTCGATCGTCGACGAGCTCATCGCCGATTTGCCGGCCCTGTCCGGCCAGTCCGCGGAGATCCGGGCCTCGGTCACCGCCTATCTCAAGGCGACCCAGGACCAGATCACCGCCGCCCAGGCGCAGGCCGTGAACCTGGCCAATGTCCAGAACCGGACGGCGGCACAGGACGCCCAGCTGGTCGCCCTCCAGGACCAGCTCGTCAACCTGCGGGCGACGTACGCGTCGCTCCTCGCCTACCTGTCGGCCGGGGCCACGAACCTGCTCAGCGTCATCGAGCCGGCGGTCGCTCCCGACATCCCGATCTCGCCCCGTCCGGCGATCAACACGATCATCGCCGCCATCCTCGGCCTGCTCATCGCCGGTGCCGTCGTCCTCATCGCGGCGTATCTCGACGACCGGATCAAGACCCCCGAGGACGTCGAGGAGGTCGTCGGCCTGCCGACCCTCGGCTCGGTCATGAAGATGGGCAACGAGCGGGGCCGGAGCGAGATCTACCGCCTCGTGACGCTGCTGTACCCGCGGTCCGCGGTCGCCGAGTCGTACCGGATGCTCCGCTCGAACCTCGAGTTCGCGCGGGTCGACCGACCGATCCACACGATCCTCGTGACCAGCTCCCTGCCCGGAGAAGGCAAGACCGTCACGGCCGCGAACTTGGCCATCGCGTTCGCGCTGGAGGGACGGCGGGTCCTCCTCGTCGACGCGGACCTGCGCAAGCCCGCGGTCCACACGCTGTTCGACGTGCCGAACACTCAGGGCCTCACGACGATGCTCCGGAGCGACTCGGTCAGCCTCGAGTCCGTGGCCCACACGAACGAGCAGGAGCGCCTGAAGGTCCTGACGTCCGGCCCGCTCCCGCCGAACCCGGCCGAGATGCTCGGCTCGCAACGGATGCTCACGGTCCTCCAGCGGCTCCAGGCCAGCCAGGATGTCCTCATCATCGACAGCGCCCCCCTGCGGGTCGTCACCGACGCCGCGATCCTCAGCGCGTTCGTCGACGGCACGCTCCTCGTGATCGACGCGAGCAAGAGTCGCCGCGCCGCCGTCCGCCTGGGTCGCGAGGCGCTCACCCGGGTCAACGCCCAGGTGCTCGGCGTGGTCCTCAACCGCGTCCCGACACCGTCGCACGTCGGCAACCCGCTCCTGGACGGCTACCACGAGGGGACGGTCGAAGAGCCGGCGCCGCCGTCGGGATCGTGGCCCAAGGTCCGGACCACGCTCGAGGACCGCCTCCGCGGCCGGCCCGCCGGGGGTCCCGACCAGCCCTGAGGCATCGGTTGTCGGCTTGAGCAGCGGCCCTCGGCCCGTGCAGCGGCCCGAGGCCTCAGCTCGGGGTAGGGCCCGGCAGCAGGCCCATCGCCTCGACGATCGTCCGGTTGACCGCGCGGACGTCGAACCGTTCCTCGGCCAGCGTGCGGCTCTGGGCACCCATCTCGGCGAGCCGACCCGGCTCCTCGATGAGCCTGACCATGGCAGCCGCGAGCGCCGGCCCGTCGCGTACGGGGACGACATAGCCGTTCCGGCCATCGACGACCGTCTCCCGGCAGCCGGGCACATCGGTCACGATCGCCGGCCGGCCCATCGCCATGGCCTCGAGCACGGATCGGGGCATCCCCTCGCCGTACGAGGGGAGGACGCAGACGTGGGCCGCGGCGAGGTTCGGGCGCACGTCGTTCGTGCGCCCGAGGTACTCGATCGCGCCCGTGGCGACCCAGCCGTCGAGCTCCGCCGGCGAGATCGCCGACGGATTGGTGTCCATCGGCCCGAGGAGCTGGAATCGCGCCTCCGGATGCGTCTTTCCCACGATCGTGGCGGCCTCCACGAACTCCGCCACGCCCTTGTCCCGGATGACCCTCCCGATCAGCAGGAAGGTGATTGGGCCCTCGGGCAGCGGGGTCGGACCGAACTTCGCGAGGTCCACGCCGGACCCGCCGACGCGAAGGATGCGCTGGCCCCGTCGGCCGACCAGGCCGAGCGACCGGAACAGCGCCTCGTCGTCGGGGTTCTGGAAGAACACGACATGGACCCCCGCGAGCCCGGCCCGGTAGAGCCGCCGGACCAGCCACGAGACCAGGCGCCGCTTCCGGCTGTCCCCTCCGCTGAACGCGGAGCCGGTCCCCGTGATCATGGCGACCCGCAACGGGACGCGGGCGAGACGTGCGGCCAGCGAGCCATAGATGACCGGCTTGACCGCGTACACGAACACCGCGTCCGGACGGAACCGGCGGAAGGCCCGCGCGAGGGCGATGGTCGTCCCCGCGTCGCGGACGGGGTTCATCCCGGTCCGGCGGAGTGGCACCGACCGGTAGCGGACGCCCATCTCCTTGAGCGCGGCGGCGACCGCCGGGTCGTCCTCCGGCGCCATCGCGAGGACGTCATGGCCGAGCTCCACCATCGAGCGGAGCATGTCGCCTCGGAAGGCGATGAGCGAGTTCGCGAAACCGCCGACGACGGCGATCTTCATGCCGGCGTCCCGGCGGACTCCTGCCTGTCCAGCCAGGCCTCGAACATGAGCACCACCCAGAGCGGGTACTGGACGTTGCGCCGGCCTTCCAGGTGGTCGCGCAGCGCCGCCGTGATCGGGGCCGGGTCGAAGTAGCCCTCGCGCTTGAGGCGCGACTCGGACAGCAGGTCCGTCGCCCACTCGCGCAGCGGCCCCCGGAGCCAGCGGTCGATGGGGATGCCGAAGCCCTGCTTCGGCCGATCGATGAGCGGCTTGGGCACGTGCCGGTCGAGCACCTGCCGGAGCAGCCACTTGCCTTCGCCGCCGCGGATCCGCTGCTCGAGCGGCAGGCGCCAGGCGAATTCCACGACGCGGTGGTCGAGGAGCGGTGCGCGCGCCTCGAGGCTCGCGCCCATGCTCGCCCGGTCGACCTTGGCCAGGATGTCGTCCGGCAGGTAGCCGACGAGGTCGAACAGCATCATCCGCTCGGCCGGCTCCATGAGGGTCGATCGGACGGACTTGAACGGCAGCGGTGGCTCGACCCCTCCGACGACCATGCCGGCCGGCTCCGGCCAGGTCGACACGAGGCGGGTGTACATCTCGTCGACCGACCCGAGGGCCAGCACGGAGGCGAGCTTGTGGACGCGGTTCCCGCTCACGAACCCGCGCCGACCGGACGGCAGGACCCGGTCGATGATCCGCCCGGCGCGATCCCACGTGCGTGGCCTGATCCCCTCCGCGAGCCGGGCCGCTCCGCGACGGGCAGGCCGGGGTACGCGGGAGAGACGCTTCCAGGTCCGCATCCCGGTCACGTAGCGGTTGTAGCCGCCGAACACCTCGTCGCCGCCGTCGCCCGACAAGGCGACGGTCACGCTCCGACGGGCCAGCTCCGAGACGAGGAACGTGGGGATCTGCGAGGCGTCGGCGAACGGCTCGTCGTACAGGTCCGGGAGGCGGGGGATGACCGCCTGCATCTCGGCCGGGGTCACCCGGAGCTCCGTGTGGTCGGTGCCCAGATGGGCGGCGACGGCTTTGGCCGCGACCGACTCGTCGTACTCGGTGTTGTCATAGCCGATCGTGAACGTGCGGACCGGCCGCGAGCTGTGCGCCTGCATGAGCGCCACGACGGTGGACGAATCGATCCCGCCCGACAGGAACGCCCCGAGCGGCACGTCCGAGACCATCCGCAGCTTCACGGCGTCGCCGAGCAGCGACTCGAGCGCGTCGACCGCTTCCTCGTCCGTGTAGTCCGACCGGTCGCGCTGCCCGGCGTCCGCCATCGCGACCGGATCCCAGTACGGGCGGGGCTCGGGCAGCTCGCCCGGCCGGTCCGGCCCGAACGTGATCCAGGTCGCCGGCGGGAGCTTGTGGATCCCGACGTGGATGGACCGCGGCGCGGGCACGTAGCAGAAGCGCAGGAAGGCCGTCAGCGCGTCGCGGTCGACCGGAGCGCGGAACGCGGGGTGTGCGCGCAACGCTTTCAGTTCCGACCCGAAGAGCAGCGTCCCGTCCTGCCAGCCGTAATACAGCGGCTTCTTGCCGAGGCGGTCGCGGACGAGGTGAAGCTGCCGCTCCTGGGCGTCCCAGACCCCGAACGCGAACATGCCCCAGAAGCGCGGGATCGTCTCTTCGACGCCCCAGTGGCTCAGTGCCTCGACGAGGACCTCGGTGTCCGAGTGGCCGCGGAACGTGCAGCCGGCCGCCTCGAGCTCCGTGCGGATCGCCTGGAAGTTGTAGGCCTCGCCGTTGTACGCGACCGTGTACCGCCCGTCGGCCGACGACATCGGCTGATGCCCGAGTGGCGACACGTCGATGATCGCCAGCCGCTGCGACCCGAAGCCGACCTCGCCGTTCGGGTCCGACCAGTTGCCCGCGTCGTCCGGCCCCCGGTGGGCGAGCGTCGCCGACATCCGGCCGGCCATCGCCGCGCGCTCCGAGGGGTCGCCGGGCGCCCCGAGCAGGCCTGCGAATCCACACACGTGCCATGTTCTCCGATAAGGTGGGCGGCGGACCCTGGGCAGGCGCGACGAAGGTACCCCCGCCACGATCCGGTCCGTCCTCTATCGTACGACCGGTGCTCCAAGCGTGGAGCCCGGGTCGCCCACCCGGGGCTCTCCGGCGCTCGCCCCAGTCCCAGCGGAGAACATCGTGAACACCCTCGTGACCGGCGGCGCCGGGTTCATCGGCCATCATCTCGTGCGCGGCCTGCTCGCCCGCGGCGACGAGGTGACGGTCATCGACGACCTGTCGACCGGGTTCAGGAGCCGGCTCGAGCCCGTCATCGGCTCGATCAGGTTCGTCGAGGGCAGCATCCTGGATCCGGACGCGCTCGACCGGGCGGTCGCCGGCAACGAGGTGATCCTTCACGAGGCCGCCATCCCGTCCGTCGCCCGATCGCTCCTCAAGCCCGAGCTCTCGAATGCGGTCAACGCCGGGGGCACCATCCAGGTGATGCTCGCGGCCGCCCGCCATGGCGTCCGTCGGGTCGTCTACGCGGGCTCGTCGTCGGTGTACGGGATCCCTGCGACGCTGCCCTGCGTCGAGACGATGAAGCCCGACCCGCGATCGCCGTACGGGGTGAGCAAGATCGCCGCCGAGCTGTACCTCCACACGCTCGGCGACCTGCACGGGATCGAGACGGTCGTCCTGCGCTACTTCAACGTGTTCGGTCCGGGTCAGGATCCGAACTCCGAGTACGCCGCGGTCGTGCCCAAGTTCGTGACCGCCGCCCTCACCGGAGAACGCCCCACCGTGAACGGGACGGGCGACGTGTCGCGCGATTTCACGTTCATCGACAACGTCGTCTCGGCGAACCTGCTCGCGTCGCTCGCCACGAGCGGCTCACCGCTCACCTGCAACGTGGCGTGCGGCACGCGGTTCAGCCTGCTGGAGCTGCTCGACGCGATATCGGCCGTGACCGGCCGACCGGCCGACCCGATCTTCGGGCCGCCGCGCAAGGGCGACATCCGGGACTCCGAGGCCGACATCTCGGTCGCCCGGCGCGAGCTCGGCTACGAGCCGCTCGTCCAGTTCAGGGAGGGGATCGCCCGCACGGTCGCCTGGTATCGGGACAACGAAGCGGGCGGGGCCACCGGCCCCGGGGCGTCGGCGCGCGCGTGACCGACCGTCACGGCGAGTGGGTCCCACAGAGCGAGCGCCTGCGATGAGGATCCCCGACCGGATCGCCCGCCGGATCCCCGGCGCCGAGTTCGTGCGCGGCTCGCTCAAGATCGTGGCCGGGACGGGGGTCGCCCAGGTCCTGTCGGTCCTGGCCGCGCCGATCATCACCCGCCTCTACAGCCCGGACGACTACGGCGTGTTCGCGGTGGCGACCGCGCTCCTCTCCGTGTTCGTCGCGATCACCTGCCTGCGCTACGAGTTCGCGATCCCGTTGCCCAAGGACGACGTCACCGCGGCGAACGTGCTGGCGCTGTCGGCCATCGCGAACACGGTCCTGAGTGCGGTCATCGCGATCGTGCTCATCCTGTTCGGCACGACGATCCTCAACGTCTTCGGGGCCGGCGTGGCCGGTCCGTACATCGCCCTGATCGCGATCGCCCAGTTCGGCGGTGGGTTGAGCTCGGCGCTTGCGAACTGGGCCGTGCGGACCAAGGACTTCTCGTCGATCGCGGTGGCCAACCTCGCCCAGGGGATCGGCGGCAATGTCGTGCCGGTGACGCTCGGGCTCCTGGGGACGGGCGTCATCGGGCTCGTGATCGGTGCGGTCGCCGGCAACCTGGCCGGCCTGTGGCGCCTGGGCCGGGCGGCCTGGCGGGCGAACGCCGACGCGTTCCGCCTCGTGACCTGGGCGGGCATCGCCGCCGCCGCCGATCGCTACCGCCGCTTCCCGATCTTCTCGAGCCCGTCAGCCCTCCTCGGCCAGATCGGCCAGCGCGCACCGGTACTCCTGGTCGTGGCGTTCTTCGGCACGATCGCCGGCGGGCAATACGCGCTCGCCGAACGGCTGTGCGGCCTGCCCGTGACGCTCGTCGCCGGCGCGGTCGGGCAGGTCTACATCGCCGAATCGGCGCTTCTCGCCCGGGAGGACCCGGCCGGCCTCGCCGGCCTCTTCCGCCGAACGACGCTGTCGCTGGCCAAGATCGCCATCCTGCCCGCCGTCGCCGTGGCGATCGGCGCCCCGCTCGCCTTCGGCCTCGTGTTCGGCGACCGCTGGACGCTGGCCGGCCAGTTCGTGGCGGTCCTCGTGCCGATGTTCTACGTGGCGTTCGTGACGACGGCGACCGGCGACGTGCTCTACGTCCTCGAGCGCCAGGGACTCCACCTGGTGCGCGAGGTCCTGCGCTTCGGGTTCCTGGCCGGGAGCGTCGTCCTGGCGTCCGCCCTGTCCCTGCCGGCCCTCGGGGCCGTCGCCGTCCTGAGCGCGGCCGGCTGCCTGGCCTACCTCCTGTACGGGATCATCTCGTGGCGGGCCATCGCCACCTACCAGCCGCGCCACGGGCCCGGTGCGACCGGTGACGGGCTCGGACCGGGCGTCCCGGAGCCGACCTCGGCCAGCTGACCTGGTCGCGGCCGGGCCGCGAGCCCGGCGCCGGCCCTCAGGACCCGAACAGCTCCCGGAGGAGGGTCAGGTAGGTATCCTTCGCGGTCGGCGTCTCGAGGCTGCTGTTGTGCCAAAGGAGCGACAGATCGCCGCCGTGGCGACGGGTCCGGCGGGCCATGTCGGCGACGGTCGCCAGGCGGTCGGGGAGCGCCGTGGACATCCGCTGGAGGAGCGTGACGTCCATGACGTGGAGCGGCCGGACCCGCAGCGCGAGCGGCGCCCCGGCCACGATGTCCCACGCCGGGAAGCTGCGCGCGGTCCCGGCCCGATACCCCACGGCGTCCGCGAAGCCGAGCGATTCGTCCTCAGTGAGGCCGGCCTCGGCCTGCAGGCGCCAGGTGTCGCCGGCCCGGAACCGCAGGAAGTGCTGGCGGATGGCGCGGCGCAGGACGCCCGGCGGGAGGTCGGCGCCGGCCCGCTCCAGGAGTGCCCACTCGGCCCGGAGACGCTCCACGTCGTCGAAGCTGTTGTAGCTCCCGTGGAGTCCGATGTGGTGACCGCGCCGGCCGATCTCGGCGATCAGCCGCCGGGCCCACGGCCGGTCGATCCGGTATCGCGATCCGTCGGGCACCTCGGTCTCGCGGGTGAGGAAGAAGAACGTGCTCTTGACGCCCCTTGCCTCGCTCGCGGTCATCAGGAAATCGAAGACGGTGTACGGGTCGAGCGGCCCGACGCCGCTCGGCGTCGGCAGGAACGAGGCGGCCCGTCGTAACGCGAGGCGCGGGTCGCGCCGGTGGATCGCATCCCCGGCGACGACCCGCAGGGCGTGGGTGCCACGCCAGTGCGCCCGCGATGACGGGTGATCGACGTCGTGGCTCACGATCGCCCGTCCCGGACCGCCAGCCTCGAGCGCTAGGCCCGACCAGGCGCGCTCGATGAGGCCCCGGAAGGCGGTCAGGTACATGTCCAGGACCGGCCATTCAAGCCAGCCGGTCCGTCCGAGGACCGACGCGCCTGCCGGCGACCGGTCGCGGTCGTCCCGTGCGGCGCCGTCGACCGCCTCCTCGTACCGGCTGAGCAGGAAGAAGACGCTCGCGACGAGGTCGAGCCGGAACTCGAACCGGTCGCCGTCCACGGCCACGAGGCCGTCGCCCGCCGGCGGGACGGCGAACAGGAGCGGCAGCATGCCGTCGAAGCCCGCCCAGGCCGGCGCGTCGATCGACGCCAGCGCGGCGCCCGGGAGGCTGTCCGGCGAGAGCCACGCGGTGGCCGGGCCCAGCAGCGTCTCGGGCAGCACGATCACGGGCCCCCTGTCGCGACCGGCGAGCCGGATCCGGGTCTCAGCCAGGGCCGGGTCGATGTGGACGGTGTGGCCGACGCCGAGCCACTCCCCGAACAGGACGCCCAGGGCGTACGCCCGCTCCGGCCCGCGACCGGCGGGCGTCTCGACGAGGAACTCCGCCGGGCGCGCGGAGGTGGGCGCGGTGGCCATCCCGTCAGCCCCGCTCGGTCCGGGCTCCCTGGACGGAGGCGTAGATCTCCTCCCAGCGGTCGGCGACCTTCTCGAGATCGAACCCAGCCCGGACGTTCGCCTGGAGCGCCTTGCCGATCGCCGCTCGCTCCTCGGGCGTCTTGTCCAGCATCGCCGTCATCGCCGCGGCGATCGAGTCCACCGTCGGCTCGCACAGGATCGCGCCGAGGTCGGCCCGCGCGATGTCGCGGTTGCCGCCGACGTCCGTGGATACGATCGGGAGCGCCTGGGCGGCCGCCTCGAGCAGGACCATCGGCAGGCCCTCCCAGTGCGAGGCCATCACGAACGCGTCGGAGCTCGCGAGGAGTGCCGCGACGTCGTGCCGTTCACCGAGCTGGTAGACGACATCGCCGAGGCCCCGGTCCGCCACGACCTGCGCGACGTGGGTCTCCTCGACCCCGTAACCCACGATCGCGAGACGGATCTCCGGGTGCGTCCGGCGAACCACGTCGAACGCCTCGACGAGCATCGCGTGGCCCTTCTCCGGCACGAGCCGGCCGACACAGATCCACACGAATCCGTCGGGACCGCCGAGCTCCCGCCGGGTCGCCGCTCGGGTCTCGGCGGTCACGTCCTCGTCGGCGAGGTCGATCCCGTTGGGGACCGTGATGATCCGCCCCCGCCCGACCGCCTTGATCCGCTCGTAGCGCTCGGAGATGACGCTCGAGACGGCCGTCGTCTGGCTCGACGCCCGATCCGTGAGGCGGTAGGCGATCTCGCGCCAGTGCGCCCCTTCGTTGACGTTGTGGGCGGTCCCGACGACCGGCACCGACCAATCGAACACCCGCCCCGCCCGGGCCAGCAGGTTGGCGTGGACCATGTGGCTGTGGATGACGTCCGGGCGCCACTTGCGCACGAACCGGACGTACCTCATGAACCCTCGCGGCGTGGGCCGGGCGCGTTGCATGTCGAGGCTCACGACCTCGGCGCCGGCCGCCAGCAGCTCCTCGACGTGGGCCCACGGCTCGGTCATCGACACGACCGCGACCGCCCAGCCGCGGCGCCGGAAGCGTACGGTGAGGTCGACGATCTGCCGCTCCGCTCCGCCCCTGCCGAGCGACGTGATGAGCAGGAGCAGTCGGCGCTCCCTAGCCATGGGCGACGGCCTGTCGTCCGGCGAGCGCCTGCTCCGGAACGGCGGCGCGCCCCCGGATCAGGGGGAACCGGGCGACCGCGAAGGCCGAGCACAGCCAGAATTCCACGTTCGAGGCCAAGCTGCCGCTGAACAACGTGAACAGCCCGGTCGCGACGACGAGCGCCATGAGGATCGGCGAGCCGGCCGCCCCGCGGACCGCGAAGGCCACCCACGGCACCACGAGGAGGATCCCGAGGACGCCCAGCTCGGCCGCGATCTCGAACACGAGGTTGTGGGGATACGTGTCGAAACCGGTCGCCGCGAAGCCGCCGAGCCCGACACCCAGGAACGGGTGGCTCCAGAACAGGCGCCCGGATTCGCCGATGTACGACGCCCTCGACGTGACGTCCGGCTCGGCCAGGAAGCTCGTCAGGATCGACGAGACCCGGTCGAAGAACCCGAGGCCGGCCACGATGCCGAGGGCCGTGGTGATCCCGATCCCGGCCCAGGCGAGCTGGATCCGCCGGTCGTGCCGATCGAACGTCCGGAGCTTCTCCGCGCCGCCTGCGCACATCCCGAGCACGAACCCGATCGCCGGACCACGCGACACGGGGAGGATGCCGGCGTACACGACGAGCGGGACGAGGAGCAGCTTCCAGCCGCGCGGGATCGGGGCGAACAGGATGACGATCGCGCCGATGAACAGGGCGCGTGACTCCCAGATGGGATTCGCCCCGAACAGCGAGATCCGGCCCGGGTACGTGGGCGAGTCGGTCCCGAACGCCAGCATCGCCATGGCGGTCAGGACCCCGGCGACGACGACCGGCCGCCAGTCGATGGACGACGTGGCCGGGGCGAGCACGAGGATGAACGCGGCGGGGATGAGACCCGCGAGGATCCAGACGCTGAGCTTGTCCGAGCCGAAGGCCGCGTCCGGCGACCAAGACAGCGACGCGGCCGCGAACGCGAGCAGCAGGAGCAGCGGCGCGAGCAGGGCGAGCCGCGGCCTGGCCTCGCGATGGAGCGCGAACGCCGCCACCGTGAACGGCAGGAACCCGCCCACGATCGCGGCGACGACCGACACGCCGATCTTGAACGAGAGGAGCAGGGTCCCGATGGGCCCCACGAGGAAGATCGCTGCGACGAGCACCCACGAGGCGTTGAGGATCAATCCGAACCGGCTCATCGCGAGGGCGACCACGATGACGATCGCGATCCCGAGCAGCATGAGCTGGAGCGAGAAGGACGGCAGCGCGGCGACGAGCACCCCGATCCCCCCGGTCGTGAGCAGGAGGGCGAGCGCCAGGCGGCTCAGCCCGATCGAGGGTCGCCCGAACGACGGCCGGCGGACCGTCGCCCTAACCGTGGACAAGCTCGTCGAACAGCGCCAGGCGCTGCGCCTCCTTGACCGCGACGTCGATGTGGGCGACGTCCGGACGCGGGACCCGGACGCCGCGCGAGCGGGTCACGAAGTCGTCGATGGCGTCCAGGGCGTCGATCACGTTGGTCTCCGTGTTGTCGATCCGCAGGGTGTATCGGCCGAGCGCGTCGGCATCGGGATCCGCGTACCCGTACAGGATGGGCAATCCTACCGCTAGATACTCGCGCACCTTGAGCGGGCACGCCTCGGTCATCGACTTGCGATGGAGGGCCAGGGTGCCGACTCCGATATCGGCCGTCGCGAGGACCTCGACCACCTGGGCCCGATCCAGCGGACCGTGCCATGCGACGTTGGCCGGCGCCGGACCGCCGATCAGCGCCGTGTCCGCGTCGAGGCCCATGATGTCGAACCGCCAGGCGGGCCGCCGCGCGGCCAGCTCCACGAGCTTGTCGACGCCGTGCCATGGCTGGTCCGCCGTCCCGACGAAGGCGAGCCTCGGCGCCGGTCCCTCGACGGCGGGAGGGCTCGGGTAGGCCGACAGCTCGATCCCGTTCGTGACCACGCGATGGACGGCCCTGAACCCGGCGAAGCTCGGCTTCGCGCTCAGCTCCGAGGTGACGAAGACGAACCCCCGGGCCCGTCCGAGGAGCAGCCCTCGGGTGAGCCGGTTGTAGGTCGAACGGACGCGTGAGCCGAGCGCCGACTCGGCCTCGTCGTCAGTGTTCAGTTCGACGACCAGCGGCACGCGCCGCGGGAACCGCAGCATCGGCGGGTAGAAGAGGTCCCAGCGCAGGTACACGAGGCTCGGGCGGAAGGCCCGCACGCTCTCGACCAGCCTGGCCATGGCCTTGATCCGCGAGAACGGGCTGTCGTAGCGGCGGACGACGACTTTCGTGCCGAGCCGCTCGGACCACGGGTCGTCGCGATCGCGCGTCGCGATGTACAGCCGGACCTCGTGGCCGGCGGCGGTCCACCGGTCGACCTGGCCGGCGACCTTGTGGAGCACGCCGGACCGGCGGGCGGCGTTGACGTGGGCGAAGTAGGCGATGCGCATGGCGAGCCCGAACCTTACCCGACGGGTGCCCCCGGACGTGCCCGGTGGGCCGCACGACCGGTGCGCCGGTTCACCGGAAGTAGAACCGATTCACCGGAAGTAGAACTGGAGGTCGGTCGGACTCTTGTCGAACAGGTCGGTCCAGCGCGAGCCGTCCGGCGAGCCCTGGGCGGTGCCCTCGCGGAAGGCGAACGACTCCAGCCCCACGTCCGTGCCCTCGCGGATCGGCGCCGCCGTGTAGGTGCTCGATGGCGCGGTCGTGAGCACCAGGTCGTAGGTCGTTCCGGCCGCCAGGGTCATGGTTGGGAACGTCACCGACGCCCAGACCGAGCCACCGTTGTCGCCACCGGCGGCCGAGGCCGGGATTTCGGTGGCGGCGACCTCGCCCGACGCGAGGACCGTGTCGCCCTGGCGGATCGAGATGACGAGAGGGTCGGAGCCGGAGGAGCGCCGGACCCGGACCGCGGCCGAGCTCACGATCCGGCCGTTGCCCACGACCGTGAAGTGCTCGCGCACGGACGCGGCGCCCGAGACGGTCCCGAAGTACTCGGTCATGTTCTGGACGTAGGCCACACCGTCGTGGCCGCCGTCGGCATAGGTGATGTCCATGTCGGCGGTGAAGTTGTCCTGGACCTGCCAATGGCCCGGGGTCGCATACAGGACCGCGTAGTCCGCGTCCGCCAGCCCGGGCTGGCGGGGCACCAGGGTGGGGCCGTAGACGAACAGTTCGTTCACGCTGATGTAGTTCGCCTCGGGATCGGCGTCGGTGTTCTCGAAGACCACGTAGTAGAGCTTGCCCTTGGTCACAGGGACCGGCGCGGGCAGTTGCAGGACGTCGAACTTCGCCCACGCCTGGGAGGGGTTGCCCGGCGTGTAGTCCACCGAGCCGAGGACGGTTCCGGACGGCACGCCGTCGGCGTCGGCCTGGATCGTGATCCTGATCGTCCCGCCCGTGCCGCCGGAGTAGACCGAGCCGCCCCGCTGGGCGAACCGGACGCTCAGGATCATCGAGCTCGTGCTCGCCCGGAAGCGGTGGGCGAGCCGCGCCCCGTCCGTCCAGCCGACCTGAAGGTTCGCCTTGGTGTCCACGTTCAGGGCGGTGCCGTAGATGCCCTTGACGGCTGGTCCGGGCGTCGCGGTGGGCGTGGGTGCCGGCAGGCTCAGGTGAGGCCGGCTCGCGACGTAGTACACCCCGATCCCGCCGCCGACGACGACGACGGTCGCGAGGGCGGCCAGCGCCAGCCAGAGGCGCAGTCTGCGGGCCCTGCCGGGCGGTCCAATGGGTGATGCTTCCAGGATATGTCCTGCCAGTCCGAGGTCGGCCCGGCGCGCGGATGCGCGTCACGGCCGGCCGCTGGTTCCGCGTCGCGCAGGCTGCGCGACGGACGGCTCGGTCAAGAGGATAGCGTGGCGACGCCGCGAACCCGCGGACGCCCGTCGCGGTCCGGGCATGGAACGAGGCCGGGCGTCGGCCCGGCCTCGTTCGTTCCGCGCTGCGCGGGCGGCTACTTCAGGTAGAACTGCAGGTCGAGCTGCGCCCACTGGTAGAGGGCCGCCCAGGACGAACCGTTGGTCGTCCGCTGGGCCTGTCCATCGCCGAAGACGAACGACCGGAAGCCGACGTCCGTGCCCTCCCGGATGGGAGTCGCCGTGTACGTCGTCCCACTCGCCGTCGAGAGTCGGATGCTGTAGGTGGAACCCTTGGCCAGGGTATGGGTCTTGCCGAAGGATGCCCTGACCCAGACCTGGCCGCCGTTGTCGCCGCCGGGGGAGGTGGCCGGCACCGAGCTCGCCGGGATGCTCACCGAGTCGATGAGCGCCCCGGAACTGGACTCGAGCCGGATGATGAGCGGGCTCGAACCGCTCGACCGGCGCATCCGGACCGCGACGCTCGAGATCTTGCGACTGCTGCCGCTGACCTTGAACCGCTCCCGGACCATGTGGGTCGAGCCGGAGATGGTGCCGTAGTAGTCGATCTGGGCGGCCACGTAGCCGTCGCCATCGTGGACCCCGTTGGAGTACCCGACGTCCATGTCGGCGGTGTACTTGCCCATGACCGCCCACGACCCGCCTCCGTTGGCGAGCACGGCGTAGTTCGTGTCGGTCCAGCGAGGCTGGCGCGGCGAGAGCACGCTGCCGTAGACGAACGTCTCGTTGACCGAGATGAAGTTCGACCGGGGCGACGAGCTGGTGTTCTGGAACACGATGTAGTAGAGGTGCCCGGCCGTGAGCCTGGCCGGCTTCGAGAACGTGACCCGGTCGAAGGTGTTGATCCCGGAACTGCCCGGGGTGTACGACGCCGACGTCAGGATCGTGCCTGACGGCCGCCCGTGGCCGTCGTCCGGCCTGACGCTGATGCGCATCGTGCCGCCGTTGCCGCCCGAGTAGCCGGCTCCACGTCGCTGTGCGAAGCGGACGCTCACGACATTGGACGTGGTGCTCGCCCGGAACCGGTGCGCGACCATGTTGTTGGCCGAGCTCGTGTCCGTGCCACCGACCTGGATCTGCGCCTTCGTGTCGGCGTTGATCCCGGTCCCGTAGAGGCCGGACGTACCGCCACTGGCGGCGACCGGCGGCGCGGCTGGCGGCGGTGGCGTGGCCACCGGGATCCCGAGCCGGACCTCGGCGGTCGACGTGCTCGTCGGATGGCCCGCGATGGAACGATAGAAACCGGAGCTGGACGACTTCGTATCGGTCCGGCCGACCCAGCTGTGACCGCGGGTCGAGCTGAACGTCTTCACGTGGTCGTAGTTGCCCGAGGCGTTCCGCCACATCCGGTCGACTGACATGTTCTTCGTGAACACGCCCCGGATGTACGTGAGCGGGTAGTGGAACTGGTCCGCGATCACGGCTCCCGCGCCCGCGTAGAGGAACCCCGCGGCGTAGTTCGAGATCCGCTTCCGGGCGACCGTGAGTGACGGAGCCGACTGGCCCGGCTCACTCCCGCCCGAGGCGTACGCGGCCCGGGACAGGACGACCACGGCGTGGGCGGACAGGTTGACTGTCCGGATGTACTTCTCGCCGTAGAACTTGATGGCCGTGCTGCCATGATTCTCGCGTGGATTGAGCCCGAGACCGTCCTCGCTCACCTGGTTGAGCTTGGAGCTGTAAGGGGACGGGAATCCGCGACCGCGGCCGATGTACACGACCAGCGATGCGCCTTCCATGGCGGCCTTGACCTTGGTCCAAGTGGCCCGCGGCGAGAAGACCGTGACGACATTCGATGTGTAGCGCCGGGCCTCGGTCGCGGCGGCGCGACCCCAGCTCAGGTTGGTCGAGGTCTGGGTACCGGCGGGGCCGACGATGATCGCGACTTTCGGCGCGACGGCGGCGGCGGCGGGGGCCGCGACCGCGAATTGGAGGCCCATCAGCGCGAGCGTGATGATCGCGCCGGCGATGAGCGGCCGGACGGGACGACGGGACGCCCTCTGGGCGCCGTTGGCGGTGGACCGCAATAGATTCTCCTCTCCACCAGAACACCGCACGGCATGCGGCGACGGAGTCATGGGCCGCGCCAGCGACAAGATGGACGCAGGTAGGCGTAAGGCGGTGAGGTGCGATCGCACCCGACCACCTGCGGCGGCGCGGCATGTCTGCGGACGGACCTGCACACGGGGACGCCAGGCCGACCGTTGGACGCGATCCGGACTGAGCTGGCCACGTCGGTGAGCGACTGGCCCGTTCCCGGGATGTCCCGGCTCCCGGAGGATCACGGTGCCCTAGAGCAACGTCGGGATTATGGCGCATCCCGCCGGATCGCGTCGCGCCCCGGCGATCAGCGGAAGTAGAACTGGATATCCACCGGGCTGTACTGGTAGAGGTCCGCCCAGGTCGTGCCATTGCCGGAGCTCTGGCCGGAGCCGTCCCGGAAGGCCGTGGACATGAGGCCCACGTCGGTGCCTTCGCGGATCGGCGCGGCCGTGTACTCCGTCCCGGACGGCGTGGTGAGGCGGAGGTTGTACGACGTTCCGTTGACCAGCGTGTGCGCCGAGCCGAAGGTCACTCCGACCCACACCGAACCGCCGTTGTCGCCGCCCGCCGCGCTCGCCGGGACGGAGCTGGCGGCGACATTGGCCGAATCGATGAGCGTGCCGGAGCCTGTCTCCAGGCGGATCGTGAGCGGGCTCGAGCCGCTCGTCCGGCGGACCCGGACGAAGGCCTTGCTGATCGTGCGGTCGCCGCCCGAGACCGTGAAGTGCTCGCGGACGGACGCCGAGCCCGAGATCGTCCCGTAGAGTTCGACGATGTTCGCGATGTAGGCCATCCCGTCGTGGACGCCGTTCGAGTAGGCGAGGTCCATGTCCGCGGTGTACCTGCCCTCGACCGACCAGCTCGACGGGGCGGCGGTCAGGACGGCGTAGTCGGCGTCGGCGAACGCCGGCTGGCGGGGGGTCAGGGTGGAGCCGTAGACGAAGAGCTCATTGACGCTGAAGTAGTTCCCGACGGGATTCGCGTCGATGTTCTCGAACACGATGTAGTAGCGCGAGCCCTTCGTGAGCGTGGCCGGCGACGGGAAGGTCACCGCGTCGTACGTGGTCCAGGCGCCGGACGGGTTGCCCGGCGAGTACGTGGCCGCGGCGAGCACGGTGCCGGACGGAACGCCGCTGGCGTCGGTCTGGACGGTGATCCGGTATGTCCCGCCGTTACCTCCGGAATAGATCGGCCCGCCGCGTTGCTGGAAGCGCACGCTCTTGAGCGCGGAGGTCGTGCTCGCGACGAACCGGTGGGCGACCTTCGCCCGATCCGTCCAGCCGACCTGCAGGTTGGCCTTGGTGTCGAAGTTGAACGCGGCCCCGTAGATCCCGCCGGACCCGGGCTGGGGTGTGGTCGTGGGATCCGGGGTCTGGGTCGCGCCCGGCGTCGCCGTCGGCTTCGCGGTGGGATCCGGCGTGGCGGTCGGGTCCGTGGTCGCGGTCGGATCGGGCGTCCCGGTCGGATCGGGGCTTGCCGTCGCGGTGGGATCCGGCGTCGCGGTCGGGTCCGCGCCGCTGGGCATGGTCGTGAACGTGAAGTCGGTCGAGACCGACAATCGGCCACCGGCGTCCTGCGAACGGACCCGGTAGTGATACTGCGTGCCGGGCGCGAGGCCCGAGACCTTCTGAGCGTGGGCGGTGTACTGGAGCGACTTCTCCGGCGCGGTCTCCTGGCCGTAGGCCGTCGTCGTGCCGTAGTCGACCTGCCCGGTGGCGGGTTCGTCCAGTCGCCAGGTGACGAGTGCCGCCGTGTCACTGACGCTCGTCGCCTTCACCAGGCTGATCGATGGAGGCGTCGTCCTTCCCGGGTTCTTGCGCGTGACCCGGACATTCACGGTCGTGACCGCGGGTGTGTGCGGGAGCGCCGAACGGGCGAGCGTGCCGGCGACGACCCTGACGGCCGAGGTGCGATCGACCCGCGAGAAGGTCGCGCTGTGGACCCCGCTCGTGGCCGTGCCGGGGATCCGCAGATGGCCGTGGAACGTGCCCTTGACGCTCGGCCAGACGAGCCGGATCGCCCTCGGGACCGAATCCCAGTGGACCTGGTAGACCGCATGGGCCTTGAAGCCGCGCCCGTCGATGATGACCGTCTGGCCGGGGGCACCCGACCCGGTCACGGAGACCGTGGGCCCGCTCGCGGCGTTGTCGATGTCATCGGGCGCCGGTGATGCGCTCCAGGCGAGGGCCGGGACGAAGAGCAGGAGGCCGATCGCGACGGTGAGGATGGGCAGTCGGCGCTTCGAGCTCGAT
Organism: uncultured Chloroflexia bacterium; assembly: GCA_963719285.1. Lineage (GTDB taxonomy): Bacteria > Chloroflexota > Limnocylindria > Limnocylindrales > CSP1-4 > C-114. The sequence continues at coordinate 373,341 of CAVRBO010000004.1, forward strand.
CGTCTGGCCGGGGTCGACGGCGCGACGGCCGGGTCGGTGACCCAGGCGGTTCCATTCCAGAACGTCATGCGATCGTGTCTCCGTTCGGCAGCCCGGCTGACTCAGGGAGTTCCGTGGCTTTGCGACCCCGTCTCGCGGCGGGTGTGCTATTTCGTGGGACATCGGATCGAGGACCATCCGGTCCGACAGGCCAACTCGCAGGATGGCCAACCACCATCCGCTCGGGTATGGGGTGATGGTCCCGGCGGCCGTGGGACGAAGCGGGGCCCGGACCGACCCTGAGCGCACCGGTGTGGCACGCACGGCACAGCCCGCCTCATCCGGGCGCGCCGGGAATCGGACCGCGGGACCCGTCGATGGGTCCCGCGGAAGGAAGGTTTCGATCGCCGCCGGGCAGCGGCGTCCGGTGATCAGCGGAAGTAGAACTGGATGTCGACCGGGCTGTAGGCGTACAGGTCCGCCCAGCTCGTCCCGTTGCTCGAGCTCTGGCCCGAGCCGTCGCGGAAGGCGGGGGAGAGGAGACCCACGTCGGTCCCTTCGCGGATCGGCGCGGAGGTGTACGTGGTGCCCGACGCCGTCGCCAGGCGCAGGTTGTAGGCCGTCCCGTTGGCGAGAGTGTGCGGGCTGCTGAAGGTCACCGTGACCCAGACCGACCCGCCGTTGTCGCCGCCCGGCGCGCTTGCGGCGATGGAGCTCGCCGGGACGTCGACCGCCTCGATGAGCGTGCCCGCGCCGGTCTCGAGCCGGATGGTCAGCGGGCTGGAGCCGCTCGTCCGGCGCACCCGGACCGATGCCTTGGTGACGGTGCGGTTTTCGCCGCTGACCGTGAAATGCTCACGGACCGACGCGCTGCCCGAGACCGTCCCGTACAGCTCGATGATGTTGGCGATGTAGGCCATCCCGTCATGGGTCCCATCCGCGTAGGTGAGATCCATGTCGGCGGTGTACTTGCTCTGGACGGACCAGGTCGAGGGAGCCGCATAGAGGACCGCGTAGTCCGCGTCGGCGAAGGCCGGCTGACGGGGGGTCACGGCGCTGTAGGTGTACAGCTCGTTGACGCTGAAGTAGTTGGCGGCCGAGTTCGCGTCGACGTTTTCGAACACGATGTTGTAGCGGATGCCCTTGGTCAGAGTGGCGGGGCTGCTGAACGTGACCAGGTCGTAGTGGGTCCACACGCCCGAGTTGCCCGGCGTGTAGCTGGCCGTCGCGAGGATCGTCCCGGAAGGCACGCCGTTCGAGTCGGTCTGGACGGTGATCCTGAGGGTGCCGCCGGTGCCGCCGGAGTAGATGGGCCCGCCGCGCTGCTGGAAGCGGATGCTCTTGAGGGCCGAGGTCGTCGTGGCCACGAACCGGTGGGCGACCTTCGCGTGATCGGTCCAACCGACCTGCAGGTTGGCCTTGGTATCGAAGTTGAACGCGGCTCCGTACGTCCCGGTCTGGCCGGGAGCCGGGGTCGCGGTCGGGGCGACGGTCGGAGTCGCCGTCGGGGCGACGGTCGGAGTCGCGGTCGGGGCGACGGTCGGAGTCGCCGTCGGGGCGACGGTCGGTGTCGCCGTCGGGGCGACGGTCGGTGTCGCCGTCGGCGTCGCGGTCGGGGCGCTCGTCGGTGTCGCCGTCGGGGTCGCGGTCGGAGCGACGGTCGGAGCGACCGTCGGGGTCGGGCTCGCCGCTCCGCCGATCGTCTTGAACGTGTCGTCGGACGAGACCGACAGGCGGCCGGCGGCATCCTGCGATCGGACCCGGAAGTGATAGACGGTCCCGGCGAGGAGGCCGCTCACCTGCTGGACGTGAGCGGAGTAGCGGAAGGATGTCTCGGCGGTCGTCAGGCGACCGTAGGCGGTCGTGGTGCCGAATTCGACCTGGCCGGTGGCCGGCTCATCCAGGCTCCAGGACACGATCGCGCCGCTCGAACCGATGCTCGTCGCCGTCACGGCGCTGATGCGCGGTCCCGTCGCCGTCGTCGGGGCCGGGGTCGGGGTCGGCGTGGCGGTCCCGTTGGCGACCACGAACGTCGCGCTCGTGGTGGCGCGGCCGGCGGCAGTGACCGCGGTGACCGAGATCGTGTGCGAACCATTCGCCACCGTGGAGGTGTTCCAGGCGTTCGCGGTCTCGTTGTCGGCGGTCCCACGGAGGTCCCATGGAGCCGCCGCTTCGACGCGCATCGGCGTCGTGGTCATCGCGACGTCATCGAGCCAGAAGGTGACGCTGCTGGCGACGGTCTTGGTGGCCAGGAAGACGTAGCGATTGCCGGCGAGCGTGGCACCGTTGAGGGCGAACGGCTTGCTGCGGGTCCGGGCGGCAGAGGCGTCCAGCATGAAGCCGGTATTGGGCGTGGCGGCCGTGGACGAACGGTGGGCGGCTGCGACGGGCAGCTGGGGGAGGGCGACGGCGGCGGCGACGGCGAGGGTCACCACGGCCAGGAAGGGCACGCGGGCGAGGCGATGGAGACGCCGGGCGGGGACATGAGCGGGAGTGGTCGTTTCAGTGACCCAGGAGGTCCCATTCCAGGACGACATGCGATCTTGGCTCCATTCGATGACCCGGCTGACTCAGTGAGTCCCGTGGCTTTGCGGCCCCGTCTCGCGGCGGGTGTGCCATTTCGTGGTCCCGAGATCGGCGCGTCGCCGGTGCCAGGCTCGACGCTCGCGGGGGACGATCTGACCGCCGCCCGCCGTTTCGGCGGACCGGTGGCGACCGGACCCGTGTCCGTGAGTCATCGCTACCTGAACCATGGCTCGCGGCGGCGCGGCAGGGCATCGAACGGAGGTCGCCGCGCGGGCGGCCCGTGGTCCACGAAGCGCCTAAGCCAAACAGACGACACGCGTCGTCAGCCGTGGTCGGCGGAGGTGGTGGCGGAGTATTCGGCGACTGGTCCGGCCGGTGCCGAGACGACCGTCTTCCGGAACCCGGACCGGCGGGACGCATCGGCGGTGTCGCCCGGGGCGGCCCGTCCGCGGTCAACCTAGCAACGCCGACTTACCATCCGCTTACCTGAGCCGATGACGCTTCCGGCGCCCGATCCGCCGATGGGGTCCACCATGGAGCGGTCGTTCCACCAAGCGGGAAGCATCGCCACGGTCGACATCCGATCGCCACCGAGCGACGGATCCAGCCATACCCGCTCGGTGCAAGCGCGCACCGTCGAGCGCTCCTGGGACTAGCCACGGTGGTACTTCCGGGCTATCGTTGGAACCCCCGGTGAGGTTGGTTCAGCGGGGGCATTCATCAGGGCCATGGCGCCGTACCAGAAACGCCGCGGCTCACACAACGAACGGCGTCTTTCTCTTTTCATCCTGCGCGCCGTCCGTGCTCAATCGGGGGAAACCGTGTCTGACCGCCGCTCCATGAGGTTGCTGGTGTCGCCAAGCGCCGTCCTTGGCCGCACGGTCGGCACCCTGCGAACAGCCGGGCCGCCGATCTCGAGGCTCGCTCGCGCCGTGCGGGGCCGCCACCTGCTGGCCTTCGATCTCATCGGTGTCACCGTTGCCGCCTACCTCGCCGTCGCCCTTCGCTATGACGGGTTCGAGGTACCCGGGATCATCCCGGCCTACGCGCCGTTCGTCGCGCTCCTCCTGGTGGTGCGTACCCTGGCGGACATCCGGCTCGGCCTGTACGACCGGACCTGGCGCTTCGCGAGCATCCCGGACCTCGAGCGGATCGTCGCGGCCGTCTCGCTGGGCACGCTCCTCACGCTCGTCATCCGCCAGGGCTCGGGGCTCGTCGGCGTGCCCTGGGAAGTCGACGTCCCGAACACGTTCTGGCTCGCCGAGATGATGTTCAGCCTGGCCATCATCGGCGGCATCCGGTTCGCGATCCGGGCGGCATCGGACCTGCGTCCCGACACGGTCGCCCCGGTCATGCGCGACTCACACCGCACGCTGCTGTACGGCGCGGGCCGCACCGGCGCCCTCATCGCCCGATCGGCCCGCCGTGAGCCGCAGGCCGGTCTCGTCCCGGTCGGGTTCATGGACGACGACCCACATCTGTCCGGCCGCCTCGTCGCCGGCCTGCGGGTCTTCGGCGGCCTCGCCGAGCTCGAGCGCGCCGTCGTCGAGACCGGCGCCCGGTCGTTGCTCATCACGATGCCGGGCGCACCCGGCGCGGCCGTCCGACGTGTCGTCGAGGCGGCCGCGACGCTCGACCTGCAGGTACGCACGGTCCCGGCACTCACCGAGCTCTTCGACGGCAGCATCGACGTCCATCGCCTGCGCCGGGTCAAGGTCGAGGACCTCCTCGGCCGGCCGATCGTCACCCAGCATGCGGCTGCGGTCGAGGACATCATCAAGGACAAGGTCGTGCTCATCACCGGGGCGGCCGGCTCGATCGGATCCGAGCTCGCCCGGCAGGTCTTCGCGATCGGGCCGAAGCGACTCGTCCTCGTCGACCGCGCCGAAAGCCCGCTGTACCTGATCCAGCGGGAGCTGGAAGTCCGGCGCGAGCACAATCAGGGCAGTGGTGAGCTCGACTTCCGCCTCGCCAACGTCGTGAGCCGCGGCTCGATGGAGCGCCTCATCTCGGCCGAGCGACCGCAGGTGATCTTCCACGCCGCCGCGTACAAGCACGTTCCGATGATGGAGCAGCACCCGTCCGACGCGGTCCAGGTCAATGTCGGGGGCACGCGCGTCCTGCTCGACGCGGCCGTGGCGGCCGGCGTCGAGCGGTTCGTCTTCGTGTCCACGGACAAGGCCGTCCGGCCGTCGAGCGCCATGGGTGCCAGCAAGCGGATCGCCGAGATGCTCGTGGCGGAGACCGCCCAGGCCACCGGCAGGCGCTACGTCTCGGTCCGCTTCGGCAACGTTCTCGGTTCGACCGGCAGCGTCGTGCCGATCTTCCAGGAGCAGCTCGAGAACGGCCGCCCGCTCACGATCACCGACCCGGCCATGACCCGGTTCTTCATGACGATCCCCGAAGCGGCCTGGCTCATCCTCGACGCGGCCGCGATGGGCCGCGAGGGCGGCGACCTGTTCGTGCTCGACATGGGTCGCCCGGTGAAGGTCCTCGACCTGGCCCGCGACCTCGTCCGCCTCGCCGGCCGAGATCCCGAGACGCAGCCCATCGAGATCGTCGGCCTGCGGCCCGGCGAGAAGCTCCACGAGGAGTTGTTCTACGAGGCCGAAGAGGTCGAGCACACCGTCAGCGAGAAGGTCCTCCGGGCGATCGCCGCGCCGCCGCCCCCCGGCGTGAGGGACGCGGTCCGGCGCATCCTCACCCTGGCCAACGGCGAGGACGAGGACCGGCTGCTCGACTACCTGAAGGCCTGCGCGAGCGACCCCGAGTCGTTCGGGGCGAACACGGAGCGGCGCGACATCGGCAAGGCCGTCGGCCCGGGCCTGGCAAGCGTCAACGGCAACGGCAACGGCAACGGCAACGGCAACGGGAGCGGTCGGAACACGCCGGTCTTCCCGACGACCGCCGGTGGGGACGGCGACGACGGCGTGATCGCTCTGAGCGAGCGCCGCTAGCGATCGGGCCCACGTCGACCGGCGAGAGGCCGGCCGGACTAGCTCGCGCGGTTCGCGCCCGCCATCGCTCCCGCCTCGCTGGCGAGGCTGCCCCCGGGCACCAGCGCATGGACCTCGACCTCGTCGAGGCCGCGTGCGCCGAGTTCGGTCCGCAGCTGGTCCGGCGTGCCGGCCAGGATCGGGAATGTCCCGTAGTGGATCGGCAGGACGTGCCTGACGCCGAGGAGCTCGACCGCCAGGGCAGCCTCGCGGGGCCCCATCGTGAAGTGGCCGCCGATCGGCAGGAGCGCGATGTGCGGCTGGTACAGCTCGCCGATCAGGCGCATGTCCCCGAAGACGGCCGTATCGCCGGCGTGGTAGATCCGGAAGCCGTTCTCCATCGTCAGGACGAACCCGGCTGGCTCCCCGAGGTAGAGGGGCACGCCGCCGTCCGGGTTCCAGTCACCGGCCGAGTGGTCGGCGCCCGTCATCGTCACGCCGATCCCGGCCGCCTCGATCGTGCCGCCCTTGTTCATCCCGGTGACCGCGTCCGCGCCGCCGGGCAGTCGGCGGGCCAGCCACAGGCTCATCTCGTGGATGCACGGCCAGGCCGGCCGGAGCCGGCTCGCGAGCGCGACGCCCTCGCCCATGTGATCGCCGTGGCCGTGGGTCACGAGCAACAGGTCGCACTTCGCGATCGAGTCCGCCGAGCGCGTGCTCAGCGGGTTGCCGAACCACGGGTCGATGAGGATCGTCCGGCCACCGGGTGAGGTCACCTCAACGCAGGCGTGCCCGTACCACGTGATCGTCGTGTTGTTCGCCACTGCCATGGGTCCACCTCCGGGGCGCATCGTAGTCCCGCGGCCCGCCGTTCGCGCTCCGACCGCCGCGCTCCGTTCGCCACGCTCGGACCCGGCGAGGGGCGGGCGGTGGACCGACCGCGCCTACAATCGACGGGTGCCCGCCGAGCGTATCGCCGAGAACCTCGCCTTCATCAACTGGACCGTCCTGACGGGCCTGGCGGTCGGCGCGTTCGCGGCCGTCGTCCTGGGCCGGCTGGCCACGACGGCGACGCGCGGCTACCTCGCGTTCACGGCCTTCTGCGCGGCGGGCCTGGGTGGGCTGGCGTACCTGAGCGACACGGGCCTGCCCGCCGCGATCGCCGGCGCCGCCGTCCGCGCCGATGCCGATTGGGACCTCCCAAGACGGATCGCGCTCGTCGCGTTCGTCGTCGTCGCGGCCGCGTACACCATCGCGCTGGCGCGCGGGCGACGCGCACCGGCACTCGCGATCCTGGGTCTCGTCGCCGGCGGAGCCACGCTCCTGACCGGGGCGATCGGGTGGGCCGGCGGGCCGGCCGGGGCCCTGTTCCTCGTCGTCCAGCTGGGTCTGCTCGCGGCGGCGACCGGCGGCGTCTTCGCCGCGATGATCCTGGGACACTGGTACCTCGTCACGCCCAAACTGCCCGAAGCCCCGCTCGTCCTGTTCAGCCGTGCCCTCTTCACGGTCGTGGCGATCCAGCTCGTCCTGTTCGTGGCCTGGGTCGCGGCGGGCACCGGCGGCGGCGGGCCGTTCGGGGCGCTCGGCGGACCGTGGGCGCTGTTCGTCTGGCTGCGGCTGCTCGTGGGCCTGGGCTTCCCGCTCATCGTCTCGTGGGCGGCCATCCAGACGGCGCGCAGCCGGTCGATGGAGTCCGCGACCGGCCTCCTGTACATCAACGTCGGGTCGATCGCCGCCGGGACGATCCTCGCCGCCGGGCTCTACTTCGGCGCCGGCATGCTCGTCTAGAGGTGATGCGATGGTGAAGAGCGACCGGTCCTACGAGATCGGCCCCCAAGACCGGGCCTGGATCGAGTCCCTGGCCGAGCCCATCGCGCCGGCCCTCGCCGCGATCGAGGCCGCCGCGGAACCCGAGCGGATCCCGATCCTCGACCGCGAATCCGGGCGGGTGCTGGCCGTCCTGGCCGCGGGGCGGCGGCGGATCTGCGAGGTCGGGACGGCGATCGGCTACTCGACCCTCTGGATGGCCCTGGCCCAGGGGGCCGGCTCGACCATCGTGACGATCGACCCGGACCGCTCGCGGACCGACCTTGCGCGCGGCTTCTGGCGCCAGGCGGGCGTCGCCATCGGCCGGATCGAGGTCGTCAACCGGCCGGCCCTCGAGGCGTTCGCGGCCAACGACCCGGCCCTCGCCGGTCCGTTCGACCTCGTGTTCATCGACGCACTCAAGCACGAGTACCGGGCCTACCTGGAGGCCCTCGTCCCGCGGCTCGTCCAGGGCGCCCTGGTCGTGGCCGACAACGTGCTGTGGAGTGGACGCGTGTCGGGCGGGGTGCCCGTCGCCGCGGACGACGAGTCGACCACCGCCCTCCGCGCCTTCGACGCGGCGATGCTCCGCGATGACCGGTTCGGGGCGACGATCCTGCCCGTCGGCGACGGCCTCCTCGTCGCCCACTACCGCGGCTGAGGCGGCGATCGTGCGCATCCGGATCCGCCTGTTCGCGCTCCAGCGCGAGCTGGTGGGAGCCCGCGAGGTCGCGCTCGACCTGCCCGAGGGTGCGACCGTGGAGGCGGGCTGGCAGGCGATCGTCGATCGCCATCCGGTCCTGGCTCCGGGACGGCCGTCGATGCGCTTCGCGCGCAATGGGTCGTACGCGGAGGTGACCGATACGCTCGCCGACGGGGACGAACTCGCGTTCATCCCGCCCGTGAGCGGCGGGCAGGGCGACGAGACCCGGGCCGACGGTCCGGGGTCGAGCCGGATCCTCGAGCTGCGGGCCGAGCCATTCGGGACGGCGATCGTGGACGAGCTGACCGAACGCCTCGCCACGCCGGCCGACGGGGCGGTCGTGGCGTTCCTCGGCCGCACCCGGATCACGCCGGGGACACCGGCGCCCGACCAGGTCCGGGAGGCCGCCCGGCACGCCGGGCGCGACGTCGAGACGCTCGAGTACGAGGCCCACGAGTCCATGGCGATCCGGATCCTGAGTGAGATCGCCGACGAGATCGCCGCCCGCTTCGGCGTGGAGCGGCTGGCCATCGTCCATCGGACCGGCGACGTCCCGCTCGGCCAGCCGAGCATCGCGGTCGTGGCCGTCTCGCCGCACCGCGGGGCCGCGTTCGATGCGGCCCGCTACGCGATCGACGAGACGAAGGCCCGGGCACCCATCTGGAAAGCCGAGCATTTCGCCGACGGCCACGTGTGGACGGGCGCCCCCGCCCGGACTCGTGCGCCGGACATGACCGGCACCCACGCGCCGGACAACCCCGACACCCGCCACGAGGAGCACGTGTGAAGGTCTACCTCAGCGTCGACATGGAGGGGATCGGCGGGATCAGCCATGCCGATCCCACGTCCAGGGGCGATCTCGGATACCCGGCGGCGGTCGAGCTGATGGTCGGCGAGGCGAATGCCGCGATCGAGGGTGCGTACGCCGGCGGCGCGACCGAGGTGGTCGTCAACGACAGCCACGGATCGATGTTCAACCTGACCCCGATCGACCTGGATCGCCGCGCCGTCGTCATCCAGGGCCAGAAGCCGTGGTCGATGGTCGAGGGCGCGGGACCCGGCCGGGGCTTCGGCGTCGCTCTGTTCGTCGGCTACCACACCCGGGCCGGCCATCCCACCGGCACGATCGCCCACACGTACTCGAGCGCCCCGGTGGCCACGCGACTCAACGGTCGGCTGGTCGGTGAGAGCGGCATCAATGCGTCCGTCCTCGGAGCGTGGGGCGTGCCCGTCGGCCTGGTGACGGGCGACGAGATGCTGGCCGAGGAGATCGCCGAGTGGTTGCCATGGGCTGAACGCGTCGTCGTCAAGGGCGTCGTCAGTCGCAAGGCCGCCGCGTCGGTGCATCCGTTCGTGGCCCGCGACCTGGTGCGGGCCGGCGCGGATCGGGCGGTCCGCCAGGCGGTCGCGGGTGCGCTGAGGCCGCTGGACGTCGGCACGCCCGTCACGATCGAGGCGGAGTACCGGAACGCCGGGGAGGCCGACCACGCCGCGATCGTCCCGGGCGCGGAGCGATACGGCGACACCGGGGTCCGCTTCAGCGCACCGGACGCCCCGACCGCCTTCCGGGGCTTCCTCGCCGGATTGCGTTTGGCCGGCCTCGTCGGCTGACGAGCGGCGTGCGGTGCCGGCCGAGGGCATACTTGGCGGACGGCCCCAGCGCCGCGCCCAATCGAGTCGCCGGAGATGCCCGTGACATCCGTCCCTGTCGCCGGCCCACCGCCCCAGCGGGCGCGCGTCCGCGACCTCGGGTTACGGGTGGGGTTGCTCACGCCGGGGCCCACGAACACGATCGTCGACGTGCCGGGCGTCGCCGTCGGGCATCGGACGGTCTGGCGGGACGAACCCGCCCCGCCCGATGGGCGGGGCATCGCCCGGACCGGCGTCACCGCGATCCTGCCGCTTCCGCTCGCCGAGCACGCCCGGGTGCGGATCCCGGCCGGGACCTCGATCCTGAACGGGGCTGGCGACATGACCGGGCGGATCGCGATCGACGAGTGGGGCATGCTCGACACGCCGATCTTCCTGACGAGCTCGATGGCCATCGGTCAGGTCTACGACGGCGCGGTCACCGCCCTCGCCGGCCCGTTCGAGGCAGGGTTCCAGGGCGAGCCGATCATGCCGGTCGTGACCGAGTGCGATGACAGCGACCTGAACCGCCCGTTGCCGGTCCAGGTGGACGCGGCGGACGTGCGCGCCGCGATCGACGACGCGCGGGGCTCCTGGGCCGGGCCGATCCGCCTCGGCGTCGTCGGGGCGGGGGCCGGCATGAGCGCGTTCGAGTTCAAGGGCGGCATCGGCAGTGCGTCGCGCCATGTGCGGCCGATCCACCGCTGGGCGGACGCGCCGGCGCCGGGGGCGCCGACGTTCACGGTCGGCGTCCTGGTCATGGCCAACTTCGGGGCCATCGGCCGGCTGACGGTCGACGGGATCCGGGTCGGCGAAGTCCTCGAGGGTGAGGGCTGGCCGGGGCGGGGCGGCGGACAGGCCCGCACCGGGGCTCGCGGCGCGGAAGGCAGCTGCATCGTCGTCGTCGCGACGGACGCGCCGCTGTTCGCCCTGCCGCTCCAGCGCCTGGCCCGGCGGGCCGGGCTCGGGCTCGCCCGGACCGGGAGCGTCGGCCACCACGGCTCGGGCGAGATCTTCGTGGCGTTCTCGACCGGCATCCGGATCCCTCGCGGGCGCAACGAGCCGGTCCGGACGACGGAACACGTCGATGACGAGCACCTGGACCCGTTCTTCGCCGCCGTCGTCGAGGCGACCGAGGAGGCGGCACTCGATGCGATGGCCACGGCCGACACCGTCACGGGGCGCGACGGGCACGTCACGCCGGGCCTGCCGATCGAGCGGACGCTCGAGCTGCTGCTGGCCGCCGGCCGGATCGGGGCGACTTCGTGAGCGGCGAGCTGGGGCCGGTCGACCGGCTCATCGACCGGGCGACGACGCTCGCCGGCGCCTGGGAGGCGCGAGCCCGGATCGCGACGACGCTCGGGCAGGAACGCGCCCTGCTTCGCCTGTTCGGGGTGAGCGGTCTCGATCGGGCGGGCCGGCCCCTGGCCGGCGAGGTCGTCGACCGCTATCTGGCCGGTGGGACGCGCCGCCTGGCCGGCGGGGTGGCGCTCCCGTTCGCCGCCGCACTGCTCGAATACGAGATGGCGGCCCAGCCGCTGGCCATGGAGGTGGCCGCCGGGACGATCGACCTGGGGCTCGAGGCGGAGGTGCTGCGCGACGCCGGGCGCCGGGCCGCGGCCGAGGCCGAGGTCGTCCGGCTCACCGGCGCGGCCCTCGACCGGATCGGCGCGAACCGGATCGCTCGTCGCGAGCTGCTCGACGTCCTCGGCGACGCCCCGAGGCCGTGGATCGGCGTGCCGCTCGGTGAGGCGGACGCGATGACCGCCCGGGCCGTGGTCGGCGGCCTGGTCCGCGATGGGGCGGACCTGGCGGTCGTGGCCGTGCCCGTCGGGCGCGAGCTCGCGGACCGCCTCCACGATGCCGGGGTGGACGTGCCCGGCCGACGCGCGTACGACCTCGCGGACGCCGCGGGCATCGGCGGGCCGGACGACACCGAGGAGCCACCGTCCGGGAGCCAACGCGGGCTGGCCATCCTCCGCCAGGCGGCCGACGAGGCCGCTGCCGAGCGCCGCCGGTACGTCCGCCTGGCGAGCACGGCGCCGGGCCTGGCCGCCCCGGAGCAGGCCGTGGTCGCCGCCTTCGAGCGGATCGACATCGTCGTCGCCGACCCTGTCGCCGAGATCGTGGATGGGCGGATCGACCCGGACCGGGCACTGGCCGACCACTCGTTCGCTCACCGCCTGCATCGTCGGGCGGGCGCCCAGGTGCTCGTCGGTCCCGGTCCGCTCGTGGTCGCACCCGACCTCGCCCGAGGCCAGCCGTCCGACCCTCTCACCCGCGCCGGCCGTGCGCTCGCGCTCCAGGCGCTCGGGGTCGCCATGGCCCGCCACGGCGGGCTGGCCGCGGATCAAGTCGTGATCGGCGCGTTCCCGGCCTGGCTGCTCGAGGAGCGTGAACCGACGGCCCTCGCCATCGCCCAGGTCGCGGTGCGACGGGCGGTCTTCGAGGGCCACCCCGCCGCGTTCAGTGAACCGCTGCGTGACGCCGGCTCCGAGTCGGTCATCGACGCGCGCTGGCCGTTCGTGCTCGCCGCGACCCTGCCCTACGCAGGTGGCACGGCAGTCATCCTGCGCGACGCCGCCCCATCACGGGTCGGCTTCGCCACGGCCGGTGCGCGGGCCGCCGTGGCGGTCGCGGCGGAGGTCGCCGCATCGTCCGGTCCGCCACCCCTCGCCGGCCCCGCCCTCGACTACGCCAAGGCCACCGTGACGGCAGCGTTGCGGACCCTGGAGCGGCTCGCCGATCTCGGCTGGCGCGACGTCCTCGGCGAGCCGATGGGTGGTCGTCGCCGGGAACGCCTTGGCGCCGACGCGGTGGTCGAGCGCGTGGAGGCCTTCGACCCGCTGTCGGACTGAAGCGGCGCCACGCCCGCAGGCTGCGCGATCGAGCGTCGGCCGAGCATCGGCGCGACTCCCGCCCCCGGGTGGTCGTCGCGCGACGCCCCGGTACTCGTCAGTTCGGGCGGGGGCCTTCGGCGCGGACCGATTCCACGCCGGCGATCGCCGTCCGGAGCGCTTCGATCCATTCGCTCTCGTGCTCGCCGACGAGCTTCACGCACCAGGCGAGCGCCTCGCTCCGGCTGCGGGCGACCCCCGCGTCGACGAGCGTGTCGAGCACGCCCCGCTCGCGCAGGCGGAGCCGGGTCATGACCGGCACGCTGAGCGTCGTGAACATGTGCTTCTCGCCACCGACCGAGACGCCCCAGGCGACCTTGCGCCCGAAGCGATGCTCGGCGTCAGCGGCGATCCGCATCCGCCCCTCGCGGGTGTCCTCGCGGAAGCCATCGGCACGCGACGACCGGGCGGCGGCGCGCTCGGCGTCCGAGGCGCCCTTGGCGAGGGTCACGTCGGCGAGCTCGCCGGTCACGATGATCTCCTCGCGGTCGCCCGCCAGCTCGATCGGGGCGGTGAACCAGTCGGTCGGGATGCGGCCGGCGAACCAGCCGCGGATCTCTTCGTCGGTGTGGTGCATGTGATCGGGTCCTCGCGTGGGGCGGGCTAGCGTGATATGCGGAGATTACATCATTACATCGTTGCGTCAAGAGTTGACCACGACGCCAGGCTCGCGCGCCGGCGGCCCGCCTCGGCAACGATCGCGACCCGACGTCGTGACCCGGGCGTACGGACCTCGGCCGGTACACTGTGCGCGGTGGAGCGGACGACGGACCCGGACGACGCACGCGCGGTGGCGCCCGGCGCCTTCCCGCATCTGCGGTTGCGGGCGCGCGCGACGGGGCTCTTCGACCTTCCGTGGGACCTCCCGCTCGCGGCGTGGACCAGCGACGTGGCCACGTTCCGTCGTCTCGATGTCGGGCCGTCCCGCCACCTCGTCCGCTTCCTCGAGCACGAGGGTGTCCTCTTCGCGCTCAAGGAAGAGCCGATCGGGATCGCCCGCAAGGAATTCGAGGTCCTCCGCCACCTCGAGGACAAGGGCCTCCCGGCGGTCGCCGCGGTCGGCCTGGCCGAGGCGCCCGAGCGCGACAGTGCGATCCTCGTGACCGAGTACCTGGTCCACTCGCTCCAGTACCGGCGTCTGCTCATGCGCTTCCCGCTCGGACCGGGCGGTTACCGCGACCGCCTCCTCGACGCCATGGCCTGGCTCCTGTTCGACCTGCACCGCGGCGGCGTCTACTGGGGGGACTGCTCACTCGCCAACACGCTCTTCCGGCGGGACGGCGATCGGATCCAGGCGTACCTCGTGGATGCGGAGACGAGCGAGGTCCACGAGACGCTGTCCGACGGCCAGCGCGAGTACGACCTCGAGATCCTCGTCGAGAACGTCGCCTTCGGCCTGGCCGATCTCGCTGCGCTCCAGGGCCGCGACGAGGGTCCGGACGACGCGATCGCCGCGGCCGACGCCGTGGTCAAGCGCTATCGCGTGCTGTGGGACGAGCTGCACGATACGCCGGACCTGCCGCCCGGCGACCGGCAGGCGGTCAGGCGCCGGATCCGCAAGCTCAACGAGCTCGGCTTCTCGGTCGACGAGATCGAGCTCGAGCCGACGGGGCGCGGCCCGACCGTGCGCCTGCGCCTGACGGTGGCCCGCCGCGCCTTCCACGCCCGCGAGCTCCGCCGCCAGACCGGGATCGTGGCCCTCGAGAACCAGGCCCGCCTGCTGCTCAACGACCTCCACGAGTACGGGGCCTGGCTCCAGTGGTACGAGCGTCGGGCGATCGACCCGGCCGTGCTCGCCCGGCGCTGGAAGGCGGAGGCCTACGAGCCCGCGATCGAGCGGATCGCCCGGGTCGTGGGTCCGGGCCGCGACATCGTCCAGGCGTACTGCGATCTGCTCGAGCACAAGTGGCTCCTCTCCGAGCGTGCCGGGCGTGACATCGGCATGCAGGCCGCCCTGGATTCCTACCTCGCGAGCGGCGCCCCCGCACCCGAGGTCGCCGGGTCGGAGGCCGCCGCCGACGAGGCTGCCGACGCCGACGAGGCTGCCGCCGAGCTGGCGGATGCCGCCGAGGCGGCCGGCTGAGCCGGCTCGACCGACCGCCGAGTCCGTTGACGACCGAGCCCCGCCACGAGGCGATCCGTCACCGCGTCCGGCGAGTGCCCGGCGGCGTGCCCCGTTTGTCGTGGCGGACCCTGCGCAACCCGTTCCGGCCGCTCGAGGTCGTCAGCGCCGACGAGCTCGAGGCGATCCACCGGGCCTCGCTCCGGATCCTCCAGGAGGTCGGCGTGGAGTGCCTGGGCGACCGCGCCATCGACGCCTTCGCTCGAGCGGGCGCGACCGTCGACCGTGAGCGGCGCTCGGTCCGCCTGGACGGCGCCCAGGTCGAGGAGCTCGTCGCGCTCGCGCCGGCCGAGTTCACGCTCCATGCCCGGAACGCGGCCCGGGACCTCGCCTTCGGTGGCGACCACCTCGTCTTCGGCGCCGTGGGCGGCCCGGCCTTCTCGTCGGACCTGGACCGAGGGCGGCGGGCTGGCACGTTCGAGGTGATGAAGGAGTTCGTCCGCTGCATCGGCAGCCTCGACGTCATCCACCAGGAGGGCGGCGGCCCGCTCGAGCCGACGGACCTGCCGGTCGCGACCCGCCATCTCGACATGTACGGGGCGTTCGTGACGTTGCTCGACAAGTCGTGGCAGTGCCTGGGCGCCGGGCGGATGCTGGTCGACGACGCGATCGAGGTCATGTGCCTCGCCCGGGGGGTCGACCGGGACACGCTCGCGCGCGAGCCGAGCTGCATGACGATCATCAACACGAATTCGCCGCTCCGGCTCGACGGACCGATGGGCGACGGGCTCATCGAGATGGCGCTCCACGGCCAGCCGGTCGTCGCGACGCCGTTCACGCTGGCCGGGGCGATGAGCCCGGTGTCGCTCGCCGGCGCGCTCGCCCAGCAGAACGCCGAAGCCCTGTTCCTGGTCGCGCTCGCCCAGATCGTCCGGCCGGGCGCGCCGATGGTCTACGGCGCGTTCACCTCGAACGTGGACATGCGGACGGGCTCACCGGCGTTCGGGACGCCCGAGACGGTCAAGGGCGCGATCGTCAGCGGCCAGCTCGCCCGGCGCTACCGGCTGCCGTGGCGCTCGTCCAACACGACCGCGTCGAGCGTGGTCGACGCCCAGGCGGCCTACGAGTCGGAGATGGCCGTATGGGGTGCGGTCATGGGTGGGGTGAACCTGCTGTACCAGGGCGCGGGCTGGCTCGAAGGCGGCCTCACCGCGTCGTTCGAGAAGCTCATCGTGGATGCGGAGATCCTGCAGATGATCTCGGAGGTGCTCCAGCCGATCGTGGTCGACGAGGCGGCCCTGGGCGTGGACGCGATCGCCGCGGTCGGGCCCGGCGGCCACTTCTTCGGCTCGGCCCACACGCTCGAGCGCTACGAGACGGCGTTCTACCGGCCCCTGCTGTCCGACTGGCGCAACTTCGAGACGTGGGAGGCGGACGGCGCGCGGACCGCCACGGAGCGGGCTCACCGGATCTGGAGGCAGCTCCTCTCGGAGTACGAGCAGCCGGCCATGGACCCGGGGACCGCCGAGTCGATCGAGACCTTCATCGCCCGCCGCAAGCGCGAGATCGCCGCGACCGGATGAGCGGCCGACCGTGCGGTCGCCCCGCCTCGGCCACGTCGGCGATGCCTCGCAGGCATCGTTCGGACCGTTCGACCGCCCGTGATGTCTGAAAGGCATCACTTTCGACGTCGATCGGCCCGTGAAGCGTCAAAGGTGCCCGTTCGATGCCTCGGAGGCATCGTTTCCGCAGTAAGGCCCACCGGTTGCCCGTCCTAACCAGGGATACCGATGCCTGCCGGATATCAACGTGACATGAGGCGCCTGGAACGATGCTCCACAGGCGTCACACTGACGAGGACCGGCCAACGGCTACGCCAGTCATGCCTCACTGGCATCGACGGCCGAGGTCGCCCCTGCTACGGCAGCATCTGGCGGACGGCGAAGATCACGTTCGCCGGGCGCTCGGCGAGGCGGCGCATATACCACGGGTACCAGTGCTCGCCGTATGCGATGAGCGTGAACGCCGGGAAGCCCGCGGCCTCGAGGCGACGCAACTCGTCGGCCCGGATCCCGTAGAGCATGTGGACCTGGAGCCGGTCGCGCGGCACGCCGGCCGCGTCGGCGAACGTCGCGATCCGCTCGACGAGGCCACTGTCGTGGGTGCCCAGCGCGCAGCGTGTCCGCGAGTCCCGGGCCGACTCGGCGAGGATCAGCGCGAGCGACTGGTAGGCCGAGTCGACCTCGTGCTTCTTCCGGTAGGCGAGTGTCGCCGGCTCGTCATAGGCGCCCTTCACGAGGCGCACGGCCGGCTCGAGTGGCAGGATCCGGCGGAGATCGGTCGGGGTCCGGTGGAGGTACGCCTGGAGCGCGATGCCGACGGACCTGTGGGTCGCCTTCAGGACCTCGTACAGCTCGAGCGTCGGCTCGACATACGCGGACCCCTCCATGTCCAGCCACAGCCAGGTCCCGATCTCCTCGCACCGGGCGGCCAGCGACTCGAGGTGGCGCAGGCACGCGGCCCGGTCGATGTCGAGGCCGAGCTGGGTCGGCTTGATCGAGATCTCGACCGGTCGCGGCAGCGACGCGCTCCGGTCGAGGATCGCCTGATAGTGGGCGGCGATCTCGCCGGCCTCGGCGAGCGAGGTCAGATTCTCGCCCAGCCTCGTGAACAGGATGCCCTGGCCGGCCGCCGCGAGCGGAGCGGCCGCAGCGAATGCCGCGTCGGGATCCTCGCCCGGCATGAACCGCCGGACCGCCCGACGGACGAACCGCATCTTCGGCAGGCGCGCCTTGAGCCAGGAGTTGCGGGCCATCCACAGCAGCAGCGTTCGCACGGCCGCAGCGTACCCGAGCGACGCGGCCCGCGCCGGGCGGGTGGCGGACCCGACGTCCTAGAAGAGGCTCGGGAAGCGACCGTGGAAGCTCGGGCGGAGGCTCAGCGGCGTCCCGTCGTCGATGGCGGTCAGCAAGTCCTTCGTCGTGGCGATCCCGTAGCTGTGGGCAGTCACGTAGCCGCGGATGGCACGCCAGAAGGCCGCGGTCCCCATCCGCTTGCTTCGAGGTCATCTACGTCCAGGGCTCGACCTACCTCGACGCCCTGCGCAGTAGCACGCCCGCGAGTAGCCGTGGATGGACCGGTCCAGACGGGCGGTGGAGGATCGGCTCGCCCTCGGATGCCCGTGATGTAGCGCGCCAGCTCGTCCGCCATCGCCTCGTCGGCGAAGGGCTTGCGGGCCAGATCGTTGCCCACGATCCCGTAGAACCACCCGGTGGATCCCATGGACCGCGCGACGCCGCGCCCGAACATCGTCGAGAGCAGGACGATCCATGAGAGAACACCCGACCCGATCCGGCCGCTCACATGTCCTTCGGACCCCGTATGCACCGACCGATCCTGACGCACCAAGGCACAACCGGGCGATTGCATCTACCCTCTCCAGCGAGGGGCCCTCGAACGCAGGGCGGAGGCGCGGGATGGCCGGCCACAGGGATCGCCGGTCGAGGATGGCGTGCGCCCCAGCCAGCCGACGACCCAGCACGGACTGGGACGATCAGTCGAGGGACCGATGACCGCTACCCGCCGCCGCGTATCCAACCAGGCGCATCGGCGCCGCTCGGGACCCACCCCGCCGCAGCTCCGCGCCGTCGGCGGCGCCCTGCTGGTGACGGCCATCGCGCTGGCGGCGCTGGTCGCGTCCCTCGGCAACGGCAGCCAGGCGCCCGGAGCGGCGGGATCGCCGCCGGGCTCAGGCAGGATCGCCGACCGGGCGGATGGCGGCCCGGATCGATCGCCGACCGAGGCAGCGTCGTCGACCGGGCCCTCGACCGTCGACGGCTCCTCGCCCCCGGCCGCCACGCCACTCCCGACCGGGTCGGGCCTGGCCGGTCGGTTCGGGCTGGGTCTCCTCATCGCCGACCGGGGAAACGGGCGACTCCTCATCGTCAACGACGCCCACAAGATCCTCTGGCGGTTTCCGACCAAGGGCAGCCTGCCGCCCGGCCAGCAGTTCCGTGCCGACGATGCGTTCCTCGCCCCGGATGGCCGCACGATCGTCGCGAACGACGAATTCCACCAGGTGATCGACCGGATCGACATCGTCAGTCGCAAGATCGTCTGGCAATACGGCAACTACAACCAGCTCGGCTCGGCCACCGGCGCCCTGCACACGCCCGACGACGCCTATCCGCTCGCCAATGGCGACATCACGGTTGCGGACATCCGGAACTGCCGGGTGCTGGAGATCAACGTGACCAAGCGGATCGTCCATCGATGGGGCCACACGCTGTCGTGCGGGCACAATCCGCCGTCGACCTACAACAACCCGAACGGCGACACGCCGACTCCCGACGGCGGGGTCCTGATCACCGAGATCGGCGGCTCGCGGGTCGTCCGGCTCGACGCCCAGGGCCGGGTCATGTTCGACATCCACGTGCCCGTCGTCTATCCGTCCGATGCCCAACTCGACCCGCGCGGGAATGTCATCGTCGTCGACTACAGCACTGCGGGCGCGCTCCTCCGCGTCAGTCCCCGCGGCAAGGTCCTGTGGCGCTACAAGCCTGTAGATGCGAGCGCCGGGCTCGATCACCCGAGCCTTGCGATACCCCTCGCCGATGGCACGATCGCCGTCAACGATGACTTCCACCATCGCGTCGTGATCATCGACCCGGCGACGGATCGCATCGTCTGGCAGTACGGCCGCACCGCGATCCCCGGTCGGGCGGCCGGCTACCTGAACACGCCGGACGGGATGGACCTCGTCCCGGTCGGGACGCTGCTCCGCTAGAGGATGCTCGAGGGACGACGAGGGATCAGGCCGGCGGGTGGACGCGCGACATGAGGGCCAGCATGTTCCGGTCCGGATCCTCGAAGAACGCCATCCACTCTTCGTCGCCGGTCGCCTCGTCGCGATGGATCAGATGCGGCTGGCCAACGAACGTGACGCCCGACACGACGAGTGCCCTCACGGTCGCGTCGATGTCGTCGACGCGGAAGTAGAGGACGGAGCTGGGCTTCCAGTCCGCATCCGGGACGCAGTGGACGTACAGGCGGACGCCGCCCATGTCGAAGAACGCCAGTGAGCCGAACGTGAAGACGTGGGGCAGGCCGAGCGTGTCGCGGTAGAACTCCTCGGTGCGGGTGACATCGCGCGCCCATAGCGAGACCTGACCGAGGCGCCCGAGCGGGCCGGGCGTGGCTCCCGTGGGGGCCGGGGCGGTGCCGGCGGCGCCGGTCGATGTGGGCATCGGTGGACTCCTTCGTGCGATCGGACTGTCGACGGGGTAGCCCGGCCACTGGCGCAACGCCTCGATGCCGGTCACCCCGAGCTTCGATCCGATATTGGAGATGTGGTACTTGATCGCGTTGTCGGACGTGCCCATCCGCTCGCCGATCTCGTTACGGCGAAGGCCATGGCGGATCCACTGGAGGACTCGCCATTCGGCCGGCGTGAGGACATCCGGATGGGCGGGTCGGCCGCGGGGCCGGCGCGGTCGGCGGGGAAGCTGCGAGCTCACCGGGAGAGCCTACGCGCTGGTGGCTCGATTTTCCCTACCCGCGCCGGTGCCAGGGTCGCGTCACGGATCCCCACCGTCGAGTCGCCGAGTGACCGGTGTGGATGATCACAGGCGTCCCGAGCTCCACATCGCGCTCGACTGACTCGGCCGCAGCGCCGTCTCCTTGCCCACCAGTCAGTCCGTGACTATCCGGTGCCAACGTGGCGCGGGCGGCAGGGCGCGGGCGGCACCGGAGACGTCCGTGGCCGCGACGACCGGCCTACGAAGCGTCCGCCAACGCCTCCGCGAACTGGCTGTTGTAGAGGTCCGCGTAGAAGCCGCGCTTGGCGAGGAGACCTTCGTGCGTGCCCTGCTCGACGATGCGGCCGTGGTCCATGACCAGGATCTCGTCGGCGTCGCGGATCGTCGAGAGGCGATGGGCGATGACGAATGTCGTCCGCCCCTTCATGAGCCGGTGCATCGCGCGCTGGATGAGCACCTCGGTCCGCGTGTCGACCGACGACGTCGCCTCGTCCAGGATGAGGATCGGCGGGTCGGCGAGGAAGGCCCGGGCGATCGTCATCAGCTGGCGCTCGCCCTGCGACAGGTTCGTCGCGTCGTCGTCGATCACCGTCTCGTACCCGTCGGGGAGCGTCCGCACGAAGTGGTCGACATGGGCGGCTTCGGACGCGGCCACGATCTCGTCCTCGGTCGCGTCCTCCCGGCCGTAGGCGATGTTCTCGCGGATCGTCCCGTGGAAGAGCCACGTGTCCTGGAGGACCATCCCGAACGTCCGGCGGAGGTCGTCCCGGGTGAGCTCACGCGTGTCGATACCGTCGACCGTGATCCGGCCGGCGTCGATCTCGTAGAACCGCATGAGCAGGTTCACGAGCGTGGTCTTGCCGGCGCCGGTCGGCCCGACGATCGCGACCGTCTGGCCGGCCTGGACGTCGAGGCCCAGGTCGTCGATGAGCGGCTTGTCCGGCTCGTAGCGGAACGAGACGTCCTCGAACGTGACGGCGCCCACGGCCGCGCCGAGTGCTCGCGGCGCCACCGGATCGGGGATCTCCTCGACCTCGTCGAGCAGCTCGAACACCCGCTCCGCCGACGCGACCGCCGACTGGAGGACATTGGCGATGCTCGCGGTCTGGATGATCGGGAAGGTGAACTGGCGCGAGTACTGGATGAACGCGATGACATCGCCCAGGGACAGGGTGCCCGCCGCGACGCGCAATCCGCCGATGACCGCGATCGCGACGTAGTTGAGGTTGGCGATGAAGTTCATCGACGGCTGGATGATCCCCGAGATGAACTGCGCCCGGTAGCTGGCGTCGTAGAGCTTCTCGTTCTCGCGATCGAAGGTCTCGATCGCTTCCTGCTGGCGGCCGAAGACCTTCACGATCGAGTGGCCGGTGTGCATCTCCTCGACGTGTCCATTGAGGCTGCCCGTGGATGCCCACTGGGCGGCGAACTGGCGCTGCGACCGGCCGGCGATGAGGACCGTGACGACGATCGAGAGGGGCACCGCGAGCACGGACACCGCGGCCAGGAGCGGGCTGATCAGCAGCATCATGAGCAGGACGCCCACGACCGTCAGGAGCGCCGTGATGAGCTGGGTCAGGCTCTGCTGGAGGGTCTGGCCGATGTTGTCGATATCGTTCGTGACGCGGCTCAGCACGTCGCCCCGCGAGTGGCCGTCGAAGTACTTGAGGGGCAGCCGTCCGAGCTTCTCGTCCACGTCACGGCGCAGCCGGTAGACCGTCCGCTGGGTGACCCCGGCCATGATGTAGGCCTGCAACCAGCTGAACACCGAGCTCAGTACGTAGAAGCCGATGAGCACCAGCAGGATGCCGCCGAGGGCTCCGAAGTCGATGCCCTGGCCGGGCACGAGGTGCATGCTCGAAAGCAGGTCGGCCTTCTGGTTGTCGCCGCTCGCCCGCAGGCCGGCGATGATCTGGTGCTGGCTGACCCCGAGCGGCAACTGCTTGCTCAGGACGCCCTCGAAGATCAGGTTGGTGGCGTTGCCCAGGATCTTGGGACCAAGGATCGCGAACGTCACGCTGACGACCGCGAGGACGAACACGAGGGCGATGAGCGGGCGCTCCGGGCGCAGCCGGAACAGGAGGCGCCGGAACGAGGTCCTGAAGTCCTTCGACTTCTCGGCGGGCATCCCGCCGAACATGCCGCCCGGTCCGCCCATGGGGCCGCGCCGCATCGGCGGCCGGCCTCCGCCGGCGCCCATGCCGGGCGGCCCACCCGCACCGGGCCGGCCACCGCCCGCGCCCGACGGTCCACCGGCCCCCGGAGGCCCGCCTGCGCCGGGTCGCCCGCTCACGCGACAGCCTCGGCTTCGGAGAGCTGGGAGTAGACGATCTCCCGGTAGGTCTCGTTCGCCTCGAGCAGCTCGGTATGCGTCCCGATGCCGACGACCCGGCCCGCGTCCATGACCACGATCCGGTCGGCCTTCATGATCGTGCCCACCCGCTGGGCGACGATGATGAGGGTGGCCGCACCGACCTCCCTCGAGAGGGCGGCGCGCAGCCGCGCGTCGGTGCTGAAGTCGAGGGCCGAGAAGCTGTCGTCGAAGATGTAGATCTCGGCCTTCTTCACCAGCGCCCGGGCGATCGCGAGGCGCTGGCGCTGGCCGCCGGACACGTTCGTGCCGCCCTGCGTGATCGGCGCCTCGAGGCCGCCCTCCATCTCGGCGACGAAATCGCGGGCCTGGGCGATCTCGAGGGCATGCCACAGCTCGTCGTCCGTCGCGGCCTGGTCGCCGAAGCGCAGGTTGCTGGCGACCGTGCCGCTGAACAGGAACGCCTTCTGGGGGACGACCCCCTGCACGCGCCAAAGGTCCGACCGATCGAGCTCGCGCACGTCGACGCCGTCGACGAGGACCGCGCCGCCGGTCGCGTCGTAGAAGCGCGGGATGAGGTTCACGAGGGTCGACTTGCCGCTGCCCGTGCTGCCGACGATGGCGGTCGTCTCCCCGGGCCGGGCGACGAACGAGATGGCGTGGAGGACGGGACTCTCCGCGCCCGGGTACCCGAACTCGACGTCCCGGAACTCGACCGTCCCGCGCCGGGTGTCCTCGGGGAGTGCCTTGGGCTGCTCCGGATCGTGGACCGAGATGTCCATCTCGAGCACTTCCTGGATCCGGCCGGCCGACACCGCCGCTCGCGGCACGAACACGAACATGATCACCGCCATGAGCACCGCGAACAGGATCTGCATGAGGTACTGGAGGAACGCGGTGAGGTTGCCGATGGGCATGGGATCGGTCGCGCTGTTGACCCGCATCGCCCCGAACCACATGACCGCCACGAGCGACAGGTTCAGGATCGCGGTCATCACCGGGATGGTCAGCGCGAACAGCCGGTTCACCGAGATCGCCGTGTCGAACAGGTCCTTGTTGGCCACCTCGAACCGCTCCTCCTCGTGGCCGGTCCGAACGAACGCGCGGATGACCCGGACGCCGGCGAGCGTCTCGCGGGTGACCTGGTTGATCCGATCGAGCTTGACCTGCATGGACCGGAACAGCGGGATCGCCCGGCTCATCACGAGCCCGATCACGAGGCCCATGATCGGCAGGATCACGATGAGCAGGGCCGACAGGGGAACGTCCTGCCGGATGGCCATGATGATCCCGCCGACGGCCAGGATCGGGGCCGAGATGATGACCGTCAGGGCCAGGAAGACCAGCGTCTGGACCTGCTGGACGTCGTTCGTGTTGCGGGTGATAAGCGATGCCGCGCCGAAGTGGTTGATCTCGACCTGCGAGAACGCCTCGACCTTGCGGAAGATCGCGCTCCGGACGTCGCGCCCGAAGCCCATCGCCGACTTGGCGCCCCAATAGACCGCCAGGACCGACGCGATGCCCAGGACGACGGTCACCCCGAGCATGAACGCGCCCGTCCGGACGATGTAGTCGTTGTCGCCCTTGGCGATGCCGTTGTTGATGATGTCGGCGTTGAGGTCGGGCAGGTACAGGTTGGCGATGGCCTGGATGAGGAGGAGGCCGATCACCACCACGAGCTGGGTCCGGTACGGCCGCAGGTAGGTGCGGAAGAGTCCGATCATCGTTCGTCGTCCTGCGCGGCCGGGTCGGTCGCGCCCGATGCCGACGCCTCCTGATCGTGCAGGCGCATCCGGGCGGCGCCGAGGGCACGGAGCCCGAACAGGAAGCTGCCGAGCTCCTCGTCCGTCAGGCCGCTGAGGACCTTGCGAAGGCGCTGGTTGCGATGCTTCTCCATGACACTCGACACCTTGGCTCCGGCGGCCGTGATCTCGACCATGACGACCCGGCGATCGTCCTCTGCGTGGCGGCGTCGCACCACGTGGCGCTTCTCCATCCGGGTCACGATGCCGGTGGCGCTCGCGACGGAGACGCCCATCGTCTCCGCCAGCTTCGTCATGGACATCGGGCCGTTGGCCTCGAGGGCGGCCAGGACGCTCAGGTGGACGATGCTCAGGGTCTCGTGGGCCCAATTCTGGAACGTGGCCATGCGCAGGCGCGACTGCCACGAGGTCAGCTCGGCCAGGACGTCGTCGGCGAGCGGTCGGCGCGGCGCGCGCGTTCCGAGTGAAGCCGGCTCGCCGCCCGGTTCATTCGTCCGTGCGCCCCTGATATTCATCGTCACGTTGACAATCTACCCGACCTGTAACGGTCGCGCAAGCGCCGCACGATGCATGGCAACGCGTGGTGGCGACGCAACGCGTGGCGACGTCGCGTCTCGAGCGCTCGTGCGCGGCGACGGCGGGTCGAGGGTCAGCCGGCCTCGGAGACCTGGCTGCGGCGGGCGGCCTCCTCGACGATCCAGAGGGCGTCCTGCCAGTCGCGCTCGGAGACGAAGAAGCTCGTGGCCCCGCGCTCGCGGTCGATGAGCAGGCTGCCCGACCCGTTGCGCAGCGGTCCGACCTGGATCCGGAGCGCGGGGCCGAGGGGCCAGTCGCGGACGCCGGTCCGCGGTCGGAAGGATCGCCCGTCGCGGATGATGATCAGGCGTCGCTCCGTGAGGACCAGCGAGCTGCCGATCGATGGCAGGGCGGCCACGACCGATTCGCCCTCGGCGAGAACCTCTCGCAGGGCTTCGGCCATCTCGAGCGTCATCCGACCGATCATGCCCGCATCATAGCGGGTGAGAGCAATAAATAGTGGACACGATTGCACCGCTTCATGCAGCCGATGGGGCTTGCGTTGCATACCTTCCATCCGTTAGCCTCTCGGCATGCGCTGGTTCCAGACCGCCGAGGACAAGCAGAAGCTCGAGCGGCCCTGCCGGGAGGCACGGGCCCTGGGGCTCTGACGGCGCGCACTGACGACGACCGAGGGCCTCCAGGGAACGGAGGCTCCAGGGGCCGCGGACACCGAGTGGTGACCGCGGCTTTTTGATTCGCCCGTCGGGCGAGCCTCCGAAACCAGGGGACCCTCCGGATGGAGGACTTCATGAACGCGATCATCCTGGGCGACGGAGGCTTCGGCCGAGCGATCGCTGCCGCCCTGATCGGCCGTGGCGAGCCCGATCCGCGCGTGCTCGGTCGCCCGGCCGACGGCCGGCACGGACCGGCCGACCTCGCCGGCTGGGCGCGCCCGGATGCCGCGGTCGTGTTCGACGCCTCGCGCGGTGACGCGGTCATGGACAACGTCGCGGCGGCGCTCGCCGCCGGCTGCCGCCGGTTCGTCATCGGCACGACCGCCTGGGACGACGCGCGCCCGGCCGTGGACGCCGAACTCCGGGCGCATCGGGCGGCAGCCGTCGCGGCATCGAACCTGAGCCTGGGCGTCGCCCTCTTCGGCCGGCTCGTGGATCGAGCGGTCGAGCTCTACGGCCAGGTCGAGGCATTCGATCCATACATCGTCGAATGGCACCGGCGGACCAAAGCCGACCGGCCATCGGGCACCGCGAGGGAGCTCTCGCGCCGCATCATCGCGGCGCACCCCAGGAAGACGCGCCTCTCCGACCCGGGGCGCGACGGTCCGCCCGGATCGGATGAGCTCGACGTCGCGGTCGTCCGCGCCGGGGGCAACCCGGGCTCGCACCTGGTCGGCTTCGATTCGGCCGGTGAGTCCGTGGAGCTGCGGATCGTCGCCCGCGACCGGTCGGCCTATGCAGTCGGGGCGCTGGCCGCCGCCGACTGGCTGACCGCCACGCCACGCCGGCCCGGACTCCACGGCTTCGACGAGGTCGTGGACGACCTCCTCGACGGCGATCGCACCCGACAGCCGGGAGACCACCCCACCCTCGTCGCCCTCCACAGCTGACCGATCCACCCACTCATCTCGACGAACTTCCGAAGGAGAACCAGCCATGGCTCGCATCGATCGGAGCACCGGCTCCACCCGCCCCGCCCTGCGTGGTGTCTTCACTGCCCTCGTCACCCCGTTCGCCGAGGACGGCTCGATCGACGACGCGGCCCTTCGCCAGCTCGTGCGCTGGCAGGTGCTCACCGGCATCGACGGGCTCGTCCCCGTCGGGACGACCGGCGAATCGCCGACCCTCACCCACGGCCGAGCGCGATCGCGTGATCGCGCTCACGGTGGAGACCGTCGCCGAACGCCCGTCGCGCTCGCGCGTCACGGTCCTGGCCGGCACCGGCACGAACGACACCGCGGCGACCGTCGCCGCCACCCGTCGGGCGGCCGGACTCGGCGCCGACGCCGCGCTCGTCGTGGCGCCGTACTACAACCGCCCCGACCAGCGGATGCTCGAGGCGCACTACCGGGCGGTCGCCGATGACGGCGGGCTGCCGATCGTCGTCTACAACGTCCCGTCGCGGACGGGCACGAACGTCGAGCCGGCCACACTGCTGCGGCTGGCGGAGCACCCACGGATCGTGGGCGTGAAGGAGGCGTCCGGGAACCTCGACCAGATCGCCTGGATCTGCCGGGAACGGCCGCGCGACTTCGCCTGCCTGGCCGGCGACGACGCGTGGACACTGGCGGTCATGGCGATGGGTGGCGACGGCGTCGTGTCGGTCGCGTCCAACGAGATCCCCGGCGACATGGTCGCGCTGTGCACGGCCGCCCGAGCGGGCGATCTCGACGGGGCGCGCCGGATCCACGAACGCTGGCTGCCCCTCTTCCGGGCGAACTTCGCCGGCGGACCGAACCCGGTGCCGGTCAAGGCCGCGCTCGCGCTGATGGGCCTCGTCGCCGACGTGGTCCGAGCGCCGCTGCTGTCGCTGGACGATGCCGCACGGGCGAACCTGGCGACCGTGCTTCGGCAGACCGGCCTGCTCGACCCGTCCGGCGGCCGGATGGCCCGACCGCTCGAGACCGCGGCCCTCGGCCAGGAGGCGGTGGCATGACGGTCGGTGAGCTGGCGCGAACAGACGTCGATCCGGCCACGATCCTGGATGGCCTCGATTCGGGGCGGCTCCGGGCCGCCCGTCCGGATCCCGATGCGCCCGGCGGCTGGGTGGTCGACGGGGCCGTCAAGCGGGCGATCCTCGGCCGGTTCGCCGACCGGACGACCCGGGAGTGGCAGGTCGGCGATGCCTGGCAGTTCCGCGATCGTGCCGGCCTGCCGCTCAAGGATCTCCTCGACGGGCCCGAGGCGCGTGCGGCGGCCGCGGCGAACCGTGCCTGGCGGGTCGTCCCGGGCGGGACGACCGTCCGGGCCGGCGTCCGTCTCGGGCCGGGTGTGGTCATCATGCCGCCGTCGTTCGTGAACATCGGGGCCTGGATCGGGGACGACGCGATGGTCGACTCGCATGTGCTCGTCGGCTCGTGCGCGCAGATCGGCGACCGGGTCCATCTCGCGGCCGGTGTCTCGATCGGCGGCGTGCTCGAGCCGCCCGGCGCGCGGCCGGTCATCGTCGAGGACGACGCGTTCGTCGGGGCGGGCAGTGGCCTCTTCGAGGGCGTGCTCATCGGCCGGGGAGCGGTCATCGGGGCCGGGGTGATCCTTACCGGCACGTCGCGGTTGTACGACCTCGTGCGCGAGATCGTGCTCGTCGGTACGACCGAGGCGCCACTCGTCGTGCCCGCGGGGAGCGTCGTCATCCCCGGCTCGCGCGCGCTCGCCGGCTCGTTCGCCGAAGCGCACGGCCTGACCGTCACGACCGCGGTCATCGTCAAGGATCGCGACGCCGGCACGGACGCGCGGACCGCGCTCGAAAGCGCCCTCCGGTGAGCGCTCCTCCTGCCGCCCCCACGCGTCGGGACCTCGCCGAAGGCCGGATCGACACCGAGGACGGGATCGTCCGCGACGGCACGCTGGGCGGCCTCGACGCCGCCCGGCTGGCGGCCGAGCACGGGACGCCGTTCTATGCGTACGACCTCGATGTCATCGAGCGGTCGCTGGCGCGGTTGCGGGCCGTCCTGCCGCCGCGGTTCGACGTGGCCTACGCGGTCAAGGCGAACCCGGCCCTCGCAGTCGTCGCCCACCTCGGGTCGTTCGGCGTCGGCGCGGACGTCGCTTCGAGCGGCGAGCTCGACCTGGTGCGTCGGGCGGGCATCGCCGCGGCCGAGATCGTGTTCACCGGCCCGGGCAAGCGCGACGACGAGCTCGCCTCGGCCGTGGAAGCCGGCCTGCGTGCGGTCACGGTCGAGTCGCCGGGCGAGCTCGCCCGGCTCGAGGCGATCGCCGCGACGCGCGGCCGGCGCGTGCCGGTGCTGCTCCGGATGGCGCTCGGCGCGGGCACGCCCACGGAAGCGCATCGGATCGTCGGCGATGCGGGGGCCGGCAAGTTCGGCATGGACGCCGATGTCCTCGGCGCGGCCGCCCGTCGGGCGGCTCGCTCGCCCCATATCGAGCTCCTCGGCCTCCATGCGTTCGGTGCCTCCAACGTGCTCGACGCCGACGCGCTCGCGGCCCACGCCGCGACCACGATGTCGGCGGCGCGCGCCGTGGCGGTCGCGACCGGCACGGCCATCCGCCTCGTCGACATGGGCGGCGGACTCGGCATCCCCTACGCGCCCGGGGCGCGACCGCTCGACCTGGCGGATTTCGGCGCGGCGCTCCGGTCCCTTGAGGCGACCTGGTCGGCCGATCCGATCACCCGTGACACCCGGGTCATCGTCGAGCCGGGACGCTACCTCGTGGCCCGGGCCGGCGCGTACGTCAGCCGGGTGGTCGACCGCAAGTGCGCGAACGGCACGACGGTCGCCATCCTCGACGGTGGCATCCATCACGTGCTTCGCCCCGCCCTCGTCCGCCAGGAGCACCGGGTCGTGCCACTCGGCCCGACGGCCACGGCGCGGGTGCCGGCGCGGCCCGGGCGGATCACGATCGCCGGCCCTCTCTGTTCGGGCCTGGACGTCCTCGCCCGCGATGTCCGGATGGCGCCACCGGAGGTGGGCGACCTGCTCGCGGTCCTGGACGCGGGCGCCTACGGCTTCACCGAATCGATGCCCCTGTTCCTGTCCCACCCGAGCCCGGCCGAGATCGCCATCCGGGGTGGCCGCGCGGCGCTCATCCGCCCCCGCCTCGAACCCTCCGCCTGGCTCGACCGGCAGGTGCTGCCCACGTGGTGAGGAGAGTTGCCGGGCTGGGCCCGGCCCGTCAGCGGGCGACGACGAGGCGTCGCTCGGATGACAGGGCGACCTTCTCCTCGAACCGCTTCGCCGCGACGTCGAGGGCGGCGAGATGCTCGGCGAGCTTGCGCCGCGCCTCCTCGGCCAGCCCGTCCAGGCCGGTCAGCTCGAAGATCCGCCAGTGGTTGATGATCGGCAGCAGGACTTCGTCGCGGTGGACGCGCAGATCGTAGATGCCGGCCTTGGCCATCTCGGCCGCCTTGCGCAGGAACCGCGGGATCCCGGCACCCGGCATCTGGAAGCGGAGGACCTCGTCGACGATCGCCCGGACCGCCGCGGACGGCTGGATCCTGAGCGCGGCGGCCATGATGTCGCGGTAGAACACCATGTGCAGGTTCTCGTCGGCGGCGATCCGGATCATGATCCTGTCCGCGACCGGATCGTCCGAGTAGCGGCCGGTGTTGCGATGGGAGATGCGCGTCGCGAGCTCCTGGAACGCCACGTAGGCCAGTCCGTGGAGGGTGTCCGGCGAGCCCAGGTCGTAGCCCTTCTGGAGCTGGGCCATCCGACCTCGCTCGAGCTGGACCGGGTCGATGTTGCGGGTCACGGTGAGGTAGTCCCGGAGGACGATCGCGTGGCGGCCTTCCTCGGCGGTCCACCGGCCCACCCAGTTGATCCACGCCCCGTCGCCGCGCCCGAACATCCCGTGGATGAGGCGGTGGTACGAGGGCAGGTTGTCCTCGGTCAGGAGGTTGATCTCGAACGCGGTCTGGGCCACGCCCGTCAGTCGCGGCTGGTCGGGCGTCCAGGGCTCCTTGTCGAAGTCGCGTCCGAGCCGGTACGGGATGTAATCGTGGGGGAACCATTCCTGGGCGACCCTGGCGTGGCGGTCGTACAGGCGGGCCGCCTCGGGCTCGAGCTCGATCAGGAGGGCCTGCTCGGCGGGGGAGCCAAGGTCGGCGGAAGGCAGACTCGCGTCGGGTGCCGCCGTCGCGGGAGAGGTCGTCGTCTCGGCCATGGTGAGTCCTCGGTCGTCGGCGGGCCGAGAGACAAGACTACAGACGGTCGCTCACCGATACGCCCAGGCCCGAAGCATAGTCCACGTGGTCCCGGACCCCGTCCACGGTGCTTGCCGGACTGCACGGACCTCGCGTCGACGGTGCCGTCCCTGTCAACGCGGCGCTTCCTCATGCGGCACGGCGCTGTCCAGGTCGAGCCGGCGGAGGCTCGGTACCGCGATGGCCACGACGCCCACGACCCCAAGGGTCAGGATCGCGCCGGCGATCACGCTCGTGGCGGTCCCGAGAAGGCGCGCGGCCACGCCGCTCTCGAACGCCCCGAGCTCGTTCGAGGCGCCGATGAAGACCCAGTTGACCGAGGCGACGCGACCGCGGATCCGGTCCGGTGAGAGGACTCGGACGATCGTCGAGCGGATGATCATGCTGATCCCATCGGACACGCCACTGACGAACAGGGCCGCCAGCGACACCCAGAAGATGGTCGAGAGCCCGAACACGATCATGCTGGCCCCGAACCCGGCGACGCAGATCAGCAGCGTCGCCCCGGCGTGGCGGCTGGGCGGCCGGCGGGTGGCGATGAGCATGACCGAGAGCGCGCCGATCGAGGGCGCCGTTCGCAGCACGCCCAGCCCGACCGACCCGACATGGAGGATGTCGGTCGCGAAGATCGGCAGGAGCGCGATCGCGCCGCCGAAGAAGACCGCGAAGAGGTCGAGCGCCATGGACCCCATCAGGGCCGGCGAGCCGGTCACGTATCGGATCCCGACGAGCAGGCTCTGGATGAACGGCTCGCCCTCGATCCGCTCCGGCATCGGCTTGGGTGAGATGACGAAGAGGCAGCCGGTCGAGATCGTCAGGAGGGCGGCGATCAGGGCGTATGTCGCCGGCAGGTCGACGACGGCGATCGCGATGCCGCCCAGGGCCGGTCCCACGATCGCGCCGGCCTGGCTGACGCTGCTCGAGAACGAGATGCCGCGGACGGCCTGGGAGCGCGGGATGACCTGCGCCTCGAAGGCCGACAGGGCCGGTCGCTCGAAGCCGCTCGCGATACCGGTCACGAAGATGACACCGAGGATCGCGAGGAGACCCAGCGTCCCGGTCGCCGACAGGGCGGCGAAAGCGATGGCGCACAGAGTGACGACGGCGCTGGTGACGAGGACGATCGAGCGGCGGTCGCGCCGGTCCGCGACATGGCCGCCGAACAGGACGAGCGACAGCGCCGGGATCGCCTCGACCAGACCCAGCCAGCCGAGCGAGAGCGGATCGCGGGTGATCTGGTAGGTCTGGAACGCGACGACCGTCGCCAGGGCGCTGACGGCGAGCGCGTTCGTCAGGCGCGCCCCGAGCAGCGCGCGGAACTCCGGCTGGGAGAGAAGGGGACGCTCGATCTGCACGGGCGGTCCTGCTGGGCGGGACGATGAAGAAGGGCGGATTCTCGCAGACGACCGGGCACCCGGGTCGTCGGGGGGCAAACCGCATCGAGGGACCGCGACGAAGTCGGCGGTAGACTGACCCGAGGCCCATCGCCCCGGACTCCGGGACGCGATCGCGGCCCGGTAGGCTTTCAGGCTCCTCTCAGCCGGGACGCCGATACTGCCGAAGGGCCTCCCGACCGACGGTCGGAGCGCCACCCGCGACTGACCAGCCTGACTGGAGCTCGCATCGCCTCATGACCGACCAGTTGGACGACGCTTCCCGTCCGCCGCCGGCGCCACCTCCGCGGCGCATCGCCCGCCTCGGCTCGCGGGTCCGGCGCGGGACGCCGTTCATCGCCGGACTCGGTGCCGCATTCATCGCGCTCGCCCTGTACGGGGCGTTCTTCCCCGGCCCGCACCAGCTCACCCCGGCCGACGTCAGGCAGGACATCGCCTCCGCGCTCGCGTCCGTGACGCCCGCCCCGGCTCGCTCGCAGCTCGTCTACGCGGCCATCGAACCCTCCCTCGTCATCATCGAATCCGAGAGCGTCGACGCGAAGGGCAAGGCCCAGACGGCACTCGGCACGGGCGTCGTCGTGGACATGGCCGGCGACATCCTCACGGCGCTCCACGTGGTGGACAAGGCGACCACGGTCAAGCTCACCTTCGCCGACGGGACGACCTCCGGCGCAGCGATCGCGGTCCGCCAGCCCGAGCACGACATCGCGGTCCTGACCCCGATCCAGCCCCCGGCCCAGATCGTCCCGGCGACGCTCGGCAACCCGAACGCGGTCCGGGTCGGCAGCGAGGCCTATATCGTCGGCAACCCGTTCGGCCTCACCGGATCGATCAGCGCGGGCGTCGTCTCCGGCGTCGGCCGGACCT
This sequence comes from uncultured Chloroflexia bacterium, assembly GCA_963719285.1. Taxonomy (GTDB): domain Bacteria; phylum Chloroflexota; class Limnocylindria; order Limnocylindrales; family CSP1-4; genus C-114. Next base: position 406,168 of record CAVRBO010000004.1, read on the forward strand.
TCCAGTTCCCGGACAGCACCCAGCAGATCCACGGCCTGATCCAGGTGGATGCCGCCGTGAACCCGGGCAATTCGGGTGGGCCCCTGCTCAATCGCGACGGCCAGGTCGTCGGGATCGTCACCGGGCTCGTCAACCCCACCAAGGAAGACGTGTTCATCGGGATCGGCCTCGCCGTGCCCATCGATGTCGCCGGCGGCGCCGCCGGCCTGCCGCAGTACTGACCACGGAGAAGGAGACCGGATGCTGAAAGAGCGCGAGGCGGGCGTCCCCGCCACCGTCCCGATGGAGCGCCTGCTGTACGAAGTCAAGAAGGTCATCGTGGGGCAGGACCACCTGCTCGAGCGGATGATCGTCGCGCTCCTGGCCCGGGGCCATCTGCTGGTGGAGGGCGTGCCCGGGCTGGCCAAGACGATGGCCATCAAGACCCTCGCCGACGCGATCGGCGGCGACTTCAAGCGCATCCAGTTCACGCCCGACCTGGTGCCCGCCGACCTGGTCGGCACCCGGATCTACAACCAGAAGTCGGGCGACTTCCAGACCTCGCTCGGCCCGGTGTTCACGAACCTGCTCCTGGCGGACGAGATCAACCGGGCCCCGGCCAAGGTCCAGAGCGCCCTCCTCGAGGTCATGCAGGAGCGCCAGGTCACGATCGGCCGCGAGTCCCACAAGGTCCCGGACCCGTTCCTGGTCATGGCCACCCAGAATCCGATCGAGACCGAAGGCACCTACGCACTGCCCGAGGCGCAGGTCGACCGGTTCATGATCAAGGTCCTCATCGGCTATCCCACGCCGACCGAGGAGTTCGTCATCGTCGAGCGCCAGACGAGCCCGCCCGAGGCCGTCCAGCGGGTCCTCTCCACCGACGACCTCCTGTCGCTCCAGCGCGACGTCGACAAGGTCTACGTCGACCCGGCACTCCACGAGTACGCCGTCCGGCTCGCGACCTCGACCCGCGCGCCGCGAGCGCATGGGATGCCCGAGCTCGAGCGCTACATCACCTACGGCGCCAGCCCGCGCGCCTCGATCAACCTGATCCTGACGGCCCGCGCCCTCGCCTTCGTCCGTGGTCGCGACTACGCCCTGCCCCAGGACGTCATGGACATGGCCCGCGACGTCATCCGCCATCGCCTCGTGCTGTCGTTCGAGGCGCTCTCCGACAACGTCACCCCCGACGCCATCCTGTCGACGGTCCTTGGCCGCGTCCCGGTGCCCGTCGTCCCCCTCCGGGAGCAGTCCAACGCACGCGTCAGCGCCTGAGCGCGTCCTCCAGCGCCTCGACTGGCAGGTCATCCGGCGCCTGGATGGCCTGCTCCAGGGCGACTACCGGACCCTGTTCCACGGCAACGGCGTCGACCTGGCCGCGATCCGCGAGTACCAGCCCGGCGACGACGTCAGATACATCGATTGGAACGTCACGGCCCGGATGGACACGCCCTTCATCCGCGAGTACCACGAGGACCGCGAGATCACCGCGTGGTTCCTGCTCGATCTCAGCCCGTCCGTGGACTTCGGCACGGTCGACGACGACCGGCTCAAGCGGACCGTCCTCATCGACTTCGTGACGACGCTCGCCCGCCTGCTCACCCGGCGGGGCAACCGGGTGGGTGCCGTGTTCTACGGGAGCAAGGTCGAACACACGATCCCGGCCCGCGGTGGCCGGGACCAGGTGCTCCGCCTCGTCCAGGACCTGCTCGGCCAGCCGCGGCTGCCGGGTTCGCCGTTCACCGACCTCACGCCGCTGCTCGAGACCGCCAACAACGCGATCAAGCGCCGGTCGCTCGTGGTCATCGTCTCGGACTTCATCAGCGCGCCCGGCTGGGAGCGACCGCTCGACCTGCTCCGCCGTCGCCACGAGGTCCTGGCGGTACGGCTCATCGACCCGCGCGAATCGGACCTGCCGAACGTCGGCCCGATCATCATGGAGGACGCCGAGACCGGCGAACAGCTCTACGTGGACACCGGCGACAAGGGCTTCCGGCGCCGGTTCGCGGACGCGGCCTCCGTGCGCGAGGCATCGGTGAACGCCGCGTTCCGGCGGGCCGGCGTCGAGGCGGTCTCGCTGTCGACCGACGAGGATCTCGTCCGGGCGATCATCCGGATGGCGACGCTCCGCCGTCGGCGGCGGGCCTGACGATGTCGTTCATCTGGCCGACGATGCTCCTCGCCGTCGCGGTCGTGCCCCTCGGCGTCCTGCTGTACCGCATCCTCGACGCCCGGCGACGGCGGGCGATGGTGGGGGGCGGGTTCGGCCTGACCAAGGGGACGGTCCACCGGCCGCTCGGCGTGCGAGCCCGGATCCCGGCCGCGCTGTTCGTGGCCGGCCTCGTCGTGCTGACCGTGGGGCTCGCCCGGCCCCAGGCGGTCGTGAGCCTGCCGCGCAACGAGGGCACCGTCATCCTCGCCTTCGACGTGTCGGGCAGCATGGCCGCCGACGATCTCAAACCGACGCGCCTGGACGCCGCGAAGGCGGCCAGCGAGGCGTTCGTGAAGCGCCAGCCCGCCGGCGTCGTGATCGGGGTCGTGGCCTTCAGCGACGCAGGATTGTCCGTCCAGGCGCCAACGGGCGATCAGTCCGCGGTGCTCGGAGCGATCGAGCGCCTCAGCCCGCAACGCGGCACGTCGCTGGGGCAGGGGATCCGGGCGGCACTGAACACGATCGCCATCGCCCAGAACAAGCCGTCGACCGACTACTACACGCGCTCGCCCGACCCGTCGGCCGGCGCCGCGCCGACCCTGCCGCCCGTCGCCCCGGGTTCGCACACCTCGGCGATCGTCGTCCTCCTGACCGACGGCGAGAACAACGCCCCGCCCCAGCCCCAGGACGCGGCCCAGGCCGCCGCCGACGTGGGCGTCCGCGTCTACACGGTCGGCATCGGCAGCGCGGCGGGCACGACCTTCGACGTGAACGGGTTCCAGGTCCACACCCAGCTCGACGCGACCACGCTCCAGCAGATCTCCGACATCACCGGCGGGTCGTACTTCGCGGCGGAGGACGAGGCGGGCCTGGCCAAGGTCTACGACGAGGTCGACACCCAGCTCGTCGTGAAGCCGCAGCAGATCGAGGTCACGGCACTGTTCGCCGGCGCGAGCGCCCTGCTCCTGGCCCTCGGCGGCCTCACCTCGCTCGCCTGGCTCGGGAGGCTCCCGTGATCGATCCTCGCCCGCGACCTCCGTGCGACCGGAGGCGGTGATGGACTTCCTGTGGCCCGGCCTGCTCGTGACGCTCCTGTTCGTGCCCCTGCTCGTCGTCGTCTATGTCCTGGCCCAGCGCCGGCGACGGCCGTCCGGCGTGCGCTACTCGAGCCTGAGCCTCATCCACGACGCGCTGCCGCGCTCGTCGTTCGTGCGCCGCCACCTGCCGTTCACCCTGTTCGCGCTGGCGCTGGCGGGGCTGGCCGTGGCGCTGGCCCGTCCGGTCGTCATCGCCAGCGTGCCCACGAATCAGACGACGATCATGCTCGTCATCGACGTGTCGGGCAGCATGTGCTCGACGGACATCGCCCCGAACCGGCTCCTGGCGGCCGAGGCGGCGGCCTCCAAGTTCATCGACAGCCAGGGCCCGGGGACGCAGATCGGGATCGTGGCGTTCGCCGGGTTCGCCGAACTCGTCCAGGCGCCGACGAACGACCACCAGGCGCTGTTCGACGCGCTGCGCAACCTCGTGACCGGCCGACGCACCGCCGTCGGCAGCGGGATCCTCGAGGCGATCGACGCGATCTCCGAGATCGATCCGAACGTGGCCAGGAGCCGGACCGCCGACTCCCCCGGTGCTCCACCGGCGCCCGTGCCGCAGGGTGCCTACGTCCCCGAGATCATCGTCGCCCTGACCGACGGGGCGAGCAACGCCGGCGTCCTTCCGACCGACGCGGCCCAGCAGGCCGCCGATCGAGGCATCCGGGTGTACACGATCGGCTTCGGCACGGCCGATGGCGGCAGTCAGGACCCGGGTTGCTCCCAGTTCTTCACCGGCCGGGAGCCCCCGGGCGGTGGCGGCGGCGGGTTCGGCGGTGGCGGCGGCGGGTTCGGCGGTGGCGGCAACTTCCGACGCGGCATCGACGAGGACACGCTCAAGCAGGTCGCCAGCATCACCGGCGGGGAGTATTACCCGGCCGAGAGCGCCGAGCAGCTCCAGAGCGTGTTCGCGGGCCTGCCGACGAACCTCATCACCAAGCACGAGGCCCTGGAGATCGGGGTCGGGTTCGTGGCCTTCGGGGCCTTGGCGGCCGGGCTCGCGCTGCTCCTGGGGAGGGCCTGGCGGCCGTTGCCGTGAGGTCCCGCGCCGCGTAGCCCGCCACGTCGGCGCGCGCGCTGCGAGCCAGAAGCTGACCGGTCAGGGGCGGCGACCGTATGCTCTTCGGGCGGGCGGACCGATCGACCGATCGACCAGGCCCTCACCCACGGGAGGTCCGCGTGGCCCAGTACGACATGCCCCTGGCCGAGATGCGGTCCTACGCCCCGGCGCTCGCCGTCCCGGACGACCTGGACCGGTTCTGGGCCGCCACGCTCGCCGAGGCGCGGGCGCACGACCTCGCCGCCACCTTCACGCCGGTCGACAGCGGACTGACCGTCATCTCGACGTTCGACGTCACCTTCGCCGGACACGGCGGCGCACCGGTCCGCGGCTGGCTCCACCTCCCGGCGGGGCGGCAGAGTCGGCTGCCGGCGGTCGTCGAGTACATCGGCTACGGCGGCGGCCGGGGTCTCGCCCACGAGCGAGTCATGTGGGCGGCGGCCGGCTACGCCCACCTGGTGATGGACACGCGCGGCCAGGGCTCGACCTCGCTGGTCGGCGATACGCCCGACCCCGATCCCGAAGGCGCCCCGTTCCACCCGGGCTTCATGACCCGCGGCATCCTCGATCCCGCGACCTATTACTACCGGCGGGTGTTCGTCGACGCGGTCCGCGCGGTCGAGGTCGCTCGGTCGCACGCCTCGATCGACCCGGCGCGGATCGCGGTGACTGGCGGCAGCCAGGGCGGGGCGATCACGCTCGCCGTGGCGGGCCTCGTCACGGACGTCGCGGCGGCCATGCCCGACGTCCCGTTCCTGAGCGACTTCCCGCGTGCGATCACGCTCAACGACGAGGACCCGTACGCCGAGATCGCCCGTTACCTCAAGGCGCATCGCGACCACGTCGAGCGGGCCCTCGCGACGCTTTCGTACTTCGACGTGGCGATCCTGGGCCGACGCGCGGCGGCCCCGGCGCTGTTCTCCGTGGGTCTCATGGACCAGATCACCCCGCCATCGACGGTGTACGCGGCGTACAACTGGTACGGCGGGCCCAAAGAGATCCGGGAGTACCCGTTCAACGACCACGAGGGCGGTGGCGGCTTCCACGACATCGCGAAGATGCGCTGGCTGCGCGACCAGGTGACCGCCTGAGGGCCGCGCCGGGAACCGGTATCGTGCCCCGATGGCCAAGGTCCTCATCACCGAACCGGCGCTCGCGGGGATGGCCGACCGCCTCCGCGAGCTCCTACCCGGGGTCGAGGTCACCGTCATCGGCGGGTTCGACGACGATGCGCTGGCCCGTGCCGGGGCCGACGCGACGGTGCTCGTGAACGCCCGGCGCCGGATCGACGCGGCGACGCTCGCCCTCGCCCCGCACGTCCGGTTCGTGCAGCTGATCGGCGTGGGCTACGACAGCGTCGACCGTGCCGCGATGGCGTCGGCGGGCGTGGCCGTCGCGTACAACCCGGGGGTGAACCGCGACGGCGTCGCGGAGCACACGCTCATGCTCATCCTGGCGGCGATCAAGCGCCTGCCACGGAGCGAGATCGGCGCCCGGGCCGGTCGGTTCGCGACCGGCCCGGTGATCGCCGCCGGGATCGACGATCTGGCGGGTGCGACCGTCGGCCTCATCGGCATGGGCGACATCGGCCGTGCGGTCGCGGAGCGACTGGTCCCATTCGGCCCGCGGATCGTCTATCACACGCGCCGCCCGGTCGCGGAGGCCGAGGCGCGCCTCGGAGCGGTCCGGGTCACGCTGCCGGAGCTCCTGGCGGGCTCGGACATCGTCAGCCTGCACGTGCCGCTGAGCAGGGAGACGCACCACCTCATCGGCGCGGCCGAGCTGGCCGCCATGCGTACGGGCGGCTACCTGATCAACGCCGGCCGCGGCGGTCTCGTCGACGAGGACGCCCTGCGCGCGGCGATCGAGCGTGGGCACCTGGCCGGCGCGGCCCTCGACGTGCTCGAGAACGAGACCGATGGGCGCAACCCGTTCGCGGACCTGCCGGATGTCATCGTCACCCCCCACCTCGGAGGTGCGAGCCGGCACAGCCTGGAGGGCGTCGCGACTCGGTCGGCGGCCAACATCCGGCGCTTCCTCGCGGGCGAGCCGCTCGTGGATCGGGTGCCGGGACCGTCATGAGCAAGGGCCGGATGGAGGCGTTCAGCGACGGCGTCATCGCGATCCTCATCACGATCATGGTCCTCGACCTGAAGGTTCCCCAGGGCACCGACCTCGGGGCGCTCGTGCCCCTCGGGCCGGTCTTCGTGTCCTACGTCCTGAGCTTCGCGCTCCTCGGGACGTACTGGAACAATCACCACCACCTCATCCAGGCGACCAAGGTCGTCGACGGGCGGGTGCTGCTGGCCAACCTCCACCTGCTGTTCTGGCTCTCGCTCTTCCCGTTCGTCGCGGCCTGGATGGGAGAGTCCGGGCTGGCCCCGGTACCGACCGGAGCGTACGGGTTCGTTCTGCTCATGGCCGCGATCGCGTTCTACATCCTCGTCCGGGCCCTGATCGCGGTGCCTGGCCAGGTCGCGACGCTGGCGACCGCGATCGGCGACGATCGCAAGGGCAAGATCTCGCCCATCCTGTTCGCATCCGCGATCCCGATCTCGCTGGTCGCACCCCTCGTCGCGTTCGCCATGTACACGGCGGTCGTGCTCGTCTGGGTCATCCCGGATCGCCGGATGGAGCGGACGCTGACGCACTGACGGAACGGCCTCCGAGGCACAGGGAACCGCCTGCCGTCAGGCAACGTCTGCGCATCCATGCGCGGCGCCGCCGCGGTCAGCCTGGAGACCATGTCCGTGCGGATCCGTTCCACCATCGCGCTCGCCGCCATGTGTATCGTGCTCGCGGCCTGCGGCTCGAGCCCCGCGCCGAGCACTGCCGAGTCGTCGGCCCCATCGCCCTCGGCACCCGCCTCGAGCGGCCCCACGAGCGCGCCCTCGCCTTCGCCGTCGGCCACGCCGGCACCCGTGGCGCTCCTGTTCAAGGTCACGTCCGAGGGCGGTTTCATCAACCCGGCCGCGACCCTCGCGGCACTTCCGACCGTCGCGGTCTACGCGGACGGCCGGATCTTCGTGCCCGGACCGGTCGACGCGATCGCCCCGGCCGGCCTCGTCCCGCCCGTCGTCGTCAGGGACGTGGGCGCGACAGGCGCGGCGGCCATCCTCGCGGCGATCAGGGCGGCCGGCCTCGACAAGCCCGCGACGGGCGGGCCCGGCATCCCCGGGGACTCGGGGACCAACGTGTTCACGGTCGTCGTGGATGGCGAGACCACGACCACCCGCCTCGCCGGCGGCGGGCCGCCCGGACCGGGCGGGCCGGGCGCCAAGGGCAGCGCCGACCCGGGCCGCACCGCGGCGTTCGCGCTCCTGGACCGCCTCCTCGACCCGACCGACTCGTGGGGCGCTCCGTCGGCCCCGGAGGCGCCGTACACGCCGATGGGCTATCGGATCTTCGTCGCGCCCGGCGCACCGGAGACGGACCCGGCGATCACCGCGCCGGCCGTCGCCTGGCCGCTCGGCACGTCCCTCGATGGTTTCGGGACGGCGGCCGTGCCGGATCGCGGGATCGCCGGGCTCCGCCAGGGCGTCGTCATCGGTGCCGATGCGGCCACGCTCGCGCCGATCCTGACGGCGGCGACCACCGCCACCCCGTTCACGTCGGGCGGCAAGAGCTACACCTTGTTCGTCCGGCCGCTCCTGCCCGACGAATCCGGCGGCTGACCGGCGCGAACCCGCGACGCGTGGGACGATCGCGCACATGAACCGGTCGGTGCCCGCCATAGCGCTGCTCCCGCTCCGGTTCTTCTTCGGCGCGACGTTCATCTACGCGGGCTTCGACAAGCTCCTCGACCCGCGCTTCTTCGACGCGGGGAGCTCCGGCTCGATCCAGGCCCAGATGGTCGTCTTCGCCCGCGTCTCGCCGATCGGCGGGCTCGTTCGGCTCGGTGAGCCGTATGCGGTCGCGATCGGGCTGCTCATCGCCCTCGCAGAGATCGCGATCGGCCTCGGGGCACTGAGCGGGCTCGCCTTCCGGGTGGCGGCGGCCGGTGGGGCCGCGCTGTCGATCCTGTTCTGGCTCACGGCGTCGTGGGCGACACGGCCGTTCTACTTCGGGCCGGACCTCCCGTACGCCATGGGCTGGCTCGTGCTCGCGCTGGCCGGCCACGGCGACGTGCTCGTCCCCCGCTGGGACCGGGACGGCGAGGTCGAGCCGACATCCGCGGGGCGCCGCGCCCTGGTCCAGTCCGGGGTCCTGGCGGTCGTCGCGCTCGCGACGGCGTCGATCGCGATCCCGCTGCGGGTCGCCGGCCTGGGAAGGACCGCCGACGGAGATCCCTCCCGGGGACCATCGGCCGGTGGCTCGACGCCGTCGCCCGCGGGTTCGACGCCGACGCCCGGAGGCCCATCCCCTTCGGCCGGGACGACAGATCCGACCACGCCACCTGGGACCGGCATCCCCATCGCGAAGGTGGCGGATCTCCAGCGGACGGGAGCCTTCGCGTTCGTCGTGCCGTTCACGGCCCCGCCGCCGCTGCCCGCCGGCGATCCGGGCGTCATCGTCCGCCTCGCGGACGGGTCGTTCGTCGCCTTCGACGCCCTGTGCACGCACGAGGGCTGCACGGTCGAGTGGGTCCGGGCGGACCGGTTCCTCCACTGCCCGTGCCACGGCGCGGTCTTCGACCCGGCCGATCGGGCGGCGGTCCTGGAGGGTCCGACGGACCAGCCGCTCGCGACGCTGCCGATCGAGGTCGACGCCGCCACCGGCCGGATCCTCCTGCGGGCCTGAGGCGGTCCGCCGACCGCAGGGTAGACTCCCGGGGCCATGAACGACCTGCGTCGCGCCCTGCTCGAGCGCGCCTCGACCGAGTGGCGACGACCGATGACGGTCGCCGTCCTGGTCCTCGCGCTCGCTGGTTGTGGTGACGCGCTCGGTCCGAGCGTCGCACCGTCGCCCGCATCGGCCTCCGCCTCGCCGACCGTCGAGGTCACTCCGACGGCCGTCGCGCCGTCCGCCAGCGGGCCGAGCCCCCAGGCGGGGCTCCTCCTGACCGAGGTCCGCTTCGCGCCGATCCTCGGCGACGCCGCGTTCGTCGAGATCACGAACGTGGCTACGGCACCGATCGACGTCGCCGTCGTCCATCTCCGGGTCGGCGGGCAGGACTTCCCGATCGCCCCGAGAACGTCCCTCTCCGTGGGTCCGGGCTCCCAGGTCGTCGTCTCGTTCGACACGCCTGGGTCCTCTGACCATCCCGGCATCTCAGCGCCGGCCGGCGTCGCGCTGGCGGATGGGCCCGGTTCGGTCGCGCTGGTCGATCCGGATGGCCGGCTCCTCGACCGGATCGCCTGGGGGACCGGCCAGGACGGCGCCATCGCACCGCCGTCCGGCGACCCCGATCTCGCGAAGCTCGATCCCGGCAGTGCCATCGGTCGGAAGCCCGGGGCGAATGACCCGAGTGAGCCGGCGGACTGGGTCGTCTACCCGCCGGGGCTCGTCTCGCCCGGTCGCGCAAACCCGCCTGCCCCCACGGGCGGTCCTTCTGCCACGTAGGCGCCCGCCCCGCCCGGACCGACATTCCCGCAACATCACGGTGGGCTGGACGTCCTAGAGGCGCGCCCGAGACCCATAGGGCGGCGACGCCGCGGAGCGTCCCGAGGGAGAACAGGTGCATGGTCGGCGGTCGAGCGATCCTGGCAGCGATGTTGAGCGGGGCCATCGCGGGATGCGGTGCGGGCGGTGCCTCCTCGCCGCCCCCAGTGGCCCCAGGGTCAGATGTGCCCAGCGGGGCGATCAGCCTGGCCACCGCGAGCCCGACAGAGGTGGCGACCCCGCCAAGCCCGGGTCCGTCACCGACCCCATTGCCCACCCTGAAGATCGCGCCGGTCCCCGTGCCGCCGAAACCGACCGGTGTGACCTTCACGACGGACACGGTCGAACTCCCGGGACCCACCGGGACAGACGAGATCACCTACCAGGTCACGCACACTGTCAGGTGGAAGGCCCCCCGCACAGAGGGCATCGAGATCAGGGTCTACGGTGTGACAGAGTGCCTGGCGGAGCCGGCCAAGCCGCTTCCAGGGACCAGCGGGCCGTGCCTGCTCGAGCACACGCTGCTCCCACCCTCGGTCCTTGTGCTGGCGACCGTGGCGCCGGCGGCCGCGGGCGAGATCAGCTGGGTCGCGCCGTTCTATCACGAGTGCGGCGGTACTCCGGTCGGCCCTGACGGTCTCGACTACAGGGCGATCGTCATCGCGGCCTACAGCTCGGCCGGTTCCTCGATCTTTGCGATCGCGGACCCGGGCGGCTGGCGGCGCGCGAGCCCGGGCGAAGTGGTCTGCTGAATCCGCGGCTCCCGCGGCCAGCTGGCCGGCCGGCCTGGATTCTCGCCCAGAACAACGGGGCTTGGAGGCGGCGAGTGGATTCGAACCACTGACCAGAGGCTCTGCAGGCCTCCCCCTTCGACCGCTCGGGCACGCCGCCTCGCGCCCCGATGATGGCACGTCCAGTACTTTCGTACCAGTCGTCCGGTGCATCAACCGGTGCCCGACGACACCGGTCCGGCGGTGACGAGGGAAGCCCTCAGGGCGCCTGGACCGTGGTCCCCGTCGACCCGGATCCGGTGACCGCGGAGCGACGGTCCGGCGCCGGGCCACGGGCGAGGGCGGCATCGAGGCGCTCGATGAACGGCGCGGCCCGCAGCCGGACGAGGATCCCGCGGGCCGCTTCCCCGGCGGCGCGGACCTCGGGGTCGGCCGGGTCGAGGAGCGTCGCCATGTCGATCGCGCACAGCGCTTCGTCCCAGACCAGGCCCAGGTCGCGCCACGTGCCGAGCACCTGGCGATAGCCGGCCAGCGCCTCCGAGGTGCGGCCCTCGAGCGCGGCGATCCCCGCCCGCAAGGTCGCTCGATCGGCATCGATCGCTCGACCTCGGCGCGGCGATTCCACGGCGCGCGCCAGATCTTCTCGAGCCCGGGCGGCCTCGCCAGCCAGCAGGTCGCAGCGGGTGGCGAAGAGTGCTGACTCCTCGCTACCTGGCGGGAAGGACTCCGCGTGGCGAAAGAAGCCCTGGCGGGCGGCATCGAAGCGGCCGTCGATGAACGCGAGCGTGCCCTCGGTCCAGGCCAGTGTCGCGGGCTTGACCAGGTCGCCCTCCGCGACCGGCAGCGCCCGCGCCTCGGCCTCGAGTCGATCCGTCGATTCGCCACGCGATGCCAGGATCGTCACCGCATCCGAGATCATCACGAAGCGGATCACCGGATCGACCTCGTCGCTGAGCATCGGCTCGATCTCGGCCATCGCCCAGTCCCATTCGCCGGCGCGCGTCGCGGCCGTGACCGCGTTGTCCATGATCTGGAACGAGCGTGTGCCCGTCCGTCGAGCGAGCGCGATCCCTTCCCGGGCGGCAGCCAGGGCGGCGCGGGGATCCTCGTCGGCCAGGAACGACGCGAGATTGTTCAGTGCGCGTCCCACGGTGGTCTGCAGCCCGTGAGCCGCGGCGAGCTTCTGGCCGGCCTCGATGGCGCCCATGCCCTCGTACCGCCGGCCGCTGCCCGCGAGGGCCGACCCACGGGTGATGAGCGTGTCCGCCACGATGTCGATGAGGTTCGACCGCTCGGCCACGTCGAGCACCCCATCGGCCACGCTGATCGCTCTGGCGTTCTCGTCGGTGAGGAACAGGGCCCGGGCGAGCTGGCCGTTCAGCGCCGCCACGCCCGGATCGTCGGTCAGGTCGGCGAATTGTTCGGCCGCCGTCGTCAGCAGGGCGAGCGCGTCATCAAAGCGATAGACGATGAGCAGGGCGGCCCCGAACAGGGCCGTCGCCCGCGCTTCCCCGGGCCGGTCGTCGATCGACGCGCGCAGCCCGATCGCAGCTCGGAAGTGCGTCGTCGCGACTTCGACCTCCGAGACGGCCGTGGCCGACTCGCCAGCTCGCTCGTGGAGCGCCGCCTGGTCGGCCGGGTCGGAGGCCACGGTGAGCGCCTGCTCGCAGAACCGGAGCGCCTGCTCGTGCGCGCCGAGCGAGACCGCCCGTTCGGCGGCCGCCCGGAGCGCGATGCGGGCCTGCCCGGCGAGCGCGTTCCGCTCGGGGCCTTCCGCGCTGTTCGCGTAGGCGGCGAGGTACTGGCTGGCCAGGGCGCCGGCGAGCTCGTCGGAGCCGAGTCCCTCGAAATGGCGGGCCGCCGCGAGGTGCCGGGTCTTGCGATCGGCTCGGGCCATCATGTTGTAGGCGACCTCGCGGATGAGCGCCTGGACGAACCCGTACTGGCCGCGTTCCGGCGAGCGTGGATCAACGTCCGCGCGCAGGAACTCCCGTTGGGCCAGGGAGCGCAGCCGGCTCTCGAGGTCGGCCACCGGGACGCCCGATACCACACCCAGGCCCGCGATCGTGAACGACTGACCGAGCACGGCCGCGTCCTGGAGGATGGCCCGGTCGGCGGGCTCGAGCGCGTCGAGCCGGCTGGCGATGAGGGCGGTCAGGGTCTCCGGAACGGCAAGGTCGCCCAGGTCACCGGCCGGCCGGTACGCATCGCCGTCGAGGACGAGCCGCCCCTCGGCCAGGAGCATCCGGACCGTCTCGACCGCATACAGGGGGATCCCGTCGGCGCGGTCGACGATCGCCCGGACCGCCGCCTCGGGCAGGCCGGCGACCAGGCCGGCCAGCAACTCGCGCATGGCTGCCGGAGCCAGCGGCTCGAGGTAGAGCGAGGTGAAGTTGCGCTTGCCGGCGCCCCATTCCGGCCGCTTCTCCAGGAGTTCCGGACGGCTGAGCGTCACCACGTAGATCGGGACGTGGCGACTCCACTCCATCAGGTGGTCGACGAAGTTGATGAGGCCCGGGTCGGCGAAGTGGAAGTCCTCGAAGACGAGCACGACCGGGGCCGTGGCGGCGAGCCGCTCGAAGAACGTCCGCCACGCCCCGAACAGCTGGTCCGAGCCGATCCCCGTCTCGATCCCGAGCAACGACAGGAGCGCCGGCTCGATCCAGCGCCGGTCGTCCGGATCGGGCACGTGCTCGGCGAGCATGGCGGCCACGCCCGCCCGGGTGGTGGCGGCGTCGTGGGTCTCGAGCAGGCCGGCCCGGCGGCGGACCATCTCGCCGAGGGCCCAGAAGCTGATCCCGTCGCCGTACGCCGGATTGCGGCCCTCGTGGAACCAGACCGTCTCCACGAGGCCATCGAGGTACTTCAGGAACTCCCAGGCGATCCGCGTCTTGCCGATACCGGCCGGGCCGATGACGCTCACGAGGCGAGCCCGCCCCTCGCGGGCCGTGGCATGGAACAGGTCCTTGAGCAGCCGGAGCTCGTCGTCTCGGCCCACGAACGGCGCTTCGAGGGTCTCGCTCCGGTTGCGCCCACCCACCTCGGCCACGACCCGCAGTGCGCGCCAGGCCGGGACCGGGGCCGTCTTGCCCTTGAGCGCCTGGTCGCCGGCCTCCTCGAAGGCGATCGCGCGCGAGGCAGCCCGTTGGGTCGCCTCGCCGACGAGGACCGTCCCCGGCTGGGCCGCCGCCTGGAGCCGGGCGGCCGTGTTGACGAGGTCGCCCGCCACGAGACCCTGGTTCGTCGCTCCGATCGTCACGGCCGCCTCGCCGGTGAGGATCCCGGCCCGGGCCTGGATGGTCGGACCCAGCGAACGGACGGCATCCACGAGCTCGAGTCCGGCCCTGACGGCCCGCTCGGCATCGTCTTCGTGCGCCGACGGTGCGCCCCACACGGCCATGACCGCGTCGCCGATGAACTTCTCCACGGTCCCGCCGTAACGCCCGATCACGTCGGTGGCGATCTCGAAGTATCGAGACAGGGTCTCACGGACGTCCTCCGCGTCCCGCTCCTCCGCGAAGGGCGTGAATCCGACCAGGTCGGCGAACAGCACCGACACGAGCCGGCGCTCGGCGACCGGCGAACCGACACGATCCGCCGGGCGAGCTGGGGCGGCCGGAACGGAGGCGGGGGCAGCGGCCGCCAGCGGGCTGGCGCATTCGCCGCAGAACTTGGCCGTGGGCGGGTTCAGCGTCCCGCAGTTCGGACAACCCGCGGCCAGGCGCGCGGCACACTCGGTGCAGAACTTGCGCCCAGCGTCGTTATCGGTGCCGCAGTTCGAACAGATCACCCCAGGACCGCTCCCGCTCGACGATAGGGCAAGAGGGTAGCGCACACCCCGGTCGGCGCGGACCGCCCGGACGATGTCGACGTCGCCCGGCTGACCGGGCCCCCGCCGTCGCCGGTCAGATGGCCTGGGCGAGCGTTGCCGAGAGATGCTCCGCCAGCATGATCGTGATGATGTGGGGGAAGCCCGACGGAGCCTGGGGCATGATCGAGGCGTCGGCCACGGCGAGGTTCTCCACGCCGTGGACCCGACCGAGTGCATCGACGACCGCGCCGGTCTCGGGCGCCGGTCCCATCGCGCAGGTGCCGACGACATGGGGGATCGAGTAGGTGTTCTCCACGATCCGGCGACGCCAGCCTGCCGCGTCGCCCGGGTCGGGCGGGGGCGGCTCCGGGCAGAGCCGCCTGATCTCGGGCAGGTTCGCGACTTCGAGACCCGTTCGGTAGCCTTCGACGAGACGCTCAACGTCGGGCGGTTCGCGGAGGCCGGGCAGCTCGATCCGCGGCCGCTCCGTCGGATCCGCCGAGCGCAGGCGGACCGACCCACGGGACTCCGGGCGGAGGAGCACGGGATCGAGATAGAAGGCCGGGTCGTCGGCTTCGGGGTCGGTGATCCAGAACATCAGGTCCGGGGCGTCGGTGCTCGCGGCTTGCGAGCTGTGGAACGTCGCCAGCGAGTGGAGGCCCGGTCCGGCGGCACCGGCGCCTCGCCAGCCGATCTCGAGATCCACGCCCGGGTGGTCGGCAAGGTTCTCGCCCACCCCCGGAAGGTCGACCCGGACCGCGATCCCGTGCTCGCGCAGATGGTCCGCCGGCCCGATCCCGGAGCGCATGAGGATCGGCGGGCTGCCGTACGTGCCCGCCGCCAGGATCACCGTGCCGGTCCGGATCTCGGTCCCGTCGACGAGCCGCACGCCCGTGGCCCGGCCGCCGTCGAGGAGGACCCGGTCGACCGGTGAATCCGGTCGAACGGTGATGTTCGGCGGCCGGAAATCGGGCGGCAGATAGGCATCGAGCGCGGTGACCCGCCCTCCGGCTCGCGAGCTCATCGGCATCGGCCCCGCGCCCACGGCCCCTGGCTCGTTGTGGTCCGCCACGGCCGGGAAACCGAGCGCCTCGAAGGCGCGGAGGGTGGTGGCGTGGATCTCCGAGGGCGCGAGCTCGGGATAGCGCGTGATCGGCATCGGGCCGTCGCGCCCGTGCCAGGGCCGGTCGCCGTAGTCGGCATCCGCCTCCAGGCGCCGGAACGAAGGCAGGACGTCGTCGAAGCTCCAGCCCGGGTTGCCGCGCGCGGCCCAGGCGTCGAAGTCGGCGACCCCGCCCCGAACGGCGAAGCGAGTCAGCCACGACGTCCCGCCGAGCAGCCGACCCCGGCGAAGCGTCCCCGTCGCACCGGAGCGGTCCGGCTCGGACTGGAAGCCCCAGTCCGGTACGGTCGGCAGGCGCCAGCCGTCCCGGAACTCCGCCGGCGTCGCGCTCCTCAGGTCGGGTCCCGCTTCGAGCAGGAGGATCGTCCTGTCGCCCGACTCGCCGAGGCGCCGCGCGAGCACGCAGCCGGCAGCGCCTCCGCCCACGATGACCACATCGAAGCCGATCACGGATCCCTCCTCGACGACGGCAGCGCGCACATCATCCGTCTCCGGGGTAGGGTGCGCGTGACTGGCCAGCGATCATGGAGGGCACTCGTGCTCAGCGACTTCCCGGTATTTCCCATCCTGCTGTCGACGGACCTGGACGCGACCCGGGCCTTCTATCGCGACACGCTCGGCCTCGAGGTCGCCCGCGAGGATCCCGGCGACCGGATCGTCTTCCGCAGCGGCGGCGGGACGCAGATCGCAGTCACCCTCAGCACGGTCGGGACATCGGACACCCAGACCCAGATGGCGTGGCGCGTCCCCGACATCCACGCGGCGCTGGCCGACCTCCGTGCACGCGGTGTCCGGATCGAGGAGTACACCGCACCCGACCCGCCGACCACCGACGGGATCGCCGACATGGGCCACTCGTGGGCGGCCTGGTTCGTCGATCCGAGCGGGAACGTCCTCGCGGTCGTCCAACCCAAGGGCTGAGCCGGGCTACTCTTGTGCCAGCGATGACCGACCGGACCGCCGACCCGACCACCGACCCCACGCTCGACCGGCTGCTCCGCCACATGGCCTGGGCCAACGCCGCGCTCATCGCCCGGCTCGGCGAGCTGCCGGACGAGGCGCTCGGCCTGGCCGCGCCGCGGAATGAATGGACGGTCGCGATGATCCTGGAGCACCTCGTGGGGGCGGCCGGCGGGTACGCCGCGCGCCTCGAGGGCGTACCGCGTCCCGAGCGCACCGCCGTACCCGCGACGATCGCGGAGCTCGCCGGGTTCGCCACCCGCTGCGCTGCCTTCGACGCCCGGCTCCGCGCGCAGGCCGGCGTGCCCGACGGAGCCGTGGAGTACCGGACCGACGAAGGGGTCGTCCGCCGGGCGCGATCGACGATCCTGAGCCAGGCCATCCACCACGCGACAGAGCACCGGGCGCAGATCGCCGGCGCCCTCTCGACGAACGGGATCGACGCGCTCGACCTCGACGCGCTCGACGTCTGGGCGTACGGCGAGGCGGAGGGTCTCGGAGCGTAGCGCTCCGAAGCCGGGGCCATCCGAGACGGAGCCTGATCCACAGCGACGGACGGCCTCCGATGGATAGCTGAGCAGGATCGAAGGCGGGCGGCTCGAGCCGCCGACCGGTCAGAGCGCTAGGAGCGGATGGACAACTCCAGCGTCGCCACGTCGCCCTCGCCGAGCCCCTCGGCCAGCCGCACGGCGTCCTTGATGGGCACGACGTAGCGGCCGTCCTTCGGCCACAGCGAGGTCTCCCAGACCGTGCGTCCGATCCGGACCGTGACCGGGATCATGCCCCAGCCATAGCTTACGAGCGGGGACATCGCCTGCAGCGCGGCACAACCATCGTCCGGCACGGTGATGAAATGGAACGGCGCCGGACCTCGCCAGGTCCAGATCTCGCCGGCGAACTCGAGGCGCATCGCGGGCATCCTCGCAGACGTCGCCGAGCCTCGACAACACCGCTCCGCTGCTCCGTCCGGTGGGTGGCGGAGGTCGGCTGCGACATCGCCCCTCGTATCATGGGCGACAGTCGAACTCACAGGTCGCCGAGGAACGATGGCTTCCGTCGCTCAACCCACCTGTTTCCTGATCGCCGACATCTCCGGATACACGGGATACCTGGCCGACGTCGAGCTGGACCACGCCCAGGACATCCTGGCCGACCTCATCGGGACCGTCGTCACGGCCCTCCGGCCCGACTTCCGGCTGGCCAAGCTGGAGGGCGACGCGGCGTTCATGTTCATGGCCGCCGAACGGGTCGACGGATCGATGCTCCTCGACACGATCGAGCGCTGCTATTTCGGATTCCGCCGCCGCCGGCGCGATGTCCGCCAGGCCACATCGTGCGAGTGCAATGCGTGCTCCAGGATCCCCGACCTGGACCTCAAGTTCGTGGCCCATCACGGGGTCGCCATCTTCCAGAAAGTGGCGGGCCGGCAGGAGCTCCTGGGGTCCGATGTCATCGTCGTCCATCGGCTCCTCAAGAACGAGGTCATCGAGACCCTGGGCGTCGACGCGTACGCGCTGCTCAGTCGGGCCTGCCTGGATGCCGCCGGCCTCGACCCAGGGGCTCTGGGCATGCGCAGGCACGCCGAGACCTACGACCGGATCGGCGAGCTGGAACTGTGGGTCCACGACCTGGACCGGCGCTGGGCCGAGGAAGAACAGCGCGAACGCGTCTTCGTGTCGCCCGAGGACTCGACCCTGATCGTGTCGATCCCGACGGCGGTTCCGCCCCAGGTCGCCTGGGAGTTCCTCACCAAGCCGGGCCAGCGGATGTCTTGGCAGCCGTGGGTCACGGAGGTCGACGTGCAGGGCGCCGTCGGGGGCCGGCGGGGTGCGGGATCGGCCAACCACTGCCGCCACGGCAAGGATGCCGTGATCGAGGAGATCCTCGACTGGCGACCGTACGACTACCTGACCGACCGGACGATCCTCGAGACGCCGAGCGGACCCGTCAAGGTGTTGCACACGATCGAGTTCGAGCCGACCACCTCGGGTACGACGATCCACCTGCGCTACGGAGCACCGAAGACCCGTCGAGAGAAGGCCCAGATGGAGGTCATCGGGCCCGCCTACGGTGAAGCGCTCCGGTCCGGCATCCCGAGCCTCATCGTCCAGCTCGACGCCGAACTCGCGAAGCGTCGGGAGGGCCGGCTCGCTGAACCGGAACTCGGCCGACCCCGGCCGGACGGCCCCCTAGCCGGGATCCGGCCGCTGACCATCGTCGGCTGACGGTCGCCGAACCGCTCGACACCACGAAGGAGACCTCGTTCTCCTGCACGGTGGCCGCCGCCGACGCCTCATCGGTCTTGTCTTCACTCGTGGCTTGACGTGGGCGGCGGCGCGTCTATCGTCGATCCGGCGGTGAGACCTGCCGCCTGAGCGAGGGAGATGTCATGAGCGTTTCGACGATGGCCCGCCTCGCTGAGGGCGATTCGGCGGAGCCGGATTCGACCCTCCAGAGCGCGATCCGACTGGTCGCGGCATACATCCCATCCGAGGCGATCGGGATCTACATCGCCGTCCTCGGCCTGCTCAATCCGAGCACGGACGCGACCTCGAACGACGTGCTGGTCGTGCGCCTCATCTGCTTCGTGATCGGGCTCGTCGTGGCGGTCAGCCTGCCCTTCGCGACCTTCAAGGGCGGCAACCTGACGCGCCGCGAGCAGCGCCGGCGCCAGGTCATCGTGGCGATCCTCGCCGCCGTCGCCTTCGCCCTCTACGCCGCGACCATGCCGTCGTTCTTCCTCTCAGGAACCATTCTCACCATCGGCGTCTCGCAGTGGGCAGCGGTCCTGGCCGTCCTCGCCGCGCTCTTCCTCCCGATCGTCGCCCGCCGGGCCGGGGTGCGCCGCTAGTCACGGGCTTCGTCGTCCGGCCCCGCCACGGCCCGGGACTGGGTCAATGGCCGTCCATGAGGCTCAACCGGCCCGCGCCGCGGCGTAGAGGCGCACCGTGCCACCCACGCCCTTGAGCTCGACCGGGCCGATCTCCCGGAACGTCATCTCCACTCCGCCCGAGGCGTCCACGACGTCCTGGCTGACGAGCACCTCGCCTGGTCGGGCGTAGTCGGCGATCCGCGAGGCGAGGTTGACCGTCTGCCCGTAGTAATCGCCCTCCTGGAAGATCACCGGCCCGGCGTGGAGCCCGACATGCGCCGGCGGCAGGCCTGCCTGGGCCAGGCCCTCGACCATCTCCACGGCCGCGACCACTCCAGGGCCGGGGTTCGGGAAGTGGAACATCACCCCATCGCCCAGCCACTTCACCGGCCTGCCGCCGTGAGCGACCGATGTCCGCTGCACGATCCGGCCAAGCTGTTCGGCGAGCTCGGCTGCGGCCGCGTCCCCTCGCTCCTGGGTGAGGCGCGTGTAGCCGGTGATGTCGAGGAAGCACATCGCCGGCGGGTGTTCGAGTCGACTGTGCAGGCCGGCCCGGGCGAGGGTGTCCTCGAGGCCGCCGATGATGTTGGTCGTCCATGCCTTCGTCTGCTGGAGACGGTACATCTCGATGACGGCCCGCTCCGAAAGGTCGTTGATCCGAGTGGTGAAGTCCGCCCCCGCCACGACGTCCGCCCGCTCTCCCGCCTCCACCGCCGGCAGCATCACCTCGGAATTCCACCAGGCGGACTCCGACTCGGCCAGGCGGCGAAGGCTGTCGCCCGTGGCCCGCAGCAATCGCTGGATGGCGATCGGATCGAAGCCGGCCCGGACCTGGAACTGGATGAACTCGGCGTACGGCAGTTCGCCGTATCGGACGCGATCTTCGGGGAGCGGCGGTTTCGAGCCGGTCGCTTCGCGGATGAGCATGAGCAGGTCGACCGGTACGGCGGTCCGTTCGCTCAGCTCGGCGAAGGAAACGTCCCCGAGGGCCGAGAAGCGTTCATAGGACGGTTCGTCGAGGAAGTCGAGCGAGACGTCACCATCGCGCATCGCGGCTCCCAGCCCATCCAACGGGATGCCGGCCGTCACGAGGTTGTCGACAAGCCCGGCGCGGCGCACGTCGCCGGGGGTGAATCGTCCTTCGGCGTCGGGCGTGAGGATCCCCAGCGCGACCAGCCGGCTCAGCTCCGCGGCGCTGAGTCCTGCCCGCTCGGCCGCCGCTGCGAGCTCGTACCGTTCCACGAGACCAACTGTAGCGCCGGCGCTCACCGTTGCACGCCGCTGGACGGGGCGTGATCGGAGATGGAGCGGGAGACGGGTCTCGAACCCGCGACCTTCTGCTTGGGAAGCAGACGCTCTACCGACTGAGCTACTCCCGCTCGGGAGCGCCGAGTCTAGCGCTGTCTGCGGAGTTGCTTCAAGGGAGGCCGCGCCGAGCCTTCCTAGGCCCGATGTTTGAGGACCTAGGCCCGATGTTTGAGGATCCGCAGGGCTTGGGCGTACTGATCACGGAGTGCCTCGAACTCCTCCAACAGCCCATGCGCGTCGGGTGACGCCGGATCTGCAGCGGCGAGTCGCCGTTCCGCGGCTCGCCAGTCATTGAGGATCCGCGCGAGACCAGGGCGTGGCTGCGACTCGTTGATGGTCGGCAGCCCGGCATCGAGCGGGTTCCCGGACGTGTCCTCGGCGCGGTCCTCTTCCTCACGAGCCAGCGCGAGGGCCGCCTCCGCGGCGATCCGCACCTCGCGAGCCAGTCGTGCGAACGATGATCGACCGCGATGACCGCGGCGTTGCGCTCCGCGTCGCCCATGCCGTCGTGGAGCAGCCCGAGCTCCGTGGCGAGCCCGAAGACATCGAGCGACGTCCTGAGTGACCTCGAGCCTCACGGGCTCGTCGAGTACAAGTCCGGCGGACAGTCCATCGGTTACGCGCCAGCGGCGCGCAGGTTTCGCCTGGAGCGGCTGACGACGATCTGGCCCTCGCTTCGGGCTGGCTACCTTGAGCCCGACGACGAGACGTTCCTCGTCGCCTTGGCTGGGCGAGAAGGCCATGGCCGTCACAAGGCACCTCCAGGAGTGCGCATTCCTCCGGTCGCGGATCTTCGGCGGCCCGTCGATCACGCTCAGGGTGACCTACGCTGGGCTCGTGCGGGCGTACGACGACACGGGCGGCCTCCTTCGCGAGGCCCAGGATCACCTCCACGCCGGTCGCCTCCGAGCCGCCGGGTGCATCGCCGCGGTCGAGCTGGAGCGCCGGCTGAAGATGATCGCGCCGGCGCCGAACGTCTCCACGAAGCGGGACCCCGGCCTCGAGGACTACAACCAGGCGGCGCACAAGGCAGGGGTCATCGACCAGGAGGCGTGGACGCTCGTCTCACGGCTCGCCGTCATCCGCAAGCGGTGCGTCCACGTCCTCGACCGCGAGCCCGAGCACGACGAAGTTCGAAGCCTGATCGACGGCGTAGAGGCAGTCTTGCGGCGCTATCCAGCCCCCGCGTAGCAGGCCGCGTCGCCCCGGACTGGGCTGGTCGGGACGGAGCCCGAGATCGACCGTCCGGGCGCGGAGCGCCGCTGACCTGACACTAGCGGTCGCCGACGACCCAAATGGCCCTCGTACGCGGACGCCGAGCTAACCCGAGTTTGGACGCTCGCCGATGGTCCAGTCGCGCCACGCCGACAAACTTGCGCACTCCGCGCGTGATGATCTGGCGTTGCCAATTCCATTCCTGATGGCCAAGGCAACCGGCGAACAACGATGATGGGAACGACCCTTACTGGCCCTGCGGTTCTTGATAGCAACGGCCGTCAGCCAAGATATACAGGGGGTTTGTTCCTGGAAGGCCCGCAAATCGAGTGTATGGCGGGAATGTGGGCACACCTGGTGCACAATCCACCTGTAGGACGTCCGACGGCAGCTTCTGGAGTTCCTCGGCCGATACCTTCGCAGCATCATCCGGCGCAGTCGGTGCCGCAGTGGGCGTGGAGGCCGTAGGCAACGGGGCCGCGCCAGGCGGACCTCCACTCAATGAGTGTGTACAAGCGAGGCACATTGATCCTGCAAGGACCAGGGCGTAAGTCAGCCTGCGCATGTTCCCCCCTTACCGACTTGTCTGAATGTAGAGCTGGTTGGCTGCTGTCCGCTTGCATCTATATGGGGGCCAAGACGTTTGGCCATCGCAATCGGTCGGGAATGTGAATCCCGGGGAGAGCCAGCCGGTCGATACGGAATATTGAATCGATGTGTAGTCAAGGTGATGCTCGACTCCGCCAATCCAACCACCCATCGAGTCGCCAGGATTGAATGTCTCTCCGAACCAAAGGCTGAATTGGCCCGAGCCTCCTGAGGTGTTGTCGTTGTTCCAACAGACGCTCGACGCCGGAACCGACGCCGATACGGTCTGGCCTAGGGCATTAACGCCAGTCAGAAGGGATCCATTGACGTAGCCCTCGTAACGCGAAACCCCGCCCACGGTGTGCCTCAGTACATAGAACTCAGCCGTAGATGGCGGGCTGGAAAGCGCCGCACCAATCCGAATCGGGAGTGGGCCATGGCCCGGATACGATCCGTCCACGACGCCGCCACAGGCACCGCCCCAAGCCCAGTACCAGTAGTAGTTTCCGTCGCACAGCGTTCCCAGCCCATCGCTGTTGTTGGCGTTCAGGCATCGACCGTATCCCACCTGCACGACATCGCGGCCCCCCGGATCAATGAGCGTGCCAACCGACGCCCAATGGAATGATCCGCTGCCGTAGAAGGTGCCCGCGAAGATACAGAGGGGGAGTGCTTGCCCCTCGATAGTGGCGCGCGCACCGATTTCCGTACCGGTGAACTGGGAACCTTGCAGCGCGTACTCGTTGGAGCCGCTGGCGCACACGGCCTCGCCGGTTGCAAAGACTGACTGCGGCAGCCCTAGAAAGGCCGCACTCATGAGAATTGCCGCCACCAGCAAACGTGTTCGTTGCATCGCCCCCTCCGAAATCCAAGCGCCTATCCGGGACGCATTGGATGCTCAGCATCCCACCTCCATGGCACAAGTCAAGGTTTGGTGTCGATGTCCTTTCCGGTCCCGCTGGGAGTCCATGATCTCGTGCTCGCGACGCACGGGCGGCGGGCGCGCCCACGAGGATCAAGCGGATCGTCGGGTCCATGGGCGACGCTCGGCTCTTCCCGACCGCTGGCTGCCATGGCGCGGAACTAGGGCCGCGTCGCCCCGGACTGGACTGGTCGGGGTGAACCCGAGATCGAGCGTCGAGGAGCGGAGCGCGGTCCGCCACCGAGCCTCCGGGTCCGCGCTTAGATGGGGCTTATCTCGGGCTGTAGCACTCCGCGCCAGTGACCCTGGGTATGGGCGTTCCACTTGGTCGTATTCGCCTATGGGCGTGGCGCGGTTGCCGCCACGTACAGCGCCGCGAGCGATACGAGCAGGGCCAAGATAGACACCCATTTGACGAAGCTCTGTAGGTTGATGTTCTCGATGGCACCTGCGATCTCCGCGCTCGCGATGATTAGCGACCGCGTCGCTGACTCGAAGTCCCGCACTTCGCGTGCCGTCTCGACGTACCAGTCAAGGAGGCGACTTCGAAGCGATTTCTCCTCTACGGGCTCGGGAACGTCAGGATTGGGAAAGTCATTGATTGCCTTGATGTCGGGTATGTCATGGAGCACCCAACGGCGTCGATCCGGCCACGACAGCATCTCGAGCGTGAGGGCACTAAGGTCCGAGCTCATCGTCCCGAGCTGAGCCTGGACCGACAAGAGTTGGCTCCGAGATGGTGCGACGGCGAGCGATGCCAGTGAATCTCGGAGTCTGCCGAGCCTCCGTCGGCTATCGGAGAGGATGGCGTCAACGGTTCGAAAGGCCATGAGCGGCGACAGGTTGGAGTCGATGACGAACTCAAGCGACCAGATGCTGTCCTCATGCCCGTACTTCCGCCACTCGTCGGGGTTCGCGAAGATGTCGGACTCGCGACCGGCCAACACTGCGACGCCGTCCTCGCGAGGACGCACGACGGAGGGAATTCTCACTCGATCCGAGGATCGCCACTCTAATGGCGTAAACGTGGCGTACTCTGCGGGCACAGACAGAGTGCTCTCGATCACGGATTCGGCCGGAGGTCGAACGATCGACTTCGCCTACGCGGGCTCACCTCTCAGGCTCACGTCGATCACCGACTGGGCGTATCTCGATAGCTCCGGTGTCGTCCAGACGACCGCGACCGGCTCGCGCCGCGCGACGCGATTCTTCTACGACGGCTCCGGCAATCTCATCGGCTGGGCGGACCCGCTCAACACAGCGGGTTCATGCCCGACCGGCGGCAGCCACCTCACCTGCATCTCATATGGCGCCACCCTCTCGATCGGCAAGACTCAGACGGTCGAGGTCGCCGGGGCGACCTCGCTCACGACTTCAATCCGACCAGCGACAACCCAGTTCGCGATGGTAGGCGCAGAGGCGGCCGCCGTCCGGGACGCTGTCCAGGCCGATCTCGCCGTCAACGGGCCGTACGCGACGTTCACGCGCGGCGCGTCCCAAACCGTTGTCGTTCGGCCAGGCACGCCCAATTCGACAACGACGTACGGCTACGTCGCGGCGACCGACAGCTACGCTCGCATTCAATCGGTCTGGCGACTCTACAACGGGACGAATATTGAGCGCCGTCTTGCCTATGGGAATTCGGCATTCCCGACACAATCCACTAGCGTGACAGACAACTATGGAGCTCTCCTGTCAACGCCAGCACGAATCACGACCACGAGCTACGTTGCGAACTCGCTCGGACTTGTCGCCCAGACGAAGCAGTCCTTGACCGCGTCGGCCAATCGACAGACCGACTTCGTATACAACGCTAACAACGACGTGACACAGCAAACGGTCAGCCAGGACGGTTCGGGCGGGATCGTGACTCAATTCTGCTACGACGCCTCCTGCACCTTGTCTGGAACCGGGCTCCTTCTTCTCAAGCGGATCGACAATTACGTCAACGGCACAGCCGGAGACGGCGCAGCGAGCGTCGAGGACGTTACGACCGCTTACCAGTACGACGCATACGGCCAGCGGACCCGCGAGACACGATCGAACTACGACGCGACAGGCACCCTGCTCGACTCGCGTGCGCGCGGATCGACGTTCGATTCGCTCGGCACCATGACTGCCTCAATCGACAACTACGTCGACGGGTCGGTAACGGGCGGCGACGACTTGAGTCCAAACACGACGACAAACGCCCGCACCGATCTCACGATGGCATTCGGCTACGACACGGCCGGCAATCGGGTGTCTAGTGCCGATTCGCGTCGGGCTATCGAGTCGCCGGCCGGCGCCGACGACTACGTGACTCGTTCGACATTCGATGCGCTCGGCGATGGCCTCGTCTCGACACTGCCGACCACGCCAGGCCAGAGCGCCTGTACACCGGACCCGGCGTGCCGTCGCTCGAGCTCTGCCTACGACGAGCTCGGCAACCTGCGCGAGGCCGTCGACGCGGGCGGCCGGTATACGGCTGCCATCTACGATCTTGATGGCCGCACGCTCCAGACTCTCGAGGACACCGACGGCGTCGGCTCGAGCGCGCCGGTCATCACCGGCAAGATTGGCTACGACGTGGCGGGGCGCATCGTCTGGTCTGAGGACCAGGTTCAGGCAAATGACCCCGCCGGAGGGTCTGATCCCGGTCGGACCGAAACCGTTTACGACGCGCTCGGCCGGGTCACGACGACTACCGAAGCGGCCGGGAGCGCGAGTCCGGACATCCATGCCGATAACACCGCGCAGTACGACGCCCTCGACCGGAATGTAACAGCGACGACTGGGGCCAACTTCTCCTCGACCGCCCAGACAACGACCTACCAGTACGACCTAGGCGGACGCGCGACGCAGACCGATGATGAGTTCGCCTGCGCTACCGCGACCTTCGATTTCCGCGACATCGAGCTCACCCGCAAGGAGGGTCTCGCAAGTGGCCCTACCTGCACCGGGACTGGGAGTCGAACAATCACGACGACGACCGACGCACTCGGTCGCCAGACGCTCTCCCAGGTGACAGCCGGTATTGGACAAAACGACAAGCTTGCGGAGAACACGTATGACACGGCTGGGCGCACGCTATCAGCGTCATCGACGATTGCGGGGGTCACCCTCACGACCGTAACTGGCTATAACCCGCTTGATCAGGCGATCCGCGAGGACCGTCTTTCTGCCGGCGGAAGCTACACCAAGACGAACTACGACGCCGCCGGCAACCCGACCGACGCATGCGTATGGACCGCTGCGCCCACCGATCCATGCAAGGTCGCTGGCTCAACATTCGCGGCGCCGCAGCCGATCAAGACGACGACGACCGATTACGACGCCCGGAACAACCAGGTCAGTTTCAAGGACCCAAACGCCGGCACGACGACGTATGATCCGACGGCGAATTACCAAGTGGGCTGGACGTACGTCCCGACGGCCGGGACAAAGGAGCGCCAGACTCATTTCCAGTACGACGGACGGAACCGACTCACGACGATTACCGATTACGTTTGCGCCCAGGCCGAGCACCCTTGCTCGGGGCCTAATACGCTGTCCACGATCGTTACCGATCAGTACGGCTACGACGGCAATGACAACCGGACATCCGTCATTGAGTTGAATGGGGCCACAACGACCACACGCTACTATTGTTACGACGCCCGCAACGAGCTCATCGCCGTCTATAGCTCCGCCGGTTGCTCGGCCGGGCAACTCGAGACCTTTACCTACGACCCGTCCGGCAATCGGACCGCGGCGGGGAGCCGGACGTTCACCTACAATGGTGCGAGCCAATTGACGAGCTGCGCGGCGCCATCTTGCGTCGTTGCTCCGAACGCCGACGGCCAGATAGCAACCCTCACGGACAACGCCGTTACCTGGTCATTCCTCTACGACGGCGAGGGCCGACTGACTGCGGCCTGTAAGTCTTCATCTTGTACCGGGTCGGGTTTCGACCGTGTTGCTTACGCGTACGACGGCGAGGGCCATCGGACCCAGATCAAGGAGACGACATCCGCCGGATTGGTAACGACCACCGACTTCCGGTATCAGGGCGACGCGGTCGCCCAGGAGTCTGAGAACGGTTCGGTCGCCCGAACGTTCGTCCTCGATGAAACCGGCAAAGCGGTCCGGGTGTGCATCCCAGACTGCGCGCCCGCGAACTCGATCTATCTGGTCACCTGGAATGGCCACGGTGATGTCGCTGGCCTATGGAAGCAGAATGCCGATGGCACCTTGAGTCTTGCCAACAGCTTCACGTATAGCACGTGGGGGATGCCCACGACCACCGTGACGGCGGGCTTCAGCGATCTGAAGTTCCGCTACCTCTATGTGGGCGCTTCAGACGTCCAGTGGGACAGTAGTTTCGGACTGAACCTGCACTACATGCATGCCAGGCACTATAGCTCGACGCTTGGCCGGTTCCTGCAGCCGGACCCGGCGCGCGCTGACGCGATGCATTACGGATACGCTGGGAACAACGCTGTCTCCGCGTCAGATCCAAGCGGCATGGTGACAATCAACCCAGGACAGAACCTTAACCCAGCACTCCAAGCCTATTGCGAGTCCTCCGCACGCCACCAGACGATTTGCGGCCTAGCGCAATACGCACGCACTCTCGCGGAACGTCGGATGTTTGACCTCTGGCCACGTCTCCAAAACCCAAGCCGGCAGAACCCAAGCTGGGACGGTGGCAAGGCTGACGCGTTCCGCCATTGTTGTTGGAATGCCATGATGGTTCACTTGATTGGCGTCAAGAACGCGAAACACATAGCGGACGACTTGTACGAACTTCAGGAGCCGATCACGTCGAGGAACACGCAAAGGATGCGAGACATGGACCTCTCGAACAACGCTATGGGACGCTATTTGGGTCAGAACATTCCCACCGTGTGGAACATATTCACCGTCTTTGGTGCCGAGGTCTATCGCTCGAAGAAGACTACGCCGCAGAGTTCAATCTGATCGCAGGAGGATGCTGGGCCTTCTTGAAGATGGGCATTCTGAAGTACGCCCACAAGTGACCGTCGTTGTGAAAGGGGTCCTATCCAGGCTTGCTCTGATCCTGGCACTGGCGGCCGCGCTCGCGTCGTGCGCGAATCGGATAGCGCCTGAGGACCCGACCGGTTTTATTCAACGACTTGAAGCTGCCGGCCCAGAGATCGCGCTCACCGACGTGCTCCCGGGTGGCTGGGAACGCCTCGTCGTATTTGGCCCCTACCTTGACGCCGCCACGGTGCGAGCAACGTTGTGCTTCGATTGGTCCAGCGCTAGTGATCTCTCAGAGGCTCTCGCCGGCGAAGACCGCTACGCGTTGGTCCTCTTGGACAAGGGTGCTGTAACCGAGTGGATGATCTTCCGGAGCGATGCTAGCCATTCGCCTGTCGTTATCTTCCAACCTCCATTTCCAATTACCCTCTCGAGAAGCAGCGCGGTCTTCGGCGTCGACTCGATAGGAGATGAACTGACACTCCGCCCAGCCAAGCCGCTGGACGCGGTTACTTGCCCCCCTAGGGGCGCCGTCAATCACACGGTCAGGGTCGTCGTGCCACCATTCTTCCATAGTGTGTGAGCCCCCGACCGGTACCGCCCGAACCGGGAAGTGGACGAATACAACCGCTGGCATGGCGCTATGCGGCCCACGCCTAAGCCCCCGGGGCTGTTGCCGCTGCCAATCGTCCGGCTCTGCACGGTCTGGGACTCGCGCCACGTTCTGCGGGGCAGGGTCTACCTGGGAGGCAGACGATCGAGTCTCTTCGTTCAACCGTAGGTGGCGCACCTCCCGGTAGCCGAAGCCCCACCGGCCGGCGGAAGTAGCGAAGCCGACGTGGGAGGGCGCGGGAAAGTGCCGACAATCCGTGTCTCTCTTGACACCAACTCCCGGTGAGCAGATAGTCGACGACAGGAAGCGCCGCACCCTTGGGGTGGGGAATCCGAGCCGTTGTGGGGGGCATGAAGGATGCGCGTGGACCGGGCAGCAGGGTCTTGGGCGTCCAGGATGCGCGGGAGATGGGTGCGCCTACTCCGCATCGCGACGGGAATCGCAATTGCAGCGAGCGTGGTGCAAGCAGGCGGACCCGGCTTCGCGAGGGCTGCCGGAAACTGCGGGACCGATAAGGCCCTGTTTGCGGGATGGTGGTCATCGCCGCAACTCACTGGAAATGAGCCGGAGGGTGTCTCGGCCGTTCTAACGTACCGATCAGCAGCGTCGTGTCAATCTGTCGGTGGGGGCCACGATGCGAGCTACTCGGGGTGGGTCATGGTTCAAGGCAACGGTGTTAACAACAAGTATGCTCAGTCAGGGTTCGAATTTAACGGCAATCCGCTCGACTGCATCCGTCACTTTGCCCAGTATCAGAACGGGGCAGCGGGTGACAGCCACATTGGATCATGCGTCAGTGCGGGTGAGGTCCATACCCCCGCCGTGAAATTCATCGCCGTCGGAAGCAGTACTCAGATGTGGATTGACACGACCCTCTTCTTGACAATGAATGCGTGCAGTTGCGCATGGCCACGTCCTTTGATCGCCAACTACAGTGGCGAGGTTCACAACGTCAACGGGGATGTCCCAGGCCTCGCAGCGAGCAAGACGGATTGGGGCACCATGAAGATCGAGTACTTCAGTGACGACACCTGGCACGGGACATGCGGGACGATCACACTCAAGAACGAGACACCAGCCGGCCGCTATGCTGCCGACGCGCCAGCCTGCAACCACGTTCGATCGTGGACTGCGCAACCATGAGGCCCAGGACTACCAGGCTGCTCCTCGCGATACTGCTCCTCGTAACATCTGGTTGTGAGACGGCCTCCACTGGACCCGTGCAAGGTACGCCCCTCGAAGCCGAGTGGGTGATTCCGGAGGCAGGCATCACGCTGTCTCCCCCGGGCCAGAATACAGCGCTAATCTCGGCGGACAACGCGTTCGATCTGTGCCGCAAGCACGTTGCCGACTGCGATCAAGGCTCCCCAACCTCAGTCCAACTGGCCCTCATGGCCGATACGAGCTCGAACATCGTAGCGAAGGGAACGCTGGTTTGGGTCTTCAGCTGGCTCGGATCCAACTCCTGCCTGTCGTTTAACAACGGCAATGCGGGAGCGTCATCCGACCTGGAGGCTACGCCGGTTCTTACGCCGACCGTCTGCGACAAGCTGGCATTCGTGGATGCAAGGACGGACACCTACTACTTCACGAATGAGGTCCTGCGACACTAGCACCTGGCATCGGCGCAGCGCACGCCTGGTGAAACAGCCAAGGCTGTCCAACGCATCCGCGCTTGCCGGCGGCATGACGTTCCGCTCCTAGTCGCGTCGGCCGCATGGACTCCGCAGTGAGCGACGTTGAATCTACCTGAGGGCTATCGGCTCGAATTCAGCGCCTGCATGCGACCAACGCCGCTCGCCGTCGATATCGTCGCAGCGGCCATCCGCACTCCTTCAGAGATAGTGACCGTAGCCTCGATGGCTGAGGTACCCGACCGTCTCGGAGATCAGATGCACCGCCTCCTGGCGGCGGCCGGCCGCCGACGGACCACAAGGAGGTTCCGGACTTTGAACTCACCGGCCCAGGCATCGCTGTCACCGGGGCACGAGCGGCACAGCTTGAGGCCGAAATCGGTACTGCTGGGGAGACAGCGGAAGAGGAGCTCGCTGCGATCGGCTTTAGTCGAGCTCCCAATCTGGCTCTGGGCCCAACCACAGGGCGCGAAGGACAGGAATTGCTTGCTCCTTTTGCAAGAGATCTTGGCGCTCTAACCTATGAGGACTTCGACTTCCCATCGCGCGGTCCAAGTTGGAGCGACGTTAAGAACATGATTGATACAGTCGTCGGACAAGGCGGTCGCCTGCAGTTCAATCTCGCCGGGCTAACGGGTCCCTCCACTGGAGGGTGGACTGAGCAGGAGCTCGCGTATGTTTGCTCGAGCCCGTTGCTTCTCTCCGCCACCACGTTCTATGGAGGCCCAGCACCATGCTGAGCGATAAATCCTTCTGCAGGGCACTCAGGCGGACATTTCGGGTTGGTCCGAGCGGATACTTGGTCGTGGTGAAGTGGGTCGAGTGGAAGGATCTCCGCCGGCGCACATCAATACCGACGGCCACGATGGCGGCCAAGCAATTCAAGACGGCTGTGCTCGCAAGCACGCGGGAGTGGGTTGAGGCGAGGTATCTCTCCGACGCCCACCTAGAGATGACGCTGCGGACATTCGCACTGATATCGTCGCGACGATCTCACATCGATAG
Organism: uncultured Chloroflexia bacterium; assembly: GCA_963719285.1. Lineage (GTDB taxonomy): Bacteria > Chloroflexota > Limnocylindria > Limnocylindrales > CSP1-4 > C-114. The sequence continues at coordinate 437,747 of CAVRBO010000004.1, forward strand.
AGCAGTTCGCATTCATAGACTCTCGTGCAACGCGGGCCTGATCACTATGAATGCGGTTCCTGTATCAGTCGACTTGGCGAATTACGATAACGAGTAAGCTGCGCTCAATCGTGTCGAACGGCTTCTGCTCAAGGGTGAGAGCAAAGTGCCGCAGGAACTAGATGGCGCCCGAGCGAACAGAATGGTGCCTCGATCAACGCTTCTAACAGCGGGCTCGCGGAGCTCAGCATTCGATGAGGTCTCTCATCTGTCGCGTGGTGTCTGGCCGTCGATTGTGTTCGGCTCGTAGGTACCTCTACGCGCGCGCAGTCATTCACGTTGATTCCTACTGTGATAATTGAGCGGCTACGTCTCTCAGTTCATAGTGTCGTCAAGAGCACATCACGAAGGGCAAGAGAGGGGAAGAAGGGGCGAGGATTAGCGGTTAGGATCTCGGAGGATCAAGACGGCAAGTCAGCGACCTGTTACGGCTATCAGAAACCGCCAACGGTCTTCGTCGGCCGCCAAGCCTGCGATCTCGTGCGTCTTCCAGAGAGCGATCGGGGGTTGTCAGCGCTTGGCTGGTCGTCGTCTTGAGCAGCCAAGCGCGGCAGACAACCGCCTATTCGCGACCGGCACCACGGAGCGCGGCAAGTGGACAAATCATCGATTGACTCTACGAGGCGGCGCGTCTCACCACGGGATCGTTAGCCAGGGCGATATTCCACAAATACGTATCGTGGTGCGTCAGGACCAACGCTATGAGATACAAGCGCGCGCGCCAGCGCTGATCTGAAACAGACAGCTGGCGGAAGACGGCAGGCGTCTCCTGGCGCAACACACGCTCCTTAGCGGATCTTGAACGCGCTGGTCCTCTGACAGATCCACGCGACGCGTTCGCAGGCGGCGATCAGCCACGGCGCATCTCGGCGAGCGCGAGGGCGTCCGCAGCCCGTCGACCGAGCGTATCGGACGTTGTTGCGCATACCGAGCGTCGGGGCGGTCGATGAGTGGCCGGAGAACCAGCGGAGCTCATCGAGGCAGAAGCAGTTGTTGATGAGCAATGTCGCAGTGCCATGGCGGATCCGGTGCGACCCGAAGCTGCGCAGCGTCCGCCACCGGCGCGGTAGCGGCGGGTGAGCATGAGCTATACGGCGTCGGTGAGGAGAAGCTGAAGCGTGCTCTCGAGGCGGCTGAAGGGGAGAGCACGCAGCTGTAGACCGGCGACCTCTCCTGTGGGTGTGCACGAAAGATGCAGAGAGATCGCCACGAAAAGTGCAGAGGCGAACGAGGTCAGCGGAGCATAGCGGCGGCCTCCCTGGCTGAGGTGAGGGACGTGGGCCCGCATGCGGTAGCTGGCCCTTGATGTTGACCACCGTGGCGTGGTGCAGGAGTCGGTCGAGGATGGCCGAGGCGACCACCTGGTCGGCGAACACCTGGCCCCAGTCGCCGAAGCCCCGGTTGGAGGTCAGCACGATCGAGCCGCGCTCATAGCGGCGGGACACGACCTGGAAGATCCAGTGGGCGGAGGTCGCGTCCATGGGCAGGTAGCCGAGCTCGTCGATGACCAGGACCGAGGGCCCGGTGTAGGTGCGCATCTTGGCTGACCAGTTGCCCTCGAGATGGGCCGCCTAGAGGGCGGCCACGAGATCGGCGGCGGTCGTGAAGTAGGTGCGATAGCCGGCCTCGGTGGCGGCGATGCCGAGGGCGATGGCGATGTGGATCTTGCCCACGCCCGGCGGTCCCAGGAAGAGGGCGTTGCGACGCTCCTCCACGAAGCGCAGCGTGGACAGCTCGGCGATGACGGCCCGGTCGATGGAGGGCTGGAAGTCGAACTCGAACTCGCCAGGCGCTTGTCAGCGGGTAGTGGGCGAAGCGCAGGCGGCCCGACAGCCGGCGGGCCGCGGTGGCCTCGACCTCGGCCGCCAGGAGGCGCTCCAGGACCTCGACCGGCGCCGACGGCCTCGGCCTTGCCCGCTCGAGCTCGGCGGCCAGGCGCTCGGACGCTGTGGAAGCCCGAGGTAGGCCAGGTGTTCGCGCGTCCGGGCATAGGCGGTGGCCGCCCGCGACTCGGTGGCGCTGCTCATCGGACCAGCTCGGCATACGCCGCCAGCGGTCGGACCTCGACCGCCTCGCCCACGACCGCGAGGGGCGCCGGTCGTGGCCGGCAGGGGCACCGGGACGAGCGTCTCGAGACCCTCGCCTGCGCGAGGACGCGGCGGTACGGGCATCAGCAGCGGCCGTTCCTCGGCCCAGGCCTCGCCGACGATCCGCTGCGTGGTCCGGTGGCGGCGGGTGGCGACCACCTCGGTGGCCCAGCGCCTGCCTGTGCGTCGTACCAGGCGAGCGTCGGCCGCTCCGGGAACACCTGCCCGCGAGCCAGGCCAGGAAGTCCTCCTTGACCTCCCGGATGATCCGCTCGACCTTGCCCTTGGTCTTGGCCCGGTACGGACGGCAGGCACGCGGCCGGGTGCCCAGCAGCGCCGCGGTGTCGAGCCACTCGGGGGCGTAGATGGGCCAGCCGTCGGCACGGCTGCCGTTCATCAGCGCGGTGTCGCGGTCGGTCAGGAACTCCGCGGTCGCGCCACCCAGGTCGTCGACGCAGCGCACGATGGCGCGCAGGGTGGTGGGCCTCGTCTTGTCGGTGGCGAAGCGGAACGCGAGCATCCGGGCGAAGCCCAGGATGGCCACGAAGGCGTGCAGCTCGGCGGCTGCCGTCGCCGAGCGGCCAGATCCCGCAGTCGGTCCAGTCGCCCTGGGTCTGGATACCGGGTCCGTCTCGAAGCGGATCTCGGGCTCGGCCTCTCGCGGGCCGCGCGCGACGATCCGGCGCCGCAGGCTGGTATAGCTGCCGGCATAGCCGTAGCCCTCGCGGAGCTCGCGCAGCAGCACCGTCGCCCGCAGGTCGGGACAGGCCGCGAGACGGCGCTCGACGTGGGCCAGCTGCGCGGCCGTGAGCTCGGCCGGCTTGGCGCGGGCCGGATAGGGGGGTGGCCGCCTGCGAGGCATAGCGCCGGGCCGTCCGCCAGTTGAACCCGAACTCGCGGGCGAGGGCGGCGATCGACCAGCCGTGGCGGTGGAGCACGTGCAGTTCCATCCAGGTGTCCTCAGACTGCAACTCGTCCCTCCTGTCCACGGTTCCGTGCTCAGCAGCCCGAGCCTGACAGGGGGGACCTCGTCGTTTTCGATCCAAACGAAAGGCCCTCGGGTCACCCCGAGGGCCTCTGCACTTTTCGTGCTCAACTCTCTGCAGTTTTCGTGCTCACTCACACCCCGGCGACCGGTCGAGGATGCGAGCGATGAGGGCCGGCCGACCGGCGGAGATAGTCGGCCAGCGCTGTGGGTCGGCCTGGGGGCGATCGCGAGGATCTGGGCGTTGGCCGGGCGGAAGCGGATGGTGGCGGCGCGAAGTCGATGTGTCGATACGCAGGAGGCGACGGTGGAGTTCGGGCAGCGTGGTGCGCAGGAGCGCGACGATCGCTCTATGCCGGAGCGCTAACGGGTGTCTCCCTGACAACCAAGCTCAAGCATGTTGACAACGTCTATGACGGCCAGGCCACGGAACGGCGATATGGAGACGACTGGGCGGGTCGCCACGACGACAACGTTCGTATATCTCGGTGATGCCATCGCCTCGGAGTCGGTGTCATCCGGAACGACGCGGACCATCGTGACCGACGAAACGAACCGCATAGTCAAGGTGACCGTCACCGGGGACGCGAACAGCAACGACAACGCGACGTCCTCGTTGCCTGGAACGGTCACGGTGATGCGTGGGCCTGTGGCGTCAGAACGCCGATGGCGGCGACCGCCTGGCCAACAGCTACACGTACACCACCGTGGGCGCCCCGACAGACGACGGTCGCCTCGCCGTACAGCGATCTCGGCTTCCGCTATCTCTATGTCGGGGCATCGGACGTCCATACCAACAACACCTTCGGCCTCGGCCTGCTGTTCATGGACGCCCGTCACTACGCGTCGGAACCGGGCGGTTCTTGCAGCCGGATCCGTCACGTGCCGATGCGGGCCTGTACGGGTATGTGGCTAACAATGCGACCACGCAGGTAGATCCATCAGGGCTCTGTAATAAACCAAGCAGAGTACGACTACTGTATTTCTTGGTTCAATGTTGCGCTTCGCAGTTATGAGTGCGGGATTGCATGCCTCATCACGGCCGACGCAGAGAGTTGGCGATGTCGACCTTTCCTCATTCCAAGAGGAATGGCAAATGGGACGCCCTCCGACACTGCATGTGGCAGGCCTGTCTAGAAGTCGCCCTCGGATGGCGCCTCGCCAAGAAGTTTGGCGATCTTCACGAGGCTATCGACGGAAACCCGTACAATGAGAAGCGAATGGACCTCCACAACAATATCATTAGTATAGAATAGGGTGGCGGATCGGTGGAACCGCGACCGTCAGGCACTTCCTTTCCCCGTGCCTTAGTGCTCTGTACTCCGATTGGCTTGTTAGGCTCTCTGAGTTCAGCGGGTCTCGCAGAGATGAGTAGCCGCAGGCCAGCACGATCGAGATGGTTGTCGAGAGGTGGGGAGTTCCTGGCGACCGCCCTCATGGGGCTGTGCTTGGTGGCCTGCACGCCAACCAAACCCGACCCCGGCGCCGTCGCAGCCGACCGCATCCGCGCCGCACAATCGACAATCGTCCGAGTCGTCAACTATCGGCCCGCCAATGCGCTAGATGATGCGACCGTGGATATCTACCTGCGGTCGGGCACTACCCGGGCCCAGGCCCAACAGCTGTGGTGCGCTGTCGTCGCGCCTGCAGGTAGCGCCGGATTCTCGGTTCAAACGGGCGTTGCAGTCTGGGACGACGCGGGGACTCAGCTCGACGTCGGCGATCAATAGTCTCCGTCTGCTCTCCCATCCGCCACGCAATAGGTTGAGTACGGGTCATCATCGACAGACCGTGTGAGGCTGGGCGAGTGACGACTCTTTCCACCATGGAGGACCGGTGGGCAAGCTATGTCGATTGCGCAGCGTGGCCGTCAGGGTTGACAGGGACAGCAGCACGCTTGGGAAGGATGCGAGAATGGCACCACCGATCAGGGATTTTGGCACACGAACGACCGAGAGTCGCTCTTGACGGCGAGGCCGCTCCTCAGCGGCCGTTGACGCGCACGGCTTTCCTGCCTGCGTAGGCTTCCCAGCGGGCCAGGCCCACGGCGCAGTAGCGTGAGTCGATCTCCAGGGCGACCGCCCGTCGCTTGGTGCGCTCACATGCGACGAGGATCGAGCCGGATCCACCGAACAGGTCGAGCACAATGTCGTCGACCTGACTGCTATTCGTGATAGCACGCTCGAGCGGCTCGAGCGGCTTCATGGTCGGGTGGAGGGGGGACCGACCCGGGCGCGGGAACTCCCAGATGTCCGTCTCGCGACGGTCGCCGTACGAGGGGTGCGGCGCCCCGTCCCGCCAGCCGTACCACATCATCTCGTATGTCCGTTGGTAGTCCGAGCGACCGGGCGTGAACCGGTCCTTGCGCCACACCAAGAAGTCGCTCCATCGCCCACCGGCCAAGGCGAGCTCGGTGCTGATGAGCGACAGCTCCCGACCGGACATGAACACATAGCACGGCCCGTCGACCGAGGCGATCAGGGTCTGTGCCCAGGCTCGACAGAAGGTCGCCCAGTCGGCGGCGGGCAAGGCGTCATTCGTGATCTTGCGCCGGGCATTCCGGTTGCCCATGCTGCCATGCGCGCCGAGCCTGACGTTGTACGGCGGGTCGGTGATCGCCATCGCCGGCCGATCCGTCCCCAGGAGACGCGCGACATCGGCCGGATCCGTGGCGTCGCCACACATGAGCCGGTGGTCGCCTAACGCCCAGACATCGCCTCGCTGCACCCGCGGCTCGCGCCCAGCCGCGGCGAGCGCGCTGGCCAGGTCGAACGTCTCCGGACGGTCGCGCTCATCGCGGATCGTCAGGGCGCCCAGGATCCGGTGCAGTTCCGCGTCGTCGAACCCGGCGACCCGGACGTCGATCACGGGCGACGCAGAAAGATCGACGAGGAGCCGCGCGAGGAGGTCGTCGTCCCACTCGCCCTCGATCTTGTTGAGGGCGAGATTGAGCGTGTGCGCCTCATCGACACCGAGATCGAGCCAGATCACGGGGACCGTCGTCATCCCGCGTCGGCGGGCGACCTGGAGGCGCTGGTGGCCACCGATGACGGTCCCATCGGCGCGCCGGGCGAGGACCGGTTGGACCAAGCCGAAGGCAGCGACACTCGCCTCGAGTTGGTCGAGGGTGGCCGCCGAGATCCGGCGCGGGTTGCCGGGATCGGGCCGCAGGGCGTCGATCGGCACCATCTCGACCACGAGGGCCGGCCCGGTTCGCCCATCGGATGCCCTAGCCACCAGCGGCTCGGGTGATCCGGCTCGGTCAACCCGGATGTGCGTTCGTTGTGGATCGCCGTCATCGCTCTCTCCTCTAGTAGTCCGGACCTGTGTCGACCGGCTCTATGCCTAGGTCTTCCATCGTCACGAGCTCGTACTCATCGGCCTGGGCGTAGAAGGCAAGGAGTTCGCGGATCGCGAGCTCGGCGAACCAGGTCGCCATGACCGCGTCGTCGTGCGCGCCGAGGCCCGTCAATCGGCCGTCCTTCCAGCCGAACGCGCTGAGCTCGGCCTGCCACGTCTTGGCGAACCGATGCGCGGCCGCGTCGCCACTGGGCACGATCCAGAGGCCATGCATGAGCGCGACCTTGATGGCCGGAATGCCGTCGGGGAAGCGGCTCTTCTCCCGCCCCGTCGTGTGGGGCAGGATCACGCTCGTCGCGGGCCGTCGGTGGAGTTCCTCGAGGAGCCAGCGCCTGGAAGCCGTTGTTCTCGACGATGCCGAGAGCAACGTGGAAGCGCTCGCACAGTTCGGTGATGAGGTCGGCCTGTTCGAGATAGCCGAGGCCCCGGCGGCGCTCGGCCGCGAGGACGCGCCGTGTGGCGGTCCGGTGGTCGTAGGCGACGAAGATCGCCACGCTGAAGTCCGCGGCCGCGGACTCGGATACCGCCAGGTCGGCTCCGATGACGACCGACTCCCAGGGTTCGGGCCAGTATGCCGTACTCGAACCCTGAGCCGGCTCCGGCGTCGAGGGCGAGTTGAGTGAGATCGTGCGGGAAGAGCGAACTCGCATCGTCTCGTGGATCGTTCATGTACTCGCGGGCGAAGACGGTAGGTTCTTCCGCCTCGAGTGCGATGAGCTCCGCGTACGGGTGTCGGCCGGGCCAGAGCGTCTGCTCGGTCGCCCGGTTGATGGCGGGGTAGCGGCGCCACGTGAAGCCGTAGATGCGTCCATCCACGCCCGTTCCGCCGACGCCACCGACGGCGCGCGGCTTGAGTCGGTGCATCAGGTCGTCGTAGTGGAGGGTCGTGCCCAGGACGATGAGCTGGCGCGGATGCATCGGCAGGAGGGTGCCTTGGAAGTAGCGCCAGGCGCGATCACGCTGGTCCTGGGATCCCGTGTTCGCGTCGGTCAGGACATCGTCGAGGAGGAGCACGTCGGGGTGGATCCCCCGGACGGACCCTCCGTACGGCCGTGTCTGGATCTCGGCACCGTTGGTGAACCGTAGGTGGTTCTTCGAGGCGATCGTGCCGCGCCCGCGTCCGTCGCGCGATGTCGCCTCGAGCTCACCGAACAGATGGGGACTCGCGGCCACGAGGTCCCGCACGACCGCGAAGATCACCTCGGCCTGCGCGATCGTGGCGGTCACGATGAGGACGCTGAGTGTTCCCGGGGGTCCGGGTATCTGCTGCCCGGTCGAGCGATCGCGGCCGTGCAGCCAGCATTGATGCAGGACGTGGACGACCGCAGTTGTCGTCTTGCCGTGATCACGTGGGGCGAGGAGGACGAGTCGGCGCTCGCTGGCCAGAAGGTCGAGCCAGCGACGGTGATGGTCGGCGACGACGAGCGGCGTCCCGCCGGGGTCGCGGACCTGATGCATGAAGAACCCTGGACTGCTCCCAAGCGCCGTTTCGAACTGGGCCCCGACGCGCGGGCCCGGTCGTACTGGTGGACGGCGCGTCACGCTCATGCGCGGTCCCCCGGGTCGATCTCAAGGTCCACGATCGTGTCGCCGCGATCCTCGAAGGAGTCGAGGTCGACATCGGCCGATGTCGCCCACAGGTGGCGCCCGGCGTCGAGGAGGCGTTGGACGAACTCGGCCGTCGTGCTCGGATCGACGACGTCCGGGCCGTCTATCGCTGGGGCGTCGAGCGCGTCGAGCTCCGTGAGCGCGTCACCCGTCGGGGTCCGAGGGGCCCACCGTGCCGGGAACCGTCGCTCGAGGAAGAACGCCGCCCAGCGCGGGCTGTCGAGGGCGGCTCGGAGGATCGTGCCTCCGAGGCGCAGCTCGAGCTTGGCGATCTCGGCCCCGGCCGCCTCGCGCAGGGCGATTTCCTCGGGCTTGGACCCGGTGAGGTAGCGGAACGCCGACGCCCGGGAGAACCCGGCGATCCGTGCGGCGACCTCGATCGAGGCGCCGGCCGCCAAGGCCTGGACGAAGGCCATGTGCGCTGCGGGCGTCAGCTTCGTGGGCCGAGCCATCAGCCGGTCTCGATCGGAGTGCGGGACGCGCCGGCTCGGGAAGCAAGGGTGCGGGCGATCGGCGAAGTCGGTGCCATCGGTGCCTCCGGCGTCTCTGTGGGGGAGGCACGAAAAGGCCGGCCACCCTCAGGGAGACCCGACCGTACGGCGGGTCGACTAGAGGTTGGCCGGTCCTGAGTTGGGCCGGTATCAAGTACCGCTAGGACGGGTGTCCAGAGGCGGTTCGAGCCGGACTATAGACCATCGTTCGTAGGCATGCGACCGGACTCGCGGGGACACTAACAGGGCGGGAGATTGTCGAGGTTGTTCGCCGTCGTGTGGTCCGGTGCGGTGGTGATGTAGGGCGTCGCTGTACACCTGTACGCCGGGCAGAATTGGATGGGCTTGATGACCGCCGTCGAGCCTCCCCCGGAAGTGACCCACCTGTTCCCCGCGGCGATGCTATCTACAACTTCGCGGCGCGTGTGATGGGCCCCATCGACCGTGCAGACCCCTTCGATGTGCAGGTGCGTTCGATCGTTTGACCATTCCTTTCGGACTCGCGTGACTGTAGGCATCGAATGCCTCCTCAGCGGTACGTGGCGGATGCCACCGCCGCTAGGCTGCCTACCCACCGTGACAGCTGTCTGGCACGCGCCACCGGCAATCACCATACGTGCCGGCCGGTGATCTCGATCCATGCCCACATCTTTGTTCCTCAGACAGACCGACGTACGAGCGGCCGGCGCACGGACGAGGCCGAGAAGGACCAGCCACTGACAAGGCCGAAACAGCTCCACTGCATGCGGCTTCGGGAAGCAAGCAGGCCGGGAGTACGATCTAGGCGTTCGGCCTAGCGTCGCGGCGTTCGTCGCCACGCCTCCTGCCGACCACAATCAGAGGGGGTTCGACATTGGCGCGCATACCGAAAGATCCAGTCCGCTCGATGATCGTGAAGGCGGCTCCGCCGGCCCCGCTGGGGATGAAGAAGGTCTATAACCCCCAGTCGCGGACGGTGGAGTACAAGGTCAAGACGGCCGCGGAGCAGCTCAGAGGGAACCTGCGCAAGCGGCCCTGAACTGAATCGAGCCCAGCGGGCTAGAGCCTCCGGATCTTCTCGGCCAGATGCTCAAGGAGCATCGGCCGAAGGTCTGACTTCGACCGGAAGTTCTGCGGAAGCCCGCCTCCTCGAAGTTCACGGATCAGGTCATCGACGCCGGGCTGGCGCTCCTGCCCCTTCCGAGCGTTCTTGACGTAGAAGAGGAGTTCTGGGCGACCCGTGTTCTTGTACGCGTCGAGGGCATAGCGCAACTCGGCCTCCGTTCCCGACCGCCAGTCGCCGGTTGGGGTCCCCATGCGGAGCCAGATCAGACCGACGTAGATGTCGTAGCCGCCTAGCGCCTCGCGGATCCTGTCGTCGATCACCGCCTGGGCCCCGAGCCCCGTTACGGAGGCTGTGAAGGGTCGTGCCTCCGGGTGTTTCGGTCCCGCTCCCTCCCACAGGAGGGCGCGCACGTCACGACCGGTGACGGCTGCGAGGTCGAGACACACATCCGCGACGAGCATCCGCTCCGCTCTCAGGTCCCCAGGGCTCGATACAAACACTCGCACGGGTCCGTTCCCGCTCGGGGAGGGCGGGTCGTTCACCTGCGCAACGAGCGCGTCGAGTCCCTCGGCCACGAACAGTTCAGCCGGGTCCTGAACAAGCCGACGTCGCGAGACCCTCCGCGTCCGCGTCGCCAGCTCCCGGAGCCATGCCTCACTCAGTCCGAACCTGCGTAGCAACTGCGCCGCCGGCCATTGCAGCTCGTCCATGAGTGTTGGAGAGTCTTCGGCCCGGCTCAGCGCATCCTCGATGAAGGCGATCAGGAGCCACCGGAACCCTTCTCGGTGCATTCCGGCGTCGAGACGGTAGACCCCCATGTTGGCCAACTCGCGGCCTTTATGGAACCGCTGCCCGGGCTTTTGGCCCTGGAGCATCTGCTCCCAGCCTCGGCGGGCCGCTTCGAAAGCCGCCTCCCATTGGCCTTGGCGGCGAAACACCTCGGCCAACTGCACGTATGCGTCAACCCGCGCCTTCAGGCCGGAATCTGGGTCCGTCTGGAAGCGCCTCAACCCATTTGGATCCTTCCTAGCGCGGCTCGCCGAAATTACTTGCGCTTGGCCTTCTTCTTGCCCGCCAGCGCCGAGCCCGCGACGCTCTTCGAGGTCTTACTGAAACGCCCGTCGGTCAGGATCTTGGAAGCCTTCGACGCGACCTTCTTGCTGGTGGCCATCTTGCGAATACCCCCTGTTGACGCCCGGACTGTCGTTCCGGCTTGTGTCATCGTGCCTAGACCTGTCAACTGCTTTTCCTGGGCCTGGCTCGAGTGAACCTCAAGTTGACGCACATCCTACACTTATCGAACAGGCGTTCCATGAGCGCTCACCGTGTCGGAAGCTCGCAGTGGCGGCCCAACGTCGAGGGAAGAAGGCTGTGACAACGATCCAGGAGAAGGTTCACCTGTTCCTGCGTCTGTACGCCGAGCTCAAGAAGGAACCCTACTCACAAGCCGGCGAGATCTCTATCTCGTTCAGCTTCGGTGGCGACGGCGACAACGTCGCGACCAACACTCAGCGACAGGAGTTCAGGTCATACCTCGTCCTGTTTCGACAGCTGATCAATCAGGACGACAACGTGTACCTGGGTACCCTCCTCAGGATGCTGCCTAGGCACATCGACGACTCGGGGCTTCGCGACCGTATCGGCGTCGCGCGCGACCTGTGGAAGGTTGCGAACGGCATTCCCTCACCGTTCGCGCCCCTCGTACTAGGCGAGTTCGCGGCAGGCGTCGAGACCGCACGCCTCTACATGTACGGGGGCGTATTCCACAGTGACCTACGACTCTCCGAGATCTGGGACGGCATCGGGCCGGACCAGCAGCGGTTCGTCGAGTACCAGTTCCGTCAATACGAGGGGCGCGTCCGGAACGTCGTGATTGAGGTCAAGAAGGTGATCGACGAGGCGCGCGAGGCGGGCGTCCTTCGCGACCAGCCGCTCGACCTGGCGGCGTCGAAGACCCTAGATGCCTTGGCAGAGCCTCAGGCGAATTCGCTCAGATAGAGTTCGGTCGCCTCCCGCCCTCGTGCGCAGTTAGTTGTTCGCGCAACTAACTGCACCGAATCTCAGTTTTGCGCCCGAAATGGTGCTGGGGCAGGTCTCAAAACGGGTATCGGAGCGCGTGGTGACCCTGGATTGGCGTCTTGATGTTCAGAGGGGTGGGAGTCGCAGAACCAGTGCTTGGGAAGCAGACGCTCTACCGACTGAGCTACTCCCGCTCGGGAGGGCCGAGTCTAGCGCAAGGCGTCTCCTTCACTCAACGCTCGACCCACACACCATCCCATCCTCGGCCTCTGAGGCGCCCGGGTCGCCGTCGCTGCGGCGTAATCTCTCCCGGTGAAGTCCCGGATCGGCCTGGCCATCTCGGCCCTGATCGCGGCTGCGCCGGTCAGCGGGTGCCGATCAGTGCCCGCCCGGCCTCTCAACGCCGACGCTGTCGCTCCCTTCGTCCTGGTCACCGAGGGCGACGGGCCGGCCGGCGCCTACCGGGTCTGGGCATTCCGGACCGCCCTCGGTTGGACCTGCATCGAGGTCGACTCGGGGAGCGGGTCGGACGGCGGCTGTGACCCGGCCGGCGGCCCGCCCACCGGGGGCGGCGTGGGCCGGAATGACCACGGAGTCGTCGTCAGCGGCATCACCGACGAGGCATCGGCCGTCAGCGCCGTTGTGCGCGACGCGAACGGCCTGCAGACCAGCCTCACCCTGTTCGACGTCGGGCCGACGGTGCCCCGCGCCAAGGTCGCCGTCGCAAACCTGGGCCCAACCTCGAACCCGGCGGCGATCGACTTCTTCGATGCAAGTGGCGCGCAGGTGGACTCGGCGACGTTTCCCTGACGAGGCCGTCGGATCAGTGCCCGGGGTGCCCTTCAAGGTGTGAACGTTTGGATCAGCCGCCCGGGCGGTCGTGACGCCCGAGTGGCACCTCGAGGCTCCCGATCCGCGGGACACGCGGGGTCGTCCGCGGTGAGCCGCTCAGCGCTCCATGAAGAATGCCGAGAGCACCGGGGCGAGCACCTCCGGATCGACCTGGTGGGTCTGGCCCGGCAGTGAGCGTCGACGCGCGCCGGGCAGGAGGCGAACGAGCGCATCGACCGCGCTGTGCTGGTACGCGGGGCTATCGGCACCGTCCATGACCAGGGCCGGGACGGAGATCGACGACCAGCGGTCCACGGGCAGGGGCCGGCCGAAGCAGGTCCCGGCCATCAGAGCGCCGTCGTACGGGAGCGTGTGGGCGAGCCCTTCCATATCGGCCCAGAACGGCTGGCCGCGCATCCCTTCGACCGCTTCGGGCGGCAGGCCGACCACCGCGGTCATGAACAGGGCGACGGCATCGCCGCGACGTCCGGCCGAGAGCGCGGCGGCGAGTCGGTCCAGATAGTCATCCGGCACAGCCGGCCGTGTCGCGTCGACGATGAAGGGCGGTTCGTACAGGGCGAGCCTCGGGATCGGCAGGCCGCCCTGCGCGGCGTCGAGCGCCAGGACTGCGCCCGAGGACATCCCGAACAGGGCCGCGGGCCGGCCGACCGCAGCGATGAGGGCCGCGATGTCCTCGACCTCGCGCTCGACCGCGTACGGGCTCGTGTCGGCGCTGTCCCCGCGGCCCCTCCGGTCGTATTCGATCACGGCGAAGTGTTCCGACAGCTGCACCGCGAGCGGAACGAACATCGGGTCTGCGCGCCGCTGGAATGCGCCCCCGACGAGGATCACCGGCGATCCGCCGCCGATGACATCGAAGGCGATCGTCGTCCCATCTCGTGACGTGACGGTGTTCATGGCCATCTCCTTTCAGGACTGTCGCGGGCCGATGCCCGAGACCGACGGAGCTATGCCCCGGGGCCTGCTTCGTGGACGATCGGTCGAACTTCGACCGGCGTGTAGCGCGCGTCCGGGATGAGCGCGGCCAGCTCGATCGCCCGCTCCTGGCTGGCGCACTCGACGAGGTAGTACCCACAGAAGAAGGCGTCAGCGGGCGCGGACAGCCCGTCGCTGACCGTGCGCGATCCAGCGGCGACACGGACCGTCAAGCCGCTCGAGGGCTCGCCCAGCGCCTGCGTGCGGACGAGCTCACCGGAGGCTTCGGTCGTGCGCTGGAAGGCGTCGTGGCCGCGGTATACCTCGGTCCGCTCCGCCTCGGACAGGGCTTCCCAGATCGTCGGGTCCATGAACATCAGGAGCATGTAGCGCACGTCTGTCTCCTCGACTGCTATCGGCGCCCGAAGGGCTGCCGCGGAGCCATCGTCGGTGCGCCGCTGGTCGTCTGGTAAGGTCCACTTCCATGGCAACATCAGGGACCACTTTCCGCGACGAGCTCCTCGTCAACGTCCGACGCGACGATCCGTGGCCTCTCCATCAGCAGCTCGAACACGCGTTGCGCACGGCCATCCAGGCCGGCCGTTTCGAGGCCGGTTCGGCACTGCCCTCCACGCGGAGCCTGGCCGACCAGCTCGGGATCTCCAGGGGCGTCGTCGTGGAGGCGTTCGAGCAGCTCGTCGCGGAGGGCTACCTCACGAGCCAGCAGGGCGCGGCGACCCGGGTGTCCACGACCGTCGGCCCGCGCTCCGAGGTACCTGCCGCCCGCGCGGTAGCGCCGGTGGGTCGGATCGACTTCCGCTACGGCCGTCCGGACGTCAGTGAGTTCCCACGCCAGGTCTGGCTCCGTGCTCTTCGCCGTGTCCTCACCGACACGCCGAGCGAGCGTCTGGGCTACCTGGACAGCCGTGGGGCCCCGGAGCTCCGCGAGGCCCTGGCCGCCTATCTCAACCGGGTGCGCGGCACGGCCGCCCACCCGGCGCGGATGGTGATCTGCAACGGGTTCGCGCAGGCGCTTGCCCTCGTCACGCAGGTCATGAAGGCGAACGGGGCGACCCGGATCGCGGTCGAGGACCCCGGCCAGCGAGATACGATCCGGGCCGCTCGACAGGCAGGCCTGGACGTGGTCGCGATCCCGGTCGACGAGTCCGGTATCGACGTGGCCGCCCTCGACCGAAGCGACCCCGACGCCGTCATCCTCACCCCGGCTCACCAGTTCCCGACCGGCGCCGTGCTGTCGGCCGAACGCCGCTCCGCGCTCGCGGCCTGGGCGACGAACGGCGACCGGCTCGTCCTCGAGGACGACTACGACGCCGAGTATCGGTACGATCGGGAGCCCATCGGCGCGATCCAGGGACTTGCGCCGGAGCAGGTGGTGTATGCCGGTTCCGCGAGCAAGACCCTGGCGCCCGGGCTGCGTCTCGGCTGGCTCCTCGTTCCGGCGACCCTCGTGGACCAGGTCGCCGAGGCCAAGGAGGCCACCGACCGCGGCTCGGCCAGTCTCGAGCAGCTGGCGTTCGCCGACGTCCTGTCGAGGGGTGACTTCGCGGGCCATCTCCGTCGCATGCGCCCGATCTATCGGGGTCGGCGAGACGCGCTACTCGCGGCGCTGGCCCGGGACCTTCCGGAGGTTCGACCGATCGGCGCCTCGGCCGGCCTCCACGTGACCGCCTGGCTCCCGGCCGGCGCCGACGAACGCGGCATCGTCGCCCGGGCGGCAGCCCTCGGGGTCTCCGTGGACGGCATCACGCCGTACTTCGTCGAACGTCCGGAGCACGGCGGCCTGCTCTTCGGCTACGGGACCACGACGGAGGGGGCGATCCGGGAGGGTGTCCGGCTGATCGCCCTCGCCTATGCCGGGACGGGAGACCGTCCGGCCGCCGCACTCTAGCCCGGGACGGCCGGGCGGCCGGATCGCCCGGAAGTGGTCCTCCTCCGCGGCCACTCACTGGACCTTTCCCAAGCGCCAGTGGCGCACGACGATGCCCGAAAGAACGCATCGGAGACCGACGCCATGAGTGTCCTGACCGCCGGACCCGGGGAACGCGAACTTGCGAACCGTTCGCGACCGGCCCTCCTGAGTCCCGCGCTGATCCTCGTCTTTCTCGCGTCCCTTGGCGGTGATGTGAGCTTCTATCTCCTGCTCACGACCGTCCCGTCCTATGCGTCGTTCCTGGGCGCTGACGGCGTGGGTGCCGGGCTCGCCACCGGAGTGCTCATGATCTCGAGCGTCGTCGCGGAACTCGCCACGCCGTGGATCGTCACGCGGTCCGGGTATCGGGCGACGTTCGCGGGCGGCCTCTTCCTCCTGGGTGCGCCCGCCCTGGTGCTGGCCGGGACCTCCGACCTGGCGGTCGTGCTGGCCGTCTCGCTCGTCCGCGGCCTCGGCTTCGGGGTCACGGTCGTCGCCGGCGGAGCCCTGGCCGCGTCTCTCGTTCCCTCCGAGCGACGTGGCGAGGGCCTGGGTCTCTACGGCCTGGTCGTGGGCATCCCGGCGATCGTCGCACTGCCGCTGGGCGCCTGGCTCGTCGCGCAGTTCGGGTACGCACCCGTGTTCATCGCCGGAGCGGCGAGCGCGCTCGTGGTCATCGTGACGGCCCTCGGCCTGCCCGCCTCGGATCGCGCCTCGGAGGCCGCCTCGGATCCGCCGCTCGGGGTGCTTGCGGCACTCCGGCGCCCGGAACTCGCCCGCCTCGCCGTCGTCTTCGTGGGAACCACGGCCGCCGCGGGCGTGGTGGTCACCTTCCTGCCCCTGGCGGTCCGCGCCGCGGACGACCTCGTGGCGGTGGCGTTGTTCGTCCAGGCGCTGGCGGCGACGTTCGCCCGATGGGCGGCGGGCCGCTACGGCGACCGCCACGGGTCGCGGCGGCTGCTCGGTCCGGGCCTCGCGATCGCGGCGATCGGCGTGTTCTGCCTCGTCCTCGTCGGCAGCCCCGTCGCCGTCGTCGGCGGAGCGACGCTCTTCGGGGTGGGGTTCGGCGTGAGCCAGAACGCGACACTGGCCCTGATGTTCGAGCGCGTCCCGCGCGCCGGCTACGGCGCGGCCAGCGCCGTCTGGAGCATCGCCTACGATGCGGGCATGGGCGCCGGCGCCGCCGCGTTCGGCCTGATCGCCGCCGAGGCGGGCTACCCGTCGGCATTCGCCCTGACGGGGTTGGTCATGCTGAGCGCACTCGCCCCGCTGTGGCGCGAGCGGCATCACGTCTCGGCGACCACAGCGACCACAGCGACCACGGCACTCACGGCGGTCGCGACCCGTGCGGCCGGACCCGCGTGCCTGGCGGGCTGACGACACCCTATCGCGACGAATCCCCCGTGGAGGGGCACGATTCCGGCACCGAACCGCAACCCGGCGTAACTGACGCCCGGCCCCGTTTTGACCATACTTCGGACACTACGACCCGATGCCTCGAGACGGGGCCTGGTTCCGACTGGCTTCATCGTCGACCGTCGTCATCCGGTATCCGCAGGGCACGCACAGGAGACCCATGACTGCACGTCAGGCTGCGATCGCCACGATCGCCGACCACAGGATCGCCTCCACCCAGGACTACCTCGAGAGCGCCGGCGAGGAGATCTACGGCCAGTACGTCTTCCACGAGGACGCTCAACGGGAGTACCTGGCCAAGCCGATCTTCAAGAAGCTGCGGAGCGCGATCGCCGGCGACGAGCCGTTCGACCCCGCCATCGTGGATGCCGTCGCCCATGGCGTGAAGGAGTGGGCGATGGCGCACGGCGCCACCCACTACACCCACTGGTTCGTGCCCATGACCGGGTCCACGGCCGAGAAGCACGACTCGTTCCTGAACCCCATCGGCGAGGGCCGGACCATCGCCGAGTTCTCCGGCAAGATGCTCGTCCAGGGCGAGCCGGACGCGAGCTCCTTCCCGTCGGGCGGTATCCGGGCCACGTTCGAGGCCCGCGGCTACACGGCCTGGGACGTGACCAGCCCAATCTTCCTCCAGGTGGAACCGAACGGCGTCACGATGACGATCCCGACGGCGTTCGTGTCGTACACCGGCGAGGCGCTCGACCACAAGATCCCGATGCTCCGCTCGCAGGAGGCGCTGGGCAAGCAGGCTCTCCGCGTCCTGCGCTGGTTCGACAACACGACCGCGACGCGGGTGTTCACGAACATCGGGCCCGAGCAGGAGTACTTCCTCGTCGATCGGCGCCTCGCCGAGCAACGGCCCGACCTCATCCTGACCGGCCGGACCCTGTTCGGCGCCCCGTCGCCCAAGGGCCAGGAGCTCGAGGACCAGTACTTCGGCTCGATCCGCGAGCGGATCCTGGCGTTCATGATGGATCTCGACCGCGAGCTGTGGCGGCTCGGCATCCCGGCCAAGACGCGCCACAACGAGGTGGCCCCGGGCCAGTTCGAGATGGCGCCCGTCTACGAGCCGACGTCGGTCGGGTCCGACCACAACATGATCGTCATGAGCCTGATGCGGCGGCTGGCGCCGCGGCACGGACTCATGTTCCTCATCCACGAGAAGCCGTTCGCCGGGATCAACGGGTCGGGCAAGCACAACAACTGGTCGATGGGCACGGACGAGGGCGAGAACCTCCTCGACCCGGGCAACGACCCGCATGCCAACGCCCAGTTCCTGGCCTTCCTCGTCGCCGTGATCCGCGGCGTCAACGAGCATGCCGACCTGCTTCGCGCGAGCATCGCCGACGCGGGCCAGGACCATCGTCTCGGGGCCAACGAGGCCCCGCCCGCGATCATGTCGATCTTCCTGGGCTCGCAGCTGACGGACGTCGTGGAGCAGCTTGGCAAGGGCGCGACATCGAGCTCCAAGAAGGGCGGCTCGGCCGACCTCGGGGTCACCTCGCTGCCGGTCCTCCCGAAGGACGCGACAGACCGCAACCGGACCTCGCCGTTCGCCTTCACCGGCAACAAGTTCGAGTTCCGGGCGGTCGGCTCGTCCGCCCCCATCTACTGGCCCCAGACCGTGCTCAACACGGTCGTGGCGGACTCACTGTCCAAGCTGGCCGACGAGCTCGAGAAGCTGAAGCACGGTGACTTCGCCGGGCTGACCAGCACGCTGTCGGCCATCGTCAAGGCGAATCAGCAGGTCCTGTTCGAGGGCAACGGCTACTCCGAGGAGTGGCACGCCGAGGCCGCCAAGCGTGGCCTCCCGAACAACCGGACGACGGTGGACGCGCTGCCGTCGCTGACCACGCCCAAGGCCAAGAAGCTCTTCTCCCAGTTCGGCGTGCTGTCGGAGCGCGAGCTCGCGGCGCGGGTCGAGATCAACTGGGAGCGCTACGTCAAGGTCCAGAACATCGAGGCCAACTGCGCGGTCGACATCGCGTCCACGATGATCCTGCCGGCCACCGCCAAGTACCTCAACACGCTGAGCGGCGCCTCGTCGTCGCGCGGGATCAGCTCGGTCTGCGAGCGGGTCTCGAGCCTGGCCGACAAGCTCGTCGACGCGATCGGCGCGCTCGAGCACGCCCAGCACGAGGCCCACGAGGCCGGCACGGTCCACAAGGAGGCGCGCCTCTTCTGCGACAAGGTCATCCCCGCCCAGGGCGCGCTGCGCGAGGTGGCCGACGAGCTGGAGACGCTGGTCGACGACGAGCTCTGGCCGCTGCCCAAGTACCGCGAGCTGCTCTTCCAGTACTGAGGCGCCGGCGGCGCCATCGCCGGCCCGCTCGAACCCCTTGCTGGACGGCACGCCCCCGCGGGACGTTCGGCTCTGGGCTTGATGGTCCCCGCATGCGAGTCTGTCGACGCTGGCTCACGTGCAGGAGGGCGCCGCGATGCGCGCACTGGTCGTCTACGAATCGATGTTCGGGAATACGCGCGACGTGGCGCTCGCGATCGCCGACGGGATCGGCACGAAGATGCCGGTCGACACGGTCGAAGTCGGGGCCGCGCCGACCGCGCTCCCGTTGGACGTGAGCCTGCTCGTCGTCGGCGGACCGACCCACGTCCATGGGATGTCCACGCCCCGGACGCGGGCGAATGCCGCCGAGCGCTCGGGCGGCGAGCTCGTGTCCAAGGGCCCGGGCATGCGCGAGTGGCTGGCCGAGGTCCACGCCGGCTCCGGGGTGAAGGCGGCCGCGTTCGACACGCGGTCCAACGGCCCCGCGCTCCTGACCGGGTCCGCCGCCAAGGGGGCCGCGAGCATGCTCCGCCGCGCCGGTGTGGGACGACTCGAACAACCCCGCAGCTTCGTTTTGGACGGCGTGACCGGCCCACTCACCGATCGGGTCCCGGTCGAACAGATCGAAGCGGCGCGGGCTTGGGGTGTCGCCCTCGCCTCGTAGGACTCACCGGCCTCGCGCGACTCGAGCCGCCTAATCGATCTCGAGGCCCTCGTAGGCGAGCGTCAACTCCTCGATCGCGACGTCCGTGCCCTTGGCGTTCAGCGGACCGCTCGTGTGCTTGACGACGCGCGCGTTCTTGAGCTTCCAGGTCAGCACGATCTCGGTGTGATCCTCGTTCTGGAGCTGGATCGTGACGTTCCGGACGGCCGTCGGGTCGCCGTTCCGGGTCTGGTCGAGCCAGCGGTAGAGGTTGAGCGAGCCGATGATCCCGCGCTTGAGCGTGACGTCGCTCACCCGGGCGAGGCCTGTGAGCTTGCGCCTGGCGTTGTCCTTGTCGTTGCCGTTCCGGTACTCGATGACGTCCACGCTCATCGCGATCTGGCTGCACTCGGCGAATCCGGCCTCCGGCCCGGCCGTCACGCCGTCTCCCAGGTCGACGAGGAAGTTGAACCGGGCGTATGGGTGGTTGCGGAGCACAGCCATCTCGGCCTCCTGGGTCAGTCCGGTCTCGGGTCGAGCCAGACGAGGTCCTCGAAGCTGAGTTCGAGCTCCTCGATGGCGATCTCGGCGCTCAGCGCATCGAAGGACGGGCCCGACCAGCGGCGTGGCCAGGCGCGGACGAGCCGCCATGCGTTCACGATGGTCCCGCCAGGAGCCGACAGCTGGCGGATCGTGACATCGCGCCGCTCGTCCTTGCCATCCACGATGTGGCGACGCCAGTCATAGAGCTCGCGAGAGGTCGTGACCGCTCGCCGGAGGGTGACCGGAGCGAATCGATTCGGCGGCCTGTCGAGCGGCGCGTCCAGGTCGGTCTCGGACGTGAGCGGCCCGACGTGGGCGAACCCGATCTCGCGGTCGCCGATCTGGACCTGGAACGTATCGACCCTCAGGAGCGGATCCGGATCCCGTGAAGGCATCGCCCGCCGATGCTAGCGCCGCGTCCCGGCGCGGCGCAACGGCAGGTCACGACGCGACATGGCCGACCTCCTGGACGAGCCAGCCGTTGCCGTCCGGATCGCTCAGGGAGACGAACGTCTCGTAGTCCTTCCGCTCCGCGTGCACGCCCGGCGTCTGGCCCTCCGGCCCGAAGTGGAACGGCTCGCTGGCGTCCACGCCGCGCTCCACGAGCCACGCCCTCGCGGCGACGATGTCGGTCACGATGAGGTGCAGACCCTGGTACGTGCCCGGCTCCACCGCCGAGACCCCCACCCCGATCGTGATCGAGCAGGCCGAGCCCGGCGGGGTCAACTGGACGACGCGGAAGGCGTCGCCGGCACGGTGGTCGACGTCCAGCGCGAATCCCATCTTCTCGACGTAGAACGCCTTCGCCCGATCCACGTCCGAGACGGGAACCACCACGAGCTCGAGCTTGAAATCCACGGCCATGCCTCCTGAGTATCGGCTCAGGGTACGGAGGTTCGGCCCACGGCGCCAAGCTCGGGGCGGCACGTCGGGCGCCGCCGGCCCGGATCGGACGCTCAGACCGTGAGTCGGCGGCGCCGGCCACGACAGACGGAGACAGTGCCGAGATGGCAGTCGGTCACTGTCAGACTCGACGGACACGCAGTCGGACTGGAGGTGATCGATGGCGCCGAACGACGGGGCAGCGGACGGGGCGGCCGGCGCCCACGCCGAGCACGAGGACCACCCCTGGACGATCCAGATCCCGGACCATCCCACGCGCAAGGACTCGAAGGAGTACATCCACGCGCGATCGTCCATGAACAAGATGGCCAAGAGCGTCGATGGCCTCTTCTACGGCCCGCCGCCCTACCAGGACCACCACGGCGGCGGGCTCTGGCTCAAGGACGACCAGGGCTGGTTCGTCGTCCGGAACCTTGCCGGCATCGAATGGAGCGCGCAGTTCTGCGCGGATCCGGCCAAGGTCGACCTGCTCCGCCAGAACGCCCGCCGGCTCTACGCCGCGTTCCCGGATGCCGTCACGGAGCTGGGCATCCGGGAATTGCTCGACACGCCGATCGTGGACGCGGACGGCATCGCCCGCTGGACCGATTCCATCTGCAACGCGAGCATGCCGCTCGAGGTCGCGTACCACACCGGTGTGCTCCCCAAAGCATCGACCGGTGGAGTCCACCACTACCCGAGTCCGATCGCCGAGATCGAGCTCTTCAAGCGCGACGACTTCCAGCTCTGGGTCAGTGACCAGCAGGGCACGCTGGCGGCCGTGGTCCCCCTCGCACCGCGCGGCTCGAACGACGGGCGCGTCCGCGTGCTGCTGGCCGCGACCGAGAGCGATCCGGCGGTACCGACCCCCCTGGCCACGCTCGTCGGCGCTCACCCGGCCGGGCCCGCCGGCGCTCATCCGGCCGGGCCTGTCGGCGCTCATCCGGCCGGGCCCTTCGGCGCGATCGTGGGTGCCGCGCCGGAGCCCCCGGAGGATCCGACGATCCTGCAGGCGGACCATCCCCTCGCGATCGAAGCCTTCGCACTCCAGAACGACCCCGACTGAGCGCGCCCGCCGCTGGGGCGGCGGACCTTCGGGTACTGGTCGGCACCGCACACGCGTGTGACGCTGGGGCCATGACCCGCGAACCCGGTGTGGCTCACGGCGCCCTCGGGACCGAGCCGCGCCCCGCCGACGCCGCCCTCGTGCGCCTCGAGGCCGAGCGGCTTCGCCTCGTCGAGGCGCTCCGGGTGAGCAAGCTCCACTTCGACGAGTCCCAGCGGACCGCCCACGTCGGCAGCTGGGACCTGGAACTCGCGACTGGCGCACTGTGGTGGTCCGACGAGTCGTGCCGCATCTTCGGGGTGGAGCCGGGCACGTTCGAAGAGACCCAGGAGGCGTTTCAGGAGTTCGTCCACCCGGACGACCGCGCCAAGGTGGTGCGATGTGTGGCCTCGAGCACGAACGTATCGCCCGTATCGACCGATTACCGGATCGTGAAGGCCGACGGATCGATCCGGATCGTCCACGAGGAGGCCGAGGTCATCCGTGATGACCGCGGCGAGGCGGTCCGGTTCGTCGGGACGACCCAGGACATCACCGACGCCGTGGCCGCGGACGAGGAGCGGACCCGTCTCGTGTCCGCGGTCGAGCAGACCGCCGACTCGATCTGGATGCAGGACCTGAACAACATGGTCACGTACGTCAACCCGGCGTTCACCCGCGCGTACGGCTACCCGCCCGAGGCGATCGTCGGCCGCCACGCGCGGATCGTCGACAGCGGCCGACAGGACGCGGCGTTCTTCGTCGACGTCTGGGCCACCGCCGCCGCGGGTCGGACATGGAAGGGCTCGATCGTCAACCGGCGCATGGACGGGTCCGACTTCGAAGTCGCCGCCGTCATCTCGGGGATCCGCGATGCCTCGGGCCGGGTGATCTCCTACATGCAGACCGATCGGGACATCACCCGCGAGCGTGCCCTGGAGAGCGCGCTGGAACGCGAGGCCCGGGAGCGCGGGTCGATCGAGGCGGCCCTCGCGCGGATCGACGCCGAGGCGACGCCCGAAGAGGTAGCCACGATCGCGTGCTCGGAGATCATCGGCCTGTCGAACGTGGATTCGGCCTTCGTCATCATCCTCGAGCCCGATTCCGGTTGGGTCCTGGCGGTCGAGGGTCGCAATGCCGACCGGACTCCGACGGGCACGCCGATCTCGATCCCGAGACTGCGACGCCTGCACGAGAGCGCACGTCGCGGACCATGGGTGGACGCCTGGGAACCCGATCCCGCCGACGGTCCGATCGCCCGGATGCTCACGGAGGGCGGCGTGCATTCGATGGCGTTCGCCCCGTTCCCGTGCGCCGGGGGCTCGATCGGCCTCATCGGCGTGGCGGCGTACGACGCGACCAAGGCCACCCATCTCGTCGAGCGGCTCCCTGCGCTGGTCACCTTCGGGTCGATCGTGGGCACGCTCATCGGGCCACGCCTCGGCGTGCGCCGCACGGCCGCGGCGGACCGAGCGGAGGTCCAGGCCGTGATCGACTCGGCCGAGTTCCGGCCCTTCTTCCAGCCGATCGTCGACCTGAACGATGGCACCGTCCCGGGCTATGAAGCGCTCACTCGGTTCGCCGATGGCCGACCGCCCGGCGTCCTGTTCGCGGCCGCGGCCCGGGTCGGCCTTGGTCCGGAGCTCGAAACCGCGTGCCTGAGGGCGTCGCTCGAGGCCGCGGAGCGCCTCCCCGCGGGCGCCTACCTGAGCGTCAACGCCTCACCCGAGCTCATCGTGTCGGGGGGCGTGCGCGCCCTGCTCGGCTCGGTCGACCGCCTGATCGTCCTCGAGATCACCGAGCATGTCGCGATCGACGACTACGCGGCCGTGCGGGCCGAGCTCGCGCAGCTCGGGCCGATCCGCCTCGCCGTCGACGACGCCGGAGCCGGCTACGCGAGCTTCCGCCATATCCTCGAGCTCAGCCCCGCGTTCGTGAAGATCGACATCGCCCTCGTCCGGAACATCGACACGGAGCCGGCGCGCCAGGCGCTCATCGCCGGGATGGGCTACTTCGCGGTGAAGGGCGGGCTCCACCTGATCGCCGAGGGGATCGAGACGCGGGAGGAGCTCGAGGCCCTGCGGGCGCTGGGTGTCCCGTTCGGCCAGGGGTTCCTGCTCGGCGTGCCAAGCGACGCCGGCGAGACCGAGTCCTGGCCGGTCCGGATCAGCCTTCCGGGTACGCGCGACTAGTCCGGCTGGCGGACCACCGCTCGCCGGACGCCGTGCCGCCGTCGCCGGCGGCCGGGCTTCGCCTCGACCGGGAGACCCGCCTCTCCGGCCGCGTCAGGCTTCACCACGGCCGGGAGTCCCGCCTCACCAGCCGCCGGGTCGGGCTCGCCGATCACCTGACCGGCCATGGGGAAGCCGAGGGCCAGGTCGTCCTCGACGATCACGACATCCGTCCGGTGCACGACCTGTTTGATCGTGCGCAGCACGATCGTCAGGTCGAGCAGCAGGCTCCAGTGGTCGATGTACCACACATCGAGCCGGACTCGATCCTTGAACTGGAGGCTGTTGCGGCCGTTGACTGCCGCCCAGCCCGTGATCCCCGGCCGCATCTCATGGCGCCGGTGCTCTTCCGGGGTGTAGTGGTCCAGGTAGTGGCTGAACAGCGGCCGGGGCCCGACGAGGCTCATGTCGCCGCGGAGGACGTTCCACAGTTCGGGCAGCTCATCCAGGCTCGTCCCGCGCAGGAAGCGCCCCAGTCGGGTGATCCGCGCGTCGTCGGTGAGGTACCAGACCTCCCCCGGGCGCGCCGACCGCATGCTCCGGAACTTGATGATCGTGAACGGCCGCCCACCCAGGCCGGGCCGCTCCTGGCGGTACAGGACCGGCCCACCCATCGTGACCCGGACCGCGAGCGCGATCGCCGCGAGGAACGGTGACAGGACGATAAGTGCCGCCAGGGCGCCGACGATGTCGATGCCCCGCTTCACGGCGAGCGCAGCCCGTCGTCGGCGCGTCATCCCCTGTCCCTCGGGTGGTTGTTCGTCATCCCGACATGAACGGGCCTGTCAACCCACATGTCAATTGGGCCTTTCGGGTGGGCTGTCGGGTGGGTCCCCGGTCATGCGTCGTCTGGGCGGACTGGCGCTCGGGCCGCTGATCGCGGTCCGTCTGGGGATTGGAGCGGGAGGCAGGGATCGAACCTGCGACTCTCTGCTTGGAAAGCAGGCACTCTGCCAGCTGAGTTACTCCCGCTCGGGAGCCCGATCCGGGCACGAGCCCGGGGCGTCAGAAGCGATCATGAGCGATAACGTCGATATCGTCTTCGCGTTACGGGAGGTGGTGGATTTCGTCGTCTTCGCGACGCGCGGCCTCGCGAACGGAGCCTGAGCGGGAGCCCTCCCCGGGCAAGGGGCGGATCGCGGCCTAGCGAGATCCGCCGGCCATGAGGACCGCGTCGGAGCGTCCCCGCAGCCGGCCCATCGCGACGATGCCGACGAGCGGCCCGAGCGCGAGGATCGCGAACGCGATGCGCCACGTGCCGCCGTCGGTCGGCGCCAGCGCCCCCACGATGAGGATCGTCACGCCGGTCAGGATGAACCCGAGGGCGGTCTGGATCGCCAGGGCCGATCCGGCCGTGCCGGGCGGGGCCAGCTCCGAGACGGCCGTCGAGAACTGGGCCGAGTCGGCCACGACCGTGGCGCCCCAGAAGATCCCGAGGATCAGCGTCAACCAGGGCGGGGCGCCGAACAGGAAGCCGATCGCCAGGGCGCTCGCTCCGCTGCAGACCATCGCGACGATCGTCACGGTCGTCCGGCCGACGCGGTCGGCGATGAGCCCCGCGACGACGCAGCCGAGGCCGCCGACGGCGACCACGAGGAACGCCCCGAAACTCGCCAGCGATGGGTCCGTCACGCCGCCGGCGGCGAAACTCGCGGCGATGAACAGGGGCGCCCACGTCCACATCGCGTAGAGCTCCCACATGTGCCCGAGATAGCCGATGTTGGCTAACCGAACCGACGTGCCACTGAACGCCCGGGCCGCCATGCTCAAGCTGAACCGTGGGGCGCGGACCTCGTTCGGTCCCTCGCGCACGCCCACGAGGGCGATGAGCGCGCCGGCGATCGACGCGACACTCGCCGCGGTGACGACGACCCGCCAGTCGGCGCCACCCAGCGCGCCCACGGCCCGGAACAGGAACGGGAGCGCCGAGCCGATCGTGAGGGCACCGACGAGCACGCCGACCGCGACGCCGCGGTCGCGCCGGAACCAGCCCGCGAGCGTCCTGATCGCGACCGGGTAGACGCACGCCAGGGCCGCGCCGGTCGCGACGCGGAACGGGATGGCCGTCGCGACGTCGTGGGCCAGCCAGGCGAAGCCCAGGTTGGCGATGGCCGCGACGGCGGCACCCGCGGACAGGAGGGTGCGACCCGCGACGACATCGGGGGCGCCGGTCGCCGCCAGCGTCAGCGCCCCGGCGGCGAATCCGAGCTGGACGGCGATCGTGAGGAACGGCAGGTCGAGCCGGCCGAGCTGCCAATCCGCCTGGAGGAGCGGCGCGACCGCGGACGCGCTGAACCACGGAGCGAACGCCAGGAGCTGTGCCGTTGCGAGGATGGCCAGGAGCCGCCAGCGACCTCGCGGATCGGGCTCAGCGCGGACGGTCGGTCATCGTGGGCGAGTTTCACCCGCACCGCCGTGGCGGGTCAAGACGTCGATGCCACCATGCTCAGGCGCCGGGGCCGGGGACCAGGGCGACGTTGCCGAGGCCGATCGCACCTGACATCCCGGCACCGCCCGGCGGCTACGCGGCGGGCACGGCTCGGCGGGTCGGACGCAGCCGCGCCGGGAGATCGTCCACGGCCGCCGGACGGCCCAGGTGGAAGCCCTGGCCAAGGTCGCAGCCGAGAGCCTTCAACTGCTGCAACTGCTCCTCGGTCTCGACCCCTTCCCCGATCGTGGTCATATCCAGGCGCTGGGCGAGGGCGATGATCGCCGACGCGATCGCCTCCTCCGGCCCGGCCGCCTGGAGGGCGTTGATGAACGAGCGGTCGATCTTGACGATGTCGATCGGCAGCCTGGCGAGGTAGCTGAGCGCCGAGTAGCCGATCCCGAAATCGTCGATCGCCACGCGCAGGCCGAGCTCGCTGAGTCGCTCGATGGCCGGGCGCGCGACGTCGATCTCGAGCAGGGCGGATTCCGTGATCTCGATGACCAGCCGGTCGGCGGCCAGTCCGGTCGCCTCCAGGGTGCGACCGATCCGGGCGACCAGGTCGCGCCGGATGAGCTGGCTCGACGAGAGGTTGATGCTCACCCAGGGCAGGTCGCCGGGCGTGCCCCAGCCGGAGGCCAGCCGGCAGGCCTCGTCGATGACCCAGTCCGTCAGCGGCCCGATGAGGCCGCTCGACTCGGCGATCGGGATGAACTCGAGGGGTGGCAGAAGCCGGGCGCCACGCTGCCACCGGACGAGCGCCTCGTAGCCGAGCGTCCGGCCGGTGTTGAGTTCGATGACTGGCTGGAAGTGCAGCCGCAGTTCACCGGCCGAGATCGCCGGCGCAAGGTCCGTCCGCAGTTCCAGCAGGTTCATGGCCGCGGCCTGCATATACGGCTCGAAGATCTCGAACCGGCCCTTGCCCCGGGTCTTGGCCAGGTACATCGCGATGTCGGCGTTGCGGACGAGCTCGTCGGCCGTCCGGTCGTCGGCCCCGGCGACCGCTACGCCCACGCTGGCCCGCATCGTGAGGCGATGTCCGCCGAAGTCGAATGGTTCGCTGAGGGTCGCCAGGACCCGCTGGGCGACCCGGGTCGGGACCGTCGGATCGGCGAAGTTGGCGAGGGCGATGACGAACTCGTCGCCGCCGAGCCGCGCCGCAGTGTCGCCGTCGCGGATGACCCCGCGCAGGCGCTGGCCGACGGCGACGAGGAGCGCGTCGCCGGCATCGTGGCCGTAGCTGTCGTTGACCGACTTGAAGTCGTCGACGTCGAGCAGGAGCACCGCCAGCATCCGCTCGGCCGACCGGTTCTCGTACGCCGCGGTGAGGCGCTCGGTGAACAGACTCCGGTTCGGGAGGGAGGTGAGGGCGTCATACAGGGCCTGGCGGCGGAGCAGTTCCATGAGCGCCTCGCGCTCGTGGAGGCTGTCGCCAAGCTGCCGGAGCGCGTCGGTCAGGCGGGCGATGACGAGGACGCCGATGACGGCGCCGCCCACGAGGTACGGCGCCGGATCCACCGCATGACCGGCCGCGACCTCGATCGCCAGCGTGGCGGGGTTCACCAGGAGTGCCGCGGTCAGGGCCACGATCCTGCGCCGGCCGATCGGCCGCAGGTCGGGGGCGTGGCGTTCGACGTCGATGGCCATGGACGGATGCAGGGCGGACGTGGCCAGGAACGTGTACATCGCGAACGACGACAGGAGGTACGCGCCGGTGAACGCGTCGTGGCCGTCATGGGCGCTGATCATGTCGATGACGATCACGGCGTTCGTGGCGACGATGGCCAGGACGAGGAGCCGCGTCGCGCTGCGATGCGCCCCGGAGATGAGCCACATCCGCGCCACCACGGCCAGGGCGACGAGCATCGGGTAGAAGAGGACCGCGGCCACGAGGGAGCTCTGGCGTGCCGCCAGGACGTACGGGGCGAAGCCGAAGGCCCAGATCAACACGCCCGTTCCGCTCGCGATGATCCCCGCGTCGATGAGGGCCGGCAGATCGCCCCCGGGGATCCGACCGCGGATCAGGCGCATGAAGCCGACCAGGCCGATCGTGGCGCCTGTGGCGGTGACCGCCTGTCCGAACAGACCGATCGCCCCGGGCATCGGGATGAGCGGTGTCCCGATCGCCGAGAGGAAGAGGCAGATCCCCATGAGCCGCCAAGGGCCGGGCCGAGCGGGCCGGTTGATCCGGACACCCTGGAAGATCCCGATGGCCGAGGCCAGGCCCACCACGGTCAGCAGCAACTGGACCAGCGCCGATTCTCCGAGGAAGGCCGCGCAGGTGCCGATCCCGAGGCCGCCGATGGCGAACGCGAGCCAGGCCCTCGGGCGCAGACGTGCGACGGTGCCGCGTGTGCGCGCGAGGGTGGGTTCCGCGGGCGTGATCAGCTGAGGTCCCACCGCCACAGTCTGGCCATCAGCGGTGCGCGGGGACATAGACATTGTGGGTGGCGCGGGTCACCCGAACGCCGTAGACCGGTGCGGCCCGGCGACGTAGTACCGAGGGTTTGCGGCCTGGTTCAGGCGGCGATCGCGGTCCGCCCGAGCGGGACCACGGCCAGGGTGCCGGCCCGGCCGGCGATCTCGACCTCGCGCTCCTCGGGCGGGTCGCCGAGCGCGGCCCGATCCCATGCGGTCCGGCTCACGAGGAGCTCGCCCGGCCCAGCCAGGCTCCCGAGCCGCGCGGCGATGTTCACCGTGTCGCCCAGCCGGTGAAGTCGATCTTGTCGTCGCTTCCGATCGCCCCGACGAACGCTTCGCCCGTGTGGACGCCCGCGCCGAGTCAGCCGATCCGGGCGAGGCGGGCGATCGGGATGATCCTGGACGTCTTCGATGGATAGTCGAGGAACTGGGTGTGTTCGGCCGCATGCCGGTCCCACAGCGCGTCGCGGTCGGCGCCCTGCGCGACCGTCGCCCGAGCCTGGAAGGTCTCGCCATCGGCTTCGACCGTCACGACCGGGTTCGTCCGCAGGTTGGTGAACCAGGCCGGGTCGTCGGGTTCGCCGCCCTTCGACCCGACCACGACGTAGTCGTCCCCGTCGCGCGAGAAGGTCACGACGGCCTCCCTTGGTTGACCGCTCTTCGCCCCGGTCGTCGTGAGGACCATCACGGGGCGCCCCTCGAAATAGCCGCTCGTGGGGCGGCCGTTGGCGCGGATGTCGGCGATCATGTTCTTCGTCCAGTCGGCGTAGTCGCTCATCGGGGATCCTCGGGCTGGGCTTCGTGCGCGCGCTTCGGTTGCGCGAGCAACCATCTCACATCTCGCCGATCCTCGCCCTGGACGGTCAGGCGGTCGCCGGACCCGCTCCACCCACGCGCACCACCGGATTCTCGAGGACGCCCAGCCCGTCGATCTCGATCCGGACCACGTCGCCGGGCAGCAGCGTGAACGGCGCCGGTGGGACGATCCCGGTCCCGGTCAGCAGGATCGCCCCGTCGGGGAGGGCCAGCGCCCGGACCAGGTGTTCGACGAGGTCCCCGAGGGCTCGCCGGATCTCGGCCGTGGAGGTCGTCCCGGCGAACGCCGTCGAACCGTCGCGCTCGATCGTCAGCGCGATCCCGAGCGGCAGCGAGACCTGGTCCGCCGGGACGAGGCAGGGACCCAGGGCGCACGACCCGTCGTAGACCTTGGCCTGGGGCAGGTAGAGGGGGTTCTCGCCCTCGATCGTCCGCGACGAGACGTCGTTGCCGATGACGAAGCCGGCGATCGAGCCATCCGACGCGACCACGACACCGAGCTCGGGCTCGGGCACGTTCCAGGCGGAGTCGGCCCGGACGCCGATGCTCTCGCCGGGCGCACGGACGCGCCACGCGGCGGATTTGAAGAAGAGCTCCGGGCGGTCGGCCACGTAGACGCGGTCGTAGACGTCGGCCGTGGTCGACTCGGCCTTGCGCTCATCGCGCGACCGCCGGTAGGTCACCCCGGCGGCCCAGATCTCCTGGGAGTCGACCGGGGCGAGGATCCGCACCTGACCCGAGATCGGTCGATCGCTCGTCGCCTCCTCGAGGAGCTGGGTCAGGTCCCGGGATCCGACCTGGAGTGCCTCGGCGATCGTCAGCCCGGCAGGGAGCAGCCGCTTCGGACCCGCGTACGGGTCGCCGACCGCCAGGCGGACCGTCCCATCCGCCAGGCTCACCCGGAAGATCCCTTCGACCATCGCGCACTCCTCCGGGCGACCAGCCCGCCGAACGGTGATCCCGCCACGAGGCGGTATCCTCGCACGGTCGGTGACACCCACGCGGGACCAGGCCCAGATGATCTGCGAATCGTGCGGAACCGAAAATCGGGCGGGACGCCGGTTCTGTGGAACCTGCGGTGCGGCGCTGGCCGCGAGCTGCCCCGCGTGCGGGACGGTCGCCGAGCCGGGCGACCGGTTCTGCGGCGCCTGCGGGGTGGCGATGCCCGGCGGCGGAGCGCAGGCCGAGGGGGCGGCGAGCCCGCCGCGACTCCCGGGCCGGGCCGCCGTCACGTCGGCGAGCGGCGCCACGGAGCGTCGGGTCGTCAGCGTCCTGTTCGTGGACCTGGTGGGCTTCACCGCCCTGTCCGACGACCGGGATCCGGAAGCGGTCCGGGAGTTCCTCGACGCCTACTTCACGATCGCGCGCGAGCAGATCGGGCGGTACGGCGGCACGATCGAGAAGTTCATCGGCGATGCCGTCATGGCCGTCTGGGGCACGCCGGTCGCCCATGAGGACGACCCCGAGCGGGCGGTCCGCGCCGCCGTGGACCTGCTCGACGCGGTCCGTCACCTTCAGACTCCGGACCGCTCGACCCTGGAAGCCCGGGCCGCGGTGATGACCGGCGAAGCCGCCGTGACCGTGTCGCCCGACGGTCAGGGCATGGTCGCCGGGGATCTCGTGAACACCGCCTCGCGCCTCCAGTCGATCGCGCCACCCGGCGCGGTCCTCGCGGGCGAAGCGACCGTCCGGGCATCCGAATCGGCCATCGTCTACGAACCTGTCGGCGAGCGGTCGCTCAAGGGCAAGTCGCTGCCGGTGCCGGCCTGGCAGGCCGTCCGGATCGTCGCCGGGCGCGGCGGCTACGGCCGGACGACCCGTCTCGAGGCCCCGTTCGTCGGCCGGGACAACGAACTGCGGCTGCTCAAGGAGCTCCTCCACACCACGAGTCGCGACCGGCGGGCCCGCCTCGTCTCGATCCTGGGCATCGCGGGCATCGGCAAGAGCCGGCTCGCCTGGGAGTTCGAGAAGTACATCGACGGGCTGGTCGAACTCGTGTACTGGCACCAGGGCCGGTCGCCCGCGTACGGCGAGGGGATCGCCTTCTGGGCCCTGGCCGAGATGGTCCGCGGCCGGGCCCGGATCGCCGAGTCCGACCCGGTCGACGTGGCCCGGGCCAAGCTCGCGGACATGACCGCCGAGTACCTGGTCGACCCGGACGAGCGCGCTCGCGTCGAACCCCAGCTGGTCACCCTCCTCGGCCTGGGCGGGACGGCCGCCGGGACCGCCGAGGAGCTGACCGCCGCGTGGCGCACCCTGTTCGAACGGATCGCCGATCGCGGACCCACGATCCTCGTCTTCGAGGATCTCCAGTGGGCCGACCAGGGCCTCATCGACTTCATCGAGGGCCTCCTGACCTCGGCCCGCAACCGCCCGATCATGGTCCTCGTCCTGGCCCGCCCCGAGCTCGTGGAGGAGCGCCCCACGTTCGGGGCGACCGTGCGCAATCACACCCGGCTGGACCTGACGCCACTCCACGACGAGGAGATGGACCTGCTCCTGCTCGGCCTGGTGCCCGGCATCCCGCCCGCGGCGCTCCGGGCGATCCGCGACCGGGCGGCCGGGATCCCGCTCTATGCCGTCGAGACCGTCCGGATGCTCCTCGACCAGGGTTCCCTGTCGGAGCGTTCCGGTCGGTTCCACCTGGCCGCCGATCTCGGCCAGCTCGCCGTCCCGGAGTCGCTCCAGTCCCTGCTCGGGGCCCGCCTCGACGCCCTCGATCCCCCGTCCCGCGAGCTCATCGGCGTGGCAGGAGTCCTGGGCGTCAGCTTCACCCTCGACGGCCTGGTCGGGCTGCTCCAGCAGCCGCCGGCCGACGTCGAGCGTACTCTCGCTGGCCTGATCGACCGGGAGGTCGTGCTCCTCGACGACGACCCGATCTCACCGGAGCGCGGCCAGTACCGGTTCGTGCAGGGCGTCCTCCGCGAGGTCGCCTACGGCCGGCTGTCACGGCGCGACCGGATGGCCCTCCATCTCGCCGCGGCCCGGCACTTCGCGCAGGCCGGGAGCGAGGAGTTGGCCGGCGTCGTCGCCAGCCATTACCTCAGTGCGCTCGGGAACGCCCCGGACGACGCGAGTCGAGCCGCGCTGGCGGCGCACGTGAGCGCGGCGCTCGAAACCGCCGCGGCGCGGGCCGTGGCGATCGGGGCCCTGTCGAGTGCGGCCGGCTATCTCGCCGATGCCGCCGCGTTGGCCGCCGACGATGACACCCGGTTCAGGCTGGCCGAGGCGCGGGCGGACGCGCTGCTGGGAGCCGGCCGGTACGACGAGACCGAGACGATCGCGCGCGCACTCGTGGCGGATCGCCTCGCCCAAAACGAACCGGGCCCGGCGGCGCGGGCCGGCACGATCCTCACGGCGGCGATCATCTCGAGCGGGCACCCTGCCTCCGCGGTGACGGAAGCGGAGGGGATCCGGCGTGACCTTGGGGCACTCCCCGACGACGATCCGGATGGGATCCGCCTCGCGGCCGAGCTCGCGCGGGCCCATCTGATGAGCGGCCAACACGCCGCGTCGCTCGAGCTCATCGAACAGATCCTCCCGATCGCCGACCGGTCCGACCTGCGGGAAGTCGTCGCGGAGCTCCTGCCGAGCCGGGCCTGGGCGATCTCCGCCGATGGCCGGGCGCTCGAGGCGGTGGCCCTGCTCCGTGGGGCGCTCTCCTTCGCCGAGAAGCAGGGGTTCTTCGGCGCCGAGATCCGGAGCCGGATGAACCTGTCCGCCTGGGGCGCGGTCGAGTGGCCGGCCGAAGCGATGGAGATCGCGGCCACCGGCGCCCGGCGGGCGCGCGAGCATGGGTTCCTCGCCCGGGCCACGTCCCTGGCCGGCAACGCTTGTGATTGCGCCCTCGTCCTCGGCCAATGGGATCGGATCGAATCGATCGCCGCCGACATCGACGCGCTCGGCGACTGGACGACGCCCTGGCAGTTCACCGTCCCGGCCCCCGTCGCCGATGTCAGGGCGTACCGGGGCCGAGCCGCCGAGGCGCACGAGATCGTCGAGCGGTACATCGCCCAGTTCCCCGATCTCGTCGACCCGCAGATGCTCATGACCGTGATTGAGACCCGGCTCCACATGGCGTTCGCCGAGGGCGACCTGGATCTGGTGATGAGCACCGGCCGGGAGCTACGACAACAGGCCATCGGCCTCGGCGTGGGCGGCGTCGACTATCTCGTGATGGGCGCGGCCGCGATCGAACGCGGCGACGTCGTGTCCCTCCGCGAGATCGTCGACGTGGCCGGTCACGGTCCGGATTCCGGCCGGCTCAACCGGATCCGAGCCGAGTCGCACGACGGCGCCCTGCGCTTCATCAACGGCGACCCGGACGGCCTGGCCGCGATGGACCGGGCGAACGGCGTCTTCCGGGCCGAGGGGATCAAGTTCAACCTCCTGGTGAACCTGCGTTCGCGCGCGATGCTGGCGCCCGATGCCGACGGTGCGGCGGCGATGGCCGAGGAGGCGCGGTCGCTCATCGAGGAGCTCGGGGCGGTCGCGCTCCTGCGCGGGCTGCCGGGGGCACCGGTCGAGGGGACGCCCGAACGGGGCGACCCGCAGGAGTCCGTTGCCGCCGGTTGATCCGGTCAGACTCCCAGGACGAACCGGAGCGCGGCATCCAGGCGAGCGATCGCCTCAGGGTCGAGACGGCCGGCTTTGGGGCCCAGCAGGAACGTGGGAATGGTCAGCGGTTGGTCGCACTTGGCCCAGCCGTCCCGGGGCAGCCCCGACTCGCGCCGCCCGATCGCGACGAGAAACGGTGGATCGAACGACGCCGCCCTGGCGGCGCTCGTCAACGGGACCACAACGACCGTCGATGACCGGCGCAGCCGGTCTGTCTGAACGATGACGCCCGGATGGGGCCCCTGGATGACATTGCCGCCGATAGCCGGAAAGTCGACGACGTGGATATCCCCGCGCGACGGTCCGACGATCGCCGGCGCTTGGCCGATGCCTACCACTCGATGTCCGACCAAAGCTTGGCGGCGATCGGGAGATAGGCGTTCGCCCATTCGAGGTTCTCCTCGTTCTGAGCCTCGATAGCGGCGTCCAGATGGGCCTGCTCGGCATCCTCGAGCCGCCACCGGATCACCGAGGCGATCACCGCGCTGACACTCACGTGGCGTTCAGTCGCCGCGGCACGGACGAGCTCGACCAGGTCGCTCGGCAGGCTGATCGAGAGCTTCGCGTAGGGTCCCGGCGTCTTGTCGACGCCGTACGGCGCGAGCGCTTCGGCGAAGGCGTGCTGTTGGTACGACCGTCTGTCCGTCATGGTCGTACCAATGGTAGGAATGTCGGTACGAAGCGTCAAGAGTGTGGTTCTTCGGCGTCATCGGCGTATCGTTCGGGCGCACCGTCCGACCGGAACACCAGGAGCCTCCGATGCCCGATCCAGACATCTTCAGCACGATCAATGCCCTCTCAGCCGAGGAAGAGGAGCTCTACGGGTCGGTCGCCGAGGGCGAAGGCCTGGCCGCCGAGGCGATCGAGCGGCTCGAGGCGATCAAGGTCGAGCTGGATCGCTGCTACGACCTGCTCCACCAGCGCCAGGCCCGACGCGCCGCCGGCCTGGATCCGACGGGCGCGAAGGCCCGCCCGGCCGAAGTGGTGGAGCGCTACCAGCAGTAGTCGCCCGCCTCCGCGTCAGTCGCGGCGGGGGAGGCGGACCCGAAACGTCGCGCCGCGGCCGGCGATGCCGTCGCTCTCGGCGATGACCGTCCCGCCGTGGGCCGCGACCAGGTCGCGCACGATCGTGAGACCCAGGCCGCTGCCGCCCGTGTCGGCGCGGCGGTGGAAGCGATCGAAGACCCGCTCGAGGTCGGCCGGGGCGATGCCCTCGCCCGTATCCGCCACGGTGAGCTCGACCCACGGTCCGTCGACGCGGGCGTCAAGGCGCACGTGGCCGCTCGCCGGCGTGTGCCGGATCGCGTTCACCACGAGGTTGGCGAGGACCTCGCGGAGACGGACCGGATCGGCGTCGAGCACGATCGGAGGGCCGGCCACGGCCGTCAGCTCGACCCCGGCCTCCGTGGCGGCGGCCTCGTGACCGGCGACGACGTCGGCCTCGATCCGTCGGACGTCGACCTCCTCTCGGTGGAGCGGCAGCGCCCCCGACTCGGCCAGCGAGACCGTCCGCAGGTCGTCGAGCAGCCGGTTCATGACGGCGATCTCGGCCAGGATCGGGGCGAGGTGGGCGTCGTCGAGCGGATGGACCCCGTCGATCATCGCCTCCACGCTGCCGCCGATGACCTGGAGCGGCGTGCGGAGCTCGTGGGTCACGTCGGCCAGGAGCGCCCGGCGGTCGGAGCGGGAGCGGTCGAGCCGCTCGGCCATCGCATTGAACGAGGCGCCCAGCCGGCGGACGGCGCGGGTGCCGCGGACCGCGACACGGACGTCAGCGTCGCCGTCGGCGAGGCGCTCCGCCGCCGCGGCGATCTCGGTCAGGGGCCGGACGGACCCGCTGAACACCCGCGAGGCGAGGAAGATCCCGACGATGAGGGCGACGAAGACGGCGAGTGTGGTGGGTGCCGACGCGGCGGCCCCGGGCGACACGATCCCGAGCAGGGTGCCCGCCACCCAGGTCACGAGCGCGGTGAACAGGCCGATGACCAGGACGACACCCACGAGCAGGCAGCCGATGAACGGGGCCGGGCCGTGGCGGCGCCGACCCCACGGCGGGCGGCCGCGATGGCGGCCCCACGGCCCGGACGCGTAGCCTCGCGGGCCGGGTCCCCAGGGCCCCTGGTCCGGTCGATCCCACGGTCCCGGGCCCAGTCCGCCCGGCGCGGCGGGGGCGTCGGGGGCGTCGGCCCCGTCGGGGCGGCGGCCGCCTTCGGGCTCGGTCATGGCGTCGTGTCCGGTTCGGCGAGTGCGTAACCCACGCCGTGGACCGTGAGCACGTAGCGCGGAGTGGCCACGTCCGGCTCGAGCTTCCGGCGCAGGTTCTTGATGTGGCCGTCGATCGCCCGCTCGTAGGTCTCGAGACTGAAGCCGTGGACGGCATCGAGCAGCTGGCCGCGCGTGAACACGCGTCCCGGCTCGCGGGCGAGGGCGGCGAGGAGCTCGAACTCGGTCGGCGTCAGGGCGACGGCCTTGCCATGCAGCGTGACCCGGTGGCGGGCCAGGTCGAGGTCGAGGTCGCCGACGGCGAGCCGCTCGGCGGGTCGGGCCGCGTTCTCGGCCCGGCGGAGGACCGCCCGGACGCGGGCGACCAGTTCCTTCGGGCTGAACGGCTTGACCACGTAATCGTCGGCGCCGAGCTCGAGGCCGGTCACCTTGTCCGTCTCGTCGCCCCGGGCCGTGAGGATCACGATCGGGACCGTCGAGTCACGGCGGATGGTTCGGACGACGTCGAGGCCGTCGACCTTCGGCAGGCCCAGGTCGAGGACCACCGCGTCGGGCCGGCGGGCGCGGGCGAGCGTCAGGCCGGCCGCGCCGTCGGTCGCGGTGAGGACGGCGAACCCGGCGTGCTCGAGGTAGTCGCGGACGAGCGCTGCGATCTGCGGCTCGTCCTCGACGACGAGGATCGTGCGCATGGGACTCCAGAGGCGTGGCGACGCCGGGCGATGGTAGCCGCCCGGCGTCGCGTGGGGGAGGGGGAGGGGCCGGGGCTGGCCGCTCGGGCGGTCAGCCGGCCGTGGCGGGGTCGGTGGTGGAAGGCGCGTCGCCGGCCGTACCTGCGGTCGTGCCGGCCGTCGTGCCGGCCGCCTCGGCCTCGTCGGCCTCGTGCAGGCTCCGGTGGAATTCGCGGACCCACTGGCGACGCGGGTCGTCGGCACCCAGGCGGCGGCCGTGGCGGCCGTGGCGGCCCCACGGTCCGATGCCCGCCGACCATGCCAGGTCCGCGGGGGCCGAACCCGGCGCCCATGCCGTGGTGCCGGCTGGCGGCCTTGAGGGCGACGAAGCCGAGGAACGCGGCTCCGATGACTTTGCGGTTCATGAGGTGATCTCCGTTGGTGCGGCCGGTCAGCCGGCCGTGGGTGGGCTGGTGGGCGTCGTCGGGTCGGTCGATCCGGCGGGCTGGGCCGTCTTCGCCTCGGCCTCGTGGAGGCTCCGGTGCATGTCGGCGACCCACTGGCGGCGCGGGTCGGTGGAGGCGTCCGGGCCGGCCGTGCCGGCCGGGCCGCTCGGGCTGCCCCACGGACCGCGACCGTAGCCGGAGTTCCAGTGCCCGCCTCCCCACGCCCGCCGTCGGCCGGCGAACGAGAAGATCAGGAACAGGAAGAAGAGGAAGAACAGGAAGCCGAAGCCCCCGAACCAGCCGCCGCCGCCGACGTAGACGATCCGCTCGGCCGCGCCGGGCGTCGAGGTCAGGCCGATGTTGTAGCCGATGGCCCCGGCCACGAGGGCAACGAGTCCGAAGAACAGGACTCCGAAGAATCCGCGCATGTGTGGTGATCTCCATTGCTGAGCCGGACCGTCCGGGCCGGTCTGCTGACAGATCACAACCTGGCATCCGAATGTGGTGAATCTGTGTGCTTCGTGTGGCGGATCGATCGGTCTCGATCCTTCGTTGGTCTTGGATGACGAGTCGCCTGGCCGGTTACGCGTACGTCGCCGTCCGATGCTTGTCCACCCACGATCGAAGTCGGGACTTGTCGTCATCCGGGAGGCTCAGGATCTCGATCCGCTCGAGGAGGACGTCGGGATCGATCAACCGTTCTCGGATGAGAGCAGCGGCGAAGTCGTGATCCTTCCATCGTCCCGCCACGGGTGTCTCGTGGCGGAACGAGCCGACGCGCACTCGGCCATGCACAATGGCAGCCGGAGTCATGCCCGACTGTCAGGGGAGCCAGACCCGATGAAGGTCCTCGTCGCTGACCCGTTCGAACCGTCGGGCCTCGCGGGCCTCGAAGCAGCCGGCTGCGACGTCGTCTTCGAGCCCTCGCTGAAGGACGAGGCGCTCGCCGCGGCGCTGCGCGAGACGCGGGCCGACGTGCTCGTCGTGCGATCCACCAAGGTGACCGCCGCGATGATGGAGGCCCCCGACCTGGCCCTGATCGTCCGCGCCGGTGCCGGCTTCAACACGATCGACGTGAGCGCCGCGTCGGCGCGCGGGATCCACGTCTCGAACTGCCCGGGCAAGAACTCGATCGCGGTGGCCGAGCTCGCCTTCGGCCTGATCCTCGCCCTCGACCGGCGGATCCCCGACAACGTCGCCGAGCTGCGGGCCGGCCACTGGAACAAGACCGAGTTCTCGAAGGCCAGGGGCCTCCACGGGCGGACCCTGGGGCTGCTCGGGTACGGGACCATCGCCCAGGAGGTGGCGCGGCGGGCCCAGGCGTTCGGGATGGACGTCGTGGTCTGGTCGCGGCGGTTCGAGGGCGGCGATGGCGAGGCCGGGCCCGGTCTTCGGATCGCGGCCTCACCGGGCTGATGTGGCCGCCCAGGCGGACGTGTTGAGCGTGCATCTCGCGCTTGGGCCCGGAGACCCGCGGGCTGGTGGGCAAGGACGTGCTCGATCGGCTCCGCCCCGGGGCGATCTTCGTGAACACGTCGCGGGCGGAGATCGTGGATCACGAGGCACTCGCCGACGCCGTCCGCGACCGAGGGATCCGGGTGGGGCTCGACGTCTATCCCGACGAACCGACGACCGGCACGGCCGAGTACTCGCTGCCGCTGCTCGACCTTCCGGGCGTGTACGGCACGCACCACATCGGCGCGTCCACCGAGCAGGCCCAGGAGGCGATCGCCGCCGAGACCGTCCGGATCGTCCGCTCGTTCAAGGAGACCGGCGCCGTTCCGAATGCCGTGAACCTGGCCTCGCGCACCCCGGCGACCCACCTGCTCGTGATCCGCCACCGCAATCGGCCGGGCGTGCTCGCCCACGTGTTCGAGCACCTGCGCTCCGAGGGCATCAACGTGCTGGAGACCGAGAACATCATCTTCGAGGACGCCGGGGCCGCGGTCGTGCGCATCAACATGGACGGCGCGCCCTCCGCGGCGCGGATCGCCGAGATCGGCGAGGGCAACGAGAACATCATCGGCGTCCAGCTCGTCGAGCTCTGATGCCCGTCGAGCCCTTGGCGCCCGAGCCAATCGTCGAGGTTGTCGACCGGCCCGAGGAGGGCCGTTTCGTCGTCTCCGTCGGCGGCGAGATCGCCGGCTTTGCGACCTACCGGCTCCGCGGCGACGTCATCACGTTCATCCACACGGAAGTCGCCCCCGCGTTCGGCGGGCACGGGCTCGGGACCCGGATCGTCGTCCACGCCCTCGACGACGCCCGGCGGCGCGGACTCACGGTGCGCCCGATCTGCCCGCTCTTCGCGAAGTTCATCGCCGAGCACGCCGAGTACCAGGATCTGCTCGTGCCGCGGACGGCGGGCTGACCCGATGCGCTATCCGGAGGGAGCCGCGATCTCCGCCTGAACCCCCGCCGCCGGCCCTGGCTCGAGGCCGCCGCCGCGACTCACCGCCGCATCGAGGCGGGCGACGAGGGGAGCGGCCCGCATCCGGACGAGGGTGGCCCGGCTGACCTCGACGGCCGCTCGGACCTCCGGGTCGGCCGGGTCGAGCAGCGATGCCATGTCGATCCCGAGGAGCGCCTCGTCATACGTGAGCCCGATCTCACGCCACCCCCGCAGCGCGTCGCGATAGAGGCCCAGGGCCTCGTTCTTCCGCCCGGCGAGTGCGGCAACGCCTGCCCGGATCCCCTGCCGGCGGAGGTCCGTGATCGAAGCGCGTCCTGCCATCGTGTCCAGCTCGGCCAGGACCTCCGCGGCGCCGGCACGCGTCCCCGGCCCAGAGTGCAGATCTGGCCGCTGTCTCCAGGTTCGGACCGGAGTTGTCCAGGTCGACGAGGGCAGCCGCCCGCGACAGCACACGAGCCTGCTCGAGCTGCCCGGAGCAGAAGGCTACCCACGCCTGCGTCTGCGGGAGCGCGACGGTCGCCCGGGGATCGCTGACCATGGCGGCAAGATGCCCGAGCTCGATGAGAGGTTCGGCCACATCGTCACCGCGGATCGCGTGGAATGAGACGGCCTCACTCAGGAGAACGAGGCGGCTCGTCGGGTCCGGATCGTCGGCGAGTGCGCCTTCGATCCTGGCGAGCGCACCATCGGCATCCCCGGTGAGGAACATGGTCCACGCGTGAGCGCCGAGATAGCCGTGCATCGCGCCGCGGTCACCGACGCGCCGCGCAAGCTCGAGCCCTTCTCGAGCGATCTCGGTGACGGCGACAAAGTCGATCTCCCAGAGGGCGGAGGCTCGATTGTTGAGCGCCCGGAGCAGCGTCCCGACATACCCCTGCGAGCGCGCGATCTTCTCGCCGATCCCGATCACCCCGATCCCTTCGTGGGATCGTCCAAGCCCGGCGAGGACGGAGCCCTTCGTGATGAGGGTGTCCGCCAGAACGTCCAGAAGGTCCGCCTGCTCGGCTGCGCTGAGGACCCGCTCGGCCAGCGCGAGCGAGCGCTCACTCTCTTCGTGCAGGAAGTAGGCCCGGGCAAGCTGGCCCTCGAGGGCGACCATGGCCGGATCGGGGAACAGGTCGGCGAACTCCTGGCTGACGGTTTCGAGGATCGCCAGCGCGTCGTCGAGCCGCCGACCATGAAGCAGGGCACGACCCAGCAGGGCCGCCACGCGGACGAGCGCCTGGCCATCGGCGCGCGCGCGGTGGATCTCGATCGCTTCATGCAGGAACGACTCGACCTGTTCGTACCGTGCGGCGGTGGATGCGGACTTGCCCGCTCGCTCGAGGAGGTCGGCCCGATCCAGCGGGTCGACCGCGATCGTGAGCGCCTGCTCCAGGAGCGCGATCGCCTGGTCGTGGGCACCCAGGGCCGCCGCCCGTTCGGCTGCCCCCTTGAGGGCGACCCGAGCCTGGGCCGCCAGGGCGTCTCGCTCCGGCCCCTCAGGCGCGTTCGCCTGCGCCGCCAGGTACTGGCCGGCCAGCGCGCCGGCCAGCTCGTCGGACCCCAGGGTCTCGAAGAAGCGGGCGGCGGCGAGATGGCGCACCTTCCGGTCGTTGCGAGCCAGCGTGTTGTAGGCGACTTCCCGGATCAGCGCCTGCACGAACGCATACTGGCCGCGTTCGGGTGACCGCGGATCCGCCTGGAGGACGAGGAGCTCCCGGCGCACGAGCACGCGCAGGCGCGGCTCCAGGGCGGCCTCGTCCGTGCCCGACACGGCGGCGAGGCCCGCCAGCGTGATGCTCTGGCCGAGGACGGCCGCGTCCTGGATCAAGGCCCGGTCCTCGGCGGCAAGGCCATCCAGGCGGGACGCGATCAGTGCCGTCAAGGTCTCCGGCACGGCCAACGTCGTGAGGTCTCCGGTCGGGACGTAGATCCCGCCTTCCAGGCGCAGGCGGCCCTCGGCCAACAGCATCCGGACGGTCTCCACCGCGTACAGGGGGATCCCGTCGGCACGACCGACGATGGATCTCACGGCCTGCTCCGGCAAGCCCGGCGCGAGGCCCGCCAGGAGCTCGCGCATCGCCGGTGCGGTCAGTGGCTCGAGGTAGAGCG
This sequence comes from uncultured Chloroflexia bacterium, assembly GCA_963719285.1. Lineage (GTDB taxonomy): Bacteria > Chloroflexota > Limnocylindria > Limnocylindrales > CSP1-4 > C-114. Next base: position 480,248 of record CAVRBO010000004.1, read on the forward strand.
AGGTGAAGTTGCGCTTGCCCGCACCCCAGTCGGCGCGCTTCTCGAGCAGCTCGGGACGGGCGAGGGTGACGACATAGATCGGGACGTTCCTCGACCATTCGAGGAGATGGTCGACGAAATCGATGAGCCCCGGATCGGCGAAATGGAAGTCCTCGAAGACCATCACGACCGGTGCGCTTGCGGCCAGGCGCTCGAAGAATGTCCGCCACGCCGCGAAGAACTGCTCGGAGCGCGCGCCCGACCCGAACCCGAGGAGAGCGAGAAGGGCGGGCTCGATCCAGTGACGCTCCTCGGGATCGGGCACGTGCTGTGCCAGCGTCGCGCCGACCTTCGAACGGGTCGTGGCCTCGTCGTCCGTCTCCAGCAGGCCGGTCCGGCGGCGGACCATCTCGCCGAGTGCCCAGAAGCTGATCCCTTCGCCATAGGCCGGGCTGCGGCCCTCGTGGAACCAGACCGTATCCACGACGCCGTCGAGATACTTCAGGAACTCCCAGGCCAGCCGGCTCTTGCCGATGCCCGCCGGTCCGATCGAACTCACGAGCCGCACCCGACCCTCTCGGCCGGTCGCATGGAACAGGTCCTTGAGCAGGCGCAATTCGTCATCGCGCCCCACGAACGGCGCCTCGAGGGTCTCGCTCCGATTGCGGCCACCCAACTCGGCCACTACTCGCAGGGCTCGCCAGGCGGGCACGGGGCTCGTCTTGCCCTTGAGCAGCTGCGGGCCGGCCTCGTCGAAGGCGATCCCCTTGGACGCCGCCCGGTGGGTGGCCTCGCCGACGAGGACCGCACCGGGCGGTGCGACGGACTGCAGGCGGCTCGCCGTATTGACGAGGTCGCCCGCGACCATGCCCTGGTTCGTGGCGCCGATGGTGACCGCAGCCTCCCCGGTCAGGACGCCGGCACGGGCCTGGATGGACGGGCCCAGGGACCGCACAGCGTCCACGAGGTCGAGGCCGGCCCGGACGGCGCGCTCGGCGTCATCCTCGTGGGCGGTGGGTGCGCCCCAGACCGCCATGACCGCATCGCCGATGAACTTCTCGACCGTGCCCCCGTAGCGGGCGATCACGTCGCCGGCGAGCTCGAAATACCGGGACAGGAGCTCGCGCGTGTCTTCGGCGTCCTTGCCCTCGGCCAGGGTCGTGAACCCGACCAGGTCGGCGAACAGGATCGAGACGAGCCGGCGCTCCGCGATCGGCTGTGCGGTCGTGACCGCCTCCGGGGAGGTGGTGGTCCGCGCGCCGCCCGACGCCGCGGGTCCCGCGCCGCTCGGCGCGCCGCACTCGCCGCAGAACTTCGCGTCCGCCTCCAGGGCGGCGCCGCACGACCGGCAGGCGTTCGCCAGGCTCGATCCGCACTCCTTGCAGAACTTCCGCCCGGCGGTGTTCTCGCTGCCGCAACTCGAACAGATCACGAACGCCCTCGGCTGTGCCGTGTAGGCGCAGAGCCTATCCGAACGGGAGTGCGAGCGAAACGTGCCGCGCGACGTGTACCCGGATCGGCGGGCCTCCTCGCCCTGCGGGCGGCGCCCTGGCCAGCCGTCGTCCCGTGGCCATCGGGCGGTTCGACCTCAGTCGTAGTGCATGAGCGTTCGGCCCCCGGTCCAGGCCTCGCTCGTCGACCGGCAGGTCGGACACCGCGGCTGCGCGCCATAGCGGAAGGCTCCGCCGCACGCGCAGACCGGCGCCATGGCCTCGACACCCACGTAGTAGTCCTCCCTCGAAACGACCCGGCCCGGCCACTCGCGCTGGATCCTTGCGTCGCTCGCGGCCCGGGCGATCGCGTACGGCCTCCCGAGACCCTTCACGAAGCCGAGATGCAGGTCGCCCATTTCTCGGTGGCCGATCGACCAGACCTTGCCGCACGTGTCGCAATGCAACTGGTCGAACATGAACCCGCCACCCGAATCGACGGCGAAGCTCGTCCCGCACGACCCACATTCGTACCCCGTCCTGCTCCCCATGCCCACATTCCTCCCGCGTCAGCTGCGGCAAAGCCCGCATTGAATCGCGCGTCGCGCGCGCAGAACTGCGCGTCCGGGCGCGGACGCGCGAGGCCGCGTGCGGGCGCGACAGACAGCTGACACGACCGAGGCCCAGGATCGCGGGGAGTGGAGGTCGACCGGGACCTTCGCGGAGGTGGGGAGGGCCCGAGTGGGCACGAAGACCCTGTGCTGCGCGACGTGCGGCGAGCCGCTCGACGGCGATCCCGACGAGGATCCGACCGGCGATGCGGGTCGGCCGATCTGCGGCGAGTGCGCCCGCAGTCGCGACTTCCTCGCGCTCGATGTCGCCGACGGTTCGCTGGACGACCAGATCGACCTTATCGGTGAATAGGTCTAGCATGCCCCGCACGGGCACAGCTTCTACCCACGCCACAGGGCACTCATTGACCGAGCGCGCCAAGCTGGCGGTCGAGTCCGTCAACGGATCCGGATCGACACACGGCGAAGAGGCCGAGCGCCTCGTCGTCAAGCGCCTGCGCGAGGTGCTGCCCCCGACCGTCGCGGTCCTGCCGAACGTTCGCTGGTTGCTGCGCGACCAGAAGCGCGGCTACCTCCGCAAGGGCGAGGCCGATGTGGTCATCGGTGAGGCCGATCGCGGGATCCTCGTGCTCGAAGTGAAGTCGGGCCAGATCCGGCGCGACGCCGACGGCGCGTGGTGGGCGGGGCCTCGACGACTGGATCGAAGCCCGTTCGTGCAGGCGGAGGACAGCCGGTACTCGCTGGTCCGCAAGCTCCAGGAGCTGCCGGGCTGGGCCGCCGGTCTCGCGCCGATCGCCGGCGAAGGGGTGGCCTTTCCTGATGTCGAACTCGATTCGATGAAGGGGAAGCTCGGATTGCTCGGTCCGGACGTGGATGCGGGATTGATCGCGGATCAATCGATGTTCGTGGACACGGATGAGGGTCGGCGCGAGCTCGGCGGTTTCATCGACCGCGCATTCGCGGCCTGGAGTGGCAAGCCGGGGACCAGTGCCGCCCGGGCGCGCCGGCATCGACCTGCTTGTCGCGACGCTCGCGGAGCCGTTCGAGATCAAGCCGATGCTCCGGAACGAGATCGCGGGCGGTGAGCGCGAGGTCGTCAGGCTGACCGAGGCCCAGTTCCACCTCCTGCACATGTTGCGCGGGGTCCGTCGCGCCTCGATCGTGGGCGGCGCCGGGACCGGGAAGACGATGCTCGCCGCGGAGAAGGCGCGCCGGCTCGCCCGGGAGGGCTTTCGGACCCTGCTCGTGTGCTTCAACTCGGCGCTGGCGGGGATGCTGGCCGAGGAGGTCGAGAACGTCGCCCGAGAGACCGGGTTCCTCGAGGTCAAGACGTTCCACCAGCTGTGCGAGGACCTGGGCCGGGAGGCGGGTGTGCTCGCACCCCGTCCCGTGCCGCCTCCGCAGGGTTGGTGGGACGAGACGCTTCCTCGGGCGCTGGATGAGGCGGCGGCGAAGCTCGGGCCGCGCTATCACGCGATCGTCGTCGACGAGGGCCAGGACTTCGTCGACGGTTGGCTCCTGTCGCTCGAGGGGTTGCTGTACGGCGGCCGCGAGGACGTCATGTACGTCTTCCACGACCCGGCGCAGGCGATCTACCGCGACGACTCGGTCGCCGGGCTCGGGATGACCGAGTACCCGCTCGACCTGAACTGCCGCAACGCGCAGCCGATCCACGATGTCGTGCGACGGTTCGCCGGGGAGGGGCTCGCGTCCGGCGCCCTGCGCGAGGACGGGCGGGCGCCCGAGTTCATCGAGGCGGCGATCGGCGAGCCGACGATCCGTGCCCTGCGCGGCGTCCTGCATCGGCTCCGCGTCGACGAAGGCGTCAAGCCGTGGGACATCGCCGTGCTCACCGGCGCGCGGCTCGACGAGTCGGTCGTCTGGGCGGTCCCGGGCCACCGGTTCGGCAACGAGGTCCTGGGGAACGCCGCGGTCGACGACGCCGGGCACAACCTGGGCCTTGCCGCTCACCTCGTCCCGCAACTCCCCGCGGACGTGATCCTGTGCGAGACGATCCGCCGCTTCAAGGGCCTGGAGCGGCCGGTCATCGTGCTCGTGGAGTTGCCCGAGGAGGACGCCACGAAGCTCGATCGATTGCTCTACGTGGGCGCGTCACGGGCGCGCCAGCACCTGGTCGTGATCGGCTCCCCGGCCGTGCTGGGACGTCTGCGATGAGCCCCGTGATCGACCCTCACATGTGTGGCAGGCCGAGCAGGCCCGGGACGGATAGCCCGTCGTCAAGTTCCTCCCACCAGATCCCGAGGCCACCCTCGATGATCTTGAAGTCGGCTTGCTGGTCGGCGCTGGCGTTATCCAGCCACGGATACCAGGACAGGGGAACGCTGACCTCCCGTCCGTCCGTCAATGCGACGTGGAGTCGCTCGGCTTCGACAGAGACCGTGGACGCCAGCGGGCGTGCATCCGGCGTGGTCGGAGATCCCACGTCAGCTCCTCATGCTTCGGCGACCCGGCGCCGAGATGCCGAGCGCTTGGGGATCCAGTACTCGATCGGTTCGCCGTTGTTGTGCCGAGCCCATCGCTCGAGTCGAGGGCCCGCCGAGATCGAACCCGAGGTCCCGTTGGCTGACTGCCAGTCGAGCGAGAGCGTTCGCGGGGAGCGGCCACCCTCGACCGTTGCGATGATCGCCGGCCATGCTTCAAGCGTTGACTTGAATCGGGCAAGGATCTTGTTCGACGGGATCAGCCGCAGTACGTACTCAACGGCTCCGTCGATGCGGATCTCGGTCTTCTCGCCGGGTTTGCGAGCGAATCGATTGGGAAGTGGAGGGAGCGAGAAGTCGAACTCAGAAATCTCGAGATCCGAGTCGTCAGCCGACGTATTCATCGCGTTCGCGCTTCGTGGCGCGCCGTGCGGAGATGATCCGCGGCCTTGGGCCGCCCAGCGAGACTATCACCACGATCAAGCGGCCCATCGGAGACCAACCCATGATCTTCGCTCGTGCCTCCACCCGGCAGTGGTCGACGTCATGCTCCACGATCGACAGAGGGCTCGACGTGACCTGATCGGCCTCTTCGGACGTGACGCCATGCTTCCGAAAATTGGCCTCCGCCTTGACCGGATCCCAGTCGAACCTCGACATCGAGAGACGGTAGCGACGGCCACTTACCCCGGACTTACCGCATGAACGCCATGATCCTGGCCTCCATCGAGGGCACGCGTGCAGTGATCACTGCACGCGGACCTCAGGCCACGCGGGACTCACGCTCGATCTGCGCCACGCGGGCGCCAGAGATGCCCAGGATCTCGCCCACGTCCCGCGTCGAGAGGCCGAGCCGACGAAGATCAGCGGCTACGCGACGTGTCGCCTCGGCCACTTCGGCCCGAAGCGCCTCGGCCTTGGACCGCTTCTCCATCAGCGTCTCGATCTCGTCGGCGACGCCAGGCGGCAGCCGTACATCGTCGACGACCGCCACGCCGGCTGCGCTCAGATCGGCCAGCTCGAGATACACGGCCAATGCGCTCCGGGCGTACTTCTTGGCGGACGCGAGCGTGCGACCGAACGTGGCCACGTCGGGATCGCGGAACTGGACGATCCAGGCGCGGTCGTCGTGCGTGTATGTCGCCGTGTATCCAGACGCAACTCCGTCAGTCATGCAGGAACCCCTTCCGCAGCCACATCCGACCCAACGCGGGTTCTCCCTGTCGCTCGATGCTGCGCAACGTGCCCGTCGGGATGTCGTCCGAGTGGACCGGGACGATCACGGACGAGCCGTCGTGCAGGCGCCATTTCTGGTGCGAGCCGTCCTGATGGACGATCCGTGCGGACGAGTCGAGCGTGCGCATCCTCTGGACAACCTCACGAGGTCTCACGTCGGACGTGAGAACCCCATCGACGGTATCTGGGAAGCTGGTTGGCAGTCAAGTGGTCTCAAGGGCGACATGTGCGCCACGGTAGCCACGGCCGATCACTCGGGGATTGCCTCGTGATCGTCGTGCCCGCGATCGCGCTCACCGCCGAGCAGCGGCGGATCGTCGAGTGGGGCGATGGGCCGCTCGTCGTCATCGCGGGGGCCGGGACCGGCAAGACGCGGGTCATCGTCGAGCGGGTGCGGTGCCTGCTCGAGCACGCGCGACGGACCTCGCTGCCCGGAGCAGCTCCTCGTCCTGACCTACAACGTGAAGGCGGCGCGCGGAGCTCCAGACCGGCTGGACGCAGGCGGTCGGGCGTCGCGACGCGGGCCCGGATGACGGTCACGCAACTTCCACAGCTTCTGCCAGCGGATCCTGACCGAGACCGCCGCCGACGCCGGGCTGCCGCCGCGCCCGGACGTGCTCGACGGCGTCGCCCAGGTGCTGCTGCTCAAGGACATCCGGCCCGAGCCTGCCGCTCGTCTACCACTCGCGACTGGTGGCTCGGCTCGTTCGTCCAGTTCATCAACCGGGCCAAGGACGAGCTGGTCACGCCCGGACGACTTCGATGCCTTCGTCGCCGAGGAGCGCCGCGTCTTCGAGGCGCGCTACGGCAGCTTCGAGGCCGCCGACGGCCCGGCTCGAGACCCAGGGCAACTCGAGCCGCTGCGCGAGGTGCGCGGCGCCTACGCCGGCGTCCGCGCCAACGAGCGCGCCGAGGCCCGCGGCGAGGACGCGCGACTACGACCCGACGCGGCCGACAAGACCGCCGACCGCGAGGCCCGCCGCACGATCGCCGGCGACCGGCCGCGCCGCACGGCTCGCAGCTGGTTCGCCGCCGACGACCACCCGCGCATCGATGCCCTCGCCGACACCTACGTCGTCGACGGCGCCGCGCTCGAGGTCCTGCGCCTGACCGAGCTCGCGCGCCGTCTACCGCGCCTACGAGGCGGAGCTCGCGCGCCGCGGCGCGCTCGACTTCGGGGAGCAGATCGCCGCCGTCACGAAGCTGTTCAAGACGCGGCCCAACGTCCTGCGCCGCTGGCAGCGCCAGTTCCGGTACATCCTGGTCGACGAGTTCCAGGACGCCAACGTCGCCCAGATCGAGCTCATCGAGCTGCTCGGCCGGACGCCGGACCGGCCCGACAACGTCATGGTCGTCGGCGACGACGACCAGTCGATCTATCGGTTCCGGGGCGCCAGCTTCGCCGCCTTCGCCGAGTTCGACGCGCGGTTCTCCCGGCCGCCGGCGCACGACCCGACGCGCCACCCGCCCGGCCCGCCGCCGCGCCTGCGGATCGAGCAGAACTTCCGCTCGGTCGGCCACGTCCTGACCGCCGCGAACCGGCTGATCGCCAGCAACGAGACCCGGTTCGAGCCCGACAAGCGCCTCACGACCGACCGCCCGGACGGCGACCCCGATCGAGCTCCTCGTCTGCGCCGGCCCGGAGGACGAGGCCGTCGCGATCGTCGATGCGATCAAGGCGCTGACCGCGGCGAGGGGACCGGCCGCCGCTGGACGGACGTCGCCGTCCTGTACCGCAAGCACAAGCACCGCGACGCGATCGTGGCGCGGCTGCGCGACGAGGACATCCCGTACACGGTCGTCGGCGGGCTGAGCCTGTTCGAGACGCCCGAGATCCGCGACCTGGAGCAGGCGCTGCGGGCGATCGCGGACCCGCACGACGACGTCGCCTCGTCCGGATGATGACCGCCGGGCCCGTGGCGGCTCGATGCGCTCGAGATCCTGCGGGTGAGCCGGATGGCGAAGTTCGACCGGGCGCACCTGCTCGAGACCGTCAAGGCGATCGTCGAGTCGGGCCGGGTCGAGGTCGACCGAGTCGCCGACCGGCCGAGGACGCGCCGACGACGCCGAGGTCGATGCCCCCGCGGGCACGCGCGCGAAGCTGCGCCAGCTCCTCGCCGCGCTCGACGAGCTCAACCCGCTGACGTTCCGCGAGGGCCCGCACACGATCCTCGAGCGGTACCTCGAGCGGACGGGCCAGGTGCTCGACCTGATCGCGGCCGACACCCTCGAGTCGAAGCGGACCGTCACGAACATCGCGAGCTTCCTGCGCTTCGCGGCGGACTGGCAGGCGGCCAACCCGAGCGGGACGCTCGGCGGCGTTCGTCGCGTACCTCGACGCGTACCAGGCCGCCGGCGGCGAGCTGCCGACGAGCGTGGAGCTGTCCGAGGACGTCGATGGCGTGCGGCTGATGACCCTGTACCAGGCGAAGGGGCTCGAGTTCCCGATCGTCTTCGTCCCGAGCCTGCTCGACGGGGAGTGGCCGACGAAGGAGCAGGGCGACGGCCTCTTCCCGCGCGAGCTGCTGCGCGAGGCCGTCCCGGCGGGCGACATCCACACCGACGAGGAGCGCCGGCTGCTGTACGTGGCGATGACCCGGGCGCAGGAGCGGCTCATCCTGACGACCCACGGCGGCCCGGCGGCGGCGAAGGAGGCGTCGCGGTTCGTCGGCGAGATCCTGGAGGGCGCCGGGGCCGAGCTGCGGCGGTCGATCGGACCGCGACCGGCGGCGGAGCGACGGCGAGGCGCCGAGCGTGGCCGACGGCCTCGACCTCGACGGTCGACGGGTCGACGATGGGCTGACGCCGCCGCCGACGGCCGACATCGAGCGCCAGGTCGCCGCCGTCCGGCGGGTCATGCCGCTGCCGACCGCCCGCGAGCGCCGGCTCGCGCTGCGCCTGCGGGCGAGCGAGCTCGTCGGGCTCATGGAGGCGACGAACGTCGCCGATCCCGAGGCCGCGGCCGCCCGCGACGAGCTGACCAGCGAGCTGGCGACGCTCGCCCGCTCGGCGGCGACGACCGCCGACGAGGCTCGCGCCCAGGGCCTCGACCCGCTGACCTTCCGGACGATCGCGCTCGACACCGGCGCCGGCGCCAACCTGCTCCAGGTCGCGCCGCTGCCGACGACGCACAGCTACTCGTCGCTCGACGCCTACGACGCGCTGCCCGCTCCAGTACGCCTTCAAGCTACGTCTACCGGATGCCCGCAGCGCGACGGACCGGTGGCCGCGTTCAGCGTTCGGCTCGACGGCGCACGCGGCGTTCGAGGCGTTCACCCAGGAGCGCCGCGAGCGCGATCGCCCGCGGCGAGCCGCCGCCGACCCGCGAGGACCTCGAGCGCGAGTTCCGGGCGCGCTGGACGCCGACCGGGTTCGGCGACAAGACGACCGAGGAGGGCTACCAGCGGCGCGTCGCGACCCTGCTCGACAACTTCTGGAAGGGCGAGGTCAGCAGCCTCGCGAGGCGCTGCTCGAGGAGCTCGACTTCGAGCTGACGCTCGAGCCCGACGACGGCTCGCCGCCCGTGTCGTCATCACGGCCCGATCGACCGGATCGACCGGCTGCCGTCGGGCGGCATCGAGGTCATCGACTACAAGACCGGCCGCGTCTCGCGCCAGAAGGGCGTCGACGAGAGCCTCCAGCTCTCGATCTACGCGCTCGCCTGCCGCGACGCGCTCGGCCTCGGCACGCCGGAGCGGGTGACGCTGTACTTCACGGAGTCGGCGCTGCGGCTGTCGACGACCCGGACGGACGAGCAGCTGGACGCGGCCCGGGCGGACGTGCTGGCGCGGGTCTCGCAGATGCGGCCGGCGAGTTCGCGGCGACGCCTCGGCCGAGCCGTGCCGGTACTGCGACTATCGCGCGATGTGCCCGGAGAGAATTTGATCGTGCCACGCGCGGAAGACACTCCCGACGATCTGACTCCAGGCGTGTACGAGGCCCTCGTCACAGACGCCCTGCGGGCTCGCATTGAGCGCGCTCGAACACAGGGCTGGTTGGTCGAATGGAAGGCCATCGACGACGCGACGCTCGCAGAGATCCTCGCGCGCCACATCCACGACTGTGCCCGCGACCGGATCGGCGGCATTCCCGCATCCGCGGACGACGTCGCTGGGCACAGGTGGACTCACCAATCGCGTCTTGAGGTTCTTGCCCCCTACTCGACGGACCGAGAGGCTGCTGACCTCGTCGACCGCGAGGCGCAACTGCTTCTTGAAGTGGAGACTCCGCTTGATTGGGGCCCGCCCGATTGCCGATGCCACGCCCCGGAATCCGGCTCCGCAACAGCGTGCTGCTCGTCAATGGCCACAACGATCTGCAGATCGGCACCAGGTCGCGCTTGAGATCCGAGTGCTGACCGTGTCGACCTCTTGTGCGCTTTGTTCGGTGGGCAGGAGTTCGTCTGATCCGACGGGAGCTCGAAGGCTTCCTGCTGCGGGGCGGGGCGATGCGAGTGATCGCGAGTGTGTACACGGCTCCACGCAGAAGAGAGCCTCGATGATTTAGTTGGCCTCGGCGCTCAGGTCAAGATGTCTACGAGACCCCAGACGCGTCTACACGCGAAAGCCTGGTTGTTCGAGCGTAATCGGGTTACGATACTGCGTATGTTGGGTCATCGAACCTGACCGACTCGGCCTCGTTGATGGTCTGGAGTGGAATGTGAGCGTCACGGCTGTCGATCACGCGCGATCTCGATCGGATCTGGGCTACTTTGAGCAGTACTGGAACGATCCGAGTTCGAGTCTACGATCGCCGAGTGGATGCGAGCGGCTCGAGGCTGCATTGATCTGCAGAGAGCGACCTAACGTTGCTCGACGGTGCCTGCTTATCACTGCGGCACCGAAGCTCTTTCAGTTCGTGATACTGGAAGCGATCAAGCTGAACGAGAGCGAGGGCGCTTCAGCAACTGGTGGTCGCACCGACAGGTACCGGAAAGACATGGGTGTCGCTATTCGACTACAAGCGGCTCCGCAGGCGGGATATCGAGCGGCTGCTGTTTGTAGCGCACGGCAAGGAGATCCTTCAGCAAAGCCAGGAGGTGTTTCGCTTGTGCTTGACGATCCTCTGTTTGGCGAGCGGTACATCGGTGGCGAGATGGCCCGTGCGCTGGGAGCACGTGTTCGCTTCGATCGAGTTGATCCATCGAGCGATCGATGATCTGGACCTGCACAGTTCGATGTCGTGATCGTTGACGAATTTCATCATGCCGAGGCAGATACCTACGCCGCTCCTTGAGCACTCAAGCCGAAAGTGCTCGTGGGTCTGACCGCGACTCCTGAGCGAGCCGACGGGAAGGAGATCCTCCATTGGTTTGATGAACGAGTTGCGAAGAGATGCGGCTTTGGGAAGCACTAGACCGAGGGCTCTCTGTCCGTTTCATTACCTTGGAGTCGGCGATGGCACGACCTCCGAGGCGTCGGCTTTCAGCGGGGTCGATATGTGACTCCGAGCTGGAGGGTGTGCTCACGGAGACCACGTTCGCGCAAAGCGGATCCCGACTCTGTAGAGCGAGTGGGTTTGGATCGCTAGAAGATGCGAGCTCTTGGTTTCTGCGTTGGGATCATCATGCGAGGTTCATGGCAGAGCAGTTCAATGAGGACGGCCTGCCATCTGTGGCCTTGATGGCGAAACGGACGGTGAGACGCGCTCGAGGCTGTCTGCCGCCTTCGACGCGGTGAGCTCCGTGCCATCTTCACGGTCGACATCTTCAATGAGGGCGTCGACATCCCGGAGGTCGACACGATGCTGCTGCTGCGTCCCACCGAGAGCGCGACGGTGTTTCTCCAGCAGCTTGGCCGAGGACTCCGTTGGGCAGAGGGCAAGAGCGTCCTGACAGTCCTCGACTTCATCGGCCAGGCGCACGCCGAGTACCGCTTCGACGTCCGCTTTCGGGCGATGGTTGGTGGGACCGGCGGGAGGTGGAAAAGTCGCTCGAACAAGGATTTCCGCTCGATGCCACCTGGCTGCGCGATCCGACTGGACGAGATCGCACAGGGGATCGTGCTTGAAAACCTGCGCGTGAGCATCGGAACACGCGACGCGCTCTAGTCGACGACTTGCGTGGTCTTCCGGCGACCACAACGCTCTGCGCATTCCTCGAGGCAGCTCATTCGATCTATCGGACATCTACGCGAACCCGGCGAGCGGCACGAGCTTCACGTCAGCTCGAGCGGGAGCTGGACACCTTCGCGGTGCACCGGCTCCGACCGAGACGAGTACACGAAAGCGCTGGGCAAGATGCTCCAGATCGACGATGACGAGCGGTACGAGCGGTGGCGTTCATGGCTGGCAATGAGCTCTCCGCCCGCGGTCGCTGTTTCTGGATAGCGCGAGGAGCGGTTGCAGTGGATGCTCGTGGCCGCCCTTGGTCAACGCAAGCGCCCGGTGACTCAGTTGTTGCAGACGTATTCACGGAGCTTTGGCGAGCTCCGACGATTCGCGACGAGCTGATCGAGCTCTGAGATCTGCAAGAACGCGCGCAGCGGGAGCAGACCGAGTGCCTATGAACGAGAGGATGAGTCCTGGTCCAAACGCGACATATGGCGGGTATGAGCTGATCGCCGATATGGCCGGCGAGAAAGGGGTTCTTCGGAGAGCGAGGGCGTGCTCTGGGCGGAGGCACAAGCGTCGGATCTCTTCTTCATCACGTTGAACAAGGCAGACGAGGACTACTCACCAACGACCCGATATCAGGACTACCCCATCTCGCCCACGCTGATTGATTGGGAGTTGCAGGGTCGCGTACTGCGACCGCCTCCCCACGGGCCAGCGGTACATCAGCCACGTCGCGCGCGGCTCGCGGGTCGTCCTGTTTGTTCGAGAGAACAAGCGAGACGATCGCGATGTGAGTGTGCCCTACTTATGCCTTGGCCCGGCCCGCCATGTCAGCCACCAGTCCGAGCGACCGATGAAGATCGTCTGGGAGCTTGAGCGGCCGATGCCTGCCGAGATTGATAGCCACGCAAAGGTGGCCGCTGGATGACGCAACCGTCTAGGCCCGGGAACGCTGACGGCCCCGCTGATCGCGAGGACTCGTTCGACAATTCGACGTCGCGATGTTCAATACTTACGATCGCGCGGGCCGCAACGTTGGGTATTGGGCGACGCGTTACCTCCAATTGGTGCGCCGTCGAGGGCCATGCCCCGTCAAGTGGTGTAAGTCGGCCTCCAGACTGATCGCTTCTCAGACGGCCATGCCCTCCTTGAGCATCTCGCCGAGGGTGGTCCTGGGATGCGGCCTGATGAGGCGGGTGAGGGAGCCTTGGGGCAGGTAGCGCTTGCCCATCGGTCAGCCACTCGTCGTGCTGCTCGACGAGGAGCGAGCCGTGCCGAGGCGCAGGAGCGCTCGCGGTTGGGGAAGATGCCGACCACGTCGTTGCGCCGGGCGAGCTCGCGGTTGAGCCGCTCGAGCGGGTTCGTGGACCAGATCTTCGTCCAGTGCTCGCGCGGGCAGGCGAGATACGCGAGGACGTCGTCCTCGGCGGCGAGCAGGGTCTCGGCGGCCTTGGGGAAGCGAGGTGGCGAGGCGCTCGGCGACCTGCCGGAGCTGGGCGCGGGCGGAGGCTTCGTCGGGCTGGGCGAAGATCGTGCGGACGAACGCCGCGACCATCGCGCTGGCATGGCGCGGGACGTGGATGAGCAGGTCGCGCAGCAGATGGACCCGGCAGCGTTGCCAGGCCGCGCCGTCGAGGGTGGAGGCGACCGCTGCCCGGAGCCCAGGTGGGCGTTGCGGTCGACCAGCACGGACGCCCGTCAGGCCGCGCGCCTGGAGGTATCGCAGGAACGCCGGTCCAGGACGCCTGGGACTCGGCCACGCGGCGACCGTCGCAGCCGAGGACCTCGCGGTCGCCGCGCTCGTTGACGGCGATCGTGACGAGAACGCGGTGTTCACGATCCGGCCGCCCTCGCGGACCTTCTCGTACTGGGCGTCGAGCCAGAGGTACGGGACCGGGACCGTCGAGGCGCCGCTCGCGGAAGGCCGACGAGATCCGCGTCGAGCTCGCCGACGAGCCGAGTGCCCTCGCTCAAAGAGATACCGCGAGCGCCCATCGCCCGGACGAGATCGTCGACTGCGGGTCGCAGACGCCCTTGACGTACGCCTCCTGGATACCGCGAGGAGGGCGCGCTCGGCGCGCTGGCGAGGCTCGCGCAGCCAGTGCTGGAAGTACGAGCCGCGTGCGAGCTTGGGGATCGCCGAGCTCGAGCGCGCCCGGCCCGGTGTCGAACAGGCGCGGGCCGGTGAGCGTTGCGATATCCGGGCCGCTCGGGCGCCCGCTCGTGGGGTCCTGCCCCCAGCCGCGCGGTCGACGTCGGCCTCCATGAGCTCCTCGATCGCCCAGCGCAGCGCGGCACGGGACGATGTCCGGCGCGGCCGAGCCGGCGGCCTGATCGAGATCGCGGCGAGCAGTGCCATCCTCTGGTCGGTCATCGCGGCGGTCTCCTCAGCGAACGTCAGACATTCACTGGAAGACCACGCGGTGACCCTCGCCGTCAAGGGCCCCGACTTACACCACGTCTTGGGACACTACTCGTCGAGGCCGCATTGATTCGTGCGACGCGGGCGCGCAGTACCGCGCGTGCGCGAGCGGACGCGCGGGGACGGGACTGGTCGATGAGCGGGTACCAGTACGAGCGTGCGGTACCGGGGCGCCTCCGATCGCGGGACGATGCGCTCGCCCCGCCCCGCAGGTGACGACGTGCTCAAGTCGGAATGGCCCCAACCCACGCCGGACGACCCCTACGCGCCGTTCGGCCCGAACGGACCTGCGATCGAGGCTGTCCTTGCTCGGGCGCGTGCGCTGACGCGCGCCGAGATCGTCCGCCTCGATCTCCAGGAACGTCGCAACCCTGACCTCCTGCTGGCCGGTTGGGATCACATCCGGGATCGGTTGGGGGTCGGCCCGGTGCCGGGCGTTCGCGACGATGACTGAGGCCGGCGCTTTGACCGCGGACGCGGGACCGCCACGGGCCGCCCATCCGGATCCGTCCGTGGAGCGAGCGATGCGAGCGGCGATCGCGAACCTCCGCGCGATATCGGATCCGCTCATCGATCCACTCTTTCCGACGGCCGTCCTCCGCGGCCGACGTCTCATCCGCGAGCCGGTCGACGAGGACGGCCTCATCGCGACGTGGCGGACGTGGCGGACGCGCGAGCTCGGGGCGCTCCGCTACCACTGGGAGATGGACCCGCGTTTCGCCGGGCCGCCACCGCCGTGGGTGAGCGGCCCGGACGATTGGACCGCATGGCGGGCGCGTGACGCGGCGGCACTTGCCGAAGAGGCGCCGGACCGGAGACGAATGGATTGGCTGACGATCGGCCTCACGACCCCGATCCTCGTCGCCGACATGATCGAACTCGTCGTCGATACCATCGCGCGCGCCGGTCCGGAAGCCGCATTCGCCACCGAAGTGCTGGACGAAGCCATGCCGAAGCTCCGACGAGACGCTGCGGCGTGGGTTCAGGAATCGCACTCGTGGGCCGACACGTGGGCTCTCTGGGCGCTGGCACGACGCCCGGCCGCCCTCACCCTCCTCCATCCATTCGCGCTGGCGATCGGCGACGGCTACGCAGCCTGGGCGCGCAAGGCCGGAGGGCCCGTCCGCGGCCGCCGCTACCCGTTTCATGACATGCTGCTCGTCTCGGCCAGCGCCCAGCTCGCGACCGGCCTCGTCGCCCTTGGCATCCACCCGAACCTGGTCGGGTCGATCGCCTCGTGGGTCGGCGCTCAACGCCACCCCGACGGCGGCTGGGGAGACGTCGACGGACCCTCGGACGTCCTCACCACCCTCGTGGCCGCCGACCTCCTGGGCTCACTCGATCCGGACTTCGACCCCGGCCCCACGGCTCATTTCCTTGCGCGAGGGCAGCACCGGGACGGTTGGTGGCGTGCCCACGGCCCGGAGGCGAGCTGGCTGACGGTCGAGATCCTCCAGTGGATCGGCCTATCGGATGCCCCGTTCGCTGATCAATTCCGTTGGCCGCACGTCGTGCTCACGAATCGGGACCGCCGAACGGGCCTGCCGTTCTACGGCTACTACGCGGACTTCGAGCGCCTTGCGGCCGCGGTGCCTGGGCTCGCGCGAGCCGATGTCGAAGTGGCCTTCCTCGACCTGATCGGGTTCGGCAAGTTCAACAACAGCCACGGGATGGCGATGGGCGACACGGTCCTGCGCGCCTTTGCCCAAGCGCTCACTCGGATCCCGCGATCCATGGCCATCCGGGATGGCGGCGACGAGTTCCTCGTCATCGGAACGCCGACCGACACGGGCCTGGGCGGCCGCTTCGACGCCTTCCGATCCGCCTGGGTCACCGAATTCGCGGAGTCGTTCCCGGGCAGCGATCCGGTCGTCCCGCGCATCCTCACGTGTGTCACGACGGGCGCCGGCATCGTCCGAGCTCGCGACATGCTGGGCATCCGCGTCGGCGAGCTCAAGCAGGTCGTCGATGTCCCGCGTACAGGCATCCAGGTCGACGTCGGCCGGCTCTAGGTGGCCGCAACGTTGCTTCCGCAACGATTCTGATAGCCTTCGGTCGAGCTCTTCGCACCACCGCGCCGGAGAACCGATCGAGCATGCCCGACGAGCCGAACGAACTGTCGTGGAACGACAGGATCATCGCCAACTTCCGCGAGAACCACGGCAAGGTCACGCTCCCGCCGTTCCGGAACTCGAACCTGCTCCTCATGACGTCGACGGGTGCGACGAGCGGCAAACCGCGGACGTCGCCGCTCGGCTACACGCGCGACGGAGAGCGCTACGTCGTCGTCGGCTCGAACAGCGGCTCCGACGCGAACCCGGTCTGGCTGCGCAACATCCAGGCAGAACCGGAGGTCACGCTCGAGGTCGGCCCCGAGACGTTCAAGGCGCGCGCGACCGTGACCGAAGGCGCCGAGCGCCGGCGCCTGCTCGACGCCCACCAGGCCGCCATCCCGATATTCCTCAAGTACGAGTCGATGACCGAGCGCGAGTTGCCCGTCGTTGCGTTGGAACGAGTGCTCCGGGCTGAGTTGCCGAGATCGGCAAACGTGGGCGTAGGCTGTCGTTGATGTTCGACCCGATGCCATCCGATTGGCGCGCGGTCCTGGCGGAGACGCTCAGGGATCCACGGATGGCGGCGCTTGAGGAGCGGGTCTCGATCGAGCGCAAGACACAAGTCGTCTACCCCGCTGGGCAGAACGTGTTTGCAGCGTTTCGGTTGACGCCATATGCCTCGGTGCGGGCAGTGATCATCGGGCAGGATCCGTACCTGGAGAGGGACAAGCTGAAGGTCTGGCGTTTTCCGTCCCGCCGGGTGTCGCATACCGGCGTCGTTGCGAAACATCCTTGCGGAGCTCGCTGCCGACACCGGACAAGCTGCTCCTGTGACGGCTCCCTCGTTCCGTGGGCGCAGCATGGTGTTCTCCTGCTCAACACCTACCTCACAGTTCGCGCCGGCGAGCCGGCCAGCCACCGGCGGTACGGCTGGCAGCTACTGACTGGGGCGGTGATCCAAGCCGTGAATGCCAAGCCGGGACCGGTGGCCTTCCTTCTTTGGGGTGCTGCCGCCCAGGCCCAAGGGCGGTCGATCGATCGGGCGCGCCATGTCGTCATGAAGTCGGCGCATCCGTCACCACTTTCGGCCTACCGCGGGTTCATCGGTAATGCGCCATTCCGCCGAGCAAACGAAGAGCTCGTCGCCCGGGGCGCGTCGCCGATCGACTGGAGACTCCCCTGATGCACGTCATGCTGGAGGTGAAGGTCGAGGCACTAGAAGGGCGGTCCGCCCGATTGACGCTGACGGACGGGACCCTCGTAGAGCGCGACATCCAGGATCTTCTCAGGGGTCTGGTATTCGAGCGTCTGCGCACGGACGATGCCCTCTTCCGTCGAATCGAGCGCGCTACGGCACCGTGACCTGGCCCGGCGAGATCGACATCGCGCCCGAGACCCTCATCTGGGGCGGGCCCTACCCAGACGACGAAGCATCGCGCCATCCAGAGCCATTCCTCCAACCGCAGCCGCCTCGGCATTGACCGCCAACGGCCAGTGGTCGTCGGCCGGCATTGAACCCGCCCTCGAGGTGGCCGCCCGATTGGACAGCCACCCCTCGCGGGACCAGACTCGCCAACCGCCCCGCGCGCAGGCCCCAGCCGGCGCGCCGGTCGACACGTCCGAGGAGGACAACCGCATGGCCAAGTATCTCTGGCAGGTTTCGTACACGGTCGATGGCATCAAGGGCCTCCGCAAGGAGGGCGGCAGCAGTCGGGTCGCGACGATCAAGAAGCTCACGGAGAGCCGAGGCGGCAAGCTCGAGAGCTTCTACTTCGCCTTCGGCGACCATGACGTCTACGTGATCGCCGAACTGCCGGGCAACGTCGAAGCCTCCGCGGTCAGCCTGGCCATAGGTGCGTCCGGCGCCGCATCGATCAAGACGACCGTCCTGCTCACGCCCGAGGAAGTCGACGCGGCGACGAAGGTCGACGTCGGGTACCGAGCCCCGGGCGCCTGACCCCGCGATCGGCTGAATCGAGAAGGCCACCCGCTCCGGGTGGCCTTCATCCGTTCGGGTTGACGCCGTCCGCGGCGCGTCTCTGGCACGGCCGGTCGATCGCCGCTCCGCTAGCATCACGGGCACACCCATCCGCATTGGCACCACTGGCACAGGAGCCGAGACGTGACGGACGTCGTCCTCGTGGGATTCATCGCCGCCACGATCTTCGGCGGGTTCCGGATCGGGTTCCTGCGCAGCCTGCTCGGCCTCCTGTTCATGGCGATCGCGCTCGTCGTCGGCGCGTATATCCGCTATCCGGTGGGCGCCGTCGCGTCGACCATCGTCAAGGACGTCCCACCCGAGTACGCGAACCTCGTGGGCTACGCGATCGTCTTCCCGGTGATCCTTGGCGGCCTCCACATCATCAGCGCCCTGTTCCTGCGCCACGTCGCCATGCAGGGCATTTCGGAGGCGATCGACCGGGCGCTCGGGGCGGTCTTCGGGGCGATCCAGGCGGTGCTCATCCTGTCGGCGGTGGTGGTCATCCTCGACACGTACCTGGGCACGGATACGACGCTCCGCCACGTCGTGGGCCCGGGCACGCTCAAGCAGATCCAGGACGCGATGAACGGCTCGACCACGGTCCACATCCTGCGCGAGACGACGGTCCCGGTGCTCCTGACGATCCTGGGCCCGCTCCTGCCGAAGGACATCTCGTCGCTGCTCCCCACGGGCCTGCCATCGCTCCCGGGCGGCCTGCCGATCCCGACCGCCAAACCCTGAGGGCGCGCACCGGGTCGTCTGGACAGGGACCCGCCGCGTACGCAGGACGCGCCGCACCGCTCGCCGACACCGGCCGCGTTGGTTGCAGCTCGTCGCGCGGGACCCGATCCGGTGCATCCACGCACTGGTGGCCGACACGGCCATTGCCGAACCTGAAAGCCGAGACTAGGCTTGCCGCCGATCGGTGCCGCGACTCGGACCCGACGATCCGTTCGGGGAGGGGAGCGTGCGGCGCTCGAAGGGCTGGCGCGCGGTGGCTGCCGCCGCGGTCATGGTCGCATCGGCGACCTTGGCCACGACGCCCCAGGTTCGAGCTACCGATCTTGACGCCCCGATCCTCCTGGGCCCGGCGGACGGTTCGTCACCCGGTCTGGACGTTACGTTCCATTGGGAACGGCTGCCCTGGGCGGTCGCGTATCACATCCAGGTCCGCCTCAACGACGGGGCCGGGACGCTCTACGTCGACGACCGGACGGTGAACGACCAGATCGCCGAGCACGTGCCCATGCACGGAGCCGTCGCCTACTGGTCGCTCGCCGGTGTGGACCAGGATGGCATCGAGGGGCCGACGAGCTCCGCCACCTTCAAGAGCGCCGACCTCGCACCGACCCTCCTCGCGCCGCCCGACGGCGCCGTCCTCACCTACCCGGACGTGACGCCCGAGATCCGCTGGCGTTCGGCCGGGGAGGACTTCGAGTACCCGTACGCCGACCAGGACATCGGCGCGTCCGACTTCCCCTGCTGTGGCGGAAACGGCCCGGGCGTGGGGTCGACCCGGCCCTTCGGCCCGGGCGACTGGCGATGGGCCGCCGGCGGGATCGACGTCCCCGCCGAACTACCCACCCCCGAACTCTCGGAGATCCGCGGGTTCACCGTCGTCTGGCGCGACAGCGCTCCGCGGCTGACCTCCCCGGCCGACGGCGCCACGATCCCGGCCAGCCAGACGATCCATCTCGCCTGGGACCACGTGCCTGGCGCCACCTCGTACCAGTGGCAGTTCGAGCCGGAGGGGAACGCCTTCCCGACCCTCTCCCAATACGACACCGGCTTGTCGCCGAACTGGGGGGATGTCCTCGGCTACTTCGGCCACGTCGGCGCGGGCACGTACCGATGGCGGGTCCGGGCGCTCATGCCCTCGGACAGCCCGACGATGATCCACGGACCGTGGTCGGAGACCCGGACCTTGGTCGTGGGGCCGTTGACGACGCCGACCGCGACCTACCCGACGGACGCGGCGACCCTCAGCGACTGGCCGACCCTCGCCTGGACGCCCGTCGCCGGCAACCCAAACTACGAGATCGACATCTCCAATTCGCCGGGCCCAGGCGACGTGACCCAGACCGTTGTGCCGGCGTTCACGTTCCTGGCTCCCGGTCCGGGCGTCGCGATGCTGCGCTGGAGTCCGGGCCTTGTCACCCGTTGGTGGCGTGTCAGGGCGTTCCAGGGAGACACCGGCCCGGGCGCGAGCGACTGGACCCCGTGGCACTCGTTCACGGTGACGCCCTCCGGCGCGACCCTGGCCGCTCCTGAAGTCGCGACGCCGACCGGACCCGCGACGTGCCTGACTGAGGCGACCTGCCCGCACATCCCGGGCATCCCGATCTTGCGCTGGAACGCGGTCGATGGGGCCGCCTTCTATCGCGTCTTCTACTCCGCGGACGGTGGCACGCAGTTCTCCAACCAGCTCGATGTCGGCGGTACGTCGCTCGTCCTGCCGTGGTATGCCCAGACGCCGGCGGACAGGTGGCTCGGGTGGAGTGTCGTGGCTTGTCCGTCGACCGACGACTGCCCGTCGGCGATGCCGGCGTCTCCATCCCATCTCAAGGTCGGCCTGCCCGCGCCCACGCCTCTCGCACCGGCCGATGGCGCCACGCAGGCCGCCTCGAGCGCGCGGATCACCTGGGCACTCCCTGCTCCGTCGGCGGACCCGGAAGTGATGATCCCGACGGTCAACGCGGAGACCGACACGCACGTCGCGTACTCGGATGGATCGCCCGCGAGCTCTGGCGCGGTCTACGGAACGACGACGGCGGGGACGCTCATGTCGCTGCCCCCGGCCTCCATCCTGTCCTGGCGGGTCCGTGTGGCCACGCTCGCGACGGAGACCTACCACCTCATCGGCGCCTGGAGCGCGACCCGCACCATCCAGCGCGATGCGCCGATGCCCACCGTCCTGACGCCGGCCGAGGGCGCCGTCGTGGGCGCCTCGCCGCTGCTCTCGTGGACCCTGCCCGGGTACGAGATCGGGGGCTTCAGCGTCGAGGTCGTCCGTGGGACGCCTGCGGCCGACAGCCTGGCATGGAGCTCATCGCCCTGGCGTTTCTACGCAGACGGCGCGACCGCCGTGCCGTTCCCGGAGCTGCCGCCCGGCACGTATAGCTGGCGCGTCTCGAGCGAACGGGACCCGGTGGATCCCACGGCCGTCCCGATCCATCACTTCGTCGTGGCGGGCGATGAGGAGATCCAGCTCCTAGACCCGGCGGACGGAGCGAGCGTCCGAGCCGACAGCGTCGTGCTCAGCTGGTCGCCCGTGACAGCAGCCTCCGTCTACACGGTCCAGATCGGGACCGCCCCGGACGTGACCGCCTCGCAGATCTACGTCGGCGGTGGTCTGGCCTTGACGGAGCACGCCGTCGCGATGCGCCTCCCGGATGGGCCGCTCTACTGGCGCGTCTGCGCGTATCTCCAGAATTCGACGTCGTTCAGTTGCAGCGCCACCTCCACGCTCGCCGTGGGACCGTCCGCGGTCCGGCTCCTCAACGTCTTCGCCCCGCCCGGACCGAGCGACGTCCTGCCGCCGGTCAGTTCAGGGCTCAGCGTGAGCCCAAGAGGGGCCGCGACGCTCGGCTCCACGGGCGTTATACCCGCTCGCATCACGTGGTCCGCCAGCGACGTCGGGACGGGCATCGGCCACCAGGAGCTCGAGATGAGTCGCGACACGGGCACCTTCGTGCCGATCGCCGTGAGCGATACATCGCGCGCCGCCGACGTGCTCCTGTCGCCGGGCCATCAGTACCACTTCCGTACCCGGGCGACCGATCTCGCGGCGAACGTCGGGGCGTGGGCGACGCTCACTCTGGGGACCAAGCTCGTCCAGGACTCGTCGTCATGGGCATGGTCGTCGGGCTGGACGAAGGCGTCGTCGACGTCGGCGTCCGGCGGCTCGACGCGCTGGGCCACCCGGGCGGGCGCCACCGCGACGATCACCGTGACCGCCCGTTCGATCGCGTTCGTCGCCCCGCGGTCCACGACGCGCGGGAAGGCCGAGATCTGGATCGACGGCGTGAACGTCGCGACGATCAACCTCGCGGCGTCACCACTGGGTCAGCGCCGCCTCGTGTTCGTGAAGGCGTGGAGCTCGGTGGGGACCCACAAGGTCCGGATCAGGGTCACCGGCTATCACCACGCGCGCGTCGATGTCGATGCGCTCATCGTGCTCCGGTAGCCGCCGCCGTCCCGAGGCCCCCAGCCGCGCCCGCCGTTCGTCAGCCGCCCCTCTTGAGGGCCGCCAGCCGGGTCTCCACGTCGATGTCGTCGGCCGCGTCGTCCAGGCTGGCGAACTGCGCGTCGAGCGAGCTCGACGCGACCTCGGCCATGCCCTTGGCCTTGGCCTCTTCGTGGCGGACCTTGTCCTCGAACCGCGAGACCTCGCTGGTCGGGTCCATGATGTTGACGCTCTTGATGGACGTCTGGACCTGCACCTGCGCCTGGGCCATCTTGGCCCGCGCGATGAGCTGGTCCTTCTTCTGGACGAGCTCCTCGCGCTTGTCGCGCATGACGTTCAGGCCGTCCTTGAGCTGGTTCACGAGCGCCGTCTGCTGCTCGATCTGCGGACCGAACGCCTTGACCTGGTCCTCGAAGCCGATCTGGCGCTTGATGGCGATCTTGGCGAGGCCGTCGAACCGGTCCGCGTCGGCCGTGTTGCCGGCCGCACGCATGTCGTCGGCCCGCTTGGACGCGGCGGCGGCCTTGGAGCCCCACTCGGTGGCGGCCTCGCCGGCTTCCTTCGCGTCGTCTTCCTGGAGTCGCAGGTTGCCGATGGTCTGGGCGACGGCCTCTTCGGCCTCGCGGATGCTGTTCGTGTAGTCCAGGACCATCTGGTTCAGCATCTTCTCGGGGTCTTCCGCCCCGTCGAGCATGGCATTGATGTTGGCTCGGACGAGCTGTCCGACGCGTCCGAGGATCGAAGATTGGGCCATGACGTGTGTCCTCCGTGCTGGTCGCTTGTGGTCGATTGAACGAAACCATTCATTCCTGGTGCGGCCCCCCGGCCGCACGGCTCACCAACGGCCGCCTCCCGAGGAGCCGCCGCCCCCGCCACCGAAGCTTCCGCCGCCCGATGAGCCACCGAAGCCGCCGAAGCCCCCGCCCCCGCCGCCGAAGCCGCCGAAGCCGCCGCCCCCTCCGCCTCCGCCGCCGAAACCACCGAAGCCGCCGCCCCGATGGCCCCCGCCACCGCCGGACAGCAGGCCGCCGATGATGCCGCCGATGATGGCACCGCCGATGTTCGAGCCTGCCCCGCCGCCTCCACCCCAGCCGGGCGGAGGTCCGCTCCGGAACGGGTCGTTCCAGCGGTTGTAGTCCTGCTGGGCCAGCTGCTCGGCCTGGGCGGCCAGGCTCGCCGCGGCGTTCGCCTCGCCCAGGGCGGCCGCCGTGTCCGTGGACGCGAGGGCGTTGGCGGTCTCGAGGTGGCGGGCCGCCTCGGCCGCCCGGGTGCGCGCCTCGGTCCCGATGCCGCCGCGCTGCCCGCCGATGTAGTCCGACGCGCGGGTCACGGCGACCTGCGCGGCGTTGAGCGACGCCTGCAACCGGGCCGCGTCCCGCGCCGCCTGCTCGCGGGCGCTCCGGATGCCGGCCTCGATGGCGTCGGCCGCCTCGTTGGCTCGGCGCGCCTTGTCGTACGCGCCGGTCACGTCGGGCTTGGGCGGGTCCAGGGCCGTGCGCGCCTCGGCGAGGAGCTGGTCCGCCTCGCCGAGCTTGCGCGCCACGTCGGGATCGGCCGGCCCGGCGGCCGCGGCGGCCTTGGCCTTGGCCAGGTCGGCGACGGCCGCGCCGAGCTCCGCGTCCACCTCCGAGCGTGCCTTCTCGATGTCCGCCGCGAGCCGGTCGATCGCGTCGAGGAACGCCGTCCCCTGGGCCAGCCCGTCCTCGCCCAGCCGTGCCGCATGGGCGGCGATCCCCGCGGTCCCGGCCGCGAGCGCCTTCGTGCCCTGGTCGGCGGCCTCGCGCACGGCCGCGATCCGCGACCTGGCGTTCTCGACGTTGGAGGCGACGGCGGCCCAGTCGGCGTCGGCGTACGCAGAGAGGTTGGCCATGGCCGCCTCGGCGGCCGGCAGCCGGGCCTCGAGCGCGTCGGCCTTCGCCGGCAGCCTGGCCAGGATGTCCGGGGCCTGCTTCTCGAGCGCCCGGAGCGCGTCGAACCGCTGGGTCTCGGCGTGCAGCCGTTCCTGCGCTCGGCGCGCGCCGATCACCAGGTCGGTCAGCATCCGGCGCCGGGTCGGCGCGTCCTCCGGCGTCGCGTCGTCCAGCTGCTGGCGCAGGGTGAACGCCCCCTTCAGGTCGTCCCGGGCCGCCGCGACCGCGGCCACGAACGGCGCGGCCTCCTCGTCGCCGAACTGGGCCTGGGCGAATCCGAGCTCCTGGTCGGAGTCGCGGATCGCGTCGTCGGTCTCGACGAGGATCCGGTTGGCGAGCTCGTTGAGATCCTTGGGCGCCATCGCGTCGAGGTCGGCGTTCGGGCCGGCGGCCTTGGCCGCGCCAGCCCGGCCCCCGGCCCCGCCGCGCGAGGTCGAGCGGATGATCCAGGCGATGCCGCCGCCGATGAGCAGGAGCGCGATCAGGCCGACGATGACCGTGCCCCACGACGATCCGCCGCCGGTGTCCCCAGGGAGGCCTCCGATGGGCGTGGTGATCCCGCCGCCGTCCGGGGGCGGGGTCTTCTCCGGCGTGACGGTGGCGACCGGGCCCGCCGTCATCGCGTCCACCAGCGCCTTGGCCGTCCCCACGACCGCGCCCGGGTAGTCGTTCGCGCGTAATCCGGACTCCAGGTCCTCCGACAGGACCTGCTCCAGGTCGCCGTCGGAGATCTTGACGTTGTCGCCCTTCCAGTAGCCGTACTCGCGGTCGTCGAGGGCGATGACCAGCAGCAGGTCGGTCGATCCGAGGCTGCTGTCCCTGGCCGTCTGGGTCGCGAACGTGCCGGAGTCCGTGCCCTCGAGGGTGTTTGTGAACCAGACCCAGAGCTGTGCACCGGTCGAGTCCTGGAGGTCGTTCAGTGCCGTCTGGACCTCGGACGTGCGCCCGGCGAGCGCCTGGACGTCGTCCGTGATCGGTCCGGCCAGGCGATGCGGCGAGGCGCCCAGGGTCGCGGGCGCGAGCGCGAGCAGGCACGCGAACGCCACGACGATCGCCGCGATGGCGACCCGGAGGGGCGTCGAGCGTTGGGCCGATGGGCGCATGGGATCCTTCGTCGCGAGGGCTCGGGCTGGGGCGCGAGTGCCTGCGACCCATTGTCGCGCGGGTGGCGCGAAGCGTTACAGAGCCGGTCGGCCCGACAAACCGGGCGGATCGAGCCCCGGCTACCTTGCCACCTGCGGACTCGGTGGCGCATGATTCCGGCCGACGTGCGCGGGAGCGCTGGATGTACCCGGCGTCGATGAGCGAGGGCACTGCGATGAGCGAAGAGAGCGGCGACGGCGGGTACACCGGCAACGCCGACGGAGCGCCCTATTCGGGCTACGACCCGGGTCCCAGCAGCTCCGACGGGAGCTCCACGGAATCGGCGCCACCCGAACAGCGCGAGATCTACGACCCGCCGATCGAGCACGACCCCATCGGCCAGGCGCTGGTCGGCCTGCCGTTCGCCGTCGTGACCGGTGTCGGCGAGGTCGTTTCCGAGGGTGCGTCCGTGGTTGCGGGCGTGGGTTCCGAGCTCCTCGCCTGGGGCGCGGCCGAGCTCGGGCTCGCCGGCGTGGATGCAGCGACCGAAGGTGGCTCCGAGGAAGGCGGCTCGGGCGGCGACGGCGCGGGTGGCTCCGGCGGCTCGAGCAACGACAGCTCGGGCGGCTACGAGGGCTCGGACGGCGGCGTCGGCGCCTACGACAGCGAGGAGTAAGCCTCTCTCGCGCTGCCTGACGCCGCGACGGCCGAGCCCGGCGCGGCCCTACCCGCCGCTGAGGCCCAGCTGCTTCAGCAGGGCCATCGCGTCGAGCTGGTGCCAGTGCTCGGCGACCATGCCGTCGGCGATCCGGAAGATGTGGATCTCCTCGATCGCGTAGGCCCTGCCGGTCGCCGGCATGCCCATGAACGGGCCGACGTGACGGGCGCCCGAGGTCACCCGGACGGCGACACGGTCGCCCTCGGCGATCTGGTCCTGGATCTCGAAGTGGGCGTCCGCGAGGCCCTTCGACACCCGCTCGATGGTCGCCTTCATGTCGGCCCTGCCGTCGCCCGTCGACGGCGCGTTGTGGGTCACGAAGTCGGGCGCGAGGAGCTCGTCCACGGCCTCGAAGCTGCCATGGACGAAGACCTCGTCGATGACCCGGCGCACGAGCGCCTTGTTCTGCTCGATCGTCATATCTGCATCATCGTCGCTCCGGGAGATCGGCGTCCGCGGCCGGAGTGACGTTCGGGCATCCGGCCGACGTCCGATGTCGCCCTTCGGCGCCGGGACGCACCGCGATATGCCCCGTTCGGTGCCTTCCGTCACCGAATCGCTGGTATCGACCGGGACCCGATGGTACGAATGCCCCGCACTCATCGGATGGGGCGGGGACCGTTCCGCCCCATCCGACCATCAACTCACGGGACCGGGTGCCACCAGATAGCACCTGGCTCACCATCTGCGGTGTTCTGGCCATCGCCCAGCCCGACGACGACCTCCACGGACAGCGACCCGGCCGCCGCGTATGGCGCAAAACCATCGAACCCCGGGTCCGACGCGACGCAGCTCCAGGCTCGTCCATCGACCGATGTCCAGATCCCACCGTTGCAGCTGTCCGGACCCGACGGTCCCGTCGCGATGAACCCGGAGGGCGTCGCGTTGACGCTGAACGCCTGACCTTCGAGGAAGCGATCGCCGGTCGCCTTGGTCCATGTCGTGCCGTCGCTGGACCACCACGCCCGGACCGAGCGGCCACAGACGTCCTGGCACAGGCTCGCGGCGTCCATGCCGATAGCGACGACGACTCCGTTACCGGTCGTGACCCCGGTCATCTGGATCCATGAGCCCGGCGTCGACGACCGTGGGTGGAACATCGGCGCGTCCGGCACGCGCGTCCAGGTCGACCCGTTCGGTGAGGTCCACACGACCGCGCGTCGCAGGGCCAACCCGACCGCCACGAACTTCGACCCGAGACGCGTGACACTCGTCATCGCGGCTTTGCCGAATGCGGCCTGATCTGCCTCCCGGGTCCACCGGAGGCCATCCGTCGAGGTCCACACGATCGCTCCGACGGGAGCGAGGCCGCAGTTGAGCGAACAGATCCCGTCCCGCCGGCCGACGGCCAGCCACCCGTCGTCCGTGGCGATGACCGAGGTCACGGCGATGACGTCGGGCCCGGTCGTTGGCACGGGGAAGGCCCCGGCGCGGGACGTCCAGCTCAGGCCGTCCGCCGACGCCCAGCTGGCCAGCCGATCCCCGATCGTCCCGATCGCCACCAATCCGTGCGGGCCGACAGCGAGGGCGGATGGGAGCCCCTTCGTCGGGTTCGGCTGGACATTCCACGTGAGACCATCCGGCGAGTCGAGGAAGGCCCCGCTGCCTTCGTGCCCCGTCCCGACCGCCACGAAGCGCTTCCCGGTCCAGACGACATCGCCGAACTGGACGTTCAGGACGGACGCCTGGCTTGGCACGGCGCTCCAGCCGTTCGCCGTCGTCGCGGGCGATGGGCTCGCCGGCGTCGGCTCCGAGGTGGGCTCGAGAGTCGGACTCGGCGGGGTGGTCGCCGACGGCGGAGCGACGGTGCTGGCCGGGGCGGTCGCCGTGTTCGCGGAGGGCGACGGCGAGGGGTTCGTCGACGCGCAGCCAGCCAGGATGGCGGCCACGGCGATCCGGACGAAGCGGTTCGACCAAGTGGACCCGGTCGACGGATGTGCGGTCATCGCTCTGCTCCCCGCGATTGCCTGTCGCGATGGCGACGGATGCACTGGACGACGGCCTGCGCCGCACGATGTGTCGGCCCGCCGGTCGAATGTCGCGGACATGACAGCGCTCGGATCGTCGGAGTCAGTCGCCGCAGCCGCTCGGCCCGGACGCCGGTGGCGGGGTCGATCCGGGACCGGAGGACACGCTGTTCGCCGGAAGGGTCGTGGTCCAAACGGTCGGCACCGCGTGATCCGACACCCACCGCTGTCCCACGCCGACCAACGTCCGCCCGCGCGGGATCAGCAGGTTGATCGACGAGTGGTTGAACTGGGCTTCGTCCTTCATCTTCTTCCACGTGCGGCCGTCCGATGAGGTCCACGACTCGCCATAGATCTCCAATTCGGCGACGGCGCAACCCGTGCCGGTGACGCGCTGACCCACCGCGATGAACCCGGACTGGTCGGCCATGACCGTGTTCACGTTGTCGAACGTCGTCACCTTGGTCGACTGCCAATCGACGGCGTTCGTCGACGTCCACGCGAACGTGGCCGAGCAGTTGTTGTCGCAGCCGACAAGGACGTAGCCGTGCGATCCCCGGGCCGCGTCGAAGAGGGCCGCGCCGGTCGACTTGGGGAGCGTCGCGATCTTGTGCCAGGCGCTCGTCCCGGTGACCTGCCAGACCTCGATCTTGTTGTTCGTGATGGACGAATCGGTGAAGGCGGTGAGGCCGCCCTCGTCCTCGATGATCTTGCGCGACGTGTCCGGGTCCATCGCCGTCCCGAGGAACCGGGTGACGTCCACCGGGCCCTCGGCGTACGAGACGTCGCCGGCCGCGGTCGCCCGCAGCAGCCACAGCTGTCCGGCCGTCAGGCCCGTGTCTGTCGCGGTCGCCTCGTTCCAGGCGCTGCCATCCGTCGACGTCCAGAACATCTCGATCGGGGCGTTGTCGGGCACGTCGGTCCCGATCGCCACGAGCCCGGGCCCGCCGAGCGTGACCGCGGTGACCGACAGGTGCTGGTCGGGCGGCTGCGGGATGGTGGCCCGGCGCCAGTGCGCGAGGTCCTCGGACAGCCAGACCTGGGGCCCGGCCGTCGGTCCGTCGTCATAGCCCTGGGTGTCGATCGCGAAGATGTACGTGCCGCCGAACTTCGTCCATGTCTCCTGCTGCCCGCCACCGGCCCACGACCACCAGCTGTCCTTCGGTGCGGCCACGTCCGGCGATCGATGCCACGCGACGACGAGGGGGCCCGGCGTCGGCGTCGGGCCGGGGGTGGCCGTGGGCGCCGAAGACGGGGCGGCGGATGGTGGGGCCGACGGCGAGGCGGGGGAGGCCTCCGACGCGGTCGACGCCGAGGCGTTCGGACTGTCGGACGGTGTGGCGGACCCGCACGAGCCGAGGATCAGGATGGACAGGGTGAGCGCAAGGGACCGGCGGCCGTTGGTGTTCATGCCCGCCTCCGACGTGACGACCCGAGCGAGTGTGTCGCCACCGATCGTCTCACGCGCCGTTTGTCGGTTCGCCGACATGGGTCCCGTGCCGGACCCGACGACCGGCGCCAGGGACACGTCTCAGTGCTTGATCGAGCTGCCGGTCTGCGGCCCGCCCTGGGCCGCCAACGCCGCCATCTGGCGGATCGTCTCGGCGATCGCCTCGGCGAGGCTCGGGGTCATCCGGATCCGGGCGACGATGACCTGTGGCTCGTCGTGCGGCCCGGCTTCGCCGGTGGGCTCGCTCCTCGAGAGCGTGAGGGTGATGCCGAATTGGCCGGCCGTGAGGCTGAAGCCGTCGGCAAAGACATCCGGATGATCGGCCATCGTTCGATCTCCTGTGCGTTCGTTCCAGGTTCGGTCGCTCAGCCGCGACGGCGGTTGACCCGTCGCTGCGGCCCGTCGGCTGCGTCGAGGGCACGGTCGGGGAGCGGTGGCAGGTCGGGGAGCGTCGTCTGGTCCCGGAGGGCCGACATGATGATCCGCCGGAGCTCGCCGTCGATCGCCGGTTCGGTCGCGAGCGGCTGGTAGGCCTGCAGCCGGCGATCGACTTCGACCGCGGCCCGTTGGGCGGCGTCGAGGCCGCCCTTCTTCAGCCACGCCTCGCGATTGTCGCGATCCACGACCGCGCTCGGCAGGTACAGCTCCGTCGGCCAGTTCGCCAGCGTGTGCTCGGCCATGATCAGGTGCTGGTCGGCCATGAGCGTCCGGATCAGATCCGCGCTCGGCAGGTCGTCGATCGGATGGACGTCGCGCACGAACTGGAGGGCCTGGCCGCACATCTCGTCGTCGAAGACGAGCTTCGCCAGGCTGAACACGAGGACGAAGTCGAGCATCCCCGGGCCCGACACCGAGTTCACACCGGCGAGCGCGGCGATGAGCGCGCTGCCGAACGTCTCTGCCCCGGCCTGCGCGTCCAGCACCTTCCCGTCCGACAGGGCCATGTACGCCTGGCAGGGCAGGTCGAGCGCCTTGGCCACGGCGACGTACGCGGCGTCGAGCCGGAGCGCCTCCACGGCCGCCATGGGCGAGCTCGCGATCTTCATGTGGAACGTGGCCGGTGCCCCGCCGAACAGGACGGGGGTCCCGGGCCGCACGATCTGGGCCATCGTGATGCCGGCCAGGACATCGACGGTGTGGAAGATCGTCGCGCCGACGATCGTCACCGGGGCGATGAGGCCCATCAGCGTCACCGGCACGATCTCGATCGCGATGCCGGCCTCGGCGCAGTCGATGATGTTCTGGCAGGAGTCCTCGCTGTACCGGAAATTGCCGGTCGCGGTCACCGTGAAGATGCTCATCGGCCGGGCGACGAGATCGGCCCGGTCGCGCCGGAAGAGCTGCATCATCTCGACCATGCGCTTGACGCCGTGCTCGGTGAAGGCGCCCGAGACGACCGGCTTGCGCGAGCCGGTCAGGCACATGTAGAGCCGCCACGCATCGGACACGTGGGCCTCGATGTCCGCGTTCGTGCTGAACGCCGTCGCGATGTACGGGATGTTGGGGAGGCCGTCGGCCAGCCGGACGTACTCCACGAAATCCTTGGAGTTCGCGAGGCGCGTCTCGCCCGTCCGATGGTCGAGGACCTTGAGGCCGCTCGAGCCCGGCACGAAATGGACGCGGTCGCCGCCGATGTCCGCGTGGGGGAGGCCCTCGCGGTCGAACAGGGTGAAGGCGCTGGGCGCGGTCTCGATCGCCTTCTCGACGACGTCCCTCGGGAAGAGGACGCGTCCAGCGGCGTCCTGGGGCAGCCCGTGATCGAGCAGGCGCTCGCGCAGCGCGGCCCCGCGGACCTCCATGCCGACCTCGGCGAGGATCCGCTTCGCCTCGTCGAGGATGCGGGCGATGAGGTCGGGCTCCAGGATCGAGAGAGTGGGTCGCATGGGCCCGGCCAGCATACGGTCTGGCGCGCGTTCTGACGGCGGCGGGGCCGCGTCCCGACTCGGGCTCGGAAGCAACGTGGTCCCCGCCGCTCTGGGGCCGCGGTCCGCCTGTCAGGACCGGACCGCCCTGCAACCTCCCGCCGCCGCGCTTCCGTTCATCTGGGGTGAACAAGGATCGGCTGTGGCGGTCGTTTCGGGTCGCCGGACACGACCAATGGGACGCCGCGCGCGTCGCCCTGAGCATGAGCGACGCCTCGAAGCCCGTCCGAAGCCGAGCGTGGCTCGCGAAACGCCACCGAGTGTTCACCTGCGATGAACATCGGGGCTCCGGGCAATCGGGGCTCAGGGCAAGGGCCGCGCGCGTGCGGGATGGCTGGCGGAGCGACCCGTCGGTGCCTTTCCCGATGTCGATTTGAACGTTTCGCCCATGATGGACCGTCAGAACGCCATGGTCAGCGTGGAAGGTGAAGTGATGAGTCGGGCCCCGGGCGCCTCGGATCGCGGTCGAGCGGCTCGCGCGGAGGCCTTCGCCGGCCTTGTCGACCGCCGGGCGCTCGACGCGGCGTACCGCTTCGCGACGTTGATGCTCGGGGATCGAGGGGACGCCGAGGACGCGACCCACGATGCGGCGGTCATGGCCTGGCGCCACTTCGGCGAGCTGCGCGACCCCGGCAGGTTCGACGCGTGGTTCGGGCGGATCCTCGTCAACGCGTGTCGCGACCGACTCCGGGCCAGGCGGCGCACGCCGCTGAGTCTCGACGCCGGAGCGCCGGCCGACAGCGACCCGTCGAGGCCCAGTGGGTTCGACCTGCTCTCGTCGCCGGACCAGTCCGAGGCGTTCGCTCGCCGCGACGCCCTGGCCACCGCCATCCGGACCCTGTCGCCCGACCACCGCGAGGTGGTCGTCCTCCGCTACTACTTCGACCTGACCGTCGACCAGATCGCGGCCCGCACGGGTGCCGGCGCGGGCACGGTCAAGTCCCGTCTCCACTACGCACTTCGCCATCTCCGCTCGGCCGTCGAGCCGAACCTCGAAGAGGACCTCCGACCGATGAACAGTGACGACCCGTTCGACCGCGAAGTCCGGGACGCGCTGGAGGGCATGGCGAGAGAACCAGCGCCTGGTCGGTTGGTGACCCGGGTGGCGGCGATCCCGGACGTGGACTCGGCCGGCGACAGGGGCCGCCCGCCGTTCCGTGGCGTCATCTCCGGGCTGGCCGCGATCGCGGCCGTGGTGGCGCTCGCCGTCGCGGCGGTCGTCCTGCGGCCGGGAGCGCTCCCCCAGACCGGCGACGCCTCGGCGCCGCCCACGCAGGGCGTGCCATCCATCGGACCGACGCCCGTGCCCTCCAACCCCGTCGCGACACTCCTCCCGACGACCGCGCCGACATCGACCCCAACGCCGACGCCGAGGCCGACGCCTCAGCCACTCGCCGGGGATCCGGTCCCGGCCGGCTTCCGGCCGATCTCGGTGACGTTCGTCTCGACCGAACAGGGCTGGGTGCTCGGCAGCGTCTCCTGCGCCACCGGCCGATGCGCGGCGATCGCCCACACGGTCGACGGCGGCAAGACCTGGCTGAGTCTGCCAGCCCCGACCACAACGCTCGGCACGACCGGGAGGTATCACGAAGGCGCGACCGGGGTCGCCGGGCTGCGCTTCGCCGACGCCCACGATGGCTGGGCGTTCGGGCCGGACCTGTGGGCCACCCATGACGGCGGCCTGACCTGGAAGCGGGTGGCCTTCCCACTCGCGGGGGCTGCCGTGCTGGAGCTGGCGAGCTCGCGCGGGACCGTCCATGCGGTCGCCTACGACACCGTGGGCTCGACCGACTTCAGGGTCGCGTCCGCGGCCGTGGGTGGCGGCTCCTGGACGATCTCCGGACTGAGCGTCCCGGTCGGTGGCGGACCGGTCCCGGACATCCAGCTCGTCCTGTCCGGTAGCGCGGGTTGGGTGCTCGAGAACGACCGCACGGTCGAGGCCGGTGCTCGCCTCGTCGCCGGCACGTGGCGAGCGTGGGATCCGCCGTGCCTCGACGCCGTGGGGCCGGCGTACATCGCGGCCTCCAGCGCCACCGAGCTGATCGGGGCGTGCGACGTCGGCGTCATGGACGTCCCGCAGGGCGGCCACCTCTATGTCTCACACGACGGCGGCGTGACGTTCGCGGAGACCGGCCCGAAGATGCCGTTCGCTCTCCAGCCGGACGTGGCCGCGTCCAGCGTCAGGAACCTCTTCGCGGGCGGGGGCGACGGCCATACGACCTTCGTCGAGGGCTCATTCGATGGGGGGCACACCTGGGCTCCGGTCCACGATGCGGGGTCGGTCGGGCTCACCGAGCTTGGGTTCACGACCGTCGACCAGGGCGTCGTCGTCGCGACGACGGCCAGCGGATCGAGCCACCTGCTCATGACCTACGACGGCGGCCACACCTGGGCGGCCGTCCATTTCTGACGGCCGTAATCGAGCCGAAAGGTTGCCCGGTCGAAACTGGGCGCCATGAACGGAACGACCCGCCACTCCGCCGCGGCTCGCACGCGCGCCCTCGACCGCCTGCGATCGATCACCATCGGCACGACCGTGATGGGCCTCGCGGGCGTCGCGGGCTTCGGAACCATCGCTGCGATCTCCTACTCCGGCAATCCCTCGAACGTCGCGGCCGCCGACGGCGGAACGACGGGGACCGGTTCGACCGACCAGACCACGACCACGACGACGACCACGACGAGGTCGAACCAGCTGGTTCCCGCGGCGACCCCGACCCCGACCCGCCGGCGCGCGCACGTGACCACCGGCGGGTCCGGATGACAGTCGAGGGCGCCGACTGGCGTGCCCTCGGCACGGACGTCCGCATCCTCATCACCGGCGGGGACCTCGAACCGGCCCGCGGCGCCGTCGCCCGGCTCCTCGACGACGTCGATCGCGCGTACAGCCGTTTCCGGCCGGACAGTGAGCTGGCCCGGCTCAACGCGATGGGCGGCAGGCCCATGGCGGTCGGTCCGCTGTTCGGCCTGGCGATCGAAGCGGCCCTGCGGGCCGGTCGGCAGAGCGACGGGCTCGTGGATCCGACCGTCGGCCGGGCGATGCGCGCGATCGGCTACGACCGCGACTTCGGGCGCGCCCTCAGCGGCCCCGACCCGATCGTCCTGCGGCTCGAGCCCGTCCCGGGCTGGCGAGCCGTCCACTACGACTCCGTCGGCCGGATCGCCAGCCTCGCCCGCGGCGTGGAACTCGACCTGGGGTCGACGGGCAAGGCGCTCGCCGCCGATCTGTCTGCGGCGGCCGCCCTCGAGGCGATGGGCCGGGGCGGCGTCCTCGTGAGCCTCGGCGGCGACATCTCGACCGCCGGCGACGTGCCACGCGGCGGCTGGCGCGTCCTCGCCGCCGACGTCAGCACCACGCCGAGCGACGCGGACGGCGAAGTCATCGCGATCCACGGCGGTGCGCTCGCGACATCGGGAACCGCGGCCCGGCGCTGGACCCGTGGCGGCGTCGTCATCCATCACCTGATCGACCCGCGGACGGGCCTGCCGGCCGACGGTCCGTGGCGGACCGCTTCGGTCGTGGCGGCCACCTGCGTCGACGCGAACATCGCGGCGACCGCAGCCATCGTCCGCGGCCGGTCCGCCGTCCCCTGGCTGGACGGACTCGGGCTCGCGGCCCGCCTCGTCTCGACATCCGGCCGGGTCGTGCGCCTGGGCGGCTGGCCCGAACCGATCGAGGAACGGGCGGTCACTCCGAGCGCTGTGCCGTCGCCCGCTCGATCGACGGCGTAACGGAGTCGAAAGGCTTCTCAGCCGAGACTCAGGCCGACGCGCCGACCTCGACGTCGACGTCCCAGGCGCGATGAGGAGACGACCAGGTGAACGACCAGATCCTGTGGTTCGCGGCACGCGGGGCGGGCATCGTCCTGCTCCTGCTGTTCACCGCGGTCACCTGCCTCGGGATCGTGACGGTCCTGCGCTGGCAGAGCGCGTCCTGGCCGCGGTTCCTGACCGCCGAGCTGCACCGCAACCTGGCTCTTCTGTCGATCGTGTTCCTCGTCATCCATGTCGTCACCGCGATCCTCGACCCGTTCGTCACGATGGGCTGGCTGTCGATCGTGGTGCCACTGGCCTCGGGCTACCGGCCGGTCTGGGTGGGGCTCGGCGCCCTGTCGGTCGACCTGTTCATCGCGATCGTCGTGACCAGCCTCCTGCGCGCCCGGGTCGGGCAGCGCGTCTGGCGCGCGGTCCATTGGCTGGCCTACGCGTCGTGGCCGCTCGCCGTCCTCCACTCCATCGGCACCGGCTCGGACACGGGGGCGTGGTGGATGCGCCAGATCGATCTCGTGTGCATCTTCGCCGTGGGCGGCGCCGTCATCTGGCGCCTCATCGCCGGACGCTCGAACCGCAGCCGGCTCGAGGACGCGGTCGTGGGCCGGACGACGAAAGGACGCGCCCGGTGACGATCCCCTCGGCGAGCACGGCCCGTCCGTCCGGCCCGACCCGGCTCTTCGCGGGGCCGCCGCTTGCCGCCGGCCCCGAATCCGGCCACGACCACGTCGCGCGTCTGGGCCCGCTTCCGATCGGACGCGCGGCCCTGAACGTGATCCCGGCGCTCGAGGCGAGCGGACTCCTGGGCCGGGGCGGCGCGGGCTTCCCCGTGGGGCGCAAGTGGCGGACCGTCGCGGAACGCTCCGCCGGTGGCACCGTCGTCCTCGCGAACGGCGCGGAAGGCGAGCCCCTGAGTGCCAAGGACCGCGCGCTCATGACGCTCCGCCCGCACCTCGTCCTCGACGGGGCGCAGCTCGCGGCGGAGGCCGTCGGGGCCGATGAGGTCATCCTGTACGTCGGGTCCGCGCATGTCACCGCCCGGGCCTCGCTCGAGGCGGCCCTCGCCGCCCGCGCCCGTTCCCTGATCGCGCCGACGTACGTCGTCCAGGCGCCCGACCGCTATATCGCCGGCGAGGAGTCCGCCGCCGTGCACTTCGTCAACGAAGCCGATGCCCGCCCGACGACGACACCGCCGCGCCCATTCGAGCGTGGCGTGGCGGGCAGGCCGACGCTCGTGCAGAACGTCGAGAGCCTCGCCTATGCCGCGCTCATCGCGCGTGCCGGCGACGACTGGTATCGCGCCGCCGGGCGAGCTGACACCCCCGGGACCGGCCTCGTGACGGTCAGCGGCGTCCCCCATCCGGGCGTCCGCGAGATCGAGCTGGGGACGACGATCGGTGAGGTGGCCCGGCTGGCCGGCACGGAACGGGGGATCGCCCCAGCCGTGCTCCTCGGCGGCTATTTCGGCACCTGGGCGACGACCGCCGAGGCGTGGGACCTCGCCCTCGATCCGGCCGGGTTGCGCGCCGCCGGACGGGCCTTCGGCTGCGGCGTCGTCTCGTTCCTGGAGCCCGGGACCTGCGGCGTGACCGCAACGGCCCGGATCATGAACTACATGGCCGGATCGAGCGCCGCCCAATGCGGGCCGTGCGCCTTCGGGTTGCGCGCGATCGCCGACGCGACGGAGCGCCTCGCCCGCGGGTCCGGCAACCGCGACGACCTCGCCCGCATCGAGCGCTGGAGCGGCCAGCTCGTCGGGCGCGGGGCCTGTCGTCACCCGGACGGTGCGGTCGGCCTGCTGGCGAGTGCCGTCCGCGTCTTCGGAGACGAGTTCGTCCGCCACGCCGCCGGCCGGAAGTGCTCCGTGACGGGCCCTCGGGGAGTGGCGGCATGAGCCGGACCATGGCCCGGCCCGACGCGTGGGCTCCGCCGCCCGGGTCGCGGACCGTGTCGGCGGGACGACCCGGCACACGGGCCGCGACGCGCCCGAATGCGTGGACCCTGGACGTGGACCGGATCCGCTGCGATGGCTACGGCATGTGCGCCGAGCTGCTCCCCGAACTCATCGCCCTCGACGACTGGGGCTATCCCATCCTTCGTCCGGGCGGCGTCCCGGCGGACCTTCGCGGCCTCGCCGGCCGGGCGGTCGACGTGTGCCCGGTCCTCGCCCTGGCCCTCCGGAGGGTCCTGCCCGGGTCCTAGTCCGAGGCTGTGCGTGGCAGCGCATCGAGCACGAACGGGACCATCGGGCTATTCGCGCGAGCCCCTCGGCATGAGAAAAAAGGCGTCGACGGTACCGAGGTGCTCCCTGGAACCGCGGCCCGTCGATCAAGAGGGCTACCCCACACGATGCAGCCGAACGAGGCGACGGCGGGGCCCGCGCTTCAGGGCGCTTCGGCGCGGAACGCGCGGATCGGGCTCTTCCTGGTCGTCGCCACGGCCGCGGTCGCCACGGCCCTGGTGCTCGCGACGATCCTTCCGAGCGGCCTCGCCGGGCCGCGTGCGGACGCCCAGCATGCCGACGCGGTGGCCGCGGCGGTCGCCGGTTCGGTGCGTTCCAACCTCTCCACGGCGACCGGCATCGCCATGGACCTGGCGGCCGACCCCGCCGTCGTGGCCATCCTCGGCGCCAAGGCCGGCTCGAAGCCGCCCGCCGCGCCCGCCGCGGTCGTGGATGCCGCGGACCAGTTGAACGGCACGACCCCGCAGGTCCTGCTCATCGACCCGCGCCACATGGTGCGACTCGCGTTCACCCCCGCCGGTGGGCCGCCCGGACCCGGTCCGTCGGGCACGATCCCCGCGACGAGCGGCGGCTCGTCCCTGGTCCTGCCCGTGGTCGTCGACCCGCAGGGCAACCACCGGATCGCCATCCTGGCGCCGATCGCCAGCGGCCCGGCCAAGGGCGGCTCGGTCATGGTCTCCGTCTCCCTCGAGGCGCTCGTCCGCACCGCGATGACCGCGGGAGCGGCGCCCGGCGCGGGGCTCGACCTGCTCGACGCCAAGGGCGGACGGGTCGTCCGCGCCGAACCCGCGCCACCGACCGCGACACCGCCGGAGGGGCAGGCCCCGGCGACCGTGACGGCGACCGCGAACCGGGCGCTCAACGGCCTCCCGGCCGGATTCCCCGCCTGGTCGATCGTCGTCCGGGTGCCGGTCCCGACGACCGGTGGTTCCGGCGAGCCTATGCCGTACCTCCTCGTCCTGGCCGTCGTCCTCGGCTGCACCGGGTTCACCGGCGCGTTCATGGCTCTCCGGCCGGCCGGCCGGCTGGCGAGCACGAGCGACGAGCTCCAGCGCAAGTACGCCGAGGTTGCGGAGCAGGCCTATCACGACGTCATGACCGGGCTCGGCAACCAGCGCGCGTTCCAGATCGAGTGCGATCGCCAGTTGGAGCTCGTCCGGCGCCGCAACATGCCGCTGAGCCTGGTCATCGTGGACCTCGACGACTTCAAGCGGATCAACGACACCGATGGTCACAAGGTCGGCGACGAGCTCCTCGCGGCGTTCGCCCGGGTCATCGAGGGCTGCATCCGCCGGAGCGACCGCGCGTTCCGGGTCGGGGGCGACGAGTTCGCGATCCTCATGCCGGGCACGAACGCGGACGGCGCCGAGATCCTCACACGGCGCCTCCTGGCGAGCGCCCTCGAGCCGCCGGTCGGCAACTCCCCCAAGCAGCGGGTCATCTCGTTCTCGGGTGGCATCGCCGAGGCGACGCCGAAGACGGACGGCCGGGTCGAGCTCTTCTCGCAGGCCGACGCCGCGATGTACTGGTCGAAGCGCCACGGGCGCACCGCGATCTCGCTGTTCGACCCGGACAAGCACCCACTCCCGAACCGGGTGAGCGCCGACCTCACGCTCGCCGTCGCCCAGGTCATCGCCCAGCGCCAGGTGCGAGCGGTCTTCCAGCCGATCGTGGAACTGGCCACCGGCCGGGTCATCGGGTACGAGGGGCTCGTCCGGCCGACGGCCCACCCGTTCGTCGACGCGGGCACCCTGTTCGCGGCGGCCGAGGGTGGCGGCCGGACCGCCGAGCTCGACTACGTCTGCCTCGAGACGGTGGCCGCCGCGGCCGCGTCGATCCCGCCCGATCGCTACGTCGCGATCAACCTCTCCCCTCGGACGCTCGAGGCGCCCGAGTTCAACGCGCTCGCCCTGTGCCGGCGGCTCGCCCGGCTGGGCCTGCCGTCGCAGCGGATCGTGCTCGAGCTCACCGAGCGCGAGGAGATCGAGGATCTCGCCCGGTTGCGGCGCGGCCTGGAGGCCTGCCGCTCGCTCGGGGTCCGGGTCGCCGCGGACGACGTCGGCGCCGGGAACGCCGGGTTGCGGCTGCTCAGCCTCGTGCCGTTCGACGTCGTGAAGATCGACCTGTCGCTCGTGCAGGACGCGGTGACCCACGAGACCTCGGCCGAGGTCCTCGCCACGTTGCGGGATCTCGCCACGCGACGCGGCGCGGTCGTGGTCGCCGAGGGACTCGAGACGCAGCAGCAGCTCAAGCTCGTCCTGGCGGCGGGCATCGATGCCGGCCAGGGCTACCTGCTCGGCCGCCCGAGCGAGGCGACCGACGGCACGCCGATCGACATGCAGGCGCTGCTGTCGGCCCAGAAGCGCTTCGGGGCCACGTTCGTGGAGCACATCGCGAGCTAGCCGCCCGCTGCCTACGTGGACGGACCCGGCCTCGTCTGGGCGCCCCCGCCCCCTCGGCGGCCTCGCCCTCGGCGCCCCCGCATCGGCGCGCCCGCCCCCGGCGCCCCCGCTCCCGTCGGCCCGGCCCCCTCGGCGGCCTCGCCCTCGGCGCCCCCGCATCGGCGCGCCCGCCCCCGGCGCCCCGACCCGGCGCCCCCGCCCCCGTCGGCCCGGCCCGTTTCGGAGCGTTCATCACCCCCGGTGGTGGTAAGTACGAGCCGCCCGGCCGCGAGCCGATCGGTGCGGGGTCGTTGAGCACGATCTCGATCTGCGGGAGCGCACCAGCCCTCCCGGCTATGCCCCACGGGGCATCGCGTCGTGTCCTGGACCACGCCCGGTGGTAGACGCCACGAAAGCGGCCGACATGAGCGGCAAGGGCCATCGACCATGCCCGACGGGCATCGCGGGGTGGATCGAACTGACCCGCGCCGCGCGGACTGGCGAGTCCCGGCGCCTCGGCACCCGTGGCTATGCCCCACACGGCATCGCGATGGCCCTCCAGCACCCCCGGTCGTAGACGTCAGGACGACGGCGGGCACGACCCGGGTACGGCCGCTCCCACGAGCGTCATGGCTGCTACGCTCTCCGTCCGCCACTTCCAGGGCACGAAGGGAGCGACCGCGATGGGTACCGACCGGACGAAGTTCATCCTCGACGAGGACCGGATCCCGAAGGCCTGGTACAACATCGTCGCGGACCTGCCGATGCCGCCCGCCCCCGTGCTCCATCCGGGGACCGGCGAGCCCGTCGGGCCGGCGGATCTGGCGCCCCTCTTCCCGATGGCCCTCATCGGCCAGGAAGTCAGCGCCGACCGCGAGATCGAGATCCCCGGACCCGTCCGCGAGGCGTACCGGCTCTACCGGCCGAGCCCGCTCTACCGGGCGCATCGGCTCGAGAAGGCCCTCGGGACGCCGGCCCACATCTACTACAAGTACGAGGGGGGCAGCCCGTCCGGCAGCCACAAGCCGAACACGGCGCTGGCCCAGGCGTTCTACAACAAGGACGCCGGCGTCAAACGCATCGCGACCGAGACCGGCGCCGGCCAATGGGGCTCCGCCCTGGCCTTCGCGGGGGCCTATTTCGGCATCGAGATCAAGGTCTACATGGTCCGGGCGAGCTACGACCAGAAGCCCTACCGGCGCAACCTCATGGAGGTCTACGGCGCCCAGGTCGTGGCCAGCCCATCCCCGGACACCTCGTACGGTCGAAAGGTGCTTGCAGAGACGCCGGACAGCCCCGGCTCGCTCGGCATGGCGATCAGCGAGGCGGTCGAAGACACCGCGGGGCGAGAGGACACGAAGTACAGCCTCGGCTCGGTCCTCAATCACGTCCTCCTCCACCAGACGGTGATCGGCCAGGAGGCGATCGAGCAGATGGCCCTGGCCGGGGAGGAGCCCGACGTCGTCATCGGTTGCGCCGGCGGCGGCTCCAACTTCGCTGGCCTGGCGTTCCCGTTCATCGGGCGCGGCCTGCGCGGCGGGCCGAAGCCCCGGATCGTCGCGGTCGAACCCGCGGCCGCCCCGTCCCTGACGAAGGGCGAGTACCGGTACGACTTCGGCGACACCGCCGGCATGGCGCCGCTCGTGAAGATGCACACCCTCGGCCATACGTTCATCCCCGACCCGATCCATGCAGGTGGCCTGCGCTACCACGGCATGTCGCCGCTCGTGAGCCTGCTCAAGGAGAACGGGCTCATCGAGGCCCAGGCGGTCCACCAGAACGCGTCCTTCGCGGCCGGCGTGGACTTCGCCCGGGCCGAGGGGATCCTCCCCGCGCCCGAGCCGACCCACGCCATCCGGGTCGCGATCGACGAGGCGAACCAGGCCCGCGTGGAGGGCCGCCCGAAGGTGATCCTGTTCAACCTGTGCGGCCACGGCCACTTCGACCTGTCGGCGTACGAGCGGTACCTGACCGGCGCGCTCGAGGACTTCGAGTACCCGGCCGAGCGGGTCGCCGAGGCGCTCCGGGAGCTGGAGGCGCTCCCCGTCTAGTGGCACGACCGGTGCCCGCGACGGCCCGACCGGTCGCCCCTGCTATCGTGCGGACGTGGACGTCGCCGCACCGACCCTCGATCCCGGGCCATCCCGGGAGGCCGTCGCCGGTGGACCGCTCGAGGCCCGCTGGCTCGGTCGGATCGGCTATCGCGACGGGTGGGCGCTCCAGCACGAACTCGTCGAGCGGCGGATCGCCGGGGAGATCCCGGACACGCTGCTCCTGCTCGAGCACCCGGCCGTCCTGACGCTTGGCCGCCAGGCCGAGGACGGTCACGTCCGAGCGTCCGCGGCCGAGCTCGCGGCACGTGGCATCGAGCTCATCCGCGTCGAACGCGGCGGCGAGGTCACCTATCACGGCCCCGGCCAGCTGGTCGCCTATCCGATCCTGGCGCTGTCGAGGCGCGGGCTCTTCGTGCGGCCGCTGGTGCGCGCCCTCGAGGCAGCCATGGTGGAGACGTGCGCCGCCCTCGGCGTCGCGGCCGGCCGGCGCGACGGTCACCCGGGCTGCTGGTGCGGCGATGACGGCGCCGAGCCGCGCAAGATCGGTGCGCTCGGCTTGCGCGTCGAGCGCGGGGTGACCTATCACGGCATCGCCCTCAACATCGACCCCGACCTGGCCGACTTCGACCTCATCGACCCGTGCGGGATGCCCGGCGTCATCTCGACCTCGATCGCCCGCGAACGCGAACGCGACCGCGGGCGACTCATGGCGCCCGATGCGCCTGCGGCCACGAGCACCGACCCCGCGGGCCCGGTGCTGAGCGTGGAACATGCGGCCCGGATCTTCGCCGTGGCCTTGGCCGGCCACCTCGGCGCCGTGCTCGACGGCTTCGAAGCTGAACGCTCTGCCGCCGAACGCTCCATCGCCGCCGACCGCGCCGCCGGGGACCGCTGATCGTGGCGGCCGGCCTGTTCGAACTCAGGAAGGACGCGATCACAGGATGGTGGGTCGCGACGGTCGTCGACCGCGCCTTCCATCGGGACCGGTTCGCCCTGCGCGCGGAGCCGGTCGACGACGGCGGGCGGTGCCAGAACTGCTCGGACCCGCCGGGCGACGGCGTGCGCGTGCGGACCCTCAAGGACTACGCGTTCCATGTCGTCGGCACCGATGCAGACGCGCGGGCACTCGACGCCAGCGTCGTCCAGGTCGCCCTGTCGCAGGCCAAGGCGGCGGGGAGCTGGCGGACCGCGGTCGCCGCGCCGCACGAGCATCGGCCGCTCCACGCCGTCGGCACCGACACGATCGTCGAGCTCCTGACCGCCTGTCGGACCGCCATGCGCGACGCCAAGAAGGCCGGCCTGACCGAATACCTCCAGGTCGTCCAGAACTGGGGCGCCCAGGCCGGTGCGCGCACGAACCACCTTTGTCTCGACCTGTACGACCTCCCGCAGATCCCGCATCGGATCGCCGAGGAGCTGGGCGGAGCCGCCCGGTTCGTGATCCGCGAGGGGAGCTGCCCATGGTGCCGTCTCGTCGTGGACGAGAGCTCGCGGACGGGTCGCCTCGTCTACCAGGACGACGCGAGCGTCGCCTTCGCGCCGTACGCCTCGCGGTCCCCGTTCGAGATCTGGATCGTGCCCCGGCGGCACGACGCCGACTTCAGCCGGGCCGACGACGCGGAGCTCGCCGCGACCGCCGATTCGCTCCGCCGCGTGCTCACCGATCTCGCCACGCTCGACGGCCCGCCGTACAACCTCGTCCTCCACACGGCGCCGCTCAAGGAGCAGGTCGACGGGACCTTCCACTGGCATTGGGAGATCCATCCGCGGCTCCGCGAGATCGCCGGGCTCGAGATCGGGACGGGCCTGCCGGTCAACCCGGTCAGTCCCGAGGACGCGGTCGACGAGCTGCTTCGGCAGGCCCGCCGGGCGGACGCCCGGGCGACCGCCCGGAGCGAGGACCGCGCGTCCGGGGGCGTGGCGAGCGGATGACCTGCGCGGCCATGTGGGGCGGGGGGCGTCACACGTTCGCGTCCCGCCTCGTCTCGACACCCGGCTCGTGCTCACCATCCCAGGTGCGCGACGCAACGCTCACAACGGAGGCTCGATGGACGCGGTCGCCCACGTCGACCACGGGTTCGCGACACGGCGGATCGGCGGAGTGCTCGGGCGCCCGGGGCGCCAGGGTCGACCGATGACCGAGGAGCGACCGGACGCCGCATCCGAGGCCGTCCTCCGCGACGATGCCGTCCGGGCGGAGATCGACGTCCTGTTCACCCGCCACCACGCCGAGATCTTCGCGTACCTCGCCCGAATGGTCCGCGAGCCCGAGATGGCCGCCGACCTCGCCCAGGACACGTTCGTGAAGGCGTACCGGGCGTACGACACGCTCGAGGACCCGGCCCGGGCCCGGGCGTGGCTGTACCAGATCGCCCATCGTGTCGCCCTCGACGAGTTCCGCCGCCGGCGCATCGTCCGGTTCATCCCGTGGACCGGGGAGTCGCGCGGCGCGGCTCCATCGGCCGAGCACATCGCGCTCGAAGGTCGGTTCTCGGGCGAGATGGAGCGCGCGCTCCGGCGGATGCCCGAGCGGCAGCGATCCGCCCTCCTGCTCGCCGAATTGCACGATCTGACCGGCCTGGAATTGGCTGCCGCCCTGGGGGTCTCCCATGTGGCGGCCCGGGCGATCCTCACCCGCGCCCGGGAGAGCCTCCGCCAGGCACTCGCCGACGAGCGGGCTCAGAGTGCCGCGTCGGAGTCGGGCAGCCGCGAAGGGCGGAGCGGCACGTGAGCAGGACGCTCGGTGGTCGCCGTTCTCCGGACGCTTGGTCGTCGCCCCACGACCGCGCCCGTGCCCGGCTCGCCGAGCGCATGACCGAGCCGCTCGAGCCCGAGGAGTCCGGGTGGCTCGACGCGCACCTCGCGGGCTGCGGGGCCTGCCGCGAGATCGACGCCGCGTATCGGAGCGATCGCGCGACCCTGCGGGCGATGCGGGTCGTCCCACCGCCGCGCGACCTGTGGGCGCGCACCTCGGCCGCCCTCGATCGGGAGCAGGGCCGGGCCGGTGCCGGCCGACGGTCGCGCGCCTCGCGCCGAAGCTCCAGCGCATCGCCCGTGTCGTTCCCGCAGG
The DNA here is from genome assembly GCA_963719285.1 of uncultured Chloroflexia bacterium. Classification (GTDB taxonomy): domain Bacteria; phylum Chloroflexota; class Limnocylindria; order Limnocylindrales; family CSP1-4; genus C-114. The sequence goes on from CAVRBO010000004.1 coordinate 525,171, forward strand.
GCCGCTGGGCCCCGGTCGGGGCCATCGGCTCGATCGCCGCGGTGATGGTCGTCGGATTCCTCGTCGGCAACGCCGTCATCGGCGGTGGCCGGCCCACGACCGCTCCGTCGCCGGGCGTGGCTCTCGGCGCCTCGGCCACGCCGAACCCCGTCCCGACGCCCATCGTCGTGGCCGGAGGCGACGTCGCCTGGGTGAGCACGGACTCCAACGGATCGATCGTCCTGAAGCAGACGACGGTCAAGAACGTCTGCCCGCCGGACAACTCGACGGGGTGCACGCCGATCGGAGCCGCTGCGAGCAACGTCGTGACCCTGTCGGTCAAACCGGCGAGCGTCCACCAGTCGCCCACCTCGGGTCAGATGGTCGTGTTCGGAACGAGCTCGGGCGGAACCGGGGTCACGATGTACGTCATCAACACGGGCAAGGGCGTGACGCCCACGCCGACAGCGACCGCGTCGGTCCGTCCGACGAGCACGCCAAGGGCGACCCCGACCGCCTCGACCGCGACCGCAGCCCCCGGGTCGGGTGGTCCCTCGCCGAGCGACGGTGGCCCCTCGCCGAGCGGATCGCCCGTCGACACGACGCCACCGGCGACCCCGGATTCCACGCTCAAGCCCAGCTCGACGGCCACCATCGTGCCGAACGTCACGCCGGCGCCGTCAGCCGCGACGCTCATCGCGGTCGCCTCGAACGTGGACGTGCTCAACGCCGAAACCGCCGCCTACTCGACCGATGGTGCCTGGTTCGCCTTCACGGGCCGGCCGCACGGCGTCGCGCTCGGCTCGGACATCTACCTGTGGCGCGCCGGGGACGGCCAGGCGAAGCGCATCACGGATGACAGCCGATCCGTGTTCGCCGGCTGGTTCGACAACCAGCTCATCGGCAGCAGGGCCGTCCTCCCGGCCGTGGAGCCCGACGCCTCGGTCGCGCCGTCGGCCCCGCCCGTCGTGGCGGCCGGGGATGTGGGAGAGGCCGACGTTGAGTCGTTCTTCGTCGACCCGACCACCCTGAACCAGAGCTCCATCCCCACCGCCGCCTGGCGGCCGGCCGTCGACCCGACCGGGAAGTTCGTCGTGTACTGGGAGGGCACTGTTGCCGCCGACGCGCAGACCGGCGGATGGCGCTCGGCCACCGGCCGGCTCGTGCTGCGTTCGTGGCCCATCGTCGCCGGGGCTGCAGCGGCGCCGAGCACCGCCCCGTCGGCGGCCGATGTGCCGTCGTCGTCGGCCTCGGACACGGCACCCGACGCGGGAGCCAGTGCCGGCCCCACGGCCTCTACATCGCCCAGCGCGAGTCCTGACGCGACGGAGTCACCCACCGAGAGCGCAGCGGCGTCCGTGGCGCCGATCCCTTCGAGCTCACCCTCCATCCCGGAGAGCCCGACGCCCAGTCCCGTGGCGCCATCCGGCCTGCCGACGGCCCTGGCGGACGCGTCCGGCGTCGACTGGGCCGCGGCCTGGGACGAGACCGGGACCCATCTCGCGCTGTGGATCGGCGACAGCGGCGACCGGAGCTTCGGCCACCTCAGCCTGCTCGCGCTCGGCGCGGATGGCGCGCCCGCCGCCGGCGACGCGCTCGTGACCGCCCGCCCGGCCCTGCCGGGGTTCGCCCTGAACGACGGACACCTGGCCTGGGCCACGCCTCCGGGCATGAACGCCGAGGGCAGCCGGCTGACGATCTTCGACTATTCGGGCGTCGATTCCGGCGAGCGGAGCGGCCAGCCCGGGACCGGCACGGTCGTCGTCGTCCAGCACTGATCGAGCGCCCGCCTCGCGGCGGGCCGGAGGCGCCTCCGGGCGGGGGTCGGCTCTGGACAGTGGAGGTCGTTCCGACGTAGAGTGGCCGCTCCGTGCGACCCCGCAATCTGGTCGCGGGCACGGCGCTTACCGCCGCCCTCGCCCTGGTCGCCCTGCCGGGCTTCGTCGACTCGCGATCCCCAAGTCGCGACTGGCCGATCGACCCGGCGGCGTTCCAGCAACTCAACACCGCGTCCGGTGGTGGATCGTCGCTGACGATCGACCCGCCGGATGACGCGCTGCGCTCGGCCGGCGCCCTGACCGCCGACAGCCGGCTCGTCGAGCGTGGGAAGGGGACGAAGATCCCGGTCACCAAGCCGCGCTTCAACGTGCCGACCAGCTCCGCCGGCTACGACATCAAGCCGCCGAAGTACAAGGTCACCGGCACGGCGACGTTCTACGACAACGGCACGACGGCGATGCGGCTGCCCAGGGGGACCGTCATCCGGATCTGCGGACCCACCGGCAGGTGCATCGACCGGGTCGTCAACGACTACGGCCCGCTCGCCGGCACCGACCGGATCATCGATCTCTATCGCCCGGACTTCTTCGCGATCTGCGGATGTCCGTCGTGGTCCGGGCTCGTGAAGGTGACCGTCTCGGTCTACTGATGCGTCCGTCCGGCACGGGACGTGGAGCGGCGGGGCGCGGTATCCTTCGGCCGACCCTTTAACGACCGGTCCCGCGAGGCCGGGAAGGAGGAGCCAGAGCGTGCGACGCATCGCTCCGCGCATGCGCCCCGCCGGAGGCATCCCCGCCGGAGGCGTCTCCGCCGGCGGCATCCGGATGACGGCGGCGTCTCGATGACCGGGCGCCGCATCATGACGGCGGACGAGATCCGCCGGGCGGTGGTGCGCATCTCCCACGAACTCGTCGAGAAGCATGGCGGCACGTCCGGGCTGGCCCTCGTCGGCATCCAGCGGCGCGGCGTGCCACTCGCCCGGCGCATCGGCGACGCGGTCTTCGAGCACGAGGGTGCCCGGCTCCCGGTCGGGGCGCTGGACATCACGTTCTACCGCGACGACCTCTCGCTGGTGGCCGCCCAGCCCGTCGTCAAGGGCACGGACCTGCCGTTCGACCTCAACGACACGACGATCGTCCTCGTCGACGACGTGCTGTACACGGGCCGGACGATCCGGGCGGCCATGGATGCGCTCGTGGACTTCGGCCGGCCACGGGCGATCCGCCTGGCGGTGCTCGTCGACCGGGGCCATCGCGAGCTCCCGATCCGGGCCGACCACGTCGGCAAGAACGTCCCCACGAGCCGCGAGGAGGTCGTCCGGGTCCACCTCGAGGAGACCGACGGCGAGGACGACGTCGAGATCGAGCGCACGTCCGAGGCTCCCGTCGCCGAGGCGGTCGGGTGAGCCTGGGCCTCGAGCCACCGGCCGAGGCGGCCGCCGTGACCGGCGGGCCGAGCACTCCATCCGACGATCGGCCGCCCTCATTCGACCGGCCCGCGCCGGCGGGCATCTGGCGCCACCGCCACCTGCTCGACGTGGACGTGCTGTCGTGGGCGGACATCGAGCTCGTGATGCGGACGACCGACGCGATGCGCGAGGTCCTGGCCCGACCGATCGCCAAGGTCCCGGCGCTCCGCGGGACGAACGTGACGATCCTGTTCTACGAGGCCTCGACCCGGACCCGGGTGAGCTTCGAGGTGGCGGCCAGGAACCTCTCCGCGGACGTGGTCAACATCGCGGCGGCCAGCTCATCGGTGTCGAAGGGTGAGTCGCTCATCGACACGGTCCGGACGGTGGAGGCGCTGGGCGCGCGGATGCTCGTGATGCGCCACGCGACGTCCGGGGCGCCATATCTTGCCGCGGAGCACTTCAGCGGGCACGTCCTCAACGGCGGCGACGGCTGGCACGCCCACCCGACCCAGGCGCTGCTCGACCTGTTCACGCTGCGTGAGCGGATGGGTGGTGGCGGTCCGGCGGTCGGAGGCGGCGGGTTCCTGGCTGGACGCAAGGTCGTGATCCTCGGCGACGTGCTCCATTCGCGTGTCGCCCGGTCCAACATCTGGACGCTGACCGCGGCGGGCGCGGACGTCTGGCTGTGTGGCCCGTCGACGCTCCTGCGCGGGTTCGAGGCGTGGGGCCGTCACGGCGCGGGTGGTGACGCCGCTCGCCGGTTCACGGTGACCTCGGACGTGGGCGCGGCGGTGCGTGACGCCGACGTCGTCATGGCGCTCCGGATCCAGCGGGAGCGGATGGAGGGCGGCCTGCTCCCGTCGCTCCGCGAATACGCCGCGAGATTCGGTCTCAACAGCGCGCGGATGGGTGGCGCCAAGCCGGACGCGCTGGTCATGCACCCGGGTCCCATGAACGAAGGGGTCGAGATCGCCGCGGATGTCGCGGCCGGCGCCCAGTCGCTCATCACCGACCAGGTGACGAACGGCGTGGCCGTCCGGATGGCGCTCCTGTACCTGCTCGCCGGCGCGCCGGACTCCGTAGGTGGCTGACGGAATGGCCGCCGTCGTGGGGCGGGCGGCCGGGTCGGTCGGCAGCGTGTGCGCCGATCTCGAGATCAGCCGGGCCTGGCTGGTCGATCCGGCGAGCGGACGCGAAGGGCCGGGCGAGATCGTCGTGGAGGATGGCATCCTGGCGGCGGTCACCTGGCTCGAGGGTGACGACGCGGCGGACATCAACGACCGCGGCGTGATCGTCGCGCCGGGCTTCATCGACCTCCACGTCCACCTGCGCGAGCCGGGGAACGAAGACGCCGAGACGGTCGCGAGCGGCCAGGCGGCCGCGGCCCATGGTGGATTCACGGTCGTGTGCGCGATGCCGAACACGACGCCGGCCGCGGACGAGCCGGGGGTGGTGGAGCGGGTGCGGGCCGCGGCGGTCGCGTCCGGATCGCCGGTCACCGTGCTCGCATATGGCGCCGTGAGTGCCGGGCGCGCGGGCGAGACGCTGGCGGCCCTGGGCGAGCTGGCCGACGCGGGCGTCGTCGGGTTCTCGGACGACGGGGCGCCCGTGCGGAGCGGCACGCTCCTGCGCCAGGCACTGCTGTACGCCGGGATGTTCGGGCTGCCGGTCGTCGACCACGCGGAGGACGCCGAGCAGACGACCGGCGCCGAGGCATCCGAGGGGTTCGTGGCGACCGTGCTCGGACTGCGCGGCTGGCCGGTCTCCGCCGAGGCGGCCGCGGTCGCTCGTGATCTGGCCGTCTTCACCGACGTGTTGCGCGACGAGCCGCACGCGCGGCTCCACCTCACCCACGTCTCGACCGCCACTGCACTCGCGCTTATCCGGGACGCGAAGGCGGCTGGGGTGCCGGTCACCTGCGACGTCACGCCCCATCACCTGGCCCTCACCGACGAGTGGATCGCGGGCGCGCGTCGGTTCGCCTGGGATGCACTGGACGGGGAGGGCCGCGCCCGCGACCCGTGGGCCGACGAGGCGATCGTGGCGGCACCCTACGACCCCTCGCTCCGGGTCAATCCGCCGCTCCGCTCGCCGACGGATGCAGCGGCCTGCCTCGCGGCGCTCGTGGATGGCACGGCCGATGCGGTCGCCACGGACCATGCGCCCCACACGGTCGTGGACAAGGCCGTCGAGTTCGGGCTCGCGGCGAACGGGATCAGCGGCATCGAGACAGCGCTCGGGCTGCTGCTCGCTGCCGTGGACGCCGGCCGCCTGTCGCTCGGCGTCGCGCTCGCGGCCCTCACCTCCGGCCCGGCGGCCGTGCTCGGCCCCCGGCTGGACGCCCGCGCCGAGCGCGTCGGCCTCGTCGAGGGCGCCCTCGCCGACCTCGTCGTGTTCGATCGCTCGGACGCCTGGTCGGTGGAGCCCGACACGCTCGCCTCACGCGGCAAGAACTCGCCGCTGATCGGCCAGGCCCTGCCGGGCCGCGTGCTGATCACGCTGGCCGGTGGTCGCCTCGCCTACGAGGACCCGTCACTCAGGGATTGAGGACGAGGAGTGCCTCTTGATGTCGACTCAGGGTGTCGGCAGGTAGATCGTGCCCCCGACCGAGCAGATGTGGAACTCGGTCCCGGGCGATCCGCCGCCCAGGCCGGACAGGACGTCGCCCTCTCGCGCGAGAACGGATCCGTTGGGCGTGACGATCTCCGCACGGCCCTCGACCCGGCGCGCCGAGAATCCACGCGGCCAGACGAGCCGGATCTGCTCGCCGGTCGCGACGGACACGAATGCGACCGCCTGGCCTTGGGCGACCACCCGGACGGGCAGCAACAGGGCCAGGTCACAGGCATACTGCGCGCCGCTCGGGAGGGCGACCGCGGGCGGCTCCGTCGGGAGCGCGAGCGGCGTGGCTCCGGATGGCGATGGAGCCGGCGGCGTAGGCGCGCGGACGAGCGACGAGGCGCTGGGCTCGGGGGTAGGTGAGCCGGCCGCGGGGAACGGAGCGCCGCAGTCGGCGGGGCCCTGGCCGCCGCCGTCGAAACCAGGGGTCAGGTGGATGCTCGCGATGAGCGCGTCGAGATCCACCTTCATCTGGTCGGTGGCCGGACCCCGGACTTTGGCGTCGATGACGTACGCCGCGTCGATCGTGCCGACTGGGGCGATCTCCCAGTCCAGCCACTCGTCGGAGAGGTAGTAGTCCTTGCCGTCGACCGCATAGGTGGTCCTGAGCGTCGGGCGCCCGTCGACCCGGATGAGCGTCCTGGTCGCGAGCGGGTCGCCGGCGCCGCGGCCGGCGAGATCGGACCCCGTGGCTCCGCGCGTGCAGATGTCGTCATCGGTCGCAGGGAAGTACGCGATCCCGATGTCGACCGCGACCGTGCCCGGCTCGAGCTTCGACTCGTAGTAGCAGTTGATGTCGCTTGCGCCGCACGACGACGGCCAGGGTTGGGTCCCGATGACGGCCCACGTCTGCCCGAAGCCGGACGAGGAGGGGAGCTGGTCGTGGATGGACCACGACGCCGGGTAGTCGAAGTCGAGGCCCTGGGTGTGGAAGTGGTTCAGGCCAAGGTCGCGGGGGAGCCGCCCGCCCGAACCATGGGGGAGCATCCCGATCCCGACGCCGACCGCCACGATGACGAGCACCGCCGCGATGGCGAGCCACCCCCGCCCCGAGGCCCGGGCCCCGCGCCCCCGGAGTTCGACCGGCTCGCGGATCCCTCGTGCGACCGCGTCGGCGATGCTGACCGACGACGCCCGAGCCGCCAACCCGCGGTACGCCGCGTCGAGCCGTGGGTCGTCCCAGGTCATCGATCGCCCTCGGCCAATGCCCGCTCGAGGGCCCGGCGCGCGGCGAAGAGCCGCGACTTCGCTGTTCCGACGGGGATCTCGAGTGTTGCGGCGATCTCGGCGACCGACCAGCCCTCGAGATGGTGGAGGGCGAGGATCGCCCGGCGGTCCGGCTCGAGCGCGTCGAGGGCGCCGGCCAGCCGCCCGGCATCGTCGTCGGGCCGGTCGGTCGTGCGTCCCTCCGCTACCGTCGTCGTCAGCTCGGCCGTGGGGATCTCCCGCACCCGTCGCCGGCGTCGCGTGCGGAGAGCCATGCGCGCCTTGTTCACCACGATCCGGGTCAGCCAGGCCTCGAACCGGTCGGGGTCGCGCAGGTCCGCGAGCTGGCGCCAGGCGGTGATGAACGCCTCCTGCGCCACGTCCCGCGCCTCGGTCTCGTCGGCCACGATCGCCATCGCCAAACGCACCACCCGATCCGCCCGTTCCCGGACGAGCCGTTCGAACGCGTCGACATCGCCGGCACAGGCGCGCGCGACGAGCGACGGTTCCAACGTTCCTCCAGCTTCCCGGGACATCAGATGCCGGCCGAGCCCGTCGGGTTCACCGGCGCCTTACCCGTCAGCGTGACGGCCACACCGTCATCCTGGGGGTAGTGAGACCGATAAGGCCCGGTACGAGCACGGGACCGATCGGCGTCACGCTCGGGCAGGCTCGCCACGAGTCTGTCGGCGGTGGCTTGGGCCTCGCCAAGCGACGATATGACGACCTGGCCGTCATGGACGGGCTCAAGGCGACGGATCGGCTCCCACGGCGTCGGCTTCGGGCGGATCCCCGTCGGCCGCTTCGGCCGCGTCGGCTTCGGGCGGATCCCCGTCGGCCGCTTCGGCCGCGTCGGCTTCGGGCGGATCCCCGTCGGCCGCTTCGGCCGCTTCGGCCGCGTCGGCTTCGGGCGGATCCCGTCGGCCGCTTCGGCCGCTTCGGCCGCCTCGGCCGCTTCGGCCGCTTTGGCCTTCTCCGTCCGCTCGGCCGCCCAGCCGACCTCGCGATCCCAGCCGCCCTTGCGGGTCGTGGCGAGCTGCTGCGTCCACTCGAACTCGGGCGACGTCTCCAGCCGCTCCACGGACGACGGGTCCGCTTCGCGACCGCAGCGATAGCAGCGCAGCGGCAGCTCGTCGTCGGCGTTGTTGACGGAGTGGCACGACGGGCAGACCCACCAGCTGGGCGGTGGAGGGACGAACCGTTCCCGCCGCCGGCCGCCGACCTGCCAGCCGGCGACGATGCAGAACGAGATGAGGATCGCCGCGCCGAGGAACCACTCGGCGCCGGTCACGCGCCGGTGCCGACCGCCAGGCCCGCGTCGATCTCGGTCCAGTCGGGGCCGAAGCGCGCCTTGATCGTGAACGCGTGCGACGACGGGCCGTGCTTGGCCAGATGCTCGAGGCGGGCAACGGCGTCCTGGATCGTGGGCCGGACGCCGGCCGGCACCCACCACAGCGCGAGGGTCGGTCCCTCGAGCGGCGCGAACCATGCCCGCCGCGAGCGATACAGCTCCACGTGCGCGCTCCGGTACGCGAACTCCTGGAGCTCGTCGATGCCCGTCCAGACCGACAGGTTCACGATCACGAGCGGGTCGTCATAGGCCCGGATGCCGGTCGCGTCCGCGCCCATCGTGTCGACGAGACGCCAGACGAACCCCCTGGTCTGCTCGGCCAGGCCGTTGATCTCGGCAAGGCGCTCGACGAAGCCGTCCATGAGCGGGTCGTCGAGCGGTGCGAGCGCACGGGCGATATTGAGCTGGGCGAGCTCCACGCTACTCATCGGGCCGTCCCCTCCGTCCCCTGGCTACGCGAGCTCCGCGGCAAGTCGCCGAAGCGTCGCGAGCAGATGGTCGATGTCGTCCTCCGTCGTGAAGTAGTTCACGATCCCGACTCGCAGATACGTCCGACCTCGAAGCACGGTGGTCGTCAGCCAGCCGTCTCCGGACGCCTCGAGGGCAAGCGCGACACGATCCTGGTGCTCGTCGAGGGCGCGGAGGGCCGTGGCGCCGAGTGCTTCCGCGCCCCGGCGACCAGCCGGGAGGTGCCGGAAGCATACGACGGACAACGGCGGGTCGGCCGGCTGCGCGTCGAAGTCGTCACTCTCGGCGATCCGACGAGCGAGATGCACGGCAGTATCCACATTGGCCTCGACGAGCCGACCCAGGCCGTTCGTGCCGAGGTGCTTCCAGCTCGTCCAGAGCTTGAGGGCCCGCCACCGTCGGGTCCCCTCCATCCCGTGCTGATAGAAGTTGAGCGGGCTGGTCTCGATGTCGTCCGCTTCGCCGCCGCCGGTGCCGCCGCCCCGGTAGTACTCGGGCGCCCGATGGAACGTATCGGTGAGATCGCGCCTGCGGCGGACGAGGAGGGCACCGATGTCGTAGGCCTGGAAGAACCACTTGTGCGGATCGACGGTCACCGAGTCCGCCCGTTCGAGACCTGCGACGCGGTCCGCCAGGCGGGCAGACAGCCGCGCCGCCCCACCGTACGCGGCGTCGACATGGAACCACAGGCCCTCCCGGTCGGCTAAGTCCGCGAGTTCCACCAGGGCGTCGATCGAGCCCGTGTTCGTCGTCCCCGCGACGGCGCAGATCGCGAGGGGCGTGAGGCCGGCCCGGCGATCGGCGGCGATCTCGGCGGCGACCGGCTCGGCCCGCAGGCGGAAATCGGCGCCGGTCGCGATGACCCGGAGGGTGTCTTCGGGGAACCCGAGCTCATCGAGCGCCCGGGCGATCGAGAAGTGGGTCTGGTCGGAGGCGTAGACGCGGATCCCTTCGAGCGCGCGGCCGCGGGGTGCCTTCCGCTCCCCGCTGAGTGTGGGCAGGTGGACGTCCCGCGCGATGGCCATGGCCAGGAAGTTGGCCATGACCCCGCCGGAGGTGAGAATCCCGAAGGGCCCGCCGCCCGGCTGCGTCGCGCCATCCGTGGGGCTACCGGGGGCGCCGTGCACGGACGGAGGGGCGGGGTACCCGACGAGATCGGTCAACCAGCGGATGACCTCCTCCTCGACGAAGGCGCCCGACGGACCCGCGTGCCACACGTCGACGCCCTGCTGGGTGACCTGGGCGAGCAGCTCGCCGATGACGCTCATGACCAGCGGGGGCGGGGTGAAGTAGCTCAGCGAGCGCGGGTGATAGGGATTGAGCTGGTACGGCGCGAGGCGCTCGGTGAACTCCGCCAGGACGGCGGCCGACGTCGTGGGGTCCGCGGGCGCGGCCGCTGGGCCCCGTGAACGGTCCTCGCCCTCGACATCGCCGAAGTACGTCCGGCGCAGCGCGCCGTACTCGGCCGGCTCACCCATCGCCCGGCGGAACGCCTCGCCGTAGATGTAGTCGAGGGCGGTCGCCCAGGCCGCGATCCCGAGTCGCTCGAGCGCCGGACGCGAGGTGGCCGCGTCGCGGATCCCGATCAGCTCGGGCTCTGGATGCCAGGCGAACCGGGGGTCGGCGTCGGGTCGGGCGTCGTCGGGCATGGGCTCGCGATGGTACCGGATGGGGCCGCCCGGTCACGCGGGAACGGGAAACGTTCGCCTCCCGTACCCTGTCTCATCGTGACCCAGCCGACCGAGGATGCCGAGCCAGCGCCCGAGCCCGAAGCGTCGGGGCGCATGCCCGACACGTCCGACCCCGAGCCCATCCCCGGGGCCACGAAGACCGTCCTGTACCGGGGTGCGCCGCTCGATGCGGAGCGGGGTCCCGGCCTTGGTTGCTTCCGGTTCCAGCTGGTCGTCCTCGTCGTCCTGTTGATCCTGACCCCGATCGGCGTGAACGCGGGCTGGCCGGACTGGCTCACCTTCGGCCTGCTGTTCATCACGCTCGCCCTGCTGCTCGTGGCCGGCCAGACGGTCATCTTCCTGCTCCGCCTGGTCGCCGCCGACCGGCGCGGCCGGCGGCGGCCGCTGGCCAGCCGGACGCGTACGGTCGGGGAACTGGATGACGCTGCACGCACCGGCGCGGACCCGGACGCGGCGACCCACGACACGCCCGAGCCGGAGTGACGGAGGGGGCCAGCGCCGCGTGCGACAATAGGCGCCGCCCCTGAACCAGATCGACTCCGGAGACCGCCAGCCCGTGCCCGTGCTCGCGACCTACTTCACCGTCCGGCGCGGCCGCGACCCGTTCTTCAAGTTCTTCATGAAGACCGTGTTCCCGCGCCAGGTCCGCGAGTACGAGCAGAAGTTCGGGATCCGGTTCCTCGGCTGGTACAACGTCGCGCACGGGTGGGACTTCGACAACGTCATCCTGCTCGAATTGCCCGATTACGGCACCCTTGACAAGCTCGAGGCCGATGAGGGGGCCCGGGCGCTCGGCCACCGGGCCGGGGAGTGGCTCTTCGAACGCCACCACTCGATGTTCCTTCGAGAGCGGATGGGCTCCGATCTCGAATATCACGGTTGACACGGATGTCGGTCCACGGGCCGGCGACCAGCGGGACGAAGGAGGCGATGGATGGACACGAGCCGCAACGACCTGGGTGAGCTCGCGGCCGACGCCGCCCTCGAGCGGACCGACTTCCTGGTCCAGGCCACCGACCAGTTCCAGGCGTTCATCAAGCGCAACGGCGACCGGATCCGCGACGTGGGCGGGCTCACGCTCATCGACGAGGACCCCGACTACCTCGCGATCGCCCCGGACCTGACGTTCCGCAGCCGCTCCCGCTACCTCGACGACGCCACGGGCGAGTGGGTCAGCGAGACCGAGGTCATCGAGACCGCCGCCGAGCTCATCGAGCTGTACAACCCGGCCGACCTCTACACGGCCTTCGCCGAGGCCGCGCGCGAGGCCGCCGGCCTCGAGGCCGAGCCGACCGGCGCGGAGGACCTGCGCGAAGTGGCGCACGTGCCGCCGGAGGAGTCATTCAGCCTGGACGACCCGTATGTCGGCGCGGCCGACTCCTGGGCCGCCGGGCGGAACGAGACCCCGCCGACCGATGCCCAGGAAGCGGCCCGCCGCCTGTATGAGCTTGCCCTGGCGTTCCAGGACCGCAGCCAGCGGGCGGAGGCGCGCCTGTTCGAGCAGTTCGAGGCGGAGGCGGAGCTGCTCACGGCCGTCCTGGGTGACTTCGTCGTGGTGGACGACGAGGACGAGCGGCTGACCCTGGGCCAGGGCGGCACGTTCCACGGCGAGGTCATCCCCGACGACGAGACCGGGGAGTGGCGGGCGCTGGGGTCGGCGGACGACCTGGTCGAGTTCTACGACCCGACGGACGTGTTCGGCGACCTGGCCGACGCCCTCGCCGAGGCGTTCCCCGGGATCGCGCCGGTGGTCGAGGGCGAGGAAGACGCGGCCGACGTGGAGGACGCGCCCGACGCGCCCGACGCGCCGGACGCCGACCCGGAAAAGGGCGCCGGTTGAGGCGCCCGCCCCGCGACGTCCGGACCGCGCTGGGACGCGCCGTGAGCCGCGACCGCGGGTGAGCATGCGGCTCGTCCCGGCGGAGCTCATCGAGAGTCGCGAGATCCTGCCCGGCCAATGGCTGCAGTCGTTCCACGCGCCCACGCTCGCGACGGGAGCCCGGGCCGGCCAGTTCGTCCATATCCGGGCCGGTGACTGGTCCGGGCTCGTGTTGCGCCGGCCGTTCTCGTTCAACACGGTGGACGCGGGGACGGGCACGATCACCATCCACTTCCGGACGGTGGGCCGCGGGACCGAATGGTTCACCCAGCTCCGGGCCGGCGACAACGTGGACATGCTCGGGCCGCTGGGCCGGCCGTTCGAGGTGGATCCGCGCAGCCGGCACCTCCTGCTCGTCGCGGGTGGGCTGGGCATCGCCGGGGTCCGGATGCTCGCCGACGAGGCGATCCGCGACGGCCGCCAGGTCGTGCTCCTGTTCGGCGGGGCGAGCGCGCGCGAGGTGTACCCATCGAGCCTGCTGCCCGATGAGGTCGAGTACGTCGTGGCGACCGACGACGGCTCCCTGGGCCACGCCGGCTTCGTGACGGAGCTGGTCCCGCAGTACGAGGCGTGGGCCGACCAGGCGTTCGCGTGTGGCCCGGCGGGGATGCTGCGCGCGCTGTCCACGCTCGCGGCGGGTCGCCGGGAGCGGCTCGGGGTCGCCAAGCTCGGGCGCAAGCGCGGGGCGGGCAAGCCCGTCGCCATCGGGTCGCCTGCCGCGCGGCGCAAGGCGTTCCTCCAGGTGTCGATGGAGCAGAACATGGGCTGCGCGGTCGGGGCCTGCCTCGGCTGCGTGGTCATGGGCGTGAGCGGCACGCCGCAGCGGGTCTGCCGCGAGGGGCCGGTCTTCGCCAGCGACGAGATCGCCTGGGAGGCCGGCTGGTGAAGGCGAAGCGGCGCGTCGTGACGTCGACGGATCGGCCCGCGGCACGACCCCGACGGATCGTCTCGCTACCGGCGTCCCAGCGGCCGCTCGGGCGGCCGCGGCCGGCGGTGTCCGGGGCGGCGGCGACGACGTCCGGGGCGCTGGCGCCCGTCGCGGCTCCGACTCCCGTCGCCGGCATCGAAGCCCGGGCCGCCGGTGTCGACCTGTCGGTCGACCTCGCCCCCGATCACGGCGGGCTCGTGCTCAAGAACCCGATCCTCGTCGCCTCGGGGACCTTCGGCTATGGGATCGAGTACGGCGACGTCGTCGACGTCGACCGCCTCGGCGCCATCTGCTGCAAGGGAACGACGCTCAAGCCCCGGACCGGCAACGTCACGCCCCGGGTGACCGAGACGCCGGGCGGGATGCTCAACTCGATCGGTCTCCAGAACCCGGGCGTGGACGCTGTCATCGAGAAGTACGCGCCGCTCTGGCGCGAGTGGAAGACGCCGGTCATCGTCAACGTCGCCGGCGAGTCGATCGCCGACTACGTCGAAGTGGTCCGCCGGCTCGACGGCGTGCCGGGTGTCGCCGGCATCGAGCTGAACATCTCGTGCCCGAACGTGGGCAAGGGAGGCATCCAGTTCGCGATCGACGAGGCGGCGGCGGGCGCCGTCACCGCGGCGGTGCGACGCGCGACCGAGCTGCCCCTCCTGGTGAAGCTGTCGCCGAACGTGGCCGACATCCGGCCCATCGCCCGGGCCATCCAGGCGGCGGGCGCCGATGCGCTGACGGCGATCAACACGCTCTCGGGCATCGCGGTGTCGCGCGATCGTCGCCGGCCCCTGCTCGGCAACATCTTCGGTGGCGTGTCGGGCCCGGCGGTCAAGCCGATCGCGCTGCGCGTCGTCTACGAGGTGTGCCAGGTCGTGGACATCCCGGTCGTGGCGATCGGCGGCGTCACGGACATCTCGGACGTGCTCGACTTCCTGGCGGTGGGCGCGGTCGCGGTCCAGGTCGGGACGGCGATCTTCGCGGACCCGGCGCTGCCGGTGCGGCTCGTCGGGGAGCTGGCCCTCGCTGCCGCTCGGGCCGGCCACGACTCGTACCTTCCGTTCATCGGGACCGCCCTGCCGCGCAGGCCCGGTGCGCCGTCGGCGAAGGGCGTCGAGTACCGCCCGTGAGACCGAGACGGCTGCGACTAGACTGCGTACTGTGACGACCGTCCTCGACGCCGCCGACCAGGCAGCACGCGCGGCTATCGCGGCGCGCACGGAGGCGCTCTTCCGCCGGTCCGGCGCGCTGACCGAGGGCCACTTCCAGCTCAAGAGCGGGCGCCACTCGGAGCGCTACCTCGAGAAGTTCCTGGTGCTCCAGGACCCGTCCGCCACGAGCGAGCTGTGTGGCTACTGGGCGGCCTCGTACCGCGGGGCGGATGGGACCCCGAGGGCCGATGTCGTGGCCGGCCCGACGACCGGTGGCGTGATCCTGGCGTTCGAGACGGCCCGCCAGCTCGGCGTGCGGGGCATCTTCGCGGAGGAGGTCACCGGCGCGGAGGGCGCCAGGCGGCGCGAGTTCCGGCGCGGCTTCCGGATCGAACCGGGCGAGCGTGTCGTGCTCGTCGACGACATCCTGACGACCGGCGGCTCGCTCCTCGCGATGCTCCCCGCGGTCGAGGAGGCCGGTGGCGAGATCGTCGGCTGCCACGTGCTCGTCGACCGAAGCGGCGGCCTCGCCACGCTGACCTCGCGGACGACCGGCCGGGTCTACCCGCTCAGCGCGCTCTGGACGCTCGAGGTCCCCACGTTCGAACCAGGGCCGGCCACGTGTCCGCGCTGCGCGGATGCGACGCCGCTGCACGCGCCCGGGAGCACCGGGGCGACGGGCGGCGCGTGATGGCCTTCCCGCGTTCCGTTCGCTCGGCCGTCCTCCTGGGCGCTGCCGTGCTGCTGATCGCGGGCTGCGCCGTCTCTTCGTCGCCGGGTTCGTCAGCGTCGAGGACGATCCGCCCGTTGGATTCGACGGACGCGTCGCTCGGCCCGACCTCCCCGGTCGTCGGGATCGTCGCGAGCGTCGACCCGCCGCTCGCATCCCCGTCGGCGACGCCCGCCAAGACCGTCAAGCCGTCCCAGAGCGCCAAGCCCGGCGCCAGCCCGTCCAAGACTCCGAAGCCCGTCGCCAGTCCGTCCTCCAGGCCGGTCCTCGGCTTCACGCTGCTCACGACGGCCGGCGACACGCTCACGTTCGTGATCGGCGACCTCGACAATGCCGACGAGTTCCCGCCGCAGAGCCTCTACGACCGACTGTCGACCGAGGACCCGATCCGGGTCGACTTCACGGTCGACGGCGACAGGCTGATCGCGACCCACATCGAGGACGCCGGCTAGGTCGAGCTCGAGTACGTCCCGGGACCGCGCCGACCACGCCCCGCAGGAATAGGCGGCGTCGCCTGGCGCGTGCACCGCGACGTCGTGGGCCGGGGGTTACTTCACCGCGTCGATGACGGCCGTGAGGTCCGACGCGTCGACGACCGTGGACCACGAGCCCCGGACGATGCCGCCCTTGTCGACCACGAAGATCCACGGCTCGTTGGTGAGGCCCCAGGCGATGGTGACGTCGTTCGCCTGGAGGGAGTTCTGGGCATCCAGGACGGGCTGGAGCTGGCCGTTCACGAAGGACATCCTGTACGGCTCGACATTGATGAACGTCATCCCCGGCTCCGACTTCGCGACGGCCTTGATCGAGTCGAGGGTCGGACCGCAGACCTTGCTCGTGCAGAACGCGGGCGTCGCGAAGACGAGGACGAACGGCTGGTGGCTGGCGAGCGCGTCATGGACCGAGACCTTGTAGAAGTCGGGGTCGGGCGACGTGTCGGTCGAGACCTGCTTCACGTCACCGCCCACGTCGGCGAGGGTCGGCGTCTTGGTGTCGGGGGCCATCGTGCCGACCACCGGCGTGCTGCTCGTCGGCGCAACCTGGAACTGGACCCGTGTGCGCTCGGTCTGGCCGGCGGCCGTGGACGAGAACTCGGCGATCCAGTCGCCCGCGTCGGCGAAGGTCGTGGTGAGTTCGAAGATGCCGGTCTTGGGCGGGATGGTCCAGATGAACTTCGCGGGGACGGTTGCGACCGGCGTGTCGGTGGACCTGGCCACCTCGTAGAAGGCGACGCTGACCGTCATGTTCGGGCCGCCGATCGGGTTGTTCTTCGCGTCGAGCATGCCGAACAGGAAGCGCGTGGTCCCGACCGGATCCTGGACATCGAGGAGGATCGGGATCCGGGTTGGCCCCGAAGCGACGCCGGACGGAGTGGCCGAGCCGGCCGCCGACCCCAGTGGGGAGGGCGTCGTTGCGGTCGGGTTGCAGGCAGCGAGCAGGACCGCCCCCGTCACAAGGACGCCGAGGAACGCGGAACGGGCATGCCTGTGGGGTCGCACACCCACAGGGTAGCCGGGACGGCGCGACCCGGCCTTCGCCGCCGGTCCGCCCGCCGCGGTTCGCCGCGGGTCGAGCCGGTCCGCGGGGTAGAATCCGCCGGCATCCAGGTCGGTCGGGAGGATTCGTGACCCGGTTCCAGAAGCTCGTCGGACTCACCGTCGCGACGACGTTCGTGCTCGTCGTCATCGGGGTCGTCGTCCGCGCCACGGACTCGGGCGTCGCCTGCCCCAGTTGGCCGGGCTGCTTCCCGGGGCAGTTCCTGCCGGGCCTCGACGCCGGCCCGAACGTGTGGTTCGAGTGGATCCACAGGACCGTCGCGTTCCTGATCGGCATCCTCGTCGTCTCGGTGGCCATCCTGGCGTTCATCGACCATCGCGACCGGCCGTCCATCCTGTGGCCGAGCCTCGCGGCGGTCGCGATCGCGCTGTTCCAGGCCTGGCTCGGGCAGGAGACGGTCCGCCTCGGCAACAGCGGTCCGTCCGTGACGGCCCACCTCGCGACCGCGATGGTCCTGTTCGCCGTGCTCATCTATGCGCTGACGCGGAGCTTCTTCCCGGCCCGCATCGCCGGGCGGGGCAGCAGCCAGCGGTTCACGCTGTTCGCGACGTTCGGGACGGCCGCCACGTACGGGCTGCTCCTGTTCGGCAGCAACGTGACCGCGGGTGGCGTCAATTCCGCGCTCATCTTCAACGACTGGCCGCTCATGAACGGCTCGTTCTTCCCACCCCTGACCGATCTCACCAGCGCCCAGGTCCTCCACCGGTGGGTGGCGGTCATCGTCGGTCTCATCGTCGCGGGCATCGCACTGGCGGCGTGGCGGACCCAGCGCGACCACCCGGTCGTGGTCCGGCTGGCGCTGCTTGCCGCGCTGCTCTACCCGGTCCAGGCGGTCATCGGCGGACTCCAGGTCCTGCTCCAGCTCCAGCCCTGGACGCAGACGCTCCACCTGGCCGCCGGCGCGGCGATCTGGGGGCTCCTTGCCGCCCTCGTCTTCGCGAGCTACTACACGGCCCGGACGACCGCGGCACCCGGTTCCGGCCTGTCCGGCGCGGGCTTCGGGAGCGGTGGTCCAGGTGAATCGGCGCCGGCCGCCGCCCGTACGACCGGCGACACGATCCGCGCCTACATCGCCCTGACCAAGCCCCGGATCATCGAGCTGCTGCTCGTCACGACGGTCCCGGCGATGTTCCTCGCCGCGCGTGGCTGGCCCCGGATGGACCTGGTCTGGTGGACGCTCCTCGGGGGTTCGCTCGCGGCGGGGAGCGCGAACGCGATCAATTGCTACCTCGATCGCGACATCGACCTGCTCATGACCCGGACGCGCCGCCGACCACTGCCGGCCCACGACGTCGAGCCCGAGCGGGCGCTCGTGTTCGGGATCGTCCTGGGCGTCATCGCCTGCGCCGAGCTCCTCTGGTTCGTCAATCTCGTGTCGGCCTTCCTGGCGTTGCTCGCGATCGCGTTCTACGTCGTCGTCTACACGATGGTCCTGAAGCGAACGACGCCCCAGAACATCGTCATCGGCGGTGCGGCCGGGGCGCTCCCGCCGGTCATCGGCTGGGCCGCGGTCACCGGCGATGTCGGCGTCCCGGCGCTCATCCTGTTCCTGCTCGTCTTCTACTGGACGCCGCCCCACTTCTGGGCGCTGTCGCTCCGGATCCGGCGCGATTACGCCGCGGCCGGGGTGCCGATGCTCCCCGTCGTGCGCGGCATCCCCGAGACGACCCGCCAGATCGGCCTGTACACGATCCTGCTCGTGGCGATCTCGCTCGTGCTCTGGGCGGTCGCCCGGATGGGCGCGATCTACCTGGTGGCCGCGGTGGTGCTCGGCGCGGTCTTCCTGTGGCAGGCCTGGAAGCTGTGGCGGGTCGGTTCGTCACCGGAACGCTCGACCGCCGGTGCGATCACGCTGTACAAGTACTCGATCACCTACCTGAGCCTGCTGTTCCTCGCGATCGCGGTGGATGCGCTGGTGGCGATCCCGGTCGGGTAGTCGCGCCGCGTCGCGCGCGAACGTCGGCGGTGACGGCGTCCGGGATGCACCGACCCGTGGCCGGCCGCCGACCCGTGGCCGGCCGCCGAACCGTGGCCGGCCGCCGAACCGTGGCCGGCCGCCGACCCGTGGCCGGCCGCCGACCCGACCTGGACGCGTTGCCTCGACGGCGTGCGCTGCCGGTTGTGCATCACAGGTGCGATACGACCAGAGAACGGGGTTCTGGCCGGTCGCTCTGCACTTCGTCGGCACAAAACCTCCGGGATCTGCTCAGGTTGTGCGTGTCGCGCACATCCGCTCGCGACACGGGCCGGATATCGGTCGTATCGCACCCTGGATGCACAACCGCGGAGGGGCGCTGGCCGGCGCGACTAACCGGCCGCCCCGCGAAGGTCGGCCAGGAGCGCGTCGGCCGTGACCGGGCCGCCGATGAGATCGCGGAGCAGGTCCGCGGGCGCGCGCTCCGAGCCCATCGAGAAGAGCGCCGCCGACACGGCCTCGTACCAGCCGGGGTCGCCGGCCGACCAGTCGCCCCGCAGCGCGCGGAGGCGGCCACGCACGGCGGCCGCCACGATCGCCGAGATGGCGTAGTTGGCCAGGTAGCCCGGCCCGTCGATGAGCTGGCCCCGCATCGCCCACCACGACCACTCCGGGTGCGGGACGAGGCCCAATCCACGGGACGTGATCTCGGCCCACACGTCGTTCGGCCGGCGTTCCGGAGCCCGGTGGACCTCGATCTCGAACAGGGCCCAGCAGATGTCGAGGACGATCGCCCCGTACCGGTGCCGTGCCGCCTCCCGGGGAGTGGCGGCCTCGCCCAGCCAGTGGCGCTGCCAGGCAGGCTCGTCGACGTCCCAGCCCACGACGTCGGCGATCGCCTCGATGAACCCAGCCGCCGACATCGGCGAGCCGGCGAACGCCGGCCGGGCCCGGATCGCGGCCGCGTGGATCGCGTGGCCGCTCTCGTGGAGCAGCTCGAGCAGGTTCCCCAGACCACCGGTCTCGTACGTCGCGAACACCCACGCCGGCCGAGCACGCCATCCGGCGCGGCCGTCCGGCTCGACGCCCCGATCGATCGTGAACGCGACGGGGACCGGCGGGCGGTCCGGTCGCGGGAAGATGTCGTACGCGATCCCGAGGCGGGCCGGGTCGGCCCCGAGCGACGCCAGGAACTCGTCGTTGAGCGGCCGCAACCGCTCGACCGGGATCCGCCCATCCAGCCGCCGCGCGGCGGCCCCGCTCTCGTACCAGTGATCCCACGGCTCGATCGGTTCCGGCCCGGCCACCGCGCGCCACGCCTGCAGGATCGACCACAGCATCGGCTCGAGCGAGCCCTCCGCCAGGCCGACTGCGGCGGCGCTCGCCTCGATCGGCGAGCCGAGTCGACCCCAGCGCCGAGCGGTCGCCCGGGTGAGCGTGCGGTACGGACTCCGGTCGTCGCCATCGCCGTCGATGGACCGCCACACCGGCGCGAGGGCCTCGAAATGCCGCCGCCGCTCGCCGGCGTCGCCGAGCCGGGCCAGCCGCTCCAGGACGGTGAGCCGATCGAGCGTCTCCGAACCGACCCGGACCGCGGTCGCCGCCCGGCCGTAGCGCCGGAACAGGGCCCGGCGCAGCCGCCCGATCGCCGGATCGTCGTCGATGCCGGCGCCCGCGCCCGCGCCGCCCGCGCCCGCGCCGCCCGCGCCCGCGCCGCCCGCGCCGCGCCGCCCGCGCCGCCCGGTGCCGCCGCGCGCCCGCGCCGGTGCCGCCCGTGCCGGCGCCCTATGACCGGCTCCCACTCGTCGAACCAGCCGAGCCCGCCCCGGATCGTCTCGATCGCCCGTCGCTCGAAGTCGCCCGCCTCGGTCGCGAGGGCCTGCTCGACCAGCGGATCGAGCGCGCGCCGGAGCGCATGGAACCTCCGGGCCAACGCCCGCGTGGATCCCCGCTCGGGCTCGACCGGCGCCCCGCGCGTCCGGGCCACGACCAGATCGCCGAACACGCGCATCGCCTCGGCCCAGGTCGCCTCCAGCGCCTCGAACGCCTCACTCACCGGGCATCGCCCCGGGCTCGCCGATCGTCGCGCGCTCCCGACGGCTCACCCTGCCCCGGCGATCGAAGATACCGAGGGAGACCTGGACGAGTGGCCCGATCCCGAACGCGAACAGCACGGTGCCGAGCCCGATCGTGCCACCGAGCAGGTAGCCGGCGACCAGGACGGTCAATTCGACCGTCGTCCGCGATCGCCGGATGGACCAGCCGAAGCGGTGGTGGAGCCCGGTCATGAGCCCGTCCCGCGGCCCGGGTCCGAGATCGGCGGCGAGGTACAGCCCGGAGCCGATCGCGATGATCACGATCCCGCCGAGGAGCTCGGCGAGCTGGAACGGCATGTCCGAAACGGCCGGCAGCACGGCCAGCCCCACGTTCGTCGAGGAGCCGATGAGCAGGACGTTGAGGATCGTCCCGATGCCCGGCCGCTCCCCGAGGGGCAGCCACAGGATGAGGATCGGGATGCCGAGGGCGATCCCGATCGTCCCGAGCGGCACGCCGAGGTGATTGCCGAGCCCCTGGTGGAACGCCTCCCAGGGCCCCAGGCCGAGCCCGGACTGGGCCATGAACGCGATCCCGATCCCGAAGGTGACGAGCCCGGCCAGCAGTCCCGGCATGCGGCCGAGGATCACGACCGGCCGCCAGCGCTCACCCATCGTCCGATGGTACGGGCCTCGCACGTCCATCGGGTCGCGGTGGCACACTCCGCGGCATGACCATCGAGCTGCAGTTCCTGGGTGCCGCGACGACCGTCACCGGTTCCCAGTTCCTCCTGACGACGGACCGGGCCCGGATCCTCATCGACTGCGGGATGTTCCAGGGCAGTCCCAACGAATCGGTGCGCAACCGGATCCCTCTCGCCTACGACCCGCGGGCGCTCGATGCGATCCTGCTGACCCACGCGCATCTCGATCATTGCGGGCTCATCCCGCACGTCGTCAAGGCAGGCTTCGCGGGGCCGGTCTGGGCCACGAACGGCACGGTCGAGCTCGCCTCGCTCGTGCTCCTCGATTCCGGCAAGCTCCAGGAAGAGTTCGCCAAGCGCGACGCGCGCTGGGAGAAGCGCCACCCGGACAAGGCCGCGGTCGAGGACCGCCAGGACGCCGACGCGCTCGAAGCGGCGATCGAGCTGGCCCAGTCCGGTGAACGGCCGGTGATCCCCGACGGCCCGGCCGGCCCGTACGTCGTTCCGCCTCCTGGGAGTGCCGCGACCGGCGAACACGTGCCCACCGTCATCGAGCCGGCCGGTCCGGGCGCGGGGCCCCCGGAGGACCCGGAGCGCGAGCTGAACGCCCAACCGCCCCACCTCGACATCGACCTCGACGAGCCGCTCTACGACGAGCGCGATGCGCGTGCCGCCCTCGGCTCATTCCGGGGCATCGACTACGGCACCGAGCTCGAGGTGGCGCCGGGCATCCATGCCACGTTCGTCGACGCCGGCCACATCCTGGGCTCGGCGATCATCCGCCTCCGGGTGACCAGCACGGACGGCGTTGACACGCGGATCGTGTTCTCGGGCGACCTGGGCCGGACCGGGACGCCGATCCTGCGCGATCCCACGGTCGTGACGGACGCGGAGTACGTCCTCGTCGAGTCGACCTACGGCGGGCGCGAGCACGAGCCGGACCAGGAGGCGACGCGCATCCTCGCCGAGACCGTGCGCCTCGTCGCGGAATCGGACGGCGTGCTGCTGGTCCCGTCGTTCGCGATCGGCCGGACCCAGGAGGTCGTCTGGGAGCTCGACCGGCTGCTCGAGGCGGGCAAGATCCCGCCGCTGCCGCTGTACCTCGACTCACCCATGGCCTCGAAGGCGTCCGACATCTACCGCCGTCATCCCGACTACTACGACCAGCAGACGCACGACCTCCTCGCGACCGAGGGCTCGCCGCTCGACTACCCCCACCAGGTGGTCGTCAACGACTTCAAGGCCTCGCAGGCGATCGCCAAGGCGGCGCGGCCGTACATGATCGTGGCCTCGAACGGGATGCTGACCGGCGGCCGCGTCGTGGGCCACCTGCGCAACCTCATCGACGATCCGCGAGCGGTCCTCCTGTTCGTCGGGTACCAGGGCCAGGGCACGCTCGGGGCGCACCTCCAGGCCGGCGCGACCACGGTCAAGCTGGACGGCCAGGTCCGGACGGTCCGCTGCCAGATCCGCTCGATCAGCGGCTTCAGCGCCCATGCGGACGAGTCGGAGCTGCTCGACTGGCTCACGAACTTCGGGCGGGGCAGGAAGCCTGGCGACGCAGGGTTCCCGCGGCGTGTCTTCCTCGTCCACGGCGACCCGGACGCGCAGGCCGCCTTGCTGCCGAAGGTCCAGGCGCTCGGGTTCGACGCGACGATCCCGCACTGGCATGAGAAGGTCACGCTGGCCTGACACCCATGCGATGCGTCGGACGGGCCGTCGAGCGAGGCCCGTTGACCCGGGCGGTCAGCCTGCGGCGGCCTCGCGGACGGCGGCGTCGGCGGCCGCGACCATGAACGCGTAGTCGGAGCCGACCGTCGCCCACGCATAGCCCTGCTCCCGGCGCGTGCGGACCTGGGCCGTCGAGCCGGCCCAGACCCCGACCGGAACGCCGGCAGCCGCCCCGCGCTCGCCGATGTGACGGATCGCGGCCTCGACCTCGGGATGGGCCAGGTCGCCGACGTGCCCGAGCGCGGCCGCCAGGTCGTTCGGGCCGATGAGGACCGTGTCGAGACCGGCAACGGCGAGGATCGCGTCGAGGTCGGCGAGGGCCTCGCCGGTCTCGATCTGGATGCAGCAGGTCACCAGGGCGTTCGCGGCGGCCATGTAGGCGGCAGTCCCTCGGCCGTAGCCCGACGCGCGTCGCGGGGCGATCCCGCGCAGCCCCGCCGGCGGATAGCGGCACCAGGCGACCGCTCGCTCGGCGTCGGCCACCGTCCGGATCTGGGGGACGACGACGCCGGACGCGCCTGCATCGAGCGCGTGCATGATCCGCACCGGCTCGTTGGCACCCACGCGGTAGAGCAGCGGCACGCCGGAGGCACGCGTGGCGATGAGCGTCCGGGCGAGATCGGCGGTGGCCGCCGGTCCATGCTCACCGTCGACGATGAGGAGGTCGAACCCCGCGCCCGCGATGAGTTCCGGCACGGCCGGGTCGAGGATCGTGAGCCACGTGCCGAGCGCGAACCGTCCCTTCGCGATCCGGGGGTGGAGGTCCGCGACGAATGGCGGCTGGTCGACCATGTCCGCAGTCTAGCGGCCGGGACGTGCTCGCTCCGGAGGTCGATGTACGCCACAGGTGCGATACGACCGGTCCCGGGCCCGGATCAGGTCCGATCCTGCCTCCGAGGTGCAGACGGAGCGAGAGGCGTCCGTTTGTGCATCAGGAGTGCGGAACGCCCGGTGTAGGCGCCGATCCCCGGTCGTTTCGCACCCCTGGAGCACAGACGCCGACGGCCCACGGCGACCCCGCCCGCCGCCAGCGTCGCCCGTCTCATCTGACAGAACGGCCGGTCCACTCTGCGCAACAGGGCACCACCCAGTGGAACGGGGAACCCGCGCGGGACCCTCGCGCCCGTACGATGCGGAGCCTACCGCCCTGAGGAGATCCGCCTGTGGCTCCCGTCCAGACCGCCGAGCGTGCGACCTCGAGCACCCTCTACTTCGGGCCGTGGTACCGGCGCTCCCCGTTCTTCGAGAAGACCCTCGACGCCGGGTGCAGCGCGTACGACATCTACAACCACATGTACCTGCCCGGTTACTACGCCGACCCGATCGAGGAGTATTGGCACCTCCTGAACGCGGTGACGGTGTGGGACGTCTCGGTCGAGCGGATCGTCGAGATCACCGGTCCCGACGCCAGCGCATTCGTCAACACCCTCACCTGCCGCGACCTGACCAAGTGCGCCGTCGGCCAGGGCAAGTACGTCCTGATCACGGCCGAGGACGGCGGCATCGTCAACGACCCGGTCCTCCTCCGGGTGGAGGAGAACCGCTGGTGGCTCGCCCTGGCCGACAGCGATGCCGGCCTGTGGGCGCGCGGCGTGGCCATCCACTCGGGCATGGACGTCAAGGTCCGCGAACCCGAGATCTACCCGATCCAGGTCCAGGGCCCCAGGTCGAAGGACGTCATGCACTCGCTCTTCGGCGACGCCGTCCTCGGCATCAAATACTACTGGACGCTCACGACCGACCTCGACGGGATCCCGGTCGTCATCAGCCGGACCGGCTGGACCGGTGAAGTCGGCTACGAGATCTACCTCATGGACCCGTCGCGCGGCGCTGAGCTGTGGGACCGGGTCATGGCGGCCGGCAAGCCCCACGACATCCGGCCGATCGCCCCGTGCGAGGCGCGCCGCATCGAGGCCGGCATCTTCAACTACAACTCGGACATGACGATCGCCAACAACCCGTTCGAGATCATGGGCCTCGAGCGGCTCGTCGAACCGCAGGCCGCCGACTACATCGGCAAGGCCGCCCTCGAGGAGATCCGGGTCAAGGGCGTGAGCCGCAAGCTCGTCGGCATCGAGGTCGAGGGCGACGCGCTGTCATTCGAGATCTCGGAGAAGCGCCCGGCGCTCCACCAGGGCAGGAATGTCGGCCACATCACGGACCTCATCTGGTCGCCCCGGCTCGAGAAGAACATCGGCTATGTCTGGGTCCCGATCGAGCTGTCCGGTGCCGGCATCCCGCTCGAGATCGAGAACCCGGACGGCTCGCGCTGGGCGGCGCGAACCGCCGCGATCCCGTTCCTGGATGCGAAGAAGGACATCCCGAAGGCATGACCACCTCGCCCGGGCTCCTCACCGCGGCCGAGATCGCGGCCGTCCGCCAGCCATACCGGGCCGCGCGCCTGCTGCCCGGCCGGGCGTACCACGACCCGGCGTTCTACGCCTTCGAGCGTGAGCGAATTCTTCGGCCGCGACTGGCAGATCGTGGGTCGCGAAGAGGACGTGCCGGCTCCCGGTTCGTACGTCCTGGCCACCGTCGACGACGAGCCACTGATCGTCCTGCGCGGCCGCGACAACGTCATCAGGGCGTTCTACAACGTCTGCCAGCACCGCGGCACCGCGGTCGCGGAAGAGCCGTGCGGGACCGTCGTCCGCCTCCAGTGCCCGTACCACGCCTGGATCTACGACC
This sequence comes from uncultured Chloroflexia bacterium, assembly GCA_963719285.1. Classification (GTDB taxonomy): domain Bacteria; phylum Chloroflexota; class Limnocylindria; order Limnocylindrales; family CSP1-4; genus C-114. The sequence goes on from CAVRBO010000004.1 coordinate 550,982, forward strand.
TCGAGGGCAACCTCGTCCGGGCGAAGCACACGGACGACCTCGCGGAGTTCGACTTCGGGTCGTACGGGCTCAAGTCGGTCAGGCTCGCCCGGTGGGGTGGCTTCCTGTTCGTGACCCTTGCCGAGTCGGGTCCGTTCCTGGAGGACCAGCTGGGCGACCTCGTGGACCATTTCGCGCGGTTCGACCTGGCGTCGCTCCGGTCGGCCCGATCCGCGACCTACGAGGTCGACGCGAACTGGAAGTTCATCGCCGAGAACTACAGCGAGTGCTACCACTGCCCCGGCATCCATCCCCAGCTCAACCGGCTCACGCCGTATGACACCGGGGGCGACTTCAACCCCGAGGGCGAGTGGCAGGGCGGCTGGATGGAGCTGGTCGCCGACGCCGAGACGATGGCGCTCGAGGGCGGCCATCGCGATGGCCGGCCGCCGATGCGCGGCGCCACGGCCCTCGATGAGCGCCGGATCACGTATTACCTCGTCTGGCCGAACGTCTTCCTGTCGATCCACCCTGACTACCTGCTCGTCCACAAGCTCACACCGAGCGGCCCCGATCACACCCGGGTCGACTGCTGGTGGCTGTTCGAGCCCGAGACGATCGCGCGCGACGACTTCGACCCGACCGACGCGGTCGACTTCTGGGACCTGACCAACCGCCAGGACTGGCACGTCTGCGAGCTGCAGCAACGGGGGACCGGGTCGCGTTCCTGGGTGTCCGGCCGCTACTCGAACATCGAACCGTCGGTCCACGCGTTCGACCTGATGGTCGTGGACCGCTACGCCGACGACGGCATCGCCTCGGCCCGGACGGTCCGCCACACGTACGACGTGCCGCCCGAGGATGTCGACCCCGTGGCCGTGGGAGCCTTGGCGGCACCGGTCGGCGCGGGCCCTCGGCGCACGGACGCTCGCTCGGTCGCCAGCCGCAACTGATCCCCGGTCTGTTCGCAGGAAGGACCGGGCGGCGTCAGCCCCTGATGTAGTCGTCCATGGCATCGGCCGCCTTGTCGGCCGTCCGCGCCCTGTTCGTGGTCACGTCCTGCTCCATCTCGAGTTCCGGAGTCGGCTCGTCCGATCCGGAGGCCTCGATGGGTGAGTTGATCCCGGGCAGGCCGACATCGGGCGGATCGCCGAAGAGATCGAACGGTTCGGGCACGACCACGGGGTCGCGCTGGATCGAATTGGGGATGCCGTTGCGGTCGATATCTCCGGAATCTTCGTCCATCCGTGCCTCCCTGCGCGTCCAGGGCCCAGCGTAGCCCGCGGCGCAAGTGCCGACGCCGGGGCGGGTCCGGGTTCAGACTCCGGGGACCTCGACCCTCACCTTCCCCTGCTCGCCGGCGGGGGCGGGACCCGTGTCCTCGTCGACGATGCGGCGCTCCTCGCCCCGGAACGCGCCCAGGCGCCAGCCGATGAACAGGGCGATCGCCACGACGCCCACGATGAGCGACGAGATCGCGTTGATCTCCGGCGAGACACCGAGCTTGATCGCGCTGTAGATGTAGACCGGGAGCGTGGTCGAGTCGACGCCCACGTTGAACGAGGTCACGACGAGGTCGTCGAACGAGAGGGCGAACGCGAGCATGGCCCCCGCGGCCACGGCCGGCGCGATGATCGGCAGGGTCACATGCCAGAACGCACCGATCGCCCCATCCCCAAGGTCGCGGGCGGCTTCCTCCAGGCGTGGATCCATCCCGATCGCCCGGGCACGGACGGTGACCGCCACGTACGAGATACAGAACATGATGTGGGCGATCACGACCTGCCAGAACGAGCCGGTCAGGTCGAACAGCTGGGCGAAGAACACGAGCAGGCTGATGCCCATGAGGATCTCGGGCGTGACCATCGGGAGCAGGAGGAGCGTCTCGGTGGCGCCGCTGCCCCGGAACCGCAGGCGCGCCAGCCCCAACCCGAGGAGCGATCCCAGAACCGTCGCCCCGATGACCGCGACAAGGGCCACCTGGAGCGAGACCGCCAGCGGATCGAGGATCCGCTCGTCCGAGAAGAGGCGCGGGTACCAGTCGAAGGTGAAGCCCGTCCACACGAAGTTCCGGCGCGACTGGTTGAAGCTGAACAGGATGAGGACGACGATCGGGGCGAACAGGAAGGCGTAGATGAGGACCGCGAAGGCGGTCAGCCAGCGGTTTCGTTCGCGGGTCATCCGCCCAGCGTCTCCTTCCGGACCCAGCGCAACGCCGAGAGCGTGCCGACCATCGTCACGATCATGAGCAGGAAGCCGAGGGCCGAACCGTACGGCCAGTCGCGTCCGGCCGTGAAGATCGTCTGGACGCTCTTGGCGACGGTCGAGGTCTCGGCGCCGCCCAGCAGGTCAGGGGTCACGTAGTCGCCGATGGCCGGGATGAACGTGAGCAGCGCCCCCGCGATGACGCCCGGCATCGTCAGGGGCAGGGTGACGTGGATGAACGCCTCTCGACCGTTGGAGTAGAGGTCGCGGGCCGCCTGGACGAGGTTCCGGTCGAGCCGGTCGATCGACACGAACAGGGGCAGGATCGTGAACGGCAGGAAGCCGTAGGTCATGCCCAGGACCACCGCGAAGTCCGTGTTGAGCAGGACGAAGGGGTTGTCCGGATCGCCGATCCCGGCAGCCTGGAGCAGCGAGTTCGCGACCCCGTTGTCGCGCAGGATGATCATCCAGGCGTACGTCCGGATGAGGTAGCTCGTCCAGAACGGGAGCATCACCAGGATGAGCAGGAGCGACTTGCGCTTTCCGCCGTAGTTGGCGATCCAGTAGGCGATCGGGTACCCGATCGCGAGCGAGAGCACCGTGGTGATCGCCGCGTAGCGGAGGCTGCGCAGGAGCTGTGGGGGGAATTCCGGCGTCCCGAGGGCCTGGGCGTACTGGTCCAGGTTCGGGTCGGCGAGGGTGATGTGGCCCGCGGGATCCAGGTGCCCGAGGCTCACCACGAAGATCATGAGCAGCGGGACGATGAAGAAGATGCCCAGCCACACGACGCCCGGGAGCACGAACACGGCGCCCGCGAGCCGGGTCCGGAGCGGGACGCGATAGGGCCGTGGCCGTGGCGGGGCGCTCAATCCGGCGTCAGGACTTGAGGGTCAGCCAGCGGTCGGTGATCTTCTTGAGGTCGGCGCCCAGGTCGAGCAGTTCGGTGAGCTTGTCGAGCACCGCCTTGGCCGGATTGACCGCGGGGTCCTCCAGGATGTCCGAGCTGATGTACTGCTGGGCCGCCGCGTTCGGGCCCATGTAGCCGATCGCGTTGGAGTTCTCGGCACTCACCTTGGCGTCCAGGTTGAAGTCGATCCACAGGTTGGCCGCTACCGGATGCGGCGCGCCGGACATGATGACCATCGCGTCCGAGCCGCGGACCGCGCCCTCGGACGGCACCACGTACTTGGTGTTCGGCTTGTCGCTGAGCATCTGGAAGTAGTCGCCGGACCAGGCATGGGTGATCCAGGCCTGACCGCCGGTGAGCTGGCCGATATCGTCCGTGTTGTAGGTCCGGACGAGCGGCTTCTGGGCCTTGAGCTGGGCCAGTTCGGCGTCGAGATCGGCATCGGCCGTGGAGTTGATGTCCAGGCCCAGCTTGAACGCGGCGACCGCGAAGCACTCGCGGTTGTCGTCGAGCATGTTGATGTGGCCCTTGAAGCGCTCGTCCCAGAGCGCGTTCCAGCTCGTCAGGTCGTCCTTGATCTTGCTCGGGTTCCAGGCGTAGCCGGTGGTCCACCACATGTACGGGACCGAGTGGTCGTTGTTCGGGTCGTAACCCGGGTTGACCCACTCCGCCCCGAGGTTCGCGACGTTCGGGATGAGGCTCTTGTTCACGGCCTGGAGGACGCCGTCCTTGACCAGCCCCGGGATGTCGGCGCTGTAGGCGTAGGTGATGTCGTAGCCACCGCCCTTGCCGTCGCTCCGGATCTTGGCCAGCTGCGTGTCGCCGTCCGGGAACTGGGCGTACTTGACCTTGACGCCGTACTTCTGTTCGAACTCGCTCTGCACGTCCGGACCGATGTAGTCGGCCCAGTTGTAGACGAAGAGCTCCTTCTCGGGAACGGGGACAGGTGTCGGCGGGGCCGACTCGGTCGCGATCGCAGTGCTCGGCGAAGCCGAGCCGGCCGGTGGCAGGCTCGCGGCCTGCGTGGGCGAGGTGGTCGCGGGCGCGGCGGTCGCCGCGGACGTGCAGGCGGCGACGATCGGGGCGAGGGCCGCCGTCGCCCCGACCGCGGCCATCCGTTCGAGCAGCTGGCGTCGAGTGATCCGCCGCTCGACCATGTACCGGACGAGCTGCTTCTCGAGGTCGATCGACGAGCCGTCGTGATCCGTGGTCATGTCACTCCTCCATGCTCGCCGGCCGATCGCCGAGGACGAGCGCCTCGGTGGGCGACCAGGAGAGCGCGACCCCCTGTTCCGGGATGAGACGCGGTCCGGTCTTCGGGGACAGGATCGTCAGGCCGAGCCCGCCCGCCGTCCGGACCTGGTACTGGACGGCGTTCCCGAGGTAGGCGACCTGCTCCACCCGCCCGCCGACTTCGGTCGTCCGTACGTCGCCTTCGCTCGGCCGGATGACGACCGCCTCCGGACGAAGGCTGAGGTCCACGAGCTGGCCGGTCGCGCGGCCCGTCGGGCCGATCCGGCACCGGTCGCCCGAATCGAGCCGGACCGTGGCGGCCTCCGGACCGAGCTCCTCGACCGTGCCGTGGAGGAGGTTGGTCGTGCCGATGAAGTCCGCCACGAACCGGGTCGTCGGCCGGTCGTAGAGCTCCTCGGGCGTCCCGAGCTGTTCGACCTTGCCCCGGTTCATCACGGCGATCCGGTCGCTCATCGTGAGCGCCTCTTCCTGGTCGTGGGTCACGTACACGAACGTGATCCCGACCTCCACCTGGATGCGCTTCAGCTCGATCTGGAGGCGCTTCCGGAGCTTGAGATCGAGGGCGCCGAGGGGCTCGTCGAGAAGCAGCACGTTGGGCCGGTTGACGAGCGCGCGGGCGAGCGCGACGCGCTGCTGCTGGCCGCCCGAGAGCTGGTTCGGCTTGCGCTTTCCGTAGCCGGTCAGGTGGACCAGCTCGAGCGCTTCCTCGGTCCGGCGGACCGTCTCGTCCTTGGGCACGTGCCTGCGCTTGAGCCCGAACGCGATGTTGTTGGCCACGTCGAGGTGGGGGAACAGGGCGTAGTTCTGGAAGACCATGTTGACCGGCCGCTTGTCGGGCGGCTCGTAGGTGACATCCCGCCCGCGCAGCTCCACGCGACCCCCGGTCGGCAGCTCGAAGCCGCCGATCATCCGGAGGGTGGTGGTCTTGCCGCAACCCGAGGGACCCAGGAGCGAGAAGAACTCGCCCGCCCGGATATCGAGCGACACGTCATCGACGGCGCGCACATCGCGGAAGTGCTTCGCCAGGTCGACGAGCCGGATCTCGGGCGGCGCTGGGGCTGGGACACCTGCCGTCATCGGTCCGGGGAGCCTAGTCGGGGTTGGCGCGCGGCCTTCATCGCCGTCCCACGATACGCAACGCCGCCGAACCGTGCCACGGACGACTTCGCGGCGGCGCCTTCACCATTGACGCGGCCGATGACGGCCAGGTCGGCATTCCGGCGGTCGGGAGCAGCCCAAGCCTCGAGCGATCGAGGTCGACCGCGAGTGAGGACCACAACCGAGCGTGGAGCGGACGGCCGCAGCCGTCACGTCGAACGCGTGACCGCCCCTATCGACCCGCTCGTGCCGGACATGCCGATGTGGTCGTCATGGGAGGCCTCCAGCCCTCCGGCGGCGGCGGAGGTTGTGGGGGAACGTCGGGCCGGGCGGCGGCGGGATGCGCATCCGCGCGTCGAGCGTCGTGGCCTTGCGGCGCGCCAGCTCCAGCCGGAGCGACTTCTCACCCTGGGCCATCGCCCAGCGATAATTCGCCCCGAAGATGGGCTTCATCAGGAACGAGAACGTCTTGAGCACGCCCTTCTCGGCCGAGATCCGCCAGTCGTACGTGGCGACAGTCTCCTCGCCGACCTGTTCGAACGTCCAGATCCCGCGACCGACGAAGTCGCCCAGGGCCTCGAGCGAGAACCCGTGGGGAAAACGGTTCTCGGTGACCCGGAAGCTCCAGCGCAGCGTGTACGGCAACCAGCCTTTCGTGTACAGGCCGACGACCGCGCCGACGCCGTCCGGCCCGCCCGGTTCGAGCTGCTCGACCTCGAGGTAGACCGACGGCCACCAGCGGGCCAGGTCCGGGCCGTTGCCGAGGACGTCGCTGATCTCCTCGGGCGTCGAGACGAGGCGCCAGATGGTGATGAAGTGGTAGTCGTTGGCTGCCATCCGCCGGATGGTACGGCGCCGTCGAGTGCTCGCGTGGACGGAGTGGTCAGCCGGGTCGGAGGCCCGAACGGGCGGCGATCCGCTCGCCGGCCTCGGCCCAGCCGGCGTCGATCGGGCGGCCCGGCGTGTCGAGGTCGACGATGAGCGGCGCGTGGTCCGATGGGATCGGCTTGCCCTTGCGAGCCTCGCGATCGATCTCGGCCCACACGACGCGCTCGGCGACCGGCCGGGTCGCCAGGAGATGGTCGATCCGCATGCCGAAGTTCTTGTGGAAGTTGCCGGCCCGGTAGTCCCACCAGGTGAAGCGGCCGAGTTCCGGCCGTCGCTCGCGGTACACGTCCACGAGTCCCCAAGCGAGCAGGTCCCGGAACGCGTCGCGCTCCCGTTCCGAGACGTGCGTCCCGCCGTGGGCCGCACGCGGATCCCAGACATCGTCGTCCGTGGGCGCGATGTTGTAGTCCCCGCCGAGGATCAGCGCCTCGCCCGGATCGGCCGATTCGTCGAGCCAGCGCCGGAGCCGCTCGTACCAGCGCAGCTTGCCGAGGTAGAACGGCGAATCCACGACCCGCCCGTTCGGGCCGTACAGGCTCACGACCCGGATCGACGGTGACGATCCGTCGCTCACCGTCAGCGCGAGCATCCGCGCCTCATCGAGCGGATCGAAGTCCTCTTCGGTGGCGGTCACGGCCCCCGGACCCGAATCGCGGACCGGCCCATCGCCGAAGTTCGATACGACATCCGACACCGAGAGGCCCTGCCGGACCGCCGCGGCCACCCCGTTCCAGCGCCCCTCGCCGTGATGGATCAGGTCGTAGCCCGCCATCGCGAACGTCATGACCGGCGCGTCGGCGTCGCCGAGCTTGGTCTCCTGGAGCAGCGCGACATCGGGGGCCGCGCGCTCGAGCCACCACTCGACCTTCTCCATCCGGGCCTTGAGTGAGTTGACGTTCCAGGTGGCGATCCGCACGAGAGAGCCCTAGAAACGCCGGCCGCGCTGGCGCGCGAGGTCGAACGTCGCGGTGTCGGCGATGGCCATGACCGCCATCGTCCCGGCCTGGACCGGATCGCTGACCACGAGGTCGACGTGCTTCGTGATGCTCCCGGCCATGTTCAGGGCGATGATCGGGATGCCGTGCTCGCGCAGCTCGAGGGCCGCCTTGCTGATGTCGCCGCCCATGATCGAGCCGGCCAGGACGAGGAGCCGGGCACGGGGCAGGTCGGCGACGGCGCGGACCGCGGCCGCGATGTTCTCCTCGCCGACGAGCGCGATCGTGTCCACGCTGATCCGCTCGCCGCGCAGGTTGTGCCGGTCCGCCTCGCTGACGGCCCCCAGGGCGACCTGGGCGACCTGTGCCCCGCCGCCGACGACGATGACCCGCTTGCCGAAGACGCGGTCCATCGACCGGGTGAGCCGCTGGGCCCGAAGACCCGCCACGCCGTCGAGCGCCGCCACGAGCGCCTCCTCGTCGACGCCCTCGACCTCGATCTCGAGCTCGACCCCCGGTGGGTCGCTCGCCCCGTCCGGCTCGAGCCGGCGGACCGTGCTCAGTGTCCGGAGCCGTCCGCCGGCCCGGCCGATCGCATCGGCGAGGTCGGGCACGGCCGAGGCGCCGTCGTCGAGCACCACGTGGAGCGCGACGGTCGGTGGGAGGTTCGGGCGTCGTGGCATCGGTGGTCGTCCGGTCGGGGCGTTCGGGTCGGCGTCGCTTGGCTCTTGGTCGTGCCGGTCGGGTCGGGGCGGCCTAGCGGCCGCGGTCCCGAACGTCCGTCACGGACATCTTGTCGGGCTCCAGGCCGCCACTCGGGTCGTGCTCCTCGAACGGGAGGGCGAGCGCCCCGAACGCCTCACGGGTGCGCCCGGGATCGCTCGTCGTGAGCATGAGCGCACCATCGGTGTCCTCGGCCACGCCCACGATCCCGGTGATGTTGACCTCGCGCTCGGCGAGAGCGGTCGCGACGCGGGCGAGCGCGCCGGGTCGATCGTCGAGCTGGACCGTGAACCAGACCGTCATCGGAGGTTCCTCATGGTCGGGATGGTACCGCGCGCTTCGGCCGGTCGGCGCCTGCTACGCTCGGCGGCCATGAGAGGGCGTGCGTTGCGGGTCGTCCACCTCGCCGTGGGCGCCATCCTGACGTCGGCGCTGGTCACTCAATTCCATCGCTGGGTGTACCGCCGATCCGGTGGCCGCCTCCTTGGGAGTGGCCTCGGCCTGCCGATGATCCTGCTGACGACGACCGGGCGGATCAGTGGCCTACCACGGACCGTCCCGCTGGCAGGGTTCGTCGACGGTGCCGAACTCGTCGTGGTCGCATCGAACGGTGGCCGTGACGACGCGCCGGCCTGGCTCGACAACGTACGGGCCGAGCCACGGGCGACCGTCCAGCTCGGCCCCCGGATGTGGCCCGTCCGTGCCCACGAGGCGTCGCCGGACGACGCCGCCAGGTTGTGGCCGATCGTCGTCCGCGGCTTCGGCGGGTACGCGACGTACCGCACCCGCACCGAACGGCGGATCCCGCTGGTGATCCTGTCGCCGGACTCGGGCCGGGCCGCGGAACGGGACGAGGGCTGAGTGGCCACCCCCGGCGTGCCATCCATCCAGCTGTTCGGGCTCGAATCCGATCCGGCGACCCGGGCCGCCCTGCGCTTCTTCAAGGAACGACGCGTTCCGTTCGCATTCGTGGATCTCCGCCGCCGGCCCATCGCGCCCGGGGAGTTGCGCCGGTTCGTGGCACGGCTGGGGGCGGCCGCGTGCGCCGACACCGACGGCCGAGCATGGAAGGAAGCCGGTCTCGGCTACCTGCGGATGACCGATGACGAGCTGGCAGGTCGCCTGCTGGCCGACGTCCGGCTGTTGCGCCTCCCGCTGGTCCGCCACGGGACAGACGTCACCGCCGGCCGCGCCGAGTCGACCTGGAAGAGCTGGCTCGCGACCTAGGCTCCGGCGATATCGGCTCCATGATCGCCGCGAGCACAGGCCCGGCCTCAAGCCGTGGTGAGGCCGTCCGCGGCAGATCCTTATCGCCCGAAACGGCTCCCACATCGATGGGAGCGATAGATGGGCCGAACAAGCAGGGCAGCCGTGAGCCTTACGGCTCCGGCAGCTCACGCGGCAGCACTGGGGGGCGATATCCGGGAGGCCAAGGCGTCGCGGCTGGCGCGGTCCGCCGTGGCGGTCGTTCCTGGCGCAGAGGCTCGGTGCGCCGTGGCGGTCGTTCCTGGCGCAGAGGCTCGGTGCGCCGTGGCTGGCGCCAAGCGCCGTGCCTGGCGGTGCGCCGTGGCGGGCGTGGCTGGCGCCAAGCGTCGCGGCTGGCGCGGTGCGCCCCGGCGGGCGCCGGTCAATGTCAGGGGCGGCGGCGGCCCCACGTGCGGCGGCCGAGCCACACGCCGATGATCGCGACGATGCTGCCGATGACCGCCCACGTCCGGTCGCCGACCATGAAGCTGCGGCCGGCGAGGATGCCCAGGCCCTGGCCGATGAACGTCAGCCCGATGAGCACCATGAGGACCGCCACGACGAGCATGACGACCGTCGTCCGGTCCGACACCTGCAGGGCCACCTCCGACAGCGCATGCTACCCCCACCATGACCAACGACCCCGCCGAACCGCCGGTTTCCGACCCCGCCGAACCGATGGCCGCCGGCCGGCTCATCGGCAACGATGAGGACCGTCGGCGCGTGGGTCGGGTGGTCGTGACCCCGCAAGCCGAGCGCATCCTCAGGCCGAGCGGCCAGGCGACCGAGGACGAGCGGCTCCTCGAGAAGCGCCGTCCGGCCTTCCTCGACACCGACACCTGGCGCTCGTTGCGGATCCTGTCGGAGTTCGTCGAGGGCTTCGACGCCCTGGCGATGGTCGGACCGGCGGTCACCGTCTTCGGGTCGGCGCGGATGGTCGCGGGGGAACCCGCGTACGAGCTGGCACGGAACGTTGGCCGATTGCTCGCCGAGGCCGGTTATGCGGTCATCACCGGCGGCGGGCCCGGCGCGATGGAGGCCGCCAATCGCGGCTGCCAGGAGGGCGGCGGGCTCTCGATCGGCTGCAACATCGAGCTGCCGCACGAGCAGTCGATCAACGCCTATGTCGACCTGGGCGTCGAGTTCAAGTACTTCTTCGCTCGCAAGGTGATGTTCGTCAAGTACGCCGACGCGTTCGTCATCCTGCCAGGGGGCCTGGGAACGCTCGACGAGCTGTTCGAGGCGCTCGTGCTCATCCAGACCGGCAAGATCCGCCACTTCCCGGTGGTCCTGCTCGGGACGGCCTACTGGACCGGCCTTGTGGAGTGGATGCGGTCGGTCCAGCTCCCGGCTGGCAACATCTCCGCCGCGGACCTCGAGCTCTTCCACGTCACGGACGATCCGGCCCAGGCGGTCGAGATGATCCGCGCATTCAGCACCGAGGATCGGGCCGATGCGGCCGACGCCGAGATGGAGAGCGAGCTCCGCTGACGGCTCAGCCCGGGAGCGCAGCCTCGATCCAACCGTCCACGATCCGCACCGGGTAGTAGCGGAACCGGCGCACCCGGGTGAGGCGGCGCGCCTCGGCCTTCGGCCCGGGCGGGTCCACCTTCGGCTCGCGGCCCGCGGACGACCAGGTGGGGTGGTAGATCCCGTCGGGATCGAGCCCGCCCGTCGTCGGCATCTGGACGGGATCCCCCGAGCACAGGTCGAACCGGCCCTCATGGAGCGGGCACGCGACGACGCATCCATCGAGCGTCCCGATGGACAGTGGTGCCGACATGTGCGGACAGCGATCGTCGACCGCCACGAGCCCCTCATCCGTGTGAGCCAGGAGCACGTCGAGCTCCCCGACGGTCACCCGGCGCATGGCACCCGGTGGCAGGTCCGCGGTCGCGAGCAGGCGCACGAACGGCGCATCGACCACGCCGAGGGCGGTCAGCTCAGACCGGAAGCTCAGGACGCGGGGAGCGGGGAGGGACGTCACGCGCCCGATCGTCCCACAAAAGCCGAGACCCCGGCTGGGCCGAGGTCTCGGGGCGAGAGGAGGAGCGAACGTGGGGTCAGGCGCCCGCGGCGGGCTCCATCTGGGCCGGCGCGACGGCCGGGGCCGTCGTTGGGTCCGAACGCCCTGCGCAAGCGGGATGTCCTTCGTCGCGAGGGAGAAGACGACGGATCCGGCGAGGACGCAGGCACCCACGCGCGAGCAGGAATAGTCTGCCCGATGCCGAGCGCGAACGCCTGGTGGAACGCCGGCGACAAGCGGCCGATGAACGGCGCGAAGAGCGCTCACGCCGGCCGCCGCCTCGGGAACGGGACCACCTTGACGATGGGTCCACGATCGCCGCCCCGAAGCTCTGGCCGACACCGGTCAGGTTGCCCAGGTCGAGCCCGGCTCCACCGCTCGATTGGAGCTGGTCGAACTGGGACTGGAAGGCCGGCGGTGCAGCAGCCTTGATTCGCGGCGAACCGGGCGGTGAGCTGCGTCGGCAGCTGGTCCTTGAGCGCTGCCCGAAGAAGGTGCAGGCGAGATGGCGAGGCCCACGGAACTGCCGATCTGGCGGAAGAACGTCAGGTCATCGTGGCCGCCACGCCGAGCTCGTGGAACGGGACGGCGTTCTGGACGACGATCGTGAAGACGGACAGGGTCGGGCCGATCCCGAAACCGGCGATGAACATCCAGATCCACAGCACCGGTAGCGAGGTGTCCACGCGGAGGTTGGGTCATGAGCGACAGATGCCGATCGGTCAGGATGACGAGCCGCCGATGATGATCAGGACCTTGTAGCTGACCGGTCTTCGGAAACGATCGCCCGCCGACTGATCGAGCTGCCGATGAGCCCGATAGAGGAACGGAAGATCTCGTAGCCGGAGGCGGTCGCGCTGACGCCTCGCACGACCTGGAAGAAGCGCGGCAGGAAGATGATCGCCGCCCCGAACCCGAAGGTCGCGAGGAAGTCGCGACCATCGAGGCCCGTAGGTCCGGATGCGGAACAAGTGGAGGGGCACGATCGGCTTCGATCGCCCGCGATTCCACGAGCACGAAGATGAGCGGTAAGGAACACGAGACCGGCCGCGATGATGCCCCAGACCGGGGTGTCGGTCCACGAACCGCTCGCCGAGGGTCATGCCGATGAGTTGATCGGGACCAGGCCGACGGGACAGGAAGTGATCACGATCGTGAAGACGCCGGTCGAGTCGAAGTCGAACTTGCGGTTGGCGCGGCCCGCTTGATCGTCGGTAGCAGGCGCCTGATGATGAAGAGGCTCGACGAGCCCGATGGGCAGGTTGACGAAGAAGACCCAGTGCCAGCTGATACTTGTCGGTGAGGAAGCCGCCGAGGGCCGGTCCGACGAGGAACGAGATGCCGAACACCGCTCCGAAGAGGCCCTGGTACTTGCCCCGCTCGGCGGGGGTGAACAGGTCGCCGATGACGGCGAGCGCGATCGGGAAGAGGGCGCCGGCGCCCAGACCCTGGATGCCGCGGAAGAGGACGAGCTCCACATGGTCTGGCTCAGGCCGGAGAGGGCCGGAACCGATCAGGAACAGGGTGATGCCGATCATGAGCATCGGCTTCCGGCCGTAGAGGTCGGACAGCTTGCCGTAGATCGGGACCGTCACCGTGCTCGTGAGCAGGAAGATCGTGACGACCCAGGTGTAGTAGTCGGCGCCCCGAGCTCGGTGACGATCCGCGGCAAGCGCCGGGCCGACGATCGTCTGATCGAGCGCGGCGAGGAACATGCCGAGCAGGATCGCGAACAGGATCTCCATCTTGGCGCGGCGGTCTGAGGCCCAGCGCCGGGTCCTCAGCGAGCGTCGCACCCGCGCCGTCGAAGGACGCACCTTCCATCATCTTGTCGATTCCCTTCCTTCCGTGTCGCGAGGTCAGTGGGCGACGGTGCGCCCGACCGAAGTTGCCTCGGGGTATGCGTGTGGGTGTGGGTGGCCGTGATCGTGGGCGATGCCCAGGGCCTCGGCTCCCTCGGCCTCGACCAGGCTCGTCACGGCCATGTGTACGTCGGTCAGGCTCCGTGACAGCCGCGCCAGCTGTGTGGCGTCGAGCCGTCCGAGGATCTTCTGGAGCAGGTCCCGCCGAAGGATCTCGAGCGCATCGAGCTGGGCCTGGCCCTCCGCCGAAAGGAGGACTAGGACGACCCGCCTGTCGTCGGGGACGCGGATGCGCTCCACCAGGCCCCGTTCGGCCATCCGGTCGATCAGTCCGGTCGCGTTCGAGAGCGAGACGTCGAGGAGGTCGGCGATCCGGCTCATCGAGGTTTCGCCGTGGCGCGAGAGAAGGCCCATGACGTGAAGATGGGTCATGCTGACCCCGGCCTTGACGAGGCGCTCCGTGCCCGCGCATCGAAGTTCGCGCATCGCGACATGGAATTCGTCCATGATGCGCTCGACGAGCTCGCGTCCATCGACGGGCGTGCCGGAGGGGGCCGTGCCGGTGCCGACGCCCTCGGCGCTGGTTCGGGCCTTGGTGATGGTTCGCATTGCATGAAGCATTCTACTTATCTGAACCATCCTGTCAACACGAATGGTCCCGCGGGACGGGAGGATCAAATTGATGCGGTTCGCGCTCATGATCGAGCCCCAACAGGGGATGAGCTACGCCGACCAGCTGGCGGTCGCCCAGCACGCTGAGGCCGCCGGCTTCGAGACGCTCTTCCGGTCGGACCACTATGAGAGCTTCCCCGGACCCGCCGACAAGCCGACCACGGATGCCTGGGCCGTCCTGGCCGGGCTCGCCCGGGATACGGCCCGGATCGGTCTCGGGACACTCGTCTCCCCGGTCGGGTATCGCCAGCCGGGCAATCTCGCCAAGCTCGTCACCACGATCGACGAGATGAGCGGGGGTCGGCTCGAGTTCGGGCTTGGCACCGGCTGGCACGAGGAGGAGCACCGGCGGCACGGCTTCCCGTTCCCGCCCATCGAGGACCGGGCGACGATGCTCGAGGAGCAGCTCGCGATCATCCACGGCCTGCTCTACGGCAAGGACGGGTTCTCCTTCAGCGGCCGCTTCTACTCGGTCGCGGACGCCCGGTTCCGCGACCGCCCGGCACGCCGGATCAACATCCTGGTCGGCGGCGGCGGGACGCCGCGCTCGATGCGGATCGCATCCGCCCACGCCGGCGAGTTCAACCTCTCGAGCGCGTCCCCGGAGGTCGCGCTCGAACGCTTCGGCGAGCTCGACAGCATCTGCCGCGCAGCCGGACGGGATCCGTCCACGTTGACCCGTTCCGCGATGGTCGGGGCGCTGATCGGCCGGCATGCCGGGGCGGTCCAGAAGCGGATCGACGCGCTGATCGCGCTCCTCGCCGGAGACAGCGATGACGGCCCGGGCGCGGTCGGATCGGACGCCTGGCTCGCCGAGCGGCGCACGCGCTGGATCATCGGGACGCCCGACGAGGCGCGGGCCAGGATCCGCCAGTACGCCAACGCCGGCGTCGAGCGGATGATGCTCCAGGACTTCCTGCCCTGGGACCTCGACATGATCGATCTGATGGGCAAGGAGATCGTGGGCCGGATCTGATCGCCGGACGCGCGGCCGCCCTCCGGGTGGTTCGGGTCAGCCGTCAGCGCGGGCGGCAGCCTCGACGTAGCGCTGGTCGTCGCGGCGGATCGGGTCGGGGTTCGTCCCACGCGCTCGGGCGATGCGTTCGGTCAGGAGCTGGAGGGCGGTGGCCGAGCCGAGCAGCGCCGCCACGGCCGCCGGCAGGTGCGCCGCCTCCGGGACGACGAGCCGGCCGGCCGGAGTCAGGCTCGGGTCGAGCGTCGCGGCCACGTCCGCCGACACGATCGCGGCGCAGTGGACGCCCACCGAGGTCGCGGCGGACAGCGCCTGTCGGGCACGGGCGGTCCGGTCGACCCGGGCGAGGCGGTCGGTGAGGATGAGCACGAGCCCCGTCTCGTCGCCGGTCGCCGGCAGATGGCCGTGGAGGAACGTCTCGAGGTCGCGATACGAGGTCGGGATCCAGGCGGCTTCCTCGATCTTGAGGGTCAGCTCGCGGCCGGCGGTCCGGTCGGCGCCCGACGCGATGACGACGATGTGGCCGGTGCCCGCGAGGGTCCTGGCCATCGCCTCGGCCGACACGGTGTCCGCGGAAGCGGCCGCCATGAGGGCACGGATGGCGGCTCCGTCCGCTGCCTCTCCCCGGAGAGCGGCCCCGACCGCCGTCGCCGCGATGAGCGGCGACACGTAGCCGACCGTGTGGCACCAACTCTGGTCGAGTTCCTCGGTCGTCACGACGACATCGGCCAGGGCGGCACCCGGTGACCGATCCGACACGGTCACGATCGCCGTGCGGGCACCGGCGGCCCGCGACGCCTCGAGCGCCCGGTTGGTCGCCCCGGTCGCTCCTTCATGTGAGATGCCGATGACGAGCCCGCTGGCCGGCGGGTCGAGGGCCAGCTCGAACGCCTGGACCGCCATGGGCCGGGGACCGGCCACGGCCGCCTCGCGCATCGCCTCGGCGAGGATGTCGGCCAGCCCGAGCGCCCCGTGCTCGGACGTGCCGCAACCGGTGGCGACGATCGGGTCGCCGAACCGTGCCTCTTCCCGGATCGCTGCGGCGAGCCGGGCCGCGCCGCTGTCCGCCCCGCCGAGCCGCGCGAGCAGGCGTTCGGCGAGCGCGGGTTCCGCCGCGATCATGTCGGTCATGTGATACGGCGGGCCGGTCCGCGGCCCGGGCGTCGATGTCGACTCCCACGGGTCGGGCGGTCCCGGCAGGGGCGCCTCGGGGTCGGATCCGGTGCTCGTCATCCCCACGATGATAGGCTCGTCCCGAAGCGGCGATGGCGCGACCCGCCGGCCGCGACACCCCACGAACGGAGAGCACCCGCGGATGCATGTCGGAGTCATGGCCCCGCAGGGCTGGAAGCGGGAGTACGACGGTTGGGATCCGGCCGCGGCGTGGGCCCGGACGGTCGAGCTCGCGCAGGATGCCGAACGCCTCGGGTTCGAGTCGGTCTGGGTGTTCGACCACTTCCACACCGTCCCGCAGCCGGTCGAGGAGATGACCCTCGAGTCGTTCTCCACGATCACGGCCCTGGCGATGGTCACGGAGCGGGTCCGGCTCGGGCACATGGTCGTGTGCACGGGGTTCCGCAACCCGGCCCTGACGGCCAAGCTGTCCTCGACCATCGATGTCATCTGCGGGGGCCGTTTCGAGCTCGGGATCGGGGCGGGCTGGAAGGAAGACGAGTGGCGTGCCTACGGCTACGGCTTCCCGCCCCTGCCCGAACGGCTCGCTGCGATGGGCGAGCACCTCCAGGTGATCCGGGCGATGTTCGAGCCCGGCCCGGCCACCTTCGAGGGCGACTACGCGAGCGTCCGCGGTGCCATCAACGAGCCCAAGGGCATCCAGAAACCTCGCATCCCGATCGTCGTGGGCGGCAACGGCCGCAATGTCACGTTCCGGTACGCGGCGAAGTATGCGGACGAGATCAACCTCGTCTTCCTCTCGCCGGACGGGGTCGCCGAGCTGCTGCCGATCATCCGCGCACGGTGCGAGGAGATCGACCGCGACCCGGCCACCCTGCGCGTGTCGCTCTATTCGCGCGACGCCGATGTCCAGCCGGTCGGCCAGGCCCGGGTCGACACGCTGAGTGCGTTCGCGGACCTCGGCCTGGACCGCATCGTGTGCTTCCCGAGCCGCTGGGATCTCTCGCTCGACGGCCAGGCCCGATTCGCCGAGGACTGTCGCTCCGCCGGCCTGGAGATGGCGCCGCCGGCCTGACCGGTCCGGCCCGAGCACGGCGCCGGGGACGGCCGCCCGGGACCATGGCCGTGGGTGCATATCGGCCGGCCGTCTGGGAGCGGCGAGACGAGCGACGTCAGCGCTGGTGGGCGGCCCGGCCGAGTCGTCCGAAGCGACCCAGCGGCGCATATCGGAACCAGGCCCGGCCGACGAGCCGCTCGAGGGCCACGGGCCCGTAACGGCGCGAGTCGACGGAGACGCCGGGGTCGTCGCCCAGGAGCCAGGCTTCGTCCGGGATGAGCCGGATCGTGACGGCGACTTCCTCGCCCGTGGCCGGGTCGGTCACCCGGACGTTCCGGATGACGTCGCCGGGCACGCCCGCGACGCGCTTGATCGCGAGGACGTCCGACTCGGGTTCCCGGAAGACCACGACCGAGCCACGCCGGGGCCAGCGTCGCACCGTCGGGTCGACGAGCAGCCAGTCGCCGGACTCGATCGCCGGGCGCATGCTGTCCTCGACGACCGCCACCCGCCAGGGACCGCGGGCTCGCGGAATGAGGGCCGCTCCCTGGATGACCCCCGGCTCGGCTACTTCTTGGTCGCCCAGAAGATGTCCGAGAACTCCTTGACCGCAGCTTCGAGCTGGGCGGCCGCCTCGGCGTCGACGTTCTGCTTGTTCTTGCTGGCGAGCTTGGCGATGTTCCAGACCTTGGTGTGGAGATCCGGGTACGCCGCAAGGTGTTCGGGCTTGAAGTAGTCGGTCCAGATGACCTGGACGTCATGCTTGACGATCTCCGCGTGCTGCTCCTTGACGGTGACGCAGCGGATGAACTTGTTACGGTCGGCGGCGGCGGTCGAACCCGCGTCGATCTGGCCCATGAGCTCGACCATCCGGGCGACGGTCCGGGCGGCCAGGACGGCGCCGGCCGGGTCGTAGATGCCGCAGGGCACGTCGCAGTGAGCGCGGACCACGGTCGTCGGCGCGAGGATCCGAACGAGCCGGCGGGTGACGTTGGACATGTGGGCCTCCTCGGGCACGCTGAGGACGGTCGGCGCCGCCGGAGTCGGGGCGGTCGCGGTGGGTCGGGTCAATGTTCCGGGCACCCCGCGAGCCTGTCAAACGGGCCCGAACGCGGGGAGGCCTTCCCGGCGGGTGTACCCTCGGGGCGAGTGCCGGCACCACGTGGCCGGCGGGGATGGCGAGGCGATCGTGTCGCTGTCGATCGTGGCGCTGGTCGTGATCATCGGGGCGTTCCTGATCGGGGTGCGCCGCCTCCTGCCCGAACGGCTCTACCTCTTCCAGGGCATGTTCCGGTACAACGCCGACCTGGGCTGGCCCCGTGGTGTCCAGGAGGAGGACCGAGTGCGGGCCTGGGTCGCCCGAGAGAAGCCGGCCTGGGATACCGAAGAGGACGAGCTCGCCTGGGACGCGATGGTCGGCACGTCGACGATCGTGGAGGCCGACGGCGGCCGTCCGCTCGATCCGGTGCCGATCGTCCGCGTCAGGGCCGAAGTGTCAAGGGCAAGACTCCCGAGCGAAGGCGTGGACTCGCGGGGAGCGCCGCGCTGACAGGACGCGCCGCCCGCCGGCCGGAGCCCTAGGCCGGCTCGGGAGCAAGGAGTCGCCCGGCCCGCGCTCCGCCGCAGGCGCACCGTCGCGTCCGGCGTTCGGGTCCGTCGGCGACCGCGGTCCGGGCGGGTCGACCGCGTATCATTCAGGCGATGACCGATCGCGGAGCCGCACCCTCCGACCGAGCACCGGCCTGTCCGTTCGTCGCGTTCGACGACGATCGGGATGAGCGCGCCGATCGACCCGACCATCGGCACCGCTGCTACGCCGAAGTCAGGCCCGCCCCCCGGGCGATCGCCCACCAGGAGACCTACTGTCTCTCACCGCGGTTCCCGGCCTGCCCCACGTTCCAGGATTGGGCCCGACGCGAGGCGGCCCAGGCGCGCGGCGTCACGAACCGGACGGGCGTCGGCCGGGTGACGGCGGATGACGACCCGGACGACTCCGCGGACCCCGCCGCGCCCGAGGGTGCGGACGCGTCCGCGCTCGGCCCGGCGATGGCGGCCGGGGCAGGAGACGAAGCCGCGACCGGCGATGTCCTGGCCGTCCCGGACCCATACGACGACGAAGGCCTGCCGCGCGGCCGCCAGCAGCGCGACTGGGCCGCTCCGCCGCCCTGGGTCGGCCGGGACGATGCGCGCGACGCGGATGCGGGCACCGCGCCGGCCGGCGCGGCCGGTCTCGCGACTTCGCGCTGGCTGGCCGACGTCAAGCCCGGCGATGCCGGGGCGGATGACGACACGACCTTCGTGGCGGTCCCGGACCCCGCGCCCGCGATCGTCGAGGCGGTCCCCCGGCCCGAGCTTGCCGGCATCGTCGGCCGCCAGCGGCGCACGGCCCGCGACGCGACGGAACGCGCCCGCCGGGAACGTCCGATCGTGGGCCAGGCTCGGCCGCTCAACCGGGCCGACCGTGGGCGGGACCGGGACCACGACCGGGACCGCGACGATCCGACGCCGGCCTGGGAGCACCCCCGGCGTTTCGAGGCCTACCCGTCGATCCGCAGCCGGGTCGCCTTCCCGGACGTGCCGCGAGTCGCGCTGGGTGCCCTCGCGCTCCTCGTCGCGGCGGTGCTGCTGTTCGTGCTGCCGGCGCTCTTCTTCTCGAATGGCACGCCGGACGCGTCCGTGCCGCCCACGGCGACCACTGCCGTCGCAAGCGCATCCGCCTCACCGACCGCCAGCGTGGCCCCGACGCCGCTGACGTACACGGTCAAGGCGGGCGACACGCTGACCAAGATCGCCAACAAGTTCAAGACGACCCAGAAGGCGATCCTCGCCGCGAATCCGACCCTGAAGAACGCGAATCTGATCGCCGTCGGCCAGGTGCTCGTCATCCCGACCCCGCCGCCGCCCGACGTGATCAGGTCGAGCTCGGGCCCGTCAGCCTCGCCCTCGCCTTCGGGCTGACCGGAGCGCGGCGGTCGCACCGCCCCGAGGGCATGGTCCCGCCCTGGCGGGACGCGCGTCAGCGACTGGTGAGGTTGATCGCGGTGATCTTGCCGGCCTCGACCCGGAACATCGCGTCGATGTGCTGGGTGGGAGCCCCGGGCTTGATCACGATGAGGTCGGCCTCGTACGTGTTGCCCGTGTCGCGGACCTGGCCCGGGACCATCTTCAGGCCCTTCTCGCTGCGCAGGAACCAGCCACCGACGCGGTCGCGGCCGCGGAGCGTCTGGGCGCTGTCACGGACGTGGATGCGCATCTCGGTCATCTCGTCCATGAGCGCGACGGCCCCTTCACGGTCGCCCGTATTCAGGAGCTCGAAGAACTCTTCCATCGTCTCGACCGCACCCATGGCCTGAGTGTAGCCGGGACGGCCGCCCTTCCGCCGGGCCGGCGTCGACCGCGGGTCAGGCCCGGCCGGTCGCCTGCGGCCGGGCAGCCACCGGGATGTCCGCTCGGATGCGCCGGACGAGCTCCGCGCACTGCTCGTACCGCCCGAAGCTCGGCATGATGTAGGTCCCGGCGACGAGCGGCGCGGCGGACGCCACGAGTTCGAGCGCGAGGTCCAACCCGACATCGGCCGCCCGGTCGCCGGCCTCCTTCAGGCGCACGCGGACCGCCTCCGGGATCGTGATGCCGGGTACCTCGTTGTGCAGGAACTCGGCGTGCCGGGAGCTCTGGAGGGGCAGCACTCCGAGGAGCACCGGGAGCGGGAAGCCCCGCGGCCCGAACCGTCGGCGTGCCTCGTCCAGCATCGCCTCGACCTGGGGCTCGTCATACAACGGCTGGGTCATGACGAGGTGGGCGCCGGCCTCGATCTTGCGCTCGAGGCGGTTCCACTCGGTCACCTGGTCCGCCGCCGTGGGGTCGAGCGCGCAGGCGATGGTGAACCCGGCTCGCTGGCCGATCGGCGAGCCCGCCCCGTCCTCTCCCCGGTTGAGGCGGGCGAGGATCGCCACGAGCCCGATCGAATCGACGTCCCAGACGCCCGCTCCCGTGGGCAGGTCGCCGGTCCGCGGCGGATCGCCGGTCAGCGCGAGGATGTCGCGTACGCCCAGCGCGTGCGCCCCGAGCAGCTCCGACTCCAGGGCCATGAGGTTGCGGTCGCGGGTCGTGAAGTGGACGAGGCACTCGAGGTCGAGGTCGTGCTGGATGCCGAACGCGACCGACAGGCAGCCCATCCGCACGCGGGCCATGGCGCTGTCGCTGATGTTCACCAGGTCGACGCCCGCGGCCTGGAGCAGCTTCGCGGCCTCGATCGTGCGCTCGATCCGGATCGAGCGCGGCGGATCGATCTCGACCGACACGACGAACCGGCCGGCGGCGAGCTTCTCGGCGAGGCCGGTGGGCGGTGGTGGCTCGTCGCTCGTGCCGGGGGTCGCGCTGGACACGATCGGGGGGCGCGGCCGGGCGACCGGCGCGACCGGCGCCTCCGTGGCGGCTTCGACCCCAGTCGCCCTGCCGAGCGTGTCGATCGCCTCGCGCATGGCCGCGATGTGCTCGGGCGTCGTCCCGCAGCAGCCGCCCACGATCCGCGCTCCCTGGCCGACGAGCCGCGGAACCATCTCGCCGAAGTAGGCAGGTCCGGCCGCGTACACGAACTGGCCGGCGATCCGCTGGGGCAGGCCGGCGTTGGGCAGGATGGACCGGGCGATGGCACGGTCCGCGGGGCCCGTGCGGACGAGCGCGTCCAGGCAGGCGACCGGGCCGGCTCCGCAGTTGACCCCGATCACGTCGACACCCGCCTCGACCAGGGCCTGCGCCGCGACTTCCGGCGTCGTCCCGTCGAGCAGCACGAGCTCCTCGCCGAACGTGAGCGACGCGACGATCGGGAGGTCCGCCGCGGCCCGCGCCTCGGCGATCACGCCGAGGATGTCATCGAGCGCGGAGAACGTTTCGACCATGAACAGGTCGACCCCGCCCTCGAGGAGCCCGTCCACCTGCTCGCGGACGGCCGAACGCACGTCGGCCGGGTCGATCCGCTCCGGGCCGTGGCTGGGACCGACGAGAGGCCCGATCGAGCCCGCGACGAGCGCGTCGCGGCCGGCCACGTCCCTGGCTTCCCGGGCCACCTGGGCCGCCCGCCGATTCAGCCGGTGAGCCTTGTCCGCCAGGCCGAAGCTCGCCAGCCGGAGCCGGTTCGCCCCGAACGTGGCGGTCTCGATGAGGTCCGCGCCGGCCTCGAGGTATTCGCGATGGACCGCGCCGATCAGGTCGGGCCGGCTGGTCGCCAGCTCGTCCAGGCAGGCGCGCTGGGGGATGCCCCGACTGTAGAGGAGCGTCCCCATCGCCCCGTCGGCGAGCAGCGGCGCACGGGCGATCCGCTGCTGGAAGCGCGCTCGCGGAGTGGTCGGTCGGGCGGACATGTCCGCACAGGGTAGTCGCTCGGGGATCGTGTGAGCCTCGGGCGTCGAGGTCGTGGTGCGTGAGCGCCCACCCGGCTTCAGCCCAGGGCCACGATCGAGCCCCGGCGCCGGACGAGTCGGAGCGAGCCGTCGACCTCCAGGAGCACCTGCGGCGGGCGCGGACGGCCGTTGTAGGTGGAGCCCAGCACCGTCCCGTACGCCCCGGCGTCGTGGATCGCGACGATGTCGCCGCGTCGGAGGGGTGGGAGCGGGTGCTCGCCGAGCGCATCGGTGGATTCGCAGATCGGACCGTCGACGCGGGTGGGCCGCAGATCGGCCGCCTGATCGTCGCCGATCGCCTGCCCGAGCGATGTCAGCGCCGAGACCGCGTGGAACGCTCCGTACAGGGCCGGTCGGATGAACTCGGTCATGCCTGCGTCGAGCACGACCTGGGCGCCCTCGGGACGCTCGCGGACGTGGAGGACGCGCGCGACCAGCCGGCCCGCCCGCGCGACGAGAAAGCGCCCCGGTTCCACGGCCAGGCGCGCCGGCCGGCGATCGGCCGGCAGGCCGTCAACGAGTGCGGGCATCTCCGCGGCGAACCGGGCCGGGCCGGGCACGGCCGCCCCCACCGGGA
Source organism: uncultured Chloroflexia bacterium (assembly GCA_963719285.1). Classification (GTDB taxonomy): domain Bacteria; phylum Chloroflexota; class Limnocylindria; order Limnocylindrales; family CSP1-4; genus C-114. The sequence continues at coordinate 573,916 of CAVRBO010000004.1, forward strand.
AGCCACCGCCCACGTCGAGGGTGTCGAAGACCGGCAGCCCGCCGCCGAGCAGCGCGAGCAGGGCGAGCGACCGGCGTACCCCGTCGCGCCACGCGTCAACGGTGCGCAGGCTCGAGCCGACGTGGAGGTGGATGCCCCGCCAGGCCAGCGGGCCGTCGGGGCCGCCGCCCGCCTCGATCGCGCCGGCCAGCTCGTCGTCGCGCATCCCGAACTTGCTCGAACCGGCCCCGACCGCGAGGCCGGCATGCGTGTCCGGGCTCACGTCCGGATTGAACCGCAGGAGGACATCGAGGGGTGGCCGGCCCGCCCGGCCCAGGCCCTCCCGCCGAGCCATCGCGGCGAGCGTCGCCGCCTCGACCTCCGACTCGATCGCGACCCAGCCGAGCGGTGCGCCGTCGGCGGCGGCCCGGACCGCGGCTCGGAGGTCCGGGTCGGTCTTGCCGATGCCCTCGAGCGTGATCCGCTCGTTCGCGACGCCCGCACGTCGCGCGATCGCCCACTCGCCGCGCGAGACGACGTTCGCCCCGAGGCCGCCAGGGGCACCGAGGGCCGTCAATCGTGCGACGATCGCGCCGACATCGTTCGCCTTGAGCGAGTACGAGCGGACCCACGGATCGGGGAAGGCGGCGCGCATGTCCGCCCCGGCCGCATCGAGCCCGGCGACCGAGGTCACGAAGCACGGCGTGCCGAACCGACGCGCCGCGGACCGGAGCGCCTCCGCCGGCGTATCGCCGCCGCTCACCGCCTCAGCGCAGCCCGACCACCCTGCGCCCGAAGTTCACGAAGCCGAGCAGCGTCGAGACGACGCTGAGCACGAACGCCCCGATGAGCGCCGCGACGACCGTGTCGGCATCGAACTTCGGCGGGAAGTGCCCGATGACAAGCCCGGCCTTGATCGTGGCGTTGTCGATCCAGGCGAGGAGCAGGAGCATCGCGGCATTGATGACGAACGCGACCAGGCCAAAGGTCAGGATGCTGATCGGCAGCGACATCGCCTTGAGGATCGGCTTCATGTAGCTGTTCACGAGGGCGAAGACGAGAGCCAGCGCGGCGATCTTCAGCCAGTCGATGCCGAATGCGCCGAATGGGAGATGGACCTGGTCGGGGAGCACCTTGGCGGTGATGAGCAGCGCCGCCCCGTTGATGAGGACACGCACGAGGAAGTCGAGCACGGCGAGGATCCTCCGTCGATGGCTTCGGGGCGATGGCCACGGGCGAGTCTCGTGCAGGCACACGAGCACGTCGCCCGCCCATCATGGCAGACCGTGTCACGTCGACGCCCCGCCCGTCCGCCCGTTACCCTCTCGGCCATGACTGCCTTCTCCGACCTCGTGGCGACCTTCTTCGACGAATACTTCCGGCTCGATCCGCTCACCGCGACCGGTGTCGGCGACCATCGCTTCGACGATCGGTGGCCGGACATGACGGGCGCGGGCCGGGCCGCCCGGCTGGCCTTCGCCGGCCGGTGGATCGAACGGTTGTCGGCAGCCACCGGCGACGCGGCGGCCCGAACGGCCGACGACGTCGCCGATCGGGAAGTCCTGCTCCGTACGCTCGACGCGCTGATCTTCGGCGACACCGAGCTGCTCGACGAGCGCTGGGACCCGCTCACCTGGGTCTATCTCTTCGGGGCGGGCTTCTTTCCGCTCTTGTCGCGCGAGTTCGCGCCCCTCGCGGCGCGGCTCGCCTCGGTCGCGGGGCGCCTGGAGGGCCTGCCCGCCGTCGTGCGGGCCGCGGTCGAGGAGCTCGTGGGGACGGACGACCGACCGGTGTCCAGGTTCCACACGGAGATCGCGATCCGCCAGCTCGCCGGCATCGGCGAGCTCATCGACGAGGCGATCGCGGCCGCGGAGGCCGCGCCGGACGACGAAGCGACGCAGATGCTCGCGCCCCGCCTGCGCGAGGCCGCCACGACGGCGAAGGAGTCGTTGACCACCCTCGGGGCTCACCTCCGCGACATCGTGCTCCCCGCGGCGGACGGCGAAGGCCGACTCGGACCAGCCCTGTTCGCGGCCAAGCTGCGCCACACGCTGCGGGTCGACCTCTCCCCGGCGGAGGTGCTTGCCCGCGCCGAGCGCGAGTACGACGCGGTCCGCGGCGAGATGATCCGGCTGGCAGGCGACCTCTGGCCGACCTGGCTGCCCGACCGCCCGGTCCCCACCGCGACCTCGGCCGGCAGCCAGGCCGCCGCCGACTCCGAGACGGTCCGGAGTGTCCTCGGCGCGATCGCCGCCGATCATCCCGGGCCGGACGAGCTCCTCGAGCGCTGCCGCGCGGAGGTCGCCGCGATCGAGGCGTTCTGCCGCGACAACGACGTCATCGGCCTGACCGACGAGCCGCTCGAGATCCGCTGGACCCCGGTCTTCCTGCGCGCGTTCGGCGGGGCGATGCTCGACTCGCCGGGACCTCTCGACAAGACCGAGAAGGCGTTCTTCTGCATCACGCCCGTCCCGCCCGACTGGTCGCCGGAGCGGGTCGAGAGCTACCTTCGCGAGGACAACGAGCGGATGCTCCGGCTCCTCACGATCCACGAGGCGATCCCGGGTCACTACCTCCAGGGCGTGTACGCCAATCGGAGCGCTTCGCTGCCCCGGACGATCCTCTGGTCCGGCGTGTTCGCCGAGGGCTGGGCCGTCTACGTGACCCAGGTGATGATGGACCTGGGCTATGGCGCGGACGACCCGGCGCTCATGCTCGTCCATTGGAAGTTCTACCTGCGGGCGGTCACGAACGCGATGATCGATGTCCGGATCCACACGGCCGGGATGACCGAGGACGAGGCGATCTCGCTCATGGTCGACGGTGGCTTCCAGGAAGAGGCCGAGGCCCGCAACAAGTGGGACCGGGCCCGGCTCACCTCCACCCAGCTGTCGACCTATTTCGTCGGGTCCACGCTCCTCTGGGAGATCGAGCTCGAGGCCAGGCGGCGGGCGGCCGTGGCGGCCGGCGATCCGCGCGGGGTGGCCGCCGTACCCGGGCCGCGTGTCGTGGGTGGGTTCGGCGACACGCCCGGATTCCACTACCCGACTCATCTCGAACAGGTCATCGGCCACGGCTCGCCGCCCATCCCCGTCCTGCGCGAGCTGTTATACGGCGGATAAGTGACAAATGGCCCGGTACGGACGCCGCCGGGCCAGGGACGGACGAGTGGTGGCGGCCCGGCGGGGCCGGGCACACGATGCCCTCATGAATGAGCACGGGCTCTTCTTCAGCCCGGGGGTGCTCGATCCAGCCGTCACGCTGGATGGGTTCGAGGCACCCGGTTTCACGACCGTGGAGAGCGAGGTCGCCACGGCGCCCGCTTGCGCGGAGGTGGAGCTCGTCGGGTCACACCTGCGCGCTTCCGGCATGGTCGATCTCGGGAACTTCCATCGGCTGTCCGACTACGTCAACTTCCTGACGGGCTTCTTCACGATCCGCGACGTCACCCTCCTGTCGCGCATCGGCGAGCCGACCCGGCTGACCTTCCCGGACCTGCGGGTCAGGCTCGACGAGATCGCCCTCATCGGCCAGTCCGACCCGGGGCCGTCGCCGACCGACCCGGGGAGCGCACTCATCGTCAAGCAGCGCCGCCGGCTCGTCGTGACGACGGCCGCCCACATCGTCTACGGATTCGCGTACCTCCACGAGGAGGCGTCGCTCACGGCGTTCGTCGACGCGACCGAGCCCCGCTTCGTCCCCCTGGTCAACGTTCGGGTCCGGTGGCTGGCCGATCGGCGGCTCGCCGGTCGATTCCCGTTCGCCCTGGTCCAGCGCTCGCACATCGTGGCGGTGGCGACGGACATCAGCGGCGGGTTCGGCCTCCTCGCGGGCCGCGAGGCATCGGTGAGCGCCTGAGCCTCGCAGGCGAATTCGCCGACGGTTCCGCGACCCTTCCCGGAGTGGACCCGACGAGCCGCGCCAGCCAACCGTCGACCGCATAACCCGCCTCGGACGCCGCATCCACGGCGCGGTCGAGGGCCGCGGCAGTCGGGCCGAGATCCGCCGGTCGCTCGATCGCCGTGCGCAGGAGGTCCCAGGCCGCGAGGGTCGCCACCGGCTCCGCCCGCAGCCAGGTCGTCCCGCTCGCGTCGTGGACGCCGAGGAACGCGCGCAGGTCCTCGTCGGCGAGCCACGCCTGGGCGATCGCGGCCGGGTCGGTGGATCCCGGCAGCCGCAGCAGCAACCAGGTCCGATGGACGGTCTCGGGCTGCGTACCCCGCCACTCGCGCCGCTGAGGAGGCGTTCCAGGGCCGGCCCCAGCCGGAGATCCGAGAACCAGGCGCTCGCCGTCGCTCGGGCGTCGGCGGCGTCGCCGAGGGCTCCAAGGCTCGCGACGATCGTCGCCGCGCGGACGGCGGTTCGCGTCGCCGGGTCTGCCAGCGTATCGGCCGGCGTCGCGATCGCCCGGCGAGCGGAACGCGCTGGCGCGGCCGGCGAGGTCCTGGTGGCCCTCCGTGGCCGGACCGCGCCCGCCAGCTGGTCGATGGCCGCGAGATCCGTGACGATCGTGCCGGCGACATCCGTGTCCGTGGCTCCGGCGTGAGCTCCGGTCGCCTCGCGCACGGCGGCGATGAGCCGCGCCGCCGATTCGCCCACCGATCCGCGCCCGTCCACCGCCAGCACGCCGGCGAGTGCCTCGTGGACCGGTGCCAGCGCGAGGTCGCGCAGCGAATCGTCAAGGGACGGGACGCCCGAACCACCGAGCGAGGCCGCCAGGCGACCCCAGTCCGCCCCGGGCCCGTCCGTCACGACACGCCAATCGAGGTAGACCCGGTAGTCGTACGGACCGAGCTCGAACCACAGGCCATCGCGGACCAGTGCGTCGGCCGGCCACAGGTACTCCAGGCCGGTGCGAGCCTCGCGGGCCCGGGCGAACGACCCAGCCCCCGCGTCGATGCCCAGGCCCGCTCCGAGTGTCCGCCGACGGAGGGTGCGCTCGCCGCCGCCAGGCGCCACGACGGCGTAGCCGACCGACTCCCGGATCCGGCCGGACGTGCCTCCGTACCGGTTGTTCACCAGGACGAGCGATCGTTCGCCCCCCGGCCCGGCATTCGAGTAGGCCATGACGTCCTCGCGTACCGATCCGTCGTCGCCAACGAGGTCGTAGAGCAGGAACTCGCGCGAGCCGGCGAACCAGCCGCGCCGGCGGAAGAGCGGCACGATCTCACGCTCGTAGCGGGCGAGCAGGCCGTCGTCGACGGGTTCGTCCCAGCCCGCCTTGGAGAACTCGTGGCCGTAGCGCTCCCGGAACCCTTCGAACTGGCCGTGGCCGAGCATCGGCAGGCCGGGCAGCGTGGCCATGAGCGTGGCGATCGCGAAGTGCTTGTCGCCCGTCCCGAACTGCTCGCTCGCAGGCTTCTCATCCGGGTTCGTCATGAAGTTCACGAACCGGCCCAGGATCTGCGGGTCGAACTCGAGCGTGTCCCGCATCACCCGCCGGTACGTGGCGTTGTCCTCGTCCCGGAGGAGGACCATGAACGCGCTGTTGTAGACCCGGTGCATTCCCAGCGTTCGGACGAAGTAGCCCTCCATGAGCCAGAACGCCTCGGCCAGGAGGAGCGTCTCGGGGGCCTCGGCCGCCACCCGGTCCACGACCTCGCGCCAGAACTCGGTCGGCATCGCCGCGTCGAAGTCGCGCTTGGACATCGCGTGCTCGGCCCGCGACGGGATCGCCCCGCTGGCGCCGGGGAGCGGGTGCCACAGCCGCTGGATGTGGCGCTTGGCGAGGACCATCGCGGCGTCGAACCGGATGACCGGGAAGTTGCGGGCCACGTGGAGGATCGTCTGGATCACGGCCTCGCGGACATCGGCCCGGAGGTAGTCCAGCTGGGCCGTGTCGTTCCAGGGGAAGCTCGTGCCATCGTTGCCGTGGTAGATGTAGCGCTCCTCGCCCGACCAGCGGTCGGCACGCTTGAACACGACCGCCGCGTCGGAGTCGTCCCAGTAGTGGTCCTCGAGGACGATGGCGACCCGCTGGTCCGAGGACAGGTCGGGACCGTTGAACGAATACGACGGGAACGGCGGGCGGGGCACCTGGAGGAACCAGTCGGGGTGCTCCACGACCCAGCGCGAATCGATGCCCATGTGGTTGGGCACCATGTCGCTGGCCAGCCGGATCCCGTATCGCCAGGCGCGTTCCTTCAGGTCGGCCAGCGCCGCCTCGCCGCCGATGTCGTCGGCGATCGCGTAGTCGTACAGCGCGTAGGCCGATGCGAGCGCCTCCGGGTTGCCCCGCCGGCGCTTGATGTCGCGTGACGCGGAGCTGCGCTGCCAGAGGCCGATCAGCCAAAGGCCGCTGACGCCGAGGCCGGCCATCCGGGCGAACTCCTCGTCCGGCACCTGGTCGAGGGTCCGGATGGGCCGCCCGTACGCCCGCGACAGCTGGTCGAGCCAGACGTTCGTGCTCTTGCAGAGGAGGACGAGCTCGGGCATCCAGGCGACGTCGTGGCTGAACCGTTCCGGCTCGGCATCGGGGGACGGCCCCTCGTCGCCGGCGAGGGCGCCGCGACCGCCGGCCGCCGGTCCGAGAGGCCCGGCGCCCCACCGACCGAGCCCCGCCTGCTCCTCGGCGATGACGCCCAGGCCCATGAGCAACCGGTCGAGGATCCTGCCGCCCGCCGCTCCGAGCAACCCGCTCCAGCGGTCGCGCACGAAGGCGAGCTGGCCGGCCAGCGACGCGGGCGAGGCGCGACCCGGGGCCTCGAGCAGGGTCACGAGGTCCTGGCCGTCCGGCCCGAACCGCGGCCCGGACGCGAAGTGGTGGCGGATGGCCGTGAGGACGGCCCCGTAGCGGGCATCGGGAGCGAGGACGAGCGGCGTGTCGTCGACGAGCGGCTGGAGCGTCCCGATCGCCGGATTCGTGGCCGCGAGGTTGGTCAGCAGCAGCTCGCGGAGGCCCTCGTCCGGCGCGCGCGGAGGGGGCGGGAAGTTCGCCGCGTGGGCCAGGAGCGTGGCGGCCGCCGGCTTCTCGCCGACGGTCGTCGCGACGGAGACCAGGGCATCCGCGAACGCCGCGCCATCGACGTCGTCGAGGTAGCGGGCGATGACGATCCGGAGGACCGCATCGAGGAGGCCGAGGGCGAGCACGTCGCCCGCGAGCACGGGCCTCCCCGGAGCCGTCCCGGCCAGCCGGAACGCGATGTCGCGGGCGACCGCGGGTTCGGCGAGGTCGACGGGATCGGGATCGCCGGTCAGGGCGAGACGCGTCCGCGCGGCCGCGGCGAGGCGCACGCCGCTCGGCAGCGCGGCCATCAGGTCGCCGCCACCTCGGCCGAAGCGAACCGCTCCGCCCTGGCACGTTCGATCGCCCGTCGCAGCAGCTCGAACCCCGACGGATCGAACTCGTAGACCCACTCGCGGATCCGGTCGGGTCGGGAGAAACGGGCGTCCAGCCCGCGGCCCATGGCCTCGCGGGAGAGCAGGATGAGATCGGCCCGGGCGTCGATGTCGGCCATCTCGGCCTCCTCGTCGGCCTCGAGGGACGCCATCACGACCGACACGCCCGTCGTCCCGGAGATGGCCAGGGTCTCGCCGATGTTCGCCGCCCCTCGCGCGGAGGCGCAGACGAGCCCGACCGTCGCGCCTTCGGGCAGGGCCGCGATCTCGTGGATGAGGTCCATATAGCCTGGCCCCACGATCATCGCGATGACCGGGACGCGGCCTCCCACGAGGGCCTGGGCTTCGTCGGCATGGAAGGTCGTCGTGGCCACGAGGTCGTAGTGGAACCGCTCGAGCCGCTCGACGAGCTCCTCGAGCAGGGCCCCTTCCGCGACCGCGACCTCCGGGAAGGCCGCCGCGATGCGCTGGGCGTCGTACGCCGCGTCGGCGTGGGTGCACTCGGCGAACAGGATGTGGACGTGGGGGCCCGGCCGCTTGCGCTCGGTGGCCGCGGCGAACGTGGCGGCGGCGACCTCGTCGGCCGTGAAGCCGGACGACGCCGCGCGGCGGAGCATCTCGGCGACGAGGCCCGCGAGCGCCTCCGCGCCGACGCGCTGGGGCGGCCGTTCGGCGACATGGGTCCCGGCCCCGTGGCGACTGGTCACATAGCCGGCATCCGCGAGCCGCTTGTACACCGCCCTGATCGTGTTGGGGTTCACCCGGAGAGCGGCGCCGAGTTCCCGAACGGGCGCCAGGCGTGTCCCCGGCAACAGGCGACCCGAGTCGATCTGGTAGGCCAGCTGCCAGTAGATCTGGGTGGAGATCGGGACGTCCGAATCGCGCTCGACATCCAGGCTGCTCGACGGTCGCGCGCTCGCCGGCAGGGGCGGGTGCGGCACCAGCGGCGTGCCGGGCGGATAGGACGATTGGATGGGGGAGTCGGGTCTTGACATAGTGTGCTGGTCCAAGTATCGTGCTACTTGGCCTAGTAGACTATAACAACTGGAGTATCGAGATGGACGGCGTCCTCTTGCTCGGCATCATCGTCGCAGGTCTGGCGCTCTTCGGCGCACTCGCTCTGACGTTCGGCATCGACTCGCGACCCGACTTCGACGAAGGCACGACCGTCACGACTCTCTCCTGACGATCGGCCCGGTCCCGTGGACGGGACCGTCGGACATCGAATAACCCACGCCGGCGGGCCTCCCTCCCGGCGGCGACCCAGTCAGCCCGTGGAACCGCAGGCCACGGGCTGACGGATTCCCGGAGTCAGGCGTCGGTCGCCCGGTCGTGGTCGGTCGCGACCCGCTGGCCCACGCTCACGGTGCGCCGTTGCCCGGGCGCGAGCTCGACCGGCCACACGCCCACGAGCGCACTGCCCTGGTAGATCCGCTCGAAGCCGTACTCCGAGTTCGAAACTGTCTCGATCGGCGACCACCAGGCGGTCGCCGGCGGATCGAAGGACGTTGCGAGCTCGAGCCCGATGTACGTGTTGCCGCTGCAGATCAGGGTGGCAGCGTCGCGTTCGCCGGCGCCGTCGTGGGCCGAGCGTTCGTCGCCGACCTCGTAGTACGCGGCCGGGTTGCCGCCACCGCCCAGGAGCATGAGCGCCCACTCGATCCCGAGGTCGAAGTGGACCGGCCCGGGGGAGCGGTTCTCGACGGCCACCTCCAAGTCGATGCCCGGCGACCGCCGAGCGCCGTCGAACCGGAACAGCTTCTCGACCCGGACGAGCACGCCCGCGGCGCCGACCCGGACATCGCGGCGAAGGCGGACGACATCGTCGGTCTGCTCCAGGACTTCGTACTCGCCCGTGTGGGCGTCGCCGAGCTCCTCGGCTTCGGCCCTGGCAAAGGCATCGCGCGTCGTGCCCGGCGCGAACAGGTGGACGAGCGCGGAGCGCCGCTCGTAGCCGTCGTACTGGAGCCGGTCCGCGAGGCCCGGTTCCCGGGACCGCACGACCGCGTGGATGCTCGCCACCCCGGTCGATCCCTCGTCCGCGTCCGTCGCGGGCGAGAGCCCGGCCGCGGTGGTTGGCGGGGCTGCGCTGTCGACGAGGCGCTGGTGGTACGCCTCCGGACGCCGGCGCATGACCGCGGTCAGCGCATGGCGGAGAGCCCGGATGTCCCACGACCCGATCCCGCCCCCCTCGACCGTGTCGATCACGATGGTCTGGCCGGGCGAGGTCACGAGGATCTCGTCGAGGCCGTCGAGGTCCGTGTCCACGGGCGCGATCCCGTCGACGGCGTGGCCGGCGGCACGGGCTGCGGCGTCGGCCGCATCCTCGGCCGCGATGAGGTGCTCGTAGGTGGCCAGGCGCATGTGGGCGATGTAGATCCCGCCGAACACGCCATGCCAGTAGCAGTCATTGCTCTGGCCCTGCATGAGCTCGCGCAGCGCCGAATCGTGCCGTGGACCCGGTTCCATCCGGTCGACCTTCGACGACGCCCGGAGCATCTGCTTGTGGAGGTCGTTGATCTCGCGGTACTTGACCTGGAAGTTGCGCCAGAACCCACCCCGAAGCCAGCGCGCCTCGGCCCGGCCGTCGGCCTGGGCGGCTGCCACGGCGTGCTCGAACGCGAGCCCCTCCTCGGCCGGCAGGGCCCATTCGCCCATCTCGAAGTACGAAGACGTCGGCACGTAGACCCGGCCCAACGGTGGCTCGCGCTCCGCCCATTCGCCCGGCGTCACGAGGTCGATCCAGTCGGCGTTGCTGGTCAGGGCCGCGAAGAAGCGGTCGACCCAGCCATCCTCGCCCCAGCAATGCTCGAACGTGTCCGGCCACGACCCGAACTTCTCGCCGTCGTCGCCCATGACCGCAAGGAGGTGGCGATCCGGGGAAGCGTGTTCGGCCAGGTAGGCGATGACCTCGTCCACGGCCCCGAACGGGATCCGGTAGCGCAGGTTCTTGTCGGATCCGAAGACCGTCAGCAGGCGGCCCTGGTCGTCGGTCGTGTACGAGCCCCACAGGTCGGACTCGTCGATCGAGGCGGCCCGGAAGTGGGCGTCGTCGAGGATGGTCCAGCGATAGCCGCCGTCGACGAGGGCGACCGGCAGGTCCGGTTCCCAGACCCGCTCGGCCAGCCAGGCGCCGGTGGGGCGGCGGCCGCCGATGCGCTCGATCGCGTCGCCCATGAGGCGCAACTGGGCGAGCCGATCCCGCTCCGGCAGCGAGGCCAGGACGGGCTCGTAGTAGCCACCGCCCAGGAGCTCGACCCGGCCGGCGGTGACGAGGGCCTCGACGCGCTTGAGGAATGCCGGTCGCTCGGCGGCCAGCCAGTCGAGCAGGGGACCGGTGTAGTGGAGGGCGAGGCGGATCCCGGGATGGCGTTCGACGGCCGCGACGAGTGGCTCGTAGGAGCGCTCGTAGACGTCGGCGATGACCCAGCCGAAATTGCCGACCGGCTGGTGGTTGTGCAGCACCAGGGCCAGGGAGATCCGTCCCTGCATGTGCGCCTCCGCGAGAAGAGACTTCAGGATTGACGGCCGGCGACCGACCTGCTAGCGTCCCCTAAACCGGTTTGCTAAACCGATTTATCGGGTCATGATACAGGTCCCGAGCAGCGTAGACCACCGGTCTGTGGTCGCGTCGGGCTCGATCCAGGTCGGCCCGGGTGGAGGAGCTGCGACGAGCGTGGTCCAGGTGATCCGTCGGCCGACCATCGCCGACGTTGCGGAGGCGGCGGGAGTGTCAAAGACGGCCGTGTCGTTCGCGTTCAACCGGCCCGACCGGCTGGCGACCGAAACGGCGGTCCGGATCCGGTCCGTCGCCGAGACCCTCGGCTACCGGCCCCATCCCGTGGCGCGCATGCTGACCCAGGGCCGGACCAGGTCGATCGGGATCCTGACTCCGCAGGCCCTGTCGGTGATCTTCGAGAACCCGTACTTCGGCTCATTCACGGCCGGGGTCGCCTCCGTCGCGGAGGCGTCGGGCTACGCCCTCCACTTCATCTCGCCGCTTCATGGCTCGCTGGCCGGGGCGATCGACCGGGCCACGGTCGACGGGGTCGTCGCGGTCGGCCTGTCGGCCAGTCACCCGGAGGTCGAGCAGATCCGGCGGGCCGGCCTGCCGATGGTCCTCGTGGATTCCACCGCGTTGCCCAGCCAGCCCGCCATCGAGGTGGACGACGAAGGTGGCGCCCGCCTCGCGGCCGAGCACCTCATCGCCCTTGGCCACCGTCGTTTCGTCGTGCTGGCGATCGAGCCCCCGGACCGGTCGGTCCTTGACGACCGTGACGGGACCCAGGCGCGCCGCCTGCGCGGATACCGTGCGGCGCTCGCCTTCGCCGGTATCGAGCTGCGCGAGCAGGCCATCCTCACGTCGCCGTCCACCATCCCCGGTGGCGCCGCCTCGTTCGCCGAGACCTGGGACGCCGGCCAGCGTCCCACCGCCGTGCTGGCGATGAGCGACGCGATCGCCGTCGGCGCGATGCGAGCGGCCCGCGAGCGGGGACTGACCGTACCGGCCGACCTGAGCGTCGTGGGCTTCGACGACGTCGAGCTCGCCCACTTCGCCGACCCGGCCCTGACCACCATCCACCAGCCGATCGCCCGCAAGGGCGAGCAGGCCGTCGAGCTGTTGCTCGCCATCCTGGACGGCCGGAATGGACCAGACCAGCACGAGATCCTGGCGACCCGCCTGGTCGTGCGCGCGTCCACCGGACCCGCGCCCGACGCGGTGCGCCGCACCACTGAAGGAGGTGGCTCGGACCGATCGTAGGTCGGACGCGGCGACGCGCCACGTCACCAACGCCGCGAAGACCGGCGCCGGCACGGATCCGCCCTTTGGATCCGCCGCACGTCGAGATCTCGCACGGAGGAGAGGAAGAGATGTCCAACCGATCACGCTTCGGCGGCCTGCTCGCGACGCTCGCATTCGTCGCGTCGGCCTGCACAGGCAGCGCCACGACGGCGCCGGCCGCAAGTGAGCCAGCCGCGAGTCAGCCGCCGGCTGGTGCCCTCAGCGGCTCCCTGACCGTCTGGGAGTCGTACGGCTCCGGCGCCGGCACCGAGCCGGATGCGTTCCGGGCGATCGTCGCCGCACGTCAAGGCCGCCAACCCCGGCCTCACCGTCAACGTCCAGGACGTCAAGTTCGACGACCTGTTCAAGAACTTCGAGCTCGATGCCGCCAGCGGTGGCGGGCCGGACCTGTTCATCGCCCCCAACGACAGCCTGGGCAAGGAAGCTCGCGCCAAGCTGTTCCTCCCGCTCGACGACAAGCTCGCCGGCAAGCTCGACCAACGACTCGCAGGTCTCGGTCGACGGGTCACAAGGTGGACGGCGTGCTGTACATGGTCCCGGAGTCGCTCAAGGCCGTCGCCATGTTCTATGACAGCGCGAAGGTGACAACGGCCCCGGCCACGACGGCGGATCTCCTGGCGGCCGTGAAGGACGGTTCGGTCAAGCTGGGAATCAACCAGGGCAGCTACCACAACTTCGGCTGGTGGGGCGCCTTCGGTGGCAAGCTCATGGACGATTCCGGCAAGTGCATCGCCGATCAGGCGGGCGTGGCTGATTCGTACAAGTACCTCCAGGACCTCAAGGCCGCCGGCGCCACGTTCTACAAGACGTACGACGACCTCGCGACGGCCTTCAAGACCGGCAAGGTCAACGTGACCATCGACGGCCCGTGGGCCACAGGTGGCTACCTGGCCGTCCTGCCGAAGCTGGCGGTCGCGCCGATGCCGGCCGGTCCGGCCGGTCCGGCCCAGCCGATGACCGGGGTCGACGGCTGGTATATCAACGCCAACTCCAAGAACGCCGACCTGGCGGTCGCGTTCGCCCTCCAGATGGTCTCGCCGGAGAACGAGGCGCTGTTCGTCAAGGCGGGCCACATCCCGGCCGACACGACGGTCGCGGTCACCGACCCGATCACCCTGAAGTTCGCCGACGCGGTCAAGACCGGCTTCCCGCGCCCGCAGGCGGCCCAGCTCGACAACTTCTGGGGCAACTTCGACAACGCGCTCAACTCCGTCATCGACAAGGGCACCGACCCGGTCCAGGCGACCAAGGACGCGTGCACCGCGATGAACACGGCCAACAAGATCCCCTGACCTTCATGCTCCGGCGGGCGGCGCCTCGCGTCGCCCGCCGGTCTTCTCGCCTCGGCCCTTGTATCGGCGGCCGCGACCCGCCGATACTCTGCGGAGACCGACCTTCGGGTCCTGAACAAGCGCGACTCCGCCCACGTGTCCCGCCCCCTGCCCAGCAGCCGACACCCAGGGAGTCCCGGCCATGAGCGCACGTTCGATCGCGGCCCCGTCAGCGCCCCGTGTCCGATTGCGCCTGCCTCGCCGCGACGCCCGGACCGCACTGCTCTACATCGCCCCGGCCTTCATCGTGATGGGCATCATCACGTTCTACCCGCTCCTGTTCCAGACGTGGATGTCGTTCACGGACTTCCAGCTCGATCAACCTGAGCGGCAAGGTCCCGCCGAACGGTGTCGGGCTCGACAACTACATCCGGATCCTCCAGAGCAAGCTGGACATCCCGAACTTCGAGTTCGTCCGACTGCTGTTCTTCAATCTGTTCTGGGCCTTCTCGAACGTGATCATCCACGTCATCCTCGGCGTGGCGATCGCGATCCTGCTGAACAACCCAGGGCCTGCGCTTCAAGAAGGTGTACCGGGCGTTGTTCGTCCTGCCGGTCATCATCCCGCCGACTCATCGTGGCGACGGTCTGGCGCCACATCTTCGACAAGGACGACGGCGCCGTGAACGTGCTCCTGGGCGCGGTCGCCACCCTGCTCCGCCTGCCGCCCGATGCCCTGAAGCTCGATTGGCTGGGCCAGGTGAACGACCCGATCCCGTTCATCCCGTTGCCCCTGGCGTTCTTCGCCCTGCTCACCGCGAACACGTGGCTCGGTTGGCCGCTCAACTCGGTGGTCGCGACCGGGGCCCTCCAGAGCATCCCGCCTGATCTCTATGAGGCGGCCGAGATGGACGGCGCCACGAGCTGGCAGAAATTCCGGACCGTGACCCTCCCGTTCCTGCGACCGGCCATGCTGCCCTACGCGATCTACGGGTTCGTGATCACCTTCAACCTGTTCTACCTGTCGTTCTTCATGACCGGTGGGAACCCGTTCGGCCGCACCGAGCTGATGGTCACCCAGGCCTACAAGCTCGTGAACGTCAGCCAGCTGTACGGGGTGGCGGCCGCCTTCTCCGTGTTCATGTTCTTCATCCTGCTGTTCCTGACGCTGCTCACCAACCGGTTCGCGAAAGCGACGGCCAGCTATGCCGACTGACCGTCCGCTCGACCCCGACCACTGCGCTCGACGTGCCCCGGGAGGTCCCCCGATGACCAGCGCCGCCGTCAGCCGCCCGGTCAAGATCCGGAAGAACACCGGCGGCCTCCGCAAGGATGACGACTCCGGCGCCAGCTCGTGCTCCAGCTGCTGTGCCTGTTCGTGACGGTCACCGTGCTCTTCCCGATCCTCTACATCGTCGGACTGGCGGTGGATCCCCGGAACCTGTCCCGGCCCGACGGACTCTTCCCGCCCGGGGCGTCGCTCGACGCGTTCGGACGGGTCATCGCTCATCCCACCCAGCTCGATCCCGTGTCGTTCCTGGACCTTGCGCTCAACAGCTTCAAGTTGGCGGCGCTCACGTCCGTGATCACCGTCCTGATCGGCGTGACCGCGGCGTACGCATTCTCGCGGCTCAAGTTCCGCGGTCGTGAGTTCCTGATGATCGCGATCCTCGGCGTGCTCATGCTGCCCGCCGTGGCGACCATCGCCCCACTGTTCATCTTCCTCAACGGGATCAAGCTCGACCTGCCCATCCTGGGCTCGTTCAACCTGCGCCAATCGCTGCTCGGCGTCGCCCTCGCGGTCATCTCCGGGGCGCTGCCGTTCGCGATCTGGAACCTCAAGGGCTACCTCGACACGATCCCCAAGGACCTCGAAGAGGCGGCCGCGGTCGATGGCGCCTCCCAGAACCAGACCTTCCTGAGAGTCGTCCTGCCGCTGGCGCTGCCGGCCATCGCGGTCACGGCGTTCCTGGGCTTTCTGAGCGGCTGGACCGAGTTCTACTTCGTCTCGACGTTCCTGCGCGATCCCGAAGGACTACACCCTGGCCTACGAACTGAACAAGATGGTCGGTGCCTTCGGACAGACGCCGTGGTCGGACTTCGCCGCGTTCGCGATCCTGTTCTCCCTGCCCGTCTCGGCCGTGTTCTTCTTCTTCCAGCGCTACATCGTGGGTGGCCTGGCGATCGGCGGCGTGAAGGGCTGATGAGCCGGATGGCACTCGCCAACGGGGGCTGCTCGGCTGATGCTGGACCCGACGCGCATGGCGGCCCGAGCGTCGAGCGGCGCGTCACCTGAAGGGTTGGTGGACCCGTGCCGTTCCCATTCCTGCCCACCGGTGCCATCGTCGCGGCGACGGTGCTCTTCTCGGCGATCGCGGCGTTCGTCGCCGCGATGATGGCCATCGACCGTGCCGCGACGCGCGTCTTCGGCGGCGTCGTGTCCGGCGTCGTGGCGGGCGCCCGCCACTGGCGAGATGAGGTCCGGCGCGAAGAGCGACCGTCGTCTGACGAGCCTGGACCGGTCGAGCCGATCCCCGTCGCTCGCGTGCGCAACCGGATGAGGTGAGGTTCCCGGCCCCGCGACGCGTCCCCGTCGGGTCCGCGCGCCTCTCGCTCCTCTTGGCCGCCTGCGTCGCGGCCTGCCAGCCGTCGGTCGTCCCGACGACTGCCACGCCCATCGACGTGTCCGGGACCGCCTCGCCGGACGCCTCCGATCGTCCGTCCGGGCCAACGGGAGCGGCGCCGGCGTGCCCACCCCACGTGAGCGTGGCACCCGCGATGAGCATCCCCCTCGGCACGAGCCCGGCGACGGTGGGTGCCGGCTGGTGGGAGGACCGGGTCTTCTACGAAGTGTTCGTCCGGAGCTTCGCCGACAGCGACGGCGACGGGGTCGGCGACCTCAAGGGGCTCATCGGTCGGCTCGACTATCTGAACGACGGCGATCCGGAGACACACACCGACCTGGGGGTGACCGGCCTGTGGCTCATGCCGACCTTCCCCTCACCTTCGTATCACGGCTACGACGTCACCGATTTCCGGTCGGTGAACCCCGACTACGGCTCGCTCCGGGACATGCGCGCGCTCGTGGCCGCGGCGCACGAACGTGGTATCGCAGTCCTGCTCGACCTGCCGATCAATCACACCTCGGACCGGCACCCCTGGTTCGTCGACAGTGCGAGCGGCGGCGCGGCTCACGCGGACTGGTACGTCTGGTCGACCCAGCCGGGCGCGGGGAACTGGCATCGTCTGGGCTCGCGCCTGTACTACGGCGCGTTCGGCGCGGGATTTCCGGATCTCAACCTGACCGAACCCAGGGTCACCGCGGCGATGGACGACGTCGCGCGTTTCTGGATCGCCGACGTGGGGGTCGACGGTTTCCGCATCGACGCCGCCAAGCAACTCATCGAAGACGCGTCCGCCACCGAGAACACGCCGGAGACGAAGACCTGGCTCGGTGCCTTCCGGTCGAGCGTCGAGCGGGCCGCCCCGGGCGCGATGCTCATCGGCGAGGTGTGGGATCCGTCGCCGGTCAGTGCGTCCTATGTCCCGGCCGCCCTCGACATGACGTTCGAGTTCGGGCTGTCGACGGCCTACCTGGGGGCCGTCAAGACCGGGACCGCTCAGAGCCTGTCGGGATCGCTCGCCAAGATCACGTCGCTCTATCCGCCTTCCGGCGGGTTCGGGTCGTTCCTCACGAATCACGACATGGATCGGATCGCGAGCCAGGTCGGGGGCGACGAGGATCGGCTCCGCCTGGCCGCCGCATTGCTCCTCACCGGGCCGGGTGTCCCATTCGTGTACTACGGCGAGGAGATCGGCATGAGCGGGCCCAAGCCGGATGAGCGGATCCGAACGCCGATGCGCTGGGACGACAGCACGCCCGCGGCCGGGTTCAGCTCGCACGCGCCATGGGAGGCGCTGTCGGGGGACCCGGCGCGGGTGAACGTCGATGCCGAACGGTCCGACCCGGGTTCGCTGTGGTCCACCTACCGCGATCTCATCGCGTTCCGCGGCGCGCACCCGGCCCTGTCGCAGGGGACGTACCTGGCCGTCGACAGCGACACGCCGGCCGTCGTCGCCGCCGTGCGCTCGTCACCGCGCGAATCGGCGCTCATCGTGGCCAACGTTTCCGATGCCACGGTCGCGCCGGCCCTGACCCTTGCCGCCGGTCCGTTGTGCGGCGCGCCCACCGCCACGATCGTCCTGGGTGGCGACGAGGGCGCGGCGCGCGCCCCGAGCCCGAACGTGACGCACGATGGCGGCTTCAGCGCCTACCGGCCGTTCGCCGAGATCGCCCCGCGGAGCGTCGTCATGATCGACCTCACGCCTACCCCCTGACCAAGAGGAGACCGATGCCGCCCGAGCCGATCGACACGCCCGGGTGGGTCCGCGACGCCGTCTTCTACCAGATCTTCCCGGACCGGTTCGCCCGGAGCGCCCGTCTCGTCCCGCCCGGGCCGTTCGAGGCCTGGGACGCGCCGCCGACCCACCACGGGTTCAAGGGCGGCGACCTGTTCGGCATCGCGGAGCGGCTGCCGGAGCTCGTCGAGCTGGGCATCAGTGCGCTGTACCTGACCCCGATCTTTGCCTCGGCATCGAATCATCGCTACCACGCCTACGACTACATGGTCGTCGATCCCCTCCTCGGTGGCGACGCGGCCCTGCGCGAGCTGCTCGATACCGCCCACGGTTTAGGCGTGAAGGTCATCCTCGATGGCGTCTTCAACCACAGTGGCCGCGGGTTCTGGCCGTTCCACCACGTGGTCGAGAGCGGCGGCCAGTCACCGTATGTCGGCTGGTTCCACCTCGATCCGGAGGTCCTCGCAGGCGAGCAGGCACTCAACCCGTACCCGGACCGGGGCGGCCCGCCGCTCCATCACGCGTCGGCCGGCTACAAGGCCTGGTGGGGCATGCCGGCCCTGCCCAAGCTCAACGTCGAGGACCCGGGCATGCGTGAGTACCTCATGACCGTGGCCGAGCATTGGCTGCGGTTCGGCATCGACGGCTGGCGGCTCGACGTTCCCGCGGAGATCGAGGACCCGACGTTCTGGCCGGAGTTCCGCCGGCGCTGCCGGGCCATCGACCCGGAGGCGTACCTCGTCGGCGAGATCTGGGACGAGGCGCCGGACTGGCTGCGCGGCGACCGCTTCGACGCGCTGATGAACTACCCGCTGGCGGTGGCGATCATCGGGTTCGCCTCGGCCGGGCGCCTCGACACGGCGATCATCGAGGAGCACGGAACGTATCGACGGACGCTCGTGCCGCTCGATGCGGCGGCGTTCGCCCGTCGGCTGGACCACCTCATGACGCTGTACGACCCGGCGATCACGGCCGTCCAGCTCAACCTGCTCGGCAGCCATGACGCGCCGCGCCTGCTGACCCTCCTCCGCGGGGACCGGTCGGCCGCCCGGATCGCGATGCTGCTCCAGCTGATCCTGCCGGGCGCGCCGTGCATCTACTACGGCGACGAGATCGCCATGGAGGGCGGCAACGACCCGGACTGCCGGCGAGCGTACCCGGTCGATCCGGCTGCCGGCGACTCGGAACTGCGGACGTTCGTGGCGGCGGCGATCGCGGCCCGGCGGGCACACGCGGCTTTGCGTCGGGGCAGCGTGCGCGTGCTGGCGGCGGAGAGCCACTCCGTCGTGCTCCTGCGCGAAGCCGGCGCACAGCGGGCGCTGGTGGTGGTCAACGCGGGCATGACGTCCGAGTCGATCACGTTCGAGCTGCCGAACCCGTCGTGGCGGCGCATCTCGGCCGTTCCGCTACCGGGCTGGGAGTCCCCGAGTCTCGATCCGCACGCGGTCGAAGGCCGGCGACGCTACTCGCTGGCCATGCCATCGCAGCGCGCGCTCATCCTGCTGGAGGAATGAGGGTCGCCGCCGATCGGTCCTCGGCTCGGGCGCTCAGCCGCCTTCGTTCACGACGACGGTCGGTTCTGCCGTGACGACCGGGACACCGGCGGCCGGCAGGTACATCCGCTCGGTGTATTCGTGGAGCATCCGGGTCGTTGAGAACTGCCAGATCGTGCTGGCGATCGAGCGGCGCATGAGCTGGACCCACGCTGACGGGAAGCCCGTCTCGGTCCGTTCGTAATAGCGCGGCACCACCTCGTCCTCCACCAGTCGGTACAGATCGAGTGCGTCGTCCCAGTCCTGGGCGCCCTCATCGGGGTTGGTCTCGCGCCCGCCGATCGCCCAGCCGTTGTCGCCGGTCCAGCCCTCGTCCCACCAGCCGTCGAGGACGCTCAGGTTCACGACCCCGTTCGCGGCCGCCTTCATCCCCGACGTACCCGACGCCTCCAGCGGCCGGCGCGGGTTGTTGAGCCAGACGTCCACGCCCTGGACGAGGAACCGCGCCACCCGCATGTCGTAGTCCTCGATGATGAAGACCCGGCCGCGCAGCTTGCTCGAACGGGAGCGCGCGAAGATGTCCTGGATGACCGACTGACCCGGCCGGTCGGCCGGGTGGGCCTTGCCGGCGAAGACGAGCTGGACCGGCCGATCCACGTCGCGGAGGAGCCGTTCGAGGCGGTCCATGTCGCTCAGGATCATCGCCGCCCGCTTGTAGGTGGCGAAGCGGCGGGCGAAGCCGATCGTCAGGCAGGCCGGGTCGAGCGCGCCGGACAGCTCGGTCAGCGTCGACGGCGCCTCGCCATGCCGGCCGAATTGGCTGCGCAGCCGACCGCGGGCGAAGATCGCGAACTCGAGCTTCTGGTACTGGTGGGCCTCCCAGAGCTCGGTCTCGGGGATCCGGTCGAGACGCTCCCACCAACGCCGGGAATCGGTCTTGCCGTCCAGGTCGTCCAGGTCCGCGTCGAGATAGCGCTCGAGCAGATCGCGCATCGGCGAACCGATCCACGTCGGCGGGTGGACGCCGTTCGTGATGCCCAGGATGGGCCGCTCGACGACGTCGCGCCAGGTCGCGTTGGCGGTCACCGCGTGGAGCTGGCTCACCGCGTTCGCGCCGTTGGTGAGCCGAAGGCTGAACGCCGTCATGTCGAATTGCCGCTCGTCGTTGTCCATGCCCCTGCCGATCTGGAGGACGCGTTCCAGGGGGACCCCACCCGTGCCCGCCCGGCCGTCGCCGTCGAACAGGGGGCCGGCAACGCGTCGGACAAGGTCCGCGTCGAAGCGCTCGTTGCCCGCCGAGACGGGCGTGTGGATCGTGAACACGCTGTCGCGCTTGACCCGGTCGAATGCCGCGTCGAGGTCCGAACCACCATCGACGAGCTCGCGGGCGCGCTCCGCCAGCAGGAACGCCGAATGGCCCTCGTTGAGGTGCCAGACGGCCGGGGCGATGCCGAGCGCCCGGATCGCCCGCGTTCCGCCGACGCCGAGCACGAGCTCCTGGTGGAGGCGCATCTCCCGACCGCGGACGTACAGGATGTGACTGATCGGGCGATCGGCGTCATCGTTCTCGGGCAGGTCGGTGTCGAGCAGGAGGACCGGAACGCGCCCGACCTGGACGCACCAGACCGCGACGGCCAGCGAGCGTCCGGGCAGCTCGACCGAGACCTGGAGCGGGTCGCCGCTCTGGTCGGCCACCCGGAGGATCGGCAGGCGGGTCAGGTCGAAATCGGGGTAGGCGTGCTCCTGGTGCCCGTCGGCGTCGATCGTCTGCCGGAAGTAGCCCTTCCGGTACATCAATCCGACCCCGACCAGGGGCAGGGCCATGTCGCTCGCCGACTTCATGTGGTCGCCGGCGAGGACGCCGAGGCCGCCCGAGTAGATGGCGAGGCTCTCGTGGAAGCCGTACTCGGCGCAGAAGTAGGCGATCGGGCCCTTGAGCACGTCGGCGTGCCGGCGGTGGAACCAATGATCTGCCCCGTTGGCCATGTACCGGTCGAACTCGCGGATCACGCCGTGGTACTCGGCCATGAACGCCGGGCTGTCCAGGACGTCCGCCCATGAGACCGAGCCGGCGAGGACCGGGATCGGATTGCGATAGCGGCCCCAGGCGGAGCCGTCGACCCGGCTGAACAGGATCTTGGCCTGGGGATGCCACGTCCACCACAGGTTGTAGGCCAGCCGGCGCAGCCCCTCGAGGCGCGGGGGGACGCGGAACGGGATGCCCGGCATGGTCGGGACGTGAACCAGCGGATCCATCCGGCCGATGATACCGGGCTTCATCCGTGCTGGACTGGGTGATGCGAGGCTCGGTCCGGGCCGCCCCCCGGGCGCGCCGAGGCGCCAGGGCTCGTAGGATGGGTCGGTGCGGATCGCCTTCATCGCCGCTGAATGCGAGCCATGGGCCAAGACCGGGGGACTCGGCGACGTCGTCGACGCGCTCGCGCGGGCACTCCCTCGAGCGGTCCCAGGCCCCGATGGCGCGCCGGTCACCGCTCCCGTGGACGTCTTCCTGCCACGCTACCGCAGTGTGCCGGTGCCGCCGGGCGCCCACCCCGCGATCGTGGTGCGCGTCCCGGACCCGCTCGCGAGCGCGGGTCACACGCAGGTGCGGGTGCTCACGATCGACGCCGATGGTTACCGGCTCCGCCTCGTGGACCACCCGCCCGCGTTCGACCGGGCCACGTTGTACGACCATCCGGACGACGCCTGGCGGTTCGGCATCTTCGGCCGGGCCGCCCTGGAGGCCCTGCGCGCCGATGCGGCGGCCGGCGAGCCGCCGGTGGACATCCTGAGCGTCCACGACTGGCACTCGAGTCCGGCGCTGCTGGACCGGGCCGGCCGTCTGGCCGCCGACCCGGTCATCGGACGGGCCGCCGCGCTCCTGACGATCCACAACCTGGCCTATCACGGCTGGATCCCGTCGGCCGATCTGGCGCAGCTCGGTCTCGCGCCCGGGGACGGTCTCGTCGCACCGGGTGCCGTCGGGATCGACCTGCTGTGGGACGCCATCGAGCGGGCGGAGCTCGTGAACACCGTGAGCCCAGGCTTCGCCGCCGAGGCGCTCACGCCCACCTTCGGGTTCGGATTGGACTCGACGCTCGCGGCCAAGGGCGACCGCTTCCTCGGCATCCTGAACGGCCTGGACACCGGGGTCTGGGACCCGGCCACGGACGAGAACCAGGTCGCCCGCTACTCGCGCGCCGACCGGACCGGCAAGGCCGCCTGTCGGGCCGACCTGCTCACCCGTCTCGGCCTGGACCCGTCCGATCCGGGCATGGTCATCGGGCTCATCGGCCGGCTCGATCCGCAGAAGGGCTTCGACCTGCTGGTCGATGCCGCCCCAGGGATGCTGGCCTCCGGCGCCCGGATCGTCGTACAGGGGAACGGCGATCCGACGCTCGCCGCCAGCCTCCGTGCGCTCGCCCGGGCGCGGCCCCACCAGGTCGCATTCGTGGACCGATTCGATCGGGTCATGGCCAGGAGGGTTTACGCTGGGGCCGATGCGTTCGCGATGCCCTCGCGGTTCGAACCCTGTGGCCAGGGCCAGATGATCGCCCTCCGCTACGGGACTCCGCCCATCGTCCATGCCACCGGCGGCCTGCGCGACACGGTCATCGACGAGCACGACCGACCAGGGGAGGGGACGGGGTTCGCGTTCCGCTTCCCGACCGCCGACGGGCTGACCTGGGCCGCCGACGAGGCGATGGAGCGATTCGACGCGCGGGCCCCCGGCCCCCTCGGTTGGGACGCGATCGTGGATCGGGGCATGGCCGTCGACTTCGACTGGGTCCGCGGATCGGCGCCGGCGTACCTCGCCGCCTTCCATCGCGCCATCGGGCTGCGCCGGGCCCCCAGGGCGACCCGGACATGGCCCCAAGGGGCCAGGCGCGGTCGCGTGAAGGGTGGGCCCAACGTACCGTAGCCGGGGTGCGCGCCCCGGCAGTACGGTCGGCTCCATGTGGAGGCGACCCGGATCGAGTTCCGGTCAACGTGTTCGGACCCTGTTCCTGGGGCTCACCGTGCTCGGGACGAGCCTTCTCGCGGGCATCCCCATGGCCGCCTCGGCGGCGACGATCGCGGATACCGTCTCGTCGGCCGTCGCCGCGCCGCGCGTGTTCGAGCCGGGCACTGCGCCCGAGACCTCCGCGACGACCTTCCACTACATCGTCCGACGCCCGACCCGGACCACGATCGAGATCGTCGACTACGCGAGCAAACGCGTCCGGCTCCTCCAGGCGGCGACGTTGCGCGACCCGGGTGCCTACGACATCGCCTGGGATGGCCGGGTCGCCACGCGCGGCGCGCTCGTCCAGGACGGCGGCTACCGCTTCCGGCTCACCGTGTCCGACGGGCTCGGCACGTTCTTCGTGGACCGGCCGATCACCAAGGCGCCCGTCTCGATCTTCCCGGCCGACCCGGGCTCGATCACCGTGGCCATCGATCCCGGCCACGGCGGGCCCGATCCCGGTGCGATCCGACCGCCCCTCGCCGAGAAGACCGCCAACCTCGACATCGCGCTGCGACTCCGGGCGATGCTGCTGGGTGCCGGCGTCAAGGTCGTCATGACCAGGACGAGCGACTCGAAGGTCAACCGCAAGAACGTGGACTGGACGCGGGACGGCAAGGTCGCCTATCGCGACGAGCTCGCCTCGCGGATCGAGATCGCCAATGCCGCCCGGGCCGCCGTCTTCGTGGTCGTCCACAACAACGGGACGCCCCCGGGCGTGGGCGGGACGGAGACGTGGTACGACCCGACGCGGCCGTTCGGGGCGATCAACAAGACCCTCGCGACGGTCGTTCAGCAGAGCCTCATCAAGTCGCTCAAGACGCTGTCGACCTCCACCTGGAAGCCGACGAACCGGGGGATCCACCAGGCCCCGTTCTACGTGCTCCGCAAGTACAAGGTCCACTTCGACGAGCGCCCGAGCCTCATGCCGGGGATCCTGGGTGAGTCGCTCGCGATGGGGAGCGCGCACGAGCTGGTGCTGCTCCGCCAGTCGAGGGGCAAGCAGGCCATCGCCGCGGGGTATTACCTGGGCCTTGCCCGGTTCTTCGCCACGCGCACATGGGGCGCGAAGTACGACCTGCTCGCCGGTCCCGGTGCGTCGGCGCTGGAGGGATCGACCCAGACCACCCGGATCCGCGTCACGAACACCTCTCCCCGGGCATGGCCGGCCGACTCGATGAACCTCACGCTCTCGGCGGTCACCGCCGTGCCGTGGTACGACGGCTCCGACGCCGTGGGCGCGCGACTCGCGACAGTCGCCCTGCCGGCGCTCGAGCCCGGATCGTCCGTGGATCTCGATGTGCCGTTCACCGTGCCGAGCTACGCCTCGGTGGCGGCGCCGGCCCGACGAGTGATCCTCAAGGCGGACCTGCTGGCCGGGACGTACCGCCTGGCCCGGGCGGGGGTCGCACCGCTCCAGCAGACCCTCGTCATCACGTCCGCGGGTCCGACGCCGACGCCGACTCCGACGCCGTCCACCTCCCCGAGCACCTCGCCGAGCGCCTCCCCGAGCACCTCGCCGAGCGCCTCGCCCAGCACGTCGCCGAGTGCCTCGCCCAGCACGGGCCCCGCGGCGGCACCGGGCGCGGCGAACCCGGGCACCGACCGGACCGCGCCGAGCGGGTCGCCCGGATCGGCGCCAAGCCAAGCGCCGGTCGCGCCCGCGCCGTCGCCGGCCGAGTCGCCGTCCCCGTCGCCATCGGCGTCCGGCGCACCGGCACCGCCCGGCTAGTCCCTTCGCGGGCAGGTCGCTTCGCCTAGAATCGGGTGGACCGCCGTGGTGCACGACGCCCGTCGGTCATCGACCGCGCGGGAGGACCCCATGGCGAACCAGTTCGTGGTCCAGCTCAGCAACAGACCCGGGGGCCTCGCGACCCTGTCCGAGGCGCTCGCGGCCCGCGGCGTGGACCTGCGGGCGATCGGCGGCGGCGGGATCGGCGACCAGGGCCACATCATCCTCACGACCGCGGACGACGCCGCGACCCGGGCGGTCCTCGAGGAGGGCGAGTACGTGTTCATCGAGGGCGAATCCATCCTCGCCGAGGTCGACGACCGGCCGGGCGGGATGGCCGCCATCGCCCGGGCCCTGGCCGATGCCGGCGTGAACATCTACGGCCACCTGTTCCTTGGCCGATGGGGCGATCGGGCGATGTTCGCGTTCGTGGTTGACGACGCCAAGACGGCGCGACCGATCCTCGAACGCAAGGGCTGAGCCCGGTGACGGGGCGGTGACGGCGCCGCCCATCCGGCCCTGGGGGCGCGCGTTCCGGGGTCGCCTCGAGGAACACGTCTTCGAGAGCGCGGTCCTGCGCGACAACGCGCTCGGCGACCCACCCGAACGACCCGTCTGGGTCTACCTGCCGCCGGCCTACGACTCCGAGCGGGAGCGTCGGTTCGCCACGATCTACCTCATCCAGGGGATGACCGGCCAGCTCGACATGTGGACGAATCGGTCCGCCTTCCGGGTCACGACCCCGGAGGCGATCGACGCGCTCTTCGCCGGCGAGAGCGGATCGTCGCCGACGCCGGCGATCGTCGTCTTCGTCGACTGCTGGACGAGCTACGGCGGCAGCCAGTTCGTGGACTCGCCGGGAACCGGCCGCTACCACACGTACCTGTGCGACGAGATCGTGCCCTGGGTCGACGGGCAGTTCCGGACACTCGCGGCTCGCGAGCATCGCGGCATCGCCGGCAAGAGCAGCGGTGGCTACGGGGCGATGATCACGCCGATGCTTCGGCCGGACCTGTTCGCCGGCCTGGCCACGCACGCCGGGGACGCCTTGTTCGAGGCGTGCTACCAGCCCGAGTTCCGGGAGTGCGCCCGGGCGTTGCGCGACCACTACGACGGCTCGTTCGAACGGTTCTGGACGGACTTCCGCAGCCGTCCGCCCATGTCGAGGCCCGACGATGGAGCGCTCGTGAACGAGTGGGCGATGGCCGCCTGCTACTCCGCCGACCCGGACGGCACGATCCGCCTCCCGTTCGATCCGTTGACGAGCGAGCTCGTGCCCGAGGTCTGGGAACGCTGGCTGCGCTGGGACCCCGTCCGGATGGCCCGGACCGCGGAAGGGGCCGCCGCGCTGCGCTCGATGCGGGCGATCTGGATCGACGCCGGCACGCGCGACGAGTACTCCCTCGATCTCGGCGCGGAGGCGTTCCGGCGCGAGTGCGTGGCCGCAGGCGCCCCGGAGGTGCGGTTCGAGCTGTTCGACGCGAAGCACGGCGGCATCGACTACCGCTATCCGCCGGCGATCGCCTGGCTCGCCGACCGCCTCGCGGCGGCTGAGCGGACCTCGCCAGCTGAGTCCGGCCGCGGCGCCGCACCGGTGGCGGCAATGGCCGCCGGACCGCCACCGGCCCGTTGACCGGCCGCGGCGCCCCACCGGCGGCGGCCCCGCCTCGCCCGTTGAGCCGGCCGCGGCGCCCACCGCCCGCGGCGTCCCCGCCCGGACCGGCGGCCCGTCAGGCCGGCGCCGCCCGTCTTCGCACCAGATAGTCGTCAGGTGACTCTTGTCGGCGAGATCCATGCCCCGGCGCGCATCGCCGGCCGGCCGGACGGCGATCCCACGCACGACGCGACCCGAACCATGGCAGCGGTTCGTCAACAAGAGTCACCACACGACTAGGTGGTGCGAAACGGTGGTGCGAAACGGTCTCCCTCCGGACGGGGGGCATCGGCCCGATCCGCCTTCGACACACATCGGACGTTTCGCGTGTGAGACCGCCCCGTTTCGGGTTCATGCCACGCGTCCGGACGAGCGCATGGCACGAAGACGACGGTAACGCCGACTACCTGATGCGATGTCGTCTCGGGGATTGGCCTCCGACCTTCGGTCCGCCACACGCCACCGGTTGACGATGGCCGACCGGGACACGTACTATCCGCCCACAACTGAAGAGCCTTATCAAGAGTGGCGGAGGGACCGGCCCGTTGAAGCCACGACAACCTACCGGCGGCGACGCCGGCAAGGTGCCAACTCCGGGCAGGTCCAAGCCTGCGAGATAAGGGACTCCCCTGAGACCCTTCGCAGCGAAGGGTCTTCCCATTTCCGGTCCTGACGCACCCCAAATGAGCCCGCGCACGAGACGCCGATCACGGCGTCCGGCGGGCGGTCAGGAGCCGACGATGCCGACCCAGACGCCGACCACACCCGGGAGCGCCAAGCTCGACGTGGCCGGCATGGCGATGCACGGCTCCGGCGACGCGACCAACTCCACCACGGATCGGGTCCACGGCTTGCGCTGCCGCAACTGCGGCCGGCCGGAGGCGCTCGGGCCGAGCTATGTCTGCGCGGCGTGTTTCGGGCCGCTCGAAGTCGTCTACGACTACGACGCGATCCGGGGTCAGATCGACCGGACGACGATCGAGCGGCGCGCTCCCGGCATCTGGCGCTACCTGGAGCTGCTCCCCGTGAGCGCGCCGCCGGCCCGCGGACTCGCCGTCGGGTCGACTCCCCTGATCGCCGCCGACCGGCTCGGTGCGAGCATCGACATCGACCGCCTGTGGCTCAAGGACGACACGCGCAACCCCACCCTGTCGTTCAAGGACCGGGTCGTCGCGATGGCGACCGCGCGCGCGGTGGAGTTCGGCGCGGACACGCTCGCCTGCGCCTCGACCGGCAATCTCGCCGGTGCGACCGCGGCGGCGGCGGCGGCGGCCGGCCTTCGGGCATTCGTCTTCGTGCCGGCCGACCTCGAGGCCGCCAAGATCGACCATGCCCTCGCCTACGGAGCGACGGTCGTCCCGATCGACGGCACGTACGACCAAGTGAACCGCCTGTCGATGGAGGTCGCCGACGAGCTCGGCTGGGCGTTCGTCAACATCACCCTCCGGCCGTTCTACGCGGAGGGCAGCAAGACCCTCGCATTCGAGATCGCCGAACGGCTGGGCTGGCGGCTCCCGGATGCGGTCGTCGCCCCGATCGCGTCGGGCTCGCTCTTCACCAAGGTCGCCAAGGGCTTCGACGAGCTCGTCAAGGTCGGGCTCGTGGACCCGAAGCCGGTCAAGTTCATCGGCGGCCAGCCGGCCGGCTGCTCCCCGGTGGCCACCGCCTGGTCGTCCGGTGAGGACGTCATCCGGCCCGTCGAACGACCCACGACGATCGTCCGCTCGCTGGCCATCGGCAGCCCGGCCGACGGGCGCTACGCGCTCGAGCTCGCCCGGGCGACCGGCGGGTCGATCGAATCGGTGACCGACGAGGCGACCGCCGCGGCCATCCGTTCCGTGGCGGCCCTCGAGGGCATCTACCCGGAGACCGCCGGCGGGGTCACGCTCAGCGCGGCTGCCCAGGCGCGGGCCGCCGGCATCATCGGCGCCGGCGACGAGGTCGTGGCGCTGCTGACGGGCAACGGGCTCAAGACCCCCGACGCTCGCTCGTTCGGACTGGGTACGACCGCGCGACAGGGCAGCCCCGGCCTGGCGCCGGTCATCGCTCCGAGCCTGGCGGCGTTCGAGCGCTGGCTCGAGTCATGAGCACGGTCCGGATCCCGCCGGTGTTGCGTTCCGCCACCGGGGGCTTGAAGCAGGTCGACGCTGCGGGCGATACTGTCGGGACGGTGATCGCCTCCCTGACGACGTCCTACCCGGCGCTGGCCCCGCAGCTGCTCGACGAGAGCGGCGGGCTGAACCGGTTCGTCAACGTCTACCTCAACGACACCGACGTGCGCCACCTCCAGGAGCTGGCGACGCCGGTGGCCGAGCGCGACACGCTGCTGCTCCTCCCGGCGATGGCCGGCGGTGCGGCGGATCGCGACCGCGCCTCCTGCGCGTGTACGTGCGGACCGCGCGTGATGTGCGCGTGTCCGGGGCGAGCCTCGGCGGACTGACGCCGGCGACCGAACGGTCGCCCAGCGCCACAACCGAGTCTCGCCTCCCCGAGCCGGCGAGGCCATCGCCGGTCCCGCGTCCCGGTTCAGCCCTGCCCGGGCCGCCCGGTGCCTTCCGTCGTTCTCGCGCGTCCATACGCCGCGCGCACCTCCCAGGAGAGCCAGCCCATGACCCGACCGCTCCAGGTCAGACTCATCGATCCGCGCGGTCACCGTTTCGGCGGTGCCC
The DNA here is from genome assembly GCA_963719285.1 of uncultured Chloroflexia bacterium. Classification (GTDB taxonomy): domain Bacteria; phylum Chloroflexota; class Limnocylindria; order Limnocylindrales; family CSP1-4; genus C-114. The sequence goes on from CAVRBO010000004.1 coordinate 603,221, forward strand.
TGTCCGTGATCCTCCTCGTCGTCGCGACGATCTTCGACCTTCCGCTGCTCGTCGCGGCGGTCGGCGTCGCGCTCGGTGTGAGTGCCCTGCTGGGCACCCAGTACTCGATCCTCGGCAGGCCCTGGCCGACGATCCGTCGGCTGCTCGAGCTCGGTCCGCCGAAGGAGCCGGAGCCCGAGTTCGGCCCACGGTTCGCGCAGTTGCTCGGCTTCGTCTTCCTCGCGATCGCCGTCGTGCTCCTGGCGGCGGGTCTGCGCCCGCTCGGGTGGCTCCCGGTCATCGCCGTGGGCGTGCTCCAGACCCTGCTCGCGGCAACGGGCTACTGCCTGGGCTGCAAGCTGTACGTCCTCCACTGGTGGGTCCCGGACGCATTCGACCGGATCATCGGTCGCCGTCCGGCGGCCGCGGAGTAGGCGCCGGCGCGCCGACGCGCGGCCATATCACTCCCATCGTTGGAGGGCGCCATCCGGCGTTCTCCCGTCGCCATCCGGCGCCCTCTACCGACCGAGATATCACTCGCATCGCTTACGGCGACATGGGAGAGGCCTATGGGCGCCTTGACGGCAAGGGTGAGCCGACTCGACGCATCGCGAACGATGCGAGTGATACGAAACCCGGCGACCACGGTGCGCCGATCGCCACCGCACGCGGAACGGCCGGGCCACGAGGGCCCGGCCGTTCCTGCTGTCCGGCGGACCAAGGGTCCGCCGACCGTTCAGTGGTGGACGATGATGAGGGCCGGCAGTAGCCTGTCGGCCTTCGGTGACCCGAGACCCGTCGCCGCATCCCAGCCGCGGTTCGCGTCGAAGCCGGAGATCGTGACGAGCGTGCCGTCCTCGTTCGGTTCGGTGACGCCGTTCTGGCCGTCCGTGATGTCGTGGAGGACGGCCTTGGAGAAGAACCCGTTACCGCCCAGCGCGTAGAGCGCCGGATTGATCGTACCGAGCCGGTGGTGGCCCATCTGGTCGGCGATGGCGATCAGGCCGGCCCACTGCGGCGAGCCCGCGCTGGTGCCACCGAAGACCCAGAAGTCGCCCTGCCAGGCCACGAGCACGCCGTGGTTGATCGAGGCGCTGTACGAGATGTCCGGGACTCCGCGACTGCGGTTCGGGATGCCCCGGATGCCGTCCTGGAAGTCGGGCCGCCGGAACTGGCTGCTGAAACCGCCGCCACCTGCGATATCGCCGTCGAGCGGCCCGATGACCGGGTCGGTCATCGTCTCGTCCCAGGTGATCTCGCCCTGCCACGCGCCGGCCGGCGGGTTCGACGGCGGGCAGGGGACCTGGTCGCCCTTCGAGTCGACGCAGAAGTTGTCCGGAGCGGCGAACAGCTCGGTGCCGCCCACGCCGGTCACGAGCGGGTCGTTGGCCGGCGAGCTCGCGTCCTTCACCCAACCCTTGCCGTCGCAGCTCGGCTGGGCCGAGCCCTCGTCGCCGGCGGACGCGAAGAGGGTGATGCCCTTGCGCGTCGCCTGCCTGAAGACGTCGTGCGTGGCGGCGGCGATCTTCGGATCGACGCAGTCCTCGGACTCACCGAAGCTCTGCGAGATCACATCGCCCGCGTTGTGGTCCACGGCCCACCTGGTGGCGGCGAGGATGTCGGCGTCGTCGTTCGACTTCGCCAGGACGAGCAGGATCTTGGCCGCCGGTGCGATCGCGTGTGCCCACTCGACATCGAGGGTGATCTCACCGGACCAGCCGACCATGTTGTCGTCGTTGGGATCGAACGGTGTCAGGCCCTGTGGGGCGACCTGGTGGAAGACCGGATCGGGCAGGCCGAAGACCGCATCGAAGAGGGACAGGTCGGCGGCGATCGTCGGGCTCTGATAGGCGTCGATGATGACGATCGTCCGGCCGCGTCCGTCGAACCCCTTGCCGAGAAGCTTGTCGACGCCGTAGGCCGTGCGGACCTGCTGTGGGCTGTAGCAGAAGAAGTCGGTAGGGTCGCCGGGAAGCTGGCACCCGAACACCGCGTCCTTGGGGGCCTTGCCGACGTGGCGGTACTGCACGTCATGACTGACGGCATGGCCGCTCGAGCCTGCCGTTCGTGCGGCCGGCACGCTGGCGGCCGCGACGGGCGCAGCGGCGATCGCAACCGCCGCGATCACGGACATCCCTGCCACGAGCAGGCGTCGGAGTCCCGAATGGGTCGTCACGGGTGAGCCTCCATCGAACCCGGGCACGGGGCGCGGACGGCACCGGCACGTGCCCGCTGCCGATGGCGTCGTCCCGGTCAGGTCAGGGCGCTCCTCGCGCACGTGCCCGCCAGACCGAGGGTCCCCAATGGTGAGCCTTCGGCCGGGCGGAATCCAGACCGGAACCCAGACCGACACGCGCCGCGGTGCGAGCGTGCACCGGATGATGAGGCGGGTCGCCTGCCCGATGCGCCAGGGCGCCGACCGGCGTGGGCGTTCAGGCCGTGGCGCGGATCTTGCGACGGGCGGGGCGCGCCACGATCATGACCTTGCAGATCTCGTACGCGAGCTGGGAGACGTCCTTGCTGATCTGCGCGTCGGGTCGGGCCGTGATGAATGGCACGCCTTCCCGGTTCGAGGTCGAGACGAGGCCCCAGTCCGAGACCACGAGGTGATCGGCATCCCGGCCGAGGGCCCGCCGCAGCTGGGCAAGGCTCAATCCGCCCTCGGCGTCCACCCGGTTGATGACCGTCCGGACCTTGCTGACCGGGTAGCCGATCGCGACGAACGCTTCAACGGCCGCTCGCGTGCTGTCGAGCGCGGCCGGCTCGGGGGTGAGGACCTGGAGGATCACGTCGGACAGGTCGAGCATGGCGAGCGTCGTCTCGTTGAGGGCGCTGGGCGTGTCGATCACGATCGCCTGGTACGTGCGACGCGCGACGAGCAGGATCTCCTCGATGTCGCGAACCGACACGAGGTCGGCCATCTCGAGTCGCGGCGGGGCGAGGAGGATGTCGACGCCCGTCGGGTCACGGTGCATCGTCGCCTCGAGGTCCGACTGGCGCAGGTTGCCCGTCGGCAGGTCGCAGATGGACGGCACGTCCGGGCCGACCCGCAGCTGGCGGCGGAGGTCTCCGTACTGGAGGCTGCCGTCGATGAGCGCGGCGCGCAGGCCTGCCTTGGCGAGGGCGACCGCGAGGTTGTACGCGATCGTGGTCTTGCCGACGCCACCCTTGGCGGCGTGGACCGCCACGATCCGGCTCGTGGTCGCTGGGTTGCGAGCTGCCCCGGCCGTGGCGGCGTCCCGGATCGACCGGACGAGGTCATACGTCCCGAACGGCATCGTGACGATCCCGTCGACGAGCGACCGGGTCGCGTCGTCGATCGGTCGTCCGGCCACGGCGAGCGCGACGATCGGGACCGTCGGGCCGGCCTTCCGGAGGCGCTCGATGACGGTCGTGGCGGAGACCCGGCCCTGGAGGAGGAGGTCGACGACGACGACATCGGGCTTGAGCTCACGAACCTGGCTCGCGACCGAGCGACCGTCGCGGATGACATCCACCATCCGGATCATCGACTGGGCGCGGAGGAGTTCGCGGACATGGCTTGCGACATCCGGGACGTCCTCGACCAGGATGATCCGCAGGGTCCGGTCCGTGCCGGACTGGGTCACCACGACGCCGAAGTCCGCCTCGTCCACCACCTGGACCCGTCGCTTGCCGGAACGGGTGGATGGGGCCCTGGACGGGCGCGAGGATCGCGCGGCGGCGGCCTTGCCACTCGCCGCCAGGATGCCCGCGTCATGGTCGGCGGTGTCTGCCGCGCTCGGCAGGCCCGGCAGCTCGGGCGACGGCATGATGGCGGGGAGGGATCGGGTTTTCGGGCCGTCGGCCGGGCCGACGCTCGTGGCCGCGCGGCGCCGGCGTGGTCGGGTCGCGGTCCCGCGTTCGGCCCGGTCGGGCACGTCGCCGGCGCTCGCCAGCATCGTGAGGGCATCCGTGACGGCAGGCGTCGCCTGACCGCCCGCCGATCGGCGGAGCAGGTCCGGCAGGCGCAGCCGACCTCGGCTCAGTCCCATTCGCGTATCCGTCTCCAGTGGCTCGGGGGTCGAGCGTCGACCATGCGCGGCTCGCGCGCAAGCCGACCTTCGTACCCCTCGGCACGACCGAGGTCCGGGTCGTGGTGGCCCGGCGCGTCCGATCGGGCCTCGGATCCGATGCCCCCGGGAGACGGGAGATCGCTCAAACGCCGGCCCCTGCCCGCCGAGATCGATCCCCGGCACGTTGCCTGAGCGGTGGGGACGAGGCAGCGGCCTCGATCCCCGTCGGCGGTCAGGCGGCGGCGGCGAGCTCGCGCCGGCGGCGCGGCTCGTTGTGCAGGCACAGGTAGCAGCCGACGAGCGGCGCCTCGTGCGTATCGTGCACGAGGGCATAGGCCGCGGTCAGCCGGTCGAGGGCGCTCATCTTGACGGTCGCGCGTGATCGTCGCGGAGTCGAACGGGATGGTCGAGGACATTGCGAGGGCTCCTAGGTTGGGTGCGGCCGGGACCATTCCATGGTCAGCGCCACCCGCCCGGGTCGCGACCGCCTCCCGTCATGCGTCGCCATGGACAAGCGTCGATGCGGGCCTTCGTCGCGGGCGCAGTGCCACCGCTCCGAAGGCGCGTCACTCATTCGCGATCGCTTCGGCTGCCGTGGCCCGGCTCTCGCCGTCGGACGACGAGGCTGCTGAGCCTGATCCGCGCCTCGTGCGAGGGGACTATTCGGGCCGGGCGTCCTCGCGGATGTGCTCCGCCGGACGGAACACGAGGAGGTACGCGAGGCCCAGCACGAAGACCACCGCCGCGCTCAGCGGAACGAGCCACCGGTCCACGAATTCGGCCTGGCCCTCGCCCGTCTCGTACGACAGGATGACGATGGCCGACACCCCGTAGATGAGCGCGACGATGTTGACGGCCCGCGACCAGCGCCCGAGCTGGAACGATCCGCTGGGTCGCCAGCCGCGCGACCGCGCGATCAGGGCGGCGAGCACGACGCTCTGGAACCCGATGTAGATGCCTACCACGGCGAACGTGATGATGATCGCCACCGTCGCCGACGGGAGCAGGGTGATGATCGCCGGGACGACGGTCGCGACGAGGACCGCGCCTGGGGGCATGTGGAAGCGAGGGTGGACGCTCGACAGCAGGCGCGAGCCGGCCACCATCCCGTCGCGCGCGAAGGAGTACACGAGCCGGATCGCGGCGCCCTGGATGGCGATCGTGCACGAGACGAACGCAAACAGCAGCAGCGCCAAGGCGACCTTGGACCCCACATCGCCGAAGGTCGTGGACAGGATGGACCCGATCGGGTCGGAATCGGTCCCCGACATGACGGCGCCGATGTCCGGGATCGCGAGGATCAGCGCGGCCGTGATGAAGACGGACACGACCCCGCCCACGCCCAGGGTCCAGGCCATCGCGCGCGGGACCTTCTGCGAGGGGTTCTGGACCTCTTCGGCGATGTCGCCGCAGGCCTCGAACCCGTAGAAGATCCAGACGCTGAACAGGGCCGCGGCCAGGAACGCGCCGATGTAATTCGTGCCGCCGGTGTCGAAGAAGACCGACAGATCCTGCTTGCGCTCGGTCAACAGCAGGATGGCGCCGAGAACGACAGTGCCGAGGATCTCCACGACGACCCCGACGCGGGCCAGCAGTGCGATCCGGCGGATCCCGAGCATGTTGAGGATGCCGCCGAGCACGATGACGGCGACGGCGACGGCGATGGTCGACTCGTTCGTGACCTCCCAACCGAACAGGGGAGCGGCGAACAGGTTCGCCGCGTACGCCACCGCGGCGACGGTGATGAGCAGCGCGACGGTGTACATCCAGCCCGATATGAACGCGTAGCGGGGGCCGACGAGACGCTTCGACCATTGGAAGATGCCGCCGGCCAGCGGGTATTGCGACGCGACCTCGGCGAAGACCCCGACGACCATGAACTGGCCGAAGATCACGATCGGCATCGACCAGATGAAGGCCGGACCCCCGGTCAACAGGCCGTACGTGAACAGCGAGTAGACGCCGACGACCGGCGACAGATAGGTGAACCCCACCGAGAAGTTCGAGAACAGCCCGAGCGAGCGACTCAGCTGCTGTCGGTATCCCAATGCGGCGAGCTGACGCTCGTCGGCAAGCTCCTGCGCGGCGACATCGGGCGCTGACGCCATGAGAACCCTCCTCGCATCCTCCGGGGAACCCACCTGGCGGGGACTGGTCCCTTGCACAGCGGAGCGGTTCTGGGCCGTCCTGCTCGGGCCAGCCCGAAGTCTATACGTGCAGGCAGGCTGTCAAGAGGCGGTCTGGCACGCGGTGACCCCTCCGAGCTGCGCCTGCTGCCACTGGACTTCGCCCCGGATCCGATCGGGGCCGCTCACGCCCGCCGAGGGTCCGGGCAGGGGCCGCCGGGATCCCGGGTAAACAGCCTCTAACGCGACCGACCTGCGCGCGCGGACGCCTTGTCGCGCGTGGACGCCTTGTATCGTTCGCGCGGGGCCTACATCGTTCGCCGCGCAGGGTCCACCCTGGAGTCGGAGGAGCTTCGCCGCGATGCGCAGGCATGAGATCGAGCGGATCGAGATGACGTATGCCCGGTGAGGCCGTCCTGGTCGGGATCGCCACGATCGCCGTGGTCGTGGCCGGTTTCGCGGCCATCGCACCCGGACTCTCGTCCGACGCGGCCGGCTGGACGGTGGGCCAGCGCTACCGGCTCCGTGGCATCGTGTCGACGAGCTTCAACGTGACGTTCGAGAGCCTGCTGCCGGCCGTGATCTTTCCCGCTCTCAACGACGCTGGAACGACGCTCGTCGTCTCCAGCGCCATCGTCTTCCCGTATGCGCTGTTCGTCATAGCCTTTCGTGGTCGACAGTTGATCGCATCACGTGTCCGCTGGGTCCGCTGGACGCAGTTCGCGGTCGCCTCGGGCATCACCGCGACAGCCCTGTTCGGACTCAACGCCCTGGTATTCCGATCCGTCACCGTGTACGCGCTCGCCCTGTGCATCCAGCTGTCCGTGGCCGCCATCAGCTTCTATTCGCTGGCCGCCGGAGCCGAGTAAGGCGGGAGAGTTCGCCAGACTCGCCGACGAGTCGAGGTCGTCACGCCGGTCGAATGGTGGGCCGCGACGGTCCGGGTTCTCAGACAGGTCGGCGTACTGCCGGCATGTCCGTGCCCTCACGCAGGCGGGTTGCTCGAGCCGTTGATCCGAGCGTTCACCAGCCGGACCTCCGTCGCGCCACGGATCGAGTTCGGGATCTCGGCGATCCGATCGACCGCCCGCACGAGTTCCGCGAGCCGCTCCGTCGGGGCGTCGCCGTCGACCTGCACGTCGTAGTCGATCGGTCCCGATACGGCCGGATCTCCGCTGTAGTCGCTGCGCGCGCTGACGCGGACGCGACGAAGCACGATGCCGTCCCGCGCCGCCTCACGGAACAGATCGTTCGAGATGCAGGCGGCGATGGCGAGGTTGAGGAGCTGGCCGCCATTGAACCCAAGGCCCCCGCCACCAGCATCGACCGGCCGATCGACGACCAGCGTGAACGGTCCAGCGGAGCCGACAGCGGTCGTCCGCCCGTCGACATTGATCGTCTCGACCTCGATCGCCATGGTGTGCCTCCTGGCCCGAGTCTTGTCGGCTTCACCGCCGGACCGACCGTGCCGTCGCCGTCTTCTATGACTTCACCATCAACCTGCCGCGGAGCAGAAAGGGCCCGGCCGTCAGTCCAAGTACTGCACCTGCGTGACCACGAGAAGTCGTCGGGCGTGGTTCGGGCAGCAACCATTCGGGTTCTCAACGAGACTGCTGCCGGTCCCTACCACGGCGTCTTGGAGCTGAGTTGGATTGGCACAGTTTCAACGAGTGCGCGCGACCGAATCATCGGCTCGGTGGTTGCCCGGTACTTGCGAAAATGTGGCGACTGCAGGTGCCCGTCGTACGCTGCTTTGTCGGCGTATATCTCGAAGAATCGCAGGCGGGAAGGGTCGTCCTTCTCGGCGACGGCATAGAGGGCCAAAACGCCCGGCTCGACTCGGATGGACTCGTCCATCTCTTCCGTTACCGCCAATACGAACGCTTCGCGCTGCTCGGGGTCCACTTCGATGTCGGCCACCCGCACGAACGGTGTCACCTTCATAGGCCGAGTGTAGGGGCGGCTCCTCAATCGACGTATTGGAGCGGAGTGACCACGAAGTCGTCCGGCAGCTTGACGCCGGTCGCGTGGTTCGGGCAGTAGCCCCCGGGGTTCTTGGCGAGGTACTGCTGGTGGTAGCCCTCGGCGTAGTAGAACGGACCTGCCGGCACGATCTCGGTCGTGATCGTCCCGTAGCCGGAAGCCGACAGGCGTTCCTGGTAGACGGCACGACTCGCCTCTGCTGCGGCCTGCTGTTCGGCGTCCGCGGTCAGGATGATGGAGCGGTACGAGGTGCCCATGTCGTTGCCCTGGCGCATCCCCTGGGTCGGGTCGTGGGCCTCCCAGAAGACCTTCAGCAGCTGGTCGTATGAGACGCGTGCCGGGTCGTAGTTGACGAGGACGACCTCTGCGTGGCCGGTCCGCGCGGAGCAGACCTCCTCGTAGGTGGGGTTCGGCGTATACCCGCCGGCATATCCGACCGCGGTGGAGACGACGCCGGGTACCTGCCAGAAGTCCTTCTCGGCGCCCCAGAAGCAGCCAAGGCCGAAGATCGCGGTTCGGGTCCCGTCCGGGAACGGGGGGGCGATACGGGCGCCGTTGACGAAATGGGTCTCCGGGACGGCCAGCGCCTGGGCGCGACCCGGGAGGGCATCGGTCGGATCGGGCATGGTCGATCCGCGTCGGAAGAGGAACATGGCCTGAGTGTAATCACGATTCGTTTCGCTGCGGATGCGGTGCGGTAGAGCTTCATGAACCGACGCCTTCGGTGCGTCCCGAACGCCGCGATCCGGGAACGGAATTGCGCTACTGTGGCCGCCTCATCGTCGTGGCGCGACGGCGATGTCGGCGGGGTGGTTGGCGCGTTCTTCCTCGCCGGATCCATCGCTAGGCTCGATGCCCCAGAAGCAGAGAGAGAGGGTGACGACGATGGCCGAAGAGACGAGCGTTCTCGGTGACGTCCTGGGCGAAAGTGGCCAGCTCGGCGACCTGGGTCAGGGCGGCCCGCTCGGTGACGTCCTGGGCGAAGGCGGCCTGCTCGGCGAGGGCGGTCCATTCGGTCAGGGTGGCCCGCTCGGCGACGTCCTCGGGGAAGGGGGCCTCCTCGGCGAAGGCGGCCTCCTCGGCGAAGGCGGCCAGATCGGCGACCTGGGCCAAGGCGGCCCGCTCGGTGACGTTCTCGGCGAGGGCGGGATCCTGGGTCAGGGTGGCCCGCTCGGCGGTGTCCTGGGCGAAAGTGGCCAGCTCGGCGACCTGGGCCAGGGTGGCCCGCTCGGCGACGTCCTGGGCGAGGGTGGTCCATTCGGCCAGGGAGGTCAGGGTGGCCCGCTCGGCGACGTCCTGGGCGAAAGTGGCCAGCTCGGCGACCTGGGCCAGGGCGGCCCGCTCGGCGACGTCCTGGGCGAGGGCGGGATCCTGGGTCAGGGTGGCCCGCTCGGTGACGTCCTGGGCGAAGGCGGCCAGCTCGGCGAGGGTGGACCATTCGGCCAGGGCGGCCAGGGCGGCCCGCTCGGCGATGTCCTGGGCGAAGGCGGCCTGCTCGGCCAGGGCGGCCCGCTCGGAGAGGGCGGGGACCTGATCGACACCTAGGTGATCCCTCCGGGGCTCATCGTCGGCATCCTTGCGGCGTGGTTCGTTGCGTCGGCGGTCGTCCAGATCCGCCTGCCGGCGCCCCGACGACTGCGCCGCCTCGACCCATTCGGGCTCCTGCCGCGCTGGAACCTGTTCTCGCCCCGCCCGATCCAGACCGACCTGATCGTGCGCTATCGGCGCTGGGATCCGGCCACCGGAGTGTGCGACTGGGTAGCGCTGCCCTACCCGGGCACGCGCAGGGCGGGTGACGCGATCTTCTCGCGCCGGCGACGGTCCAAGCGGACCGTCTACAACCAGGCCGAGCGGGTCGTGACGATCTACCGCACGTATCATGCCGAGCCGGCCAAGGTGATCGGGAGCGTGCCGTATCGACACCTCCTGGCACGGGCGACGCTCGAGGCACGGGCGGCGCGGTCGAGGGGCGTCCAGTTCCAGGTGGTCCGGGTGTCGCGCGCGACCGGCGAACCGCGTCTCGCCCCGGTCTTCCGGTCGGCCATCCATTCCGTCCCGGAGCGCGGGTAGGTCCGATGGGCATCTCGGCCGCCGACGCTCTCGACCTGACCGAGCGCCTCGCCGCGATCGTCGTGGTCCTCGGGGCGCTGGAACTGTTCGCCTCGCGTCCGGAGATGCGTCCCGGCGGTGCGCTCGATTGGCGCTTCCTCTCGCGGCGGACGGCGACGAGCTGGATCGAGCGCGCGATGCGCGCCCGCCGGCTGGAGCCACTCATCGGCTATCCGGGTGTGCTGTGGCTGGGCGTCGTGGCACTGCTCGGCGCGGCATCCATGGCTCTCGACCCGCGGAACCCCATCGGGCCACTCGTCTGCCTCGCGGTCCATGTGATCCTGTCGAAACGCCACGCGCTCGCCGCGGACGGCTCGGACGACATGCTGTCCGTGCTCCTGGGCGCGGCGATCCTGCGCGGCCTGTCGGCCGACCCGGGGGTCCAGACCGCAACGGCCATCTTCGTGGCGGCCCAAGCCGCCCTCTCGTACGTGACGTCGGGGCTGTCCAAGGCGCAGTCACGCTTGTGGTGGACCGGCGACGGGTTGCTCGGGACGCTCACGACCGAGACCTACGGCCACCCGACTCTGTCTCGCGTCCTGGTCGCCCACCCGATCGTGACCCGGGTGATGGGGCCGTTCACGATCGCCTGGGAGAGCCTCTTCCCGCTGGCGATCGTGGCCGGTCCGGTACCCACGGTCGTGGCACTCGCGGTCGCCGGCTCGTTCCACGTCGCGGCCGCGTTCGTGATGGGGCTGGCTGCGTTCCTGTGGGCGTTCGGGGCGGCGTTCCCCGCGATCCTGTTCACCAGTCAGTGGCTTGCCGCCGCTGTGTCCGCGCCCGACCGCGCGCTCGCGGTCGCCCTCGGAGCGCTGCCGATCGTCGCCCTGATCGGGTTCTTCGGTGGCCAGGAACGGAGACCACGGGCGGCGGCACGGTCCTGATCGGTTCTCCGATCGTCGATCGCGGACCGTCCGAGGCGTTGGACGACGCGTCCGTCACGGGCGGCCGCGCCACGATGCATCATCGTGGGAAGCCGTGGATGGACGGCCGGTTCGCACCCACGGAGAGCAGATGACCTGGCAACCACCCGCCATCGGGGCCCGAGCGACCTGGACCAGGACGATCGAGGCCGGCGATGTCGAGGCCTTCGCCCGATTTTCGGGAGACCGAAACCCGCTCCACTTCGACCCTGCGTTCGCCGCCGCGACTCGCGTCGAGCGGCTCGTCGTCCAGGGTGGACTGACGACCGCGCTGTTCAACGCGCTCGTCGCGATGGAGCTGCCGGGTCCCGGCAGCGTGTTCCTCCACCAGGAGTGGGACTACCCGGCGCCGGTCTACATCGGCGACACCGTGACCGCGGAGGCGGAGGTCGTGGAAGCCCGGGCAGACAAGCCGATCACGAGACTGCGCTGCGTGGCGCGCCGACAGGACGGGGTGGAGGTCCTGCGCGGCGAGTGCCTCGTGTACACGATGCGCCCGGCCGACGCGAGCGGGCCCGGCGGCTGAAACCCCGGCCCTGACCCCCCGGCGTCGTCAGGTCGGGAGGCTGAACCAGAACCGGGTGCGTCCGCTCGAGGACTCGGCGCCGACGGTACCCCCGCACGCCTCGATCAGCTGCTTGACGATGGCGAGCCCGATGCCGGCCCCTCCGTGGGTCCGGTCGCGCGACTTGTCGACCCGATAGAAGCGTTCGAAGACGTGCGGCAGGTCGGCTGCCGGGATGGCCGACCCGGTGTTGACCACGCTGACCAGGATGTCGTCCGAGCGGCGATCGGCCCGGATGGTCACGCGCCCTCCCGGTGGCGTGTAACGCGATGCGTTCTGCAGCAGGTTGCCCAGGACCTGGGCCAAGCCGTCGGGATCGGCCCGGGCCCGCAAGCGCTCGGGCAGTTCGAGATCGAGCTCGATCCCCGCCCGCTCGATGGCCGGACCCGCCAGGTCCGCGGCGCTCCGGATCGCAGCGCCGAGGTCGAGCTCGCCGACGGAGACCGCGGCCGCCGCGGCGTCTCCGGCCGCGAGCGTGTCGAGCGATGCCGCGAGACGGACGAGTCGCTCCACTTCCTCGGACAGGGACACGAAGGTCGATACGTCGGCCGGGATGACGCCGTCCCGGAGGCCCTCGAGGTAGCCCTTGAGATTCGTGAGCGGCGTGCGCAGCTCGTGGGCCGCGTTGGCGATGAATTCCTGGCGCAGCCGCTCGCCTTCCTCCAGGCTGACGGCCATCTGGTTGAACGAATCGGCGAGGCTCGCCACTTCGTCCGGACCCTCGCGGGGTACTCGAGCCCGGTAGTCGCCGGCGGCCACACGTCTCGCCGCTCGGCCGATCTCGCCGAGGGGGTGGGCGAGGCGCCTGCCGAGGATCGTCGCCACGGCCACCGCAGCCGCGGCTGCGGCCGCGACGGCGACCGCCAGAACGACGGTGATCGATTCATCGAACATGGCGTGAGCCGTCTCGGCGCTGCTGCCGTGCTCGGCCATGAGGCGGGCGAACGTGTCCGCTCCGACGAGGAGGACCCCCAGGGCGACGATCCCGACCCCGACCGCGGTCGTCCCGATCGCGGCCAACGCGATCCGGAACCCGACGCCCCGTGTCCAGCCCGGGCGCTTCATCGACCGTCATCCGGTGGGAGCGGGGCGATCCGGTAGCCCGCCCCGCGCACGGTCGCGATGAAGCGCGCCGCCACGGGGGGGTCGTCGAGCTTGTCCCGCAGGCGGCCGATGTGGACGTCGATCGTCCGGTCCAGGACCCCGGCCGCATCGAGGCCGTACACGGCATCCAGCAGCTGGTCGCGGCTGAGGACCCGACCGTCGGCCTCCAGGAGGGTGACCAGGAGCCGGAACTCGACGTCCGTGACGGGGACGGACCGGGCGTCGATCGTGACCGAGTGGCGCGCGCGGTCCACGATCAGCGGCCCGTGCTCGATGACCGGGTCGGCCGACGCCTGGCCGGCGCTCGCCGTCCGCGCCAGGACCCGACGCACCCGCAGGACGAGCTCCGCGGGCGAGAAGGGTTTCGGGACGTAGTCGTCCGCCCCGAGGCTCAGGCCCTCGATGCGATCCCCGGTCGTGCCCCGGGCCGACAGGATGATGATCGGCGTGTCCGACCGGTCGCGCACGAACCGGATCACCGCGAGCCCGTCCACGTCGGGGATCATCAGGTCGAGGACGACCAGGGCCGGATCGTGCTCGGCGATCGCGGCCAGGGCGCTGGGCCCGTCGAAGGCTTCGATCACCCGGTAGCGCTCACGCTCGAGATACATCCGCACGAGCCTGACGATCTTCGCGTCGTCGTCGACCACGAGGATCGGCCGGTCGAGGTCTGGTGCCATGGCGCGCATGGTATCCGCGGGACGGGCCGTCACCCCGGGCTCGGCCCGTCCCGGGCTCGACGTTACTGGAGCGGCGCGGCCGCGATGGCGTGGGCCATGCCGGTGTCCCATAGCACGACCGTATGGAAGGTCATGGCGTCCGCCGAGGCGGGCACGGCGAAATCCTGCATGCCCGTCGTGCCCTTGAGCGGTCCGAGATCGACCAGCGCCGCCTTGTCGACATCGCCGTCCTTCGTGACGTCCTTGTTGGTGACGAGCACGACGTGCGTACCGGCGGTGCTGTCGATCGAGAAGTCCTCGAATGTGATGGTGAACGTGCCGTCGGGGTTGTGGAACAGGGCGACCGTGCCCTGCGCCGTGCCATCGACCTTGTGGAACGTGCCACTGCTCACGGGCGCGGCCGCACTCGGCATCGCGCTGTGCTCCATCATCGCGGACTCGGACGGCACCGGACTGTGCTCCATCATCGCGGACTCGGACGGCACCGGACTGTGCTCCATCATCGCGGACTCCGACGGCATCGCGCTGTGTTCCATCATCGCGCTCGGCTCGGACGTGGCGGGCGCCGGGGTGGCGGCGGCCGTGCAGCCCGCCAGGGCCAGCAGGGCGATCAGCGGGACGGACACCCGGCGCGGGTGGGCGGCGGAAAGGCGATCCATATCGACTCCTCGATCCGATGGGGGTTTGGGAGCGCAGCCTGCCGGTCGTCCGTGACGGCCTGATGACGACACCGACATCCGGTCGTCACATCGGGGCGCTACGTTCCGCGGATGGCACGCATGACCTTCCCGGCCGATGCCGCGATCGCTCCCACCGGGTTCCGCACGCGGCTCCGCCGGGGCTGGACGCGCACGTGGCCGGCCGCACTGGCCGGCGCCCTGTCCGCCGGTATCGGCATCGCCGCGGCCGAGCTGTTCGCCGGCCTCGTCCCGGGCGCGTCGTCCCTCGTCATCGCGATCGGATCGCTCGTCATCAGCCTGCAGCCGCCGGGGGCGAAGGACGTGTTCGTCAGCCTGTTCGGCACGAACGACAAGCTGGCGCTCAACGTCATCGTCGTCGTGGGCGCGCTCTCGATCGCCGCGCTCGCGGGGATCCTTGCCGCACGCCGCTGGTGGTGGGGAGTGGCGGTCTTCGTGGCGTTCGGCGGTCTTGGCCTCGTGGCCGGGCTCCGCGATCCACTGTCCATGCCCGTGCCCACCGTCCTGGCCGCCGTCCTGGCCGCTGGCGTCGGGATGGCTGCGCTCCGGTGGCTCAGCCGGTCGGCGGCCGGCTCGGGTCGCGCTCCGGCACGGCCCGCGAGCACGGCGGGATCACGTCGAGCGCCCGCGGTCGGCGCGATGCCCGAATGGGATCGACGCCGGTTCCTGATCGCCAGCGCCGGCAGCCTGGCGGGCGCGGTCGTGGCAGGAGGCCTGGGCCGCGTCCTGGTCGACGCCAAGCATCCGGCCGGCGTCGTCAGCACCTCGCGACTGCCCCCGGCGCTCCAGGCGGTCCCGACGCTGACCGCCGACCAGACCCTCGCCGTGCCCGGGCTGACCTCTCTCGTGGTGCCGAACGACCGCTTCTACAGGATCGACACCGCACTCCTGGTGCCGCAGGTCGACGTCGCGAGCTGGAAGCTGGATATCAAGGGCATGGTCGATCGGCCATTCACGCTCACCTACGACGAACTCCTCGCACTTCCGCTCTTCGAGCAGTACGTGACGATCGCCTGTGTCAGCAACCGGGTCGGGGAGGGGCTCGTCGGGAACGCGTTGTGGACGGGCGTCCGCCTGAAGGATCTCCTCGAGATGGCGGGCGTCCAGCCGGGCGCCACCCAGATCGTCGGACGATCGGTCGACGGCTTCACGGTCGGCTTCCCGACGACCTGGGCGATGGCGCCGGGGCGGGAGCCGATGGTCGCCGTCGGGATGAACCGGGACGTGCTACCCGCCGACCACGGCTACCCGGCGAGGCTCATCGTCCCCGGCCTCTACGGCTACGTGTCGGCCACGAAGTGGCTGCGCTCGATCGAACTCACGACGCGCGAGGCCGTCGATGGATACTGGGTCCCGCTCGGATGGGCGAAGGACGCACCGATCCTCACCCAGTCACGGATCGATGTCCCCGCGACCGGCGCCACCGTCGCGGCAGGTCCGACCACCGTGGCCGGGGTCGCCTGGGCGCCCGATCGCGGGATCGTCAAGGTCGAAGTCAGGTTCGACGACGGGGATTGGAAGGACGCGCCGATAAGCCGGCCGATCTCGAGCGCGACGTGGGTCCAGTGGGCTGTCCCGTGGGCCGCCACCGCGGGCCGGCACAGCATCGAGGTCCGGGCCACGGATGGCGCCGGCGACATCCAGACCGCCGACCGGACCGACCCGGCCCCTGACGGCGCTCGAGGCCACCACCGGATCTTCGTCTCCGCGAGCTGACGGGCGGTCCGGGCCGCCTCCGGAAACCGTCGCACGCGCCGTCGCGCGGATGGACCTACCCTTCGACGGTCGGATGTGCGCAATGAGGAGTTCCCGTGTCACGTCGTCAGGCGCCGGGGATGGGTGACCGGGTCGAGGCCGCCGCAGCCGATCGGCCGGATCGCCGGTCGGCGCGACCGGACCGATCCGACGCGTTCGTGTTCTTCGGGGCGACGGGCGATCTGGCGTTCAAGCAGATCTTTCCGGCCCTCCTCGCCCTGGTCAGGGACGAGGACTTCGACCTCCCGATCATCGGCGTCGCTCGCTCCGGAGATCTCGACTCGCTGCGTGCGCGGGCCCGCGCGAGCCTCGAGGCTGCCGGCGTCGCCGAGGGCGCCGCCGCCGACGCACTCGTCGCGCGATTGCGCTACGTGAAAGGTTCGGACGATGACCTCGAGACGTTCCACGCGCTCAGGCGCGAGCTCGGTGACGCGAAGCGGCCGCTCCACTACCTGGCCATCCCGCCCGCGTTGTTCGGCGAGGTGATCGCGAACCTCGAGGCCTCCCGCTGTGCCGAAGGGGCACGGGTCATCCTCGAGAAGCCGTTCGGACGCGACCTCGCCAGCGCGAGGGCCCTGAATGCGACGGTGCACCGGGTCTTCGCCGAACCGGCGATCTTCCGGATCGACCACTACCTCGGCAAGGAGCCGGTCCAGAACCTGCTCTACTTTCGCTTCGCCAACTCGTTCCTCGAGCCGCTCTGGAACCGCGACCACGTGGCGAGTATCCAGATCACGATGGCCGAATCGTTCGACGTGGCCGGGCGGGGCGCGTTCTACGATCAGGCGGGGGCGATCCGGGACGTGATCCAGAACCATCTGCTCCAGGTGGTCAGTCTGATCGGGATGGAGCCCCCGTCGGGTCGAACCTCGGAGTCGATCAGGGACGCCAAGTTCAAGGTGCTCGATTCCATCCGGGCCATCGAGCCGCATGAGATCGTGCGCGGCCAGTACCACGGGTACCGGGATGTCCGCGGCGTGGCGGATGACTCGACCGTCGAGACGTTCGCTGCGCTGCGCCTGCACGTCGACACGTGGCGGTGGGGTGGGGTGCCGTTCTACGTGCGAGCGGGGAAATGCCTGCCGGTGACCGCGACGGAGGTGCTCGTGGAGCTGAAGCGTCCGCCCCACGACGTGTTCGCCGAGTCCGAGCCACCCGACGCCGACTATTTCCGCTTCCGCCTCACGCCGGACATGTCGATCTCACTCGGGGCGCGGGCGAAACGGCCCGGCGAAGCCTTCGTCGGCGAAGCCGTGGAGTTGTTCGCCTGTCATCAGAGCGGCGCCGAGCGTCCGCCCTACCAGCGCCTCATCGGGGATGCCACACGAGGCGATCAGTCGCTCTTTGCGCGGGAGGACTCGGTGGAAACCGCATGGCGGGTCGTGGACGGGATCCTTGGCGACCAGACCACCCTCCACGAGTACGAGCCGCAGACGTGGGGTCCCGACCCGGCGACCGGTGTCCTCGCCCCGGGAGATCACTGGCACGACCCGACCCCGGCGCGGTGAACTCATCCGGCATGGACCGGAAGCTCAGGTTCGACCCGACAGGCCGTCGATGACCCGGGCCAGCGCGGCGACGACATCCGGGGTCTCGTCGAACGAGACGAGACGCTCCTCGATCAATACTCGCCGGCGCGCCGTGACCTGGACCCGCGTCCGCGCCCCGCGCTCGGTCAGGGCGATCAGGCGTCCGCGCCGGTCGCGAGGATCCGCCGCCGATGTCACGAGGCCGCGCCGCTTCATCCGATCGATCAGTCGGCTCGCGGATGGCATCGAGGAACTCACCTGCCTGGCGATCTCGTGCAGTCGCAGGGGACCGGGAGCGCTCCCCAGGACCATCAGCAACCGCCATTGAGGGAACGACACCTCACCGGCGCCGACCTCGGCGATCGCGCGGTTGGTCACGGATACCAACTCGACCGCCAGCCGTTCGAGCAGGTCCAGGACGAGTTTCGACGGGTCGGAGCCGCCGAGCGCCGCCCCGGAGGAGCCCTGCTCGTCACCTTGAGACCCATCGTCGATCACGACCATGCCACCAGTGTCCTCGAACAAGGCCCTCCCGGGGTCGGCCCGGCCGACTCTCGGGATGGTAGTGCAGGCTCGGAGCGAAGTCGGGCGGCGACGGACCCGGAGACCGATCTCAGGGCCTGTCGAGTGTCACTCGTCGGGGGCGAGCCGCGCGACGGGGTCAGGGCTTCGGGGTCTTGGGTGCCTTCGTGGGCCTTGGCGTCTTCGTGGGCTTGGGCGTCTTCGTGGGCTTGGGCGTCTTCTTCGGCTTGACGGTCGGTCCGGCGCTCGGTTGCGCGCTCGCCGCACCCGGGTCCAGCTTCCCGCCGATGTCCGTCAATGCGCCGTTGAGCCCGCCGCCGAGGACGAGCAGGGCCGAGATCGCGACGATCGCGATCAGAGCGAGGAGGAGAGCGTATTCGGTCATGCCCTGGCCCCGCTGCCCGAGGCGCCGTCGACCGACGCCGATATCGCCCCGACGCTCCGGGGTACCGTTGAACGTGTGTAGTTGCTGCATGACAACCACATCGTGGACCCGGCATCCGGAACTGCCCATGGGACCGCGGTCATCGCCGGATGGCCGAAAGTCCGGGTCCTGCACGAGAACGAGCACGCGGGCTCTCGGATCGTGCCCGGATTGATAGCCACCTGGCTAGTATTGGGCTATAGTCCGTCCATGCCCGAACCCCTCCTGGCTCATGTCGTCGAGCGCATCGTCCTCGCGGGGATCGCGATCACGACCCGCGCCCTGGCGGGAGCATCGTCCGCGTACGAGTTGACGTTTCCGCAGTGGCGGGTCCTCTTCATCGTGGGGGAGTCGAACGACGGCGCGACGGTCAGCGAGGTCGCGACCCGTCTCGGTGTCACAGTCCCGGCGACCAGCCGGCAGATCCGGCGGATGGGTCGCCGTGGGCTGGTGGACATCGGCCAGGACGAATCGGATCATCGCGCGGTCCGGGCCCGACTGACCGCCCACGGCCAGGCGATGCGGAGCGCGATCCTGTCGTATCGTCGACGGCAGATCGTGGAGACCGTGGCCCGAGTCCATCTTTCGAGCGCCACCCGGCGGGAACTCGCGCTCCTGGCCGATGCCTTCGACGCGTTCCGGTGACCAAAGCGGACGCCCCGACCCCTCGCCCCACGGCCGTCCTCGTCCGGGGGAGGGGCACGACGCTCCTCAGATCGGTCCGGCTCCGGATCCGCTCGGCAGCGTACCTGCGCAAGTGGGTGATCCTCGGGGCGCTGATCGGCATCATCAGCGGCGTGGGGGCCGCCCTGTTCTTCGTCGCGCTCGACCTGGGAACCCGGTTCTTCCTGGGGGTGCTGGCCGGGTTCACCCCGGCCTCGCCTCTCGGCGAGGGTGCCCGGCCCATCACCGACGCCGCGCGACCGTGGGCCATCCCCCTCGTGGTCGCGCTCGGTGGGCTCCTGTCGGGGTTCATCGTCTTCCGGCTGGCGCCGGAGGCCGAGGGCCACGGCACCGATGCCGCCATCGCGGCGTTCCACCATGGTGCGCGCCGGATCCGGGCCAGGATCCCGATCGTCAAGCTCGTCGCGTCGGCGATCACGATCGGCTCCGGCGGCTCCGGCGGGCGGGAAGGGCCGACGGCCCAGATCGGGGCCGGGTTCGGCTCGTTCCTTGCCCGCGTCCTCGACCTTGATGCCCGCGATGCGCGGATCGCCGTCAGTACCGGCATGGGCGCCGGGATCGGCGCCATCTTCCGAGCCCCGCTCGGGGGTGCCGTGCTGGCCGTGGAGATCCCGTATCGCGAGGATGTCGAGGCGGATGCGCTCGTCCCGGCGTTCGTTGGCTCGATCGTCGCCTATTCGATCTTCGGGGCTCTCATCGGTTTCGATCCGATCTTCGGCAAGGTCGCCGGAGCCGGGTTCACGGACCCCCGTCAACTCGCCTACTACTCGCTCATCGGCTTGGCCGCGGGCGTCGTGGGCCGCCTGTACATCGGCGGGTTCTACGGCCTGACCCATTGGTTCCGCCGCTGGACGATCCCGCGCGCGGTGCGACCGGCGATCGCGGGTTTCGCCGTCGGCTTGATCGGCATCGTCCTCCCGGGCGTTCTCGGCACCGGCTACGGATGGGTCCAGGCCGGTCTCGACCGCCAGACGCTGCTCGGCCTCCCCCTGTGGGTCGTCCTCGCGCTCCCGTTCGCCAAGATCCTGGCGACCTCCCTGTCGGTCGGGTCCGGTGGTTCGGGCGGGATCTTCGGCCCGGGGATGGTCATCGGCGGCCTGCTCGGCGCAGGCATCTGGCGATTGCTCGAGCCGATCGCGCCCGGGGTACCGGCGGACCCCTCGCCGTTCGTCATCGTGGCGATGATGGCGCTGTTCGGGAGCGTCGCCCGGGCGCCACTCGCCGTGATGCTCATGGTCGCCGAGATGACCGACAGCCTGGCCATGCTTGCGCCGGCGATGCTCGCGATCGGGATCGCGACCCTCGTCGTCGGCGATCGTTCGATCTACGCGTCGCAGATCCGGACCCGGGCGGAGTCGCCCGCCCACCGGTTTTCGTTCGCCCTTCCGCTCATGGCGGCGATCCCGGCCGGCGACGCGGCGCGTGCGCCACGAGCACTCGTCCGGACCGACGACATCGCGTCCGACGCACTTGCGCACCTGGCGGCGGTCGGCGTGCCGGGCGCGCCGGTCATCGGTGTCGACGGGTCCGTGCGCGGGAGCGTGGACATCGGGACGCTGGCGGGTGCCGCGCCGGGTGCGACGGTCGGCGAACTCACGATGAACGGCGCGCTCATCTCGGCGGACGACACGCTCGACGATGTCCTGGGGCTCCTCGCCGACGAGCATCGGTCGTGGGCCCCGGTCGTGGCCGACGATCGGCTGGTGGGCGTGCTCTCGTCGCGCGACGTCGTGTCCGCCTATCGGCGGGCGCTCGCCGCGAACGTGCGCCAGGTCCGTTCGGCCGGGTCGCAGGGGGCCCTCCTCGAAGCGGAGATCGGCGCCACGTCCGTGCTCGCCGGTCGGCCGGTGGAGAAGGCCGGCTGGCCAAGGGACAGCGTCCTGGTCTCGATCCGGCGGGGTGACCGGCTGATCGTGCCCCGGGGCGATGTCGTGCTCGAGGCCGGCGATCGCCTCACGGTCTTCTCGGCCTCGGCGGCGCGCGGTGCGCTCGAGTCGCTCCTGGGCAGTGTCCTCGCCGGGGAGGGGGCCGACGCATGAGCTCGTCGGACACGACGGTCCGCATCCGCCAGCCGCGTGCGGCGACCGGCTAGCCCAGGAAGGGACCCGGCGTGCCCGTCTCCACGTACGCCTTCAGCGCTCCCACGATCCGGCCCCAGGTGTAGTTCACCCGCGCGTAGTCGTCCTCGGGGTAGTCGTCGCCCCAGCCGTCGTGACGGAACGTCACGGCCGTCCCGGTCCCCGACGGCGCGGGCGAGAGCGACCAGGCCACGGTCGTGCCGGACCAGTGCGGGAAGTCGCCGAGACATGTCCACCGGATGCCGGTGGGGCTCAGCTCGTCGATCCGCATCCGGAGGTCCACCGGTGCGGCCGGGAACCCGAACCGGGCGACCGAGCCCACGACCGGCTCGATGGCGCAATCGGACGTCCAGAAGGCGGCCTCTCCGGCCTGGGTGGTGATGGCCTCGTAGATCGTCCGTGCGTCGCGATCCACGTCCACGGTGTGAAGCATCGGTCCGGTCATCGTCCTTCTCCTGTCCGCACTGAAGTCGTGCTGCCCATGTCGGCCACTTCGAGCCGCCCGCGAAGACGTCGCAGGTCGGCCTTCAGGCTCCGTTCGATCTGACGACGCACGAGGGCCTGGGCAAGGCGCATGAGGAGTCCGTATCCGCCGGTCACCCGGAGGCTCACCCGCGACCCTGGTCCGTCCGGCTCGACCCCGTAGGCGACCCCCATCGGGAACGGCGCCCGGATCGACTCCATGACCAGGAGCCGGTCCGGGACGTGCTCGATCACCCGCAGGATGTAGTCGATCCGACGGCCCATGAACCTGGCGACGCGATGGGTCTCCGTGCCGATCCGGACCGGTTCGGCCGGCGGGTCGACCCGTTCGATCCCGCCGATCCAGTCGGGGTCGTGATGCGGGTCGAACATGTAGGCGGCGACGTCCTCCGGCGATCTGGCGATGTGGGCGTCCACGCGGACATCGAACGGCACGGCGACTCCTTGCTTTAGCTGCAGCTATAGTATCTTCGCGGGACGCCTCTGTTCAAGTAGGCGCTAAAATAGAAGCGTGGATACGATCGCCGCCATCGCCGCGCCCCGCAGGCGCGAGATCCTCCGACTCATCTGGGATCGTGAGCTGAGCGCCGGCGACATCGCCGCCGCCCTGCCGGTCACCTTCGGCGCGGTCTCGCAGCACCTGTCCATCCTCCGCGGCGCCGGCATCGTCGACGTCCGAACGGAAGGCACGTACCGCTACTACCGTGCCAACCAGGCCCGGATCGGACCGCTTGCGGCGGCCCTCGAGGCGTACTGGACCGACGCCCTCGACCGGCTGGCCACGGAGGCCGAACGGGACGAGTCGATGAAGCCGTGACGCAGCAGGTCGACCGGATCATCGTGACTCGGCGGATCCGCGCGGCGCCCGAGCGGGTCTACCGCTACTTCACGGATCCGGCGCTGTGGACCCGATGGCAGGGGACGTCGGCGACCGTCGACGCACGACCGGGAGGGTTGCTTCAGATCGCGATGGGCCCGGGCGGCTCGGGTCTGGCCGAAGGCCGGTTCGTGGAGCTCGACCCGTTCCAGCGGATCGTGTTCACATGGGGCTGGGCGAGCTCGCCGCTGTCGTCGCTGCCGCCGGGCTCCACGGTCGTCACCGTCCACCTCCGTCCGGACGGCGACGGGACGTTGGTGACGCTGACCCACGACGCGCTGCCGCCGCAGGAGCGAGAGATCCACGAGGCGGGTTGGTCGCTCTACCTGGATCGCCTCGTCACCGCTGCCGAGGGCGGGGACCCCGGACCGGACCCGTCCCTCGCGGGCGCGGAGTAGGCGCGGAGTCGTCGCCGACCGGCTGCGACGTACCATCGCCCGATGACAAGGTTTCCGGACGGCTTCGACGTCCAGGGTCCCGTTCAGGCGGAGGTCTTCGTCGTCTGGCTGGCCGACGATCACCTCGAGCTGACGGGTCCGTGCGGGGCGGCCCCGTGGCTCATCGAGGTGGGGCTCGCCGAACATCCGGTCGACATCGTCACCCGGATGGTCAGTGACGCGATCGGCCGGCCATCGCTCGTCCACTCGACATCGTGGCGACGCGAGCGTGACGCGGTCATCCTCAGTTTCGTCGTCGTGATCGACCGGAGTCTCGTCGGGTCGATGGCCAGCGAGCCGATCGAACGAACGGCACTGGCGCGCGGGCAGGCCTCGACGGCTCCGCGCGAGATCGTGCCGACGCAGGTCGTCGAGCACGGATTGCGACACATGGCCTGGCTGGCGGTGGATGACCCCGTGGTCGCGGCCGGACTGCCGGCCGGCTGGCGCGCCCTCCTCGAGACCTATGTGCCAGAGCCGTTCCGCAATCTCGGCTGAAGGAGGACGTCGTGGATGACGGGAAGCTCACCGTCCGGTGCGCCTGCGGCTGGGAGACGACGGGGGCCACGGACGATGTCGTGGTCGCGACGACGGAGCACGGCCGCCGACTGCACAACATGACGCCGACCCGGGCCGAGGTCCTGGCCATGGCGGTCGCGCCCCCACCCGCCCGGTGGCGCCCCGCCCGGCAGCCGGGTCCTGGCGACCGCTAGCTGAACTCTGCGCTGGCTGCCTGCCGCGTCGCGTGGCAAGGCGCGAAAAGGTGCCCGGATCGAGCGCAGGTCCCGCGGGTTGGGTCGCCGGATCATCCGCCCGGCGTCGACTCCAGGAGGGTCTTGAGACGCTCCGTTGCGTCGACCTCCGAGTCCATCGTCTTCTGGACCGCCCCACTCATGAACAACTTCTTGATCCCGCTCAACTCGGCCTGCAGGGAGAACGTCAGGCGCGTCCCGCCGTCGACCTCCTCGAAGGTGTACTCACCCTCGGGTCGTACCGGGCCTGCGATCGCCACGAACGCGAGCCGGGAGTTCGGCTCGTACGCCGTGACCCGGTAATCGGCATCGATGCGACGCCCGCCCGGACCCTTGACGCCCTGCTTGTACGTCGCGCCGACTCCGGTCCCGGAAACGTGCGCGATGTCGAGGATGCCGGAGCGCCACCGCGGCCCGGTGAGTCCATCCGCGAGGAAGTCGAACACCTCGCCGGCGGGCTTTCGGATCGTCACCTGGTGTCGTGCAGCTGGCATCGCTCAACCTCTGGCGCGTGCGCCCCGGATGGACCCCGAGCACAACGATACGCCCCCGTCGCGTCTGCCCAGAGGTGATCGCGCGGCCGCGACGACCGCCCCTACGGTTCGGGACGATGCCGTGCCTCGACCGATCCAGCCGTTTCCCGGCCGCCCAGCGCGGTCACCCATTGCATCGCCGTTCGATGGGGCGCAGCATGGCGTGAGCCGGGATGCCCACCGGTGTTCCCGATTGACCCTGTCCACCAAGGAGTGCCATGACCCGGGTCATCGATGCCGCCGCCGGACGGATCGCCCCGTGGCGCCGCGCCGATCGGCGCGTCCTTCTCGTCGAGGGCCTGGTGCTGGTCCTTGCCGGTGGGTACCTGCTGATCGATGGCGAGCGCGCGGAATTCATCCTCGGGCTCATCGTCGGGGCGGCTCTCCTGATCGACGGCCTTCGCCAATGGATCCTCGGATTCCGCCATCTCGAGCACGGCCGCAAGCGGGACCTGGCCCTGATCCGGGGATCCGTCGGAATCGTGACCGGCGGCCTCGTCCTGCTCCTCTCGCTGCTTCAACAGATCACCGTGGTGGGGGTCCGGCTCGCCATCGGCCTGGGAGGGCTCGGCTATGGCATCCTCGGCCTCCTCCTCGTCGTCCCCGACGTCCGCGGCCGACAGGCGAACTGGACGGCCGCAGCCATCGACGCCTTCCTGGTCGTCCTGGCGCTCCTCCTGTTCTACCGCGTGGCGACGGCCGATTCGATATCGGGCCTCCTCGCCGTGACCTCCTGGATGGTCATCGCGTCGGGCATCCTGATCGGCGCCGTCGGGATCGCCCGTCGGCCGGCCGCGACCCCGGCGAGCGAACCTCCGGCATGACGTCGGGACCGATCACCCGTCGCTCCTCGACGCACACGGCCGCGCGCGGACGCGCCCCGGGTCGACATCTCTAGGGACACCGAGAAACTGGCCCGCAGCGCAGGCAAGCCGCGAGTCACTCGGCGCCTCCTCATCGTGAGCGCCGCCGCGACCGTCACGGCCGGCGTTCTGTACCTGGCGACAGTCACCAGCCGCACGGGACAGCTCATCGGCGAGGTGATCCTGGGTGGTCGCCCGGCGGACGCCGTCACGGTGGCGACCGCGGAGCGAGTCCTGGAGCTGACGTCGCAGGTGGCACTCGTGGTCGGGACGTCACTCGTGGCGGCGATCGCGTTGCTGCAGCGGCATCCCCGGTTGGCCCTCATCGGCGTGGGGACGATCCTGTGTTCCAATCTGACCACGCAGGTCCTCAAGCAGGTCGTGCTCGACCGCTCCGACCTGCTCGGCGGCCTCTTCTACCCCCTGCCGAACAGCTTCCCGAGCGGCCACGCGACGGCCGTGGCGTCGCTCGCCGTCGCGCTGCTGCTCGTCCTGCCGCCGCTCCTGCGGGCACCCTCGGTGATCCTCTCCGCGGTGGTCGTGGCGCTGGTGGGGGTGAGCACGCTCGTCGCGGGCTGGCACCGGATGGCCGATGCGCTCGGCGGGGTCTTCGTCGCCACGGCCTGGGGCGCCGGGCTCGCCGCCGCCCTCTCGTGGCGATACGGCGTCGTCGCCGTCGGCGTCCGGACGGCCGAACTCGGCCGACTCACGGCGCTCATCCCCGCCCTGCTCGGGACGGCGTTGCTGTCCATCGGGGGCCTCATCTACGTCATCGCCGCGGCCGATCCCCTGGAGGTGCTCGTGTCGCTGGCAGAGCGGGGCGGGAGTCCGGCCCTGTTCGGCCTGGGGGTGGTGATCACCGTGGGAGCGTCGCTGGTGTCCCTCGGCGCGCTGGGATGGGCGATACGCGACATCCGCCTCGAGCCTGTGCGCCGCGATCCCACCGACGATCGCGTCGAAGCGCCCGGAGCCTGAACGGCGCGACCGACGCCGGTCCAGGGCGGCCCGTCAGGCTCGATGCCGGGTCATGCCGGGTGCCCCGATGACCGCGCTGGCCTGCCAAGAACGGGCTACACGGCCCTGTCGACGCCCGTTCGGTGTCGGCACACTGGTTTCGGAGGTGCGGCTGGTCCGCTCTCCCATATGACTGGGCCCATTCATGCGTTCGCTACCTGACACATCGCACGAGCACCACGAGCTGATCGAGCCGCATGTCGATCTGCTGCCCGAACTCGCCGAGATGATCGGGCGCGTCCCGCCCGAGGTGTTCTCGGCAAGATTCCAGGAAGA
This sequence comes from uncultured Chloroflexia bacterium, assembly GCA_963719285.1. Lineage (GTDB taxonomy): Bacteria > Chloroflexota > Limnocylindria > Limnocylindrales > CSP1-4 > C-114. The sequence continues at coordinate 629,649 of CAVRBO010000004.1, forward strand.
ATGCAGCTTCATCGTCGGCCGCCTGGTGCCCCACATGGAGGCGATCGAGACATCCCTGTACGGGCGTCTCGAAGAGGTGATGGACAGGCGCCACTCGATGGCGCCGATGCGCCAGGAACACGAGCGGCTGCGGGCGCTGTTCGAGTCCCTGTGTGAATACAGCGCACTGGTTGCGGACGAGCGGCTGACGGAGGGCGATCAAGTCGGCCTCCGGCGCGTCCTGTACCGGCTGTACGCGATGCTGAAAGTCCACCTGGCCGAGGAGGAGTCGTACCTGGGCGTGCTGGACCGGAACCTCTCAATCGAGGAGAAGGACCTCCTCGCCCAGGGGATCGACCACGCCGGAGCCGTGCCGCTGTAGCGAGCGGCGCTCGATCAGGACCGCTTCCTCGGCGCAGCGACGGCTTCGAGGTAGCGCGCGTTGAATTCGCCGATGAGCCTCGCTCGCTCCTTCATGACGGCCGCCCAGGCGTCGATCGCGGCGAAGCCGCTGTCCGTCAGCTCGTAATCGCGGCGTTGCGGGCCCGCGGGTTCGGCCGACCATGACGAGGTCACCTGGCCCGCTTGCTCGAGGTCGCGCAGGGTTCGATAGACCTGGCCGATGTCGACCGGGCCGCCGGCGATCCCCATCTCCTCCAATTGGGCGGTGATGGCGTAGCCATGGGCACCGCCTCCGGCCAGCAGGACGAGCACGAATGGCTCCATCCAGCGGTGGCGAGCCCCGAGCGGCGCCCAGCCGCGATGGACCGGGACGCCGGCATCGTCGCGGCCCGACGCGAGGGAGTCCACGTCCGTCACCGCGACCTTCGTGCGCTGCCTGGTCGACGCATCCATCTGCTTCGAGAGCATAGGCGCTTCAAGCCCGGATTCGATGTCGAGACCGGTCACTTCGACCCGGACGGCTGCTCCTTGGGACCGTCCTTGAGATCAGAAGGCCGTGATGCCACTGTGGTCCATCGCCGTTGCGAGCTTCTCGGCGGCTTCGGCGGACGTACCCTGCTCGATGATCCGGAGATACAGCTGCTCCTCGGCCAGGTGGACCTTGAGCATCGCGTACAAGCGGAAGATGACGCGCCGCAGTGCGAGCGTCTCGCCCGTGTGCAGAGGTGCGGAGTCGAGCCGCGCCTGGAGACGGACGAGCTCCGCGCCCGACTTGCGGATCTCGTCGTGCTCACGCCTCATCGGGGTCATCGAGTGTCGGTTCTGGAGCATCCGCTCAAGCTCCGGGTACAGGGTGTCCTCGGCGGCCCCCATGTGCGGCAGAAGCAGCCCGTTGACGAACTCCACCACCTCGTCGACCCGCGGTCGAAGTTCGGCGACGGGAGCGACACCGACGAGGTCGCCGACGCCGGTCATGGCGTCCACGTGGCGCATCAGGCGATCGTGATGCTCGAGCGAGACCTGGGGCAGGCTGGCGGTCATTTCGGACTCCTTTGGATCGAAGTTGCGATTGACGTGGGGTCGTCCATTCACGCCCCCTCTTCGATCGGAACAGCGGGCGTGCGCGCAAGGGCGAGGAAGAACAGCGCCACCGGACGGTAGACCGCGTGCGCCAGCTTCATGAACGGGGCGAGGATCACGAGTTCCATGGCGACCGCGACGTGGAACAGGAAGACCCAGTAACCCCAGACCGGCGCGCTTGGCAGGTAGAGGGCGAGTTCCAGGGCAAAGCCGGTCACCCCGGTGATCCAGACGAGCGCCAGCAGGGTCCAGTCGGCGCTGGTCGAATGGCGGACCGATCGTTCCCGGCCGCGGTAGCGCTGGACGATGAGCATCGTGGCGCCGTAGACCAGCATCAGCCCCGCGACCGTGCCGAGCAGGCGGACCGGGTACCAGATCGGGACCGGCGTGCCAGTCGCCTTGATCCCGACGATCGCCAACCCGTAGTCGAGGATCGTCGCGGCCAGAAGTCCGAGGAAGCCCCACATCGTGGCGGCATGGACGAACCAGCGCCGCAGGTACAAGGGCTGCGTGGCCGCGTCCGTATCGCAGTCGTCGCGGTAACGCCGCTGTCCGAGTGTCTCGACGGCAAGTGCACTCCACAGGGCACCCGCCGAGCGACGCAGCGCCGCCCGCCCGCCGACGACGGAGCGCAGGGTCACGCCGCCGCCACGGCTGACAGCCCGGGCCATGGTCACGACGCCGACCAGACCGGCCGCGAAGACGACGACCATGACGCCGATCCCGATGGAGTGGATCAGGCCTTCAGGGATGAACCCGAAGATGTCGAGCGAGCCGGCGCTCTGGGGGCCGTGCCCCGCGTACATGAACAGCGCGAAGAACGCGGCCAGGGCGACGGCGATGAAGATCCCGATCACCGGCCGGGTGTACATCGTCCGGGCGAGGCCGGTCCTGTCGTAGTTGGCGATCGCATAACGTCGGGCCGCGGCCATGAACTCGCTCGGCTCGGCCTGGGTCGGGCACGTTTCGGAGCACTCGCCGCAGGCGTAGCAGGTCCACAGTTCCTTGCTCGACAGGAGCTGATCGCGCAGGCCGACCTGGGCGTAGCGGATCATCCGCCTCGGGAAGGTCGAGTCGTTGCTCACCAGCGGGCAGGTCGCCGTGCAGTTCCCGCAGCTGAAGCAGGCGGACACGTCGGCGGCGCCGTAGCGCTGCAGATCGGTGAGGAGATTCGTGTCGATGAGGGTCGTCATGACGGATCCTTCGCGATCGCTTCGTAGCGGAAGTAGCCCTCGTCGGTGACACCCTTGACTTCCCTGACCCGTCCGTACCGGCGCATGCCCATGATCCAGAAGAGGACCTCGTGGGTCGGGCAGTCCATCGCCGTCGCGATCTCAGGGACCGTCCGGGGTTCGGACTCGAGCAGCTCGAGGATCCGCGCCCGCATGACCGGCTCTTCGCGGATGACCTCGCGGAGCTCGCGATTCGGGGCGTTCATGCGACGGGGACCTCCACCAGCTTGTCGATCATCGCGGTGATCTGGGCGTCGGTGTAGCCGAGCAGGTCGATGGCGTTCTCGGGGCAGTACGGGACACACCCGCCGCACCCCTTGCAGCCGGTCTCACTGATGACGGCCACCTGTCGGTCTCCGGCGAGGCCCATCTCGATCGCCCCGTACGGGCAGGCGTCCAGGCACTGACCGCAGGCGATGCAGGCGTCGGTGCGAACGACCGCGACGAGCGGGTCGAGTTCGGCGAACCCCTTCTTCAGGATCACCGCGCTCTGGGTCACGGCGGCCAGTCCGGAGGCGACACTCTCACTCGAGTTCTTCGGGCCCTGGCAGGCACCCGCGATGAACACCCCATCGACGACCGTCTCGACCGGCCGGAGCTTCGGGTGGATCTCGTTGAAGAACCCGTCCTTGTCGACGGGGAGTTTGAGGACGCCGATCAGCTCCTCATTCCGGCGCGGGATCATGCCGGTGACCAGGACCACGAGGTCGGCCGGGATGGTCAATTCCTCGTTGCCCGTCAACACGTCGCGCACCGTCACCAGGAGGCCACCGGAATCGGATGTCGCGACCGTCGGTGGCGCGTCGTCGGCGAACTTCAGGTAGACGGAGCCGAGCTTGCGGGACTCGGTGTACATGGTCTCGAACTTGCCGTACGTCCGCATGTCGCGGTACAGGTGATACTGATGGACCGCCGCGTCATGGGAGGCGAGCTGGACGGACATCGCGACCGTGGCGGCGCAGCAGTAGCGGGAGCAGTACTCGTTGGCGCCGGGCTCGCCGGCGGGCTCGCGACTGCCGACGCAGTAGATGTAGGCGACGCTGCGGACCGGCCGACCGGCGTGGACGAGCGGACCGTCGGAGTCATCGATGAGCGCCTTGAACTCGGGCAGGGTCACGACCCCGCTGATGCCGTAGCCGTACTCCCCGATCTCCGGTGCGTAGGTGTCCACTCCGGTGGTCACGACGATCGATCCGACCTCGACCGTCAGGGTCTCGGGGCTCGTTCCGCCGACCCGGATGCCGACCTCGTAGTTCCCGAAGGTGCCGGACTTGCTGATCATCTCGGCTTCGGTGAACACGCGGATCGACGGTCGTCGGCGGATCCCCTCGATGAGCTCGGCGATGAGTTGCTTTCCATCCTTGCCGGTCGGATACATCGCCCCGAACGTCCCGACCCACCCACCGAGCACGGGTTCGCGCTCGACGAGGAAGACCCCGAGGCCGATGTCCGCCAGACCGATGGCCGCGCGCAGGCCGGCCACGCCCCCGCCGACCACGAGCGTCCGCTGGGTCGTTTCGACCACGATCGGCTCGAGCGGCTCGGTCAGGAGCGTCCGGGCGATGCCGGCCTTGACCAGGTGGATGGCTTTGTCGGTCGTGCCCTGGGCGTCCTCGGAATGGACCCAGGAAGCCTGCTCGCGGACGTTGACCTGGGTGTACTCGTACGGGTTGAGCCCGGCTCGTTTGGCCACGCCCCGGAAGGTCACGACATGAAGCTTCGGCGAGCAGGACGCGACGACCATGCCGTCGAGGTGCTGCTCCTCGATGTCGCGCTCCATGTCGCTCTGCCCGGAGTCGGAACAGGCGAACATCATCTGGCGCGCGACCACGACGCCGGGCTCGCCCTGGGCGGCGGCGACCACCTGGTCGACATCGACGTAGTCGGAGATGTTGCCGCCGCAATGGCAGACGTAGACGCCGATCCGGCGCTGCTGCTCGGTCATGCCGGCACCTTCGCACTCTCAAGGTAGGCCGCCACCTGCGCGACGGTCGAGCCGGCGTGCAGGATGGAGTCGGCGATGTCCTTCGCGCCAGAAGCGGCGCCCGCGACGTAGACGCCCGGGATGCTGGTCTGCCCCGGGTTCGCGTCTTCGTCCGTCTCTGCGACGTACTGGAACTCGTCGACGGACAGACCACCCTCCGGGAAGAGGGCCTGGGCGTCGCTGTTCGGTTGGACCCCGACGGCGAGGACGACCAGGTCGTACTCGGCTTCGACCAGCTGGCCACCGTGTTCGATGTCCTCGTAGCGGAGGACGAGGTCGCCGTTGTCCTTCTCGGTGATCTTGGCGACGCGTCCCTTGACGTAGTTCGCGCCCATGGCCTTGGCCTGCTCGTAGAATTCGTCGTAGCGCTTGCCGTAGGCCCGGATGTCCATGTAGTGGACGGTCACGTCGGCGATCGGCAAGGCGCCCATGATCAGCTGGTTCTGCTTGATCGAGTACATGCAGCAGAAACGCGAGCAGAGCGGGTTGCCGACGGTCTCGTCGCGCGACCCCGTGCACATGACGTAGGCGATGCGCTCCGGAACCTTGCCGTCGCCGGGCCGCAGGATCGTGTTGAACGGCCTGGTCGGGGCGAGCAGCCGGTCCATCTGCATGCCGGTGATGACGTTCTTGAATGTGCCGAAGCCGTACTGCGGCTTGAGGTCCGCGGCGAACAGCTTGAACCCGGTCGCCACGACGACGGCGCCGACTTCGACGTCCATCACCTCGTCACGCGCGCGCAGATCGATGCAGTTCTCGACCGGACACGCGTCGACGCACTCGCCGCATTCGGAGCACACGCCGCAGTCCAGACAGAGCCCCGCGCCGTAGCGGGCCTCGGCCTCGGTCATCGGCAGCTCGACCTCGCGGAAGTCGGTCGGAGCGAGGCTGATGACCTCGCTCGGCGCCGCCGGCATGGCCAGTCGGTACGCCTTCTGTCGGGCCAGAACCTCGTCCTTGTCGACGACCGGGAGGCGGAGGTCGAAACCCTCGAGGGTCTGATCCTGGATCCAGCGGTCGATCATGAATGCCGCCCGCTGGCCCGCGCCGGTCGCCCGGGTGATGTCCGAGGCTCCCGTCACGACGTCACCGGCGGCGAACAGCCACGGCACGTCGGTCTGCAGGGTCCGTTCGTCGACCTGGATCGATCCGTTCGGCGCGACCTTGACCTGTCCGTTGAATGCCGCGGTATCGGCGGCCATGCCGATCGCGGTGATGATCACGTCACAGTCGATGTCGAACTCGCTGCCGGCGACGGGTTCGGGCCGACCGCGGCCCGACGCATCCGGTGCGCCCGGTGCCATCCGGCTGCAGCGCAGTCCCTGCGTCGCCCCGTGACCGTCGTCCAGGACCGCGACAGGTGCGGCCTGGAAGGTGAACCCGACACCCTCCTTCTCCGTGTCGTCCGCCTCGACGTGATGGGCCGGCATCTCGGCTCGGGTGCGCCGGTAGACGACGGTCACGCTCGAGGCACCCAGGCGCCGGGCAGTCCGGGCCGTGTCCATCGCGACGTTGCCACCACCGATCACGACGACACGTCGATCCTTGAGGTCCACGCCTTCGCCGAGCTTCACGGCGCGCAGGAAGGCGACGCCGCTGAGGACGCCGTCGAGCTGGTCGCCGGGCACGCCCATCCGGGTCGACAGCGGAGTGCCGGTCGCCACCAGGACGGCGTCGTAGCCGTCATCGCGGAGGCCGGCGAGATCCTCGACCGGCGCGTTGACGGCGATCTCGACGCCGAGCGCAGTGACGTTGGCGATGTCGCGCTCGACGACCTCGGACGGGAGGCGGTAGGCCGGGATGGCCAATCGCAGGAAGCCGCCGGCCTTGGGTGCGGCCTCGAAGATCTTGACGCCGTAGCCCTTGCGGGCGAGCTGCCAGGCGGCCGTCAGGCCGGCCGGTCCGGAGCCGACGATCGCGACCCGATGGCCGTTCGGTTCAGGGATATCGACCCCGGGCCCATCGAAGCGGTCGTAGTGCTCGTCGGCGATGAACCGCTTGAGCCGACGGATCGGCAGCGGTCCCTGGAGCGAGCCGCGCGTGCAGTCGAGCTCGCACGGCGCATAGCAGGCGCGCCCGAGCGTGCCCACGAGTGGCGTCGCGTCAAGGACGAGTTGGAATGCCTTCTCGTACTCGCCGCTCCGGATCAGCGAAACGTAACCGTGGGCCTGGATCCCGGCAGGACACGCGAACGAGCATGGCGAAGAGCCGGCGCGCTCGATGACCGCCTTCTTGGGGACGGCCTGCGGGAAGGCGATATAGGCCGCGTGGCGGGCGACCATGTCCGCGTTGAACTGGTCGGGCACGGACACCGTGCAGGCTGTCTCGCACTTCTGGCAGCCGGTGCAGGCCGCCTCGTCGACGAAGCGAGCCTTCCGGGTGATCTTCGCCTGGAACCGGCCGTCATGGATCGGCTCGATCCCGTCGACCTCGCTGTAGGTGAGCGTGGTCACGTTCGGGTGGTGGATGGACGCTGCCATCTTCGGCGTCGAGATACAGCTCGCGCAGTCGAGGGTCGGGAAGACCTTGCTGAGCAGGATCATCTTCCCGCCGACACTCGCCTCCTTCTCGACGAGCAGGACGCGATAGCCCATGTCGCCCAGCTTGAGGGCGGACTCCATGCCGCCGATGCCAGCGCCGACGACCAGGACGTCGTAATCGGTCATGAGATCACCGCCGATGGGCCCAGCTCTGCCAGGGCCTGGCCGAATTGCTGGACGTGTCTTGTGAAGGGTTCTGCGCACACGGAACAGATCGCCGCCATCTTCAGCCGCTGGCCCCCGAGACCGGCCTCCGTCAGGAGCGCCTGTGCCTGGGCGACGATGCGTGAGGCCCGGGTCGAACAATCCGGGAGATAGGCGCATTCATCGCCATCGGAGGCGATGAACACGCCGTCGAAACCCTGTTGGATCGCATGGAGGATCCAGCTGGGACGGATCCCGCTGGTGCAGGGCAGGCTGATGACCACGACGCCCGGTGAATAGGTCATATGGGCGCTTCCGGCCAGGTCGATCCCCGGATCGGAGATGTTGTTGGTCGAGAAGACGAGGATGCGGGGAACGAACGTCCGTTCCGCCTCCGTGGGCCTTTCCGGTGCCAGCGTGGTCATCGCGGGCTACTCCTTATGGGTCCGGCGCCGGCCGGCCCCGCTGTCACTACTTCTGGCGCACCACGAACGTGCGCTCGTATCCATCGCCGGGCACGGTCCCCAGATAGGTGTGGCCGACCTTGGCCGACCAGGCGCCGATGTCCGTCTTGGTGGCGGGATCGCTCGACCAGATCTCGATGGTCTGGCCGATCTGGACCGTGTTCATGGCCTTCTTGGCCTCGAGCAGCGGGCCTGGGCAGGCGCTGCCACGCGCGTCGACGACCCTGGCGCTCTCGAGCGCGAGGAGGTCGGTGTCGCTGAGTGGGGCTGTCATGGTGGTCATCGCGTTGATCTCCTTCTGGCGTGTCGCCCGGTACGTGGCCGGGCCGGGTTGGATCAGTAGACGAGGGCGTTGGTGGCCGAGGTCACCTCCGCGACGAAGCGCGCCGCGGCGACGACCTCCGCACCCGGGATGAGCGCGTCGGCGATGCCGCGGCTCTTGACGCAGGGCGAGCAGACGAGAAGCGTTCCACCCAGCTCCTGGAAGTCGGCCATGAGCTTGGCCAGCGGCGGGAACTCAGGGGCCTGGACGGTCTCGGCCTCGCCCTTGTGGACAAGGCACACTCCGTCGGCCTGGAAGCCGATCACGACGGCGACGTCCGACGCAAGCGCGGCGCATCCCATGACGAACGGGATGGTCGCCCGCTCCGGGTCCTCCGGACCATGGGTGGCCATGATCACGAGCTTTTCCTGGTCCGCCATGTCAAGGCTCCTTTACTGGGTGCTGTGGTTCAGATGAACAGGATCTGGCCGTTGTCGGTCGCTGCGAGGAACGAGGCGATCCCACCGGCGTCGTCGACCAACGGGTCCATGGCGCTGGCCTCGAGGCCGAGTGTCGCGAGCGAGCCGGCGCAGGCGCGGATCGTCACCTCGCCGAGTTCCTTCGCCTGCCGGAACGTCTCGAGCCAGGGGATGTCGCCGACATGCTCGACCGGTTCGTTCCAGCGGGGTCGCGACGCGTCATAGGCGAGTCCGTGGTCGTTCGCGATCCGGTCGGCACGGAACGCATCCAGCGCCCAATACATCAACAGGATGCTGACCGGGAGTCCCCATGGCAGCCGCGCCGGCGGTGATGGTCGCCGCGGCATGCAGCTTGTCGTCGGTGCCGGAGAACAGGACGATGGACAGGGTGTCGCTCACGGATGACCTTCCTGACGTGCCGAGAAGATGAGGGGCGCCTCGTGGACTGCCGCCGCGAGGTCGCCAAGGCGAGACAGGCGACGAACGAGCACAGAGCGCATGAGGCCGCAGGCGTCGAGGATCTGCGGGTCGGTGAGCTGGTAGGTCACGCTGCGGCCATCTCGGATCGCCTCGACGAGGCCGGCAGCCCGCATGGCCCCAAGGTGCTGAGAGGCAGTCGACTGGCTCATCCCCATCTCGCGGGCGACCTCGTTGACCTCGCAGGACCGCTCGCCAAGCAGGTGGAGGATGCGAAGTCGATGCGCGCTGGCGAGGGACCGGAGCAGCGACGCCTGGAGCTCATCGATGTCGTTCATTGCATTCGGCGTTCGCTGTCTCCGTGCAGGCCGCGTGTTCTCGGCCCCGATCGCGCAGGTTCGCGACTTCTATTCGTCCATGGCGAATATATGTCTAAGACAGATATAAGCCTCGGGCCGTTAGTCACGAGAACCCATGCCGAACGGAAGGTCCGGTCCCGGAGGGCGGCACCCGGATACCGACGGCCGAGGGTGGGAAGCGGCCCGGGCGTCGGGATCTCCGGTCTTCGCCGGTCGGGCCGATCTCGTCTCGGCCGACCTCGCCTCGTCAGGCAGCGACGATCTCGATGAGTGTCCCGCCGGCGTGTTGTCGCGTTTCGATCAGGGTCAACCCGGCGCCTCGGACTGCGCCGAGTACGTCGTGGTCGAGCCTGCAGCCGCCGCTCACACGAGCCCACACGGGTGCGATCCGATCCTGCAGCGCGGCGATCAGGGGCTGGCCTGCCCGGGCGTGCTCAAGGAGCCGGATCGTCCCGCCCGGGCGCAGGACACGACGAGCCTCACGGAGGCTTCGGTCGACGTCGCCGACGGAGCACAGGACGAAGGTCACGACGACCGTATCGAACGTGTCGTCCGCGAACGGCAGGGCGCCGGCGTCGGCCACCGACAGGGTCACCTGTCGCCCGGCGCTGACCGCACGTTCAGCGGCGATCGACAGGGCCGGCCCACTGACGTCGATCCCGTGCACGACCACGTCGTCCGGGTAGACACGGAGATTCGATCCGGTGCCGATCCCGACCTCCAGGACGTCTCCCGTGGCTCGACCCGCGATCCTCATCCGGGCGCGCTTCAGACCAGCCCGGTCGGCGCCACGCATCCCGAGGTCGAGCAGGCGGGCGGTCCGAGCGTCGCCGATCTGGATCGTGGGCCTGACGACACGTGGCACGAACCGGTTGCCGGTGAGATTCGCCAGCTCCATGAGGATCGACACCGCGATCAGTTCGCGTCGGTGACGCTCGCTCATGTCAACCGGTGGACCGGCGTCGTGGGGCCCTGACGCGGCGAGTCGTTGCCCGAAGGCGTACGCCGCCTCCTCTCCTGGCGACAGATCGTCGAGGCAGAGCCCGACCGCCTTCGCCCACCGCCCATGGACCGACTCGCATGCCTCACATCCATTGATGGAGGTGACGCCGAGCATCGCGGCCTCGCGGATCGTCGGCGGGACTCGGCCTGGCACGATGTAGGCGGTCACGAGCGACGGCGCATGGCGAACGAGCGCTGGTACCCAGCGCCGGAGCGCGCGGCTCGTGAGCTTCGGGCGACTGCCGCCGATCATCGATGGCATGGCACTTCCTTGGGGTGGCCGCGGCTGCGGACCGACCCACGTCAGGGACGAGGCAGGCCGCCGGATGGATACAAGCGTCCATGGCCCGGACGCGGTCCTCCGATGCGCACGCCACCCGGATGGAACCCGACCATGGACGCGCGGCTGCAGGCGCATCGGCCGGTTGGATGACGTTGCGGTATCCATCCCGGCCCGGTTCTCGTCATCGGATCGGAAGGGGCGATCGCCCCGTCGACATCAGGAGGCCATCGACATGAAGTTCCCAACGAACAAATCCCCCACCGACCGGATCATCAGGATCGTCGTCGGGCTCGGGCTCGCCGGGCTCGCCCTCACGGGTGCCGTCAGCGCACCTGCGCTCTATCTCGTGTGGCTCATCGGCGGGATCGCCCTGGTCACAGGTATCGTGGGGTTCTGCCCGCTGTACGCGCTGTTCCACATCGGCACCAAGCGAGCCGCGCAGTGATCGGATCTCTCCTCCTTGGATGAGCAAGCCCCCCGCCTCCGGGATACCGACGATGGATGACGTCTCGGAGACGGACGCGTTCGCGGAGTCACTCGTCGGCGAATTGCCGCGTCTCGTCCGACTCGCTACGAGGCTCGTGCGCGACGCGGCGCAGGCCGAGGACTGCGCCCAGGAGACGATCGTCGGGGCGTGGCGCCGCCGGGACCAGCTACGCGATCCGGCGGCCCTCTCCGCCTGGCTGCGACGGAGCCTTGTCAACCGCATCATCGACCGGTCACGGGTCCATCGCGACGAACTCGATATCGAGGCCGTCGAGGCCGACTGGAGGGATGATCGCTACTCCGTCGCGCCGGACCGGGTCCTGGAGCGCGCCGAGCTGCGCGATGAACTCGAGGATGCCCTGGCCCGTCTGCCGGTCATCTACCGTGTGCCGGTCGTCCTCCACGACGTCGTCGGCTGGACCGCCGCGGAGATCGCGAGAGCGATGGACGCCGGACTGCCGGCGACGAAGCAACGCCTGCGACGGGGTCGGATGATGCTGGTCAGTGCCCTCGCCGAGGGTGACGAGCGACGGCAGGCGAGTCTCGCCCAACCGCTCCGGTGCTGGAGGGCGCGCCGCCACGTCTCCGCGTACCTCGATGGTGAACTCGACGCGAACACCCGCCTGGCGGTGGAGGCGCACCTCGAGACCTGTCCGACCTGCCCGCCCCTGTACGCGGGCCTGGTCGGCGTCAAGGCCAGCCTGGGCGGTCTTCGGGACCCCGACACGGTCGTCGAGGAAGCGATCGCTGCCCGGATCCGGGAACATCTCGACGAGCAGCCGGGACGGTCTCGGCCGTGACCGGGCGACCGACCGAGCCCGGTCCGACCCGGGCGCAGATGTGGGACGCGCGGCATGCTGCCCAACGCCCGATCGAGTCCGAAGACGCCGATCCGACCCTCGTCGCGGAAGTCACAGCCATGACGCCGGGCGCTGCGCTCGATCTTGGCGCCGGCGACGGTCGCAACGCGATGTGGCTGGCCGGTCGCGGCTGGCGTGTGAGCGCGGTCGACTTCTCCGCCGTCGCCATCGATCGCGGGCGGGCACTCGCGACCGCCGCGGGCGTGGAGATCGATTGGCGCCGTGAAGATCTCCTGGTCTGGACTCCACCTGCGGCCCGGTTCGATCTCGTCACCCTCTTCTTCATCCACCTTCCCCGGGCCGAACGACTGGGGGTCTACGGCAGGGCCGCATCGGCCGTGAAGCCCGGCGGGACGCTGCTCGTCGTCGGACACGATCGTTCGAACCTTGCTGACGGGTTCGGCGGTCCGCAGGACCCGGACGTGCTGTTCACCCCGGCCGATATCGTGCGCGATCTACCCGCCCGGTTCAGCGTCATCCGCGCCGAAACGGCGCGCCGACCGGGCGTTCCGCCGCCGGCGCCGATCGACGCGATCGTCCGCGCCGTCCGCACCGAGATCCAAACGGCTGAAGGGACGATCTGAACGATCCACCGACCACCCATGTCGGCGTCGTCCCCGCCGCTGTGCCCATCCGACCTCGCAGCTCAGGAGACGACCATGACCGCCAAGACCGCAACCATCACCCTCGAGGGTGATGGCCTCCGTTTCGTCGCCGAATCCGGCAGCGGGCATGCGCTCGTCCTCGACGACGGTCGGGGCGACACGGGCATGCGCCCGGCCGAGCTGATCCCGATGGCGATCGCCGGCTGCAGCGCGATGGATGTCATCTCGATCCTGCGCAAGAAGCGCCAGGTGGTCGCCGGCTACCGGGTGCTGGCAAGCGGCACGCAACAGGACGACCACCCGAACGCCTTCACCCGGATCGACATCGTCCACGTGGTCGACGGCAAGTCGATCGACGTCGAGGCGGTCCGGCAGGCCGTCCGACTGTCCGCGACGAAGTACTGCTCCGTCGGCGCCACGCTGTCGAGCGGTCTGACCGAGGTCCACCACCGGTTCGTGGTTCTCAGCGGCGACGGCGAAGAGCGAGCCGAAGAGGTGATCGTGACCGGACCGTACCTGGCCACCGGGTCAGCCGGTGGCGCGGTGTCGCCGGCCGCCGTCTGACGTTCGGCGAATCCAGCTCGTCCGGGCCCCGGTGGACTTCCAGAAGGGCGACGACCGAACGGCCCTGTCTCGTTCGACTATGCGACACCAAGCCAGGCCGCGACCTGCTCGCGCGTCGGGACTCGACCGGCGAGAACGACGGTGCCGTCGATGACGAGGCCCGGCGTCGACATCACGCCGCGCTGGGCGATCTCCGCATAGTCGGTGACGTGGGTGATCTCGGCCGCGATCCCCGCGCCGTCCACGACTTCGCGGACGACCCTCTCGGTGACCTGGCACTTCTGGCAACCGGGACCGAGGACTTCGATGACATGCACGGTGGACTCCTTCACGAGATGAACAGGTTGAAGCTGTAGCCCACGAGCAGGATCCCGGCGGCCACGATGGACACGAACGCGGCGATGAGCCGCGGCTTCATGACCCGGCGCAGGATCACCAACTCCGGGATCGAGAGGGCCGTGATGGCCATCATGAACGCCAGCGCCGAACCCACCGGGAGACCCTTGCCGAGGAGAGCCTCGATGATCGGGATCGTGCCGGCGGCGTTGCTGTAGAGCGGGACGCCGAGGATCACCAGCGCCGGAACGGCGAGCGGGTTCTCGCGCCCGCCGACCGAAACGACGAGGTCCGTCGGGACGAAGCCGTGGATCAACGCCCCCACCGCGATGCCGGCGATGACATAGGGCAGGACGCGCCGGACGATGTCCTGGGTCGAGCGCCACGCGTCGCGAACGCGCTCCTCGAGCGTCGGCCGTGCCTCGGCGATCGTGCCCGACGCGTGGATCTGCCAGACGTAGTCCTCGACGTACCGCTCGAGGTGCAGCCGACCGATGACGAGGCCCGCGACGACCGCGACCGTCAGGCCCGCTGCCATATAGGCGATCGCGATGCCCGGGCCGAACAGGCCCCAGAGCAGGACGATCGCGACCTCGTTGACCATCGGCGAGGCGACCAGGAAGCCGAAGGTCACGCCGAGCGGGACGCCCGCCTCCACGAAGCCGATGAACAGCGGCACCGCCGAGCAGGAGCAGAAGGGGGTGATGACGCCGAAGCCCGCGGCCGCCATCGTGCCAGGAAGGACACCGCGCCCGGCCAGGGTCGTCCGGACGCGCTCGGGTGACACGAACGATCGGAGGAACGACACGACGGTCACGATGCCGGTCAGGAGCAGCAGGACCTTGGGCACGTCGTACAGGAAGAACGCGATCGAATCGCCTGCCTGCGAGCCTCGTTCGAGACCCAGGGCGCCATAGGCGGCCCAGTCGGCCGCCGGCAGGGCCAGGAACCAGGCGATGAGCCACAGGACCGTCCCCACGGCCACGACGAACGCGGTCGACGGGTGGGCCCGGCGCAGGGTCGCGGTCGTCATCGGAGGACGCCGATGAGGGCGGCGCGGGCCCTGGCCACGGCCACCTCGTCGCGCTCGTAGTACAGGTAGCGGCCGTTGGCGTCGTGTCGACTGGCGCGAACGAGACCGGCGTCCCGCAGGCGTGCCAGGTGGTTGCTGACATTGTTGTCGCGGGCGCCGAGGGCGGCCGCCATCTCGCATACGCAATGTGGTCCGTCGGCCAGCAGACGGAGGATGCCGGCCCGGATCGGGTCCGCCAGGATCGCGGCCATCGCCGCGGCGTCCGTGACGTCGGGGGCGGGCAGATCGAAGCGCGGCTCCGGGAGCATCGGCAGGGGATGGCTCATGCCATCAACATCACACCAACCACTGAGATGTCACAGATGCCAAGCGTCACGTCGCGCAGGCCGGTCGGCCCGTTCGCACCCAGGGCGGCCAATGTCGGGCAGGGCCACAACCAGGTCGGCGAGGAACGCCTGATAGACTTCCTCGAGCGGTGGGCGGGATCCGCTGGGCGTGTCCGTGCGGAGGCTCCGCGTGCCTCGGCTGACCTGGCCCGGGACCCTCGGTCGCCGTTGGCCGAGGGACCCTGGTTCGGGTAGACCAAGGGTCGACCCCGATCATTCGGTATCCTCGCCGGACCTCGGGCGGGAGTAGCTCAGTCGGTAGAGCGTCAGCCTTCCAAATCTCCCTTTGTCGAGCGCTGTGCTCTGAACTCAGGATTCCCGCACAAATCGGCCGAATTGGGTCGAGCTTGGCGCTGTGGCTAAGGGCGCGATAACTGGACTTCAGCGCATAACTTGCAGGGGTTCCGACTCGCCCAGTAAGGCCAGTTACTCCGCTCGTCCCGCGACGTTCCAGAAGAGCGTCACGGTGCCTGTTCGGGACCTCGGCCCATTGCCCCCTAGCTTCCATTTTGGTCCAAGAAGGGCGAACGGCCACGCCCGAGCCGCGATGGTGGCGCCACGGAGATGGTCGGTACGAGAGGACTTGAGGCCGAAGTAACAAGCGATGTTGACGGCGGAGGTCGTAGCATCGTCGCGTAGCAACAAGCGTTGCTCAGCAGCGGGGTCGAAGCGATGTCGACCGTCGTGCCAATCGATACGGAGACGGGTCGGGGACCGACTTCGGCTGGCTCGTACTTTGGGCCGAGGGTCGCGATCGGCGAGGTCTTCGCCTATCTCGTCACCGCGTTGCTGCTCGGTGCCTGGATCGTGTTCCTCGGGCGCGCCGCGGACGGGTCGCCGGATCGCGAGGCGATTCTCACCGGGGGCCTGACCTTGGCTGCCCTCGTGCTGGTCGGGCTCGGCACCTTCCTCGTGAGCGGGACCGAGCGTCGGCGGCGCGGAGCCGGCGTCGCATTCCTCGCGGCCACGACGATGGCTGCCGGAGCCGCGGCTTTCTTCGTCCAGCTCGATTTCCTGCGCAACACGCTGCAAGAAGAGGCGCCCGGCATCCTGATCGCAGTCCTGGCCCTCGTCGTCGCGGCCAGCCTGCGAGCGGTGCTGCCAGCCGTCGTCACCCAGTCGGGCCTGCTCCTCGCGTTGACCGGTTTGGCCGGCGCCGTGCTCGCGTGGTTCCAGAACCTCGTGTATCCATTCAGGGTCCACGGCGGTGTCACGTTGAATCCCGTTCCCCGGCCGCCGTTTCCCGTTGGGCTCGTCCTGGCCGCGGGTATCTGGTGGTTGCTCTTTGCGCTCGGCCTCGGGTTGCTCGGACGAGTGGAGGCCCGTCATGCCGAGGCGGATGGCGCCGCGCTCCGCCGGGCGGCCCTCACGCGGTTCTGGGCCATCTTCGTCGCGGTCATCGGGTTGGCGAACGCCATTGCGCAGAGCAGTCGCTAGCGGCCACGTGCTCGTGCCGTGAATTGCGGACGTGGTGGATAGCTCCGCGTCGGAGTCCTGGTCGGGTTCGGGCCTCCGCTACTCGGCAGATCCTCGCCCCGCGACTTCCCGAACCCAACGGCGCAGCCCGGACGGACGAATAGCCGTCTGCAATCGAGAGCCGGTGAATGAGCTTGCCGCCGTCACGCCTGTGCGGGCGACAATCGTCTGGTGAGCCTGGCCGTGCGATGAGCCAGACGCCGAGAGGAGACGCCGATGGGGAGGTCTTCAGCGAGCCGGGGGCTGGTCGTTCTCGCGCTGTTCATGCTCACGGCGACGGCTGGGTGCTCGCCCGCCGCGCCGGTGCCGCTCGCTGCGTCCCTGCCGCCGCCCAGCGCCGCCCCCGAGGTCGTCCTCGACGCCTACCTCCGTGCGCTTGTCGCTGGTGACTGCGGTAGCGGCCGGAAGCTCGCGACGGCCACCTTCGTGAAGGGCAACGGCGAGCTGTGCGGAGACACGCACGTCAGCGCCTACCAGATCAACCCAGACCCTGCGCGTCCGAACGCAGGGGAGGTCGTCTTCTCGACGACAATCACGACCACCGGGACTGCGGACGGCTCGATCCTCCCCGGCGCAATGACCTGGTTCTACTCGCTCGACCAGCAGCCCGACGGATCGTGGCGGCTCGTCGGCGGAGGATCGGGTCCATAGAGCGCGAGCTGGTCCGCGTTTCGCGGAACCGATCGTCAGGTTCGCTCGTCCGAGTAACGTTCCGACGGCATCGGCATCGGCTCATCGCAAGGGATGGCATGGCTCGCATTCGGCATCCTTGCACTGCTCATCGCCTCTCTTCTGGGCGCGTGCTCCTCGCCGTCCGCCGGCGCCACCACGACGCCGTCCGCGGGCGTCAGCGCCTCCCCTTCTGCGATCGTCTCGCCCCTGACGACGGCCTCGGCGTTTCCATCGGAGGTCGCTGGCCTGCCGGTGATCAGCGTTGCCGATGCTGACGAGCTGCTGCGGTCGGGCAAGCTCGAAGGTCAGGCCGTCGCGGTGGCCGGCTACTACGACCAGTTCACCCCATCCTGCCCGTACCCGGGGCGGTACGTCGGCCCGCTCGAGGGCTGGTGTCGGTTCGTGGCCTTCACCGACACCCGCGCCAGTGCGCAGCTGTGCCAGCCGGAGGGCTCCAACGGCATGAGCTGCAGCCAGCCATCCGGAACGAACCTGGCGCCCTTCTTCATGACCGAGACGAGCGGGGACGCGTGGTCGTTGTTGACCGGGGGCGCGACCGGCGAGCCGGCCGCCCTGGTGCTCATCGGCCACGCCGGCGACGCACGGCAATGGCAGTGCACCGCCGCGACCCAGGCCCAGTGCGCGAGCGCCTTCGTCGTCGACCGGATCGCCTGGGCGAATGGCCACGACGTCTCCGCCGGCGGCTCCACAGACCGGCGACCAGCAGACGGGCAAGGCGATCACGCCCAGGATGACGCTCGCGCAGGTCTCGGCCGCGATCGGGCTCGGCGATGATCTGCTGACCGGGGCGCCGTTCAGGGCTGGCGACATCGCCGCCGTCGACCCGCGCTGGAACCTCGCCGGCAAGCGACGTCGTGTGGCTGGTGCGATCGCTCGGGCCGGCTGCCCGAGCCGGTTCTGCGGAGACCCGATCAGAGATCGTCTGGCTCGTCGACGACGCCACCGGGAAGGTCATCGACAGCCATCCCCTGAAGCTGGCCTCTGACTACCAGCCGGCACGGTTGTGGCAGATGGCCACCGCCCACGGGGTCGACTGCTGCGCGGGCGACGTGCTTGCCTTCTACCGGGTGGCGTCCGGCGACGGCACAGTGGTGTACGAGGGCATGGTGCCCGGCGGCTCGTCCGGAGGGCAGGGCTCCACGACCTACGGTGGCGGGTACGGCTCAGGACCGCTCGTCCTGCCCGCCGGTGGCTACTCGATCACCGTGTGGTTGGCAACCTACGACGGTGGCGTAACGGGCACGCCGCGCGACGAGTGCTCTACGCAGGTCACCCTCAAGGCCGCTCGACGACGTCGCGCTCAACGCCGATTACCCACCCAACCAGGCGTGCACCTTCCGGCCGGCGCCCTCGCCATCGCCTGGCCCGTAGGGTCTGACGTCGCGCCACGGCCCAAACGGACGAATAGTGGGTCCGCCCGACGGCCTTGACCCGGGGTTGGCCCGACCAATAGGCTGCGGCGGCGTAGGCGGGAGGAAGGGCAGCATGGCGCGGAAAGCGGTGAGGCGCTACGCATCCGCGCTCCTGGCCGCGATCGTGCTGGCGGGGTGCACGGGGGCGCCCGGAGCCACCGACCCGGCCGCTGCCCATCAGCGCGCCCAGAGCGTGCTCTCGGCGTGGGCGAAGGCGGTGGCCGCTGCCGGTGCGCATGCTGCTGTCACCCCGGTCGGCGAGCTGACGGGCCAGATCGGCGACTGGGAGCTCGCCGTGGGCGACAACAACAAGCGCGCGCTCATGGCCGGGATGGTTGCGTCCGTCAACCCGCTAGCCGAGGAGGCTCCGCCCGACGGGGAGGTGTCGTGGCACGACGGGACGACGACGAAGGTGCCCCTCCTGTCGGCGCAGGAGGCCCTCGTGGCGATCGGGTCCACCACATCAGCGTCCTGCTCCGACTGCGCGATGCTCCTGGTCACGGCCGCACGACTCACGTCCGGGCCGATCCAGACGTCGCGCGGACCTGCGACCGCGCCCATCTGGGAGTTCACCCTGCAGGGCACGGCGGTCAAGCTGACCCGCGTCGCGATCGCCAATCCTGTCGTCGTCGCTCCCGACGAAGTCGGCTCGCAGCTCGGGCTCGCGATCGACTCGGCCAGCGGGACGGTCGGCGGGAACGAACTCACCGTCGCCTTTGTCGGCGCACCCGATCCGGGGACCATGCCCTGCGGCGAGGACTACACGGCGGAAGCCGTCGAGTCCGATCTCGCCGTCGTCGTCATCGTCACACGGCATCCCCATGCCGCACCGTTCGGCGGGGGGTGCTCGGCGGTCGGGGCTCGGCGCACGGCTACGGCCACGATGGCCGCCCCGCTCGGCGATCGAGTCGTGCTCGACCTGCAGCAGGGAACCCCGGTCCCCGTCGTGCTAGCCCCCTAGAGGACCCGCTGGCTCAGGGCCAGTTGCCGATTGACTTCTTGAGATCCATCGCAATTCAAGCATCCTGAGTCGTCCTGATGGGATCCGGGCGATAGATTGGACGTGCATGGGTCGTCGCGGACGGATCCTGATCGGGATCGGGGTGGTGGTCGTCGTCACAGCTTTCGCAGCGGTCGTCGTCATACCGCGGATCGGCAGCGTGCTTGCGGGAGGTGACGGCATCCATGACGCCTCGGCTCTCCCGCGCCAGATCCAGCTCTGTGGCCTGCGTGGTTGACTGTATGAGGTCCCTCTCGCCGGGGCCTCGATGATGAGCACGAATTGGGGGCGTCCAATGGGGCGTCTTGGCGCCCGTTCTGGCGCCCCTCCTGACGCCCCTCCTGGCGCGGGCGATCTGTGCCCATTGGCACTGGTTCAGGGCAGCTGCGCGAGCACGGGGAGAGACGTGCCGTCGCGGCTGAGTATCGATGGAAGGACGGGCGCCGGTGATCCGACATCGCAGAGGCGAGCGTGGAGACCATTGATGTCCCGTTCTCGATCTGCGGAATCCGATCGGGATGTGCGGTCGTTGGAATGTCGTCGGAACGACCGATCCGGCGACCAATCCGACGAACGGATTCTCGATCGTCAGCGAGGAAGTCACCGGGCCCGACGTGACCGCCTCGAGCGGCTCAGCGCCGAGGGGAGCGCGCGCCTCGCCGGCCCTCTGTGACAATTGTTCCAACCGCTGTAACAAACCCACGGAGCAGCGCGCGACGCGCCTTCTGGGCCATGCATTCGGACGTGCATCCGATCGCAATTCGACCGTCACTCGGATGACGATCCGATGCATGGGTCTCCCGCACGAATCCGCGAGTTGGCAGACGGGACATCAATCACCGGGCTGCCACGAACAACATCCCGCCATCGACCTCGTCCGGCGGGCCGCCCCTGGGGATCGAATCCTCGAACAGGATGCCGTGCGTGCCGACCGTGTACCCGTAGTTGGCCAGCCGACCCAAGTTCGCGACCGTCTGCCAGGTGCTGCCATCGGTCGACGAGGACACGTCCCCGGTGCCTTGCTGGTCGAAGCGGATGACGCGCGCCCCATCCGACGCGTAGGCGGGAGAGGTGCCGACGTCCGATCCGATCCGCCTCCAGTGCCGGCCGTCGTCCGAGCGCCACACGATCCCCGGACCGACGCAGCCGCCGCAGCCGCTGCCGCCGAGGGCGAACAATCCTGCCGCGCCGACTTCGAGGGAGCCGAGGCCGGGTCCGGCGTCGGTGCCCGCGGCCTGCCACGAACGGCCATCGGGCGACCACCAGGCGGCCGCGGTGGACGTGTCCGGTCCGCCGACTATAAGCGGTGCGCCGGGGGGCGGTGCGGGCCGGTGGGCACCGACCGCGACGAAGCCACCTCGATACGGCTCGACCTCCCTGACTTCGGCGCCGTCGAGGCTGGGGTCAGTAGCCGCTCGCGCCCAGGCGATGCGGTCCTGGGAGTGGAAGATCGCGCCTTGTGTGCCGTCGGCTCCCCAGGCGACGAAGCCCGTGGGTCCGCCGACCACCCCCCTGACGAATATCCCTTCGAACGGAGGCTGGCCAGAGGAAAGGCGTCGCCAGGTCGCGCCGTCATCCGAAACCCAGATGATGCGGTCGGGACCTTCTCCGGCGGCATCACTGGCGCGCGCGCCGCCCAAGGCCACGAGCCTTGTGCCGGTGGTCGCCACTAGGTCGACCTCGGCGTCGGCGAGATCGTTCTGCGCTACGCCGAGCTTCGTCCAACGCGTCCCATCTGGCGACGTCCAGATCCTGCCGTTGACGGGACCGTCGAACTGAAGGTCCTCGCCAACGGCGACGAACCCGTCACCGTGAGCCACGACCGCGAAGACGAACTGATTACCGACCCCTGAGAACGGAGCGGTCACCAGCGCCGTCGGCGTGAGCACCGACCACTGTGGCGGCGGCGTGGGGGCCGGGTCAGGAAAGTCGGATGCCTGCGGGGCTGGAACCTCAGACGCCGGGGGGATTCCGGCGCGGCATCCCGCAAGCGCCGCGGCCAACACGAATGCGACGACGCCCGAACTTCTGACGCTCAGCACATTTGACCTTCCCATGGGGAGATGCCCAGAGGCTGCGCGTGCTGAAGTGACAAGGCAATCGATGGAAACCCTGGCGGCAAGCCAGGCAGGGCATGCTAGTTTGCGCCGCGAGTGTCCCGGAAGTCACTTGATCGCGCCACATCATGACGCCCTTCGCATCCGGAACGAGTGACCATACTGCGGTGTAATTGGAGCTGACAGGGGTGGCCGCCTCCGAGGGTGCGGCGTCAAAAGGTGGACCCAGTCGCATGAACCGCGAGCTCCCGTACCCTCGCAGGGTCCTGCAGGTAGGGCTTGCCGCCGGCGTCCTGCTCCTCGTGGCGTGCTCACCTCGCCGCCGATGAACCCGGTGCTTCCATATGGGCCCCGGTTCGGGGGTCCTAAGCTTCCTGCTCGACGAGCAGCAGTCGGAGCCCGGCCCTCGTCGTGGGCTTGCTGAGGCTCGCCGGCAACCCGATGAACGAAACCGCCAACCCAGGTCATCTTGATAGGCACGATGATCGTTGCGATCGAGGTCGGAACGCACGAGCCGAGGGGGCGGGCGCTGTCCACCAGGAGCGAGATCGAGGCGCCGGGTCGGATCTGGTTCCGCTCGGTCGGTGATCGCGAGCTCGAGCGCGCCTTCCGGCTCGCGGGTTTCCTCCTGGGCGATTCCCGGGAGGCCGAGGATGCGACTCAGGATGCCCTGGCCCGGGCATGGACGCAACGGGATCAGCTTCGAAGCCTCGAGCACGCCCAGGCCTGGTTCGACCGAATCCTCGTCAACACCTGCCGCTATCGCCTTCGGCGCCGGCGTTCGGGCGTTCGATGGGTGCCGGTCGAGGCCGGCGACGGCGCGTCACCACACGACCCCTTCGCGCAGATGATCGCCCGTGATGCCGTCCTTCGCGGGCTCGACGTCCTCGATGCGGATCACCGGATCGTCGTCGTCCTGCGCTTCTGGGCGGACCTGCCGCTCGAGGCCATCGCCGTGCGCCTCGACATCCCTGTTGGCACCGTGAAGTCGCGACTCCATTACGCGCTGCGTGACCTACGGGTGGCAGTCGGGTGGAGCCCTCGGGACGGCTTGGACCGATGAACGACCGTTCGCCCGACGACGGGTTCGAGGAGCGGCTCCGGGCTGCTTTCGAATCGTCGCGCCAGCCGCAGATGCCGCCGGCGATCCGGGGCACGGTTGACGGCTTCAATGCCCACGTTCCACTCGCTGCACGTCGACCGTGGCGTCGACGGGCGGGAATCGCGGCCCTCCTTGGCGCCGCGGCCCTGATTGTGGCGATCGCGGCATTGAGCCTGTCATCTGGCACGGCTCCGCACCCGTCGCCGTCCGACTCGGCAGTCTCCACCGTTGCGCCGTCCGGAGCGTCGAACCCAACGCCCGTCTCTACGCTCGGCCCAGTCGCCACGCCCGGCCCGGTGTCAATAGAGCCATGGTCGGGCTCGTTCGTGCCCGCCGCGTTGGCGAGAGCAGACGTCTCGCATCTCGTCCTTGTCGGCGCGACCGGGGACGGCGTCGGGGACGGCGTGGTCGCGACCAGCGATGACGGCGGCCGAGGCTGGCGGGTGCAGCGCCTCGGCGTGCCACCGATCGATGGCGTCACGGCGGTCGGCGCGACGATTTGGGCGACGACGGCCTGCCCGGCTGGCGCATCGATCGACTGCCAGAGCGGTTTCATCGTGAGCGCCGACCGCGGCGCGAGCTGGCGGCTCACGTCGGTCACCGGCCTCTGGCACCCGGCCCTCATGGATGGATCGCGCGGCTGGGCCGTGAGTCCGGGCGGTGATCTGCGCCTTCCGTCGACCGTCCTGGCCACCGTCGATGGCGGGACGACCTGGACCCGGAGCCCGGCACCCTGCCGCACCACAGCACCTGCCGCGCTCGCTGTGACGTTCGTCTCGACGTCGACGGGTTGGACGGCCTGCGTTGGCGATTCCTCGACCGGCGCACAGACGAAAGAGCTGCTCCATACAACCGACGGAGGCGGCACGTGGTCCGTGGTCGCGGCTATCAGCGCTGACAGCGGCGTGCCGAGTGTCGGCGCGATGCCGCTGAGCGGGCAGCTCGGCGGCATCGCGATGCGTCAGGGCGGACAGGGTTGGCTGTGGACCGACCGTGGCTCCTACGCGACCTCTGACGGCGGCCGGACCTGGGCGCTTGTCGCCTTCGCCGACCCGGATGCCGCGACGTACGTGGAGTCCGCGGCTCTCGCGACCGACCGGACCGGGTTCGCCCTCCTCCGCGACAGCCCGACCGGCCTCGCACGGTTCGTGCGCTCCGACGATGGCGGCAAGACCTGGTCCGACCTGGGCGGTTGGCCCCTGATCGTCTATCCGGTACCGTCACCGCCGACTGTGCTGCCGCCGGAGGCCATCCGGTACGCGGGGTTCGCGACAGCCTCGGTCGGATGGGCGCTCACGGACCGCGGTCTGCACCTCACGGATGACGGCGGCTCCACCTGGCGGAGCGCAGGCCCGCCGATCGACTACGCCGGTGCCGCGCCGAAAGGGGTGAGCTTCGTCGACGCGGGGCGCGGCTGGGTCGTGAGCGAGGACACCTGGACGAACGCTCTGTCGTTGTGGCGAACGGACGATGGCGGCGCGACGTGGTCGCGGACGACGCTGCCGCAGGTCCCGATGCCGGCCGAAATCATGGGTGACGCCGGACGGTGTGGATCGACCGGGACCACGCGGTGATCGACGTCCAGGGCGGGATGGGGGGCGGCTATCTGGATGGCATCCTCATGACCGGCGACGGCGGCAGGACATGGTCCGCGCCTGCGATGCGGTCGGCGACGGCCGGAGCAGATGGCATCACGGGCCTCCCGGCGTTTGTCGATCTCCAGACGGGCTGGCTGGCCGGCGGTGCGCCGGGCACGCGCCTCTGGGCGACCCGCGATGGCGGCCAGACCTGGACCCTTCAGCACTTCCCTCCGCCATCGGGCTACCACGACGGTCAGGGTGAGGTCTATCAGGCTCCGACCTTCTTCAACGCCACGGAGGGGGTCGTCGCCTTGTCGTACTCGAACGCCACCTCGTCCGACCTGGTGATCTACACGACGAGCGACGCGGGAAGGACATGGCGGGCCACCCAAGGTTCCACGCCGGCTGCCGCGTCCTGGTCCTTCGTGTCACCGGACGACTGGATCTTATGGGACAGCTCGAACGGAGGTTTCTCGAGATCGACCGACCAGGGCAGGACGTGGTCGAAGCCCATCGCGGCCATCGGACTACCGTCGGGCGGGAGTCCGACGATGGCCGCTCGCGATCACGGTTGGGCGATCGGGGGTACGTCGGCGGATGTAGTGTCCCTGTACGTGACGAGCGACGGTGGCTCGACCTGGGTCCGCGTCGACCCGATCGGCGGTACGTCGCCGACGCCAGCACCGGGGTTGGCTCCGTGTCAGGCGAGCGCGCTCAAGGCGAAGGCCGGTCGGCAGGGCGAGACGGGCGTCGTCCACGGCGACGTTCTCCTGACCAACGTCGGTCAAACGCCGTGCATCCTCGGTGGTGCCCCGCTCGAGGTCGAGCTCGTCCGCACGGATGGCAGCCCACTCCGGACTGACCTACTAACCCCGGTCCCATCGCCGACTCAGCAGGTCGTGCTGGAGCCGGGCGTCGCCGACGCCGGATGGCTCATCGTGTACTGGGCGAACTGGTGTGGAGCCCCCCCCGGGCCGCTCCAGATCCGCATCACGCTTGGTGGCGGGGCCGGGACGGTCAGCGCCCCATTCACCGGCACTCTTGTCGCGCGCTGTGACGCGCCTGATCGACCGTCGACCCTGCAGACGGAGGACTTCCTTCCGCAGTAGGGTTCCGGCGGCCAATCAGCTCAGCTCCTCGACCTAGCGATTCAGCAGCACACAATCTCGTACACGTTGCCCCTTCCATCTGCCCGACCCCGCGAGATAGCATCGAGGCTCGGCGGCTGACGCCTCGGTCGGTCGCCCGGTGCCGTCTCGGTGGGCTGAGCAGCATGCGCTGCGGTCCGTTGTGTCGACCGCGCCAGGAGTCCACGCTCCGGCGGTCGCTGACGGCAATCCGGGTCGACGAGCGAGGCGTCCGCGTCGCGACTGCTCTGATGAAGCGGTTCACCTCGGGTTGGGTCGTCCCAGGCGTGACGGCTCCCGAGACCAACCACTCCATCGGGCCGGAATGTGGCCAGCCGTCGAAAACAGGTACGCACGGTCCCTACTTGAGGTCGCCCTCGACATGGTTCAGCAGCATTACGACCACCATCATTCCCTCCGACCATCGATCCTCCACCGCCCGGGGCAGGGATAGGGCCCGCGATGGGGGTTTCGGGACCCGGTTCCCTGCCCCCGGTTTCGTGCGCGGGAATGGACGATCCGCGCCGAGACCCTACAGACCCATGATCGGTGCGTTCTCCTCCGCCCCCGCACCTCCTCGTCGGGTCATCGTCGATCCAGGCTTCCTGTCCACACGCGATCGCGCCGCTCTGCGCATCCTCTATCGCGCCGACATCGCGACGACCGCTCAGCTCACCACCCTCGCCTACGCTCGTCGTCAAACCACCCAGGAACGTCTCGCCGTTCTCTATCGCGCCGGCTATCTCGAACGCGCGATCCTGCCTCCCTCCTCCCGCGGCGGTGCTCCCTACGCCTTTCGCATCTCCCCCCGCGGACGTCGTCGTCTCGGCTACGACCCGCTCACCCGATCCCGCGCCGGCACCCAGCTTCGCCACAGCCTCAACGGGGTCGAGACGGTCTGCGCGCTTCTGAACGCGGGCGCCGGGGCGGCTGACCCGCTCGTCCAGGCTTGGCTCTCGGAGGTCATGGCCCACGACCTCCTGCCCAAGGTCTACCCCGATGCCGTCGTTGTCCTCCAGGCACCGACGGGCTCGGCGGTCCTGTGTCTCGAGATCGACCAGAACACCGAGCGGGGTCCGGTCATTCGGGACAAGCTCGGCCGCTACGAGACCGCGCTCCGCTACGACAAAGCCGGCTGGCACCTCCTGTTCGTCGTCCCGTCGGCGGAGCGAGCCGGCTCCCTAGCCCGCACCGGCCACCTCAAAGGCGGTTACCCGGGGCTCGCTGGCCAGGCTTGGGCGCTCGTCCTGCCGGAGTTGCGGACGCGTGCCCTCGAGGCAACTGTCGTCGCCCTCAACCCGAATGTGGCGCGGACGACCCTCGGGGCACTCCTCGTCGACCCGACATCCCGGCGCTGCCCCACGCCGGTCGGCACCGACGCCTGGCTCCAGGTCCTCGGCCTCGGTGGCAACGAAGACTTCACCGAGGCGTTGAGGTGAGACGCGAGTCGTTGACGCCGTCGGAGCGCACCATGCGCGCCCGGATGGCCGCCTACATGCTCCACGCGCGCTACGACCCGCGCGAGACCACGAAGGCGGCCCGCCGTGCGTTCAACCAGCGCTTCCTCGACCAGGTCGACCCCGACGGCCGCCTCCCCGAACCCGAACGCCGACGCCGCGCCGAAGCTGCCCGCCGTGCTTACTTCACACGACTCGCCTACCTGTCGGCTCGGAAGCGACGCGAGAACCGATGACGGCAAGCGAGCTCGTGCATCGGGACGGCTACATACGCCGCCTCTCCGACGGGCGCGTCGGGGCCGCGGAGCGTGAGTGTTGAGGGTCACGACACTGTCGTGCCACGCAGCGCGCTCCGTAACGCGCTCCGTAACACGATACGTGACACTAGGGTGACGAGGAGCACGACACCCGATCGTGCGGAGACCGAGACAGGCCCGAAACCCGACTCGCTACGCTCCACGCGGGCCGGTGCCATCTGGACCGCCCTCCCGGCCCGGAACCAGCGGCTCCTGCTCTGGCTGCTGGCAGGCGATGGGCTGCCTCTCGGCCGATGGCCCAGGTCGTTGGCACGGCCAGGAGACTCGCGCGGTCATTGATCGGCTTGATCGGTGACCCAGCCCACGGTCGCGACACTCCAGGTGCCGGTCTCGATCTCACCGGAGAGGATCGGGTCCAGGAGTCGGGACGCGAGCTCATGGCCTCGCTTGAGGTCGACCTTCATCCCGATCTCTGCAGCCAGGCGTCGGAATGGCACGTCCCAGTTACTCGGCGGAGGAGCGAGCGCGACGGGCAGATCGCGGTGGCCGCGCTGCCCGAACGTATCGCGCAGAGCGCGATTGAGTCGCTCGGCGTCCAGGCTCACCGTCGACGCGATCAGGGCGAGATCGACGATGTCCTTGACTCGCGTACTGCGGATGCCTTTTGGACCGTAGGCACGTGTGTAGGCATGAACCTTCTCGGCAACCTGCAGCTCCAGCGCCAGCGACGGCGCCTCTACCGCGTCGATCCCGGCGAACGCGAGGAGATCCGTACCCTTCAGCATCTCCGCGTCCCAACCGGGCGCAAGATCGAAACCGACGTCGACGACGAAGTCCTCGAAGCGACGGCGGCCCAGGTCCGCTCGAACGTGGTACCTGACCGCCGATCCTCAAGGAGGTCATCGAGCTTGGCTGTGCGTTCGATCGTGAATCCGAAGTAGTCGCCAAGGTCGAGATCCTGGGCTGCGAGTAGGTCGGCCGTCGCGGTCTC
Organism: uncultured Chloroflexia bacterium; assembly: GCA_963719285.1. Classification (GTDB taxonomy): domain Bacteria; phylum Chloroflexota; class Limnocylindria; order Limnocylindrales; family CSP1-4; genus C-114. The sequence goes on from CAVRBO010000004.1 coordinate 657,698, forward strand.
CTCGTCTGCGGAACCCGCAAGATCCATGTCTCTGGTCGATCGGGCGCGGGTACCGAACCGATACTCGAGCGCGAGTCCGCCCTTGAGCACCCACCGACCCGGCGCCGCAAGGAGAAGCCTCGCCAGCAGTCGATCGAACGCGACCTGCTTTCGGCGCCTGACGATGGAGACGGCGTCTTCGCGGCTCAGGGTCTGCAGCCGCGCCTCGAGCGCTTGGCGAAAGGCCGACGCAGACGTGTATCTCACGTCCCAGCCTCGGCCAGTGCCGTCTCGATCAGATCCCGGACTCGACGGCTTCGAGACCGTGCTGCAGCCCGGACTCGGGAGGGGGTCGTCAGTCCGCGCTCCACAGCCTGGCGCGTGGCAAGCACCACCTGCTCAGGGGCAGTCCCAGCCTCGGCGACATCGACGATCGTCCGAGCCGGCGCGGTGAGCCGGACCCCGTCGCGCGTGAGGACGTCGCTCACCTCCAGGGGCCTGATCGTCGTGTGGATGGATACGCCGGGCGTTCGACTGAGTTTTCGACGGGCGCGCGGGACCGTCAGATGGATCGTGTCCGGAATGACATCGGAGAGACCAAGAGCCTCGAGCGCCGACTCGTGTGAGACCGCGGCGTCTGGCGCCAGCCGGAGCCACGCGGCGATGAGTTCCTCCCGGGGGGAGGAGGGGTAGTCTCGGAAGCGATACAGCCCTCTGGCGACGCGCACGAAGCGCCCGTTCTTCGCGTGATACGAGAGCAGCGTCCAGCTGTAGCCTGCCGTGCGAGCCTGAGCTGCGGTGAAGTAGCCCGCCTGCTCGCTGGCCGTCGCGAAGAGGGCCTCCCAGTCAGGCCGCCCTGCTTCAGGTGTGTCGTTCATTCCTGCAATAATACTCCAGGTTTGCACGACACACTAGGTCCGCTTAGCCATTCCTGACTTCTGCGATCTCCAGTCAGTTAACTGCATCGTCCTGGCGCCTCCTGCCTCAGCGAACCCAAACGCGCCAGGTGCCATCGATGAGCGGCGCGACAACCAGGTCCTCCGATCCGGCAGACGCACCGCTCACGTCGGGGTGGGCGACGCCCACGAACCAGGCTCGCTCGATCTGCGAGTTGCCCTTGAGATTGCCGAACAGGTCGCCGCCAAGGAATCCCGGCGCGAGGAGGTCACGGTCCTTGCTCGGATCCGCAACGACAAACGTCGAGCCTCCTTGGAGGTTGAACGCCGTCTCCGCATGGATGAATGCGTCGATCGATCCGATCTTCGCCTGACTGAACGAGCTCAGCAGTTGCCAGGCGGCCTGCCAGTCACCGCCGGCCCGCGCCGTCTCAAAGGCGGCTGAGACGCGCTTCGCTTCGACAAGATCGAGCTGATCTCGGCTAGGCGGCATGGTGGCCGGCGCAACGGACCCGATGGCGCTGCCCGCCGGCACGATCGTGATCGGGAGCTTCGGGCCGCTCGGGCCGGGTCCGTCCGTGCCCCACAGCATTACGGCCGGTCCCTGCGGGGCACCCACGGGCACCTCCAGGACCATCTCGAATGTCGCGCTCCCGCCGGACCCGATCGCGCCGACCCGTCCGCAGTTGAGAACGTACCTCGGCGCCGCGACCGTGGTCGAACCGCTCCACAGCCGCTCGACGTAGGTCAGGCACGGATCGAGCGGGATGGAGTGGTCGGTCGTGTTCCTGATCGTGACCAAGTATCGATAGGGTTGCCCGGCGACGGCCACCGACGGTGCTGCGACATCGGCGGTCAGGTCGGTCCAGGCGGGCGGGGCAGGCTCCGGCGCCTCGGCTGGCGTCAGCGGATCCACGCTCATCGTGGACCTGTCGCCGGCAGCGTCACAGGCCGGCGTGGCCAGGTCGATCGGCAGGCGGCGCGTTCCCGTACCTGGCAGACCCACGACGAGCGTCCCGGACGTTCCTGGGTTCGGGCCGCACCAGTTGAACCAGAAGACCTGGAACCCTGCCTGGCCGACGAGCAGGGCGACATTCTCAGGCGGCAACGGGAGGCCGGGCTCGATGACGACGACAGCCGGCGAAGGGCTCGGGATCGGCGCGACATGGATGGCCATGGTTTTCCCGTGCGGATCGAGGATTGATACCGTCGGGACGCCCGAGAGGGTGCACTTAGCGGCGCCGGGATCTGGCTCGCTCATGACGACGCCGCCTATGAGCGCCCCTCCGCCCGCTCCTCCCCAACCACTGAAACGCACGTCGAGGTCTTCGGACGAGCAGGTGGGGAGGCCGGCCGTCGATACCTGTGTCGGGGATGGCGACGGTGTCGGTGCAGCGTCGACCCAGGCGACGACCCCGGGCGGCAGCGACGGGGTGGTGGATGCCGTCGAGCCCGATGCGCTCGGAGAAGGGCTCACGGCCAGTGGCGGCGAAGGTGACGCGCCGAGCGGGACCGTGGAGGGGCGCAGGACGAGCGCGGCTGCGACGATCAGGCACGCCGCGACCGCCAGTGCTGCCACCGTACCGACGGGACCACGCCGAGACATGAGCGGCCTCGACGGCAGCGCCTCTGGCCAGCCGTCGAAGAACCCGGCGGACAGCTCGACTCGGCGAGCCTCGCTGAACGCGTCGCGAAGCCGATCCTCGAGATCGGAGCGGTCCGGGGTTGGTCCGCCGATGCCGGTCATCGATCGATCACCGCCGCCTCGTCCGCGAGGATCTCGCGGAGGCGACCGAGTGCCCGGTGGAGGCGGGACTTGGCCGTCCCGAGGGGAATGCTGAGCGCATCGGCGATGTCGGGCACCTCGAGGTCAGCGCCGTACCGAAGGGCGATGATCGTCCGGTCGTCCATCGCCAGTCGGCTTACCGCGCGACGGAGCTCGTCTCGGTCCAGGAGCGAGGCGAACCGCTCACCCTGCGCGCCCAGGGTTGTGGCCACGCCCTCGATCGGGACTTCGGCCAGACGAACAACACGACGCGCACGGTCACGGGCGGCGTTGACGAGCAGGCGTCGAAACCAGGCCGACCAGCGAGCTGGGTCGCGCAGCCGAGGCAAGCTAAGCCAGGCCTGGAACAGCGAGTCCTGCACGATCTCCTCGGCGTCCGAACGTGAGCCGACGATCACGTAGGCGAGCCGCAGGGCTCGATCGCCCTCTCGACGGGCGAGCTCGGCGAAGGCCTGTCGATCTCCCAGCTGCGCGGCCATGACGATGTCCTCGAGCGATCCCACCTGCTCCCCTTGACTCGCCAGAGAGGCGATTCGTTCGCGTGTGAGGTGGCTAGATCCGATCGCCCGGACTTCGCCGCCGATAGGCGTCGCGCGCCCGCTCGTCAGCAGCTGACGCGCCGTAGCGGCTGAGCATCTGGCGGCTCTTCCAGCCGGCGAGGCGCATGAGGTCGCCCTCGTTGCCGCCGTCGGCGAGCCATAGGTGGGCGTAAGTGTGGCGGAACTGGTGCGGGTGGAGCTTGGGAAGTCCGGCCGTGGCCCCGCGACGCCGCAGCACTTGCAGCACGCCGCTGTCGGTGAGGACGCCCTTGCGGGCGAGCCACAGCTCCGGTCGATCGGCGAACGGATGAGCAGGTCGCATCCGCAGGTAGCGGTCGAGCGCCTGGGCGGTTTTGTTGCCGAATGGGCAGGCCCGCGGTCGACGGCCCTTGCCCATCACGATCGCGACCTGCTGGTCCATGTCGACGTCGTCGACCTTGAGCCCGGCGAGCTCGGCCCGGCGCATCCCGGTGTCGAGCAGGAGCCGGATGATCGCGGTATCGCGGCGGGCGTCGAAGTCGGAGCCGGCGCAGGCGTCGAGGATCGCCTTGAGCTCCTCGTCGCGCAGGATCGCCGGCGGTTCCTCGGGCACGATCGGGGGCGTCATCCGCTCCATCGGGGAGGCGGCGATCTCGTCCTCGCCGAGCGCCCACTTGAAGAACGGCTGGAGGCTCCGGTAAGCGATGGAAACGGTCGCCGGGCGTTGCCCTGCATCTTGCAGGGCAACGACGAACGCCTCGACATGCTCGCGCCGGATCGCCCGGAGCGTCCGGGGCATGCCCCGCTCGGCCAGGAACCGCCTGAACCGGGCCAGCGCCGCGAGGTAGGTCTTGATCGTCGCGGGGCTCTTGTTGCCGGCCCGAAGGCTGAGGTGATACGAGCTGATCGCGGCGTCGATCGTCAGGCCGGTTGCCGGCTGACCACCTTCGGCTACGATACGGGGCGTGCGAGACGTTCTGGCCATCGAAAAGTTAGCCTCTCTGCCCGAACTCAGCGGGGGAGCGGACAGCGCATACTTTGACGCTGTCCCACGCTCAGAACCGAACGAATTTGGCGTGATTATCCGCTGTTCGAGCAGTGTGGTCAACTCGCAAAGGGCAGAATCGACGGTTATCCGCTGTAGTTGAGCACGAAATCTGGCGGGAGTAGCTCAGTCGGTAGAGCGTCAGCCTTCCAAGCTGAATGTCGCGGGTTCGAGACCCGTCTCCCGCTCCATCTCCTTCTCGCGTCGTTCGGGCGACGTCGGTGGCCTATCATCGCCGTCCAGCGCAGTCAGCGACGAGGAGGCCAGCCCGTGGGTGACTACGACTACGAGGTCCAGGAAGACGCGGCCCAGCACGACCTGCAGGACGCGGGCCAGCTCCACGCCGACGCGACGACCCTGCACCAGCAGTCGGCGACGGACTACACCCAGGCCGATGCCGCCGACCATATGGGCGCGGGTGACGAGGGCCAGGTCCTGCGCCAGACCGGCGACGCGCTCGAGCACCGGGCATCCGATTTCGACGATCGGGCCGGCCACCTCGAGCACAGCGCCGGACTCGGACGAGAGGCCGCCGATGTCCTTCGCGAGCGCGACACCGCCGCCGCGGGGGCGAACGCGGCCGAGATCCACGCCCAGGGGGCCCAGGTCGTGCTCGACTACGTGGACCTGAACGAACAGGACAAGACACGCTGGACGGCCGAGGCCGGCGCGGCGACCGGGGAGGCCGGCGCGCTCCACCAGCGGGCGGACGATCTCACGAACCAGGGCGTCGCCCTGGACGCGGAGGCGAACCGCGAACGCGACGCCGCCCGGGCCGGTCTCGACGGGCGCCAGTGGCCCGGCGTCGGCCAGCCGCCCGGCGATATGCCGACGTCTGCGGACTAGAACGGATCAAACGTCGGGCGAGCGGCCGCCGGAGCTCTCGCCGAGACGCGGTCAGACCGTCGCGGTCTTGGCCTTCTTGTCCTTCTTCGGCTTCGGAGGTCGCTTCGGGGTCTTGTCGCCCATGCTGTGATCTCCCTTCGCGTGCCGATGCGCTCGTCCGGGGCGATCAAACGCCCCGCGCTCACGCGCACGATACGACGTTCGCACGCGTCCGCGCGCCCCCGGGCCCGGTCCGCCACCCTGGTCAGTCGTCCGGGATCTCCCGGACCTGGTCGCGGTAATGGCGATGGATGACGAGCGTCACCGGGATCACGAGGCTCCACGAGGCCATCGCCGGGCCCGGACCGGCCAGGACGGCGATCGGGATCGAGACCACGCCGACCATCGGCACGCGCAGGAGCTCGACCGTGACCCATCGCCGGAACCGCGCGTCCACGTGCGGCCGGACGATCGCCGGGCGGGTCGTGGCGTAGGTCCACAGCACCGCCTGGAAACAGCCCGTCGCGACCTGCACCGTCGCGTACGCGATCACCGAGGTCGGGGTCGGGTCGTGGCCGCCCAGGAGCGACGTGGCGAACGGTTGCAGCACGATCCAGAACAGGAACCCGAAGTTGAGCCAGATGAGGCGCCCGTTCATCCTCTTGACGCCGCCGAAGATCTCGCGATGACCGGTCCAGTACGCCGCCAGGACGAAGAACCCCACGCTGAACGCGAAGGCCGGTCCGGGGATCTGGAGGAGCCTGCCCAGCGTGGCCTCGGCCGCCCCTCCCGACAGATCGTCGGGGAGTCGGAGGTCCAGCGCGAGCAGCGTCAGGGCGATCGCGAAGACCGCGTCCGAGAGGAAGAGGACGCGCTCGTACTTGAGGCCCTGGCTCTCCCGGCGACCCAGTTCGAAGAGGACGTCGCCCGGGTTCGAACCGGGGGACCCGCGGCGCGGCACCGGCCCGCCCGATGTCCGGGGCGAGGTCCGCGCCGGGCCGGCCATCGGCGCCTCAGTCGCGGGCACGAGCTCCCATCCCCGCCGCGAAGACCGCGAGGAATGCGGTGACCACGGCCCCCACGATCGGCGCCAGCATCGCGGCCAGCGGGATGGACGTCGGGTCGGTCCCGGTCACCAGATCGGGCGCGAACACGCTCGCGACGGCGACGGCGAACCAGACGAAGGCCGTGACGACCGCGACGACCGGCCAGATGTCGTGCTGTTCCGGCCGCGTGAATGCCGCCGCGAGCAGCAGCAGGCCGGTCGCGAGGCCGCCCCACAGCCAGTCGCCCAGGGCGGCGATGGCCAGGCGTTCGTGACTCGCGCCGGTGATCATCACCGGCGCGTAGATGCTCGCGACCAGCACCGCCACCCAGATGGCTCCGACGGCCAACCCGACCGAGATCAGGCGCGAACTCGCCCAATGACCCCCGAATGTGCCCTCAACGTGTCCTGTCGGGGCGCCCACGATGTGACCGGCCATCACACACCTCCACGGTACTCACGGGGCGCGACGAGAGCGTGCATGACCTACCGGGCGGCTGGTAGGGACGCACCGCCCGCCGGCGCGGTCCATTCGGCCTCATCGTCCTCGCGGCCGGGGGGCGACCTCCTCGTGGTCTAATGCTCCCGTGCACCCCACCCCCGGCCCGGCCGTCCTGCCTCCGGGTGTCTCCGACCCCATCGCCCTGATCGAGACGATCCGCGCCTCCGTCATCGGCGACGACGAGGCGGTCGCCGGCCCGTTCGGCATCCGCCGCGTCACCTACGCGGACTACACGGCGTCCGGTCGCTCCCTGAGCTTCATCGAGGACTACATCCGCGAGGCGGTCCTGCCGCTGTACGCGAACACCCATACGGAGTCGTCCGGCACCGGGCTCCAGACCACGCGTTTCCGCGAGGAGGCCCGCGAGATCATCCGGGCGGCCGTCGGCGCGAGCTCAGCCCACGCGGTGATCTTCACCGGCGCCGGCTCGACCGCGGCCGTGAACAAGCTCGTGGCGGTCCTGGGCCTGCGCATCCCGGCGGAGCTCGACGACCGATACGGCCTGAGCGCGCGCATCCCCGCCGGCGAGCGGCCGGTCGTCTTCGTGGGCCCGTTCGAGCATCACAGCAACGAGCTGCCGTGGCGCGAGTCGATCGCCGAGGTCGTGGTCATCCACGAGGACGCCGACGGACACATCGACCAGGCCCACCTCGCCGCCGAGCTGGCCCGTTACGCCGCCCGGCCGCTCAAGATCGGCAGCTTCAGTGCCGCCAGCAACGTCACCGGCATCGTGAGCGACACGCACGGCATCGCCCGCCTCCTTCACGCGCACGGTGCGCTCTCGTTCTGGGACTTCGCCGCGGCCGCGCCCTACGTCGCGATCGACATGGACCCGCCCGATGACCGGCTCGCGTACAAGGACGCCATCTTCATCTCGCCCCACAAGTTCATCGGCGGGCCGGGCACGCCGGGCCTGCTGGTGGCGCGGCGCGAGCTGTTCACGAACCGCGTGCCCACGGCCCCGGGCGGCGGCACGGTCGCCTACGTGAACCCGGCCGAGCACGTCTACCTCGACGACATCGAGCATCGCGAGGAGGGCGGAACGCCGGCCATCGTGGAGTCGATCCGGGCCGGCCTCGTGTTCGCCCTCAAGTCGGCGGTGGGGGAGGCGGCGATCCGCTCGCGCGAGCACTCGTTCATCGACCGCGCGATCGAACGCTGGAGCGGTCATCCCGATATCGAGATCCTGGGGAACCGGTCCGCGGACCGGCTGTCGATCGTGTCGTTCGTCATCCGCCACGACGGCCGGTACCTCCACCACAACTTCGTCGTGGCGCTCCTCAGCGACCTGTTCGGGATCCAGTCGCGCGGCGGCTGTTCATGCGCCGGGCCGTACGGCCATCGCCTCCTGGGCATCGATGTCGAGACGTCCCACGAGTTCGAGCGCGAGATCTCGCGTGGCTGCGAGGGCATCAAGCCGGGCTGGGTGCGGGTCAACTTCAACTACTTCATCAGTGAGGCGGTCTTCGAGTACATCCTCGCGGCGGTCGAGCTCGTGGCCTCCGACGGCTGGCGGCTCCTGCCCCAGTACGGCTTCGACCCGGCGACCGGCCTGTGGCGTCACGCCGGCCCGACCGTGGAGCCGCCACTCTCGCTGGCCGACATGCGCTACGACGCGGGACGACCGTCGTTCACCGCCCATCGCCATCGTGAGACCGAGTCTCGATTGATCGACTACCTGGCCGAGGGGCGGGCACTGGTGACCGGCCCGCCGGCGCCGATCGCGGCCGCCGTCCGGGGCTCGGCGTCGCTCGTGGTCGGTCCCGACTTCGAGGCGTTGCGCTGGTTCTGGCTCCCGCACGAAGTGGCGGCCCTGGCGTCGTCGGTCTGAGGGCCTGCCGCCGGCTGGCGGGTCTGCGGGTCTCGGTCGTCGGATGCGCCGCGGGCCACGCTCGGCCCGCCCCGGAACGAGGCCCATCGACCTCCTATCGCCAGCGGGTGAGGATCGTCTCGCGGCCGAACAGGACCGCCCCGACACGCAGGCCGATGGCGGCGACGAAGAGCACGATCGCGGCGGTGATCGCGTAGCCGACCGCCCCGAAGATGACGGTCCCGCTCGCCTGGACGACGGCGATCCCCACGAGCGGGACGATGACGATGCCGCCGATCTGCTGGGCGGTCCGCGGGTCGTTCACCCGCGCGCTGACGATGACCCCGGCCACCACCGACGCCAGCCCGATCGCCGGCCCGAGCAGGAACGTGCCGGCCAGCCACGACCCGTCGGTCACGACGCCAACGAGGTGCGAGCCGTACAGCAGGCCCGTCAGCAGGACGAAGGCCAGGTACGTGAGCCAGCCCGCCAGCACACCCGGGATGAGCGCGGAGACCGCCTTGCCGGTCAGCAGCTCGAGGGTCCGGATCGGGGCGGCCAGCACGGCCTCGAGGCTGCGCGAGGTCTTCTCCCCGACGATCGAGTACGAGGCGATCGAGAGCGGGATGTACGCCGGCATCATCAGGAAGAAGACGAGGAACTGCTGGATGCCGAAGGCGGCCGTCATCTCGCCCGGGGTCAGGCTGGCCCACTCAGGCCGCTGCTCGATGACGGTCCGGGCGATCGAGTCCGGCAGGGGCCGGCCCTGGATGATGCTCCCCGCGATGAGCGGCACGATCGTCAGGACGACCGGTGGGATGAGGATCGTCGCGAGGAGGAGCCGGTTGCGCAGGGTCTCCTCCCAGTCTCGGCCGACGATCGCGGCGATGATGTCGCGACGCACGTCAGGCGACCCGGTCGGGCGCATCGGCGTCGACTCCGGCTCCGGGCCGCACGCCCATGACGTCGAAGTAGACCTGTTCGAGGGTCGCCGCCTGGAGCCGCACCTCCACGACCGACCCACCGGCCTCGACGATCGCCCTGACGACGGACGGCGCGTCCCGTTCGCCATCGTGGACGCCGACCGTCAGGCCTTCGGGCGTACTCGTCACCTGCGCTGACCGGGTCCAGGCCTCGGACGGCGGCCTGCACGGCGGGCGATGCGGTCTCGGCAAGGCGCACCGCCATGGTGCCGCGGCCAAGGGCGCCGCGGAGGCGGGACGGCGAGTCGATGCGCAACAGCGTCCCGCGCAGGAACGCGATCCGGTCGCTCAGCCGGTCCGCTTCGTCGAGGTTGTGGGTGCACAGGACGATCGTCCGACCCTCACCGCTGAGCGCCTCGATCGCCTCGCGGACGATGAATGCGGCCTCCGGATCGAGTCCGGCCGTCGGCTCGTCGAGGAACAGCACGCGCGGCTCGTGGAGGAGTGCCCGCGCGATCGCCAGCTTCTGGCGCATCCCCTTGCTGAACGTGCCCGCGGGCTCCGTTCGTCGGTCCCAGATGCCGAGGAGCCGCATCCAGCGCTCGATGCGCGCGGCGCGGACGTCCGCCGACAGTCGGTACAGGCGCCCGAAGTAGTCGAGGTTCCGCTCGGCCGAGAGCTTGTCGTACAGCCCGGGTGTCTCGGTCAGGATGCCGATCCTGCGACGGATCTCCTCGGGCGCCTCGCGGACCTCGAGACCGTCGACCCAGGCGTTGCCCTCGGACGGCTCGATGAGGGCGCTGAGCAGCCGGATCGTGGTGGTCTTGCCGGCACCGTTGGGTCCGAGGAGGCCGAGCACTTCGCCCGGCGCGACCTCGAGGTTCACGTCCCGCACGGCCCAGAAGTCGCCGAACCGCCGCCCGAGCCCGTCGAGCCTGAGCATCGGGCCGGCGTGGGTCGCGGTCTCGGTCATCCACGGAGTCTGCCATGGGCGCGGTCGGCTGGGGTGTCGCGCTTCGTGCCCACCAAGGCATGGACCGGGGCGGTAGGTCGTCTCCCCATCCCGTCCGCCTCTGCCCGGTCGGCCGCCTCTCGCGGTCGTGGGCCTCAGATCGCCGACGTGCAGGCCCGGCACTTCGAGGCGTCGGCGGCGTTGTCCTCCTTGCAGAACGGGCAGGTCTTGACCGGCGCGGCCGGCGCTTCCTTGATGAGCGCTCGGGTGATGAGGAAGACGACCGCCGCGATCACGATGAACGCGATCACCTCGTTGATGAACGAACCCCAGCGGATCGCGACTTCCTTGGCCGGGTCGGCGCTCGACTGGAGGACGATCTTGAGCTGCGAGAAGTCGACGCCGCCGAGGAGCAGACCGACCGGCGGCATGATGATGTCGTTGACCAGGGAGTTGACGACGTTGCCCAGTGCGACGCCGATGATGATCGCGATGGCCAGGGCGATCGCGTTCGTCTTGAGCAGGAACGCGCGGAATTCACCGGTCACCTGGGGTCTTCCTCCAGTTCGGGCCTGACGGGCTGGGGACCGTCAGAAGCTGAATCGCTGCTGCACCTCGGGTGGGCCGTAGTAGTGCAGGAACCAGACCGCGAGCGCGGCGATGACGACGATGCAGAACAGCATGAACAGGGCGGCCACGAGCCGGCGCAGGCGGCTCGCGTAGGCGGCCTGCGAGTCCGGGGGCGTGGTCACGACGGCGCCGGCGACCCCGAACACGAGGGTCAGCGCTAGGACGACCGCGATGAGCGTCTGATCCTCCAGGACGGGCAGGCCGCCGATCGGGACGAACCTGGTCACGACCAGGAACGCAGCGACCACGGCGCTGATCAACATGACGACCCTGAGCATTCGACCCTCCCGCGACGTCAGCCGGTCGGCCCCCGCGCGCGCCGCCTAGGGTACGCCCGCAGCCGGGGCCGCGACACGGGGTCTGGGCTCCACGACGGGACCTGCCGGTGCGGCGGTCCACCAGACGATGGTCCTTCGTTGGCCTCGGGCGGCGTGGCGTCGTGCGTCTGCCGCACCGCGTCCGCGGCGACGTCCCGAACGTGTCTCGCACCTGAGTGCGGGTAGAATCCCGGCGATGGTCATCACCACGGGGGTCGCGCGGGCTCGGGCACTGGCCGCGGCGCGGTTCGCGACGCTCGTTCTGGCCTGCCTCCTCGTCGCCCACACGGCGATCCTCGTCGCGCGCCACGGGACGGGAGCTGCCTTTGCGGCCGCCATGACCGCCGAGGGACACGACGCCTACTGGCCGGCGTTCATCCTCGTCGTCGGCGGCGGGACGGTGGTCCTGGTCGCGATGGCCATCCGCCGATTGTTGTGGCTGGCCCGGCGGGTGCCCCGGCGCCGGCGCTCGGCCGACGGCACGCCCCTGCCCACCTTCGGTGAGGAGCTCAAAGGCCTCTGGCCGAACCTCTTCGGCACGACGACCGTCGTCTACACGATCCAGGAGAACATCGAGCACCTGGCGTCGCAGGGCCACCTGCCCGGGGCCAACATCCTGTGGGGCCCCGAAGGTTCGTACGCCCTCCCCGGCCTGCTCGTCGTCAGCCTCCTCGCGGCCGCTCTCGGCGCGCTCGTCCGCTGGCGCGTCCACGTCTACGTCGCTCGCATCGGCCGCGGCGCGGATCGTGCCCGCGCCCATCGCGCGCTCGCCAGCCGCGCGGGCCGCCGCTGGGCGCTGGTCGGAGCCGCCTCGGCATTCGCCCGCATCGCCGTCCGGCCCGACGCCGGTCGCGCTCCGCCGGTCCTCCTCGCCTTCGCCTGATCAACGCGGCCCGCGCGATCGCCGGCCGGATCCATCAGACGGCGCCCGGCCGGGACCCCAGTCCGGCGCCCGCGAAACGAGGAGCCAGTGTGCGCACCCGGAACGATCCCTTCCGACGCCTGGGCGTCGGCTTCGCCGCGACCGTCGCGGCATCGATCCTCACCCTGTCCATGGTCCCCGCGGTCCTCGCCCACGAAGAGCGGACGGTCGGTGCCTACGACCTCGAGGTCGGCCTGATCGACGAACCGGTGTACGTCGGCGACCGGAGCGGCCTCGAGATCCACGTCACCAGGGACGACAAGGCGGTCGAGGGGCTCGAGACCACGCTCAAGGCCCAGGTGATCTTCGGGAGCCAGCAGCGTGACCTGACCCTGTCGGCCCGTGAGGGCGATCCGGGCTGGTACCAGTCCGTGTTCATCCCGACCGCGGCCGGCAAGTACACCTTCCACCTGACCGGAACGATCGAGGACCAGACCATCGACGAGTCCTTCACGAGTAGCCCGACGGGCTTCGACGAAGTGGACGAAGCCGCTGTCGGCCAGTTCCCGAACGTCCTGCCGACGACCACCGAGGTCTCGGTGAATGCGAACAAGGGGGCCGATGCCGCCGGGCAGGTGCCCCTGGCTATCGGCCTGGGGGCCGCCGGTGCGGTGCTCGGCCTCGTCGCGCTCGCCGTGAGTCTGGCCGGCCGTCGCCGACCGGCCTGATACGCCCGTGAGGAGCCTGCCGATGGTGCGCATCCGGCCGTTCGTCCGCGCCGCGTCCGCCGCCGCGCTCGCCGGCGGGCTCCTTCTCGCCCTGCCGGCCATGCCGCGTCCATTGGGCGCGGTCACGGCGGCTCACTCTCAGCTCGTCAGCAGCATCCCGGGCGCCGGAGAGTCGGTCGTCGCGTCGCCTCCGGAGCTGCGCCTTGAGTTCAGCGAGTCGATCGCGAGCGGGTACACCTCGTTCGATCTGCTCGATGGAACGGGCAAGACGCTCCTCCTGAGCGTCGGATCGGTCGACGCCACGGACGACCATCTGCTCGTCGCAGCCCTGCCCCAGCTTGGGCCGGATACCTATTCGGTCGACTGGCGGGCGTTGTCCGCCGCGGACGGCCACGTCACCGAGGGCGCATTCACCTTCGCCGTGACGTCCGGGCCCTCCCCGTCCGGCGGGGCGAGCCTGATCGGGCTGCCCGTCCAGAGCACGGACACGAACCATGTCGGCCACGACGCGCCCCAAGTGGCCGTGGAGATCCAGGGCAAGGTCCTTGCCTACGGCGGGGTCATGCTGGCCTTCGGCCTGCCGCTCGTCACGTGGTTCGCGATCCGGCCGGCCTTGAACGGTCGCCTGCCGCGCGTGTTCGCCCTGGCCGGGGGAGTCGCCCACATCGCCGCTGCGGTCGGCATCGGGCTCAGCATCATCGTGAGTGTCGGGTCGTTGCCGATCGCAGCCGGCTCGGCCGGCCCGGACGCGGGCGCCTTCCTCACGACCACCCGGCCGGGCCAGCTCCTGATGGCGCGCCTCCTGGCGAGTCTCGTCGTGGGGATCGTCGCCATCGTCCTCGCCCGTACCGGCCGGGCGGGAGCCGCCTTCGGCGTAGCCTTCGGTGGTGCCGTCGTCGGCATCGCCTTCCTGGCGGGTTCTGGCCACGCCGCCGCCTTCGACAGCCCCGTCCCCGTCCTCGTCGACCTCGTCCACGTCGCAGCGGGGGCGACGTGGCTCGGCGGGCTCGTCAGCCTGGCCGTCCTGAGTGATTTCGGGGGCCGCTTCGACCCGCCGTCCGTCCGGGCGGTGCTGCCGCGCTTCTCCTCGCTGGCCATCGTGAGCATCGGTCTCGTCGGCGCGACCGGGGTCTACGCCGACTGGACCCAGACGCGCGAGCTCGTCTCTGCCGCCACGCCCTACTCGGTCAACCTCGACGTGAAGATCCTCCTCGTCATCGCCGCTCTGGCGGTGGGCGCGCTCAACTTCGTCGACGGTGGGACGGACCGGCGCTGGCTGGGCGGCCTGTCGAAGCGCATCCTGCTCGAGCTTGGCCTCGTCGTCGGCGTCGTCGTCGTGACGGCGAACCTCACCAGCGGATCACCGTCCAGGGAGACGTTGTCGGTCGCGATCGCGCCGGCGCCGTCCACCGCCGCCGAGGCGGCCATCGACTTCGCCGTCCAGCCGGGCCGGCCCGGTCCGAACCGATTCATCGCGGCCGCGGACGGGACGCCCGCTCCGACGGGCACGTCGGTCACGCTGCTGCTGCAGCGGCTCGACTCCGGGGATCCGCCCGCCCGGATCGCCCTCCGCGCCACGACCGACGCCTCGGGCGACGTCACCTACACCGCCGACGGTGGCCTGCTCGTCGCCGACAGCCGCTGGGACGCCACCGTGACCGTGACCGACGCGCAGGGCACCGAGGTGGGCCGGCGCCACTTCACGTTCTCCGTCGACGCCGACGGGGTGAGTGCCGGCCGCGCCCTCCCGCCGATCGATCCCATCCTGGCCGTCGGCCTTCTGCTCGCCGTCGGCGGGCTCTTCGGGCTGGCGTTCGGGATCGCCGGTGGATCGCTCCCGCGAACGCCGCGCATCTGGGGGCGTCAGGTCCTCATCGCGGGGAGCGGCGTGGGGACGGCGCTGGGAACCATCATCATCGTGGCCGGAGGGATCCGATGACGATCAACTTCACGCTCGGCATGGTCGTCGGCATCGAGCTGCTCGCGGTGGCCGCCCTGTTGTTCATCTTCGGCCGGTCGATCTCGCGGCGGTGGCCACGGCACGCATGGCTCGTGAGCTTCGGCCGGATCGCGCTCGTGATCGTGGGCGTGGGTCTGGCGTCGGCGACGCTGTTCGATACGACCCCGGACTCGCGCACGCCCAATCCCGTGCCGTTCACCGTGGCGTCGGTGCAGGCGGGCCAGTCGCTGTACGTGGCGAACTGTGCGGCCTGTCATGGCGTGGACGCCCGGGGCGGTGGTCCGCAGGCCGGGACGACCGCGGTGCGGCCGCCATCGCTCGTGTCCGGCCACCTTTCCCAGCATCCGGACGGTGACATCTTCTATTGGATCACCAATGGCCTGCCCGGCGGGATGCCGGTCTGGGGCGCGAAACTGACCGACACGGAGCGCTGGGACCTCGTCAACTACCTGCGTTCGATCAACGGCGCGACCCCGGCCGCGGGCGCGCCCGGGAGCGATGCCTCCGGCGCGGCCGCGGTCGGCCCGGGAGTGGTGGTCTTCGGCCTGCCGCTGACGTTCGCCATATTCGGGGTGGGGTTCATGGTCCGAGCGCGTCCCCGTCGTCACCGGCGCCGAGATTGAGCCGCATGCGAGCAGCCCGCCTCGCCCTGGCCCTGACCATCGTCGTCGTGGCGGTCGGTGCCCCCGTCGCATGGTGGTTCACCCGGACGGAGGTCACCTGCGGGGTCGTCATCGACATCGAGCAGGCTTCGATCACGGACGTCCGGGGCTTCAGCCTGCGTACGACGGACGGGGTCACGAGCTCGTTCGCGATCGTGCCGGCGCGCCTCGCGCCCACGTCGTTCGTGCCCGGTCACCTGCGCGAGCACCGGGCACTGGCGACGCCGGTCTGCGTGACCTTCCGGCCGACCGAGGTGCCGCCGGTCGCGCTCGACCTCCAGGACCAGGCGCAGCCGGTGCCGTCGCCGTCGGGTCCGTGACCCTCGCGATCCGAACCGCGGCGGCGTTCGGCCAGCGGGCCGGCCGTCAGTCGCCGACCGGGACTCCGAGCACGTTGAAGCCGCCATCCACGTACAGGACCTCGCCCGTCACCGCCGACGACAGGTCCGAGGCGAGGTAGACCGCCGAGCGGCCCACGTCCTCGATCGTGATGTTCGCCCGCAGCGGCGCGACGGACGCGAACGAGCCGTACAGCGACTTGAAGCCGCTGATGCCCGCCGCGGCGAGCGTCCGGACCGGGCCGGCGGAGATCGCATTGATCCGGATCCCGTCCGGGCCCAGATCCGCTGCCAGGTAGCGGACCGACGCCTCCAGCGCAGCCTTGGCCACGCCCATGACGTTGTAGTGGGCGACGACCTTCTCGGCCCCGTAGTAGGTGAGGGTCAGGACGGTCGAGCCCGGGTGGAGCAGGGGCCGCGCCTCGCGCACCAACGCGACCAGCGAGTAGGCGGACACATCCATCGCCAGCGCGAACCCATCGCGCGACGTGTCCACGAAGGCTCCGTCCAGGTCCTCCCGCTTGGCGAAGGCGAGGGCGTGGATGAGGATGTCGATCTGGCCGTGGGCCGCCTTCCAGCGCTCGAAGACCGCCCGGATCTGCGCGTCGTCCTGGACGTCGCACGGCTCGACGAACGTGGAGCCCAGCCGCTCCGCGAGCGGCCGCACGCGCCGCTCGAGCAGGCTCTCGACCGACGAGAAGCCGATGGAGGCGCCCTCGGCATGGAGGGCCTGGGCGATGCCCCAGGCGATCGAATGGTCGTTGGCGACCCCGAAGATGAGCGCCTTCCTACCGTCGAGCAGTCCCATCGATGCCTCCCTCGCGCGACCGGCCGGTCGTCCCGCCCCGAGCATACCGGCCCGGTGCGCCCGGCAGCCGTCCGGTGCGGGCCTCCGTGCTCCGTCCATGACTCGAACGGCGGGTCCGAGCCACCCGTTCAGGGGATAACGGGACGTCCGGCGGACGGGTAGCGTCCTTCTCGACCGGGCGGACGTCTGGCCGGTTCCGGCGCCGAGGGGAGCGCCGGACCCGGACGGGCATCGTGCATGGTCGACGGGCCCTGCCTCGGGGGATAATGGCTCGGTGACCCGCTCGCCCGGTACTGTAGGGTTCTGGTAATCCCGACCACGCGCAAACGACCCGGCCCGGAGGGCAACCCAGATGGCATTCCCGGCAGATCCGTTCATGGCCGACGCGGCGGCGACCCGATGAGCCGCTGGCAGAGCCGGCGGTCCATGGCGCCCATGGCCGGTGTGCGCGGTCTTCTGCTCGACCTCGACGGGGTCCTGGTCCTCCAGGGCAAGGCGATCCCGGGCGCCCAGGAGGCCATGGCCGAGATCGACCGGCGGGGCATCCCGTATCGCGTCGTCACGAACACGTCCCTCGTCAGTCGCCCGGCGCTCTCGACGTGGGGCAAGAGCCTCGGCCTGCGCATCCCGCCCGATCGGATCATGTCCGCACTGTCGTGCAGTGCGGGCTACACGGCCCGCACGTTCCCCGGCCGACCGTTGTTCGTCATCGCCTCGGAGGACGCCCGCGAGGAGTTCGCGGGGCAGAAACTCCTCACGGCCGCTGAAGCGGACCGCAAGGGCGCGGGAGCGGCGGCCGTCGTCATCGGCGACTCGCCGGATGAGGCCACCTACGACAACCTGAACCGCGCGTTCCGCCTCATCCGCGGCGGCGCCCAGCTCATCGCGATGCACAAGAACCGCTGGTGGCTCACGCCGGCCGGACCGACCCTCGATTCGGGTGCCTATGTCGCCGGCCTCGAGTACGCCGCTTCGGTCAAGGCGCTCGTGCTGGGCAAGCCGTCGGAGGACTTCTTCCGCGAGGCGTCGTCGGCCCTGCTCGAGGAGATCTCCGCGAGCAGCGGCGGCCGCCCGGCTCGCGGGGACATCGCGATGGTCGGGGACGACCTGTGGACCGACGTCCTGTCGGCCCAGCGGCTCGGCCTGCGCGGCGTCTTCGTCCTGTCCGGCAAGCACGGGCGCGAGGAGCTGACCCAGGCCGCCAACGCGGGTCGGGGCGGCGGGGTCCCGGACCTTGTCGCGGGTTCCATGTCCGAGGTCGTCGCCGCGCTAGACTAGGGCTCCCTTCCGCGGCGCACGCCCCTCGAACCGTCCGGGGCGGCGCGCCGGATCCCCGCCGGCCCCGATGTCCCTGTGCCGGCCCGCAGGAGCACATCCGATGACCGCCGAGACCCAGCCGCGCCTGAAGATCACGTACGCCACGCTGCGCAACGACAACGACGAGCTCCACGCGCAGTTCGAGGCGGGGCTCGCCAAGGCCCGGGCCGAGCTCCTCGGCCACCATCACCGGAACTTCGTGGGCGGGCGCGAACGCGATGGCGAGGGCACGTTCGAGAAGCGCTCCCCGATCGATCGGCTCGCGTCATGGGCACGTTCGCGAAGGGGACCCGCAAGGACGTCCAGGACGCGATCGCCGCGGCCCGCGCCGCGTTCCCGGCCTGGAGCCGCCGGCCGTGGCAGGAGCGGGTCGCCCTGCTGCGCAAGGTCGCCGACGCGATCAGCGAGCGCCAGATGGAGTTCAGCGCGCTCCTCTCGATGGAGGTCGGCAAGAACCGGCTCGAGGCCCTCGGCGACGTCGAGGAGACCGCCGACCTCATCCGCTGGTCGTGCGACATGGTCGAGCAGAACGAGGGCTTCGACCACGTCATGGGCAACCTCGGCGACACGGCCGTGCACACCCGCTCGGTGCTCAAGCCGTACGGCGTGTGGGGCGTCATCAGCCCGTTCAACTTCCCGTTCGCGCTGTCCGGCGGACCGGCCGGCGGAGCGCTCGTGGCCGGCAACACCGTCGTCTACAAGCCGAGCTCGGACGCGCCGCTCTCCGGCCAGTGCTTCCTCCAGGCTGTATGCGCGACGCGGCATCCCGGACGGCGTGTTCAACATCGTGATGGGGCCCGGCGAGACGGTCGGCGCCGAGATCCAGGAGAACGACGGCGTCGACGGATCATCTTCACGGGCTCGTTCGAAGTCGGCTTGCACCTCTACAAGAACTTCGCCCGGCGCTACCCCAAGCCGGTCATCGTCGAGATGGGCGGCAAGAACCCGGCGATCGTGTCGCGTCACGCCGACCTGGACGAGGCGGCCGAGGGCGTGATGCGCGTCCGCCTTCGGGTTCAGCGGCCAGAAGTGCTCGGCCAACAGCCGGGTCTACGTCGAGCGGCCGGTCCTGGCGGACTTCACGAAGCGACTCATCGAGAAGACCGAGGCGGTCACCATCGGCGACCCGGTCGATCGCCAGAACTGGCTCGGGCCCGGTCATCAACCAGAAGGCGGTCGATCGCTACGCCCAGGCGCAGTCGGCGAAGCGCGCCAGGACGGCCGGGTGCTCATCGGCGGCGAGCGGGTCACCGAGGACGGCCTCGAAGGACGGCTACTTCGTCGCCCCGACCGTCGTCGGCGAGCCTGCCGACCGACCATCGCCTGTTCCGCGACGAGCTGTTCGTGCCGCTTCACGGCGGTCGCCGCCGGTCGACTCGATCGACGAGGCGCTCCGGCTGTCCAACGCCGTCGACCTGGGCCTGACCGCCGGCTTCTACTCCGAGGACAAGGCCGAGAGCGACGCACTTCCTCGACGAGATCGAGGCAGGCGTGGTCTACGTCAATCGCCGGGCCGGCGCCACGACCGGTGCCTGGCCGGGCATCCAGCCGTTCGGTGGCTGGAAGGGCTCGACCGCGACCGGCAAGTCGGGCGGCGGGTTCTACTACGTCCAGCAGTTCATGCGCGAGCAGAGCCAGACCGTCGTCGACTGACGCTCCGGGATCCGGTCCGAGCATGGAAACGGCGATCTCGGTCAGCCACCTCTCGAAGCGATTCGATGGACGCCTCGCGTTCGACGACGTCTCGTTCGACGTCGGCAAGGGCGAGGTCTTCGGATTCCTCGGGCCGAATGGCGCCGGGAAGACCACGACGGTGCGGACGCTCGGCACCCTCATCGCCCCGACCTCGGGCTCGGCGACCGTCGCGGGGATCCCGCTCCTGCCCGAGAACGGCGTTGAGATCCGTCGGCGGATCTCGATCATGCCCGAGTCGCCGGGCCTGTACGTCCGCCTGAGCGTCCGTGAGAACCTCGAATGCTTCGCGGACCTGTACGAGGTGCCCGATCCGGGTTCACGCATCGACCGGGCCCTGCAAGCCGTCAACCTGACCGACCGTGCCCACGATGCCTGCGGGACCTTGTCCAAGGGCCTGCGCCAGCGGGTCGCGCTCGCCAGGGCATTGCTGGGGGATCCGGAGGTGCTCTTCCTCGACGAACCGACGGCGGGGCTCGACCCGGTCGCGGCGCGCGAGGTCCACGAGCTCATCGACGGGCTCCGCAAACAGGGGGTGACGATCTTCCTGACCACGCACCGGCTGGAGGAGGCGGAGCGCCTGTGTGACCGCGTCGCCATCCTGAACACGACCCTGCGCACGATCGGTCGGCCGGACGAGCTGCGCGAGCGCCTGTTCGCCAGGACGCTGATGGTCAGGACCAGCGCCCCGCTCCCGGAGCCCGCTCGCCTCTTCGCGGATCTGCCCGGCGTCAACGGCTGGCGCCAGGACGGCGCGGCCGCCTACGTCCTCGACGTGTCCGACGCGGCGGTCGCGGCACCGGCCGTGACCCGAGCCCTCGCGGCGGCCGGAGCCGACGTGCTGTCGATCAGCGAGTCGCAGCACACGCTCGAGGACGTCTACCTCGAACTCGTCGACGACCAGGCGAAGGCAACCGCGTCATGAGCGTGAGCCTTCGGCGTGTCCGGGCCATCGCCCGCAAGGAGTTGCGCGAGTTCCGGCACAACCGTTCGCTCGTCCTCGCGATGGGGATCTACCCGCTGATCTTCACGATCCAGCCACTCGTCGTCGTCCTCCGTCTCGGCCGGGAGGCCTCCGGGTCGCTCGTCCATGAACATGTCCTGTTGTACATGCTGGGTATCCCGGCCCTGGTGCCGGTGTTCATCGCCGCCGCGGCGGTGGCCAGCGAGCGACAGCAGGGCACCCTCGAGCCCGTGCTGAGCACGCCGGTCACCCGCGAGGAGTTCCTGCTCGGCAAGGCCCTGGCCTCCGTGATCCCGTCCCTGGCGGTCGCGTACGTCCTCTATCTCGGGTTCCTGGTCCTCGTCACGCTCCTCGCGCAGCCGACCATCGCCGGGGCGTTGATCCAGGGTCCGGACCTGCTCGCCCAGGTGCTCTTCACGCCGCTCCTCGCGGTCTGGACGATCTGGGTCGGGATGGCGGTGTCCACGCGGTCGAGCGACGTGCGGGTCGCCCAGCAGCTCGGCGCCCTGGTCAGCCTGCCGCCCGTCTTCGTCGTGGTGCTCATCGCGCTGAACGTGATCCCGGTGTCGCTCGCCCTGGCCGTCGGGGCCGTCGTGGTCCTGATCGCCCTCGACGTCGTCGGCTGGCGGATCACCTCCCGGTTGTTCGACCGGGAGCGGCTGATCACCGGGACGAAATAGCGACGTCGGCGCCCGGCTCGCGGGTGACATCGCGCGGCGCACCGGTCGCCGGGCTCCACGGAGTGACGGTCACGGTCCGGCTTGCGGCCGGCGCGGAACGGCCGTCTGCTAGACTCCGGGGACGATATCCAACGTGCATAAAACCTATGCGTCGAGCCGTCCCCGATCCGACCGGCGGCCCCGACGCCCAGTCGTGAGGTGCCTCGTGGCTTCGGCAGCGACCCGGCTCGCGGAGACCCGTTCCGTTCCCCACATCGTGACCGAGCTGCCCGGTCCCAAGGCCCGGGCGCACATCGCGTTCGACGAGGCCTGGACGTCGCCGAGCCTGCCCCGCGCCTACCCGATCGTGCCGGTCCGGGGCGAGGGCCTGACGGTCGAGGACATCGACGGCAACCTGTTCCTCGACTTCGCGGCCGGCATCGCGGTGACTTCGACCGGCCACTCCCATCCGGGCGTCGTAGCCCGGATCCAGGCCCAGGCCGAGGATCTCATCCATTTCAGCGCGTCCGACTTCTACCTGCCGATCTACTCCGAGGTCTGCCGCGAGCTCGCGCGCCTCGCCCCGATCGACGGCCCGGCCCGGGCCTACCTCGGCAACTCGGGCACGGAAGTCGTGGAGGCCGCGATCAAGCTCGCGCGCCACGCGACCGGCCGCCCCTACATCGTCGCGTTCCTTGGCGCGTTCCACGGCCGGACCTACGGCAGCGTCTCCCTCACGGCGTCGAAGGCGAAGTACCACGCCGGCTTCGGGCCGCTCCTCCCGGGCATCTACCACGCGCCGTTCGGCAAGGTGGCCGACCTGCGCTGGTTCGACGAGGTCCTGTTCGACAAGCTCGTCCCGGCCGACGAAGTCGCCGCGATCGTGGTCGAGCCGATCCAGGGCGAGGGCGGCTACATCGTCCCCGAGGACGGGTTCCTCGAGGGCCTCCGGGCGATCTGCGACAAGCACGGGATCCTGCTCGTGGCCGACGAGATCCAGTCCGGAGCCGGCCGCACCGGCAAGATGTGGGCCGTCGAGCATTGGGGCGTGAAACCCGACATCCTGCTCACGGCCAAGGGCATCGCGTCCGGTATGCCGCTGGGCGCGCTCGTCGCCCGGGCGGACCTCCTCGAGGCCTGGGGGCCGGGCGCCCACGGCTCGACGTACGGTGGCAACCCGCTCGCCTGCGCGGCGGCCCTCGCCACGATCGAGCTGCTCGAGGATGGGCTGGTCGAGAACGCCGCGGCGCGCGGCACCCAGCTGATGGCCGGTCTGGCGACGCTGGCCGCGCGGTTCCCGGCGATCGTCCGGGAGGTGCGTGGCAAGGGCCTGATGGTCGGCGTCGAGTTCGACACCGCGGCCCGGGCCGACGCGGTCCAGACCGCGGCGTTCCAGCGCGGCCTGCTCGTGCTCGAGTGCGGCAAGTCGACCGTCCGGATGTGCCCGGCGCTGACCGTCTCGTCGGACGAGGTCGAGACCGCGCTGCGCCTGTTCGGCGAGGCCGTCGCCGCGGTGGCCGGCTAGCCACGCCGAGGCGAGCGGGGCGACCCGGGCGACCCATCCGGCCCGTGGCGACCCCATCGAGCCTGCGATGATGCTGCGGTGAGTACGTCGAAGGTCGCCACGCTGCGCGACGCGATCGCCGATCTCGTCCGCGACGGTGACACCGTCGCCATCGAAGGCTTCACCCACCTCATCAGCTTCGCCGCGGGCCATGAGATCATCCGCCAGCGCAAGCGGGACCTGACCCTCGCCCGGATGACCCCGGACCTCATCTACGACCAGATGGTGGCCGCCGGCGTCGCCCGCAAGCTCATCTTCAGCTGGCTGGGCAATCCGGGCGTGGGCGGGCTCGGGGCGATCCGGCGGCGGATCGAGGACGCCGATCCGGCGCCGCTCGAGGTCGAGGAGTACAGCCACTTCGGGATGGTCGGGCGCTACACGGCGGGCGCCGCGAACCTGCCGTTCTATCCGCTCCGGAGCTACTTCGAGACCGACCTGCCGAAGGCGAATCCGCTCATCCGGGAGATCGCATCCCCGTACGGTGACGGGACCGTCTATGCGGTCCCGCCGCTCCGGCCGGATGTGACGATCGTCCATGCCCAGCGAGCGGACGCGGCCGGCGACACGCAGGTGTGGGGGTTGCTCGGGTGCCAGAAGGAGGCCGCGTTCGCGGCGGACCGGGTCATCGTCGTCGTCGAGGACCTCGTGGACGAGGCCATCATCCGGGCCGACCCGAACCGGACGATCATCCCCGGGCTCATCGTGGACGCGGTGGTCGTGGAGCCGTTCGGGGCGCATCCCTCGTACGTGCAGGGCGCCTACGACCGCGACAACCGGTTCTACCTCGACTGGGACCCGATCACCCGCGACGAGTCGGCGCTCCAGGCGTGGCTCCGCGACTGGGTCTACGACCTCGACGGGCGGGCGGCCTACACCGACAAGCTCGGCGCCGAGCGGGTCGCGTCGCTCCGGCCGTCCGGCACGGCGCCTTCCGGTTCGGTCGACTACGGGGAATACGCATGACCGGACCGCTCATGATCCTGGTCGCCGGGCCGTACCGGTCGGGGACCGACGGGGACCCCGTCCGCATCCGGGCCAACGTGGACGCGATGACCCGGACCTCGCTGGAGCTCTACCGGCGCGGCCACCTGCCGGTGATGGGCGAATGGTTCGCCCTGCCATTGATCGAACAGGCGGAGCGGGCCGGCGGTGACGGGGCAGCGGCGGACGAAGAGATCTTCCATCCCATCGCCGAGCGCGTCCTCGCCCGGTGCGACGCCTGCCTCCGGATCGGCGGTCCGTCCCACGGCGCGGACCGGATGGTCGCGACCGCTCGCCGGCTGGGCAAGGCGGTGTTCATGGACATCGGGGAGGTCCCGTGACGGGCGCCGCCGACGCGACCGCCTTCAGCAAGTCCGAGATGATGATCGTCGCGGCGGCCCGCGAGCTCGCCGGGCAGCACGTCTGCTTCGTCGGGGTCGGGCTTCCGAACATCGCGGTCAACCTCGCAAAGCGGACCGTCTCGCCCGATCTCGAGCTCGTCTACGAGGCCGGCGTCTTCGGGGCCGAGCCGGCGCGCCTGCCCCTGTCCATCGGCGACCCGACGATCGTGACCAGGGCGACGGCCGTCACGAGCATGTGGGATCTGTTCAGCCTGTACCTCCAGGGCGGCCGGATCGACGTGGGTTTCCTGGGCGCCGCCCAGATCGACCGGTTCGGCAACATCAACACGACCGTCATCGGCGACTACGACCACCCCACGACCCGCCTGCCCGGATCGGGTGGTGCGTGCGAGATCGCGATCAACGCCCGCGAGGTGTTCGTCATCGTCCGCCAGAACAAGCGCAGCTTCGTCGAGCGGCTCGACTTCCGGACGTCGGCCGGCAACCTGGGCGGTGCGGACAACGCCGGGCGGATCCGGCGCGAGCAGGGCTGGCTGGGCCGTGGACCGTCCGTCGTGGTCACGGACCTCGGCATCTACCACTTCGACGACGACGGCGAGATGCGCCTGGATTCACTTCACCCGGGTGCCACGCTCGACGCCGTCCGTGCCACGATCGGCTGGGAGGTCCGGGTCGCCGCCGACCTCCGCACGACCCCCGAGCCGACCGCCGAGGAGCTCCACCTCATACGGGTCGAGCTCGACCCCGACGGCACGTACACCAAGTAGGACCGGCCGGCGCCGGACCACCGGCCGGGGCCGCGGGTACGTTCGGGTCGGCGACCGGCCCCCGCATCGCCGGCAGGCTTCGAGTATGGCCTTTCCTGCCCGCCCGGCCGAGGATCGCGAACCCGACCCGGGACCGTCCACCGAGATCCTGTATCTCGACGGCACGACCGCGGCCAGCCCGCTGCGTGCCCCTCGCGAGACTTTCCGACCGCATGCCGTCGAGCGCCCGGGGATCCAGACTTCGCGCCTGCTCGCCGCCCTCTCGGCCGCGCTCGACCTGACCGAGGGCCAGATCGCCGGCCACGCCGTCCGGACGTGCTACCTGGCCATGCGGGTGGCCGACGACATGGGCTTCGACGACGAGACCCTGGCCGACCTCTTCTACGCGGCCATGCTCAAGGACGCCGGCTGCTCGAGCAATGCGGCGGCCGTGACCCGGATCTTCGGCGGCGACGACATCGCGCTCAAGGGCCGCCAGTCCACCGCCGGCCGCGGGATCCTGGAGTACGCCGCGTTCACGATCCGGAATCTCCCGTCGACCGAGCCGCTGCCGCTCCGCCTCCGCCGGCTCGTCCGGATCGGCCTGACCGGCACGCGCGAGCGCCACATGGTCGAGCAGCTCCGCTGCGAACGCGGCGCGGCGATCGCCCGCAAGGCCGGCTTCAGTGACCGGGTCGGCGCGGCGATCCACGACCTGCACGAGCATTGGGACGGCAAGGGCCAGCCGCGCGGCCTGTCGCGCGACCGGATCCATCCGCTGGCCCGGATCCTGGCTGCCTGCCAGGGACTCGACATCTTCCGGGCGACCCGCGGCCGAGTCGTGGCGACCCGTGTCCTGCGCGAGCGGCGCGGTTCCTGGTACGACCCGGACGTGTCCGGTCGGCTGCTCGACCTCCTCGATCGGGGGCTGTTCGACGAACTCTCCGCGCCGGACCTCGTGGGCCGCACGATGGCCCTCGAGCCTGAGCGCCTCGCCCGGGTATCGGATGACGAGGACCTCGACCGGATCGCCTCCGCCTTCGCCGATATCGTCGACGCCAAGAGCCCGATGACCGCCTCGCACTCCCAGCGAGTGGCCGGGTATGCCTGGGCCCTCGCCGACGAGCTCGGCCTGTCGGCGGCGCAGGCCGTCGACTGCCGGCGCGCGGGACTGCTCCATGACCTCGGCAAGCTCGGGGTCCCGAACGCGATCCTCGACAAGCCCGGAGCCCTGACCGAGGGCGAGTACGAGCAGATCAAGCGCCATCCCGAGCTCACGTTGCGCATCCTCTCGCCCGTCGTGGAGCTCGACTCGGTCGCCGAGATGGCGGCCTGCCACCACGAGCGGCTCGATGGCCGGGGCTACTTCCGCGGCCTGGCCGCGCCGTCGCTGGCACTCGGGGCGCGGATCGTGGCCGTCGCCGACATGTATGAGGCGCTGACCGCCGATCGGCCGTACCGCGCCTCGATGCCCTACGAGCAGGCGATGGCGATCCTCGACGAGGAGACCGGCGGCCACCTGGCCCATGACGTGGTCACCGCGCTCAGGGCCGTCATCGCCTGAGGATCGGCGGCGGCACGTCCCGAAGGGACATCAGACGACGGGGATGGCCTCCGGCGCACCGGTCTGGCCGGTCGTGCTTGCGGGACCCGTCGCGCCGACGGATCCGGCCTCGCGCTCCGCGAGGCGCCCGTAGGCGACCGCGGCGACCGCCGGGTTGAACGGCGCCCAGAGCGCGCTCCCCACGGCGCTCGCGATCGCGAACGCGACGACGCCGCTCGAGACGGAGCCGATACCCAGGCCGGCCACGACGCCGATGACGAGGGACGGCAAGGAGATCGTGAGGCCCTGGAGGATCCCCACGATGATGAAGATGGCGGCGAGGCGCAGCCGGTGGCCGCGCGTGAGCTCGCTGCTGCGACGCAATCCCGCGCGCAGGCCGGCGCCTTCCGCGAGGATCGCCGCGATGGCGAGACCCCAGCGGACCGACAGGTAGAAGATCGCGACGGCAAGGACGATCCCGGCCACGCTGAGGAGCGTCCCCAGGACCGGGCTGTCCCCGGCCGCGTAGAAGTCGTTGTCCTGGATCGCGGTCGCGTTGAGCTGGATCGCCAGGGTCACGAGGGTGCTGCCGAGCCCGAGCAGGACCGCCGGCAGGACCAGGGCCGATCGGCGCGCCCCGACAGCCATGACGGCGAAGGCCAGCGAGACGCGTCGTCCGGCGCGGGCGGCCATGGCCGCCGCGGTGAGCACGCAGGTCCCGAGGATGCCGAGAACGATCGCGGCCCCATCGGCGAAGGCGAAGGTGATCGCCGTGCCTGTCGGCATCGTGAAGATCGCCTGGAACTGGGCCTGGAGCAGGATGGGATCCGTGATGCCGGTGTGATCGGCTCGCGCCTGCACGGCATCGACGAAGACGTTGATGAACGACTCGTACATCCGGATGGTGTAGATGGAGGTCGGGAGGCTGAGCAGGACCGTCAGCAGGCCGATCGCGGTGCCGATCAGGAGGAGCGGCCCGAGGGCGCGCCTGTACGTGGCCCAGGCCTCCCCGATGACGCTGCCGACGGTGATCGTCCGCTCATCGGGTGGCGGGGTCCAGCCGCCCCACCGTGTCCCGCCCGGAGGAGCCCCGGGGACCACCCAGCCCGAAGCGGCGGACTGAGGCACGGCCGGGTCCGGCCAGACCGGCTCGCGCTCCGGCGCGGCGGTGGGCTGGGGCGCGTCCGGATCCGGGGCCGCCCAGCGGGGGTCCGGCGGAGGAGCGGGCGTCAGCGGGTCGGATGGCGTGTCGATGGCGGTCTCCCTCGGGCGATGGTAGCCCTCGAGAGCGAGCCGGCAACGACCCGATAGTCTGGCCATAGACTGGCACCATGAAGATCGTCAGTCCTGCCGAGGCGGTAGCGGGTATCGCCAGCGGCCAGCAGGTCTACCTCCACTGCGCGGCCGCGACGCCGACCGTGCTCCTCGACGCACTCGTCGCGCGTGCGCCGGAGCTGCACGATGTGTCCGTCGTCCACCTCCACTGCGAGGGCCCGGGGCCGCATCTCGCGCCCGAGATGGCGCCCCACTTCCGGCACCGGGCGCTGTTCATCGGCCCGAACGCGCGCAAGGCCGTGAACGAAGGCCGAGCGGACTACGTGCCGGTCTTCCTGTCCGACATCCCACGCCTGTTCCAGACCGGCCAGCTGCCGCTCGACGCGGTGTTCGTGAACGCGACACCACCCGACGAGCATGGGTTCTGCTCGCTCGGGACGTCGGTGGAGGCGATGCACGCGGCGATCGATGCCGCCAGGACGGTCATCGTCCAGTTCAACCGGTCCATGCCGCGGACCCTCGGTGACAGCTTCGTCCACGTGAGCCAGATCGACCTCGCGATCGAGTGCGACGTCCTGCCCTTCGAGCATTCGGTAGGGGCGATCGGCGATATCGAGCGACGCATCGGCGAGCACGTCGCGGACCTCGTCCAGGACGGCGCGACCCTCCAGCTCGGCATCGGCGCCATCCCCGCGGCGATCGCCCTGTTCCTGCGCGACAAGGTCGATCTGGGCGTGCACACGGAGATGTTCACGGACGCGATCGTCGATCTCGTCGAGGCCGGCGTGGTCACGGGCGCGCGCAAGGAGCGCAACCGCGGCAAGATCGTGACCGCGTTCATGATGGGAACGCGACGCCTGTACGCGTTCGTGCACGACAACCCGATGATCGAGATGCGCCCGGTCGACTTCACGAACGACACGCATGTGATCCGCACGTTCTCGCGGATGACCGCCATCAACTCGGCGATCGAGGTGGACCTGACGGGCCAGGTCGTGGCCGATTCGATCGGCCACCGGATGTACAGCGGGGTCGGCGGCCAGATGGACTTCATCCGCGGCGCCGCGCTGGCGACCGAGGGTCGGGCGGTCATCGCGCTGCCGTCGACGACGAGCGACGGGCGCATCACGAGGATCGTCCCCGAGATCGCGCCGGGGGCAGGGGTCGTCACGACCCGCGCCCACGCGCGGACGATCGTCACCGAGCACGGCGTGGCGGAGCTCTTCGGACGGAGCATCCGCGAGCGGGCGAGGGCGCTCATCGCGATCGCCGATCCCGCCTTCCGCGACGAGTTGACGGTCGCGGCGCGCAGGTACGCGGAACTGTAGTCCCGCGGCAAAGGGGGAAAGGGGTGGGCGCCGGGCGTCCCCTCCGGCGTCCACCACCCGCTCATCATCGACCGGTCCGGTCCGGACCTCCCGTGCCGAACGGCCCGAGTCGGGGGGCCGCTCGTCCCGAGCCTTTGCGGCCGCCGCGGGACCCCGGCACGTGCGGGAGTAGCATTCGAGCCATCCACCGGGAGGGGATTCCGGAGGAGTCGACGATGGGTTGGTTGCGACGCGCGCCCGCCTCGCCTCCAGGAGAGGCGGGCGGGAATGACGCGAGCCCCCCGTTCCCCGATCGGGAGGCGGCAGGACGCGTGCTGGCCGAGCGGCTCGGTGCGGGTGCCCTGGCACCCGCCGATGCCCGGCGGCCACGGTCCGAGGATGCGTCGCGCGTCGTCGTGCTCGGCATCCCGCGCGGCGGTGTCACCGTGGCGGCCGCGGTCGCCCATGCGCTCGGAGCCCAGCTCGACGTGCTCGTCGCCCACAAGGTCGGGGCACCGGGCCAGCCGGAGCTCGCGGTCGGAGCGGTCGCGGCCGACGGTTCGATCCGGCGCGAGTCGTGGACCGGCTCGTATGTCTCCGACGAGGAGTTCGCGACGGCTGCGGCGGCCGAGATCGAGCGTGCGCGCGCCCGCGAGAGCGACCTCCGTGGCGGCCGACCCGCGGCCCAGCTCGCCGGAGTCACCGCGGTCCTGGTCGACGACGGGGTCGCGACCGGCTCCACGATGCTCGTCGCGGTCGAAGCGGCCCGGCGGGCGGGCGTGGCCAGGGTCGTCGTCGCCGTCCCGGTCGCCGCCGAGGAAGCGCTGACGGCCCTCGCCGAGGTCGCCGACGCGGTCGTGGCCGTGGCGGTCCCGAGACGTTTCGGCGCCGTCGGAGCCTGGTACCTGCGGTTCGACCAGGTCGACGACGCCGAGGTGCGGCGGTTGCTCGTCGCGGGCTGACCTGGGGCGAGCGGTGGGTCGGCCCGCCGGTCAGTGCATCGACACGATGCCCACGATCGACGCGTACGTGCCGTTCGCGATCGCCACGGCCTGATCCGGTCCGAGGGCCAGTGCCCGCCCGGCGGTATCGACCGCGTAGACCGTGCCGGCCGACCCGACCGCGATGCTCCGATACGCGCCGGTCCCGCCGACGTGGGCGGTCGTGACGAGGTCCGCGACGCGGACGACCGCGACACCCGTGCCGTCGATCACGTACAGGGTCGTCCCGTCGGGGCTCAGCGCCGCGCGGCCGCCGGCCGGCTTCGTGCTCTCGAGCTTGGCGAACACGATCGACGGGAGCGAACCGATCTGCTTCTCCCGGACGATCGTGTAGTCGGTCAGGTTGATCGCACTGACCCGGTGCTCCGCGGGGTCCGCGACATAGAGGAATGAACCCGACGGATCGGCGACCAGGCCCCAGTCGCCGTTCGTATCCGAGCTCTCGTCCTCCGTCCCCGGCAGGTCGATGCAGAACGCGATCCCCTGGGTCGTGTCCAGCGCGTGGATGAACGCGCCGGTCGGGCCCCGGTAGAGGGTGTACGTCATGCCGTTGCGCCCGACTTCCTGGGTCAGCGCGTAGCCGTTCATCTGCTCATCGAGGTTGCGCTTGTCGACGATCGCGCCGTCCTGGAGCGCTCCGGTCGCGACATCGAGCCGGCGCACCAGGTAGTGGGTCGGATCGGCTGCGCCGGGGTATTCGAGCAGGTACAGAAAGCGCCCGTCGGGCGACAGGACGTCGAACACGAACGAACCGTTGAGGGTCACGACGCGGGGCGCCTTCGACCCGGTCGTATCGACGAGGACGAAGCGGGTCCTGGACGTCCCGGCCTGGCTCGCGGGGACCGGATCGATGGCTTCCTCGAGCACGAGCGTGGTCCCATCGGCCGAGAGGCCGACGGGCTGCCTGGCGACGCCGATCGTGGGCAGGCGCCAGGCGCCCGGGACGGAGACGTGGCGCGGCAGGTCGCCGCCCTCCGGGGTCGTCACCTGGATCCGCGTGGACGCGCCGTCCGGCGCCAGTGTCACGAGCGTATGCCAGTCGCGGGACACGATCCCGTCGGCGAGGTCGAACAGGATCCGTCCCTCGCCGGGCTCGATGACCGTGTACGCCGCGTTCGACGTCGGCCGGGCCATCCGCAGGACGAGCAGGTCCGCGACGTCGCCGAGCGTGACCGGCGACGCCGCCGGCGTCTGAGCCGGCTTCGGGAGGCCCGGGCTGACCGGGGCCCGGGTGAAGGCCGGCGGTGCCGCGGTCGAGCACGCACTCGCCAGGACGAGGACCGCGGCCAGGCCGGCGACGGTGGGGGTGAAGGTTCGGCGGTTCATGGGGCTCTCCCGGTGCGGTGGGTCGGGCGGCGAGGCGGCGGGTACGGCCGCCTGTTCGCCTCTACTACACCGTCGGACCGGACCGGGTTCCGGTGGTGACCCGGCTCAGTGGAGCGATATCGCGACCGCGATCGCCGGGTCGCGGTCGAGCGGGGTCTCGAGCCGCACCGTGACCGACCCGGCCTGCCAGACGAGGACGTTGCCGGTGACCGTCACGTCCTGCCAGCGCGTCTGTCCGTCCGGATCGCGGATCGACAGGATGAGCTCGTGCGGCGCGCCCGCGATCCACCAGCCGTCCGCCTGGCCGACCTTGACCGGCTCGACGATCGTTCCGCCGCCGACGAGCTTCTGGAACGCGTCCGGCTGGATCTCGCCAAGGAACTCGGTCAGCAGGGTCCTCTGCGGTGCGTACCAGAGCGTGACCCGGCTGAACGGTCGGACGCCCGTGAGATGGACCTCGGTCGGATCGCCGAACCCGGCGGCCGTTGGCACGAGCAGCCCGAACGCGGCCTCGGACCGCGCCTGGTCGAGGCTGACCATCGGGCCCAGCTCCGGGCCCGGCGGCGTGGGCCGGGTGGTCGGTTCGGGACTGATGACGGCAGTCGAGGGCGACGGCCCGGGCGCGCTCGCCGTGGGAGCCGGTGTCTGGGAGGGGAGTGGCCGCAGGTCGATCCGGATCCCGGGCACGCCGATCCCGATCGCGGCGGCGGCCACGACCAGCGCCAGGAGCGCCACGATCGCGATGGCGAGGCTGCGCCGGGCGACCCGGCGCCCTCCCGGTGCGCCGCCACCGAGGAGTCCGGCCAGCCGGTCGAGGATGCCGACGGGAGCCGCGCCGCGCGCCGGCTTGGCTTCGATGGCCGCCGTGACCCGGCCCACCAGATCGGGCGTGGCCGGCCACGCGATCCCGGCAGACAGCGCGCCCAGGCGCTCGATGAGCTCGGCCTCGTCGAGCGGCCGGCGACCGGTCATCGGGCCACCTCCCCGGTCATCGATCTGCGCATGCGTCCGAGCGCGCGAGAGAGCCGCGACTTGACGGTCCCGCGTGGGACCCCGAGGGCCGACGCGGTCTCGGCCTCCGACAGCTCGAGCAGGTAGCGGCAGCCGATGACCATCCGGTCGTCGTCGCCGAGCCGATCCAGCGCGGCGAGCAGGTCGCGCCGCGCCTCGGAGGCGAGGACCGCCGCCTCGGGCGATGGGGCCGCATCGTCCGCGGGGCGGTCCTCAGCCATCCGGAGCGCGAGGCCGGTCCGGCGGCCCGCCGAGCGCCGGCGGTTGCGGGCCTCGTTGACGACGATCCGCAGGATCCACGGCCGGAAGGGCGCGTCGGGGCGGAAGCGACCGAGGGCGGCATACGCCTTGAGGAAGCCCTCCTGGGCCGCGTCCTCCGCCTCCGTGGCGTCGCCGCATGCGAGGTAGGCGGTTCGCACGGCTACCTCCTGGTGACGCTGGACGAGCTCGCCGTAGGCGACGACGTCGCCCCTCCTGGCCCGCTCGATGAGTTCGGTGTCCTCCAGTGGACGGCCCTCCACAGGTTCGCCCTACGTACACCGCTCAGGCTAGCCGGGTTCCACGGGACGGTGGCCGTGACGCGCGGCCCGGGCGGAGGGTGGCCGGCCCGCCTCTACAATCCGGGGATGAGCTCCAGTCTCCCGGGTCGCGTCTTCCATCGCTCGCCGCTCGCGGAACCGCCGGTCGCGGTGCGGGCCCAGGGCGCGACGATCTGGGACGCCGACGGGCGGGCCTACCTGGACGGCGCGGGCGGCGCGATCGTCGTCGGGGTGGGACATGGGCGACAGTCGATCGCCTCCGTGATGGGCGACGCGGCCGGGCGGGTCGCCTACGCCCACGGCAGCACGTTCACGTCCGAGGCGCTCGAGGCCTACGCCGCCGCGGTGGGACGCCACCTCCCCCTGGACGGCCCGGCGATCTACCCGGTGAGCGGCGGGAGCGAGGCGATCGAGACGGCGCTGAAGCTCGCCCGGGCGTACCACCTCGCGCGCGGCGAGACCGAGCGCTGGATCGTCATCAGCCGGTGGGGCAGCTATCACGGCAACACGCTCGGGGCCCTCGACCTGTCGGGCCGCGCGCCGCTCCGCCGGCCGTACGAGGGCTGGCTCGGCCGGTTCCGCCATGTCAGTGCCGCCTACCCGTACCGCGATGGTGAACCGGGCGCCCACGCGATGGCCGATGCCGGGCAGCTCGCGGCGGAGCTGGAGCGGACGATCGAAGCGGCCGGACCCGGCACGGTCGCCGCGTTCGTGGCCGAACCGATCGTCGGAGCGACCCTCGCCGCGGCCGTGCCGCCGGAGGGCTACTGGCCGGCCATCGCCGAGGTTTGCCGTCGTCACGGCGTGCTGCTCATCGTCGACGAAGTGATGACGGGCTTCGGGCGGACGGGTCGCTGGTTCGCCTCGGATCACTGGGCCATCCGTCCGGATGTCCTCGTGGCCGCGAAGGGCGCGACCTCCGGCTACTGGCCGCTCGGCTTCGCTGCGACATCCGACGAGGTCTACCGGACGATCACCGACGCCGGTCCGTTCATCCACGGCTTCACCCACAGCCACTCCCCGGTGGGAGCTGCCGTCGCCGGCGAGGTGCTCCGGATCCTGGAAGACGAGGACCTCGTCAACGCGAGCGCGGTCAAGGGCGAGGCGCTACGGGACCTGCTGACCGCGCGTCTCGGCGACCACCCGAACGTCGGCGAGATCCGCGGCCGGGGGCTGATGATCGGCCTCGAGCTCGTCGCCGATCGGACCACCCGCGCCGCCGTCCCACGGGCCGCCCGACTCACGGAGGCCGTGGTCCGGATGGCCCGCGAGCGGGGTGTCCTCGTCTACTCGGGCACCGGCAACGCGGACGGGGTGAACGGCGACCTGATCCTGCTCGGGCCGCCGTTCGTGGTCACGGACGACGAGCTCGTGCGCCTCGCAGACGGCGTCTCGGAGGCGATCGCGGAGGCCAGCGCGACCATCGAGATGCCGGCGCGCTGATCGCCCGGGCCGGCACGCTCCGGCACCGGCGGACGCCGGCGCCGGCTCCGGAGGACGGGACGGATGGGATCGGCGGAGCGTCGGGTCACGACCCGCCGACCCGCCACATCTCGATGCCCGGGGGTGGCGTCAGGACCAGCGCGAGCGCATCCCGCCGCGCATGACGAGCACGATCCCGATCGCGATGAGGGCGATCGGCCAGGCGTACTGCCCGATCGCCGGGAAGCCCTCGACGTGGCGAGCCACCGTGGAGCCGCCACTGAGGACGAGCAGGCCGCCGAACACGAGCTGCCAGCCCCAGCCGCCCCGTTGCGCGGCCCGGATGCCCGCGATGGCCAGGAACGCGATGCCGAGGAAGAGCGTGCCCCAGCCCTCGCCCCCGTCGATGACGTGGAAGCCGGCCAGGACGTCGGGCAGGGTCAGGGCGGTGATGATCGCGCCGACGTACAGCGCCGCCGTGCTGCGATTGGCCAGCCACGAGATGAGGAACGCGACACCGATCGCCAGGGCGACCAGGTTGCCGGCCTGGCCGAACTCGGGCGCCACCTGCTGGAGGAGGAGCAGCCCGCCGAAGACGACGAGGAAGATCCCGATCCAGGGGATGCCCGCCCGCTCGTTCTGGACGTTCCAGCCCCAGTTGACGACGTGGACTCGCCCTTCGTCCCCGTTCCGCGTGCCGTTCATGCCCTCAGCCTAGCGCCCGGGCCGCGGCCGCGCCATCGGATCCGGCCGCGTCGTCCTCGAGGTGGCTGAAGCCGAGCCGCTCGGCGAACCGGCCCAGGATCCCCGGCGCCCACCAGTTCCAGCGGCCCATCAGCCGCATCGTGGCGGGGACGAGCAGGACCCGGATGATCGTCGCGTCCAGGAGCACGGCGATGGCCATGCCCACACCGATGCTCTTGATCGTGATCGTGTCGGCCAGGGCGAACGCGGCGAAGACGCTGACCATGACCAGGGCCGCCCCGGTGATCACGCCGGCGGTCTTCACGAGCCCCTCGGCGACCGAGGCGGTGTTGTCGCCCGTGCGCCGGTAGGCCTCCTGGATGCGCGAGAGCAGGAGGACCTCGTAGTCCATGGACAGGCCGAAGATGACGCTGAACATGATGATCGGGTTGCCCGCGATGGTGTACCCGAGCGGGTTGAAATGGAGGACGTCGGCGAGGTTGCCCTCCTGGAAGATCCAGACGAGGGCGCCGAAGCTGGCGCTGATCGACAGCAGCGTCATCACCACCGCCTTGAGCGGGATGAAGATCGAGCCGAACAGCAGGAACAGCACGATCGCGCTCGCGATGAGGGTGAGGGCCACCGCGTACGGTGCCCTGGCGCCCTGGGCGACGAGGAAGTCGTGGCCGGTCGCGGCCGTACCGCCGATCTGGGCGGTGATGCCGTCACCGGGCACGATGGCCCGCAGCGCCGGGATGAGCGAGGTCGCCTGGGGCGTCGCCGGATCGAGCGGGCTGATCACGTCCATGAGCACCGTGCCGCCCCGGACGTACGTCTTCTGGAGGGCGTCGATGGCCGCCGCGACCGGCGCCGGGCGCTGGTCGGCGGGCAGGGCGTAGAACGCCGCGATCTGGTCGGGCGTGAAGGCCGCTCCGGTCGAAGGATCGGTCAGGGTGTAGGCGCTCTCGACGTGGTCCACGCCGGACGTCCCGGCGAGCGACGCCGCGTAGCGCGCCAGGACCAGGGCGGTGTCCGGGCTGGACGGGTTCCCGGACGTCGTGGCGACCACGGTGATCGGCGTCGTCTCGCCCGCGGCGAACTCGTGCTGGAGGGCCAGGTAGGCGTCGCGGCTCTCGAGACCGGCCGGGTAGATGGCCGCACCCGGGACGCCCTGGACGAGTCGGAAGAACGGCGAGCCGAAGACGAACAGGATCGCCAGCACGGGGACGAGCACGAGGATCGGGCGGCGCATGACGCCGGTCGCGACGCGCTCCCAGCGGCTCCCGCCGGCCGCGCGGGTCCCACGGCCCAGGCGGCGCATCAGTCCGCCCACGCTGAGCGAGTCGATCCGGTGGCCGAGCATGCCCAGGAGCGCGGGCAGGAACGTCAGCGCGAAGAAGAGCGAGCTCAGGACGACGAGCATCCCGGCGATGCCGATGCTGCTGATCGCGGTGGCCGAGAAGAGGAGGAGGCCCGACAGGCCGACGGCGACGGCGAAGCCGGAGAAGGCGACGGCCTTGCCGCTCGTCGCGATGGCCTTCTCGACCGCTTCGGCGACGGTCCGGCCGCGCCGCAGCTCCTCTCGGAAGCGGCTGACGATGAACAGGCTGTAGTCGATCGACAGGGCGAGTCCGAGCATCGTGGCGATGTTGATGACGTACACGCTCATCGGCAGCGCCTGGCTCGTGAAGTAGATGAGCCCGAGGGTGGTGGGGATCGTCAGGATGGCGACGACCAGCGGCATGAACGCCGCGACCAGGCTGGCGAAGACCAGGATGAGGATGATCGCGAGGATCGGGAAGCTCACGGTCTCGGCCCGCTGGAGGTCCTGCTCCGACAGCTTGGCCGCGTCCTGGGTGATCGGGCCGTAGCCGGTGAGCTGGACGCTGATGCCGGCCGGCGGCGCGAGTCTCGCCCGGATGCCGTCGACCAGGGCGACCGACTGGTCGTCCGTCACGGTGAGCTCGATGACCGCGTAGGCGGCGTGGCCGTTCGTGCTGATGAACCGTCGGTCGCCGGTCTGGGCGAAGCCGACGACGCCCGCCACGTCCGCGCCGCTCTTGACGCCGGCCAGCGTGGTCGCGATCGCGGCCTGGAAGTCCGCGGCCGTCGCGTCGGCACCGGGCGCGCCGCGGAACAGGACGACGACGGTGCTCCGGCCGGACCCGAAGTCGGCCGCGAGGCGGTCCGCGACCCTGGCCGATTCGGAGCCTGGGTCCAGCCAGCCGCCCGACGAGAGATGGCTCGACGCGTTGGTGGCGAAGAAGCCCATCGCGACGGCCACGATCACGGACGCCACCACGATGACGCGTCGGGTGCGATAGACGAAGGCTCCCCAGCGGCTGAACATCGGTACTCGGATCCTTCCTGGGATTCGGTCGGGACGCGACCGATGATATCGGCGACGGACGAACCATAGAGAATGACCGTTCCCTGTGTCAAGTGACGGGATGGTTGCGTGCGGCGGCTCGACTCGCTATCCTCGGGGACCGAGCGTTCGTTTTGGAGCTTGCCAGTTGCCGCGTATCACCGCCCAGCACGAACAGGAAGTCCGGGCCCGCATCGTCCGCGCCGCGAATGACGTCTTCGGGTCCCTCGGCTACCACCGGGCGACGATGCGCGACGTGGTCGGGGCGAGCGGCCTCTCGGTCGGCGCGATCTACACCTACTTCGGGAGCAAGGACGAGCTGTTCCTCGCCTGTTGCGACTTCACCGCCGAGGAGGTCGCCGGGGCGATCGCGGGGCGGCTGGCGCAGGGCGCGACGACTCGGGAGCGGCTCTTCATCGCTCTCGACTTCTACCTCGACACCCTCGACGGCACCGCCGGCATGGCGGCCGATCCGGCCGTCCTGATCCACGCCTGGGCCGAGGCGGAGCAGGAGCCGGCGGTCCGCGAGATGCTCGCCCGCCGTCGCGAGCAGATCTCGACGATCGGACGGATGCTGCTGGCCGAGGGTCAGGCACGCGGCGAGGTGCCGGCCTGGGCCGACATCGACGCGCTGGCCGTGGCGCTCGGTGCGATGCTCGACGGGCTCGCGCTCGTCCGCCTGGAAGCGGGCTCGCGCTACCGTCGCGCCGACGCGGAACGACAGGCCGGCGCGCTCATCGAGCTCCTCCTCTCGGCCGGCGCGGTCGACCCGCTTCCCGCTCACGGGGAGGTGCCCGCGCCGTATGCTCCGCCCGCGGGGGTCGGCTGAGCGTTCCGGAGGCGGTGGTGGCGCACGTCCAGACGGTCCGCGGTCCGGTCGCGCCGGGATCGATCGGGTTCACCCTTCCCCACGAGCACACGGCGATCGCGCTGTGGCACGTCAAGGACCGCTGGGACTACTGGGAGCTCACGGCCGATGACCCGGTCATCGAGGCGGAGCTCGGGCTCTTCCGGGGCGCCGGTGGGTCCTGCCTCACGGACCTGACGCTCCCCGGGGTCGGCCGCGACCCCGCCCGCCTGGCGGGGTTGTCCGAGCGGACCGGGCTGCACATCGTCATGGGCGCCGGCTGGTATCGCGAGGCGTACTACCCGCCGGAGGCGCGCATCGAACGACGTTCCGTGGACGACCTCGCCGACGAGCTGGTCCACGAGGCGACGGACGGAGTCGGGGACACCGGCATCCGGCCGGGCATCATCGGCGAGGTCGGCACGGACAAGCCGTGGCTCTCCCCGGCGGAGGAGCGGGTGCATCGCGCCGCCGCGCGAGCGGCCCGCCGGACCGGCCTCGCGGTCACGACCCACGCGGTGATGTCGGACGTGGGCCTCGCCCAGCTTCGCGTGTTCGAGGAGGAGGGCCTCGATCCGGCCCGCGTCGTCATCGGTCATGCCGACTCGTATCCGTCGCTCGACCACTACCTCGAGATCGTCCGCCGCGGCGCGAACCTCGAATTCGACTTCCTGGGCATGAGCTTCACGCCGACCGAACGCAAGGGCGAGGATCGGATCGCCGGGTTCGTGCTCGAGCTACTGGCCCGCGGGCACGGCGACCGGGTCCTGCTGTCCCAGGATGTCTGCCACAACAGCCAGCTCAAGCACTACGACGGGAACGGCTACGTGCACCTCCACGAGTCGTTCCTGCCGCGCCTGCGCGCCGCCGGGGCCTCGGACGCCGATATCGCCCGCCTGACCGTCACGAACCCGGTCCGGATCCTGACGGTCGGATAGCGCCGACGCGTCGGCTGCCTCAGTCCGCGGCGAGGGTCGCCTTCACGCTGAGGGCGACATTGCCCTTGATCGCTCCGGAGATGGGACAGCCTTCCTTGGCCGCATCGGCGAGTTCCGCGAACTTCGCCTGGTCGATGCCCGGGACGACGCCGGTCACGGTCAGGTCGCTGTGCGCGACCTTCCAGCCCGACTCGCCCTTCTCGAACGTCACGGCGCAGGTGACGTCCAGGCGCGTCGCGACCGTTCCGTTCTTGGCGAGGCCATTCGAGAACGCCATCGAGAAGCACGCCGCGTGGGCGGCGGCGAGGAGCTCCTCGGGGCTCGTCTTGCCGTCGTGCCTCTCCGTCCGCGCGGCCCATGAGACCGGCAGGCGGGCGATGCTGCCACTCGTCACGTAGGTGATCATCCCGGACCCGGTCAGCAGGTCCCCGTTCCAGGTCGTGGATGCCGTCCGAACCTGATCCATGCCTCTCCTCTCGAAACGTGTCCGGGCATCGTCGCACATCGACGATCCAAACCGGGGTGGACCACGTCGACGATGAGGCGCCGCGGCCGATGCGGAACAGGCCCCGGCGCCTGGTCAGCCGAGGCGGGGACGGAGCTCCCGGGCCAGGTCGCGATGGCGCGCCGTCCGCGGCAGGACGACCCGGCGCATCCCGGCGAACCGCCGGTGGGCGCTCAGGGCATCCGCCAGGGCGTCGACGAAACCTGGCGCCTCCAGCGGGTCGAACCCGGCTTCCCACCACATGTCGAGGACGCGGATGGCGCCCACCTTGCGGTCGATCCGCGGCTCGATCCGGCCGACGAGCCGGTCACCGAACAGGATCGGCAGCACGTAATAGCCCCAGCGACGCTTGCGTTCGGGGACGTACACCTCCCAGACGTAGTCGAAACCGTACAGCCGGCGGGTGAAGTCCCGGTCCCAGACGAACGGATCGAGCGGGGCCAGGAACGTGACGCCCGAAAGCCCGTCGGCGCCCGAAAGCCGGTCGGCGCCCGAAAGCCGGTCGGCGCCCGACGCCGGCCCCAACCCACTTCCGTCGGCCCCCTCGCCGACCTCGCCGGCGGCCGCGTCGAGCAGCGCGACCTCCGAGCCGAGGATGTAGCGCTCGCCCCGAAGCCCGTCGACGTCGACGGCAACCAGAACGCCCTCCTCGACGAGGGCGTCCGTCGTGCGTCGTCGCGATGCTCCCCGGTCGGCGTGAGTCATCGCCGTCCCCAGCCACAGCTCTGCCGAGCCGCCCTGTCCGAGCATCCCGTGGGCGCGGTACCGCGACAGGAGCTTG
Organism: uncultured Chloroflexia bacterium; assembly: GCA_963719285.1. GTDB lineage: Bacteria > Chloroflexota > Limnocylindria > Limnocylindrales > CSP1-4 > C-114. The sequence goes on from CAVRBO010000004.1 coordinate 698,116, forward strand.
TGCCTCACCTGGTCCTCCTCCGGGTGCCGCTCCGCGAGGAGGTCGGCCGGGAACAGCCGTTCCACGAGGTCGTAGATCCGGCGGTTGCCCTCGCGCCGGACGAGCGCGAGCACGCCCGCCTCGGCCAGGGCCTCCAGGATCGCCCGGATCGGGTTCGTCGGGCGCCAGTACCAGTCGATCGCCGCGCGCGGCTCGATGTCCGTGGACGACAGCTGGCCTCCCGTCCGGATCCGTTCGAGCAGCTCCTCCACGAGAGGCGCGTGCTCGTCGAACGTGGAGCCGCCGTGTTCGACCTTGTTCCGATCCCAGGTCACCCGGAACCAGGGCAGCTCGGCGGTCGGGACGAGCGACAGGCCCTTGTTGTAGGTCTCATACAGCTGGCGCGTGCCGTACAGCACCTCATCGCCCACGGCCCGGGTGTAGTCGGCGACCCGGGCGTGAAGGACGAGGTCGTGGTTGCGCCCGGCCACTTCGAGCGGGTCGAACTGGAACGACCCCAGGCGCGCGGCGGCGGCCATCACCCCCTCCGGGCCGCTCGGCAATGAGCGTGGCGGAGCGAGGAGATGACGGCGGGCGAAGAAGCGCCGCGCGGTCGCCGCGCCGATGGGTCGTGGGGCCACGACCGCGATGGTAGTCGCGTGAACATGCCGACGGGTGTCACGTAAGCGCGGCCGCCTGACGAGCGCGCGAGAGCGTGGCATCCTGTCGTGGGCCTGATCCGTCGGGGCACATCCGGACAGGGAGGAGCGAGATGCTGGCGATCGTCGGTGGCGCGGTTGCGTTCGTTCTCGTGGCCGGGTGGTCGCTCCTGCGCTGGCAGATGCGCGGCCGCGACCCGTCGTATCTCGACGACGCGTCGATCCTGCTGCCCGCGCCGCCCGAGGGGATGACGGCGGCCACCGCGACCGTCATCGACGGCGGGCCGTCCGCGCAGGCGTTCATGGCCGGCCTGCTCGACCTCGCCAGCCGCGACGAGATCCAGTTCGTGTCCGAGTCGATCCACGGCCGGACCGGGATCGGGATCCAGATCCACGGAACGCCGACCGACGATGCCCGGACCAGGCTCAATCGCCGTCGTCCGATCGGCGAGGGCGAGGCGTGGCTGCTGGCGATGCTCAAGGCCTACGCGATCGAGGGCGAGACGGGCATGAGCGACATGGACAAGGGCCTCGCCGCGCTGCAGTCGATGGGCGGACTGGCCGGCTTCGCCGCGATGAGCCTCGCCGCGGGCGCGCCCGATTCCCCGGCCGGCAGGGTCGACGGCCTGAGCGCGCCGGCCGCGGATCCCCAGGCGGCGATCCTCGCCGCGTTCGAGCGCTCCGGCCGGCCCGTCCCGGAGCATCTCCGCGAGAGCCTCTCGGAACAGCACGCGGCGATGGGCCTCATGGCGGAGGCGGCCCGCGATCCCGCCGCGATCTCGGCTGACCCGGCCGCGTTCGCCGCGCGGGTCCAGGCGGCGACCGGCAAGCAGATGACCGACAAGGACATGCAGGAGATGCAGGCGTGGGCGACCACCCGGCAGGCCGCGCTGGACGCCGCGACCGTGGCCGCGGCGGCCGCGCCCGCCGGAACCGCCGGGAGTCCCACGGTGCTCACGATCAGCGCCGCCCGGGCACTCGGGTTCCACACGCCGCTCGGCTTCGGGACGTTCCTCGAGAACTACGCCCGGCGCCAGGGCTGGATCCGCGGCCTCTCGTTCATCGCGCGCTGGAAGTGGCGGGCTCTCGCGGTCCTGGAGGTGGTGGTCGGCCTGGTCGTCGCGGGCGTCGACCGGGCGAGCACCGGGCTCGTGTATGGCGTCGGGCTCGGGATGGCGCTGGGTGGCCTGGCGACATGGTTCATCGCCGCGTTCATGGCATCGCGAACGCGCGAGGGCGCCGTGATGAAGGCCCAGCTCGCCGCGTACCGCCGGACGCTCAAGGCCACCTTCGGCACCGCCGCGACGCTGGACGACGCCGTGGGCGCGGCCGGCCTGAAGTGGCTCGAGACGCCCGACCAGGCGCTCGTCTGGGGCGTCGCGCTGGGCCTGCGGGCGGACATCGAGCAGCTCCTGGACCGGACGACCCACGGCGTCGCGGCGGGCACCCTGCCGAGCGACTCGTTCCTGCCGGCCTGGGCGAGGCGGATCGTCGGGGCCTGGGCCCCGGGCGCGTCCGGTACGACCGGGACGTCGACCGACACCTCGCCCGGCGACTACGCCGCGGTCTTCGCGGGCATCGAGCGGATCGGCTCGCAGCCTGCCCGCAACTCGGGCTGACGCGGGCGCGCCCGCACGCGGGGCGGCGCCAACGCCTCGGACCTCAGCCGGCTCGACGTTCCAGCTCGGCGATGTGATCCGTGTCGTGATCCACGGCGATACCGAGCAGGGCCGCGACGTCGAGCCGTCCGTACACCGCGTGGACGCCGGACCGCGCCCAGCCGGCTTCGTCGAGCCCCGTCAGATGCGCGATCGTCGCCTCCCGGACCGTCGCGAACCGTGTGCTGAGCCGAGCCAGCGACGCATGACCGGGCTCTGCGCCCGGCTCGACCCACGACCACGCCGGCTCGGTCGGCCCGGCCAGCTCGCGCAGCCGGACCTGGAACACCTCACGGTCGACCCGGACGAGATGGGCGACGATCTCCCGCTCGGACCAGCCGTCCGGCCGCCGCCGGCCACGCCGCGCGGCCGCAGCCGCGGCCACCTCGCCCACCCGCGCCGGCCCGTCGCGCAGGCGCTCCATGAGCGCGACACGTTCCTCGGTCGTCACCCGGCCGGCCTCAGGCCGGGACCGCGGCCCCGAGCCGCTCGAGGTACCGCCGCCGCCACGTCTCGAACTCGGCGACCGCGTTGAACGTGTACATGTGCAGGTCCACGATCCCGGCCCGCTCGTCCGCGATGACCGGGGCGAGCGCCTGGAGCAGGCCGTCGGGCCGGTAGAAGCCACCGGAGCGCAGCAGGCGTGCCACGAACCGGGTGTTCTTCACCAGGAACCGATGCGTATCGGCCACCCCGATGCGCGAGGCGATCGCCAACAGCCGTCCCGGCTCCGCCACGCCGGGCACGCCGAGGTGGATCGGCAGGGTGATCCCTTCGGTCCGGCGTGCGTCGATCCAGCGCGCGATGGCCCCCGGGTCGAAGCACATCTGGGTCGTCATGTACGTGGCGAACGGCGATTTCTCACGGAGCGCGTCCAGCAGGAGCCGGTCGGCGATGAATGCGTGGCCCTCGGGATAGCACGGGATGCCCAGCTCCGCGAATGGATGATCGAGCTCGGCCATCGCCCGCAGGAGCGACAGGCCGTCCGGGAAGTCGCCGGGCTCCTTGGCGTCTCCGCCCACGACGAACACCCGCCGGACCTCGATCGCATCGAACCGCGCGAGCAGGTCGGCCAGGTGCGCCCGGTCGCGGACCATCCGGGCCGAGAGATGGGGCACCGGCCGGAAGCCCCGCGCCTGGAGCTGCTCGGCGAGGTCGAGCGTCGCGTCCATCCCCTTGGCCGGGGAGGCCGTGATGGCGACCGTCGCGCCGGCCGGCAGGGCGGCCGACCGGTCGAGGGCGCCCTTGAGCGGCACGAGCTCGAACGTGGGCGCGAGCAACGCCCGCCCGAGCGCGATCCGGGCGTCGGCGGCCAGCGGGGCGTGGCGCCGGAAGAGCACGATTCAGACCTCCGAGTCGGGCGCCGCGGCCTTCCGCCGGGCGATGAACTCCAGCAGCGCCTCGTCGATCCCCGGGTCGATCGGCGGAGCCTCGTACTCGGCGAGCATCCGCTTCCAGACGGTGTTGGCGCGCGCGACGACGTCCTTGCTGCCGTCCTCGACCCACTGCTCGAAGCTGTTGTTGTCGGCGACCTCCGACCGGTAGAACGCGGTCTCGAAGTTGGCCAGGGTGTGGGCGGTCCCCAGGAAGTGCTGGCCGGGCCCGTTCTCGAGGATCGCGTCGAGCGCCTGCCCGTTCTCGCTCACGTCGATGCCCTTGCTGAAGACCGCGGCCATCCCGCACTGGTCGGCGTCCAGGATGAACTTCTCGTAGCCGATGGCCAGGCCGCCTTCGAGCCAGCCCGCCGCATGAAGCACGAAGTTCACCCCGGCGAGGATCGTCGGGTTGAAGGTCGCCGCCAATTCGTAGGCCGCCTGGGCGTCGGCGATCTTGGAGGCGCACAGGTTGCCGCCGGAGCGGAATGGGACCCCGAGCCGTCGGGCGAGCGCGGCCATGACGTAGAGCACGAGTGCCGGTTCCGGCGTCCCGAAGGTGGGCGCGCCGGATTGCATGGAGATCGAGCTCGCGAACGAGCCGAGCACGACCGGAGCGCCGGGTCGGACGAGCTGGGTGAACGCCATCCCGCCGAGCGCCTCGGCCAGCGTCTGGGCGCACACGCCCGCCGCGGTCACCGGCGCCATGGCACCCGCCAGGATGAACGGGGTGATGATCGTGGCCTGGTTGTTCTGGGCGTACACCCGTGCGGCGCCGACCATCGTGGCGTCCCACACGAGCGGCGAGTTGGCGTTGATGAGACTGAGTATCACCGTGTGGTCGTCGAGGTAGTCCGCCCCGAACAGGATCTTCGCCATCTCCACGGTGTCGGCCGCCCGGTCCGGATGCGTGACCGAGCCCATGAACGGCTTGTCCGAGTACTTCATGTGGCTGTAGACCATGTCGAGATGTCGCTTGTTCACCGGCACGTCGACCGGCTCGCAGACCGTGCCACCCGAGTGATGGATGAATGGGCTCGAGTAGGCGAGCTTCACGAAGTTGCGGAAATCCTCGATCGTGCCGTAGCGCCGTCCGCGGTCGAGATCGCGCACGAACGGCGTCCCGTACGACGGGGCGAACACCGTGTGAGGTCCGCCGACGCGGACGTTCCGCGACGGGTTGCGGGCTTCCTGCACGAACAGAGGCGGGGCGCTGGCCTGGACGATCCGGCGAGCCATGCCGCGCGGGAAGCGGACCCGCTCGCCCTGGACGTCGGCGCCGGCCTCGCGGAACAGGCGCAGGGCGTCGGCATCGCCGCGGAACTCGAGGCCGACCTCCTGGAGGATCGTGTCGGCGTTCTCCTCGATGATCGACAGGCCCTCCTCGTTCAGGATCTCGAACGGCTGGAACGTTCGGGTCAGGAACGGCAGCCGCTCGACCTGCTCGTGCTGGCTCGCCCGCAGGGCGACCCGCCCCGCCCGGCCTCCGGCGCGACGACCGTGGGGCGATTCCATCAGCGCTCCTCCGTGGCCTGGACGGCGACCACCCGTCGCCGACGTCGTTCACCGCCCTCGCCGGGCAGCGCGGGCGCCCGCCCACCGGCGACCGACCGTCCCGCCGGCAGCTCGACCGCTGCGGCCAGATGGGGCATCGGGGCCGTCTTGTGGGGGATGGCCATCGCCTCGACGAAGTGCTGCTGGAAGCGTGGCTCGACCGCTGTCTCGATCTTCTCGACCTGGCGGACGACGGTCTCGATCTCGCGACGTGCCGCGCCCGAGAGGAGGGCGATGAGCGCCCCGGTCCCGGCCGCGTTGCCCGCCGGACCGGCATGGGCCAGGTCGCAGTCGGGGACCAGGCCGAGGACCATCGCGTGGAGCAGGTCGATCTGGCTGCCGAACGCGCCGGCGAGCCGGATCTCGTCGACCTCCTCGATCCCAAGGTGGTCCATGAGCAGGCGCACGCCCGCGTACAAGGCCGCCTTCGCGAGCTGGATCGCCCGCACGTCGTTCTGGGTGATGACGATCCGGGGCGAGCCTTCGCCCTCGTGGAGGACATACGAGAACGTCCGGCCGTCGGGGACGATCCGCGGCGAGCGGGCCGCCAGCGTCCCGTCGATGATCCCGTCGGTCGTCACGATCCCGGCCAGGAACATCTCGGCGATGACCTCGACGATGCCGGAGCCGCAGATGCCGGTCACGCCGAGCCGGCGCACGACGCTCTCGAAGCCGACCTCGTCCGACCAGCGCGGCGATCCGATGACCCGGAAGCGCGGTTCCAGGGTGGCCCGGTCGATCCGGACCCGTTCGATCGCGCCAGGCGCGGCTCGCTGGCCGCCGCTGATCTGGGCGCCCTCGAACGCCGGCCCGGTCGGGCTCGAGGCCGCGAGCAGCCGGTGCTTGTCGCCCAGGACGATCTCGGCGTTCGTGCCGACGTCCACGGTCAGGCGCATCACCTCCGAGCGGTGGGGCTGCTCGGCCAGGATCACCCCGGCGGTGTCGGCGCCGACGTGCCCGGCGATGCAGGGCAGGACGTACACCCGGGCGCCCGGGTGCAGGTGGAGGTCGAGCTCGGCGGCCGTCGTCTGGACCGCCCGGTCGGTCGCCAGGGCGAACGGCGCGGACCCGAGCGGGATCGGATCGATCCCGAGCAGGAGGTGGTGCATGATCGGGTTGCCGACGATCGCCAGCTCGAGGATGTCGGCGACGGGGATCCCGCCGGTCCGGGCGAGCCCCGCGATCAGGCTGTCGAGCGCTTCGCGCACCGCCCGGGTCATCTCACCGGCGCCCTCGTCGTGCATCATCGCGTACGAGACCCGGCTCATGAGGTCCTCGCCGAAGCGGATCTGCGGGTTCATCACCCCGCTCGAGGCGAGGACCGACCCGTCCGCGAGGTCCGCCAGGTGCCCGGCGATCGTGGTGGAGCCGATGTCGATCGCCACGCCGTAGGCCTTCTCGTGGAGGCCCGCCCAGATGCCGATGATCGTCTTCGCTTCGTGGACGGCGACCGTGACCCGCCCGCGATCCTTCTCGAGGGCCGCGTTGAGCGCCCGGATGACGGCGATGTCGGTGTCCAGGTTCTCGAGCTGCCACTCACGGGCGAGCTCGACCTGGAGGCGGTAGAGGTCGCCGGTCGGTGTCGCGAGCTCCGCCGGCGGGACCTCGACGTAGTGGAGGCGGACGACCGGGTCGACCTCGAACGCCCGCACGTCGAGGCCCTTGCGGACCACCTGGCGGTGGACCTGGCTCTCCGGCGGGACGTCGATGAGGGCGTCGCCGAGGAGGGCCGCGGTACAGCTCAGCCGGCGGTCGGCGGCGAGGCCTCGGGTCGTCCGGTACTCATCCTCGAGGGGGCCACTGGCCGAGAGGTGCTCCGCCAGCGAGGTGATGCCGTGCTTCTGGAAGGCACCGATCCCCTGGCTGACCTGGCAGCGGCCGCACAGGCCGCGCCCGCCGCAGACCGAGTCGATGTCCACGCCGAGGGCGCGCCCGGCGTCGAGGACGGTGGTGCCGGGCGGGAATCGGCCACGCCGCCCGGACGGCGTGAAGATGACCAGTGGCTCGTCGACGGCGCCCATGGGCCGGTCAGGTCCCTGCGGACGCAGCCCCGCCATCGGGACCGGGGCCGCCGCGACCGCGGTTGACGCGCCGGCCGCGCTCGCCCTCGGCGGGTGGTTCGCGGTAGGTCCTGATCCACCGTCCGGCGTCCTGGTCGTTGCCCATGAGCACGTCGGCGGCCATGACCGCCCGTCGCACGTCCGCCAGGAGCGGGTTCGTGATCGCGGTCGTCAGGCCGCTGGCGATGGCCATCGGCAGGAACGCGGCGTTGATGCCCTCGCGGTTCGGCAGCCCGAAGCTCACGTTGGACGCGCCGCAGGTCGAGTTCACCTTGAGCTCGTCGCGCAGGCGCTTCACGAGCGCGAAGACCTGCCGGCCGGCGGTCGCCATGGCGCCGATGGGCATGACGAGCGGGTCGACGATGACGTCCTCGCGCGGGATGCCGTGGTCAGCGGCTCGTTCCACGATGCGCTTCGCGACCGCGTACCGGACGTCGGGGTCCTCGCTGATGCCGGTGTCGTCGTTGGAGATCGCCACGACTGCGGCGCCGTACTTCTTCACGAGCGGAAGGACCCGCTCGAGGCGCTCCTCCTCGCCGGTCACCGAGTTCACGAGCGCCTTGCCCTGGTAAGCGGCGAGACCGGCCTCGAGCGCCTCCACGATCGACGAGTCGATCGACAGCGGTAGATCGGTCAGCGACTGGACGAGCTGGATGGTCCGGGCCAGGATCGCCGGCTCATCGGCGAGAGGGATGCCGGCGTTGACGTCGAGCATGTGCGCGCCGGCGGCGACCTGGGCGATGACGTCGCGCTCGACCCGGCTGAAGTCGCCGGCCTTCATCTCCTCGGCCAGCGCCTTCCGGCCGGTGGGATTGATCCGCTCGCCGATGATGACGAACGGTCGATCCGGCCCGATCACCACCTCGCGCGTCATCGAGCCGACGACGGTGAGGGTCACCCGCGCTCCTTGGCGGCCGGGGTGGCGGCGTCCGCGGCGGGCTCGGCGGTGTCCGCGGTGGGCTCGGCGGGCTCGGCGGCGTCCGCGGCGGGCTCGGCGGGCTCGCGAGTCGGCCTTGACTTCGGCCCCGCCCGTGGTGACGAGGTGGTCCAGGACCCGGCGGGTATATGTCGCCTCGAGACGCGCGACCTCGGCGGTCGCCTCGGCCTCGAGATCGTCGCCGCACGGTCGTTGGACCTTGTGCCACTCGGCGATGTATTCGTCCATGGACCGCCGGCCGGCCTTGACGGCCGCCCGGTCGATGGCGACCTGGAAGCGCGGGTGGAGGACGATCTTGCTCGCCCGCCGGCCGTCCTTCGCGACGACCTGGGCCGGGATGTCACGCCACCAGATGACGGTGAGGACGCCCATCAGACGGCCACGTTCGCGGATGTCGGAGTGGCGACCGCACCGACCGATGTGAGCGCAGGGTGCGCCAGGTCACCCCGGCGCCTTCGCCCGGGGGCCCTGCTCGCGGTAGCGGCACGGATCGCAGTTGTCAGCTCTCCGAACCCCGTCTTCCTCAGTTCGAAGGTGAGACCGAGTCTCTTCGCAGCGCGGCGGGCGATCGTGCGAAGGGCCGGATCGTCGGTCTGGGCGAGGTAGACCAGCCGGTGGTAGTTGCCGAAGTACACCGGCAGGAGCTCCGGATGCGCATCGAGGCCGAGGCCGCGGATGATCATCGAGTCGAACTGGCGGGCCAGGAAGTCGGTCAGGTAGAACGTGCCCGGATCCTCGTCCTGGAGCGCCGCGAAGGTCGACGCCCCCGCGTAGAACTCGTAGCAGTGGGCGCCCACGATGCGCTCGACGTTCGCCTCGGCCAGGACCCGGTCGAGGGTGCCGCGCGTGCCGCAGTCGGCGTAGGCCACGAAGATCTTCGTGGCCGGGCCGTAGTCGCGGCGGGCCCTGGCGATGCTCGTCGCGACGGCGTCGGCGATCCGTTCCGGGCGCATGTGCAGCGCGGCATCGATGCAGGTGACCTTCACCCCGGGCAGGTCCCGGGTCAGCGCGAGCAGCTCGCGGGCGAGCGCGCCGCAGCCGATGACGAGGACGCGCGGCGGGTCGGCCTTCGGCGCGACCGTCGCGCTGGACGTGGCGCCCCTCGCCCCGGCCGGATCAGGCCGCGCTGGCACGTCGCTTCTCGATCAGGGTGCGCGCCATCTCGGCGGCGATTCCGGCGTCGCGGCAGTACGCGTCCGCGCCAACGGCCGCCCCGAACTCCTCGTTGAGTGGCGCGCCGCCGACGAGGACGATCACCTGGTCGCGGATGCCCTTGGTCTTGAGGGCCTCGATGACGACCTTCATGTACGGCATCGTGGTCGTCAGCAGGGCCGACATGCCGAGGATGTCGGGCTTGTGGAGCTCGATCGCCGCCAGGAACTTGTCGGCGTCGGTATTGATCCCGAGGTCGAAGACCTCGAAGCCGGCGCCTTCGAGCATCATCCCGACGAGGTTCTTGCCGATGTCGTGGATGTCGCCCTTGACCGTGCCGATGACGACCTTGCCGATGGGCTCCGCGCCGGTCTCCGTGAGGAGCGGCCGCAGGATCGCCATGCCGGCCTTCATCGCGTTGGCGGCCAGCAGGACCTCGGGCACGAACAGGATGCCGTCCCGGAAGTCGATGCCGACGATCTTCATCCCGGCCACGAGCGCGTCGTCGAGAACCCGGGTCGGGGTCCAGCCACGACCGAGCAGGATGTTCGTCCCGGCGACGATCTCGTCGCCCAGGCCGTCGTACAAGTCGTTCTGCATCTGCTCGGCGAGTTCCTCGTCCGACAGGCTCGCGAGGTCGACGTCCTGGTAATCGTCCGGCGCCATCTGGTTCGGTGACCCTCCGGGGGTTCGTCTCGGTCGGTTCGGCGGTCGTTTCGGAGTCGGTGGTGCTGGCCGTCGTCCCCGGTCGTTCCACGATGTGGAACCGTGCCGTATGATGGAACGCGCGCGCCCTTCGCAGCGTATCCCAGAAGGAGGCCTGTGTCCAGAGTACAGGCGGTCGAACGAGCGTTCGCGGTGCTCGCCGCCCTCGCCGACGGACCGGTCGGCGTGACCGAGGTCGCGGAGCGGGTCCACCTGCCCAAGAGCACGGTCGCGCGCCTGTTGCGCGCGCTCCAGCACGAAGGCGCCGTCGAGCAGGTTCCGGGCGAGACGCACTACCGGGTCGGTGAGCGGATGGCGCTCCTCGCCGCCAGGGCCACCCCGGGTGCGAGCCTCGTGAGCCTCGCCCGACCGACCCTCGAGGAGCTCGCGGCGGACGTCGGCGAGGCCGCCGGCCTGGGCGTGCCGGACGGCTTCCGGGTCCACTACATCGATCAGGCCGGCACCGCGAATGCGGTGCAGGCACGCGACTGGACAGGCACCCGCGTCCCGATGCACGCCGTCCCCTCCGGCCAGGCGCTGCTGGCCTACCTGCCCGCCCCGGCGTTCGCGCGCTTCCTCGGCGGACCCCTCGAGCGGTTCACGCCCCACACCATCACCGACGCGACGGAGCTCCTGGCCCGCTTGGATCGCATCCGGGCCGAAGGGGTCGCCTGGGTCTACGAGGAGTTCGACGTCGGCATCAACTCGGCGGCTGCCGTCGTCCTCGGCAAGGGCGGCCGGCCGGTCGCGGCGATCCACGTCCACGGCCCCTCATACCGGTTCCCCGCGCTCGGCGACGAGGCCCGGATCTCCAGCCTGTTGCGGTCCGCGGCGGACCGGATCTCGGCCTCGCTCAGCCGCGGCGCCTGAGGGGCCTCGTCGCGGGCCGGCGGTTCCGGATACCACCGTCGGTGGTGCTAACCGGCCCGATCGGTCATTTGGGTTGCACCCACCACCGGCCGTGGTGTTACGCGCGACTCCCATGCACTCTGGGGCATGGATCGCGATGCAGGCGGCCTTGTCCGTGCTCGCTCAGACGGGCGATGACGAGTCGCACATGGCATCTGCGTCCCCACCACAACCGTGGATGGTATTTGGGTGGGGCCCGCCGGAGGTATCCGGTCGGCCCGTCAGATGAGCGCGAGCGTGCCGTAGATCGCGGTGTAGGCGACGAGGGCGAGGGCGGTCACGACCGGGAGCGCCACCAGGCCCAGGAGCCGGTCGCGGGTCGAGCGGGCGAGGGAGACGGTGAAGACCGCCCCGACCGCGACCGCCACCCAGCCGACGAGCGGCACGAGCGGATCGTGGATGAGGGTGAAGACGCCCTCGGCGATGAAGACGCCGCCCATCAGGGCGAGCCCGATGACGTGCCGGGCGCCCGGACCGCGACGCCACCAGTGTCCGGCGAGGCCATACAGCGGCCCGCCCGTCACCGAGGCGAGGAGCCAGATCGCGATCCCGGCCGACGAGATCGGCATGCCGACGAGGTAGTGGGCGGCCATGTAGAACCAGACGACCGACCCCACGAGGCCGGCCGTCGCGCCGGCGATCGCGAGTCCGGTGGTCGGCATGAGCGCGCCCACGCCGAAGGCGACGAGCAGCCAGATCGCGCCCGAATTGCCGAGCGTGTTCCAGCCGGCGCCGAGCGTCCCGAACGCGAGGAATGACAACAGGCCGTTCGCGACGCCGATCGTTCCGATGAGCGCGACGAGCAGCCAGGGCGTGACCCGGATCGGGGCCAGGGTCTCGGTCTCGGTCTCGGTGACGCTCACAGGCGGGCCGTCAGTCGAACTGGACGCAGCGGCGGGCAATCGTCCCGTGTTCGAATCCCTCGACCGGGAACACGACGCTGTCCTTCTGCGCGGCGCCGGCCGCGACGAGGATCGGCCGGTAGTGCTCGGCGCTCGGGTGGCTGTGGAGCGGATCGGGCGCCTCGTCCAGCCACTCGGTGAGGGCCTTGTCATCGCGCTTGCGCAGGGCGGTCGCGACCCACGTGTCGAAGGCGGCGGCGTACGGCACCGGCGGCAGCTCCTCGGGCGAGAAGTTCGCGTGGCGCAGGTCGTGGACGAGATTGCCCGTCGCCAGGATGAACACGCCCTCGTCGCGCAGGGGCGAGAGTTCGGCGCCCAGGTCGAACAGCTCGTCCTCGCTCATCCCGATCGGCATCGACACCTGGAGGACCGGGATGTCGTGCTCCGGGAAGAGGTGGATGAGCGGGACGAAGGCGCCATGGTCGATGGGCCGGTCCGACCGCTCGACCGGGCTGTGCGGGGCGACGAGCGCCTCGACCCGGTCGGCCAGCTCCGGTGCGCCCGGCGCCGGGTAGCGGAGCCGGTACATGAACTCGGGGAAGCCGTAGTAGTCGTACAGGAGGCGGTCGTGGTCCGTCGTGCTCCCGATCGTGACGGGCGTCGCCTCCCAATGGGCCGACACGGTGAGGATCGCCTTCGGGCGCCGAAGGGTGCTCGCCCATCGCCGCCAGGGCGCGTTGCGCTCCTCCATCACGACGTTGAGCGGGTTGCCGTGGCCGACGAAGCCGACGGGGAGGCGGTTCGCGCTGCCGGTCATGGGGCGGAGTCTACGTCGGCGCGGTCGCCGGGCCGCTCCTCGTCGTCTCCGAGTCGTCTCCGAGTCGTCTCCGAGGCGGCGCGATGTCTCCCAGGCATCAGAGGCGGGGTTGAGGCTCCCCTCCCGGTCGACTCGATGCCTCGCGGACATCGAAATGGGACGCTGGTGATCGTTTGATGCCTTGGCGACATCAAGACGGCCATCTCTCCTGGTTCCTCGATGGCGTCCACCGCAGGATCGATGCCTCGCAGGCATCGATGCGACCGGATCGGCCATCGTGGCGTCGACCTTGATGCTTCGCAGTCATCAGGCGGCGGCGCTAGTTCGGATCTGATGCCTGCCGGGCATCGCGGGCGGCGGCGGGCGGCGGCGGGCATCGCGGGCGGCGGCGGCGGCGGTGTCGCCTCAGCCGGCGGCCTTGACCCGACGGACCTCGGCGCTGATCGCGGGCACGATCGCGTGCAGGTCGCCGATGACCGCGTACGAGGCGCGGGCGAGGATCGGCGCCTCGGGGTCGTTGTTGATGACCAGGATCTGCTTGGCCGCCTTACAGCCGACGATGTGCTGGATCGCGCCGCTGATGCCGCACGCGATGTACAGGTCCGGGGCGATCCGCTGGCCGGTCTGGCCGATCTGCTGGGCGTGCGGTCGCCAACCCGCGCTCGTTGCCACCCGCGAGACGCCGACGGCGGCACCGATCAGCCCGGCCAGCTCATCGAGCATCGCGAACGCGTCGCCGCTGCCCAGGCCGCGGCCGCCGCCCACGACGATCTTCGCGTCGGTCAGCGAGATCCTGCCGGTCTCCGCCGGGACCAAGGCGGTCACCCGGACCCGCAGGTCCGCGTCGGACGGGGTCACGGCCACCGCCTCGATCGTGGGCGCCGCCGCGCCGGCGGTGGAGGCCTCCGGCTCGAACGCGTGGCCGGCCACCGAGAGCAACTTGACCGGGGCGTCGAGCACCGCGTCCTCGAGCAGGCTGCCCGCCCAGCGCTGGCGGGTGAGCCGAAGCGGTCCGGTCCCGCTGCCGCCGCCCGCCGGCACGTCCACGACGTTGGCCGCCATCGGCAGCCCGGTCCGGGCGGCGACATGGGCCAGGACCTCGGTCGCGCGGTCGCTTCCGGGAGCGAGCACGATCGTGGCCGCGCTCGATCCGGTGACTGCCTCGACCGCGGCGCCCCAGGCGGCGGGCGCGAAGGCCGCAAATCCCGGATCCTCCGCGACGTGGGCGACCGTGACGCCCTGTCCGCCGAGCTCCACCGCGGCCGCCTGCGCGCCTTCCCCGACGAGGATGGCATGCACCGGGCCCGCTCCGCCTGCCGCCAGCCTCCGGGCCAGGACGAGCGCCTCGAGGCTGAGCCGATCGACCCGGCCGTCGGCGTGCTCGACGATCGTCAGGATCATCAGACCGCCCCGAGCCGGCGGAGGATCTCGACCACCTTCGGCGCGGCGTCCGGGCCATGGCCCAGGATCTCGGCGGACCGTTCCTGCTCGACCGGCAGGCGCAGCCGCTCCATCGTCATCGACCCCGCACCGGCCGTCCGAGTCGGCACCATCCGCTCGATCGGCTGGCGCTTGGCCCGCAGCCGCCCGGGCACGGATGGGTAGCGGGGCAGGTTCAGGCCCTCGCGCACGGACACGACCGCGGGGAGCGGGACCTCGTAGACCTCCCACCCGCCGCCGGTCGCCTCGCGCCGCGCGGTCAGCCGACCGCCGTCCACGGCGATGTGCTTCACCCCGCTGACGATCGGCCGGCCCAGGGTGGTGGCGACCCGGATGCCGACCTGGTAGTCGCCCGTGTCGGCCGCCTCGGTGCCGAAGAAGATGAGGTCGAACGGTGTGCCGGCCGCCTCCTGGGCGCGCACGGCATCCACGATCGCCGCGGCGGTCGCGACCGCGTCCCACTCCTCGCCGTCGCCGACCTCGAGCAGGATCGCCCGCTCGATGCCCACGGCCAGCGCGTCGCGCAACTGCTCCGTGGCCGCGTCCGGACCGAGTGTCAGCACGGCCGACGAGCCGCCCTGGGCCTCGACGAGCCGGACCGCCTCCTCGACCCCGCACTCCTCGTGGGGGCTGATCGCGAAGCCGAGGAATCGTGCGTCGATCGATCGGCCGTCGTCGGTCAGGACGATCCGGCCGCCGGTGACCGGGACCCGCTTGATGCAGACGAGGACGTTCACGACATCAGGCGCGGATCCGGGCGTTCTCGGGATCGAACAACGGCGTGGCTCCCGCGACGGCGACGGTCACCGGGTACCGGTCGCCGAAGTACTCCACCGCCAGCTTCGTGCCGACGACGGCGACGTCCGCCGGCAGGTAGGACATCAACAGGTGCGCTCCCACCGACGGCCCGGAGCCCGCGCTCGTCACGTACGAGCGGCGGCCCCTGGCGTCGACCAGCGGCTCCCCGTCCGGCGTGGTGACCGGCTCCTTGCCGAGCATGTACCGCTGCACGCCCGCCGGGGAGGTCGGGTCGTCGAGGGTGAGCGTGCACAGGATGGCCGGCGCCGGGTGTGCCCGCTGCTCGAGGTAGGCCGCCTTGCCCAGGAAGTCGGCCTCCTTGACCCTGGGCCGGGCCATCCCGGCCGAGACGAGGTCGAAGTCGAGCTCGAGCTCATTCCCGTGGGCCCGATAGCCCTTCTCGAGTCGCCCGGTCGTGGCGTACACGCCGATCCCCACCGGGACGACACCGTGCGGCTTGCCGGCGGCGAACAGCGTGTCCCACAGCCGGAGGCCCTGCTCCATGGGAGCGTAGATCTCCCAGCCGAGCTCGCCCACGTACGAGATCCGGGACATGAGCGTCCGGACCCCGCCGATGTCGACCGAGCGGCAGGCACCGAACGGGAACGCCTGGTTCGAGAGGTCGCCGTCGGCCACGGCCTGGACGAGGTCGCGGGCGCGTGGTCCCCAGACGCCGATCGTGTACAGCTCCGAGGTCAGGTCCTGGATCTGGACCGAGCCGTCGGCCGGGAGGTGGTCGGAGAACCACTTCTTGTCGCGCATGCCCATGCCGCCGCCGGTGACGACCCGGAACCGGTCGTGGGCCAGGCGCATGATCGTGAGGTCGGCGACGATCCCGCCCGCCTTGTTGAGGAGGGGCGTGTAGACGTTCCGGCCCACCGGCACATCCATCTGGCCGACGACGAGGCCCTGGAGGCAGTCGAGGGCGCCCGCCCCGGCGACGTCGAAGATCGCGAATGCCGCGAGGTCGACCATGCCGACCCGGTCGCGCATCGCGAGGTGCTCGGCGTTGACGATCGGCGACCACCAGCGGGCCTCCCACTCGACCGTGCGGGGCATGACCCGCTCGCCGTACTCGCCCAGGAGACCCTCGTTCGCGCCGTACCAGAAGGGTCGTTCCCAGCCGGCGGCCTCGAAGAAGACGGCCCCCAGCTCGTGCTGGCGGCGGTTCACCGGGGAGAGGCGGACATCCCGGTTCGACGCCCACTGCTCCATCGGGTGGACGATCCCGTACGTCTTGTTGAAGCCCTCGGCCGTCCTCGCCCGGATGTGCGTCCACGTCCGCTGGTGGTCGTAGAACCGGGCGATGTCCGAACCGTGCGGGTCGATGTCGGCGGTCTCGTGGGTCATCCACTCGGCGACCGTCTTCGCGATTCCCGGTGCCTCCTTGATCCAGATCGCGGCGACCGCCCAGAGGTTCTTCACTTCCGGGGTCTCTCCGATGATCGGATTGCCGTCCGGGGTGAGCGACAGGAGGCCGTTGATCGCCAGCTTCATCCCGACGGACTCGTCGCCGACGATCGCGGGGAAGAGTTCGAGGGCGTCCTCGAGCTGGGGGTCGAAGTCGTCCTTGGTGAACGGCAGCATCGTGGGCGAGAGGGCCGCGGCGGCGATCGACGGGATGTCGTCGGGGTCCATGAGGATCGCCCGGTGGGCGTACGAACCGATCTCGAAGCCATTGCCGTGCTGGCGCTCGTACATGTTCGTGTCCATGTCGCGGACGATCGGGTAGTCGACCTCGCTCTTCGCCGTCGCGAACATCGGCACGGGGCCGATGTCGATCATCTGGTGGACCGCCGGCGTGAGCGGGATCGACGCGCCGGCCATCTGCGCGATCCGCGGGCTCCAGATGCCACAGGCGATGACGACGACCTCGGTCTCGATGTCGCCGCCGTCCGTCCGGACACGGGTCACCCGCCCGTTGTCCGTGTCGATGCCGGTCACCTCGACACCGGCCGCCACGGTCAGCGCGCCCAGGTCGAGCGCCGCCTGGCGCATCAGCGTGCCGGCCTGGAGGGAGTCGACGACCCCGACGCCCTGGGTGTAGAAGCCACCGAGGATGACGGTCTCGTCGATGAACGGCACCATCGCCTTGACCTCGGCCGGGGTCAGGAGGCGGGTGCCCTCGACGCCCCATGACTTCGAGGACGCCATCCGGCGCTTCAGTTCCTCCATGCGCTCGGGCGTGCGGGCGACCTCGATGCCGCCGCATTCGTGGTAGACGCCGAGTTCGCGGTACTGGTTGGCGCTCTCGATCGTGAACGCCGCCATCTCCTTCGAATGGTCGGTCAGGAAGATGAAGTTCGAGGCGTGGCCGGTCGAGCCGCCCGGGTTGGGGAGGGGGCCCTTATCCAGGAGAACGATGTCGCGCCAGCCCTGCAGGGCCAGGTGGTAGGCCATGCTGTTGCCCACGATCCCGGCGCCGATGACGACGACCCGTGCCCGCTCCGGTAGCCCGCTCATGCCGAAAACCATCCTCCTCCGGGTCCACGCCGGTCGCTGCTGGGAACGCAATCGTGACCCTAGCTGACCGGCCGGGCGCCTGCAAACCGTCTCGCGAGCTGGGCTCGGACCGGCGCCGGCCCCGATCCGGCGGTCGGGTCGTTCGCTTGACGTCCGGCTCGCGAGTCATAATCCTCACCTATCACCCGGCCGTCGGCGCATCTCGTCGGCGGCGGGCAGGACGGTGAGGTCCCCAGTGCCGACCCCCTGTCGAAGTGCCCGGTCCGTGCCCCATCCCGAGAGCCGGTTCAAGTCGCCGGCCGGGGCCCGACCTCGATGAGCGGCGCGGTCGCCCCAGCCGTGACGCCGGCGCCTGGCGCGGCCACGACCGGCGATCCAGACGACGGATCGTCCGCGATCTCGGTCCGCCACCTCTGGAAGATCTTCGGGCCGGCGGAGCGCAAGCTCGCCGACTCGGCCGAGGTGGACGAACTCGACAATCTCGCCCTGCGCGAGAAGTACAACTCGATGGTCGCCGTGCGCGACGTGAGCTTCGAGGTGCGGGCAGGCGAGGTGTTCGTGGTCATGGGCCTGTCCGGGAGCGGCAAGTCCACCCTCGTGCGCTGCCTCACCCGGCTCATCGAGCCGACCAAGGGCGAGATCCTCCTCGACGGCGAGGACATCCGGCGGTGCGACACCAAGCGCCTGCGGGAACTGCGCCGGCACCGCTTCAGCATGGTCTTCCAGCACTTCGGCCTGCTGCCCCACCGCCGGGTCATCGACAACGTCGCGTTCGGGCTCGAGATCCGGGGCGACGACGCGAAGTCCCGCCACGCCCGGGCGCTCGAGATGATCTCGCTCGTCGGCCTGGACGGGATGGCCTGGAACTATCCCGACCAGCTGTCGGGCGGCCAGCAGCAGCGGGTGGGCCTGGCCCGCGCCCTGGCGGTCGATCCCGAGGTCATGTTCTTCGACGAGCCGTTCAGCGCCCTCGACCCGCTCATCCGGCGGGACATGCAGAACGAGGTCATCCGGCTCCACCAGGAAGTCGGCAAGACGATGGTGTTCATCACCCACGACCTGGCCGAGGCGCTCAAGCTCGGCGACCACATCCTCATCATGCGCGAGGGGCGGATCGTCCAGATGGGCCGCCCGGAGGACCTCGTGGGCGCGCCGGCCGACGAGTACGTGGCCGACTTCGTGCGCGATGTGCCCAAGTCGCACGTCCTGACGCTGCGCTGGATCATGCGCCAGGCGCGACCCGAGGACGAGCTCGACGGGCCCGAGTTCCCGGCCGAGACGATCATCCGGTCCGCCCTCCGCGTCGCCGCCGCGACCGCCAAGCCGATCAGGGTGATGGACGCCGGCAAGCTCGTCGGCATCGTCGACCGAGCCCAGATCCTGGAGGCCGTCGCGGGCGGTGGTGAGTCGGACGAGCTCGCCCCGGGCCTGTCGCAGTGACCGCGATCGCCGGGGCTCTGACCCGGCGGCCGGAGCTCCACTTCTCGCGCGCGGTCCAATTCGCCCTGCTGTTCGGCGCCGGCGCGATCCTGTTCCTCCTGCTCCAGGGCAGCTGGACCCTGGAACACGACGACCGCGCGCCGCTGTTCACGACGCTCAATGGCGTCCGCGACTGGGTCGACGCCAACCGGACGATCAATCCGTTCTTCGTCTACGTCCTGGGGCCGATCCGGGCCGGCATCGACTTCCTCGACGGTGCCCTCACGTTCACCCTCGACCAGATCAGCTGGGTCGGGCTGATGGCCGTCGCGGGCTCCATCTCGCTCGTGCTCGTTTCGTGGCGGACGGCCCTGCTCGTCGTCGGCAGCCTCCTCGCCATCGGGCTGCTCGGGCTGTGGACGGAGACGATCCAGACCCTCGTGCTCATCGCCAACTCGGTGGCGCTGTCGCTCCTGATCGGCATCCCACTCGGGATCCTGGCCGGACGGAACGACCGCTTCCTGCGCCTGATCACACCGGTCCTCGACTTCATGCAGATCATGCCGACATTCGCGTATCTCTCGCCGCTCACCCTGATCTTCCTGATCGGACCGCCGTCGGCGGTCATCGCGACGCTCATCTACGCGATGCCGCCCGCGATCCGGATCACGGCGCTGGGGATCCGCGGCGTGCCGGTCCAGACCGTGGAGGCCGCCACCTCGCTCGGCGCCACCGACGGGCAGGTGCTGCGCAAGGTCCAGTTGCCGATCGCCCGGCGCACGATCGGCCTGGCCGTCAACCAGACGATCATGATGGCGCTCTCGATCATCGTGATCGCCGCCCTCATCAATGCCCCGGGCCTGGGCGAGTCGATCATCGTCGCCATCCAGAAGCTCAAGTTCGGCGATTCCGTGACGGCGGGCATCGCGATCGTCCTCCTGGCGACCGTGCTCGACCGCATCACGGCGAGCGCGAGCCAGGCCGGGCCCGCACCGATCGTCGCGATCGGCCCGCTCCGGCTGACGAGCCGGACGATCCGGATCGTGGGCTTCGCGGTCGCCGCCGTCGGGGTGGTCGGAGGCGCGCTCGCGAGCGTCGGGACGGCGTTCCCCGACGCCTGGCATGTCTCGATCTCGAAGCCTCTCGACGACGCCGTCCGATGGGTGGAGATCACCCTGGGTCCGGCCACGGACGCGTTCAAGAACGTCGTGTCGGCCTTCCTGCTCGACCCGATCCAGACCTTCCTGACGACCTCGCCGTGGTGGCTGGTCGTGGGCCT
The DNA here is from genome assembly GCA_963719285.1 of uncultured Chloroflexia bacterium. GTDB lineage: Bacteria > Chloroflexota > Limnocylindria > Limnocylindrales > CSP1-4 > C-114. The sequence goes on from CAVRBO010000004.1 coordinate 718,160, forward strand.
CGCGGCCGGCGTCGCGGCGATCGTGAGCAGCCTCCGGGCGGCCGTCGTCGTCGCGATCGCCCTCGCCCTGATCGTCGTGCTGCAGGTCTGGGAGCATGCGATGCAGACCCTGACGATGGTCATCGTCTCGGTGGTCATCACGATGGCCATCGGCATCGCCCTCGGGGTCTGGGCCGCCCGCAGTCGCATCGTCTCGGCCGTCCTCCGACCGCTCAACGACGCGGCCCAGACGCTCCCCTCGTTCGTCTACCTCCTGCCGGCGGTCGCGCTGTTCGGGGCCAGCCGGTTCACGGCCATCCTCGCCGCCGTGATCTACTCGGTCCCGGCGGTCATCCGGCTCGTGGAGGACGGTGTCCGCGGCGTCTCGCCGACCGTGATCGAGGCGGCCACGGCGACGGGCACCAGCCGCTGGCAGCTCATCGCCAAGGTGCTCCTGCCGATGGCCCGTCGGTCGCTCCTCGTGGCGACGAACCAGGGCGTGGTGCTCGTCCTCGCGATGGTGGTCCTCGGCGGGCTCGTCGGTGCGCAGGCCCTGGGGTTCGACGTCGTGTCGGGCTTCTCGCAGCGCAACTTCTTCGGCCGCGGCATCGCCGCGGCGATCGGCATCGTCCTGCTCGGTGTCATGCTCGACCGGATCACCCAGGGCGCCGGCGAACGTCGCTCGGTCCGCGGCGTGGTCGGCCGGCTGGGGGTCGGGCTGAACTCGAATCGGGTGACCCCGGAGGCTGGATGACCACTTCCCGCCATCGATGACGGTTCACCGCCACAATGGCGGTGGAGCCGTGACCACGGATCCAAAGGAGGAGGACGCGTGAATCTGACCATGACTCATACCAGGCGACTCGCCGCGATCGTCGCCACGATGGCGCTCGTGCTGTCGGCCTGTTCGGCCGCCGCGACGTCGGCGCCGGCCACGGCCGCTCCCGCGACGGCCGCTCCGGGCACAGAGGCCGCGGCCACGAACGCGCCACCGGCCACGAAGGCGCCGTGCGGCACGGTGAACATCGCGGTCAACCCGTGGGTGGGCTACGAGGCCGACGCGGCCGTCGTGGGTTACCTGCTCCAGAACGAGCTGGGCTGCACGGTCGTCAAGAAGAACATCGACGAGCAGACCTCGTGGCAGGGCTTCCCGACCGGTGAAGTCGACGTGATCCTCGAGAACTGGGGCCACGAGGACCTCGCCGCGAAGTACATCACCACGGACAAGGTCGCCCAGGACGGCGGTCAGACCGGTAACGAGGGGATCATCGGCTGGTACGTCCCGAAGTTCTTCGTGGACGCCAACCCGGACATCCTCAACGCCAAGACCGATCCCACGGTCCTGAACAACTACGCCGACCAGTTCAAGACGTCGGAGTCCGGTTCCAAGGGCCAGCTCCTGGACGGCGATCCGTCGTTCGTGACGAACGACCAGGGCATGATCAACGGCTTCGGCCTCAACTACAAGGTCGTCTACTCGGGCAGCGAGGCGGCCTCGAACAAGGCCATCCAGTCGGCCATCGACCAGAACAAGCCGATCCTCGCCTACTACTACACGCCGAACTGGTTCAGCGCCAAGGTCGACCTCGTGCACATCGAGTTGCCGGCCTGGACCCAGGGTTGCGACAGCGACCCGACCTCGATCAAGTGCGACTACCCGCCGTACCACCTCAACAAGGTGGTCTCGACGAAGTTCGCCACGAGCGGCAGCCCGGCGGCGGCCCTCATCGCGAAGTTCAACTGGTCCAACGACGATCAGAACCAGGTCGCCGAGTACATCACCGGCGAGAACATGAGCGACGATGCCGCGGCCAAGAAGTGGCTCGACGCGAACACCGCCAAGTGGCAGGCCTGGCTGCCGTAGTCGGGCGGCCGTAGCGGCGGCGACCCGGTTCGGGTCGGAACCGGCGGGTACTGCCGGTCCGGGCTGGACTGCCGCCTGGTGACAACGAGCGAGCCCCGGGACCTCTCGGTCCCGGGGCTCGCTGTTCGCTGGGCTCACTGTTCGCTCTGGAGGGGCGCCCTACGGAGCCGCGACGAACCAGATGCCGCCGATGCCCTGGCCGTTCGTGTCGCCGGCCTTCGAGTCGCCCGCGAAGTAGTACAGCGGTGCGCCGTTGTACGTGACCTGGTCCTTGCCGTCGTCGCGCTTGATCGTGGCGATCGTGCCGGTCGCGCCGTCCCCACCCACGGCCTTCTCGCCGGCGTCGAGGGTGAAGGGCGGCCAGTTGGTCGCGCACTGGCCCGAGCACGCGCTCTTGCCGTTGCCCGCGGTGTCGTTCTTGAACGTGTACAGGGTCATGCCGTTGTCGCCTGTCAGGTACTTGCCGAGGGGCGCCGCGCCCGACACGACGGCCAGCGTGTAGGTCTCAGGAGACGCCGCCTCGGTCGGGCTGGCCGACGGGCTGGCCGCCGGGGAAGCGGTGGCCGGAGCCTCGGTGGCCGGGGCCTCCGTCGCGGGTGCGGTCGGTGCCGGGGTGGGCGGGACGGGCGTCGCGGCGGCCGAACAGGCGCCGAGCGCGATCGTCGCGACGGCGGCCCAGGACAGGATCCGGGCGCGTGCACCCAGGGTCGTGGATGTCATGTTGATCTCCTCTGGAGGTTCGCCGGCTGTCTCAACGGCCCAGGCGCCTCGTCACCCTTACGCCGTTGGCCGCGCGTCCGGTTTCGGAGCTTCGTCCGCCTCCGCCCCCCGCTCAGGCCAGCGCTGCTTCGAGCCGGTCGAGGAGCGGGATCTGGGTGCCCTTCACGCGCTCCCGGGCCTCGTCGAGCCCGAACCACGCGACGCGGTCGAGTTCGGGGAACGAAGCCAGGCGACCCGAACCCGGTGGCCAGGGCATCGTGAACAGGTTCGAGTGGGCCGTCTCCGGATCGAGGTCGCCCTCGGCAGCCCAGGCGAAGACCTCCTTGCCGCCCTTCTGGACGATCGAGCCGAGCGGCAGCAGCGGCGCGTCGGGCACCGGATGGCCGGTCTCCTCCGCGAACTCCCGACGGGCCACGGCGGCCAGTCCTGCCTCGCCGTCGGCCCGCTCGGCGGCTTCGACTTCGCCCTTGGGGATCGACCAGTAGCCGGCGTCGCGGCCGGCGAACAGGGGACCGCCCGGGTGGCCCAGGAGCACTTCGATGCCGGCCGGGCCGCGCCGCCACAGGACGAGCCCCGCACTCACTCGCGAGCGCATCCGATCTCCACGTGCGGCAGCCGACACCGCCGAGTCTGCACGCGCCCTTCCGGCTGCGCAAACGCGGTGCGACCATGGCCCGACGGTCCGGCTCGACCCGGCCCCGTTGTCAGATGCTCACCCGGCGGTCGTACGTCACGCAGAGCGTCCTGAAGCGCTCCGCGTCAAGCACGGCAGGCGCCCACTCAGCGCCGCGTCATGCCCTCCGGGGCATGGATGGGGTGTCGAACGACCGCGTGAGGATCGCCTGACAAGAGACGCGCCGGACGGACGCGAGCGAACGCCGACCAACGAAGCTCCGAGCCGCTACGCTCGCAGGGTGATCGGATGCTTTGTCGCGGGCGTGCTCGTGGTGCTGCTCTTTGCCAACGTATCGATCGTGTGGTGGCCGCTTCTCGTCATCGTCCTCGTGATCCTCCTCGTCATCGCCGCGGCGATGGGCCTGCTGAAGGGGATCTTCGGAGCACTGTCCGGCCGCCGCTGACGCGCGTGGAGGGCTCCTGAACGGCCCGGCACCTCGCTACGATGGTCTCGGCGACCGCTCGAGATCCGTCGGCCCAGCGTCGGGAGCGCGTCGCTCGGGAGGGTCGCGCGATGGCCATGGCACCGGCCGGTCTCGGGGGTGTCGTCCGAGGTCTCTACCTCGTCGCGATGGCGATCTTCGTCCTCACGGTGGGGATCGGGATCCTCAACGGCACGGACACCGTCGACTTCGCGCGGAACTGGATCCTAACGCACGTCCACTCCGGGACGCTCGGCTGGATCTCGCTCTCGATCGTCGCGACCGCGTCGTGGGTCTTCTCGAGGACCGATCGCCGTATCGCGATCGCCCTGGCCATCCTTGTACCGGTCTATGTGGCCGCCTTCGCCTGGGCCGAGCCTCTGCCACGCGCCATCGCCGGTAGCCTGCTCCTCGTCGCGATCGTGCTCGTCTTCGTCTGGGCCTGGCAGGCGTACTTGGCGAGCGATCGCGGGATCGCGGCCCTCGGGATCGTCCTCGGCCTCACCACGTTCGCCTATGGAGCGATCATCGGCGTCGTCCTCCAGATCCAGGCGGCCGCCGCCCAGGCGTGGTTGACCGGCGACGCCATCGGGGCGCATGCCGCCGCGATGGCATTCGGGTACCTGGTCCTCGTGGCGATGGGCGTCGTGGAGTGGCAGCTCGGCGTCACGAGCCGACAGCGGCTTGGTCAGGTCCAGATGGCCGCGCTCTTCGCGGGCGGTCTGATCCTGTCGATCGGATTGCTGGCGAGCGCGGGCCAGGCGGCGGGTGGGTTGTACCTCCTCGCCGAACTCGTCGCGGTCATCGCGTTCGTGATCCGCGTCGGGCCGCGGCTGATGTGCGTACCGTGGGCCAGGATCGGCGCCGTCCGCCACTTCGGCGCGGCCGCGATCTGGATCCTGGGCGCCCTGTTCCTGCTCATGGATATCATCGTCCTGTTCGTCGGCGCCAAGGGCGATGTCGCGTCGATCCCGCAGGGAGCCCTGATCGCCGCGGACCACTCGGTCTTCATCGGCGTGATGACCAACGTCCTCCTCGGACTCATCGGGACCGTCGGTCGGAGTGCCGACCGGCATCCCGCGTGGATCGACCACCTCGTCTTCTGGGGGGTCAACCTCGGGCTGGTTGTCTTCGCCGTCGGCCTCATAGCAGGCGTCGCCGAGATCAAGCGGGTCGGCGCGCCGGTCATGGGCGTCGCGATCCTCCTCGGGCTCGCCGTGCGCGCGATGGACCTCTGGGCGGACCGCGACCCGGCGCTCCCCGCGGGTGCCGCCCTCACCGCCTGACGCAGCGGCGCCCCGCCGTAACCCTTCAGCCGATGACGTTCTTCTCGATGACCGGCCGGCCGGCGGCGATCCGCTCGAAACCGAAGATCGACAGGTCCAGGCTCAGGTAGCGGCCGTGGACGATGAGCTCGGCGATCGCCCGCCCCACGGCCGGCGCCTGCTGGATGCCGTGGCCGCTGAAGCCGTTCGCGAAGTACAGGTTGGCGAGACCGGGCGCGGGACCGAGCAGCGCGTTGTGGTCGAACGTATTGACCTCGTAGTAGCCGGCCCACGCCCGGGTGAGCCTGATCGCCTCGAACGCAGGAACGCGGGCGGCCAGGGCGGGCCAGATGACGTCCTCGAACTGGCGGCCATCGACCTCGAGTGGAAGCGCGGGCAGATCGTCCGCCTCGGCCGGTGAGGCCCCGGCGATGAAGCCCTCGCCCTCGGGTCGGAACCAGACCCCGGTCGTGTCGATGACCAGCGGGCAGGCCTCGAGCCGGCGTCGGGCGTCGAACATGAAGATCGAGCGGCGGCGCGCCTCGACCGGAAGGTCGATGCCGGCCATGGCGGCGACCTCGCGAGCCCACGGCCCGGCCGCGTCCACGAGGGCCCCGCACGAGATCACCGTCCCGTCGCCGAGCTCGACGCCGGTCACCCGTCCACCCGCGACCCGCACGCCGGCGGCCTCCGCCGCGACGTACTCGACTCCGAGCGAACGCGCCCTGCGGCGGAACGCCTGGACCAGCCCGTACCCATCGAACCAGCCTTCGCCGTGAAGGCCGAGCGAGCCGAGCCCGACGCCGTCCACGCCGAGCCACGGGAAGCGCCCCGTGAGCTCGGGCGGGCTGAGAAGCGCGATGTCGGCGCCCTCCGCGACCTGGATGTCATGGACCTCGCGCAGCGCATCCTCCCGGCCCGGCGCGGCGAGGTACAGGTAGCCCCGTTCGCGCAGCCCGACGTCCACGACGGCGGGGTCCTCGCCCTCGACCGCCAGGTGCTGTCCGACCTCGGCGAGGAAGGCGAATCCGAACCGGGACATCCGGATGTTCTCCGGCGTGGAGAACTGCTGGCGGATCGAGCTCGCCGACAGCGCCGACGACGCCTGACGGTACGTCGGGTCGCGCTCGATCACCGTCACCTGCCCGTCGAAGGCCGGATCGCTCGCGAGGAAGAACGCGATCGAGCTCCCGATCGCCCCTCCGCCGATGATGGCTACGCCCGCGCTTGTACCCATCGGCGAGTGATAGCACACGCTGGACCGTCGCTGGCGACCACCGCGTCAGCCGCGCTCCACGGCGTCCTTCGCCTCGATCAGCGAAGCGCCCGTGAGCTGTCTGTACGCCCGGATCGCCTGGATCGTCTTGCCGGCCAGGGCAAGATCGCGGACGCTGGGCGGCAGTCCGGAGCCGGGTCGCGAGTACGGGACGCCGGCCTGACGGGAGAGGATGTCCAGCTGTTCCTCGATCGCCTGAAGTCGTTTCAGCAGTGTCGGGTCGTCCATGGCATCCTCGCGGTCCATCTCGGGCCGCCAGTCTAGGTGCCGGCATTGACCGTCGCCGCTCTCCCGCGCACGCTGGACCGAACCCGACTGACAGAGACCAGACCGAGGAGATGCCGTGCTTTCCGACGCGATGCTCGTGACGACCGTGGCCGTGACCGACCTCGAGCGGGCGCGCCGGTTCTTCGGGGAGCAACTCCGATTGCCCATCCTGGATGAGACGCCGTTCGCCATCCGCTTCGGGGCGGGGAAGGGGACCCAGTTCTCGGTCCGCAAGGGCCAGCCGAACGTGGGCCAGACCGTCGGTCACTTCGAGGTCAGCGGACTCGAGGACCTCGTCGCCGAGCTCGCGTCCCGCGACGTGGCGTTCCAGGAGTACGAGACGCCGAAGACGACGAATTTCATCGCCCAGATCGGACCGGCCAAGGGCGCCTGGTTCGCGGACCCGGACGGCAACGTCTTCGGCCTGCGCGAAGGGCCGCCCATCCCGGGCGTGGCGTAGGGGTCCGACCTCGAAGCCTCGGAGGGACGCCAAGCGTCGGGTGGGCGATCGCTGAGCAGGCATGGCCTGCCGCCGGACGTTCGTCGTGACGGCCGCGAGGTAGCTTCCCTGACTCGGCTCGGCGCCTGACCTTGCCGCGGCTCTCATCGAGCCCATGATCGCCGCGTGCGGTTGGGTGGCGACAAGGCGCCAGGTCGGCGCCGGGGCTTCGGGCTTATCGAGCGGAACGGCCGCCGTTGGCGATGGGGACGATGCGGCTCGGACAGGGCGCGAGACCGATGGGCTTACCGCTGTGGCTTGAGCTCAGGGCAATCGTGGGGGCGATTTCGGGTGGCCCCAAGGTCGCGGAGCGCCTTGACCGGCGCCACTGGTCCCAGGTCCGGCCGAAGGTCGCGTTGACGGTTGGGCCGTTAATCCCGATAATCTGACTCGGAATTACCAGTGGCCCCAGACCAGCCCGGGAGATCCATTGACCGCCCCCTCGACCAAGACCCGTGACGCCGTTCGCGACCGACGCGATGAGTTCGCGTTCCACGACGACATCGTCTACCTGAGCGAGACGAAGCGCGGCCTCACCCGGGACACCGTCGAGGAGATCAGCGCGTTCAAGGACGAGCCCGACTGGATGCTCCAGTTCCGGCTCCGCGCGTACGAGCACTTCCTGAGCCGGCCGATGCCCCAGTGGGGCGGCAACCTCCAGGACATCGACCTCGACAAGATCGTCTACTACCGCAAGCCGTCCGAGCGCGAAGAGAAGTCGTGGGACGACGTCCCGGAGAAGATCAAGCAGACCTTCGAACGGCTGGGCATCCCCGAGGCGGAGCGCAAGTTCCTGTCCGGCGTGGGCGCCCAGTACGACTCGGAGGTCGTCTACCACTCGGTCCGCGAGGAGCTGACGAAGATCGGCGTCGTGTTCATGGGCACCGACCAGGCGCTCAAGGAATACCCCGACATCTTCCGCCGCCACTTCGGGACGGTCGTCCCGCCGGAGGACAACAAGTTCGCCGCACTCAACAGCGCGGTCTGGTCGGGCGGCTCGTTCGTCTACGTCCCCAAGGGCGTCGAGGTCCCGCTGCCGCTGCAGGCCTACTTCCGGATCAACGGCGAGAACACGGGCCAGTTCGAGCGGACGCTCATCGTGGTCGAGGAAGGCGCGAAAGTCCACTACATCGAGGGCTGCACGGCGCCTATCTACGCCACGGATTCACTCCACGCGGCCGTCGTGGAGGTCGTTGCGCTACCGAAATCGAAGGTGCGGTACACGACCATCCAGAATTGGTCGAACGACGTCTACAACCTGGTGACCAAGCGCGCCCACGCCTACGAGGACTCCCGGGTCGAGTGGATCGACGCGAACACCGGCTCGCGCCTGACCATGAAATACCCGAGCATCTACCTTCGTGGCGAGAATGCGACCGCCGATATCATCTCGGTCGCGGTCGCCGGACGCGGTCAGCACCAGGATACCGGCGCGAAAGCCATCCATCTGGCGAAAAATACGCGCAGCCGGATCGTCAGCAAGTCGGTGAGCAAGGACGGCGGCCGGGCCACCTACCGGGGCCATCTCAAGGTCGCGCCGGGCGCGACGGGTGTCGTGGCCAGCGTGCGCTGCGACGCGCTCATGCTCGACGATCAGAGCCGGAGCGACACCTACCCGTACATCGACATCCAGGAAGACGACACCACGATGACCCACGAGGCCACCGTGGGCAAGGTCAGCGCCGACCAGGTCTTCTACCTGATGAGCCGCGGACTCACCGAGAACGAGGCGACGAACCTCATCGTCCAGGGCTTCCTGGAGGTCTTCACCAAGGAGCTCCCGATGGAATACGCCATCGAGTTCAACCGCCTGGTGAAGCTCGAGATGGAGGGCTCGCTCGGGTGACCGCGCCCGTCACGGACGGGGCGGCGGAGTCCACACCGGCCAGTCGCTCCCGGCCGGCCCGCCGGGGTCCGGCCGAGCTCCCGTTCACGTTCCCCGACGTGGGCCTCGCCCAAGCACTCGGGACCGAGCGGTCCGAGCCGGACTGGCTGCGCGCGGAGCGCATCGCCGCAGCCGAGGCCTACGAGGCGTTGCCGCTCGAGAAGAACCAGCTCTACACGACCTACGTCGACCTGCGGGCCGCCGACCTCTTCGCCGCCTCGTCCTACATCCGGACGGCCGTTGCGCCCGATGCCGCCACCGGATCGCCGCCCGAGGGCGTGTCCGCGATCATCGAGCTGCGCGAGGACGCCGTGGCGACGCTCGCGCTCTCCGCCGGGGCCGCCGCGGCCGGCGTGACGCTCGAGACCTTCGGGGCCGCGCTCGCGCGCGATCCCGACGGCCTGCGCGCCGACCTCGAGGATGGGACCGCCCTGCCGGCCGACGACAAGCTCGCCCAGCTGTCGAGGGGCTTCTGGAGCCAGGGCGTCAGACTCGTCGTCCCGGACGGGGTCCGGCTCGCCCACCCGGTCATCGTCCGCTGGGCCGCCGGTGTCCCGGATCGCGCCCTCGTCACGCGGACCATCGTCCGCCTCGGCGCCGGGGCGGAAGCCGATCTCGTCGAGGAACTCGTCGCGTCCGGCCCACCGATCGAGTGCGCCGCCGGCGAGCCGGTCCCCCAGAGCCTGTTCACCGGGACCCTCGAGGTCACCCTCGGCGCCCATGCCCGGCTGGCGGTCGCGAGCATCCAGGACCTGCCCGCCGGCGTGACCGTCTTCCAGCATCGCGACGCCGTCATCGGCGAGGGGGCGGACCTGCACTGGGCCCTCGCCCAGCTCGGTGGCCGGATCGTCCGCAGCCGGGTCGACAACCGGCTCGACGGCGACCGGAGTTCGGTCGAGCAAGTCGAGATCGTGTTCGGGACCGAGGATCAGGTCGTCGACCTCACCTCGTACACCCGCCACCGCGGGCGCGACACGACCGGCAACCTGCTCTCCAAGGGCGTCCTGATGGACAAGGCCCGGAGCTACATGAAGGGCCTCATCTCGATCGACAAGCCAGCCGTGGGCACCGATAGCTACCTCGGCGAGTTCGGGATGAACCTGTCGCGTCTCGCCCGCGCGGTCGCGATCCCGAGCCTCGAGATCGACCAACCGGACTGCCGACGGGCGGCCCACTCCTCGTCCGTCGGGCCGATCGACGAGACCCAGCTCTTCTATCTCGAGAGCCGGGGCATCCCGCCCGATCAGGCGCGCAAGTTCATCGTCCTCGGATTCCTCGAGCCGGTCGTCGCGCGGGTGCCGCTCGCGGACGCCCAGGATCGCCTGCGCGGGCTGCTCGAGGACAAGTGGGCAGCTTCGTCGCACGGGTCCGCCACCGGGCCCGACTCCGGCGCGGGGTCGGTCCCCGCCGCGTGAGGCGGGTCGACCTGCTGGGCCTCGACGAGGTCCCGGATGGCACGATGAAGATGGCCTGGGTGGACGGCACGGACATGGTCCTCGTGGTCAATGCCGAGGGCCGCATCGGGGCATACCAGGGGATCTGCAGCCACGAGTATTTCGAGCTCGACAAGGGCTTCCTCACGGCCGGATCGCTCACCTGCGCCCTGCATCTGTCGCGCTTCGACCTGGCGACCGGCGACGCCCTGGACCCGCCGGCCGAGCTGCCGCTGATGATGTACGAGGTGATCGTCGAGGACGGCCGGATCCTCATCGACATCCCCGACGGCCCGCTTCCCGTCAACGAGTGACCGCCCGATGGCGCGAAACGGCGGCCCTGGCGGTGCTACGGTCGGCCGGGCAGTGAGATCCGCAGGAGTCCGACGATGACGCGCCCGCAGGACCTGGGCGTCCAGCTCTACGCCGTCCGGGAGGCGCTCGCCGCCGACATGCCCGGGACCATCGCCCGATTGGCCGACATCGGCTTCGGCTACGTCGAACCGTTCGACCTGCTGTCCGATCCCGCCGCGTTGGCGGCGGCCCTCGTGCGTCACGACCTGCGGGCGGCCACGGCGCATGCCCGGATCAACGGGCCGGACGCGCTCGAGCTGTGCGAGGCCGCGACCTCGCTCGGGATCGCGACGCTCATCGTCCCGTGGCTCGAACCCGAGCGCTTCGCCAGCCGCGCGACCGTCCGGGGCGTCGCCAACGAGCTGAACCGCACCGCCGCGGAGGTGGCCGCGCACGGGATCGCGGTCGGTTACCACAACCACTGGTTCGAGCTCGAGGCGGTCTTCGACGGCCGAACGGCCCTCGAGTGGCTGGCCGACGACCTGGACGACGGGATCGTGCTCGAGCTCGACACGTACTGGGCCGCGGTCGGCGGCCAGGACGTACCCGCACTCCTCCGCCGGCTCGGCGACCGGGTCCGCTTCGTGCACCTCAAGGATGGCCGGGTCGTGCCGCGCGAACCGCACCTCGCGCTCGGCCGGGGGGTCATGCCGGTCCCGGCGATCCTCGGGGCGGCCACGTCGTGCGAGCTCGCGGTCGTGGAGCTGGATACGTTCGACGGCGACATGTTCGGCGCCCTGGCCGACAGCGTCGCGTACCTGACCGGACTGCCGTGACCGCGCCACGGGGACCGGTGGGCATCGGGGTGGTGGGCTGCGGGAACATCTCCGACGAGTATCTGACGACGATGGGCGCGTTCCCCGACCTCCGGATCGTCGGCCTCGCCGATCTGGACCTCTCACGCGCGGCGGCCCGGGCCGCGACGTACGACATCGGCTTCTCGGGCACCACGGCCGAACTCCTCGCCCGGGACGATGTCGAGCTGGTCGTGAACCTGACTGTCCCGTCCGTCCACGCGCAGGTGACCCTCGAGGGCATCGCCGCGGGCAAGCACGTCTGGAGCGAGAAACCGATCGCCACGGACCGCGACGCGGGGCGGGAGCTGCTCGCCGCGGCGTCGGCTGCCGGCGTGACTCTCGGCGTGGCCCCGGACACGGTCCTGGGACCCGGCGTCCAGACCGCGCGGCGGCGGATCGAGGCGGGCGAGATCGGCACGCCGTTGGCGGCGCTCGCCATCATGCAGAACCCCGGCCCCGACCTGTGGCATCCGAATCCGGCATTCCTGTACGCGGCCGGCGCGGGTCCGCTGTTCGACCTGGGCCCGTACTACCTCACGGCGCTCGTGCACCTGCTCGGGTCCTTCGTCCGGGTCAGCGCGCTCGGGACGCGGGCGCGCGACAGCCGCGTCATCAGGAACGGCCCGCGGGCGGGCACCGCCTTCCCGGTCGAGGTCCCCACCCACGTCGCGGTCCTCGCGGAGTTCGAGTCCGGAGCGACGGCGACGATCGTCCTGAGCTTCGAATCGCCGTTGAGACGCAGTCTCATCGAGATCACCGGGTCTGAGGCGACGCTCCAGGTGCCCGACCCGAACGAGTTCAGCGGCGACATCGTCGTCAGCCGGCCGGCGGACGAGGAACCCGTGACGACGCCGACCGACGACGTGGCCTACGGGCGCGGGATCGGTGTCCTCGACATGGCCCGTGCGATCCGTGCCGGCGGACGGCCCAGGGCATCGGGCGAGCTCGGCCTCCACGTCCTGGACGTGATGGTCGCCATCGAGCGCTCGGCCGCGTCGGATCTCGCCTGCGCCGTGGACAGCCGGGTCGAGCGCCCGCCGGTCGCGCCACCGGACTGGGCGGCCACCGAACGGACGCTCTGACGATGCCTGGCCTCCGGCTGGCCGTCATGGCCCCGCTCCTCGCGCTCCTCGCCGGGTTTGCCGGCTGCGGCGGGCCTGCGGCGACCACTCCCCCGGGCATGACCTCGTCGATCAACGCCTGGGCAGGGATCGGCCTGGCCTGCGTCGGTCCGGCATCGTCGGACGACCCGGACGGGCTGCTCAAGTGGAACTGCTCGGGCACCCTCCATGGGATCGCGGTCGTCGCGGCGATGGACGGCGACGCGCGGGGCCTGTTCCTCGCCTCCGTCAGCGTCCCGTCGGCGACCGACGGCGCCACCACCGTCGCCGTGTTCTCGGACGTGGCCGACGCGACGACCGCCTACGCGGCCGTGGCTCCCCAGATCCACGCCTGGCTCGCGACCTGGAACGGGGACGTGGCGGGCACCACGATCGGGCCGGCCTCGCTGGCGATCGCCACCGATGCGGGCAGTCCGCCGACCACGACCCTCTACCTGACGGGGCCTCGCAAGAACGTGAGCGATCCGCTGCCATGAACGTGAAGCGGTCAAGGCTCCCGAGCGAAGGCGCCGGGGTGACCCGGGGCACGCCGGTCGGCACACCGCCCGGACCCCCGAGCGACGGCGCCGGGGTGACCCCGCGCACGGAGACCGATCTGCGGATCGACCCGGATCTCGCGCTCGTGCTGCGCCACGCGCCGATCGTCTGGTTCGACGACGCGGAACCGTTCCTGCCGCAGGCGGTCGGGTATGCCGTCCTTCGTGAGCCGGGCCATTCGCCCACCTTCGAGCGCTTCCTCCATCTCGAGCTGCCCGGCGGGCGGAGGGCGGCGGCCGTCATCGAGTACGCCCTCTGGACCGACTGGGACATCCAGCACCTGTACGAGCTGGAGCACGTCTGGGCCTATGTCGACGACGCGGGTCGGCTCCTCCACGCCGAAGCCAGCTGGCACGGTGAGTGGGCGCCGCTCGTGGAGGGCGGTCGCCTGTCGGCGCAGGACGAGCGTCCGGTCGCCTATGCCCAGCCTGGCAAGCACGCGATGGCCCCGGACCCGCGCGCGTTCACCTCGATCGATGCCTACCGGTTGCTGGTTGCCCAAGAAGGCCGGCCGCAGCGCGACAGCGGTCTCCATATCGGCCCCACGATGCGTGGCCGACTGCGGCGGACCGTCCGGGGCGACGCGCTCGCCCGCGCCTATCTCAACCGCCACGCGTTCGAGCCGACGTTCCGGTTCGGCCGCCTGTGGGACGCCCGGACGGCGCCGTTCGAGCCGGCCGCGGCCCTCATGGACGGGATCCCGGCCCGGATCCGGACCGTCCTCCGCAGGCTTGCCGCCGAGCGGGCCAGGCGGAACATCTGGGCGATCCTGTTCGACCTGGGCGACACGCTCATGATCGAAACGAGCGAGGTCAAGGACGCGACCGACCGGACGCTTCGGGCGGAGTTCTATCCCGGCGCCGCGGAGCTCGTCTGGGCGGTCAAGCGGCAGGGCTACCTCGTGGGGCTGGTGGCCGACGCCTGGGACACGACCGTCCGCAACGCCCTTCGCCAGCACGGGATCGAGGACGCGTTCGACGTGCTGGCGGTCTCGGAGTCCGTGGGGGTCGAGAAGCCGGATCCCCGGATCTTCCGCCATGCCCTCGCCGGCATGGGCCTCCGACCGTCCGAGGGTGCGCACGTGGCGATGGTCGGCAATCGTCTCAAGCGAGACATCCGCGGTGCCAACGGCCTCGGGCTCGTCAGCGTCTGGATGCACCACAACGATCGCTACGAGACGGCGCCTGCGGACGACCTGGAGCGGCCGAGGCACACCGTCCGCTCGCACGCCGAGCTGGGCGCGCTGCTCCGCGAACTCGGTTGACGCTGGGCCGGGGAGACCCTCCCTGTCGATGGGCCGGCCTCCTGGCACGCTCAGCGCGCCGACGGGCGAACGAGCGACCGATAGCCGGTCTACACCCTCGGGACGGCACGCCCAGCGAGCGAACCAGCGGCCGATCGCCCTATCCGGGGTCGCCGCCCTCGCGTCGGCAGGCCGAGCGAGCAGCGGCACGGTCGCGGTGCCGGAACGGTGCGCCGGGCCACGCCGGCGCCCTGGTCACGCGTCGGGCGAGATCGGCTCCAGGTCGATCGTCCGGACCTGGCGCGTTCGGCCGGCCTCGGTCCGCACGAGGGCGCTTGGGATCACGTTGCCGGCGAAGCGGACGATGACCGCCGCCTCGCCCGAATAGAGCCCGGTCCCCACGATCCGCACCCGACCGCCGACCGCGAGACCGGTCCGGCCCGCGCCGGCCGTGGTGTCGATGGCGGTACTGGTCCGCACGTAGTTCGGGTTCGGGCCGGCGTCCGCGGGCGCCGGGTGCTTGGATGTCTTCGCGACCGGGTAGGTCACCTTGCGCTTGCGCGGGGGCATCTACCCGCCCCGCCGCGGTCGTTCGGTCGTCTTCGGCGGCTTGGGCTCGTGGCCCGGTCGCGGAGGACGCGGAGCCGTGCCCGGTGCCATGTCCGGCCGGCGTACCTCGGGTCCGCGGGCGAGGGCCGCCTCGACTTCCATCGCGAACGCCTTCGCCGTCGCCGGCGGAACACTGCCTGCCCATGCGGTCTCGATCTCGCGGACCCGCTGGGTCTCCTCGGCGCGCCGCTCGCGCTCTCGCTTCGAGTGCTTCGTCATCCGTACCTCATCCGGGTGCGCCGACAGGGCGGCGACGTTCCCCGCCGAGATTGTACGCCCGACCAGTGGCCCTGCCGTTCGACAAGGGGGGACGGAGCTTCCGTGCGCCGGGTCACCCCGGCGCCTCCGCCCGGGAGTCCTGCTCGCGGGGTTCGCCGGCGAAGATGGACGGCCATCACTCCTTCGCCCGCCGGCCGTCGCTCAGGGCTCGAGCCTGAGCGTCGACACCGTCGCCTTCTCGGTCGCCGACGACGTGAACGGCAGTGGGACCTGGGTGCCGTTGAGCCAGGCCGGGATCATGTCGCCGTAGTGCCGGTCGAACGGGTTCCCCGACTGGCCCGTCGTGATGACGATCCGGGCGCCGTCCAGGTCGCCCATGTCGATGTCGAGTCGGTAGGACGGCCCGTTCGTGACGTCGAAGACCTGGCGCAGGCCTCCGGGCTCGTAGCTGGGATCGTTCGGGTCCGGATAGGCGGCCGCGAAGTTGTAGTAGGTGTTGTCGACCGCGCCGGCAGCTCCGGCGACGGGGAACGGCCCGGAGTTGAAGTACCAGCCGATGACCGGCAGCCCGCTGCCCCCGAGCGTGCCCTCCTCGAACGTGATCGTGTGGACGCGGCCCCACGTCCAGGCGGTCGGGTCGCCGTACGTGGACCGCAGGTCATGCCCGGCCGCGTCGAGCGCCGCGACGACGGCGCTCGTCTTCGTCTCGGTCGTCGGGGTCGCAGGGTCGTCCCACCAGGGGCTCGACCGGTCGTCCAGCAGCGCGATCAGGGCCTGCCAGCTGTCCGTGCTGCCGACATAGTCGCGCGCGATGGGCAGGCCGAGGCGCGGGTCGAAGAGCCCGCGTTCGAGGTGGTACTCGAAGGTCATGTAGGCCGCGCAGCCAACGCTGGCGATGTCGCACCGTCCGTTCCACGAGCGGATGCGGGCGAGCACGGTCCGGCCGTCGTCGGTCCCGGGCACGACGTCGCCGATCCGGTCGATGACCAGTGGCGCTCGCGGCACGTAGGTGTCCATCTGGATCGCGCTCATCGTGTCCTGGGTCACACCACCCCTGGCCGCGGCCGCGTCGAGCAGGGACAGGATGCGGCTCACCCGGTATCCGGGATCCCACTCGCGCCCCAGGAATTCCGGGAACTTCGCGTCCACCGCGGCCGCGTTGGCCGTGGCGATGATCCCGGATGGCGGGTCGTACAGACGCGGCAGGGCGTCGTAGTCGATGTAGCCGGTCCACTCGTGCGTCCCCGTCCAGCCCGGTACGGGCCGGTCGCCCAGGTCGCTGGGGTCCTGGCGCACGGGGATGCGCCCGGGGATCTGGAGTCCGATATGGCCGTCCACGTCGGCGTAGACGAAGTTCTGCGAGGGCGCGCCATAGAGTGACAGGGCGGCCCGGAACGTGGTCCAGTCGGTCGCCCGGTCGATCCCCAGGAACGAGTCGAGGATCCGGTCCGGTTCGGTCGTGGCCGTCCAGCGCAGGGCATAGACCCCACCGACCGCCTTGAGCCGGTCGCTCGCGTCGCTGATCACCGGGCCATGCCCCGTCGAGCGCACGTCGAACGCGACATCGTCGCCGCCGGCGACCTTGATCACCTCGTGCCGGACCTGGAACGGGACCGATTCGCCCTTGAACAGGTAATGGGTCGGGTCGCTCGGGTCGACCCGCTCGGCGAACAGGTCCTGGACGTCCGGTCCCACGTTCGTGGCGCCCCAGGCGATCCGCGCGTTGTGGCCGAGGATGACCGACGGGACGCTCGGGAAGCTGACGCCGACGACGTCGTAGTCGCACGTCTGCGTGATGCTCCGGCAGTGGAGGCCGTTCATGACCCAGACCGACGGCATGTCCAGGCCCAGGTGCGGGTCGTTCGCCAGGAGCGCGTGGCCGGTGGCACTCTTCGACGGACCCACGACCCAGTCGTTCGAGCCGATCCCGTGGGCGGGTCCCGAGCCCGCTGCGCCGTCGAGGCCGGTGATGGACACGACCGAGTCGGCGAGGTGGCCGAGATCGAGCCAGCCGGCGGCCTCGGCTTCGGGGTCGACCGACGGAGCGGCCGCTCGAGCGTGTGCGACCGTCGCGGTCCGGTTCGTGGCGGGCCCGCCGGCAGTCCCCGAACCGCCCGCGCCTCCCCCGCCGGTCGCGCCGCTCGGGACTTCGATGGGTGCTCCTGCCGGGTACGCCGGGAAGAGCTGGTCGGTCATGGCGGCGTCGCCGAGGCGCAGGTCGGCGGCGGTGCGGAACACCTCGCTGTCGAAGTTCCCGCCGAGGACGAGGGCCTGGAGCTTGGCGAACGTGGTGGAATCGGCCGGCGTCCAGGGCGCGGGATCGTAGCCGCCGAGTCCGCCGCCCAGGCCCGACGTGAGCCCGATGACGACGAACGGCAGCCCGAGGTTGCCGCGATGGGCGTCGATCCAGGCGTTGACCCCCGCCGCGTACGCATCCAGCGCGGCCTTGGCTTCGGCGGACAGCGCCGCGAGATCGCGCTCGCCGGCCTGTCGGAGGCCGAGCGTCCGGATGAACGTGTCCTGCTTGACGGTCGACTTCCCGAACAGTTCGGACAGGGTGCCGGCGCCGGCGTGACGATAGACCTCCATCTGCCAGAACCGCTCGGACGCATGGAGATAACCCTGGGCCATGAACAGGTCGTGGGCGTCACTCGCGGCGATCTGGGCGATCCCGTTCTCGTCGCGGTAGATCGATGCCGTGTCATGGAGGCCGGCCAGGTGCAGGTCGCCCGCCGTCTGGGGCAGCGAGCGGGCGGTGATCATCACGAGGAGGCCGCCGGTCGCCACGACGACGACGAGGAGGACCACGACCACGAGTCGGAGCAGACCGCCGATCAGCGGACCGAGCATGTCGATGTCACCTCTCCCGGGCCGACGCTTCGCGACCTCGAGCCGCTCGAGCGCCGGGCCGCCGCCTAGTGTGGCAGCCGCCCGGCCCCGCGGCACGGCCGGTCAGCGCGGGAGCACCATCCCCCGGCCGGAGGCCGCGGCCGCCGCCAGGATCGCGGTGGCGAAGACCACGTCGGCGAGGCCCACCCCGAGATGGCTGACAAGCACCCGCCCCGTCGGCCGGGGCGTATTCGCGATGAGTGCCTCGCCGATCGTCGCGCCGGGGTCCGGGTAACCGGCGAACGAGCCGGCATCGCGGTTCGCCAGGAACTGGCCGCGGTCGTCGACGAGGAACAGCGCGGCGTCCACCGCCACTTCCGCGGCGCACATCGTGTCGTAGTCGACCGCGACGACGAGCGCTTCCGGCGCGAGCCAGTCGAGGGTCATCATCTGGCGTCGGTCCGGGGTCGTGAACGTGGCCAGCGTGAGGACGACATCGGCGCCCTCCACCGCGGCCCGCGCGCTGTCGGCGGCGACGGCCCGCCCGATCCCCTCGGTCTCCCCGGCTCGGGCGACCAGGGCTTCGGCGCGCTCCGGATGACGGTCGTAGACGGCCACCTCCACCCCCGGCACGACATGTCCGAGGACCGGCAGGTGCGCGCCGGCCTGGGTGCCGGCGCCCACGATCGCCGCTCGCAGCGGCCCGGCGGCCCACGGCGCGAACCGGCGGATCGCGACACCGCTCACGGCGGCGGTCCGCTGGGCCGTGATGGATCCTCCGTCGAGGATGGCGATGGGCAGCGCGGTCAGGGGATCGTTCAGGACCACGATCGCACTGATGTTCGGCAGTCCGCGGGCGTTGTTATCGGGCGCACCCGAGACCCACTTCACCCCCATCGCGTCGGCGCCACCGTCGTGTCCGGCCCGGAGGTAGGCCGGCATCGCGTGGGCGAACGTGCCGGGCGTGCTCGCGTGGATCCCGATCTTCGGCGGCATGTCGGCGTCGGCGACCAGCGCGCGCATCGTCCGTTCGGCAAGTGCCAGCCGCTCCGGGAGGAGCGGCATGCAGGCGATGACGTCCTCGGCGGCGAGATAGCGGAGGGGCGGCGGTCCGGCCGACATCGCAACGATGATGCGCCACCGCGCGATCGGGCGCCACGACCGGCCGGTACCAGCGCCCCGGGCCGGCGCTACGATTCGCGGGTGACTCCCTCCGACATCGCCCAGAGCCTGCAGAACCTCAAACTCGAGCGCGACGCGATCGTCCTGTACGAGGCGCTCGCCGCGATCGAGAAGGACGAGCGGCGGGCCCACGCGTTCGGGACGATCGCCGGCAACGAGAGGCGACACGCCGACATCTGGGCGACCAGGCTCCGCGAGCTGGGCGCCGACGTCCCGGAAGCAGGCCCGGCGCGGGCTCGCGTCCGGTTCATCATCCTCGTCGCGCGCCTGTTCGGGACCCATGCCGTGAGCGACCTCGTCCAGGCCCTCGAGGGCGACGAGGAGGAGACCTACGATGCGCAGGCATCGCCGGAGGTCGCGGCGATCGCCGCCGACGAGCGCGAGCACGCCCAGATCTGGAAGCGCCTCGAGGGCGTGACGGCGGACGAGGCTCGCGCCACCGTCCGCGCCCACCCGAGCGGCGGCGACGGCCGGTCCGAGCGCTGGCACCGGACGGGCCAGTCGGGCACCCTCCGGGCGGTCATCTTCGGGGTGAGCGACGGACTCGTCAGCAACCTGTCGCTCGTCATGGGCGTGGCCGGCGCCACGGCGGTCGCGCCCCAGTTCATCCTGCTCGCGGGGATCGCCGGCCTGCTCGCGGGCTCGTTCAGCATGGCGGCCGGCGAGTACATCTCGATGCAGAGCCAGCGCGAGCTGTACGAGCGCCAGATCGCCCTGGAGCGAGCCGAGCTCGAGGCGATGCCCGGCGAGGAGGAGGCCGAGCTCGCCCGGATCTACCGGTCCAAGGGGTTCTCGGCCGACGAGGCGGGCACGATCGCCCACCGGATCTTCCAGGATCCCGAGGCCGCCCTCGATACCCTCATCCGCGAGGAGCTGGGCCTCGATCCCGATGAGCTCGGGTCGCCGTGGGGCGCGGCGGGCGGGTCGTTCGCGGCGTTCGCGGTCGGGGCGAGCATCCCGGTCGTCCCGTACCTGTTCGGCGGCGGCGGGGCGATCTTCACGATCAGCCTGGTCGCAAGCCTCATCGGGCTGTTCGCGGTCGGGGCCGGCGTCAGCCTCATCACCGGCCGGGGCACCCTGTTCTCCGGCGCGCGCCAGGTCCTCATCGGATCGGCCGCCGCGGCGGTGACGTTCATCGTCGGTCGGATCATCGGCGTGTCGGTCGCGTAGGGCCACGACGGCGATGGCGGACGACGGAGTGGATGTCGAGGCCCGCCTGAGGGCCGAGGGGCTTGCGCCCGGGAGCTGGTCGAACGGCCCGGGGGACCGGTATGCCGCCCACGAGCACGCCTACGACAAGGTCCTCGCGGTGACGACGGGCACCATCGCGTTCGACCTGCCGACGCGCGATCCGGTGCTGCTCGCGCCGGGCGATCGGCTCGACCTGCCGGCCGGCACGTCGCACGCCGCGCGCGTCGGGCCGACCGGCGTCACCTGCCTCGAGGCGCATCTGCGCGCCGGATCGCTCCCCGTCCAGCCGCGCCGCCGCCCCGCCGGTACGTGGTGACCGCGGCACGGCCCGGGAATCGAACGAGGCCCCCGGGGGAGGGGCCTCGTTGGGTTAGGCTAGGTCTCGTCGCCTGATGGGGCGACCGGGATCACCGGAGTCCGAAACGGACCCAGGTGTACTCCTTGGGGCTGGGCTTGGTCGACTCGCGGCCATCCTCAACGCCCAGCAGGATGCTGAGAAGAGAGAACAGCGCGAGGCCAGCGAGCGCGAAGACGAGCAACACGGTCTGGTTACCTCCGCTGCAGGGACACCGTCGACCACCTGGTCGCACCGCACTCGCGGTGGTCGGCCTCCCGTACCTGATGTGATATCGAGACTCTAGCCTAACATATCGCCTTGGTCAAGGTATCTAGCCTAACAAAGTGGTACCAGATGCCCGATAGTACGAAGATCGGCACGACGGACCTCCGGATCCTGGAGGTGCTCCAGCGAGACGGCCGGCGGGCGTACGCCGACCTGGGAGCCGACGCGGGCATCAGCGGGCCGTCCGCCCACGAGCGGGTCAAGAAGCTCGAGGCGCGCGGGATCATCACCGGCTACGCGGCGACCGTGGACCCGGTCTCAGCCGGCTTCCCGATCCTCGCCTTCTGCTGGCTCACCCAGGCGCCCGGAACGATCGCCACCGACATCACCCCGGACCTCGCGGCCATCGGCGAGATCGAGGAATGCCACCACATCGCCGGAGAGGCGGACTATCTGATCAAGCTGCGAGCGCGGAGCACGACCGACCTCGAGCGGGTCCTGCGGCGGATCCAGGCGATCCGGCACGTCTTCACGACCGAGACGGACGTGGTCCTGTCCACGACCTTCGAACGGCGCCCACTCGTCCGAGCGGATGAAACCGACGCAACGGTCGGAGCGTAGAGTGGACGAGAAGCAGGCGATCAGCGAGGACGTGGCTCTCGTCCGAGCGGTGGCGCGCGGATCGCAGGATGCCCTGGCGGCGCTCTACGACCGGCACGCGAGCGCCGTCCATTCCGCTGCGAGCCGGCTCACCGCCGACCGGCAGATCGCCGAAGAGGTGGTGCAGGAGACGTTCCTCGTTTTGTGGAACCGCGCAGAACTGTTCGATCCGGCGACTGGCTCGCTCGCCGCGTGGCTGCACACGATCGCCCGCAATCGCACGGTCGACCGGTTGCGGGCCGGCTCGCGGCGTCCTCGCCTCGTCTCCGCGGCGCTGACCGGCGGTCCCGATGAGCCGGAGGCGGTGGCCCTCGACCGGCTCGCGACCACGGGGACGGTGGTCGGTGGCGCCGACGGGGGCCTGAGTCCGGAGGAGGAGATGGTCCAGACCGAGTTGCAGGCGACGCTCCGGGCGGCCCTCCTGACCATGCCCGACGTCGAGCGGACGGTGATCGTCCTCGCCTACACCGATGGCCTGACCCAGTCCGAGATCGCCGAACGCCTCGGCTGGCCGTTGGGGACGGTCAAGACCCGCACGCGGCGGGCGCTGTTGCACATGCGCTCGCTCCTCGCCGAGGAGCACGACCCGGGCCTGCGCCCAGTGCCGATCCCGATCGAGATCGTCGAGTGATGAACCACGCCGACGCACGCGATCGGATCGAGCTGGCCGCGCTGGAGCCCGATGGCCTCGACCGGCTCATGGCCGGCGACACGCTCGAAGCGGCCGCGGTGGCGACCCACCTGGCGGGCTGCCCGGCGTGCCTCGACGAGCTCGGCCGCCTCCGCCGGACGGCGGCGCTGGTCCGCCGGGGACTCGTGGCCGCATCGAGTCTCGCTCCCGAGGGGATGGACCGCGACGACCCGGTCGCCGACGAGGGTTCGTTCGACGTCCCCGAGCTGCCGCCGGCGCTGCGCGAGCGGACGCTCGCGTACGTCCGCGAGCTCGGCGTCCCACGGCCGGTCATCACCCTCGGCCAGGCCGCGACGCTGGCCGGGTCGCCCGCCGCCGAGCTGGATCGGCCGGGAGCCGGCCCGGTTCCGTCCAGCGCGCCCGCCCCGATCGGAGCAGCCGCCGCCGCTCGCCGCCGTGGCTGGCTGCGACCGGCGGCCTGGGCCGGGTCGCTGGCCGCGGCGATCGTCATCTCGGTCGTCGCCACGACGTTCGTCGTGGGCTCCGGCCACGGCGATGAGACAGCCGATCTCACCCGCCTCGCCGCCTGGTCGATCGACGTCGCCCGCGCCCCTGACGCCCGCCAGGTCGCGCTCGTTTCGCCGTCCGGCGCCCGCACCGTCGGCCTGCTCGAGTTCGTCCCCTCGAACGGTGAACTGGTCGTCAGCGCCCACGATCTGGCGGTCGCGCCGTCGGGCAAGGAGTACCGCTGCTGGATGGAGACCGCGAGCGGCCGGCGGGTCGTCGGCCGGATGTTCTTCGCGGGCGGGATCGCCTACTGGGTCGGTCCGGTCACGGGCCTGACCTCGATCGCGTCGGGCACGCATTTCGGGATCACCCTCGTCGATGCGTCCGGCTCCTCCGTCGACGGCGATCCGGTGCTCCTCGGGACGCTGTGACCGTCGATCCCGACCCGCCGCGGCGGAGCCGGACCGGCAACCCCGTCCCCACGCCGGCGGTGGCCGCGATGTTCGATGAGATCGCGCCGGTCTACGACCGGATGAACTCGATCATGACCCTCGGATTCGACGCCGGCTGGCGCCGAGCGGCCGTCCGGGCGAGCGAGGCCGGCCCGGGCGACGCGGTCATCGACGTGGCGTGTGGCACGGGCAAGCTCGCCGAAGCGCTGGCCGAATGCGTGGGACCGTTCGGCCGGGTCCTCGCGGTCGACCTCGCCCCGGGCATGATCGCCGAGGCCACGGCCCACCATCGCGACCTGGTCCAGCTCGAGTTCAAGGTGGGTGACGCGCTGGCCCTGCCGGCGGCGGATGCGTCGTTCGACGCCGCCACCATCGCCTTCGGACTGCGCAACCTGCCGGACTTCGCGGCCGGTTTCCGGGAGCTTGCCCGGGTCGTCCGGCCCGGCGGCCGGGTCGTCTGCCTGGAGCTGTCGATGCCCCGGCCGAGGCTTTGGGGACGTGTCTTCCACGAGACCTTCCGCCGCTCGGCGCCCGTTCTCGGATCGGTCTTCGGTCGAGGCGGCGCCTATCGCTACCTGCCCACCTCGCTCGAGGGCTTCCCGACACCCGACGAGCTCGTCGTCACCATGCTTGCGGCCGGCCTCACGGACGTGGCGTATCGGAGCCTCGGGCTGGGCTCCGTCGCACTCCACGCGGGGCGCGTCCGGGCCGTCTGAGGCTCGTGGTCCCGCGCCGGTACCGTCAGTCCCCGGGCGGTGGCTTCTGGAGCAGGGCGTCGAGTGCGTCGTGCGCAGCCGCCATGTCCTCGTCCGCCCAGGCGGGCTCGAGGGCAGGTCCTTCGGCGTCGGACGCCTCGCCGGCGGGTGCCTGGCCGGGGTCGGGCGCAGGAGGGATCGGCGGCCCGGGCCGGGGAGGTGCCGCCGCCGCCGCGCGAGCGGCGGGCGCGACGGGAGGGGCGACTCGGACCGGGGCCGAGTCCGGGCGCACGATCTCATCGTCGTACACCTCCGCGAGGGCGTCTTCCGACGCAGGCCCCTGGCTGGGGCGCAGGGCGCTGTCGTCCGGGATCCCCGCGAGGTAGGCGCGATGGAGGCGCAGCACTTCCTCCACGGCCTCGGCGTCCGCGGCGATCTCGCGGCTCCGCAGCGTGTCGGCGATCCAGCCCGCCTCCGCCCGCGATTCGCCGGCGGCGATGTCGTCGTCGCGTCGGCGCAGGTCGAGCATGACGAGCCAGGCGAGCCCGGCACCGATCGCCAAGCCGACGATGATGAGCCACACGT
This sequence comes from uncultured Chloroflexia bacterium, assembly GCA_963719285.1. Classification (GTDB taxonomy): domain Bacteria; phylum Chloroflexota; class Limnocylindria; order Limnocylindrales; family CSP1-4; genus C-114. The sequence continues at coordinate 742,619 of CAVRBO010000004.1, forward strand.
CGAACGGGTTCATCGGGGCGCCGCCGAGGGCGACGGGGGCGACGATCCGGGGTCGCGTCGCGGACCTGCCGGCGAGCGCGTGGCGGCCGTGACGGCGACCCGGGGATGCATGCGCTGGCCAGTATACGGACGCGCCTTCCGCGACGGGCCGGAACGGCCGGATCTCGTTCCGCGAGCGTGCGCGGCCCGGCGGCCATCGCCGCGGCTACACTCTCCCGGCGATGATCGACTTCATTCCGCCCTCCGTCCTCGTCACGATCGGCCCGTTCCCCGTCCATTTCTACGGGCTCGCCTACGCCATCGGCCTGGCCGCGACGTACTGGGTGATGAGCCACGAGGCACGCCATCGAGGCCACGACCCGGAGCTGCTGGCGAACGGGCTCATCGTCGTCGCGATCGCGGCGATCGTCGGGGGGCGGGCGTACCACGTGATCGACCAGATCGCGTACTACAAGGACCACATCGCGCAGGCGTTCCTGCCGGTCGACGCAGCGGGCAATTTCATCGGCTTCAGCGGGCTCGGCGTCTACGGCGGGATCATCACCGGCACGATCGCGGCGTTCATCTACCTGCGCCGGCGGCACCAGAGCTTCTGGCTGTGGGCGGACATCGTCGCGCCCGGCCTGTTCGCGATGCAGGCGGTCGCCCGCTGGGGCAACTTCTTCAACCAGGAGCTGTACGGGCCGCCGACCACCCTGCCGTGGGGGATCGCGATCGAGTGCGACCATCGGATCGCGGCCTATGCGTGCGACGCGTTCCCGTTCGCCACGACGCACTTCCAGCCGCTCTTCTTCTACGAGTCGCTGTCGGGGTTCCTCGGCGTCGTCGGGCTCATGTTCCTCGCCCGCAGGTTCGGTCGGCGCCTGCGCACCGGCGACCTGCTCGCGGCGTTCTTCATCTGGTATGGGATCGTCCGCTTCGGCCTCGAGACGCTGCGCTCCGACAACTGGACGTTCTTCGGCGTTCCCATGGCCCAGATCTTCTCCGCGATCTTCATCGCCATCGGGATCCTCATCATCGTGGTCCGCCGCCTGCGCGGCGCGCCCACGTTCCTCGTCGCGGACTCTGCGGCCATGGTGGCCGCCCTGGACGAGATCGGGGTCCCCGGTGAGGGCGGCGATACCGGGACCGCCGCGGAGGATGCGGCCGACGCTGCGGCTGCACAGACCGCCTCGGAGGCCGGGTCCGACGAGGACGACGAGGGCGACGAGGGCGACGACGACGCTGCGACGGAGCCCCAGGACGACCTGACGACGCTGCTGGCACCGAAGGCCGATCCGGGGGTCCCGCCGGTCGACGCTGCGCCCGCCCCCGCGGCCGACGACGCCGCGCTCCCCGCGGCCGACGACGCCGCTCCCCCCGCGGCCGTAGCGCCCGCCCCCGGCGCCGAAGCGCCGGCGGCCCAGCCGGCGCCTGCCGACGAGGTTCCGGCCGCGGGCGAGGCAGGGGCCGCGGCGGTTCTTCCCACGACCCCGCCCACGACCCCGCCGCCGGCCCCGACGGACCCCCGACCCGGCACCTGATGGCCGGCCCGGCGGACGACCCCGGGGCCGCGTCCGTTCGCCGTCGGGCACGCCCACAGGAGCCGCGCGTCTCGCCCCAGGCCCTGGCCGCCGCCAGGGGAGGCGTGAAGGAGGGTCTGGCCTGGCTTGGCCGGGAGCCCGAGTCGCATGCCTCGATCCTCTATCGCGCGGTGCGGCTCTTCGCCCGGGCGGTCGTCTTCGGCGCGTTCCGGTTCAAGGTGGCGACGTCCGGGCAGGAGCACCTGCCGGCGGGCGGCTACCTCCTGGTCGGGGCGGTCCATCGTGGCTGGATGGATCCGTTCCTGATCCAGCACGCCCTGCCGGTCGAACCACGCGTCTGGTTCCTGGGCAGCGGGCCGTCCGCCTTCACGAGCCGCTGGCGCGAAGCCCTCCTCCACCGGATGGGCGGGATGCTCCCGGTCTGGCGCGGCGGCGTCGGGATCGACCAGCATGTCGATTCGGCGCGGGCCGTGCTGCGCACCGGCGGTGTCTTCGTCCTGATGCCCGAAGGCGGCATCAGCGGTCCGCCGGAGCGGCTCGCCCCGTTCCGATTCGGTGCCGGGCTCATCTGCCTCCGGACGGAGGCGCCGATCGTCCCGCTGGCCATCGCCGGCTCGAACGCGCTGTACGTCGGCCGCCGGATGGCGACCCGCGTCCTCGCCCCGACCACCGCGCGCGAGCTCCTCGGCGCCGACTGGCGCGACGAGCTGCCGGCGGAGGGTTCGCGCGCCGAGCTCGAGCTCGCCCATCGGCTGACAGAGCGCCTGGCCGACCTCCTCGGGCCGGCCGTGGCCGAGCTCTATCCCACGACGGTCGATCCGCCGGACCGGCCGCGCCGGCTGAAGGGACTCACCTGGCTGCTCCTCTCCCGTCGGCGACGCTGAGCGGGTTATCCTCGGCCGCATGCACTACGCCGAATCGATCGTCGAGCTCGTCGGGGACACCCCCCTCGTCCGGCTCAACCGGGTGACCCGCGACCTCGGCCCCCGTGACCGGCAGCCACTCGTGCTGGCCAAGCTCGAGATGCTCAATCCGGGCGGGTCGGTCAAGGACCGGATCGGGTTGCCGATGATCGAGGCGGCCGAGCGCGACGGACTGCTCGAGCCGGGCGGCACGATCATCGAGCCGACGAGCGGCAACACGGGGCACGGCCTCGCGATCGCGGCGGTCCTCAAGGGCTATCGCTGCATCTTCGTGATGGCGGACAAGCAATCGGCCGAGAAGCAGGCGCTCCTGCGGGCCTATGGCGCCGAGGTCGTGCTGTGCCCGACGAACGTGCCCCCCGAGAGCCCCGAGAGCTACTACTCGGTCGCGGCCCGGCTCGCCCGGGACATCCCCGGCGCGTTCAAGCCCGACCAGTACTGGAACATGGAGAACACCCTCGCCCACGAACGCACGACCGGACCGGAGATCTGGGCCCAGACAGAGGGTCGGGTCACCCACTTCGTCGCGAGCGTCGGCACCGGCGGGACGATCTCGGGGGCGGCGCATCACCTGAAGGCGCAGAACCCCGGGATCGTCGTGGTCGGCGCGGACCCGGAGGGCTCCGTGCTGTCGGGCGACACGGCCCGGCCGTATCTGACCGAGGGCGTCGGGGAGGACTTCGTCCCCGGTACGTTCGACCCGGCCTCGGTCGACCGGTGGATCCGGGTGAGCGACCGCGACGCGTTCCTGGCGGCCCGGCGCATCACCCGCGAGGAGGGGATCCTGGCGGGCGAATCGTGCGGCACGGCCCTGGTGGCCACCCTGACCGTGGCCCGGGAACTCACGGGGGCCGGCGCCGGCCCCGAGGCGGTGATCGTCGTCCTGCTGCCGGACGGCGGCCGAAGCTACATGTCGAAGCTCTACAACGACGAGTGGATGCGCTCCAACGGCCTGCTCGTGTCCACCGGCGCCGTGGTCCGGGTCGCGGACCTGATCGCCGACCGCCACCACGACGCGGATCGCCCGTCGGTCGTCCTGGCCCGCAGCCGCGAGCGGGTCGGGGAGGTGATCGCGACGCTCCAGCAGTTCGGCATCAGCCAGATGCCGGTCTCGGAGGACGTCGAGGGGGACGAGGTCGCCGGCGATCGTCGGCTCGATCTCCGAGAGGGGCCTCCTCGACCGCGCCTTCCGTGACCCATCGGTCGTGGAACGGACCGTCGGCGAGGTCATGGACCCGCCGCTCCCGCTCGTCGACACCTCGATGTCGCTCGACGATGCGTTCGCGCTCCTGTCGGGTGGCGCGGCCGCGTCGGCGCTCGTGGCGGTCCACGATGAGCGCCCGGCCGGGGTCGTCACGAAGCTCGACCTGCTCGAGTACCTCACCCACCACCCGCCGGAGCGCGGCTGACAACGCCGACCGGCACCATTGACTCGGTTGGGGGATCGAACGCGATGAGCGCAGACCGCGGGCGCGGGGACACGGATCCGCCGGACGGCCTCGTCCCGACCCGCGTCGTCGTGGCCCGTCGCCGGTCGTGGACGGTCCCCGTGATCATCGTCGTAGCACTCGCGCTCGCGACGATCGGGTTCCTCGGCCAGAAGCCCGTACCGCCGCGCCCGCCGGTCGAGCCGACTCCGACGCCCGTGCCGATCGCGATCGACTGGACCCCGATCCCGCTCGATCCGGAGGCATTCCGGGGCGCCCTGGTCGGCCTCGTGATCGGTGGGTCCGACGGCCTCCTCGCGATCGGTCAGAGCCGGACGGACCGCCATCCGATCACCTGGACATCCGCCGACGGACAGGCCTGGGTACGCCACGACCAGGCGCCGAGGACATTCGGTGGCGGCGTGCCCGACCTCGCCGCGCAGGTCGGCCCGACCTTCGTCGCGGTCGGCTATCACGCCACCGCCGACGGCGTCTCGCGCGACATCTGGAACTCGTCCGATGGCGCAACCTGGACCCGCGATCCGTCGCCATCGGGGCGGGGTTACGACGACATCAGGGCGCTCGTCGGGGCGCGCGGGACCGCCATCCTCGTCGGTTCCACCCGCGGTCGGGAAGTCCTCCTGGCGTCCGGTGACGGACGGGTCTGGACGGAGGCGGCGGGCCTGGACGCCGCGCTCGACCGCCAGCCGTTCATCGCCGACACGATCGATGCGGGTGATGGCTACGTGGCCGTCGGGTCCATCGGGTCCGAGAGCGCGATCTGGCGCTCGCCGGACGGGCGGACCTGGACTCCGGTCACCCCGTTCGTTCCTTCCGGCGTCGACATCTTCCGGTTCGAGCGAGTCCTGCGCACGACGGCCGGGCTGGTCGCGCTCGCGTCGTCGGACGCGGTGGCGGGCGGCCCGTCGTGGAATTCGCCCGACGGCGTGACCTGGACGCAGGACACGACGTCCACGATCCGCCTGGCGGACCTCGACACGGTCCTGGTGCCGCAGGGGGCCAACGTCGGGGTCCCCTACGATCTCTCGGGCGGCGGACCGGGGGCCCTGACGGTCTGGACCGACCCGGCGACGTCGTTCTCGACGCCCGGCCCCACGACGGGGCCGACGGAGTGGCGGCGGCAGGCGACCGTGGTGGACGGACGGATCGTTCTCCTCGCCCAGGACAGCGCGACGGACGCGATCGACGGCTGGCTCGGTACGATCGTCGGAAGCGGGGCGGACGTGGGCTCGCCGAGCCCGGCCGCGACGGCGGGGGCCGACGCGTCGGCGCGACCATCGCCCGTCCCCATCCCGATCCCGACGCCCCTCGTGGTCCGTCCCGAGAACCCGTCCGGGACTCCGATCGAGTGGTCCCGAGTGACCTCGCCCCAGGTCCTGGGGGACGCCGTCCGCCAGGTGTCGATGGCCGGTGTCGCGAACGTGGACGGCGGGCTCGTCGGGTATGGGTCCGAGGGGACCGATGGCGCCATCTGGCGGGCGTCCGACGCGGGCCGCTGGGAACGCATGCCCCTGTCGCCGGCGATGCGCGGCGCCGTGCTCCGAGCCGTCGCCCAGGGCCGCGGCGTCCTCGTCGCCGTCGGAGGCATCCTGGGCCCGGACGGCCAGGAGTCGCCCGCCGCCTGGACGTCGCCGGACGGCCGGATCTGGTTACGGAGACCGGTCTCGCCGAATCCGGCCAACGGTGAGATCGGCGATGTCGTGGCAGGGCCGGACGGGTTCGTCAGCGTGGGCTGGAGGGACTCCGATCAGGGGTCTGTCGCAACGGTCTGGCGGTCGGCGGACGGATCGGCCTGGGACCCCGTCCCGGGGCTCCGGGACGACACGTCCAGCACGATGCAGGCCGTCGCCCGGAGTGGCGCAGGCTACATCGCCGTGGGCACGATCCAGTCGAACGGGCCGGCGATCGGCGCGGCGTGGGTCTCCGCGGATGGACGGACCTGGACGAGCGTCGCCGACCAGGTCGCGTTCGAGCTCTCGGTCGGCGTCACGGGTCGCTTCGGCGGCATGGCCGTCAACGACGTCGTGGCCGGCGGGCCGGGCTTCGTGGCGGTCGGCGCCGAGGAGGGCGCGACCGGACCCGTCGGCCGGATCTTCACCTCGCGCGACGGCCGGAGCTGGACCCGGCTGCCATCGGACCCGATGCTCGACGGGGCATACCTCCGGACCGTCGTGCCCTGGGCCGGCGGCCTCGTGGCGGCAGGCGACATCTCCGACTTCGGTGGCTCGAGGCCGGTGATCTATGCCTCGACGGATGGCGTGGTATGGACCCCTATCGCCCGCGCCGATCTCGATCCAGGACGGCTCGATGCGCCCGGCGACGCCTCGCTGGGCGGGCTGACCGCGCTCGGGCCGGACCTGCTGGCGGTCGGCACCATGGGGAGCTATCCGGCCCTCCAGGGGGTGATCTGGGTCGGGGCTCCGGTCGGCGAGGTCGTGCCCGACCATGTCTGCCCGACCAAGGTGGACTCACTCGTCGTCCTGGCCTCGATGACCGACGCCGACCGCGCCGCGTGCCTCCGCGACCGGAACGCGACCGTGGAGGCGCTCGTCCGGGCGAACGAGGGTGGCTGCACGGGGGGCGACGTGCCGGACGACCTGTCGGGCTGCGCCGGCAACCTGGAGCTGGCGCCCATCGGGGGAGGGCCATCGCTCCTCACGACGCCGATCGACCGGACGCTCATCGGATCGTTCCCGACCACCGGCTTCGCCCGCTGGGCCCTGACCTTCAGGGCTGGGGTCACCAGCCCGGCGTGCGTTCCCTCGCCGTCGGTCGATGGCGTCATCTACCAGCCGCTCGACAGCATCCGCCTTCAATGCCTGGGCGTGCTTCGCCTCATCCGCTCGGTACCGATCGCCCGACCCTGACCGCGGGCGAGCATCGGAGGTCCTTCCAGAAACGTGCGCCTCGATGGTAGCACTATCTGCGATCGATACGTCCGGTGACGCCCGGCGGATGAGCGGCGATGCGATGATGCGGCCGATGCTGCCCATCGCCGACGACGACGACCTGCTCGCCCCCCTCCCCGTCGTGACCGCACGCCTGGAGCTCACGACGTTCACGATGCGAGCGATGCGGGCGACGCTCGCCGCGGACCTGGCCACGGCCGCCCACGAGATCGACGCCGAGGTCCCGGCCGACCTGCGCGAGCACCTCGGCGAGCTGTTCACGATGCGCATCGGCCAGGTGGCGGCCGACCCGGCGAGCCTCGTCTGGCTCGCCCGTGCCCAGGTCATGGCCGATCCGGAGACGGGCCGGCGCCGGATGGTCGGTTCGGTCGGGTTCCACGGGCCGCCGACGGGCGAGCCGCCATGGGTCGAGATCGGCTATCACGTGGAGCCCGGTTTCCGCCGCCAGGGCCTCGCCACGGAGGCCGTCCGGGGGATGCTCGACTGGGCGGCGGGGCAGGGGATCCACCGCTTCCGGGCCTCGGTCGCGCCGACCAATGCCGCGTCCCTCGCGACGATCGCCCGGTTCGGCTTCGAGCAGGTCGGCGTCCAGTGGGACGAGATCGACGGCGAGGAGCTCGTGTTCGAGACGGACTGGCCGCGTGCGAAGATGCCGCCGTGACCGAACGCGAGCGCTACGCCCTGGATCCGGCCTGGTCGATCGACACGCTGGCCGTCCACGCGGGCGAGGAACCCGACGCCCTGACCGGGGCGGTCGCGCCGCCGATCTACCAGACCGCCACGTACGCTCAGGACGGGGTCGGCCGGCCGCGCGGCGGCTACGAGTACGCCCGCACCCAGAACCCGACCCGCGAGCGCCTCGAACGGGCCGTCGCCGCGCTCGAGGGCGGCAGCCACGGGATCGCCTTCGCGAGCGGTTCGGCGACGACCGCCGCGATCGCCGAGCTGTCGGGGCCGGGCGACGAGGTCGTCGTTGGCAACGACGTCTACGGCGGCACCTTCCGCTACCTCGAGCGGGTCCATCGGGGGAAGGGGATCGACGCCCGCTACGTGGACCTCGCGGCCGGCCCGGACGTGCTCTGGGAGGCCCTGACCGGGCGGACCCGGCTCGTCTGGTTCGAGTCGCCCTCGAACCCGTTGCTCAAGGTGGTGGACATCGCCGCGATCGCCGAGACCGTGCGCCGGCGCGCGGCCGAGGGCGGCGGGCGGCCGCTGATCGTGGTCGACAACACGTTCGCCTCGCCGGCCCTCCAGCGGCCGCTCGAGCTGGGCGCGGACGTCGTCTTCCACTCGGCCACGAAATACCTCAGCGGCCATTCCGACACGGTCCTGGGCGTCGCGGCGACCGGCGACGCGGCGATCGCCGAGCGGTTGCGCTTCCTCCAGAACGCGATGGGCGCCGTACCGGGACCGCTCGACTGCTTCCTGGTCCTGCGCGGCCTGCGGACGCTGGCACTCCGCGTGGACCGGCACGCGGCGAATGCCACGGCCGTGGCCCGGTTCCTGGCCGGACGCCCGGACGTGGGCCTCGTTGCCTACCCGGGGCTGGACGACGGCGCGCATGCCCATGCCGCGGCCGGACTCGTGGGCCCGGGCCGCCAGATGCGCTCGGGCGGCGGGATGGTCTCGTTCGTGCCGAACGCCGGCGGCCGCCACGGCCGAACGGCGCGCGAGCGAGCGGTCGCGATCTGCGAATCGACCCACCTCTTCATCCTGGCCGAGTCGCTCGGCGGCGTGGAGTCGCTCATCGAGCTGCCGGCGGTGATGACCCACGCGTCGGTCGCCGGCTCCCAGCTCGAGGTCCCGGAGGCGCTCGTCCGCCTCTCGGTGGGGATCGAGTCAGCAGACGATCTCATCGCCGACCTGGCCCAGGCGCTCGATCGCGCCTGACGGGCGGCGCCGGCGAGTGCCGATCGATGCCGCCCGGGCTCCCGTTGCCGTCGGTCACCGGGGCGGTGGTTGGCGGCTCCGGGTCGGGTGTACCATCGGCCCGACTGCGGAAGCCGACTCCCTCCCGAGCGGTCCGGCCCACATCGGCCGATCGTTCCCGAGCCACGCGCGGCCGGTCGACGACTCGAGCATGACTCGGGCCGGTCGAGCCGGCCCGCCGCGATCAGGGAGACGACGATGAGCGCCACCACCTCCGGGACGAGCGCCGCGACCGCCGCATCCGGTACCAGCCGAGCATCGGCCGGCCATCCGCTCGGCAGAACCGTGCGCGCCAACCTCTCGGTCGCCGAGCTGTACGAGGACGCGATCCGGGCCGGCGAGGGCGTCGTCGCGGCCGAGGGGCCGCTGGTCGTCCGGACCGGCAAGCACACCGGCCGGTCCCCCCAGGACAAGTTCCTCGTCAGGGAGCCCCGGAGCGCCGACAAGATCTGGTGGGGCGAGGTCAACCGGCCCATCGCCGAGGAGCACTACGACCGGCTCCGGGCCCGCCTGGTCGCCTACTGCGCCACGCGTCCGCTCTACGCTCAGGACCTGTTCATCGGTGCCGCCCCGGCCCACCGGCGCTCGCTCCGGGTCTACACGGAGACGGCCTGGGCGAGCATCTTCGCGCGCAACCTCTTCCGACGTCCGGAGCCGGCGGACCTGGCTTCGTTCGCCCCGAACTTCACGATCATCTGCGTGCCCTCGTTCAAGGCGGACCCGGCCACCGAGGGGACGCGCACCGAGACCGCGATCCTGCTCCACCTCCGGCGCATGGAGATCATCATCGTCGGCACCGAGTACGCGGGGGAGATCAAGAAGTCGGCGTTCACGGTCATGAACTACCTCCTGCCCGACGAGGGCGTCCTGCCGATGCACTCGGCGGTCAATGTCGGGCGGACCGGCGACCCGGCCGTGTTCTTCGGCCTGTCCGGGACGGGCAAGACGACGCTGTCGGCGGATCCGCTCCGCAGCCTCATCGGTGACGACGAGCACGGCTGGGGCGAGACCTCGGTCTTCAACTTCGAGGGCGGCTGCTACGCCAAGACGATCCGCCTGTCGCCGATGTACGAGCCGGACATCTTCCAGACGACCCGCCGGTTCGGGACGATCCTGGAGAACGTCGACCTCGACCCGGCCACCCGCCAGCTCGACCTCGACTCCGAGCGGTTCACGGAGAACACCAGGGGCGCCTATCCGCTCGAGTTCATCGGCAACGCGGATCCGACCGGGATCGCCGGCCAGCCCCGGAACGTGGTCCTGCTCACGGCCGACGCATTCGGGGTCCTGCCGCCGATCTCGCGCTTGACGCACGCCCAGGCGGCCTACCACTTCATCAGCGGCTACACGGCCAAACTGGCGGGCACCGAGATCGGGGTGAAGGAGCCCAAGGCCACGTTCTCGGCGTGCTTCGGGGCGCCGTTCATGCCCAGACATCCGGGCGAGTACGCCGCGATGCTCATGGATCGCCTGGAACGCCACGGAGCGCAGGCCTGGCTCGTGAACACGGGCTGGACGGGCGGCGCGTACGGCACCGGGGAGCGGATGAACATCGACCACACCCGGTCGATGGTCCGGGCGGCCCTCGACGGATCGCTCGACGACGTGCCGTACACGGTCGACCCGGTGTTCGGTGTCGAGGTCCCGACGACGTGTCCGGACGTCCCGGCCTCGTTCCTCCAGCCGCGCGCGACCTGGCAGGACGGGGAGGCCTATGACCGTCAGGCGGCCGCGCTCGCCGGGATGTTCGCGGCCAACTTCGCGGCGTTCACGGACGGCGCCGCACCCGAAGTCCGGTCGGCGGGCCCGCGGATCGAGTAGGTCCGCGGGCGTGACGGGCCCGGGCGTCCGTATCGGCCACCCTGGCCCAGGAGAGGCGAGTGGGCGTCATGCTCGGCCCGAATGCTCGAGGTCGCGCCGAGGGCTTGTCCCGGCGGGTCAGCTCCGGCGGGTGGCGAGAAGGCCGATGATGCCGCCGGCGAAGATCGCGGCGAGGCCGAGCGCGATGAGCGCGATGCTACCGGCGACGAATGTGCCGAGTACGGCGATGAGGACGCCGAGGAAGGTCAGTGCGGTGACGGGCGTTGTGGTGGGGTTCATCTCTGGTTCCGTTCGATACGAACTTGCGGGTGGGTCCGATCCCGGGTCGGATCGGGTTGATGCCCCGATCGTGACGGGCGACCCCGCCCGTCGTTACGGACGGATGACGACCCTGGCCGACGACGAACGTTCGGAACCCGGGGCAGCGACTGTGCCGATGCAGCCGGGCCGGGGCGCCGCCCCTCGGTAGAATGCCGGGACTACCTCCCGACGACCACCCGACCCGAACAGCACCCGAAGGAGCCCGGCCCATGGCCCGCAACAAGGTCACTGTCATCGGCGCCGGGAATGTCGGCGCGACCACCGCCCAGCGGATCGCCGAGGCGGGCCTCGCGGACGTCGTGCTCGTCGACATCGTCGAGGGCCTGCCGCAGGGCAAGGGGCTCGATCTGGCCGAAGCGGCACCGGTCGTGGGCCACGATGCCCGGATCGTCGGCACGAACGACTATGGCGATACGGCCGGGAGCGACATCGTCGTGGTCACGTCCGGCCTCGCCCGGCAGCCCGGGATGAGTCGCGACGACCTGCTGGCGAAGAATGCCGGCATCGTGCGCACCGTCGTCTCCGCCGCGGCGGCCGCGTCTCCGGCCGCGATCCTCATCATCGTCACGAACCCGCTCGACGCCATGTGTCACGTCGCGATGTCGGCCAGTGGCTTCCCGCGTGAACGTGTCATCGGCATGGCGGGCGTCCTCGATTCGGCCCGCTTCCGGACGTTCATCGCCGAAGAGCTCGGCGTGTCCGTGAGCGACACCCACGCGTTCGTGCTCGGCGGCCACGGCGACACGATGGTCCCGCTCCCGCGCTACTCCACGGTCGCCGGGATCCCCATCACCGAGTTGATGTCGGCGGATCGCGTCCAGGCGCTGTGCGACCGGACGGCGAACGGTGGCGCCGAGGTCGTGGCCCTGCTCAAGACCGGCTCCGCGTTCTACGCGCCGGCGGCCTCGGTGTTCGAGATGGTCGAGTCGATCCTGCTCGACCGGAGGCGCGTCCTGCCCTGCGCGGTGCTGCTCAAGGGCGAATTCCGGACCCGCGACCTGTTCGTGGGGGTGCCGGTCGTCCTCGGGGCGGGTGGGATGGAACGGGTCATGGAGATCGAGTTGACCGGGGACGAACAGGCCGCCTTCGACCGGTCCGCCCAGGCCGTCCGGGAGCTCGTGGACAAGCTGGCTGCCCTGGCCTGACGGGCATCGGCTGGGACGGGATCCGAGCGGCCGCGAGCGAACGTACCGGTGCTGACGCGTCCCACCGCGACGGCCCGGTCGATGGACCGGGAGACGAGCCGACGTTGACCGGACGTGCGGATCACCGGTACGGTCCGGTGCACATCGGCCGGCCGGAACGGCAGACGGCGCCCGATCACCAGCGGGCGAGCGGCACCCCTGACGAGATCTCGATCCCCGGATCGCGGAGCGGCCCAGGACGGGCTACCTAGGAGGACCAGGCCTCGGCCTGGAAGGGAGGCTCATGAACCGTCGACTGCTCTCGGCCGGACTCGGCACGCTGGTCATCGTCGCTGCGGTCATCCCGGCGACGACGTCAGCCAGATCCCCGCAGACGCCGCAGGTGGCGACGCGGGTGACCCGACCGTCGATCGATGTGAAGCTCCACCCGGGGATGCTGGCCGACAAGGTCGGCAACGTCATGGTCGAGCTCGCGGGAGACCCGGTCGTCATCCGCCAGGCCGATGCCAAGGCGGCCGGGACCGCGCTCAGCGCAGCGCAGCGGGCGTCCGTCCGGCGGTCCATCAAGGCCAGCCAGGACGCGCTGCGCTCGAAGATCGTCGCCGCCGGTGGCAGGATCCTTGGCCAGTACCAGGACGCGTATAACGGCATCAAGGTCCGGGTGAACCTGCGCCAAGTGGCCCGGCTCGCCGCGCTGCCCGGCGTCAAGGCGGTCCACGCCATCCAGATCTACACGCAGGACAACACCATCGGGGTGCCCTACATCGGGGCGCCCGCCGCGTGGCAGGCCACCGGATTCACGGGCAAGGGCGTCAAGATCGCGATCATCGACAGCGGGGTCGACTACTACCACGCCGACTTCGGCGGTTCGGGCGATCCGGCCGACTACGCAGCCGCGGACTCGACCACGCTCGCCGATGGCGGCTTCCCGACGGCGAAGGTCGCCGGCGGCTATGACTTCGCCGGCAACGGGTTCGACGCCAGCGGCGAAGTCGGCTCCACGACCCCGGCTCCGGATCCAGACCCGCTCGACTGCGGCCCGGCCGACGGAGGCGTCGGTCACGGCACCCATGTGGCCGGCACGGCCGCGGGCGAGGGCGTCCTCGCCGATGGTTCGACTTACACCGGCCCGTACAACGCGAGCACGATCACCGGCCACTCGTGGCTGGTCGGTCCCGGTGTCGCGCCGCAGGCCACGATCTATGCATTCAAGATCTTCGGCTGCGACGGCACGACCGACCTGACCGTCGACGGGATCAACGCCGCGGTCGCGGCCGGTGTCGACGTCATCAACATGTCGCTCGGACACGCGCTCGGCGAGCCGAGCCCGGACGATCCGTCGTCGGTCGCCAGCGACAACGCCGTCAAGGCGGGCATCGTCGTCGTCGCGTCGGCCGGCAACGAGGGTGGGAATGCCTATGTCCACGGCTCGCCCGCCGCGGCGACCGGGGTCATCTCGGCGGCGGCGCTCGACGCGTTGCCGAGCTTCCCGGCCGCGATCGTCCAGGGTGCCGGCACGGACATCCCTGGGATCGACATGAACAGTGCGCCGCTGCCGCTGAGCGGCACGGCCGATGCGATCACCGACACGGCCACGACCCTCAAGCTCGGCTGCGACGCGGCCGACTTCGCCGGCTTCACTCCTGGCGACATCGCGATCGTCCAGCGTGGCGATTGCCCGTTCGTGGACAAGGGCACGTTCGCCCAGGCGGCGGGCGCCGCGGCCATCGTCATCGTCAACCGCGATGACACCGACCCGGGCGACCTGCCTACCTTCCTCGGCTCATTGCCGAGCTTCTTCACCATCCCGATGATCGGGACGGACCGGACCGCCAAGGCCGCCCTCATCGCGGCCGACGGCGACCCGATCACGCTCGCCTCGGGCGGGATCATCGCCAATCCCACCTACCGGAACACCGCCGACTTCAGCTCGGGCGGACCGCGCGAGGGCGACAGCTTCCTGAAGCCGGATGTCACGGCGCCGGGTGTCTCGATCTCGTCGGCGTTCGTCGGGAGCGGCACGGGCGCCCAGATGCTCAGTGGCACCTCGATGGCCGCGCCGAGTACGACCGGAGCCGCCGCACTCGCCATCCAGGCCCACCCGACCTGGTCGCCGACACGGATCAAGGCGCTGCTCATGAACACGGCCAGCGTGAGTCGGAGCCTCATCGTCGGCTACGACCCGCGGATGAACGGCTCGGGCGTGATCCAACCGCGGCGGGCGGTCGACTCGGTCGCCTTCGCGACGACCGGCTGGGGTGAGGCGAGCCTGTCCTACGGGTACGACCCGCGGGTCGGCAGCCTCACCGATACCCGGTCGATCAAGATCACGAACACGAGCGGCAAGGCGATCACGTATCGCCTGTCGCGGTCGTTCGTGGGTGACGACCTTGGCGCAGAAGTCCTGTTCTCACGGCGGACGGTCCGCGTCCCGGCCCATTCGAGCCGCAGCGTCAAGGTGACGATCCGGCTCTCCCGGGCCGACATGGCCGATCTGCCCGGCGCCGACGCGCTCCCGACGGAGGCCGTCCTGGTCGCCGAGGGCGCCGTCACGGCGACTCCGACGACCGGTGGCGAGGGTCGCTACCGGCTGCGGGTCCCGTTCCTGGTCGTCCCGCGCAGCCTCTCCTCGGTCTCGGCGACGGGAGCGAGCCACTTCGTCCTGGATGCCGGGATCGGCAGCTCGACTATCAACCTCCGCGACACCGGACTGCACAGCGGCAACGCCGACGTCTACGCCTGGGGCCACGTGGACCCCCGCGACGGCCTCAAGGAGGTCGACATCCGGGCGGTCGGGGCGCAATCGCTCGACGGCGCATACGGCGGCCTCGGGAATGACGACCGCCTCCTGGGGTTCGCGGTCAACACGTACGGTCGCTGGACCACGGCCGCGAACAACGAGGTCGACCTGCTCGTCGACACGAACCGCGACGGCGACCCCGACTTCGTGGTGATCGCCGCGGACTCGGGCCTCGTCCTGACCGGCATCCCGAACGGACAGGTGCTCGGCTTCGTCGTCGACCTGTCGACCGGCGACCTCGTCGACATCTGGACGGTGAGCGCGCCGGCCAATGGGTCCACGATCGTCATCTATGCCGCGGCCAGCGACTTCGGCCTGACCGACGGCGGCGGCCCGTTCGACTATGCGGTCGACACGTTCTCGCTCCAGGACTTCGGCGACGACTCCACGACCGGGTTCGCCGGCTTCGATCCGTTCCATCCGGCCGTCTCGCAGGGCGACTTCGTGGGGCTCGACTCGGGCGACCGCGCCGGCCTGCCGGTCACGGTCGACCTCGCCCGCTTCGGGGACGCACCGGCCCTCGGCTGGATGGTCGTCACGATGGACGACGCCAACGGCGCCGCCCAGGCGAATCTCATCAGCGTCGCGGGGGTGGGGAGCAAGATCCACGTCCACGGGCACTGAGGCGCGCCCGAACCGCCGTCGATCGAGCGTAGCGCGCCGGATCCACGGACAGGCACGAAACGAGACCCGGGTCATCGACCCGGGTCTCTCGTTCGCGCCAGGGTTTGCGCCGGCTCCGTCAGGACGATGCGGCCAGGGCGAGGACCGGCTGGCGACGGAAGTTCCCGGCCGCCACGCGCCGACGCGACCGGACGACGGCGGTCGCCATCGCCGTGCGGTACGTCTCGATCGTCTCGGGCAGGGGAGGCTCGCCGATCTCGCCGGCCAGGAGGGCCTCGAGGCGGCGGTACTGGCGGAGCACCTGCGAGCGGGACCCGCGCGCGCCGTACACGCAGATCAGGATCTGGTGGGCTTCCTCGCGGAGCGGGTCGCGGCCCAGCAACTCCAGGGCGGCCTCGCGTGCCCCGTCGAGATCGCCGCCGGCGAGTCGCGCTGCCGCCGCGAGGGCGAGGGCGTCCTCGCACGCATCCGCGAGCCGTTCGCGATCCCGGGCGAAGCACTCGTGGGGGAACCCTTCGGCCAGTTCCCCGCCGTAGATGCGAAGAGCTTCCTCGGGCCGGGCGGGTCGGCCTCGAAGAAGGCGTTCGAATTCGGCGACATCGTGCTCGACGGACAGGTCTGCGTGCAGGCCGATGGACTCCGTGTCCGACTCGATGACCCGGTCGGGGTCCGTTCCGGCGTTCGCCACGGCGCTCCGAACGAGCCACAGGGCCTGTCTGAGCGAGCCCGTCGAGCCACTGCCGGCGTCCGGCCACAGGTCGGTCGCGATCGCCTCGCGGGTGCGCATGCGCGGCCGCAGGACGAGCAGGGCCATGAGCGCCTGCGATTGGCGGCCGGTGATGCGGACGGGTCGATCGTCGATGTGGATGCTCAGCCGCCCGAGCAGGCGGGCGCTGAGTCGGATCGTGGTCGTGGTGTGGGCGTCCACTGCCAGGATCTCCTCTGGGAGGAGGATGGTGCCCGGCCCTCCCCCCATCGGGCCGGGAACCGTCACTACGGTCGGCCGCCGCGCCTCGATCGGGCATCCCCAGTCAGCCCGATCACACGATCGGCGTCTCGGCCAGCCACTCGAGGTGGCTGCCCGGTCCACCGGTGGCCGTCCGGTGGACCGATGATTGGTTCGCGCCCTCCGGTCCCGTGAGCGTCGCCATGACAGTGACTCTGTCGGCCAGCCGACATCGAACGCGAGTCCACCACCAGTGGACTTCGCCACGGCTCGCCCTCCGCCGGGACCGGCACCGTACACTGGCGGGCACCGTGGCGACCGCCCTTCTTGCGACGATCACGCTCGATTTCGACCCCGTCGTGCGCCTCGGCGACAGCGGCGTCCGCCTCGACACGCTCGCCCTCGCCGGGGCGGTGTTCGTCGCACTCGTCGTCGGGGCACTGCTCGCCGGCTGGACGCCCGCCCGCGATCCGCACATGCCGGCCTGGGCACCCTCGGTGGACCTCCACCTCCGACGCGACGACCTGCTGTTCATCGTGCTCGGCGTGATCCCCGGCGCGGTCGTCGGCGGACGCCTGGGCTACGTGCTCATCCACCTCGACTACTACGCGGCGACGCCGGCGGCGATCGTGGACCCGAATCTGGGCAGCCTCGAGCTCGGCTTGGCGGTCCTCGTGGGGACGATCACCGGGGCATACGTCTGTCGCCTCCTCGATGCGCCGGTCGGCCGCTGGCTCCACGTGGCGACGGTCCCGTTGCTCAGCGCGATCGCCCTGGGCGAGTTGTCACGGGTCCTCGGCGGTGGTGGGCAGGGTCTGGCATCCGATGCGCCGTGGGCCACGGCCTACGGCGGGCCCGGACCGTGGGCCAGCCTCGTGCCGGGGACACCGGCCCACCCGGCGCAGGTCTACGGCGCGCTCGTCGCCGTCGCGGCCCTCATCGTGGTCGGGATCCTGTTGTGGCTCGGTGCGTTCGCCGTGCACGATGGGTCGGTGTTCTTCGTCGGCCTCCTCGCGTGGGCGATCGGCCGGTGCGTGGTGACGTTCGCCTGGCGCGACGACCCGGTGCTCGGCCCGTTCCGGGCGGGCGGTCTCATCGCCCTGGGGGTCGCCGGCGCGGGCGTCATCGGGATCGTCCTCGCCCGCGCCATGACGCGACGGAGCCGGCGCCAGGCCCACGGCCATCCGCCTGGGACGGCTCCGCTCATCGGCGACCCGTCACTGGACTGGCCGGACCCGGAGTCGCGCCCGCCCTTCTGACGACACGGGCCGGCACGTCGCGGGCGTGTCGCAGGTGTGTCGGGGGGCCTGTCGGGGGCGGGGTGCCGCGGCCGGCCGACCGCCGCCGGCCCCGGGTCGCTCTGGCCCGCGCTATCCTTGCGGACCGGACCGGAGCACGCGCGTGGCGCCCGGGCCGGACGCGACAGCCCACGACGCGACACGAGGCGAGAACGAGATGACCCAGGTCGTCGATCCGCGCGGTGCGACGAGCGCGCCCGCATCCACGCCCGCGAAGAGCGACCGCGTCCACCACTGGATCGGCGGTCGGTCGACCCCCGGGACCTCCGGGCGCTCCGGCCCGGTGTTCGACCCGGCGACGGGGCGGCTGGCTCGGGAAGTGGACTTCGCGAGTGTGGAGGAGGTCGACGCGGCCGTCGCGGCGGCCAGGGCCGCGTTCCCAGCCTGGCGAGCCACATCCCTGGCGAAGCGGGCCGAGATCATGTTCCGGATCCGGAACCTCGTCGACGAACACCGTCACGAGATCGCGGCGTTCCTGACCGCCGAGCACGGCAAGGTCCCGTCCGACGCGCTCGGCGAGATCGCCCGCGGCCTCGAGAACATCGAGTTCGCGTGCGGCGTCCCGCACCTCATCAAGGGCGGCTTCAGCGAGCAGGTGTCGACCGGCGTCGATGTCTACCAGATCCATCAGCCCCTGGGCGTGGTGGCCGGAATCACTCCGTTCAACTTCCCGGCGATGGTCCCGATGTGGATGTTCGCCAACGCGATCGCGTGCGGCAACGCGTTCATCCTGAAGCCGTCCGAGAAGGACCCGTCGGCGTCGATCTACCTGGCCGGATTGCTCGCCGAAGCGGGCGTCCCGGACGGGGTCTTCAACGTCGTGCACGGGGACAAGGTGGCGGTCGACCGGATCCTCGAGCACCCCGACATCGCGGCGGTCTCGTTCGTCGGCTCGACGCCGATCGCCCGGTACATCTACGAGACGGGGACACGCAACGGCAAGCGGGTCCAGGCATTGGGCGGCGCGAAGAACCACATGGTCGTGCTGCCCGACGCCGACATCGACATGGCGGCCGATGCGGCGGTCTCGGCCGGTTACGGCTCGGCCGGCGAGCGGTGCATGGCGATCGCAACGGTCGTGGCCGTCGGGAGCGTGGCCGATCCGCTCGTCGCGGCCATCGAGAAGCGGCTCCCCAGGATCAAGGTGGGTCCGGGATCCGACCCCTCGTCCGAGATGGGCCCGCTGGTGACGAAGGTCCACCGCGACAAGGTCGCCTCGTACCTGGAGTCGGCCACGGCCCAGGGAGCGACCGTGGTGACCGACGGCCGCGAGCACCCGCTCTACGGCTCCTCCGACGGGTTCTTCCTGGGCGTCTCCCTGATCGACGACGTCACGACGTCCATGGACGCGTATCGGGACGAGATCTTCGGGCCGGTGCTGACGGTGACCCGGGTCGCCACGTACGAGGAGGCGGTCCGGATGATCAACGACAACCCGTACGGCAACGGCACGGCGATCTTCACCCGCGACGGCGGCGCCGCCCGCCAGTTCCAGTTCGACGTGAACGTGGGCATGGTCGGGGTGAATGTCCCGATCCCCGTGCCGGTCTCGTACTACTCGTTCGGCGGCTGGAAGTCGTCGCTCTTCGGCGACCTCCACATGTACGGCCCCGAGGGCATCCAGTTCTACACCCACTCCAAGGTCGTCACCGCCCGCTGGCCGGACCCCGGCACCTCGAAGGTCGATCTGGGCTTCCCCCGCACGCGCTAGCCGTCCGCCCCGCGGCGCCGCGCCCGGCCGCGCGCCCCGCGCCCCGCCGCGCCAGCGCTTACGCGGCGCCCGCGCCCCGCCGCGCGCCCGCGCCCCGCCGCGCGCCCGCGCTAGGCGGCGCCGGCGCTTACGCGGCGCCGCGCCCGGCCGCGCGCTACGCGGCGCCCGCACCACGCCGCGCCCCAAGCCCGATCGCTATCGCCCCCATGATTGCCGTGTAGCACAGGGGCTCGATCGCCAAGGCTCGGCCGGCGCCGCGCCCTTGGCGCTCTCCGTGACGGCCGGGTCGGCATATCCGGCGTACGCGAGCGCATAAGCCGAGGTCCCGGGCGTCGTGACCGGGCGTTCCGTTTCCTCCCGTGCGTGGGGAGCCCGGCCCGACCGGGTGAGCGCGGGCCAATCGCCAGGTAAGGGCCGGATATGACGATGTGGCCGTCATGGCGACACGCAAGCGGGTCGATGGGCGGCTGGCGGGCGATCGGGAAGCGCAGGCGATCGCGGCAACGCTCGGCGCCCAGGCGGCGTCGACCCGTCGGAGCCTCCGGCTGGGCCAGGCCACGGTCGCGGTGCGCTGTGGGATCAGTCGCAGCCGGCTGGGCGATCTCGAGCGCGGGCAGGGGGAGGGCGCCCCGCTCGGGCTGTGGGTCGCCCTCGGTCTCGTCCTCGGCCGACCGCTCCGGGTGGAGCTCAGCCGGGCGATCGGGACCGACACGGCCGATGCCGGCCACCTCGCGATCCAGGAGCTCGTCCTGCGCCTGGGCCGGGGCGCCGGGTATGGCCGCGGGTTCGAGGTGCCGACCCGGCCGACCGACCCGGCCCGCTCGACCGATGTCGGCCTGCGCGACGATGCGCGCCGGACGCTCGTCCTGGTCGAGTGCTGGAACACGATCGGCGATGTCGGGGCCGCCGCACGAGCGACGAGCCGGAAGCTCGCCGAGGCCGAGGCCCTCGCGATCGCCCAGGGCGGCGAGCGACCGTTCACCGTTCGCCGGCGTGTGGGTCGTCCGGGCAGCCGCTCGCAACCGGGCCCTCGTGGCCCGCTACCCGGAGGTCTTCGCCGCCCGCTTCCCGGGCTCATCCGCCCGATGGGTCGCGGCCCTCACCCATGGCACGGAGCCGCCCCCGGAGCCCGGGCTCGTGTGGTGCGACGTCGGCGCGACCCGCCTCTTCGCCTGGCGCCGCCGCGCCTGAGCGGCGACCGGACGGCCGGCGGCCGCGACGGGCCGCCGCGCTGAACGATGAGCGGGAGGGCCGGCGGCCGCGACGGGAGGACCGGCCGCGCTGAACGATGAGCGGGAGGTGGACTTGAACGGCGCCGGGACTCCGCGATCCTCAGGCCAGCCGCGCGAAGTCCGCCACGCTCCGGCGCAGGAACTTGCCGGCGCCCTTGTGGCCGGTGAACGCGCCGTCGCGCACGACGACCGCGCCGCGCGAGAGGACCACGTCCGAGCCACCCTGCACGACGCGTCCCTCGTAGCACGAGTAGTCGACGTCCATGTGGTGGGTCGCGGCGCTGATCGTGTGCCGCCGGTCCGGGTCGTAGACGACGAGGTCCGCATCCGAGCCGACCGCGACCGCGCCCTTGTGCGGGTACAGCCCGAACATCCTGGCCGGCGCCGTGGAGCAGATCTCGACCCAGCGCTCGCGCGTGAGGCGGCCGCCGACCACGCCGCCGTCGTGCATGAGGTCGAGCCGGTCCTCGACGCCCGGCAGGCCGTTCGGGATCTTCCGGAAATCGCCCCGGCCCAGGTCCTTCTGGCCGTGGAAGTCGAACGGGCAATGGTCGGTCGAGACGACCTGCAGGGCGTCCGTCCGGAGGCCCGCCCACAGCTCGGCCTGGTGGTCCTTGGTACGCATCGGCGGAGAACACACGAACTTCGCCCCTTCGAACCCGTTCCCCAGGTCGTCGATCGAGAGGAACAGGTACTGGGGGCAGGTCTCGGCGAACGCCATCGCGCCGCGGTCGCGGGCCGCCCGGACCTGGTCCAGGGCGTCGCGCGCCGAGAGGTGGACGATGTACACGGGCACCCCGGCCGCCTCGGCCAGCCGGATGACCCGGTTGGTGGCCTCGCCCTCGAAGATCGGGTAGCGGGCCATCCCGTGGCCGATCGGGTCGGTCGTGCCGGCGGCCACGAGATCGGCCGCGACGATGTCGATCGCCGGCCCGTTCTCCGCGTGCATCATGATCAGGCCGCCGTTTTTCGCGGTCCGCTGCATCGCCCGGAAGATCGCCCCGTCGTCCGAGAAGAAGACGCCCGGGTAGGCCGTGAACAGCTTGAAGTCGGGCACGCCCTCGGCCACGAGCGTATCCATCTCGGCCAGGGTCGCGTCGTTCACGTCGCTCATGATCATGTGGAAGCCGTAGTCGACGACCGCGTTGCCCTCGGCCTTGGCATGCCACGCGTCCAGGCCCTCGCGGAGCGACCTGCCGCGCGACTGGACCGCGAAGTCGACGATCGTCGTGGTCCCGCCGAAGGCGGCCGCCCGCGTCCCCGACTCGAACGTGTCCTTGGCGAAGGTCCCTCCGAACGGCAGCTCCATGTGGGTGTGGACGTCGATCGCGCCCGGGATCACGAGCTTGCCGGACGCGTCGATCGTCTCATCGGCGGCACCACCGCCAAGGAGATCGTGGCCGATCGCGGCGATCGTCTCGCCGTCGACCAGCACATCGGCCCCGAAGGATCCCGTGGCGGTGACGATCGTGCCATCGGTGATGAGCGTGCGCATCCGAGTCCTCCGCGCGATCGTGGCGGGCACGCCCGGGCAGCCTGGCTCGGGCGGCGGGCCCGCCGGGACGGGCTGATGCCCAGCATACGTCGAGGCGCGGACAGCCCGCCGCACCGACAGGTGTCAGCGCGCACCGTCGCCGGATGACGATGACCCGGGGCGACGCAGCTGTGCTACCTTCCCGACGCGTCCGCATCGAACCGAGGCCCAGACCCGGAGTCCGAGAGTGCCCGATCTCGCCATCACCATCCGCGCCGACGGCGTCCAGCTCACCCCGGGCACCTCGGCTGCGATCAGCGTCGAGGTCCGAAACCTCGGCACGATCGTCGATCGCTACCGCTGCGAACTGGTCGGTTTCGATCCGTCGTGGTACACCGTCACGCCCGCGTCCATGGAACTCTTTCCGCAGGGCGAGAGCGGCTCCTCGCGGCCCGACGCGCCGCCATCGGTCGGCCGGTTC
The DNA here is from genome assembly GCA_963719285.1 of uncultured Chloroflexia bacterium. Lineage (GTDB taxonomy): Bacteria > Chloroflexota > Limnocylindria > Limnocylindrales > CSP1-4 > C-114. The sequence continues at coordinate 765,204 of CAVRBO010000004.1, forward strand.
CAGGTCGCCCTCCACCCACCGCGCACGTCGGCCGCCAAGGCCGGCGTCTGGCCGTTCGGAGCGAAGGTCACGAGCGAGCACGACCCCAACAACCGGCGGGTCGAGGAAGGCTCGGTCGTGTTCCTGCCGTTCGGCACGCTCGAGGCGGACCTGCGCCCGGCGGTCGTGAGCGGCCGGTTCGGGACCAAGGCGGCGCTCCACCTCACGAACCGCGGTAATCGGCCGGAGACGGTCGAGATCGCGGGCTCGGACCGGGCGGCGCGGATCACGTTCGACGTCCAGCCGCCGCGGCTCGACCTCGCCCCGGGCGAGAGCACCATCGTGCCCATCGGCCTGTCCGCGGGCGGCGCACGCCTCGTCGGAGGGACCGAGACGCGTCCGTTCTCCATCGACATCCGGACCGCTCAGTTCGACACGCCGCCGGTCACCCTGTCCGGCACGCTCGAGAAGCTCGCGATCATCCCGTCAGGGCTGCCCGTGGCGATCGGCGGGCTGGTCGCGCTCGCGATGGGCGGTTTCGCGATCTGGGCCGCCTTCCTGCGCCCGCCGTCTCCGCCCGTGCCGGCCGCCGTGGCCACGATCGCGGCGCCGACGCCGATCATCATCACCGCCCCACCCGCCGCGACCGCGGCTCCGACGGCGACTCCCGCACCGACCGCGTCGCCCACACCGGAGCCGACCCCATCGCCGACCCCGTCGTCCGACCGGACGCCGCTCCCGTGCACGCAAGGTCCCATCGACGTGGCCTACGCGGCGCTGGGTGGGTCCTCATCGTTCCTGGGTTTTGCCGTGTCGTGCGATGCCGGCCTGGCCGATGGCGGCGTGTCGCGCGACTTCGAAGGCGGCTCGATGTTCGTGGCACCGGGCTCGACCGCGGCGTTCGCGCTGTCCACGCCCCTGCGCGACTACTGGTTGTCGATCGGCGGTCCCGCCAGCGCGCTCGGATATCCGACGAGCAACGCCGTCGCGAACCCCAACGTCGCCGGCGCCTGGTCCGCCGCCTTCCAGCACGGCCAGGCCTCCTGGAATCCGACCACCGGCGGATCGAACTGCACCGGACTCCAGTGCCTGGTCATCAAGCCCCTGAAGAGCTTCCCGATCTTCATCAACCCCTGACGACCGATCGCCGGGCTAGCCCGAGTCGGGGACGCTCTTGCCGCGCATGACCGGCACGATCTCGCGCCCGTAGGTCTCGAGGATCGCCTCCTCGTCGCCGCTCATCAGGTAGATGTTGAACTGGTCGACGCCCACGTCCTGGAGCCTGTGGAGCTTGGCGATGTGGTCGTCGACCGAGCCGAGGATGCTGAACCGGTCCGTCACCTCGTCGCCGACGAACATGGCGTTGGATGAACCCGCTTCGGCGTGGTGGCGGTAGTCGTAGCCGCTCCGGTCGGTGATGTAACCGGTGAGCGACTCGGGCAGCTGGTCGCGGGGGTACTTGTTCACCAGGTCGACGACGTGATTGCTCACCAGTGCCGGGAACCAGCGGGTCCGCTCGCGGCAGTCCGCCAGGTCGCCGATGTGGGCGGGCGCCGCGGCCTGGATGCTGACCGAGCCCAGCGGCCGCCCGGCAGCCTTCTCGGCGGCCCTGATCTGGCCGACGAGCCACTCGATGAGATCGGGATCGGCCAGCTGGAGGATGACGCCATCGGCGATGCGGCCCGTCATCGCCAGGGCCATCGGCCCGTAGCCGGCGACCCAGACCGGGAGCCGGTACTTCCCGGCCCAGGGCAGGCGGAGCTCGGTGCCCTCGTACGTCACCGACCGGCCCTCCACGAGGTCGCGGATGACGACGATCGCCTCCTCGAGCGTGGCCATCGTCGTGGGCGCCTTGCCGAGGACGCGCCGCGCCGAATCGCCCCGGCCGATGCCGAGGTCCATCCGGCCGTCGGACACCTCATCCAGCACGGCCAGAGCCGACGCGGTCACGGAAGGCTCGCGCGTGGCGGGATTCGTGACGCAGGTCCCCAGGCGGAGCGTGGTCGTGGCGCCCGCCATGAGGGTCAGGAGCGGGTAGGGGTCGCGCCACAGGACGTGCGAGTCGAACAACCAGCCGTGCGAGAAGCCGGCGTCCTCGGCCTGCCTGCTGAGGGCGAGGGTCCGCTCGATCGAATGCTCGGGCTTGAGGGTGAAGCCGAACTGCACAGGACGCCTCGGCCTACTCGGGACCGTCGTCGGACGCGCGGTCCGGGTCCCTGTCGGCGGGGGCGTCGGACGCGGACGCGCTTTCGTGTTCGCCGAGGTGGGTCAGCCGGTCCACGCCGGCCTCGAACATCGACGCCACGGAGCCGATGATGTCCACCGTTTCGCCGCCGGTGAACGGGGCGATCACGGCACCCAGGCCGAGTTCGGCGGCCGATTCGAGGACGTCCGGCACCTGGTCGCCCGGGTCACGTTCATCGTCGTCCCGGGCCGGCGCGCCGGACTGCGCGACGTGGGCGATCTCGTGGGCCACAAGGCCGCCGCTCTCGGTGGCGCCCTCTTCGGCGGGTCGGTACTGCTCGTCGTCGGTCATGGTGCTCTCCGTCCCGTCGCCCTACGGGGCGACGAGGTCCTCGTACATGTCGGGTCGGCGGTCCCGGTAGAACTGCCACGTCTGTCGAACCTGGGTGATCAGGTCGAGGTCCATGTCCCGGACGAGCAGCTCCTCGTCGTGCGGGTCGCCGAGCGCTCCGATGAACTGGCCGCGCGGATCGCAGAAGTAGCTCTGCCCGTAGAAGTCGTCCTCGCCGAGCGGCTCGATGCCGACGCGGTTGATCGTGCCCACGAAGTAGCCGTTGGCCACGGCGTGGCTGACCTGCTCGATCCGCCAGAGGTACTCGGACAGGCCGCGCGAGGTCGCGCTCGGGATGAACACCATCTCGGCGCCGTTGAGGCCGAGCGCCCGGGCGCCCTCAGGGAAGTGACGGTCGTAGCAGATGTAGACGCCGACCCGGCCCACCGCGGTCTCGAAGACCGGATAACCCAGGTTGCCCGGCCGGAAGTAGTACTTCTCCCAGAAGCCCTTGACGTGGGGGATGTGGGTCTTGCGGTACTTCCCGAGGTACGTGCCGTCGGCATCGATGACCGCCGCCGTGTTGTAGTACACGCCGCTTGCGGTCTCGTCTTCCTCGTACATCGGGACGACGAGGACCATCCCGGTCTGCTTCGCGAGATCCGCCATCCGGGCGGTGGTGGGACCATCCGGGATGAGCTCGGTGTAGCTGTAGTACTGGGGCTCCTGGACCTGGCAGAAGTAGGGCCCGTAGAACAGCTCCTGGAAGCACATCACCTGGGCGCCCTGCTTCGACGCCTCGTGGGCCGCGGCCTCGTGCTTCTGGATCATCGACTCCTTGTCGCCGGTCCAGCTGGCCTGCAACAGCGCGCCGCGCACGATCCGAGGCATGTCGGGTCCCTCCAGGAAGCTGTCGGTGGATACGGTCTGGCGGCCGGTGGAGTGGCCGCATTCTAGCGCCCGCGCTCGTCGCCGGGCCATCGCCCGACCCCGGTAGGATGTGGTCCTGCGTCCCGGAGGTGACATGGACAACGGAAGACTCCTGCGCCGGACGGCCGAGCTGGCGACCTCCTTCCTCGAGGGGCTCGACGAGCGGCCGGTGGGGAGGCCGGTCGACCTGGCCGCCCTGCGTGCGGCCATGGGCGGGCCCCTGCCCGACGTGGGCGAGGACCCCATCTCGATCGTGGAGGCCCTGGCGCACGACGCGGACCCGGGCATCGTCGCGACCGCCGGGCCGCGCTACTTCGGCTTCGTCATCGGCGGCAGTCAGCCGGCGGCGCTCGCGGCGGACTGGCTGACGAGCACCTGGGACCAGAACGCGGCTGCCTATGTCATCTCGCCGGCCGCGGCCGTCGCCGAGGAGGTCGCCCACGGCTGGCTCGTGGACCTGCTCGGTCTGCCGGTCGGGACATCGGTGGGGTTCACGACCGGCGCGACGATGGCCAACTTCACGGCGCTCGGCGCGGCCCGCCACGCGGTGCTCCGGGGCGTGGGCTGGGACGTCGAGGTCCGCGGCCTGTTCGATGCGCCGCCGATCCACGTCGTGCTCGGCGACGAGGCCCACGTCACGGTCGCCGTGTCGCTCCAGATGCTCGGCCTGGGCCGCGACAGGGTCCACCGGGTCGCCGCCGACGAGCAGGGCCGGATGCGCCCCGACGCGCTGCGGGCGACACTGGCCAGGCTGGACGGGCCGACCATCGTCGTCGCCCAGGCCGGGAACGTGAACACGGGCGCCTTCGACCCATTGCCCGAGATCGCGGCGGCGGTGCGCGAGCACGGCGGCTGGCTCCACATCGATGGCGCGTTCGGCCTGTGGGTCGCGGCCGCCCCCGGGCTCCGCGATCGGATCGCCGGCCTCGAGCTGGCCGACTCATGGACGACCGACGCCCACAAGTGGCTCAACGTGCCGTACGACTCGGGGCTGGTCTTCGTCCGCGACGTGGCCGCCCATCGGACGTCGATGACCCTCGGCGCGTCGTACTACGTCGAGACCGATGGGGCCGAGCGGGACCCGTTCAACTGGGTGGCCGAGTCCTCCCGGCGCGCCCGCGGGTTCACCGTCTACGCCGCACTTCGTTCCTTCGGACGGGTCGGGTTGGCCACGCTGATCGAGCGCTGCTGCGCCCACGCCCGCCGGTTCGAGTCGCTGCTCGCCGGGCAGCCCGGCGTGACGATCCTCAACGACGTCGTCCTCAACCAGGTCCTGGTCCGGTTCAGGCCACCCGACGAAGGAGTCGCGGACGGCGCCGCGGTCGATGCGTTCACGAAGGACGTCGTCGCCCGGGTCCAGGCCGACGGGACGTGCTGGCTCGGCCCGACCGCCTGGCACGGCATGGCGGCGATGCGCATCTCCGTGAGCTCGTGGGCGACGACCGAGGCGGACGTCGAGCTGTCTGCGGCGGCGATCCTCCGCTGCGCCCGCGAGGCGGCCGAAGCGCTGCGGGGCGCCACGCCCGTGTGACCGTCCGGCCGACCCGCCGGCGGGCCGGACGGCGAGTGCCTCGGCAGGGAGGCACGCCTGTGCCCGTCAGCTCGGGATGGCGCCCTCGTCCGACGTGGTCCGGATGCCGGGTAGCGGCGACAGCACGAGCAGCACGATGGAGGCCGCCATGCCGGCCCAGCCGAGCGCGATCCCTCCGCGGACGCCGATCACGCCGGCGACCGCGGCCGCGGCGAGGGCCCCGATCGGGTAGGCGATGCCGTGGGAGAACACGTCGAGCGTCGCATTGACCCGGCCCAGGATCCGATCGGGACTGAGTCCCTGGATCAGCGAGAGCTCGGCGACCCCCTCGATCGTCTGGAGACCGTCACCGATGAGCTGGGGGATCAGCACCATCACGGTGGCGATGACCAGCGGCCCCTGGGCGAGTGGGGTGAGCACGCCCAGCGCCGAGGCTCCGGCCGCGGCCCAGATGACTGCCGGTCCCAGCCCGAGGGCGCCGATCGCCCGGGAGGCGAAGAGGGAGCCGACGAGCGAGCCCACGCCGCCCGCCGACACGACGACGCCGAGCAGGAACGGATCGAGATGCAGCTCGTCGATCAGGTAGATCGTGTACAGCACGCCGTAGAACGACCCGGCCACGTGAGCTACGACCGACCGCAGCGCGAGCACCCGCAGCACGGGATGGAAACGCACGAGGCGCAGCCCCTCGACGATCTCGCCCCGGATCGGCGTGGCCGCGCCGCGCGGCGGGCGCGCCGGCTCCGGCGCCCGGATGAGGAGCAGGGAGACGGCGGAGACCGCGAACGATGCGGCATCCACGAGGATCGCAAACGGTGCGCTGACCAGCTGGACGAGGCCACCGGCGAGGCCCGGGCCGCCGATCTCGGCGAGGGACGAGCTCGTGGCGAGCTTGCTGTTGCCCTCGACGACGCGCTCGAGGCCGATCAGGGACGGCACGTAGGCCGGGTACGCCGAATCGAACAGCGTGGCCAGGCAGCCCTCCGCGAACGCGACGACGTAGAGCTGCTCCATCCGGAGCACGCCTGTCGCGTAGGCGACCGGGATGGAGAACAGGAGCAGCGCCCGGAGCGCATCGGTCCCGATGAGCAGCCGCCGGCGGCGGAGCCGGTCCACCCAGGCGCCGGCGAAGAGCCCGACGAGGAGGACGGCCAGGCTCTGCGCGACGACGATGAGCGCCATCTGCAGGGGACCCGCCCGCAGGAGCAGGAGGGCGACCAGCGGCATGGCCGTTCTGGTCACGACGGACCCGAGCTCGGACACCGTCTGACCCGCCCACAGCTTCAGGAAATCGTCGTGTCGCCACAGGGATGGGACTGTCACAGCGGCGGAATGGTAGCCGTTGCGAGGGCGCGCCAGATGGCGCCGGTCGTGTGCGACCTAGCCGCACCTGCGACAATCGCGGGCGCACACTGATCGTCGAGCGGGGAGATTCCCATGGCCGTCGAACACGACACCACGCTATCCAGCGCCGAGATCGTCCGCCTGTCCCGCGAGCACACCTTCTTCTCGTGGTCCGTCCAGGGCGCCATCGACCCCATCGCGATCGACCATGCCGAGGGCATCTACATCTACACGCCCGACGGCCGCCGGATCATCGATTTCAACAGTCAGCTCATGTCGGTGAACATCGGCCACGGCGATCGCCGGGTGATCGACGCGATCACCGCCCAGGCGCTCAAGCTCCAGTACGTCCAGCCGGCGTTCGCGACCGAGCCCCGGGCCCGCCTCGGCCAGAAGCTCGCCGAGATCCTGCCGGGGGACATGGACAAGGTCTTCTTCACCCTCGGCGGCGCGGAGGCCGTCGAGAACGCGATCAAGCTTGCCCGCCACTACACCGGCCGGACGAAGATCCTCGCCCGCTACCGGTCCTACCACGGCGCCACGCTCGGCGCGATGACCCTCACCGGTGATCCGCGCCGCTGGGCGAACGAGCCGGGCATCGTGGGTGTCGTGCGCTATCCCGACACGCACCGCTGGGGCGAGAAGGAGCCGCGGCCGGTCGAGGAGGCCCTGCGCGGCCTCGAGGACGTGATCATGTACGAGGGACCGCACACGATCGCGGCCGTGTTCCTCGAGACGATCGTCGGGACGAACGGGATCCTCATCCCGCCCGACGGGTACATCCAGGGCGTGCGGGCGCTGTGCGACAAGTACGACATCCTGATGGTCGCCGACGAGGTCATGGCCGGCTTCGGGCGGACCGGGCACTGGTTCGCGATCGACCACTGGGACACCGTGCCCGACCTCATGACGATGGCCAAGGGCCTCACGTCGAGCTACCTGCCGCTCGGCGCCGTCGCCATGCGCCGGCACATCGCCGAGCGCTTCGACAACCAGATGTTCTACGGCGGCCTCACCTACAGCAGCCACCCGGTGAGCCTCGCGGCCGCGCTGGCCACGATCGGGGTGTACGAGGAGGACGGCCTCATCGAGAACGCCGCCCGACTGGGCGAGGTCCTCCGCGGCCACCACGAGGCGCTCTACGCGAAGCACCCGAGCGTGGGGACGCATCGCAACCTCGGGCTGTTCGGGATCATCGACCTCGTCCGGAGCCGCGACCCGTACACGCCGATGACGGCGTTCAACGGCTCGTCCGACGAGATGAAGGCGATCGGGAAGTACTTCCGCGACCACGGCCTGTACACGCTGATCGCGAACAACTCGATCCACACGAACCCGCCGCTGTGCATCACCGAGGAGCAGATCGGCGAGGCGTTCGAGATCGTCGACGCCGCGCTCGACATCTCCGACCAGGCGGTCCAGGGCTGACCCCGACGGGTTGACGGGGCCGATGGCGACCGCCGCCCGAGCACTCGCCGGGCCGAGCGCCGCGCCGGAGGAGGCGGCCGGCCTGACGCCGCGCCGCCGGGTGATCGCGCTCGTGGTCCTCGTCATCGCCGTGTTCGCCATCTGGGAGGGCGTCAAGTGGCTGGGCGGCGACCCGTGGCGGATCCACGGCCCGGTCTTCGGGGTCCAGTTCGACTACGAACACTTCCCGCCGTTCGCCTGGCGGATCGCCGACGACCTGTCGCTCCCGCACATCTGGAGCATCGCGGCCGCGTTCGTGGAGCCGGCCCAACGCGGCGGCCCGCCGCTCGTCCAGATCCTCGCCGGCAATGCCCTGTTCACGTTCCGTGAATCGGTGACCGGGTTCATCCTGGGCGGGTTGCTCGGCCTGGGCCTGGGCGTCCTGTTCGTGCACTCGCGCCTCGCCGAGCGGGCTCTCGTGCCGTACGTGGTCGCTTCCCAGACCGTGCCGATCCTGGCGATCTCGCCGATCATCGTCGTCGCGATCAAGGCCGACTGGCTGTCGGTCGCGCTGGTGTCCGCCTACCTGACGTTCTTCCCGGTCACCATCGCCTCGCTCCGCGGGCTCCGTGCCGCGGACCCAAGAGCGCTCGAGCTGTACCGCTCCTACGCGGCGTCCCGCTCCGAGATCCTGTGGAAGCTCCGCCTGCCGACGTCGGTGCCCTACCTGTTCTCCTCGCTCCGGGTGGCGGCCGCCGCGGCGGTCATCGGCGCGATCATCGGCGAGATCCCCGCCGGGGTCGCCGACGGCCTCGGCAGTTCCATCGTCAACTACAACCAGTACTACGTCACGGCCCCGGCCCGCCTGTGGGTGACGATCATCATGTGCACCTTCGTGGGTCTCGCCTTCGTCGGTATCGTCCGCGCGGCGGAGGCCGTGACGACCCGGGGCAGGTACCGCACGATGGACGCCCAGTGATGCCCACCCTGGCGGGAGACGCATGATCGAACCGAAGCCCACGCCATCCGCCAAGCCGGTCGTCGCCATCGCCGGCGCCGGCAAGACGTTCGGTGCCGGACCGACCGCGGTGACCGCGCTCGAGGGCATCGATCTGACGATCGGTGCCGGGGAGTTCGTGTCCCTCATCGGCCCGTCCGGCTGTGGCAAGTCGACGCTCCTGCGGCTCATCGGCGACCTCATCCCGCCGACGGCGGGCACCATCCGGGTCAACGACAAGCCCGCTCGCCAGGCCCGCCTTGACCGGGACTACGGCATGGTGTTCCAGGCGCCCGTGCTGATGGACTGGCGGACGATCGACCGGAACATCGAGCTGCCGCTCGAGATCATGGGCTTTCCCAAGGCGGAGCGGGCCCGCCGGTCGGCCGACCTGTTGCGGCTCGTCGAGCTCGAGGGCTTCGAGAACAAGCACCCGTGGCAGCTTTCGGGCGGCATGCAGCAGCGGGTGGCCATCGCCCGGGCCCTCGCGTTCGATCCGAAGCTCCTGTTGATGGACGAACCCTTCGGGGCGCTCGATGAGATGACCCGCGAGCGGATGAACCTCGAGTTGATGAGCATCTGGAGGAGCACCGGGACGACCGTCGTGTTCGTCACCCACAGCATCCCCGAGGCTGTCTTCCTGTCGACGCGGGTCGTGGTCATGTCGGCCCGGCCGGGCCGGGTCTCGCGGGCGATCGAGGTCGACCTGCCCCAACCGCGGACGGTCGACACGCGCGAGCTGGAGCGGTACTTCGAGCTCGTGACCGCCGTGCGCGAGGCGCTCCGCCAGCACGAGGGGGAACCCGGCGGCGACGAAGCCGGCGCCGCCCGGATCCGGGCCGAAGGCCTCGCATGACCGCGGCCGGCCTGCGCGGTCGGGCCGCGGGCTGGCTGCCCGCCGCCGTGGTGTTCGTCGTCGTCCTGGTCCTCTGGGAGACGCTGCTCACCCTGTTCGACGTGAAGTCGTTCCTGTTCCCGCGGCCGAGCGTGATCGTGGCGGCCCTGCTGGATGACAGCACGACGCTCTGGAAGGGCGTGCTGTTCACGGGGACCGAGGCGATCGGCGGGCTCATCGTCGGGGTCGTCCTCGGAACGGTGGCCGGCCTCGCGACCGCACGCTGGGCGACGGCCCGGGAGATCCTGGTGCCGGTCGCGATCGGTGCCAGCTCGATCCCGATCCTCGCGTTCGCGCCGATCACGATCAACTGGTTCGGCTCGGAGAGCGTGCTGCCGCGGATGACGATCTCGGCCCTGATGGTCTTCTTCCCGGTGATGGTCAACACCGTCCGCGGCCTGACCCAGGTCGAGCCGGCTGCCCTGGAGCTCATGCGCTCCTATGCGGCGGGCGACATGGAGATCCTGCGCCGCCTGCGGATCCCGAACGCCCTGCCGTACTGGTTCACCGCGCTGCGCATCGCGACGACGCTGAGCGTGATCGGGGCGGTCGTCGGGGAGTTCTTCGGCGGGCCGCTCTACTCGCTCGGGATCTACATCACGTACTACACGGGCCAGTTCAAGTACCCCACCGCCTGGGCGGCGATCGTGCTGTCGTGCGCCCTGGGGATCGGCTGCTACCTGGCGGCGGTGGTCGCCGAACGGATCGTCTTGCCCTGGAACCAGGCCCGTCTCGCCGGGGAGTCCTGAGTCCGGTCCGTGTTCGTCGTCGCGACACTCTCGGAGGGCGACGGCGGGCGGAGCCCTGGGGTACCCTGCCGGGATCGCCGGAGCGAGTGAAGGAGGAGGAACGCGATGTCCGTTCGCACGCGCATGGGGGCCGTCGGGCTCGTCGTCGGGCTGGTCGCGGGGGCCTGCGGGACTTCCGCTCCCGCCGCCCTGACGCCCATCAAATTCCAGTTGCAGTGGGTCGCCCAGTCCCAGTTCGCGGGCTACTACGCGGCCCTCGATCAGGGCTACTACAAGGATGCGGGCCTCGACGTGACCCTGCTCCTCGGCGGGCCCCAGGTGAACAACGTCCAGGTCGTCGCCACGGGCGGGGCGGACATCGGGACCGCCTGGCTCCCGAACATGCTCCAGTCGCGCGAGGGCGGCACGGATCTCGTGTCGATCTCCCAGATCTTCCAGCGCTCCGGCACCCGGATGGCCTCGTTCAAGGACAAGAACATCACGGACCCGAAGTCGATGGCGGGCAAGAAGATCGGCAGCTGGCTCGGCGGGAACGAGCCGGAGCTGTTCGCCGCGCTGACCAAGGCCGGCCTCGACCCGACCAAAGAGAACGTCATCAAGCAGAACTTCGACATGTCGGGCCTGCTCAAGGGCGACCTCGACGTGGCCCAGGCGATGATCTACAACGAGTACGCCCAGGTCCTCGAGGTGACCAACCCGGCCACCGGCAAGCTCTACCAGCCGAGCGAGCTCAACGTGGTCGACTTCAACGATCCGAGCGTCGGGACGGCGATGCTCCAGGACCAGATCTTCGCCCGCGCGTCATGGCTCAGCACCGGTGACAACGCCGCGACCGCGACCAAGTTCCTGACGGCCACCTACCGGGGCTGGATCTACTGCCGGGACAACCCGGACAAATGCGTCCAGATCGTCCTGAGCAAGGGATCGCAGCTCGGCGCGAGCCATCAGGCCTGGCAGATGAACGAGATCAACGCGCTCATCTGGCCGTCGCCGGGCGGCATCGGCCAGCTCGACCAGACCCTCTACCAGCAGACGGTGACGATCGCGACGACCTACAAGGTCCTCAAGGCCGCCCCGTCCGCCGACGCGGTCCGGACCGACCTCTCCGCGGCGGCCCTGAAGGCCCTGCCGAGCGGCACCGACGCGAACGGCGCCGGCTTCACGAAGGCGACGGTCACGCTCAACGCCGGCGGCAACTAGGCCGTCGCTCATCGTCCCTCGCAGATCCGTCGAGGCCGGCCCTTCCGGGCCGGCCTCTTCGATCCCGTAGGGGAGTGGCTCGCTCCGCGCCCCGCCGCGCCAGCGCTTACGCGGCGCCGCGCCCGGCCGCGCGCCCGCGCTTACGCGGCGCGCCCGCGCTAGGCGGCGCCGGCGCTTACGCGGCGCCGCGCCCGGCCCGCGCTACGCCGCGCCCGCACCACGCCGCGCCCCAAGCCCGACCGCTATCGCCCCCATGATTGCCGTGAGCACAGGGGCCGATCGCCAAGGCTCGGCCGGCGCCGCGCCCTTGGCGCTCTCCGTGACGGCCGGGTCGGCATATCCGGCGTAGGCGAGCGCATAAGCCGAGGTCCCGGGCGTCGTGACCGGGCGTTCCGTTTCCTCCCGTGCGTGGGGAGCCCGGCCCGACCGGGTGAGCGCGGGCCAATCGCCAGGCAAGGGCCGGATATGACGATGTGGCCGTCATGGCGACACGCAAGCGGGTCGATGGGCGGCTGGCGGGCGATCGGGAAGCGCAGGCGATCGCGGCGACGCTCGGCGCCCAGGCGGCGTCGACCCGTCGGAGCCTCCGGCTGGGCCAGGCCACGGTCGCGGTGCGCTGTGGGATCAGTCGCAGCCGGCTGGGCGATCTCGAGCGCGGGCAGGGGGAGGGCGCCCCGCTCGGGCTGTGGGTCGCCCTCGGTCTCGTCCTCGGCCGACCGCTCCGGGTGGAGCTCAGCCGGGCGATCGGGACCGACACGGCCGATGCCGGCCACCTCGCGATCCAGGAGCTCGTCCTGCGCCTGGGCCGGGGCGCCGGGTATGGCCGCGGGTTCGAGGTGCCGACCCGGCCGACCGACCCGGCCCGCTCGACCGATGTCGGCCTGCGCGACGATGCGCGCCGGACGCTCGTCCTGGTCGAGTGCTGGAACACGATCGGCGATGTCGGGGCCGCCGCGCGGGCGACCAGCCGGAAGCTCGCCGAGGCCGAGGCCCTCGCGATCGCCCAGGGCGGCGAGCGACCGTTCACCGTTGCCGGCGTGTGGGTCGTCCGGGCAGCCGCTCGCAACCGGGCCCTCGTGGCCCGCTACCCGGAGGTCTTCGCCGCCCGCTTCCCGGGCTCATCCGCCCGTTGGGTCGCGGCCCTCACCCATGGCACGGAGCCGCCCCCGGAGCCCGGGCTCGTGTGGTGCGACGTCGGCGCGATCCGCCTCTTCGCCTGGCGCCGCCGCGCCTGAGCGGCGACGGGACGGCCAGCGGCCGCGACGGGCCGCCGCGCTGAACGATGAGCGGGAGGGCCGGCGGCCGCGACGGGAGGACCGGCGCGCTGAAACGATGAGCGGGAGGGCCGGCGGCCGCGACGGGAGGACCGGCGCGCTGAACGATGAGCGGGAGGGCCGGCGGCCTTACGGGAGGGCCTTGATCGCCTCCGTCACGATGGCAGGCACGGGCTCGGTGCCTGGCTCGACATGGATCATGTACAGCACATGATCGTGCGCGTACAGGTATTCCTCTTGGTTGAGCGTCTCGAAAGGCCCGTACAGAGCGTGCGTGACCGCCTTGCCGGCGATCGTCAGCTTCTGAGGTTCGAACGGGAACTCCGGGCGGCTCGACAGCGCGATCCGCGCCGCGATCAGGCCATTGGTCGGCGCTCCGGCGAACCTCATCGCGACGATCACGATGCCGGGCTTGGTCGGCAGGAGGCCGATGGCGACATCGACATCGGCGATCTTGACTCCGACCTTGGCCGCCATCGCCTGCGGCTCGCCTGGGCAGACGTAGGAACACATGTCCCCGGTGGTGCCCACGGAGGCGCCGGGGAAGCTGTACCGGGTCAGCGGTCGGCCATCCAGCGTGGCGGGGAGCACGGCCTCGAGCTTTGGCTGGAACATCGTGGTGAGTGCGTCGACCACGAGGGCCCGATCAACGACTGCAGCCGAGGCGACGATGACGACAGTTCCCGTCACCATGACCGTGACCGAGCGATCGGCCAGGAACGGATCCTTCGGCCAGCGCAACGTCCGGACCGCACGCCCGCCGATCGTGCCCTGAGTGACGCTCCCGCCGGTCTTCTCGGTCAGACTCGCGCTGACGAAGTCATCGGCCAGATCCTGTGCCGGGACGCCGCGAAGGCGGAGCGCGATGACCGAGATCTGCCCGGTGCCGCTCGCACCTTCGAAGTCGGCCACCGTTCGTCCCGTCTCCGTGAGGATCCGATCGAACACGGGAGCCGAGGAATAGCCACTTTCGAAGTCCGCGGCCGTGAGCACACGAGGCTCGAGATACGAGGCACCGGCAAAGGTCGGCAGGAGCGCCTCGAGTTCGGTCAGCGGGTCCGGACTCCCGAGCACGGGAGCGGAGGCGGAAGCTGCGCTCGAGGGCCCGGTCGCGGGCGGCGGGCTCGGAGCGACGGTCGGGGCCAGGGCGACGGTCGGGGCCAGGGCGGCGGGCGGCGGGGTGGATGCGCTCGGCGCTGCCGTATCCGCAGGCGCGGCGATGGTCGTACAGCCTGTTGCGAGTAGGACGGCCAGTCCCATCGCGACTGCGGCGCGGACGCCTGTTCGAGTCACGGAGATCCCCCGGGTGGATACGAAGGAGAGCCACCCCGGCCCAGCCTACTCGCTGGCAGCGTGGGGGACTACCCCGCCGATGGTTCCGGCCGTGGTCATGACGCGACCGCCGTGCTTCTCCAGGAGGTGTACCGCGGCGGCCAGGCGTCGGGGTCGCCGCGCTCGCCGACGACCGCGTGCTCGATATCGAACTCGTAGAGCCGGTAGTCGTCATCCACCCCGAAGGCCCACACGGCCGCCGCGGCGTCACGAAGAGCCGGGTCCACGACTTCGAGCGCGTGGCCACGGACGAGGAACTCGTGCGGTTCGGACCGGTCCTGGTGCGCGTGCAGGGCGTACCGGCCGTCGGCGGCCAGATCGCCCAGTTTCGCCGAACCGGCGATGAGGAAGCCGAGCAGGCGACCATCGACGATCGCGATGTTGATCGGGTGGATCCGCGGAGTGGCGTCTCCCCGTACCGTGGCGAGCAGGGCCTCGCCCGTCCCATATCGCTCGAACAGGCGGCGCCCGTGGTCGGCCAGCTCCGGCGCGGCCGCCGCGAAGCCGTTCCACGTGCTCATCGTCCGTCGAAACTCGGGCGGAGGCGATCGTCGACGAAGGAGTCACGACTCTCGGCCCCGAAGGCGACCGCCGCCACATCGAGGACCAGGAGCGCGAACACCGTGGTCAGCAGGATCAGGAACCCATCCATCGGGCGGTACCTCGCGTTGTGCAGGTCGTTGATGGAACGATCATGACGGGCGACCGGTCCTCTGGTAAGGTCCAGTGCAATGGAAAGAACGAGGACCAGTTCAGGTCTCGAGCTGCTCGTCGACCTGCGTCGCGAGGATCCGGAGCCACTCCACCGGCAACTCGAACGGGCACTGCGGGAGGCGATCCGGACCGGCCGCCTCGCGCCGCTGGCCGTTCTCCCCTCGACCCGCGGCCTGGCCACCCAGCTCGACGTGTCGCGGGGGATCGTCGTCGAGGCCTTCGAGCAGCTCATCGCCGAGGGCTATCTCGTGAGCCGACCGGGCGGCGCCACCCGCGTCGCGCGGACCCAGGGCGCGCCCCGTCCCCGGACTCCGGTACCCACGGTCGCGCCCGTCGCGTTCGACTTCCGGCCGGGCCGCCCTGACCTCGATCTCTTCCCGCGGCTCGCCTGGTCGCGCGCCGCCCGGCACGTCCTCGAGACGATACCGAGCGCCCGGTTCGCGTACCCGGACGGCCACGGGACCCCGGAGCTCCGCCGGACGATCGCCGCGTACCTCAATCGCGTCCGCGGCACGGTCGCCGATCCTGCCGACGTCATCGTGAGTGCCGGATTCGCCCAGGGCCTCGGCCTCGTGGCGCACGTCCTCCGGGCGTCGGGTGCCCGCACGGTCGCCGTCGAGGACCCCTCTGACCAGGACTACCGCGCGGTCATCGGGGCGGCCGGGCTTCGAGTCGTCGCCGTCCCGGTGGACGACGCAGGGATTCGGGTCGACCTGCTCGCGGCAACGGACGCCGACGCGGTGCTCGTGACCGCGGCCCATCAGTACCCGGTCGGCGGCGTCCTGCCGGCGGACCGCCGGGCCGCGCTCGTCGACTGGGCGGAGCGGCGCGACACCCTGATCATCGAGGACGACTACGACGCGGAGTTCCGCTACGACCGCGAGCCGATCGGTGCGATGCAGGGCCTCAGCCCTGACCACGTCGTGTACAGCGGTTCGGCGAGCAAGATCCTCGCCCCCGGGTTGCGCCTCGGCTGGCTCGTCGCTCCGGATCGGTTGGTGACCGGCCTCGCGGCGGCCAAGCTGGCGGCCGACATGGGCGCACCCATGCTCGACCAGCTGACCCTGGCGGAATTGATCGATCGGGGCGAGCTCGACCGCCACCTGCGCCGGATGCGCCCGATCTACCGCCGTCGCCGGGACGTCCTGCTGGAGGCGCTCGCGCGCCATCTGCCCGCGCTCCACCCGGTGGGTGCATCGGCGGGGCTGCACCTCCTCACCTGGCTCCCGGCGGACCTCGACGAGGAACGCATCCTGGCGGGCGCCCTGGATGCGGAGATCGCGATCAATGGACTTGCGCCGCGCTGGCTCCGGCCGGGCGGCCGCGGTGGCCTCATCTTCGGGTACGGCGGCATAGCTGAGGAGGCGATCGACGTCGGCATCCGGCGCCTCGCCGAGGTGATCGCCGCTGTCCCGTGAATCGCAAGAGCCGGGCCACCCACCCCCGGGGCGCCCGGCTCTCGGTCGTCGTCAGCCCTGGGCCAGCAGGGCCTCGAGGCGGTCCCAGGTCTCGATCGCGCCGCGGACCATGCCGGTCGCCAGCGCGCCGTCGATGATCTCGGGCGAGCCGAGGTGGCTCGTGGACGTGAGCTTGGTCCGGCCGCCGAGGTCGGTCAGGACGAACGTCTCGGGTCCGCCCTGCGGACCGACCCCCTCGACGTCGAACATGAAGGTCCATGTGTACCCGTTCGGCGGGTCGACCTCCAGGTACTCGCCGTAGAACGCGACGTCCTCGCGGTCGGCGGCGTGGCTGAGGTAGCGCCAGGTGCCGCCCGGTCGGACGTCCATCTCGACGACCGTGGTCGTCGTCCCCTTCGGGCCCCACCAGTGCGGGATCCTGACCGGGTCGGTGAGCGCCTGCCAGACCAGCTCCCGCGGCGCGTCGAAGGTGCGCTCGAACACGAGGTCGCCGCCCTCCGAGTAGACCGTGGTGCTGGCGCTGCTACCGCGGTCGATCCGTGTCGCTGTCATCGTCGTCTCCATGTCGCTGCTCCTGTGTGGTTTGGAGTTCCTGCAGGTAGGCATCCAGCCGGTCGAAGCTTTCCTCCCAGTGGCGGCGGTACTGGCTCACCCAGTCGGCGATGTCGCGCAGCGGTCCGGCCTGGAGTCGTCGCGGTCGCCATTGCGCCTGGCGTCCCTGCTCGATGAGCCCGGCCCGCTCCAGCACCCGGAGGTGCTTGGAGATGGCCGGTTGGCTCATGTCGAAAGGGGCGGCCAGGTCCTTGACCGAGGCCTCGCCCTTGGCGAGCCGGGCGAGGATCGACCGGCGGGTCGGGTCGGCGAGGGCGGCGAACGTCGTGCTGAGGGGGTCCGGCGACTGCATGTCCATCACTGCTAGGTTATATAACCTATGGGTAATGTACATGACCGCGTCCGGATGTCAACCCCCGACCAGGAGGAGGAGAAAAGAGCCGCGGCTCAGTCGGCCTTGCCGGTCCCGAACTGGCGGTCGCCGGCGTCGCCCAGGCCCGGCAGGATGTAGCCCTTGCCGTTGAGCTGGCGATCGAGGGCCGCGCAGTGGATCTCGACGTCGGGGTGGGCGGCCTGGACCGCGGCCACGCCCTCGGGGGCGGCGATGAGGTTCACGAGCTTGATCCGGACGGCGCCCCAACGCTTGAGGACCTCGATCGCCGCGGTCGCCGAGCCGCCCGTCGCGAGCATCGGATCGAGGATGAGGCACAGATCGACGGTGGCCGAGTCGGGCAGCCGGTTGTAGTACTCGACCGGCCGGAGCGTCCGCTCGTCCCGGAAGAGCCCGAGGTGCCAGACCTGGGCCGTGGGCATGAGCTCGAGCATCGCGTCGACCATCCCGAGGCCGGCCCGGAGGATCGGCACGAGCCCGATCCGGTCGGCCAGTTCGGCTCCCACCATCGACTCCATCGGCGTCCGCACCGTGAGCGGCCGGACGCGGGCGTCGGCAAGGGCTTCATAACCGAGCAGCCAGGACAGCTCGCGCACGACCTCGCGGAACTTCTTGGGCTCGGTGTCCGCGTCGCGCAGGACGGCCAGCTTGTGGAGCACCGCGGGATGGCGGGAGACGAAGAGCGTCGTCGGGTCGGGCATGCGGGACTCCGTCGTGGTTGGGGAGTCCGGACGAGCCGGGAGGCGACCGAATCGTAGCACCGCCGATGGCCGACACCGCAGTCCACAGGATCGCTCCGGAACGCTCCGGACGGCACGGGATCGGCCCGGACGACCCCGGATCGCACCGGAGGCATCGGGACCTCCCCGAACCCTCGGGAACCCCCCGGAACCGCATTGACTCCACGACCGTGGGGACCTACCGTGCGCGGACGGTCGGGTCGGGCCGGGATGGCAGCTCGGGTGCCCACGAGCGTCGTCCGGGCCTGCCCGGCCGCTCTCGCTCGCGCTATGCTCGCGACGTGCCGGCCCGGACGTCCGCCCACCCCTCGACGACGCGCGCGACCGCCGGCCGCCGGAGCGCGGCCGTGATTCCGAGCGGCTCGCCCGTCCTCGTCCGGCAGATCCGCAACGGGGTCGTGGAGAGCCAGCACCGCGGCGACATCGTCGAGGTCGACGCGGCCGGCCGGATCGTCCGGGTCCTCGGCGACCCCGAGCGGCTCGTCATGCTCCGGTCCACCGTCAAGCCGTTCGGATTGATCGCCCTGATCGAGGCCGGTGGGATCGAGGCGTTCGGCCTGTCCCCGGCCGAGATCGCGATCATGGCCTCCTCTCACTCCGGCGAAGACCAGCACGTCCGGACGATCCAGGCGCTGTATCGCCGGGCCGGCGTCTCGCAGACGGTCCTTGCCTGCGGGGCCGAGGGGATGCCGCTCGACCCACTGACCGCGGCCCGGCTCGCGCGCGACGGAGAGCGGGCGTCGCCGCTCCGGCACATGTGCTCGGGCCAGCATTCCGTGTTCATCCTCCTGTCGCGGCTGCGCAACTGGCACCTGGAGACGTACTGGCACGCCGACCACCCGGCTCACGAGGCGTACCGCAGCGCCGTGGCCCGGGCGTACGGCGTCCCGGCGGCCGCCCTCCGTACGGCGATCGACGGCTGCGGTGTCCTGACCTACGCGTTCACCCTGACCGAGGTCGCCCGGGCCTATGCCCTGCTCGCCGATCCGGCGGGTGCGCCGAGCGGCGACCCGCGCGGCGAGCTGGCGCCGCACCTGACGATCATCCGCGACGCGATGCTGGCGAACCCCGAGATGGTCGGCGGCAGCCGCGAGCGCCTCGATACCTCGCTCATGAAGGCGCTCCCCGGCCGCATCGTGAGCAAGTCCGGGATGGAGGCCCTCCGCGGGATCGCGATCCTGCCCGGAACGCGGGGGAACGGCGCGAACGTCGGGGCGAGCGGGCTCGCGATCAAGATCGAGGACGGCGACGGTTACGAGCGCGGGTCGTGGGCGGCCACGGTCGAGGCCCTCCGCCAGGTCGGCCTGCTCGACGGGCAGCCGCTTCGCGCGCTCGCTCGCTACCATCGTCCGGCGTCGCACGATCCGCACGGTCGGGCTGCTGCCGAGGCGGTCGCCGAGTTCGACCTCGCGCCGGTCGGCGAACTGTTCGCGTAGGCGGGTCGGTCGGCGGGGCTGCGCGCAGGCGATACGCCCAGGACACGCCGCGGACACGCACGTTCGACGTGGGAGACGGATACTCGTCGACGATGGCTCGCCCAGTCGATCCCTATCGCACCCTCGAGCTGCCGCGTGACGCGACACTCGACGAGGTCAAGGCCGCCTACCGACGGCTGGCCAAGCGCTACCACCCGGATTCGGCCGGCGAGCGGGCTCTGCCCCGGTTCCTCGCCGTCCAGGCCGCCTACGAGGCGCTCACGGAAGGGCCGGGCAGACTCCGGTCGGCCCTCGGCGGACGGCCGGCCCGCGCGAGCCGCGCCAACGCCGACCCCTGGTCGAGTCGCTCGGCCGGCGCAGGACCGCGGGCGACGCGGGGGACGAGCGGAGCGGCCGGTCCGTCGTCGACCCGATCCGGGGCGCGCCCAGGAGCCCGCGGCGGCGCGACCGGACCGGCGGCGGGCGGCGGTGGATCGGGCAGCGGGTCCGGGGCGGACGACGGCACCGCGAGCGGCGGCCGGGCCGGTCCGTCCCGCGCGCGCGGCCCTGCCGGCCCACGTCCACGACGCACGCGGCGCGCACCCGGCTCCACCTCGTATGACGGCGCGGAGACCGAGCCATTCGAGCCGGAGTGGCAGGGAGCGAGCTGGTACGGCGGCTCGTCGGGTACGTACTGGACGATCAACCCACGCGAGTTCGCCGACCCGCGCAAGCACGGCCCGGACTACCTCGCACGCGGGGCCGAAGCGGGGCAGGGACCATCGAAGGGGCGGCGGGCTCGAGCGGGCGACACACGCGGCGCCACGCACGGCGAGCCGGGCCGTGCGGCAGGGTGGACGGCCGCCGGCCCGACGGGACCCGCGACCTCCGGCTTCGGAGCCGGCCCCGGAGAAGGCCTCCGCGACGGCCGGACCGCCTCGGGCGCCGGGATCGGTATCCCGCCGGCGTGGCCGGAGGCTCGATCGGGCCACGGCGATGTCTCGCCGTTCGGGCTCGTCGCCGCGGCCCTGCTCGCGGTCGCCCTCGTCGCGATCCCGTTCGCGATCCTGGCCGAGCCCACCGCTCCGGGAACGACCTCGATCGTGCCGGTCGTGGCGTTCTGCGGTATCGCGATCCTGGCGCTGGTCCGCATCCTGCGGAGGGACGGCCGGCCGCGGGCCTGACCCGTCCCGTACCATCCGGTCATGCCGCACCGTCCGGACAGACCCGCCCGCCACGATGTGTCCGGCGCGGCCGGCGAGTACCTCCTCGC
This sequence comes from uncultured Chloroflexia bacterium, assembly GCA_963719285.1. Classification (GTDB taxonomy): domain Bacteria; phylum Chloroflexota; class Limnocylindria; order Limnocylindrales; family CSP1-4; genus C-114. Next base: position 785,860 of record CAVRBO010000004.1, read on the forward strand.
GCTCCGCGGCCTCGCCGTGGACCAGACCCGGGCCACCGCCGCGGAGGTCGCCCGCCACATCGGAGTCAGCACCCAGGCGAGCTCCGAGATGTTCCGGCGGCTCATCGCCGACGGCCTCGTCGGCCAACCCGAGGGGCGGTTCCTCGTCCTGACCGACGCCGGTCGTGCTGCCGCGGACGCGATCTTCCGCCGCCACGCCCTGCTCGAGTGGCTGCTCACCTCGGTCGTCGGGCTCGGCTGGGCCGAATCCGACGAGGAGGCGGCCCGCCTCCAGTCGGCCATCAGCCCCCGGGTGGAGGCCCGCCTGTACGAGATGCTCGGGCAGCCCGAGACCTGCCCGCACGGCAACCCCATCGACGCCGCCACGGCCCGGCGCCGTCCCGCCGGCGTCCCGATGTCGTCGGTCGCCTCCGGCGAGCACGCCACCGTCTATCGGATCACCGAGGCGGCCGAGGAGGACGCGGCGCTCCTGTCCTACCTCGAGGCACGGGCGCTGACGCCGGGCGCCAGGATCACGATCCTCGCCAATTCGGAGTCCCTGGATTCGATCACGCTCGAGGGACCGCGCGGACGGGCGACGCTCGGGCTGCGGCCCGCCGCCCTCATCCGGGTGATCCCCGGCGACGCCGATCCGGCCCTCTTCCACCACGTGCCGTCGCCCCGCTGACGTCCGTTCGGGCGTGCCGGTGCCCGCGAGCGGGTCGGCTACCATCTCGGCCATGACCTCGAACGTGCGCGTGCGCATGGCGCCCAGTCCGACGGGACCGCTGCACATCGGGACGGCCCGGACGGCGCTCTTCAACTACCTCTTCGCACGACGCCAGGGCGGCACGTATGTCCTCCGGCTCGAGGACACGGACGTCGCCCGGAGCACCGTCGCGTTCGAGAAGGACATCCTCGATGGGCTGCACTGGCTGGGCATCACCTGGGATGAGGGTCCGGCGGTGGCCGGCGAGGAGGCCCGCGGTCCGCATGCCCCGTACCGCCAGATGGAGCGCCTGCCGCTCTATGCCGCGGCCGCCGACCGGCTCCGCGCCGCCGACCTGGCGTATCCGTGCTTCTGCACGCCCGAGGAGCTCGAGCAGGAGCGCCACCGGCAGGAGGCGGCCCATCTCCCGCCGCGTTACAGCGGCCGGTGCGCTCATCTCACGCTGGAGGAGCGGGCCGCGTTCGAGGCGGAGGGCCGCCCGGCCGCCGTCCGCTTCCGGGTGGGGGAGGGCGTCGTCGGGTTCGACGACATGATCAAGGGCCGGGTCGAGATCGACGTGATCAACCTCGGCGGCGACTTCGTCATCGTCCGCGGCGACGGGACGCCGCTGTATCACTTCACGGTCGTCGTCGACGACGCCGCGATGGAGATCAGCCACGTCATCCGGGGGGAGGATCACCTCTCGAACACGCCCAAGCACATCCTCCTGTTCCGGGCGCTCGGCTACCCGGAGCCGGCGTTCGGGCACCTGCCGCTCATCCTCAACGCCGATCGCACGAAGATGAGCAAGCGCAAGAGCCAGACGGCACTCGGCGACTACATCGCCCAGGGCTACATCCGCGAGGCGCTGGTCAACTACCTGGCGCTCCTCGGCTGGTCGACCGGCACGGAGGAGGAGATCCTCTCGCTCGACGAGCTGGCGGGCCGGTTCGACATCGCCCACGTGCAGAAGGGCGGGGCCGTCTTCGACCGCGAACGCCTCGAGTGGATCAACGGCCAGTGGATCCGGCGCCTGCCGCCGGACGAGCTCGTCGAGCGGCTGCGGCCGTTCCTCGCCGCGGAGGCGGACGCCGGTCACATCGACCGGATGCCGTCGGACGACGAGATCGCCGACCTCGTCCCGCTCGTCCAGGAGCGGCTGCCGACGCTCGGCGCGATCGGCGACCTCGTCGGCTTCCTGTTCGTGGACCGGCCCGTGCTCGATGTGCGCGCGCTCGTGCCGAAGCGCTGGGACATGCCAACGACGCTCGCGGGCCTGGTCGCCGCGCGCGAGACGATCGAGGCGAACGGCGAGCTCGCGTTCGACCACGAGGGCCTGGAGATCGCCCTTCGGACACTCGCGGAGGGACGCGGCTGGAAGGCGGGCGACCTGTTCATGGCCATCCGGGTCGCGGTCACGGGCCGGACGGCCACGCCGCCGTTGTTCGAGACGCTCGTGGCGCTCGGCTTTGGGCGTACGATCGAGCGACTCACTCATGCGCACAGCGTCCTGGCGGCCGTGGGGCCCGGTACATGAGGGTAGGAGGGCACGCATGACCCGCGATGAGGTCCAGCGCTGGCTCGACGACTACGTCGCGGCCTGGCTGAGCTACGACCCCGAGGCGATCGGCGACCTGTTCGGGGAGGACGCGGAGTACCGGTTTCACCCGTGGGACGAGCCCGTGACCGGTCGCGACGCGATCGTGGCGGACTGGCTGAGCGGCCGCGACGCGCCCGGGACGTACCAGGGCAAGTACTCGCCCTACGCCGTGGACGGCCACCGCGCGGTCGCGATCGGCGAAAGCCGCTACACCAAGCCCGATGGCTCGTTCCGGACGCTCTTCTACAACCTGTGGACGCTCCGCTTCGACGATGACGGCCGGTGCGTCGACTTCGTCGAGTACTTCATGGAGCTCCCCGAGAGCCGACGTCCGGTGTAGCGCTTCGGTGGCCGGGGCCTTGGGCCTTGCGATGACGGCCACATCGTCATTCCGGGCACTTGCCGGGCGGTAGCCCGCGAGCCCTCAAGGGGACGAGGGTTCCGGCGCCCCAGCCGAGCACGACGAAGGCCCGCCACAAGCGGATGACCCGGCTCGGCCGACTCGTAGAGACGGCTTGAGCCCGTCGCAGACCCCGATATGACGGCCTGGCCGTCTGGGGAGCGCCAAGGCGGGCGCGGTCGCGTCCCGAGGCTCGGCGAGCGAGCACCAGCTTCAGTGGCAGGTGCCCTTGCCCGCGTCGCCGCGTCATGTTGGTCGGCTGTATGCACGCCGACATCGGTCCGTTAACACTGGTCGATATCCTTGAAGGCGATGGCACGGACGATCCTCGTCGTGGACGACGAGACGACCCTTCGCGAGACCCTCGCCGAGGCACTCGAATCGGAGGGCCACCGCGTCGTCACCGCTGCCGACGGCCGCGAGGCCCTGGCCCGGTTCCGGGCGGAACGACCCGACCTCGTGCTCCTCGACCTCATGCTCCCCGAGCTCTCCGGCATCGAGGTCTGCCGGATCATCCGAGCCGAGTCGGGCGTCCCGATCATCATGCTCACGGCCAAGGACGCCGAGCTCGACAAGGTCGTCGGGCTGGAGCTTGGCGCCGACGACTACGTCACCAAGCCCTTCAGCCTGCGGGAGCTGACCGCCCGGATCCGGGCGATCTTCCGGCGGAGCGAGCAGCACGCGGTCGACGCATTGCCGGCCCTCATCGATCTCGGCCGGGTGCAGATCGACCTGGCCGGCCACCGCCTCCTGCGCGACGGGCGACCAGTCCCGGTCAAGCCCAAGGCGTTCGAGCTCCTGGCGTTCCTCGTGCGCCACCCGGGCCGCATCTTCACCCGCGACCAGCTGCTCGAGCAGGTCTGGGGCTACGACTACGCGGGCGAGACCCGCACGGTCGACGTCCACGTCCACTGGCTGCGCAGCCAGATCGAGGACGACCCGGGCGCGCCGGTCCTCCTCCACACCGTCCGCGGCGTGGGCTACGGGTTCCGCCGCCCCGCCTGACCGGTCGGCCGTGGGTGCCACGAGCCCCTGGCAGTCCCACGCGAGCGGGTCAGCGCCGGAGAACGCCCTCGGCCGGTATCCTTCGCGGGATGCGCCTCTCGAAGCTCTTCTTCACCACCCTCCGCGACGACCCGGCCGATGCCGAGATGCCGTCCCATCGCCTGCTGGTCCGGGCGGGCTACGTCCGCCAGCTCGGGGCGGGGATCTACTCGCTCCTGCCGCTCGGCTTCCGGGTGACCAGGCGGGTCGAGCAGGTGATCCGCGAGGAGATGGACCGGATCGGCTCCCAGGAGATGGAGATGCCGGTCGTCCACCCGGCCGACGTGTGGCGGGAGAGCGGTCGCTATCAGAAGATCGGTCCGGAACTGGTCCGGTTCAAGGATCGGGGCGACCGCGACATGGTCCTGGCCATGACCCACGAGGAGGTCGTCGCGATCCTCCTGCGCGACATCGTGAGCAGCTATCGCCAGCTCCCGATGATGGTCTACCACTTCCAGACCAAGTTCCGGGACGAGCCCCGCTCGCGTGGCGGGCTGATCCGAGTCCGCGAGTTCGTCATGAAGGACGCCTACAGCTGCGACCGTGACGAGGCCGGCCTCGACCGGAGCTACCAGCTCCAGTTCGAGGCGTACACCCGGATCTTCGAGCGGCTCGGGCTGGACACCGTCGTCGTCGGTGCGGACGTCGGGATCATGGGCGGGAGCGGCGCCCACGAGTTCATGTTCCTCAACGAGTTCGGCGAGGACACCCTCGTCATCTGCGATGCGTGCGGCTACGCCGCGAACCAGCAGATCGCGGTCGTCGGCAAGCCCGAGGTGACGCCCGAGGCGGCGAAGCCGATGGAGGAGATCGCCACGCCCGGCGCGACGACGATCGCGACCCTGGCCCGATTCCTGGACGTAGGGCCGGACCGCACGGCGAAGGCCGCCTTCTTCATGACCGGGGACGGTCGGTTCATCGTGGCCATCGTGCGTGGCGACTACGACGTGAACGAGACGAAACTGGTCAACGCCGTCAAGGCGATCGGTGGCCTCCGCCCGGCGACCGTGGACGAGATCAAGGCGCGCGGCATGGAGCCCGGCTACGGCTCGCCGATCGGAGCTCGTGACGCGACCGTGGTGGTCGACGAGCTGGCCGCCCGCTCGCCGAACCTCGTCGCCGGCGCGAACCGCGAGGGCTTCCACGTGCTCAACGTCAACGTGCCGCGCGACTACACGCCGGACCTCGTGGCCGAGATCGCGAACGCCCGGGAGGGCGACCCGTGCCCCCAGTGCGGTACGCCCGTGAAGCTGAGCAAGGGCATCGAGGTCGGCAACATCTTCAAGCTCGGCACGGACTTCACGGTCCCCATGGGCGCGACCTACCTCGGCGAGGACGGCCAGGCCCACCCGATCGTCATGGGCTCCTACGGGATCGGCCTTGGTCGCAATGTCGCCTGCATCGTCGAGGCCCACCACGACGAGAAGGGGATCGTCTGGCCCGCCGAGGTGGCGCCGTACCCTGCCCACCTCGTCACCGTCGGGGCGAACAAGGACCCCCAGGTCGTCGCGGTCGCGGAGCGACTCTACGAGGCCGCGATGGCCGCCGGTCCGAGCCGGGAGATCCTGTACGACGACCGCGACGAGTCGCCCGGGGTCAAGTTCACCGACGCCGAGCTGCTCGGCATGCCGCGCATCCTGACGGTCAGCCCGCGCTCGCTGGCCGCCGGCGGCGTCGAGGAGACGGATCGGGCGACCGGCGAACGGCGCATCCGGCCGATCGACGACGTCGAGGCCTCACTCGTCGGCGCCTGATCCAATCACGATCCCAGGCCGCCGGCGCTCCGGTGAGCGCCCCGGCCGACGGCGACCGCTGCCAGCGCGCCCCGCGTCGCCCGACCGTACGATGGCCCGATGCGTGGGCCCGAACTCCCGACCGACGACCTGTACGGCCGGCTCGAGTTGCCGCCGGACGCCGCTCCCGAGGCGATCGAGATCGCGTGGCGCGCCCTCCTCAAGCTCCACCATCCGGACGTCGCCGGCGAGGCGTCGCTCGAGACGGCCAAGCGCATCAACATCGCCCACGACTGGCTCTCGGACCCCGAGCTACGAGCACGCTACGACCGGTCCCGCGGTGAGCGACGGCGGCCATCGCGGCCCCCGGCGCCCGAGTGGCGTCCCGCGAGTCCGTACCCGCGCCGAGCCTCGCCGCGCGGACAGGCCCAGGCAGCCGATGACCATGACCACGAGGGTCGGCCGGCCGACCTCGGCCTCGATTCGTCGACGGTCGTGGCGTTCCTCGACCGCGTCGCGGCTCTCGGCCCCGACGAGATCGACCGTCTCGGACTGGCCGAACCGCCACCGCTGGCGTTCGTGGCGAGCATCCGCCGATTCCTGAACCCGGATCGCCTCGCCACCCTTGATGGCGTGGAGGCGCGCGTCGCGGAGCGTCTCCCGGCTGCGGCCCGCGCCCTGCCGGCCGCCCACGACGCGGTCACGAGCTTCGGCCACTATCTCGTGCTCGAAGGGTTCCTCGGCGACCTCCTAAGCGAGCCGTTCCTCGAGCGGGTGGAGGAGCGGATGACGCGCGGCTGGCTCGCGGCGGTGGGGCGGACGCGGTACGGGCCGCGAACGGCGGATGTCCGCGTGCTGCTCGCCCGGACCAGGCGGTTGACGCCGCTCGAGGGAGCCGCGCTGGTCACGGCCGCCGGGGCACTCGGACTGACGGACCATCTCTGGCCGCACGGCACGGATCCCGACGAGGACGACGTGCTGCGCGTCTCGGCGACGCTCGCGGCGCGGGACGCGACGGAGGCCGCCCAGGCCGCCGGAGCCTCCGCCCGGACGCAGGGCGCCGTGGCCTCGTTCGCGCGCGTGCTCGCCCTGGCGCCCGCGTTCGGGCCCGCGGAGGCGGCACGCCTGCTGCGTCCGTGGCGCGAACTCGACGGCGGTCCAGACAGGGCCGCCCGTCCGCGCCGCGTCGAGGATCGCTGACGCAGCATCGCAGCCGGTTCGAGCGTCGAGCAACCGGCGCATCGATCATGCAGCGCGAGGGGGAACGATGACCCGAGCCGATCGCCACCGAAGAAACCCTCTTCTTGTCCTGGTCTGCACCGTCTCGCTCACTCTCATGGCATGCGGCGCGACGCCGATTCCGTCCGCGAGCGTCACTCCGCCCGCCAGCCGGTCGACGGCACCCAGTCAAGTGCCGTCTCAGAGTCCGGCATCGGCGGAAAGCTCCCTCGGGGCCACGCCTCCCACCCTCGGTGGGTATCGCTGGATCACGGTCGATCCCGGCCAGTTCGGCGGGGTGAGCCTGGCGGCGGTGACATCGACTGGAGGCCGATTGTTCGCGATCGGCGATCTCTTGACGGCCGAGGCGCCCGACGGCACGCCGCGCCACCCGACGGCGTGGACCTCGTCCGATGCACGCACGTGGGTCCGGCTGCCCGACAGCCCGGCATTCGTGTCACGGCGCAACGACTGGGAGGAGATCGTCGCCGACGTGGTCCCCGACGGCCGGGGGTTCGTGGCCGTCGGGATGGAACAGCAGACCGACGCGAGCAGCGCGGACGCCGCGGCCTGGTTCTCGCCCGATGGGAGGACATGGACGCGGGCGACGGTCACCGACGGGGCCGGACGGACGATGGACCAGGTCGTGGCGACCGATCACGGGTTCGTCGCGTTCGGAGAGGCCGAGTACTCCTTCCACGCGGGCTTCGGCGGGGGGACGGCGATCTGGACCTCGCCGGACGGTCGGACCTGGACGCTCGAACATGACAAGCGGACCCCGCCCCGCGGGACTGCGTTGAGGCGGATCGTGGCGGACGGGCCAGGGTTCCTCGCCTCGGCGAGCTTCGAGTACTCCGAGGGGTACACCAAGCCCGTCCCGCCCGTGACGGCGGGCATCTGGCGCTCGACCGACGCGATCCATTGGTCTCCGATCCCCGGGAGTCCGCTCGGCGTCCGCGAGGTGATCCGGACGTCGAGCGGATCCGTCGCCATCGGCTTGAAGGGCGACGGCGACGCGGCCCACCCGGTGTCGTGGCGATCGGCGGACGGTGGCTCCTGGACCTCGGTCGAGTTCCCGCCGCCGGACGGTCCGTCGGGTGGTACAGCCATTTACCCGCAGCGATTGGTCGGTGGTGCAGCCGGCCTTCTCGCATTAGGAGAGCGCGCCGACGACTCCTCCGCTGTCGGCTGGTCCTCGCCTGACGGCATGACGTGGACGCCGTTCGACCCGACCTGGATCCTCGACGGCGCGACCGTCGACCTAGCCTATGCATCGGGTGGATCGGTCCTGTTGATCGGCGATCGACCTGCCCAGGATGCGTATGAGCCCGTCGTGCTTCTGCTGGCTCCCTGAACGCCTCCGCCGAACGTCCCGGGGCGGGAACCGGGCCGGTCGGGTATGCTTCGGGACCTTCGTGCTCGACGGACGCTCCGGTCTGCGTCCGCGGCCATACGCCGTCCGATCCCGATCCCACACCTCGCCCTGACCGGGCCCCGCCAGAGAGCGGGAGGGCCCCGTCAGGAGTTACTACCCTCATGTCCTTCGATAAACTCGGGCTTGCGCCCGAGCTCATCCGCGTCGTCGCGGACCAGGGCTACACCGAGCCCACTCCCGTCCAGGAGCAGGCGATCCCGCTCGTTCTCGCCGGCCGCGACGTGCTCGCCGCCGCGCAGACCGGCACCGGCAAGACCGCCGCGTTCGTCCTGCCGATCCTCCAGATGCTCACCGCCGGCCGACCGGCGCCCGAGGGACCGCCCATGGCCCCGCCGGTCAACGCCCACCGCGACAAGCGCAACCATGGCCGTCCGGACCCGCGGAACGCGACCCGTTCGCCGATCCGCGTCCTGGTCCTCACCCCCACCCGTGAGCTCGCGCTCCAGGTCGAGGAAAGCGTGCGCACCTACGGCGCCCGCCATCCGATCCGCTCCACCACCATCTACGGTGGCGTCGGCTACGACCCCCAGGTGCGCAACCTGCGCGCCGGTCCCGAGATCGTCGTGGCCACGCCCGGTCGCCTCCTCGACCATGTCGAGCAGCGCACGATCGACCTGAGCCAGGTCGAGATCCTCGTCCTCGACGAGGCCGACCGGATGCTCGACATGGGCTTCATCCAACCCATCCGCAAGATCATCTCCCTGCTCCCGGCGCGCCGCCAGAACCTGCTCTTCTCGGCGACGTTCAACGACGACATCCGTCGGCTCGCCGGCGGCATCCTCGTGGATCCGGTCTCGATCCAGGTGTCCGTGAAGAACACCGCGCCTGAGCTTGTCGAACAGCTCATCTACCGGGTCGATCGGGAGCGCAAGCGCGAGCTGCTCAGCCATCTCGTCCGTACCGGCAGGATCGACCAGGCCCTCGTCTTCACCCGCACGAAATACGGCGCGAACCGTCTCGCCGAGCAGCTCGAGCGCGACGGCATCGCTGCGACCGCGATCCACGGCAACAAGAGCCAGGGCCAGCGCGTTCGCGCCCTCGACGACTTCAAGGCCGGCCGGGCGACCGTCCTCGTCGCGACCGACATCGCGGCCCGCGGGATCGACATCGAGTCGCTGCCCCATGTCGTGAACTTCGAGCTGCCGATGGTGCCCGAGGACTACATCCACCGGATCGGCCGGACCGGCCGGGCCGGCATCGACGGCGCGGCGATCTCGCTCGTGTGCGTCGACGAGAACTCGCTCCTGCGCGACATCGAGGGCCTGCTTCGCCACAAGATCCCGACGGAGGTGGTCGAGGGCTTCGAGCCCGACCGCAACATCCGGCCCGAGTCGATCCGCCTGCGGTCCGCGCCAGGCGCGCGACCGATGGCCGGCGGCCGTCCGGGTGGCCATCGCCCAACGGGCAGCGGCCGTCCGTCGGGTGGCGCCCGTCCCCTAGGTGGCGCCCGTCCGAACCAGGGTCGACGCCCCGCGCCCGCTTCGGGCCCGATGGCCTATGACCGGCCGATGGCCCAGGATCGCCCGATGGCGCCGGCCCGCCCGATCAACCCTGCCCGGCCGTCGTACGGCGACCGCCCGCTCGGTGGCGACCGCTCGATGAACGGCAAGCGACCGGGACCCGGCCGTCGTGGCGACCAGCGTCCCGCCGGTGTCGGCTTCGGCAACGTGGCCCGCCCTCCGCAGCGCGATGGGTCCGGCCCGAACCGCGGGTTCCGACCCGCCAACAGCAAGGGCCATGGTCCGCGCCCGGCCGATCGGGGCGCCCACGGTCCGCGCCCGGACGGCGGCAACGGCCACGTCCAGCGGCCCGCCCGTCCGTTCTCCATGCCCGGCGAGCGGATCGCCGGCAACCCCGACCGACGCCCGGACCAGCCGTCCCGGGACTGACGATCCGCGCCCTGCCACCGGGTCGGGCGGGTCCGCTGCACGCTCAGCGTGCCAAGCGGCGAACGAGCGGTCCGGAAACGGTCTCGCCCTCGCGAAGGCACGCTCAGCGTGCGAAACGGCGGAGGAATGCCTCCCGAGGCGCTGCCGACCTCCCGTTGGCACGCCCAGCGTGCCGTGGCGCGGCGCGCGCGATCGAACCGCCGGCGTCCGACGGATGACGACCCCGGCCGGCCTTGGCCCGACCATGGACCACCGCGCCATGCCACGTGCCCGTTGTGCGATGCTCAGACCGTGGACCCGCTCGACATCGGACTCGTCGCCGTCGCCGTCGTGGCGGTCGGCGTTGCCGTCCGCGGGGCCCTCGAGTTGCGTCGGCTCCGAAAGCTCACCCTCGCCGATGACGATGCCGACATCGAGCGTCGCGTCCGCGGACTCCAGGAGCGGGTCGCGGCTCTTGAGTCGCGCGCGGAGCAGGACGCCCGCGACCTCGATCTGCTCGTCGAACTCGTAGGGGTCGGCGTGGTCCACCTGACCGATGACCTCGAGGTCGACGCCGCGAACGGCGCCGCCCACGTGTTCCTCCGCCGGGCGCCCGGCACGATGCGCGACCGACCGGCTCTCGAGGCGTTCGTCGACGCGCGGATCGAAGCCATCGCCCGCTCGGCCATGGACGTCGGGGCCGCATCCGGGGAGGTGATCGTGGCCGACGCCGATGGGCCCAAGCTGCTCGTCCGCGCCCGCCGCGCCCCCTTCGGTGGCGGCTGGCTCGTCCTGGAGGACGTCTCCGAGCTGAGGCGCCTCCAGCAGATCCGGGCCGAGTTCATCGACAACCTGTCGCACGAGTTGCGCACGCCGCTCACGACCGTCAGCCTGCTCGCCGAGACACTCCAACGCGACGCCGATGCTGCCGGCGACGCGGTGCCCGCCCGGATGCGCGACCGGATCGGCAAGATCGAGGTCGAGACGGGCCACCTCGTCCAGATGGTCAACGAGCTGCTCGACCTGACCCGGATCGAGAGCGGCGGCGCACTGCTGCTCCTCGACGATGTCGACCTGGGGCGGGTCGCCGCCGCGTCGGTCGAACGGCTGCGCCTGTTCGCCGAGCGTCAGGGCGTTCGCCTCGCGCTCGACCTGCCACCGACCGTGCCGGCCGTCCGGGGTGAGGAGGAGCGCCTGGGGCAGGTCCTCGTGAACCTGGTCCACAACGCCGTGAAGTTCAGCCCGAACGGCGGCACCGTCACCGTCGGGGTCATGGTCGAGGGCGACGAGGTCCTGACCGCCGTCGAGGATCATGGCATCGGCATCCCGCGGGCATCGCTGCCGCGGATCTTCGAGCGGTTCTACAAGGTCGACCGGGCGCGGGTGCGGAGCGGCGGCGGCACGGGCCTGGGCCTGTCCATCGCTCGCCACGTCGTGGAGCAGCACGGTGGGCGGATCTGGGTGGAGTCGCGAGAGGGCCGCGGCTCGACGTTCACGTTCGCGCTGCCGGTCGCGACGACCGCCGATGGCCCGGCTGCGACCCTGCCGCTCGACTGGGTCGTCCCGGCCGTCGCCGGACCGGGCCATCGCGCCGGCCCGACCGAGTAACGCACGGAGGGCACATGGACCGGTTGCACGTCGCCACGTTCAACATCCGCAATATCGCCGATCGCTGGTCCGAGCGGCAGGGCTTCATCTACGCCGACATGGCCGCGCTCCAGCCGGACCTGCTGGGTCTCCAGGAGGTCGTCTACGTCCTCCAGCAGGATCGCCTGATCGGGGCCGCCGGGGAGGGGACCTACAGTGCCGCCCGCGGCTGGGCCGGTCGGCCCGAGTACGGCAACAGCCTGCTCGTGCGGGGGCCGCTCCTCGGTGAGGCGTTCGAGCGGATCGATCTCGGGCTTGGGCGATCCGCTCACCGCGTCCAGATCGCGCTGCCCGGCGGAACATCGGTCGTCATGGCTGTGACCCACCTGCACCACCCGCCGGACGCGGCACGGGAGCGGGACGAGCAGGCAGCGACGCTTCTGGCCTGGCTCGGGGACTCGCCCGCCGCCGACGCGACGATCCTCGTCGGCGACTTCAACGCCGGACCGCACGAACCGGCGTACGCGCGGATCGGCGGCGCCGGCTTCGCGTCGTCGTTCCTCGCCGCGAACGGCCACGAGCCCGCCGTCACCTGGCCCTCGGGCATCCAGGCCGAGGGGATGGACACCGACGGTGATCCCGCCTGCCTCGACTACATCTGGGTGCGGGGCGATGTCCGGGTCGTGGATTGCCGCCTCGCATTGGACCGCCCCGCCGTGGACGACCCGACCCTCTATCCCAGCGACCATCTCGGCCTGGCGGCGCACCTGGAGATCGGTCGTTGACGGGCCGCCCGAGCCTCTTCGGCAGCCCCGCCCCGACGGACGTCCGGAAGGGCCGGCGGACACTCCGGCTGGCGCACCGGGGCGACCACCGCCGCCTCGCCGAGAACTCCATCCCGGCCTTCCTCGCGGCGATGGCCAGACCCGCCTGCGACGGCCTCGAGTTCGACGTGCGCGAGTCGCGCGACGGCGTCCCGGTGATCGTCCACGACGACACGCTGGCGCGGGTCCAGGGCCGGCCCGATGCCGTGGGCGACCTGACGGCGGCGGAGCTCGATTCCGTGGGGGTCCCGACCCTCGCGGCCGTGCTGGAGGCGGTCCCGCGCCGGGCGTTCCTCGACATCGAGCTCAAGGAAGTCCTCGGCCGGCCGTTGCTCGAGGTGCTCGCCGGCGGCCGGGGCCCGGATCTCGCCAATGCGGTCGTCTCGTCGTTCGATCCGCTCGCGCTGCGGCGGGTGCGCGGTCTCGCGAGCGGCTGGCCGCTCTGGCTCAACGCGGTCGACCTGGCCCCGGCGACGATCGAGCTGGCCCAGGCCCTCGACTGTGCCGCGATCGCCGTCGAGTTCCACGGCATCGACGAGCGCGGCGTCGCCCGGGCCACCGCCGCCGGCCTGGAGGTCGCCGCGTGGACGGTGACGCGCCGGCCGAGCTACGCCCGGATGGTCGAGTTGGGCATCGTGGCCGTGTGCGTCGAGGGTGCCGCGCTCGACGGGTAGCGGTGGGGCTCCCGAGCGAAGGCGCCGGGCTGGCCCGGCGCACGGGACGATGTGGGGCAACGCCCGTTGCGCGTTGCAACATGGAGCGCATGACGACCGAACGGGCCGACCTGGTCATCGTCGGGGCGGGAACCATCGGCGGCTGGGCCTCCGTGTTCGCGCGGGAGGACGGCGTCGGCCGGGTGGTGGTCCTCGAGCGCGGCCTGGCCGGGGACGGCGCGAGCAGTCGGGCCGCCGGCATCGTCCGGGCCCAGGGCGGGATCCCCCAGACGGTCGCTCTCGGGCGATGGTCGATCGCGTTCTACAACGGCCAGGCGGCCCGCTACGGGACCGATTCGGGGTTCCGGGAGCTCGGCTACCTCATCCTCGCGGCGACCCCGGAGGACGACGCGGCCGGGCGCGAGCGGGTCGCGATGCAACGGGCCGTGGGCCTCGACGTGCGCTGGGTGGATGCCAGGGAGACATCCGAGCTGACCGGCGGCACCCTCTCCGCCGAGCGCGTGCGGGGAGCCAGCTACGTGGCGACGGATGGGGCGATCTCGCCGCCCCGCAACGTACGGGCGTACTCGCTCGCGATGCAGCGGGTCGGCGTCGAGCTGCGCGAGCGGACGACGTTCACCGGCCTGGTCGTCGACGGCGGTCGGGTCGTGGGCGTCGAGACGTCGGCCGGCACGATCGCGACCGAGCGGGTCCTGTTGACCGGCGGGCCGACGCTCCGTGCCGTCGGCAAGGTGGCCGGCGTCCGCATCCCGGCCGGGGCGGCCCGGCATACCGTGGCGGTCACCGAGCCCCATCCCGCGTTCGACGTCCCTCGTCAGCCGATGGGCTTCGAACTCCGGCGCGGCCTGTACTGGCGGCTCGAGGAGGGCGGGCTCCTGTTCGGCTGGAGCGACCCTGACGAGCAGCCCGGGGAGGCGCGCTCGATCGACCTGGACGCGCTGGCGGTCATCCGGGAACGCCTGGCCGAGCTGCTGCCGGTCACCCGCGACCTCGGCCTGCGCCGGATCTGGGCGGCGACGATCGACTACACACCCGACCACCTGCCGATCCTGGGCCCGGGCCTGGGCCAGGATGGCGCACCGATCGGCGGCCTGACGGTCGCCTCTCCCGGCGGTCACGGGATGATGTGGGGCCCGGGCGTCGCCCGCGCGGCGGCGGATCTGGCGCTGCGCGGCGGGACGGAGGTGACCGACGTGAGCGACCTCGGGCTCGACCGGTTCGACGCCGAGGGCCGGAGCCGCCTCGCGCCCGACCCGATCGCGCTGCCGTTCCCGCTGGACGCGCGCGACTAGCCGGTCAGCGAGCGGCAGCCGGCATCGGCGGCCGGTCGGTGCGCCAAGCCACTCCCCCGGTGCGAGAGGCGTAGGCGTGCGTGTTCTCGCGGATGTGGCCAGCTGCAACTGACGACACCACGCGGCCCGCCCGATCGCCGTGTCGGCACGTGTCCGGGTCGCGATCTCGGTCCTTGTCTGCGTGAGCGGTGATCGACCAGCGGCGTGATGAGGATGGAGAGGTGCCCGGAACGGGCCCGGCGGTGCGCTGGTTTGCATCTGGCCGTTTCGAGGGCAGCCGGCACCGGCGGCCGATGTCAGTCGTCAGTCGCCCGGCAGCGCGTCCGGCGGCACGAGCCAGCGCAGGGTCCCGCCGCCCGGCTCGAACGGGGGCGCGATGTCGATCCGGATCAGCGCGCCCTTGCGCATCTCGAGCGACATCGCGCCGGTGAGCAGCCCGGCGAGCTCGCTGAAATCGGGGTCGTGGCCCACGAGCAACGGCCGGGCCACGTCACCGCCGTCGCCCAGGATCTCCCCGAGGATGCGGATCCCGAGTGGTCCGGCCAGCCGGGGGTCCTCGACGACCCGCATCTCGAACGCGTCCGCGACGGCCGCCGCGGTCTCCACCGCACGCACCTTGGGGCTCGACAGGATCGCGTCCGGCCGGCGGCCGATCGCGGCCAGCCAGCGGGCGACGCGGGCCGCCTGGCGGTGCCCCTTCGGGGACAGCGGCCGCTCGGCGTCCGGCCGGGTCCAGGCCAGGGAGTCACCGGCGTCGGCGTGGCGCAGGAGCAGGAGCTCGACCCGTTCGGGATGGGCGGCCATCGCGGCATCATGCCACGGAGGCAGACGCTAGGGGTTCAGGTCCTCGATCTCGCCGGTCGCGAGGAAGACCACGTCTTCCGCGATATTCGTCACCCGGTCGCCGATCCGCTCGAGGTAGTGGGCCGCGAACAGCAGCCGTGCGCCACGATCCACGTTGTCCGGGTCGGCCCTCATCAGGTCGAGCACCTCGTCGAACGTCCGGTGGTACAGCTCGTCGATCTGGTCGTCCCCCGCGGCCACCCGGCGCGCCTCGTCCTGGTCCACGTCCACCAGGGCCCGCAGGATGCCGTGGACGAGCTGGGCGGCGAGTTCCGCCATCTCCGGCAGATCGACATACTTGCTGAGCGGCGGCAGGGGAGCGAGCTTGCGGACCTGCTTGGCGACGCTGCCCGCGTGGTCGCCCATCCGCTCGAGCTCATAACCCACGTGATCGATCGTGAGCAGGAAGCGCAGGTCGCGGGCGACCGGTTGCTGGGTCGCGATCGTCGTCGTGACCAGGGTGCTGACGGCGCGCTGCATCTCGTTGATCCGGGCGTCGCCGGTGATCACCGCGAGCGCGGCCTCCGCGTCATGGTCGACCAGCGCGCGCAAGGCGGCCCGGATGGCCTCCTCCACGAGGCTGCCCATGCGAAGCACGTTGTCCTTGATCTCGCGGAGCGATCGATCGAGCGTCTCGCGCGCAGGGTGCGGGCCCCCACCCGTCGTCAGGCTCACCTTGTCGGCGCGGTCCAGGATGTCGCCGAGCTGGCGCTCGACCTCGGTCCGTGGATCCTGGGCGGAAGTGGTCTCGTCGGCCATATCGTGCTCCCTCGTCGCTCAGCCGAACCGGCCCGAGACGTAGTCCTCGGTGAGTCGCTCCCGAGGATTGGTGAAGATCTCCTGCGTGTCGCCGAGTTCGACGAGGAACCCCGCCCGGTCGTCGCCCATCGTGAAGAACGCGGTCCGGTCGCTCACCCGTGACGCCTGTTGCATGTTGTGGGTCACGATGACGATGGTCACGCTGGCCTGCAACTCGCGGATCAGCTCCTCGATCTTGAGGGTCGCGATCGGATCGAGGGCGGAGCACGGCTCGTCCATCAGCACGATCTCGGGCTCGACAGCAAGGGCGCGGGCGATGCACAGCCGTTGCTGCTGACCTCCCGACAGCGACATGCCGTTCTCACGCAGCTTGTCCTTGACTTCGTCCCACAGGGCCGCCCGGCGGAGGCTGCGCTCGACGACCTCATCGAGCTCGGCCGTCGGGTGGCGACCGGTCAACTTGAGCCCGGCCACGACGTTGTCGTAGATGGACATCGTGGGGAACGGATTCGGCCTCTGGAAGACCATCCCCACGATCCGACGCAGCTGGACCGGATCCACCCGCTGGTCGTAGACCGAGGCACCGTCGAGGAGGACTCGACCCTCGACCCGGGCACCCGGGATCACCTCGTGCATCCGGTTGAGGGTGCGGAGGAACGTGCTCTTGCCGCAGCCGGAGGGCCCGATGAGAGCGGTCACGGACCGCGGGGTGATCTCGAGGGTCACGTCCCGCACGGCGCGGAACGTGCCGTAGTAGGCGTTGAGGTCCTCGACGCTCAGCGCGCCGGACGTCTCCGGTCGGGACGCCGGCGCAGGCGGCTCGGCGTGCGGGTGGACCTCGACCGGGGCATCGCTCGCGCCGGACTCGGGCAGGACGGGGCTGTCGATCGCCATGTCGGAGGCCTCCTTCATCGGGATCGTCGGCCCGAGAACGTGCGGATGCGAACGAAGATGTTGATGGTCAGGACGAAGATCAGCAGAAGGAGGGCGGCGCCCCAGGCCTGCTCGTTGAGCGCGGCGATCGGTTGCCGGGCGTTGATGAACACGAACAGGGGCAATGCGTCCATCGGCCTGTCGAAACTGCCCACGTTGACGAGCCGGCTCCCGAGGGCCGTGAAGAGCAGCGGAGCCGTCTCTCCCGCCGCCCGGGCGACGGCCAGCATGATCCCGGTGAGGATCCCGCCAAGGCCCGTCCGGAGGACGATGGACAGGACCGTCCGCCAGGCCGGCACGCCCAGGGCGAGCGACGCCTCGCGCAATCCGCTGGGGACGAGCCGGACGATCTCCTCCGTCGTGCGCATGACGACCGGGATCATCAGGAACGCGAGCGCCGCGCTCCCGGCGAAGGCATTGAACTGCTTGAACGGCAGGACGAGGAACGTGAACACGAAGATCCCGATGAGGATCGACGGGATCCCGACCATCACGTCCGCGGCGAAGCGGATGATCGCGGCCGACCGGCGGCTGCCGAACTCGCTGGTGTAGACGGCGGCCAGGACGCCGATCGGGACGGCGATCAGCGTGGCCACGCCCACCAGTTGAAGCGTGCCCAGGATGGACGCGACCGCACCTCCGCCCACGCCGGCCGCCTTGGGTGGCTTGGTGAGGAGGTCGAGGTTCAGCGCCCCAGCCCCGTTGATGACGACGAATGCGATCACGGCGAACAGCGGGATGATCGCGACGACCGCGGCGAGGAGGCACAGGGCCCGGAAGAACCGGTCGACATACGACCGCCTCCGGTCCGTCCGCGAGCGAACGAGGATCTGCGGCAGGGCGACGGCCTGGGTCATGGCTCAGCCACCGGTCGCCCTGCCGATCCCGTCGCCGGCGACGCGACGGACGAGCAGGCGGGCGATGACGTTCAGCAGGATCGTCATCCCGAGGAGGGTGAGCCCGAGCGCGATGAGACTCGATGTCTGCAGCCCGACCGACGCCTCGCTGAAGGTCGTGGCGATCTCGGACGCGATCGTCTGTCCCTGTCCGAGGAGGCTCGACGGGATCTGCGGGCTGTTGCCCACCACCATCGTCACGGCCATCGTCTCGCCGAGGGCGCGGCCCAGGCCCAGGATGACGGCGCCGATGATCCCGGATCGGGCGAACGGCAGCACGGCCCGGACGGTCGTCTCCCAACGCGTCGCCCCGAGGGCGAGCATCCCCTCGCGCTGGGCGTCGGGCACGGCGTTGATCACCTCGCGAGAGATCGACACGATCGTCGGCAGGACCATGATCGCCAGGATGACCCCGGCCGCGAAGATGCCGACGCCGAAGCTCGGTCCCGCGAACAACGGAATCACCTGGCCGATCGTCCCGGCCAGCCAGTCTTCCACGGTCGAACGGAGGATCGGGCTCAGGATGAACACGCCCCACAGGCCGATGACCACACTCGGGATGGCCGCCAGCAGCTCGACCAGGAAGCCCAGCGGGGTGGCCAGCCAGGGTGGGGCGAGCTCGGCCAGGAAGATCGCCGTGAGCAGGCCCAGGGGCACGGCGATGACCATGCCGATCGCCGACGTCATCAGCGTGCCGGCGATGAATGGGAGCGCTCCGTAGACGCCCTTGACCGGATCCCAGTCGGTCCCAGTCAGGAATGACAGCCCGAAGTGCCCCCACGTCTCGGAGGAGGTCACGGCCAGAAGAACGCCCACGGATACGAGCAGGATGACGATGGTGGCGCCGGCGATCGCGCTCGCTCCGTGGAAGAGCCGATCGGGCAGGCGCGCGGATCGGCTGCCGGAGGAGTGCAGATCCGGGCGTAGGGCTGTCATCGTCGGCGGTACCTCGAGCCTGGAAAGGATATCGGACGCCCGGTCGACCTGAGGGCCGGCCGGGCGTCGGTCGTGGATGGGTTGGTCAGGGTCGGTGACAGCCGGCTGTCAGGGCCAGATCGGCGCCCCGCCCGTCGTGAACTTGTGCAGCTCGGTCAGGGCCTTCTCGTCCACGCTCGCCGGGAGGGGGGCGAAGCCGAGATCCTTCTCGAGTGCCTGACCGTCGGTGAGGGCCCAGCACATGAACGCCACGAGGGCCTGACCCTTGTCCTTGTCCGTCTGGTCCACATACCCCAGGAGGTAGGTGTACGAAGCGAGCGGGTAGGTATCCGGTCCGGCGCCGTTGATGATGGGCGCCTGGCGGAAGTCGGCCGGGAACTTGTCGACCGCGGCATCGGCGGCGGCCGTCACACCATCGGTCGAGCCGGGCACGAACTTGCCGTCGGCGTTCTTGACGAACGCCGAGCTGAGCTTGGCCTGGGTCGCGTACTGCAGCTCGACATAGCCCACCGCGCCGGGGTTCTGCTTGACGCCGTTGGCGACGCCGTCATTGCCCTGGGCACCCTGGCCGACCGGCCACTTGACCTCCTTGCCCGCGCCGACCTGGGTGTGCCAGTCCGGGCTGACCGTGTCGAGATAGGCCGTGAAGGCGTTGGTCGTTCCCGAACCGTCCTGGCGATGGAAGACCTGGATGGCCTGGTCGGGCAGGCTCACGCCCGCGTTGTTGGCCGCGATCTTCGGGTCGTTCCACTTGGTGATCGTGCCCAGGAAGATGTCGACGATGTTCGCGCTGTCGAGCTGTACCTTGTCGACGCCCGGCAGGTTGTAGATCACGACCACGGCCCCGAGCGCCGTGGGAACGTGAAGCGCGGGCGCCGGGAGCTTCGCCGCCTCGTCATCCTTGAGGGCCGCATCGGACGCACCGAAGTCGACGGTCTGCTGGGTGAACTGGGTCACGCCACCACCCGACCCGATCGACTGGTAGTTGAACAGGATGTTCGGATACTTCTCGGTGTACTTCTCGAACCACACCTGATAGAGGGGGTTCGGGAACGTGGCGCCGGCGCCCTGGAGCGTGACGGACCCGGTCGGCGGCGCCGGGCAGGCCGCAGTCGCCGCGGAAGTCGCGGCGGAGGTGGGCGGCGCGGCGCTGGGCTCCGGGGTGGCGGACGTACCGCACGCGCCCAGGGCCAGGCCGGCGAACGCGGCGACGGACAGAAGTCGCTTCGCGGGCTGGTTCAATGGGATCCCTCCTCTGGTCGGGCCGGGGACGGCCGAAACGGGCTGACACGGACACTCATGTCGTCATCAGCCTCGGAGGGCCGGGTGAACCCCCCGTTACTGCCGGATTAAGGCTCCATTAACGCCCGCGGTCCGCGACCTCGGACACCGGCCATCAATGACCCGGGGGGTCGAGCCGGAGCCAGACGGACCCATGCGGCCGGTCGGGCGTGGTCTCCACGGGTCGGCGGGCGCCATCGTCGGAGCCTGCCCGCGGGTCATGAACGGCAGGTTGCGGGGGCGTTAGCCTCCGGTCAACGGACGAGGCTGCTGGCGAACGACGAAACGGCCGGTGCGCCCTGTGGGTGGACACACCGGCCGAGGAGGAGCCCGGCGCGCACGCTCCGAGCAAGCGCGGCGCCGGTGGAGGGAGGAGTGCCGGCGAGGCGAGTCCGGTCGACCGTCTCGTCTCGTCAGGGCGTGACTTTCCGGGTCCCGGATGAACAGCCCGTTGGCGGTCGGTGAGCGGGACGTTAATCTTGACCGCGCATCATCCCGGACGTGGGATCGTCCGGGCTCGACCATCGAGCCGGCGATGGCAATCCGGGAGGCAGCATGGCGAAGCAGGTACGACGCGAACGCTCGATCGCGAAGGCGGACCGAGACCTCAAGGACGCCCGCGCGGAGCTTGCGCGGCGACAGCGCCAGGTGACCAAGGCCTCGGCGGCCGTCGCGAAGCTCGAGGCCAGGAGAGCCGCCCTCGATGTGGCGGCGAGCCCGGTCGCACCGAAGGCCGCCCCGGCCCCGAAAGCGACGGCAAAGAAGCCTGCGCCGGCAAAGAAGCCCGCGCCGGCGAAGTCGAGTCGCACGGTCGCTCCGGCCAAAGCGGTGGCCGCAGCGCCCGCGGCAAAGGTCGCCGGTCCGATCCGGCGGCCGGCGTCCAAGCCGAATGCCGCGAAGGCGACGGCTCCGGCCAAGGGCTCGGCGGCGAGGAAGTCGGCTCCGGCGACCCAGGCCGCTGCCGCCCGGAGGTCCGCACCGGCCAGGAAGACATCTCGGACGACGTCTTCGTCGGCCCGTACGCGGAGGTCGCCCCGAACCGGCGGCACGTCGAACCCGGCCGACGGCTGACGGCGCCCTCTTCGCGGCCGGTGATCGGCCGGCGCGTCCCGCGACCTGGCGTCCCGCGCGCGGCATCGCGCCCGTGATCGCCGCGTCCGCCGACGCGGGTTCGAACTCGGTCCATCTGTTCGTCGCGGTCGTGGCCGGCCATCGGCTCGAGCCGCTGCTCGATGAATCCGCGTTCCTGGGCCTGGGCGGCGCCGTGGACGAGCGCGGTCGCCTCGGGCGCCAGAAGCGGGCGGAGCTCGCCTCGACCCTGAGCCGGTTCGCCGGCATCGCCCGAGACCTCGGGGCTTCCACGACCACGTTCGTGGCGACGGAGCCGCTGCGCCGGGCCGACGACGCCCGCCCGGCCCTGCGCGAGATCGAGCGCGCCAGCGGCGTGCCGCTCCACGTGCTGACCCACGAAGAGGAGGGCTATCTGACCCTGATCGGGGTGACCCACGGGCGCGAGCCCGCGGCGGATCTCGCGGTGGTGGACGTGGGCGGCGGCAGCAGCGAGTTCATCGTCGTGGGGCCGGGACGGGACGCGGTCGCGACGGGCGTGCGGATCGGGTCGGCCCGGCTCACGGCGGCGCATGTCGCCCACGACCCACCCACCGTCGACGAGATCACGGCCCTGCGGGCGGCCGCGCGAGAGCGTCTCATCGGCGCGCCCGACACGGCGATCCGGCAGCTCGTCGCCGTGGGCGGCACGGCCACGAACCTGCTCAAGGTCGTCCCGGCCGCCGCACTCGACCGGACCCTGACCCGGGCACGGCTCGCCCGGGCGATGGTCATCCTGGCCACCGAGCCGGCGGCGTTCGCGGCGATCCACCACGCGGTCAACCCGATCCGGGCCCGGGTCCTGCCGGCCGGCGTCGCGATCATGGAGGCGATCCTCGAGCGCTACGGCCTCGACCGGGTCACCGTGGTGGATACCGGGATCCGCGAGGGAGCGGTCCTGGCGGCGACCCACGCCGGCGCGGGGTGGCGTACGGAGCTGCCGCGGATCGCCCACGGCTGGCGTCCCTAGGCGCGGACCGTCCTGTACGACGTCGCCCGACGGTGGCGGAGTGGGCGTTCAGAGCGCGGCGAGCGCGCGCCCGAGACCGCGCCGGAACGAGACGCCGACGATCCCCCGCCAGGACGGACCGACGGTCCGCCGAAGTCGGACGACCTCGCGCTCCCGATCCACGAGGTAGCGACCGATCGCCGCGGTCTCGACCTCGGACAGCCGGCCGGCGCCCTCCACGAGGAAGGACCGGACCATCGACGCCGCGACGTCCGCGTCGTGCATGAGCCCGAGGTGATCCTGCAGGGCGACGACCCGGGCGATGAGTGTCGACGACGTCCGGCCCCAGGCACTCGCGGACGAATTCGAGCGTGTAGCGCAGCCACTTCGAGGCGATCCGGAGCTCGTGGAGCGTCTCCACGTCGGCCCAGCGCATGACCGGCTCGTAGGCCCGGACCTGCTCGTAGGCGGCCCAGATCCGCGACCCGGCCGTCTCCCGGATGCGGTGGGGCGCGGTCGGCAGGGTCGGGGCCGTGGCAAGCCCTTCGGTCCGCACGAAGTCCTTGAACTCGTCGACCCAGCGCACATATGACTCGCTGTCGAGCTCGCGGGCGAGCAGCACCCGGGCGTCGTCACGTTGCTCGCGCCAGGCCGCGAAGAGCGGCGCGAGCGCCCGCTGCTCCGCCACGCTCTGCGCCCCGAGGTACGGCTCGGCTTCCTCGATGAGCACGTCGAGGTCGCGGACCGCGCCGAGGCGGGCGGCCACCTCGCGCAGGCGCCTTCGATGCCGCCGCGTCCGGTCCGGTCGGTAGCCGTCGCCGAACACACGCCATGCGGCACGCATCCGACGGGTCGCGACCCGCATCCCGTGGAGATCCTCGGGATCCGTTCCCTCGCGGGTGCCCGGCTCGCGGGCGATCATCCGGGCCAGGTGGAATCGGAGCACCTTGCGGCCGGCTTCGGCGACGTTGTCGCTGGGCAGCACGCCGGGGGTCTTCCCGACGATGAGTCCCTCCCCGTGACGCGGCGGTTCCACCACCGCTGTGGCCGCCGCCTCGGCGACCGCCTTCGCCGCCTTGCGCCGGGATCGTCGCGGCGGCACGGTCGCTCCGTCGGCCGCCGCAGGCTCGACGGCGGTCTCCGCAGTCTCCGCGGTCGCATCCGTGGCGCCGGTCGCGCCGGTCGCGCCGGTCGCGCCGGCGGTCGCTCTCGCCGCGCGGCGGTCTCCGTGCACCGCCCGGCGCTCCACCCGAGCCGCTTCCGTCGGCGCAGTCCGTGCCGCACCGGCCGCACGCGTCGCGTCGGCGGCCGCGGCCTCGGCACCGGCGTCCGCGGCGGAGGCCTCCGCGGCCGGGCTTCCGTCATCGGCGGTGGTCGCGGCGAGCGCCGCCTCGAGCTTCGAGCCGGTCGCCGGGATGAGGCTCGCATCGGCCTCGAAGATGGGCCGCAGCTCGATCAAGCGCGCCTCGAGGCCCGAGGTCAGCTCGGCCTCCAGCTCCGCGAAGCGGTGGATGACCCGCCCGCGGGCGACGACATCGACCTCGTCCAGGCTCAGCTCCGCGGTCGCATCGGCGGCCCTGAGCCGACGCTTGCGCCGCAGCTGGCGCACGGTGACGAGCTCGACGAGGGGCGCGTCACCGCACAGCTCGAGGATGAGTGACCGTGCCGCGGATGGCGGCCAGTCGTGCGGCTCGGCGGTCCGATCCGCCGGCCCTTCGAGCTCCTCGCGGCGAGCCAGGGCACCGTCGGGCAGCGCGGTCGACTTCACCGTCACCAGCGTGCCCCCACGGGCCAACCGGAGCCGGGCCGCGTAGCCCGCCCGGGCCAGGGCACCGTCGGACGTGTCCAGGTAGCGGTCCTCGTGCTGGGCAGCCCTCGCCCCGGAGACGGCCCGGAACGGCCCGAGCGCCTCGGCCGCCAGGAACCGCTCGCCGGCCGCCAGGTCGAGGAGCCGGTATTTGAGCTCGACCTCGAGCGGGCGGTCGAGCGGCGGGTCGATCGCCATCAGGCGCGCGGGTCGAGCGATCCGGCCCCCGAACGCGGCCGTCGCGGAGCCTCGGCCAACCGCGCTCCGGATGCGATGGCGCGCTCCTTGAGCGTGGCGAACGTGTCGTGCGTCCCGGCCGCACCGTCGATCTCCTCGACGCGGCGCCATCGCGCATCGGCACCGAGGCGCCATGACCGCCGGTCGTCCGCCTGCATGACGCTCACGATCTCGGCGATCCGGTCGCGCGCGTCGGCGTCCTCGACGGGCACGAGTGCCTCGACCCGGCGGTCCAGGTTGCGCTCCATCAGGTCGGCCGAGCCGATGTACCACTCCTGGTCGCCACCGTTGAGGAAGCCGTAGATCCGCGAGTGCTCGAGGAACTCGCCGATGATCGAGCTCACCGTGATGTTCTCGGAGACCCCGGGCAGGCCCGGCCAGACCGAGCAGATGCCGCGGACGATGAGGTTCACCTGGACGCCGCCCTGGCTCGCCCGATAGAGCGCGCCGACGCAGTCCGGGTCCACGATCGCATTGAGCTTGAAGTCGATCCGGGCGGGCCGGCCGGCCTGGGCGTGGGCGATCTCCCGGTCGATGAGCTCCAGGATCCGCGAGCGCAGGGACAGCGGCGCGACGAGCAGGCGCCGGAACGCGCGCTGGCGCGACAGCCCGGTCAGGACGTTGAACAGGTCGGTCACGTCGGCGCCGAGCTCGGGCCGGCACGACAGGAGGCCGAGGTCCACGTACAGGCGGGCCGTCTTGGGGTTGTAGTTGCCGGTCCCGATGTGGACGTAGCGGCGCAGCCCGGAACCTTCCCGGCGGACGACCAGGGCGGTCTTCGAGTGGGTCTTCAGGCCCACCAGCCCGTAAACGACGTGGGCGCCCGCCTGCTCCAGCTTGCGCGCCCAGATGATGTTCGCCTCCTCGTCGAAGCGGGCCTTGATCTCGACCAGGACGACGACCTGCTTGCCGCGCTCGGCCGCCCGGATGAGGTCGCGCACGATCGGCGAGTCGCCGCTCGTCCGGTACAGGGTCATCTTGATCGTCAGGACCTCGGCGTCGTCCGCGGCCTGGGCGATGAATCGTTCGACGCTCGCCGTGAAGCTCTCGTACGGGTGATGGACGAGCAGGTCGCCGGAGCGGATCGCGTTGAACACGTCGGCCGGCTCGTCGTCGTCGGCCGGGATGAGCCGCACGGGCACGACCGGCGTCCAGCCCGTGCCGCGGAGGTCCTCGCGATCGAGCTCCGCGAGGTGCCAGATCCCGGTGAGGTCGAGCATCCCGCTCACCTCGTAGCAGTCGTCCTCCGAGAGGCCGATGCCGCGAAGCAGGATGTTGCGGGTCGCGGCGGGCATGGAGCGCTCGACCTCGAGCCGGACCGCCTCGCCGAACCGGCGCCGGCGGAGCTCTTCCTCGATCGCGAGCAGGAGGTCGTCGGCCTCGTCCTCCTCGATCGCCAGGTCGGCGTTGCGGGTGACCCGGAAGAGATGCGTCTCGAGGATCTCCATGCCGCTGAACAGCAGGTCCAGGTTCGCCTCGATCACCTGGTCGATCAGGACGAACGTGAACGGGGCGATCTCGATGAGCCGGGGCAGGATCTGGGGCACCTTGACCCGGGCGAACCGCCGTTCGCCGGTCTCCGGGTCGCGCATGCCGACCGCGATCGAGAGGCTGAGCGTGCTGATGTACGGGAACGGATGGCCCGGGTCGACCGCGAGCGGCGTGAGGACCGGGAAGATCTCGTCGACGAACCGCTCCCGCAGGCGCTGGTGATGGTCCGGCACGGCGCCGTAGTCGAGGACCGAGACGCCCTCCTCGGCCAGCTCCGCCCGGAGCGCGCTGAAGATGGCGGCGTGCTCGCCGATGAGCTCCTGGACCCGCGTCCGGATCTCGGCCAGCTGCTCGGCCGGGGTCCGCCCGTCCGGCGCCACCTTGGTCGAACCGGCCGCGACCTGCTGGCGCAGCCCGGCGACCCGGACCTGGAAGAACTCATCGAGCATGTTCGCGAAGATCGTGAGGAACTTCACCCGCTCGAGTGGTGCGTTCCGCTCGTCACGCGCTTCGTGAAGGACACGTGCGTCGTAGTCGAGCCAGGAGAGTTCGCGGTTCAGATAGGGCTGGGGAGCGTCTGCCGGGGCACGGCGATTGCGGTTCCGTGCGGTCGGCGTGCGGACGACTCCCGCCCGTAGTGCGGCCATCGTGGCGAGGCTCCATCGGCGGGTCCCGGCCTTCCGGGCCGGGCCGCCGATCGTAGCACCCTCGGGTCAGCCTTCGGCGCGGTACCTCCGTTCGCCCGTTCGGGGGTCCAGCCAGACCCGCATCCGTCGGCCCGAGGTGGGATCGACGAACGCTTCTTCCGTGCGGAGGAACCGCGGCTCGAGCGTGGCGTCGGTCTCGCCACCGCCGGGACCGGCGGGCAGCGACGACCGCTCGGCGTGCTCGGACCGGTAGCGGCCGCGCTCGAGCACGATCGCCAGGATGCCGGCGCCGCCGAAGAGGACGAGCTCGACCGCGGCCGGCGGCGCAGCGGGCAGCAGGACGACGCCGCCGATGAACATGAGCACGGCGACGGTCGCGATGAGGATCCGCACGATGTCGTACATGGTCGAGCCCGGGGGCCGGTTATTCCGCGCTTGGCTGCGGCGCGCTCGCGTCCTGGACCACGACGACGGCCGTGCCGTAGGCCACGATCTCCGACATCGTCTGGCCGATCTCGGACGAGTCGAACCGGAACGACAGGACCGCGTTCGCGCCCATGAGCGTCGCGTTCTGGACCATCCGGTCGAGGGCCTGGCGGCGGGTGTCCTCGAGGAGCTGGGTGTACTCGTGGATCTCACCGCCGACGATCGAGCGGAGGCCGGCCGCGAGGTTGCCCGCGAAGCCGCGGCTGCGCACGACGAGGCCGAAGACCTGGCCCTTCGTCTCCTGCACGCGCCAGCCGGCGATGAACGGGGTTGTCGCGGTCATCATGAGCGTGGTTCCTCCAAGGAGCTGTGGTCCGCATGGCGGTCGTGGTCGTTCGGCGTCGCGGGCGCCCCGCTGTGCTCCCTGACGCGCCGAGCGGCGTCATCGTCACACGGACAGCGGTCGCGTAACAGGGCGTAGGTGTAATAGCCCGTGTGGTGGCCGTCGCCCCACAGCGGAGCGATCGCGTACTGGCCGACGAGATCGACGTCGACGAGGCGGATCTGCTCGGCGGTCAGTTCCGGTCGTGAGTCGAGCCAACCTGGCTGGCCGGCCTCGCCCCGGCAGAACGCGCACGGGCAAAGCCAGCGCAGGGCGAGCGCTTCGTAGATCGTCCGGTGGCCGTCCGCCCATTCCAGGGCGAGCGTCCCGGCCGCGCGATCCGCGTGGATGCGCACGGGTGTCGTGCTCGGGGCTGGGGCGTCGGTCACCGTCTGATTGTAGGGGCGGTCGGGTCAGCGGCCCGGCCGGCGGACCCAGCCGCGGACGAGCAGGATCGCCCCGAGGGCGATCAGCGCGATGGGCCAGCCCAGGCGGCCGATCTCCGCGTAGCGCGTCCCGGCCAGTGACGCCGCCCCGATGCCGCCGAGGATGAGGCCCGGGATCAGCGGCCAGGGATGGTTCTCGCGGATGTGGAACGCCAGGCCGATGACCCAGATCCCGACGAACCCGCAACCGAGCGCGAGCATGAACAGGGAGCCACCCTCCACGCCCGGGAGGTTCGCGGCGATGACGACGCCGGTCCCGACGCCGGTGACGATGCCACCCGGGACCAGGAACCCGTACTCGCGGGTCACCGCGAATGCGGCCAGGAAGGTCAGGCCGATGGCCAGCACGATGTAGTCGCCGGCTCGCGGGATGACCTGCCCGACGAGGAACGCCAGGCCGATCCCGATGAGGATCGCCCCGCCCACCCACGAGCCATCGCGGTGGCGGCCGAAGATCGGCAGGGGTGCCTCGGCATCCGCGTCCGGCGGTGGGGGCGGGGGAGGCGAGCTCGGTCCGGCCATGGGCGCAGATTACGCTCCCACGCGGGCGGGTGGAAGGGGTGACGGCGGCGCGGCGAGGCCGGGCTCAGTCCCACTCCAGGGGCAGCCGGCGGATGACCGCGAGGACGGGGCTGCCGGGATCGAGCGGTGGCGCGGTCTCGAGGCCAAGGGTGGGCTGGGCGTCCGGCCCGGCGTCCCCCGGACCCGTCTCCGCCGGCGTCGCCTCGATCCTCAGCCAGAGCTTGCTCCGGACCCCGGGGAGGTATGGCGCGCCCAATACCCGGGCCACGGTCGCGGCGATCCCCTGGGCGCACACCGCCGCGTGGAGCGCCAGCCCCTCGCCGACGATCGCCGGTACGGCGACGACCATGTCGCCGGGGGTCAGCGTGCGCCGCAGTGCCTGGCGCCGCCGCACGAGGGGCTCGCCGATGAGCGGGCGGCCATCCAGGACGAGGACGTCGAAGACGAGGTATGACACGGCCGGCCCGTCGTCACCCCGAAGGCGGGCGGCCAGGGCGGCGGGATCGGCCCGACCGGCGGCGTCGACGACCACGAGCTCGCCGTCGATCACCGCGGATCTCGCGAGGATCCGGGTCGGCAGGTCGGCCAGTTCGGGCAGGAGCGGCGCGAGATCGCGACCGTCGCCGTCGACCAGCCTGAACGGGTCGCCATCGGCGGACTCGATGAACGCGAGGGCTCGCTCGCCGCCCCACGACGGTTCGAACAGGTGGGCCGCCGAATCGAATGGCTCGGACGCCGACTGGGCGAGCATCGGCCGGAGGTCGGTCGGCAAGCGCGGCAGACCCGGCTCGAACCGCAGCGACAGCTGGTCGGTCATCGTCGGCCGATGGTAGCCGCTACACTGCGGCGCGTCCGAGCAAGACTCCAGTTCGCGAGTGGCGCTGCTCCCGTGCGCGGCGCCGCCGCCGCGCCTTCGCTCGGGAGTCCTGGCCCGCGCGGTCATGCAAAGGAGCCCGATGAGCCGACCCGTCCGTCCCGAGGACCTGTACGACCTGCGCATCGCCACGGACCCGCGCCTGTCGCCCGACGGCCGCCTCGTGGCCTTCACGGTCCAGGTGGCAGCCGCGCGACGCGATGGCTACCGGCACTCGGTCTGGCTCGTGCCGGCCGATGGGTCGGCGCCGGCTCGCCAGGCCACGATCGGGGCCAGGCACGATCGGCGCGCTCGCTTCTCGCCGGACGGGCGCTCGCTCGCGTTCATCTCGGACCGCCGGCTCACGACCGAGGAGATGCCCGGCGCGCCGGACGACCGCGAGGACGGCGACCAGGTCCACGTCCTGTCCCTCGACGGGGGCGAGGCGCGTCGACTGACCGACCTGCCGCGAGGCGTGGAGGACTTCGCCTGGTCGCCGGACGGATCCAGGCTCGCGGTCCTCTCGTCGTCACGTGGAGCGACTCGCGAGGAGGACGCCCGGAAGCGCGGCAAGACGCGGAAGCCCGATCCGAAGGCGCCGCCGACGTCCGACTACCGGTACGCCGACCGGCTCGTCTACCAGTACAACGGGGCCGGCTATGTCGTGGGCAAGGAGGCCGAGCTGTGGGTCGTGGACGCGACCGACGGGTCGGCCCGGCGGCTGACCACGGCCGGGACCCCCGTCTCCGGCCCGGCCTGGTCGCCGGACGGCGGTCGGATCGCAATCTCGACGGACCGGCGGCCAGACCGCGACCAGATGTGGCACCAGCAGGTGTACGCGGTCGACGTGACCGACGGCAGCGAGACCCGGATCACGGACGCCGGGCATTCCTACTTCGCCGAGCCGGCGTGGTCGCCCGACGGGACGTCCCTCGCCGTCCTCGGTCATCGCTATCCGGCCCGAGCGGGCTCGCGCAACGATATCTGGCTGTTCGCGGCCGACGGGTCCGAGGCCGAGCGCAGCGGTGGACGCAACCTGTCGGGCCGCCATGACCTGATGCCCGGTTCCGGGATGGGCAGCGACCTCACGCCGGGCGAGGAGCCGCGCCTCACGTTCACGACCGGTGGGCGATGGATCACCTTCAGCGCCCCGTACGGCGGGTCGTACGAGCTGTGGCGGATCTCCGTCGCCGACGGCGACGTCGTGCGCCTGACCGAGGACCACCACTACATCTCGTCGTTCGACCAGGTGACGCTCCCGAAGGGTCGTTCCGGAGCGGAGTCGGGCACCCGGATCGCCTACGCCCGCTCGACGCCCACCCGGCCGACCGACATCTGGGCGCTCGACGTCCCGGCCGCCGGCTCGGGCAAGGACCTCGCCACGCCCCGACGCCTGACGGACCTGAACGCCGACACGCTCGCCGAGGTCGAGCTCGTCGCCCCGGTCGAACGCTGGATCGAGGTCGACGGACGAGCCGTCCAGGGCTGGTACGTCGCGCCGGCGTCCTCGTCGGGTGCGACCGCGCCCGCGCCGCTCGTCACCGAGATCCACGGCGGACCGCACACGCTCTATGGGTGGTCGCCATTCATCGAGTTCCAGGTCCTCGCCGGGGCCGGCATCGGGGTCTGGTACAGCAACCCGCGCGGCTCGGAGGGCTACGGCCAGGACTTCAACGGCGCCAACTTCCGGGACTGGGGGCCGGGGCCTACCCGGGACGTGCTGGCGGGCGTCGAGTCCCTCGTCGCCGACGGCCTGGCCGATCCGGACCGACTCGGGCTGACGGGTGGTTCGTACGGGGGCTACCTGACGAACTGGATCGTGGGCCACGACCGGCGCTTCCGCGCGGCCGTCACCTGCCGGAGCGTGGTCGACCTCACGTCGCAGATGCTCTCGGGCGATATCGGCGGAGCGGAGTTCGGGCGGCTCGAATTCGGGGCGGCCCCCTGGGAGGACCCCACGTTCTATCGTGAGCACTCCCCGTTGACCCACGCCCCGGACATCCGGACGCCGCTCCTGATCCAGCACAGCGAGCAGGACCTCCGGTGCACGATCACGCAGGCCGAGGAGCTGTTCACGGTCCTGCGCATCCACGGCCGGCCCGCGCGCCTCATGCGCGTCCCCGGGGAGAGCCACGAGCTCACCCGGTCGGGCACGCCGTTCCGCCGGGTCGAGAACCTCGTCCAGATCAGGGACTGGTTCCGCCACTACCTCGTCGACGGGAAGCGCGGCCTGCCGCGCCTGCCCCGCGAGCGTGCCGGTAGGTAGCCCGGAAGGCAGACGGGGAACCCACCCGCGTTCGGACGGGCGTATCCTCTCGGTCCCATGACGACCGCGCACCGACCCGTCGACTCGGCCGCCCGCGAGCACGCCCAGGAACTGATCCGGGCGTGGGACCCGCGGCCGACCCTGAGCGGCGGCGCCATCGGCAGCATCCTGGGCCGAGTGACCTCGGTCGACCAGGTCGGCGTGGAGGAGCGGGTCGCCTCGCTCCGGACCCGTTCGATCAAGAAGGCCAGCAAACTCTGGGCCCTCGATCTCGTGATCCGGATGATCGATCTCACCACGCTCGAGGGGAAGGACACCCCGGGCAAGATCCACGCCCTCTGCCAGAAGGCGATGCGTCCGAAGCCCGGCGACCCGACGATCCCGTCGGTCGCGGCGGTATGCGTCTACCCGGCCCTCGTCGCGGACGCGAAGGAGGCGCTCGCGGGCTCCGGGGTCCGCGTCGCCAGCGTGGCGACCGGCTTCCCGAGCGGCCAGACGTTCCGCGACATCAAGGTCGCCGAGACCCGGGCGGCCATCGAGGCCGGCGCGGACGAGGTCGACATGGTCATCGACCGGGGCGCGTTCCTGTCGGGCGACTACTACGCGGTCTTCGAGGAGATCGTGGCCGTCAAGGATGCCTGCGGTCCGACCCATCTCAAGGTCATCCTCGAGACGGGCGAGCTCGAGACGTACGACAACGTCCGGCGGGCGAGCGTCCTGGCCATGGCCGCCGGGGCGGATTTCATCAAGACCTCCACGGGCAAGGTCGTGCCGGCGGCGACGCTGCCGGTGACCCTCGTGATGCTCGAGGCGATCCGCGACTTCGATCGCCAGACCGGCCGAGCGGTGGGGATGAAGCCGGCCGGCGGGATCCGGGCCGCGAAGGAGGCGATCCAGTACCTCGTGGTGCTGTACGAGACCCTGGGGCCGCGCTGGATGACCCCGGAGCGGTTCCGGTTCGGTGCGAGCAGCCTGCTCAACGACGTACTGATGCAGATCGAGAAGGAGCACACGGGCCGTTACGCCGACCCGGACGACTTCTCGCTCGACTGAGCACGTCTCCCGAGCGAAGGCTCCGAGTGACCCGGCGCTCGGGGTTCCCGGCTAGGACTCGAGCGTGATCGCGATCCGCGTCCTCGTGCTGGCGAGCGGCGCGGCGTTCGCGGTCATCGTGCCGTTCAACGGCGTGATCCTGGCCAGCCTGGGGTTCGAGGCCGGCGCCATCGGGTTCGTCCTGTCACTCGGGTCGATCGCGTTCGCCCTCGCCGTGCCCACCTGGGGCCACATCGCCGACGTGCGGCTCGGTCGGCCGTGGACCCTCCAGGTGTGCGGCGTCGGTTCGGCCGTCGCCCTCATCGCCCTGCTCGGGTCATGGCCGCAGGCCACGATCGTCCTGCTGTTCGCGGTGTTCTGGATCTTCCAGTCCGGGTGGCAGCCCCTGAGCGACGCGTTGACCGTCAACGCCCTCGGCGAGCGAGGGCATCGCCATGGACGCAACCGCAGCCTCGCCAGCCTGTCGTTCGCGATCTCGTCGTCGCGGCGGGCGCCGTGTTGACCGATGTGGTCGGCGGCCTGCTCTTCGGCGCCTCGGCGGGAGCGCCGTGTTCGCGTTCGGGGCGCTCGCCGCGGTCGCGGATCGCGTCGTGGGCTGGTTCGCATGCCCCCACCGCGCGCTCCCGTCGGAGGTGTCGTCGGGCGATGCGATAATGGCCGGCACATGACGACCAAGACCGGACCGGCCGCGGACAAGGCGGTTGCGACGCGCGGGACCGACGCTCCGAACAGCTGGGGCCTGGGCGACGGGCAGGCGATCCCCTGGGAGTACGCGCCGGCACCCGAGAGCCGGGACGTCGTCCGGCTCAAGGAACGCTACGGCCTGTTCATCGGCGGCAAGGACATGCCGGCCAGTGACGGCGCGGTGTTCACGACCGTGGATCCGTCCACCGAGTTGCCCCTGGCCGAGGTGGCCCGCGGCACGGCCGAGGACATGGACCGGGCCGTCCGGGCCGCCCGGACCGCGTTCCGCCGCCGCTGGGGCGACCTGCCCGGCCGCGAGCGCGCCAAGTACCTGTTCCGGATCGCCCGGATCCTCCAGGAGCGGAGCCGCGAGTTCGCCGTCCTCGAGAGCATGGACAGTGGCAAGCCCATCAAGGAGAGCCGGGACGTCGATGTGCCGCTGGCCGCAGCTCACTTCTGGTATTACGCGGGCTGGGCCGACAAGCTCGAGTACGCCTTCCCCGGGCGCGTCGCCCGGCCGCTCGGCGTGGCCGGCCAGATCATCCCCTGGAACTTCCCGTTGCTGATGCTCGCCTGGAAGATCGCGCCGGCCCTCGCGGCGGGCAACACGGTCGTGCTCAAGCCGGCGTCGACGACGCCGCTCACGGCGCTGCTCTTCGCCGACGTCTGCCGCCAGGCCGACCTGCCCCCGGGCGTGGTCAATATCGTGCCCGGGCCGGGCGAGGTCGGCATGAGCCTCGTCCGCCATCCCGGCGTGGACAAGATCGCGTTCACGGGCTCGACCGAGATCGGCCGGCGGATCGCGGCGGGCGTGGCCGGCTCGGACAAGGCGCTCACCCTCGAGCTGGGAGGCAAGGCCGCGAACATCGTGTTCGACGACGCGCCGCTCGACCAGGCGATCGAGGGCATCGTCAACGGGATCTACTTCAACCAGGGCGAGGTCTGCTGCGCCGGTAGCCGCCTGCTCGTCCAGGAGAGCATCGTCGATCCCCTCATCGACAAGCTCAAGGACCGGCTGGCGACCATCCGCGTGGGCGACCCGCTCGACAAGAACACGGACGTGGGGGCGATCAACTCGCGGGCCCAGCTCGAGAAGATCACCGAGCTCGTCGCGGCCGGCGTCGCCGAGGGTGCGGACCTCTACCAGCCGTCGTGCGACCTGCCCGAGCGGGGCTACTTCTTCCGCCCGACGCTGTTCACGAATGTCGCCCAGAGCCACCGGATCGCCCGCGAGGAGATCTTCGGGCCGGTCCTGTCCGTGCTGACCTTCCGCACACCCGACGAGGCGATCGAGAAAGCGAACAACACGCCGTACGGCCTTTCGGCCGGCGTATGGACCGACAAGGGCAGCCGGATCCTGGCCATGGTCAAGCGACTCAAGGCCGGGGTCGTCTGGGCGAACACGTTCAACCGGTTCGATCCCACGAGCCCGTTCGGGGGCTACAAGGAGTCGGGCTACGGGCGCGAGGGCGGTCGCCACGGGCTGCACGCGTACGTGCGCCTGGAGGACCGCTAGTGGCCGGGCGCGCCGTGACGGAGTCGGCCCGTATCGGCGTCCGTAAGACCTACAAGATGTACATCGGCGGCGCGTTCCCGCGTTCCGAATCGGGCCGCTCGTACGACGTGAGCTCGGCCGACGGATCGCCGCTGGCCAACGCCTGTCGCGCCTCGCGCAAGGACGTGCGCGACGCGGTCCGTGCCGCGAGGGCGGCGTTCGAGCCGTGGGCCGGTCGGACGGCGATGAACCGGGGCCAGGTCCTGTACCGCGTCGCCGAGCTCATGGAGGGCCGGCGCGACCAGTTCGTCGAGGAGGTGTCGATCGCGGAGGGCGTCCGTGCCGGCCGGGCCGGGGAACTCGTCGGGCGGGCCATCGACCGCTGGGTCTGGTATGCCGGCTGGGCCGACAAGATCGCCCAGGTCCTCGGTTCGGTCAACCCGGTCGCGGCGCCGTACTTCAACTTCACGATCCCGGAGCCGACCGGCATCGTGGGCCTCGTCGCGCCCGAGACGTCGTCCCTCCTGGGGCTCGTCTCGCGCCTGGCGCCGCCGCTCGTGGCCGGGAACACCGCGATCGTGCTCGCCTCCGAGTCGCGGCCGCTTCCGGCGGTGACGCTGACCGAGGTCCTGGCCACGTCCGACGTGCCCGGCGGCGTCGTGAACCTGCTCACCGGCCTGCGCCGCGAGCTCGTCCCGGTCCTCGCCGCGCACGAGGATGTCGACACGATCGACACGTGGGGTGTCCCGGCCGACATGCAGGAGGCGGTCGAGGTCGCCGCCGCCCAGGACATCAAGCGCCTGTTGCGACGGCCCGCGCGCGTCGCCGATGCGCGCTTCGACTGGACCGACGACCGTGCCGCCCAGCGGCCCGAGTGGATCGCCGCGCATCTCGAGATGAAGACGGTCTGGCACCCGATCGGGGTCTGAGGGCGGCGTTCCTGCCATCCACCACTCCGGATGGTGTCGGGTGACCGGAAGCCACACCTGACGGGACGGATCGAGCGCAGGCGTGAGCGCGGCCGCCCGGCGACCCACCCGGCGACCCCGGCGCCATGCCCCACGGGGCATCGTCCGCTACCCGACACCACCCCCAGTGGTATCTGCGACCCAACGCCTGCCGACGAGCGATAACACCACCCGGGGTGGTATCCGGCGCGGGACCGAGTCCGGCCGTGCGGGACGAGGCACGTAGCGGGCGGACGCGAGACGAGGCACGGCAGGGCATCCGTCGCCCGTAGACTCAGCCGATGCCGCCCGGCGTGTTCGCCCTCGTCCTCGTCGTCGCGGTGCTCCACGTGGGCTGGAACGCGCTGCTCAAGACCTCGGGCGACACGCTCCGTACAGCAGAGCGGGCGAATGTCGTCGGGGTCGGCGTGTTCGCCCCGTTCGTCGTCGTCGGCTGGTTGGCGACGGGCCGCCCGGGCCTCGAGCCGGGGACCGTCGCCCTCGCGGCCGCCTCGGGCATCCTCGAGGCGGCCTACTTCATCTGTCTCGCCGAGGCGTACCGGCGGGGCGACCTGTCGGTCGTCTATCCCATCGCCCGGGGGACGGCCCCGGTCCTCTCCGTCGCTCTCGGCGTGACCGTCCTGGGCGACCGCCTCGAGCCCGCGGGCGTCATCGGCGTCGCGGCGCTCCTCACCGGGATCCTGCTCGTCCAGCGGCCGTGGCGGGCCATCGGGGTGGTTCGCGCCCATCTCGCCCGCTCGCGTCAAGGGACCGGCACGCCCGACCCGTCCGCCGCGTCGCTCGTCGGCGCTGCGGAGTTCGCGATGCTGACCGGGGTCATGATCTCCGGCTATTCGGCCGTCGACTCGGTCGGCGCGCGCCAGGCGCCGGTCTGGCTGTACGCCGGGGTCGTGTTCCCGGTCTGCGCGATCGTCCTCGTCGCGTGGGTCCGGTTCGTGGCGCGGCGGCCGGGTCGGACCGGGCACCAGACGGAGAGCAAAGGCCCGGCGCCATGGATCAGGTCGGGCGCGGCCGGCACGATCAGCCTGGGTGCGTACGGGATGATCCTCATCGCCTACACGTTGGCGCCGCTGACCGCGATCGCGCCGCTGCGCGAGAGCTCGG
The DNA here is from genome assembly GCA_963719285.1 of uncultured Chloroflexia bacterium. Lineage (GTDB taxonomy): Bacteria > Chloroflexota > Limnocylindria > Limnocylindrales > CSP1-4 > C-114. Next base: position 822,308 of record CAVRBO010000004.1, read on the forward strand.
TCGTCATCGCGTCCGCCTGGGGTGCGCTCCGGATGGGCGAGGGCGTGGACGCCCGTGACCGGGCACGTCGCCTGACCGGGGCCGGGCTGGTGCTGGTCGGCGCGGTGCTCCTCGCGCTCAAGGGCTGAGCCGGCTCAACCCGGCCCGCCGGCCTCCGGTTGGACCGCCGCGGCGCGTCGCCCGAAAAGCCGCCGCTGGCCGAACGGGCTGTTCACCAGGCCGACGCCGCCGACGATGAGGGCCGTGCCGAGGAGCACGCGCGCATCGATCGTCTCGTTCAGGACGACGAAGCCGAGGACGATCCCGACGACCGGCAACAGGTACGCGACCATCGACGTGCGGGTCGAGCCCCAGCGGGCCAGCAGCCAGAAGAAGCACAGGTATGCGAGGCCCGAGCCGAGCAGCCCCAGCCAGACGACGGCGAATACCGACGAACCGGTCCAGGGCAGTGAGAGGGGGCGCTCGAAGACGAAGGCCAGCACGAGCACGATGACCAGGGCGAAGAAGACCTGGAAGAACGCCTGGACCATCGGTCGGAGGCCGCGCACGTTGTGGCGCGCGTAGACGTTGCCCGCCGCGTACGAGATCGACGACCCGATCATGGCCAGCTCGCCCGGCAGGCTGCCCGACATCCCCTCGCCGAAGCTCCGGCTCGTCAGGACGAGGACGCCGCCGAAGCCGACCAGCAGGCCCACCAGCCGGTTCACGGTGATCGGCTCGTCGACCAGGACGAGCGACGCGATGACGATCGTGAACAGCGGCACGGACGCATTGAGGATCGACGCGAGCGCCGAGTCGATCGAGGTCTCGCCCCAGGTGATGAGCGAGAACGGGATCGCGATGTTGAGGACGCCCATCACGATCAGGTGCCGGTAGACGCGGGGCTCGCGGGGGAGCGGCTCATGCGCGGCGAAGAGCACGACCGCGAGGAGCGCGCAGCCCACGGCCAGCCGGCCGGCGATGAGGGTGAACGGGGTGAGCGTCTCGACGCCGATCTTGATGAACAGGTAGCTGCTGCCCCAGAAGAAGCCGAGGGCGGCGAAGACCAGCCAGACGGTGCGGGCGCGGGACATCGCGAGGTGCCTCCGGGGTGGGTTTGGTGGATGGTATCGCAGCGATGGCCTAGGCCGATGGGCCAAGTTTCGAGCGGGTACGTGACACCCTCCGTCACGTACCATCCAGACCTGTGAACCACGTCGCGCCGTATCCGGTTGCATCCGCCCCTATCGCTGCGATCGCGGCCGCCGGATTGCCTGTCGACGACCGCACGGCGGCCCGGACCGTGCGGGCACCCGGACGGGTCAACCTCATCGGCGAGCACACCGACTACAACGACGGGTTCGTGCTCCCGGCCGCGATCGGCTTGGGGATCGCGATCGCCTACGTCCCGACGGACGACCGCCGGGTGGAGCTCGTCCTCGCCGCGACGGGCGAGCGGACCTCGATCGACCTCGACGCGATCGGCGAGCGCACCGGCTCGTGGGCCGACTACGTGGCGGGCACCGCCTGGGCCCTGGCCGACGCGGGCGTGCCGCTCACCGGGTTCCGTGGCGCGCTCGCCTCCGACCTCCCCACCGGTGCGGGCCTGTCGTCGTCGGCCGCGCTGGAGCTGGTCACGGCCTGGGCGCTCGCCGGCGCGCGACCTCCGACACTCCAGCCGCTCGATCTCGCCCGGGTCTGCCAGCAGGCCGAGAACCGGTTCGTCGGCGTCCAGTCCGGCCTCATGGACCAGTTCGCGTCGGCCTGCGGCGTGGCAGGCTCCGCGTTGTTCCTCGACTGCCGCACGCTCGACCATCGGACGGTGCCCATCCCCGGCGATCTCCGGCTCGTCGTGTGCCACTCCGGCGTGACCCACCAGCACGGGGGCGGCGAGTACAACACCCGTCGTGCCGAGTGCGACCGGGCGGTGGCCGCGATCAGCGTCTTCGAGGGCCGGCCCCTCGCCGCGCTCAGGGACGTCGACGCTGCGATGCTCCGGCGCTGGGGCCCACGGCTGGATCCGGTCGAGCTCCGCCGGGCCGAGCACATCGTCGGCGAGAACGCCCGGGTCCTCGAGACCGAGGTCGCGCTGCGCGAAGGCGACCTGCCCGCGATAGGCCGCCTGTTCGCGGAAAGCCACGCCTCGATGCGGGACCTGTTCCAGATCACGACCCCGGAGATGGACGTCCTCGTCGAGATCGCGGCCGCGACCCCGGGCGTGGTCGCCGCACGGATGACCGGTGGCGGGTTCGGGGGCTGCACGATCAACCTCGTCCACCCGGACGGCGTGGCGGCCCTGCGCGCGGCGATCGAGCGCGGGTATACGAGCCGGACCGGCCGGACGCCGCGGTTGTGGGAAGTCGAGGCGGCGGCCGGGGCCGGCGCCGTGGCGTCGTGACCTGGTGATGGCTCCTCGCGACGGCGTCCCGTCGACCATCTCGCCGCCGGTCCGGTTCGGATGCTTCCTCAGCCAAGCGCGGCGGACCTGGCCCGACATGCTCGAGGAGTTCCTCGCCGTCGAGGAGCTCGGGTTCGACCATGCCTGGCTGGTCGATCACTTCGTCGACACGGACGGGTCCCCGGACCTGCCGATCCTGGAGGCCTGGACCCTCCTCGCCGCCCTGGCCGCGCGGACTTCGCGGATCCGGATCGGCGTGCTCGTGTCGAGCAACACGTTCCGCCACCCGGCGCTCCTCGCGAAGGAAGCCGTCACGGTCGACCACATCAGCGGCGGGCGGCTCATCCTGGGGCTCGGCACCGGCTGGCACGAGGACGAGCACCGTCGCTACGGCATCGACCTGCCGCCCGTGGGCGAGCGGGTGGATCGGCTGGAGGAGGCCATCGTCATGCTCCGCGGGCTCATGAGCCAGGCGCGGACCACGTTCGAAGGGCGCTACTACCGGCTCGTCGACGCGCCGCTCTCGCCGCACCCGGTGCAGTCCCGCATCCCGCTCCTCATCGCCGCCCACCGGCCGCGGATGCTGCGCCTCGCCGCCCGCTACGCGGATCAGTGGGATACGTTCGCGACGCTCGCCGGGACCGCCACGGACGGCCTGGAGACGCCTCTCGCCGATCGGATCGCGGCACTCGACGCCGCCTGTGCTGAGATCGGGCGGGATCCGGCCGAGATCCGTCGCTCGACCTGGGTGGGGCCCGAGGTCTACGCGACGCCGACGGCCTTCGAGGAGTTCGTGCGCACCCACCGCGCCCTCGGCTTCACCGATTTCTCGATCGAGCGCCCGCCCGCCGGCCGGCGAGATCTCCTGGAGCGGATCGCCCGCGAGACGATCCCGGCGCTGCGGGCCGAGTCCGTCTCGTAGTCCCAGGGCCCGGAGGTCGCCGGGTCAGCCCTTGGTCGAGCCGAGCGACAGCCCACGCACGAACTGCTTCTGCAGGGCGATGAACACAAGGATCGTCGGGATGGCCACGAGCAGCGAGCCGGCGGCGAGCAAGTTGTTGTTCGAGAAGAACAGACCCTGGAGGTTGTTCAGGGCCGACGTGATCGGCCGAAGGTCACCCGACTTCATGAGCATGAGGGCCCAGAAGAAGTCGTTGTAGATGAACGTGAACTCGAGGGTTGCGAGGGCGGCCAACGCCGGCCGACAGAGGGGCAGGATCACCCGGAAGTAGATCGTCCAGACGGAGGCACCGTCGACCACGGCCGCTTCGGTCAGCTCCTTCGAGATCGTTCGCATGTAGTTGCTCATGACGAACACACAGAAGCCGGTCTGGAAGACGATGTGGATGAGGATGATGCCGATGTACTGGTCGTAGAGGAGCCCGTTGTCGCTGATGACGTGTGGGATCGGCAGGAACAGGTACAAGTGGAACAGCGGCACGATGATGACCTGCGGGGGCAGCAGGTTGCCGGCCGTGAACAACATGATCAGGGCCAGGTTGAATCGGCCGCTGAAGCGGACGAGGGCGAACGCGACCATCGAGGACACGAGCAGGACGAGGATCACGGCCGGGACCGCCACGATGAGCGTGTTCAGGTAGAAGTGGGGGAGCTCTGCCTGATTCCAGGCGTTGACGAAGTTCTCGATGCTCAGTGAGCTGGGCAGCGAGACGTAGCCGTTGTGTTGCGTGTCGCTGTAGGGGCGGAACGACGTGTAGACCGCCCAGAGGAGCGGGAACAGCCACAACAGGCTCAACCCGATGAGGAAGGCGTGGAGGGCGACTCGCGGGCCGTGGATCTGCGACGGCATCCGCCAGCGCGACCGGACCGCCGGGCTCCGGTCGATGGGCTTTGTGGCGGTCGTCATTGCCCCTGGTCCCGCATCATCCGGGTGAGGAACAGGATGATCGGCCCGAGCGAGATGACCAACAGCACGACCGCGATCGCCGAGCCGAAGCCGACTTGACTCGCCTCGCTGATGGCGTTGTTGGTGATGAGCGTGGACAGCAGCTCCAGGCCGTTCTTGCCGCGATTCAGCACATAGGCGATGTCGAACGCGCGCAGCGATTCGATCACGGTGATGACGACGACGACGATGTTGATGGGCGCCATCACCGGGAAGACCACGCGGAAGAAGGTCTGGCGGGCATTGGCGCCGTCGATGGCGGCAGCCTCCCGGAGGGTCGGATCGACCGACTTCAGGCCGGCCAGGTACAGGATCATGACGTAGCCGGCGTGGCGCCACGTGGCCGCCACGAGCACGGCCCAGATGTTGAGCCCCGGATCGCCGAGCCAGTCGATGAGGGGTCCGCCGCCGACGCCGCCGGTCCGACCGAGGACATTGTTGATGAACCCCTGCTCCGGTGCGTACTGGAGTTCCCAGATGAAGCCGATGATCGCCAGCGAGAGCACGACCGGCAGGTAGAAGATGCTCTGATAGATGCGTGTCCCCGTCATCTCCCGGTCGAGGAGCACGGCCATGAGGATGCCGATCGGCGTGGCCACGAACATGAGCACGGCCAGCCACACGATGTTGTGCGTCAGGGCGGGCCAGAAGAACGGGTAGCTTGTGAAGAGATTCTCGTAGTTCTTCAGGCCGACGAAGTTGTCGGCCGAAACCCCGCCGACCCCCTGCCAGTTGGTGAACGAGAGGCCGACCGATGCGATCGTCGGGCCCCAGATGAACACGAGGTCAAGGATCAGCGGGATGCCGACCATCAGGGCCAGGACCGTCTTGTCCCGTCGCGTCAGCAGGCTGAAGCGGGGGCGGCGCTTGCCGGATACGGCGACTCCCGCCCCGCCGGTGGTGTCCGGCCGAACAGGAGTCGTCAGCTCGTGGGCGTCATCGGCCATGGCCGCGCAAGTCTAGCCCTGGACTGCGCCGTCGAGGAAGGGCTCAGGACGCCGGCAGGGTGTCCCAGAACGACTGGATCTTGCCAAGCATCGCGTCGAGATCCTGGGTCGGCTTGTTGAGGAAGTCGAGCAGGAACGCCTGCATCCCATTGGCCCCGGCGAAGTTCGGGTTCGTGTCCCGGTCAAGGAACTGGGTGATCTTCTGGGCAGCACCGATCAGTTCGGCCGCCTTCTTCTGGAGGGCGGAGTATCCGGCCGTGTCGGCGTTCTTGGCGGCCGCGATGTTGCCCGGGTCGGCGGTCACCCATGCGACCTGGGTCGCCGGCTGGCCGATGTACTCCAGGAACGCCTTCGCGCCCGCGAGGTCCGCCGCGAGGCTCGGCGACTTGCTCGAGATCATCAGCCCGTCGATCGGGGCGTCGAGTGCCTTCTCGGCGTCGAACGTGGTCCCGAGGTTCGGGAACGGGAAGAAGTCCAGGTCGGCCAGGTCGGCTGCCCCGGCGGTCTGGAACTGCTGCGAGACGAACATCCCGAGCAGGTACATCCCGGCCTTCTTCTGGACGAGCGCCTGCGCGGCGTCCTGCCACGTCCGGCCGGCGGCCCCCTCCTGCATGTAGGGCAGCAGCGACTGCCAGAGCGTGAAGACGTCCTTGACCTTCGCGTCGGTCCACTTCTGCTTGCCGGCCATGAGGTCGACATGGAACTGGTAGCCGTTCTTGCGGAGGTTGAGGATGTCGAACGTGCCCATGGCCGGCCAACCATCCTTGTCGCCGAAGGCGAGCGGGATGAGGTTGGCTGTCTTCATCTTGTCTGCCAGGGTCTTGAACTCGTCGAGCGTGGTCGGCGGCGTCCAGTTGTTGGCCGAGAAGACGCTCTTGCGGTAGAAGACCGCCCACGGGTAGTTGTAGATCGGGACGAAGTACTGCTTCCCGTCATCGCCGGTCGACGCGACCTTGAATGCGTCGCTGAAGTTGCCGTTGATCTTCGTCCAGACATCGCTGATGTCCGTGGCCAGGCCCTTGGCCGCGAAGAACCGCATCCGGAAGCCGGAGAACCAGGTGAACACGTCGTCCGGGGTGCCCTGGAGGTACGAGTTCAACTGGTCCTGGAACGTGCCGTGGTCGACGGTGTTGACGGTGACGGTGATCCCGGACTGCTTGGTGAACGTGTCGATGATGTCCTGGAACACCTTCTTGGGCACGGCGTCCGAGTAGTTCGAACCCACCTTGATGCTACCCGCCGCCGCGCTGCCGCCTGCGGGGCTGCCGCCGGACGTTCCGCACGCGGCGACGAAAGCGGGAAGGGCGGCGAGGCCGGCGACGCCGGCGGCACCTTTCAGGACATCGCGGCGGGTCAACGCGCGCGTGACCGCGTCCGCCAGCAGCGAACGAGGCGCTTCAGGATTGGCCATGACGGGAGTCCTCCATCCAGATAACCAGGTCCGTGCGCCCACAGAAACCAACAGGACCGGACGGATTGTCAGACGCCATACGACACCTGTCAAGGGACTTGGTGCCTGTTTGGTGGAAAACGTCCGAAAACGTTGACTTTCGCGACTGTTGTCGTCAATCTCACCCAAGACATGACGACGCCCGCTGGGAGGCGAAGAGTGGCCCGACCAAGGGCGTTCCCGGGGGATGCTCCGTGACGGTGCTGGCCCGACGACGGCAGGCCCTCATCCTCGAACGGATCCGCGACGACGGCGCCGTCCGCGTCGCCGATCTCGTGCGCCTGCTCGGCGTGTCCGACATGACCGTCCGCCGCGATCTCGAGTCACTCCACGAGCAGGGCCTCGTCGAGAAGGTCCACGGTGGTGCCACGGCCCGCTCGGGCAATGCGCTGTTCGAACCCGGGTTCGCGGCGAAGTCGGCCCTTCAGCAACATGAGAAGGAAGCGATCGCCGCCGCCGCCGCGGCGCTGGTGGAGCCCGGCATGGCAGTGGGACTGTCGGCCGGGACGACCACGTACGCGCTGGCCCGGGCGTTGGTCGACATCCCGCGCCTGACGGTCGTCACGAACTCCATCCCCGTCGCGGATGCGCTCTACACGCCGACCCGGAACGACCAGACGATCATCCTGAGCGGCGGCGTCCGCACCCCGAGCGACGCGCTGGTCGGCCCGTTCGCGGTCGCCGCCCTGCGCAGCGTCCACCTCGACATCGTGTTCATGGGCGTGCACGGCATGGAACCCCGGTCGGGCTTCACGACGCCGAACATGCTCGAGGCCGAGACGGACCGGGTGCTCATCGAGGCCGGCCGGCGCCTGGTGGTCGTGGCCGACCACTCGAAATGGGGCGTCGTCGGGATCAGCTCGATCGCCCGCTTCGACGAAGCCGACGTGCTCATCACGGACGGCCAGCTCGAGCCAGAAGCGCGGACGCTCCTCGCCGAGTCGGTCCACGAGCTCGTGGTCGTCGCCGAACCGGCCCAGGCGCGCTCGGCCTGACCCGTGGAGATCGCCGACCGCTTCGACGGGCCTCATCGGCGGTATGACCCGCTCACCGACCAGTGGGTGCTCGTGTCGGCCGGTCGTACGCAGCGGCCGTGGCAGGGGCTCGAAGAGGCGGCCGTGGCCGACGAGCGGCCGGCCTACGACCCTGCCTGCTACCTCTGTCCGGGCAATGCGCGCGCGCGGGGCGACGTGAACCCGGCCTACGATCGGACGTTCGTGTTCACCAATGACTTCGCGGCGCTGAGCCCGGAATCGCCGACCGAGCGGATCGGCGATGGGCTCCTCGTGGCGGAGGGCGAGAGCGGCACCTGCCGGGTCCTGTGCTTCTCGCCGCGCCACGACCTCACGCTCGGGCGGATGTCGCCCGACGACGTCCGCTCGGTCATCGACGTGTGGGCCGAGCAGACCGCCGAGCTCGGACGGACCTATCGCTGGGTCCAGGTCTTCGAGAACCGGGGTGAATCGATGGGGGCGTCGAACCCCCATCCGCACGGCCAGATCTGGGCCGGGACGGCGCTCCCGCGGGAAGCGACCCGCGAGGACGCCGCCCAGCGCCGCCACTGCGACACGTTCGGCGACCGGCTCCTCCTCGACTACGCCCGCCAGGAGCAGGGCGGCCCGCGCGTCGTCGAGGAGAACGACGAGTGGCTCGTCGTCGTCCCGTTCTGGGCGACCTGGCCGTTCGAGACGCTCGTGATGCCGCGTCGCCCGGTCGAGCGGCTGCCCGGCCTGGACGATCACCAGCGAGACGCGCTCGCGTCGAGCCTCGTCCGGCTCCTCGGACGCTACGACGGGCTCTTCGACCGGTCGTTCCCGTACTCGATGGGCTGGCACCAGGCGCCGTTCCCCGGTGGCGACGACGGGGATGGACGGACCGACCACTGGCAGCTCCACGCCCACTTCTATCCGCCCCTCCTCCGGGCGACCGTCCGCAAGTTCATGGTCGGGTACGAGCTCCTCTCGGAGACCCAGCGCGACCTGACCGCCGAGGAGGCCGCCGAACGTTTGCGGGCCGTCGAGCCCGCCTGATCGTTTCCGGCGCAGCCGCCGCTTCCGCCCGGCAGCCCGTTAGGATTGCCGCCACGGACGAGGAGGACGGATGCGGCTCTGGGGCGGGCGCTTTGCCGAGGAGAACGATCCGCGCGTGACGGACTTCACGCGGTCGATCGACGTCGACCGCGTGCTGGCCGTGGACGACATCGTCGGCTCGATCGCCCATGTTCACGGCCTCGGTCGGGCCGGACTGCTCACGCCGGACGAGGTGACCGCGCTCGTCGATGGCCTGCGCGGGCTGCGCGCCGAGGTCGAGGCGGGCACGATCGAGTGGGATCCGACACTCGAGGACGTCCACCTCAACCTCGAATCGGCCTTGACCGCGCGCGTCGGTCCGGTGGCGGGCAAGCTCCACACGGGTCGCTCGCGCAACGATCAGGTCGCCACGGACCTGCGCCTCTGGCTGCGCCGGACGGTCGACGGGCTGGACGGCGGGATCGTGGCCCTCGAGCGTGCGTTCGTCGGGCTGGCCGAGCGCGAGGGCGACGCCGTCCTTCCCGGCACGACCCACATCCAGCCCGCCCAGCCCGTGCTGTTCGCCCATCACCTGCTCGCCTATGTCGAGATGCTCGAACGCGACCGCGGCCGCTTCGCCGACCTCCGCCGGCGAGCCAACGTCTCGCCGCTGGGCTCCGGCGCGCTGGCCGGCGCCGGGTTCCTGCTGGATCGAGCGAAGACGGCCCGCGAGCTCGGCTTCGACGGCGTCACCCTGAACTCGCTCGACGCGGTGAGCGACCGCGACTTCGTCGTCGAGTTCCTTTCGGCCGCCGCGCTCGCGATGGTCCACCTGAGCCGGTTCGCCGAGGAGCTCACGTGGTGGTCGAACCCGCGCTTCGGGTTCGTTCGCGTCGCCGACGCATTCTCGACCGGCTCGTCGATGATGCCGAACAAGAAGAACCCCGATCCGGCCGAGCTCGTCCGCGGCCGCGCCGGCCGCGTCATCGGTGCCCTCGCCGGCGTCCTTGCGCTCCTCAAGGGCCTGCCGCTGGCCTACCAGCGCGACCTCCAGGAGGACAAGCTGCCGCTGTTCGAGACGGCGGCGACCCTCGACGCGTCGCTGGGGATCATGGCCGGACTGCTTGACACGCTGACCGTGGACCGCGACCGGATGCGCGAGGCGGCGATGGAGGGATTCACGACGGCGACCGCCGTGGCCGACGCGCTCGTCCGCCGGGGTGTCCCGTTCCGGGCCGCCCACGGCGTGGTGGGGTCGCTCGTCGCCCAGGCGGAGGAGGCCGCGGTCGGCCTCGATGCGGTCTCGGACGCGATGATCGGGCTGGCCCTGGGAGCGGCTGCGGACGAGTCGACCGCGGCGCTCGCCGCGGAACCGGGGATCGGCGGCGACCTCCGGGCGGCCGCCTCGCTCGACGGCGCCGTCGCGTCATGCGACGTCATCGGCGGCACGGCCCCGGGTCGCGTGGCGGCGGCCCTGGCCGCAGCACGCGACCGCCTCGGGCCGGAGGTCTGAGTAGAATGCCCAGCCGCGAGACCGTCCGGCGCGCGCCCAAGGTGCTCCTCCACGACCACCTCGACGGTGGGCTCCGGCCCCGCACCGTGATCGAGCTGGCCGAGGCGACGGGCTACGCGGGCCTGCCCACCACGGACGAGGCCGAGCTGGGACGGTGGTTCACCCGAGGGGCGGACCGCAAGTCGCTCGAGCTGTACCTCGAGACGTTCGCCCACACGGTCGGGGTCATGCAGACGGCCGACGCGATCGCCCGTGTCGCCCGGGAGTGCGCCGAGGACCTCGCCGCGGACGGGATCGTGTACGCCGAGGTCCGCTACGCGCCGGAGCTGTCCACGGAACGGGGGTTGTCGCTGGACGCGGTGACCGAGGCATGGCTCGACGGGTTCCGGGACGGCGCGGAACGGGCCGCGGCGGCCGGGACGCCCATCGTGATCCGGGCGCTGGCGACCGCGATGCGGCAGGCCGATCGCTCGCTCGAGATCGCGGACCTGGCGTTGCGGTTCCGCGACCGGGGAGTCGTCGGGTTCGACATCGCCGGTCCCGAGGCGGGCTATCCGCCGAGCCTGGTCGCCGACGCGTTCCATCGGCTCACGCATGCCAGCTTCCACCTGACGATCCACGCCGGCGAGGGCTACGGCCTGCCATCGATCCGCGAGGCTCTGGAGCTCGGCGCGGAACGCCTGGGCCACGGCGTCCGGATCGTGGACGACATCACGGTCGACCCCGACGGGCGGACGGAACTGGGCCGCCTGGCGGCGTACGTCCGCGACCGCCGGATCCCGCTCGAGCTGTGCCCGACCTCGAACGTGCACACGGGCCTGGCGCCATCGGTCGCCGAGCACCCGTTCGACCTGCTCCGCCGCCTCCGCTTCCGGGTGACGCTCAACACGGACAACCGGCTGATGTCGAACGTGACCCTGTCGTCCGAGTTCGCCGCGCTCGATGCCGCGTTCGGGATCGGCCTGGGCGAGATGGAATGGCTCACCCTCAACGCGATGAAGAGCGCGTTCCTGCCGTTCGACGAGCGCCTGCGCCTCATCGACGAGGTCATCAAGCCCGGCTACGCCCGCCTCCGCCGCGAGGCCGCCGGCTGACGGCGACGCCCGACGGGCTGACTCCCACTCCAGGCCCGGGAGATTCGCCGGGCGGTGGCCCCGTTCGGCAGGACTGAACACGATCCGGCTCGATCAAGCTCCCGGCCGGGCCAAAGGCCGCCGCCCGTGGTCGATCGAACAGGACGAGCTCACCCGCGTTGACCCGTGATGTCCGCCCGGGCATCGAAACGGGCCGATCCGCGATCGGGTGTTCGCTCCCGCTGAACATCCGGGCCGGATCCGTGACGTGGCGACCCCGAGGTGCCCGACCCGGCATCAGCCGGGGCTTGGCGCGAGCGCGAGCACGCCGGGCAGGCCGCCCGGGTAGGCTGCGGGCTGCCTAGCGCGTGCCGGCGGGTTCGCGGTCGGCGACCGTCGTCGGCATCGAGGCGAGGAGCGGATCGGTCCACGTCCATGCCGCCCCGTGATGCTTGCCGACCGCGCCGTGGCGGGCGGCCTCCGTCCGCAGCGGCAGGCCGAAGATCTCGATGAAGCCCACGGCGGAGGCGTGGTCGAACGCGTCGTCGGCGTCGTACGTCGCCAGCGTCTTCTCGTACAGCGACAGCGGCGACCGACGGCCGGCGATGACCGCCTGGCCGTGGTCGAGCCGGATCCGGACCTCGCCGGACACGACCCGCTGCGACGACGCGACGTAGGTCCGCAGGTCGCGATGAAGGGCGCTGAACCACAGGCCGTCGTAGGTCAGCTGGGCCAGCTCGTCGGCGACGAGCCGGTCGAACCGGAGCGTGTCCTTGGACAGCGTCAGTCCCTCGAGGGCGCGATGCGCCGCATGGAGGATCGTCGCGGCCGGCGTCTCGTAGATCTCGCGGCTCTTGATGCCCACCAGCCGGTCCTCGACGTGGTCGATCCGACCGACACCGTGGGCGCCGCCGAGGGCGTGCAGCCGGTCCACGAGGTCCACGGGAGCCAGGCGTTCGCCATCGATGGAGACCGGGATACCGCCCTCGAACGCGATCGCCAGCTCGACCGGGGCCGGGGCCTCGGCGGGGGCGACCGTCCACTCGTAGGCGTCGGCCGGTGGCGTGACCCAGGGGTCCTCGAGGACCCCGGTCTCGCACGAGCGGCCCCACAGGTTGACGTCGATCGAGTACGGCGACGCCTTCGAGATCGGGATCTCGATCCCGCGCTCCGCCGCGTAATCGATCTCCTGCTCGCGCGACAGGCCCATCCCGACCCGCATCGGGGCCACGACCTCGAGGCCCGGATCGAGGGCATGGACGGCCACGTCGAAGCGGACCTGGTCGTTGCCCTTGCCGGTGCAGCCGTGGGCGACCGCGTCGGCGCCCTCGCGCTGGGCGACCTCGACGAGGAGCTGGGCGATGAGCGGCCGGGCCAGTGCCGTGGCGAGCGGGTAGACGCCCTGGTAGAGCGCGTTCGCCTGGAGATGCGGCCACACGAAGTCGGTGACGAAGCGCTCGCGCGCATCCACGACGTAGGCCCGCGATGCGCCCGCGGACATCGCCCGGCGCTCCACGCCCTCCCGGAGCGAGCCGCCGCCGACGTCCACCGTGAGGGTCACGACCTCGACGTCGAACTGCTCGCGCAGCCAGGCGACGGCCACGGAGGTGTCGAGTCCGCCCGAGTAGGCGAGGATGACCTTCTTCATCGGGGGACCTCCTGGAGCCTGGCGCTCGACAACGGTTCGGTGGGGGCGGCCGCGTCCTCGCCGGCGGCCGATCCGGCGGACTGGTCGCGGACCGGCTCGAGTTCGCGGAAGCGGTTCAGCCAGTGCTCGAGCCGCGTCTCGTCGGCGAACAGCACGAGGAGCGTATTGTCGCCCGCCAGCGTGCCTTCCTGATCCGTCAGTGTGGACTGGTCGATCCCCTGGGCGATGGAGCTCGCCGTACCCGGCGCGGCCGTCAGCACCAGGGTGAGCCCGCTCCGGCCGACGCGAACGGGGATGTCCGCGAGCAGGCGCCGCAGGAGCGCGTCGGACGTCGGCGCTCCGCCGGCGGCCAGGTCGGCCGCCGAGACGTACACGTGGCGCTCCCCGCGGGTGATCTTCACGAGCCCGAGCTCCGCCACGTCCCGGCTCACGGTCGCCTGGGTGACGTCCATCCCCCGGACGCGGAGCGCCTCGACGAGGTCCTGCTGGCTCCCGATCGCCGAGCGGGCCACGAGCTCCCGGATCGCCCGCTGGCGGGCCGACTTCAGGGACGCCGGCGAGATCGCCGGGACGGCCGGTGACGCGACCGGCGGACGGGCGGCCGCGGTCGCGCCGAACGAGACCGGCGCGCCCGGCGTGGTAAGCCTGGCATTGGGCGCGCCGCCGCGACGGCCGTTCACCGGGCCGCGCTCACGACACGCCGGCGCCGGCCGGCCGCCGGGCGGTGATCCGGGTGCCGAACGACGGATCGGACAGCGCCCGCTCGAGGGCGGCCGGCGCCGCCGAATCGGCGATGACCGCCTCCGCCTCGTCCCAACCCAGCGCGCCGAGCGCAGCCCGGACCTTGGGGACCATGCCCCCGGCGATGACGCCGCTCGAGATGAGCTCCTCGGCCTCGCCGACCGTGAGCGTGTCGAGGCGTCGGCCGTCGCCGTCGCGGACGCCATCCACATCGGTCAGCAGGATGAGCTGGCGGGCGCCGAGACCCGCGGCGATCCCGGCCGCGACATCGTCGGCGTTGACGTTGCAGACCACGCCGGCCTCGTCCCGGGCGAGCGGAGCGACGACCGGGACCTGGCCGCCCACGAGGACGGCGTCGAGCAGGTCGCGCCGCAGTCCGACGACGTGGGCCACCAGGCCCATCGCCGGGATCCGCTCGGCCAGGAGCAGCCCGCCGTCGACTCCGGACAGGCCCACCGCATCCACCCCCAGGTCGCGCAGGCCGGCGACGAGCTCGCTGTTCACGACCCCGCGCAGGACCGCGGCGGCCACCTCGAGCGCCTGGGCATCCGTGACCCGCAGGCCCCCCTCGAACTTGCTCGGGACGCCGAGGCGCTCGAGCCACTCGGTGATCCGTCGCCCGCCGCCATGGACGAGGACGACCGGCCGGCGCCGGGCGACGACCGCCACCTCGGCCAGGACCTGGGCCTGGTCGGCGATCGTCGTCCCGCCGAGCTTGATGACGAGGACTTCGCTCATGTCGTGTACTCGGAGTTCTCGCGCACGTACGTCTCCGTGAGGTCACAGCCGAAGGCCTCGCCCGAGCCGTCGCCCAGGCCGAGGTCGAGTCGCACGAGGCACTCCGGCACATCCATCGCGGCCCGGACCGCCGCCCGGTCGAACGGGATCGGACCGCCGGACAGCCCGTCGAAGACGAGCGTGCCGGCGATGGCGACGCGCAAGCGGTCGGGATCGATGGCGGCCGGGCGCCCGGCGCTCGCCTCGGCCTCGACGGTCGACAGGCCGGCGGCGGCCAGCACGGACGCATCGGCCAGACGGGCGTTACCGGCGGCCCCGACGAGGCGGCCCCAGTTCGGGTCGCGGCCATGGACGGCCGCCTTGACGAGCGAGCTGGAGACCACCGACCGGGCGACGGCCCGCGCGTCCGCGTCGTCGGCGGCACCCGTCACCTGACAGGTCAGGAGGGTCGTGGCGCCCTCACCGTCGGCCGCCTGCTGGCGGGCGAGATCGCGGGCGATCGCCTCGATCGCCGCGCCGAGGGTCGACGCCGCCGCCGAGCCCGGGCCGACCGGCGCCGCCCCCGCCGCCCCGCTGGCGAGGACGAAGACCGTATCGTTGGTGCTCGTGTCCCCGTCGATCGAGAGCTGGTTCCAGGTCCGCGCCGCGGCCGGCCGGAGCAGGCCGCTGAGCGTCGCCGGGTCGATCGTGGCATCGGTCAGCACGAGGCTCAGCATCGTCGCCATCCGGGGATGGATCATCCCGACGCCCTTGGCCATGCCCGACACGCGGACGGTCGCGGTCCCGCCCGCCTCCACCGGCAGCTCGACGGTCGTCGTGACGACCTTGGTCCGCGAATCGGTCGTCCGGAGGGCGATCGCCGCCGCCTCGAGGCCCGCGTCGCTCGGAGCGAGGCCGTCGGTCACGATCCGATCGATGCCGGGCAGGACCCGGTCGAGCGGGAGCCGCGTCCCGATGATCCCGGTCGACATCGCGAGCGCGGTGGCGGGCGGCGCGTCCAGGGCCGCGGCGAGGGCCGCCAGGATCGCCCGCTGGTCGGCCTCGCCGGCGGCGCCGGTCGCGGCATTGGCGCTACCCGAGGTCGACACCACGCCGGTCGCCCAGCCGAACCGGCCACCGCCCTCCGGCGCGGTCGCGGCGAGGTTCGCCCGGCTGAGGCGTACGGGTGCCGCGGCCATGCTGTTCGGGGTGAAGACGGCCGCCGCGGCCGCCGGGATCCGGCCATCCGGACCCGGGAGCGTCGTGACGACGGCGAGGTCCGGGCGACCCGACGCCTTGATCCCGACGGTGGCTCCACCGGCGAGGAACCCACGGGGGATCGCGGCCCGCCGCTCGACCGCCGGGAGTCCCGACGGAGGCGCGAGGAGGGCGTCCTCGGGGCGGCGGAGCGTGTCTGTCATGGCGCCAGGGGCAGCTGTTCGAGGCCGGCCGTCTCCCGCAACCCGAAGGCCACGTTGAATGCCTGGATCGCCTGGCCGGCGGCGCCCTTGACGAGGTTGTCGATGACCGACAGGACGAGGATCCGGCCGGTCCGCGCGTCGAGGCTGACGTGGATCCGGGCCTGATTGCTCCCCGCCACGTGCCTGGTGGCCGGCGGCGAATCGACGACCTGGACGAACGGCTCGCCGGCATAGGCGTCCGCATACAGCGCGTCGAGCTCGGCCTGGTCCACGACCCGGGTCGGCCGGACATGGCAGGCGGCCAGGATGCCCCGGGTCATCGGGATGAGATGGGGCAGGAAGTCGACGGCGGCGGCGCCCGGGTTCGCCGTGGCGGAGGACCCGAGCGCTGCCAGCTCCTGCTCGATCTCGGCGACGTGCCGGTGGCCCCCCACGCCGTAGGCCTTCACGCTCTCGTTCACCTCGCCGAACATCAGGTCGGCCTTGGTCTCCCGGCCCGCGCCGCTCACGCCACTCTTGGCGTCCACGACGAGGTCGCCGATGAGGCCGGCCCGCGCCAGCGGCGCGAGCGCGAGCAGGGTCGCCGTCGGGTAGCAGCCCGGCGCGCCAACGAGGCCGGGCCGGTCCGGAGCGCCGTCGCGCAGCCCGGCCAGCTCCGCCCGGTGGAGCTCCGGCAGGCCGTAGACGGCTTCCGTCAGGAGCTCCGGCCGGGGGTGCTCGAAGCCGTACCAGCGCGGGTAGTCCGACGGCGCGCGGAGCCGGAAATCGGGGCCCAGGTCGATCACGGTCGTGCCGCGCTCGAACCAGTCGCCGACCAACCCCGCCGCTACACCGTGGGGGAGGGCGAGGAAGACCGCATCGGAATCCGGGACCGCGCTGTCGACCGCGAGGCCGGTCGAGCCGAGATGGGCGTGGATCCGGCCTACGGGGACGTCCACCCGGTCTCGCCCGACCAGGCCGACGACGTCGACGGCCGGGTGTCGCGCGAGCAACCGGATCAGCTCGGCCCCGACGTAGCCGGTGGCACCCACGATCGAGACGCGCAGCCGTGCCTCCGGAGGGCGGGGAACCCCGTGCTCCGTCTCCGGGACCACGACACCGCCGGCGCTCACGGGCGCACGTGGCCGCTCACGGGCGGCAGCAGCGTCGGGGTTCCGGGGACGATCTGGAGCATGGGCGCATGACTATACACAGAGTTGCATAGTCATGCAATCGCCGGAGAAGCAGGTGGCGGAACGGTCACGCCGGCGGTGCGACTCCGGTGGTGGCTCGCTCAGGTCGTGACGGTCGGCACCCAGTGCGGGCCGGTCACCACGACCTCGCCCTCGGCCGTGAGTGGTTCCGGGCCGGTGTTCTCGATCCGGAAGCCGTGATGGATCTCCGTCTCGCCCATGGACAGCATCGCACTGACCGGGCAGTACTTCGTCGCCGAGAGCTCGATGCAACGGCGCACGCCGGCCTCGGTCACGCCTGGGCCGATGACCTCGTGGACGAGCTCGATCCGCGTGAACACCTGCGGATATTCCTTGCGCTGCACCGAGGTGCAGTGGACGACGTAGCGGTCGTAGTCCTGGCGCTTCTTGTCGAGCATCGAGACGACGTCCATGGCGGTGCACATGACGAGTCCGGCCAGCACCACTTCGGTCGGCCGCGGGCCTGAATCGGAAGCGCGATCGTCGGCGCGGATCTCGTGGCCGGAGCTGGTCTGCGCCCGGAAGCGCATCCCGCCCTCCCAGACCGCGTCGATCGTCTTGTGGAAACTCACCCGGCCATCCTAGTCCGCCATCCGGGCCGTGCGCGCGCGACGCCCTCAGGCGACGGGGCGGACCTCGTGGACGCCCTCCTCGGCCGAGGCGAACTGCTCGCGGTAGAGCCGGGCGTAGAGCCCGCCGACGGCAAGGAGCTCGGCGTGCGTGCCGCGCTCGACGATGTGGCCCCGGTCGAACACGAGGATCCGGTCGGCCCGCAGGATCGTCGAGAGCCGATGGGCGATGGCGACCGTCGTGCGGCCCTCCATCAGCCGCTCGAGCGCCGCCTGGATGAGTCGCTCGCTCACCGTGTCGAGCGCCGATGTCGCCTCGTCGAGGATGAGGATGCGGGGGTCCTTGAGCAGGACCCGGGCGATCGCGATGCGCTGCTTCTCCCCGCCCGAGAGCTTGTATCCGCGCTCGCCCACGACCGTGTCGTAACCCTCGGGCAGCTCCATGATCCGGTCGTGGATCGCGGCGGCCCGGGTCGCCGTCTCGAGCTCGGCCTGGGTCGCGTCGGGACGGGCGTAGGTGAGGTTGTCGCGGATGCTCGCGTGGAACAGGTACGTCTCCTGGGTCACGAAGCCGATCGTCTCGCCGAGCGACGCCAGGGCGATCTTTCGGACGTCGAGCCCGTCGATCTCGACCGCGCCCTCGTCCGTGTCGTACAGCCGCGGGATGAGGTACGTGGTCGTCGTCTTGCCCGAGCCCGACGGACCCACCAGCGCCACCAGCTCCCCCGGCTCCACGGCGAAGTCCAGGCCCACCAATCCGAACGGCGGGATGACCGCCGCCGCCCCGTCCGCGTCCCCATCGCCGCCCGAGGCGCCTTCGTCCCCGTCGTCCGGGGCGTCGATCGCGGCCTGGTCCTCGTCGTCCGCGTCCTGCCCGCCGTCCACCGCCGCGGCGGTCTCGTCGGTCACCGTCGGCGCGGCGGACGGGTAGCGGAACGACACGCCGCGGAAGCGGATGCGGCCCTTGAGCGAGTGCGGATCGAGCGGCACGGCGTCCGGCGCATCGGTGATCTGGGGGTCCATCGCGAGGTACTCGAAGATCCGGTCGAACAGGGCGAGCGCGCCCTGGATCTCGACCTGGACATTGAGCAGCTGGCCGAGCGGGAAGAAGAGCCGGCTCTGGAGCGTGGTGAACGCGACGATCACCCCGGCCGTGGGCGCGGAGGTGTCGCCGTTCGCGGCCAGCGTGCCGGCCAGCCAGTACACGAACGCCGGGGTGATGCTGAAGATCGTCCCGATGATCATGAAGAACCAGCGGCCGACCATCGCCTGGCGGATCTGGAGCACGGCCAGCTTGCGGTTGAGCTCGCGGAACCGGGCGACCGACTGGGCCTGCTGGCCGAAGGTCTTGGACAGGAGCATCCCGCTGACGCTGAGGGTCTCCTCGGTGTGGGCGGAGATGTCGGCGAGTGACTTCTGGGTCGCGCTGCTCACCTCGCGCCGGACCTTGCCGACGCGGTAGGTGAGGGCCATGAAGAACGGGAGCAGGCCCAGGGAGAGCACGGTCAGGCGCCAGTCGAGGAGGAACATCGCCACGATGGTCGAGGCGGCGATGGCCAGGTTGCTCGTCAGCGAGCTCGCCGTGTCGGTCACGACCGACTGGATCCCGCCGACGTCGTTGGCCAGCCGGCTCTGGATCTCGCCGGTCCGGGTCTCCGTGAAGAAGCGCAGGGGCATCCGCTGGAGGTGGCTGTACAGGGCCGCCCGGAGGTCCTGCATGACGCTCTGGCCGATGACGTTGTTGAGGTACGACTGTCCGACGCCGATGAGGCCCGAGGCGATCGGGATCACGATCATCAGCCCCACGTACAGGTTCAGCCGGTCGTAGTCGCGCCCGACGATGACGTCGTCGATGAGCAGTTTCAGCAGGTACGGGTTGACCAGGCCGAGCAGGCTCGTGCCCAGGATCGCCCCGAGAACCACGCCCACCTGGAACCGGTACGGCCGGAAGAACCCGGCGATCCAGCGAAGCGTCCGCCAGCGGCGTTCGGGCGGCATGCCGTGGGCATCGTCGACCAGGCGCTGGTTCGGCCCGCGCAGGCTGCCGCCGACCGCGCCGCCGGTCACGCTCCGGAGCCCTCTGCCACGTGGAAAACTCATCGTCGGGACGCTACCACGGATGTCGCCGATGGCCCGCCACGCCCGCCGGACGGCGGGCGTGCAGTCCTACCAGGTCGCCGCCGATGCGGTCTCGACGATGCCCTGTGCCTCGAGCCAGCGCTCCGCGTCGATCGCGGCCTTGCAGCCGTCGGCGGCGGCCGTGACCGCCTGCCGGTAGCGGTGGTCGTGGACGTCGCCGGCGATGAACACGCCGTCGATCTTCGAGCCGGTCTCGTCGTGCACGACGAGGTAGCCCTTGGCGTCCACCTCGAGCGCGTCGCGGAAGACGTCGGTGTTCGGGCGGTGGCCGATGGCGATGAACAGCCCCTCCGCGTCCATCGTCCGCAGTTCGTCCGTGACGGTGTCGCGGAGACGGAGGCCCTCCACGTGGGCATCGCCGAGGACCTCCTCGACGGCCGTATTCGTGTGAACCTCGATCTTGGGGTTGTCATGGGCCCGGTCGACCATGATCTTGCTGCCCCGGAAAGCGTCGCGCCGGTGGAGCAGATGGACCTTCGACGCGAACCGGGTCAGGTACGTCGCCTCCTCGAGGGCCGTGTCGCCGCCGCCGACGACCGCGATCTCCTTGTCCCGGAAGAAGAAGCCATCGCACGTGGCGCAGGCCGACACGCCCCGTCCACGGAGGCGCTCTTCGCTCTCCAGGCCGAGCCACATCGCCGACGCGCCGGTCGCGATGATGACCGCCTGGGCGCGGTACTCCTGCCCGCGAGCCCACAGGCCGAAAGGTCGCGAGGAGAAGTCCACCCGGTCGACGTCCACGTCGAAGATGCGCGTCCCGAACCGCTCGGCCTGGGTACGGAAGGCGGCCATGAGGTCCGGACCCTGGATCCCGTCCGGGAAGCCCGGGTAGTTCTCGACGTCGCTCGTGAGCATGAGCTGACCACCGGCGGCCGAGCCGGCGATGACGATCGGAGAGAGGTTCGCCCGCGCGGCGTAGATCGCGGCGGTGAGCCCGGCCGGCCCCGACCCGACGATGAGGACCGCCGACTCGAGCGGCCCGGACCCGGCACCGTCCGCGCCGGGTCCCGCGGGGGCGACCGCCGGGGCGCCGAACGCGATGGGCGCGCTCGCGAACGAGATGGGCGTGGCACCCGCGGGAGTGGCGCCGCCGCCGCCGAAGTCGATGGCGAGGCTCGGCGCCTGTGAGGTCTCGGGACGGTCCGTCATGTCGTCATCCTAGCATGTCGCCCATACTCCGGGGGAGTATCTACCCGAGGGTCCGTCACAGGTCGCGCAGCTGCGGGATGATCGCCGCCCCGATCGTCTCGACCGTCCCCGGGTCGACCCGATGCGGGCTCAGGATGACGTGCTGGACGCCCGCGTCGGCGAGATCGCCGAAACGGTCAACGAGCAGGGTCGGCGCACTCGCTCCTCGGGCGCCCTCGGGGGTCATCTCCACGCCCTGCAGGTTCGAGCGCTCGATCTCGTCGTACGGCCGCCCGACCGCGGCGCAGTGCTCGGCCAGGATCCCGTACTTGCGGTGGACGGTCTCCGGGCCACCGAACACGTTGCATGCGTCGGCGTACTGGGCGACCAGCCGGAGCGTCTTCCGTTCGCCGCCGCCGCCGACCATGATCGGCGGGTGGGGCTTCGTGAGCGGGGCCGGGCTGTTGAGCATCCGCGTCGCGTGGACATGATGGCCGTCGAGGGCCGCCTCCGTGCCGCGCTCACCGGCCCACATCGCATGGGCGACCCGAAGCGTGTCCTCGAGCAGCTCGAACCGCTCGCCCAGCGGCGGGAAGGCGAACCCGAGGCCGCGCGACTCCTCCTCGTTCCACGCCGCGCCGATGCCGAGCCAGGCCCGCCCGCCGGACAGGACATCCAGCGTGGTCGCCGACTTGACCCACAGCGCCGGCTGGCGGTAGTGGACGCCGCCGACCATGAGCCCGAGCCGGGCGCGCGAAGTGTGCGCCGCCAGGTAGCCGAGCGTCGTCCAGCCCTCGAGCATCGGATCGGTCGCCGGGCCGACGCCGCGGATCTGGAAGAAGTGGTCCATCACCCAGATCGAATCGAACCCCACGTCGTCGGCGATCCGGGCGATGCGCCCGAGGGTGGGGCCGATCATCGCCGGGCCGCCCGGGAAGTCGAACGCCGGGATCTGCAGGCCGAGCTTCATGGCCAGAGGGTAGCGGCGGTCGCGCCGGGACGCGGTCGGCGGCACGTGGCGAGGGTGGGCGGCGCCGAGGGGGCCGGGCCGGTCAGCGGAAGAGGTCGTTGTCCGCGGGGATGAGCGCGTCGGCGATGGTGGCCTCGGCCCGGGACGGGGACGCGCCGCGGACCAGGGCGACCGGCCGCCGGCCCAGCTTGCCGAGCGCGAGCTCGGCGGCCGAGGCGATCTCGTCGGCGACCGCCCGGATCGTCGTCCGCATGACCCGTCCGTCGACATCCTTCGTGGCCCGCAGGTCGTCGAGCGGGGCGATCCCGCTCACGCCGATCGCGACATCGGTGACCCCCCACCGCCAGGGCCGGCCGAACGTGTCCGACACGATGACCGGGACGTCCACCCCGGTCCGGGCCGAGACGGCCGTCCGGATGGCGGTGGCCGAGGCGTCCGGGTCGCGCGGCAGCAGGAGGACGATGTCGCCGCTGCCGGGGCCGACATTCGAGGCGTCCACGCCACCGTTCGCGCAGACGAAGCCGTGCGGCGTCTCGGTGATGATCACGCCGTTGCCCATCCGGACGACCCGACGCGCCTCGCGCAACACGACCTCGATCTGGCGCGGGTCACGGCCCCAGCGCAGGCCGAAGGCCACGGCCTCCGGCCGCGGCTCGACCGTCCGCAGGTCGACCACCGCTCCCTCCGCCTTCGAGACGATCTTGGACGTGACGACGAGGACGTCGTCCTGGCGCAGGGGCCCGAGGCCGGTGTCCGCGGCGACCGCGTCGGACAGGGCTCCGGCGATCAGGGCGGGCAGGTCCGTGCCGGCCTCGATCTCGGGCAGGCCGTCGATCGTGAAGACCTCGAGGACCGCGCCCACGATCAGCCTGGCCCGTCCTGCGCGTGGGCCATCTCGTCCACGAGGAGCAGGTCGTCGGGCGTGTCGAGGTCGATCCCGAGAGGCCCGTCGCGCTCGAGGTAGCGGGCGCCCGCCGCGCGCGCACGTTGCGCGTGCGCCTCGCGGCTGTCCCCACCGAAGGCGCTTGCGATCACATCCGGCGGGCGCAGGAAGAGCGCGTTGGTGCCCCGCCCGTGGCGGTCCGGCACGAGGGCGACGATCGGGTCGTCGTCCAGGTCCGCTTCGGCGATCAGCGCGTCGAGCGCCGCGCCGTCCACGAACGGCAGGTCGGCCGGCAGGACCAGGAGCGCCCGGACGCCCTCGGCGAGGGCCAGGTCCCGCGCCTCCTCCACCGCGCAGTTGAGGCCACGCCCGCGCTGGGGGAGGGCGCGTGCGCCGGCCGACCGGGCCAGCTCGAGCGTCGCCGGGTCCGGACTGACGACGACCACCGAATCGACCCGGCCGGCTGCCCGGGCGGCGACGATGGTGCCCTCGAGGAGGCGCGTGACCAGGTCGCGCCGCTCTTCCGCGTCGAGTGCCTGGCCGAGCCGCGACTTCGCCTCCTCGAGGCCGCGGATGGGGATCACGACCATGAGCCGTGGGGCCGCCTCCTCGGTCCGGGGAGGTGCGTCGTCCGGCATCGGTCAGGCCCGGACGGCTCGGCCGAACGCCAGGATCTCCCGGGCGAGTCGCTCGCGCGACGCGTCATCGGTCATGACCGTGTCCGTGATCAGCGTCCGCATGCCGAGCGCTTCCACGTCGGGCCCGAGCGCGGCGTCCATGGTGTCCAGGACGAACCCGTCGACGACGTCCACGTACAGCCGGGCCACGCCGAGGGCGGTCGGCTCGTGGCCAAGGCTGGCCAGCATCCGGTCGGCCGGGCCCCTGAGCGCCTTGCCGCCCACGATCGGGCTGACGGCGAGGATCGGGGTCCCGCCGCGGCGCGCGGCCGCGAGCAGGTCCCGGACCCCTCGGACGGCGAGGATCGGCCCGATCGACACGATCGGATTCGACGGCGCCACGACGATGGTCTCGGCGAATCCGAGCTCGCCCCGGACGCGGGCCGTCGCCTCCGCCCGCTCGATCCCGTCGAACCGCACCTCGTGGACCGGCGGCGCCTGGTGGCGGTGGACGAAGTACTCCTGGAACTCGAGCCAGCCGTCGTCCGTGCGGACCTGGGTGCGGACCGGGTCGTCGCTCATCGGCAGGATCTTGGCGGCGACGCCGAGGCCGCGCTGGAGCGACAGGCAGACCTCCGTGAGGCGCTCGCCGGCCTTGAGCCGGGCCGTCCGGACGATGTGGGTCGCGAGGTCGCGGTCGCCGAGACGGAACCAGGTCTCCTCGCGGTAGCGTTCGAGCATCGCCGCCGCGCTGAAGGTCTCGTCGCGGACTCCCCATCCCTGGACGCGGTCGTCAAGGCCGGCCAGCGTGTACATCACGGTGTCGTGGTCCGGACAGACGAGGAGCCCGTGACGCTCGAGGTCGTCGGCGGTGTTGACGACCACGGTCAGGTCGTCGCGGACGACCGCCTGGAGCCCGGAGGCGAGCTTCGCCCCGCCGACCCCTCCGGCGAGCGCGACGACCCGCACGACGTCAGGCCCCGACCGGGACGCCCGCCAGCGCCGCCCGCAGCTCGGGCAGGCGCTCGATCGTCTCTCGGTCGTACGGTGCCGGCAGCCGGACCATGACATGCCGGAAGCCGAGCTCGACATAGGGCCGCAGGGCGGCGGCGATGGCGGCGGGTGGGCCGGCCAGGTTGGGGACGCCCGAGATCTCGGGGATGCCGTTGTGACGGCAGAGGTCCTGGATCGCTCCGCGCGCGGCTTCCTCCGTGTCCCGGATGACGATCGGGAAGCTGATCGTCAGTTCGATCTCGGCCAGGTCGCGGCCGACCGCCGCGCAGTGGTCGCGCAGGACGCCCAGGTTGCGGGTCGCGTCCTCGATCGTGCCCGAGGTGTTCCAGGCGTCGGCCCGCAGGGCGACCGTGCGCAGGGTCTTCTTGGGCCCCGAACCGCCGACCAGGATCGGCAGGTGGGGTTGGACGGGCCGCGGTGCGCAGACCGCGTCGTGGATCGAATAGTGCGCGCCCTCGAAACTGAACCGCTCGCCGTCGAGCAGCCGGCGCATGATCGCGACGGACTCGTCGAGACGGTCGAGCCGCTCGCCGAAGCCGGACCCGAAGTCGATGCCGAGCGCGTCGTGCTCGCGGTCGAACCACGCGCCGCCGATGCCGAGGACGGCCCGGCCGTCGCTGATGTGGTCGAGGGTCGTGGCCAGTTTGGCCGTGTGACCCGGCGGCCGGAACGTGTTCGCCCCGACCATCAGGCCGACCCTGACCCGCCGGGTGACTGCGGCGACCGCCGCCAGGGAGGTCCAGCCCTCGAAGATCGGCTGCTCCCACGGTCCCTGGATCGCGAGCAGGTGATCCCAGGTCCAGACGCCGTCCCAGCCGGCCGCCTCGGCCGCGACCGCGGCATCGCGAAAGCCGACCCACGGGCTCGCCTGCGACCAGAGCTGGGCGCCGAAGCGCATGGGCCGGTCGCCGGTGGGGGCGTTCACGCGTGGAGCTTCGGGAGGACGTCCCGGCCGAAGACCTCGATCCAGCGGGCCTGATCGCGGCCGACGTTGTGCAGGTAGACCTGGTCGAAGCCCATGTCGAGGAACCTCTGGATGTATGCCCGGTGGTCCTCCGGGTCGGCGCTGATGAGCATCCGACCCTCGAAATCCTCGGGCCGGACGAGCTTGGCCATCTGCTCGAAGTCGAGCGGGCTCCTGATGTCCTGCTTGGGGAACTTCATCCCGCCATTCGGCCACTCGACCATCGCGTTGCGCATCGCCTCCTCGTCCGTGTCGGCCCACGACAGATGGAGCTGCAGGATGTACCGGAACTTGGCCGGGTCGTTGCCCGCCTCGACGCAGCCCTCGCGGCACTTCTCGAAGATCATCTCGATCTTCGATTCCGGCGCGCCCACGGTGATGAGCCCGTCGGCGTACATGCCGGTCTTCTTGGCGGTGATGGGGCCGGCGGTCGCGATGAGGATGGGCGGCGGCTCGGCGGGCATGGTCCACAGGCGCGTCGTCTCGAGCTTGAAGAACCGGCCGTCGTGCTTGACGTCCTTGCCGCTGAAGAGTTTGCGGATGATCTCGATGGCCTCGAACATCCGGGCGATCCGCTCGGGTGTCTCGGGCCAGTAGCCGGCCACGACGTGCTCGTTGAGGGCCTCGCCCGAGCCGAGTCCGAGCCAGTGCCGGCCGGGGTACATGGCGGCCAGGGTGGCCGACGCCTGGGCCACGATCGCCGGGTGCATCCGGAAGCTCGGGCAGGTGACGCCCGGGCCGATGTCGCCGGTCGTCCGGCCGGCGATGGCCGTCATGACGTTCCACACGAACGCGGCCTGGCCCTGCTGGGGGACCCATGGCTGGAAGTGGTCGGCGGCCATGACCCCGGAGAAGCCATGCTCCTCGGCGAGCGCCGAGTACTCGACGACCTCCGTCGGCCCGAACTGTTCGAGCATCGCGGCATAGCCGATCTTCGCCTGCGCCACGCTAGTCCTCGAGCTCGATGTGCGTGCGTTCCGGGACGACCCGGAAGCTGATCCGGCGCTGGGCCTCGAACCGGGCGATCGAGACGCGCGCCTCGCGGGGCGACTCGTACGCGCGAGCCATGGCGGCGATGTCGGCCTGCGCCGTCGCCTGGTCCTCGACGGGCTCGGCGGTGCCGTCCACGGACACCCAATCGTGTCCGTCGCTCACGGTCAGCGACAGCCGCGGATCGCGCAGGAGGTTCGTGGGCCAGCGTCGACCCACGAGACTGTTGAGCACGATGGTGTCGTCGTCGAGTCGGTACCAGACGAGCACCTGGCGGGGCCGGCCGTCGGGGTCGAGCGTGACCACGACCGCGTGGCGGTGGGGCACGCGGAGGAAGTCGAGGACCTCGTCCGGCAGGGCCGCTGCCGGCCCCGCGGTGACTGGTTCGAGCATGACGCGATGGTACGCGAGCGCCCGCCGGACCGCCTCGGCGGTGCTTGAGTCCGCGTTCGGCGGGGTCCGCGTTCCGCGGGGTCCGCTCGGCGGACTGCGCGCGAGTGCTTGTCAGATGATCGTCAGGCGGTCATTCGTCACCGATCCGGCGTGCACAGACTGCCACGCTGGTCGGATCGTCGTCAGGTGCCCGCGTGGAGAGCATCTGACGAGTCCGGAGGCCCCGAACTCCCGATCTTGACGACGAGTGACCTCTCCATGACCACCTGACGAGAACCCGGGTGACCGTGCGCCTTCGTCCGGGTCCGGTCCGGCTCTCAGGCGCCGGCGGCGACCTTGCCGACGCGGGCCGGGACGCGGACGCGCTTCCTGGGGGCCTCGTCCTCTTCGATCTCCCCGAGCGAGCCGCCCGGCAGGAGGCTCGCCAGCGGTCGAGGCGCGGACGGTTCCGGGGAGGGCTTGCCGAGCAGGTACCCCTGGCCGTAGGTCACGCCCAGGGAGCGCAGCATGATCAGCTCGCGCCGGGTCTCGATGCCCTCGGCCACGAGCTCCGCGCCGATCCGCCGGCCGAACGAGACGAACGCCTCGACGAGCGCCTGCTTCGCGTCGCCGCGCTTGTCGCCGATGCCCCGGATGATCTCGCGATCGATCTTGATGATCGACGGCCGCAGCGCGGCGATCAGGGTGAAGCTCGCGTAGCCGGCGCCCGCGTCGTCGACCGCGAACCCGAAACCGAGCTTGCGCATCTCCCTGACGTGCTTGGCCAGGCCCGACGGGTCGGGGATGTTCATCTGCTCGGTGCACTCGAGGGTGATCTGGCGGCGGATCAGGCCGTGGGCCGTGACGGCTTCGGCGAACGCGGCGGCGGAGAACGTCGGGCTCAGGAGGCTGGCCGGCGTGAAGTTGATCGCGTATCGGCGGCGCCGGTCTGCCGGCGCCGGACGGGCCTCGTCGATCGCGGCGATGCGATCGAGGATCCGGGCGACGATGAACTCGTCGAGCTCCACCGCGCGGTTCGTGGCGATGGCCATCTCGACGAGCTGGGTGATCGATCCCGGGAGGCGCGGCATGTCCGGCCGGAACAGGCACTCCCACTCGTGGACCTGGCCGGTCCGGAGGTCCACGATCGGCTGGAAGACGACGCTGTGGTGGAGGTGGAAGAACAGGTCGAGCATCTTCCGATGGGCGACCTCCACGGACTGGCCCATGCCGACCCGCTCGGCGATACCGGACTGCTGGACCGCGGCCGCCAGGGCGACGAGGTAGCGGTCCGATTCGGCGATCGACGCGTCGACCTGGACGAGGCCGTACTCCGGCGCGTGGGCTTCGCGCGCGATCTCGACGGCGCGAGCCTCGGTGAGCTCCCTGGCCGGCGCGATGAGGCACGTGCCTGACTCGAGTTCGAGGAGCCGTCCGCCGGGCATCAGCTGGGCGAGACGGTTCACGAACCGGATGTCGCGAGACCAGAGCAGCGACTCTTCTGGACGTCGGGGGGGAGTGAAGAAGCGCATGTTCTCGGGCGTGAGTTGAGGTGGTCCACACATCATGCGCGGCCTCGCCCGCGGCACGGGTAGGCCGAGGGTACCGGTCCCGGATAGGACCATCGTACCGGTCCCGTTCAGGCGGCCGGTCAGGCGATCCGTTCCCCCGCTCGGACCGGCACGTCGAGCCGATTCTCCGGGGGCGCGAGCGGGCACGCCCACTTCGGATCGAAGGCGCATGACGGCTGGTAGCTGAAGTTGAAGTCGCACACCAGGGTCCGCCGGGTGGCGTCGCCACCGAGATCGGCGCTCTTCGCGGCATCGAGCAGGTAGCGCCCGGCGCCGTAGGTCTCGGTCCCGTTCGTCGCATCGCGGAACGGGACGAACAGGCCGCCCGCGTAGCCCTCCATCCAGTACAGGGCGAGCCGGCGCGCGCCGTCCGGGAACGGGACGTCGAGGAATCCGATCCGGCGGAACGACATCGTGCCGCCGCCGCTGGTCGGCAGGGCCAGCGCGAGGCCGAGCATCGGCCGGGCGTTGACCGGGTCCATGCCCGGGGCCGTGGCGGCGGCGACGCTCGGGGCTTCATCGTCCGGCCGGACCTCGAGCTCGAACGCGAGGCGGGCGTCATAGCCCCAATAGCGGCCGCGGAAGGTCCGCCGGTCGGCCGGCCGGAGCGGCGACTGGGAGTGCTCCCGGAAGAGCGACTCGCGTTCGGCGCGCCACAGTTGCCAGGCCGCGACGGGATCGTCCGGATAGAGGAACCGGACATCGGCGTACAGGCGGGCGACGCGGCGTCGCCAGTCGGCGAGCTCGAGCTCGGTGCCGGTCGTGTCGCTCACCCGTGCATCGTAGGGCCGCCGACATCGCGCTGCGGCCATGCGCCGAGTCGGGGCGGCGCCGTCGACTGGAATGTGCTTCGCGGGCGAAACGACCGGGACCCGAGGCCCGGACGACGACGTGGGAGGTCGGCGCTCGCGGTAGCATCGGGCCTCACCCCAGGACAGGAGGCCGGTAGCGGATGACGGACAGGGCGGAGATCGGCGTGATCGGCGGGTCGGGCTTCTACTCGCTGCTCGAGGACGTGCGCGAGATCAAGGTCGACACGCCGTACGGGTCGCCGTCGGACAGCGTCTTCCTGGCTGACGTCGCGGGGCGCAAGGTCGCCTTCCTGCCCCGCCACGGGCGGCGCCACACGATCCCGCCCCATCGCGTGCCGTACCGGGCGAACGTCTGGGCGCTCCGGTCACTCGGCGTCAAGGCCGTCATCAGCCCCTGCGCGGCGGGCTCGCTCCAGGCTCGGGTCAAGCCCGGCGACTTCGTCGTGTGCGACCAGTTCGTCGACCGGACCTCCGGACGCGACCACACGTTCTTCGATGGGCCGATCGTGACCCACGTGAGCAGCGCCGAGATCTACGACCCGGAACTGCGGCGCATCGCGATCGAGACGATCCGGGCCAATGGCATCCCGGTCCACGAGGCGGGCACGGTCGTCGTCATCCAGGGCCCGCGTTTCTCGACGAGGTCGGAGTCGAAGTGGTTCAGCGACGCGGGCTGGGAGGTCATCAACATGACCCAGTTCCCCGAGGCGTACCTGTGTCGCGAGCTTGGGATGGCGGTCGTGAACATCAGCCTCATCACCGACTACGACGCCGGCGTCATCGAGGGGACCCAGGCCGTCAACGCCCTGAGCGTCCTCGAGGTCTTTGAACTCAACGCGGCCCGCATCCGCAAGGTCGTCCTCGACATGGTCGCCGCGTTCCCGGCCGATCTCGACGCGCTCGGCGCCGCGGAGGCGCTGCGTTACACCCGCGGCGACGGCCACGCGGCGTCGGCCGAGGACATCCGCCTGTTCGAGACGAGCCTCTAGTGGGCGAGCCGCTGCCCATCGGGGTCAGCATCCGGACCATCCGGGCCGAGCCCCGCTGGTGGCTCGACAGCGCGCGGCGGCTGGAGGAGGCCGGCTACGCGGGCGTCTGGGCGTGGGACCACTTCATGGGCCGTGGCGACAAGACCGTCCCGGTCGTCGAGTCGTGGACGATCCTGGCGGCCACCGCCGGTGCGACCTCGCGGATCACCGTCGGCCCGTTCGTCCTGAATGTCATGAACCGCCATCCGGCCGTGCTCGCCCGGATGGCCTCCACGCTCCAGATCGTGAGTGGCGGTCGGTTGATCCTCGGCATCGGCATCGGCGGCCACCCGGACGAGCACGCGGCACTCGGCATCCCGTTCCCGGAGGCCCCGGAGCGGGTGGCCCGGGTCGAGGAGGCCGTGGCCGTGTTGCGGGCCCTGTGGACGGGCGGTCCGGTCACCCGGCCCTCGCCCTACTACCCGCTCGACGACGCGTACGCCCGCCCGGTCCCGGATCCGATGCCACGCATCCTCGTGGGTGGCGAGACCGCCGCCGGGGCGCGACTGGCCGGCCGCATCGGCGATGGCTGGTCGACCTTCGACAACAACTTCGAGGCGAACCTGCCGGCGTACCTCGAGGCGCTCGAGGCGTCCGGCCGGCGGCGCGCCGACCAGCTCGTCATCGTCGGCTACCAGGGCGACGACTGGCTCGATCACGGCCGCCTGGCCGGGACCGCCTGGATCGAGGATCCGCGCGGGACCTGGCAGCGCTGGCACGAAGCGGGCGCCGACGGGGCGATCGTCACCGCGAAGTCGGACGCGGACATCGACGCCCTCGTCGGCGCCGTCGAACGCTGGTAGAGGGCGCTCGCAGGGGCGCCGATCGAATCCATGGCACCATCGACCGCACCGATGAGCGCCGCCGACCCGACCCTGCCCGAGCCGACCCATGCCTGCGTCCGGTGCGGCCGTCCGGTCGCCCTGTCGATGGGCATGTGCGACCGCTGTAATCCCCTCGGGCTCGCCGATCCGGCCGCGTCGCAGGTGCACGGCACGGTGTTCCTGGCGATCGGCGTCGGGATCGCCGCCCTGGCGATCGCCGCGCGCCTCCTGCTCGCCGGCGTGGGGCCGTTCGCCGCCAGCGTCGCCGCCGTCAGCCCGACCGCCGCTGGTCTCGACGTGACCCTGACCGTCACGAACCAGGGCAGCCAGGCCGGCAGCTCCACCTGCCGGATCCACAGCGGGGTCGCCCTCGGCAGCGACGCGACGGCGTACTTCCTGTCGCCCCGCATCGAGCCCGGAGCGACGGTGACGTTCACCCGGGAGACGAGCGCATTGGGGACGGGCTCCGGGAGTGGCCTCGTCGCCGAGTGCGCGACTCCGTGACGGCCCGCCGATCCGGCTCGCGCCGATGACGCCGGCGACCTCCCCGTGGGCCGCCGATCTCGCCTTCGCCCTGGACGTCGGGGCCCGTGCCGGTGCCGTCCTCATGGACCGCTACGAGCGCCTGGAGCGGATCCACCACAAGAGTGCCAAGGATGTCGTGACCGAGGCCGACACGATGTCCGAGCGGCTCATCATGGCCGCGATCCGCGAGCACTCCCCGGGCGACGGGATGCTCGGCGAGGAGTCGGGCGGCCACGCGACCGGGACCGGCGCGGCGGCGACCGACAAGCACGGCCGGGTGTGGGTCATCGACCCCCTCGACGGCACGGTGAACTACGCGAACGGCATCCCGTTCTTCTGCGTCTCGATCGGTCTCGTCGTCGACGGCCGCCCGGTCGTGGGCATCGTCCACGACCCGACCCGGAGCGAGACGTACGCCGCCGCGGTCGACGGCCCGGCCCTCCTGGTCGATCGCGGCAGCCCCGGGGGGCGGGTGATCGTCGCCTCGGAGAAGGACAAGCTCACGGACTTCGTCGTCTCGCTCGCCCTCGGCGGCCGGGCGGTCGCGACGCGCATCCGCGCCGTCCGCAAGGCCGTCCGGATCAGCCGGTCGATGGGCGCCGCCGCCCTTGCCCTGGCCTACGTCGCGAACGGCCGGTTCGACGCGTTCGCCCAATCGAGTGGGCTGTCGACCTGGGACATCGCGGCCGGTGGCCTCATCGCCGAACGGGCGGGTGCCACGGTCACGGACATGGCCGGCGGTCCCTGGTTCGACCTCGGCCTCAAGAGCAGCACGATCGGGCTGTTCGCCGCCCCGGCCGCCCACCACGCCGCGCTCCTCGCCCTCGCCCGCGGAGACTGATCGCCGGCGGGGACCGATCGCCCGCCGGGGCGGCGATCTGCCCGGGCGGACCTAGGCGGTCGTGGTCCAGCGGTGCGGGCGGCCACGCAGCCGCGCCAGGCCGAGCTCGTCGCACAGGGCCTCCCAGGCGGCCCGGTCCGTGCCCTGCCAGCGGAGTTCCTCGGCCGAGGCCTGGGGGAGGGGCGCGTCGAGCCGCAGGCGGGCCAGCGTCCGATACAGCTCGACCTCGTCGCGCCGCTCGTTGAGGGCAGCCGCGAGGCCGACGGCCCCCCGGAGGCCGGGCACGTCCCAGGCCGAGGCCCTGGCCGGGATCCGGTCGATCGAGCCCCACCGCGCGAGCACCGCGCCCGCGGACTTCGAGCCCCAGCCCGGGATGCCCGGATAGCCGTCCGCGCTGTCGCCGACGAGCGCGAGGTAGTCCGGGATCGACGACGGCGCGACGCCCCACTTCGCCCGGACGCCCGCGTCGTCGTAGGTCAGGTCCCGCCGCCGGTCCCACAGGACCACTCGACTGTCTCGCACGCACTGGGCGAGGTCCTTGTCGACCGAGCAGATGACGATCCGCTCGACTCCGGGCGCCGTGGCCCACCGGTCGGCCGCCGTCGCCAGCGCGTCGTCGGCCTCGAGCTCGACCATGGGCCAGAGCGCGAGCCCGAGTGCCTCGATCGCGCGTTCGGCCAAGGGGAACTGGGCGAGCAGCTCGGGCGGCATCCCCTCCTCGGTCTTGTAGCCTGCGTACAGGTCGTTCCGGAACGAGCGGATCACCCGATCCGTGGCGCAGCCGACGTGGGTCGCGCCCTGGTCGCGGAGCAGGTAGAGGAGCTGCTCGACGAGCCCGGACACGCCGGACAGCGGCATCCCGCCGCGCCCCAGGACCGGCGGCCGCGGCGCGAAATGTGCCCGGAAGAGTTCGTAGGTGGCGTCGACGAGATGGACGAGCACGCGCGCCTACCCCAGGCCGCCCGGGATGAGCTCGACCCCGGCGGCCGCCATCTCGTCGAGTGCCCGCTGCCCGTCCCCGGGCGCCAGGTCCACCGCCCGGATCCCGTCGGCCAGGACCGCGGTCGCGAACCCGAGCCCGATCGCGTCGAGCGCCGTCGCCTTGACGCAGTAGTCCGTCGCGAGGCCGCACACCACGACCCGGTCGATGCCGGAGGCTCGGAGCAGCGAGGCGAGCTCCGTCGGGGCGGTCACGCCGGAGGCCGGATCGCGGACCGTGAAGCCGGAGTAGCCGTCCTCGCCCGAGGTCCCCTTGCGGATGACCGGGCCGTCGACGTGCAGCTCGGGATGGAACGCCGCGCCCCAGGTGCCGCCGACGCAGTGGACCGGCCAGATCCCGCCGTCCTGGGCGAAGTGCGGCGTGTGCGCGGGGTGCCAATCGGCCGTGTAGGCGATGAGCCCGCCCGCCGCGACGACCGCCACCGCCGCCTCGTTGGCGGCCCGAACGACGTCCGCGGCTCCCTTCACGGCCAGCGATCCGGCCGGGTCGGCGAAGTCGTTCTGGACATCGACGACGACCAGGGTCGTGGAGCGATCGAGGGGGCGCACCCCGAGAGGCTACCCCAGCCCGCCGGGCTCCCGCCCGACGCCCGCCGACGGAAGGTCCGTCGTCACCCGCTCCGTCACCCGGGCGCAACGTTCCCGCCACCGACGTGCCCGGCGCGGATGGGCTACGCTCCCGCCATGCCCTTCGCGCCTGCCGACCTGGCCGCCCTGAGCGCGGCCGAGGAGATCGAGATCGAGACGCGAGCGTCCGCGGACGCGCAGCCTCACCGGACGATCATCTGGGTCATGACGGACGGCGCCGACGCGTTCGTCCGGAGCGTTCGTGGGCCCGCCGGCCGCTGGTACCGTGAGGCCGTCGCCGGCCCCCGGGTCGTCGTTCATGCGGGCGGGAGGACACTCCCCGCCCGGGTCGTCCCGGCGGCCGACGACGCGTCGATCGCCCGGACGAATGCCGGCCTGCGCCGGAAGTACACGGGCATCGAGGGTTTCGACGAGATGCTCGTCCCCGACACGTTCCCCACCACCCTTCGACTCGAGCCCGCCTGAGCCGGAGCGTCCCGATGCATCTCGACGAGTTCAAGCACCAGCTGCCCGACATCGACTCGGCGGAGACCGAGGACTGGCTCACCTCGCTCGACCAGGTCGTCCGCGACGAGGGCGAGAACCGGGCCCGCTATCTCATGTTCAAGCTCCTGAAGCGGGCGCGTCAGCTGCACGTCGGGTTGCCGCCCCTGACCAAGACCCGCTACATCAACACGATCAGCCCGGAGCAGGAGCCCTTCTTCCCCGGCGACGAGGACATCGAGCTCCGGATCCGGCGCATCGTCCGGTGGAACGCCGCGGCGATGGTCCTTCGGGCGAACACGAAGTACCCGGGCATCGGCGGCCACCTCGCCACCTACGCCTCCGCGGCCAGCCTGTACGAGGTGGGCTTCAATCACTTCTTCCGGGGCAAGGACGAAACCCCGGGCGACCAGATCTTCTTCCAGGGCCACGCGGCCCCAGGGATGTATGCCCGGGCGTTCCTGGAGGGCCGCCTGACCGAGGACCAGCTCGACCACTTCCGGCGCGAGGTCGGTGGGGGCGTCGGACTGTCGTCGTACCCGCATCCGCGGCTCATGCCCGACTTCTGGGAGTTCCCCACGGTGAGCATGGGCCTCGGTCCGCTCAGTGCCATCTACCAGGCCCGGTTCAACCGCTACCTCCACAACCGGCGGCTGGCCGACACGAGCACCCAGCGCGTCTGGGCGTTCCTCGGCGACGGAGAGATGGACGAGCCCGAGTCCCTGGCCGGCCTGTCGCTCGCCGCCCGTGAGGGCCTCGACAACCTCACGTTCGTCATCAATTGCAACCTCCAGCGCCTCGATGGGCCGGTGCGCGGCAACGGCAAGGTCATCCAGGAGCTCGAGGGGCTGTTCCGGGGAGCCGGCTGGAACGTCATCAAGGTCATCTGGGGCCGCGAGTGGGACGACCTCCTCGCCCGCGACGTCGACGGGGTCCTCGTGGAGCAGATGAACAACACCCTCGACGGTGAGTTCCAGAAGTTCTCGGTCGCCGGCGGGGCCTACATCCGGGAGCACTTCTTCGGGCCCGACCCCCGCCTGCGCAAGCTGGTCGAGCACCTGTCGGACGACGACCTCACCAAGCTCCGGCGCGGGGGTCACGACTACCGCAAGGTGTACGCCGCCTACAAGGCCGCCGTGGAGTTCACCGGAGCTCCGACCGCGATCCTCGTCCACACGGTCAAGGGCTGGACCCTCGGGGCCGGCGTCGAGGCGCGCAACATCACCCACCAGGCCAAGAAGCTGTCCGAGGCCGAGTTGCGGATCTTCCGTGACCGCATCCAGCTGCCGATCCCCGATGCGGCTCTCAAGGACGCCCCGTACTACCACCCCGGGCCCAAGTCGCCCGAGGTCGAGTACCTGCGCGAACGGCGGTCGGCGCTCGGAGGCGCACTCCCGAAGCGCCTCGTCCGCTACACCCCGCTGCCCGCTCCGGCCGCCGCCGTGGACGCCGAATTCGCCAGCGGCTCGGAGATCCCGGTGTCGACGACGATGGCCTTCACGCGGCTGCTCCGGAACCTGATCCGCGACCCAGGCGTGGGCGCGCGGATCGTCCCGATCATCCCGGACGAGGCGCGCACGTTCGGCATGGACCCGCTCTTCAAGGAGGTCGGGATCTACGCCGCCCAGGGCCAGCACTACGAGCCGGTCGACTCCGATCTCGTGCTGAGCTACCGCGAGGCGACCGACGGCCAGGTCCTGGAGGAGGGCATCACCGAGGCCGGCTCGATGGCCAGCCTGCAGGCCGCCGGGACCGCCTACGCGAGCCACGGCCTGGCGATGATCCCGTTCTACATCTTCTATTCGATGTTCGGCTTCCAGCGGACCGGCGACCAGGCCTGGGCGTTCGGGGACGCTCGCGGCCGGGGCTTCATGATGGGCGCC
The DNA here is from genome assembly GCA_963719285.1 of uncultured Chloroflexia bacterium. Classification (GTDB taxonomy): domain Bacteria; phylum Chloroflexota; class Limnocylindria; order Limnocylindrales; family CSP1-4; genus C-114. Next base: position 858,503 of record CAVRBO010000004.1, read on the forward strand.
ACGGCCGGGCGGACGACCCTCCACGGCGAGGGCCTCCAGCACGACGACGGCCACTCGCACCTCATCGCCGCGAACATCCCGAACATCCGGCCCTACGACCCGGCCTTCGCCTATGAGATGGCGGCGATCGTCCGCGACGGGATCGAGCGGATGGTCCGGACCGGCGAGGATGTCTTCTACTACATCACCCTGTACAACGAGAACTACCCGATGCCGGCCAAGCCCGACGGCATCGACGACGCGATCGTCCGCGGCCTGTACCGGCTGCGCGAGGCGCCCAAGGTCGGCGCCAAGGGCAAGGCCGCGGCCCCCCGGGCCCGCCTCGTCGGCAGCGGGTCGATCCTCCAGGGAGTCATCGCCGCGCAGGCGATCCTCGCCGAGCAGTTCGGCGTGGCGGCGGAGGTCTACTCGGCGCCGTCGTTCCCGCTGCTGCGCCGGGATGCCCTCGAGACCGAACGCTGGAACCGGCTCCACCCCGCCTCCCCGGCGCGGGTGCCGTACGTGAGCACGGTCCTCGGCCCGGATGGGGGCCCGATCGTCGCCGCGACCGACTGGACGAAGGCGCTCCCGGACATGGTCGCCCGCTGGCTGCCCGCCCCGTACATCTCGCTCGGCACGGACGGGTTCGGTCGGAGCGACACGCGCGAGGCCCTGCGGGCGTTCTTCGAGATCGACCCGCCCCAGATCGCCGCCGCGACGCTGGCCGGGCTGGCCCGCTGCGGGGCGGTGACCGCGTCGAAGGCCGCCGCGGCCATCAAGGAGCTCGGCCTCGACCCGGACAAGGTGGATCCCCTCGCCACCTGACCGCCATGAGGGCCGGTGCGGTGCGTCCGTGCCCCGCCGGTCCGCGACCCGCGCGGAACCGATCCCTCTCCACCCGCGTCAATGCCCCACTTCGGCCGCGACCCCGCGGCCCTCCGTGGGAGCCTCCGACCAATGGCCACGACGATCACGATCCCTACCATCGGGCCGCGCGCACGCTGGCTCGCCATCGCCGCGGCGGCGACCGCGGTCCTCGTCGCGACCGCCGCGCCGTCCTTCGCGCCGCGGCCGTCGCTCGCCGCTGACGCGACGAAGCCGGACCACACCATCAGCGTGTCGGGCACGGGCCGGGTCATCCTCGCCCCCGATACGGCGGACCTGCGGCTTGGCGTCTCGGTCCAGAGGCCCACGGTCAAGGCCGCCCGCGCCGACGCGGCGAAGGCGATGCAGGCCGTCATCGACGCGCTCAGGAAGCTCGGCATCGCGGACGCCGACATCCAGACCTCGTCGATCAACCTGAACCCGCAGTACGACTACACCAACGCGAACCCGCCGCGCCTCGTCGGTTATCAGTTCTCGAACAGCCTGGCCATCACGGTCCGCAAGCTCGACGTGCTGGGCGACGCGATCGACGATTCGCTGGCGGCGGGCGCCACGACGCTCGACAGCGTCCAGTTCCGGGTCGACGACGAGACCAAGGCCGAGGCCCAGGCGCGGGCGGCGGCGATGGCCGACGCGAAGGCCAAGGCGACGGCGCTGGCCAGCGCGGCCGGCGTGTCGATCGAGGGCGTGAGTTCCATCAGCGAGACCGTCGCCCCGGCGCCGTATCCGGTCTTCTACGGTGCCGCGGCCGGTGCCGCGGTCGACAAGGCGGTCGGCACGCCGGTCCAGGCCGGTACGAACGAAGTCACCGTGTCGGTCGCCGTGGTGTACCTGATCCCGTGAGTCACGCACTCGATCCATCGTGGCAGTACGAGCAGGACTCCCGAGCGAAGGCGCCGGGGTGACCGGGCGCACGGGAGTGACATCGCTCGTGGATCGCCTTCCCTTCGGGTCGTCGTCGAAGGCCTGTCACCCGCGGCTGGGGGCGCTCAGGGTGACGCGGCCACGACCTGGAGGAGGTCGCCGGAGGCGAGGTCGGTGAGGTAGAGCTCACCGACCTCGTCCTCCCCGAACGAGCTGATCGCCCGGTGAGTCTCGAGCAGCACGACCGATGGTGGGCCCGGAGGACCGGCGGCCGGGATCGCGCGGATCGTCCCCGTGCACTCGTCGGCGAACAGGTAGGTCCCATCGAGCGCCGGGATGGCAGATCCGCGATAGACGTACCCGCCGATGATGGCGCAGTCACCGGCGCCGTGGCCGTACTCGGTCACCGGCAGCGCGAGGCCGGCCTGGTCGCAGCCCAGGATGGCCTGGAAGCAGTGGGTTCCCTCCATCCGGTTCCAGCCGTAGTCGAGCCCGCGTCCGCCACCATCCGCGGCCCGGGCGACGTCGACCTCCTCCCAGCTGGCCTGGCCCACGTCGCCGATCCACAGGTCGCCGAGCGCCCGGTCGAAGCTGAACCGCCACGGGTTGCGCAGCCCGTATGCCCAGATCTCCGGCCTGGCGCCATCGCCCGCGGCGATGAACGGGTTCGTGTCGGGCACCGCGTAGGCTGCCGATCCCCCGTGGAGTGGATCGATCCGCAGGATCTTGCCAAGAAGCGTGTCGAGGCGCTGGCCGTTGCCCTGGGGATCGCCGCCGGACCCACCGTCGCCCATACCCACGTACAGGTACCCGTCCGGCCCGAACGCGACCATGCCGCCGTTGTGGTTCGCGAACGGCTGGTCGACCTTGAGGATCGTGTGAACGGATCCCGGATCGGCCACGTCGGGGTTCGATGAGCTGGTGGTGCCCGTCGCGATCTCCGTGTCGCCGTTGACGTCCGTGTAGTCGACGACGAACACGTGGCCCCCGGAGCCGTAGCCCGGCTGGAATGCCAGGCCCAGCAGCCCTTGCTCGCCGCAGCAGCGGACGGACTCGCCGATGTCGAGGAACGGCGTCGGCAGGACTGCGCCGTCGCGCACGACACGGATCCGGCCGGGCTGCTCGACGACGAAGAGCCGGCCGCTGCCATCGCCGGCCCCGGTCGCGAAGACCGGCTGGTCGAACCCGCCGGCGACCTTCCGGAGGTCGATCGTCAAGGAGCCCGGGCCTGCCACCGGCGGCGTGAAGGAGGGTGGTGAGCCGGGTGGCGAGGCCGTGGCGGGCGCGCCGGACGCCATCGGCGATGTGGCCGGGCTGGCGATCGGCGCGGGAGTCGCGGTCCCGAGGCAGGCGCTCCCGGTCAGCGTGGCCGCGAGGAGGGCGGCGATCCGGACCGCGCGCCCGGTTCGAGATGCCCGCTCCATCCTGCGATGCTAGTCGTCATCGCCGCATGGCCTTTGCTAGGCTCCCGCGAGGAGGTGGGCGGATGACGGACCGGGTCTGGACCAGCGAGCGGGTCGGGGCGTGGGAGCTCGCCGATCTCGTGGCGCGCGAAGAGGCGAGCGGAGGCCCGTACCTCGAATTCCTGCGGGTGCCGGACCTGTCCGTCGGCCTGTACGTGCTCGAGGCGGGTGGCGTCGATCGCCAGTCGCCACACACGGAGGACGAGGCCTACTTCGTCATGAGCGGCCGGGGCCGGCTCCGGATGGGCGACCAGGACGTCTCGGTCGGTCCGGGCACGACCGCGTTCGTCGCGGCGGGTATCGAGCATCGCTTCCACGACATCGAGGAGCGCCTGGTCCTCCTGGTCGCCTTCGGTCCGGCGGAGGAGTCGCGACGCTGAGTCGGCCTGCACTCCGGTGCGCCTGGCCAGCCCCGGCGCCTTCGCTCGGGGGTGCGCCGGGCCACCCCGGCGCCTTCGCTCGGGAGTCTTGCCCCGCGGGATCGCAGCGGGATCAGGTCGGCATTGCTCCCCGGCGGCCGGCGACGAGCTCGGCCAGGCGCAACCCGCGGAGTGGTGAGGACCCGTCCTCGTCGTGCCGGAAGACCACGTACGCGTCCCGGCCGGCCTCGAGGAACGGCACCAGGCGTTCGGCCCACGCCCCCAGGTCCGCCTCGTCGTAGCTCGTCCGACGCAGCCGGATGTACAGCCACGGCGCGGTGAGTCGGAGCGTCGGGGGTGCCGGATCGTCGTCGAGGTCCGTCGAACACCACGCGGCACCGGCGTCCCGGAGCATCTCGAACACCTCGTCGACCGCCCACGACGGATCGCGGCATTCGATGGTCAGAGGGAGGTCGGCGGGCCAGGCGCGGAGCAGGGCCGCCAGCCGCTCGTCGTCGCGCGGGACCTCGGCCGGGACGCGGAACAGGACGCAGCCGAGCTTGTCGGCGAAGTGGCGATACGGCGCCGTGAGCCAGCCCATGGTCCCGGTCGGGTCGGCGAGGAGCGCCCGCAAGCTGCCGCCCCGCTGCGCCTTGACCGCGAACCGGAACGTCGGGGGAGTCGCCGCGACCCAGGACGCGATCGAGGCCGCGGTCGGGTGCCGGTAGAACGTGTTGTTGATCTCGCAGCACGACAGCCGTGCCCCATAAACGGCGAGGAGATCCGCGGTCCGCGTGCCCGGCGGATAGAACTTTGGCGCCCATGCACCGTACGAGAAGCCGCTTGTGCCCACGAAGAGGCGACCGGGCGGAGGCGCCCCATCGCCGGGTGCACCCGGCGTGCCGCCGGGGTTCGCCATCAGACGGTCGCGGCCTCGGCGTCCTCGACGGGACCGCGCGCTCCCTGGCCCCGGCTTCCGGTGTCGCCACGCAGGACCTCGACGATCGTCCCGAGCGACCGACCGATCGCCCCGAGCTCGTCGGCCGACAGGGGGCCGATGAAGTAGTCGTCGATCCCGCGCAGGTGGGTCCGCGCGGCTCGCCGGAGGCGCGTGAGCCCCGTCTCGGTGATCACCGCCTCGGCCCCGCGGGCGTCGGTCGTGCACTGGCTGCGGTCGACGAAGCCGGCCGCGACGAGCCGGTCGACGAGCCGCGTCACGCCGCTCCGACTGAGCAACACCCGATCCGCCAGCTGGCTCATCCGGAGACGTCGTTCCGGGGCGGTCGCCAGGACCACCAACGCGTCGTACTCGGCCAGCGACATCGACTGCTCGGCCCGCAGTTCCTCGTCGAGGCGACGGCTGAGCAGCGCGTGCGCCTGGAGGAACGTCCGCCAGTCCTCGAGATAGGGGTGGCTGGGCACGGCGCCGGCGGTGGTCGGATCGTTGCGGGTCACGTTCGTATGGTAGCGCATCCGGGCGATGATTGACTCAGCAACTATGGGTTGCAGGCCGATCGCAGATGGTAGACTGTCGACCGTTTCGCCGGTTCTCCCCAGCCTTCGTTCCCGCCGGACCGTCGGAGGACTCGTGAGCCTCACCCCTGCGCCCAAGCCGCGCTCTATCGCGGGAACGCGGCGGCCAAGCCCGCGCGGGAAGGTCCGGGCGGGGGCCGACGCCGCCCGGCGCGCGGACGGACCACCCGACTTCGCCGGACTGCCGGCGCTGCGCTCGCCCCGTCCCCTTGCCGAGGACGCCGCGGACGTCCTGCGCACCCAGATCCTGGCCGGCGGGCTGCCCCGCGGAGCTCACCTCGTCGAGGCCCGGATCGCCCGCCAGTTCAACGTCAGCCGGGGCCCCGTTCGGGAGGCGTTCAAGCTCCTGCGGGCCGAGGGCCTGGTGGAGGAGGAGCCGCGGCGGGGCACGTTCGTCGTGACGTTGAGTTCGGTCGACGTCCGCGAGATCTACGACCTGCGCGCGGCGCTTGAGGGCCGGGCGGCCCGCTCGATCGCCCGGCGGCGGGACCCGGCGGCGCTCGATGAGCTCCGGACGACGCTCGACGCGATCGCCGCCGCCGCGGCCGCCGGCGACGTCCGGGAAGTCGCCCGGCAGGATCTCCAGTTCCACGACTCGATCTGCCGGCTGTCCGGCAACGCCCGCCTCCACTCCACCTTCCAGCGCCACGTGCCCGCCCTCCAGACGCTGATCAAGCTCGACGAGTATCTGTACCGCTCGATGTCCGAGATCGCCACGCAGCACGAGCCGATCCTGTCGGCCCTGGGCGTCGGCGACGCCGACGGGGCGGCCGCGGCCTGCGAGGCGCATTGCGACGACGCCCGGGATCTCGTGGCGGACTACATCGACCGGCTCCCGGCGCGCTGACCCGATGACCGCCCCGGCCATCGCCCGTCCGCCGTCCGGTCGCCGGGAAGGGCGTCGTCCGGGGCGCCGACCGCGCTGGTCGCGACAGACCCGGCGCGACCTGCGGATGGGGCTGCTGTTCATCTCGCCGTGGCTCGTCGGGTTCGCCGCGTTCTACCTCTACCCGGCGCTCGCGTCGCTCTACTACAGCTTCACCGACTTCAAGATCCTGTCCGCGCCGACGTGGGTCGGCCTCGACAACTACAGCAAGATGCTCGCCGATCCGTTGTTCTGGAAGGCGCTCGGCAACACGCTCTACATCACGATCATCGGCGTCCCGCTCGCGGTGCTGACGGCCCTCGCGATCGCCCTCCTGCTGAACGTGAAGAAGATCGTCGGTATCGGGGTCTTCCGGACGATCTTCTACCTGCCGGTCGTCGTACCCCCGGTGGCATCGGCGCTGCTCTGGATCTGGCTCCTCAACCCCCAGTACGGCCTCATCAACCAGGCGCTCGGCGCCATGGGGCTGCCCCATCCGCTGTGGTTCTACGACCCCGCGTGGGCGAAGGCCGGGATCATCCTCATCTCGATCTGGGGGGTGGGCGATGTCGTGATCATCTACCTGGGGGCGCTCCAGGGCGTGTCCCAGCAGCTGTACGAGGCGGCCGAGGTCGACGGCGCGGGCCGTTGGGCGAAGGTCCGCCACGTGACGATCCCGATGATCAGCCCGGCCATCCTGTTCAACCTCATCACCGGCGCCATCGGTGCGTTCCAGTACTTCACCCAGGCGTACGTCATCAGCGAGGGCACCGTCGGCCGGGGGAGCGGCGCGGTCGGCGGCCAGAACGGGTCGCTCCTGTTCTACGGCATCGAGCTCTACAACGAGGCCTTCCGGTACTTCGACATGGGTTACGCGTCCGCCCTCGCCTGGGTCCTCCTGATCATCATCCTCGTGACGACCGCGATCATGCTCCGGGTGTCGCGGAGCAGGGTCTACTACGAGGAGGGCCGATGAGCGCCGTCGCGCCGTCCGCCACGCCGGGAGCCGGCAGCGCCGGCGCCCGGGTCGTCCGCCGGCTGGCGCGCACCGACCCGGGCCTGGTCGCCGTGTACGGAGCCCTCATCGGGCTCGCCCTCCTGTTCATCGCGCCGTTCCTGTGGATGCTCTCGACATCGCTCAAGACCGGCCCGAGCTCGGTCGCCGTGCCGCCGATCTGGGTGCCCGACCCGATCGTCTGGAGCAACTTCCCGGACGCCCTCGCCAAGATCGACTTCTGGGTCGCGCTCAAGAACACACTGGTCTACGCGATCCCGTCGGTCGTGGGCACGGTCATCTCGTGCAGCATCGTCGCCTATGGGTTCGCCCGGATCAAGTGGCCGGGGCGCGACATCGTGTTCATCGTCCTGCTCGGCACGATGATGTTGCCGAGCCAGGTGACGTTCATCCCCCTGTACGTGATCTACGCGAAGCTGGGCTGGGTGGGGACGTTGCTGCCGCTGATCGTGCCGACGTTCCTCGGCAACCCGTTCTTCATCTTCCTGCTCCGGCAGTTCTTCCTGGGCATCCCGCGCGAGCTCTCGGACGCGGCCCGGATCGACGGCGCTAGCGAGCTCCGGATCCTGCGCTCGATCGTCGTCCCGCTCTCGGTCCCGGCCCTCATCACGGTCGGGTTGTTCACGTTCATCGACAAGTGGACCGACTTCTTCGGACCGCGTGTCTACCTCAACGACCCGGAACAGTACCCGCTGTCGATCGCGATCCAGACGTTCCAGGCGGCCCACAAGACCGACTGGCCCCTGTCCATGGCCGCTTCGACCGTCATCACCCTGCCCCTCGTGATCATCTACTTCTTCGCCCAGCGCAAGTTCATCCAGGGAATCACGCTCACCGGCATCAAGGGCTGAGGCGGCCAGACCGCCGTCGAAAGGAGGCAAGGACGAACTCGATGGTCCGATCGCGCCGGCATGGCGCCGGCCGCCATGGCAGGTCATCAGGAGGAGGAAATCCCAGATGAGGAAGTCCAGGTACCTCGCGTCGCTCGCGGCGGTGGCGCTGGCCCTGTCGGCGTGTGCGGGCTCCGCCACGCCGAGTCCATCGGCCGCCCCACCCTCGTCGGGCGCCGCGACGCCGGCTCCGACCGCCGCCCCCACCGCGGTCCCGACGGTCAACCTCGTGCTGCGCTATTGCTGGTCGGGCGACGGCGAAGTCAAGGCCATGCAGTCGATCATCGATACATGGAACAAGGCCCATCCCGAGATCCAGGTCCGCGGCATCAGCGGATCGATCAAGATCGAGGAGATCGCCGCGGCCGTCGCCGGCGGCGCCCCGCCCGACATGGTCATCACCTGCAACAACGAGGCGGTCCCGGGCTTCGCCCACGACGGCGTCATCCTGCCGATGGACGACCTGATCACCCAGGTCGGCGGCAACACCGACAACATCATCCCGGCGTCGCTGGACTGGGTGAAGTACCAGGGCAAGCTGTACGGGTTGCCCTTCCTCCAGGACGACTGGGGCTTCGCCTGGAACACCGACGCGTTCACCGCGGCCGGGCTCGACCCGACCAAGCCGCCGACCACGCTCGACGAGCTGTGGAACGACGCCAAGGCCCTGACCATCACGAACCCGGACGGGTCGTACAAGCAGGCAGGCTTCATCCCGTGGTACCCGGGCAACAACCTGACCGAGATGAGCGAGCTCTTCGGGTGCCACTACTACGACGAGGCGAACAAGAAGATCACGGTCAACAGCCAGGCCTGCATCGACTGGTTCGCCTGGTACAAGAAGTACAAGGACACCTACGACAAGAAGGGCGAACTGACGAACCTCATCGCGAGCAAGGGCTCCGAGGATGAGGACCTGTTCTACACCGGCAAGGTCGCGATGGGGATGTTCGGCGAATGGCTGCCCGGTGCGGCCTATGCGCCGAACTTCGCCCCGAACCTGAAGTACGAGACGGCGCCGTTCCCGGCCGTCGATCCGGCCTCCTACGGGTCGGGCTTCGTCAACGGCAACGCGTTCTTCATCCCCAAGGGATCGGACGATCCGGCGGCCGCGACGAAGTTCGGGCTGTACCTGATGACCGACGATCCGTCACGCGCGATGGCGATCCAGAATGCCTCCGTGCCCCAACTCAAGTCGCTCATCACCGACCCGACCCTGACCGCCGTCCCGCACTTCTCGACGTTCCTGGACATCGCCGGCAACGCCAAGACGTGGACGAACCCGATGATCTCGGTCTGGGCGGAGCTCCATGACAACATGGACACCGCGCTCGACTCGGTGCTCACCGGAGGCGTGGACCCGAAGACGGCCCTCGACGACGTGGCCACCAAGGTCCAGGCGGACCTCGACAAGAACGGCCCGTAGCCGGGCTCGGTCGATCGACAGTGTTCAGGGGAGGCCCGGGTCGACGACCCGGGCCTCCTCCCGTGCGTCCGCGTGTTCGGCGATGACCGCGACGAGGCGGTCCGGGAAGTCCGAGTAGAGACCGTCCACGCCGAGCGCGAGGAGACCGACCATCGCCGCCCGGTCCTGGGCGTCCCAACCGAACGCCTTGAGGCCGGCGCGATGGCAGCGCTCCACGATGGCCGGCGTCCAGTCGCGCCAGTGCATGTTCAGGGCGTCGAGGTGGAGGACCGCGAGACGATCGATGAGCGCCAGGATGCCACCGTCCACCCGGTGCGGCCGAGTGGAGCACACGAGGCGGACGTCCGCCGAGCGGATCCGCATCTCGGCCAGCAGGCCGAGGTCGTCGTGGCAGGCCCACAGGCGGGAGGCGCTGGCGGCCCGCTCGGCGACCTCGATGACGGGTTCCACGACCGCCGGATCCTCGAGATCGAGGGAGAGCGCCGTGTCCGCGTGCCCCGTCGCCTCGAGTTCGGCATACAGGGCCGCCAGCGTCGGCACGCCATGGGCGGCCAGTGCCCTCGAGCTCGTCCGGGTCACGTCGATCGGGCGGCCCGCCCGGTGGATGGTCCGGTCGTGGGTCAGGACCGCGGCGCCGTCGGCGGCCCGCCAGGCGTCCGACTCGAGCCCGGTCGCGCCCTGGGCGAGTGCCAGCCGGAACGCGTCGAGTGTGTTCTCCGGCGCGTACGCCGACGCTCCCCGGTGGGCGAAGGCGATCGGCAGCGTCACCCTTCGCGCCAGACGGCCCGCCAGTAGCCGCCGTATTCGCTCACGAGCCCGTCCGCGTCGACCTCGACCGGCGCCTTGAACCCCGCCGAGCGATAGCGCCACGCCAGCTCGCCGACGCGCTCGTACGTCTGCGACCCGTGGACCACGTCGAGGCCCGGGAACCGGAGCCAGGCCGTCTCGATGTCGGCCGATGCGCCGGGGGCGAGGCCGAGCCGCCAGACAGGCAGGGAGTTGGTCAGCGGCGAGAAGCCGAGATCCACGTCGAGGCAGGCAGCCGAGTCGATGACGACCGCGCCATCGCGCTCCCAGCGGCCGTGGCCGTCGGCGTGAAGCTCGATCCGCACGGGTGCCGCGGCGCCGATCCAGGCATCGACTCGCGCCGTCCGCGTGCGACCGGCGGCGTCGAGCCCGATCGCGTACTCCAGGCGGTGGCCGACGCCGCCCTCGACGACGATCGCGCTGCCGGTGAGATGGGACCCCGACTCGGCACGGTCGATCTCGGCCCACTCGAGACCGGGGACGTCCAGCCGTCGCCACATGATCCGGATCACGGCGCCAGTATGTCGAACCGCCGGGACCGGGCGGGGGCCGCTACGATCGGTCCGTGCGACTGACCGACCGGATCCACCTCATCGGCAGCGGCGAGCCCGACCTCATGACGACCGACCCGATCGACAGTCAGGTCTACCTGATCGAGTCCGACGCGGGCCATGTCGTGGTGGATGGCGGCGCCGGCAGGTCGATCGACGCGATCCTGGCCAACGTCGTGGCCGACGGGCTCGACCCGGCCCATATCGGTTGGCTGCTCATCACCCACGCGCACGGCGACCATGCCGGCGCCGGGCCTGCCTGGCGGGCGCACGTGCCGGGCCTCCGCATCGGGGCCTCGGCCGAGGTCGCCGGCTGGCTGGAGACGGCCGACGAGGAGGCGACGAGCGTGGACAGGGCCCGCCGCGCCGGGATCTACCCCGCCGGATTCCGCCTGGCGCCCTGTGAGATCGACCTCCGGATGGCCGACGGGACGGCCCTCGAACTCGGCGACGGCCTCCGCCTCAGCGCGGTGGCGACGCCCGGGCACGCGGCCGGGCACCTCTCGTTCGTGCTCGACGAGGGGGCCGGCAGGGAGGGGCGACGGGCCACCTTCAGTGGCGACGCGCTCTTCCCCGGCGGGCTGATCCTCCTCCAGGACACGTGGGACTGCGACATGGGTGCGGCGATGCGGAGCGTCGAACGCCTGGCGGCCCTGGACGCCGACGACCTGCTCGCCGGGCACCTGGCGCCGGTCATCGGCGATGCCCGGGCGCACGCGGCGACGGCACTCGGACGGATCTCCGCGCTCCTGCCGCCGGCGAACCTCCTGTGAGCGAGCTCCGGTGAGCGGCGGCCTCGCGCCGGAGGTGCTCGACGCGCTCCTGCGCGAGACCATCGTCGCCCGTCTCGCCACGATCGACGACGACGGCTACCCCCACATCGTTCCCGTCTGGACAGAGTGGGATGGGTCCGCGATGTGGCTCGTCGCGCGCGCCCGCTCGGCGTACGCCTCGCACCTCGCCTCCCGCCCGAAGGTCGCCCTGTCGATCGTCCGGGCGGACGCGGCCGACACGCGGGCGCTCATCCTCGGCCGGGCCGAGGTGGTGGCCGGCCCGGGTCCGCTCGAGGGCGAGATGGAGGCGATGGCCCGCCGGATGGCCGGCCGCTACGAGGGCGCCGACGGCGGCCGCTACATCGACGAGTCGCGCGACTGGCCGCGGATCCTCGTCCGGATCGTGCCCGACCGGATCATGTCGTGGGGCGAGCCCGATTGGCACCCCAGGTACCGCGGGCCGGCCTGACCGACGACCCGCACGTCAGTCGAGCTGGATCGTCCGGAGCGCCCACGGGCCGAGCTCGAGGTCGAGCCGGCCGCCGTCGTGGAGGACGAGGTCCGGACCCGGCCGGCCTAGGAGATCGGCCTCCCGGGCGGTCGCGAACGCGCCCCGGATCGTGGCGACCGTCCGATCCGGACGGAGATTGAGGATCCGCGCCTCGATGCGGTCGTCGCGCTGGCGGAGCGCCGTCAGGAGGACGCCGTCGCCGGCGACGCTCAGGCCCTCACCGACGGCGAGCGCGACGTCGGGTGCGGCCGCACCCTCGGCGACGACGAAGGGGAGGCGGTACGCCTCGGCCGCGTCGTCGATCTCGGCGGCCGCCCAGTCGCCGGTGTACGGCAGGAGCGCGAACGCGATGTGGACCGGCCCGAGCCGCTCGGCGGCCGGGGTGGCCACGACCGGACCGGCCGGCTCGGCACGCCACGGGTGGAGCGTCCGGCTGATCGTTCCGGTCGCGCGCAGGACCGTGAGCGCCAGCTCGTTCGCCCCGTCCGGTACGGCCTCGCGGCCGCTCCCATCGACGAGCTCGTATTCCATGACGTGGTCGGTCAGGATCGCGGCGCCGCCGGCCGCCACCCAGCCGTGGGCCGGGAAGGTGGGCAGCGGACGCTCGTCGTGCCCTCCCTCCATCGTGAGTGGCCGGTCCACGACCGCGAACTGGCCCTCTGCGTGTGAGGTCGTCGCTGCCACTGCGAGCGGGACATGGAAGCGGAGGCGATGGTCGATCGCCCGGTTCTCCCAGTCGAGCGCGATCCTGGCGAATGGTTCACCGGCGTGGAGCTCGACCCGCATGACGATCGCGATCGGGACGGTCGCGCCGCTCCGTGCCGTCTCCCCGGGCGCGCTGTCCGGATCCCCGAGGAGGTCGCGCGGGATGTCGTAGGTGCGATGGACGACGAGCGCGCCGCGGAGCGGCCCGGTCTCGGCGACGTCCACGCGCACGTCCCGCGGCACCTCCACGAGCGTGTCGGCGGCGGGCGGAGCGTAGTTGTAGGCGTCACCCACGTCGCCGCCGTCCACGAGCCGGCCGACGCCCGCCAGGCGGCGACCTCCTCCGATGAGCGTGAGAGTGCCGTCGTCCGTGACTTCGACAGTCAGACGGCCGTTGGTCATCGTGCGGTCCGCGACCATGACGGGGTCGTCGTCGGGCCTGGGCACGGCGGCGACGACCCGGACCGCCGACCAGCCGAGCGCGGGCGCCGGGACGCGGGCCAGCAGCCGGCGCCGATCCGAGGCGACCACGCGGATCCGCCAGGGGGCGGCGCCGTCCGGTCCAGCCTCGGCGACCATGCGGTCGCGCGCGCCGTCGATGTCCAGGTCGGGCGGCTCGGCCTGTTCGTCCACGTCGACCGTGAGGACCGTTGGTACGGGCGCTTCGGGCACGGATCCCTCGGCTCCCTGGGCGACCTCGGTGCCCGGCCGATCCACCCGGAAGCCGTTCATCTGGTACGTGAAGAGCTCGCGCATGTGCGCCCGGACCTCGAAGAACGCTCCGACCTCGCGACCGGGCAGGTCGACCTCGGCGATGACCCGCGCCCTCCGCCCGACCTCCTGGACCGGCCGGAGCGATCCGTCCGGCAGCTCGATCGCGAGGCGATCGGCGCGCGGTTCGTCGCCCTCGGCGGCGGTCCGGCCCACGTCGCCCGGCGCGGCGCCGGGGAGCGGCACCCGGGCGTCAAGTTCGATGACGGCTTCCCGCTCGATCGGCGTGGGGTTGAGGACCGCGTGCGCGCCGCGCGGGACACGCCGTCCGACGTCGCGCCCGACCCCGGCCACGATGCCGGCCGCGATCTGCTCGGCCTCGGCGAACCGCACGAGGACCTGGGCGTCGACGTCGTCCATGGAGCACGCGCAGATCGAGTCGTGGGCCGAGTTCTCGATGACCCGCCGCCAGGCCATCTCGAGCAGTCGGGCGGGCCAGGTCGCCCCGTGCAGGGCCGCCAGCGGTTCGGCCAGGCGTTCGAGCAGCCGTTCCGCCCGTCCGGCCGCCTGCTTGACGTCGGCCCGGTGGCTTGTCACGCCCATGAGCACGTTCGCCCGAGCGCCGGACCGGAGCTCGCCGTGCCATGTCGAGAGGGACGCCGTGTCGGCCGGGTCCTCGGCGGTCGCCCGGACGTAGTCGGCGAGCGTCCCGACCACGACGTGGACCGGGTCGCCCGACGCGTTCACGGCGTCGACCAGATCGCCGTAGTCGTCCTCGGGCAGTGAGTGGTCCTCGCCGTACATCGCCAGGATCGGCCGGTCGCCGAAGATCGGCTCGCGGCTGCGGACGAAGCGGGCGATGCGCTCGCGGACGATCGCAGCGTCCGCGATGACGAAGAGGTCGCGCGCATTGCCGTAGCCGCCCAGGAGGTACTCCGTCCGGACCATCGAGCCGTCCGGGCCGACCCAGCGGAAGGCATGCCGGTCGATCGCGGCGGGGACGCCGCGCCAGACGACCGCGTGGCCGATCCCCGTCCGGCGCAGGATCTGGGGCATCTGGGCGACGTGGCCGAACATGTCGGGCAGGTACCCGACGGCCATCGTCCCGCCCAGCTCCTCGGCCCGCCGGGTCCCGACTTCCAGGTTCCGGACGATCGTCTCGCCCGAGACGAGGAACTCGTCCATGAGGATGAGCCACGGGCCTACGGCCAGTCGGCCGGAGCGGATGAGGCCGCGGACGCGGGCCTCGTTCTCGGGCCGGACCTCGAGGTAGTCGTCGACCGTCGCGAGCTGGCCATCGAGCGTGAACGCGAGCCGCGGATCCGCCTCCATGGCGTCGAGGAGGCCGTCGATCAGGCCGACGAGGCGCATCCGGAACGCCTGGAAGGGCAGGTACCACTCGCGGTCCCAATGGGTGTGCGGGACGACGTGGACCGTCCGGACGGCGGTCGACGAGGCCGGGGCGACTGGGGCGGGGGAGGCCATGCGGCGATTCTAGGGCGACTCACCGGGGTGTGCGGTCGACCGCTGTCGATGGACGCGAACGTCGCCGGCAACGGGTCCGGGACACCGTTGCGATGTCGCCTCTCCCGTGCGCTGGGGCGCGCCCCAGCGCCTTCGCCTCCAGGCGCTGCCCGCGCGGTGGCGCCACCGAGATCGCTCGCTCGGGAGCGTTGCTCCGCTACCATGGGCCCGTCCCATGACTGCCTACGATGTCGACGCGCTCCGGCGCGAGTTCCCTGCCCTCGCGCTCACCGATGACGGCCTCCGGGTCGCCTATTTCGACGGCCCGGGCGGGACCCAGGTCCCCCAGCGCGTGATCGACGCCGTGGTCGGCTACTACACGAGCGCCAACGCCAACGACGGCGGCGCGTTCGTCACGAGCGCCCGGAGCGACGCGATCGTCCAGGAGGCGCACGAAGCGCTCGCCGACTTCCTCAACGCCCGGTCCGCCGGCGAGATCAAGACGGGCTACAACATGACCACGCTCACGTTCCACGTCGGCCGCTCGATCGGCGCGACGATGGAGCCGGGCGACGAGATCGTCGTGACGACGCTGGACCACGAGGCGAACGTGAGCCCGTGGCGGGCCATGGCCGCCGACCGCGGCCTGGTCGTCAAGACCGTCGACATCCACCCAGAGGACGCGACGCTCGACCTCGAGGCGCTCGAGGCGGCCCTCGGTTCGCGCACGAAGCTCGTGGCGGTCGGCTACGCGTCGAACGCGATGGGTACCATCAACCCGGTCCGGGCGATCGTGGACCGGGCCCACGAGGTGGGTGCCCTGACGTACGTGGACGCCGTCCACTACGCCCCCCACGGCCCGATCGACGTCCAGGCCCTCGACACCGACTTCCTCGCCTGCTCGGTCTACAAGTTCTACGGGCCGCATCTCGGCGTCCTGTACGGCAAGGAGGCGCTCCTCGAGCGCCTGCCGGCCGAGCGCTACAAGGTCCGCCCGGCCCACGACCGGTTCGAGACCGGGACCCAGAACTTCGAGGGCATCGCCGGCGCTCTCGCGGCCGTGGATTACCTCGCGTCGGTGGGCGAGCGGTTCGGGACGGAGTACGCCGGGGAATTCCCGGGGTTCACGGGTCGCCGGCTGGCGCTCAAGACCGCGATGCGGGCCATCCGGGTCTACGAGATGAAGCTGTTCGAGCGCCTGCTGGCCGGTCTCGAGGCGATCCCCGGTGTCCGGATCTGGGGCGTCACGGACCGCGCGCGCCTGGGCGCGGAGCGGACCCCGACGGCGGCGATCACGCTCGAGGGCAGCTCGCCCAGAGCGGCGGCCGAAGCGCTCGGGCGCCAGGCCATCACCACCTGGGACGGCGACTTCTACGCCCAGGCGCTCATCGAGCGGCTCGGCCTGTTCGAGGCGGGCGGCGTCCTGCGGATCGGCATCTCGCACTACAACACGGCGGCCGAGGTGGACCGGCTGCTCGGGGCCCTCCGGGAGATAGCCCGGCCGCGATGACGATCCGGGTCGGGGTCGCCGGCGGCGGATTCATCGGCCGGGACCACCTCGCCGCGTACGCCGGCTGGCCGGACGCGCGGATCGCGGGCGTCGCGGACGTGGACCTGGACCGTGCCCGCGCCGCCGCCGCTCCGTTCGGCGCGACCGCCTACCCGGACCTCGCGACGATGGCGGCCGCCGAACGCGGCGAAGGCACCCCGCTCGACGCGGTGAGCGTCTGCGTCCCGACCGGCCATCACCTGGCGGCCGTCCGGGACGCCACGGCCGCCGGCCTGCACATCCTGCTCGAGAAGCCGATGGCGATCTCGGTCGCCGAATGCGACGAGATCGCCCGACTCGTCGAGGCCGCCGGGGTCAGGCTCATGCTCGGCCTCACCCATCGCTTCCACGCCGAGCTCCTCCGGGCACGGGAGCTCATCGGCGCGGGCCGCCTCGGGCGGGTCGGGCTCGTCCACGACCACTTCAGCTTCGGCGAGACCGGCCCCTGGCCGGCCTGGTACTACGCCCGGGATCTGTCGGGCGGGGGCGAGCTCATGCACGACGCGGTCCACCTCGTCGACCGGATGGCGTGGCTGCTGGACAGCCCGATCGTCGAGGTCCACGGCCGGACGAGCTCGTTCGTCCGTGGCATCGAGGGCGTGGAGGACGCAGGGGTCGCGACGCTCGCCTTCGCGAACGGGGCGATCGGGTCGCTCTTCGTCCACGAGGCGCCATTCCCGCTCCACCGGGACGATCCCCGAGTGCCGATGCCGGGCCGGCTGGAGCTCGAGATCCACGGAACGGCCGGCTCGCTCCGCTATCGCACCTGGCAATCGCTCGAGTTCGACACGGCCGACGAGCACTGGACGGTCGACGACGCGCCGCGCGACGAGATGCGCCTCGAGATCGGCGAGTTCCTGGCCGCGATCGGCGAGGGACGGCCACCGTCCGTCGGGGCGGCCGAGGGCCGACGGGGCATCGCGGTCGTGCAGGCCATCTACGAGTCGGAGCGGCTGGGCCGGCCGGTGCGTCTCCCCGAGGATTGATCCCGTTCCGCGCCCGGCCCGGCGAGGCTAGCGCTCGGTCGGCGCCTCGTTCGGGTCGGCCGGCACGATCGAGACCTCCTCGTCGCAGCTCTTGCAGCGGAAGATCCGGCCCACGCCCCACGAGCGCTCCGGATCGTCCGTCGCGGCATCGGGATGAGGGCGCTGCTCGACCATGACGCCTCGGCTGCCGTCGCCATGGCGGTGCTCCACCTGGAACGTCGTCAGGATGCTGCGCGGGTCCATCGGCTCCTCCTTCGTGTCCGGGCGACGATACCGCCTCCCTGGGCCGCAGGCTCAGCGGTCGACACCGCTCCGCGTCCGCTCATAGCGCGCCCGGCGCTCGTGGAACAGCGCCTCGCCACCGGGAAGCTGGACCGAGCGGTAGACGATCGGCGGCCTGCCCGCGGACGCCAGCCGCTCCGCCGCACCGGCGAGGACCGCCCAGGCCAGTGCCACGAGCACGGCCCCGGAGGTGGGAGCGAACCGCTCCTCCAGCCCCGGGATGTCGAGCACGGCGTCGCCCACGTCGCCGCCCACGTCGATGAGGATGTCGGCGAGGTCGATGAGTTTCGCGCCGCTCGGATGCTCGACGACGATGTCGGGATCGCGCTCGTACGCGACGCAGGTCAGGCCGATGACCGTGAGCCCGGCCGCGCGGGCGGCGATCGCGACCTGGACCGTCCCCGCGTCGGTCCCGGCGTTGGTGCCGACGATGACGACGTCGCCGGCCTCGGGGACGAAGTCGCCGTCTCCGCGCAGCATCCCGGCCTCGATCGACAGCATCGGGGAGGCGAGGTCGGGCGCCTCGCCGAGCGTGTGGACCGCCGCGAGGCCACCCGCTCGAAGATAGAGCTCGCTGTGAAGGACGTGGCTCGTGGCGGCGACGTACACACGCCGCCCGCTCGCGATCGCGTCGGCCACGGCAGCCGCCGCCCGGTCGATCGCGTCGGCCTGGGTCAGCGCGAGCTCCTCGAGGATGGCGATCGTCCGGCGCAGGTAGCGGGCCGGCGCCCCGGATCCCGTCACAGCGGCAGCTCGCCTTCGAGGTACGTCTTCCAGGGGCTGAAGCCGAACGGTCCGTAATACCCGAGCAGGGTCGTCCAGTCGATCACGCAGTCGCGCACGCCGCGCTCATGGAGCGTGTCCAGGGCCACGGCGAGCAGAGCCCGCCCGAGGCCGCGTCCACGCAGTCGCTCGACCACCCCGATCGGCCCCAGGCCTCCGCTCGCCGGCCTCAGCAGGCCCTCCCAGAAGCGCGGCCCGAAGAGCGCTCCGTCGCCGCGCTGGTGGATGGTGGCGAAGCCCGCGATCCGCTTCGCCGCGACCGGAGGGGCCGGCGTGTCGGCGGGCACGAGCAGCAGCACGTCCGAGGGAGCCATGCCGTGGTCCAACGCCCAGCCCAGGTCGTGGACCCAGTCGAGCTTGAACTGGCGATCCAGGAAGGAGAGGAAACCCTCGCTCTCGCGAGGGTCCAGCGGCCGGACTGTCAGGCCCGCGGCGGCCAGGGCCTCCCGCTCGCGGTCGGTCGTCGCGGCCCCGTCGAGAGGCGCCCGCAGGTCGTAGGTCTCACCCTCGAACCTGGCGCCCAGGGCGGTGAAGAAGGGCTCGGCTGCGGGCAGGTCGGTCGGCACGCCCGGGAACAGGTAGTGGATGCCGCCGCCGATCCGGACGCGAGTGATGCCGTCGGCCCGTGCGTCGGCGACGAGCCGGTTGACGATCGCCCGGCCGATGCCCTCGCGCTGGCGGCCGGGAGTGACCGCGACGACCTGGAGCCAGCCCTCGTGGACCCAGCCCCGCCGCCCCCGGACGAGCCCGCGCGAGCGACCCAGGTACCCGAATCCCACGACCGGACCCTGCCGCCTGGGTACACCCGGCTCCGGTTCGCCGAGGTCGGCGGCCGCAACGATGACATCCGACGGCTGGAAGTCGGGGTTGTCGGTCGTCAGCTGCCGCCACAGCCGTGCGCGAAGCGGGTACAGGTCTCCTGCGCAGGCCTGCCAGAGCGCGACGATCTCGGGATCGTCGGCCGGGCCGAGCTCCCGGAGGGCGACGCCGTAGACGCTCAACGGTGCGTCCTCACCTGATGCCGCGGACCCGCAGGAAGGACTGCCGGACGACCGCCCAGGCGGCTGCCGGGTCCTCGCATGCGCAGGTCGACATCGCCGCGCAGCCGTCGTACGACCAGGCGGCGATGTTCCGCGCACCCGCTGCGACCGCTGCGTCGACGGCGACACCGATCTCGCCCTCGCGCCCGGCCGGGACACTGAACGCCTGGATCCAGACATGGTGGTCGAGCCCGTGGCGCTGGGCCACCTCGACGGTCGCCTTCGCATGGCGCCCGACATACTCCGCGGCGTCGCCGCCGAAGCTGAACCAGTACGGATCCGTCCCGAAGTCGTCGAGGCCCGGGATCGAGGCGGCCCGGTCCCAGTCGCGGAAGCCAGGGTTCGTCGCCTCGGGCGGCATGATGCAGATCGCGTTGCGCATCCCCTTCGACCGCGCATACAGGCTGGCGTCGGCCAGCAGGTCGTGCATCGTCTGCTCGATGAACGCCTCGACGTCGGGTCCGTAGGCGGTCGGCATCTCGCCACCGTGCCGCTCCCGCCAGAGCGACCGACAGACCTCACACCGGCAGCCCCACACCCCGTCCGCGAAGTAGACGGTGGGCTCGTCCCAGAAGACCGTCCGGCCGCCGATGTCCGACGCCCGGTCGATCCACTCGTGGAGCCAGGTCCGGAACGACGGCTGGTTGAGGCAGGCGATCGTCGTCCGCCCGCCGTCGGAGCGGATCTGGACGGCCTCGGGGTGGAACGCCCCGAACCGGCTGAACGGCTCGCCACCGAACACCTCGCCGACGCCCCACGGGTCGATCCAGCTGTCCATCCCACGTTCCTGGGTCATCCGCACGACGCGGGCGACCGAGTCCGGCTGCCAGCGCTGGTCGAACTCGCTGAAGCAGTGGACGACGTACGTCGTGCCGGAGGCGGCCATGTCGTCGAGATCCGCGGCGACGTGTTTCGGGGCTCGCGTCTCGAAGTACGCGACGCCGGTCTTGATGCCACTCGCCATGATGCTCAAACCTCGCGCAGGTAGATGGGGTTGGTCAAGGCAGCGACGTCTCCGTTGCCGTCGTCGAGCTCGAGGCGGACGAATCGCCGGCCCGCCGATGGGATCCGGAAGGTGGCCCGTGGCGGGCCCGATGCTTCGAGCCCTCGATCGGACAGGATGCGGACGGCGAGGCCCGTCGGGTCGCCGTCGAGGTCCGACTCCACCTCGATCGTCTCGTCGCGGCGAACGTCCATGGTCTCACCGGGCACTGCGCGGGGAAGGCCCCCGATCGAGGGCGCCGGAGCGGTCCCGCGCACGACGAGGCCCGGTCGGGGCGTGTCCGGACGGGCAGTGACCACGACGTGGCCGGCACGGATCGCCTCGACGATGCCGTCCCGGTCGCGGGTCGCCGCGTGGACCCAGGTGGTCGGCCCGGCCAGGGGCTGGCCCTTGCGGCGCCGGAACGAATGGCAGTCGGAGCCGCCGACGGCGGTCGGATGAGCCCCGCCGGCCAGCAGCCCGGCCCACCAGTCGATGGCGCGACGCTCTTCCGACGACCACGGCCCGTTCCAGACCTCGATCGTGTCCGCCGCGGCGGCGACGGCGTCGCCCAGCTCCCACGGGGACGTGCCGCCGCAGGGGTGATTGACCGACACGAGGCCGCCCTGTCGATGGACCTCGTCGAACGAGCGAAGCATGTCGGCCGAGGTTCGGTTCCGGAAGTCCACCCAGCCCGAGAGGCCCCATGCGTTCGAATGGCCGTAGTAGGTGGTGATCTCCTCGGCCCGGAGCAGCACGAGTCGGCCCCCCTCCGCCGCCAGCTCCGGATGGTGACTGTCCGTGTTGTGGTCCGTCACGGCCAGGAAGTCGAGGCCGAGATCGGTCGCCTCGGCGACAAGACCCGCCGGACGCTCCGCGCCGTCGCTGTGGACGGTGTGGCAGTGGAGATCGCCCCGCAGCCAGATGGGTGCGGTCCGTTCCCCCGCGCTGCGATGGGTCGAGGGCTCGGCCCTCGGAGGACGCGCGACCACGTCCACGACCGAGGGCGGCAGGGCGTCGAGCGTCTCGACGGTGAGGCGGTACGGGGCGCCGAGCTCGGCGACCTGGTAGAGCCCGAGGACGACGTGCCAGGTTCCCGGCGCGATCGGGCCCGGACGGTAGCCGGGCGTCGCCGCGTCGGCCGCCAGCCACACGTCCGACCGCTCGCTCCCGCTCCAGCCTCGGAATGCCGGCGATCCGAACTCGAGCGGACCCGGACCGAACAGACCCAGGTCGATCGTGTTGCCGCCCGTGCGCACGTCCGCGGACATCGCGTCCTCGTAGGTGAAGCCGACATGGAGCGCAGAACGTCCCTGCGGAACGTCGAAGGGGATCGCCAGATAGTCGGACTGGAGGCGATCGGCGGGCATCACGCGACCGATCAGTTCCGTCACCGTCGAAGCATAGCGAAGCCGACGACATGGAAACGGTCAACGGTCGACCATCGGACAGGCGTCACACCGGCCGTGGTTCGTCGGTCCGCGACAGTGTGCAAGGGGACGATCGCCCGTCGGCGTGGCAACGGATCGGGCCATTCGGCCGATTCCTCGTGGGAGCGGTCGTCGCGGCCGGCTTCGCGTTGGCCGGCGTGAAGGCCGTCGAGACGACGCTCGCCCTGACCGTGCGGGTGCCGACGGTCGAGACACTCCCGGACAGGATCGGGGTCTGCGGCCGAACCTATCATCGGGCGGCCGGTGGGCCGGACGACCTCCTCGGGATCGACGAGTTACGTGCGACCGGCCCCGAGCCGGTCATCGCGCTGCCGTTGCGGATCCAGCCCTGCATCGACGGGCCATGCAACCGCGGCTTCCCCGGCATCCCCGGATGCGCGACGGTCGTGTTCGTGCGTATCGAGGGCGACCGCTACGCGGCCTACGATCTCGTGGGCGGCCCCTGACCTGCGCAACCGATTTCGCGGGGCGAGGGCGGGTCGACTACCATCGCGGCCTGGCGCCCAGCGGAGTGCGCCCATCGGAGGGCCGGATGACGGCGCGGATCGGACTGGCGATCATCGGGGCGGGACGGATGGGCAGCAACCACGCCCGGCTCATCGCCGCCGGCGCGCCCGAGCTGCGGATCGTCGCGATCGGCGACGTCGACGGCGATGCCGCCCGTCGCCTGGCCGACGAGATCGCGGCGACGCCGTTCGCCGATCCACTCAAGGCGATCGCGGCACCGGGGGTCGACGCGGTGCTCATCGCCGTCTCGTCGGTCCACCACCGGGCGATCGTGGAAGCGGCCGCCGCCGCCGGCCGCGACATCCTGTGCGAGAAGCCCCTGGCGCTCGATCTCCCCGAGACGGACGCGATCCTGGCCGCGGTCGCCCGGGCGGGTGTCCGCCTGCAGGTCGGCCTGATGCGCCGGCACGACCCGGATCACGTCCGGGCACGCGCCCGGATCGTCGCCGGGGAGCTCGGCCGGCCGCTCCTGTTCAACAGCCGCCAGTACGACACCGACCCGCCGCCCGCGGCCATCCTGGACCCCCGGATCAGCGGCGGGATCATGCTCGACATGGGGATCCACGAGTTCGATTCGGGGCGCTTCCTCATGGATTCGGAGGTCGTCGAGGTCCAGGCGACCGGCTCGGTCCAGGTCTACCCGGACGCCGCGACCCACGGCGACGTCGACACGGCCGTGGTCAACCTGAGATTTGCCTCCGGGGCCATCGGCAGCGTCGAACTCAGCCGGCGGGTCGCCTTCGGCGAGGACGTCCGGACCGAGGTCCACGGCACGGACGGAAGCGCCTTCATCGGCGGCCTGCCGATCGTCTCGGGCTCCGCGTTCGGTGGTCCGGGGGGTGTCCGCTGGGACCCGACCCCGCCATCGATGCCCCGTTTCGCGGCGGCCTACACGGACCAGGCGCGCGCCTTCGCCCGGTCGATCCTGGACGACCGGCCGGCGAGTCCGTCGGGGGCGGACGGACGGGCCGCATTCGTCATCGCGATGGCCGCCCAGCGTGCGCTCGCGGACGGCGGCACGATCACGGTCGAGGCGCCAGCAGGGCCTTGATCCGGTCGAACATGAACCGGGACGACTCCACGGCGCGCTCCTCCCAGGCGAAGACGCACGCGGTGAGGATGCCGTCGAAGCCGACGGCGCGGAGCGCGCCGAAGCACGCCTCGAAGTCCACCTCGCCCTGGCCGATGTCGAGATGCTGGTGGACCCGGGCCGTCGAGCCGGGCGGGTTGACGATGTAGCGGTTGCCGGACGACGCCCGATGGTTGAGCACGTCCGCGATGTGGACCTGGGCCAGGACGGGCGCGGCGTAGGCGATCATGGCCGCGATGTCGTCGCCGAGGTAGTACGTGTGCGGCGCACAGAAGACATAGCCCACGCCGGGCGAGTCGATCCCGCGGACGAGGTCGACCGCATCGGTGTTGCGCTCGATGAAGTCGTCCGGATGGGCCTCCAGGTTGAGCTTGATGCCCTCCTGCTCGAAGATCGGCAGGAGCTCTTCCATCGAGCGCCAGAACTGGGCCTCGCTCCGGGCCGCCTGCTCCGGCCGCCCGTTGAACTCCGAGTTCATCGTCGTGCAGCCCACGTCCACGCACAGCTGGATCGCCCGCTTCCAGTAGCGCACGGCGGCCAGGCGTTCGTCCTCGTCGGGGCTCGACCAGCGGTAGAGGGGCAGGATCGACGCCATCTCGAGTCCTGAGTCGGTCAGCCCCTTGCGGAACTCGCCGACCTTGGCCCGGTCGGCCCGCGGGTGGGTGAAGAACGGGATGAAGTCCGGCCGGGGCGACAGCTCGATCGCGTCGTAGCCGATGTCGGCCGCGATCCGGCAGACCTCGCCGAACGGCCGGTCGCGGAGCATGTACGGATCGAGGGCGATCTTCACGTCAGGGAACCTCCCGTGTCGAAGCGATGCGACCGCGGAGCGTCGTCCCGCTCTCCGCGATCCGTGCCGCCATCCGCGCCCGCAGGGCCGGGTCCGCGA
This sequence comes from uncultured Chloroflexia bacterium, assembly GCA_963719285.1. Classification (GTDB taxonomy): domain Bacteria; phylum Chloroflexota; class Limnocylindria; order Limnocylindrales; family CSP1-4; genus C-114. Next base: position 882,863 of record CAVRBO010000004.1, read on the forward strand.
TCGTCGCGATGGTCTCGAGCCATCGTACGGTCCCGTCGATGACGGCGACGATCGCCTCGGCGTCGGTCCTGGCGAACAGCGGCCGATCGACGACCTCGACGTACACCGGCGAGGTGTGGGCGGCCATGCTCGTCAGGTACGCGGACCGGATCTCGTGGTCGCTCCGCGCACGGGCGGCGATCCAGGCGCCGGACGTGACGTCCACGAGGGCGGACAGCGACAGCTCGGTCGTGCCGCCCGGCGCATCCTCGCGCGCCACGACCCGGCCATTCATGACGAGCTCCACGCAACCCACGATGGGCTGGGCTGCCCGGACCCGGATCCGGACCTCCAGGCGGCCACCGGAGGCGGGCAGGACGACGACGTCGCCGGGCTCGTGGCCGTCGACCAGCAGCTCGATGACCGGCCCGGACGTGGCGAACGTGCGGCCGGCCCGGACCGCGGCCGCCCAGGACTCGAACGTGGCGGCGCCATCGGGATCGAGGCGCGCATACGTCCGGACCCCGCCGAGCGGCATCTCGGCCGACATCTTGTCGGTCCCGCCCAGGACCGGGACGCGATAGCCGCAGTTCAGGAAGCGGTACCACTCGTTGACCGTGGGGTTGTCGAGGCCGGGCGCGAACGTCTGCATCTCGATCGCGTCGATCCGGCCGGCGACGATGTCGGCCGCGATCTCCGCGAAGGGCAGCGGGAAGTGGGCGCCGACGACGAGCCCACCCTCGGCATGGCAGCGATCGGCCCAGTCGGCCAGCAGCTCGGCGATCGGGGCGCCGATCGGGCCCTCCGGCGCGCCGCCCGACGCCAGGGGCAGGATCGGCCGGCGCGCCCCCAGCAGCCCCAGGTGGCCCAGCACGTTCTGGCGGTTCTCGGTCCCGACCATCACGACGTGGCGACCGCTCGGGTCCTGTTGCGAGCCGAAGGCGAGGTCCGCGACGCTGGCGAACTCGTCGCCGAGCTGGGTGGCGAGCAGGTGCACGAACGTGATGTCCTCGGCGGCCGCCTGGAGCAGGGCCGTTGAGGGCGGGATGAAGTGGACGTGCGGGTCGGCCGTGCGCCACCCCGCGGCGCGCAGGTCGATCGAGCGATCCAGCGCGAACGCCAGCTCGCGGGTGCCCGGTCCGACCGTCACGGTCGTGCGCACCGGCCGGTGGTCGAAGCCCTTCACGACCTCGACCTCGACGGCGCCCACCGGCAGGTCGATCTCGAACCGACCGGGGACGTAGGCGTAGGTGTCGGCTCCGAGGACGAGGCCGGCGCCGGAGTCCTCGTAGATCCCCGTATTGACCTCGTCGCGATGGCCGAGCGGCGGCAGGTACCGCCCGTCCGCGGCGACGAACCGCACCCGTGCCGGGCTCGCCTCGCCGTCCGCGCCGACCCGCACCTCGACCCGGACGCCGGCAGCCGCCAGGGGTTCGATCCTGACCCGACCGTCCGGACTGGTCGCTCCGGTCGCCAGGTCCGCCGCGGCGACCGTCCAGTCACCGAGCGCGATCCGCGCGTCCGGCGCCAGCGCGAGATCGACGACACGGCGCGCTGCGACCTCGCCGTCGGCCGCGTCGGCGCTGGGTGTCGGCCGGCCCCAGCCGATCGGCCCCGGCCCGTCGTGCGGGCATCCGCGCGGCAGGGGCAGCGGCCTCGACCGGATCGCGATGCCCAGGTCGACCTCGGGGAGCTCCGCGCCGGCGCCCGTGACGAGGATCTGCCGGCGGGGCGCCAGAACGAGCGGGTCCGCCGTGCCGGCGAACAGGGTGACGGCCGCGATGACGATGTCCGTCCCGGGTCGTCCGCCGCCGAGCGGGATGACCCGGAGCGTCGCGGGCTCGGCGACCCCGCCGAGGGGGATCGCGTGGAGCCAGTACGTCGCGTCGTCGTCGGGCGTCGGGACGAAGTCGGCCACGCCGGTCTGGTGCGCGCCCCACGAGCCGGGCAGGACCGTGAGCGCCCCGCCGTGTCCGGCCGGCGCGTACCGACCGGGGGCCTGGCGGCTGTACGGGCCGCGCCAGTCGAGCGCCTCATCAGAGCGATGGCCGATGGCCGCGAACGGCACGAACCCCCAGCCGATGATGCCGTCCGCGATCTCGAACCGGCGTCGCACGTCCACGGTCCGGGTCTCGCCGCCGGCCAGGCTGAACTCGTAGCGCGCGAGAGGCTCGCCCGTGGGGAGGACCCAGCCCACCGGGTTCCCGGGGCTGCGTTCGCCGGTGGCGTCGCGCCAGCTGTCGGCGAAATGGGCGATCACGATGTGGCTCGCCGGACCGTGGTCCCGCAGGTCGATGGTCAGCTCATCGCCGGCGACGATCCAGCGGCGTCCTGCCGCCCGGAACCCCAGGTCGAACGGCAGGCCACGGAACACCGAGGGTCCCTCGGGCAGGCGGGCGAGGGCCTGCTCATAGAGCGGATGGAAGCGCGCGCCGACCTCCGCGTCAGACGCGTTCCAGGCCGTCGAGAGGTCGACGGAGCGGGCCAGGGGAGTGGCTCGACGCGTGCGCCCGGTCGTCATGCCTGCGGACCCCTCCCGACGATATTGACGTGGGGCGAGGCGCGATGATACCTTCCCTGCAATCGGTTGCGCAAGGAGAAAAGATGGAGACCGTCCGGCTGACCGTGGGCCAGGCCATCGTGCGTTTCCTTGCCCAGCAGTATGTCGAGCGGGACGGACGCGAGGGCCGCTTCATCGAGGGCGTCTGGGGCATCTTCGGGCACGGCAACGTGGCCGGCCTGGGCCAGGCCCTCGAGGAGCTCGGCGACGCCGAGGCGATGCCGTACTACCGACCCCAGAACGAGCAGGCCCAGGTCCACCTGGCCGCGGCGTTCGCCCGCCACCACAACCGCCTCCGGGCCTATGCCTGCACGTCGTCGGTGGGACCTGGCGCGATGAACATGGTCACCGGTGCCGCCGGGGCGACCGTCAACCGCATCCCTGTCCTGCTCCTCCCGAGCGACTACTTCGCCAACCGGGCCCCGGATCCGGTCCTCCAGCAGATCGAGCACCCGACCGAGCGCGATGCGAGCGCCAACGACGCCTTCCGGCCGGTCTCGCGCTTCTTCGACCGGATCTCGCGGCCGGAGCAGCTCCTCGGCTCCCTGCCGGAGGCGTTCCGTGTCCTCACCGATCCGGCAGAGACGGGAGCGGTGACGATCTCGCTGCCCGAGGACGTCCAGTCCGAGGCGTTCGACTGGCCGACCCGGTTCTTCGGGAAGCGCGTCTGGCGGGTCCGGCGCCCGCAGCCGGACGCGGCCGACCTGGCCGCCGCGGCGCGGGTCATCGGCGCGTCCAAGGCCCCGGTCATCGTCGTGGGCGGCGGCACGATCTACTCCGAGGCGACCGACGAGCTCGCCGCGTTCGCGACCCGCTTCGGCATCCCGGTCGTCGAGACCCAGGCCGGCAAGGGCGCCCTGCCCTGGAACCATCCGATGAACGCCGGGCCGGCCGGCACGAACGGCGGCCTGGCGGCCAACCGGCTGGCCCGCGACGCGGACGTCGTCATCGGCATCGGGACCCGGATGGGCGACTTCGTCACCGCCTCGCGCACGACCTTCCAGCATCCCGGCGCGACGTTCGTCGGCATCAACATCGGGTCGATGGACGCCCACAAGTGGCGGGCGATCCCGGTGGTCGCAGACGCTCGCGAAGCGATCCGGGCGCTCGAGGCGCGGCTCACCGCGGACGGCTACGCCGGCACGGCGGCTCCCTATCGCCGGCGGATCGCGGACCTCAAGCACGAGTGGGACGGCATCGTCGACGGCCTGCGGGCGATCAACGGCGAGCCGGGCGATCTCGGCCAGGCCGAGGTGATCGGCCTCGTCAACGACGCGGTGGGCGGCCACGCGACCGTCATCTGCGCCGCCGGCAGCCTGCCCGGCGACCTGCTCCGCCTGTGGCGGCCCGAGGACCCCAAGGCCTACCACGTGGAGTACGGCTTCTCGTGCATGGGTTACGAGATCGTGGCCGGGCTCGGCGTACGCCTGGCCGACCCCGAGCGCGACGTGGTCGTCATGGTCGGCGACGGGTCGTATCTCATGCTCAACTCGGAGATCGTGACGGCGGTGGCCGAGGGCCTCAAGTTCACGATCGTCGTCCTCGACAACCATGGCTTCCAGTGCATCCTCGCGCTGCAGCGCCTGGTAGGCGTGCCCGACTTCGGCAACGAGCTCCGCTTCCGCGACCCGGAGCGCAACCGGCTGACCGGGCCGTACGTGCCGGTGGACTTCAAGGCCCACGCCGAGGCGATGGGCGCCCTCGCGATCCACGCCTGCACGCCCGATGAGCTGCGCGCCGCGCTCGCCCAGGCGAAGGTCGCCGACCGGGTCACGGTCATCGTCGTCCCGACCGAGCCCGAGAAGCGGATGCCCGGCTTCGAGTCGTGGTGGGACGTGCCGGTCGCGGGCGCGAGCGGACAGGCCGGCGTGCGGACCGCCCGGAAGGACTACGACAAGAAGCGCGCCGCCCAGCGCATCGACATCCAGTGACCCACCCACACGCCCCGAGCCTGCCCGGGCCGGGCGCGTCCGCTTAGCGAGGAGACAGCATGCCCGGACCCGGGATCGAGCTCGTCGGCGCCGAAGAGACGGCCGAGGTGATGGAGGTGCTCCAGAGCGGCTACCTGAGCCGCTACGGCCCATCCGACGACCCCCGGTTCAAGGCCAAGGTCCACCACGTCGAAGAGGCGATCGCGAAGCTGACCGGGGTCAACCACGCCCTCGCCCTCCATGGCGGTGGATCGGCGGCGTTGTGGATCACCCTGCTCAGCCTGGGCATCGGAGCGGGCGACGAGGTCATCGTGCCCGGGTTCACCTACGTCGCCTCCATCTCGGCGATCGTGTACACCGGCGCGACGCCGGTCCTGGCGGAGATCGACCAGACGTTCGACCTGGACCCGGCCGACGTCGAGGCGAAGATCACGCCCCGCACGGCGGCGATCCTCGTCGTCCACATGTTGGGTGGGGTGGCCCGGATCGAGGAGCTCAAGGCGATCGCCGACAAGCACGGGATCGCCCTCATCGAGGATTGCGCCCAGGCATTCGGAGCGTCGTACAAGGGCCGCAGCGTCGGCTCATTCGGCATCGCCGGCACGTACAGCTTCAACGAGTACAAGACGATCACCTGCGGCGACGGGGGGATGATCGTGACCGACGACGCCGGCCTGTACGAGCGCGCCTTCGCCATGCACGACCAGGGCCATGCCCCGGACCGGCTCGAGTCGAAGTACGCGCCGCGGCCCTTCCTTGGCATGAACTTCCGGATGACCGAGTTGTCCGGTGCCGTTCTCGGCGCGCAGGTCAGGAAGCTCGACACCATCGTGTCGCACCTGCGGGCCAACAAGGCGATCGTCAAGGACATGCTCGAAGAGGTCCCGATGATCGACTTCCGGACCTTGACCGACCCCGCGGGCGACCTCGCCACCCACCTCGTCGTCGTGCTTCCGACCGCGGAGATGGCCGACAAGGTGGTGGCGGAGGTCGGCTCGAGGACCCTCGGCGAGTCGGGCTGGCACACCTACAGCCGGATGAACCACCTGCTCGACAAGCGGACGATCAACGGCAAGGGCTGCCCGTTCGATTGTGGCGACCCCAGCCACGCCCACGGCGAGTACCGCGCCGGCATGCTCCCCCAGACCGACGCGCTTCTCGATCGCTCGCTGAGCATCGGCATCGGGGTCAAGGATGCGAACCTGGCGCCGTTCGGCCTCCGGATGCGCGACGGGGCGGCCGAGGCCCGGCAGGTCGGGGCCACGTTCCGGGACGCCGTGATCAAGCACCGGGCGTGATCGCGAGGGGTCGTCGGTGATCGAGGCGGTCGTCGTCGGTCGGGTCGGCGTCGATCTCACCCCAGCGACGCCCCGAACGACGCTGGCCGCCGCGGACGGCTTCGTCCGGGCCGTCGGCGGGTTCGCCGGCAACATCGCCACGGGCCTCGCCCGGCTCGGGGTGTCCAGCGCGGTCGTCTCGGCCGTCGGCGACGACGGGCACGGCGACCACGTGCGTGCCTTCCTCGCGGGGGAGGGGATCGATGTCGGGGCGCTCGTCACCCGGGCGGGGTCGCGGACCCAGGTGGCGTTCTTCGAGGTCTGGCCGCCGGAACGCTTCCCGGTGACGTTCTACCGGCCCGCCCCGGCACCCGAGACGCGACTGACGGTCGCCGACCTGCCCGTGGCGCTCCTGGACGAGGCGCCGCTGGTGATCGTCTCCGGCACGCTCCTGGCCACCGAACCGGCCCGCTCCGCGACGATGAGCCTCCTCGAGGTGCGACTGGCGTCGCGCTCCCGGCGGCCACCGTCCACCACGATCCTGGACCTGGACTGGCGCCCCACCCTGTGGGCTGACCCGGCCCAGGCGCCCGCGCTCATGGCCAGAGCGGCGGGACTGTCCGACATCCTCATCGGGAGCGACGCGGAGTTCGCGGCGACGGGCCTGGATCCGGCGATCGGCCGCGATGCGCATCCCGCGCTCATCGTGCTCAAGCACGGCGCGGATGGCGTCTCGCTCGTGACGCCGGGTGGTCGTCGGACCCTGGCCGGCCTCCCGATCGACGTCCTGTGCGGGATCGGGGCCGGCGACGCACTCAGCGCGGCCTTCGCCGCGGGCCTGCTCCGCGGCCTGGACCCGGCGACGGCGCTGGAACGTGGCAATGCCGCCGGGGCGATCGTCGCCTCGCGCCTGATGTGCAGCACGGCCATGCCGACACCGGCCGACATCGACGCGCTGCTGGCCGCCCGGTCGAGCGTGCCTCGCCCGCGCGGCCCCGACAACCGACAGAGCCGTCCGCAGGAGGCCCGTCCATGACGAACGCAGGCGCCCCCCGGGAGCCGGTCATCCACCCGGCGAAGCTCCCGATGACCCGCGATGTCGCCTCCCTGCACATCCATCCCGATGGCACGGGCGCCGTCGCGACCGACCCCGCCCGGTCGGGCTGGCGGTATCTCTCGTTCCGCGCGTTCGGGCTCGCCGACGGCGAGGTCGTGGAGCTCGACCGGCCCGAGCAGGAGGCCGCGATCGTCACGATCTCGGGCGGCGGCGTGGAGGTCGCGCCCGAGCGCGGCCCGGCGCTGGCGCTGCCCGGCCGGACCACGGTCTTCGCGGGGATGCCCTGGAGCGCGTATATCCCGGCCGGGACCCGGACCCGGATCGTCGGCCGGCCGCTCCCCGGGCAGCGGGCCGTCGTGGCGGTCGCCCAGGCCCCGGGAACGGGTCGGGGCGGAGTGGCCCCCGAGCCGATCCTCGTGCGACCGGACGAGGTGGAGATCGAGATCCGGGGCGCCGGCAACGCCACCCGCCAGATCAACAACATCATGATGCCGGGCTTCCCCGCCGACCGGCTGCTCATCTGCGAGGTCTTCACCCCGAACGGCAACTGGTCGGGCTGGCCGCCCCACAAGCACGACGTGGACGACCCGCCACGCGAAGCGGTCCTCGAAGAGACGTACTACTACCAGATCAGCCGGCCCGAGGGCTGGGCGATCCAGCGCGTCTACCACCGCGATGGATCGCGGGACCTGGTCCTGCCGGTCCGCCATGGCGACCTGCTGAGCGTCGACCAGGGTTACCACCCGTTCGCCTCGACCCAGGGCTACGACGCCTACTACCTGAACGCACTGGCCGGCGACCGGCGGACGATGGCCAACACGGACGATCCGGACCTCGCCTGGGTCCGCACGCTGTGGCCGTCGATGGTGCCGGATCCCCGCCTGCCGCTCGTGCACACGTGACGGTCGAGGAGCGCCGCCTGCGGTTGCTCCGACTGGCCGGCGATCGGGGCATCGTGGCCGGCATCGCGCTCGATCATCGCGACAGCCTCCGATCCATCCTCGAGCGGCGGGGCCTGGTCGGCCTCACGGACGCCGCGATGCGCTCCCTCAAGGTCCGGCTGGCCCGGGCGCTCGCCCCGGCGGCCACGGCGATCATGCTGGACGAGGAATTCGGCGGCGAAGCGCTCGATGCGGGCGTGGTGCCGGCGTCAGTCGGCCTGATCATGCCCCTCGAGGCGCAGGGCTACGAGATGGTCGAGGACGGTCGGACGACCACCCTGCTCGCCGACTTCTCGCCCGACCATGCCCGCCGGCGCGGCGCCGACGCCTGCAAGCTGCTCCTGCCGTACCGGGTCGACCACGAGCCCTCGGCGATCCGCCAGGACGCCCTCGTGGAGGCGGCGGCGCGGACGTGCCACGAGGCCGGGCTGCCGCTGGTCGTGGAGCCCGTCGTGTACCGCTGGTCCACCGAGCCGGCCGCCACCTACGCCGGTGCGTACGGACGCCTCGCGATCGAGGCCGTCGCGCGCATCCGGGCACTCGGACCGGACCTGCTCAAGCTGCCGTTCCCCGTACTCGGCCTGGCCACCGACGGCGAGGCGGCGGCGCTCGAAGCCTGCCGGGCGCTGGACACGGCGTGCGCGGGCACGCCCTGGGTCCTCCTCGGCGCGGGCGCAGATACCGCCACCTTCATCGACCAGATCCGCATCGCCGGTACGGCCGGGGCGTCCGGGTTCCTCGCCGGTCGCGGGATCTGGGCCGCCGCCCTGGGGCGGGATCCGGACGAGGTGGAGCGGGTGGCGCTGGCCGTCTGCCGCCCGGACTTCGAGCGCTGCCGGGCGATGGCCGAACGGGTCGCCCGTCCCATCGAGGCACCGGCGAGCGGCTGACGCCGGCGTCACCGCCCCACCGCCGAACGTTCGTCCCGACCCCCAGGAGTCAACGATGCGTCTCGTCTACAACTCCAATTCGACGATGTACCTCCCGGCGCTCATGCAGATCCGGATCGCCCGGGAGACCGGCTGGGACGGGATCTTCGTCCGGGCCGAGCACCTCCTGCGCTACCTCGCCCAGGGCTACCCGGTCGAGAGCCTGCGCGACGCGCTGGCCGGCCTGGGGCCGGTCAACCTGGGTGCGTTGCCGGACGTGGAGCGCTGGCGACCCGACGAGCGGGCCGCGATGCTCGCGGAGGCGGAGGCGCTGACCCGACTGGCGGTGGACGTCGGGGTCACGAACGTCCAGGTCCTGTCCGGACCGGTCTCCCCCGGCGGGGCGTACGGCGGCCCGGCGGAGCTGGCGCCGGCGGAGCTCCGGCGGGTGACCGCCGAGGCGATCCGGGCCGTCGCCGACCTCGGCGCGCCGCACGGGATCCGGTACTACCTGGAGCCCGTGGCATGGACGCCCCTCGGTTCGCTCGCCCGGGCGGTCGAGGCGATCGACGCCGTCGAGCGCGACAACGTGGGCCTCGTGCTCGACTTCTGGCATCTCTGGCAGCGGGGCACGACGCCGGACGAGATCGCCAGGCTCGACCGCCGGGTCATCTCCGGGGTGGACTTCGCCGACTCGCTGGGTCCGGCGGGCGCGCCGACGCCGGAGCAGGCAACGCGCCGCGTCTGGCCGGGCGAGGGCGAGATCCCGCTCCGGGAGTGGGTCGCCGCGGTCCGTGCGACCGGCTTCGACGGCTGGTGGGACAACGAGTTGTACAGCCCGCTCCACTGGGAATGGGCGGATCCGTTCGCGGTCGGCTCCGGACTCCTGGAGGTCCTCCGGATGTCGCTGCGGGATCGACCCTCGGTCAGGTAGATTGACGTCGCGGATGCGCGGGTGCTACGGTCTGCGCAATCGGTTGCAGTCGTTGGAGGTGCGGTCCAAGATGCGTGCTTCCCCGCGCGATCTCCGGGCGACCGACGTCGCCTGGTCGGGCGACCTGCGCTGCCATCGGGCCGGATCGGCCGGTCGGGCACGCCAGCGGGCGGCCCTCGACCGGAGCGCCCGCGGGGCTGACCGCGCCCTTCGCGTCGCGGTCTAGGGGAGGAGGGGCGCGTGGCGGTGAGCGGGGACGGCCAGCGCCGTCGGATCCTCCTCAAGGATGTCGCCGCGCGGGCGAACGTGTCCGGTTCGACGGCATCGCGTGCCCTGGCCGACGATCCACGCATCAGCCTCGGGACGCGTGAGACGGTCAAGGCCGCCGCGGCCGACCTGCACTACGTCCCGAACGCCGCCGCTCGGAGCCTCCGCGTCCGGCGGACGCGGACGCTCGGCCTGCTATTGCCGGATCTCCGCGATCCGGTCCACGGCCAGATCGCCTCCGCGTTCGAGCAGGAGGCCCGCGAGGCGGGCTATGTCGTGATGGTCGTGGCCGGCGAACGGGACCTCGTCCGCGAGCGCCTCGCGCTGCGCATCTTCTCGGAGCACGGCACGGACGGCGTGGCGATCGTGTCGAGCGTCCTGTCGCCCAGGGAGCTCCGGGAGCGGGTCGACCCCGACCGGCTCGTGCTCGTCTGGCCGGACCACCGGAGCCTGCCCCGGCGCGACGGGCCGCGCGTCCCCGGGGTGATCCAGACCGATGACGAGAGCGGCGTCCGCGCGGCCGTCGATCACCTCGTCGACAGCGGCTGCCGGCGGCTGGGCTATGTCGAGAGCGGCGTGCGCGCCTCCAACACGATCCGTGCCGAGACCGTGGCCGCGACCCTGCGCTCGCGTGGCATCCGCGCCCCCGTGCGGATGTTCAAGGGGAGCGTCGACGCGTGGCGCGACCCGGCCGACCTCGCGGCCGAGATCGCCGGGGACCTGCCCGACGCGCTGGTGTGCTACGACGATCTCCTCGCCCTCGGCCTCATGGACGCGCTGCGCGATCGCGGCGTGCGCATCCCGGACGACGTCGGCATCGTGGGCTTCGACGGCATCCCGTTCGCGGCGATCTCCAATCCCCGGCTGACCACGGTGGCCGTACCGTCGGCCGAGATGGGCCGGGCGGCGGCCGCGTCGCTCATCCGGGCGGTCCACGAGGGCGTCCTGCCCGACGGGGTGATGTTGTCGGTGGAGTTCAAGGTCCGCGAGAGCACCCGCAGCGCAGCGGTGCGGGGTGGTCGCTCGTGACGTGCCGATCCGACCCGCTCGGGCGCGAGGCGCGTCCCGGCCGGCCGATCCGTTGCCGCTGACGCCGGACGGGGGAGCCGAGCCGCAGGTCGATCTCGCGGATCTCGCCCGGCGCGGCCGGTTGCTGGTCGTCGAGTCGGTCGCCCACAGTGGCGCCGGGCACATCGGCGGCCCGCTGTCGGCGATGGACCTGCTCCTCGCCCTGTTCTTCCGGGTCCTGCGCATCCGCCCCGACGAGCCGGACTGGCCCGATCGGGACCGGTTCATCCTGTCCAAGGGCCACTCCGCGATCGGGCTGTACGTGGCGATGGCGCTGCGCGGCTACTTCCCGGTCGAGGAGCTCGCGACGTTCGACAGCGGCGACAGCCGGCTCCAGGGCCACCCGGACATGACCCGCCTGCCCGGGCTCGAGGCGTCCACGGGTTCCCTTGGCCAGGGGCTCGCGGTCGGGCTCGGGATCGCCCTGGGAGCGCGGATGCGCGGCCTGGACGTGCACACGTTCGTCATGCTCGGCGACGGTGAGACCCAGGAAGGGATGATCTGGGAGAGCGTGATGGTCGCGGCCCGCTACGGGCTGGGCAACCTCACCGCGATCGTCGACTGCAATGGCCTCCAGCAGTACGGCTGGCCGTTGAGCCCGGGCGACGAGGCTCGCGCCGACCGGCAGGACCCGCTGGCCGGGACGCGCCTTCGGGCCGCGCTCGAGGCGTTCGGCTGGCGCGTGCTGGAGATCGACGGCCACGACACGGAGGCGATCGTGGCGGCATGCACGGATGCCCGTGCCGGCGCGCCCGCCGGGCGGCCCACCGCGATCCTGGCTCGGACCGCGAAGGGCCGCGGGCTGTCGTTCACCGAAGGGCGGTTCGAGTGGCACGCCCGGGTGGCCACGGCCGACGAGGTGGCAGCGGCCAGGCGCGAGCTCGCGCCGGAGGTCGTGTCGTGACGACCGCCATGCGCGACGCCTGGGCGGAGACCCTGTCCGAGCTCGCGGACGAGGACCCGAACCTGCTCGTCCTCGACGCGGACCTCGGGACCTCCACTCGGGCGGACCGGTTCGCGCTCGCGCACCCGGACCGCTTCCTGCAGATGGGCATCGCCGAGCAGAACATGGTCGGCACGGCGGTCGGGCTCGCGACGATGGGCTACGTCCCGTGGCTCTCGTCGTTCGGCGTGTTCTTCACCCACCGTGCGGTCGATCCGATCCGGATGCTCGTCGCCCAGACCCACGCGAACGTCAAGATCGGCGCGGCCTACACGGGGCTGCTCACCGGGTTCACCGGCAAGACCCACCAGGATGTCGAGGACCTCGCGATCATGCGGGCGATGCCGGGCATGACGGTGATCTCCCCGGGCGACGCCGCCGAGTGCGCGGCCGCGATCCGCTGGGCCACGGCGACGCCGGGTCCGGTCTACCTGCGCCTCGCTCGCGACGCGGGGCCCGACCTGTTCGATGCCGGGTACCGCTTCGAGCCCGGCCGGGTGGTCTCGTTGCGCGAGGGGTCGGACGTGCTTCTCGTCTCGACCGGCGTGCAGTCGGCGCGCTGCGTGGCGGCGGCCTCGCTCCTCGATGCGGCGGGCATCTCCGCGGGACTCCTCCACGTCCCGTCCATCAAGCCGGTGGATGCCGCCGCGATCGCCGCGGCGGCCGCGCGGGTCGAGCTCGTGGTGACGGTCGAGGAGCACACGATCCACGGCGGCCTGGGCGGTCTGGTGGCCGAGATCCTGGGCGAGCTGCAGCCCCGCCGGATGGTCCGCATCGGCATCGCCGACACGTGGGGCGAGTCGGCGCCCAACGCCTTCCTGCTCGAGCGCCACGGACTGTCCGCCGAGCGGGTGGCCGAGCGCGTCGCGCGCGAGTTCCCCGGCGCCCCGGCGCAGGTCGGGACCACGGATCGATGACCACCAGGCCAGGGCTGATCGAGGAGATCGGATGAGCGGATTCACGGTCAAGAATCCCGGCGACATCGGGGTCGCGTTCCTCGGCGTGGGCCGGATCGGCACGACCCACCTCCTGACCCTGGCCGGGATCCCCAACGCCCGCCTCGTCGTCGTCGCCGATCTCGACCCGGCCGAGGCGGAGCGCGGCCGCGAGGTCGGACGGGCGGAGCGGGCGACGATCGACGCGCTCGACGCGATCGACGACCCGGCCGTGGAGGCGGTCGTCATCGTCACCCCTACCAGCACCCACGCCACCCTCATCGAGGCCGCCCTGCGGGCGGGCAAGGCGATCTGGAGCGAGAAGCCCATCGCCCTGGACCTGGCCGAAACGAACCGGGTCGTCACCCTCTGGCGCGAGACCGGCCTGCCGGTCCAGATGGGGTTCATGCGCCGGTTCGATCCGGGCTACGTCCGGGCGAAGGAGCTCATCGACGCGGGCGAGCTCGGCCGCGTCGAGCAGTTCCGGGCGTATTCGCGCGACACGTACCTGCCGCCGGCCAAGTTCATCCGCGACAGTGGCGGGTCGTTCCTCGACATGAGCGTCCACGACTTCGACCTCGCCCGGTTCCTCGTCGGGGAGGTCGAGGAGGTCTCGGCCTGGGGCAGCAACGTCATCGACCGGCGCTTCGAGGAGGGCGGCGACGTCGACACGGCCGTCACGATGCTCCGCTTCCGCAACGGGGCCTTGGGTGTCGTGGAGATGTCCCGGCGATCCGCCTGGGGCTACGACATACGGACGGAGGTCGCCGGTGCGGCCGGCAAGGTCGTCGTCGAGGCGCCCCACAAGACCGATCTGACCTTCTCGCGCCGGTTCGGCTACGAGGGCGACCACTACGAGAACTTCCCCGATCGGTTCGAGGTGGCCTACCGGCTCGAGTTCGAGGCGTTCTTCAAGGCGCTCGCGGCGGGGGTCGTACCCACACCGGGTCCGGACGAAGCGCTCGAGACGCTGCGGCTCGCGCTGGCGGCCAAGAAGAGCTGGCTCGAGGGGCGGCCGGTCAGGGTCGACGAGATCGTCGCCGAGGTGCCCGCGTGACCGGGCCCGTCCGCCACCTTCGACCAGGGACCGGGCCGGGCGTCGTCCTCGACATGTCCCCGGAGAGCGTCGGCTGGCGCTACCTGTCGTCCCGGATCGTCGTGCTGGGGCCCGGCGAGACCTTCGAGGGGGACACCGGCGGCAACGAGATCGCGGTCGTGCCGCTCCAGGGCTCCGGCACGTTCGCGTTCGGCGGCGAGACGCGTGCCGTCGCGCGGGCCGACGTCTTCACGGCCAAGCCGCAGGTCCTGTATCTGCCGCCGGGGACGGGCTATGTGATCGGCGCGGTCGGCGCCTTCGAGGTGGCGATCGGCGAGGCGCCCGCGACCGGTCGGTATCCGGCCCGCCTGTATGCGCCGGGCGAGCTGCCGGCCTTCGCGCGCGGTGGCGGGAATGTGAGCCGGGGCGTGACGGCGACCCTCGATCCATCGTTCGACTCGGAGCGGCTGATCGCCTACGAGATCCTCACCCCGAGCGGCAACTGGTCGAGCTTCCCGCCGCATCGTCACGACGGGCGCGAGGGGACGACCTATCACGAGGAGTCGTACTACTACCGGCTGTCGCCGGCCGATGGGTTCGCGATCCAGCGGATCTACACCCGGGACACGGATCTCGACGTCGCGATCGCGGCGGCGGATGGCGACCTGGTCCTCGTCCATGAGGGCTACCACACGGTGGCGGTCGCACCCGGCACGAACGCGTACTACCTGAACTTCCTGGCCGGCGACACGAAGCCCGTGACCCAGCTCAACGATCCGGCCTACGCGTGGATCGCCGACGACTGGACCGGCCGGCCGATCGCGATCCCGCTCGATCCGGCGGACCCTCCCGGCTGACCCGGGTGCGTCCCTACCGTCCGGTCCGGTCGCCCAGCCTGCGGCGAAGGGTCTCGAGGCTCGTGTCGAGGAACGCGACCATGCGCGCCCGCTCGGCCGGGTCGGCCACGGCGGCCAGGCCGGCGACCCACGTCCGCGCGCCCTCGATGACCTGTTCCACGACCCGTGCGTCCTCGACGGACGGCTCGAACGGCCGGCCCCCGACCTCGACGTACACGGGCGACGTGTGGGCCGCCATCGAGGTCTGGAAGGCCGATACGATCTCGTGCCGGCTGCGCGAGCGGGCGGCGATCCACGCCCCGGCCTCGACCGCGATCGTCTCGTGGAGCGCGAGCTCGGTCGTGCCGCCGGCCGCGCTCGTCGCCGCCACGATCCGGCCGTTCACGATCAGCTCCACCTCCGACACGACCGGCTGTGCGGCGCGCGCCCGGACCGCCACCTCGAGCCGGCCGCCCGAGCTCAGCCGGACCACGTCGCCCGGCTCGTGGCCATCGACGGCGAGTTCGAGGACCGGACCGGAGGTGACGAACGTGCGGCCGGCGCGGACGGCGGCAGCCCACGTCTCGAACGTCAGCGTCTCGTCGGTCAGCAGGTGGACATATGCCCGGACCGCCCCGATCGGCACCTCCGACGACATCTTGTCGGTGCCGCCCACGATCGGCAGGCGATAGCCCAGGTTCAGGAAGCGGTACCACTCCAGCACCGACGGGTCGTCCAGGCCGGGAGACAGCGCCTGGGTCTCGAGGGCGTCGATCTTGCCGGCCACGATGTCGGCCCCGATCTCCGCGTACGGAAGCGGGAAGTGGGCCGCCACGACCAGGCCGCCGGCGGCGCGGCAGCGATCAGCCCAGTCGGCGAGCAGGACGTCGAGCGCGCCCGCCATCCGGCCCTCGGGCGGGCCGGCGCTGGCATACGGCAGCGTGGGCCGGTGGGCGCCGAGCAGCGCCAGATGGCCGAGCATGTTCTGGCGGTTCTCGGTCCCCACGACGACGAGTCGCCGGCCGGACGGGTCGGCCATCGAACCCCATGGCAGGTCCGTCACGTTCGTGTACAGCTCGCCCCACTGGGCGGCCAGGAGGTTGACCAGGTCGACGTCCTCGGCGGCGGCCTGGAGGAGGGCCGTGGACGGCGCCAGGAAGTGGACGTGGGTGTCGGCGGTGACCCAGCGGCCGGCGTGGAGGTCGATCGCCCGGGCGAGCGGCAGCTCGAGCCGGCGGGTCGCGGGATCCACCTCGATCCGGGCGCGGTGCGGCAGCCGGTCGAAGCCGCCGACGACCTCGACGTCCACGCCACCGACCGGCAGGTCGATCGCGAACCGGCCCGGGACATAGGCATACGCGGCGGTCCCGAGGATCAGGTCGCCGCCGGTGTCCTCGAAGAACGCCGGGTTGATCTCGTCGCGGTGGCCGACCGGCGGCAGGTACCGGCCGTCCGGCGTCGTGAAGCGGACCCGGCCGGGCACGCGCTCGCCGGTCGTCCGGTCCACGATGTCGACCTCCACCGGCACGCGCGGCGCGGGCAGGACCTCGATCGAGCGGAGGCCGGCCGGGTCGCGCGGCACGTTCCCGGCGAGCAGGTCCCGCCCGGGGACGTCCCAGTCGCCGAAGCCGACGACGGCATCGGGAGCGAGCGACAGGTCGACGACGCTCGATCCGACGGTCGGGGCGCCGGGCGCCACCCGCGGCGTCCCCCATCCGAAGATCGTGCCAACGTCCCCGGCTCCGTTCGCGCCCGGGGCGGTCGCTGCCGGAAGGGTCCGGATGATCGTCCCGAGATCCACCTGCGGTGGCCGGCCGTCGAACCCGTTCACGCGGACACTGAACCGCGGGCTCCGGACGAGGGGATCGCCGGTGCCCCGGAAGAGCGTGACCGCCGCGACGACGACGTCGCTCCCCGGCCTGCCGTCCGTCAGCGACTCGAGCCGGAGCGTCGCCGGCTCGGTCCCCGGCGGGAGCGCGATCGCGCACAGCCAGAGGAGCACGTCGTCAGTGGGGCTCGGCACGAAGTCGGACATCCCCACCTGGTTGCCGCCGAACGTGCCGGGCATGATCGTGAGCGAGCCCGACTGGCCGGCCGGGGCGTACCGGCCCGGGCCCTGGGCGGCGTGCGGCCCGCGCCAATCGAGGACCTCGTTCGCCAGGTGCGGGATGGCCGCGAACGGCGCCGAGCCCCAGCCCAGGATCCCGTCGTCGATCTCGAACCGGCGGCGGATCGTCCGCGACGTCTCGCGTCCGGTGCGGTCCGCGACCGTGTACCGGGCGAGCGGCTCGCCGACCGGGACGACGTGGCCCACCGCCAGCCCTGGCGGTCGCCGGCCGGCGTCATCGCGCCAGGCATCGCACAGGTGGGCGACGACGACGTGGCTGGCGGACCCTTCGCCGGGCAGGTCCAGCGTCGCCGTCCCATCCAGCAGGATCCAGCGCGCGACGTCCGCGCCGGCGGCCGGGCCCAGCTCGAACGGCAGCCCATGGAACACCTGCGGCCCGTCCGGCAGGCGGGCCAGCGCGGGCTCGTAGACGGGGTGGAAGCGGGCGGCGACGACGCCTTCGGTCGCGTTCCGGAAGCGCTCCAGGTCGACCGTCCGGGCGAGCGGGCTGGAGCGTCCCATCAGGCTGGGTCGGGCCGGCGCGACCGGGCGCTGTATTGACGGGCCATAGGTCGGACGCTAGCATCGTACAAACGGTTGCACAAGAGGGAGCTGATGCGCGCATCCCCACCCCCTGCCGCCCGATCATGGTGATCCCGATACACGAACGGGAGCTCCCCGCCGCGCCGACCGAGCCGGCTGTGCCCGAGACGCTGATCGCGCCAGCGAGCGGTTTCGACCTTGCCTGAGTCGACACCCGCCATCGAGCTGCGCCACACCACGAAACGCTATGGCCAGACGGTCGCCCTCAACGACGTGTCGATGGTGATCGAACCCGGCGAGTTCTTCTGCCTCCTCGGCCCGTCCGGGTGTGGCAAGACGACGACCCTGAACCTCATCGGCGGGTTCATCCCGGTGAGCGCGGGCGAGCTGCTGATCGAGGGCCGCACGGTCAACGACCTGCCGCCCCACAAGCGCAACGTCAACACGGTCTTCCAGAACTACGCCCTGTTCCCGCACATGACCGTGGCCCAGAACGTCGCGTTCGGCCTGCGGATGGAGAGCCTGCCCGCGGCGGAGGTGACCCGACGGACCGGCGAGTACCTGGAGCTCGTCGGGCTGGAAGGGCTGAGCCAGCGGCTTCCGTCGGAGATGTCCGGCGGCCAGCAACAGCGGGTGGCCCTGGCCCGGGCCCTGGCCAAACGTCCCGCGGTCCTGCTGCTCGACGAGCCGCTCGGCGCCCTCGATCTCAAGCTGCGCCGGAACATGCAGTCGGAGCTGTCGCGTATCCATCGCCAGGTGGGCACGACCTTCGTCTTCGTCACCCACGATCAGGACGAGGCGCTCTCGATGGGCACCCGGATCGCCATCATGTCGGGCGGTCGGGTCGCCCAGATCGGGACGCCCCGGGAGGTCTACGACCGGCCGGTCAACCGCTTCGTGGCCGACTTCGTCGGCGAGACGAACTTCCTGTCCGGGACGGTGGCGCCGGAGGACGGCCGGCCGGTGTTCGGCCTGTCGGGCGGCGGCCGGGTGATCGCCCCCACGGGATCGCCCGCCGGGCCCGCGACGCTCATGGTCCGCCCGGAGTCGCTGACCCTGCGGCCGCTCGACGATCCGAGCCCGGAGCCCGGTATCACCGGGCGGATCGTGGACATCGCATTCCTGGGCAACCACACACGGATCACCCTCGCGACGACGGCAGGTGACATCGTCGCGATCCGGCCACACGGGACCAGTGTTCGAACGACCCACCAGGAGGAGGAGTTGGGGGAGGAGGTGTGCGTATGGTGGCCTGCGGACGACGCCGCACTCATCGGAGACTGATCGACCGTCACGTGGACGATGCAAGGAGGAGCGTGGAATGACTGATCTGATGCGCGAATACAGCCGACGGCAGTTCCTCAAGGTGACTGCCGCGGCGAGCGCAGCTGTCGGCGCCGGCGGCATCCTCGCCGCCTGTTCGACCGCCGCGACGCCGGTCCCGACGACCGCTCCGACGGCCGCCGGCACGGCCGGTCCGACTGCCGCTCCGGCGACCGCCGCCCCGACCGCCGCCCCGACCGGAACGTTCAACTGGATGACCTGGGGTGACCACTGGTACCAGGCCCAGGTCGACGCCATCGCCGCGACGAACAACATCAAGATCAACGCGACGCTGTTCAGCGACAACATCGACGCCTATACCAAGGTCAAGCAGGTCGGCGGCCAGATCGACATGGTCTCGGGGGACGCCCTGTGGGTACCCCACTACTTCGAGGCGGGCCTCATCGAGGCGTGGGACATCAACTCGCTCGAGGTCGCGAAGCAGCTCTACTCGATCGCTCGCTCGTTCCCGATCTGGACGAAGCCGGAAGGCTACCTCGGCTACCCGTTCGGGTGGTCGCCGGTCCAGATCTACTACGACCCGGCGCACGTCTCCCCGGCCCCCGATTCGTGGGAGGTCCTCATCGACCCGAAGTACAAGAAGCGGGTCGTCGTGGAGAACCAGCCGGTCGAGATCATGGCCTACATGGGCAAGTTCGCCGGGGTGGGCAATGCCTACAGCATGACCCCCGACGAGATCGCCAAGGCCAAGGACCTGCTCAAGCAGCTCAAGCCGAACATCCTGAAGCTGGCCGACCAGGCCACCGACACGATCGCCCTGCTCAAGACGGGTGAGGCGTGGATCGCCACCGGCAACCTCGGCACCGAATCGCGGGTCAAGGACCAGGGCGGCCCCGATCTCAACGTCTTCACGCCCAAGGAGGGGACCATCGGCTGGATGGACTCCGAGATGATCGTGAAGGGCGGCGGGAACGAGAACCTGATCATGCCGTTCCTCGAGCTGGCCGAGCAGGCCGAATACATCGCCGCGAACTTCATCCTCAACGGGCGGCCGCTGTTCAACGAGGCCGCCTACAAGATCCTGGTCAACCAGGGCCAGCAGGAGCGCGCCGATCGGTTCCTGTACAACAAGCCCGAGACGGTCCAGACGATGGACCTCAAGGGCCCCGGCACGTCCACCCAGGCCGTGATCGACGCGTTCAACGAGGTCTTCGGCGCCTAGTCCCGAAGAGCTCGGGACGGGACCGACAACATGACGACCGAGATCCGCGGCGGGGCCGGAGAGGCTCCGCTCGCGGGTTCCGGCCGCGGCGTGGGCGCGCGGCTGGGACGGGCCCTCCCGTTCTGGCCGGGCCTGCTCATGCTGACCCTGCTGTTCATCATCCCCATGTTCATCATGTTGCTGTTCAGCTTCTGGCGGACCAACTCGGACTTCGACCTGGTCCGCGAGTTGAACACCAACAACTACGCGCGGTTCTTCAACCAGCCGACGTACATCCGGACCTTCTTCAAGACCCTGCTGATGGGGTCCGCCGTGACGATCGGCGGGCTGGCCATCTCCCTGCCGTTCACCTACTTCCTCGTGCGCTACGTGAGCCGGCGCTGGCAGCGGATCGTGCTCCTGGCCGTGATCGTCCCGTTCTGGACGAGCTACCTGCTCCGGGTCTACGCATGGGAGGCGATCCTGGGCGAGACGGGCGCGCTGAACCAGTTCCTCATGGGCATCGGCGTCATCCACGAACCGTCGACCCTGTTCGTCTACAACAACCTGACGGTCTTCGTCGTGCTCGTGTACGTCTACTTTCCGTTCGCCGCGCTCGCCCTGTACGCGGCCCTCGAGAAGTTCGACTTCACCCAGCTCAACGCGGCCCAGGACCTGGGCGCACGGCCCGACCAGGCGTTCCGGCACATCCTGCTGCCCCAGATCCGGACCGGGATCATCACGGCCTGCATCTTCGTGTTCATCCCGATCCTGGGCGAGTTCCTCACCCCGACCCTGGTGGGTGGAGCCGACGGGAGCCTGATCGCGAACCTGATCGTGAACTTCACCCGCCAGGGCCAGTACCCGGAAGGGGCCGCGCTGGCGATCATCATCGCGGCGTTCGTCACGATCGTGCTCATCGTGTTCCGCCGATCCCTGCGGGTCGAGGATGTGGTGACCCGTGGCTAAGGGGATCGGCGCGCTCGACACGATGCCGGTCAGTCCGCTGGCCCGGCAGACCCGTGGCTGCCTCGGTGTCCTCGCCGGCGCGACGCTGGTGTTCCTCTACCTGCCGATCGTGTTCCTCATCCTGTTCTCGTTCGAGGAGGCCGACACGCCGGGGTTCCCCATCACGGGCCTGACCCTCCACTGGTACGAGAAGATGCTCACGGACAGCGCGATCCACTCCGCCCTGTTCAACTCCGTGCTCGTGGCCGTCATCGTCTCGCTCCTGGCGACGCTGATCGGCACGATGGCGGCCTTCCCGCTCGTGCGTGGCGGCATCCGCTTCCCCGGGACCGCCCGGATCCTGTTCACGCTGCCGATCATGATCCCGGGCGTGCTCATCGGGCTCGGCCTGCTCGTCTTCCTGACCCTGCTCGGGATCAAGCTGGGCCTGCACACCGTGATCCTGGGCCACCTCGTGTTCACGACGCCGTTCGTCGTGCTCATCGTGGCCGCCCGGCTCCAGGGCTTCGACCGACGACTCGAGTGGGCGGCCGCGGACCTCGGGGCGAACGGCCGGCAGACCCTCCGCCACATCGTCCTGCCCCTCATCGCGCCGGCGATCGTGGCCGGAGCGCTCCTGAGCGTCACCCTCTCGATCGACGAGTTCGTCGTGACGTTCTTCACGATCGGCCCGCAACTCACCCTGCCGCTGTTCATCATCACCCAGATCAAGTTCGGCGTGACCCCGGAGGTCAACGCCCTGGCCGCCGTCATCCTCGTCGGCACGCTGTCCGTGTTCGGGGTCGGCTCGCTCCTGCTCGGCGGCAGCCGCAGGCTCCGGCACAGCGACGCCGAATGAGGCGCCAGTCACAGGTCGGGTCAGAGCCGTCGGGCGCCCGGACGAGGTCGCGGCCGTGACCGGCCAGACCGTGGCGCCGGCCGCCGCGTCCGGACTCCTCGGTCCGCGACCCGCGCCCGACGCGCCGATCCGGATCGCGTTCCAGATCTGGGGCCAGGCGGTCGCCTGGCCGGACCTCATGGCGGCCGGCGAGCGGGTCGAGGCGCTCGGCTTCGCCAGCCTGTTCGCCAACGATCACCTCATGCCGATCCTGGGCGACGCGGATGGGCCGGTGCTCGGTTCGGAAGGGCCGGTCTTCGAGGGCTGGATGACCCTCGGCGCCTGGGCCGCGCGGACCACCCACATCCCCCTCGGCGTGCTCGTGTGCGGGGTCGGTTACCGGAACGTGGGGCTCACGGTGAAGATGGCGACCGCCCTCGACCACGCCAGTGGCGGCCGGGCGATGCTCGGCCTGGGCGCCGGGTGGCACGAGCCCGAGCACCGCGCGTTCGGCTACGAGATGCTGTCCCTGGGCGACCGGATCAGCCGGTTCGACGAGGCCAGCCGGCTCGCCCGGGGGATGCTGGACGGTGCGCCCTTCACCCAGGACGGGCGCTGGGTCAGCGGCGTCGCGGTGCGCAACGACCCGCCGCCCGTCCAGGCCAGGATGCCGCTCCTGATCGGTGGCAGCGGCGAGAAGCGGACACTCCGGATCGTCGCCCGCGACGCGGACATCTGGAATGGCGAGGGCGACCCGGCGACGTTCGCCCACAAGAGCGCGGTGCTCGATGCGCACTGCGCCGAGCTGGGCCGCGATCCGGCCGCGATCCGGCGGACTGTCGGCGTCCAGCCGGTCTGCATCCGCGACACGCGTGAGGCGGCGGTCGACGCGCTGGCCGCGATCCTCACGCTCCAGGGTGCCGACCCGGCGAGCGCCCGCGCCTGGGCGGCGAGCTCGCCACTGGCCGATACCCAGGACACCGTGGTGCGGCTGTTCCGCGCCTGGCGCGCCGCCGGGGCCGAGGAGGCCGTCGTCGACCTGCCCACGCCACTGGACGACGAGACGATGGAGCGACTGGCCGGGCCGGTCCGGGATCGACTCGCGTGAACGCGACCCAGTACAACGGAGGGCCCAGCTGATGCGAGCCGCAGTCTACGAGGGCGAGGGCCGCCTCGTCGTCAAGGATGTCCCGGACCCGACGCCCGCGGCCGACGAGGTCCTCATCGAGGTGGAGGCCTGCGGCGTCTGCGGCTCGGACGTGCAGATCATCAACATGCCGCCCGGTCACCCGTCGACGCCGCCGGTCATCATCGGCCACGAGTTCGTCGGCCACGTGCGGGCGGTGGGGTCCGACGTCACGGACATCGCGCTGGGCACCAGGGTCGTCGTCGATCCCGATCCCAAGTGTGGGGCCTGCGATTCGTGCCGGGCGGGCCGGCCGGCGAACTGCACGAACATCGTGGCCCTCGGCGTGTACCGCGACGGGGCGCTGGCCCAGTTCGTGACCGCGCCGGCGAACAGCGTCTACCCGATCTCGGACGACGTCTCGGCCGAGATGGCCGCGCTCGTCGAGCCGCTCGCGTGCGTGGTGAACGGCGCCAATCGGGCGGCCGTCCGGCCCGGCGAGTCGGTCGTCGTGTTCGGGGCGGGCGCCATCGGCTGCCTGTTCATGGCGGTCTTCCGGGCCTCCGGCGCGGCGCGCATCGTCGCGGTCGAGCCGAGCGCCGAGCGAGCTCCCGTGGCCCGCGCGGTCGGCGCCGACGAGGTGCTGACGCCCGACGAATGGGCGGCCCGGCGAGCCGAGCTCATGCCCCGCGGCGCGGACGTCGTGGTCGACGCGGTCGGCGCCGTCCTGCCCCAGGCGATCGACGCGGCCGGCATGGGCGCCCGGGTCGTGATCTTCGGGATGAACGGCAACGCCCGTCCGCCGGTCCACCAGATCGAGATCGTCGAGAAGGGCCTGACCATCCTCGGCTCGTACATCTCCAACTTCACGTTCCCGGCCGCGATCCGCCTCGTCGAGAGCGGCGCGCTCAACCTCGCTCCGATGATCACCGCCACCGTCCCGCTCGAGGAGACCGTCGCCGGCATCGCCCGGATCCGGTCGGGCGAGGCCGTGAAGATCGTCATCGTGCCCTGACCGCCCAGCCATCCCCTGTCCGCGTCCAGATCGGAGGTCCCATGTCCAGTCCGGCCATGCGTGTCGCCAGCGCCCCTGTCTCCTTCGGCGTCGATGAGATCATGCTCGACGACGCCTGGATGCCGGCCCCCGACGACATGCTCGACTGGATGGTCGACATCGGCTTCGAGGGGACCGAGCTCGGCATGCCCGGCTACATGGGCGACGGGCCCGCCGTCAACGAGCGGCTGACCTCGCGCGGCCTCGAGCTGGTCGGGTCGTTCCTGCCCCAGCACTTCAGCCGGGCGGAGAAGGCCACCGAGGATCGGGCCTGGCTGCGCGAAGCGCTCCAGCTCGTCAAGGACGGATCGCCGTCGGGCTCGCTCCCGTACGCGATCCTGTCCGACCAGTTCGACGAGCCCGACCGGCGGGCCCACTCGGGTCGGATCGCCGAGCATCCCGAGACGTGGCTCTCGGCGGCCCGCTTCGACACGCTGATCGACAACCTCCACCGGGCGGCCGAGGTGTGCCGCTCGGAGGGCCTCGAGCCGGTCCTCCATCCTCACGCCGGGACGTACGTCGAGACGGCCGACGAGATCGCCCGGGTCATGGACCGGATCGATCCGTCGCTGATCGGGCTGTGCCTGGACACCGGCCACTTCCGGTTCGGCGGCGCCGACCCGACCCGGTCGGCGAACGACTACCACGAGCTCATCCGGCACGTCCACATCAAGGATTGCCGGACCTCGATCATGGACGACGTCAAGGCCGAGGGGAAGGGTCTCGAGGAGGCGCTCCGGCGGGGCGTCTTCTGCCCGCTCGGCGAGGGCGATGCCGGGATCGACACGGTCATCGCGGCGCTCCGGGCGCACGGCTATGCGGGCTGGCTCGTCATCGAGCAGGACCAGGCGCTCATGTCGACGGACACCCCGGAGTCGGTCGTGGCGGTCCAGCGCGCGAATCGCGACTACCTGCGTCGCCTGGGCATCTGAGGGGCCGGGTTTCGGCGCGGCGACGACCGGTGCCGTCGTCACGTGCCGACGCAGGGCGTCGCATCCACCGGTCCGGACGGCTGCGATCCTCCCGGCGAGCGGGCATCACGCTCGGCCACCCCACCGGAGCCGGACGGTAACGCACCCCATGCACAGGTGACGCCGTCTGGCATCAGCTGGTCGTTGAGCGACTCTTGTGGACGATCCGCGATCGCCGGCCGGCCCGTCCAAGCGTGGAACCACCCCTGGAGCGGCCCCGTGATGCCCTCCGGGGCATCCATCCGGTCTACAAGAGTCGCCTGGCGACCATCCGGTGCGAACGGGCCCGCTCGAGGCGGCGCCGACGCTCGAGGCACGCCGACCCTCGAGGCAGCGCCGCAGCGCTGTGGCGCCCCGGATCAGCGTGTGGCGGCCGGCTGCGACAGGAGCTCGCGGTACGCGCGGAAGTACGACGCGGTCGCGTCCACGACCCGGTCGATGTCCGCGTCGGTGTGGGCCCCGGTGAGGAAGCCCCGGATCATGTAATGCGGGTGGACGTAGATCCCCCGCTCCAGCAGCCAGTTCCGGTAGCCACGCTGGACCGGATGGTTCTTGTCCATCGCGAACCGGGCGAAGTCGCGGAAGCGGCGGATCGGCTCGTCGGTGAAGTACACGGTCCAGACCCCGGCGATCGAGCGGACCTGGGCCCGGACACCGGTCTCGTCGATGGCCGCCTGGATGCCCGAGACGAGGCGCTCGCCGAGCCGGCCGAGATGGTCGTGGATGGCGCCGTCCTGGACGATCCGGGTGACCTCCAGGGCGACCGCGCAGTTGAGCGTCTGGCCCGCGAAGGTGCCGGCGAAGAGCACGTCGCCCTTCGGTCCGAGGTGGTCCATGATGTCCGCCCGCCCGGCCAGGACCGAGATCGGGAAGCCGTTGCCGAGGGCCTTGCCCATGGTCGTGAGATCGGGTATCACGCCGAAGCGGCCCTGGGCGCCACCCGGCCCGTGCCGGAACCCGGTGATGACCTCGTCGAAGATGAGGAGGGTGCCCGACGCGGTGCACGCCTCGCGCAGCGCCTCCAGGAACCCGGGCTCGGGCAGGACGGCGCCGGCGTTGTGGAACACGGGCTCCACGATGACCGCGGCGATCGTGTCGCCCTCGCGGGCGAGGAGCTCGCGCACGCCGGCCGCGTCGTTGTACTCGCGCACCTCCACCAGGTCGCGCACCGCCGCCGGGATCCCGGCCGACGCGGCGACCGGCGTCGGCACGCCGCCACCCTCATCCGTGGCGAAGTGGTGGCTCCACGCGACGTAGTCGTGCCAGCCGTGGTAGTTGCCCTCGAACTTGACGATCCGTTCCCGACCCGTGAACCCGCGGGCGAGCCGGATCGCATGGTAGGTGGCCTCCGTGCCGGTGCAGCTGAACACGACCCGCTCGGCCGAGGGGATCATCCTGATCAGTCGTTCGGCGAGCTCCACCTCGAGCGGGTTGGCTGACGAGAACGAGACGCCGTGCTCGTCCATCGCCCGCACGACGGCGGCGTTGATGCGCGGGTCGTTGTGGCCGAGGAGGACCGCCCCGAAGGACGAGTGGAAGTCGATGAACTCGTTGCCGTCGACGTCCCAGATCCGGGAGCCCTGGGCCCGGGTCATGAACAGCGGATAGGGCGTCGCGCTCCTGCCCTCGCCCTGGACGCCGCCGGGGGAGACGGCGTTCGCCCGGGCGAACAGTCTCCGGGACTCGGTCGTGGTGACCGGCCAGCCCGAGCTTGCATCGGGCGGGAGCGGTGTCCCGGTGCGGTCGTGGTCGACGGTCGTCACGGTCTCTCCCATCTGGCCCGGATCACAGGTCGGCCGGCAGCGCGACCGCCGTTCGGACGCCCGTCGCCGCGGCCGCATACAGGGCATCGATCACGGCGCTGTCGCGGACGCCGTCGGTGAAGTCGGCCGACCCGGGACGACCCTCCGCGATCGCGGTCAGGAACTCCGCCCACATCGCGCACTCCTGTCCGAGCCAGCCGATCGACGTACCGTCGGTCCCGGCGACCAGCAACTCCGCCGCCCCGGGGTGGCCCGCGTTCACGAGCACCCGCCGGAACCCGAACGTGAACGGTTCGCCGGGCAGGCAGACCCGGAACTCGTCGGGCCGCTCCAGGTCCCAGTCGGCCGACCCGCGCGAGCCGTAGACCTCGATCTGGAGCGAGACCCGCTTGCCGATCGCGATGCGGCTCGTCTCGAGCACGCCGTAGGCGCCGCCGGCGAAGGTCACGAGCGCGGCTGCCGCGTCCTCGACATCGACCGGGCCCGTCTCGCGGGCGGTGTCGGCGCCGGCGTCGCTCGTGTCGCCGCCGCGGTTGCCGACCGCGTCGACGCCCGGCAGCGGGCGCTCCGTGATGAACGTCTCGGACAGGGCCTGCACGGTCTCGATCTCGCCGACGAGGAATCGGGCCAGATCGACCAGGTGATACCCGGTATCGATCGCGATCCCGCCGCCGGCCATCCGCTTGCGGAACCGCCACAGGAGCGGGACGTCCGGATCGGCGCCGTAGTCGAGCATGAACGATGCCCGGATGCTCCGGATCGTTCCGAGCTCGCCGTCGCGGATGAGCTTGCCGATCGCCCGGACCGCGGGCGACCAGCGGTAGCCGGCGCCAAGGCCGTGGAAGACGCCGGCCGCCCGGCAGGCCCGGAGCATGACCGCGGCGGCCTCGGCCGTCTCGGCCATCGGCTTCTCGCACACGACGTGCTTGCCGGCCGCGGCTGCCGCCAGCACCACGTCCCGGTTGAACGCGGGTGGCAGGCAGGCGACGATCAGGTCCACGTCGGCCGCGCCGATGACCGCCGACGCGTCCTCGGCGACCCGCTCGTACCCGAATCGTCCGGCCAGCGCGGTCGCCAGCGTGCGGTTCACATCGGCGACGGCGACGAGGCGTGGCCGCAGCGCGAGCTCGGGGTAGAGGTGCGGAACATTGGTGAGGGCCGTGCTGTGGGCCCCCGCCATCGTCCCCGCGCCGATCATCCCGATCCGGAGCTCACCGGTGCGACCCACGGCGCTCACGACGCTGCCACGGCCGAGCGCATCTCGTCGAGCGTGACCCGCCGTCCCTCGGCCGCCGAGGCCAGGATCGCGTCGCTCAGGACGGCGGCCTCGTACCCGTCCACGAACGTGGCCTGGTGGTCGGGCAACGGCCGCCCGTCGATGACCGCACCGGCGAAGTCGTGCCATTGGTGGATGAAGCCGTGCTCCCAGCCGACGATGTGGCCGGCCGGCCACCACGAGGCGAGCGACGGATGATCCGGCTGGGTCACGAGGACGTCGCGGAAGCCGCCCACGCCGGCCGCCTCGTCCGCGCCGTAGAACACGTGGAGGCGGTTCATGTCCTCCATGTCCCACCACAGCGCGCCGGTCGTGCCGTTGACCTCCACCACCTGGCGGCCCTTCCAGCCACGGGCGACCCGAGACGCCTCGAGCGAGCCGATCCCGCCGCCCTGGAGGTCGACCGCCGCGACATAGGCGTCCTCGACCTCCGGCCCCGTCGGCGTCAGCTTGGCCGACGTCGCCTGGACGGCCTGCGCCGCACAGCCGAGGTAGCGCAGGAAGTCGAGGATGTGACCGTAGTCCGAGACGGCCCGCGAGCCGTTCGGCGGCTGCCGGTTCGACCCGACCACGGCATAGTCCTGGAGGTAGGTGGCCCGGAACTGGATGATGGTCCCGAGGGCGCCGGAGAGGACGATCCGGCGGGCGAGTCGCATGGCCGGCACATAGCGGTAGTTGAAGCCGGTGGCCGCCTGGACGCCCGCGGCCGTCGCTGCCTCGAGCATGGAGCGCGCCTCGAACCGGTCCACGCCGAGCGGCTTCTCGCACAGGACCGGCTTGCCGAGGGCGAGAGCCGCCTCGGTCGCCTCGCGGTGCCCGGTGACCCCGGTCGCGTTGGCGACGACGTCGACCGATGGGTCCTCGACGAGCTCGCGCCAGTCGGTCGTGTACCGCTCGACCTCGAGGTGGCGGGCCATCGCCTCGCCGCGTTCCCGGCCGCGCGCGGCGAGCATCGCGATCCGGACGGGCCGACCCAGCGGATCGAGATGAGGAAGCGTCCGGATCGCCAGCCCGTGGGCGCGAGTGATCCAGCCGGCCCCGATGATCCCCACCCGCAACGCGTCGGTCATCGCGGCTCCCGGTACCCGTCTGCGCCAAGCCGGCAGGAGCCGAGCGTATCACGAGTTGCAACGTTTGCACGGACGGATCCGTGCACGGGCGGGCACATCTCGATCAGCCGAGCAGGGGACGGATGAAGGCCGCCGCCTCGGTCACGCCGTCGACCTTCGACTGGTACGGGTCCTCGTTCTCGATCGACAGCGGCCCGTCGTAGCCCACCCCGCGGAGCGCCGCGATGAACGATCCCCACCAGGCCGCGTCGTGGATCCGGCCGACCGTCCGGAAGACCCAGGCGCGCTCGGCCGCGTCATCGAAGGGTGCCGTGTCGAGGACGCCGGCGAGGGCCACCCGGTCGGCCTGCAGCCCGGTGTCCTTGAGGTGGACGTGCTGGACCGCGGGGCCGAGTGCCGCGATCGCGGCGAGCGGGTCCATCTGCTGCCAGAACAGGTGCGACGGATCCATGTTCGCGCCGATGATCGGCCCGACCGCGTCGCGCATCCGGAGGAGGGTCGGCACGTTGAACACGAGATGGAGCGGGTGTAGCTCGAACGCGATGTGCTGCACGCCGTTGGCCGTGGCGTAGGCGGCCATCTCCTGCCAGAACGGGACGGCGACCTGCCACTGGCGATCCAGGAGCGCGACGGCATCCGGCGGCCACGGGTACCAGGCCCAGTTCACCGTGGTCGCGCCCGGGCCGTCGCCAGGGGTGCCAGACATCGACACGATCGTCTCGACCCCGAGCTCGCCCGCGAGTCGGATCGTGTCCCGGATGATCGCTTCCTGGGCCGGCCCGTGGACGGGATGGAGCGGCCAGGCCGAGCAGTTCAGGGCGGCGATGCGCAACCCGCGCGTCGCGAACGCATCGGCGAACGCGATGCGCCTGCGCCGGTCGGCGAGCAGTTCGCCGAGGCGCAGATGGGGAGCGCTCGACTGGCCGCCGCCGGCGATCTCGATCGATCCGCAGCCGATCGCCGCCGCGAGATCGAGGGCGGCCTCGAAGGAGAGGTCGGAGACCGAGTCGGTGTACAGGCACAGGTCCATGGGGCGTCTCCGGTTGGGCGGATGGAGGGCCGGGAGGAAGGACGCGGCCGGCTCGATGCCGGGTCTGTGGGCGTCAGGTCGGACCGAGGCTTGGTCTCACGGACGCGCGTCGGGGTTGGGCAGGACCGCCTCGCCGACCTGGTGGAGGAGCTCGTGGTACGAAGCGATGAATGCCCGGAGCGTGCGCACCGTGGGCGGGAAGGCGTCGAATTCGGCGACGCTCAGCCCGTCGGGCTCGTACGCGCGGACGAAGTCCGGGAAGTGGCGGGCCAGCTCGTCCACGATGGCCGGATCGACCGGTTCGTCCATCCGCGGCCGGACCTCGACATCCGACCCGTTGAACCGCTTCTGCCAGACCGACGGCAGGGTGATGACGACGTCCCCGCCGATGAGCTCGCTCCAGTGCAGGTGGTGGCGGATCGCCGCCCCGAGGAGGCGAGCCCGGAGGCCACGCTCGCGGAAGATCCCGTACGCACGCTTGAAGACCGCCACGCCCGACCAGGGCAGGGCGACCGGGTCGGCGACGATCCCGTCGCGCTCGGTCTGGACTCGCAGCCAGTCCTCGATCCGGCCCATCATGATCGTGATGACCGGGCCCATCCGGTCGACCGGCAGGCCGTCCGCCTCGCGCCGGCGCAGGCCGCGCTCCACGGCCTCGGCCGCCGCGACCGCCTGGGCGACGCTGAAGCTCACGGTGCAGTTGACGTTGACCCCGCGATACGTGGCCTCCTCCATGACCCCGATGCCGACGGAGGTCGCCGGGAACTTCACGATGATGTTCGGGGCGAGGGAGTCGAAGTGGACGCCCTGGGCGAGCATCGGCTCGGGCGTGCGCCAGAACGTCGGGTTCGTCTGCATGGACAGGCGACCCTGGCGGCCGCCGAACCGCTCGAAGGCGGGCAGGAGGAGGGGGGCAGCCTCGAGGGACATCGCCTCGACGATCGCCCACCCGAGATCCACTTCGGTCCACGCCGAGTGCCGGTCGGCCAGGTCCCGCGTCGCCGTTCGCCAGCGCGGCGGGTCGGCCCGCCACACGTCGCTGACGATCGTCGGGTTGGCGGTCGCGCCGACGGCGCCGTTGGCGATCGCGTAGGCGAGTTCATCGACGGCGCACGAATCGTTCCAGATGTCCGTGGCGGTCTCCGCGACCGTCCGGGCCAGGGGGCTGAGGGCGACGGTGTCCATCTGGCGCTCCCGTGGAGATGCGCGTCATTGTTCAGTGTAATCGATTGCCAGGTAGGCCCCGGCCGGGCCGGAGCGACAGGACCACGGGCTCGCCGGCCGTGCGAAGACCCGGACCAGGACCGTGGTGGGCCGTATGCTGCGCGCATGGTCGACGTGACGATCGGACGCGCGTACGGCGCCCAGAGCATGACGGCACCCCTCCGCGAGGTCCTCGTCAAGCGGCCGGGCGCGGCCTTCGGGCGGGCGTACGACGATCCCGCCCACGGTTTCCTCCACGAGGTGGATCTGGCGGTCGCGCGCCGGGAGCACGACGCGTTCGTGGATGTCCTGACCGGCCTGGGTCCGACCGTCCACGTCCTCGATGCGGAGATGGACAGTCCCGACCTCATCTACCTCTACGATCCGTTGCTCGTGACCGACGCCGGGGCCATCCCGCTCCGCTCCGGCAAGCCGAGCCGGCGCTCCGAAGAGCTCGCGGTCGAGCGCTGGACGACCGAGCGCGGCATCCCGACGATCGGCCGGATCGCGGCTCCCGGGACCGTCGACGGTGGCGACGCGTTCTGGCTGCGGCCCGACCTGCTGTGCATCGGCCACACCCTCCGGACGAACGCGCTCGGGGCCGGCCAGCTGGCCGCGATCGTCGGCGGCGACGTGCGCATCTTCGACCTGCCGTACGCCGGCGGCCCGGCCCAGCTGCTCCACCTCCTGTCGGTCGTCTCGCCCGTCGCCGACGACCTCGCGGTCGTCTACCTGCCGCTCCTGCCGGTGGCGTTGTGGGAGTTGCTCAACGAGTTCGGGGTGCGGCTCATCGAGGTCCCCGCGGAGGAGTTCCCGACCCTCGGCTCCAACGTCCTGGCGGTCCGGCCGGGCGTGGTCGTCGTGGCGGAGGGCAATCCCGTCACGGCGCGTGCGCTCACGATGGCCGGCTGCGAGGTCCACACGTATCCCGCGACCGAGATCGGGATCAACGGCTCGGGCGGGCCGACCTGCCTGACCCGGCCGATCCTGCGCGGATGATGCCGTCCGCTCGGGCGGATCTCGCCGCGCGAGCGTCCGCCGCCGTCGATGGGGCCCGGGCCGCGGCCGATCTTGCGGCCCTGGTCCAGGTCCCGAGCATCACCGGGTCCGAGGAGGCGGTCCAGGACGTCATGGCGGCGCTCATGGCCGATGCCGGCCTGGACGTGGAGCGGATCGCCACCGATCCGGTCGCGTTCGCGACGGACCCCGACTTCCCGGGCGCCGAGATGCCGCGGACCAGCCTGCCGGTCGTCGTCGGCCGGCTGCCGGGCACGAAGCCAGGACCGCGGGTCCTGCTCGTGGGTCATGTGGACGTCGTGCCGATCGGCGACCCGGCGAACTGGACGGACGACCCGTTCGGCGGACTCGTGCGCGACGGACGCCTGTACGGGCGCGGCGCCTGCGACATGAAAGGCGGGGTCGCGTCGATCCTGGCCGCGGTCAGGGCGCTCGTGGCGACCGATGCCGCCCGCCATCTCGGCGGGGACGTGCGCTTCGTGAGCGTGCCGTCCGAGGAGGACGGCGGCCAGGGGATGCTCGCCGCGATCCGGGCCGGCTGCACCGGCGACATGGCGATCATCACGGAGCCGACGGGCCTCGAGGTCGTCATCGCCCACGCCGGCGCGATCACGTTCCGGCTCGTCGTTCCGGGCCGGGCCGCCCACGCTTCACGCCGCACGGAGGGTGTCTCCGCGCTCGACAAGCTGGGGGTTCTCGTCGCGGCGCTGGCGGCCGACGAGGAGCGCCGTAACCGCGCGGAGACGGATCCGCTCATGACCGCCCTCGGGCTGCCCTATCCCACCATCGTCGGCACGGTCCACGGTGGAGACTGGGCGTCCACGGTCATCGACCGGGTCGTCGCGGAGGGACGCTACGGCGTCCGT
Organism: uncultured Chloroflexia bacterium; assembly: GCA_963719285.1. Lineage (GTDB taxonomy): Bacteria > Chloroflexota > Limnocylindria > Limnocylindrales > CSP1-4 > C-114. Next base: position 915,793 of record CAVRBO010000004.1, read on the forward strand.
CTTGGTCAGACCGCCCGGGAGGCCGAAGTGGAGCTGCGAGCCGTGATCGCGGCCGCCTGCGCCGCGGATCCGTTCCTGCGCGAACACCCGGCCACGATCGAGATCACCGGCGGCCGCTTCGCGTCGTCCCGCATCCCGGCTGAGCATCCGCTCCCCATGGGGCTGGCACGGGCCGTCGAGGCCGTGACCGGCCGGCGACCGGAGCTCATCGGCGAGCCCTACGGCGCGGACATGCGGCTGCTGGTCAACGAGGGCGCGACGCCCACGGTCATCTTCGGCCCGGGCGACATCCGGGTCGCCCACGCGGCCAACGAGTGGGTGGCCCTCGACGAGGTCGAGACCTGCGCCAGGGTCCTCGCGGCGTGGGTCGTGCGGACGCTCGCCGCCCCGGCCTGATGGCCGCTCTGGCGGGCGGGTCGGTCGTGGCTACTTCGCGCTGCCGACGATCTGGTAGACGCCGCCGCCGGCGAGATCGGTCAGGTACAGCGTCCCGTTCTCGCCTTCGCCGAACGAGCTGATCATCAGGCCCGAGCTCAGGAGCTGCGTCGCGGTCTGGGTCGAGGCCCCATTGGCCTGGAGCGCCCAGATCCGACCGGAGCAATAGTCGCCGAACAGGTAGGCACCCGCCATCGCCGGATAGGCCGTGCCGCGATAGACGTAGCCACCCACGACCGCGCAGCCCTTCGAGTGGGTGTAGGTCGTGATCGGGTGGCTCTTGCCCGTCTTCGAGCAGCCCGATGACGGCTTGTAGCAGGCATTCCCCTCGAGCTGGCGCCAGCCGTAGTTGCGACCCTTGCCGGCCCCACCGGCCTTGGTCGATCGGTCGACCTCTTCGTAGCGGTTCTGGCCGACATCGCCGACCCACAGGTCCCCGGTCGATCGGTCGAAGCTGAAGCGCCAGGGGTTGCGGAAGCCGTACGCCCACACGCGGTCGCTGCCGGCCTTGCCGACGAACGGGTTCGACGGCGGGTTGCTGTAGTTGCGGGTCTTGGTGATGTGATTGATGTCGATGCGCAGGATCTTGCCCAGCAGGCTGTCCTTGTTCTGGGCGCGGTTGCCCGGGTCGCCCGCGGAGCCGCCGTCGCCCATGCCGATGTAGAGGTAGCCGTCCTTGCCGAACGCGAGCGCGCCGCCGTTGTGGTTCGCGTACGGCTGGGCGATCTTGAGGACGAGCGTCTGGGTCGTGCTGGCGCGGTTCGGGTCGGTCGCGCTGGCGCGATACGAGGCGATGATCGTGTCGCCGTGCTTGTCCGTGTAGTCGACGAAGAACCGCCGATTGGTCTTGTACGCCGGGTCGAACGCCAGGCCGAGCAGGCCCCGCTCGCCGCAGCAGCCGACCCGGGTGTGGATGTCCAGGAATGGGGCCGCGATGGCGGTCGAGCCGTCGATGATCCTGATCCGTCCGGCCTGCTCCACGACGAAGAGCCGGTTCGTGCCGTCGCCGGCGTTGGTCACGAGGACCGGCGAGGTGAACGAGCCCGGCCGGCGCGACAGGCTGATCGCGAGGTGCCCGACGGCATACGTGGCCGGCACGGCGGCCGGGGCCACGTGGGTGTCCACGGGCACATCGGCGGGACCGGTCGTCGCCGCTCCGCCCGGCGCGACGGCACCCGGCGCGACGGCACCGGCTCCGTCCGCGGCGGTCCCTCCCTCGGAGCCGGTCGAGCAGCTGGCCAGGATGGACACGACGACGATGGCCCGGGCCGCGAGGCCCAGGCCGGGCATTCGGTGAGTCATTGGGGGAGGGTGACCGCCTGCCTCCGAATGGTCAAGCGCCCCGATGCTCCGGGCCACGTTCAGGGCCGTCTCGACGGTTCACCGGCCGGCCGCCGCTTCGACGTACCGGCACAGGGCATTGGCCAGGCGCATCTGCTCGGGTGTCCGGCAGCGGACGCGGAGCAGCTCCGGCGAGCAGACGAGGATCGACAGGCCGCGCGCGCGGGAGACCGCGACGTTGAACCGGTTGAGGTTGTACAGGAACTCGATGCCGCGGGGGACCTCGTCGGGCGACGAGCTCGCCATCGAGTAGACGGCGACCGCGCCCTCCTGGCCCTGGAACTTGTCGACGGTCCCCACGCGACCGCGCGAGCCGAAGTGGGCGTGGAGCGCCTCCTCGATCCGGGCGACGTGGGCGTTGTAGGGCGCGACGACGAGGAAGTCGTCGAGGACCAGCGGTCGGGTGCGTCCGCGGACGTCGGTCCACGAGGACCCGAGCAGTCGGCCGATCTCGTCGGCGACGGCCTCCGCCTCGATCGCGGAGCTGGTCTCATCGCCCGGATGCTCGGTCGGCACGAACCTGAGGCCGAGCGCGTCGGTCGCATCCGGCCCGTGGATCCGCTGGAGCGCGGTCGATGGATCGGTCTGCAGCCGGCCCTCGTAGAACGCTTCGGACACGAAGGCGTTCACCCGCGGATGCATCCGGTACGTCACGTCCATGAACAGGCCGCGCTCGGGTGGGATCGTCGCGGCCGTCCCGACGACGTGTTCCAGGGCCGACGCGCCCGCTCCGTCCGGATGGACGCCCTGCGACACCTGGGGCAGCTGATTCGGGTCACCGAGCAGGATGATCGAGCCCGTTGAGCCGCCCATCGCCACGACGTTGGCGAGCGACAACTGGCCCGCCTCGTCGACGATCAGGACGTCGACCGCGCCGGCCATGTCCTCGCGCCCGAACAACCATGCCGTTCCGGCGGCGACGTCGTAGTCGCCCGCACGCATGGCCTGCCCGACATCGCCCGACTTCCGGGCGACGACCACATCGGGCAGGCCGGCGTTGATCGTCTCGTCGTCGGAGCGTTGGTAGACCCGGACCCGACGACCGGCCTCGCGCGCCGCCTCGTCGAGCTTGGTCAGCATGTTCGTGATCGCCTTGTGCGACTGGGCGGTCACCCCGACCCGTTTCCCCGTCGCGACGAGGGCGAGGATCTGGCGCGCCCCGGTCCAGGTCTTGCCGGTTCCCGGTGGCCCCTGGATGGCGATCGTGGTCTCGTCGAGGTCCCGGGCGAGGCGGCGGGCGGCGTCGAGGATGGGCTCGTCGGGACGTCGGAGAGCCTCGCCCGGGGCGACGCCGTCGATCCGGGGCGGGAAGCCCTGGAGCAGGTCGCGGACCGCGCGGTAGGGGCCAGGGCCGGTCATCCCGTGGGTCAGGACGTGGTCCGCGACGGCCGCGAGCGCCTCGGGCAGGGGCCTCGTCATGAACGGCCCGGGCTCGATCAGGTTGAGCCGGAGCGGGGCCTCCTTCTTCTCGCCGAGCCTGAACTCGATCGTGCCGGCGAGCTGGTCGAGCGCCACGACCTCGCCGGAGGCCGCACCCGTGTCGCGGTCCTCCCAGTCGGCGTCGCCGACATGGATCTTCGTGTCCTGGTCGGGCGGGAAGCGGTAGCGATGGATGATCGACTTCTTGTCGTGGCCCACGGGACCCACGTACGCGAGGCCGGCCAGGGCCGCGCTCTCGTCGAGGAGGTCCTCGTCCGACAGCCCCCGGAGGCGGAAGAACTCCCACCATTGCGACTTGGCGTCGCGCCGGTGCCAGTCGAGGAGGCCGGCGAGAAGCCAGCGCCCCGCCTGCTCGGTCGTGCGGGCGGCCGGGTCGGCGGGAACGTCCGCCTTGAGAGCGTCCTCGAGCGCCCGCGTCGCCGCCTGGCGCGCGGTGAGCGCCTCCGGCAGTTCGGCCGACGGTGGTTCCGGGCGGGGCAGGTCCCAGCCGTGGGTGAGGATCCCCTCGCGCCGGAGCCCCTCGAGCCAGTCACGGAGCAGGAGCGTGGACACGCAGTCGTCGCGGTTGTAGTCGGCGAGGTCTCGCAGGTGCTGGTCGTCGTGGTCGCGCAGCCACGTCTCGTACGCCACGACGCTGAACCCGGCCTCGGTGACCGGTCCCTCCCGCGCCTCCATGTAGAACTTCTCGATCTTCTTGATCGAGTACGACTCCACGGAGGCCCGGATGCCCTGGCGCACGACCTGATAGAGGTCGACGAGGACCTGTCCGCGCAGGATCCGGTCGACCTCGTCCTCGCGGGTCTGGTGGCGCTGCATGAGCCGCTTGATCGCCCCGTGCTCGTAGGCGGCGTAGTGGTAGACGTGCATGCCCGGGTCGCGATCGAGTCGCTCGATGACCAGGTCGATGAACGCCTCGAACGCGGCCTTCTCGCCGGCCTGGTCGTGGCCCCAGATGGCGCGGTAGTCGTGGCCGCCGTCGGCGGTCCGCCATGACACGCCGAGCAGGTACTCGAGGCCGTTGTCGTACATCCACGGGTCGGCCTCGATGTCGAAGAAGAGGTCGTACGACGACGGTTCCGGGAGCGCCGCGAGACCGTGGCCGGGGACCTCGGCGTCGGGCTCGATGAGCTCGTACAGGAGCGCACCGCCCCGATCCTCGCCGTCGACCTGGATCCGCGCCTGCTCGCGCATGCGGGCCAGCGGCTTGGCGTTCATGTCGCGAACGCGCCGGTCGGGCGGCAGGACCGCCAGCGCTCGCCGGGTCGGCACGCCGTCGTCGACGAGCCGCTGGGTCGCGGTCCGGGTCATGCCCGCGACGATCGACAGGTGGTCGTCGGCGCGGCGGCGGTCCATGCAGGTCGGGAACCAGGTGCACACCCGGCAGTGGTCGACCGGGTCGGGGTAGGTCGCCGGCAGGGCGCCGTCGTCGCCCCCGAAGATCAGCGCCTCGTAGCGGGCCTTCACCGTCCGGTAGAACGCCGCGTAGTCGGTCAGCCGCTCCTCGTGCTCCACGTTGTCGCCGGTGACGATGACGAGCCGTTCCGGCTCGACGCCGCCCTGGAGCTGGGTCAGCCGGTCGGCATACACGCAGACCTGGAGGATCGCGCCGGCCTTCACGCCCCGGGCGAGCTTCGTGTCGGCGACGTCGTAGCTCCACGGTCCGAGGGCGCTCGGGCGATCGGTCTTGAGCAGGAAGTCCGCGTGGCCGCGCCAGCGACCGTCGAAGAACGTGGCCTGGTAGATGACCTCGACGCCCTGGCGCATCGCCTCGAGCGTCTCCGCCTCGGCCGCCCGCAGCTCGGCGGGCGTGTGGGCGTCGCGGTTGACGACTTCGTAGATGGTCCGGCCGGCCGCTCGATGGCGCTCGAGATAGGCCTTCTCGTGCGTGTCGCCCTTCTCCCGCAGGAGGTCCAGCTCCGGGTCCGTGCGGTGGTGCGGCTTCTCCCAGCGCCCCTGCATCCGCCCGAGCTCGAGGGTCGCGAGGTGATCGCAGGCGAGGTAGCCCACCAGATCGGAGGCGCTGACGATGATCGTGCCGTCGACGAGCTGCACGCGGTCTCCGGGCGGGTCAGGTTGACCCGCTGAGCCTACCCCGCGACCGTGCCAGCTCGCCCGTCACGACGTTCGGACGGAGCGGGCCCTTCAGCCGAACAGGGCGTCCACCGCGGCGGCGAAGACCTCCGTGTGGCGGTCGACGTCCGCTTCGGTCGTGGCCGGGCTCATCAGGGCCATGTTGTGGAACGGGGTCATGAGCACGCCCCGATTGAGCGCCCACAGGTGGAGGAAGCGCTCGAGCTCGAAATCGCCGTGGTCCCACTGCTCGCGGCCGGTCCGCGGCGGTGACGGCATGAAGTGGTACTCGGCGCGGGCACCCAGGCGGGTCACGTGCCAGGGCACGTGGCGACTCGCGATGACGTCGTTCACGCCGGTGGTCCAGCGCTCGGCGAGCGGGATCATCCGGGCGAACGCCTCGTCGGTCAGGACCTCGCCCAGGGTCGCCCGGGTGGCCGCCAGCGAGAGCGCGTAGCCGGCGAGGGTCCCGCCGATCCCGCCGATGTCGGAGTCCTCCAGCTCGATGTTGGCCGCGATCCGGTCCGCGATCTGCTGGGTGAAGCCATAGGTTGCGACGGGGATGCCGCCGCCGATCGTCTTGCCGATGACGAACATGTCGGGGTCGAGGCCTTCGGCCCGGGTCATCCCGCCCGGCCCGGCGCAGATCGTGTGGGTCTCGTCGATGATGAGGATCGTGCCGGCCCGGCGGGTGAGCTCGCGGATCGCGTCGTGATAGCCGGGCTCGGGCAGGACGATGCCCACGTTCGTGAGGGCCGGCTCGAACAGGACGGCTGCGACCTGGCGGTCGGCGAGCGCCTTCTCGAGCGCGGCGATGTCGTTGAACGGGACGACCCGCGTCGTCAGGGCCGGATCGACCGGCGGTCCGAGGTTCCCCCGGCGTGCCTCGACCCGACCGTGGTCGTCGAGCCAGGCGAACGTCTCGTCGACGCTGCCGTGGTAGTTGAACTCGTGTACGGCGATGAACTGCCGGCCGGTGATCTGGCGGGCGAGCCGGATCGAGAACCGGTTGGCGTCCGTGGCGGTCAGCGCGAACTGCCAGTACTTCGGCCCGAACCGGCGCTGGAGCTCCTCGCCGACCCACGCGGCGTCCTCGGTCGGGAGCATGTGGGTGATCCCGCGAGGCATCTGGCGCTCCACGGCCGCGACCGTGGCCGGCGCACCGTGGCCGGCCATCGCCCCGGTGTCGCCGAGGCACAGGTCGACGTAGTCGTGCCCGTCGACGCACGTGAAATGGGCGCCGCTCGCCGACTCGACGAAGGGCGGATACGCGCCCGGCCACTTGACCATCCAGTTCATCGGGACGCCGGCGAGGAGCGAGCGCCTGGCCCGCTCGAACAGCTCCCCGGAACGGGGATGGGCATCGACGAAGCGGGCCTGTTCGTCCGCCGCGAGGGCGGCGAGGCGAGCCCGGTCGAGGGTCACGGTCGTGGGCACTCCGGGCATCCCTCCGGGTCAGTCGGCGGGCGGTGAGTGGACCGCACAGCGCCGCTGCGGGTCATCATGCGCCGGAAGCCGGCCGGCGCGCAGCGTCGATGCGCAGGCCGGCCCGCGGGCGCGGAAGGCAGCTGGGCCGGGGCGTATCAGCCCCGGCGCGTCAGCTCAGGAAAGGCGGCGTTCGTAGCCGCAGATGCCGCATGTGGCGACGCCACGGTCGGCGTCGATCTCGAGGAAGCTCGGGCATCCGTTGGTGGAGCAGTAGAGCCGGCTCGTGGATGCGACGCGGCGGCGGAGGCGGCGGATGGATGCCGCGCGAAAACTGAGGTTGGTGGTGGTTGCTCGTGTGAGCACGATCCGATATCCCTTCTGGGCCGGTGCCGGACCACGGTCCGATGCACCCGCCGGGTGCGTGATCCGCTCCAACGATCCGTGATGGGGATCGGAGCGGCGATGGTTTCGTCGGACGGTCGGCGCGGGAGCCGTTGTTGAGCTTCGACCTGCGTCGCAGACTCGTCGTTCGATAGGGGAAGTGTGCTCGGGCCGGGCGGAACTGTCAATCGAGCCATCAGTACGGGGGCGAGCCGCCCGAACGAAGTCGCCGCGCTGACGCGGCGCACGGACCGCCCGCCGCGGGGTCCGCTGCACGCTCAGCGTGCCAACCGGCGAACGGGCGGCCGATAATCGGTCTACACCCTCGCGATGGCACGCTCAGCGTGCGAAACAGCGGGTCGAGTCCCGATTCCGAGGTTCCAACCTCCGGTTGGCACGCTCGGCGAGCAGCGGCACGCAGGGCGAGCAGGGGCGACCGTCAGCGGGAGCAGTGGCACGCTCGGCAAGCGGCGGCGACCGTCAGCGGCGAGCGGCGGCTCGCTCGGCGAACAGCGCCACGCCCGCGAGCTGCGGCTCGGCAAGCCCGGGCCGCGCGACCCTCACCGGCGGGCGGCCTCGGCGACCTCGGACAGGCGGACCGCGCGGCCCTCGTTCCGGGATCGGCCGGCCGCGATCGCGATGCGCATCGCCTCGCTCGCGTCGCGAGCCGTGCAGGGGCTCGCGATCTCGCCTCGGACGACCCGCAGGAACGCGAGGAGCTCGGCCCGGTAGGCGGTCTCGAACCGGGTGAGGAACGTCGACCAGGGATCGGTCGGGGCGGGTGCCCCGGGTTCGGTCGACCGGATCGGCGCCTGCGGACCCATGCCCATCGCGACACTGTCCTTCGAGCCGATGACCTCCATCCGGATGTCGTAGCCGATCGGATCGTGGCGGGTCTGGCCAAGGACCCCGATCGTCCCGTCGGCCAGGGTCAGGATGACCGCGGCGGTGTCGACGTCGTCGTACTTCGCGAACATCGGGAAGCCGCGCACCGAGCCGATCGCGTAGACCTCGGCCACCTCCACGCCGGTCATCCAGCGGATGGCGTCGAAGTCGTGGATGGACGAGTCGCGGAACAGGCCGCCCGATCGGGGGATGTAGTCCTCCGGCGGCGGCTCGTGGTCGTGGGCGATGAGCCGGACCAAGTAGATCGTCCCCAGCTCGCCCCGTTCCACCCGGCGGCGAGCCTCGACGTAGGCCGGGTCGAAGCGGCGCTGGAAGCCGACGTGGACGATGGCAGCGGCCCGCTCGACGTGCTCCACGAGCGCCACGGTCTCCTCGAGGTCGAACGCGAGCGGCTTCTCGCAGAACACCGGCAGGCCCCGGTCCACGGCCGCCCGGACGAGCGTGGCATGGGCATCGGTGGAGGCGGCGACGATGACCGCGTCCGCGCCCTGGAACGCCGCTTCGGGATCCACCGCGTACCGCCCGCCGACATCGGTCGCGAGGGCTTTCGCCCGCGCGGCGTCGACATCGGTGACGACGACCTCGTCGACCCCCGGCTGCTCGGCGACCAGGCGTCCGTGGAGCCGGCCGATCCGACCGGCTCCGATCAACGCGATCCTCATGGCATGACTCCTCCTGTGGGCGGGGTTGCGGTCGCGGCTTCCTCGATGGGCCCGAGCCCGTCGGCCAGGCCGAGGTGGCGCAGGATGCGATCGAGTTCCCGCTTCGTGCCGGCGTCGAGCGGTGCGACCGGGGAGCGGGCACGTTCCGAGGCCATCGCGCCGCGGCGGCGGTAGACGTGCTTGCGGAGGGGCAGGTTGATGCCCGGCTGGTTCTCGAACCGGATGAGCGGCAGGTGGCGGTAGAAGACGTCTCGCGCGCCATCCTCGTCGCCCGAGCGGAACCGCCCGACGATCTCGATGAGCACCTCCGGGAAGCCGAAGCCGGTCATCGTCCCGGCGGCGCCTGCGCGCAGTTCCTCGTACAGCATGATGGCTCCCAGCCCGCCCAGGATCGCGATCCGCGGCTCCGCGGCACGCACGGCGGCAACCTTGGGCGGCGACGGCTCGTCCTCCAGCTTGAGCGTCCGGCACGACGGCGCCTCCGTGGCGAGGGATGCGATCAGGTCGACCGACATCTGGACGCCCGAGGCGGGCGGATAGTCCTGGACGACGATGGGCAGATCGATCGCAGCCGCGACGGCCAGGTAGTGGCGTCGGATCGCGGCATCGCCGGGCTTCGCGAGCTGGGGCGGGGCGAGCATCACGCTGTGGGCGCCGAGGGCGGCCGCCTCACGGCCGAACGCCACCGCCCGATCGGTCGCCGCGTGGCTGATCCCCACGCACACGGGTCGCCGCCCGTCGGCGGCCGCGAGCGTCGATTCGATGACGGCGGTCCGCTCGGCGTCGGAGAGCTTGGGGGCCTCGCCCATGACCCCGAGGATCGTGAGCCCATCGACGCCGGTGCCGATGGCGAAGCCGGTGAGGCGGCCGACGCTCGCCACGTCGAGCGCACCCGAGGGCGTGAACGGGGTGGGGACGATGTTCCAGACACCGCCGAGCGCCTGCTCGGGTCGCGCGTCGCGAGAGGTCACGCTCGCCAGGGCGCCTGGCGCGAACGCGGTCGAGGGGACGGGACGACTAGCGCCGCTTGCCCCGGACGGCGAGCAGGTGCGAGGTCCACTCGGAGGTCTGGCCATCGTTCGTGGCCGAACTGCCCCGCCATCCGCACACGCAGGTGACCTGCTGGAGCCGGTGCACGTACTGGTCGATGACGTGCTTGAGGGGCTCCTCGGTCAGGAGCGCAGCCGACTTGGGCGGGTTCGGATTCACGGGCGGACTCCTGGGTGGGCCGGCTACGGGCGGCGCGGCTGGGGCGCGCAAGGGGAGTACGTATTGTGCGCCTTTTTCACGTTCCGTGCTCGCCGGACGCGGCGCGCGGGGGGTCAGAACGGCGGCCAGGGGATGGCCGGCCGGTCCGGATCGGGCCGCGGGAACCGGCCGGTCGCGAGCAGCTCGTCGACCCGGGCCGCCGTGGCCCGGACCTCGCGCGGGGCGAGGAGTCGACGCAGGTCGCGTCCGAGCTGGCCCGCGAGCCCATCGCGGAGCGTCTGCAATACGGCGATCTCGTGGGCCTGGAGTTTCCGGCCACGCCAGTTCCAGAGGACGGTCCGGAGCTTGGGCTCATCCGAGAAACAGATCCCGTGATCCACACCGTACAGGTGCCCGCCGGTCGGCAGGATGTGGCCGACCTTGCGGTCCGCGTTGTTCACGACGGCGTCGAAGACGGCCATCGAGCGGAGGGCCGGATCCGAATCCTGGACGAGCTCCCACGGATCGACGTCCGGATCGACGTCGATCCACAGCTGGACCATGCCCTCGCCGAACGGGCCTTCGCGCAGGACCGTGGGCGGGACGATCCGCCAACCGGTCGCCTCGGACAGGGTGTGTGCGGCGACCTCGCGCCGGGCGAGGGTGCCGTCCGGGAAGTCGTCGAGCGGCCGTTCGCCGCGGACCGGCTTGTAGACGCACGTGGCGACGAGGTCCGGCTCGGGGTCCGGGCAGGACCGGGTGATCGAGCAGTACAGCGCGAAGTTCGTGGACGCGACAAGCCGGCCGAGGACCTCCATGTCCCCGTCGCGGAGGAGGTCGAGCGCCGTCGCGGCGTCGATGCCGAGCGGCGGGCTCGGCGGGGCGGCCGTCTCGGGCGGCGCGGGCTCGTCGATCCGCTCGGACTCGTCCATGGCGGTGGCTAGTTCATGTACCCGTTCTTGCGCGGGCAGATGTGGCCCATGGGATCGAGCGGGAGGCCGCACAGCGGGCACGGCGGGCGGCCGGCACCCACGACGTGGGTCGCCCGGTCGGCGAACACCCGCGCACTGGCCGGCCGCAGCACGACCCGGATCATGTCCGGGCCGTCCTCGTCGTCATCCGTGTCGGTCGGGTCGGTGGACTCGCCGGCCTCGTCCGCCTCGGTGATCTCGCGAGCCTCCACGATGATCCGCTCCTGCTCGCCGTCCCAGGTGAGGCTGAGGGTGCCGGCCCGGAACGCCTCTGCGATCGGTTCGTCCAGCGGGCCCTGATCGGATGGGGTCCCGGCCGACGGGACTTCGAGGCCGTGGCGGGCGAGCTCGTCGAGCAGCGCGGTGAGGCGTTCGGCCATCACCGCGACCTGGGCCTTCTCGAGCACGACGCTGACGATCCGGGCGCCGTCCCGTGCCTGGAGGAAGAAGGTCCGGGCGCCCGGTTCGCCGACGGTCCCGGCCACGAATCGGTCCGGCTCATCGAAGGAGAAGATGCGTCGGGTCATGTGCTCGACTGTACACGGACCCGTCACGGAACGCCGGAGGGGACATCGGGCGCGGCCGTATGCCCTCCGCGCCCGGCTCAGAGCGGCGTGGGGTAGCCCGTGATCTTCTGGATCTCGTCATAGAGGGGGCGCAGGCGCGCGTACATCTTCCGGTAGACCCGCTCGTACAGCTCGTCGTACATCCGGTTCGCGGCCGGGTCCGGCTCACGGGTCTCGCCCATCCGGGTCATCGCGCCCACCGCGGTCTCGATGTCGGGGTGGAGACCCATCCCCACGGCCGCATCGATGGCCGCGCCGAGCCCCGACGTCTCGTGGGTGTGCGGCCGCGCGGTCGGCAGGCCGAACACGTCGGCGGTGAGCTGGACGACCGCATCGGACTGGGCGCCGCCGCCGGAGACCCGGAGCTCGGTCATCGGCACCTTCGAGCGGGCCTGGGCGCGCTCGCCCCCCTCACGCAGGGCATACGCCAGACCCTCCAGGATCGCCCGATAGACGTGGGCGCGGGTGTGCACGGCCCCGAACCCGACGATCGCCCCTTTCGCCTCGGGCCCGGGGATGCGCACGCCGGGCGACCAGTAGGGCTGGAGGGTCAGGCCCATCGAGCCGGGCGCGATCGCGTCGACCATCTCGTCGAAGAGCGCCTCCGGCTCCAACCCGAGCACGGCCGCCCGGGCGACCTCCTGGGCACCGAACTCGCGCTTGAACCACTCGACCATCCAGAAGCCGCGGTAGACCTGGACCTCGAGTGAGTACGCCCCCGGGACGGCGGCCGGGTAGGGCGGCACGAGGGGGACCGCTTCGACGTACTTCCGGTGGGTCGTGTTGATCGTGGCCGTCGTGCCGTACGAGATCGCCCCGATGTGCGGCGCGAGCGCCCCCGAGCCGAGCACCTCGCAGGCCTTGTCGGCCGCGGCGGAGACGATCGGCGTGCCGGCGGCGAGCCCGAGGTGCGCGGCCGCACTCGCGGTCAGGTCGCCCAGCCGTTCGGTCGGCGGGACGAGCTCCGGCAGCAGCTCCCGGTCGATCGGGACGGCCCGCCACTTCCAGTCGGATGGTTTCGCCCAGGCGAGGCTCTTGAAGTCGAACGGCAGGTAGCCGACCTGGGCGGCCGTCGAGTCGACATAGCGGCCGGTCAGGCGCTGGCTGAGGAAGCCGGACAGGAGCACGAAGTGGGCGGTCCGCTTCCAGATCCCGGGCTCGTTGGTGCGGATCCAGTTCGCCTCGGCGTCGGCCTGGAACGCGGCCACCGTGTCGCTCACGCCGAGCGCCCGGAAGGCCAGGCCGGTGACGCCGCCGATCGGGGGCAGGTCGCTCGTCCGTCGCTGGTCGAGCCAGACGATCGCGGGCCGGAGCACGCGATCCCCGTCGTCCAGGCAGACGACCGTGCCTCGCTGGGTCGTGAGCGCGACCGCGCACACGGCATCCGGCGCGGCGCCCGGCATGGCCCAGAGCGCCCGGCACGCCTCGCCGAGCGAGCGCCAGTACAGCTCCGGGTCCTGCTCGGTCCAGCCGGGCTGGGGCGAGACGTACGGCTCGATCGGCACCCTCGCGCGGGCCAGGAGCGCGCCCGTGGGATCGAACAGGAGGGCGCGAACGCTCTGGGTGCCCACGTCGAGGGCGAGCAACCGGTCCGCGGCCGCGGGTCGCGCGATCGTCATCGGGCCGTCCTCCTCATCGCTCGGTGGACATCGCGGTCGCGTCGTCGGCGCGGTCCGGCGCGCCGTCCTGCCGCTGGTCCGTCGGGCGTTCGTCGTCCACCAGCGACCCGGGGTTGAGCAGCCCGTCCGGGTCGAACGTCCTGACCAGCGCCCGGAGCGCGGTCATCCCGACCGGACCCTTCTCGGCCGCGAGGTACGGGGCGTGGTCACGCCCCACCCCGTGCTGATGGCTGATCGTCCCCCCTCCGGCCACGATCGCCTCCGATGCGGCGGCCTTGAGCCGTGCCCATCGCTGGAGGTTCCGGTCCGGGTCGTCCGACAGCCGGAAGAGGTAGGTGATGTACAGGCTCGAACCGGACGGGTAGACGTGCGAGAGGTGACTGAACGCGTGGACCCGCTCGCCGTCCGCCTCCAGGCCGTGCCGCAGCATCGGGGCGACGCTCGCGAGGAGGCCCGGCACGGCCGACCACGGCGCGGCCGTCTCGAGCGTGTCGACCCCGTAGCCCGCCTCCCACAGCGCGTTGCGCAGGTACGCCGAGCGGAAGCGCTGGCTGACCCACGCCCGCCCGAACGAGCCCGGCATCCGGACCGCCCCATGCCGCGCCACGATGGCCGCGACCTCGCGGCTCGCCGCCGACACGAGCCGGCCCCGGCCGGTCAACGCCAGGAACAGCAGGCAGCGGTCCGGTCCGGCGCCGCGCCAGCGCAGGTACCGGGTGAGGATCGCGATCGCGCGGGGCCGGCCGGCCAGGGCGAGCGTCGTCCGCGCCTCGGGCGCCGTCTGGAGGCGGATCATCGACAGCGGGAGGCGCGCCTGGGCGAGCTCGCGCGCGACGGCCAGGCCGTGCTCCAGGCCGGGGAGGGCGAACGCCGGCCAGATCTCGCGCTCGGGGAGGGGCGCGATCCGGACCGTCGCCCTGGTCAGGATCCCGAGCCGTCCCTCGGATCCGAGGATCGCCTGGCGCAGGTCGGGGCCGGCCGCCGACGCCGGCCAGGGCGCCATGTCGAGCGGCCCGACCGGGGTCTCGACGTGACCGCCGGCGAACAGGTCCTCGATCCGGCCGTAGCCGCGCGATTGCTGACCGGACGAGCGGGTCGCGACCCAGCCGCCGAGGGTCGAGTAGTCGAACGACTGCGGGAAATGGCCCAGGGTCGACCCGCGCCCGCCGAGCGCGGCCTCGAGCGCCGGCCCGGCGATCCCCGCCCCGAACGTGGCGAGCCCGGCGTCCGGGTCCACCTCGTGCACGGCGGCGAGACGGTCCAGGGCGACCGTCACGGTGGGCCTTCCCGCGTCGGGCGCTCGCGTCAGGTGGCCGGCCACGGACGTGCCGCCGCCATAGGGCACGAGGGCCGTGCCCGTCTCGGCCGCCCAGCGCAGCAGCGCCCGCACGTCCTCGTCCGTGGCCGGATGGGCGACCCCGTCGGGCAGCCAGCCCAGGCGTCCGGAGCGGACCGCCACCCAGTCGGCGAACGACTGGCCACGAGCGTGGCGGAGCCGGACCTCAGGGTCGTCGTCGACGAGCGGGTGACGTAGCGCCCGGCCGGCCCGCACGCTCGCCACGGCCGCTTCGAGCGTCGCGTCGCGAGGCGGCGCACTCCGCCCGATCTCGCGCTCCAGGAACGCCATCCCGCCGGGTGGCAGGCCCACCTCGACGGCGGCGTCACCCCAGCCGTTCCAGCGCCGCACGACCACCTCCGGCGTCGCGGGCAGATCGCTGCCCGGCGGCACGATGGTAGCCCGCGCCGGGACGCCGGTGGTTGACACCGCGGTGGATGATTGCATATAACCTTATCAGCAAGATGGTCCCGGCCCCGAGGGGTCGGCAGGCGCCCACGGCATCCCCGAGACGACGAGGACCCCGGTTGGCACCATTCCAGCTCGAGCCCGGACCGATCCCGTTCCACCATCAGGTCTACCTCGACCTGCTCGCCCGGATCGAGGCCGGGGAATGGGCGGTCGGCGATCGGTTGCCGCCGGAGCGGGAACTCGCCGAGCGCTACGGCTGCAGTCTCATCACCGTCCGCCGGGCGCTCGCCGACCTGGCCCGCGAGGAGCGCCTCGAGCGGACGCGCGGGCGAGGCACCTTCGTCACGGCGCCGCGCATCGTCCGGGACCTGACATCCACCTTCTCGTTCGCCGAGGAGATGGAGCTGCGCGGGCTGCACCCGCGGACGGAATTGCTCACCGCGCGCCGCGAGCCCGCGAGCGAGGCGGTGGCCGAGACGCTCGGCCTGCTGCCGGGCGCCCCGATCGTCTTCCTCGAGCGGCGCCGGAGCGCCGCGGACGTGCCGCTCCTGCTCGAGCAGGTCCGCCTGTCCGGGGAGCGCTTCCCGGAGCTCCTGGACGCCGATCTCGAGCACGGATCGCTGTATGACTTCCTGGCCGAGCGCTACGACTGCCATGTGGAGCGGCTGCGTGAGACGCTCGAGCCCATCCTGCTGCCCAGCCGCGAAGCGCGCCTCCTTGGCCAGGAGCGCGGCCTGCCGGCCCTCCTGCTGGAGGGCACCGCCTTCGACCAGCACGAGCTTCCGATCGAGGTGAGCCGGACATACGTGCCCGGCCAGCGCTCGAAGTTCCTCATCGAGTCGACGGGTCGCTGGGCGCGCGGGCTCCGGGCCATGCGCGCTCCCGCGGCCGGGCCGCTGGAGATCGAACCGCTCGTCGGGGCCGCCGCGGCGGACCTCGTTCGAGTGGGGGGGCGGCGCCGATAAGCCGCCGTGGAGAGAGGAGGCATCCCGACGTTCCGGCACGGAGATCCCGTTCATCACCCGTCACCGCACACGAGGAGTCCGATGCGAACGAGCACCCTGCGCCCCGCCGCCCTGGTCGCGATCCTCGCGATCGTGTTCTCGGCCTGCGGAGGCACCGCGACGCCGGCACCGACCGTCGAGCCGTCGACCGCCGACACGACGTCCGCGCCGGCCAGTTCGGCGCCGGCATTCAGCCCGACCCCCGAGCCGGCCGGACCACCGGTCACGATCAAGTGGTTCTGCTGCCTGGGCGGTGGCGACGACCCCAGCACGCTCAAGGTCTTCGACACGCTCATCAAGGAGTTCAACGCCAGCCAGAAGCACATCATCCTGCAGCTCGACCACGTCGCCTACGAGGGCGCTCGTGACGCGTTCGCGACCCGACTGGCGTCCGGCAACCCACCCGACATCGTCGGCCCGCTCGGCGTCGGCGGCACGAACGCGTTCGCCGGCCAGTGGCTCGACCTGACCTCGTACATCACGGCCAACAACATCGACCTGAGCGGGTACGATCAGGGGGTCATCGACCTGAACAAGGGCGGCGGCGCGCAGTATGGCCTGCCGTTCGCGATCTATCCGTCCGAGCTGTACTTCCAGCCGGACATGTTCGATGAGGTGGGCCTCAACCCACCGCCGTCGACCTACGGCACGCCCTACCAGATGGCCGATGGGTCGACGGTCGACTGGAGCTACGACACGCTCCGGACCATCGCCATGCAGCTCACCCTCGACAAGAACAACAAGAACGCCGCCGACCCGGCGTTCGACGCCAAGCACATCGTCCAGTACGGGTTCGAGCCCCAACGCGACGACCTCCGGACGATGGGCGCCGCGTTCTTCGCCAAGGGCAAGTTCCTGTCCGACGACGGCAAGACCGTCCAGATCCCGGACGCGTGGGCCGCGGCCTGGAAGTGGGTCTACAACGGGATGTGGACCGACCACTTCATCATGACCGGCCCGGTGTTCCAGGGGCAGGCCTTCAACGGCGGTGGGTACGCCTTCAACTCCGGCAAGGTCGCCATGCAGGAGAACTACCTCTGGGACGTCTGCTGCGTGACGGACGCCGGCGGCAACTGGGACCTGGCGGCGCTGCCGTCCTACAACGGCGCGGTGACCGCTCCGATCAACGTCGACACATTCCGGATCACGAAGGGCACCAAGCATCCCGATGAGGCGTTCACGGCCCTGAACTACCTCGTCCTCGGCGCCGGCAAGACCCGACTCCTGAACTCGATCTCCGCCTTCCCGGCCCTCAAGGCCGACCAGCCCAGCTTCTTCAGTCAGCTCGAGCAGCAGAAGGACGACAAGGGCAAGCTGATCTACCCGCCCAACGTCAACTGGCAGGTGGTCACCGACGCCATCCCGTTCGCCGACATCGATCCGAACTCCGAGAACGTCATGCCCAACTACAACAAGTCGCTCGACACGTTGGCGAAGTACCTGACGAAGTGGACCTCGACGGCCGGCCTCGACATGGACGCCGAGTTCGGCAAACTCAAGTCGGAACTCCAGGCCGTCTGGGATTCCAAGTAGTCACGACGATCGACCGTCCCCGCCCGCCGGGCGGGGACGGCCATCTCCCGGAGGCGTCATGACCGCGATCCCCCTGCGCCGCCGTCGCGGGCTCTCGCCCCTCGCCCGGCGCGAGGCGCGCTGGGCCCTGATCTTCCTGTCCCCGTGGATCATCGGGTTCTTCGCGTTCCTGCTCATCCCGATGATCGCCACGTTCCTGTTCACGTTCACGAACATCAACCTGCAGCAGGCCGAGCCGCTCCGGTTCGTCGGCCTGGACAACTATGACAAGGTCCTCCACGACCAGCAGACCTGGGAATCGCTCGGGGTCACCCTCAAGTTCGCGGCGTTCGCGCTTCCGGTCGCGGTCATCCTGCCGTTCCTGGTCGCCCTGCTCCTGAGCAGCCGCCATCTCAAGGCCGCCGGGATCTTCCGGATCCTGTTCTTCATGCCCTACGTCGTGCCGTTCGTCGCCGGCGTGCTCATCTGGCAGTCGATGCTCAATCCGGACAGCGGCTGGATCGACCTCGCCCTCAAGTCGGTCGGGATCGCCGACCCGCCCAACTGGCTGCAGGACCCCACCTGGATCTATCCGGGCCTCGTCCTCCTCGGTGTGTGGGGCGTGGGCGGGGGCGTCATCGTGTACCTCGCCGGGCTCAAGGGCATCCCGAGCGAGCTCTACGACGCGGCCCGGATCGACGGGGCCGGCTGGTGGGCGAGCCTGCGCCACGTGACTCTGCCGATGCTCTCGCCGGTCATCTTCTACACGCTGATCCTGGCCATCGTCGACCTGCTCCAGTACTTCCTCGTCCCGCTGGTGCTCAACCAGGGGACCGGTGAGCCGGGCGGCCAGACGCTGTTCCTGAACCTGTACATCTACAAGAACTTCTTCGCCTACCAGGACATGTCCTACGGAGCGACGCTGGCCTGGCTCCTGTTCGGGGTCACCCTCGTCATCACGGTCCTGCTGTTCCGGTCCTCCCGGCGCTGGGTCTACTACGCGGCGGAGCGCTAGCCATGGCCGGTCGCGATCGCAGCCCGCATCTGGCCGAGCTGGCCACGGCCCAGCCGGGCTTCTTCGGGCGTCTCCGGCGTCGGGCCCGGCCGCGCACGGCGAAGTCCGCCGGGCGGTCGTTCGTGGTCACGTTCGTGGCCGTGGCGCTGCTGGCGGCCTTCCTGTCGCCTCTCGTCCGGTCCATCAGCCTGTCGATCAAGAGCCCGCAGCAGGTCGCCGCGGTCGATTCGCCGATCTGGCCCGCCTCGCCGGCGCAGTTCACCTACAAGGATCGCGACTACCCCATGTACCAGGTCCCGATCGACGGCACGACCAGGAGCCTGGCACTGGTGAAGAAGGGCCTCCAGTCCAGCCAGTTCGCCGACCCGGCGAACGGCCCGAGCGGGCCGCTGGTCACCTGGCAGGGCTCGTGGCGGACGCTCCAGCCGAGCTACGTGTTCGATCCCCACTTCGAGAACTTCACCAACGTGTGGGACGAGATCCACTACCCGCGCCTGTTGTTCAACACGATCGTCATCGCGCTCCTCGGGATGATCGGGACGGTCGTGTCGTGCACGCTCGTCGCGTACGGCTTCGCCCGCTTCCGCTTCCCGGGCCGGAACACCCTGTTCCTGCTCGTCATCGCCACGATCTTCCTGCCGGGCGCGGTGACGATCATCCCCACCTACACGCTGTTCTCGAAGATCGGCTGGACCGGAACCTGGCTCCCGCTCATCGTGCCGGCGTTCTTCGCCAACGCCTACGACGTGTTCCTGCTCCGGCAGTACCTCATGACGATCCCGCGCGAGATGGACGAGGCCGCCGCGATCGATGGGGCCGGCCCGTTCCGGACGCTCGTCTCGGTGATCATCCCGCAGGCCTGGCCGGTCATCACCGCCGTGGCCATCTTCCACCTCGTCTACTCGTGGAACGACTTCTTCGGCCCGCTCATCTACCTGTCCGGCCATGAGGACCTGTTGACGGTCGCCGTCGGGCTCGCCAACTTCAGCGGGGCGCGGATCGCCCAGGACCCGGGCCTGATCATGGCCGGGACGCTGATGACCCTGATCATCCCGGTCGTCCTGTTCATCGTGTTCCAACGCGTCTTCGTCCGGGGCATCGTCATCACCGGGGTCGAGAAATAGGCATGTCCGGCGCACCGCCGGAGGAGGGCCACGGCCGCTCGACCCGGATGGCCGCCGAGATCGCCGAGAGCCCGGCCGTCGTCGCCCGGGTCCTCTCCGAGGGGGCCCCGGCGATCGCCGCCGCCGCGGCGGCGTTCCGGGCGGCCCGGCCGCGCTGGGCCACGATCGTCGCCCGGGGCACGTCCGACCACGCCGGGATCTATGGGCGGTTCCTCATCGAGACCCAGCTCGGCATCCCGGTCGGGCTCGCGTCCCCGTCGGTCACCACGATCTACGAGGCGCGCCTGGACTGGCGCGGCGGCCTGCTCCTGGCCGTCTCGCAGTCGGGACAGAGTCCGGACATCGTCGGCGTCACGACGGCGGCCCGGACCGGTGGCGCGCTCACGATCGCGGTCACGAACGAGCCCGATTCGCCCCTCGCGGCAGCGGCCGACCAGGTCATCCCGTGCCTGGCGGGGGAGGAGCTGGCGGTTGCCGCGACGAAGACGTATTCGGCCGAGCTGGCCGGACTGGCCGGCCTCGTGGGCGCCCTGACGCCACGGTCGCCCCTGGCGACGGCCCTGGCGCGCCTGCCGGACGAGCTCCGGGCCGTCCTCGAGGCCTCGCTCGGCTGGGTCGCCGGCGACGGCGACGAGCTGGTCGGCCAGATCGCGGCATCGGGCCGGGCAATCGTCGCATCGCGCGGGTTCGACCTCGCGACCGCCCTCGAGATCGCGATCAAGCTCAAGGAGACGAGCCGGATCTTCGCCGAGGGCTACTCGACCGCCGACCTGGAGCACGGGCCGGTGGTGCTGGCCGGGCCGGCGATCCCGACCCTGATCCTGCGCCCGGATGGCCGGATGGGCAGGGCGATCGATCCGGCGATCCGGCGGGTGGAGGCGTCCGGCTCGCGTCCCTGGTGCATCGGCGGCCGCGACGTGGGCAGCGCGGGACGGACGCTCAGCCTGTCGTTCGACCTCCCGGAGGCGCTCAGCCCGCTCGCGTTCATCCTGCCCGGTCAGCTGCTCGCGGAGGCCGTGGCCCGCAGCGCGGGCTTCGATCCGGATGCGCCGGCCGGCCTGACGAAGGTGACCCGGACGAACTGAGGCCGCCGGACGGGGCCGCCCCCGGCCGTGTTCGCCCCGCCCTAGTGCACCGCGACGTTGATCGTGTGGTGGCCGCGCGCGCCGTCGGGCGCCGGCGGGCTCACGGAGGCCGTCTGCACGTCGCCGTTCCCGTCCGTGGCCCGGACCTCGATGGAGTGCGTCCCCGGCGCCGCGGTCCACGGCACCTGCCACTGGACCCAGACCGCCTTGGAGATGCGGCCTGACAACGTGCAGGTGAGCCACTCGCCGCGGTCGATCGAGACCTCGACCCTCGAGATGCCCCGGTCCGGCGCCCAGGCGACACCCGCGATCGTCAGCGGACCGGCGTTGAGTGTCTGGCCGTTGCGTGGGACGTCGATCCGCGACTGGGTGAGGATCGGCCCGAGCTTGGACCAGCCGAGCGGGATCCAATAGCCGTCGAAGCCCTCGAGCGTGGTCATCTGGATCTCCGAGAGCCACTTCGTCGCGCTGACGTAGCCGTACAGGCCGGGCACGATGAGGCGGGCCGGGTAGCCGTGGAGGACCGGCAGCGGTGCGTCGTTCATGGCCAGGACGATCATCGGGTCGCGGGCCGGGTCCATCGCGTGGGCGGTCGGGAAGCCGGCCGTGAACCCGTCCACCGAGCGACCCACGAGCTGGGTCGCGCCCTGCTGGACGCCGGCGGCCGCGAGCACGTCGCGCAGGTGGACCCCGGTCCACTTGGCGTTACCGACGAGATCGCCGCCGACTTCGTTGGAGACGCACTGGATCGTCACGTACTGCTCGAAGAGCGGCATCGTCTCGAGGTCGCTGTAGGTGAACGCGAGCGGGTGGTCGACCATCCCGGAGACCCGCATCGACCAGCCGGCAGCGTCCACGTGGGGCGGCAGGAGTGCCGTGTCGATCCGGTAGAAGTCGTCGTTCGGGACGACGATCGGGGTGATCCCCGGCACGTGGAGCGACTGGGCCGGCGTGAGCGGGGCGACGGTGACGGCCGGCCTGGGGAGCGCGGCCACCGGGGGCTGGCTCAGCGCCCGCCGGTCGAGCAGGAATCGCCCGGCCGCGCCGGCAAGGACGGCACCGCCGGCCAGGGCAGCGCCGCTGAGGAGGAACCCGCGGCGGTCCCACTCGGGCATGGTCGCCCCGCCCCGCCGGGCCGCCTCGGCGCGACGCGCTGCGGCGCCTCGGATCCTGGTCGATTCCGGCGACACCGTCCCGCTTGGGGTGAGCAGATCGAGCAGGGCGCGCAGGCTCAGGAGCCCGGCCGCCACGGCCACGACGGTCGTGACGACCGACAGGACCGGCGAGATGAGCGGCTCGCGCAGCGCCGCGGCGAGCGCGACGATGCCGAAGCCGCCGAAGGCCCACGTCGCCCGGCTCCGATCGCGGTACGAGGCGATCCCGATCGCGGCCGCGATGGCGAGGGCCGCGAGGACGATCAGCACGTTGAGGGCCAGCTTGTCGTTCGTCCCGAAGAGCGTCACGACGAGGTCCTTCGCGCCCGGCGGCTGGAGGTCGATGATGAGCGAGCCGATCGCGATGATGAGCGACGGGGCGCCGGCCACGACGCCGGCCAGGAGCTCGGCGACGGCCATCGACACGCCGGCGGCGATCGCACCCGCGAGGGCGGGCGCGGCGAGCCGGCGCCAGCGGCCCGGCGCGGGCGCAGGCTCGGCGGTCGGGCCGCGGCCCGTCACGGGCGCGGGAGGCGTTCGAGGCGGAGTCGGCGTGGTCACGTTCGTCCTTCAGGCTATCGGTGATCGGTTCGTCCGTCCAAGGGCACCTGGATGCCTCCCGGGTCGGCGGCTTGAGCCGGGCTCGTACCTAGAGCTCCTGGCGGCGGAACGCCGCCCAGGACAGGACGGCCAGCAACGCGACGAACGCGAGATTGACGACGACGGGCCCGGCGATGTCCCCGGGCGCGAGGCCAAGGCCCAGCGCCCGGGCCGGTCCCAGGAGGCCGCCCGGCGTGAACCGCCCGACCGTCGGCACCGCCCCGACGATCCCGGTGAGCACGAGGAACGCGAAGCCGATCCCGGCCCCGGCGGCGGCCGACCGGGTGAGGCTGCTGCCGAGGAACGTGAGCGACGCGTACACGACGAGGCTGAGCCACAGGAGCAGGCACATCGCGGCGTACCCGCCGGCAGGTGGGGCGCTGAAGAGGTACGCGGTATAGCCGAAGCCGGTGACGCCGGCAGCGGCGACGGCCAGGAACAGGTCCAGCGCGATCGCCACGATCTTCGCCACCAGGAACGCTGCTCGGGACGCGGGCTTCGACAGGACGAAGGCGGCCGTCCCGCGCTCCTTCTCGGTGGCGACCGAACCCATCGCCAGGAGGATCGCCGCGAGGATCCCGAATTGGGAGACGTTCTTGAGGACCTGGTCGACCGCGTCCGCGACGCTGGGTGGCGGCAGCGTGATGACGATGCCGAGCTGGTCGCTGCCCAGGCTGTTGATGATGTCCGGCAGGTAGCGGGCCGTCAGGGGCGAGAGGATCCCGAAGGAGGCGAACACGATCGCCAGCACGACGAGCCGGAGCGTCCGTACCTGCTCGCCGAGCTCCTTTCCGAGGAGGACCCGGAATCCGCTCATCGGGACAGCCCCGGGGCGGACGGCGGCGGTCCGGGTGGCCGGGTCCGGGCGTCGTGTTCGGCGCGCGCGGCGACGAGGTGCAGGAAGACCTCCTCGAGCGATGGCCGGGCGCGTTCGAACCGGACGAGAGCGACGCCCGCGTCGGACAGCACGGGCAGGAGGGCCGGCCCCGCGACGGCGGCGTCGCTCACGACCACCCGGACGAGGCCGTGCTCGGGCCGGATCTCGCGGACCCACGGCTGCCCGCCGAGCGCGGTCGCGAGGCGGCCCACGGCGTCGGCCTGGCCGGGCTCGGGCTCGATCGTATAGATCGGCTGGGCGTAGCGCTCGAGGAGCTCGTCGATCGGCGCCTCGATGACGAGCCGCCCGTAGTCCAGGATCGCCACGCGGTCGCACACCCGCTCCACGTCGGCGAGGATGTGGGTGGACAGGAACACCGTGGTGGACCCGCGCAGGCGCTCGACGATCTCGAGGATGTCGCGCCGGCCCTCCGGGTCGACCGAGCTCACCGGCTCGTCCAGGAACAGGACGGCCGGACGAGCGAGGAGCGCCTGGCCGATGCCGAGCCGCTGGCGCATCCCGCCCGAGTAGCCGCCGATCGCCCGCTTGGCCGCGTCGGTCAGACCCACCACGCCGAGCATCTCGTCGACCCGCGCGCCCAGCTCGGCGCCCCGCAGGCCGAACAGGCGCCCCACGAATCGCAGCAGGTCGCGGCCGGTCATCCAGCCGTAGAAGCGCGGGTCCTGGTCGAGGTAGCCGATCCGGCGCTGGAGCGCGTCTCCGCGACTGCCCACGACCACGCCCGCGACCGTCGCCGATCCGCTCGTCGGCCGGGCGAGGCCGGTCAGGAGGCGGATGGCGGTCGTCTTGCCGGCGCCGTTGGGTCCGAGCAGGCCGAACACGCTGCCGGCGGGCACCTCGAGGTCCAGTCCGTCCAGGGCCGTGACGGCGCCGTAGCGCTTGACGAGGCCCGCCGTCCGGATCGCGAGGTCCGCCGCGCCGGGGCGGGGGAAGGCCGGGGCCGCTCCGGTCGTCATACGTCCTCCCGGCCCGCGAAGAAGTACAGCAGCGGCCCGACGATGTTGACGAGCACGATGATGCACGCCCAGACGGGCTTGGAGAACCAGCGGACGTGGCGGTCCTCGCGGAACAGGTCGTAGATCGCGAGCACGAGCAGGACGAGCTGGATGGCGATGAGCGGGATGAGGATCGGCAGCAGCGGGACCAGGAGATCCATCTCCCGGAATGCTAGTGCGGCGGGTCCGGCCGCGCCGCGTGTATGCTCTGCGCCGCCCGACTCTTTCCCACCCGTCGGCTCCATGGAGTCCCGAGCGCGTGACCGAGCCCGCCGCCATCCCGCGCGCCCCCTCGCTCAAGGTCCTCGTCGTGGACGACGAACCGGCGATGGTCGGCGTCATCGGGGCGATCCTGGGCGGCGCCGGTCACCGGATCGTCGCGGCGTACACCGGCGATGAAGCGCTCCGGCGGTTCCGCGAGGAGGATCCGGACCTCGTGCTCCTGGATCTCGCGATGCCCGACCTCGACGGCGCGCTCGTTTGCCGCGAGATCCGGGCCACGAGCGACACCCCGATCATCGTCGTGTCCGGCGAGACGGACGTCGGCGTGACCGTCGAGTTGCTCGAGGCAGGCGCCGACGACTTCCTGCGCAAGCCGTTCCGGGGCGACGAGCTGCTCGCCCGGGTCCATGCTGTGGTCCGGCGCGGGCGACGGTCGCCATCGCGCCGCTCGTGGGCGATCGACCGGACGCGGGTCGAGATCCTGTGGCAGGGCGTGCCGTTCAGCCTGACCGTCACCGAGTTCCGCCTCGCGGCGCGACTGGTCGAGCGGATCGGCGAGGTCGTCGAGACGGCCGAGCTGCTCGCCGTGGCCTGGCCGGGCGTATCGGACCCGGATCCGCTCTGGCTCAAGCCCCACATGGCCCGGCTCAGGGCGAAGCTCATCGCGGCCGGCGCGCCGCCACCGATCGCCGTCCGGGGCGTCGGCTACCGGCTGCCGGCAGACCCCGCACCGGAGGCCGCGGACGACGCGACCGCCGCCGACGACGCGCCCGCCGCGACCGATGCGCCCGATGAGGCCGCCGCGGCCGCCGGCGGCACCCAGGTAGCGAAGGGCGCCACCGTCACGTAACCGGTGTCCGTGGAGTTGTAACCGGCGGGTCACCGACCCACCACCGGTGCGCCGCCGAAGTCGCGACGACCACGACCTACGCTCGGCACATGGATGACGTCCTGCTGCCGCTTGCCCTCGTTCTGATCGCCGCCGAGATCGGCGCGGTCGTCTCCGCGCACCTAGGGATGACCCGCATCGTCGGCCAGATCGTCGCCGGGGTCGTCCTGGGGCCTACCCTGCTCGGCATCGTCCAGGACGATTCCGTCGTGCGCGCCCTGGGCGGTGTGGGTGCGCTCAGCCTGCTCGCGATCGCCGGGCTCGAGACCGACGTCCGCGAACTGCGCCATACCGGCAAGGCGGCCCTGCTCGCCGCTGTCGGCGGCGTCGCCCTGCCGTTCGCCGGCGGCGCGCTGCTGGTGCACGCGGCCGGCTACGACCTCCGCGCCTCCCTGTTCTGTGGTGCCGTCCTCACCGCGACGAGCGTCGGGATCTCCGTCGCCGCGCTCCGTGAGCTTGGCCTTGCCAGCTCCCGCGTCGGCACCGTCATCCTGGGCGCGGCGGTCATCGACGACATCCTGGGTCTGGTCGTCCTCGCCCTCGTCGTGGCGTCGACCGGCGTCGGCTCGTCGCCCGTGGGCGCCATCGTGCCGATGACGGTCGTGCTCGTCGTGGCGGCCTTCGCCGCGTGGAAGTTCGGCGACCGGTTCGCGACGATCCTCGACCATCTCCACGGCCGCGGTGGCGGGACCGCCGCGATGGTCGGGGTGATCCTGGCCATCGCCTGGGTGTTCCAGACGATCGGCGGCCTCGCGGGGATCACCGGCGCGTACATCGCCGGTCTGGCCATCGCCGGAACGTCCGCCGCCGAGCGGCTGCGCGAGCGGCTCGTCCACGCCGGCGAGGCCCTGTGCGTCCCGATCTTCTTCGTCGCCATCGGCCTCTCGGTCGACCTGCGGACCCTCCCGGCCGTGCTGCCGGTGGGCATCGGGCTCCTCGCGGTGGCCCTCGCCGGCAAGCTCGCGGGCGGGTGGCTCGGGGCTCGCGCCGGCCAGCTCACCGGCCACGAATCCACCGGCGTCGGGATCGGCCTGATCGCCCGCGGCGAGGTCGCGCTCATCGCGGCCGCCATCGGCCGGGCGAGCGGCGCGATCGACCCGGGCCTCCACGCCGCCCTCGTCATGGTGGCCCTGGCGACCACGGTCCTCGCCCCGATCGGGCTCGCGGTCTGGGCGCGCCGGCCGAGCTTCAACGTCGCCATCGTGGACCCCACCGTCGAGCGGCTCATCCCGGTCCCGGCGGCATGGGAGACCGAGTGATGGCGCTCTCCCCGTCCGCGGACGGCGCGGCCGGCGAGGGCGACGCCGACGCGCATCTCGGGGCCGGCCTGCGGGCGTTGCGCCATGAGGAGTTCGAGCGGGCGGTGGCGCTCCTGGAAGCGGCCGCCGACGCACATCCCGGCGATGCGAGGCCGTCCGCCTACCTGAGTGGGGCCTACCTCGCGCTCGGCCGGCCGGACGAGGCCGAGGCGGCCGTCGAGCGCGCCCTGACCATCGCTCCGGTCGGGTTCGAGTCGCACCTGAAGGCAGGCGAGCTCGCGATGCGCTTCGGCGACATCGCGCGGGCGGAGCGCGAGTTCCTGGCGGCCCTCCGGGCGGCCCCGGGCGGGACCCCCGAGATGGAGGTCGCCCGGCGCTGGCTCGCCATCGCCCGGGAGCGCCTGCGCCGGTCGATCTCGCTTCGGGCGGCGCTGCCGAGCCTGGGCGGACCGCTCCATCGCCTGGGGCGCGCCGTGCGCGGACGCGCCCATCCCCGACGGCGCGAGGTGGCCCAGACCACGCTCGGCCAGCTCATCGCAGCACCTGCGAAGGAGGACGATCGATGATTCCCGGACTGCCACGCATCCTTCGGACACGGGCATTCCGGCGGGCGACGCTCGTCGCGGGCCTGCTGGGGATCCTGCTCCTCGTGGGTGGCTGTGCCGCCCAGGAGGTCCCGGCCCCGGGCGATCCATCCGGCCTGACGACCTCGAGTGGCGCCAATCTCGACGGACTGGCACCCGGCTCCCTTGCCGAGGGCGACTACGACGCGGCCAAGACGACCGAACCGTACGCCGCGAAGCTCGCGGACATGGTCGACCAGAACCGGATCGCGATCAACATGGTCTGGTTGCTGGTGACCGGCTTCCTCGTCATGTTCATGCAGGCGGGCTTCGCGCTCGTCGAGACCGGCTTCACCCGGGCCAAGAACGCGATGCACACGATGAGCATGAACTTCATGGTCTACGCCATCGGCATCGTCGGGTTCTTCTTCGTGGGCTTCGCGATCGCGTTCGGCGGGCTCGGCAACGTCGGGATCGGCAACCTGGGCGGGCTCAAACCGCTGGACGGGATGTTCGGCGTCGACATCGGCGGCACCCACTGGGGCCTGTTCGGGACGACCGGCTTCGGCCTGACCGGCGCGACCTACGACGTGGGCGTCATCGCCTTCTTCCTGTTCCAGCTCGTGTTCATGGATACGGCCGCGACGATCCCGACCGGCTCCATGGCCGAGCGGTTCCGGTTCAAGCCGTTCGTCATCTACGGCTTCTTCATCTCGGCGTTCCTGTACCCGGTCTTCGCGGCGTGGGCATGGGGCGGCGGCTGGCTGAGCCAGCTCGGGACGCTGGGCCTCGGTTCCGGGTACGTCGACTTCGCCGGGTCCGGTGTCGTCCACTCCGTCGGCGGCTGGTGCGCCCTCGCCGGCGCGATCGTCCTCGGTCCGCGCATCGGCAAGTACAACAAGGACGGGACGGCCAACCCGATCCTGGGCCACAACCAGGTCCTGGCCATCGTGGGCACGTTCATCCTGGCCTTCGGCTGGTTCGGCTTCAACCCGGGATCAACCTTCGGCGCGTCGGGCAATGGCGCCCTGCGCATCGGGATCGTCGCCGTGGTGACGATGCTGGCCTCGGGCTTCGGCGCCGTGTCGGCGATGGTCTACACGTGGCGGCTCGAGGGCAAGCCGAATCCCGGCATGATGGTCAACGGCATGCTCGCGGGTCTCGTCGCGATCACGGCGCCGTCGGGCTTCGTCGGGCCGATCGCCGCGGCGATCATCGGTCTCGTCGCCGGCGTGCTCGTGTGCGTCGCCGCGGCCTTCATCGAGAAGGTCATGCGGGTGGACGATCCGGTGGGCGCCATCGCCGTCCACGGTGTGAACGGCCTGTGGGGTGTCCTGGCGACTGGCATCTTCGCCGACGGCACCGCCAACTACGGCGGGTTCCAGGTGACCGGCCTGCTGTACGGCAACGTCGGCCAGTTCACGGCCCAGGTGGTCGGAGGCATCGTGGCCTTCGTCTGGGCCTTCGGAGTCTCGTACATCTTCTTCAAGGTGCTGGACCGGTTCGTCAAGCTTCGGGTCAGCCCAGCCGACGAGATCGCCGGCCTGGACATCCCGGAGATGGGACTCGCGGGGTACGTGCCGGACGACCTGCCCGTCCCCGTCCTTGAACCCCGGGCCGCCGCCCGTGGTGCCGAGCCCGCTCTCGGGTCCGCCTGACCTTCGCCTCCTCCATCCCCCGTCTAGCCGGTCGAGCGCCCTGTCGCGGGGCGCTCGACCGGTTTCCGACGGTCCCGCGGGCCGCCCGGTCGTCCACTCTCCCGGTCGTTTTCGGCCCCCGGTCCCCCGATCCCGCGCCGATCAGCGCTTCGAGCCGGTGGATCGTGGGGGGCGCTTCCGCGGCGCCGGCCCGTGGGCCGCGACGAGCTCGAGGACGAACCTGCTGCCCACCGGCGGGCGATCCTCCAGCCTGAGCTCGCCGCCCATCGCCCGGGCGAGGTGGCGGGCCGCGAACAGGCCCACGCCGGCGCCCGGTGAGGATCCGTCGCGCCGCACGAACGGCTCGAAGACCCGCTCCCGCCACGGTTCGGGGATCCCTGGACCGTCGTCCGTGAGCGCGAGGAACACCCGTCGGCCTTCCCGCCAACCCGTGATCTCGATGCGGCCCCCGATCGGGGCGTACTTGGCGGCGTTCTCGAGCAGGTACTCGAAGAGCCGCCCCAGCAGGTCGGCCGACGCGACCGCCTGGAGCGGCCGCTCGGCGAACGTGACGTCCGGCGTGTGGCGGCGGAGGATCGCGGCGAGCGACGCGACCGTCGCGTCGGTGACCGCCGCGACATCGGTCGGACCTACGACCGGCGGGTCCTCCGCGAGCACGCGGAGGCCGGCCAGGATCGAGTCCACCATGCCGTCGAGGCGGTCGACCTGGCGGAGGGCCTCGAGCTCCCAGCGCTGGGCCTCATCGTCGAGGGCGCTCCGGCCGATGAGCTCGAGAGCGCCGCGGACGACGGCGAGGGGCGTGCGAAGTTCATGGGACACGATCGTCGCGAGCCGGGCGCGCGCCTCGTCGATCGCCCGCAGGCTCATCACCTGCGCCTCGGCCTCGCGCTGGAGGCGGCCCTTCTCGACGATCCCGGCCAGCAGGGCCGCGAGCGTCTCGAGGAACCGCACATCGGCCGCCCGGAAGGTCCGCGCACTGACGGTCTGGACGTTGAGGACGCCCACGACCGCGTCGTTCCAGACCAGCGGCACGGAGCACATCGAGGTGAGGCGCGGCTCGTCCAGGCCCTGGAGCCAGGCGAACCGCTCGTCGCTCCGGACGTCCGCGCTCACGATGGGCCGGCGCGATGCCGCGACGCGGCCGGTGATCCCGACGCCGAGCGGCAGGCGGGCCACGCCGACCTGCTCGCGATCGAGACCGTTCGTGGCGGCGAGCGTCACCCCGGTGCCGTCGCGGTCGAGCAGGTACAGCGAGCAGACCTCGGCCGACAGGGCGGCCGTCGTCCGGTCGATGACGGTCCGCATGAGCTCGTCCCAGGTGCGCGCGGACGTCGCCAGGCGGGCGACCTCGCCCAGGAAGGCGAGCTCGCGGAGCCGGCGAGCGGAGGGCGCGGACGGCTCGGACGATCCGGTCGCTGATCTGGCCATGGCGGACCGATCGTCGTGCGCGCCACCGTCACGGTCAAGCGCGGGCGACGGGCCGGTCCGGAACCGATACCGGACCGCAACCTTGTCGCCTCCTCCACGCCGCCGACGAGCGGACCGAGGTCACGGTACGGTCGCGGAAGCGTCGGTCACCGGCGTCATCCCCAGGCGGAGGAGCCCCCCGATGATCCACCCCGACAGCCTCAGCTTCGCCTCCATCCGCGATGGCCGCCTGGCCCCGGTCACCTGCGCCGCGTGCGGCTGCCGCCTGACCCGCCTCTCCGACGAGGAAGTCGGCGCCTGGGTCCACTTCTCGCCGATCGCCGGCCGTGACGCGCGCGGCTGCGCCGTCGACTGCGCGGACCTGCCCCACGACGCGCTCGGCACGCCGTTCCCGCTCGCCGCGATCGCGTAGGCAGCCTCCGCTGGACAGGGAGCCAAGGCGGTAGACCGCCGGGCCCAGGACCGGGAAGAGCCGGGCGCTGGCCCGGCTCTTCGTACGTTCGGAGCCGGACGGGCTACTTGAAGTAGCCGGTCACGTCCAGGACGACGTCCGTGGTCTTGCCGGGTCCTGCCCTGTAGACGAACGACATGTCGCCAGTGCCGTTGGTCGGGACCGTGACGCCGTTCGCCCGAACGTCCCCGAGGGGGAAGTTCAGCGTGGATGTCGTCGGCGTGGCCGTCGGATCCGGCGTGATCGCCACGTAGCCGGCGGCCGTCTGATGGGTCACCGCCAGGTTCCCGGTGATCGCTTGAGCCCCGAGCGGGACCCCCTCATGACCGTCGATCGCGATCGTCTGGGGGACGTTCGCATGGAAGACGCCGATCGGTGAGCCGATCGTCGTGTTGAGCCGCCGGCCCGGGTTGAGCGGGAAGAACCGGAGCCCGGTCAGATCCGGGACGTAATAGCCGCTGACGTCGAGGACGAGGTCCGTCGTCGCTCCGCTCTTCGACTTGTAAACCGCTGCGAGCGTTCCCATGGCGCTGAGCCGGACGGTGATGCCATTCGCGCGGACATCCTTCACCGGGAAGTTGATCGTGGATGTGGTCGGCACCGCGGTCTCATCGGGTGTCACCGAGACGTAGCCGGCCGCGCTCTGGCGGGTCACGGCCAGATTGCCCGTGATGGCGATGGCTTCCGGCGGCACGCCGTCCACGCCGGCCACCTGGAAATGGCGCGGCATGCCGGACACGAACTTCCCGGTCAGGCCCGTCCCGTCGATCGTGTTGAGCATCCGGACGGGGGTCATCGAGTCGTAAGTCGCCCCCGAATCGTCCTCGAGGAAATAGCCCGTGACATCGAGGACGAGGTCGGTCGTCTTCTTGTTTTGCGCCCGGTACACCGCCGACAGCGTGCCGGTGAGGCTGAGTGGGGTTGTCAGGTTGTTGGCCCGGACGTCGCCCAGCGGGAAGTTGAGCGTGGACGTGGCCGGGGTGTTGGTGGGATTGACCGTCACCGAGACGTAGCCGGCGGCGGTCTGGTGGGTGACCGCGAGGTTGGCGGTGATGGCCGTGGCATTCACCGGGATCCCGAAATGACCCGCCACGGCGAATGTGCGTGCGGTGTTGGAATGGAAGACACCGGTCAGGCCGACGTTCGTCGTGGTGTTGAGCACGCGGACCGGGGCGATCGGCACATACGTCGAGCCGGTTCCGGTCCGCATCTGGGTGACCGTGGTCGCCCACTTGGCCGACGCGGAGTGCGCGCCGCCCTGCCAGACGGCATCGCGATCCTGCG
Source organism: uncultured Chloroflexia bacterium (assembly GCA_963719285.1). Classification (GTDB taxonomy): domain Bacteria; phylum Chloroflexota; class Limnocylindria; order Limnocylindrales; family CSP1-4; genus C-114. Next base: position 947,688 of record CAVRBO010000004.1, read on the forward strand.
GATCCTGGGCTATACCAACGTAGTCGCCCCAGCGAGTACCGGTGTATGCGGAATCGCCGGCGCCGAGCAGGAGTGGCGCGCTCAATGAGTTGGCCGGGTCCGTGGCCAGTTGATACGCCCCGTACGTTGACGCGAAGTCGCCGCCCGTGGTCGAGGACCGAGTCCAGACCACGTGGAGCGCACCGTTGCCGGTGACGCCGATGCCACCCATGTAGACGTCCTTGCCGTTCTCGGCGACGAGGAAGTCCTGGAGCAACGCGGGCACGAGCGTGACCGTCGTGTCCAGCTGCGTGACGCGAACGCAGTCGCGCGTCGTGCTGTCGCCCGTCGGAGTGCACGGGTAGGTCGCGACCCAGGTCAGCCTGTTGGCTTGCCAGACCGCATCGGTGATCCGCTCGTCGAACGCGTCCGCGATCGTTGCCGGGGCGCCCGGCTGATGTGGCGGGGCGGTGACGAGGGGGGCCGTGACGAGGGCGTTGAGATCGGCCCCGCTCCCGGCCAGGGTGTTCGCGGTCACGGTGCCCGTGTACCTGCCCATGGCCTCATCCCAGCCCGGGGCGGCTCCACCGTTGGCGGCGTAAGCGACCCAGAACACGGTGGGCGAGGTGGCAGGGGCCTGGATGGACGGTCGAAGGTCGAAGAGTCCAGCCGAGTCCGCGGGGTAATCGAACTCCCCGTAGAACAGGCCGCCCATGTTGGCAAGGTCGGAGAAGTCGAAGATCGAGACGTTCACGCCGGCGAAATCCGTCCCGATGCAGTCGAGGCCCGACCCCGCGACCATGTCGAACATGTTCGCGCTGATGACGACCTTGTCCGTCGACGTGCCGAGGCCCGGATAGTCGGGGAACGCGTCCGGGAACGTCCGGTAGTAGGTCGTCCAGGTGCCGCGTGGATCGGCGGTGTCGGAGATCGCGATGTCGAGGTAGCCGTGGCCGATCGTTGCGTCCACGTCCGGTGTGCAGTCCCAGCTCGCCTCCGAGGCGACCCAGCGTCCATGGAGCGTGTCGTACACGATCCGCGGGTCGGTATCGGCGAAGCCGTCGGTCGGCAGGAGGAAGAGATCGCCCAGCGGGGCGTCCATGACGTTGCCCCCGTTGCGATCGGTGATCCGGGTCATGAGGTTGACGACCTGCATGACGTCGTCCGGCCCGACGGCCAGGTACGGATCCGGCGGTTCGATGTCGGCCTCACCGGCCGTCACCTGGGTCAGGCCGGCGAACGTTGTCACGTTCGCGTCCGGACCGGCGGTCGTGGTGGCCTGGACCGGCGCGACGGGGGCGTCGGCCGCGACGACCTTCGGAGGCGTCCCCTTCGAGATCACCGCGGGGTTCACCCGGATGGCCGGCCTGGGATGCGCCTCACGCTGCTTCAGCGGGGTCCGGGACAGCTGTGCCACGTTGACCCGGCCGCGCTTCCCTGTCGTCCCGTACGTGGCCGCCTGGTGGACCAGCGGTCGAGTGGGGGACACCGCCGCCACCGCCGGAGCGGTCACGACGAGGACCGACCCGAGGAGGGCGAGTCCGCCCAGGATCGCGGCGATGCGCGCAGTGGTCGTGTGACGGCTCACGGGTCTGGGCCCCCTTCTGTGGCGTCGCGTGCGGTCACCGGCCGATCGAGCCGGGGTGAGCCGTGTCGATCTGGTGTTCGGGCGCCCGCATCGTACAGGTTCACCGGCTCCACGGGAACCACGTGGTTGGCCGCGCCCGCCCGCCCCGTCGCGCTGCCGCGTCAGGCCCCCGGCTCGAGGCGGTAGCCGACGCCGCGCACCGCGACGATCGCCGGTCCGCCGTGGCCGTCGAGCTTGGATCGCAGCCGTGCGAGATGCGGCTTGAGCCACAGCAGGTCGGGGTCGGCGTCGGCCGGCCAGCCGGCGCGGGCGAGGCGGAGATGCGGGACGACCGCGCCATCCGCGCGCAGGAGCGTCTCGAGCAGCCGGAACTCGGTCGGGGTCAGGTCGAGGATCGTGCCGCCCACCCGCGCTTCGTGGCGGCTCGGGTCGACCGACAACTCGCCGATCGTGAGGCGGCCACCGGACGGTTCGAGGCCCCGGCCGCTCCCCTCCGCGCGGCGCATCACGGCCGCGATGCGGGCCAGGAGCTCGGCCTTGCCGAACGGCTTCGTGAGGTAGTCGTCCGCGCCGATGCCGAGCGCGCGGACCTTGGCCGGCTCGCCGCTCTCGCCGCTCACGACGATGATCGGCGAGGTCCCGGCGGCCCGGATCTGGCCGGCCACCGTGAACCCGTCCGGGCCGGGCATCGCGAGGTCGAGGAGGACGAGGTCAGGGCCCTCCTCGCGGAACCGGCGGACGGCCGTGAGCCCGTCGTACGCCGTGATGACCTGGTGGCCCTCCGTGCTGACGAGCGCCGTGATCGCACCGACCATCGCCGGGTCGTCGTCCACCACGAGGATTCGCAACGTCCGGCCGGTGCTCGCGGGCGCCATCAGACGGCCGCCGCGGCGGGCAGGGCGACCACGAACCGCGCCCCGGCCGGTTCGGCCGGCTCGCACCACAACCGGCCGCCCATCGACTCGACGATCCGCCTCGCCGCGTAGAGGCCGATACCCGAGCCACGCGCGGTGTGCGTGTCGCGGCGCGCATACGGTTCGAAGATGCGGTCCCGCCATTCGGCCGGGATCCCCGGTCCCTCGTCGGAGACCCGGAGCAGGGCCACGCCCTCGTCCAGGACGCAGTCGATCCTGATCGTGCTGTCCGGCGGCGCGTACTTGACCGCGTTCTCGACCAGGTGCTCGATGACCTGGCGGAGGCGTGGGGGATCGGCCAGGACGTAGCGCCGGACGTCGGCGTGGAGGTCGACGGTGTGGCGGCGGAGGAGCGGACGGACGGACGCGAGCGTCTCGCGCACGACGTCGAAGACGTCGACCGGGACGACCTCGAGCTGGGCCGGGTCGGTCGGTCGGACCGAGGCGAGGATGGAGTCGACCAGCCGATCGAGCCGCTCGACCTGGTCGAGCGCTCCACGGTGCCAGCCTTCGCGCACCGCGCGCCGGTCCGGGTCGCGCGACTCCCGTCCGTCGAGCGGCGGATCCTCGGACAGCAGGTCGGTGTAGGCACGGACGACGGCCAGCGGCGTCCGCAGTTCGTGGGTCACGAGGGCGATGAGCTCGACCCGGGCCTGATCGAGCGCCTTGAGCTCGTCCACCTGGCGGGCCAATTCCTGTTGGAGGCGCACCTTCTCGACGATCCCGGCCAGCAGCTCGGCGATGTCCGACAAGTGGCGGACGTCGTCCTCGACGAAGTCACGCGGTTGCTCCGTCTGGACGTTGAGCACGCCGATGACCTGCTCGCCAAGGGTGAGCGGCACGGACAGCATCGAGGCGATGAACCGGCGCTGGTCGATGCCGCGGACCCACAGGAAGCGCGGGTCGGCCGGCACGTCGGGGATGACCATCGGGCTGCGCGCCGCGGCGACCCGCCCGGTCACCCCTTCACCGAGCGGGATGTGCGCTCGGCCGATCTGGTACCGGTCGAGGCCGTTCGTCGCCGCGAGCGTCAGGCCCGCCTCGTCGCGGTCCAGGAGGTACAGCGACGAGACACTCGCCCTGAGCGCGTCGCGCGTCCCGTCCACGACCGCCTCGAGGAGCTCGTCCCATGTCCGGGCCGTGGTCGCCAGCCGGGCGACATGGTGGAGGAAGCGGAGCCGTTCGAGCTGCTCCGCGGCCGCCGCCGGATCGAGGTCGCGGGCCGTCATCGCGGTCACGATACAAGGGTACGGAGCGGGCCCGGCACGCAGGTTGCGGGCCGGTCGCGACACGGACCCGAAACGGTGGCGGCGTCCCTGGGTCGCGACCGCAGGCTCAAACGGCGGCTCGACGTCCCGCCCCTTGGTGGCTCCGCGAGCGCTGTGCCGGGCGCCCTGCGCCATCCGCGGGCTGGCCGCATGGCTACCATCGTCGTGATGGATCGCCTCGGCCGACTGCACGTTCGCCCGCGGCGCGGCGCGGTCATCGTGACCGTGCTGTCGTTGGCCGGCTCCACGCTTGTCGTCGCCGTGCTCGAGAACGTCGTCCGGGTCCCCAATGCCGCGTCGGTGTACCTGCTGGCAGTCCTTGCGGCCGGCATGTTCGGGGGCACGTTGCCCGCGGTCGTCTCGGCTGTCGCGTCCTTCTTCCTGTACGACCTCTTCTTCACCGAACCGTACCTGACGCTCACGATCACGGACGCGAGCGAGTGGCTCAACCTCCTGCTCTTCCTTGCCGTGGCGATCGCGATCGGCCGGCTCGCTGCCCTCCAGGCGCAACGAGCCGCAGAGGCTACCGAACGGGCTCATGAGGCCCAGGCCCTTTTCGGGGTCAGCCGGTCGCTGGCCACCACGGACGACCTCCCGACCGGCGCGGCGACTGTCCTGCGCCAGCTCGAGTCGTCCGGCACGATGGAGCGCCTCTGGCTGGGCCTCGGTCCGAGCCCGGCCGAGGAAAAGGTCGTCGCCGACACCGGTGCCGGCATGCCGCTCCCGGTTCCGACGTGGCACGTCGTGCTCCAGCGGACCCAAGGCGACGAGCCGTCCCGCTGGGCGCGCACCCACGTTGGCGCGCGCCCGACCGCGAGACGGAGCGGCGACGGGACGACGGTCCACCGGATCCGGGTCGAGGTCCCGGGCGAGGTCGTCGGTTCGCTGTGGGCGCTCCGGACCGTCGGGCGGCCCGAACCCGACAGGGCCGAGACCCGGATCCTGTCCGCGGCGGCCGATCAGCTTGGACAGGCCGTCAGGCGCCAGCGCCTCGCTCAGGAGGCTCTGGAAGCCGAATTGGCTCGTCGCGGAGAGGCGCTCATGGGCGCGCTCCTCGACTCTGTGTCGCACGACCTGCGCACTCCCCTGGCGACGATCCGTGCGGCCGCCGGGAGCATGCTCGACGAGACTGTGGCTTGGAGCCCGGACGAGCGGTCGAGCGCCCTGCGCTCGATCGACTCGGAAGCCGAGCGGATGAACCGGCTCGTCCGCAACCTGCTCGACCTGAGCCGGATCGAAGGTGGCGCGCTGCGTCCGGAGCTCGAACCGCACGACCTCGACGACCTCGTGCATCGGGTCGTCCAGCGGGTCCCCACCGACAAGGCCGTCGAGCTCGACATCCCGGCTGATCTCCCGCCGCTGGTCGTCGACGACACGTACCTCGACGAGGTCCTGACCAACCTCGTCGAGAACGCGATCCGTTACGGTGGAGCGGTCATCCGGATCGGCGCCCGAGAGGCGACCCGAGGCGAGGCGCCGACCGTCGAGGTGGTCGTCGAAGACAGCGGCGGGGGGGTATCGGAGGCTGACATCGCACGCATCTTCGACAAGTTCTACCGCGTCCAGCGCCCCGGCCAGGGCTCGCGCCCCGGCATGGGCATCGGCCTGACCGTCGCGCAGGGCCTCGCCCGGGCGATGGGCGGTGACGTGACGGCCGAGCGGAGCGGGCTGGGTGGGTTGGCCTTCCGGGTCTGCCTGCCGGCCGTCCACATGCCTCCGGAGCCGGGTGACGACGCGGTGACCGCTTGAGTGGGCCGGCAGGCTCCGCGCAGGCGAGCGCGGGAGCGCGGCTGCTGCTCGTGGAGGACGACGAGGAGGCGCGTCATCTCCTTCAGGGCTACCTCATCAGGATCGGTTACAGGGTCGATGAGGCCGGCACGGCCGACGACGCGATGCGGGCCTGGGACGCGCATCGGGCCGACCTCATCCTCCTCGATCTCGGCCTGCCCGACGCCGACGGAGTCGACGTCGTCCGGCGGGTCCGCCGCGAGGCCACGACGCCGATCGTCATCCTCTCGGCCCGCGGCGCCGAGCGCGACAAGATCAAGGCCCTCGAGGCCGGTGCCGACGACTATCTGACCAAGCCGTTCGGGACCGCCGAGCTCAACGCCCGGATCCGGGCCGTTCTGCGCCGGGCTGCCGGGCCCGACGCGGACGTGCGGGGCCGACTCACCCTCGGTCCGATCGAGCTCGACACGCTCCAGCACCGGGTGACTGTGTCCGGGGTCGCCGTCCGGCTCACGCCGCGGGAGTTCGAGCTCCTCAAGGTCCTCCTGTCCAATCCCGGGCGGGTCGTGACGAAGGGGCGCCTGCTGCGCGCCGTGTGGGGTCTTGCCTACGCCGAGGAGAGCCACTACGTCCACGTGTACGTGAACCGACTCCGGCGCAAGCTTGCGGCCGCCGATCCCATCGGTGCGGTGGAGGACCTGATCGCGACCGAGCCCGGCATCGGCTACCGGATGGCCGACGACGCGCCTGCCCCGCCTGGCGTGCACGAGCCGTCGGATTAGTCGCCTCGCTCGGTCTCACTGTCCTTCCCGCTGGCCCGGCCGGGGCCTGTCAAATGGACCTCGATCTCGGGGAGCTGCTCGATGAGCGCCTCGACTGGCGACTTCGCGAAGAGTCGCAGGCCGTGCCGCTCCTCGTAGGCGAGGACGATGTGGGTCACCCGCCGGTCGCGGGCGACCCCGACGAGCCCGGTAACGCGGTCTGCCGCCTCGCGTCGGACCACCTCGGCGCCCAGGTCGTCGGCAAAGTCCAGGTTCTCCTGGAGGTCGCGGCTCCGGTCGAACGAAAGGCGGGCGACCTCGGGCGTATCGATCACCACGGCCAGGAGCGGCACGTCGAGTGCGGCCGCGATCAGCCCACCCCGTCGGAGGGCACGTCGGCTTTCGGGGCGCTCGTCGACCGCGACGAGGACCCGCTCGGTCACCGGCCGGATCCGATCGCTCCCGTGGGCACCGACGATGCCCTCGAGCTCGTCGTCCACTTGGCGGGTGACAAAGCGCAGCGACAGTTCGCGCAGCGCGGTCAGGTTCGGCTCGGTGAAGAATCGGTCGAGGGCGAGGCGTGCCCGGTCCGGAGGGTAGACGTTGCCGTGGCGGATCCGCTGGCGCAGCGCGTGAGGGCTCATGTCGACGAGCTCGACCTCCTCGGCCGAGGCGAATATCCGGTCCGGGAGCCGTTCCCGGACGGGAGCACCCACGATCGTCTCGACCGCGTCGGCGACCGACGCGATGTGCTGGACGTTGCACGTCGAGATGACGTGGATGCCGGCCTCGCGGATGAGCTCGACGTCCTCCCATCGCTTTTCACGCGGGGACCCGGGGGCGTTCGTGTGGGCCATCTCGTCGACGATCGCCACGGTCGGACTTCGCGCGATGACCGCGGCGGCGTCCATCTCCTCGACCGTGACGCCGCCGTACGGGACCTTGAGGCGGGGCACGATCTCGAGCCCATCGAGCAGCTCAAGGGTGCGCGGCCGGCCGTGACACTCCGCGAACCCGACCACGACGTCCGTGCCCCGCTCCGCGCGCCGGTGCGCCTCCTCGAGCATGCGGTACGTCTTGCCGACGCCGGGAGCCATGCCGAGATAGATACGCAGCCGTCCGCGCGTGTCAGCGCGCTCGTTCTCCAGGCGAGCGAGCATCTCGTCGCCGGTCGGGCGGGCGGGTTCGGCCCAGCGATCGGTCATCACGCCATCGTCATCGCAACAGCCCATCGAGGTCGAGGTTCACGAGCAGTACGTTGACCCGCGGCTGGCCGATGAAGCCCAGGAGTGCGCCCGTCGTGTGGCGGGCGATCACGGCCCGGATGGCGTCGGGCGTCATGCCCCGTGCGGTCGCGACGCGGTCCACCTGGTAATCGGCCGCGTCCGGGCTGATCTCCGGATCGAGGCCCGAACCCGAGGTCGTCACGAGCTCGACCGGGACCGGGCCGCCTCCGTTCGCGGCCCGCATCGCATCCACGGATGCGGCGATCCGGTCGATGAGGGCCTTGCTCGTCGGGCCCAGGTTCGAGCCCGCCGACGAGGTCCCGTCATAGCCGTCCCTGCCGGCCGCGGATGGGCGGCCCCAGAGGTACTTCGGGTCGTCGAACGACTGGCCGATGAGGCTCGATCCGACGACGGTGCCGTTCACGCTGATGAAGGAACCGCCGGCCTGGCTCGGGAAGGCGAGCTGGGCGATGCCGGTCACGACCGCCGGGTAGGCGAGCCCGGTGATGACCGTGAGCAGGATGAGGATGGCGATCGCCGGGCGGAGCTGGGTGGAGATGAAGGAGCGCATGGGCGACGCCTCAGGCCAGGCGAAGTGCGGCGACGAGGAGGTCGATCGCCTTGATCCCGATGAACGGGGTGACGATCCCGCCGAGGCCATAGATGAGCAGGTTGCGCTGGAGCAGCTCGCTCGCGGGCGCGGCCCGGAAGGCGACGCCGCGTATGGCGAGGGGGATGAGCGCGACGATGATGAGCGCGTTGAAGATGACTGCCGAGAGGATCGCGCTCTGGGGCGTGCTCAGGCCCATGATGTTGAGGGCGTTGAGCTCCGGGTAGACAGTCGCGAACAGGGCCGGCACGATCGCGAAGTACTTCGCGATGTCGTTCGCGATCGAGAACGTCGTGATCGAGCCGCGGGTGATGAGCAGCTGCTTGCCGATCGCGATGACCTCGAGCAGCTTGGTCGGGTCCGAATCGAGGTCGACCATGTTGGCCGCCTCCTTGGCCGCCGACGTGCCGCTGTTCATGGCCAGCCCGACGTCGGCCTGGGCGAGGGCCGGCGCGTCGTTCGTGCCGTCGCCGGTCATCGCGACGAGATGGCCCTCGGCTTGTTCGGCCCGGATGAACCCGATCTTATCCTCGGGCTTCGCCTCGGCGATGAAGTGGTCGACCCCGGCCTCTCGGGCTATCGTCGCGGCCGTCCGTGGGTTGTCGCCGGTGACCATGACCGTCCGGATGCCCATCCGCCGGAACTCGGCGAACCGCTCGACCAGACCCTCCTTGACCGTGTCCTTGAGTTCGATGACGCCGAGCACGCACCTCTCGCGCCGGATCGCCAGCGGAGTCGCGCCCTGGTCGGCGATGCGATCCGTGACCTCGTTGACGGCGGCCGGCAGGCCGCCGTCAACCTCGCGGGCGATCGCGTCCACCGCGCCCTTCAGGACCAGCGCACCGTCGGTGAGGCGGACCCCGCTCGTCCGGGTCTCGGCCCGGAACGCGATGGCCTCGCCGATCGTCGCGTCGAGCGCGGCGAATCCCGGGGCGTCGCCGGCGCCGGCCGGCGCGGCGAGCTCGGCAAGTCGGGCGCGCGCGAGCTCGACGATCGAGCGACCCTCCGGAGTCTCGTCGCGGATCGACGAGACGAGGGCTGCCGTGGTGACTTCTGCCTCGGTCACGCCGGGTGCCGCGGTGATCGTCGCCGCGAGCCGGTTGCCGTAGGTGATCGTGCCGGTCTTGTCGAGCAGGATCACGTCCACGTCGCCGGACGCTTCGACCGCCCGCCCGCTCATCGCCAGGACGTTGAACCGGGCGACGCGGTCCATCCCGGCGATCCCGATCGCCGAGAGCAGGCCGCCGATCGTCGTGGGGATGAGGCAGACGAGAAGGGCCACCAGCGCGACCGTATCGACGACCGTCCCGGCGTACTGGCCGAAGGGCCGCAACGTGACCGTCGCGAGGAGGAACACGAGGGTGAGGCCCGACAGCAGGATCGAGAGGGCGATCTCGTTCGGCGTGCGCTGTCGCTTGGCGCCCTCGACCAGGGCGATCATCCGGTCGAGGAAGGTCTCGCCCGGGTCGGCCGTGATCCGGATGACGAGCCGGTCGCTGGTCAGCGTCGTGCCGCCGGTCACGCTGCTCCGGATGTCGGTGCCGGGTTCCTTGAGTACGGGCGCCGACTCGCCGGTGATGGCCGACTCGTTGACGAATCCGACCCCCTCGATGACGTCGCCGTCGCCCGGGATCGACTGACCCTCCTCGACGACGACGATATCGTCGCGCCGGAGTTCCGCCGAGCCGACCTGCTCGATCGAACCGTCCGCCCGGCGCCGGTTGGCGACCATCACCGATCGGGTCCGCCGGAGGGTGGCCGCCTGGGCGCGCCCACGGGCCTCGGCGACGGCCTCTGCGTAGGTGGCGAACAGGACCGTGAACCATAGCCAGATCGCGATCTGGACTTGGAAGCCGATGCCGACGGGGCCGCCGACCGGCTGGAACCCGGTCACGTTGCCCATCGCGATGAGGGTCACGAGGACGGCCGTGATCTCCACGGCGAACATGACCGGGTTGCGAGCGAGGTGTCGCGGGTGAAGCTTGCGGACCGACTCTGGGAGGGCGGCCAGGAGCAAGTCCGGGTCGAGGATCCCGCGCGGCCGCTGGGCACCGCCGAACGGGGCCCCGGACGAGGGGCGACCCCAGCGCTGGAAGCGGCGGGTGCCACGCGAGAGGTCGATCGAACGGCTGATGAAGCCCATGGCTCAGAAGACCTTTCCGGCGTTCTGGAGAAGCTGCTCGACGATCGGCCCCAACGCGAGCGCGGGGAAGAAGCTGAGCGCGCCGACGATGATCACGACGCCGACGAGGAGGACGCTGAACATGACGCCCGTCGTGGGGAACGTCCCGAGCGATGGCGCGACCCGTCGCTTGGCGGCCATGGAACCGGCCAGGGCGAGGATCGGGATGATCATCCCGTACCGGCCGGTGAGCATGGCCAAGGCGCCGCACACGTTGTAGAAGGGCGTGTTGCCGCTCAGGCCGGCGAAGGCCGAGCCGTTGTTGCCCGTCTGGCTGCTGAAGGCGTACAGGATCTCGGTGAAGCCATGCGGTCCGGCGTTGAGCGGTCCGGCCAGGCCCTCCTTCGTGACGGTCGCCAGGGCGGTGAAGCCGAGGATGCTGGCGCCCAGGACGAGGACGACGAGCATCGCCATCTTCATCTCGAAGCTCTCGACCTTCTTGCCGAGGTACTCGGGCGTCCGGCCGACCATGAGCCCGGCGATGAAGACGGCCAGGATCGCGCCGATCACGAGCATGCCGTACAGCCCGGCGCCGACGCCGCCCGGGGTGATCTCGCCGAGCTCGATGTTGAAGAGCGCCACGAGCCCACCGAGCGGCTGGAAGCTGTCGTGCCAGGCGTTGATGGCCCCGGTGCTCGTGCTCGTCGTGATCGCTGCCCACAGGCCGCCGAGGGCCGATCCAAAGCGTGTGTCGACGCCTTCCATGTTGCCGAGCACCTGGTCCACGCCGGCCGGGTAGAGCGGGTTCCCGGAGGCCTGGGTGTGCATCGCGACGACGGCGCCGACGAGGAAGACCGCGGCCATCGCCCCGAAGATCGTCCAGCCCTGGCGCTGGTTGCCTGCCATCCGCCCGAACGTGTAGGTAAGGGCGAACGGAAACGCCATCATGAGGACCATCTCGACCCAGTCCGTGAGCGGCGTCGGGTTCTCGAACGGGTGAGCGGCGTTCGCATTGAAGAAGCCGCCGCCGTTGTTGCCGAGCTCCTTGATGACCTCCTGGGAGGCCACCGGCCCCACCGCGATCGTCTGCTGCGCGCCCTGGAGCGTCGTGATCGAGTGGTTCGGGTCGAACGTCTGGGGCACGCCCTGCCAGACGAGGAAGACGGCGAGGACGACGCACAGCGGCAGAAGCAGATACAGGACGGTCCGGGTCAGGTCGACCCAGAAGTTGCCGATGGTCTTCGAGCTGCGCCGGGCGAGGCCCCGGATGAGCGCGACCGCGATGACCAGGCCGGTCGCGGCCGAGGTGAAGTTGCGGACGGCCAGCATCGCCATCTGGCTCAGATAGCTCGCGCTCGACTCCCCGGCGTAGTTCTGCCAGTTCGTATTGGTCTCGAAGCTGACCGACGTGTTGAACGCGAGGTCCGGGCTCATCGCCGGGATCCCGCCCTGGTTGAGCGGCAGGACGTCCTGGGTCCGGAGCATCACATAGCCCGCGGCGATCGCCACAGAGGCCAGGACGAGGACCGAGACGGCGTATGCCTTCCAGCCCTGCTCGACGGTCGGGTCCACCCCGGCGATCCGGTAGATGGCCCGCTCGAGCGGCGCGACGATCGGGCTGAGGAGGGTCCGCTCCCCATCGAGGACGCGGGCGATGTATCGCCCGAGCAACGGCGTGATGACGACGATCGCGATACAGAACGTCACGAACGTCAGGAGGTCGTTGATGGGCACGATCAGAGATCTTCCGCGCGCAACAGTGCCCACAGGAGGTAGACGAACAGGAAGCCCGTCGCGGCGACGGTCACGATCTCGAGCGCGTTCATCGCCGGACCCGATCGCACAGGAAGAGCAGTCCGCCTGCCGCGACGACGCAGGAGATCGCGATGAGGACGATCTGGAGGTCGGTCATGGGATCTCCACCGCCTCCGTGGGCTCGCCGGCGCAGCGTCGGACCGTCTCGAGCAGCGTCTGCATGGCGAACGGCTTGGGGAGGTAGCCGGTCACGCCGAACTCGCGCAGCCGCGCACTCGGGATCCGGGTCGCGCTGACGACGAGCACCCGGGGCCGCCCGGCGGCAGCGTAGGCCGCGCCGCGGAGCAGCGACCAGCCGGTCTCGCCGGGGAGGTTGATGTCGAGCAGCACCAGATCCGGCCGAGGACCTGAGGTCAGCCGGCGCTCGGCCTCCTCGGCCGATCCGACGACCTCGGTCGTCTGGCCGTGCGCCACGAGGTGGCGCGCCACGATGGTCGCCAGCGATGCGTCGTCTTCGACCATGAGGACGAGACCGGGACCGCGCTCAGGCATCGCTCCGGCGACGGCCGTTCACGCGTCGGACCTCCAGGTCGCAGCCTGCGTCCTCCGGCCAGGGGAGGGGCTCGAGTCGGATGCCCCAGTCGCCACCATCGGCCCTGATCCGGGCGAGGACCTCCTCGCCGAACCTGAGGTTGGCGATACTCACGCCCGCGGCGAGACCTGCGCGAACGAGCGCGATGGCCGTCTCGACCTCAGCGACCTCGCGATCCAGCGCACGTTCGCCGAGCACGGTCGCCGGTTCCTCGATCTCTCGGACCTGTTCCATGAACTGAGCATCCGCCAGAGCTCCAAGAAGCGGACGTCGTCGATGGCTGGTCGCACCTCAATCGGTTCTCAACGAATCGGGCGCCGACGCCGGTTCGCCCTAGCCGGGCGAGCCGGTGGCGGCGACGACCGCGCGGGTGAGCCGGTCGGACAGGAGTGCGTCGGCGTAACTCGACAGGACACGCCCCGGGTCGCGATCTCGGACCCCATCCAGGAATGCGATCGCCTGGACCTCGTACGGATCGCGGCCCGACGCGTGCACCGTCGTGCCGGCCTCGTCCTCGATCGTGAGCGCCCAATCGGGGCCGTCCGGGCGGTCGATGAGCCGGATCGTGGACCGTCGCCCATCGGACCCGAGCTCGAACCGGACCACCCCGGAGGGGTACAGGCACGAGCTCGTGAACGTCGCCAGCGTGCCGGACTCGAAGCGCACGATCGCCGTGGCGACATCGTCGACGTCGGCGTCCGGGAAGTCAGGGCGGACGTGGCGCGCCGAGGCGGCCGCGAGGACGGTCCCTTCACCGAGGAGGTAGCGGGCGAGGTCGTACAGGTGGGTCGCCTGTTCCACGACCTGGCCGCCGCTCTGGGCGACATGGCGCCACCAGGACGGCCCGGGCGTGGGGCCCGTCCAGCGGGCCATGAGCAACCGCGCCGGTTCGTCCGCGAGTCGTTCCCGGAGCCGGGGCAGGAAGTCGAGGCCGCGCCACTGGTAGCCGACCGCGGTCACGAGTCCCGTCCCGGCGAGCGTCGCTGCGACGCGCTCGGGATCCGCGCCGACGGCGCCCAGTGGTTTCTCCGTCAGGAACGGGATCCCGCGCCGGATGACGGCCAGGCAGGCGGCCGCGGACCGGTCGGGTGGGAGGCAGATGAGGGCGACCTCGGGAGTCGCCTGGTCGAGCATCCGCTCGATGTCGGTGAAGGGAGTACCGCCCCAGGTCGCGGCGACGGCCGCGGCTCGTTCCGCCGACGCGGAGACGACCGCCACGAGTTCGGTCCGATCCAGGCGGGCGAGGATCGGCAGGTGCCGGGCGGTGATCCAGCCGGTCCCGATCAGCGCAAGGCGGAGGCGCGTCCCGCTGGCCATCGATCGATCATGCCACGCGCCTGGAGGCCCCGCTCGGTCGCCCGCGCGGGCGACGCGGACTCCCGGCCGTTGTCCTGTGCCCGATCATCCGGTGATCCATTCCCGGCACAAACGAAGACCCCGCCTCGATACCGAGACGGGGTCGTTCACTCCGCGGTCCGGGAACGTCAGATCGACTTCCCGAGGCTGCTGAGGATCTTGGAGGTCTGGCCGCCGAGGAAGAGCAGTGCGACGATCGCGATGATTGCGATAAGAGCAAGGATGAGTGCGTACTCGGCGAGACCCTGACCACGCTGGGCCATCGGCTGGGTGAGGCCCACCAGGGCCCGATAGATACGGTCGGTCACGACCACCTCCTGTGCGCGAGGCTGCAGAACGTCGGTGCTCGTTGGACGAACGGCCCAGCAAAAGCTCCTACGCAGCCAGAAGGTACTCCTCCGTCTCGGCGGCCGTACACATGACGGAGGATGGGGGACGGGGTCCGAAAGTACTCTCCCGACGAGGCGCTGGTGCTATCCGACACCGTGACTCGCCGGTACGGGATCGACGCCCGGCCAGCGGGTACCATCGGGAACATGCTTCCGGCGTTGCGAGGACATCCGGCGTGACCACGCAGTCGCCCGGTCCGGCCGGGCTGCCGACGGGGACCGTGACATTCCTGTTCACGGACATCGAGGGGTCGACCCGGCTCGTCCAGGACCTGGGTGACGAGTACGCGACCGTGCTCGACGACCATCGTCGGATCCTGGCTGAGGCGGTGGAGCGCCGCGACGGGACCGTCTTCGGGTCCGAGGGCGACGCCCTGTTCGTGGCCTTCGCCGACGCCCGCGGAGCCATCCTGGCGGCCGTCGACGCCCAGCGTGCGCTCGCGGTCCATGGCTGGCCGGGCGATCGACCGCTCCGGGTCCGGATGGGCATCCACAGCGGGGCCGCGATCCTGACCGGTGGCGACTATGTCGGGCTGGCCCTCCACCAGGTGGCCCGGATCGTGTCCGCCGGGCACGGCGGGCAGATCCTCGTGTCCGCGTCCTCCCGGGCCCTGGCCGACGGGCCGCTCGCCGATGGCCTCGAGCTGCGGGACCTGGGCGAGCATCGGCTCAAGGACCTGAACCGGCCCGAGCGCCTGTTCCAGGTCGTCGGAACCGGTCTTGGGGACGCGTTCCCGCGCCTGCGGACGCTGGACGCACGGGTGAACAACCTGCCACTCCAGCTCACGACCTTCGTCGGTCGGGCGGAGCTCGAGGTCGTGCGCGGGCTGGTCGGGACGACGCGCCTTCTCACCCTCACGGGACCGGGCGGGACCGGCAAGACGCGGCTCGCCCTCCAGCTCGCGGCAGACCTCGTCGACGACTTCCCGGACGGGGTCTTCTTCGTCGCTCTCGACTCGATCCAGGACCCGGACCTCATCGCCTCGACGATCGTGGAGGCGATCGGGATCGATCCGGGCAGCGGCGACCCGCTGACCCGGCTCATCGACCATCTGCGGACCCGGCGGGCGCTCCTGGTCCTCGACAACTTCGAGCAGGTCGTCGAAGGCGGCGACTCGGTGTCACGACTTCTGGCCCAGGCGCCCGGGGTCATGGTGATCGTCACCAGCCGGGTGCTCCTGCGCCTGTACGGCGAGCGGGAGTTCCCGGTCCCGCCGCTCGGGTTGCCGGTCGCGGGGACGATCACGACGGTGGCCCAGGCGATGGCCAGCGAGGCGGTCAGGCTGTTCGTGGAGCGAGCGATCGCGAGCCAGCCGTCGTTCATGCTCACCGACGCGAACGCCGCGACCGTGGCCGACATCGTGCTCCGCCTCGACGGGCTGCCGCTCGCGATCGAGCTCGCTGCCGCCCGGGTCCGGATCATGTCCGTGGAGGCCCTCGCCGGGCGAGTGGGGGATCGGCTGGCCACCCTGACCGGCGGGGCGCGCGACCGGCCGGGACGACAGCAGACCCTCCGCGGCGCGATCGACTGGAGCCACGACCTCCTCGACGAGCCTGACCGGCTCCTGTTCCGGCGCTTCGCGGTGTTCGCCGGCGGCGCCTGCCTGAGCCAGGCCGAGGCCGTCTGCGGACCTGCGACATCGCTCGGCCGGGAAGTCCTCGACGGCCTCGCCTCCCTGGCCGAGAAGAGCCTCCTGCGAGCGATCCCTGCCGGCGGCGACGAGCCGCGGTTCGCGATGCTGCCCACGATCCGGGAGTACGCGCTCGAGCGGCTGGCCGGTTCGGACGAGGACGACCCGATCCGGGCCCGCCACGCCGAGGCGTACGCGGCGCTCGTGGAAGCGATGTCGCCCCAGCTCACGGGACCCGGCGGCGCCGGCTCGCTGGATCGGCTCGAGCTCGACCACGACAACATCCGGGCCGCGCTCGACTGGGCGGTGGACCGCGACAGGGCCGAGGTCGGCCTACGGATCCTGGCGGCGATCTGGCGGTTCTGGCAGATCCGCGGCCATCTCCACGAGGCGCCGGTCCGGGCGGCCCGGATCCTCGCCCTGCCCGCCGCGGCGGAGCAGCCGGCGATGCTACGGGCCCGGGCCTTCGGCGCAGCCGGGTCGATCGCCTACTGGCGCGGCATCCCGTCCGAGATGCACGGGTACTACAGCGCGGCGCTCGAAGAAGCGCGACGTTCGTCCGACCGAGCGACGATCGCCCAGGCGCTGTACGACTTCTCGTTCGCGCCCGATCCGGATGCCCGGCTGGACGCGCCGTTCCAGATCGGCTACGAGACGCTGGGCGAGAGCCTGGCGATCTATCGCGACCTCGGCGACGAACGTGGCATCGCCAACACGAACTGGGCGCTCGGCGTCGACGCGATCTCCCGGCGCGATCTGGCCGCCGCCCGGGCGTACATCGACGAGGCGCTGCGCGCGTACCGGATCATCGGCGACCCATTCGGGACCGGCTGGGCGCTCCATGAGCGGGCCCTCCTCCTGCACGGTGGCGGCGAGGATGGGCCGGCCGAGGAGAGCGCGCGCGAAGCGGTCCGCCTCTTCGTGGAGGCCGGCGACGTGTCCGCGATGGTGCTCCTCCTCCTCGACCTCGCGGCCATCGCCAGGTCGACCGGCCGGCTCGAACGGGCGCTCATCCTGGGCGCCGCCGCGACGACCCTGCGCGAGCGCACCGGCACGGACCTGGCCCTCATCGGCAACTGGGTCGAGCCGGACCTCGTGCCGCCGGCGCGCCCGACCGGCGATCCGACGGCCGAGCGGGCATGGGACCGCGGCGTGGCGATGACGGTGGACGAAGCCGTCGCGTTCGCCCTCGGATCGGACGGGTCGGCAGCCGGGTCGGGTTCCGCGGCGTCCGCCGCCGGGTCGGCCGCCGGGTCGGGTTCCCCGTCGCGGACCTGAATCAGCCCGGAAGCGGCGGACGCCTTCGAGGACGATGTCGAGCGTCGCGGGAGTGTGGAGGGCGAGGCCCAGCTGGACGTGATCGACGCCCTCGGCCGCCCAGCTGGCCAGGCCGTCCGCGAGGGCTCCCGGATCGAGGGCCAGGCTGCGCGCAGCCTCACGGGCCGAGTCGCCCGGCTTGAGAACGTCGATGCCCACGGTCAGCTCGACCGTGTCCGGGTCGCGCTGCTCTGACCGGCAGGCCTCGAGGAGTCCATCGCGCCGCTCGGACCAGCGGTCGTCGGGCAACCCGAACCAGGCGGTCTGCCATTGATCGGCGTGGCGCGCCGTGAGCCGGAGCATCCGCTCGCCCTTGGCGGCGACGAGGATCGGCAGCGCCGGCCGTCGCGGCGGCGGCAGGAGGACGGCGTCGTCGACGCTCGTCCACTGTCCGCGGTACGTGACCCGCTCACCGCGGACGAGCGGCACGATGATCCTGAGCGCGTCCTCGAACCGGCCCACCCGGTGATCGAAGGGGAAACCGAACGCGTCGTACTCGGCCTCGTACCAGCCGCAGCCCAGGCCCAGGACGAGCCGGCCGCCGGCCACCTCGTCCGCGGTCGCGGCCATCTTGGCGAGCAGCCCGGGATTCCGGAACGAGGTCGCCAGGACGAGCGTTCCGAGCTCGACCTGGTCGGTCACCGCCGCGAGCGCGCTCAGCAGCGTCCACGCCTCGTGGATGCCCACCTCGCGACCGTCGTCCTCGCGGAAGAAGAAGTGGTCGCACACCCACAGGCTGTCGATCCCGCCCGCCTCCGCCTGCCGGGCGATCGCGGCGATCTCCACCCACGAACCGCCACCACCGTCCTCGGCGGATTGCGGCAGGACCACGCCGACCTTCATGGCCGGCGAGTCTACCCGGCCGCGACCCCCGCCCGCCGGGTCGTTCCCGCCGGGCCGTCCCCGGGCGACCATCCCGGGCGACCATCCTCCATGAATGGTTCGCGGAGCGGTCCGCCACGTCCGGTGAACATGCGATGCGCCACAAGCCACCTACGACCCGCCACTGACCTAGGGATCCATGCCTTGCCGGGCGTTGGAATGGACCATCACCCGGACACGACGACGCCCCCGGCCGGGATGGTCGGCCGGGGGCGGGTCGCAGAGATCCGGTGGGCTGGCCGGGCGGGCGCCTGACCCGGATCAGCCCCGCCCCCCGCGTCGATCAGACCTGGTACGCGGCCTCGCCATGGACGGCGATGTCGAGTCCCGCGTCTTCCTGGGCGGACGGGACGCGGATCCCGAGGACCACGTCGATGGCCTTGACGATGATGAGCGTGGCCACGACCGCATAGCCGATGGTGGCCGCGACCGCCAGCAGCTGGGTCCCGACCTGGCCGGGGTTGCCGTCGACCAGGCCCTTGTAGGCTTCCTGGACCGCCGATGTGGCGAACACGCCCGTCGCGATCGCGCCGAACATGCCACCGACCCCGTGGACCGCGAACACGTCGAGTGCATCGTCGACGCGCGACCGTGCACGAAGCAGCGTGGCGCTGTAGCACAGGCCGCCAGCGATGAGGCCGATGATGAGCGCGCCGCCCGGAGTCACGAAGCCCGAGGCCGGAGTGATCGCGACGAGGCCGGCCACCGAGCCGCACGCGGCGCCGACGACGCTGACCTTCCCGGTCCGGAGGTAGCTGACACCCACCCAGGTGATGGTCGCGGCGGCGGCGGCCGTGTTGGTGACCACGAACGCGCTCGCGGCGAGGCCCCCGGCGGTCAACGCGGAGCCCGCGTTGAATCCGAACCAGCCGAACCACAGCAGGCCGGCGCCGAGCACGGTCATCGGCACGTCATGGGGTTCCTTGCTGTCCCCGTTCATCACCCGCTTGCCGATCAGGATCGCGACGATGAGGGCGGAGACGCCCGAGCTGATGTGGACCACGGTCCCGCCCGCGAAGTCGAGGGCGCCGGCCTTGAACAGCCAGCCGTCGGCCGACCACACCCAGTGGGCGATCGGCGAGTAGACGAGGATCGACCAGAGGATCGTGAAGACCACGAATGATCCGAACCGCTTCCGCTCGGCGAACGCGCCGGTGATGAGCGCCGGCGTGATCGCCGCGAACATGAGTTGGAACGCCGCGAACAGCAGGAACGGGATCGTCACCGCATAGACGGTGCTCGGCGCGAGGCCCACGTTGTTGAACCCGACGTAGTCGAGATTGCCGATGAGGCCCATCCCGTTGACGTCCGGTCCGAACGCGAGGCTGAATCCGACGAGGACCCATACGACGCTCACGAGGGCCAGCCCGAAGAAGCTGTGCATGACCGTCGAGAGGACGTTCTTGCGCCGGACGAGCCCGCCGTAGAACAGCGCGAGCCCGGGCAGCATGATCATCACCAGGGCCGTGGACGCCAGCATCCAGGCGGTGTCCCCGTGGTCGATCTCGCCAGGCTCGGCGGCCGCGACGCCTGCCGGCAGGGCGGCCAGCAGGACCCCGACGATGCCGAGTCCGACCGCCAGCCGGCGGATTCTTCGTGTCATCCGATAAGCCTCCATCCCTGCGTGTCCCGATCTCCGCGTGACCAGCCCGTCTGACGCCGGTCCCGCCCATGGACATGCTGGACGCAGACGAGGGCCCAAACGAGGGCAGGAGGGTCGCGGGTGGGTGGCGGACGGGTTACCCCTCGACCGCCGGCGGTTGCGGCGCGGTAGCGGACCGCCCGTAACGGGCGGTCCGGGAGGCGTTCGATGCGCGGGCCGGGTGGCTCGGGCGCCCGCTCGACGAAGGGCCGTCGCCACTCGGGCGCCTCGAACGGAGGCGCCCAGTAGTCAGTCTCGCGACGCTCGCACCCGGCCGTTCCGCGGACCCGACGCCACCGCACAGGACCACCCTCATCCATCCGAATGACGGGTCGTCATGACCGTCGACAGGGTCGGGCGCGACCATAGGGTGGGGTTCATGCGGTTCAGGGGCGCGCATCGTGCGCATCAAGGACCAGGCATCACCCGAAGGATCACCACGATGACGACGGCGACCGAGACGATCAGCGCAGCGACGCTCATCGACCGTGATCACCTGGCGGCGGCGGGGCTCTACATCGCGGCGATCGTGGCCGGCGACCCGGTCTGCGCGCTCCTGGGCGAGCCGCACGCGACGGTCGAATCGGAGCGGCTCTGGGACCTGTTCGTCGAGCGCTACGCCGCGGTCGCGACGGGCGCGTACGCCAAGCACGGCGCGGACCTGCTGCGGATCGCGCTCTCGAGCCTGTAGCGCTCCGGCGCCCGGTGACCGCGGGTCAGACAGCCGACGCGACCGCGTCCCGGCCCGAACCGCCCGTGTCGGTCGCATCCGCCCCGACCGGCAAACCGATCGCCGGCGTGGCCGCCACGAGCGGCTCGACGAGCCAGATGTCGTCGAGCGGCAGCGCGTCCCGCTCGAGCAGACTCGCCGCGCGACTCGACCCGGCGGCGCGATGCGCCTCGACGAGGGCCCGGAACTGGCCGACGAGCTCGACGCCGTCGTCGCGCTCCCGGATCGCCTCGGACAGCCGGACGGCGCCCACGCTCGACGGGTGGAGCTGCTCGCGATGCCGGCCATGGGGATCGACGAGGTACACCCGCCCGCCGGTCATCCCGGCCCCGAAGTTCGCACCGACCGAGCCCAGGACGACGACGACCCCGCCCGACATGTACTCGCAGCCGTGGGCGCCGACGCCGTCGACGACGGCCTCCGCCCCCGAGTTGCGGACCGCGAACCGCATCCCCGCGCGGCCGACCACGTGGAGCCGGCCGTCCGTCGCCCCGTACAGGCAGGTATTGCCGACGAGCGCCCCGCCCGGCGCGGCGAGATCGGCTTCCGACCGCACCACGATCGTGCCGCCCGACAGCCCCTTGCCCACGTAGTCGTTGGCCTGGCCCGTGAGCCGGATCGTCACGCCCGATGGGAGGAAGGCGCCGAAGCTCTGGCCGGCCGAGCCCGCGAACTCGAGGTCGAGAGGCGTCTCGAGCGTGCCCCTGGCCACCTCACCGGCGATGCGCGCTCCGAACGAGCGATCGGCGGTCGTGATCCGGATGGGGCCGTCGGGCGGGGGTCCGTCGCCACGCAGGAGCGCCGCCACGAGCGCGTTCTCGACGCGCGACGCCGGGCGGCCGACGCCGCGCCGCTCGTCGCTCGGCCGTTGCCGTCGTTCGTCGGATGCCGTCCAGGCCGGCGCGCCGACGATCGGCCCGAGGTCGAGCGTGGCGTCCGGGGCCGCTCGCAGCACGCGTGCGCCGGCTCCCACGATCTCACCGACGCTGCGAGCCCCGAGCGCCGCCAGTTCGACCCGGACGTCCTCGGCGATCGCGGTCGCGAATCGGGCCACCTGCTCGGGGGTGCCGGTGAACTTCGCGCGCAGGTCGTCGCGCTGCGTGGCGATGCCCGTCGGGCACGTGTCGAGGTGGCACTGACGGGCCATGTCGCAGCCGATCGCCACGAGGAGCGCCGTGCCGAACCCGAACTCCTCCGCCCCGAGCAGGGCCGCGACCAGGACATCGCGCCCGGTCTGGAGCCCGCCGTCGGTCCGGATGACGATCCGGTCGCGCAGCCCACTCCGGAGGAGGGCCTGGTGGGTCTCGGCGAGACCCAGCTCCCAGGGCGCGCCGACGTGCTTGATCGATGACAGCGGCGACGCTCCGGTCCCGCCGGCATGGCCGGCGATGTGGACGTAGTCGGCGCCGGCCTTGGCGACGCCCGTGGCGACCGTCCCGACGCCCCGGCTCGCGACGAGCTTGACCCCGATCCGCGCGGTCGGGTTGATCGTCCGCAGGTCCGTGATCAGCTGGGCGAGGTCCTCGATCGAGTAGATGTCATGGTGGGGCGGGGGACTGATGAGCGACTGGCCGGGTTGCGCCCGGCGGAGCGCGGCGATGTAGGCGGTCGCCTTGCGGCCGGGCAGCTGGCCGCCTTCGCCCGGCTTGCTGCCCTGGGCGATCTTGATCTCGAGCTGGTCGGCGTGGACCAGGTACTCGGCCGTCACGCCGAAGCGCGCGGACGCGACCTGCTTGATCCGGGCGTCCCGGCGCTCGCCCCCTTGGTTCGCGTAGAGCGCCGGGTCCTCGCCACCCTCACCGGTGTTGGCGGCCCCGCCGGCCCGCTGGATCCCCACGGTGATCGCCTCATGGGCCTCGGGCGAGAGGGCACCCAGGCTCATCGCCGCGGCGACGAAACGGCGCACGATCGCAGGGGACGGTTCGACCTCGGACAGCGGCACCGGCGGGCCGATCCGGCGCAGCCGAAGGCCGTCGCGGACGGTCGCCGGCGGCCGCGCCAGGGCGAGACGGTAGGCCTCGAGTGAGGCGATCGGATCCGGCGCCGCGGCCGCGGCGCCACCCGCGCCCTGATCCAGGGGCATCCCGGCGAGAGCCTGGACGGCGTGGACGATCGGCGGGGCGTAGAGATGGCGCTCGCCATCCGCCCGGAAGCGGACCAGACCGGGGTCGGGCAGGCGTGCCGCGACGCCTCTGTCGGCAAGGGCGCGCGCTGCGTCGAGGCGGCGCAGGGCGCGCTCGGCGAGCTCGGCGAGGCCGATCCTTCCCGGCCAGCCTGGCGCGGCCGGGAAGCACCGGGCGACGACCTCGGGAGCGAGCTCGACCGTCTCGAACAGCGCACTGCCGACGTACGAGGCGATGGTGCTGATGCCCATCCGTGCCAGCACCTTGCGCAGCCCGCCCTCGAGACCCGCGACCAGATTGGCCGTCGCGACCGCCGGCGTCAGGACCTCGGTCGCCCGGTGCCCGCCGTCCTGCTCGCCCGCGAGCTCGATGGCGAGCCACGGCGCGACCGCCGTCGCGCCGACGGCGAGGGCCATCGCCAGGCCGTGGATGTCGAGGATGTCGGAGCCGACGACCAGAAGGTCCGTCCGCCCTCGTCGCCCGATCGCCGTGAGCGCCGTATGGACCGCGCCGGCCGCCAGGACCGACGGAACGGGCGACCGGGCCAGCGACAGGCGCCGGTCGTCGAGCACGATGAGGCCGGCCCCGGCGTGCGACGCGCGCACGGCCCCTGCCGCCAACCGGTCGAGCGCGCCCGCCAGGCCCTCGCGCCCGAGGCCCGGGTCCCACGTGGCGTCGAGGCGGCGGACCCGTCCGGGGAATGCCGCGATCAGGGCGTCCGGGTCGCCGACGATCGGGCGCTCGAGCGCCACGCGCGACCGCGCCGTGTCCGCTCGCGGCAGGCCGCCGAGGAGCGCCGGCCGCCGGCCCAGCTCGATCGAGAGGTCCATCACCGCGCGCTCGCGCTCGGGATCGATCGGCGGATTGGTCACCTGGGCGAACGCCTGGCGGAGGTGGTCCGCGACCGGCCGGTCGACCCTGGCCCGGGCCGGGGTCGGGGTGTCGTCGCCCATGCTCCAGAGCGGCTCGTGGCCCTCGACGGCCATCGTCCGGATGTCCTGGCGCAGGCGCTCGGCGTCGAGGCCTGCCAGGAAACGCACGGGCGTCGGCGTCGCCATCCGCACCGCGGCCGGGTCCGGTCGGTCCGTCGCACGGGTCACCCTCCAGGGCCGGGCGGCGAACCCGTCCGCGGCGTGAGCGCCGGTCAGCCGGCCCAGGGCCGAGGCCTTCGCGTCCGCGTCCTCCAGGATCCGCCTGCGGCCCGGGTCGACGAGGAGCATCTCGCCCGGGCCGAGCCTGCCGCGCCGGACCGTCTCGGCGGCCGTGATCGGCACCGCCCCGGCCTCCGAGGCGGCGACCACGATGCCGTCCGTCGTCACGGCGTAGGCGAGGGGCCGGAGGCCGTTCCGGTCGACGAGCGCGCCGACGGTCCGGCCGTCGGTGAACGCGAACGCCCCGGGGCCATCCCATGGGGCGAGGAAGCCGGCCGTTCGTTGGGCGAACGCGGCGATGAGCCGATTCGCGCCCGGCGCGCTCGCGCGGCGCAGCCCCGGCGCCTCGCGCACGAGCGCGAGGAGGGCCGTGGCGATCGGCCAGCCGGTCGCGACCAGGAACTCGACCGCCTCGTCGAGCGAGAGGGAGTCCGAGCCGTCCGGGCTGAGCAGCGGCCCGGCGGCCAGCAGTCGAGCCGCCGTCCCGCCGGCGGCCAGGTCCGCGGTCCGGCCCCGGACCTGCTCGCGATTGCCGCGGACCGTGTTGATCTCCCCGTTGTGGGCGAGGAGACGGAACGGTTGGGCCAGCGGCCAGGTCGGGTGGGTGTTCGTGGCGTAGCGCTGGTGGAACAGGGCGAACGGGGCGTCTGCGATCGGGTCGGCGAGGTCGGGGTAGGCGTCGGCGAGACGGTCGCCGGACACGAGCGCCTTGAACACGACCGTCCGGCTCGAGGCGGAGGCGATGGCGAACCCGGTCAGGCCGGACTCCCGTGCCGCATGCTCGGCCCGTCGGCGGACGAGGACGAGCGCGGTCTCGAACTCCGTCTCGGTGAGTTCGGCGGGCCGCTCGACGATCGCCTGGGTGATGTGTGGCCGGTGGGCGGCGGCCTGCGCGCCGAGGGCGCCGACATCGAGCGGGACCTCGCGCCACGATGGCGCCGCGAGTCCCTCGTCGGTCAGGGCGTGGACGATCGTCCGGCGCCCGGCGGCGGATCCACGCCGGGTCCGCGGCAGGAAGGCGACGATCACGCCCGGCCGGCGGCTCCCGGATCGATGGCCGATCCGGCCCAGCAGTTCGCCGGTGAGCGGCAGGAGCAGGCCGGCGCCGTCGCTCGAGGCGCCGTCGGCGCCGACGGCGCCACGATGACGGAGCGCCGCGAGCCCGGCGAGCGCCAGCCCGACGACCCGATGGGCGGACTGGCCGCCGCCGTCCGCGACGAAGCCGACGCCGCAGGCGTCGTGCTCGAACCGAGGGTCGTAGAGCGGATAGCGTTCGGGCGATCGTCGCGGGGCCACCGGCTGCCTCCGGGGCGGATGTCGTTGCGCGGGCGTCGGGCGCCCGCGGTCCATCCGTCGCCACACCGTAGGGCGCGCCGCGGTTGCGGTCGGTCTCGAACCGTGACCGCTTACGTTGCCGTTGGGTGCCGCTCGCCGTTCGCGGAGGCGCGTAAGATGACTTCCCGGCGGTACGTGAAAGGGGACGACAGCGATGGGTGGCCTTGTGAAGGGGCTCGTGCGGCTGGTCATGCTCGGCTGGATCGCGGCCTGGGTCGGCGGCGTGATCGGCGCGATCGCGGTCAAGCGCCGCACCATCGTCCGGGACGACCCGGACGCCGACGAAGTCGTCCTCGTGGCGGTCTTCGGGCCGCTCGACTTCGCCAGCACCGCTCGGCACTTCCGCGGCGGCACCGTCGAGACCTGGTTCGGCGGAGGCGTCGTCGACCTGCGCGGCGCGGTCCTCGATCCGGGCGGTGCCGACCTGACCCTGCGCGCGGTCTTCGGAGGCGGCCAGATCATCGTTCCCGAGGGCTGGCGGGTGGCGACCACGATGCGTGGCCTCGGCGGGGTGGGCGATGGACGACCCACCGACGAGGAGGCACCGGACGGCCCCGAGCTGCGGATCGACGCCTCGGTCCTCTTCGGCGGCTACGCGATCTCGACCTCCGAGCCGGGATCGGACCCGGCCCAGGAGCACGCCTCGTGGCGGGCCGTGCCCATCGAGGTGTCCTGAGCGTCCAGCGCTCGTCGCCGGCGGGGCGGGTCAGCCCGGCTGGGGCTCGGCCTCGACGAGGCGGAGGAGATCGATCGCCGACGCGAGATCGGCATTGACGATCCGTCGCGCGGCATCCAGCAACTCGTACAGCCCGGGATCGCGGACCGAGTAGATCACGGTCGTGCCGCGCCGCTCCGTGACGACGATGTTGCGGCTGCGCAGGATCGCCAGCTGCTGGGAGATCGACGACCCGGGGGCACCGATCGCCTCCTGGAGCTGGCCGACGCTGAGCGGTCCCGTCCGGAGCAGCTCCAGGATCCGGATCCGCATCGGATGTGCGAGCGCCTTGAAGAATGCTGCTCTGAACCGGCGGAGGGCCTCCGGATCATCGCGCCGCGGGCTGTCGATCACCGGCGCACCTTAGCGGCCGGCTCGCTTCCACGCAACTATTCGAATGTAGCAAGAACCGGAGATATCCGGTATGATTGGTGCATGAGAGACAGGCTGGAGGCGCTTGGCGCCGTCGAGACGCCGCTGCCCCCGGCGGAGCCGTGGGCGTTCCCGGTGAACCAGAGCGCCAGTGGGCACGACATCGAGATCACCCTCCTGTCGTTCACCCTTGTCGGCGAGTTCGCCCGGCTGACCGGCCTGGTGCGCCTGAGCGCCCCGACGGACGTCCGCCTGGCCACCGTCCCGGCGCTGTCCCTCGAGGGTGCCGACGGACCGCCGCTCGTGCCGGTCTCGGCCCACGTCCTGCCCCAGGGCACGCTCGCCTGGGTGTCCTGGCTCTTCCGCAGCCCGTCCCTGGGGACGACCTCGTTCGAGGCGCGGATCGAGCGGGTCGACCTCGCCTACCAGATCGGCAAACGCCCGACTGCCGCCTTCAGCGGGCCGTGGGCCTTCCACTTCGACCTTCCGCCGATCGGCGAGCCGGTCACCGCCGGCCCGACCATGGTCGCGCCGCTCGCCTGACCCGGCGCCGACCCCGGCCGTCGACCCTCGACGATCGACTCAGGTCCGTCGCCTCAGGAGGCTCGCTTGCGACCTCGCTTGCTGAGCGGCGATCGGCTGAACAGCAACGTGTTCGGATGGTCGCGATGGACACCGACCGACACTTTCGCGTTGAGTCGCCTGATGACGCGGTTCGCAGCCGCGCGGGCCGTCGCGAGCTTCGCGCTACCGAGGTCCCATGGCCAGACGGAGCTCTCGGGACCGGCACTCACTTCGTTGACGAGTTTTTCGATCTCGGCATCGCGTGGGTTGACCTTGCGCGTCGTGGTCCGGGCCCTCCGCAGTTCATCGATGCTGAATGGCTTGCCGACCTTGATGACGTTGTACTTGGTCAAGGAACGAGGCCTCCCGAGGCAACGTACAGCACTCCCCACTGAGGACCGTAATGATGCCGCAGATCGCGCGTCGCGGCACGCACCTTGCGCATCTTCGTGCATCGGGAGGATTCAATCGCTCGCGGCCCCTCGTCACTCCCGAAATTGAAGGGCGGACGCTATGGCGGAGCGACCGGGCGGCTGCTGTCGCGGACGATCAGGACAGGCTCCAGCAACGTGATCCCGGTGGTCGGGGCCTCGGCGGCACGACGCGGCTGGATGGCCCGCCGGATCGAAGCGTCGATGTCGCGGACCGCGAGCGCCCCCGCTTCGCGCAGCGGCTGACCGACCGTCGAAAGCGACGGCCAGAAATGCGAGGCCTCGGCGATGTTGTCGACGCCGATCACGGACAGGTCCTCCGGGATGCGCCGGCCGAGCCGATGCGCCCCGTGCAGGATGCCCAGGGCCATCTGGTCGTTCGAGGCGAAGATCGCGTCGATGTCGGGCGACGCTTCGAGGAGCCGGTACAGGGCCTGCTCGCCGCTGTTGGCCGTCCAGTCGCCCACGGCCGCCAGGTCGTCGGAGGCGTCCAGGCCATGCGCCCGGAGTGTCGCCCGCCAGCCGGCCCGGCGCTGCTGAGCCTCCCACCATGCGAGCGGACCGGTGACGATCGCGACGTTGCGCGCCCCACCCGCCAGCAGGTGCTCGGTGGCGAGGCGGCCGATGGCGACGTTGTCGATCCCGATCGACGGCAGCGTCGTCTGCCCGTCCATCCCCCCGACGAGCATCACCGGGACCGGAAATCCGGGACTGCGCCCATGCGACCAGACCCGGTTCGTGCCGACCTCGGGGATGGCCCAGATGATCCCGTCCACCTGGCGCGAGAAGAGGCTGCTCAGGAGCTCGTCCACGTCGTTCGTGGCCGGCTCGTGGATGAGGTTCAGCGAGATCGCGTAGCCCATGTCGGCGGCCTGCTGCTCGATCCCGGTCAGGACCCTGGACGGTCCGAAGTACTCGAGCCCATAGGCGACCACACCCAGGATGTGACTCCGGCCCTGGGTCAGGCTCCGGGCCATCATGTTCGGCGCATAGCCCGTGTCGGTGATGATCTGCTTGACCCGGTCGTACGTCTCGGGCGACACGTCGGGGCGGTTGTTGAGCACGCGCGAGACGGTCTGGGTCGAGACTCCGGCGGCTTCCGCCACTTCCTTGATCGTCAGGCGCCTGCGTCGGGTCATCCGTTCAAACCTCGCGTCGGGAGTGCCGCGCCGCCATCGGTCCGGGACCGCCCGTTAGCGCTACCGTTAGCGCTAACATCCACGGTATCACCGCCACGGAGACGGAGGCGCATGAAGCCGCTCGGCGAGTTCGAGGTCTGGTTCGTCACGGGGAGCCAGGAGATGTACGGCGACGAGGCCCTGCGCCAGGTCGCCGTCAACGCCCGCACGGTGGCCGAGGCGCTCGACGCCTCGTCCGACGTGCCGGTCCGGATCGTCCATCGCCCCGTCGTGACCTCGTCGGAGAGCATCGTCGCGACCTGCCGCGAGGCGAACGCGTCCGACACCTGCGTCGGCGTCATCCTCTGGATGCACACGTTCTCGCCGGCCCGGATGTGGATCGCCGGCCTCCAGGCGCTCCAGAAGCCGCTGCTCCACCTCCACACGCAGTTCAACCGCGACCTGCCGTGGGGCGAGATCGACATGGACTTCATGAACCTGCACCAGGCGGCCCACGGGGACCGCGAGTTCGGGTTCATCGAGACCCGTCTCGGAGTGGCCCGCAAGACCGTCGCCGGCCACTGGCAGGACCCGTATGTCGCCGCACGGATCGCGGCGTGGGCGCGGGCAGCATGCGCCTGGCGCGAGGCGCACCGGCTCAAGGTCGCCCGCTTCGGCGACACGATGCGCCACGTCGCCGACACGGAGGGCGACAAGGTCGAGGCCCAGGTCCGCCTCGGGGTCGCGGTCAACGGATACGCCGTCGGCGATCTCGCGGAGGCGGTCCGGGCCGTGCCCGACGCGGCCGTCGACGAGCTCCTCGACGCCTACGCCGAGCAGTACGACGTCGTCCCGGAGCTGCGCGCGGGCGGCGCGCGTCGAGCGGAGCTTCAGGAGGCCGCCCGGATCGAGGCGGCGCTGCGCGAGTTCCTCGTCGCGGGTGGCTTCGGGGCGTTCACCGACACGTTCGAGAACCTCGCCGGCCTGAAGCAGCTGCCGGGGATCGCCGCCCAGCGGCTCATGGCGGACGGCTACGGTTTCGGCGCCGAGGGCGACTGGAAGACCGCCGTGCTCGTGCGGCTGGTCAAGGTCATGACGGCGGGCCTGCCCGGCGGCACCTCGTTCATGGAGGATTACACCTACCACCTGGACCCGGCGGGACCGGTGGTGCTCGGCGCCCACATGCTCGAGGTCTGCCCGACGATCGCCGCCGGACGGCCGCGCTGCGAGATCCACCCGCTTTCGATCGGGTCGCGCTCGGATCCGGTCCGCCTCGTGTTCGACGCCGCGCCCGGTCCGGCCTTCGTGGCCGGCATGACCGACCTGGGCGACCGCTTTCGGATCGTGGCGAGCACGATCGACATCGTGGGCTCCGAGGAGCCCCTCCCGAGACTGCCGGTGGCGCGGGCCGTCTGGCGCCCGCGACCGGACCTGCGCACGGCCGTGGAGGCGTGGCTCATGGCCGGCGGGGCGCACCACACGGTCCTGAGCCGGGCGATCGACACGGAGCCGCTGGCCGACTTCGCGGAGATGGCCGGCATCGAGTTCCTGCACATCGACGGGACGACCGACATCCGGTCGTTCCGCAACGAGCTGCGCTGGAACCAGGCCTGGTACCGCCTGGCCCGAGGGTTCTGATGGCGTCGCCCGCCCTGCCGGCGCTCGCCGACCTGCGCGAGGCCGTCTGGGACGCCAACCAGGCGATCGTCCGGGCGGGGCTCGTGACCCTGTCGTTCGGCAACGCGAGCGGGATCGACCGCGAGCATGGCATCGTCGTCATCAAGCCGAGCGGGATGCCGTACGGCGAGCTGCGGCCGGAGGACCTGGTCGCCGTGAGCCTCGCCGACGGACGGGTGCTCGGCGGCGACCGGCGGCCCTCGTCGGACACGCCCACCCACCTCGTCCTGTACCGGCGATTCCCCGACGTGGGCGGGGTGGTCCACACCCATTCGGTCGCGGCCGTCGGCTGGGCCCAGGCCGGCCGGCCGATCCCGCCGTTCGGCACGACCCACGCGGATCACTTCCACGGCTCGGTGCCGGTCACCCGACAGCTGCGGCCCGCCGAGATCGCCGGCGCCTACGAGGAGGAGACCGGCCTCGCCATCGTCGAGGCGCTGTCCGCCGCCGGCCTGACGGCCACGGAGATGCCGGCCACGCTCGTCGCCTCGCACGGGCCGTTCACCTGGGGCCTGGGCCCTGGTGCGGCGTCCGACAACGCGATCGCCCTCGAGATCGTCGCGGCCATGGCGAAGATCACGGTCGAGCTGGACCCGGCGACCGCCCCGATCGCGACCGAGCTCCTGGAGCGCCACTTCCGCCGCAAGCACGGCCCGACGGCGTACTACGGCCAGCCGCGCGCTGGCGAGGACGACCGGTGAGCGCGCCCCGCTATGCGGTCGGGGTGGACTTCGGCACGGCCTCGGCCCGGGCGGTGCTGGTCGACCTGAGCGACGGCCGCGAGGTCGCCATGGACGTCCACGAGTATGCCAACGGGGTCATCGACGAGCGCCTCCCGGCGCCGGACGGGGACGTGGCGCTCGAGCCCGACTGGGCTCTCCAGGACCCGGAGGACTACCTCGAGACGTTCCGGCGGGCCGTGCCGCGGCTCGTCGCCCGGGCGGGCATCGAGCCGGGACAGGTCGTCGGGATCGGCATCGACTTCACATCCTGCACGATGCTGCCCACGACGGCGGACGGGACGCCGTTGTGCTTCCTCGATGCATTCCGCCGGGAACCGCACGCCTGGGTCAAGCTGTGGAAGCATCACGCCGCGCAACCCGAGGCCGACGACATCAACCGGGTCGCCGCCGAGACGGGGCAGCCGTGGCTCGAGCGCTACGGCGGGAAGATCTCGTCCGAGTGGTTCTTCCCCAAGGCGCTCCAGATCCTGCGCGAGGCGCCGCACGTGTACCGGGCAGCGGACCGGCTCATCGAGGCAGCCGACTGGGCGGTCTGGCAGCTCACCGGCCGCGAGACGCGGAACAACTGCACGGCCGGGTACAAGGCGATCTGGTCGGCCGAGGACGGCTTCCCGGATCCGGCGTTCTTCGAGGCGCTCGAGCCGGGCTTCCGCGACGTGGTCGACGAGAAGATGTCGCGGACCATCGACCGCCTCGGCGATGCGGCCGGCCGGCTGAGCGACCGGGCCGCGGCCTGGACCGGCCTGCCCGCCGGGATCGCGGTCGCCGTGGCGAATGTGGATGCCCACGTCTCGGTGCCCGCGGCGGCGGTCACGGAACCCGGGACGATGGTCGCGATCATGGGCACGAGCATCTGCGACATCGTGCTCGCGGACAGCGACCCGGCCGTGCGCCGGCATGTGCGGCGTCGTGCGCGACGGCGCGATCCCCGGGCTGTATGCCTTCGAGGCCGGCCAGGCGTCGGTCGGCGACCTGTTCGGATGGTTCGTCGAGCACGTGGTCCCGCCCGAGTACCACGAGCGGGCACGCGAGCTCGGCGTCTCCGTGCACGAGGTCCTCGAGGACGCGGCCGGCCGGCTGCGCCCCGGCGAGTCGGGGATCCTGGCCCTCGACTGGTGGAACGGCAATCGCTCGGTCCTCGTCGACGCGGACCTGTCCGGGTTGATCGTTGGGCTGACGGTCGCCACGGAAGCGCCGGAGATCTACCGCGCGCTGATCGAGGCGACCGCGTTCGGGACGCGGGTCATCGTCGAGGCGTTCCGGGCCGGTGGCGTGGTCGTCGACAGGATCGTCGCGTGCGGCGGACTGCCTGACCGGAATCCGACTCCTCATGCAGATCTACGCGGACGTCACGGGCCTGCCGATCCGCATCGCCGCGTCGAGCCAGACCCCGGCCGTCGGCGCCGCGATGTTCGCGGCGGTCGCCGCCGGCCCGGATGCCGGAGGCTACACGGACGATCCAGGCGGCGGCGCGCCGGATGGCCCACCTGCGCGACGAGGTCTACCTGCCCGACGAGGCGAACCGGGCGACCTACGACGCGCTGTACGCCGAGTACGTGCGCCTCCACGACCTGTTCGGTCGAGGGCTGGATCCGGCGATGAAGCGACTCAAGCGGCTTCGCCTCGACGCCAAGGCGGCATCGGCGGCCATCCCCACGTCCGCCACCAGGACGGCGATCTCGTCCCGCTAGGAACCTCCTCCTCTTAGCGGGGCGAGATCGTTCGTTCGACCAGTCGCCCGGGTCGGCCATCAGGCGGAGCGCGAACCGACCTCCGTACCGCCGCCTTCGGGCGACCGCGCGCACCGGCGCCTGGAGGCGGGCTCAGTCCGGCTCCACCTCGACGTAGTGCTGGATATCGAACGCCTCGAGGTACTCGTCGAGCCCGGCGAAGTAGACCGGACGGGCCAGGAGGTCCCTGCCGCCCGCCCAGGCATACAGCGGGTCCATCCCCGGCCAGCGGGTGATGAACACGAATTCGTGGTCGACCGGTCCCGCCTGGGTCACGAGGCGGGCATCGATGATCCCCTCGACCTTGCGGGCTGCGACCAGCTTCTCGAGGGCCCGCACCCGGAAGTCGTACGCGTGTTCCTTGCGGACCCGGGCACGCAGGATGCGGACGATCATCAGGACAGGGTACGGCGGGCGGCTGACGTGTGCCGCACCGCCCTGTTAGGCTCGGGGCTCGCCCGCCAGGCGGACCAGGAGACGAGACGACCCATGGTGCGACGCGACGCGCGGATCATCGTCAGCGCCGACTCCACGATCGTCGAGGCGACCGACGCCGCCCTCGAGATCCTCGGCCTGACCCTGGACGAGCTCCGTGCCCTCCCGCCCGGTGGGCTGTCGCTCGAGCAGGACCGCGCCGGTTCGGCCGAGTTCGCCGCCGCCTGGGCCGAGACCGGTCGCGGTTCGATCCTCGGGTCGGGGACCGCCCGCCTGCTCGACGGGCGGCTGCTCAGGGTCCGCTACTTCATCACGCCCCAGGCGGATGGGACCTACGAGATCATCCTCGAGCGGAGCGACGAATTGGTCGCCGAGCCACCCCGTGCGTACACCCTCGGGGCGGTTCTGTCGGCGTGGCGGGCGGCCGAGCGGGAGCTCGCCGCCCTTGCACCGGGCAGCCCGGAGTGGACGACCGTCCAGGCCGAGATGGAGCACTTCCGGACCGAGTACCAGCGGCTGGCGCGCGGCGAGCTCCAGCGCTACGCCGGATCGAGGGACTCGGGGGACGGCTGACCCCATCTCGGGATCAATGACCCGCGGCGCGTTCTCTTGTTCCATCGGTCGTCATCGGTCGGCTCCTTCGGAAGGCGGGTGCGGCGGACCACCCACGGCGGTCCGCCGCCTCGGCGGATGGTCAGCGCGGCGTCCGTGCCGGCTCGTCCCTGGTCCACTCGCTCGCGTCGCGCCGGACCGCGTCGCCGGCCTTGCCGACCTCGGTCCGGAGGTGGTCGCCGGCGTTCCCGAGGTCCTTGCGGATCTCGTCCCCGGCGTTGCCGATGTCGTCGCCGATATCGTGTCCGTCGAGGTCGCGGACCTGCTTCTTCGTCTCGGTCGCGATGTCGCGGCCGGCCTTCTTGATGTCGTCCATCGGGGACCTCCGGATCGTGTGGGGCGGACGTGGCGTCCGCCAGGCCCAAACGATGGTCGACCGGGAGTAACGGGCGTGGGAGACGGGCGGTCGCACACGTCGCAGGCGTATCGCAGTCGACCTGCCTGGCTCGGCCGTCACAGTGCGGGACGACCTCGAAGGGCATCGAACGGCGGGCGAGCGCTCGCGCGCTCAGCCTCCGGCCGCCAGCTCCCAGCGCACCAGTGAGCCCAGTGGGGGAGGTCGCGATGATGTGGCGGCCGGTCGCGACCATGTGGTGGCCGTTCGAGGCTCGGTGGCCAGGGCCGACCTTCAGGAACCGCCGGCACCATCCGCCCCGGCGGTCGCACGCGGCTCCGGCCGGTCGTCGGGGACGAGCTCGTGGAGCTCCCGCTCGTGCGCCTCGACCTCCGCCTCGGTCGCGCTCTCGGCGACGATGAACTCGTTCCGGGCCGTCTGCGTGGCCCG
The DNA here is from genome assembly GCA_963719285.1 of uncultured Chloroflexia bacterium. Taxonomy (GTDB): domain Bacteria; phylum Chloroflexota; class Limnocylindria; order Limnocylindrales; family CSP1-4; genus C-114. The sequence continues at coordinate 981,968 of CAVRBO010000004.1, forward strand.
GATGATCTCGTCGAGCTTGAGGTGGATGGCCCGCGCATCGCGGCCCTGGCTGTTCTGGATGACGAAGACCATCCAGAACGTGATGACCGTCGTCGACGTGTTGATGACCAGCTGCCAGCTGTCGGAGAACCCGAAGATGGGGCCGGACACCGCCCACACGAGGACCACGACGACCGACAGCACGACCGCCTGGATCGATCCCAGCGCGCGCGTCGCGCCGTCGGCGAGCCGGTTGAACCGGTCGCGCGTCGTCAAGGGCCGGCCGTCGGCCGTCACGACCCGGGCCTGGTGGTTCGGGTGGTCTTGGCGATAGCGTCATCCTGGGCGACGTGGATCCCATGACGACGTGCGGCGGCGAGGATACGGCGCCTGGCCTGTTCCTTGGCTGGCCTCGATTCGAATTCGGTCTGGTTCCAGCGTGCGATCGCGTTCCTGACATGGGCCTCGTCGTGGATCGGCAGGTGCCGCTCCCCGGCGCGGTCCACGTAGGCGAACCGATCCGTCGAAAGGCGGTCGCGAGCGGCCGTGTCGAGCTCTGGCATGGGGCGGCCTCCTGAGGTCGGTCACCGCTTCGTGCGGATCGATCACGACGGTAGGCCGGACCACCTCAAGGGTGCCCTCGTCACGACCCGCGAGACATCGCGGGAGCCTCGCAGATCGCGCGGGGCAGAACGCGCTTGCCCCGACGCGGCGAGTGCGTCGCCGGCTCAGATCGCGGCGGGCTCCGGAGCGCCGATCAGGCCGCTCTCTTCGCGTGTCCCCGCGAGCGGGTCGGTCGGTGGCGGCCCGGCGGCCGGGTCGACATCGAGCAGGTAGCCGATGCCCTGGAAGGTCTTGATCCGACCCGGCTCGCCGGGCTCCGCACCGAGCTTGCGCCGAACGCGACTGACCCACACGCGCAGGTACTGAAGATCGTCCCGGTACTCCGGCCCCCAGACTTTCGTCAGGAGCTCCGTGTGCAGGACGACCTTGCCGGCGTTGGCCGCCAGGTGCTGGAGGAGGAGCCACTCCGTCCGCGAGAACTGGACCAGCTGGGACCCGCGGCTGACGATCCGGCGCTCCAGGTCGATCTCGACGTCGTCGAACGCGATGATCCCCTGGCCCGGCGTGGCACCGGACGAGCGCCGGATGACCGAGCGGACGCGCGCCGCGAGCTCATCGGGATGGAACGGCTTGGCGACATAGTCGTCGGCGCCGAGATCGAGGCCCTTGGCCTTGTCGGACGTGGAACCCTTGGCCGTGAGCAGGATCACGGCCACCGGCCGTCGCTCTCGGAGCTGCTGCATCACCTCGATACCGTCGACGTCGGGCATGACGATGTCGAGGAGCACCACATCGGGCCGGAACTCCTCGGCCTTGCGCAGGGCTTCTTCGCCGCTGCCGGCCGTGACGACCCGGAATCCCTCTTCCTGAAGGGCGATCGAGACGAGCTTGGTGATCCGCGGCTCGTCGTCCGCGACGAGGACCAGGGGCTTCGTGCTCATGTCGACCTCCTGCCGGGTTCGATGCCAGCCCTGCCGGCCTCGCCGCGATGACCATCGTGCGGCGTACGCGCCCGGCCGTCCAGCCGCACGGTGGCCCGATCGTGACCCGCCGGATGTCACAGCCGTGCGATCGTTACGGCAGCCCGACATTGCAGAAGTCTTGCGATGGCCGAACCCGCGGTCGCGCGTCCCGATCAGGGGTCGTCGTCGACCAGGACGGGCAGCGAGAACCCGAATTCCGCTCCGCCCTCCGGTCGCGCCAGGGCCCAGATCCGCCCGCCCATCGCCTCCACCAGCGCGCGGCAGGCGAACAGCCCGATCCCGGCACCGGCCGACTGGGCGGCGGTCGCGGGTGACCGGTAGAACAGCTCGAAGAGGCGATCAACCTCGTCGCTCGCGATGCCCGGACCCTCATCGAGTACCAGGACGTGCACGAAGTCATGGTGGAGTTCGGCGCGGACGGTGATCGTCGCTCCGTCCGGACTGTACTTGGCCGCGTTGCCGACGAGGTTGCGCACGACCTGCTCGACGTAGGTCGGGTCCGCCGAGACCGTGGGCAGGCCCCCGGCGATCGCAAGTTCGAAGGTCTTGCCGGGCCAGCGCATCCCTTCCGATCCGACGAAGCCGTCCAGGAGATGCTGGACGAGGACCGGATCGGCACCGACCGACAGGGTGCCGCGCTCCGCCCGGGCGAGGACCAGCAGGTCCTCGACCAGCCGATGGAGGCGCTCGGCTTCCGCTCCGATGTCCGCCGAGACCTCGCGGCGAGCCTCATCCGACAGGCCGGGCCGGGTGAGGACCCGGGCGCCACCGTAGATCGTCGTGATCGGCGTGCGAAGTTCGTGGGACAGGATCCCGAGGAACGCGTCACGCACCTGCTGCGCCACCCTCGCCGCGGTCACGTCGCGCATGATCAGGATCGTGGCCGCCCGCTCGTCGGTCGCGCCGCCGCCATCGGGTCCGAGCGGTCCGGAGTCCAGGCCGGCCGTGACCGGGACAGGATACGTCGTCAGCTCGAGCCAGTCGCCGGTCGCATGGAGTTGCAGTTCGACCGGGCCCTGGCGGTCGGATCGATCGAGCGATGGGGCCCCGTCGGCACTGGCGAACCGGGCGCGGATGTCGTCATACGACTCCAGTCGCTCGGCGCCGAGCAGGGATCGGGCGGCCTGGTTCGCCAGGCGCACCCGGCCCTGCCGGTCGCACACGATCACGGGCTCACCGAGCGCGTCGATCACCGTCGCAAGCTCCGCGGCGGTGGACCGTTCCGCGCGAACCGCCTCGCGCAGGACGTCGTTGAGGCGCTGGGTGTCGTCCCACAGGCGTGTCCGCTCGAGGGCCTGCGCGCAGGCGTGCGACATCGTGCGCAGGAACGTGCGGTCCGTCCGGTCGAACCGGCGGGTCCCGGCGAATCGGACCCCCAGGGCTCCGATCGACCGTCCTTCGAGGACGAGAGGCACGCAGGCGAGGCCGCCGACCACAAATCCCGGGCCCGGGATCGCTCGAGGAAGCGCCGCCGGACGCCGGCATCGGACTCGACGAGGATCGGGCGACCCGTCCGGGCCGCCTCCGTGATCGGCAGCCCTGCGTCCAGCGGCCAGCGCTCGAGCGATGCCTGGACGGCCTCGGAGTAGCCGCGTGAGCCGATGTTTACCAGGCGGTCGCCGTCGATGAGGCCCACGATCGCCGTGCGGCCACCCAGCCAGCCGATGAGTTCGCCGGTCACGATGTCCGCGACCTCGGGCGCGCTGATCGCGCCGGACAGGGCGTCCGCCACCCGAAGGAGGCGACGCAACGTTTCCTCGGCCCGATCGCGCTCGATCCCGTGCGGCGTGACCGCGTCGTGGTCCAGCGAATGGGCTCGCTCGAGCCTCGGGGTCGCGTCGCCCATCGGGGCTCGCTCGTGGGCTGCCGGCATCCCCCGATGGTGCCACGGACGCGGTCCGGTCCGCGCGCGCTCGCGGTCCGATCGGCTTGCAGCCGCGTGACAGACCGGGACCAATGGGCGGGCTCCGGGTTTCTGCAGCATCGCTGTAATGGCCGCCCGCCACCTGGTGGTCGAACAGCAAGGCCCGCACCGGCACGCTGCGCCGTACGCCATCGGCGAATCAGCCCACCAGGAGGATCCCCATGACCGACCGCCAGACGATCGAGCGCACGACCGTGACCGAAAACGGCCACGAAGCGCACGAGGTCATCGAGAAGGTCGACGCCCCGGGCGTTCCGGACCACGGCGATGAGCAGGTCGGCGGCGCTGTGGTCGGCGGCCTCGGCGGCGCGCTCGATCGGCGGCGTTGTCGGCGGTCCGGTGGGCGCGGTCATCGGCGGAGCGATCGGCGCCGCCTCTGGCGCGACCGCCGGGCTCATCGACGAAGCCGACGCCGACCCCGACATCGTGGTCGAACACGAAGAGCGGCGCGGCTAGGCCCGCTCCCGACCATCCCCCATCCCCTGCAGAAGGAGTCAATGACATGGGTCTCGTGGCCTGGATCGTCCTCGGGGCGATCGCCGGTTTCATCGCGAACATGATCTACGGCGGCAACGAGGGCGTGATCGGCACGATCCTCCTCGGCATCGTCGGGGCCGTCGTCGGCGGTTTCCTCGCTGGCACCGTGCTCAAGGTGGCCGACGTCACCGGTCTCGATGTCGAGAGCATCGCCGTCAGCGTCGTCGGCGCGATCATCGTGCTCGCCGTCGCCCGAGCGTTCAGCGGCCGCCGCGTGGCGGTCTGACCGCCCGGCCCCCGGCCGGTCTTCACGTCCCCGGCGCTCGCGGGAACTCGCGAGCGCCGTTCCATGCCCGTCAGCCGGGCACGCCGGCGGCCCATGTCTCGCGGCCGGACATGGCAGCTTCTTGCGCGGCGCCGGGGTGGTGGTCATCCGGTCGACGGCGCGGTACGGTGACGCGGACGGACCGTCCGGCCGATCGTTGGATCCGGCCCACCACGAGGAGGAGCTGATGGACGGGGCGATCGGGCCGTGGGCCCGCCGAGGGGCCGGGTTCGCGCTTGGTGTCCTGGTCGTGGTGGCTCTCGTCGTCGCTCTGGTGGTGACACCCGGCTCGTGGCGCTCGTCTTCATCGCGATCCTGCTCGCGTCGGCCATCGCGCCGCTCGTGGACCAGCTTCGGATCAAGGGGCCGTTCGGCAGCGCGACGTCCGCCGGCCTGCTGTTCCTGCGGCGCGGCCATCATCGCGGTCGTCGTGGGCACTCGTGGTCGCGACGGCGCTCTCCCAGATCAGGGAGATCGGCGAGCGGGTGCCCGCGATGATCAAGTCGGCCAAGCGCCTCGGCGAGCTCGAGCCGCGCGCTCCCCGCCGCGGCCGGCGCGCTGCTCGATGCGCTCGATCGGCTTCGTCCGGAGGGGCCCGGCGCCCACGGCGGACCAGGTCATCTTGGCCGGCATGACGATCGCCGAGATCCTCGCGGCCATCATCACGGTCATCACGCTCATCTACTTCTGGCTCCTCGAGCGCGCGCGCCTCCAGCGGTTCGTGCTGGCGTTCCTGCCCCTCGACCGGCGCGGGGGGGCGCGAGAGGCGTGGAACGACGTCGAGGACGCTGCTGGGCCGGTGGGTCCGCGCGCAGCTCGTCCTGATGGCGCTGATGGGCGTCGCGACGGGCGTCGCCTACACGATCCTCGGCGTCCCGGGTGCGCTCGTCCTGGGCCTCATCGCCGGCCTCTTCGAGATCGTCCCGATCGTCGGCCCGCTGCTGGGCGCCGTGCCGGCCCTGGTCGTGGCGGCGACGGTCCGGCCCGAGCTCATCCTCGCGGTCGCCGTCGTCTACGCGATCGTCCAGATCGCGGAGTCGAACATCGTGGTGCCGATCGTCATGCGCAACACGATCGGCCTGTCGCCGTTCATCGTGCTCGTGAGCCTCCTGCTCGGCGCGGGACTCGGCGGCCTGCTCGGCGCATTCCTGGCGATCCCGATCGCCGCGTCGGCCGAGATCATCCTGGAGCGCCTCCAGAAGCGCGGACCCCGGTCGGGCTGGAGCCGGCGCCCGCGACCGACGACGCGGCCGGGGCGGCCGCAGGACCGGCCCCGGCCACCTGACAACGAGAAAGAAAAGCTCGGAGCGGATCGCACGCTCCGAGCTTGTTGAAGGTCCGATGGATCGGGTCCGTTCTCCGCGTCCCCGATGGCCCACCAGCCGGTCTGAACGGTAGGGCCGGTGACGCCGCAGGACGATCGCCGGACCGCCCGGCGGCATTGCACCGACATCGCAGCAGCGTCGCCTAGGACGCGTTCGGCTCGGCCGCCTGAGTGGGCGCCGCCGGCGTCGAGTCGCCACCGGCCGGCTGGCTCGTGGTCGTCCCGCCCCCGCCTGCCGGCGTCGTCTTCGAGCCGGGCTTCCGAGCAGGACGATGGCCAGCCCCACGACGACGATGGCCACGAGCGCGATCGCGACGATCATCGCCATGCTGTTGTTGGTGCGGCTCGGCCGCTCGATAATCACTTCACGGGTGTCGCGCTGGTATGGGCCACTCATGGTTCACCTCTTCCTTGGGGAAACGGTCGACCCGACCCGGACGGCCGGGCGTTCCGCTCGAGTGCGGATTCACCGCGTCCGACCGCTCGGGGGCCAGGGCGGGACGCTCCCAAGACTGCGGGCGGTGGGGTTGCGCGGACCACGGCGCCAGGCCGCGCCGGCTTGCGGATGCGTGGCGTTCCAGATCCGGCTCGCACCTGCAAGATGGTTGCAGCGCGCAGGTCGGTGCGGACGCCCTTCCTGTGCGCCCGCGAACGCGAGGAACGACCCTGCCAACGCACCCGCCACGTGAGGAGACAGCCATGCCCGAAGACACACCCAAGAGCCCCGCGATCCCACCGGGGATGCGCGAGGTCGTCGAGGGCCCGATCGGGAGCGCTCGGATCACGGACCCGGCGACGAGGGACTCGAAGAAACCTGAGCGCGAACCATTCCCTGCGATCGATCCTGACGCCGCCGAGTCGGACGAGGACTGACAGGGCGAGCCGGACGACATCGTCCGACCACCTGCCACGGATTTGCAAGCGCCCTTGCGTAGTGTGTGCAAGGGCGCTTGACACATCTGCGCGACCGCCGGTAGTGTTCGTCGCCGAACCCCGTCGTGGTCGCTCTGAGGTGTCCCGTGCTCGCGACGTTCGTCATCGGCCTCCGCGAAGGCCTCGAGGCCGCCCTCATCGTTGGCATCGTCGCGGCCTTCCTCCGCCAGCGCGGCCGGAGCGATGCCCTCCGCCTCGTCTGGCTGGGCGTCGGCGTGGCCATCGCGATCTGCGTCGCCATCGCCGTGGCGCTCCAGGTCTGGTCGGGGAGCCTGCCCCAGGCCCAGCAGGAAGCGCTCGAGACGGTCGTCGGGGCCATCGCGGTGTGATCGTCAGCTACATGATCGTGTGGATGCGCCGCCACGCCCGCGGCCTCAAGCATGACCTCGAAGACGCAGCGTCGAGCGCATTGGCCCAGGGGACCGCCTGGGCCCTCGTGCGATGGCCTTCCTGGCCGTCATGCGCGAGGGTCTCGAGACCGCGGTCTTCCTGCTCGCCGCATTCAACGCGAGTGGCAACGCCGTCGCGGCGGGCCTCGGGGCCGTCCTCGGCGTCGTCGTGGCCGCGGCCATCGGCTACGGCATCTACCGCGGCGGCGTGCGGTCGACCTGGCCCGGTTCTTCCGGCTCACCGGGATCGTGCTGGTGTTCGTCGCCGCGGGCTCGTCGCGACCGCGCTCCACACGGCCCACGAGGCCGGCTGGATCAACATCGGTCAGACCCAGGTGCCCGATCTGAGGTGGCTATCGACGCCGGGCTCGGTAGGTCGCCGCGCTGCTCACCGGCGCGCTCGGCATCCAGACCAGAGCACGGTCGATCGAGACGGCGGCTATCTGCTGTACTCGTCTCGATGTTGATGTACGGGCCTGGCCGGGCTGGACCCCCGAGCGAAGACGCCGCGGAGACGCGACCCACGAAGTGGCAGGCGGCGTCGAGCGACGCGCCGCTGGTCACGATGCGCCACCGAAGCCGGAGAACGCTGCCAGTGCACGAGTCGCGCGATTGCACATCGGGATCCTGGCCGCGCGGACCGGACTCCCAAGCGGAGGCGGAAGCCCGAGCGAAGGCGCCGGGGTGGCCCGGCGCACGACGCAGCGCACGGGAGAAACCAAAATCGCGGCTGTCATGGGCGTAGTGGCCCTCCTTGCTGCCTGTGGCGGAACGACCGCATCGACAGCGCCCTACGGTGGCCGGGTCGGTGGCTCGCGGAGGCCAGCCGAACGTAGACCGTCAGCACGCTCACCAACGCCCGCTGCACGCCGGACCGCCTGCGGTCGTGGCCGGCCCGGTACGTTCCGGCTCATCAACGAGGGCAGCGAAATGTCTCCAGAGGTCGAGCTGACCCAGGACGACCGGATCATCGGCGAGAAGGAGAACCTCGCTTCCGGGCTGTCCGGTGACTTCAGTGTCGAGCTCGCAGCCGGCAGCTACGAGATCAAATGCCCGGGTGCGGACACTCCGTCGAGCCCGTTCACGGTGACCGCCGCGTCCGGCGCGGCGTCGTCCCGGGCGCCGAACGCGCTACTTGACCAGGCAACCAGCGCCTATGCCAGTGGGGTCCGCGGCGAAGTCGAAGCCTGGTGAGCTCGACCGGAAGCGCTCACGGCCGCGGTGCGTGCCGGGAACATCGAGCAGGCGAAGGCGCTCTACGGCCCGGCCCGCGTCCCCTACGAGCGGATCGAGCCGGTGGCCGAGAGCTTCGGCGACCTCGACCCACACATCGACGGGCGCGATCGGACGATGCGGCACCTGCCGGCCGACCTCACGGGTTCCATCGCTCGAGAAGGCGCTGTGGGCGGAGAACAGCCTCGCGGCCATGGGCCCGATCGCGGATCAGCTCGATGCGGACGTGGCGCAGCTGCACGATCTGGTCGCGACGGTCACGTTCCAGCCTGCCCAGCTGGCCAACGGCGCCGCGGAGCTGCTGGACGAGATCGCGGCATCCAAGGTGACCGGCGAGGAAGAGCGCTACTCGCACCTGGACCGCTCATTTAGGTACACCTCTGAAGGCGCCCGCGAGGCCGACAGAGCTCCGACCGGCACTCGCCCAAGTGGACGCGGCGCTCTGCGATGCTTGACCAGCGGTTTACGGAAGCCCAGACCGCGCTCGCGACGTACAGGCAAGGAGATGGGTTCGTGGCGTACACGACGCTCACGACCGATGACACTCGGGCACTCGCCCAGGCGGTGGACGTGCTCGCGGATCGACTCTCGCAGGTCGCGGCGACGGTCGGGGGACCGACGCGGGCTGACGGGTCGATGCCCGAAGAGTTGCGCCGGGGGGCCGTCGGGGCCGGACGGCCCGCGTCGGCGCCTGCGCGTGTCAACGGCCGCGGCCGTTTGGGGGGCGGGCGCGCTCGGCTCACGGATACGGCGCGGTGCTGAGCCCGGCACGCGCGTCCGAGACCGCGAACCCTGCGGGCGGTCCGGGTCGTCCCGTTCGACGGCGTGCACCAGGCCGGCATCACGACGCCGTCCCAGGACCGGCTCGCGTTCGGCGCGCTCGACCTGACCGTGACCTCGGCGGCCGAGCTGCGCGAGCTGCTGCGGACATGGACGACGGCGGCGGAGCGGATGACGCGCGGGGTGCCGGCCGGCGACCTGGCCGCGAGCCGCTGGCGCCGCCCGAGGACACCGGTGAGGCGCTCGACCTCCACGCGGCGCGGCTGACGATCACGATCGGCTTCGGGCCGGGGCTGTTCGAACGCGACGGAGACGATCGCTACGGCCTGGCGTCCGGCGCCGCGGGCACTGCGCACGCTGCCGCCGCTGCCGGGCGAGGACCTCGAGCCCGGCCGCAGCGGCGGCGACCTCTGCGTCCAGGCCTGCGCCGACGATCCGCAGGTGGCGTTCCACGCCGTACGCAACCTGACCCGGCTGGCGCGTGGTGCCGCGACGCTGCGCTGGACGCAGCTCGGCTTCGGCACGAACCTCGTCGGTGACCTCGAGCCAGCAGACGATGCGCAACCTCAGGCTTCAAGGACGGAACCAACAACCTCAAGAGCGACGACGACGCTGCGGTGCGCGAAGCACGTCTGGGTCGTCGGCGACGACGAGCCGCGCTGGCTGCGGGGCGGCAGCTACTGGTCGCGCGCCGGATCCGGATGCTGATCGAGGCCTGGGACCGCACGCCGCTCGATGAGCAGGAGCTGATAATCGGCCGCCGCAAGGTCAGCGGCGCGCCGCTGACAGGCGAGCACGAGCACGACGCGCTCGACTTCAAGGCGCTCGCGGCCGATGGCAAGCCCGCGATGCCGCCGATGCCCATGTCCGGCTGGCGGCGCCGGAGACGAACGGCGGCGTTGCGATCCTGCGCCGCGGCTACTCCTACACGGACGGCATCGACGCCGCGAGCGGCCAGCTCGACGCCGGCCTGTTCTTCATCTCGTTTCAGCGCGACCCGCAGCAGTTCGTCGCGTTGCAGCGCCGACTCGGCGCGACCGACGCGCTCAACGAGTACATCCGCCACACCGGAAGCGCCCTTTCGCGGGCCCGCCTCCTCGGTCGCAATCTCCCGCGAGCCCGTTGCAGCGGTACGCGGCAGGTCCGCGTGCTCGGCGTGGGGCAGGAACCATGGAACTCCTCGCGGCCATCCGCGCCGTGGCTGTCGTGCAGGGTCGCCGAGGGCCACGAGCACGTCAAGGGTGAGGTAGACCGGGTCGGGTCGGCGTCGATCTCCAGTCCTTGCCCAACAAGACACTCCACGATCTCGCTCCCCGTGACGTGGGACCCTGCGTGCGACCCCGAGGACGATGAGGAACAGTCGCCGATGCGGCGTCAGCTGAGCCGCGCGCGGAGCCGCCGATCTCGCGGAACGGCGGAGGATGTAGCTCACGACGCCGGCGCTCAGGGCGATGAGGACCGAGAGGGGCAACGAAGACGACTCGTGGAGTGCCCGAGCGAGAAGAACAGGCCGACGCCGACCGGCCGCTGGCCGTCCTTTGCATGAGCTTGCGGGTCGTGTTGTTCGATCGCCGCGAAGTGTGGTCGGAAAGCATCGACCGCGTGGCAGCAGAGCCGAACGTGTACGCGAGCAGGGCCGGGTGGGCAGCAGGATGGGATACTCGACAACGACGCCGCGAGGGCCAGGGCCGGGCCCCGAGGTTGAACACGAACAGGAACGCGTAGACCCGCAGGATCCGGGTTGCGCAAGGCACTGGCGGGTGCGTCATCAGGCGGCCTCGTGGTGCTCGACGTCATGGTCGTGGGGTGCGTGGGCGATCCGCCGTGCTCGTGCAGGTGCTCGTGGATCAGGTTCGCGCGCAGCAGCAGGTCGCGGTCGGCCAGGATCTCGTCGCGGGGCCGTCGGCCAGCACGCGCCGCTTCTCGCCGATGACGACGACCCGGTCGGCGATCAGCGGCACGATCTCGAGCTCGTGGGTCGCGGTGACGATCGTCTTGCCGCCGCGCCCAGCTGGCGGATCAGGTTGACCAGCACCCACTTCGTGCGCGGGTCGAGCGCCGCGGTCGGCTCGTCGAGCAGGAGGACGTCCGGCTGCAGCGACAGCACGGAGGCGATCGCCGCCCGCTTCTTCTCGCCGCCGGACAGCTCGAACGGCGCCCGGTCGGCGAGGTGCGCGATGTCCATCTGGCGCAGCGCCTCGTCGCACGCGCGCGCGGACCTCGTCGTGCGGGCAGGCCGAGCTGCAGCGGGCCGAAGGCGACGTCGTCGAACACCGTCGGCGAGAACAGCTGGACGTCCGGGTCCTGGAACACCAGCCCGACCTCGCGGTGGAAGCGGAAGGCGTCCTGGCCGTCGGCGACGGCGGCGACGTCGTGGCCGAGCGCGCGCATGGTGCCCGCGGTCGGCGCGATGATGCCGTCGAGCAGCTTGAGCAGGGTCGACTTGCCGCGAGCCGTTGGCGCCCAGCAGCGCGACCCGCTCGCCGCGCTCGATGTCGCAGGTCGATCGCCGTCGAGCGCGACCTGGCGGCCGCCGTAGACGTAGCGCACGCCGTGCAGCTCGAAGACGGCGCTCGTCGGCGGCGCGGGCGTCGGCCTCGGTCGTCGACGGGACGTCACCGGCTCGGTCGTCACGGAGCGAGCCGCCGACGCGACCAGGCGACCGCGACCGACCGCCGCCAGGGCGAGCCAGTCGGCGCCGCGCATCCGGTAGTCGTGGTAAGCTGCGGATCTTGCCGGTGAACCCGCGCGCGGCCATCGCCGCGTAGACGTCGTTGCTCATCTTGAACGAGCGGTTCAGCAGGTTGCCCATCGAGCCCGCGATCCAGCGCCGCTGCTCGCTGCCGCTCGTCCGGCCGACCACGCGGCTCTTGCGCGCCTCGAACATGCCGTTGGCGAGGTGCAGGAACAGGAAGATGTAGCGGTAGGTCATCGCCAGCACGAGGATGAACACCTGCGGCACGCGGATCGCCTGCAGGCTCTTGAGCAGGTCGGCCCAGCGGCGTCGTCAGGACGAGCAGCACCGCCAGCGAGACGCTGACCGCCGACCCGGATCACGAACAGGACGGCGCCGATCAGGCCCGGGATCGACGGCGCGATCGTGATCGGCCCGACCGTGAGCTCGAACAGGCGCGGGCCCGGCGACGAAGAAGATCGCGGGGATCACGACGATGGCGGCGAAGAACGGGATGCCGAGCCAGACCCGGCGGACGAAGAAGTCGAACGGGATGCGGCTGGCCGCGGCGGCGACCAGGATCACGGCGTAGCAGGCAGACCAGGTCAGGATCGAGGTCGAGAGGCTGGCGGCGAGGATCACCGCCAGGAACATCCCGAGCTTGGCGCGCGGGTCGAGGCCCTGGAGCCAGCCGGCGGACCGGGCGTGCTCCTCGGTGAAGATGGAGCGCTCGATCGAGCCGGAGATCCCGGCCAGCGTGTGCTCGAGCCAGCCGATGTGGCCCTCGTGGTCGCGCGTCGCGTCAGCGGTCATCGGCGGCGCGCGCGGTCAGGCGTCGGCCGGCGCCGGCGCTCGTCGTCCGTGCCGCGCCGCCGGCCGCCGGATGAGCCAGGTCAGGCCGTAGATCGCGCCGCCGCACAGCAGGATGCCGAGGATCCCGGCGATCTCGTAGCCGATCGCCGCGTGCCACAGCGGGGCGTTGGCGTCGCTGAAGAACGGCAGCGGCAGGTTGTAGCCGCCGAGCGGCGCGCTGAACAGCGTCGACAGGTCGCGCAGGCCCTGCGGGCACGTACCCGAAGGCCGCCTGCGACGTCGTCGGCGCAGCCCTCGCCGTACGCGAAGCCCGGGGCGATCAGCCCGAGCGGCGCGAGCACGGCGACGGCGGTGAACGCCGTGCCGACGCCGCTTGAGGCGCCGCGGCAGGAGCGAGCCAGGCCAGCGGGACGAGGATCGACGAAGATCACGCCGACCACGAGCAGCATCGAGGCGACGGCGGCCCAGTCGACGCTGGACCAGTCGGCGCCGAACAGCGCGGCCGGGGTCGCCGCCGCCCATCGGCGAGCCCGACGACCGCGAGCAGCGCGACGGCCCCGACGATCGCCACGCTCACCAGCTGCCACAGCGGCCGACGCGCTGACCTGGCCCTCGGCGCATCCGTCGTCGCGAACACGGTCCGCAGCCGGGTCAGGTACTCCGGGTGGCGCTTCTGCAGGTAGACGATCCCGAGGTAGGTGATGACGCCCTCGACCACCGAGGCGCCGAACACGTGCGCGAGCGAGCATCGCCGGCACGGCCTCGGACAGGCCGTACGGGCTGTACAGCGGCGTGCCCGTTCTCGGTGAACAGGAGCGGCTGGATGCCGAGCTCGATGCCGACCAGCAGCGCCGCGCCGTGATCGCCACGTAGGCGGCGATCCCGCCGGCCCAGGCGCGCCGGCTCGACAGGAGCTCCGATCGCCCGGCGAGCAGCCGGTACAGGCCGTAGCCGACGAACGGCAGGACGACGCCATGTTGAAGCAGTTGGCGAAGATGGCGAGGACGCCGCCGTCGCCGAAGAACAGCGCCTGGATGATCAGCGCCGACGCTGACCCCGATGACGGCGGCCCATGGCCCGAGGACGATGGCGATCAGGGTGCCGCCGACGCCATGCGCCGTCGTCCCGCCGGGCACGGGGACGTTGAACATCATGATCGTGAAGCTCATCGCGCTGAAGATCGCCAGCAGCGGGATCGTCCGGTTGCTGAGGACGTCCTGGACCTTGCGGGTCGCGACGCGCCACGTCGGCACGGTGACCACGCCCATGCCCACCGCGATCACGGGGCTGATGTAGCCGTCGGGGATGTGCATCGCGGCGTCTCCTCGCTCGCGGAACGGGCCGGCTCGATGCCTGCCATGACCTTGCTACGTCGGCGGTCGATGGCTGGATGAGTCATGGTGCTATTGCAACACCATGCGATAGAGAGTGTAGCGGCAGCAAGGCGAGAAGCAAGCGCCAGACGGTGCGCTCCGCGATCGTCAGGCCGGCGGGGACTCCGCGGGCGTCGTGGCCTGAACCGGGGCGGCCGCATCCGTCGGTGGGGCGGGTTCGGCCGGCCGCAGCGCGATCGCGGCGCCGGCGATGAGGGCGGGAACCGCCCCGGCGGCGACCACGATCCGCGGCGCGCGGGCGATCCGCAGGCCGGCGCTGAGACCCACGGAGGTCGCGGCGAGAGAGCGCAGCGTGGAGTCGGGCAGGGTCTGCAGGGCGCTTGCCGTGTCCCGCGCGCCGGCCCGCGTCGCGCGGACGGTCCCCGGCAGGTGACCGACCAGCGTGGCCGCGGTCGTGCCCACCGTCCTGATGGCGCCACCGAGCCGGCGAGCCACGGACGAGAAACGGGCGCGCCCGCCGGTCGCGGGTTCGACTGCGCGCGACGGGGTGGCGCTTGGTCCTGGGCTTCGGGGTCGTCATGACGCGCTCCAGATCGGGCTTGGCGGGACAGATGGATCGGACGGGATCGCCCTCGTGGAGGCGGTCCCGTCCGGGTGGTCGGCATGGGCGGGTTCGGGGAAAGCCCGGACGGGTCAGCTCCGGCCGAGGCGGCGCGAGCCCGAGGCCATGTTCGCGACGAAGACCACGAGGCACGCCCCGAGCGTCGCGATCACGATGCTCTCGATGTTGATGCCGTCGACCTTGCCCTTGTCGAAGACGTTGGCGGCGATGAAGCCACCCACGAGTCCGCCGACGACGCCGAGCACGATCATCATGACCAGGCCCTCACGCGAGCCCATGAGCTGATTGGCGAGGAAGCCGGCGATCGCGCCGACGATGATCCAGCTGAAGATACCCATGCGTGTTTCGATCCCTTCTGATCGACGGCCGTCACCGACCGACGTTGGATGTGTTCGTCCTTGGGGTTCCGGCGACCGCGGAGCGGTCGGTCAGGCGGGCTCGCGTCGGAAGATGTTCGCGACCCACAGCACGATGAGCTCGAGGACGGTCCAACCGACGAACGCCACGACCGCGGCGACGTCGAAGATGGATCCGGAGGCATGGAGGTTGTTCGTGCGCAGGATCCCCTCGAATGGGCCCGACGAACACCTGGCCGATGTTCAGGATCGCCGAGACGAGGCCGTTGGCCTCGCGCGCGTCGAGCAGGAGCAGCGCGAACCGCGCCGCGATGGCGATCTGGATCAGCCCGAAGACGAGGACGACGATCCGTCGCGTCATCTCGGAGCCTCCGGGGCCCGTCCGCGTGACGCGGCTACTCTCCGTCTGAACAGTCTCGTGGCCCGGTGCCACGGTGGGTCCCCCGGTGACGACCGTACGGTCGACTTGATCGATCGACAAGTGCTTCTCCCTGTGCCTCAGGCATCCGGGGAAGCGGAGGTATCGAAGACCACCGCCGGCTGACGCTCCGGCCACTGCTGCGGTTGCAGTGAACCACGTGACGGTGCTATTGTCAACAGTAGTGTTTGTTATTCACTGTGGATTGGAGCGATGATGGCACCGTCGTTCGGGACCGTGATCAGGCAGTCGCGCGACGTCCGGGGTCTCTCGTCTCTTGAGGCCGCCCGGGCGGCCGGGATCTCCGCCGCGTACCTGAGCAAGCTGGAGAACGACGGGGTCAAGAAGCCGTCACCGCCCGTCCTGCACCGGCTGAGCGAAGCGCTCAGCGTGCCCTACGCCGAACTCATGCGCCTCAACGGCTATCGTCTCCCGGGGGAGCCGGACGGCCGCCCGGTCGAGTCCCTGGGGGCGGCGCTGTTCGCCGACATCACGGCCGACGAACGCGACGAGCTGGTCGAATACCTCGCCTGGTACCGCGCTCGCCGCCGATCCGGACGGCCGCCGGTCGCCCAGCGGGCCTAGCGCGGCCGGCGCCCGTTGGGCGCGCCCGATCGCCTACGCGTTCGAGCGGCGGCGCCGGTCGATGTAGACGAGGGACAGCCAGAGCGCGACCAGGAACGAGAGGCCGGCCGGCAGGAGCAGGCTCGGGGTGCCCGACGGGATCGAGGCTTCGTCCATCGTGCTGGTGGGCGGCGCCGTCGCGTTCTGGTTCACGATATTGGCCGAGCAGATGACCAGCGATCCGCCGCCGTTGGCCGCGTTGTTGCACTGGTTGACGGTCACGCCGAAGGCGGACGACCGCGTTCCCGATCGCCGTGCACCGCAGCCTGACGAGCGTTCCGCCGTTGGCCGAGCCGTTGCACTGGGTGATCGTCGCGTTCGTCGGTCGACGCGGGGAAGGGGTGGCAGTGGTTCGTGATGCCGCCGCCGGACCCGACGCACTGGTCACGGTCGCCTTCGAGGCGCCCGGGCTGACGTTCACGAAGTTGTTCGTGACCTTGACGCTGCAGCGCAGCGTCCCGCCGCCGCCGTTGATCGCGTAGTTGCACTGCCGGACCCGTGAGACCGGATGGCCGAGGAAGGTCGTCTTGGTCGAGCACTGCGCCGTCGGGGCGCCCGCGGCGCCGTGGCACTCGCGGATCGTGACCTTGGCGGACCCACCGCTCTGGGTGATCGTGTTGACGACCGTGACCTGGCAGATGAGGCCGAGGCCCGGCGTGTCGTCGACGCCGTTGCTGCATGTCGTCGTCGCCGCGACGGTCGCCGCGCTGGCGGTCGCCGCCGTACCGACGGACATCGCCATGACCATGGCGATGGCCAGGAGAGCACGGGAGACGAGGGAGATCGCGTGACGCATCGAGACACCGAAGGAGCAGTCGAGCGTCGGAGCGGATAGGCGATCAGCGGCGGGGCCCGAGGGCCGACTATGGGCGCCCTCCTCACCGCCGTCCATGACCCATTCGGCACCCCGGGGACTGGTCGGTCTGCATGAGACCGGTGCCCTCGGATCCGGTCCGGTGCGGTCGGCGCCGGCGGCCATCTATCCTTGTCCGCGTTCGAGTGATCGCCTTGCGAGGAGTCGTCCCGGTGGTCGAGAGCGTACTGAGCGCAGAACAGCTGTCCCTGATCGATGCCTATTGGCGGGCCGCGAACTACCTCTCGGTCGGCCAGATCTACCTGCTCGACAACCCGCTGCTGCGCGAGCCGCTCAAGCCCGAGCACGTGAAGCCGCGCCTCCTCGGGCACTGGGGAACGACGCCCGGGTTGAACCTCATCTACGCGCACATGAACCGGGCGATCCGGGCTCGGGACCTCGACGCGATCTACGTGATCGGGCCCGGACACGGCGGGCCCGGCATCGTCGCGAACGCGTACCTCGAGGGCACGTACAGCGAGGTCTACCCGGCCATCGGGCGCGACGCGGACGGGCTGCGCCGGCTGTTCCGGCAGTTCAGCTTCCCCGGCGGCATCCCGAGCCACGTCGCGCCCGAGACGCCGGGATCCATCCACGAGGGTGGTGAGCTCGGGTACGCCCTCACCCACGCCTACGGTGCCGCGTTCGACAACCCCGACCTCGTGGTGTGCTGCGTGGTCGGCGATGGCGAGGCCGAGACCGGACCGCTCGCGGCGAGCTGGCACTCGAACAAGTTCGTCGACCCACGGCGCGACGGGGCGGTGCTGCCGATCCTCCACCTCAACGGCTACAAGATCGCCAACCCGACGATCCTCGCCCGGATCCCGGAGTCGGAACTCCGATCGCTGCTCGAGGGGTATGGCCACGAGGTCCATTTCGTCACGGGTGACGATCCGGCCACTGTCCACGGCCTCCTGGCGGAGACACTCGACCGGTGCCTCGACGACATCGCCGCGATCCAGGCGGCGGCCCGGGCGGGCGACGACCCGACCCGTCCGCGCTGGCCGATGATCGTCCTTCGCACGCCGAAGGGATGGACCGGGCCGAAGGAGGTCGACGGCAAGCCGGTCGAGGGTACCTGGCGGTCGCACCAGGTGCCGTTCGCCGAGGTGCGCACGAATCCCGACCACCTCGCCCTCCTCGAGTCGTGGATGCGCAGCTACCGGCCCGACGAGCTGTTCGATGACGCCGGCGCTCTCGTCCCGGCGCTGGCCGCCTTGCCGCCCGTCGGGGAGCGGCGCATGAGTGCCAATCCCCACGCCAACGGGGGCCTGCTCCTGAGCGACCTGCGGCTGCCCGACTTCCGCGACTACGCCCTCGCCGTCCCGTCGCCGGGGACCACGCTGGGCGAGGCGACCCACGCCCTGGGCGAGATGCTCCGTGACGTGATCCGGATGAACCCGGGGACGTTCCGGTTGTTCGGGCCGGATGAGACCGCGTCGAACCGCCTGCAGTCGGTCTTCGAGGCGACCGACCGGACGTGGGTGGCCGAACTCGTGCCCGGCGACGATCACCTCGCCCCCGACGGGCGGGTCATGGAGGTGCTCTCGGAGCACCTCTGCCAGGGCTGGCTTGAGGGCTACCTCCTGACCGGGCGGCACGGACTGTTCAACTGCTACGAGGCGTTCATCCACATCGTCGATTCGATGTTCAACCAGCACGCCAAGTGGATCAAGGCCACCCATGACATCCCGTGGCGGCGGCCGATCGCCTCGCTCAACTACCTCCTGAGCAGCCACGTCTGGCGCCAGGATCACAACGGCGCGACCCACCAGGACCCGGGTTTCATCGATCTCGTGGTCAACAAGAAGGCCGAGATCATCCGGGTCTACCTGCCGCCGGACGCGAATACGCTCCTGTCGGTCGGCGACCACTGCCTGCGCAGCCGTGACTACGTCAACGTCGTCGTCGCCGGCAAGCAGCCGGCCCTGAACTGGCTGTCGATGGACGACGCGATCGCCCATTGCACCCGGGGGATCGGCATCTGGGAGTGGGCGAGCAACGATGTCGACGGGCGGCCCGACGTGGTCCTCGCCTGTGCGGGCGACGTCCCCACGCTCGAGACGCTCGCGGCGACCGACCTCCTTCGCCGGCACATCCCCGACCTCAAGGTCCGGGTCGTCAACGTGGTCGACCTCATGCGCCTCCAGGACTCCAGGGAGCATCCCCACGGGCTGTCCGACCCCGAGTTCGACGCGCTGTTCACGACCGACAAGCCGGTCGTCTTCGCGTACCACGGCTACCCATGGCTCATCCACCGGCTCATCTACCGGCGGACGAACCACACCAACGTCCACGTCCGCGGTTACAAGGAAGAGGGCACGACCACCACGCCGTTCGACATGGTCATGCTCAACGACCTGGACCGCTTCCACCTGGTCATGGATGTGATCGACCGCGTCCCCGGCCTCTCGGCCCGCGCGGGCCGGGTCCGCCAGCAGATGCAGGATCTGCGCATGGCCGCACGCGCCCACACGCGAGAGACGGGCGAGGATGCACCCGAGATCCGGGACTGGCGCTGGCCGGCGCCGGCGCCGGCTTCCGACCAGGACTCCCGAGCGAAGGCTCCGGGGTGACCCGGCGCACGGACCATCGCCCCACCACCGCACCGACCGAAGTCCAGGCCGTACGGGTCCTCGTCCTCAACGCCGGGTCGAGCTCGCTCAAGGCCAGCGTCCTCGAAGTCGCGGCAAATGCCGGCGCGGTCGGTGGACCCGAGGTCTCGGCTCAAGCCCTTCCGGTCCGCGTGGCGGCGGAGCAGGTGGACTGGGGGAGCGACGCGAGCCGCGGCGTCGACACGGCCGCCAGGGTGGCCGAGCTCCTGTCCGCGGTCGCGGGGCGCGGGCTCGAGGTGGGCTCGATCGCGGTCGTCGCGCATCGGGTGGTCCACGGCGGGCCGTCGTTCACGGAGCCCGTCGTCGTCGACCGGGAGGTCCTGGCCGCCCTCGACGCGCTCGGGCCGCTGGCTCCATTGCACAACCCGGTCGCCGTGCGGGCGATCCGGGCCGCTCGCGAGGCCCTCCCCGGGTGCCCGCACGTGGCCGTGTTCGACACCGCGTTCCACGCGACGCTGCCCGAGACCGCTCGCCTCTATCCCGTGCCCTGGCGCTGGACGGCGGCGTTCGGCGTCCGTCGGTACGGGTTCCACGGCCTCTCGGTGGCATGGTCCGTCGAGCGCGCCGCCGCGCTGCTGGGCAGGCGGGTCGACGAGCTCGACCTGGTCGTCGCCCACCTCGGCAACGGCTGCTCGGTCACGGCGGTGCAGGCCGGTCGCTCGGTCGCCACGTCGATGGGGATGACGCCGCTCGAGGGCCTGATGATGGGGACGCGGGCCGGTTCGATCGACCCGGGCATCCCGCTCCGGCTCCTCCGCGAGGGCAGTCTGGGCCTCGAGGAGCTCGCGGACGACCTCGATCACCGGTCGGGCCTCCTTGGCGTGTCGGGCACGACGGGCGATGTCCGGCGGCTCACGGCCGCGGCGGCCGGCGGCGACGAGGCGGCCGGGCTGGCCCTGGCGATGTTCGCCGACCGGGCGGCCGCGGGCATCGCGGCCGCGGCGACGGCGCTGCCGCGCGTGGATGGGATCGTGTTCACCGGTGGCATCGGCGAGCACGCCGGTTCCACTCGAGCGGCGATCACGGCGCGGCTCGCGGTCGTCGGCGCGCGGGCGATCGGGTCCGACGAGACCGGCCAGGATCGGGTGCTCGACCCGATCGGGCCGGTGCCGTTCGATGGTTCCGACGGTGTGCCCGTTCTCCGCATCGAGAGCCGCGAGGACATCGTCGCGGCCCGGGCGGCGGTTCGGACGACCTCCTAGCGAGCCGGGGGCCGGCCGAGGCTCGGTTCGCCCTCCGTGGCGCGGGATGAACGGACGACGAGGACCGGGCAGGGGGCATGACGAACGACCTGGTCCGACACGCTGCCGATGAGCGCGCGGCCGATCGCGCCTCGACCGTGGCTGCCGACGACGATGACGTCGGCGCCCTCCGAGCGGGCGGCCTCCACGATGGACTCGGCGGGGTCTCCCTCCCAGATGAGGAAGCTCGTCGGGATCCGGTCGCGGCGGCCGCGCAGGACCAGCTCGCTCGCGGCGGTCTCGAGGCGGGCGCGCTCCTGGTCGACCCGGCTGCGATAGCGGCCGCCGGGGAGTTGGAGTGCCCGCGGATCGATCACGGTGACCGCCAGCAGTCGGGCCTGGAGCGCCGCGGCGAGCCGGAACGCCTCATCGGTCGCGGCGGCGGACGCGGGTCCGAGATCGGTCGCGAGGACGATCTGGTGGATGGCCGGATGGACCTCGGGGCGGGACGACGGGGATGTGGTCACTCGGTGAGACTGGCCTCACGGGGGCGCCGGGTCACCCGCCGAACGGCCCGAAACGGACGTGCCGCCCGGCCTGCCGAGCGCGACGAGCGAGGGCGCCGCCGGCGGAGGGGAGCGGCGCGGTAGCCTGTATGCGATGACCGAACGCCTCGGCGGTGCCCCGGGCGCCGCTGCCGACACGGTGCTGGCTCTCGATGCCGCGACCCGCGGGATCGCTGGGGTCCTCGAGATCGACGCCGTCCTCCAGCTCATCGTCGAGCGGGTCCGCGCCCTGGTCGGGTCGCGCTACGCGGCCATCGGGATCGTGGACCGGAGCGGCACGATCGAACGGTTCATCACGGTCGGTATCGATCCGGAGGACCGCGAGAAGATCGGCTCGCTGCCCCGAGGTCACGGCCTGCTCGGCCTGATCATCCGCGAGGGGCGGGCGTTCAGGATCCCGGACATCTCCGCCCACCCGGCCAGCTCCGGGTTTCCGGCCCATCACCCGCCGATGCGCTCGTTCCTCGGGGTGCCGATCGTCCTGGCCGGCTCATCGATCGGCAACCTCTACCTGACCGACAAGATCGGCGCGGTGGAGTTCTCCGAGGCGGACGAGGCGCTCGTGGCGATGTTCGCCCTGCACGCGGGGATCGCGATCGAGAACGCCCGACTCCACCAGCAGGTCCAGCGCCTGGCCATCGTCGACGAGCGGGAGCGGATCGCCAAGGACCTGCACGACGGGATCATCCAGAGCATCTACGCGGTGGGTCTCTCGCTCGAGGACGTGCCGGACCTCACGGACGAGGACCCCGACGAGGCCCGGGCCCGGGTCGACCGGGCCATCGACGCGCTCCATGTGACGATCCGCGACATCCGCAACTTCATCATGGGTCTCAGGCCTGAGCTCCTCGACGACGACGACCTCGTCGGCTCGCTCGATGCCCTGGCCGAGGAGGTCCGCCTCAGCTCGATGGTCGAGGTCGAGACGGCAGTCGAGCCGCGGGCCGTCGCCATGCTTCCGATGGATTCCCGGGCCGCCATCTTCCATATCACCCGGGAGGCGCTCTCGAACGTCGCCCGCCACGCCCACGCCAGCCGCGCCTCGGTCGTGGTGGAGGTCGACGGCACCAGGGTCCGGCTCGAGATCGCCGACAACGGGATCGGGTTCGACCCGGCGGCGGTCCGCGGCTCGACCCACCAGGGGCTGGCCAACATGGCCGATCGGGCGGCCCGCCACGGGGGCAGCCTCACCGTCGATAGTGGACAGGGGTCGGGGACCCGTATCATCGTCACCATGGACGCACACATCGAACGTCCCGGCGCAGCCCGCGTCGGCACCGCCAGCGAACAGGAAGCACGATGACTGACCAAGCCGCGGCGCGGCCCTTGCGCCTGCTCGTCGTCGACGACCACGAGGTCGTCCGCCAGGGACTGGTGGCGATGCTCGACCGGCGCGATGGCTTCGAGGTCGTGGCGGAAGCAGGTTCCGTGGCGGAGGCCATCGCCATGGCCCGTCGCTTCGAGCCCGACATCGTCGTCCTGGATGTGCGCCTGCCCGACGGGTCGGGCGTGGAAGCCTGCCGCGAGATCCGGGCCGAACGGCCGGCTACCAGGATCGTGATGCTCACGAGCTATCCGGACGAGGAGGCGGTGCTCTCGGCGATCGTCGCCGGCGCGAGCGGCTACCTCCTGAAGCAGATCCGGGCGCGCGACCTCGTGAACGCCATCGAGGCCGTCGGGCGGGGCGAGTCGCTCCTCGATCCCGCTGTGACCGAGAAGGTCCTGGAGCGGGTCCGCCGGATCGCCAACGGCGAGGCGACCGACGATCTGGCCCAGCTGACCTCGCAGGAGCAGAAGATCCTGCTCCTGGTGGCCGAGGGCAAGACGAACAAGGAGATCGCCGCCGACGTCTTCCTGTCCGACAAGACCGTGAAGAACTACGTCAGCTCGATCCTCTCGAAGCTCAATCTCGAGCGGCGCGCCCAGGCTGCCGCGTACATGGCGAAGCTGCACGGGGGTGGCTCGGGCCGCTGACGGTCAGGCCGCGGGGCCACGCACGAGGCTTATTCCGAGCCGAGGTCCTCGCCCCGATGGCTTGCGTCGTACCGGGCTCCCAATCCCGTCGGGGCCCGCTCGAGCGCCTGGGCGAGGCGCCGGGCGAGGTCGTGGAGGGCCAATTCCGTCGCGTCCTGGATGGGCATCGCGATCGCACCCCGGATCCACTCCCGGTCGTTGGACGTCGGCAGGTCACGGGGACCGTAGCCCACCCCCTCGAGGATGACTTCGTAGAAGGCCTTCGCGATCATGTCGCGGGCGTGGTCCGTCGCGATGTTCCGCTCGATGACGCGGGGTCTGACCGGTGCCTGCATGTTCATGGCGATGTCCTTGGTGGTGCGGGTGGTGTCGGCCGTGGATCAGGCCGTGAGATCCCCGGGCAGCCAGTGGTAGGCGAAGACGGCCACCAGCACCGCCAGGTCGACGACGAGCGCGCCGATCGTGCTGACGACCGGGAATGCGACCGGGAACAGGAGCAGGCCGAGCAGAGATGCCCCGGCGGAACCGATCGCCAATGGCGCGAACCACGTCGCGGGCAGCCAGCCCACGACAGATGCCGCCAGGGCCGCGAACCCGACGATCGCCGCGGTCCACAGGACGCCGCCTGCGATCTGGGTCCCGGTCGTGCCCACGGCACCGCTGATGAGCCACGAGTCGCCCCGCCAGTCGGGGTTGACCGTGGCGACCCTGAGCATCTGGATGAGGCCCAGGCTGTGGCCGATCCCGTGGGCCAGCAGGATCAGCGCGATCGAGACCTTGACCATCTCTCCCTGCCTCCGTCGGTGGATGTCAATCGAGGCCGGCCGGCACGCCGCTGAGGTCATGGGCGATCGCATCGGCCCACGCGTCGATGTCGGGCCAGGCGCGGAAGTCGCCTTCCGGGACGAACCGCCTGGCGATGAGTCGCTCGACGGTCCCGAAGTCGGCGTCGTCGAGCGTCCGCCGATCGAGGGCACCGCCGAAGATCCGGTGCCCGCGCGCGGAGACCGTGGCCGCCAGGGCCTCGATCCCGAGTGGCACGACCGGCGGCCGGCTGGTCGCCTGGTCTCCGACCGGTCCGCTGCTGAACAGCCAGACCGGCTTCGCGGCCAGGGCGGTCCGGTTGTCCTCGATGAACCGCCCGGCCTGGGTCAGCCAATGCCCGGCGTACACGGCGCTGCCGATGACGAAAGCGTCGTAGGCGCGGAGATCGGTCACCGATCCGACCGGGACGGTGGTGGCGGCGAGTCCGGCGCCGTGGAGGCGTTCCGCGATCCGTTCGGCGATACCGCGGGTCGACCCGAGGCGGGTCGCAAAGACGATCAGGACATGCATCGACGGGTCCCCCTTCCCGGTGCGCTGGCGGCGATCCCGGTGCGCGTCGCGCGGGTCATCGGATGGCCTCCTCCGCGAGACTGGTCTCCAGGGTCCGGGCGATCCCGGCCGCCCAGCCGGACACCGTCGGCCAAGAC
The DNA here is from genome assembly GCA_963719285.1 of uncultured Chloroflexia bacterium. GTDB lineage: Bacteria > Chloroflexota > Limnocylindria > Limnocylindrales > CSP1-4 > C-114. The sequence continues at coordinate 1,006,381 of CAVRBO010000004.1, forward strand.
CTGAAGTCGCCATCCGGCGCGTGCACGACCGTCACGATCGCCCGCTCGGCGAACCCGAGGTCGTGGCGATCCAACCGGCCGGCGAAGATCGCCGAGCCGATCGGGTGGACACGCTCGCGAAGCGCGGCCACGTCGGCCGGCTCCTCCTCCGGCTTCGGCGGGTCGCCGAGCGGTCCGCTCGAGAAGAACCAGACCGGCTTGAACGCCAGCTCGGCCGCCTCGCGGGCGATCAGCTTCTTGATCGGCTCGAGCCATCGGCCCGCGTAGACACCACTCCCCAGGACCACGCCGTCATACGGCGCGACCGAGGCGACGTCTTCCGGCCTGCGCACGTCGACATCGATGCCGGTTGACGACAGCGCCGTCCCGATCGCCGCCGCGATCTCCGCGGTCGAGCCATGCTTCGAAGCGGCACTCACGAGGACCTTCATCGGATCACCTCACACGATCTCCGCGCCCTCGACGGCGACCTCGTCGGCCTGCTGGCGCGCGAACGACGCGACCTTTGCGAGCAGCCCGGTGCGATAGGCCGTCACGAGGCCGACCGACAGGAAGACAAAGACCGTGGTGAACACGAACGGGAGCAGGCGCTTCATCGCACGACCTCCTTCAGGCGGACACGTGCCGCCGAGGTCCATCCAACAGCGCGGACCGCAGGTCACGAAAGGGCCATCGGCCATGGGTTGAGGGGCCAGCTGGCAGGAGGATCCGGCGCGGCCCGCGAGCGGGCCGAATGGCCGCGGCTCCCGGGCCGGACGGCCCTGTCACCGGACGGACCCGAGGGTCGACGCTGGCGGCACGCAGCCAGAGGAGCCGGGCTATGGCCCTTGTCGAGATCCAGGCAGTCGTCGACGCGCGCCAGCGGTCGAGGGCGGAGCTCGTGGCGCTGGTCGCCCAGGCGCTCGAGTCCCTCGGGTCGGGGGACTGCGTCGAGGCGATCACGACCGACCCGTCGTCGGTCGCCGACATCGCCGCGTGGTGCCGCGAGACCGGGCACGTCCTGGTCGATCGATCCGGAGACGGGGCGACCTACTCGTTCGTGATCGGTCGGCGCCGATGAACCGAGGATCTGAAACGGACCGATCCGCCGCGTCGCGGTTTCCCGCGAGCGCGTCGCCGCTCCTGGTCGCCGACGTCATGACCCTCGATCCGGTCGTCGTGTCCGCGGACGCCCCCGTCGAGGAGGCCGCCCGGCTCGTCCAGGCGTACGCGGTGAGCGGCCTGCCGGTCGTGGACGAGGCCGGTTCCCTGGTCGGGGTGATCAGCCAGACGGACCTCGTCGCCATCCACGAGTCGGCGATCGGCCGACTGATCCGGGCCCAGAACAGCGGTCTGCGCGTCGGAGAGATCATGAGCACACCCGCCATCACGGTCCCCATGGCGGGCTCACTGCGCGACGCGGCGCAGTTGATGCGGGATCGCCGGGTCCACCGGCTCGTGGCGCTCGATGACGCCGGTCGCCCGGTCGGGGTGCTGTCCGCGTCCGACTTCGTCGCTCTGTACGCCGACGCCTAGGGCACTCGGGTCGCCCGGTCGGGCCGCGTCGCAGCAGCGAGTCCACGCCGACGCAAGCGCGACCGGCACGGGCGTCCGAGGCACAGGCGGCCGCCGGCGTGGTCCCTTCGGGTGGTAGCGGGGCAGGGCAGGGCGGGCAACGATGACCCCATGGCCATCAACACCGGCTCATCCCGGGCGAGGTTGCGGCGCCTGGCCGAACTGATCGAGGCGAAGGACTACTACGCGACCGGCGGGAGCCGGCGGTTCCTCGCCCTGCAGCGCCGTCGCGCGCTCGGGGCGACCCGGGCCGCGATGCTCGTGATCGTCGTCGCGGCGGTCGTCCTGGCCGTGACCCTGTCGGCGCTCCACCCGGAGTCGGGGCGATTCCTGGTCGGCCTCGACACCGTCTTCGGTCTCAGCGCGGTCGGTGCGTGGTTCGGCCTTGGCCGCGGCCTGCGCCGGAAGCCGGAGCTGGTCGCGTTCGTCATGGGCTTCGTGGTCCTCGGGTCGACCCTGTCGGTCGCGGTCGGCGAGCCGCACCTCATCTACGTCGCCATCCCGTACCTGATGATCCTGCCGACGATCGTCGCGCTCGTCATCCCGTGGCGGACCTGGACCGAGATCCGCTGGCTGGTCGGCTACGCGGCCGTGGGCGCCGCGTTCCTCGCCCTCGTCCCGGCGCCGGCCCTGTCGACGAGCGATCGACAGGATCTCGTCGTCGGCCTGTTCACGTCGCTCATCGCCAGCTTCACCGGCCACGTCCTGCTGTTCCGCGTCCAGGTCCGGTCCTTCGCCCAGCACGAGGCGATCGCGACCCTCCATCGCCAGGCGAACAGCGACCACATCGAGCTGCAGCGGGTCTACCGATCCCTCGAGATCACGGCGCGGACGGACGAACTGACCCGGGTCGGCAACCGGATGAAGTTCGACGAGGACATGGAGGCCGTCCGGGCCGGGCTGCTCCGCACGGGCCGGCCGATCGGCCTGCTCGAGATCGACCTCGACCACTTCAAGGCCGTGAATGATCGGCTCGGCCACCTGGCCGGCGATGACGTGCTCCGGTCCGTGGCGCGGGCGGTCCGCGACGCGGTCCGCGCCGACGACTCCGTCTACCGCTACGGCGGCGAGGAGTTCGTGGTCATCCTCCGGGACACCAAGGGCGGGGTCGAGCTCGCCGGAGAGCGGGTGCGGCGCTCGGTCGAACGGCTGGGTACCGCCCATCCCGACAATCGGCCGAGTGGCTTGGTGACCGTGAGCGTGGGAGCGGCGGCATTCGGCACGGCCGACCTCGCCCAGGACGCCGGCGCCTGGTTCGAGCGCGTCGACGGCGCCCTGTACGCTGCCAAGCACGCCGGCCGGAACCAGGTCGCGGTCGCTGATCCCATCCCCATCGCTCCGGCGGCCCTCTCGAGGACCTCGGCCGAGGTCGGCGCGAGGGCCTGAGGACCCTAGGGTCGGGCTGTTCGGCTCTGCCCGCCGGTGCGCCAGAGCGGGCATCCTCGGTCCATGACTCATCGATCCGGCCCGGGCGGACGCGCGGTGCTGCCCGGGCCGCGGGCAGGCTACGATATCCACGCACTCGGACAACTTTCCCGACGGAGCGTGAGACGGTGAACCTGCAGTACGAGTGTGTCGACGGCAACGAGGCGGCCGCCCGGGTGGCCTACGCCGCGAGCGAAGTCATCTCCATCTACCCGATCACCCCGGCATCGCCCATGGCCGAGCATTGCGACGACTGGGCCGCGGCCGGCAGGCCGAACCTGTGGGGCAAGGTCCCCGACGTCGTCGAGATGCAATCAGAGGCCGGTGCGGCGGGCGCCCTCCACGGCGCCCTCCAGAAGGGCGCGCTGGCGACCACGTTCACGGCTTCACAGGGGCTGCTGCTCATGGTCCCCAACATGTTCAAGATCTGCGGCGAGCTCACGCCCGCCGTGATCCATGTCGCCGCCCGGACCGTGGCGACCCACGCCCTCTCGATCTTCGGAGACCACAGCGACGTCATGCATGCCCGGACGACCGGCTGGGCGATGCTCGCGGCGGGATCGGTCCAGGAGGCCCAGGACTTCGCCCTCGTCGCGCATGCGGCGACGCTCCGGGCCCGCATCCCGTTCCTCCACTTCTTCGACGGCTTCCGCACCTCCCACGAGGTCGACAGGATCGCCCTCCTCGAGGACGACGACATCCGGGCCCTCATCCGCGACGCGGACGTCGTCGCGTTCCGGTCGCGCGGGCTGACCCCGGACGCTCCGGTCGTGCGCGGCACCGCCCAGAACCCCGACGTCTTCTTCCAGTCGCGCGAGGCCTCCAACCCGTACCACCTCGCCGTCCCGGGCATCGTCCAGGGGGTCATGGACGAGCTGGCGGAGCGCACCGGCCGCCGATACGGGCTCGCCGACTATCACGGCGCCCCGGACGCCGACCGGGTGATCGTCGCGATGGGATCCGCGAACGGCGCCATCGAGGAGACCGTCGACACGCTCGTCGCGGCGGGCGAACGGGTCGGGATGCTGCGGGTCCGCCTGTTCCAGCCGTTCCCCGCGGCCGAGATCATCACGGCGCTGCCGCCGACGGTCCGATCCATCGCGGTCCTCGACCGGACCAAGGAGCCCGGGGCGGTCGGGGAGCCCCTCTACCTCGAGGTCGTCGCGGCCCTGGCCGAGGCGATGGACGGCGACGACCCGCCCTACGCGGCGATCCCGCGAGTGCTCGGCGGACGCTACGGCCTCTCCTCCAAGGAGATGACCCCGGCCATGATCGCGCCGATCTTCGACGAGCTCGCCGCGTCCCGGCCGAAGCGGCACTTCACGGTCGGCATCTACGACGACGTGACCCACCTGAGCCTGCCGATCTCGACCGACTTCCGCTACCCGCGACCGGCCGAGGAGGTCCAGGCGGTGTTCTACGGCCTGGGTTCGGACGGGACGGTCGGTGCGAACAAGGCGTCGGTCAAGATCATCGGCGAGAGCACCGACCTGTTCGCGCAGGGCTATTTCGTGTACGACTCCAAGAAATCCGGCTCGATCACCGTGTCGCACCTGCGGTTCGGCCCCGAGCCCATCCGGTCGACCTATCTGGTCGAGGACGCAGACTTCGTCGCCTGCCACCAGTTCGGCCTGCTGACCAAGGCGAACGTGCTCGGGTCGGCGAAGCGCGGTGCGACGTTCCTGCTCAATGCCCCGTACGGTCCCGACGAGGTCTGGGATCGACTGCCCGCCGCGGTCCGACAGACCATCCTCGACAAGGAGATCGACCTGTGGGTCATCGACGCCCTGGCCGTCGCCGACGAGGCCGGCATGGGCGGCCGGATCAACACGGTCATGCAACCGTGCTTCTTCCAGCTCGCCGGGGTCCTGCCCGCGGCCGAGGCCATCGCCCGGATCAAGGGCTTCGTCGAGAAGACGTATGCCAAGCGCGGCGAGGCCGTCGTGCAGCGCAACTTCGTGGCCATCGACCGGTCGCTCGAACGCCTCGCCCATGTATCACCCGGGCCGGCGCCTGAGGGTCCCGCGGCGAAACCGGCCGTCGCCGAGGTCGTGCCCGACTTCGTCGCGCGGATCACCGCCCGGCTCATGGCCGGCGATGGCGATCTCCTCCCGGTGAGCGCCCTGCCGGCCGATGGGACATTCCCGACCGGTACCACGAGATACGAGAAGCGGGCGATCGCCCAGACGATCCCGATCTGGGACCCGACGATCTGCATCGACTGCGGCAAGTGCGCGATGGTCTGCCCTCACGCCACGATCCGGATGAAGGTGTTCCCCACCGCCGCGGTCGACGGCGCGCCGGCGGACTTCCTCCACAAGGAGTTCCGGTCGCGCGACCTGCTCGAGCATCGCCTGACGATCCAGGTGGCACCGGACGACTGCACCGGCTGCGGCGTGTGCGTCGACGTCTGTCCGGCCAAGAGCAAGACGGATGTGAGCCACAAGGCGATCAACATGGAGCCTGTCGCCGAGCACCGTGACCTGGAACGCGAACGTTGGGACTTCTTCCAGTCGATCCCCCGGCTGGATCGGGCCGCGCAGCCGCACGACACGGTGAAGGGGAGCCAGCTCCTGGAGCCGCTGTTCGAGTTCTCCGGCGCCTGCGCCGGATGCGGCGAGACGCCCTACCTCCGCCTCGTGAGCCAGCTCTTCGGCGACCGGATGATCGTGGCCAATGCCACGGGCTGCTCGTCGATCTATGGCGCCAACCTGCCGACGACCCCGTGGACGGTCAACGCCGCCGGGCGCGGACCGGCGTGGAGCAACTCCCTGTTCGAGGACAACGCGGAGTTCGGACTCGGGATGCGACTGGCCCTCGATGCCCAGACCGACCATGCCCGGCGACTCATCGCCCGCCTCGCTCCGGCGCTCGGCGACGAGCTCGTCCAGGCGATCCTGAAGAGCCCCCAGGACACCGAACCGGAGATCGTCGCGCAGCGCGAACGGGTGGCCCGGCTGAGCGACGCGCTCGGTGCGATCGACGGGCCGCTCGCCGGGGACGCCCGCCACCTGCTGTCGCTCGCCGGCGACCTCGTCCGGCAGGGCGTCTGGATCATCGGCGGCGACGGTTGGGCTTACGACATCGGCTTCGGCGGGGTCGACCAGGTCCTCTCGTCCGGGCGGAACGTGAACATCCTCGTCCTCGACACGGAGGTCTACTCGAACACGGGCGGCCAGTCGTCCAAGGCGACGCCGCGAGGGGCGGTCGCGAAGTTCGCCGCCGCCGGCAAGGGAACGGCCAAGAAGGACCTCGGCGCGATCGCCCGGTCGTACGGCAACGTCTACGTCGCCCAGGTCTCGATGGGCGCCAACGACCAGCAGACGACGAAGGCGATGCTCGAGGCCGACGCCTGGCCCGGGCCGTCGCTGATCATCGCCTACAGCACCTGCATCGCCCACGGCATCGACATGACCAAGTCCATGAGTCACCAGAAGGACGCGGTCCGGAGCGGCTACTGGCCTCTCTATCGCTTCCACCCGTCGGAGGTGGAGGGCGGCCAGCCGTTCAAGCTGGACTCGTCCAAGCCGTCGATCCCGATCGCCGACTTCGTCGCGACGGAGGCTCGCTTCGCCGTCCTGCGGCGGACCCATCCCGACCGGGCCGCCGAGCTCGCGACACTCGCCCAGGCCGATGCCGACGAACGCTGGCACTACTACGAGCAGCTCGCCGGGATCGAGCGAACGGTGCCCCACCTCCAGCGGCCCGATCCCGAGATCGCCCCGGAGGTCGAGAGCGACGCCGGGTACCGCTACGACGGCGACGGAGCGACGCGATGAGCGTCGAACTTCGGACCCCCTATCTCGGGCTCGAGCTCCGGTCGCCGATCGTCGCCTCGGCGGCACCTCACAATGCGGAGCCGGATACGGCTCGCCGGCTCGAGGATGCGGGCGTCGGCGCGATCGTGCTCCCGTCGCTGTTCGAGGAGGAGATCGTGGCCGAGGAGATCGGCCTCGACCGAGCGCTGGACCAGGGCACCGAGGCCTTCGCCGAGGCACTGGACTACTTCCCGGCCATCGGTTCCTTCGTCGGCACGGCCGATCGATACCTCCGGGACCTGCAGCGGTTGAAGGCCACGGTCACGGTGCCGATCGTCGCGAGCCTCAACGCCACCACGACGGGCGGCTGGGTCGGCCACGCCGCTCGCATCCAGGACGCGGGCGCGGATGCGCTCGAACTCAACGTCTACCACGTCTCGGCGGATCCGGGCCGGACCGCGGACGACATCGAAGCGGCGGACCTGGAGCTCATCGCCGCGGTCCGCGCCGCCGTCCGGATCCCGGTCGCCGTCAAGCTCAGTCCGTACTACTCGGCGTTCGCCGACTTCGCCCATGCGGTGTGTGCGACGGGCGTCGACGGGCTCGTGCTGTTCAACCGGTTCTACCAGCCCGACCTCGACCTCGAGTCGATGGAGGTCGTGCCCGTGCTCGACCTGAGCGAGCGCTGGGAGCTCCGCCTGCCGGTCCGCTGGATCGCGATCCTCCGCCCCCAGGTCGGCCCGCGCATCTCGCTGGCGGCGACCTCGGGCATCGAGACGGGGACGGACGTGGTCAAGGCGCTCATGGTCGGCGCGGACGTCGCGATGATGACGTCGGCGCTCCTGCGCCACGGACCGGGCCACGTCGCGCGGGTCGAGGCCGAGCTGCGGACCTGGCTGACCGAACGCGAGTACGAGTCCGTCGACCAGCTCCGCGGGAGCGCCAGCCAGGCGACGGTCGAGCACCCCTCGGCGTTCGAGCGCGCCAACTACATGCGAACGATCCGCTCGTGGGTCGCGCCGAGCGCGTGACGAGGGACGCCCGAGCCCGACGAGCGGGCCGGGCCATCGGAGCGGGCCGTGCCGCGGAGCGGGCCGTGCCGGTCCGGGTCGCGCCGACCGACCCGCCTAGCCGACCGGCGCCAGGGCCGGCGTCACGGATCCGGCGATGGCTTCGCGGTCGTCCGACACACCGCGCTCGTGGACGCGTACGCGCTGCGGTTCGCGCACGATCAGGACCGACGCGGACGTGTGAAGGAGCACGTTCCGGGCGACGCTCCCGATCAGGAGGCGGGCCAGCCCGGTCAGGCCGCGGCTGCCCATCACGACCAGGTCGCACGGGAAGCCTTCCGCCGCTCCGATGATCTCGTGGGCAGGGTCACCATGGCTGATGGACCAGCGCGCGGGAACGCCGTCCTCCAGCAGTTGCTCGGCCGCGGCGGCGGCGAACGCCTCGGACCATCCGCTGCGTGCGGCTGCCCAGGTCTCGTCGGAGCGGATCGCCACGTCCGACCCACCGGATCGCGGGACCCTGGGCAGGTTCGCGGCCGAGGCAGCGACGCTCAGGACCTCGATCGGGAGGCCCGTCAGGAATCGCGTCCCACTCAGGAACGCCACGGCGGCCGCGGCCGTCGGAGAGCCGTCGACCGCGAGGAGGACTCGCCCTATCGTCGGCCGGCGCACGACGAGGACCGGACAGGGCGCGTGATCGACGACTTCCGCCGAGATCGAGCCGAGCAGCATCGTGCGCACAGGCCCCAGTCCGCGGCTGCCCACGACGATGAGCTCGGCCCGGGATGTCTCCGCCGCTTGGACCAGGACGCTGGCGGCTCGTCCACGAATGACCGTCCGGCGGACGATCCTGCCCGGCCGTTCGAGGGACACCGCGGCGGCCTTGACGATCTCGCCGATCGGTTCGGCGTCGAGTGCGTCGTCCGGAGGGGTCGCCTCCATCGGCGCGCCGACGCTGCCCAGCGGGAAGATCGTCGGCTCCACGGCGGCCACCACGTCGATGACGGTCCCTCCCGGCCAGTCGAGGGAATCGACGAGCTGGCGCGCGGTCTCCGAGGACGCCGACCCATCGATGGCGAGAAGCACGCGCATCACGGCCTCCTTCGCGAGGTGACGGACCGCCGGGGTCGCGCGCCGGCGCCGAGCGCCGGCGCTCAGCGAGTGACGACGACCGTCGCCGAGGCGTGGGTCGCGACGTGCTCGGACACGCTGCCCTGGAGGACACGGGACATCGCCCCGAGACCGCGCGAGCCGACCACGATCATGTCGTAGTCGCCGTCCTCGGCCACATCTTCGATGGTCTTGGCCGGATCGCCGGCCGGCTCATACAGGAGCGGGGCGATGCCATGCTCGGCGAGGATGGCCTTGGCTTCGGCGAGAGCCCGGGTGTGGATCTCTCTGTCGTCCCACGGATCGATCGGGGCCCGGCCCGGACGGAACGGAACGACGCTGACGACGCCGATCGTGGCCTCGAACCGCTCGGCCAGTTCCGCCGCGAGATCGAGGGCGCGGTGGGCCGGCTGGCCACCGTCATATGCGACGAGGATCTTCTTCATGGTGGTTGTTCCTTTCGCCCGAGGGCGAGCCCGGGATGGGCCGGACCTCGACCTGAGGATGCGCTCGCGAGGTCCCGACAACGACGGCCGTCCGTCACGTCCGGCGGGGACCAATGGCCCTCGCGACGGTGTGGCCGCCGCTCCACGCTTCAGGCATGGACACCGGATCGGTCGACGCAGCACTGGCCACCTCGTGTTCGATTCGAGGCACGACGCCTCGGAGATCGAAGCCGATCCGGTCGCCTTCGCGCCTGGGTCCCGGGCCTCCCGAAAGCCGAGGCGAGGCTCCGGATCGAACAGCTCGTTTGGAGCGACGACCCGTGCACCGGCTGCGCGACCCACTTCGTGGAGCCGACCTGGAGGACGCGCCATGACCGCGACGCGATCGTCCGACCCTCGCCGCGGGCGGCCCTCGGTGGAGAGCCGCGGGCCCGTGGCCGTCGAGGTCATCGTGTGCGGCTCGGCGGACCGCGCCGACGATGGCGCCCCGATCGCCGCCTGCCGGTTCCTGCGTCCGCTCCTGCCACCGGACGTCCGGCTCCGGATCGTGGACCAACTCGACATCGACCATCTCCTGGCGATCGCGCCAGGCGCTGGGGTCGTGGTCGTCGACACGGCGACAGGCCTCGCACCCGGCGCCGTCGTCGAACTGCCGCTCAGCGGACAAAGCCCAGGCACGGCGGCTGTCCGTCCGCGATCCTCGCACGCGCTCGCGATCCCCGAGGTCGTCGGGCTCGCCGAGATGATCCGCGGTCGCCCGATCGTCGGGCGGATCGTCGCGATCGGCGGGAACCACTTCGGCCTCGGCCGGCCACTGAGCAGGGTCGTCGAGGCGGCGCTGCCAGCGCTCGCCCAGGCCACGGTCGAGGCGCTCGCGCATGTCCGGGCCGCCGGCCACGCCGGGGGGCCATCCTGATGCGCCTGATCTCGCCGGCCCGCGTCATCGCCAGCGACGGCCCGACCGCCACCTTGGAAGTCGACGGCCGCCGCCGGCCCGCCCCGATCCTGCTGGCTCGGTAACGGACTGTTCCAAATCGGGACTGGGCCTGCGCCCGGCTCGACGAGCGGCCTCTTGCGAACCTCGTCGGTTGCCCCCGCCGCCGGGCCCGGGCGAAGGGGCCGGATGGCACCGCCCTTGATGACCTCCGCGCCTGCCCGCCTGCGCCCGTATCGGCGACCGTTGGAGACGGAGGACGGATCGACCGGATCGCCGATCCTCCAAGGACCGAGGTGATCGAGATGCAAGCCGCTCCGTACGCGAGTCAGGCATTCACCGAGCACCAGCACCGGGAGTTGCGGCGCGGGATCGACCGGGTCCACGATGTCGCCTGCCGCATCGAGGGCTGGGTGTCGCCCGAACTGACGATCGAGCTCCGCGACATCCTGCGCTGGGTCGGCCGCGATCTCGAGCCCCATGTGGCGTGGGAGGATTCGTGGCTGTATCCCGAGATCGACATCCGGACCGGCAGCCCGTGGGCGACGCGCGCGGCGCGGTTCGACCATCAGCAGATCCGCGAAGCCGCGGCCAGGGTCCGGGTCGACGAAGAACTCCTGCTCGCGGGGGACGCCCGAGCGCTCCTGCCCGAAGTGCGTTGTCACCTGCTCGGTCTGGAGGCACTCCTCCGGGCGCACATCGAGCGCGAAGAGCGCTACCTGATCCCCCTGCTCGCGGGGGGCATCTCCGTGCCCGCTGACTCGGGCCCGCGGTGACAGCGGCCGGTGCTCCCTTCGTGACCGGGACCGGCCCGTCCGAACGCATGGACCCGACCACCGCCCGGCGGATGCTGGCGAATCTCGGGTTCCTGGCGAGTTCGGACCTGCCCGACCGCCCGGGCCCGGCCTATCTGCTCGTCGCGCTGCGTCCCGAGCCCACCCTCCATCACTACGACCCCGAGCGGATCGACTACTGGGCCACTCAGGGCGGCGCCGGCGTCCGACATGTGCTGACCCGGACCATGCGCCTGCCCGTCGACGACGACGTGTCGTGGGGACTCATCCGGATCGTGGACCGGCTCCGGGTCTCGAACGAGTACCTGACGTTCGGCGGCCACGTCTCGGTCGACCTGGTCGACGGCACGGCCGTCGCCGTGTTCACCTCGCCGGCGCCGCTCCTGCGCCGAGGTGGCCACTCGCAGGGTTGGGACCGGGGTGCCGACGCGGTCGGCGCGTTCTTCGGCCGGCTCCTCGTGGCGGTCGACTATGCCCCGGGGTTCGAGGCGCACCTGGCGACGGCCGACCCCGCTGCCCGCTACGCCGCGTTCGTCCAGGACACGGTCGCCCGTTTCCGGACGAGTGCGGACCTGCGGACGAGTCACCCGGAGTTGTGGGCCCTCATCGACGCCGAGGAGCGCCGCCTGCTACGCGATCACCACGCGGAGTGGTCCGCCGGGTCCGCCCTGCTCGCGGAGATGGCGACGGCACGATAGCCGGCGCGACCGTCAACCTCCTGACGGGGACGCGCGGCGGAGGGCCAGCCACGCCCGGACATCCAGCGTCAGGCCGATGGCGAGGATGGTGCCGAAGATGACCGGGATCCGCTCGCTCAGCCAGGCCGGCAGGTAGATGTCGGTGACCGATCCGCTCTCGGCGCCGAGCTCCTCGGCCAGGGGGCTCAGCGGGCAGACCTGGTTGTTGCTCGCGTAGACCACCGTCTCGGCCAGCGCCACCGTGAGCGCCGCGGCGGTGCGCCTCCGCGGCCGTCCCCGGACGCCGTCCGCCGCGACGAGGATGATCAGCGCGGCGATCGAGAAGAAGGCCGCCGAGTGGAACGCCTTGATCCCGCGCAGCGCGGCGAGACGCCGCTCGGACGGGATGCGTGCGGCGAGCGGTCGGGTCAGCGCGTCACTCCAGGCGGGCTCGCGATGGGCTGGCGGCATGGCTACCTCTCACGATCGGTGAGTCGTGCCCGAGTCTGCCCCTGGCCGTGCCGGGCGGCCAGTGCCGAGGGGCCTGCGGGCGAGGGCCGTTGGCCGCTGTCGAGTCGGGCTACGAGCGTGAGTGGTGGCGAGCCTTGACGACGAGCATGGCCGCGTCCGCCCGCTCCGTCAGTTGATCCGCGGTCTCGTTCGGGCCGAGCGCAGCCAGGCCGACGCTGATCCCGACCCGGATGTCGGCCGCGACCGCGACGCTGATCGCGTCGAACCGGCGGACGGCCTCCTGGAGGTCGGTGCCGATGAGGCCGCACACGAACTCATCGCCGCCGTAGCGGATGATCGGATCGAACGAGCGCAGCTTCATCCGGAGGACGCGCACGACGCCCTGCAGGACCCGGTCGCCGGCAGCATGCCCGTCGCGGTCGTTGATGTCCTTGAGCCGGTCCACGTCCACGAACGCCAGGACGAACTGGCCGTCCGACCGCCGGGCACGGTCGATCTCGTGGGACAGGGCCAGGCGTCCCATCTCGCGCCGGTATGCCCCGGTCAGGTCGTCGAGATGGGCCGAGCGCAGTTCCGCCTCCAGCCGGCTCCGCTCCCGGGCCGCGTTCGCCCGGTCGATCCCGGCCCGGGCCCGATCTGCCGCGGCCCGGGCCCGATCGGCGGCCGCGCGAGCGGCCAGCTCTTCGAGCTGCTTGAGGAGGGGGGCGTCGCTCTCGTCGGCGTCCTGGGCCAGGCTCGCGGCCCGGGCGTCCCGGAGGCGGCCTGCGTGATCGCGGGCATCGGCGATGCGATCCCGGTTCGTGGCCGTCGCATCGCGATCGCGTGCCGTGGCTTCACGTTCCAGGCGATGGACCTGACGCTCGATCGACACGGTCTCACGAGCGTCGCGGGACGCCTCGTAGGCGCTCTCGTCCGCGGCGCTGTGGTCGGACCGGCCCGCGTGGTCCCGGTCGGCGGCGGCCTGGTCGTGGTCCGAAGCGCGCTGGTCGCGATCGGAATCCGTCTGGTCGACGGCGGAGGCGGTCTGGTCCGCATCGGAGAACGTCTGGTCGGCGTCGGAGGCCGACTGATCCGCATCGGCCGAGGTCTGGTCGACGTCGATCGCCTGTTTCGCGTCGACGATCGCCTTCCGGATATCGAATGCGGGCTCGCGACCTGGTTGGGTCAGGTCGGCCGTTCGGACCTCGCTCTTCAATGGACGCCTCTTGGCGGACGGACGGTTGCGCGTGGCAGCGTGCACGTGCTGATCCGTGCACCGGGGCCACCTTACCCGCAGCGCTATCGGCTTGAAAGCGATGAAAACCCGGTATTGACCTCGTGACCGGGCCGGTCCTCCGGTCGGGCCGGAGCACCCGGTCGGATCGGGACGGTCGGCACTGCCGCCGCTGCCTGCGGACCGTGACCATGGACCGTGCGGACGCCGAGCGTTCGCTCGGCGTCCCCGGAAAGGAGGCGGGCAGATGGACCTTGCCATCGCCCTCGGGCTCTTCGGTTGGGCGCTCTTGATCGTCGGAGCGCTCGTTTTCGGTGGGATCGCCCAGATGGTGGGGGAGACCCGCACGGGTTTTGAGTGGCTCGTGGACGCCTTCGCCGCCGGGTTCGGCGCGCTCGTCGCGAGCGAGTTCATCATCTCGTGGCGGACCTTCGAACCGGTGTGGGACGGGCTCGCGCTCGTCCCGGCCCTGATCGGCGGGCTCGTGCTCGGGCTCGCGGTCGAAGTGGCGACCCGGTTCCTGACGGGCGGGACCTACGCCGGCCGGCCGATGTCGGCCTGACTTCGGGGCGGACCCCGAAACGACGACCCGCCGGCGGCTGTGCCGGCGGGTCGTCCGTTCCTGGCGGGATCGTGCCCGACGCTCAGGCGACCGGCACGACGAGCACATACAGGCCGTCCTTGTCGGGGTAGCTGCCTCGGGGCCGCTTCCAGGGCAGGTAGTCGATGTACAGGTCGTAGACGTCGACGAGGGTATCGGGCGGGTTGGACGCGCCCCAGATCGTCGAGATCCGCGGCCACCAGACATCCTCGACGTACACCCCGAGGACGCGGAACTTGGTATTGACGGCCGGGTCGGCCGTGGCGGTGAACCCGGACATCACCCAGGAATGGGCACCGCGCCACGTGAGCAGGCCCACCGGCCGGTTCGTCAGGCGCATCTGGACGGCGGCCATCTGGACGGCCTGGCGGATCGTGGGCGCCGTGCGGACCTCGTAGTCACCGTAGCCGAGCTCTGCCAGCCCGGCCGCCCAGCCCTCGGGCTCGACCGCCCCGTCCGGGGCGGGCGCGAGCGATCGACCCAGGTTGAAGATGTTCCGCTGGGTCGCCTTGGACTTGTCCGCACCCACGTCCATGATGTTCATGGACGTCTGCATCGCCGCAGGCACGCACCAGATGTCGGTGTACTCCCCGGCATAGTCGCCCGGCTGGTAGAGGTCCATCTCGAACGGTCCGGCCGTCCCGGTCGGCGACGGTGCGACCTGCCCGCCGCTCGGGCTCGGCGCGATCGACCCTCCGACGATGGCCGAAGGCCGCGCGAACGACGGGGGTGCGGCTGTGGGGTTGACCCGCGCCCACGGCGTGATGACGGGAGCGAATTGGAGGTTCTGGCCGGTAAGAGCCTCGGTGGTCGCGTGGACGACGCCGACCGCCAGGCCGATGAGCGCGACCGAGAGGACGATGGGGCCGAGTCGCCCGCCGAGGGTCTTGCGCCCCCGGCCTGACCACCCGGCCCCGGCCACGGCCCCCACGGCGCCGGCCGGTCGCCCGTCGACGCCCGGTCTGGCGGCCGGGCCGATGGCCGCGATGCGGGGCACGAGAACGACCCCCAGGATGGCGACCTTGACGATCATCCCGGCCGCGAACCCGAGCGGAACCGCGGACAGGCCGGCGGTGGGTGCGAGTGCCTCGGCCGCCAGGACGATCGTCACGAACCCGGCGATCGACGCGATCGTGGGCAGGATCGTGTTGCGCGTCGCGTAGAGCGCCCGCGCCAGCAGGTGGGTGAGGCTCTCGAACGGGATCGCGAGCGCGAACACCGCGAGGATGGTCGCGGTCCGGGCGGTGTCGGCGTCGTCGAAGGCCCCTCCGCCGAGGAAGATCGAGATGATCAGGCCGGCCGTGAAGAAGAGGACGATCGCGCCGGCCGTCGTGACGAACGCGATCGTCAGGAGGTTCGTCGTGAACACCCGTCGGAACGTGGCTCGGTCGCCGGTGGCGGCGGCCACGGACAGGAGGGGGAAGGCGGCGATCGCGAACGAGGCGCCGATCAGGCTGACCGGCACGCTCTCGAAGTTCCGGGCGAAGCTCACCGAGCTGACGCTGCCGATGTCGAACCGCGACGCGAGCGAGGTGAAGTACAGGAACGTGAGCGGCTCGATGGGGTGGCTCAGCATCTTGGGCGCCATCAGCAGGAGGAACTCGCGGACGCCGCGGACACGCAGGGCGAGCGTGGGTCGTGGCAGGAACATGGTCCGGCGGATGCCGACGAGCCGGATCGCCAGGTGGAGCAGGGCGCCTGCGATCGCGCCGACCGCGGCCGCGAAGATGCCGATCCGGTCGCCCAGCAGGACGGTGCCGGCCACGATGCCGCCGTTGTACATGAGCGGGGCCAGGCCATAGGCCAGGAACCGGCGTTCCGCGACCAGGATCTCGCCGAGGACGATCGACGCGGCGAAGATGACCGGGGTGACGCACATGAGCCGGAACAGTTCGACGTACAGGTCCCGCTCCGCCGGGTCGAAGCCGGGCGCGATGACCTCCACGGTCTGGGGAGCGAAGACGATGAGGACCAGCGAGACGAGCCCCATCGCCCCCACGGCCATCGTGAAGATCGAGCGGGCGAACGCGCGAGCGGTCTCGGCCGCCTCGGCCCGCAGGCCCGTGAACATCGGCACGAACGGTGCGACGAGACCGCTGGCGACGATGACGTCGAGCGCGAGCTCGGGCAGGATGAAGGCGGCGTTGTAGGCGTCGAGCTCGGGGCCGGCCCCGAACGTCCGGGCGAAGATCCGGTCACGGACCAGGCCCATCGCGTAACCGGCGAAGGTGAGGATCGAGAGCACGACGGCGCCCGTCGGCAGGATCGCCCGTATGAGCGTCACGATGTGCCGGGACGTTGACGCGGGCTCGGAGGGCGGGGCGGGCGGGTCTGATGGATCCAATGTCTGCTCAGCGTGCATCGGGGTGGGAAGCCATCGTCGGACCGGGCGGCCGGATCCCGGGCGACGACCTGACGGTCCGGCGGGCCGTCGTGCGCCGGTCGACCGCCTGTCGATCCTCGGTCAGCGGGGTCGCCGGTCGGTCACGGGATGACGATGACGTACTTGTTCCGCCAGCTGGCTTTCGGCTCGTACGGGTCGCGGAACGGGAGCAGGTAGTGCGAGAAGCGCGAGACCGACATCCGGATGTTCGGGGTGGGGTCGTAACCGTTGATCGACGGGCGGATGCCGAACAACGGGCCCTCGACGTTCACGGTGAGCACCTGGAACGTGTTCGTGATCGCCGGATCGGCCGTCGCGGTGAACCCGGAGATCACCCAGGCATGGATGCCGTGGGCGACGAAGACGCCGACCGGCCGGCCCGTGAGCCGGATCGCCCGGGCCGCCTGCTTGAGGGCGCTGCCATATGATCCCGCCGCGAAGATGCGGTAGCTCGGGGCGACATACCGGCGCAGCATCGACTGCCAGCCCGCGGGGTCGACGCCGGCGGCCGTCGGCGTCTTGTAGCCATTGTGCGACCGGCCCCAGGCGTTGTAGAGCCTCTGCGTGGCCGTGCTGTGATCCCGTTCGCCGAAGACCATGTTGCGGATCATCTGGTTGGAGGCCGCCACGCACAGCTTCATCGTCGCCTGCTTCGAGTAGATGCCGGATGCGTAGAGCTGGACCCCGCCGGACCATTCGCCCAGGACCGCGATCCTGACCGAGGCGACGTCCGCGCCGGCGTCGTTCTGGACAGTGAGGGTGACGGTGTACGACCCGGCGGACGCGTAGGTGTGCTCCGGGCTCCGGTGATGGGACTGCTCGCCGTCGCCGAAGTCCCACGTCCGACTCGAGATGTCGCCGGCCGAGATGTCGCTGAAGGCGACCGGCTGGCCCGCGAAGTGAACGGAACCCGCGATGCCGATCGACGCGACCGGGGGCTCGGGGGACGGCGACGGATCGGCGGCGAGCGCTCGCGGGGCGATGGCGGTCGCCAGCGCGGCCGTCGCCAGCAGCAGGGCCGCGACCAGGCCCGGGAACGCGACGAACTTGCGGGCCGCGACGGCGGCGTGAGCCAGCGACGTCGACCCGGTGTGACTGTCGATCGAGCCCGCTGGGGCGGGACCGACCTGCCCGAGGCCGGTGAGCTGCATCGGGTTCCTTTCAGGGAGCCCTAGCGGGCACATGGGCGTGCCCGGTCCATGCTAGGCCGCGCCGGAGCGTCGCTCAACCCTATGAAATCCCGCCCAGTGCTGGCGCCGCAGCGCGGTCGAGCCGCTCGCACGGTTGACGGAATCGCGTCCCGGCCCGATGGTAGGTGCCTAGTCGCAAGGCGCCGGGCTCGCATTCCGTCCGTCCGAAGCGCGCGATGGATCGGGACCCGCACCATGGCTCGAACGCCCTTCGCCTCGCCCGAGGCACGCATCGTCGTGAGCAGCGACGGCTTCTTCGACGTCTATCCGACGTCGGTCCGCACCAACGGCGACAAGCCGGCCTACCGAGGCGTGCTCGCCGAGCTCGGCGCGGGGATCCGCGGCGGCGACGACCGTCTCGCTGTCCGGCCCGGTTCCGTCGCTCTCGCCGAGGCGGTCACCGCCTGGTCGGCCGTAAACGGCGCCGCCGCGGTCCGCGGTGAACTCGGTCGCGGCCGCGACGGTAACCAGGCCATCGAGTAGCGCCTGCTCGCGGCGCATCGCGGCGCCGGCTCGGTCGAGGTGGAAGATCTCCTCGAGACGCCGGTGGAACCCTGTCGCCGGGTCCGTCATCGGGTCGATGAGCGCGGCCATCTCGGCCTGCCACCGGTCATCCCCCGGGCTCGCGGCCATGTGGGCGCGGAAGGCCGCGAAGTCGTCCACCTCGAGATGGGCGAACAGGCCCTCGCTGTCAGCAGGTAGCATCCAGAGACGCGAGATCGAACCGGCGCATCGGCCCCGACAGGTGACGGAGGCAGAGGTGATCAACGACCAGGCTGTCGTCGCGACCCTTCGATCGCAGCGGATCGAGCTTCCGTCTCCGGCCTTCGGCCCGGCCACCGCCATCGGCCACGCGCTCATCCGGGCCTGGACGCGCGGGCTCATCGCGGGCGACCTCGAGACCCTCCGCGCACTCGTGCGCGCGACCCGGGACATCCGCCGCTACGAGCCCAGGGCGGGCCGGGCCGCACGGACGCCGGCGTCCCTCGGTCGGCCGACGGCCTGACCCGATGCGCGTCGCGCTGTTCATCACCTGCTACAACGACCTGCTGTACCCCGAAGTCGGGCGGGCGATCGTGACCCTGCTCCGGCGACTGGGGGTCGAGGTGGAGTTCCCGGCCACCCAGACCTGCTGCGGCCAGATGCATTTCAACTCGGGCTACCAGGACGCCTGTATCCCGCTTGTCGAACGGTTCGTCGAAGCGTTCGCCGGCTACGATGCGGTCGTCACGCCATCCGGTTCGTGTGCCTCGATGGTCCGTCGCTATCACCCGGTAGTCGCCGAGCTCGCCGCGGCGCAGGGCGGGGGAGCGGCGACGAGGGCCTCCAGGGGTCTCGCGGAGCGCGTCGCCGAGGTCTCGCCCCGGGTCCTGGAGCTGTCGGAGTTCCTGGTCGACGTCCTCGACGTCGTCGACGTGGGCGCCCGGTTCCCGCACACGGTGGCGTTCCACCCCACGTGCCATTCGACCCGCCTGCTCGGCGTGGGCGACCGGCCAAGACGCCTGCTGGCGGCCGTCGACGGCATCACCCTCGTGGACCTGCCCCGATCGGCGGCGTGCTGCGGGTTCGGGGGCACGTTCGCGGTCAAGAACAGCGACACATCGGTCGCGATGGGCCTCGACAAGGTGGACGACGTCCTCGGTTCCGGGGCCGAGGTCCTGACCGCCGGCGACACGTCGTGCCTCATGCACGTCGGGGGCCTGCTGTCGCGGCGAGGCTCGCCGGTACGGGTCATGCATATCGCGGAGATCCTCGCGACGACCGGGGCCGGCGCATGACCGGGATGGGCGCATGACCGGGACCGCCGCGCCGCCACCGCCCGCCGAGCCGCACGTGTCCACCCGGCCGGAGCCGTCGTTCGCGGGTACCCCGCCGTTTCCCGAGGCGGCCCGGACGGCCCTTGCCGACGCGCAACTCCGGGCGAACCTGGGTCGTGCCACGACCACGATCCGGACCAAGCGCGCCGTCGTCGTCGAGGAGCGAGCCGACTGGGAGGCCCTCCGCCTGGCCGGGGCCGCCATCAAGGACGAGGTCGCCCGGGACCTGCCCGCGCTCCTCGAGCGGCTCGAGGCGAAGGTGACGGCCGCGGGCGGCGTCGTCCACTGGGCGCGCGACGCCGCGGAGGCGAACGCGATCGTGGCCTCGATCACGAGGGCGGAGGGTGCCCGGGAGGTCGTCAAGGTCAAGTCGATGGCGACCCAGGAGATCGAGCTCAACGAGGCCCTGCGCCGGGAAGGCATCGCCGTCTGGGAGACCGACCTGGCCGAGATGATCGTCCAGCTCGGGCACGACCTGCCCTCGCACATCCTCGTCCCGGCGATCCATCGCAACCGGACCGAGATCCGCGACATCTTCATCGACCAGATGGGCCGGGTCGGGCGAGCCGCCCCGGCCGGCCTGACCGACAGTCCGCCCGAACTGGCCGAGGCGGCCCGGCTCCACTTGCGCGAGAAGTTCCTGCGGGCCCGGGTCGCGGTCTCGGGGGCCAACTTCGCGGTCGCCGACACCGGCGCGGTCGTCGTCGTGGAATCCGAGGGCAATGGGCGGATGTGCCTGACCCTGCCCGAGGTGCTCATCACGGTCATGGGCATCGAGAAGCTCGTCCCGACCTGGCGCGACCTCGAAGTGTTCCTCCAGCTCCTGCCCCGATCGGCAACGGCGGAACGGATGAACCCATACACCTCGATCTGGACAGGCGTGACACCGGGCGACGGGCCGCGGGCGTTCCACCTCATCCTGCTCGACAACGGGCGCACGGACGTCCTGTCGGACACGATCGGGCGCCAGGCGCTCCGCTGCATCCGCTGCTCGGCGTGCCTCAACGTCTGTCCGGTCTACGAGCGGACCGGCGGGCGGGCCTACGGGTCGGTCTATCCGGGGCCGATCGGGGCGATCCTGACCCCCCAGCTCCGGGGCATCGCCAAGCACCCGGTGGACAAGCAGACCGCCTCGCTGCCGTACGCCTCGTCGCTGTGCGGGGCGTGCTTCGACGTCTGCCCCGTCCGGATCGACATCCCGGAGGTGCTCGTCCACCTGCGCGGCCAGGTCGTCCGCCACTCCGAGGCGACCCACCGCCTGCCGACGGCCGAAGGGGCGGGCATGGGCCTGGCCGCCTGGACCCTCCGAACGCCCCGACGGCTCGGCCTGGCCGAGCGCGCGGCGGGCCTGGGCGGGCGGCTGTTCGGACGGGAGGGGAGGCTGCGCCGGATCCCCGGGCCGGGTCCGGTAGGCGGCTGGTTCCGGGCGCGCGACCTCAAGGTGCCGGCCCGGGAGTCATTCCGGGCATGGTGGAGGCGTACCGCCGGCGGACGCGAGGGCGACCGATGACCGGTCCGGACGCGGCGCGCCCGGGAGTGGCGCGCGAGGTCGTGCTCGGACGGATCCGGGCCGCGCTCGCGGACGAGCCGGCAGCCCGAACCACTCCGCGCGACTACGAGCGTGCGCTGCCGGCCGGGACGGACATCGCCGCGCTGTTCATGGATCGGGTAAGCCACTACCGGGCGACCGTCCACCGGACGACCGTCACGGACCTCCCGGCGACGGTCGCGGCGGTCCTGGCCGGTCATGCGGCCCGCCGCGTCGCGACGCCGGTCGGTCTGCCGGCGTCGTGGCTGTGGGGCGTCGGGCTGGAGCGATTCGTGGACGACCCGCCGCTCTCGCACGCGGACCTGGACGGTCTCGACGGCGTCATCACCGGCTGCGCGATCGCGATCGCGGAGACCGGCACGATCGTCCTCGACGCCGGGCCGGACCAGGGACGCCGGGCGCTGAGCCTGCTGCCCGATCTCCACGTCTGCGTCGTCCGGTCCGATCAGATCGTGGGGTCCGTGCCGGAAGCCCTGACGCGCCTCGAGTCCGACCGGCCCCAGACGTGGATCAGCGGCCCGTCGGCCACGAGCGACATCGAGCTGGAGCGGGTCGAGGGCGTCCATGGACCGCGGCGCCTCGAGGTGATCCTCGTCGACGGCTAGGCCCCGCGATCGAACGAGCAGCCGAGGGCGGGACTGCCGGGCGAGCCGAGCCCGCTCCGGCGGGCCGATGGGCTGCCGGCGCCGCCGCGACCCCGGGGGGGTGCCAAGTTCGGTAGGCTTTCCCGGTCGGGTCATGGATCCCAACAGAGGAGGACTCCAGATGCCAGGAATCGCGAGACTGGGACGCTCCCGGCGCCTTGCCGTCGGCGCGGTCGTGATCGCGCTCTCCTTCATCGCCGGAGGCGTCGCCATGGCGGCGGCCAGTCCGGCGATCCAGACGATCACCCCGCACTCCGCGAACCAGATCACGAACCTCGACGTGCTGCGCCAGCAGATCAGGAACTACTACGGCGACCCGCTCGGCAGCGGGGTCTTCGCCGACGAGAGCTTCTATGCCAGGGAGGCCCGCGGCGTCGCGGCTGACGGAGCCCACTACCTGGCGTCGCGGGCGAACTGGCACTGGCATGGCAAGAGCCGGCTGAAGGCGATCGTCCTGGACGTGGATGACACGACGCTGGCCACGTGGGGCTACGAGGTCTTCAGCAACTGGGCCTACAACCCGACCACGAATGGCACGTTCGTCACCGAGCAGCGCTTCCCGGCCGTGCCGGGGATGGTCAACATGGTGACCAAGGCGGCCGCCCGGGGCTACACGATCATCTTCCTGACGGGCCGGCCGGCCACGCAGGAGCCCGCGACACTGGGCAACCTCACGTCTGACGGGATCGGGGTCGATGCGGGCTATCCGCAGCCGTCGACCCTGAACGACGGCGAGGACGGCCTGTTCACGAAGCCGGCCGTCGCCGACTATCCCGACTACCTCAAGGCCGCCTGTGCCGCCGATCCCAACGGATCGTGCACGACGGTGCACTACAAGTCGGCCACCCGAGCCCACATCGAGTCGCTCGGCTACGACATCGTCGCCAACTTCGGCGACCAGTTCAGCGACCTCAAGGGCGGCTACGCCGACCGGACCTTCAAGCTCCCGAACCCGAACTACTTCCTGCCCTAGTCATGCCTCTCGGCGGGCGATCCCCGGGTCGCCCGCCAGCACCGACCCGAACACGAGGGCCGCGTTGAGACCGCCGAACCCGAACGAGGTGGGCAGCACCCGTCGGTAGGTCCCGTCATGTCGCCGAGCGCGACATGCTGCTGGACGGCAGCCATCTCCGAGGCCGTGAGGTTCGCCGGCTTGCGCAGGATCCCGTCGGGGATGCCGATCTTGCCGACGTCGTGCAGGAGCCCGGCCACCCGGATCGACCGCGACCGTCTCCTCGTCGAGGCCGAGCCGGCGGGCGAGGTAGACCGCGTAGCGCGAGACATCCTCGCAGTGGCGCTTCGTATACCGATCTTTGGCGTCGACCGCGAGGATCAAGCCCTCGAACAGATTGAACGTCTGGCTGGCCGCCGGCACATCCGGGACCGCCCCGGCGAGCCGGATCGCATCGCCGCCGCTCGCCTTCGCTTCCTGGAGTGCGCCGACCGCGCTGGACAGGAGGTCCGTGACGGACAGGGCGTGATCCGGGAACGTCGCCCGACCGATGCTGACCGAGATCGGCAGGGACTCGGAGCCGTCGAACGCGAGCGCGCGGTCGACGAGACCGATCCGCACGGATTCCATCGACGATGTCGAGCGTGGTGAGGTCCGTCGACGAGATGGCCAGGAATTCATCGGGTCCATAGCGGCCGAACATGGTGTCCGGCGGCATCTCGATGCGCAGGAGATCGACGACTTCGCGGATCGCCTCGTCACCCGCGGTGTGGCCGTGGGTCTCGTTCAGGAGCCGGAAGTTGTCGATGTCGAGGAGGGCGATCCCGACGGTGCGCCCTTCCGTGCGCGGCCGTCTCGATCGCGGCCGTGAGTGCCTCGACGAGGCTCCCATGGTTGAGCGTACCGGTCAGCGGATCCCGCCGGCCGGCTTCCAGGAGCAGCGCGGTCCCCCGGCTGATGCGGCCCTGCGCCGAGCGGAAGACGAGGAACAGGAGGATCGCCGCGAGGACCGCGGCGCTCAGGGTCACGAAGATGACCTCGCGGCGCACCTCGTCCAGCTGACCCAGGATCGGCGTGGCGTCGCGCCAGATGCCCACCACGGCGACCACGCTGTCGCCGACCTTCAGCGGAAGGTACTCGCGCAGACGCGGCCTTCGCGGGAGCCGGGGGTCGAAGTCCGGTTCGGTGGGCAGGCGGGAACCATGGGCGCTCGTCGATCTCGAGGGCGGCTTGTCCATCGGTGACGTTGCTGTTACCGTAGCGACATTGTTACGGAACGCAGGAGGACCCCCGATGGCGACAGGCACCGGAACGAAGGCCGATCCGTGGGTGCTCAAGACCCCGCCCGGCACGTCCGAATACACGATGTATCGCGACGAAGGGTCCGACCCGCCCACGATCGTCTGCCAGGTCGGCGGCACGAAGCTCCTGTACGACGCCCGCGCGATCGATGAGCTCCACGCGATGCTCAAGGCCCGGGGCGACTGGATGCCGCTCGGCGGGACGGATGAGCAGAAACCGGCGCCAGAGGGGACGGTGGAGGCGTGGGGCCGCTCCGAGTCGAACCCCCGGGGCGGCTGGTACGGCCTGAAGAAGGGGCTCCGCGGACGGTTCGGCGTGTACATGCCGCCGCTCCTCGAGGCGCTCGGGCTGGCCGAGGTCACCCACGACGCCAAGAACAACAGGATGCGGGCACTGTGACCCGATGCCGCGCGACGCACCCGACCGGGCGGCGGCCGAGGTGATCGGATGAGCCTCCCGTCGCCGGCGGGCGATCCGTTCGACGCCCTCGGGGACCCGAATCGGCGGGCGATCGTGGAGCTGCTCGGTGCCGGCGAGCGGTCCGTCCAGGAGATCGCGGATGTGCTGCCGATCAGCCGTCCGGCGGTCTCGCGCCACTTGCGCCTGCTGAAGCGCGCTGGGCTCGTCGTCGAGAAGCCCCTGGGGACGCGGCGCATCTACCAGCTCCACGACGAGGGGGTCGAGGCCGTCCAGGCGTACGTGGAGCGGGTCTGGGGGGAGGCCGCTTCGCGGTTTCGACTCGTCGCCCGGAACACCGCCGGCGGGCGTCGCCCGCGGTGATCGAGCCGATCCAGCTGGCCTTCGAGGTCGACTGCCCGGTGGACCACGCCTTTGAGGTATGGACCGCCCGGATCGCCCAGTGGTGGCCCCTGGACCACACCGTTTCCGCAGAAGAAGGGCTGACCGTCGTGCTCGAGGGGCGCCCCGGCGGCCGGATCTTCGAGCGCCGGGTGGGCGGTCAGGAGCACGACTGGGGCGAGGTGACGATCTGGGAGCCGCCCACGCGTTTCGGCTACACCTGGCATCTCAAGCGCGACCGCAGCGACGCGACGGACGTCGAGATCAGATTCCTCCCTCGCCCCGACGGCGCGACCCGGGTCGAGATCGAGCATCGCGGGTGGGAGCGGCTGGGCGCCGGCGGCGAAGACTGGCGGGACCGCAACTACGGCGGTTGGTCCACGCTCCTGCCGCACTACCTCGCGGCCACATCCGGCTGACGCCGGCTCAGTCGCGCTCCTCGATGGCGCCGGTCGCCGGTTCCGGGAAGCGCGCCCGTCGCCTGCCGCGCGGTCGGACCGATCCCCGGTACTGGTAGGTGACCAGGAGACAGACGGTCACGACCCCGGCCAGGACGCCCGCTCCCACGGAGATCTCCGACGCCACTCCCGCCTGCCCGGCCGCGATCGCGATGAGGATCCCGGCGATGACACCGTCGATCACGGCCAGGACACCCGGGGTCGTCACGAATTCATGTGCGAGTGCACCCGGACCAGGCTTCGCTCCGAACGTGGCCATGATCCCGGCCTCGTCGTCGTGCCAGCCGGTGATGAAGAACTGACGCAGCTCAGGCGTCCCCGCGAGGTACGCCTGGCGCAGCAGGTTCATCCCGACGACCCAACGGACGTCCTCGTGGTTGATCTCGACGAGCCGGACGTGGGTCGCGATCCCGAGGAACAGGACGACCGGCAGGATGAGCACGGCGAACGTCACGAAGCTCTGGCCGAACGACATGGCCTGGGCGACGAGGGCGAGGGCGACGACCGCGCCGGACAGGGCGGACAGGAACATCGACGCTCGGCTGAATGCCTCGTTCCAGCTCAGCGACCGGGTCGCCAGGAGGCTCCAATGCTCGGTCGTCAGGATCTGGAGCCGCATCGCGGCCGGGAGGGGACCGTCGCCGACCGGGTCCAGGGCTGCCGCGGGGTCCGACCGCGCCTCACGGGTCGATAGCTCGAGTGCCATCCCGACCTCCTCGTCTCTTCCGGCCATCCGGGCGCCGGCCGTCACGGCGAGCGCGATATCGCGCAGGCTAGCCGCATCGCGGCCGCCCGGATGGGCGCGGCATCCCACGACCCATCCGGGCATGGCAGGATGGTGAGCGTTTCGCTCCCGCTCGTCGACGGAGGCTGTCCGCCCGACCGATGGAAGCCCTGACCGCGGCCCTGGCCATCCTGGTCGCCATCGCGATCCTGTTCGAGATCGCCCGCCGCCTCGGCGTGCCGTACCCGACCCTACTCGTGCTCGGGGGGCTCGGCCTCGCCTTCGTCCCCGGGCTGCCGCGGTTCGACCTCCAGCCGGACCTCGTCCTGCTCGTGTTCCTCCCGCCACTCCTGTTCGCCGCGGCCGTGGACACCCCGATCCGGGAGCTCCGGACGAACCTCGCGCCACTCGTGCGCCTGTCGCTCGGGCTGGTCGTGTTCACGATGGTCATCGTGGCCATCGTCGCCCAGGCGACCATCCCGGGCCTGGGCTGGGCGGCGGCCTTCACCCTGGGCGCGATCGTCGCACCGACCGATGCGCTCGCCGCGACGTCGGTGTTCCGTCGCCTCGGGGCTCCGCGGGTCGTGGTCACCCTGGTCGAGGGCGAGGCCCTGTTCAACGATGCGACCGCCCTCGTCGCGTATCGCGCGGCCGTCCTCGCGGTCATGGGCGGCACGTTCGTTCCGACCGACGCGCTGGCGCGGTTCGTCGTCGCCGCGGTCGGCGGCATCGTCCTCGGGGCGGTGGTGGGGCGCGTCGCCGGCGAGATCCTGCGTCGGCTCGACGACCCTCCGGTGGAGGTCCTGATCTCGATCGTCGTCCCGTTCGCGGCGTACCTCCCGGCCGACCAGATCGGCCTGTCCGGTGTCCTCGCCGCGGTGGCGGCCGGCTTGGTGATCGGCAGCCGGCTCGGCACCATCCTGAGCCCGCGCAGCCGGACCCTGTGGCTCAGCAGCTGGAAGATGGTCGGGTTCGTCCTCAACGGGATCGTCTTCGTGCTGATCGGCCTCGCCTTGCCCGAGATCCTGCGCGGACTCGGCGATCGCCCGGCCATCGAGATCGCGGGCCTCGCCGCCCTCGTGTGTGGCGTGGTCATCGCGACCAGGCTCGGGTGGGTGTTCGCCGCAAGCCTCCTGCCCGGATCGCCCCGGCGCGTCATCGCACGGCGCGATCCGCGACTGGCCATGAGGCTCACGTTCGTCGTCGGCTGGGCGGGCCTCCGTGGCGCGGTATCGCTGGCGGCCGCGCTCGCGCTCGATCCGGGGTTCCCGGAGCGGAACCTGATCCTGTTCCTGACCTTCGCGGTCATCGTCGTCACCCTGGTCGGACAGGGCCTGACCCTGCCGTGGGTGCTGCGCCGGGCCGGCTGGGACGGCACCGAGGCCGATGGCGACGAGGCGACCCTCGCCCGTGCGACGGCGTACCAGGCCGGGCTCGACGAGATCGAACGGGCGCGTCCGAACTGGCCGGATCATGGACCGCTGCTCGATCGCCTGGAGTCCGGGCTCACGGATCGGACCCAGCACCTCGCGACGGAGGATCCCACCGAGACGGCCGAGCGGCGTCAGGAGCGGATCGAGCACGAGGAGATCCAGCGAGGGGTGATCGGGGCGCAGCGCGCGGCCGTCATCGAACTGCGGGACCGTGGCGCGATCAACGACCAGACGCTCCGGACGATCGAACGCGAACTCGACCTCGAAGAACTTCGGATGGAGGGCTGAGGTCCGACAGACAGGTCGGCGACCGGCAGCTCCCGGCCGATGGCCGCTCTAGCCGGTCCGGCGGGCGTGGAGCTCGGCGACCCAGGCGCGGAGTCGGTCCACGTGCTCCGCGTAGTGATCCACGCCCGACTTGCGGATCCACCATGCGGCTTCGTCCGACGGTTCCCGCAGCGCGTGCCACTCCTGGATCATCCGTGTCCGGCCGGACGTCGCCTGGGCCCAGGCCACGTCCCACGGCTGGTCGGCCATGGCCGCGAGGAAGATCGCGTTGAGCCCGTCGATGTCGACATCGTGGCCCTCGTAGGTCCCCGCGTTGATCTGTTCGAACTGGGTCTCGGCCTGGGCGAGCCATGTGCCGAGATGGGAGACGACGTCGCGGACCGTCCAGTCCGGGTCGCGCTGGTAGCCGGGGATGAGGCGCTCGTCGAGCGTCAGGGAGCGGACCAGCGCGGTGATCTCGTACCAGCCGAGCAGCTCAGCGTCGATCTCTCGGGCGTACGGATGCTGGCTGTGGTGGGCCGGCTCGTCCGCCGGCGGCGGCAGCGGCTCGCTCACGAGGCGGCCACGAACGCGCCCTCGAGCGGCAGGCCGATGGTCGTCGTGCTCATCGTCCCGTCAGTGCAGCTGGCGGTGCCAGTCGGGCGGCACGCGCCCGGCCGGTCCCGGCGTCGGCTGATCGAGCGGATGGTGACGCGGCGGCGCGAGCTCCGGACCGCCGAAGTCCTGCTGCCGCGCGTAATCCCAGAACCAGGTCTCGCCCGGCTCGTAGCTCTGGATGACCGGATGCTCGACGTCGAACGCATGGCGGCTCGCGTGCTGCGAGGGCGACGAGTCGCAGCAGCCGATGTGGCCGCAATGGGCGCACCGGCGCAGGTGGAACCACCAGCCACCGGATGCCAGGCACTCGACGCAGCCGGGACCGCTCGGCGGGACCGTGGGATCGATGTCGTAGCCGTCCGCCACTCGTGTCACCTCCTGCGAGAGGGTACATTGCGCGGGGCCTTGCGGTGCCCTCTACGCCGGGGCCGACGGATGGGACGCCCGATCGGCGTCAGGCCGCTCAGGCCGAGCGCTCAGTCGGTTCCTGCCCGAGGCTGCCCGGACCCGGTGCGCTGGGGCTCGCCGAATGCCGCCAGGCGATCGGCCGACGGGATCACGTAGTACGCGCCGGTCATCGCCCGGGTGAACCGGGTGAGCTCGTCGCGTGGGCCGGCCCCCTTGCCGAGCATGCTGTCGAGCATCCCGGCGAGGGTCCCCTGGTTCGCGCTGAAACCCACGAAGATCGTGCCGTGGCGGCCGAGCGAGCCATACGCGATGTTGCGGCGGAAGATCGTGCCGAAGGCGTCCTGGTCGGTACGGGCCACGTGCGAGCTGGCCGGGCGAGGATCGAGCTCCACGCTGTCGACCTTCCGGCGCCCGATGGCCGCCTCCTGCCGGCCGACCGGGAGCGCCTCCCAGGCGTCCGCGTCGTGCTCCCATTGCTGGAGCAGCAGGATCGACCCGCCCTCGCCGGCGGTGCCCGGCTGGATGAGCACCTCGGTCGTGGCCTCGACCAGCGTCGGATTCTCCGTGCCGTCCATGAACCCGGTCAGGTCGAGGTCGTGATGGTAGGGCCAGCCGACCATCTCGTACGCCAGGCGGGCCTCGTCGGCGAGCTCCCGGGCGACCGCGCGCGACAGGTCGAACACGACGTCGTACGACGCTCCGGTCAGCCAGATGACGACGTCATGCTGGGTCGCCGGGAGCGTGTAGCCATCGGGGCCTGAGAGCGGCCTGTCGAACCCGCGGACACCGGGCGGCGCGGCGTCCGGCGCGACCCGCGCCCACAGCTCGGGGCGAAATCCGGCCACGAGGTTGACACCGCCGATCGTCGTCCGCGGCTCGCGCAGCGCGGCGACCCGCGCGACCGCGGAGGCGCCGTCGGCCCCGGGTCGCAGGTCCAGCTCGAGGTATGCGTGCGACGCTGTGCCGAGGGCGAAGATGCCGGCCTGGGGTGACGCCATGCCACAACGGTACATCGGCCGCGGGCACGGGTTCTGAGGGGCATCGGCCCGGTTCCGGCAGGCACCGGAATCTGCGGGCTGCGATTGTCAGCCTCACACCCTGGGAGTACTTTCGGCCCCCCGGGAGGATAGGACCAATGTACTCACAACTGCAGGAGGAGGCCGTCGAGGCTTCGGCCACCGGAGACGCTGTCGCGGAGGCGCCGGACGAAACGTCGGCGGACGCACAGGCCGGCGGCGCCGCGACGACGGTCGTTCGCCGGCCCTCGTCACTCGCCTCGCTCAAGGCCGAGATCGCCCGAGCGATGCAGGTCGCAGCGGATCGCGAACGTGAGCGGATCGAGTCCGGCGTCGGTGCTGACGAGACGGCCCAGGTCGAGAAGATCGTGGGGCGCGCCGCGGCGGAAGCCGCCGAGCTCAGCAAGCACGCCGACGAGGACGTGAGCCTCGTCGACGCCTGGTACAGGGATGAGGTCAAGCGCATCCGTACCGAGGCCGATCGCCGGATCGAGGACCGCCGGACGACGCTCGAGCAGTCGCTCACCCACCATGGATCCCTCATCGAAGCCGAGATCGAGTCGGTCCACACCGCGGTCCAGGACTACCGGGGCTCCCTCGGCGCGTTCTTCGGCCGGCTCGCGGAGGAGAAGGAGCCGAGCGCGATCGCGCGCCTGGCCGGCGACCTGCCCGACCCGCCGGACCTGGACGAGGTCCGGGCCGAGGCCCGTTCCACGGCCATGCAGGCGCTCGAGCAGGGACCGGCGGAGACGCCGGACCCGACCCCCAAGAGCGCGGCGAACGGCAACGGGCGGGCGGGACCCGAGCGCGAGCTGGTGCCGGTGATGGAGCAGCGCTCGGTCAAGGAGAACGCGGGCTCGCTGAACGGCACGTCCGTCGTCGCCACGGCAGAACCGGTCGAGTCGACCCTGGCGGCCGATGAGCCGTGGTTGCAGGCCCCGACCGCGGATGCTGCCGAGACGAGTGAGACGACGACCGAGACGGCGCCCCAGGAGAGCGTCGCGACCCGCCTCCTCCGAGCACTCAGGTCCCGGACGACGCCGCCATCGGAAGGTCCCGAGGCCCACTAGGAGCCGATCCGCTCATCGCCGCCGTAAGGGCGCGGTAGACCTCGAACGCAGCATCCACGCCGGTCCGGTCGCCGGTGGCGACGAGGTCGAGCAGGAGCCCGCGGAACAGGGCCAGGCCGAGACGCGCCTGGGCGCGCTCGCCAGCGCGATCCGTTGCCTCCACGAAGCCCATCGCGACGACCCGGTCGATCCAGTCGTCGACGAGACCCGGCAGCAGTGAATCGAATGGCCGCTCGCCCCGGCATGCCCGCGCGTAGCACTCGAAGAACAGGCGCTCCGCCGGCCAGAAACCCGGATCGCTGAGGCGCTGCCACATGGTGACAAGCGCCTCTTCCGGCCGCGGATCGAGGCTCGCCAGGAACGCGCGCTGCTGCGACTCGACCTCCTGCACGACCGCCGTCAGCAGGCCGGCGCGCGAGCCGAAGTGGTGGAGGAGCATCCGGTGGCTGGTGCCCACCGCGGCCGCGATGTCGCGCAGGGACCGGTCGCCGATACCCGCCGCCTGGAGGTCCGCCACGATGGCCGCCAGGAGCTCTTGCCTTCTCATATGACCCAGTCAACCATCCGGTACACGTACCATATGGTACATCGCTTCCGGAGTGCCGGGCGGACCACTGGATGGAGCCCAACGGTCCTCCCCGTCACTGTCGCCTAAGATCGGGGCGGGTCCCGTCGGGTCGGGCCTGTCAGCCGGGAGGATCGGCGTTGTCGGACGGCTTCGAGGCGATCGTCGCGGCACTCGGCGAACGGCCGGGCGTCGAACGGCCCGCGGGACGGAGCGCCTCGGATCGGTCGTTCGGGTCGTCCGCGCTCCGGGTCAACGACCGTATCTTCGCGTTCGTCAGCGGCGACCGACTGGTGCTCAAGTTGCCGGCCCGCCGCGTCGCCGGGCTCATCCTCGCGGGAGACGGGCACCCCTACGACGCCGGCAAGGGCCGGCCGATGAGGGAGTGGATCGCGATCGATCACGGTCGCCACGAGGCCTGGCTGGCCCTTGCGACCGAGGCACTGGCCTTCGTCGGCGGGGCACGCGAGGTGACCGATGGCGCATGACGTGGCCCTGGCGGAGCGTGTCCGGCGCGTCCTCGCCGAGCATCCCGACATCGTGGAGAAGCGGATGGTCGGCGGCCTCTCGTTCTCGATCGGCGGCCGGATGTGCTGTGGCGTGACCGGTAAGGCGGTGATGATCCGCGTCGGACCCGAGGCGCGCGACGCGACTCTCGAGCTTCCGTTCGTCCGCCCGATGGTCCTGGGTGGGCGACGAACGGCCGGTTTCGTCCTCGTCGACCCGGAAGGCGTGGCGACGGACGAGAGCCTCGCGGCGTGGGTGCAGCGCGCCCTCGCGTTCGTGAATCCACCCGTCGTGAATCCACCCACTCCGTCATCATCGAACTCGTCGACAACCACCGATCGAGGACTCTGATGGGCGTGACGACCGGGACCGGGGCACGAGGCGTGTGGGCGACGGGCATCAGCAACATCACCCTGTTCGTGGAGGACCTGCCCGCGACCCGGCAGTTCTACGTGGACGTGTTCGGCCTGCCGATCGTCTTCGAGGACGACGACTCGTGTGTGTTCGGCTTCGGAAACGTGCAGGTCAACCTGCTCCGGGTCTCCGCCACGGACGAGCTCATCGGACCCGCCGCGGCCGCCCCGCCCGAGGCCGGCGTCCGTGTCCAGTTCACGATCGGCGTGGATGACGTCGACGCCACGTGCGTGGAACTGGTCGCACGCGGGGTCGAGTTGCTCAACGGACCCATGGACCGGCCGTGGGGCATCCGGACGGCCAGCTTTCGGGACCCGGCCGGCCACGTCTGGGAGATCGCGAAGTGACTCCGCTGCGGCCGTTCCCGGCCTAAATCGCGAGCGGCCGACTCAGAGGTACCGGGCGACCGATCGCCGGGGTCGGGCCACCCTGCGGGCATCGCGCCAGGCCGCCCAGGTCGGCCAGCCCCACCGTACGGAGGCGGCGGCGATGACCAGGCCGAGGCCGAAGCAGGCCGGATGCAGGAAGCTGAACTGCCCGATGATCGCGAGCTCGACGACGATCCAGATCATCTGGCCACACCCGATCGCGAACGCCAGGAACGGGGCGACGCGGAGGCGGGCGAGACCCATGACCGCCACGACGACTGAGCCGACGCCGAACAGGCCACCCAGGATCAGGCCCGGTACGAGGAAGTCGGCGAACGGGCTGCCGGCGAGCATGCCGAGATCCCAGCCCATGCTGCTGCCGTCCGGGTTTGCCACGAGGGCGACGCCGCCTGCGGTCGCCCCGACGGCCAGCAGTGCGAGTGTCGCGATCGTGACTTTGCCGGCCGGGGTCCGCTCCGGCCTCGGGATCGACGCCGCCCGATGGGCGGTGAACGGATGGGTCTCCATGATGCGCCTCACCTGCGGGGGGCCGTGCGGCCGCCTGCACCCACTTCATCGCACGTGCGCGGTCGGTCATGCCAGAGCCGTTCGTCGCGATCCCGCGGGGTCCATGGGCTCCCCCGAATCGGTGCCGCCGTCGCCTCCATGACGGACTACCGGGTCGGGCCGTCCGTGTGCCGCCTGATGCCGAACCCACCCACCCGTCGACGGACGATCGGCAGCCATGCGAACGCACCGAGAGCCTGGGCGAGGAGGAGCAGGATGATCAGGACTCCCGAAGCGGCGGCGACGAATCCCGGAACCACGAAGGGTTCGATCAGTCCGAAGGTGCCACCTGCGACCGTGACCCCTCCCGCCGTGCCCTCGGGGATGACGAAGAGCAGGGGTGGCAGGTCCGGCGGGTGCGGACTCCCGATGGGCACCCGACCGATGGCCTGGCCAGACGCGGACGGAACCGGTGTCTCCGGGATCGGCGCGGTCAAGGTAGCCGTCGCACCAGGGGTCTTGACCGGCGTCGGCGCCGGTCTGGAGGTCGGCCTTCGGGTCGGAGTCGGAGTCGGCGTCGGGGTCTTGACCGGGGTCGGCGCCGGAGCGGTACACGACCCCGTCGGCGGGATCACGGTATTGGTATCGAGAGTGATGGCCCCGTTCTGGGCGAAGACCCGGCCGCCATTTCGCCCGCCGCCAGCCCCGACCGACGCGCCGGTGTTCATCGTGACGCTGACGAGGGCCATCAGATCGCCCTGGAGCGAGGTGCCTGTGCCGATCGTCGCCGACGTGCCAACCGCCCAGTACACGGCGCAACCCGCGGCACCATCGGTGAGCGTGACGCGCGCTCCCGTGCCGGTCGTCAGCGTCGTACCGATCTGGAAGATGAACAGCGGGTTCGTCTTGCCCTGACCGTCCAGGATGAGCGTCCCATGCAGTGTCGCCGCGACCCCGAAGTGATAGACGCCCGGGAGGAGGGTCCTGCCGCCGAGATCGCCGGCCATCTCCGTGACGGGCGCCGCGCTGGTCGCGTCGTGATGGGCAGCCAGGACGTCCGCGTCGGCCGCGTTCGCAGCGGCGTTCCCGATGTCTCGTCTGCCGGTGACGACGCCCGGCCCGAATCCGGTCACGGACGGTCCCACCAGGGCAAGGTTGCCGTCGATCAGGGTCAGGCCCGTGTTGGTGATGGTGGTGTTGGCGACGAGGGCGTAGCCGCGGGCCGCCCCGAGGTCGGGCGGTTTGGCGGCGGCCAACCCGATCGTCGGCAGGACGAGTGCGGCGACGATGAGGCCGAGGGCAGCGGTCCCGCGGCGGACCGCCGGCCGTCTGAACGACCGTGGGGCACGCACGTCAGGCCACCGCGCGGCCGCCCGGGGCCGCCGGATCGCCGGGCGTCCAGAGGCCGCCCCGATCGTCACCAGGCTGCGGCGCGGTCGCGACCGTGCGGATGCCGAGCACGAAGGCGGTCACCAGGCGCTCGTCGAGCTGCGAGCCGGCGGCGTCCTCGAGACGGGTCAGCGCCTCGTCGATGGAGATGGCCTTGCGGTATGGCCGGGTCGTCGTCATCGCCGAGAACGCGTCGCAGACCGCGAGGATGCGCGCGATCTCGGGGATCTCCTCCCCGGCAAGGTGTCCCAGGTAGCCATTCCCGTCCCAGCGTTCGTGGTGGTGTCGGATGCCTGCCCGGATCTCGGCGACGTTCGGCAGGTCGCGAACCAGAAGATCGCCAAGGGCGACGTGCTGCTTGACCGTCTCGTATTCCAGCTCGGTCAGCGCTGCGGGCTTGCGCAGGATCCGGTCGGGGACGCCGATCTTGCCGATGTCGTGGAGCCGGCCCGCTCGGTAGAGCACGGACCGGGCCTGGCCGTCGAGGCCGAGTCGTTCGCCCAGGAAATCGGCGTACCGGGCGACGTCTTCGGAGTGGCGGCGCGTGTAGTGGTCCTTGGTGTCGACCGCGATGATCAGGCCCTCGAGCACGTCGAACCGGACCGCCTCCGCCAGGGGGACGTTGTCGACCTGGGCGACCCGGTACCCATCCCCACCGCTGACCTTGGCCTCATCCAGCGTCCGAGACGCGCTGGAGAGGAGCGTCGTGACCGATTCGCCGTTGTTCGGGAAGGAACATATCCCGGGACTGATCGTGATCGGGAGGCGTTCGGACGACCCAAATCGCAGGCTGAGCTCGGCCAGCCGGGCCCGTACGAGTCCGATGCTGTTCAGGTCGGCCGCGAGGTCCGGAGTCACGATGACCAGGAATTCATCGGGTCCGTAGCGTCCCCAGCGGTCATCCGTCGGAAGCATGTCCCGCAGAACCTGGGCGACCGCCATGAGCGCCTGATCGCCCGCCGGGTGGCCGTGGGTCTCGTTGAGGCTCCGGAAGTTGTCGATGTCGAGCAGCGCGATGTCCAGCGTCTCGCCGGTCTGTCGTGCGGCTTCGATCGGGAAAGCGAGACGCGACCAGGGCTCGTGATCGAGCGTGCCGGTCATCGGATCGAGGGTCGTCGACTCGATGAGCTGGTCGGTCTGGCGCAGGATCCGTCCCTGGGCCGCACGGAAGACCAGGTACAGGGCCACGGCTGCAGGGCCCCCGCGAACAAGGTGATGATGATGACCTGTCGACGCAGGCGGTCCAAATCCCCGAGGATGGGTGCGGCGTCTCGCCGAGCACCGATGATCGCGACCACGGTGCACGGTCTCGATCGGGAAGTACGCGCGCAGGACGTCCGCCGCGGCCAGAGGCGAGCCGACGGA
>CAVRBO010000005.1:0-5761 GCA_963719285.1 uncultured Chloroflexia bacterium
TCGACGAGGTCCGACCCGGTCAGCGACTCCTCGCGCCAATGGGCGCTCCGCTGGCCGTCGATGTGCTCGGCGAGACGGCGCTGGGACGCGAGGATGACCATGAGGACCCACTCGGCGACGGCGACATCGTGCACGCCGGCCGCGTCGCACAGAATTGCGCCCGGTGGCACGCGGCCGATGATCCAATCGACCCCGGCCGAGAAGGCTTGGATCACCCGCAGCCCTTCGATGTGCGAGGCGTAGTCGATGGCGCGGTTCGCATCGTCGGCGGCGATGAGGAGGTCGCCCTCGCCGGCGACCGCAGGGATGGGGCCTTCCGGAGGGAAGACGTGGACGGTCGCGATGGCCGCGAGCCGGCCACGCTCGACCTCGGGCGATCGTGCCGGGATCCATACGGTGGGTGGCATACCGCGATGGTCGATGTCGCCGATCCAAGCGTCAATCCGGCCGACCGTCGATACGCGACGATGTCCTGTGTGATGGTGGTGGATAGAGTGGGCGCGGGACGAGGTGTGGACGTTGACGGGACGCAGCCGATCATCATCCCGTGGGGCTCAGGCACGGTGCTGGAGTTCCTGGTTGGTCAGTCGGTCGACGTCCGGACTCCTCGGTTGTGGTGAAATACATAGCCATGCCTGTCCGCACTGTCATCGAACGCGGGCCGAAGGGGAAGCGGTCGGTTGCCTTCGCCCTCGACTGGCCAGGGTGGAGTCGGGGCGCGAAGAGCACCGAGGTCGCCCAGGAGACGCTCGAGTCCTATCGGGTGCGCTATCGGACGGTCGCGGACCTTGCCGGGATGGCAGGCGAGTTCGATGCCGCCGGGCCTATCGAGGTTGTCGAGGACAGGGTCGGACCCGGTTCGACCGACTTCTGGGGCATCTCCTTCGCGCCATCGTCGACCGAGCAGGGTCCGATGGGCGACGCGGAATTCGAGCGCGCGATCACGCTGCTGCGGGCCTGCTGGGCGTTCTTCGACGGCGTCGCGGCACGGGTCTCGCCAGAGATGCGCAAGGGCCCGCGCGGGGGAGGACGCGACCGCGACCGGATCATCCGCCACACCATCCGCACCGAGAGCGAGGACTTCGCGAAGCAGGTCGGGCTGCGGATACCGGAGGAAGCGGCGCTTACCCCGGATGGCCTGACGCGGCATCGAGCGGCCTACGTCGCGGCGATGCGCGCGTACAACGCCGGGGAGGTCGCGAAGCGCATGCGGTCGTGGACGCTGCCATTTCTCATCCGACACTCTGGCTTCCACACACTTGACCATGCGTGGGAGATGGAGGACAAGGACCTCTCCGCCGAGGACGGGGCGTGACCGACTAGCCTCGGTCGACCGCGCTGGCACTCGGCATCGGGTCGCGGTACATCAGCTTGTGGTCCGCGACGATCAGACTCATTTGGAGCGTCAGAGTGCGCCGGCGGGCCTCGGTTCGGGCGCCGCTTCGGTCGTCGCGAGGGAGGCCAGGTGCTCCGTGAGGTTGTGGGCGCGCAGGATCCCGCGTCCCTCGCGGAGCTCCACGACGGTGATGCCGCACAGGGCGAACGGGAACGTCCAGAACCGGTCGAGGGGCAGGTCGAGCAGCGTCAGCAGCGTGACCTTGAAGATCCCGTCGTGGGCGACGAGGAGCGTCCACGGAACGGTTGCGATGGCGGGACCGGGATAGCCGGCGACGGTCGGCGGATGCTCACTCGAAGGATGCGACTCGGCAGCTTCGCCGAGCCGCTCGACCACGCCTTCGAGCGCTCCCCGCACCCGGACGGCGGCATCGAGCACCCGTTCTCCGTCCGGCGCATTCGCGCTGAGCGGTGTCCGCCGCCAGGCCGCCAGGAGCTCGCCGTATCGAGACTCGATCTCGGTCCGGTGGGCGCCCTCCCAGCGCCCCTGGCCGATCTCGCTGAGGCCAGGCTCGGGCCGCACCGGCACGGATCCGCCGCGCTCGGCGATGGCCGCCCTGACCGCCTCTGCCGTCGACGCCGCCCGGCTCAGCGGTGAGTGGGCGATCTCTAGCGGCGCCGTCGGCGGGATCGGCAGGACGGGGGATCGGCCGGGGTCGGCCAGCCGCTCGCCGGCCAGCGCTGCCTGGCGCTCGCCGAGCGGCGAGAGCCGCGCGTCGGCCGCGCCCTGGAAGCGGCCCTCGACGATGAACGTGGATTCGCCATGGCGCAGCAGCACCACGACCGCCGACAGGTCGGCGGGGAGCGTCAGGCCGCCGTGCTCGCTCAGTGGTCGGCGCCGAGCCGGATCGACCAGAGCTCGACGACCCCGTCGCTCGACCGGATCGCCTCGACGATCGGGTCGGGCACTTCGTCGTCGAGGGCGAGGATCATCAGCGCGTCCTGGCGCGGTCCAGACCGGGCGAGATGCATCGCGCTGATGTTGACGTCCGCCTCGCCGAGGATGAGCCCGATCCGACCGACCAACCCCGGCCGGTCCGTGTGGTGGCTGACGAGCATGTACTGCGTCGGGGCCATGTCGAGCCGGTAGTCGTTGAGGCGGGTGAACCGCGGCTCGCCGCCGGCCACCGTGCCGCCGACGGTCGTCGTCGTTCCCTGTGCCTCGCCCGACAGCGTCAGCTGCGAGGCGAACGCGCCCGCCTCGGGCGTCTTGCGTTCGACGATCGCGATCCCGCGCGCCTTCGCGAGCGCGCCGGCGTTGACGAGGTTGACCCGCTCCGTCGTGACCGTCTCCAGGAGGCCCCGCAGCACGGCCGCGGTGAGTGGCGAGGCGTTGTACCCGGCCAGCTCCCCGGCCACGTCGAGGGTGAGCGTCTTCACCCCGCGTCGCGCGAACTGGGCGAAGAACCGCCCGAGCGTCTCGGCCAGGGGCAGGTACGGCGCGATCGCGGCGGCCGTCTCGGGCGTGAGGAGCGGAGCGTTGACCGCATAGCGGGCCGGACGGCCGTCGAGGACGTCCACGATCTGAGCGGCCACCTCCTCGGCGACCCGGACCTGGGCCTCGGCCGTGGACGCGCCGAGGTGCGGCGTCAGCAGCGTGTTCTGGGCGTCGAGGAGCGGCGAACGCGGGTTCGGCTCGAACGGCGGCTCGTGCTCGAACACGTCGATCGCCGCGCCGGCGACCGTCCCGGCCGCCAGGGCGTCGGCCAGGGCCTGCTCGTCGATGATCCCGCCGCGGGCGACGTTGAGCAGCAGCGCCGTGGGCTTCATCCAGCCGAGCTCGCGCTTGCCGATCATCCCGCGCGTCTGGCGGGTGAGGGGCACGTGGACGGTGACGACGTCGGACTTCCGGAGCAGCTCGCCGATCTCGACCAGCTCGATCCCATGGAGGGCCGCCTGTTCGGCCGTGACGAACGGGTCCTGGCCCAGGATCGTCATCTCCATCGCCCGCGCCCGATCGGCGATCGCCTGTCCGATCTTGCCAAGGCCCACGATGCCGAGCGTCCGCCCGCGCAGCTCGACGCCCGTCAGCCGGCCGCGGGCTGCCTTCCAGTCGCCGGCCCGCATCGCGCTGTCGCCCGCGGCGATCCGGCGCGCGAGCCCGTACATGAGCGCCAGCGTGTGCTCCGCCGCCGCGATCGTGTTCCCGGTCGGCGCGTTGACGACGACGATCCCGGCCCGCGTCGCGGCGTCGAGGTCGACGTTGTCGACGCCCACGCCGGCGCGACCGATGACGAGGAGCCGTGGCCCGGCGGCGATAAGTGCCGCGTCGGCCTGGACCTGGCTCCGGACGACGAGCGCGTCGTAGTCACCCACGATCGCGCAGAGTTCGTCACGCGACAGCCCGATGCGCTCGTCGACCTCGTGATGGGCGCGCAGGAGGGCGATGCCCTCGCCGGCGAGCGGCTCGACGACGAGGACCTTCACGCGCCGACTTCGAGGCCCGACGTCACCCCGAGCGCTTCGAGTCCGGCCCGCTGCGCCGCGGCGACCCCGGTGCCCGGCACGACCGGCCGGCCGATCGCGAGGAGGCCCTCCTCGATGACCCCGATCGCGGCGAGGATCTCGTCGAGAGTCACCGTGCCGAGATGGCCGATCCGGAACACGAGGCCGTTGAGCTTGGCCTGGCCGCCGGCGACCACGAGCTTGCGTGCCTTGAGCGCGCCGTTGAAGGCCTTCCAGTCAAGCCCCTCGGGCAGCCAGGCGCAGGTGACGGTCGTCGACGCGTGGGCCGGATCGGCGAACCGCCGGAAGCCCAGGGCATCCAGGCCCGCCCGGGTCGCGGCCGCACACGCGGCGTGGCGGGCGAAGATGGCCTCCGGTCCCTCCGCGTTCATCAGGCCCATCGCGACATCGAGCTGGAAGAGGACGCCGAGGGCCGGCGTGAACGGCGTCTCGCCGGTGGTCATGCTCTTGCGATAGAGCCGGGCGTCGAAGTAGAAGCGCGGCATCTGCGCGGTCTCGACCGCGGCCCAGGCACGCTCGGAGATGCTCAGGAACGCCATCCCGGGGGCGGCCATCCAGCTCTTCTGGGAGCCGGTGATCGCGACGTCGATGCCCCACGCGTCCTGCTCGAACGGCACCGCGCCCAGGGCCGAGACGCCGTCCATGAGGATGAGCGCGTCAGGCGCGCCGGCCCGGACCGCGGCGGCCAGGTCGCGGATGGGGTTCATGACCCCGGTCGAGGTCTCGTTGTGGGTCAGCAGCACGGCCTTCCACGGCCCGCCGGCAGCGAGCGCCTCGCGCACGACGGCCGGATCCGCGGCCTGGCCCCACTCGACGTCGAGCTTGGTAACGTCCGCGCCGTAGACGGTGGCGATCCGGGCGAACCGGTCGCCGAAGGCGCCGATGGACACGGCCAGGACCTTGTCGCCGGGCGAGAGCGTGTTGACGATCGCCGCCTCGAGGCCGCCGGTGCCGGCGGACGTGATCAGGATCACGTCGTTGGTAGTGCCCAGGAACAGCTTGAGACCGGTCGTCACCCGCTCGAGCATGCCCGCGAACTCCGGGCCGCGGTGGTTGATCATCTGGCGCGAACCCGCTTCGCGGACCGCCGAGGGCAGGCTCGTGGGTCCGGGGATCCGAAGGTTGGTCTCGAAGCGGTTCACGGGTCGGCCTCCTGGGTCGGCGGGTCGGCTCGGGGTCGAGCGGCGGGCGTATCCGAAATCTACCCGAAGTCGGGTGTTGACCGGGGCGGACTACACTCGTCGGCGATGGACGAGCCCACGACGGTCTGTCCGAACTGCGGGACGCCCCGCGGACCGTATGACCGGTTCTGCACCGGCTGCGCTGCCGACCTCGGCGCGCCGGGTGCGCCGATCGGGCTCATCGGCACCCTCGGCGAGATGAACGTGGCCGGCCCGTCGTCCCGCCAGGCCTCCCGATCCCAGCCACCGGCCGTGCAGCGATCCGTCGCCGGGTGGGTCGTCCCCGGTTCGCGCTCGCGGCCGATCTCCATGAGCCAGCCCGCGCCGGCGATGGGGCCGGGGGGCCAGCTGAGCGGCATCGGCGGATACGCGTCCGCAACGTCATCGCCGGGCGCCTACCGACTGTGGCGGACGCTGGGCCTGGCGAACCGGATCATCGCGGTCACCTGGTTCGCGATCATCCTGGCCACGTTCGCGGCGTACATCGGCAGCCGCCCGGCTCCCGGAACGGTCGTCGGCTTTGCCGCGGTCATCGCGGTCTTCGCCCTCCCGTCGCTGATCCTGTGGCTGACGGCACCCCGACTCATGCGTGGCGAGCCGAGCTGGGTCCGCTCCGTCGTCCTGCTCGAGATCTTCACCATCGTGATCGTCACGTTCGGCGTCGCCCTTGTACCGCTCCTGCTGATCTTCTTCCTGGTCTCCGACTCCGGCACCTGACG